>NZ_JADPJH010000011.1:16145-78506 GCF_023073315.1 Bradyrhizobium sp. 1 | reverse complement strand
GGAGAGGTCGGATCGCTCTTGCGATCCGGGTGAGGGGGTACAGGTCCCACGGCAGTCTACCGTGTGGATAGAGCCCCTCACCCCAACCCTCTCCCCGTAAGAACGGGGAGAGGGAGAGCAACAGCGTCGCTCCCGTCCATTGTCGCGCCCGCACCAAACGCGCTATGCCTCGCGCATGGCGCATCCGTTGTCCCGCATCATCGACCAGCTCAAGCGCGAGCCGTCACGTACCGGCTCCATCGTCGTCACTGTGTTCGGTGACGCCATCGTGCCGCGCGGCGGGTCGGTTTGGCTCGGCACGCTGCTGGAATTCTTCGAGAGTCTCGCCATCGACAGCGGCGTGGTCCGCACCGCGATGTCGCGGCTCGCCGCCGATGGCTGGCTGACGCGCGAAAAGGTCGGCCGCAACAGCTTTTATCGTCTGGCCGACAAGGGAAATCAGACCTTCGAAGCCGCCACGCGCCACATCTACGATCCGCCGCCGTCGGATTGGACCGGGCGCTTCGAGCTGCTGCTGATCGGCAATGGCGAAGACCGCGACGCTTCGCGCGAAGCGCTGCGCAATGCCGGCTTCGGCAGTCCGCTGCCCGGCGTGTGGGTCGCACCATCGGGCGTGCCGGTACCGGACGAGGCCGCGGGCGCCATCCGTCTCGAAGTCTCGGCGGAGGATGACAGCGGCCGCCGCCTGCTCAGCGCGAGCTGGCCGCTGGAGCGCACTGCGGATGCCTATCTGAAATTCATGAAGACGTTCGAGCCGTTGCGCGCTGCGATCGCGCGCGGCACGGACCTGTCCGAGGCCGACGCCTTCACCGCGCGCATCCTGCTGATCCACTACTACCGTCGTGTTGTGCTGCGTGATCCGCTGCTGCCCGACAGCCTGCTGCCGGCGGACTGGCCGGGCAGGGCGGCCCGCGACCTCTGCGGCGAGATCTACCGCGCGTTGCTTGCTCCATCGGAGCAATGGCTTGATGGCCATGGAACCAATGAGAAAGGGCCGTTGCCACCGGCGCGAAAACTCCTGGAAAGGCGGTTCGGCGCCTGAGTTATATGTTACAGAAATATCTTGCGTGAAGTAATTTTTGTTATATATTCCTCCCAATAAAACGGGAGGATGCGCATGTATACCCAGGCGCTGAACACGGCCGAGACCGACGATCGCGGTCTTGAGGACGCGGTTAAGGCTGCGCAGTTCCAGGCCCGCATCGATGCGGAGGAGCGCATCGAGCCGAACGACTGGATGCCAGCGGCCTATCGCAAGACGCTCACCCGCCAGATCTCCCAGCACGCCCATTCCGAAATCGTCGGCATGCTGCCCGAAGGCAACTGGATCACGCGCGCGCCATCCCTGCGCCGCAAGGCGGCGCTGCTGGCCAAGGTGCAGGACGAGTGCGGCCACGGGCTCTATCTCTATGCCGCCGCCGAGACGCTCGGCACCTCGCGCGAGGAGCTGGTCGATGCCATGCTGGCGGGCAAGGCCAAATACTCCTCGATCTTCAACTATCCGACGCTGACCTGGGCCGATATCGGCACGATCGGCTGGCTGGTCGACGGCGCCGCGATCATGAACCAGATCCCGCTGTGCCGCTGTTCCTATGGACCCTATGCGCGCGCCATGATCCGCGTCTGCAAGGAGGAATCGTTCCACCAGCGTCAGGGCTACGAGATCATGCTGACGCTGTGCCGCGGCTCGGACGAGCAAAAGGCGATGGCGCAGGATGCGCTGAACCGCTGGTGGTGGCCGGTGCTGATGATGTTCGGACCGCCGGATGCGACGAGCCAGCACAGCGACACCTCCACCAAGTGGAAGATCAAGCGTTTCTCCAATGACGAGCTGCGTCAGAAATTCGTCGATGCCACCGTGCCGCAGGCGCAATATCTCGGGCTGGAGATTCCCGATCGGGGTATGACGCAAGATGCCGAAGGGCACTGGTGTTACAGCGAGATCGACTGGACCGAATTCAAGCAGGTGCTCGCCGGCAACGGCCCCTGCAACCGCGACCGCATGGCCGCCCGACGCAAGTCGCACGACGAGGGCGCCTGGGTGCGCGAGGCGGCGGCCGCCTATGCCGCGAAGCGCGCGCAGCGCCAGACCGCACAAGCCGCGGAATAGGGAGATCAAAATGGCCACGCCGAACACGCCGCTGTGGGAAGTCTTCATTCGCAGCCGCAACGGGCTCGCGCACAAGCATGTCGGATCGCTGCATGCGAGCGACACCACCATGGCCTTGCAAGCCGCTCGCGACATCTACACCCGTCGCGGTGAAGGCCTGTCGATCTGGGTCGTGCCGTCCACCGCGATCACCGCGAGCGATCCTGCCGAGAAGGGCATGATGTTCGAGCCGGCGGAATCGAAGATCTACCGGCATCCGACGTTTTACGAAGTTCCCGAGGAAGTGGGACATATGTGATGCCTGCCGCCAACATCGAGATCTCCGAAACCCCATTGGTGCTGTACGCGCTGCGCCGCGCCGACGATGCGCTGGTCCTCGGCCACCGGCTGTCGGAATGGTGCGGACACGCGCCGATGATGGAAGAAGACATGGCGCTGTCCAACGTCGCGCTCGATCTGATCGGCCAGGCCCGTGAGCTCTACACTTACGCCGCCAAGGCCGAAGGCAAGGATAACGACGAGGACAAGCTCGCGTACCTGCGCGACGTCAGACAGTACCGCAACCTGCTGCTGGTCGAACAGCCGAACGGCGACTTTGCCCAGACCCTGGTGCGGCAGTTCTTCTATTCCGCCTTCGCCGATCTCTACTGGCGCGCGATGATGAATTCGCGCGACGCGACGCTGGCCGCGATTGCCGCCAAGTCGGAGAAGGAGAGCGCCTATCATTTGCGCCACGCCTCGGAATGGATCATTCGGCTCGGTGACGGCACGGACGAAAGCCACGCGCGTGCGCAGGCGGCAGTTGATCACCTCTGGGCCTTCACCGGCGAGATGTTTGCCGTCGACGACGGCGAGCGCGCCTTGATCCATGCCGGTATCGCCGTCGATCCCGGGACCTTGCGCGGCCGCTGGCTGACGACGCTGTCCGATGTCGTCAGCGAAGCAACGCTGACGCTGCCACAAAATGACTGGATGCAGCAAGGCGGCCGTGCAGGCCGCCACAGCGAGCATCTCGGCCATCTCCTGTCCGAGCTGCAATCGATACAGCGAACCTTCCCGGGGCAGACATGGTGACGTTCCTCGATCGCGACAGCGACCTGCGCCAGCGCGCCTGGGACGCTGCGGCCAGCGTGGTCGATCCCGAAATTCCGGTGCTGACCATCGCCGACCTCGGCGTGCTCCGCGATGTCGTTCTCGACGGCGATCATGTCGAGGTTGCGATCACGCCGACCTATTCGGGCTGCCCGGCCATGAACATGATTGCGCTCGAGATCGAGGTCGCACTGGAGCGCGCCGGTTTCCGTCATCCGGAAGTGCGCGCGGTGCTGTCGCCGGCCTGGACCACCGACTGGATGAGCGAGGATGGGCGTCGCAAGCTGCGAGCCTACGGCATCGCGCCGCCGCAGGCCTCAAGCTCACGTCGCGCGCTGTTCGGCGGACAGGCCGTCGCGTGCCCGCAATGCGGCTCCGACAAGACCGAACTGCTCTCCGAATTCGGCTCGACCTCCTGCAAGGCGCTCTGGCGCTGCAAGGCCTGCCGCGAACCCTTTGATTATTTCAAGTGTCATTGATCATGTCAGCAGCCGCACCGCGCTTCCATCGCCTGACCGTCAACGATCTCCGCCGCGAGGCGTCCGATGCCGTTTCGTTGACCTTCACCATCCCCGGCGATCTCGCCGGCGATTACGCCTTCACGCCCGGCCAGTATCTGACGCTCCGTACCATGCTCGACGGAGAAGAGGTGCGGCGCTCCTATTCGATCTGCTCCGGCCCTGACGACGGTGAAATCCGCATCGCCGTGAAGAAGGTCGACGGCGGCGCATTTTCGAGCTGGGCCGCTGACGAGCTGAAATGCGGCGACGAGCTCGATGTGATGACGCCGACCGGCCGCTTCGGTGTGGTCGCGCCTGCCGAAGCCGGGCGCATCCATGTCGGCTTTGCCGCAGGCTCCGGCATCACGCCGATCCTGTCGATCGTCAAGGGCATTTTGGCACGGGAGCAGGATAGCCGTTTCTTCCTGTTCTACGGCAACCGATCGAGCGACAACATCATGTTCCTCGAACCGCTCGAGGAGCTGAAAGACCGCTTCATCGATCGCCTCTCGATCTTCCACGTCATCTCCGGCGAGGAGCAGGACATCCCTATCCTGCATGGCCGGCTCGATGGCGACAAGGTGAGGGTGCTGCTGCGCTCGCTAGTGCCGGCAGCAAGCGTCGACCACGTCTTCATCTGCGGTCCCACAGGTATGAGTGAGGACATCGAGGCAACCTGCCGTGATCTCGGCCTCGCGGACGAGCGTCTTCATGTCGAGCGCTTCGTCTCCGAATTCGGCGGCAAGCCGCGGCCGAAGAAAATCGTCGCACCCGACGCGCCGCCGAAGGCGATCGCGTCCCTGATCATCGATGGCAAGCGCCGCGACGTTCCGGTCGCCGAGGATGAAGCCATCCTCGATGCCGCGCTGCGCGCCGGCATCGATCTGCCTTTCGCCTGCAAGGGCGGCATGTGCTCGACCTGCCGCGCAAAACTGGTCGAGGGCGAGGCGCCGATGGACCTCAACTACTCGCTGGAACCGTGGGAGCTGAAGGCCGGTTTTGTGCTCACCTGCCAGGCGAAACCATCGTCGGAGCGGGTCGTGGTCGACTACGACCACGTTTGACAGTTTTGGCCAGGCAGCAGAACATCATGAGCGAGCAATTGGCCGGGAGAAGCGCGTGAACATCAAAGCCGCCCTGTCGCCTGAGGATGTTGCCCGTGCTTGCGCCGATGCGATGTGGGCGGAGGATGATGCCTCCAAAGGTCTCGGCATGGAGATCGTCGAGGTCGGCCCCGGCTTTGCGACGCTCGCGATGAATGTGCGGCCGGACATGGTCAACGGCCAGCGCATCGCCCATGGCGGCTTCATCTTCACGCTCGCCGATTCCGCCTTTGCTTTTGCCTGCAACTCGCAAAACGACCGCGTGGTGGCCGCGCAGGGCCAGATCACCTTCATCAGGCCGGGCAAGCTCGGTGATCGTCTCGTTGCGAAAGCGCGCGAGGTGACCCGCGGCGGCCGCTCCGGCATCTATGACGTGCGTGTCACCGCAGGCGACACCGTCATCGCGGAATTCCGCGGGCATTCGCGCGTCATTCCCGGCACCTGGTTGCCGGCGCAAGACCAATAAAGAAAAGAACGAACCGATGTGGGGAAACGAGAATGGCTTCGACGAAGCTCAGGGAAGGCGGCCACACCTATAAGGCCGAGATGGATGCGCATGAGCGCGCGTCACGCGATGAGATCATGGCGCTGCAGACGCAGCGGCTGGCCTGGTCGCTGAAGCACGCTTACGACAACGTCGCGCATTATCGCAAGGCGTTTGATAAAGCCGGCGTGCATCCGTCCGACTTTCGCGAGCTCTCCGATCTCGCGAAATTTCCGTTCACGGTGAAGACCGACCTGCGCGACAATTATCCCTTCAACATGTTCGCCGTGCCGCGCGAAAAGCTCGTGCGCGTGCATGCGTCGTCGGGGACGACCGGCAAGCCGATCGTGGTCGGTTATACGCAAGGCGACATCGACACCTGGTCGGAAGTGATGGCGCGCTCGATCCGTGCCGCCGGCGGCCGCACCGGCATGATCATCCACAATGCCTATGGTTATGGCCTGTTCACGGGCGGGTTAGGCGTTCACTACGGCGCCGAAAAGCTCGGCTGCACCGTGGTGCCGATCTCGGGCGGCATGACCGAGCGGCAGGTGCAGCTCATCAACGACTTCAGGCCCGACATCATCACGGTGACGCCGAGCTACATGCTGGCGATCCTCGACGAATTCAAGCGTCAGAAGCTCGATCCGCGCCAGTGCTCGCTCAAAGTCGGCATCTTTGGCGCCGAGCCCTGGACCAATGCGATGCGCGGAGAGATCGAGGACGCCTTCGACATGGATGCGACCGATATCTACGGGCTCTCTGAGGTGATGGGCCCGGGTGTTGCGCAGGAATGCATCGAGACCAAGGACGGACTGCACATCTGGGAGGACCATTTTTATCCCGAAGTGATCGACCCCCAGACGGGCGCAGTGCTGCCAGATGGCGAGAAGGGCGAGCTGGTCTTCACCTCGCTCACCAAGGAAGGCTTTCCGGTGATCCGCTATCGCACCCGCGATCTGACGCGGCTGCTGCCGGGTACGGCGCGGCCCGGCATGCGGCGGATGGAGAAGGTGACGGGCCGTTCGGACGACATGATCATCCTGCGCGGTGTCAATTTGTTCCCGACCCAGATCGAGGAGGTGCTGCTCGCGACCGACTGGTGCGGCGGACACTTCATCCTCGAACTGACCCGCGAAGGCCGCATGGACGAGCTGACCATCATCGCCGAGGCGCGCCCCGAGAGCTGGGACGGAAGAGGTCTGGTCGACCATGCCGACCGGATCTCGACCCATATCAAGAACACGATCGGCATCAGCTCAAGGGTTCAGGTGGTCGCCCCCGCTACGCTGGAGCGCTCGCTCGGCAAGGCCAGGCGGCTCTACGACAAGCGGCCCAAGGACTGACTTGACGGATTGACTTGGCCGCCCCCAAAGGCGACAAGGCCCGCGAGAAATCGCGGGTCTCTTCCATGTCAGCAGCTGATAGCAGAACCGTCGAAGCGCGCTGCGTGCGCCTCAATGCCAAGGCCGAGAACGCTGCTGCGGTTGTGCCGATGGTCGAGCATCACACTCTCACGCGCGGTCCGAACGATCTTCTCATTGAGGTGAAGGCTGCCGCCGTCAATCCATCCGACGTCAAGGCTGCGACCGGGCTGATGCCCTATGCCGTATTTCCCCGAACGCCCGGCCGCGACTACGCCGGCGTGGTGATCGACGGGCCGGCCGGGACGATCGGCCGCGAAGTGTTCGGCTCCTCCGGCGATCTCGGCATCCGCCGCGATGGCACTCATGCCAGCCATCTCGTCGTGGAACCCGATGCGGTCGTGGAGAAGCCGACGACGGTGTCCTGGGAGGAGGCCGCCGGCATCGGCGTGCCCTTCGTCACCGCGATGGAAGGCTTTCGCCGCGCCGGTGTGCCGAAGAACGGCGAGACCGTCCTGGTATTCGGCGTGAATGGCAAGGTCGGCCAGGCCGCGGTGCAGATCGCGACGTGGCAGGGCGCGCGCGTGATTGGCGTGGTGCGCAAGGCCGAGGCCTATGAGGGCCACAGCAATGCGTCCATCGAGGTGATCGACGCTTCCACGACCGAAGTCGCCACGCGCGTGCGCGAATTGACCGGCGGCAAGGGCGCCGACATCGTCTTCAACACGGTCGGCGATCCCTATTTCCAGGCGGCGCACAAGTCGCTCGGCTTGCGTGGCCGCCAGATCCTGATCGCCGCGATCGACCGTATCGTGCAGTTCAACATTCTCGAATTCTACCGTGGACAGCACACCTATGTCGGCATCGATACGCTCGGCCTGTCCTCAGCTGCGACCGGCGCAGTGCTGCGCGAGCTCGGTCCGGGCTTTGCGAGCGGACATCTGAAGCCGTTCCCGATCAAGGCGAAGGCGATCTATCCGCTGGAGCGGGCGAAGGAGGCCTATGTCTCCGTCGCCGGCTCGTCGCGCGACCGCGTGATCCTGAAGCCTTGAAGCTCGCAATGACGGAGAATGGCAAGAGGCCTGAGAACATCAAATGGAATCCTCTACCCAACTCGTCATTCTCGCCGGCCTTGTCATCGGCCTCATCTACGGGTCTGTCGGCCTGCTCAGCGGCTTCTGCCTGATGAGCAGCATGCGCGGATGGCTTGCGAAAGGCGACGGGCGGCTGGTGCGGTCCTACGCGCTGGCGATCGCGGTCGCGGTTGCCGCCAGCCAATTCCTCGCCGGCAACGGCATGGTTGACCTCGGCAAGTCGATCTACCTGCAACCCAGCTTCTCGGTGCCGGTGCTCTTCCTTGGCGGCCTGCTGTTCGGCTACGGCATGGTGCTGTCGAACGGCTGCGGCTCGCGCGCGCTGGTGCTGCTCGGGCGCGGCAATCTCCGCTCCTTTGTCGTCGTGATCGTGCTCGCCATCGCCGCGCAGATGACGCTCAAGGGGTTGATCGCGCCGGCGCGTATTGCGCTGGTTCAGGCGTCGCAAACGACTGTCAGCGCGAATTCGCTGCCGTCGATGCTGGCGACGTTCGGTCTCACTGAAGCGCTTTCGCGCATGGTTGCCGCGGCCGTCATCGTCGTCGCGTTGACCCTGTTCGCGTTCGCACATCCGGCCTTCCGCCGTTCGCCGGGCCAGATCGCGGCAGGCGCCATCGTCGGTCTTCTCGTCGCGGGTGGCTGGTACGTCACCGGCTATCTCGGCGCCGACGACTTCAATCCCGTGCCGGTGACCTCGCTCACCTTCGTCGCGCCGATCGCCGATGCCCTGCAATACGCCATGCTTTCGACCGGCCTGACGCTCAACTTCGGTATCGCGACGGTGGCCGGCGTCCTCACAGGTAGCCTGGCCACCGCGCTCGCGACCGGCCGATTTCATTTCGAAGGCTATTCCTCGCCGCGCCACATGTTGCGCTCAGGCGCCGGCGCCGCGCTGATGGGGATCGGTGGCGTGATGGCGTTCGGCTGTTCGATCGGGCAGGGGCTCACGGGCGTCTCGACGCTCGCACTGGGCTCGTTCGTTGCGGTTGCCGGCATCCTTCTCGGCGCGACGGCGGGCTTGCGCGGAAGCTTGCGGGTTCAGCCGCTCGCGGTGGCCTGACGGCGCAGCAGCCGGTCGCCCAGGGTCGCAAGGCCGATGCCGGCGACGATCAGTCCGGCTGCGACAGCCAGGCTCATGTCGATCGGCTCGCCGAGCAGGATCGCAGCGCTGGCGATGCCGACGATCGGCGTCCCGGTGGTACCGAGCGACGTGGTCAGCGCCGAGATGCTCTTGTTGACCATCGACATCGCCCAATAGGCCAGCGCCGTCCCGATCAGGCCGGAATACAGGAACAGCAGGACGAGTCTCAAAGACCATTGCGCGTGCGGCGGGCCCTCCGTGATCACCGCCGACCCCGTCAGCACGATCGTCGCGACGAGCACCTGCCAGATCAGCAGCTGGAGCGGGGACGCGATCCAGCGATGCGCGCGGATATAGATGATGTTTGCCGCCCAGGAGATCGCGGCGAGGATGACCATGCCGGCGCCGAGCACGACGTTGCTATTGGTCCAGTCGATCGACGTCGGATTCAGGATCACGGCAAGGCCGATCAGCCCGAGCAGGGCACCGGCGAGCTTTGGCGCGGTCAGCGTATCCTTCCCGAGCAGGGGCGCGGCGATCGCGACCCAGAGCGGGGTGGTGTAGCCGAGCACGATGGCCTTGCTCGCGGGCAGGAAGCGTACGCCCGACGCAACCAGGACCGAGAACACCGTCATGTGCAGCAGCGCCACGCTGAGGACAACAGGAATGTCGCGCCGCTTCGGGATCACCAGATTTTTGCTCAATCCGAGGATCACGAATAATGCAGCCAGCGCGATCCAGCTCCGGATCGCTGACGTCCATAGCGGCGGGAGGAACTGGACGAGCTGCTTCGTCACCGACCAGTTCACGCCCCAGGCCAGCACGACGATCAGGAACAGGCCGACGGCCATGCGGGGGGAGAGGGAGTTCATCGTAAAATCCTTGAAGCATTCCAGCCCGCCCGATAGCATCCCGGCTGGCACCTGAATAAGTGCCAGATAGGAGAAAAATAAAGTGCCAGTTTCGGATGGCGTGATCTCCACTCTGATCGACCTGAAGCGGGTCAGCGAGGAGGGGCTGGTCGCGCAACTGACGAGCCAGCTTCGAGGTCTGATCGTGGCCGGCCGTGTCGGCAAAGGTCGCGCGCTGCCGTCGAGCCGTCGGCTTGCGAAAGACCTCGGCGTCTCGCGCAACACTGTCACTTACGCGTTCGAGCAGCTTGCCGCTGAGGGATATCTCGCGGCTTCGCACGGCCGTCGTCCTGTGGTGACAGTCGACGGGGGTGAGCGCATCGAAGGGGCGGGCGCCGTCGCATCCCGTGCCCGCTCCAGCAGGCCGCGGCTCTCGCCCTGGGCGTCGAAGCTCAAGCAGACCGACTGGCCGATGTCCTATCAGGCCTCGCTAAAACCCCTGCGTCCGGGGCACGGCGATGCAAGGGAGTTTCCGAATGAGATCTGGGCGCGCTGCCTGCGCCGCGGCGCCGTGCGCGCAGCCAGGCGCGAACTCGGACCAGTCAACCGAACGCGCTTGCGCGAAGCGCTGGCGCATTATCTGGCCACCAGCAGGGGCGTCCGCGCCACGACGGATCAGATCCTGATCCTGCCGAGCGCGCAGGCCGCTCTCACCTTGATCGCGGCAGTGCTCATCACGCCAGGCGACGATGTCTGGGTCGAGGACCCCGGTTATCCCGGCGCCGCCGCCGCCTTTCGTGCGTCCGGTGCGCGCGTGACAGGCATGAAGCTGGACGAGCAGGGCATGCAGCGGATGCCGGGAATGGCTGCGCCAAAGCTCATCTTCATGACGCCATCGCACCAGCATCCGACCGGACGGCTGATGTCACTCGCCCGCCGCACCGAGTTTCTCGGGTCAAGCAGGCCCGGCAAGACCTGGATCGTGGAGGACGATTACGACGGTGAATTCCACTATGACAGCCGGCCGGTGCCTTCCCTGCAAGGTCTCGACGCCCATGGCCGCGTGTTCTATGTCGGCACATTCTCGAAGGCGATGACCTCGGATATCCGGCTCGGCTATCTCGTCGTGCCGCCGGCGCTGGTCAGCACGCTGGAGATCGCGCAGCGGCATATCGGGCTGATCGCGTCCAGCCATGTCCAGGAAGCGCTCGCCGAGTTCATTGCCGATGGGCATTTCCTCGCGCATCTGCGCCGGGTGCGCCGGCTCTATCATGCGCGCCGCGATCATCTCGTGGAGGGACTGGAGCGTCATCTCGGCGAGGTGCTCACGGCCGAAATTCCCTCCGGCGGCATCCAACTCGTGGCTCGTCTCAAACGTGGTCGTGCCGATCAGGCCGCGGTCAAACGGCTCGTTGAAGCGGGCGTTGAAACGCGCGCTCTGTCCAGCCTCGCGCTTGGTCGGCCGCGCGATCACGGCCTGCTGCTCGGCTTTGCGGCGTGGCGCGAGAACGAGATCAGCGCGGCCCTGCGGACGATGGCATCATGCTTCTAGTGCCAGCGCGCTAGTCCACCGCCTTCGTCACGATGCGGATCTCCGAGGTCAAGGTCCGGTGCACCGGGCACTTGTCGGCGATCTCCATCAGTTTCTTGCGCTGCTCGGCATCAAGCGCGCCGTCCATCGCGATATCACGTTCGATTTGGTCGAGCATGCCATCGCGGGTCTCGCACTCTTCGCAATCTTTTGCATAGATTTTTGAATGTTTCAGCGTGACGGTGACGCGATCGAGCGGGAGCGACTTGCGGTCTGCATAGAGGCGCATCGTCATGGAGGTGCAGGCGCCCAGGCCCGCGAGCAGGAAGTCATAGGGGCCGGGGCCGGCATCCTCGCCGCCGGCGGCGACCGGTTCGTCCGCCACCAGATGATGCGGTCCGACCGTCATGATCTGGTTGAACTTGCTCTTGCGGGTTTCCTGGACCACGACCTTGCGCGGCACCTCAGCGAGGTCCATCGCTTTTGCAGGCTTTGCCGTATCGACGTAGCGGCTCGCCCAGGCCGCGATCACATCGGCCGCGTAGAGCGCATCGGTGGGCTTCGTCAGCAGATGATCGGCATGGTCGAGCGAGACGAAGCTCTTGGGGTGCTTCGCCGCGACAAAAATCTTCGTCGCATTGTCGATGCCGACGGTATCGTCGACAGGCGACTGCATCACCAGCAGCGCCTTGTGCAGGCTGGTCACGTCCTTCATCAGCTCATGCTCGGCGATGTCATCGAGGAATTCGCGCTTGATCCGGAACGGCCGCCCCGCGAGCGAGACTTCGACTTCGCCCTGCGCGCGGATGGTGTCGATATGCTCCTTGAAGAGACCGGTGACGTGAGCGGGATCGGAGGGGGCGGCGATGGTCGCGACCGCCTTGGCCTCGGGGATTTGTCCTGCTGCCGCAAGGATCGCGGCGCCGCCGAGGCTGTGGCCGATCAGCAGCGTCGGCGCCTTGTGTGTCGCGCGCAGATGATCGGCCGCGCGCACGAGATCGGCGACGTTGGAGGAGAACGTCGAATTGGCAAAATCGCCTTCACTGGAGCCGAGCCCGGTGAAGTCGAAACGCAGCACCGCGATGCATTTGGCGGCGAGCGCGACCGAGATGCGCTTGGCCGCAAGCGTGTCCTTGCCGCAGGTGAAGCAGTGCGCAAACAGGGCAAAGCCCGCAGGCTCGCCGTCCGGCAGCTCCAGCGCCGCCGCGAGCTGATGACCGCCTTCTCCCGTGAATTGGAAGCGTTCCGTCGGCATGGGCTCCCCCCGTTTCGTGTTTGAATCTAATCGTTCGAATAACGCTGCTCGGCCCAGGGATCGCCGCGGTTATGGTAGCCGCGGACTTCCCAGAAACCCGGCGCGTCGTCAGTCACGAATTCGATGGCCTGGAGCCACTTTGCGCTCTTCCAGAAATAGAGATGCGGCACCACGAGCCGCACCGGGCCGCCGTGCTCCCCCGTCAGCGGCTGTCCTGACCAGCTATGGGCGAGCAGCGCGTCCTCGGCGGCAAAGTCTTCCAGCGCCAAATTGGTGGTGTAGCCGTCAGAGGAGTGCAGCACGACGAAGCGCGCATCCTCGCGCGGCTCGCAGGCCGCGAGCAGCTCGCGCGTGGCGAGGCCTTCCCAAAGGTTGTCGTAGCGCGACCAGGTCGTCACGCAATGAATGTCGGAGGTGAACTGCGACTGCTTCTGTGCGGTGAACTCGGCGAAGGTCCAGAACACGGGATTTTCAATCGCGCCATAGACGTCGAGCCGCCAGCGCTCACGCGATACCGGCGGCATGACCCCGAGATCGAGTACGGGCCAGTCCTTGGTCAGGTGCTGGCCCGGCGGCAGGCGCTGATCCTCCGGTCGTGTAACTTTCCCCGTAAGGAAACGGCCTTCGCGCGCCCATTTCTCCTTGGTGCGCGTTAGCTTGCTGTCGGACGGCGTCTCGTCGGTCATGGGCTACTCGTAAACGGGCTACTCGTGGCGATGCATTGCGGAGGCGTGCTTGGTGTCGCGCATGGTGGAATAGATGATCAGCGACAGGCAGATGATGCTGGCGAGATAGTAGTAGAACCATTCCTCATGCCCGATGCTCTTGAAATAGAGCGCGATCGCCGGCGCCGTGCCGCCGAAGATCGAGACCGTAATGGCATAGGGCAGGCCGACGCCGAGCGCGCGCACATTGGTCGGGAACAGCTCGGCCTTCACCACCGCGTTGATCGAGGTATAGCCGGCGACGAACAGCCAGGCGCAGCAGATCAGGATGAATGCCATGAACGGCGACTTGGTCTCCTTCAGCGTCATCAAGAGCGGCACGGTCGCGAGCGTACCGGCGACACCGAAGAAAATCAGCAGCGGCTTGCGGCCGATCCTGTCGGAGATGGCGCCGTAGATCGGCTGGAGGATGGTCGCGAAGATCAGCGTGCCGAAGATGACGAACGTGGTCTGGTCCTCGGTCAGCCCAACCGAGAGCTTGACGAACGTCTGCATGTAGGTGGTGAAAGTGTAGAACGCCGCGGTGCCGCCGGCGGTGAGACCCACCACCAGCAGCAGTTCGCGCGGATAGCGCAGCAAATTGGCGATCGAGCCGGTCGGCTTCACCACTTTCTTGGCTTCCTCGAAAGCCTCGGTCTCGTGCAGATTGCGCCGCATCACCGCGGCAAAGATCGCGAGCGCCGCGCCGATCGCAAACGGGATGCGCCAGCCCCAGGCCTTCAGTTCTTCGGGTGTCAGGAAGACCTTTTGCAGGAGCAGAAGCACGATGATGGCGGTCAGCTGGCCGCCGATCAGGGTCACATACTGGAAGCTCGAATAGAAGCCGCGGTGCTTGGGATCGGCGACCTCGCTGAGATAAGTGGCGCTGGCGCCGTATTCGCCGCCGAGGCTGAGGCCCTCGATGACGCGGGCGAGAGCCAGGATCACCGGTGCGGCAAAGCCGATCGTGGCATAGGTCGGTGTCAGCGCGATGATCAGCGAGCCGAAGCACATGAAGACGACAGACAGGGTCAGCGAGATTCGCCGCCCATAATGATCGGCGATATAGCCGAACAGCCAGCCGCCCAGGGGACGCATCAGGAAGGTCGCCGCGAACACAACGGCGATGTTCAACTGCTGCACGACGGGATCGCTGCCGGGGAAGAACGCCGGGGCGAAATACAGCGCGAACGCGGTGTAGGCGTAGAAATCATACCATTCGACGAGATTGCCGATCGAGCCGATGAAGATCGCCTTGATCCGGCGCTTGGCGTCGGCGATGTCGATGTGGTCGGAGGCCGGTTGGGTTGCTTGCTCAGTCACGTCCGGCCTCTCCGCTGGTTGGGAGGGCCTACATCGCCTTTTCGAACAGAAATGGCAACTGGCGGGGTCCTCTGACCGTGCCCTGTGACCAGGTCACGGTGCCTGCCGGGTCGAGGGCGAAGTCCGGAATCCGCTTCAGCCATTCCTCCAGCGCAACCTGCATCTCCATCCGCGCCAGGTTGGAACCGACGCAGCGGTGGATGCCGAGGCCGAAGGCGGCGTGCCGGTTCTCACGGCGGTCGATCACGACCTTGTCAGCATCCGGAAACATTTTTGGATCGCGGTTGGCGGCCGGGAAGGACAGCAGAACCATGTTGCCCGGCTTGACCGGGCAGCCCGAGATCGTGGTCTCCTTGACCACCTCTCGCGCCATCGTCACCGGTGAATAGGCGCGCAGCAGCTCCTCGACGGCGTTCGGGATCAGCGCGGGCTCGGCGACCAGTCGCTCGCGGTCGGCCGGGGTCCTGGCGAGATGCCAGAGCGAGGAGCCGATCGCGCTCCAGGTGGTGTCGATGCCGGCGATCAGCAGCAGCCGCAGTGAGCCCAGCACGTGCGACTCTTCCAGCGGCTGGCCTTCCTTGTCCCTGGCATTCATCAGATAGGAGATGAGGTCGTCGGTCGGCCTCGTTCTGCGCTCCTCGATATGCGTCGTGAAATAGGCGCTCATCTCCTGCACGGCCTGGAGCAGCTTGCTCTCGTCCTTGATGCCGAGCTCGAGGATCATGTGGATCCAGTTGATGAAGAGATCGCTGTCGCTCTCGGGGATGCCGAGCATGTGCGCGATGGCCTGAACCGGGATGTATTTGGCGTAGCGCGCTGCGGCGTCGACCTTGCCGTCGACGATGAACCCGTCGATCAGCTCGTTGCAGATCGCGCGCATCCGTGGTTCCAGCTTCTTCATTGCGTCCGGCGTGAACGGTGGCAGCAGCAATTGCTTGGCCGGTTTGTGCACGGGCGGATCGGAGGTGATCGGCGGGGCGGCGTTCCTGGCGACCTCGGGCCGGACGTCGCGGACGATGATCCGGCGCGAAGAGAAATGTTCGGTGTCGTTCGCGATCTCGCGCACGGCTTCATAGGTCGTCGGCATGTAGCAGCCGAGGAAGCGTTTTGTGTGCACGACCGGGCTCGCGGAGCGTAGTTCCTCCCAGATCGAGAACGGATCCTCCGTCCATTGCGGATCAGTGTGGTCGAAATCGTTGACCCAGTCGGTCACGGGTGGATGGGCGGCGGGCTGGCTGACGTCGGACATCTCGGATCCCTTGGGGCTGGTGTTCGCGAAAGACGGGCAGGCAGGTCCCGCGCTACTCCTCGATCACATCGATTGCGATTTCCGGGCAATTGGATTTGGCAAGCCAGGCCTTGTCTTCGAGCCCCGGCGGGACAATGCCGTCGCCGGCTTCATGGGCGTTGCCGTATTCGTCGAGCTCGAACAGCTCGGGCGCCAGCGCCTTGCAGCGGGCGTGGCCCTGGCATTTGTCGGGATCGACGTGAACCCTCAGTCGCTCTGTCATGGCGGCTTCCCTGGCGTAAGCGCGGAGCCCGAAGGGCGTCCCGCGTTCCTCATTTGGTTTTTATCTAAGTTATATCCTATTACATTCGCGGCGGGCTTCCCCTGTCAAGCGCAAACTTATAGGCTTGGCGCAACATGCGTTCACAACTTGCCCGCAAGCCGCACAATGCCTACCACCATGGCGATCTCCGCGACGCCCTGATCAAGGCCGCGTTGCGCGAAGCCGAGCAGGGCGGGGCCGAAGCGATCAGCATCAAGGCACTCGCAAAGCAGCTCGGAGTTTCTCAGCCGGCGCCGTATCGGCATTTCGCCGATCGTGATGCGCTGCTAACGGCGGTGACGGCGGAGGCGTTCCGGCAGCTCAGTGCACTTCTGCGCGAGGCGATGGCGAAGCCGTCGAAGCAATCAAAGCTGTCGCGGCTGGCGCAGGCGACGCTCGATTTCGGCCTGCGCCGCAATGGCATCTATCGCCTGATGTTCGCGTCCCGCACCGTCTCATGCGCGGCCAAGGGCAGCGAGTTGCATGAAGCCACGCGCGAGACATTTGGGCTCGTGATCGAAGCCCTGGAGGCGCCGGCGGTCGGCCTCTTGCGCGAGCGGCAGGCGCTGAAGATCTGGGCGGCGTTGCATGGCGTGGTGATGCTGGCCGAGCAGGGCCTGTTCACCGGCGAGGCCGCACATGCCACGCGCGAGGAATTGGTCGAGGATTTCGTCAACGAAACGAAGGCCGCGCTCGCGGTTGCGATCAAGGACGCGCGGCGCCAGAAGAAGGCCGGCGCTTAAGTTTTGGTCTTCAGCAGCCTCATCAGCTTCTCGATCGCGCTGTCCGGCGTCGTGACGACGGGGCGACCAGTCGCCTCCGCGACCAGAGGCGCGGTTGCCGCGATGCTGAATTGCGCGAGCGCGATGACGTCGCAATCGCGCAGATCCTTTGACGCTTCGACAATCAGCCGGTCGTGTGTGGCGCGGTCGCCGCGGTCCAGTGCAGCCAGCGCGCCCTCGGCCAGTTTCGGCACGACCTGAACGGAGGCCGGAAATTCCGGCGGCATCGAGGCCAGCGTCGGCGGGAAGGTCGAGAGCAGCCCGATCTTTTTGCCCATGGTCACCGCTCGCTCGATCATGGCTTCGTTCGGCTTGAGCACCCGCATCGGCGCATGCGCGCGCGCGACCGCCTCGATGCAGGGCCCGAAGGCCGAGCAGGTGAACAGGATCGCGTCCGCTCCCGTTGCTGCCGCATAATCGCCGAGCGCGAGGAAGCGCTCGGTCATGGTGTCGTTGAGCGCACCGTCGCGCGCCAGATCGGCCGACAGGCTGTCATCGAGCAGATTCATCAGCCGGGCCTCCGGCCACGCCTGCGCGAACGCCGCCTCGATCGGGGCGATGGAATGCTTGAGGGCGTGGATGAGGGCGATGCGAGGAGGCGTCATTGAAAGGGATTACCTGGCAAGGTCTCGTGCCCCGGACGCAGCGCAATGCGAAGTATTGCGCTGCTGAGCCGGGGCCCATTGTAGCGGCTGGGTCCCGGCTCAGCGCCGCAGCGTTGCACGCTGCAGCGCGTCCGGGACACGAGAGACGTTTACTTGAACGGCACGGCGTACATCAAGCCGCCCTTGCTCCAGAGGCCGTTGAGGCCGCGCTCGAGCTTGAGCGGGCTCGCCTTGCCGACATTGCGCTCGTAGATTTCGCCGTAATTGCCGGTGGCCTTGATCGCCGTGACCAGCCATTTGTTGTCGAGCCCAAGGCGAGAGCCGAGATCGCCGGAAGCACCCAGCAACCGCTGGATCGCGGGGGTCTGCGACTTCGCCATCTCATCGACGTTGGCTTGCGTGACGCCGAGCTCCTCGGCCTCGATCAGGCCGTAATGCAGCCAGGTGATGATGTCGCTCCAGACCTCGTCGCCGTTGCGGGTGAAAGGCCCGAGCGGCTCCTTGCTGATGGTCTGCGGCAGCACGACGTAGTCGGCCGGATTCGGTGCTGCGGTCGTCACCGCACCGGCGAGCGCGGAGGCGTCCTGGGTCATGGCATCGCAGCGGCCGCCAAAGAAGGTCTGGTACATGGTGTCGACGCGATCGAACACCAGCGGCTTCCAGTCGATGCCGTTGGCGCGGCCGTAATCGCCGAGCGTGACCTCATGCGTGGTGCCCTGCGCGACGCAGACGGTTGCGCCCTTGAGGTCCTTGATCTCCTTGACCCCGAGATCCTTCTTCACGACAAAGCCTTGGCCGTCGTAGAAGTTGATGGGACCCTGGCGCAGCCCCAGCGTGACGCCGCGCAGATAAGTCTGCGTCGAGTTGCGGTAGAGCACGTCGATCTCGCCCGACTGCAGCGCGGTGAAGCGGTTCTGCGCGGTCAGCGAGACGTAACGGACCTTGCTGGCATCGCCGAGCACGCCGGCTGCGAGCGCGCGGCAATAATCCACGTCGAGACCCTTGTAATTGCCCTGCGAATCCGGCGCCGAGAAGCCGGCAAAGCCGGCGCTGACGCCGCACACCAGCGTGCCGCGGCTCTTCACCGTGTCGAGCGTCGCAGCCGAAGCTGCAACCGTCGATGCCGCAAGTGCGCTCGCCGCGATAACTACTATCCTCATCATGCTACTCTCCCCTCAGTGATTGACACTACGCAACACATCGTCGACGGCGGTGCCGAGCTTGTCGACGATCAGGTCGATCTCGTCCGCCGAAGCGATATAGGGCGGCGCCAGCAACACGTGGTCGCCGCGGACGCCGTCCGCGGTGCCGCCGCCGGGATAGCAGCCAAGCCCGTTGGCGAACGCCTCCGCCTTGATCTTCTGGTTCAGCTTGAGCGCCGGATCGAACGAGGTGCGGCTAGCGCGGTCCGCGACGAGCTCGATCGCCCAGAACAGCCCGCGTCCTCTGATATCGCCGATATGGCGGTGATTGCCGAAGCGCTCGGTCAGCCGCTGCTCGAGCTGCTTGCCGCGCTCCTTGACGCGATCGAGCAACTGGTCCTCGCGGATTACGTCCTGCACCGCGAGCGCAGCCGCGCAGGCGAGGGGGTGCGCGAGATAAGTATGGCCGTGCTGGAACGCGCCGGAGCCTGAGCGGATGGTGTCGATAATCTTGCCGCTCGCGAGCATCGCGCCAATCGGCTGGTAGCCGCCGCCGAGACCCTTTGCGATCGCCTGGATGTCGGGCGCGACACCCTCCTGCTCCCAGGCGTGCGTGGTGCCGGTACGGCCCATGCCGCACATGACCTCGTCGAGGATGAGCAGCGCGCCGTGCCTGTCGCAGATCTCGCGCATCGCCTTGAAGTAACCGTCAGGCGCCGTAACCGCGCCGGCGGTGGCGCCGACGACGGGCTCGGCGAGGAACGCCGCGACGGTGTCGGGACCAAGCCGCTGGAACTCGGCTTCGAGCTCGGCTGCGAGCCGCGTTAGGAACTGCGCATCGGATTCACCGTCGTGCTTCTCATGATAGGCGAAGGCCGGCGTGAGATGGCTGAACGCGGCGGAAAGCAGTGGTGCATAGGGCGCGCGGCGCCAGGCATTGCCGCCGGCAGCGAGCGCGCCGAGCGTGTTGCCGTGATAGCTCTGCCGCCGTGCGATGAAATGCTGCCGCTGTGGTTCGCCGCGCTCGATGAAATATTGCCGCGCGAGCTTGATGCTGGCTTCGATCGCCTCCGATCCGCCGCTGACGAAATAGGCGTAGGCGAGACCGCCAGGCTCGTGCCCGACCAGCCTCTCGGCCAGCGCCTCGGCCGGCTCGGACGAGAAGAAGGCGGTATGCGCATAAGCCAGCGTCGAGGCCTGCTTCGCCATCGCCGCGATTACGCGGGGATGCTGATGGCCGAGGCAGGAGACGGCCGCGCCACCGGAGGCGTCGATCACGCGGCGTCCGTCCTCGGCGAAGAGATAGACGCCCTCGCCGCCGATCGCCTTGGGCGGCGTTTCGCGCAGCGAACGATGCAGCACGCGGCTGGTGCGAGCGGCCATGGGTCAACCTTTCTCTGAGACGTAGGTAGAGGCAGCAGTGAGCCGCGCCTCGGTATGCTCCAGACGCTTCTTCGCGGCCGGGCCGCCGAGCGAAAATGTCACCGCAGCAAGCGACTGGGCGATCGCGATCGCGCCCGTGAGGCTTGGGAAGAAACCGGGAGAGGAGGCTGCTTCGAACAGCAGCACATGGTCGGCGCCCTCGGCCATCGGCGCCGAGAGGCTGTCCGCGATCGCGATCAGCGTTGCGCCGGCGCGATGCGCGGCTTGCGCGACGCGGACGCTCGCGTGTGTGTAGGGCAGGAAGCCGATGACAATGACGGCTTCGCCGGGCCTGAAGGCGCCGAGGTCGAGATCATCAGGGCCGGATGTGCCGACGAGTTGCACCTGCTCGGGGCGGAACAGCCGCAGCTCGTAGTTCAGCAGCTCGGCAACGCTGCGGCAGCTGCGATAGCCGGTGATCCAGATCCGCTTTGCGTCGTGGAGCGCGCGGGCGGCTTCCACGATCGGGGGCGCCGCGATGCGCGGAAGGCCCATAGCCTCGGCCTCGAGCTTGTCGCTGACGAGCGCGACATCCGCGTTCGGGCCGTGGCGGCGGCTCTTGGCGCGGCCGGAGAAGGGCGAGATCTGCGATGGCCGTCGCGATTCCGTCAGCGCCGCACGCAGCGCATCCCAGCCGGAATAGCCGATCGCCTTGGCAAGCCGCGTGAACGCAGCGGGATCGGCGCCGGCTTCGGCGGCGAGATCGCGCATCGAACGGGTGGTGGCGTCATAGTCATTGGCGGCGACGAAGCGTCCGACCTCCTGCAAGCGCATCGGCAGCGATGGCAATGCAATGCGCAGTTCGCTCAGGGGCGAGGATTTCGCGGGCTCGGCCATGAAACATTTGTTGCACGAATTAGTGTTTGGTGCAACACTTGACGTGCGTCGCCGGAAATCGCTGCATTTCAACAAGGATTTTTGTGCCGTGACCGCCGATCACCCCAGACCGCCGCCGCGCCGCCGCTTCTTTGCGCTCGGGCGCAACGAATTGACGGGCCTGTTCTGGCAGGTCCTTGTCGTCGGGGTCGTCCTCGGGGTCGTCGCCTTCCTCTGGTCCAACACCGTCACCAATCTCTCGGCCCGCCGCATCACGACAGGCTTCGCCTTCCTTGGCCGCGAAGCGGGCATGCCCATTTCAGACAGCCTGCTCGCCTACAATCCGAGAGACAGCTACCTCTGGGCCTTCATTGTCGGCGTCGCCAACACCTTGCGCGTCGCCGTGATCGGCATCGTGCTCGCGACCATTTTGGGGACGCTGATCGGCATCTCGCGGCTGTCGGCGAACTGGTTGCTGTCGCGGCTTGCTGCCGTCTATGTCGAAGCGCTCCGCGACATCCCGCTGCTGCTTCAACTGCTGTTCTGGTACGTGCTGATGCAGGCGCTGCCGGCCGCGCGCGCGGCGTTCAGGCCGGTCGATGGAGTCTTCCTTTCCAATCGCGGTCTGATCCTGCCGGCGATTCCGCTCGGGCCGACGCAGCTTTGGGTGCTCGGCACGGCCGTTCTGGGCTGTGCGGCGTTCTATCTGATCCGGCGATGGTTGATCGTGCAGCAGATGCGCGACGGCAAGCCGCGGCCGGCCTGGCCCTTTGCGGTAGGCCTCGTCCTCGCGCTGCCGGCGGCGGTGTCCGTGGCGCTGGGTGTGTCCTGGACCATCGAATGGCCGGCTCTGCGCGGCTTCAATTTCGTCGGTGGTCTCACGCTTGCGCCGGAATATTTTGCGTTGCTGATCGCGCTTGTCACCTACACTTCGGCCTTCATCGCCGAGATCGTGCGCAGTGGCATCCAGTCGGTGCCGCGCGGCCAGTGGGACGCCGCCAACGCGCTCGGCCTGCGCCGCAGCTTCATGCTGCGGCAGATCATCCTGCCGCAGGCGCTACGCGTGATCGTGCCGCCGATGACGAGCCAGTATCTCAATCTGACCAAGAACTCCTCGCTCGCGGTCGCGATCGGCTACCAGGACGTGGTCTCGATTGCCAACACCACGCTGAACCAGACCGGGCAGGCGATCGAGGCAATCGCGCTGATCATGGCGGTGTTTTTAACCATCAGCCTCGGCATCAGCTTCTTCATGAACTGGTATAACTCGCGCATCGCGCTGGTGGAGCGCTGAGCATGACGGCGATCACGGACATACCACGCGCTGCCCGCCGTCCGCAGATCGGCAACCCGGTGCTGCGCTGGCTCCGAACCAATCTGTTCTCGTCGATCCCCAACAGCATTCTCTCGGTCGTGCTGCTGGCGATCCTGGCCAAGGGCATCTTCAGCTTCGCTCAGTGGGGCATCGCCAACGCAGTCTGGCTGACGCCGGCAAATGATTCCAGCGCTTGCCGCGCCGTGCGTGGCGTCGGCGCGTGCTGGGCGATCATCCCGGAAAAATATCGTTTCATCCTGTTCGGCACCTATCCCTTCGACGAGCAGTGGCGGCCGGCACTGTCGGTCATGCTGTTCATCGCACTGTTCTATCTCTCGAGCCGCCGTGCCTTCTGGCGGCGCGAACTGGTCTATCTCTGGATCGGTACGCTGGCGCTGATCAGCGCGCTGATGTGGGGCGGCGTGTTCGGGCTTGGTTTTGTCTCGCAGGATCGCTGGGGCGGCTTGCCGGTGACGCTGATCCTGGCAACGTTCGGATTGGCATGCGGCTTCCCGCTCGGCATCCTCGTCGCACTCGGCCGGCGTTCGAAATTGCCGGCGGTCCGCTCGCTGAGCGTGCTCTATGTCGAGCTGATCCGCGGCGTGCCGCTGGTGAGCCTCTTGTTCATGGCGAGCGTGATGTTTCCGTTGTTCATGCCCAGTGGATTCAATATCGACAAGCTGCTGCGCGCGCAGATAGCGATCATCCTGTTCGCGGGCGCTTATCTGGCCGAAATCATCCGCGGCGGCCTCCAGGCCGTGCCGAGCGGGCAGTATGAAGCGGCGGATGCACTGGGGCTGTCCTACTGGCGCAAGCACCGGCTGATCGTCCTGCCGCAGGCGATCCGCCACGTCATCCCGCCGCTGGTCAACACCTTCATCGCCTTCTTCAAGGACACCAGCCTCGTCCTGATCATCGGCATCTTCGACCTGCTGACGACGGCCAAGACCGCGATCATCGATCCGGCCTGGCAGCAGTTTTCGGTCGAGGTCTACATCTTCGTTGCCGCGATCTATTTTGTCTTCTGCTTCGCGATGTCGCGTTACAGCCGTAGCCTGGAGGCGACGAGCGCGAGGTGATGTCTCGTGTCCCGGACAAGGGGCAGCGCGCGAGCGCTGCGCCGCCGAGCCGGGACCCAGGGATGCACGGGAAGTTGCGGAGAGGTGGGCCCCGGCTCTGCAGCGCACCGCCGAAGAGGCGCTGCGCCGCGTCCGGGGCACGAGAGTGAGGCTACTTCTTCACTCGCGGATCGATCGGCGTGGTGCCGCGCAAGCCCAGAATATCCTCCAGCACCTTTGCGCCAGCGATCACCTGCGCATCGGCGCGCGGAGCGCCAACGACCTGCACACCGACCGGCAGGCCTGATGCCGTGAAGCCACAGGGCAGCGACAGCGACGGGCAGCAGGCGAGCGTGATGGCGTAGACGATGCCGAGCCATTCGACATAGTTCTCGAACTTCTTGCCTGCGCATTCCGCGACATAGCGGTCGCCGATCGGGAAGGGCGGTACGATCGTGGTCGGCGTCAGCAGCAGGTCGTAGGTCTTGAAGAACTCGATGGCGCGCGCGGTCATGCCGACGCGCTGCGCCTCGGCGCGCGCGAGCTGCTCTACCGTGAGCTTGAGCCCTTCCTCGATGTTCCAGATCACCTCGGGCTTGAGCAGGTCGCGCTTGGTGCGCAGCAGGTTGGCCTTGGTGATCGCGAAATCGAACGCACGCAGCACATGGAAGCACTCATGCGCCTCGCGCCAGTCCGGATGCGCTTCCTCGACGATGACGCCGGCTTCCGCAAAGCGCTCTGCCGCCTTGAGGGTGATTGCCTTGACCTCGGGATCGACAGGCGTGATGCCGAGATCGGGCGAATAGGCGATGCGCTTCGGCTTCCTGCCCGACTGTGCCGCCGACAGGAACGAGGTCAGAGGCGCCGGCAGCGACAGTGGATCATCGGCATAGTCGCCGCTCATGGCGTCGAGCAGCAGCGCGAGGTCCTCGACGTTGCGCGCCATCGGGCCGACCACGCCGAGGTTGCGATCGATGCCTGATTTGGGTGTGTGCGCGACGCGGCCGATGCTCGGGCGCATGCCGACGACGCCGCAGAACGCCGCGGGGCTGCGCAAGGAGCCGCCCATGTCGGACCCCTGAGCGAGCCAGGCCATGCCGGTGGCCAGCGCCACCGCCGCGCCGCCGGAGGAGCCGGCCGCGGACTTGGTCGTATCCCAGGGATTGAGCGTGGCGCCGAACACCTCGTTGAAGGTGTTGGCGCCTGCGCCGAACTCCGGCGTGTTGGATTTGGCGTAGACCAATGCGCCGTTGGCCTCGAGGTTCTCGACCATGAGGTCGGATTTTGCGGGGATGTTGTCCTTGAAGATCGGCGAGCCCTGCGTGTTCAGGACGCCGGCAACGTCGGTGAGATCCTTGATCGGCAGCGGCAGGCCCGCGAGCAGGCCGCGCGCGCCGGCCGGTTTCCGCATCAGCGTTTTCGCGCTGTCGCGCGCGCGATCGAAGCACAGCGTCGGCAGCGCGTTGACCTTGCCGTCGACTTCACTGATGCGCTTCTCGACCACATCCAGCAGTTCGAGCGGCGAGACATCGCCGGACCGCAGCTTGTCGACGACGGTGCAGGCGGTTTCGCGGATCAGGTCTTGAGACAACTAATTTACTCCTGAGTTTAGATTGTCGTCATTGCGAGCGTAGCGAAGCAATCCAGACTGCCACATCGGATGCATTCCTGGATTGCTTCGCTGCGCTCGCAATGACGCGGATAGAGTTAACCCCAACCGGCGCTGATGCCGCCATCCACCGTATAGATCACACCCGACGTATAGCCGGCGCGATCGGACGCCAGGAACGCCATGAGATCGCCGATCTCGCGCGCATGCGCGGGGCGGCCGAGCGGCAGGCCCTTCTGGAATTCCTTGTAGCGGCTCTCGTCGCCGAACTGGTGCTTTGCGCGCGTCTTGAGCAGCGTGACGTGCCGGTCAGTGCCGACAGGGCCGGGATTGATGCCGACGACGCGGATGTTGTCGGCGAGGCTCTTGCCGCCGAGCGCGCGGGTGAAGGCCATCAGCGCGGCATTGCCGGTGCTACCGCAGATATAGTTGGCGTCGAACTTTTCGCCGGCAGCGCCGATGTCATTGACGATGACGCCGCCGCCCTTCGCCTTCATTTGCGCGTAGATCTGCCGCGTCAGGTTGATGTAGCCGAACACTTTCAATTCCCAGGCGTGCCGCCATGTCGCCTCGTCGATCTTGTCGATCGAGCCGCCGGGGATGTCGCCGGCATTGTTGACGAGCACGTCGATATCTGCGGCTTCCTTGGCGAGCCGCGCGATGTCGTCAGCCTTGCGCAAATCCACGATGCTCGTCGCGGCATCGATCTGGTGCGCAGAGCGCAACCGGTCCGCCAGCGCCTTGAGCTGCTCGCCGTTGCGGGCCGCGAGCAGGAGGTGCGCGCCTTCTTCGGCAAACGCCTCGGCGGCGGCTGCGCCAATGCCCTTGGACGCGCCCGTGATCAGGACGCGCTTGCCACGCAGATGCAGATCCATGAGGGGTACTCGCTCGGTGGGAAACAGGATGAAATCAGTAGGCGCTCGGCCGCGCCATGGTCAACATTGCAGTGCAGCGTTGCACTGCCGCCGAGTTTGGTCCATTGCAGTGCGGTCAAAAAAGGCGGCGGCTGCCGGACCAAAAAGGGACGTTCTCCATGAGCAAGAAACAATACCGGATCGCAGTCATTCCCGGCGACGGCATCGGCAAGGAAGTGATGCCCGAGGGCCTGCGTGTTCTGGAGGCAGCAGCCAAGAAGCACGGCGTGTCCCTGCATTTCGATCATTTCGACTTCTCGTCCTGGGAGTATTACGAGAAGAACGGCCAGATGATGCCGGATGACTGGAAGGAAAAGATCGGCAAGCACGATGCGATCTACTTTGGCGCGGTCGGCTGGCCGGCAAAAATTCCGGATCACGTCTCGCTGTGGGGCTCGCTGATCAAATTCCGCCGCGAGTTCGACCAGTATGTGAACCTGCGCCCGGTGCGGCTGATGCCCGGCGTGCCGTCACCGCTTGCGGGCCGCAAGCCCGGCGACATCGATTTCTGGGTGGTGCGCGAGAACACCGAAGGCGAATATTCCTCCGTCGGCGGCCGCATGTTCCCGGACACCGACCGCGAGTTCGTGACGCAACAGACGGTGATGACGCGGGTTGGCGTCGACCGCATCCTGAAATTCGCCTTCGAGCTCGCGCAGTCGCGGCCGAAGAAGCACTTGACCTCTGCGACCAAGTCGAACGGCATCTCCATCACCATGCCCTATTGGGATGAGCGCGTGGAGGCGATGGCCAAGAAGTTCCCGGGTGTGAAGTGGGACAAGTACCACATCGACATCCTCACCGCGAACTTCGTGCTGCATCCCGACTGGTTCGACGTGGTGGTCGGCTCCAACCTGTTCGGCGACATCCTCTCCGATCTCGGCCCGGCCTGCACGGGCACCATCGGCATCGCGCCGTCTGGCAATATCAACCCCGAGGGTAATTTCCCGTCGGTGTTCGAGCCGGTGCACGGCTCGGCGCCCGACATTGCGGGGCAGGGGATCGCGAACCCGATCGGTGCGATCTGGTCGGGCGCGATGATGCTCGAGCATCTCGGCGAGAAGGTTGCCGGCAAATCGATCGTCGAGGCGATCGAGCGCACGCTGGCAGAGCGTACGCTTCGCACCAAGGACCTCGGTGGCAACGCCGACACCACGGCGTGCGGCAAGGCCGTCGCGGATATGGTCGATTAAGAGAGCTGCTGCTTTCCCTCTCCCACAAGGGGAGAAGGGTAAGCAGCAACGCCTCGCGTCGTAATCAGCTCACGATCTTCTCGATCGCGGCCTGATCCACCCCGAACTTCTTCCCGGCCTCCAGAATCTCCTGCCAGGTGGTCGGATCGACCGGAATGCCTTCGGCGAGGCGCTTCTTCTTCGTCTCGCGCTCGGGCTCGCCGGCGATCTTCACCTTGTCGACGCCCGGGGCAGGCGGTGAGCCGGTGTGCCAGGCGACGAAGCTCTCGACTTCGCGCGCGAGGTTCTCGCCGGTGCCGAGCTTGCCCGGGTCGATGATGATCGAGAGCATGCCGTTGAGGACGTTGTACTTGCCGTCGGACGGGCCCTTGACCACCTGACCGCCGGAGAGCGCGCCGCCGAGGATTTCGCAGACCAGCGCGAGCCCCGAACCCTTGTGCTCGCCGAACGGCAGGATGGCGCCGTGCGGCGGGATCACGGTGTAGCGCGGGTTGGTGGTCGGCTTACCCTCGTTGTCGATGATGGTGCCGGGCTCGAGCGCGACGCCCTTGTTGTGGGCGACGCGGGTCTTGCCCTGCGCGATCCTGCTGGTGGCGAAGTCGAGCACGATGGGGTCCTTGCCCCTGCGCGGGATGCCGACGCAGAACGGGTTGGTGCCGTGGCGCCCATCGCTGCCGCCCCAGGGCGCCACGATCGGGCGCGAGATCACGTTGACGAAGTGGATCGAGACAAGGCCGTGGTCGATGCACTGCTCGGCCCAATGGCCGATGCGGCCGATATGGTGCGAGTTCGAAAGGCCGACGAGGCACACGCCGTTTTGCTTGGCGCGCTCTGCCGCCAGCTCCATCGCTTCATGGCCAATCACCTGGCCGTAGCCGGTGAGGCCGTCGAGAGTGAGAAGCGGCCCGGTGTCGAGCACGATCTTGACGTGCTGGTTCACGGCGAGGCCGCCCGTGGTGACGCTCGAGACATAGCGCGGGATCATGCCGACCCCGTGGGAGTCGTGGCCCTTGAGGTTGGCCTCGACGAGATTGGTGGATACGAGCTCGGCCTCGCGATCCGTGGATCCGCCGGCCTTGACGATGGCGCGGATGGCGTTGGTGAGCGGCTCTGCCTTGATGGTGCGATAGTCAGCCATTGTTGTTGCTCTTATCCTTTCACGATCCGGCGGCAATGGATCCATGCCGCCTCAATCAGGTTTTCGCTCGCTTCCGGCGTGCGGAAGGCTGAATGCGCCGACAGCGTCACGTTCGGAATCTTGGTCAGCGGATGATCGCCGGGCAGGGGTTCGATGTTGAAGACGTCGAGGCCGGCGTGGCGGATATGGCCCGACTTCAGCGCATCGATCATCGCGGCCTCGTCGACAATTGCGGCGCGAGCGGTGTTGATGAGGATGACACCGGGCTTCATCGCAGAAATCTTCTCGCGCGTGATCATGCCGCGCGTCTCATCGTTGAGCAGCAGATGCAGCGACACGACGTCGCTCTTCGCCAGCACCGTGTCGAGATCGACGAATTCGACGCCCGGACAACTCTTCGGCGAGCGGTTCCAGGCGATCACCTTCATGCCGCTGCCCGTGGCGATGCGCGCGACTTCAGCTGCGATGCCGCCGAAGCCGATCAGGCCGAGCGTCTTGCCGGTGAGCTGCATGCCGTCTTCACGCAGCCAGCTCCCGGCGCGCATCTCGCGGTCCATCATCGCGATGACGCGGGCCGAGGCCCACATCAGCGCGATCGCGGATTCCGCGACCGCCGTGTCGCCATAGCCCTTGATCAGGTGCACGGAGATGCCGAGCTCGGCAAGCTCCTCCGGATTCATGTAGCTGCGCGCGCCGGTGCCGAGGAACACGACGTGCTTCAGCCCCGTGCATTTCTTCGCGACCTCGGTCGGCAATGCGGTGTGGTCGACGATCGCGATCTCGGCACCATCAAGAATCTCAGGATATTGCTCGGGCTTGATGTCGGGATCCCTGTGGATCCGCACCTTGGGATCATCGGGCTTCCCCAGCCGCTCCATGATCACGGCGAGAGCTTCATTGGCGTCGACGAAAACTCCGCGCATGATTTTCTCCGGTCAGGATGCGACGCCGGCGATCGCCAGCACCGTGTGCATCAGCACGTTGGTGCCCGCGGCGCAGTCGGGTTGGGTGGCATCTTCCAGTTCGTTGTGGCTGATGCCGTCCTTGCAGGGCACGAACACCATCGCCGCCGGCATCACGGTGTTGAGGTTGCAGGCGTCATGGCCGGCGCCGGAGGTGATGCGGCGAGAGGAATAGCCGAGCGTCTTCGCGGCGTTCTCGACTGCCGCGATCAACTTGGGATCGAAATGCGTCGGCGGCTTGCGCCAGACCAGATCGATCTTGACCTCGACCTTGCGGCGCGCAGCGATCTCGGCAATGGCCGCACGAAGATCGCGATCGAGCGCATCCATGATGGCGCCATCGGCGCTGCGGCAGTCCATGGTGAAAGCGATCTCGCCGGGAATGACGTTGCGCGAGGGATTGGCGATCACGGCCTCGCCGATGGTGCCGACTGCCTTCGGCCCATGCTTCCCCGCAATGGCCTCCATCGCCAGCACGATCTCGGAGAGCGTCGCCAGTGCATCGCGTCGCAGCGGCATCGGTGTCGATCCCGCGTGGCTTTCGAAACCGGAAATCTTGCCGTCGTACCAGAGCACGCCCTGGCCGGAATCGACCACACCGATGGTCTTGCCTTCGGCTTCGAGAATCGGGCCCTGCTCGATGTGCAGCTCGACGAAGCAGCCGAGCTTCTGGAATCCGACCGGCTTGTCGCCGCGATAGCCGATGCTGTCGAGCGCCTGGCCGACGGTCGTGCCCTCAATATCCTTGCGCGAGAGGATGTCGTCGGTGGTGAAGTCGCCGACATAGGCGGCGGACGCCATCATCGCGGGTGCGAAGCGCGAGCCTTCCTCGTTGGTCCAGTTGACAACGCAGATCGGCGCCTCGGTCTCGATGCCGGCGTCGTTGAGCGTGCGGATCACTTCGAGTGCGCCGAGCGTGCCCAGAATGCCGTCATACTTGCCGCCGGTCGGCTGGGTGTCGAGATGCGAGCCGATGCCGACGGGCGGCTTCGACATGTCGCGGCCCTTGCGCAGGCCGAATTGCGAGCCGAGCGCATCGGTGTGCACGTCGAGGCCGGCGTCCTCGCACGCCTTGCGGAACCAGTCGCGCACCTGCTTGTCTTCGCTGCTCAGCGTCAGCCGCCGCACGCCGCCCTTCGCCGTCCCGCCGAATTGCGCGGTCTCGTGAATGGAGCCCCAGAGGCGGGCGGAATCGATTTGCAGATTGGTGGCGGCTCGGCTCATGCGGTCGGTCTCTCGATTATCCGGCGCCTGTTTCAATGACCCGCCAGCGCGGGCGCGTCAACCGCGAGGCTGCTCTGCGCAATCTGACATGCAAGCTCGGCGACGCGCTCCACCGCCACGACGTCGGGTGAGGCGAGCCAGCTCGCCGTGAACGTCAGCGGCGCGATTGCGAGATCGGTGTCGAGCAATTGCAGCCGCCCGTCGGAAAGCTCGTTCTCGACGATGGCGTCGGGGATCACGGCGATGCCGAGCCCTTCGACCGCCATGTGGATCACGGTCGCAAGCGACGCGGAGGCATGCAGCCGGATCGGCGGCAGCTCCGGCCGGTCGAACACCTCGCGCACGACCTCGTAGGGGCGCGTCTTGCGCGGGAAGGTGATGATCGGAAACCGCGCCAGCTCGGCGCGCGTCACTCGACCGTTGCCGAGGCCGAGCGAGGGGCTCGCGAGGAAACCGATCGGATAATCGGCAAGCACGCGGTTGTGCACGCCCGAGGTCGACAGCGGTCCGACGACGAAGGCGAGCTCGATCTCCTGCGCGAGCAGGCGCGCAGTGAGGTTCGGCGTGATGTCAACCTCGATCTCCAGCGACAGGTTCGGATAGACCTCGTTCATGCTCTTCACCAGCCGCGGCAGCCAGGTGTGTACGATGGTCTCGGCGACGCCGAGACGCATCACGCCGCGCATGGCCGAGCGGTCACCGACCTCGGCCATCATCTGAGCGCGCAGACCGATCAGCTTCTCCGCATAGACCATCATTTGCCGGCCGCTCGGCGTCGGCGAAGCCACGCGATGATCTCGGTTCAAGAGCTTCACGCCCATCTCACGCTCGAGCCCCGCGATGCGCTGGGAGATCGCCGGCTGGGTCGTATTGAGCCGTGCTGCGGCGCCGCGAAAGCTGCCGAGCTTCACAACCCAGAGGAACGTCTCGATTGACCTGAAGTCCAGCATTGGAAGGATTTTCCCGTTCGATAAATTATTTTTATCGATATCGATTAGAAAGGAAGATTAGACTTTATAGCACGCTTGGTGTTGGCTTGTCTTTGTCGAGTTTATAGGCAGGTCGATCACATGACTGTTTTGGTGGCAGCGCAGCAAACTGAAACACCCGACACTCTCCCGAGCCGCCAGGCGCGGCTCGCCTATCGTGGCGGCCAGGTCGGTTCCACCGCGGGTGTCGCCCCCGGCTTCGTCCAGGGCAATCTGGCGATCCTGCCGGCCGAATACGCCAGCGCCTTTCACCGCTTCTGCCAGCTCAACCCGAAGCCGTGCCCGATCATCGGCATGTCCGACGTCGGCAGCCCGCACATCCCCGCGCTCGGTGCCGATCTCGACATCCGGACCGACGTACCGCGCTACCGCGTCTGGCGCGACGGCGAAGTCATCGACGAGCCGACCGACGTCACCAAGCATTGGCGCGATGATCTCGTGACCTTCGTGCTCGGCTGCTCCTTCTCGTTCGAAGAGGCGCTGCTCGACGAAGGCATGCCGATCCGCCACATCGAGCAGAATGTGCGCGTGCCGATGTACCGCACCAACATCGCTTGCGGAGAGGCCGGTCCTTTCGCCGGTCCCATGGTGGTGTCGATGCGCCCGTTCAAGCCGGCCGATGCGATCCGCGCCGTGCAGATCACCTCGCGCTATCCGGCCGTGCACGGCGCGCCCGTGCATCTCGGTCATCCGCATCTGATCGGTATCAAGGACATCGCCAAGCCCGACTACGGTGATCCCGTACCTGTCGCCGATGACGAGATTCCGGTGTTCTGGGCCTGCGGCGTCACGCCGCAATCGGTGATCAACGCCGCCAAGGTACCGTTCGCAATCACGCATTCGCCCGGCCTGATGCTGGTGACGGATCTGAAGAACAGGACCATGGCCGTGATTTAGTAGGCAGCGTTTGCTGCTTCTTCGGGCTTTACGCTGTTTGCCAATCGTTTCATTCGATACGCGCAAAATTCGGATAACAGGGGACTTTGCCAAATGACGATCTCTCGCCGCGACATTCTGCTCGGAGCCGCCGCCACTGCCGCGCTGATGCCGCTAGCCGCCCGCGCACAAACTTCTGAAGTCGTGATCGGCGCGACCTATCCCTTGTCGGGCGCCGGCGCCCAGGTGGGTGTCGATGCGCAGCGCGCCTTCGAGACCGCGATCGACATCATCAACAACGATCAGGACTTCGACCTTCCGCTCGCCAAGGGCCTGGGCTTGCCGGGTCTCGGCGGCGCCAAGATCCGCATGGTGTACGCCGACCACCAGGGCGACCCGCAAAAGGGACGCGCCGAGGCAGAGCGACTGATCACCCAGGAGAAGGTCTGCGCGGTGCTCGGCTCCTATCAGAGCGCGGTCGCGGTCACGGTCAGCCAGATCTGCGAACGCTACCAGGTTCCGTTCCTGTCGGCTGACAATTCCTCGCCGAGCCTGCATCGCCGCGGACTGAAGTACTATTTCCGCGCATCGCCGCATGACGAGATGTTTTCGGCCGGGATGTTCGACTTCCTCGATGCGATGAAGAAGAAGGGCGCGAAGGCCGAGACGCTGGCGCTGTTCCACGAAGACACGATCTTCGGCACCGACTCCGCCAACGCCCAGACCAAGCTTGCAACCGAGCGCGGCTATAAGATCGTCGCCGACATCAAGTACCGCGCCAACTCGCCGTCTCTGTCGGCTGAAGTCCAGCAGCTCAAGGCCGCCAATGCCGACGTGCTGATGCCCTCGAGCTACACCACCGACGGCATCCTGCTGGTCAAGACCATGGCCGAGCTCGGCTATAAGCCGAACGCGATCGTGGCCCAGGCGGCGGGCTTCTCCGAAAAGGCGCTTTACGATGCCGTCGGCGACAAGCTCGAAGGCGCGATCACCCGCGGCAGCTTCTCGCTCGATCTCGCCGCCAAGCGGCCGATGGTCGGCAAGATCAACGATCTGTTCAAGGCGAAGTCGGGCAAGGACCTCAACGATAACACCTCGCGCCAGTTCATGGCGATGATCGTGATTGCGGACGCCATCAACCGCGCCAAGTCGACCGACGGCGAGAAGGTCCGCGACGCGCTGGCTGCAACCGAAATCCCGGGCGAGCAGACCATCATGCCCTGGAAGCGTGTCAAGTTCGACGACATGGGCCAGAACAACGATGCGGATCCGGTGCTGCTGCAATATGTCGGCGGCAAGTTCGTCACCGTCTTCCCGTCGCAGGCGGCGGTGGCCGAACCGGTCTGGCCGATGAAGTAAGGATAGGGTCGGGAGCAGATCGCTCCCGATTCCCGATCTTGCGGAAGAGACGGAGCCCGCGTCGCGCAAGACGAGGGCGGGCCCGTCCTTTGCGATGCGCGCTCGATCACGCCCCTCGGGGTGAGGGCTTTTTCTGGGGGACAAGTTGCTGACAGTCGAAACAATTGTCCAAAGTCTCGCGAGCGGCCTGCTGATGGGGCTGCTCTACGGACTGATCGCCGTCGGCCTTGCGCTGATCTTCGGCCTGATGGACGTCACGAACTTCGCCCATGGCGAGTTCTTGATGATTGGGATGTACGCGTCCTTCTTCCTGTTCACGTTCTTCGCCATCGACCCGTTGCTTTCAGCCCCGCTGGTCGCCGCGGCGCTGTTCGTGTTCGGAGCGCTGGTTTATCTCTTGATCGTACGCTTCGCCATGAGGGCCAAGGCCAACGCCGGCATGGTGCAGATCTTCTCGACCTTTGGCCTGGCCATCGTGATGCGGGGACTGGCCCAACTGTTCTTCACGCCGGACTATCGCAGCATTCCGCATTCCTGGCTCGGCGGCAAAACCATCTCGGTTGCAGGCATCTTCTTGCCGGAGCCGCAACTGGTCGGAGCGCTGGTCTCGATTCTCGCCTTTGCCGGCCTCTACTTCTTCATCCACCGCACCGATTTCGGCCGCGCGCTGGAAGCCACCCGTGAAGATCCCGGTGCGGTCGCACTCGTCGGCATCGACAAGAACCGCGTGTTCGCGTTCGGTTGGGGCCTTGGCGCCGCGCTTGTCGGTCTCGCCGGCGCGATCATGGCGGTGTTTTTCTACATCTATCCCGACGTTGGTGCGTCCTTTGCGCTGATTGCCTATGTCACGGTGGCGCTCGGCGGCTTCGGCAGTGTGTTCGGCGCCTTCGCCGGCGGCATCATTGTCGGCCTGGTTGAAGCGATGACCGCCCTGATGCTGCCGCCCTCGCTGAAGTCGGTCGGCATCTATGCGGTGTACTTGCTCGTGGTCTTCATCCGGCCGCGTGGCCTGTTCGGGTCGATGTGATGGACAAGAATTTTGCCGCGCGGCGTCGCCGCGATCTCGTCATTGCCGCGATGCTGGCCGCGCTTGCCGCGCTTGCACCACTGTTCGTCAAGAACGTCTACATCCAGAACATCATGGTCCTGACCTTAATGTACGCGGCGCTGTCGCAGAGCTGGAACATTCTGTCCGGCTATTGCGGGCAGATCTCGCTGGGTCACGCGCTCTATTTCGGCATCGGCGCCTACACCACCGAGCTTTTGTTCACGAAGTTCGGCGTGTTGCCCTGGTTCGGTATGCTCGCCGGCGGTGCGATCGCGGCTGTTATCGCGATGGGGCTCGGATATCCCTTCTTCCGCCTGCGCGGCCATTACTTCGTGATCGCGACCATCGTCATCGCCGAGATCGGGTTGCTGCTGTTCCAGAACTGGGAATGGGCAGGAGCTGCGATGGGAATCACCATTCCTGTGCGCGGCGACAGCTGGTTGAAATTCCAGTTCATGCGCAGCAAGCTGCCGTATTTCTATTTTGCGCTGGCGCTGTGCTGCCTCGCCTGGTTCGTCACCTGGTGGCTGGAAGATTCCAAATGGGGCTTCTGGTGGCGCGCGGTGAAGGATAATCCGGAAGCGGCCGAGAGCCTCGGCGTCGTCGTGTTCAACTCCAAGATGGGCGCGGCCGCCGTCTCCGCTTTTCTCGTCGCCATCGGCGGCGCCTTCTATGCGCAATTCCTCGCTTATATCGATCCCGAGAGCGTGATGGGCTTCCAGTTCTCGCTGCTGATGGCGCTGCCGGCCGTGCTCGGCGGCATCGGCACCCTCTGGGGTCCGGTGCTTGGCGCGGCCATCCTGATCCCGATGACCGAGCTGACGCGCTCCTATATCGGCGGCTCCGGCCGCGGCGTCGACCTGATCGTCTACGGCGGGCTGATCGTGGCGATCTCGCTGGCTTTGCCGCAGGGGCTGGTGAGCCTGTTCTCCCGCTCAAAGGCGAAAGGAGCCACGCGATGACCGCGCTCCTTGAAACCCGCGGCGTCTGGCAGCGCTTCGGCGGTCTCGTCGCCAACAGCGACGTCTCGATCTCGGTCGGGCGCGGCGAGATCGTCGGCCTGATCGGTCCGAACGGCGCCGGCAAGTCGACGCTGTTCAATCTCATCGCCGGCGTGCTGCCGCCGACCCAGGGCTCGATCTGGTTCGACGGCAAGGACGTCACCAATTTGCCGGCAGCCGTGCGCTGCCAGCGTGGCGTCGGCCGTACCTTCCAGGTGGTCAAGAGTTTCGAGACCATGACTGTCATCGACAATGTCATCGTCGGCGCCCTCGTGCGCAACACGGTCATGCGAGAGGCCCGCCGCAAGGCGCATGAAGTGCTGGAGTTCACTGGTCTGGCCGCGCGCGCCGACGTGCTCGCGAGCGACCTCGTGCCGGCCGAAAAGCGCCGCCTCGAAGTCGCGCGTGCACTTGCGACCGAACCCAAACTGCTGCTGCTCGACGAAGTCCTCACTGGTCTTACGCCGACCGAGGCGCAGACCGGCGTCGCGCTGGTGCGCAAGGTACGCGATACCGGCATCACCGTCTTGATGGTCGAGCATGTCATGGAGATCGTGATGCCGCTGGTCGACCGCGCCATCGTGCTCGACCTCGGCAAGGTGCTGGTCGAGGGCAAGCCCACTGAGGTCGTCCGCGATCCCAAGGTGATCAAGGCATATCTGGGAGATCGTCATGCTGTCGGTGCATGAAGTTACGACCGCCTATCAGGGCCTGGTCGCGATCTCCGCGATCTCGATCGAGGTCCAGAAGGGCGAGATCGTCTGCGTCGCCGGCGCCAATGGCGCGGGCAAGTCGACGCTGCTGAAATCCATCGCCGGTGCCGAGCGCCCGCGCTCGGGCACGGTGACGTTCGACGGCAAGCGCCTCGACGGCATGGCGCAGCATCACATCACAGCAACCGGCATCGCTTATGTGCCGGAGAACCGCCGCCTGTTCCCGCGCCTGTCGGTGCGCGACAATCTTCGCCTCGGCAGCTACCTCTACCGTGCTGACGCGAATCGCGAACAGCCGCTCGATCTCGTCTTCAAGCTGTTTCCGCGCCTGTCCGAGCGTCTCGACCAGCGCGCCGAGACGCTCTCGGGCGGCGAGCAGCAGATGCTCGCCATCGGCCGCGCGCTGATGACGCGTCCGCGGCTGTTGATGCTCGACGAGCCCTCGCAGGGCATCATGCCGAAACTCGTCGACGAGATTTTTCAGGCGGTGGAGCTCATCCGTGACTCCGGCATGACCGTCCTGATCGTCGAGCAGCGCATGGCCGAATGCCTGGAGATCGCCGATCGCGCCTACATCCTGCAAACGGGCCGCGTGTTGATGCAGGGCCCGGCCGCGGAGATCAGGGGCAATCCGGACGTGCGCAAGGCGTATCTGGGGCTGTAGTTTTCTCCGTCATTGCGAGGAGCTCTTGCGACGAAGCAATCCAGACTTTCTCCGCGGAAAGACTCTGGATTGCTTCGCTGCGCTCGCAATGACGAGGTTAGAGCCGGGCTCAATGTTCGTGCCCATGCTCCGGCAACGTCAGCCCAAACACCTTCACCAGATCCTCCACCTGCTCCGGCGACAGATACCGCGGGTTCATCCCGCGCAGCAGCAGGTACAGCTTCGCTGTCTCCTCCAGCTCCTCCGTCGCGAATACCGCCGCCTCCAGCGTGTCGCCGGCGACCACCGGGCCGTGATTGGCGAGCAGCACGGAGGAGTATTTCCCCGCCAGTCCTTTGATCGCATCCGCCACCGCGGGATCGCCGGGGCGATAATAGGGCACGAGCGCGGTGGCGCCGCATTTCATCAGATAATACGCCGTCATCGGCGGCAGCACGGCGCGCGGATCGATCTCCGGCAGCATCGAGAGCGCCACCGAATGGGTGGAGTGCAGATGCACGATCGCGCGTGCACTGCCGCGCGTGTCGTAGAGCGCGGTGTGTAACGGAACTTCCTTGGTTGGGGCATCGCCGGAAACCAGCCGGCCTTGCTGGTCCAGCCGCGACAGCTTTGCGGGATCAAGGAAGCCGAGCGAGGCGTTGGTCGGCGTCACCAGCCAGCCGCCGCCATCCAGCCTGACGCTGATATTGCCGGAGGAGCCCGGCGTCAGTCCGCGCTCGAACAGGGACCGTCCGAAGCGGCAGATATCCTCACGCAGCCTTGTCTCATTGCTCGTTTCAGTTTTCATGGCCGTCATGTCCGCTTGTCTCACGCTTTGGCAGCGCGGCCAAGCCGTGTTATTCGGTGCTCCGAGCCGCCGCCAAGGCAGGCCGTCCGGGAAACGTTCGCAAGAATAAGTTGAAGGGTCAGTTGCATGTCCGCCTCCAGTTCACAAAATCAGCGTATCGCCGTCATCGGGCTCGGCTCGATGGGATACGGCATGGCGACCTCGCTGAAGCGCGCCGGCCATGCCGTCGCCGGTTGCGACGTTTCAGCCGATGCAGTCGCGCGCTTCGTGAAGGATGGCGGCGCGGGTGCGACGACCCCGGCCGAGGCCGCCAAGGACGCGGACATCGTCGTCAGTGTCGTCGTCAATGCGGCGCAAACCGAGACGATCCTGTTCGGCAAGGACGGTGCGGCTGGGACCATGCCGAAGGACAGCGTCTTCATATCCTCGGCGACCATGGACCCGGACGTCGCGCGTCGTCTCGCAAAGCAGTTGGAGGCGACCGGGCGGCATTATCTCGATGCGCCGATCTCCGGCGGCGCGCAGCGCGCCGCGCAAGGCGAGTTGACGATTCTCGCCTCCGGCAGCTCCGCCGCTTTCGCAAAAGCGCGTCCGGCCCTCGATGCCATGGCCGCAAAGCTCTACGAGCTTGGCGATGCCGCAGGGCAGGGTGCCGCCTTCAAGATGATCAACCAGTTGCTCGCTGGCGTGCATATCGCCGCCGCCTCCGAAGCGATCGCATTCGCGGCCAAGCAGGGCCTCGACATCCGCAAGGTCTACGAGGTGATCACGGCCTCCGCCGGCAATTCCTGGATGTTCGAGAACCGCATGCCGCACGTGCTCGACGGCGACTACACGCCGCGCAGCGCGGTCGAGATCTTCGTCAAGGACCTCGGCATCATCCAGGACATGGCCCGCAGCGCCCGATTCCCGGTGCCGGTCTCTGCGGCCGCCCTCCAGATGTTCCTGATGACGTCGGCCGCCGGCATGGGCCGCGATGACGATGCGTCGGTCGCGCGCATGTATGCGCAGGTCACCGGCGTAAAACTTCCCGGCGACAAGTAAACAAGAGGATCTCCGATGCCCCGTTTCGCCGCCAACCTCTCGATGATGTTCACCGAGGTGCCGTTCCTCGATCGTTTCGATGCCGCTGCGGCAGCCGGCTTCACCGCGGTCGAGTTTCTCTTTCCCTACGAGCATCCGGCCGAGGCCGTCGGCGAGCGGCTCAAGCGCAACGGCCTGACCCAGGCGCTGTTCAACCTGCCGCCGGGCGATTGGAATGCCGGCGAGAAGGGTTTTGCTGCGCTTCCCGCGCGGTTCGCCGATCTCAAGGCGAGCCTCGAGACCGCGCTGCCTTACGCCAAGGCCACCGGCGTCAAGCGGCTGCATCTGATGGCCGGCATCGCCAATCGCGGCGAGCGTGTTGCGATCGAGGCGTTCTACAAATCGGTGGCGTGGGCAGCGGAGTTCTTCGCGCCGCACGGCATCGACATCGTGCTGGAGCCGATCAATGCGCGCAACGTGCCGGGCTACTTCCTCAACGATTTCGGCTTCGCGCGCGATCTGATCCAGGAGTTGAGGCTTCCGAACCTGAAACTTCAGTTCGACATCTATCACTGCCAGATCATCCATGGCGATGTCACCATGCGGCTGCGCGAGATGATGCCGATCGTCGGCCACATCCAGATCGCCAGCATTCCATCGCGCAACGAGCCCGACGGCGAGGAGCTGAACTATCCGTTCCTGTTCACTGAACTCGACCGGCTCGGCTATCCCGGCTTCGTCGGCTGCGAATACAATCCGCGCGGCAAGACCACCGAGGGCCTGGCCTGGTTCAAGCCCTATGCGGGAGTGAAGCCGTGACGCTCGCATTGGGCTGCATCGCCGACGACTACACCGGCGCCTCCGATCTCGCCAACACGCTGACGCGCGCCGGCCTGCGCACCGTGCAGACCATCGGCATACCTGCCGATGATCTCGCGTTGCCCGAGGTCGATGCCGTCGTGGTGTCCTTGAAGAGCCGCTCGATCGAGGCGGGCCTTGCCGTATCGCGCTCGCGCGCGGCGGATAAATGGCTGCGCGGCCGCGGCGCGAGCCATGTGCTGTTCAAGATCTGCTCGACCTTCGATTCCACCGATGCCGGCAATATCGGTCCGGTGATGGACGCGCTGCGCGCCGATTGCGGCGAGGCAAATGTGCTGGTGACACCGGCCTTCCCGGAGACCGGCCGCACTGTCTACCAGGGTAATCTGTTTGTCGGCGCGGTGCCGCTGAACGAGAGCCCCCTGAAGGATCATCCGCTCAATCCGATGCGTGATTCCAATCTGGTGCGCGTGCTGGCGCGCCAGAGCAAGACGCAAATCGGCCTCGTTGACCTCGCCGCCGTCACCCGCGGCGCGGATGCCGTGCGGGCGCGGCTGGCCGAGCTCGCGGCCAAGGGTATCGGTGCTGCGATCATCGATGCCGTCTTCGACCGCGATCTGGAGACCATCGGTCTCGTGGCTGCCGAACATCGGTTCTCGGTCGGCGCCTCCGGCATCGGCCTTGGGCTGGCGCGGGCGCTGGTGTGGACGGGCAAGGTCAAATCGGCCGCGGCGAGCAGCGAAGCCGGCGCTGCGGTCGATGGACCGGCGGCCTGCCTGGCCGGAAGCTGCTCGCAGGCGACGCTCAAGCAGATCGCGAATGCTGAACGGGTGATGCCGGTGCTTCATCTCGACCCGGACCGTATTCTTACGGGAGCGGACGAAGCCCAGCGCGCGCTGGACTGGGCAAGGCCGCGATTGGCCGAAGGTCCTGTGCTGATCGCATCGAGCTCGACGCCGGATCAGGTCGCCGCGCTCCAGGCACGTCACGGCCGTGATGCGGCCGGACATGCCATCGAGCAGGCCATGGCCGACATCTCCGAAGGCCTTGTTAAATCAGGCGTTCGGCGATTGGTCGTCGCCGGCGGCGAGACGTCGGGCGCGGTCGTTGATCGGTTGAAGATTCCCGGTTTTCTCGTAGGAGTGGAAATCGCCGCAGGTGTTCCGGTGCTGCGCGCGGTCGGCGCTCAAGACGACATGCTGCTCGCGCTGAAGTCCGGAAATTTCGGCGGGCCAGAGTTTTTCGCCGATGCGCTTGGGCTCATGCGCTGAGCGCAGGGCGTTTTTAGTCCCTCCTTCACTTCTTTAGCGTTCCGTACTCGTACGGAGTCGTAGTTAACAACTGCTCAGTGGCTTTGTTGTTGGATATCGGCACCGCTGCTGTCGGTTGATCACGATTTCCGGACGCGCCACCGCGCCAACGCAAAGAGACCCATTATGCTCGCCACCGTTTCCATCCGTGCCAAGATCATCAGTGTCGTGGCGTTCTTGCTGGTCGCGATGGCCGGCATGGGTCTGCTCGCCGTCATGAAAATGCGGTCGATGAATGCCAATACCACGGAGATCACGACGAGCTGGATGCCCAGCGTGCGGGTGCTGGGCGAGATCCGGGCCAGCGTCATCACCTACCGCAACGTGGTACGCCAGCACATGCTGTCGGAGACTCTCGAGGAGAAGCTCGCCAACGAAAAGACGGCCGGCACCGTCATCGAGGCGCTCACCAAGTCCCGCAAGGCGTACGAGCCGATGCTCACCTCTTCCGAGGAGCGGAAGCTGTACAACGACTGGGCCAAGCTCTGGGACGACTACAAGAAGGGCACCGAGGAGGTGATGGCGCTTTCGCGCAAGGAGGCCGGCAAGGTCCCGCACGAGGCGCAGGAGCTGAACACCAAAACCGTCAACAAGATCGGCCTTGCGTCGGATGAGGTCCTGACCAGGGACATTGAGCTCAATACCCAGGGCGGCGATCAGGCCGCCAAGGATGCCGCCGACAGCTACTATTACGCCTTCATGCTGGTCTCGATCATCCTCGGCGCCGCCGTCGTCATCGGGCTCGGCGTCGGCTTCTACCTGGTCCAGGACGTCTCCGCCGGCATCAACTCGATCATCGAGCCGATGCAGGCGCTCGGCAAGGGTGACCTGTCCGCCGAAGTCCCGCACCGCGGCGAGAAGACCGAAATCGGCGCCATGGCCGACGTGCTCCAGATCTTCAAGGACGCGCTGATCGCCAAGAAGGCCGCCGACGAGGCTGCGGCCGCCGATGCCGAGGCCAAGATCGAGCGCGGCCGCCGCGTCGACAACATCACCCGCGAATTCGAGACGATGATCGGCGAGATCGTCCAGACCGTGTCGTCGGCCTCGACCCAGCTCGAAGCCTCCGCCTCGACGCTGACCTCCACCGCCGATCGCTCCCAGAGGCTGGCGACCACGGTTGCCGGTGCTTCGGAGGAAGCCTCGACCAACGTGCAGTCGGTGGCCTCGGCGACCGAGGAGATGGCCTCGTCGGTGAGCGAGATCAGCCGTCAGGTGCAGGAATCGGCGCGGATGGCAGGCGATGCCGTCGGCCAGGCGCGTTCCACCACCGAGCGCGTCAGCGAGCTCTCCAAGGCGGCGTCCCGCATCGGCGACGTCGTCGAGCTGATCAATACCATCGCCGGCCAGACCAACCTGCTGGCGCTGAACGCCACCATCGAGGCGGCGCGCGCCGGTGAAGCCGGCCGCGGCTTCGCGGTCGTTGCGTCCGAGGTGAAGGCGCTCGCCGAGCAGACCGCCAAGGCGACCGGCGAGATCGGCCAGCAGATCTCCGGCATCCAGGCGGCGACCAACGATTCGGTCGGCGCGATCAAGGAGATCTCCTCGACCATCGAGCGTCTGTCGGAAATCTCTTCGGCCATCGCGGCCGCGGTGGAAGAGCAGGGGGCTGCGACCCAGGAGATTGCCCGCAACGTCCAGCAAGCTGCCCAGGGCACCCAGCAGGTCTCCTCCAACATCACCGACGTGCAGCGCGGTGCGACCGAGACCGGCACGGCCTCCTCGCAGGTGCTGTCGGCGGCGCAGATGCTGTCCAACGACAGTACACGCCTGAAGACCGAGGTCAGCAAGTTCCTGACCAACGTCCGCGCAGCGTAAAGTCGCCAGAGCAGTACTCGACTACGCAAGAGCGGCGCCATCGGCGCCGTTTTTTTGCTGCGGCGGTAGCATGATGTCGCCTGCTGGTAGCATCGTGTGTGCTGGCCGTAATGTTACGGGCACGCGATTTCATCGATAGTTAAATTCGGCTTAGCAGAATGGAACCAGGACCGCCGGTAGCAGCCCTGACTGGAATTATCTCATCAACCAATCCATTTTGGGGGCCCAAGTGCGCAAGAATTTACCCGTCACCGAAATCGAATATCCCGTCAGCGACGAAACGCTGATCGTCTCCAAGACCGATCCCAAGGGCAAACTGGCTTACTTCAACGAGGACTTCCTCGCCGCCGCGGGCTTCACCTCGGCGGAGCTGATGGGGCAGCCGCACAACATCGTCCGTCATCCGGACATGCCACCCGAGGCGTTTGATAATCTTTGGGACACGCTGAAGGCCGGCAAGCCCTGGCTCGGAGCGGTGAAGAACCGCCGGAAGAACGGCGACTATTATTGGGTGCTGGCGACGGCGTCGCCGATTCGCGAGAACGGCCAGATCACGGGCTTTACCTCGATCCGCACCAGGCTGCCGGCCGACCAGCGCAAGCTCGCCGAGGAGGTCTATGCCGCGATCCGCGAGAAGAAGCCGCATGGCTACCGCATCGACGCCGGCATCATCCGCCGCCGTTCGTGGCTCGATCGTTTCGCAGTCTTCACGAAGACTCTGAAGGCCCGCCTGACCACTATGATGGCAGTGCAGGTGATATTCATGCTCGCGCTCGGCATCAGCGCGGCGCTCTTCACCAGCGGGTCGACGAGTCTGATCCTGTCGCTGCTGGCCATCGCCGGTGCCGCCATCGGCTGCTTCGTCGGCTTTACGACCATGCGGGCGATTCGCGAACCAATGCAGCAGCTCAACAGCACTCTCGTCAATCTGGTCCAGGACAAGCTGGACAATCGGATCGTCATCGAGCGTGACGACGAGATCGGCGAGGCGCTGCGCAACCTCCAGACGGTGCAGACCATCATCCGCTTCAGCCGCGACGAGGTGCAGGCCGTGCAGCGGCGAGCCGAGGGACAGCGCAAGGCCGACATGACCAAGCTTGCGGACGGCTTCGAAGGTGCCATCGGCGAGATCGTCGAGACCGTGTCGTCGGCCGCAACCGAACTCGAGGCTTCGGCTTCGACACTGACTTCGACCGCCGGACGGGCCCAGGAGTTGGCGACCGTGGTCGCGTCCGCCTCGGAAGAAGCCTCCACCAACGTCCATTCCGTGGCATCGGCGGCCGAAGAGATGTCGTCCTCGGTGCGTGAGATCAGCCGGCAGGTTCAGGAATCCGCCCGCATCGCGGGCGAAGCCGTCAGCCAGGCCCAATCCACCACCGAGCGCGTCAGCGAATTGTCGCGGGCCGCATCGCGGATCGGCGACGTCGTCGAGCTTATCAACGCCATCGCGGGGCAGACCAATCTGCTGGCGCTCAATGCGACGATCGAGGCGGCACGCGCCGGCGAGGCCGGCCGCGGCTTTGCGGTGGTTGCCTCCGAGGTGAAGGCGCTTGCCGAGCAGACGGCCAAGGCTACGGGCGAAATCGGCCAGCAGATCGGCGGCATCCAGGCGGCGACACAGGAGTCCGTTGGTGCCATCGGCCAGATCAGCGGCACCATTGCGCGGCTGTCGGAGATCTCTTCGGCGATCGCGGCGGCGGTGGAGGAGCAGGGCGCGGCGACCCAGGAGATCGCCCGCAACGTGCAGCAGGCGGCCCAAGGCACCCAGCAGGTGTCGTCCAATGTCGGCGAGGTCCAGCACGGTGCGGCCGAAACCGGCTCGGCCGCCTCCCAGGTGCTGTCGGCGGCACAGATGCTGTCGCGCGATTCCAGCCGGCTGAAGCTCGAAGTGAGCAAGTTCCTCGGGTCGGTCCGCGCGGCCTGAATGGCCGAATTGGCGTCGGCCTACCCTCGACGTCGCCGCGGCCAAGGCCGCAGCGACGTCTCGACGAGGACCTCGACCGCATAGCTGCGATGCCTATTCCGCAGCGCGGTAGCAGGGAATTGAATGCCGTAAAGCCGCCGGAGATTAGCGTTTCCGGCGGTGCTCGGGTAAAGGGGAAGAGGATCCCCGTGGGGGCGGATTCCGTATCCCTGCTTGACCTGGATTTATTCGGCGAATGATTGCTCTGGTTCGTATTGCCCTGAGCCGACCCTATACGTTTGTCGTGCTCGCGCTGCTGCTGCTGATCATCGGACCGCTGGCGGCGCTGCGGACGCCGACCGACATCTTCCCTGATATCCGCATCCCCGTGATCGGCGTAGTCTGGCAGTATACCGGCCTGCCGCCGGACCAGATGTCGGGCCGCATCACCACGCCGTTCCAGCGCGCGCTGACGACGACGGTCAACGACATCGAGCACATCACCGCCAACTCCTATAACGGCTTTGGCATCATCAAGATCTTCTTTCAGCCGAACGTCGACATTCGCACCGCCAACGCGCAGGTCACCGCGATCTCGCAGACGCTGATCAAGCAGATGCCGCCGGGCGCGACGCCGCCCTTGATCCTGAACTACTCGGCCTCGACCGTGCCGATCATCCAGGTGGCGCTGTCGGGCGACGGCCTGACCGAGCAGAACCTCGCCGACATAGGCATCAACCAGCTCCGCACGCCGCTGGTCACCGTGCCGGGTGCGGCGATTCCCTACCCATTCGGTGGCAAGCAGCGCCAGATCCAGATCGACCTCGATCCGACCGCGCTCCAGGCCCGCGGCCTGTCCGGCCAGGACGTCGCCAATGCGCTGGCCGCGCAGAACCTGATCACACCGGTCGGCACACAGAAGATCGGCATCTTCGAGTACAACATCCAGCTCAACAACTCGCCGCTCAAGATCGACGAGCTCGGCAATTTGCCGATCAGGACCGTCAACGGCGCCATGGTCTATGTGCGCGACGTCGCGACCGTTCGTGACGGCAATCCGCCGCAGACCAACATCGTCCACGTCGACGGCAACCGCTCGGTGCTGATGATGGTGCTGAAGGCGGGCGCGACCTCGACGCTCGATATCATCGCCGGCATCAAGCAGAAGGTGATCGACGTCAAGGACCAGCTGCCGGACGCGCTCAAGATCGGCTTCATCGGCGACCAGTCGGTGTTCGTCCGCGGCGCGATTCAAGGCGTTGCCGTCGAGGGCGTGATCGCGGCGCTGCTGACCAGCGTCATGATCCTGCTGTTCCTCGGCAGCTGGCGCTCGACCGTGATCATCGCGGTCTCGATCCCGCTCTCCGTGCTTGGCGCCATCATCATGCTATCGGCGATCGGCGAGACGTTGAACATCATGACGCTCGGCGGCCTCGCGCTCGCGGTCGGCATCCTCGTCGACGACGCTACCGTGACCATCGAGAACATCAATTATCATCTGGAGCAGGGCAAGCCGGTCGAGCAATCGATCCTCGACGGCGCCAACCAGATCGTGACGCCGGCTTTCGTCTCGCTGCTCTGTATCTGCATCGTGTTCGTGCCGATGTTCTTCCTCACCGGCGTCGCGCGCTTCCTGTTCGTGCCGATGGCCGAAGCGGTGATGTTCGCGATGATCTGGTCGTTCATCCTGTCGCGCACGCTGGTGCCGACCATGGCGAATTACCTGCTGCAGCCGCACGTCCATCACGACGGCGAGCCGCCGAAGTCGCGCAATCCGCTGGTCTGGTTCCAGCGCGGTTTCGAAGCTCGCTTCGAGCGCATCCGTGGCGGCTACCATAATTTCCTCGGGCTCGCGCTGGCGCACCGTCCGGTGTTCGTGATCGGCTTCCTCTGCGTGGTCGGCGCGTCCTTTGCGCTGGTGCCGTTCCTCGGGCGCAACTTCTTTCCAGCGGTCGACGCCGGCAACATCCTGATGCACGTCCGCACCCAGGTCGGCACCCGCGTCGAGGAGACCGCCAACCAGCTCGCGGACGTGCAGAAGGCGATCCGCAAGCTGGTCCCGGGCGAGATCGACACGCTGACCGACAACATCGGCATGCCGATCTCCGGCATCAACATGACCTACAACAACACCGGCGTGATCGGCCCGCAGGACGGCGACATCCAGATCAAGCTGAAGGAAGGCCACAAGCCGACCGAAGAGCATGTGCGCGTGCTGCGCGAGCAGCTGCCGCGGCTATTCCCGGGCGTCAGCTTCTCCTTCCTGCCGGCCGACATCGTCAGCCAGATCCTGAACTTTGGTGCGCCGGCGCCGATCGACCTTCAGATCCGCGGCGCCAATATCAGCGCCAATTTCGCCTACGCCAACAATCTGCTGGCCAGGGTCCGCAAGATTCCCGGCGTTGCCGACGCGCGCATCCAGCAATCGCCAAACAATCCGACCTTCAACATCGATGTCGACCGCACCCGCGCACAATATGTCGGCCTGACCGAGCGCGACGTCACCAACAGCCTCGTGGTCAATCTCGCCGGCTCCTCGCAGGTCGCGCCGACCTACTTTCTCAACCCCGACAACGGCGTCTCCTATTCGATCGTGATGCAGACGCCGCAATACCAGATCGACTCGCTCAGCGCGTTGCAGACGCTGCCGATCACGGCCGCCGGGAACGCGCAGTCGCCGATCCTCGGCGGCATCGCCGACATCAAGCGCTCGGTCTCGAGCGCGGTGGTGTCGCAATACGACATCCAGTCGATGGTGCAGATCTTTGCCACGACCTCGGGCCGCGACCTCGGCGCGGTCGCCAATGACATCCGCCAAGTGATCGCCGATACCGCCAAGGAGGTGCCGAAGGGCTCCTCCGTGGTGCTGCTCGGCCAGGTGCAGACCATGAACAGTGCCTTCACAGGACTGCTGTTCGGCCTGCTCGGGGCGGTCGTGCTGATCTATCTGCTGATCGTCGTGAACTTCCAGTCGTGGTCCGATCCGTTCGTGATCATCACGGCACTTCCGGCCGCGCTCGCCGGCATCGTCTGGATGCTGTTCACGACGCAGACCACGCTGTCGGTGCCGGCGCTCACCGGCGCCATCATGTGCATGGGCGTCGCTACCGCCAACAGCGTGCTCGTGATCACCTTTGCCCGCGAGCGCTACGAGGAGCTCGGCGATCCCATTGCGGCTGCGCTGGAAGCCGGCTTCGTCCGGTTCCGCCCGGTGCTGATGACCGCGCTCGCCATGATCATCGGCATGGCGCCGATGGCGCTGGGGCTGGGCGAAGGCGGCGAGCAGAACGCGCCGCTCGGCCGCGCCGTCATCGGCGGCCTGATCTTTGCAACCTTCGCCACGCTGATGTTTGTTCCCGTGGTGTTCAGTATGGTACACAAGAAACAAGGCGCCAAAGCCGCCGCCTCCCTGGAGACTCCGCATGTCGCCCACTGAATCCCGCTCCCCGGTGTCGCACCGGAAACTGGGCATTTTCGGCGTGGCGGCGCTGATTGCGGCAGGCCTCGTGGTCGGCACCGGCATCCGCGCCCGTGAGGACCAAGGCTCCAAGCTGAAGGAATGGACCGACGACCAGGCCGTTCCCAGCGTCGCGGTGACCCTGCCCAACGCCAAGTCCCTCAATTCCACCATCGATCTGCCGGGCCGGCTCGAGGCCTATTACCGCGCGCCGATCTTCGCCCGGGTCTCGGGCTATCTGAAGAGCTGGAGCGTCGACATGGGCGCCCGCGTCAAGGCTGGGCAAGTGATCGCCGAGATCGAGGCGCCCGACCTCGACCAGCAGCTGTTGCAGGCCCGGGCTGATCTCGCCAGCCAGCAGGCCAGCGCCAGGCTCTCGGAAGCGACGCTGAACCGGCGCAAGACGCTGGTCGCGTCCAACTTCGTCTCCGCGCAGGAGATCGACGAGCGCACCGCCGACCTCTCCAACAAGAACGCGGCCGTTCACTCCGGGCAGGCCAATGTCGAGCGCCTTGAGGCGCTGGCCGGCTACAAGAAGATCACCGTTCCATTCGATGGTGTCGTCACCGCGCGCGACACCGACGTCGGCGCGCTGATCAATTCCGGCGGCGGCTCGGGCCCGGCGATGTTCGTGGTGTCCGACATCACCAAGCTGCGCGTCTATATCAACGTGCCCCAGAACTACGTGCCGGCGATCAAGCTCGGCGCCAAGGCCACCATCGCGCTGCCGGAGTATCCGAACCGGACTTTCCAGGCGACGGTCGAGGCTTCCTCGCAGGCTGTCGATGTCGCCTCGGGCACCACGCGCATGCAGCTTGGCCTCGACAATTCCAGCGGTGAGCTGATGCCCGGCGGCTATGCCAGCGTGAAGCTGAACCTCCAGCGCGATTCCGCGCCGCTCAGCATCCCCGCCAGCGCCTTGATCTTCAACGGCAGCGGCCTGCGCGTCGCGACCGTCGGTGCGGACGATAAGGTGCTGTTCAAGCCGGTGACGATCGCCCGCGATCTCGGCCGCGAGATCGAGCTCGCCTCGGGGATCGCAGCCGATGACCGCGTCATCACGGCACCACCGGACGGCCTGTCCGATGGCGATGCGGTTCGGGTGACCGGCCCCGGTGCCAAGGGCAAGCCGGCCACGGCGTCAGAGAAGCAGGCGCCGAAGAGCTAGACCACTCTCGTGCCCCGGACGCAGCGCAGCACGAAGTGGTGCGCTGCTGAGCCGGGGCCCATCTCTCAGAGCACCATGTTGCTTTCTGGGTCCCGGCTCTGCGGAGCGGCATTGCATGCCGCACCACGTCCGGGACACGGGAGCTAGGCCACCCGCCACTCCGGCACGCCATCGGCGGCCATCGTGATCTCGCCGAACGAACCGACCGGCGTGCGGTCCATATTCAGCAGATGCGCCAGCGTCGCACCATCGCTTGCCGGAATCCGCGCCAGCGTGCGTCGGTCGTCCTCGGTCTGCAGCATCACCACGCCGTGCTCGACGTCGCCGCCACGGCCGTAGAGCACGGTAAAGCTCTCGACCTTGCCCTTGCCTGAGACATCCGTCACGAACTCCGGCACCGCGCGCTTGTTGCGGTCGGCCTCCGCCTGCACGCTCGTCTCCTGCGCCAGCGCCTCGCGCGGCGGCGTCTTCGACACCACCAGTGCGTGATGCTTGGTAACAAAACCGCCCTGGCCATAGAGCAGGCCGAGCTTGGCGCCATCGCGCACGCGGCGCACCATCGCGCAGGCCGCATGCGTCATGTAGGTGTTGAGCGGTGCGCCGAAGAAGGTGAGGCCACCGGTCACGGTCGGCTGCACGTCGCCGGAAAGGCCCAGCGTTCGCCGCGCCATCTTGGGTACGCAGGGGAAGCAGCTGTAGAGCTCGATCGCGTCGAACTTTTTGCCGTCGCCGCCGGCGAGGTCCATCGTCGCCTTCAATACGGCATTCTGCGGATGGCTTTCGTAAAACTGGTCGCGCAAGAGATAGTCGCGCGGCTCCTCCGCCGAGGCGCCGCCGAGCGGATACACCAGTCTGTCCTCTGCGATGCCGAGTGCGCGCGCCTTGGCGAGGCTGGTGAGCAGCAGCGCGCCGCCCATGTTGACGCTGGGGTTGGCGACCATGAGCTTGTTGTAGGGCCATGCAATGAGGCGGTTGTCCGCGGTCGGCGTCGTGATCTCGTCAGGCGCATAGCGCCGCTTGAGCCAGGCGTTGGGATTTTGTGCAGCGGCCTCCGAATAGCGCGACCACAGCGTGCCCGATTCCGCCATGGCGTCGCGTGGCGTCTGACCCCAATGTGCGGAGGAGGCGGCCTCGTAGAACGGATAGACCGTGACGGGGCGGAACACGCCGAGTGTCACGGCCAGCGGCTTCTGGAACGCCGCGCCCCGCTTGGGTTCCTCGACATCATGGGCAAATGGCGTCCATGGCAGCTTGGCGCTGGCACGCTCGGCCTTGGTCGCAGTCGACTGAGCCTCAGCGCCGCAGACCGCCGCGACGCTGCATTCGCCGCGCGCGATGCGCTTGGCAGCTTCGTGGATGAAGCGGATCGGGCTCTCGCCGCCGACCGGCCCGTAATAGCAATGCGCGGGTGAGATGCCGAGGCGTTGCGCCAAGAGCTTTTCCGGATCGCGATAACGCCAGCTCAGGAAATTGACGACGTCGAGCGACTGCACCTCGCCGAGCAGCTTTGCGCCGGCGTCTTGTTCTGCGCGCCGCAACGACTGTTCCAGCAGATCGAGCGGCTCGAGGCCCTCGGTGATCTCCTTCGGGCGGTCGACGATCTCGCCGATGCCGACGATGACGGGGATGCGGTCTTCGGGGATGTTGGTCTTGTCGGTCATGGCCTCAATTCACGATCTCAGTTGTTTCGTCATTGCGAGGAGCGAAGCGACGAAGCAATCCAGAAATGTATCCGCGGAGGCAGTCTGGATTGCTTCGCTGCGCTCGCAATGACGACGTGGGTATCACTCCGCCACCAGCGCATTCATATGATCGACGGCTTCGGCAAAATCTTCCTTGAATTCCTGCACCACCGCACCCGCCGACTTCACGCTGTCGATCAGGCCGACGCCCTGGCCGACAAAATAGCTGACGAAATCGCGCGCCTTGGCGTTGCCGCTTGCCGCCGCACGGTCGATCGAGTTGAAGGCATCGCGGCTGATGATGCTTTGCAGCGGCATCGGCAGCGCGCCGGGGCTCTCCGGCGCGCGGTCCCAGGCATCGGTCCAGACCGAACGCAGTTGGCGTGCCGGCTTTCCGGTGCGGCCCTTGGAACGGATCGCATCGCGCGAAGACGCCGCGATCATCTTCTCGCGAAAGATCTCCGAGGTTTCGGCCTCGACGGTGGCAAGCCACACCGAGCCGGTCCAGGCGCCGGCTGCGCCCATCGCCATGCACGCCGCCATCTGCCGTCCGGTCATGATGCCGCCGGCCGCGAGCACCGGCACGTCGCGGATCGGCTTGATCGCCTTGATCACCTCCGGCACCAGCACCATGGTCGAGACTTCGCCGCAATGGCCGCCGGCTTCGGTACCCTGCACCACGAGAATGTCCACACCGGCCGCAACCTGGCGCAGTGCGTGCTCCTTGGCGCCGACAAGCGCCGCCACCGGCACGCCGTGTTTCTTACCCATCTCGATCATGGCCTTCGGCGGCACGCCGAGCGCATTGGCGATCAGGCGGATCGGATGATTGAAGGAGACCTCGAGCAACTCCAGCGCCGTCTTGGCATCGAACGGCTGCGGCTGGTTGTCGGCCACTTCAGTGGTGGTCAGCTCGATATCGTACTTCCTCAGGAGATCGCGCGTGTACGTGCGGTGCTCCGGCGGCACGCGCGCCTCAAGGTTCTTCCAGGTGACGTCCTTCTCACCTGCGGTCGACATGTTTTCGGGGATCAGCACGTCGATGCCGTAAGGTTTGCCGTCGACGTGCTCGTCGATCCATTTCAGCTCGCGCTCGAGCGTGTCAGGTGTATGCGCGGTCGCGCCGAGCACACCAAAGCCGCCGGCGCGGCTGACGGCGACTACGACGTCGCGGCAATGGCTGAAGGCGAGTAGCGGGAACTCGATGCCCAGCATGTCGCAGATCGGCGATTTCATGGCTCTCTCCCGGCGGCCGTCGCGACGACGCTAGCCCATCGTCATTGGCGATGCCATGCCGGATTCCCGCGCGCATCTTGCGTGCAGGCGCCACACTGCGCGATGAGCCATTCCGTCGCGCAAAATAAGCCGTGCAGGGGCCGCAGATTACCCTCTTGCGCTTTGGCGGGCGTGAGAGAATGCTGGCTCACAACAACATAAAACAATCAGGGAGCGTCAACCGATGTCGCCAGCGCAAGCGAGTCCGGCTCAAGCCTCCGAAACCTGCGACGTGGTCGTCGTCGGCGCAGGCTTCGCCGGCCTGTACATGCTGCATCGTCTGCGCGGGCTCGGCTTCTCGGCGCGTGCCTACGAGCGGGGTGGCGGCGTCGGCGGCACCTGGTACTGGAATCGCTATCCCGGCGCGCGCTGCGATGTCGAAAGCATGCAGTATTCCTACTCCTTCTCGGAAGAGCTTCAGCAGGAATGGGACTGGAGCGAGCGCTACGCGCCGCAAGCAGAGATTTTGAAATACGCCAACCACGTCGCCGACCGTTTCGATCTGCGTCGCGACATCCAGTTCAACACGCGCGTCGAGCGGGCCGTGTTCGATGAGCTCGCGAAGCGCTGGTCGGTGACCGTCTCCGACGGCACGACGGTGCAAGCACGGTTCGTCGTGCTCGCGACAGGCTGTCTCTCGAATGCGCGCAAGCCCGACATCAAGGGTCTCGAAAACTTCAAAGGCCCAGTCTATCACACCGGCAATTGGCCGCACGAGGATGTCGATTTCACCGGCTTGCGCGTCGGCCTGATCGGTACGGGATCGTCGGGCATCCAGTCGGCGCCCATCATCGCCGAGCGAGCAAAACATCTCACGGTGTTTCAGCGCACGGCGAATTTTTCCATTCCCGCCCGCAACGCCGCGCTGACCGACGAGGAGCGCGAGACGTTCCGCAAGAAATATCCGGAGATCCGCCAATTCGCCCGCGAGGTCGCGCGCAACGGCATTTTCGCGGAGCAACCCGATCGCGGCGCGCTCGACGACAGCGAGGAGATCAGAAACGGAAAGTACGGGGCGCGCTGGGAGCGTGGCGGGCTGACCTTCCTGTATGTCTACAACAATCTCGGTCTCAATCGTTCCGCGAACGACACCGCGGCGAACTTCGTGCGGAACAAAATCGCCGAGATCGTGAAGAACCCGGAGACCGCAAAGCTGCTCCAGCCCGACAGCCATCCGATCGGCACCAAGCGCATCTGCATCGACACGGACTATTTTGCGACCTTCAACCGGCCGAATGTTTCGCTGGTGGATATCAAGACCAATCCAATTGAGGAGATCACCGCGAGCGCCGTCCGTGTCGCAGGCGTGGACCACGAGGTCGACGCGCTGGTGATGGCCACGGGCTTCGACGCCATGACAGGATCAGTTGCGAAGATCGACATAACCGGCCGCGGCGGCGAGACGCTGAACCAGAAATGGGCCGAGGGCCCCAAGACCTATCTCGGCCTGATGAGCGCCGGCTTTCCGAACCTCTTCATCATCACCGGCCCTGGCAGTCCGTCGGTGCTCTCGAACATGATCGTGTCGATCGAGCAGCATGTCGATTGGATCGCAGACTGCCTCGTCCACATGCGCGAGCAGGGTCTCGTCACCATGGAGGCGGGCAGGGAGGCCGAGGACAAATGGGTCGCGCATGTCAACGAGGTCGCCCACGGCACGCTCTATCCGCAGGCCAATTCCTGGTACATGGGCGCCAATATCCCGGGCAAGCCGCGGATCTTCATGCCCTATATCGGCGGCGTCGGCGTCTACCGCCGGATCTGCGACGAGGTCGCGGCCAAGGCCTATGAGGGGTTTGTGATGGAGGCCGAAGCGCGGTCGCGCAGGCTTGAGGCAGGCGAGGTCGCATGACGCCGGCCTGAGGCCCGCGCCGGGCGCAGACCGGGCAGGCCTTGTCATTCGCCATTTGCGGGCTAATTAATGCACGCGCATCTTTTCGCCGGAGCAACCGCATGACCGACGCCCCCGCCTACGTACCGCCCAAAGTCTGGACCTGGAACAAGGAGAACGGCGGCCAGTTCGCCAGCATCAACCGTCCCATTGCCGGCGCCACCCACGACAAGGAGCTGCCGGTCGGCAAGCACCCTTTGCAGCTCTATTCGCTGGCGACGCCGAACGGGGTCAAGGTCACGGTGATGCTGGAAGAGCTTCTCGCGCTCGGCCACAAGGGCGCCGAATACGACGCCTGGCTGATCAGAATAGGCAATGGCGACCAGTTCGGCAGCGGTTTTGTCGACATCAATCCGAACTCCAAGATTCCGGCGCTGATGGATCGCTCCGGCCCTGAGCCGATCCGCGTGTTCGAATCCGCCTCGATCCTGTTCTACCTCGCCGAGAAGTTCGGCGGGGCCTTCCTGCCGCAGGAGATCAAGGCGCGGACCGATGCCATGTCCTGGCTGTTCTGGCAGATGGGCAGCGCGCCCTATCTCGGCGGCGGCTTTGGCCATTTCTACGCCTATGCGCCGTTCAAGATCGAATACGCCATCGACCGCTTCGCGATGGAGGTCAAGCGCCAGCTCGACGTGCTCGACCGGCGCCTTGCCGACAACGAGTACCTCGCGGGCAAGGAGTACACCATCGCCGACATGGCGGTGTGGCCCTGGTACGGGGCACTCGCCAAGGGACTGGTCTACGGCGCCGGCGAATTTTTGTCGGTGCAGGATTACAAGAACGTGCAGCGCTGGACCGACCAGATCGCGAAGCGCCCAGCCGTGAAGCGCGGCCGCATGGTCAACCGCGTCTCCGGCGATCCGGCCAGTCAGCTCCACGAGCGCCACGACGCGAGTGATTTCGAGACGAAGACGCAGGACAAGATCGCGCCCGCGACGTAGTGTCTTTCTTCACCTCGCCCCGCTTGCGCGGAGAGGTCGGATCGCTCTTGCGATCCGGGTGAGGGGGTACAGGACTTTCGACCATCTCACGCGTGGAGAGAGCCCCTCACCCCAACCCTCTCCCCGTAAGAACGGGGCGAGGGAGCGGACCTTCGTCCCGGCGCGCCCTACTTCCCCTTCGCGCCTTCCGCCGCCGGAAACACCACGCGGTCGTCCGTGCGGCAGTAGCGGTCGGCGAACATGCGGCCGATCGGGTGATAGCGGTCCATGTGCACCCGCATCGCCTTGTGGTCCCACAACTCGTCGCGGATGTGGAAGTGGATGCCTTCGCCCATGATCAGCCGGCGATCGTCGTTGACGTCGATCATCTTCCAGAGCTTGCACTCCATCGCCCAGGGCGCGTCGGCGAGCCTGGGCACGGCGATCTTGCTCGAGGGCGCGAGTTTCAAGCCGAGGTAATCGGGCTCGCCGATCTCAGGCGGAAAGTCGCCGCTCGACTCATGCATCGCTTTCGCCAGCGGCTCGTCGGCAATGTTGACCACGAACTCGCCGGTGCGCTGGATGTTGAGGAAGGTGTCCTTGTCCTGGCCGTTCGGCTTGCGGTTCGCCGCGAACATGCACAGCGGCGGATCCTCGCAGAAGGCGTTGAAGAAGCTGAACGGCGCGGCGTTGACCACGCCGGTCGGTCCGACCGACGTCACCCACGCGATCGGCCGCGGCAGGATGAAGGACGTCAACACCTTGTAGCGCTCGCGTGGCGTCAGGTCGCTGGCGGCGTAGTCCATGGGGGCTCCTTGGGAGGTGCAACTTCGTAGGGTGGGCAAAGCGAAGCGTGCCCACCATCTTCTTGCGATACTGCGATGGTGGGCACGGCGCGCGAAGAGCGCGCCTTTGCCCACCCTACGGCATCTCGTAGATCACGCCATGCTCAGCTCGTGCCGGCCCACCACCATCCAGTGCACCTCGTCCGGACCATCCGCAAAGCGCAGGTGGCGGACGTCCTGATACATCTCCGCGAGCGGGGTCCAGTGCGAGATGCCGGTGGCGCCGTGCATCTGGATCGACTGGTCGATGATCTTGCAGGCACGCTCGGGCACCATGGCCTTGACCATCGAGACCCAGACGCGGGCCTCCTTGTTGCCGAGCACGTCCATGGCCTTGGCGGCCTTCAGCACCATCAGCCGCATCGCCTCGATCTCGCAGCGCGCTTGCGCGATGATCTGCATGTTGCCGCCGAGATGGGCGATCTTCTTGCCGAAGGCTTCGCGGGTGAGACCACGCTGCACCATCAAATCGAGCGCCTTCTCGGCCTTGCCGATGGTGCGCATGCAGTGATGGATGCGGCCCGGGCCGAGACGGAGCTGCGAGATCTCGAAGCCACGGCCTTCACCCAGCAGCATGTTCTCCTTCGGCACGCGCACATTGTTGAAGCGCATGTGCATGTGGCCGCGCGGCGCGTGGTCCTGGCCGAACACGTACATCGGGCCGAGCACCTCGACGCCGGGCGTGTCGCGCGGCACCAGGATCTGCGACTGCTGCTTGCTCGGCGCCGCATCGGGATTGGTCTTCACCATGACGATGAGGATCTTGCAGCGGGGATCGCCGACGCCGGAGATGTAGTACTTCTCGCCGTTGATGACCCATTCGTCGCCGACGAGTTTTGCGCTGGTCGAGATGTTCTTGGCGTCGGAGGAGGCGACGTTCGGCTCGGTCATGACATAGGCCGAGCGGATCTCGCCGTTCATCAGCGGCTTCAGCCACTTCTCCTTCTGCTCCTTGGTGCCGACGCGCTCCAGCACCTCCATGTTGCCGGTGTCGGGCGCGGAGCAGTTCATGCTCTCGGACGCCAGCGGGCTCTTGCCGAGCTCGGAGGCGATATAGGCGTAGTCGAGATTCTTCAGGCCCTGGCCGGTCTCGTCATCGGGCAGGAAGAAATTCCAGAGGCCTTCCTTCTTGGCCTTGTTCTTGGCGACCTCGAGCACTTCGAGCTGCTTCGGCGTAAAGCTCCAGCGGTCTTGCTTGCCTTCGCCGGCCTTGGCGAACTCGATCGACATCGGCTCGACGGTGTCGCGGATGAATTTCCTGACGTGATCGTAGAGCGGTCGGACCTGGTCCGACATGCGGAGGTCGTTGAGCTCGTCGCCGGGGTTGAGGGTGTAGTTGGTGGTGCGGGGTATGTAGGCGTGTTTCATTGTTGTTCCTCCCATTTTCGGATCAGCGCGTTGCGGCGAGAATAAACGCGGCGATGCCAAAGCGCGAGCGCGTATTTTTCATCCAACCCATGCCATGTGATGGAATATGGCGAGAGCGTTTCAAACGCTGTTTGACCGTCCCGCCACGTACCGGCCCCGGGACTGATTGAGCCTGTTTTCAGGGTTATTTGGGCTGTTGCCTCGCGCCGCAACCGGCTAACCTGACCTTCGCGCAGAGGGAGAGAGGACATGAGTTCTTCCGTTGTACGCGAAGTGCAGTTTCCAAAGCAGCCGGCGCTGCAGTTGATCTACGACACGGCGCCGATTGGCCTTGCCTATCTCTCTCCGGACTGTCGCTATCTGCAGATCAACCAGCGCCTCACCGAGATCTGTGGCATCTCGGTCGAAGGGCACCTCGGGCACACAGTGCGGGAATGCGTGCCTGGGCTCGCGTCCGCCGTCGAGGGCATCGTTCGCTCCATTATGGAAACCGGCGAGCCTGTCACCGGGATCGAGGTCTACGGCCAGCGCCCCGGCCACAACGACGAGCGCTGCTGGATCACCCACTGGCATCCGCAGCGCGGACCGAACGGCAACATCGTTGGCGTCAACGTCGCCGCAGAAGAGATCACCGAGCGCAAGCGCCACGAACGGCAGCTTCGCAGTGCCCGCGACGCCGCGGAAGCGGCATTGCAGCGCCTGAAGGAAGCGCAGGACTCGCTGGTAGAGGCTGAGAAGCTGGCTGCACTCGGACGGTTGGTGGCGGGCGTTTTCGCATGAGATCAACAGCCCCGTCGGTACCAGCCTGACTATCGCCTCCGTGTTGGAGAGCAAGGCGGCAAAGTTTGCGACCGAAGTCGCGCGGGGCAGCTTGAAGCGATCGAGCCTGAACGAGTTTCTTGCAGTCGTTAAGACCGCATCCGCGCATTTGACCGGCAATCTCGCCCGGGCGGCGGAATTGATCCAGTCGTTCAAGCAGGTCGCGGTCGATCAAAGTTATCTCGAGCGCCGAACCTTCGATCCGGGTGAGCTCGCCCAGCAACTCGCCGCAAGTCTTGAGTCGGATCTACGGAAAAGCGGCCTGACGTTGAATGTTGAATGCCCGTCCGGCCGGACCATGACCAGTTATCCTGGTCCATTTGGGCAGGTGCTGACCAACCTACTCATGAACGCGATCGTGCACGCGTTTCCGGATGGCAAGAGCGGAAGGATCGACCTCGCGATTCGCGCATGCGGCGAGGGGGATATCGAGATTGCCGTTTCCGATAATGGCTGCGGTATGAGCGCCGACCTGCGCCGGCAGGCCTTCAATCCGTTCTTCACCACGCGCCGCCATGAAGGCAATGTCGGCCTCGGCCTGCACATCGTCCACAACATCGTCTCGGGCCGGCTGGGCGGTCGTATCAAGCTCGAAAGCAAACCCGGCGCGGGGACACGCATCCAGATGATCGTGCCGCGAGTTGCGCCCGAAACGGGCGAGACTTAGCGAACACTCCCCGCCGTCGCCCGCCCCCGTTGCACAATTGCGCACGAGGCCCGGACGACATCGGATGTTTGACTGCGGGGCTAGTCCACCACCCGGTGCATTGCGCAGATCTTGTTGCCGTCGAGATCGCGCAAATAGGCAAGGTAGAGCTTGCCGCCCGGGCCCTGGCGGATGCCGGGCGGTTCCTCGCAAGTCTTGCCGCCACTGGCGAGGCCGGCCGCGTGCCACTTGTCGACCTGCTCCGGCGAGTTGGCGGCAAAGCCGATGGTGCCACCATTGGCGCATGTCGCCGGCTCGCCGTTGATCGGCTTCGACACCGAGAACACGCCGGTCTTGGTGAAGTAGAAGATGCGATGGCCATCGACCTTGGCCGGGCGCACTTCGAGCGTGCTCAGCAGGCTGTCGTAGAACCCCTTGGCCTTGTCGAGGTCGTTGGTGCCGATCATGATGTGCGAGAACATTTGCCCATTCCCCTCAGAGTTTGTAGCCTGGATGGAGCGCAGCGAAATCCGGGTCTTGCTTGCTTCTGAAAATCCCGGACTACGCTGCGCTCCATCCGGGCTACGAGACTTAAAACGCGGTATAGCCGCCGTCGATCACGAACGTGTCCGCGGTGTGATACGACGACGCCTTGCTCATCAGATACACGGCAATGCCGCCGAAATCGCCGGCCTCGCCGAACCGTCGCACCGGAATACGCGGCATGACGTTGGCGACGAACTTTTCGTTGGCCATGATTCCGGCGGTCATGTCGCTCTTGATCCAGCCGGGCAGGATCGCATTCGCGGTGACGCCGTGGCGCGCCAGCTCGACGCCGAGCGCGCGCACCAGTGCGTTGATGGCCGCTTTCGTAGCGGCGTAATGCTCGTTGCGTGCGGTGCCGAAGATCGAGGCGAGGCTCGATGTCGCGACCAGCCGGCCGAAGGGATCGCCGGCCTCGGCGCGCTCCGTCATGTGTCTTGCGGCGGCCTGGAAGGCGTGGAACACGCCGTCGAGATTGGTCGCAAACATCTTGCGCCATTCCTCTTCCGTGCGCTCGATGAAGGAGCGCCGGCCGCCGCCGCCGATGCCGGCATTGGCGAAGCAGCCGTCGACCCGGCCGAAAATATCGAGCGTCGCCTTCATCGCGGCGTTGACCGAGGCCGGATCGGTGACATCGCAGACGCGGCTGTCGACCTTGCCGGAGAGCCCCGCCATGCTCGCGGCAGCAGCCTTGTTCTTGTCAGCATTGCGGCCCCAGATCGAGACGTTGCAGCCCTGACCGGCGAGTGCCTGCGCGATGCCGAGCCCGATACCGCCATTGCCGCCGGTGATCACGGCCACGCGGCCGGTGAGGTCGAAAAGGTTCATGGCGCGTTTCCTGTTTTTGGCACCGCCGCGCGCCAGCCTGTGCGCGCAAGATTGTGCGATAGGACGACAAGGTATGTTCGGAGCACCATGGACAACGCCGCGACAAAAATCAAATATGCGGCCCGGCAAAACTAATTCCGGCCTGCGAAACTTCGCTGGCTGCAACCGACGAGGAAACCATGCAGTTCAAACACGTCACGCTCGATTTCGATGGCTCGGTCGCGATCCTCCGGCTCGACCATCAGGAGGTGATGAACGCGGTCTCCGTGGACATGCTGGGCGGCCTCGCCGAGGCGCTCGATACAATCGAGGAGAAGAAGGACGAGGTGCGCTGCGTCGTGCTGACCGGCGCGGGGCGGGCGTTCTGCACCGGCGCTAATCTCCAGGGCCGCAACAATCAGGCGAAGAAGACCAAGGCCGGCCTGACGCTGGAGACCGGCTTTCACCCGTTCCTGCGCCGCATCCGAAATCTGCATTGCCCGATCGTGACCGCGGTCAACGGGCCGGCGGCGGGCGCCGGCATGAGCTTCGCGCTGCTCGGCGATATGGTCCTGTGCGCACGGTCCTCCTACTTCCTTCAAGCCTTCCGCCGCATCGGCCTCGTGCCGGATTGCGGCTCGACCTGGCTGTTGCCGCGCCTGATCGGCCGGGCACGCTCGATCGAATTGTCGCTGATGGGCGAACGCCTGCCGGCTGAGAAGGCGCTGGAATGGGGCCTCATCAATCGCGTCTATGACGACGGCGTGCTGATGGAGGAGGCAATGAAGCTCGCGCGCGATCTCGCCAGCGGCCCGACGGTCGCGCTGTCGCTGATCCGCAAGCTCTATTGGGACAGCCCGGAAAATTCCTTCGAGGACCAGCTCAATCTCGAATTCCAGTGCCAGCTCCGTGCCGGCGATACTCAGGATTTTCGCGAGGGCGTCGGCGCGTTCCTGGAGAAGCGGCCCGCGCAGTTCAAAGGCAAATGATCGAGGCGGAGCTTTTTCGCAGCGCCCAGCGCTGGTGTCACGGTGCGACCGGCGTCACCGGCGCGGCAAAGCTGTCGGGCGGCGCCAGTCAGGAGACCTGGCGTTTTGACATCACGCATCCCGACGGGCCGATCGGCGCGATCCTGCGCCGCTCGCCGAAGGGCTACGGTGCGGCTCCTACGCGCGCGGCGGGTCTCGCAGCCGAAGCGCAGCTGATGCAGCTCGCTTATGAGGCGGGCGTGCCGTCGCCGCGCGTGATGCATGTGCTGACGCCGGATGAAAATCTCGGCATTGGGTTCATCATGCAGCGGGTCGAGGGCGAGACCATCGCCCGCAAGATTCTTCGCGATGACGAATATGCGGCGGCGCGGCCGCATCTCGCGAGACAAATCGGCGGCGTGCTGGCGGGGCTGCACAAATTGCCGCAGGACAAATTGCCGGAGCTGCGCCGCCGAAGCGCGACCGAGGAGATCTCTGAGTTCGAGCGCGACTATCGCAGCCTAAACTGGCCTAAGCCGGTGTTCGAGCTGGCGCTGCGCTGGTTGCGTGACCACGATCCCGGTCCGTCGTCCGAGACGACGCTGGTGCATGGCGACTTCCGCAACGGCAATCTCATCATCGGCGCCGACGGCGTGCGCGCGGTTCTCGACTGGGAGCTTGCCCACCTCGGCGATCCCATGGAGGATCTCGGTTGGGTCTGCGTCAACTCCTGGCGTTTTGGCGAGATCGACAAGCCGGTCGGCGGCTTTGGCTCGCGCGAGGAATTGTTCGCGGGCTATGAGGCCGCAGGCCGCAAATGCGATCCGTCACGCGTCAAATTCTGGGAAGTGATGGGTACGTTGCGCTGGGGCATCATGTGCGGCGGCATGATGCAGCGCTTTCGCGAAGGGCCCGATCATTCGATGGAGCGCGCCATGATCGGCCGCCGCGCTAGCGAGACCGAGATTGATCTGTTGCGGCTGCTGGCGCCGCGCGGGAGTTGAGACATGCAGGATGAACCGACACCGGTCGAACTGACCAAGTCAGTCGCCGACTTCCTCCGGAGCGACATCGCGCCGCTGATTGAGGGCCACCAGGCCTTCAAGCTGCGCGTGGCCATCAACATCCTCGATCTCGTGACGCGGCAGCTGACGCGGGAAGAGGGGAGTGACGCGAGTGAGGTCGAGCGGCTGCGGGCACTGCTTGGCGTGGACGGTTCAGTCGCCGACCTCAACCGCGTACTCGCCGATCGCATCACCAGGGGCGAGGTCGACCTCGCAACCTCCGGCCTCGCCGAGCACCTCTGGCAAACGACGATGGACAAGCTCGCGGTCGATCAGCCGAACTACGCATCCTACAAGCGCGAGCTGGGGCGAGACTAGGCGTCACTCCATCAGCCGTCATTGCGAGCACAGCGAAGCAATCCGGAGTCTTTCCACC
>NZ_JADPJH010000011.1:0-16135 GCF_023073315.1 Bradyrhizobium sp. 1 | reverse complement strand
AGTCTGGATTGCTTCGTCGCAAGGGCTCCTCGCAATGACGGGCGGAGGAACCTTCTACTTCCCCGCCCATTTCGGCGGCCGCTTCTCCGAAAACGCCTTCGGGCCTTCGATGTAATCCTGCGACGCCGCCATCGCCTTCACCGCCGGATACTCCCGCTGCTCCTCGATCGCCTGCTCCAGCGAGACGCCAAGCCCCCTCTGGATGGTCTGCTTGGACGCCCGGATCGACATCGGCGAGTTCTTGGTGATCATCTCCGCCCAGCGCAGCGCGCCCTTGAGCGCCTCGCCCTGCGGCACCACCTCGTTGACGAAGCCGAGCTCGTGTCCCTCCTTGGCGCTGACATGGCGCGCGGTGAGGATCAAACCCATGGCGCGCTTCAGGCCGATCTGGCGCGGCAGCCGGTGCAGGCCGCCGGCGAGTGCCGCAAGACCCACGCGCGGCTCGGGCAGGGCGAAGGTCGCATTCTCTGAGGCGATGATCAGGTCGCAGGCGAGTGCGATCTCGAAGCCGCCGCCCATCGCGACACCATTCACCGCGGCGATGATCGGCTTGTCGCAGTCGAAGCGCGCAGTGAGGCCGGCAAAGCCGCTCTTGTCCCAGCCGCGTTTTCCCCCGGCCGCCTGCCACTTCAGATCATTGCCGGCGCAGAACGCCTTGTCGCCGCTGCCTGTGACGATCGCGACCCACTGCTCAGCATCGGCGGCGAAATCGTCGAACACTTTCTGGAGCTCGAAATGCGCATCGGTGTGCAGCGCGTTGTAGACCTCCGGCCGCGACAGCGTGACGATCGTGATCGGCCCCTTGCGTTCCACCTTTGAGAATTTCAGATCCATCGCGCGCTCCCGCATTGTCTCGTCAAGGAATATGGGCGTCATACTACCGCGCGTCAGCGCCTGAGCACCATCGAATTGCGCGGGCACGCCTTGCGCCTCTCACACGTCTCGCCTTGCTTGACTTGCGCGCGCTCTTCTCACCTTAATCGGTCGAAGCAAAAACGCGCCTAGCGCCTTAACGCAAAACGATAAAATCAATCCGGGAGAGAACCTGTGGATTTCTCATTGCCTGCCGATCTCGTCGCCTATCTCGGAGAGCTCGACGGTTTCATCGAACGCGAGATCAAGCCGCTCGAAGAGGCCGACGACAACATCCGCTTCTTCGATCATCGCCGCGAATGGGCGCGCACCGATTTCGAGAATGGCGGCCTGCCACGGCACGAATGGGAGGCGCTGCTGCGCAAGGCCAAGGATCTTGCGGATGCCGCCGGTCATCTGCGGTTTGCGGTCTCGAAGCAATATGGCGGCAAGGACGGCTCCAACCTCTGGATGGCGGTGATCCGCGAGCACTTTGCGGCCAAGGGCCTAGGCTTGCACAACGACCTCCAGAACGAACACTCCATCGTCGGCAATTTTCCCGTCGCCACCATGCTCGACCGCTACGGCCGCGACGACCAGAAGGCGATGATCGACGGCTCGATCAGGGGAAAGTATCGCATCACGTTCGGCCTGACCGAGCCCAATCACGGCTCGGACGCCACCCACATGGAGACGCGCGCGGTGCCGGCGACGCGCGACAACGTCAAGGGCTGGATCATCAACGGCGAGAAGATGTGGACCACAGGCATGCACGTCGCCACGCATTGCGCGCTGTTCGCGCGCACCAGCGGCAATGACGGCGATGCCCGCGGCATCACCTGCTTCCTGGTGCCGGCCAAGAGCCACGGCGTGAAGGTTGAAGAGTACATGTGGACCTTCAACATGCCCACCGACCATCCTCGCGTCAGCTTTACCGACGTGTTCGTGCCTGATGATGCCCTGTTCGGCGAGGTTGGCCGCGGCCTGTCGCTGGCGCAATGTTTTGTCCACCAGAACCGCATCCGCCAGGCCGCGAGTTCGCTCGGCGCCGCCGTCTATTGCATCAACGAGAGTGTGAAATACGCGCGTGAGCGAAAGCCGTTCGGCAAGGCGCTCGCCGAGAACCAGGCGATCCAGTTCCCGCTGGTCGAGCTTGCGACTCAAGCCGAGATGCTGCGCCTGTTGATCCGCAAGACCGCCTGGGAGATGGACAAGCTCGACGAGGAGCAGATCGAGCGCACGCTCTCCGACCGCGTCTCGATGTGCAACTACTGGGCAAACCGTCTCTGTTGCGAATCCGCCGACCGCGCCATGCAGGTCCACGGCGGCATGGGCTATTCCCGCCACAAGCCGTTCGAGCACATCTACCGCCACCACCGGCGTTACCGGATCACCGAAGGCAGCGAGGAGATCCAGATCCGCAAGGTGGCGGGGTTCCTGTTCGGGTATATGGGGCCGGGGAAGCACTAGGGACTTGCACGGCTCTCGTAGGGTGGGTTAGCCGTAGGCGTAACCCACCTCTTTCGCCTTCACGAGGAGGGAGGTTGGTGGGTTGCGCGCCTCGATCGCGCTTCGCGCAATCGCAGCGCTAACCCACCCTACGCAGCCGGCCTAATTCACCCGTCGATCCTTCCCCGCCCAATACGGCTCGCGCAGCTGCCGCCGCAAAATCTTGCCTGACGGGTTCCTCGGCAGCGCCGGCAGAAACTCGACGCTCTTCGGCGTCTTGAAGCCGGCGATGCGCTCGCGGGTGAAGTTGATGATGTCGGTGGCGGTGGCCTGCTTGCCGGGCTTCATCACCACGACGGCCTTCACCGCCTCGCCCCATTTCTCGTCGGGAATGCCGATCACGGCAGCCTCGGCGACATCTGGATGATCGCACAGCGCGCTCTCGACCTCGGCAGGATAGATGTTCTCGCCGCCGGAGATGATCATGTCCTTGATGCGGTCGTGGATGTAGAGATAGCCGTCCTCGTCCATGTAGCCGGCATCACCCGTGCGCAGCCAGCCGTCGCCGCGCAGCGTCGAGGCGGTTGCCTCCGGCAAATTCCAGTAGCCTGCCATGTTGGAGCCCGATCGCGTCGCGATCTCGCCGACCTCGCGCGGCGGCAGCGGCTTGCCATCGACGTCGAGAATGGCGATTTCGACGCCCGGCAGGGCCTTGCCGGCCGAGCGCATCCGCTCCAGCCCCTCGACATGATCTTCCGGCGGCAGCGCGACGATGGTGCCGGTGGTCTCGGTCATGCCGCACATCTGCACAAAACCGCATTTGAAGATCTCGATGCACTCCTTCAGCAGCGCGGCCGGAATCGGGGAGGCACCGTAGAGCATGTATTTCAGCCGCGAGAAATCGATCGTCTTCGCGCGGGGCTGCCGCACCACGAACTGCATCGCCGCCGGCACCATGAACAGCTTTGTGATGCCCGACTGCTCGAAGAAATCCAAAACCTTGGTCGGATCGAACTCGCGCGCGATCACGCCGCGGGCGCCGTGATAGAGCCCCATCACGCCCCATCCAGAGCCGCCGATATGGAAGATCGGCATCGCCACCAGCGAGACGTCGTCGGTCGACCATCGGTTCCACTCCGGCTTGTCCGCGGCGTTGCCTGTTTGCACGAGGTTGAGGAAGTTCGCGTGGCTCAGCATCGCGCCCTTCGGCTTGCCTGTCGTGCCCGATGTGTAGAGCTGGATCGCGATATCGCGGGTGTCGATCGCCACCTTGGGATCGTCGCCGCTCTGCGCATCGCGCCAGGCCGAAAAATCCTGCCATTCCGGCGCGCCGCCCTCGGTGGTGATGACAGTGCGCACGCCCGGGAGCTGATCCCTGATCTGGTGAACCTGGGTGATGAACTCCGGTCCTGCGAACAGCACCGGCGCCTTGCAATCCGCGACGATGAAGGCGACCTCGGGCCCGGCGAGCCGCCAGTTCACCGGCGCCATCACCACGCCGGCCTTCATCGCGCCCATCAGCAGCTCGAAATAGAGATCGCTGTTCTTGCCGAGATAGGCGATGCGCTCGCCCTTCTTCACGCCCATCGCGATCAGTGCGTTGGCGACCTTGTTGGTCTTGACGTCGAATTCGGCGAAGCTGGTGAGGCGTCCTTCGAATTCATAGGCGATTGCGTTGCCGCGGATCTTCGCGCGCTCGCGCACCATGTCGGCGAGATTAGCCAATGGCTGTGTGGTGGACATGTCTCTCCCGTGACGTCTTGTTTTTATGCCGCGGAGTGTGGCGTCATCCGCGGGCAAAGACAATACGGGAGAGGCGAACGACGGTTTCGTGTCCCGGACGCGCTGCAGCGCGTAGCGCTGCTGCGCAGAGCCGGGACCCATTCTTCCCTCGTACTCGACGCGCGCTGGGCCCCGGCTCAGCAGCGCACCACGCCGAAGGCGGCGCGCTGCGCTGCGTCCGGGGCACGAGAGAATACTACCCCCGCTTGGCCCGATCCTTCTCGTTCTGCTCCTTGATCGAATCCCGCGCCTTGGTCCAGTCGTCGTCGCTCCAGTCGCGGAGCTGGTAGAAATTGCCGCCCATGGCAAGCGCCTGTGCGCCGTCCATCGCGATGGTCTCGCCGGAGATCCAGTCGCAGCCGCCGGAGATCAGGAACACGGCGACGTTCTGCAATTCCTCCATGGTGCCGACGCGGCCCATCGGATTCATCGCCTTGGTGCGCGCGCCGGCCTCGTCGCGGGGCTTGATGCGCTTGCTCATGCCCTCGGTCGGAATCTCGCCCGGCGCGATGGTGTTGAGGCGGATGCCGTAGCGGCCCCATTCGGTCGCGAGCGACATCGTCATGGCGTGGATCGCCGATTTGCTCATCGCCGACGGCACGACATAGGGCGAGCCGTTGCGCACCCAGGTCGTGGTGATCGAGACGACGTTGCCCGGTTGCTTCAAGGCGATCCAGCGCTTGCCGACCGCATGCGTCACATAGAACGTGCCGTGCATGACGATGTTGGCGACCGCGTCGAAGCCGCGCGGCGACAGATCTTCGCTGCGCGAGATAAAATTGCCGGCGGCATTGTTGATGAGATCGGTGAGGGGACCATCGCGAAAGATGGTCTCGACCATTTCCTCGACCGCGAGCGCATTGCGGATGTCGACGCCGTGGCTGGTGACGCGGCCGCCATATTGATCCATCAACTCGGTCGCGGTCTCGTCGCAGACGATCTTGCGGCGGCCGCAGATGTGCACCTCGGCGCCGAGCTGGAGAAAGCGCGCCGCCATCGACTTGCCGAGTCCGGTCCCGCCGCCGGTGACGAGGATGTTGCGGCCGGCCAGAAGGTTTTCCTTGAACATGGCTGTTTCCTCCGCAGGGATTGTCAGTTAATTGGTCGATTGACTAAATCCGGCCGTCAGCTTTGTGTAAAGCGGCACCGAACAAGAACAGGCAAGAACCAGGGGAGAATTCATCCATGGAAGAGCGCGTCTCGATTTCGATCTCGGAAGGCGTCGCCGACGTGCGGCTGGTGCGCGCGGACAAGATGAATGCGCTGGATCAGGCCATGTTCGAGGCTCTTGTTGCGGCAACCGAGCGGCTTTCGAAGGACAAAAGCGTGCGCGTCGTTGTCCTGTCCGGCGAGGGCCGCGCCTTCTGCGCCGGTCTCGACATGGGACGCTTTGCCGCCATGAAGGAGAAGGGCGGCAACGGAATTCCGGGTGGCGAAAATCGCGACCTCACCGCGCGCACGTACGGCCAGGCGAATTTTGCGCAGCAGGCGGTCTGGGGCTGGCGCCAGCTTCCGGTTCCAGTGATCGCGGCGATCCAGGGCGTCGCGTTCGGCGGCGGCTTTCAGCTCGCGCTCGGCGCCGATATGCGATTTCTTACGCCCGATGCGCGGATGTCGGTGATGGAAATCAAATGGGGCCTCGTGCCTGATATGGCGGGCACGCCGATCCTGGCCTCGCTCGTGCGCGACGACATTTTGCGTGATCTCACCTACACCGGCCGCATCTTTTCCGCGCAGGAGGCGATGGCATACGGCCTCGCCACGCGCATCTGCGACGATCCACGCGCGGCAGCCTTCGAAGTCGCGCGCGACATCGCCGGCAAGAGCCCCGATGCGATCCGCGCTGCCAAGCGTCTGCTCAACAATCTCTCGGTCGATCCGGGCCCGGCGCTGCTGGCCGAATCTGTCGAGCAGCAGAAGCTGATCGGCAGCGCCAACCAGACCGAGGCCGTACGCTCCAATCTGGAGAAGCGCGCGGCGAAGTATGTGGACTAGCACAGACCTCATCCCGAGGAGCCGCGAAGCTTTCAAACAAAAAGAAAAACAAAGATGAGCGAAACGTACCGATTCCTCGGCATCGTCTCCGGCGAGCGCCGCCGTACCCACACCGAAGTCGCAGCCCGCGCCGATCGTATCGCCTCCGGCCTCGCCAAAATCGGCGTCAAGCAAGGCGATTGCGTCTGCATGCTGATGCGCAACGACATCGCCTTCCTGGAGGCTGCCTACGCCGCGATGCGGCTGGGCGCCTACGGCGTTCCGATCAACTGGCACTTCAAGCCGGAGGAGATCAACTACATCCTCAGTGATACCGGCACATCCGTTCTGATCGGGCATGCCGACATGCTGCACGCCTTGCGCGATGCGATTCCGAAAGGCGTCACCGTGCTCAGCGTGCCGACGCCGCCGGAGATTTTGTCCAACTACAAAATCGATCCCGATCACCTGAAGGCGCCGGACTTTGCGATCGATTTCGAATCCTGGCTCGCGCAGTTCCAGCCCTATGACGGCCCGGTCGTGCCGCAGCCCATGAACATGATCTACACCTCCGGCACGACAGGCCATCCCAAGGGCGTGCGGCGCAATGCGCCGACGCCCGATCAGCAGGCCGCCGGCGAGCGCATGCGCGCGATGATCTATGGGCTCAAGCCCGGCGCCCGCGCGATCCTGCCGGGCCCGCTCTATCACTCGGCGCCGAACTCGTTCGGCATCCGCGCGGGAAAACTCGGCGGCGCGCTGGTGCTGATGCCGCGCTTCGAGGCGGAAGAGTTTCTCGAACTGATCGAGCGGTTTGAGATCGATACCATCTTCATGGTGCCGACCATGTTCATCCGCCTCATGAAGCTGCCGGAAGCGACCCGCAGGAAGTACGACGTCTCTTCGCTGCGCCACATCATCCATGCCGCAGCACCTTGCCCCGCCGACGTCAAGCGCGCCATGATCGAATGGTGGGGGCCGGTGATCTACGAATTCTACGGCTCGACCGAATCCAGCGCCGTCACGTTTGCGACCTCCGAGGACGCGCTGAAAAAGCCCGGTACGGTCGGCAAGATCTCGCCCGGCGCCGAATTGCGCTTCATCGGCGACGACGGCCGCGAACTGGGCGTCGGCGAAATCGGCGAGATCTATTCCCGCATGGCCGGGATGGCGGACTTTACCTATCACAACAAGCCGGAGAAGCGCGCCGAGATCGATCGCGACGGTTTCATCACCTCCGGCGATGTCGGTTACATCGACGAAGACGGCTACGTCTTCATCTGCGATCGCAAACGCGACATGGTGATCTCGGGCGGCGTCAACATCTATCCGGCGGAGATCGAGTCGGTGCTGCACGCCGTGCCCGGCGTGCATGATTGCGCCGTGTTCGGCATCCCCGATGCCGAGTTCGGCGAGGCCTTGATGGCAGTTGTCGAGCCGCAACCCGGCATCACGCTCGATGCCGCCGATGTCCGCGCAAGGCTGAGGACCTCACTCGCGGATTACAAGGTGCCCAAGCACATCGAGATTCGCTCGGGGCTACCGCGCGAAGACTCCGGCAAGATATTCAAACGCCGTTTGCGCGATCCCTACTGGGAGCAGGCGGGGCGGAGGATCTGAGGCTACGCCAGCTCCCCGCCGACGAACAGCAGGAACGACCGGCCCGGCACCTTGTAGATGCTGTCAAATTCAAACCGGGCGCCGGATGCGCCGTCCCCGACATTGGTGTCGAGCAACAGCGACCAGCATGGACCCGCCGAGGTGTGCGGCAGCTTGAAGTCGACCTCGCCCTCAAAACTGTTCAGGACGATCAGCACGCTATCGTCCTCGCCATGGCGCGGGATCGCGGTTTTTCGCGCGCGGCCGTCGAGGACGACGCCAAAACATTTCAACCAGCCGCTCTCCCAGTCCGCGCTCGACATTTCGCTGCCATTGGCGTTGACCCAGACGACATCGCGGATATCGAGCTGCGTGTCGTGCGCGCCGGTGAGGAAGCGGCTGCGGCGCAGGATTGGATAGTCGCGGCGGAGCTGGATCACGCGTTTGGTGAAAGCGAGCAGCTTTTGCGCATCCCCGCCCATGTTCCAGTCGAACCAGGAAATGTCGCTGTCCTGGCAATAGGCGTTGTTGTTGCCCTGCTGGGTGCGGCCGAATTCGTCGCCGCCGAGCAGCATCGGCGTGCCCTGCGAGAGCAGCAGCGTCGCCAGCATGTTGCGCTTCTGCCGCTCGCGCAGCGCGAGGACGTCCTGGTCGTCGGTCGGGCCTTCGGCGCCGCAATTCCAGGAGCGGTTGCTGGAGCTGCCGTCGCGATTGCCTTCGCCGTTGGCCTCGTTGTGCTTGTCATTGTAGCTCGCCCAGTCGTTCAGCGTGAAACCGTCATGGGCGGTGATGAAGTTGACGCTGGCCCATGAGCGCCGGCCGCCCCAGCGGCCGAAGATATCGCCGGAGCCGAGCAGCCGTGTTGCGAGCGCGGACGGCGGTGCCTCGCCGCGCCAATAGTCGCGCACCGTGTCGCGATATTTGTCGTTCCACTCGGCCCAGCCGGGCGGGAAGCCGCCGACCTGATAGCCGCCGGGGCCGCAATCCCAGGGCTCTGCAATCAGCTTGACGGTCGAGAGCAGGGGATCCTGGTCCATCGCCTTCAAAAATCCGCTCTGCTCGTCGAAGCCGTAGACCTCACGGGCGAGGATGGTGCCGAGATCGAAGCGGAAGCCGTCGATATGCATGTGCCCCGCCCAGTAGCGCAGACTGTCCATCACCATCTGGATCACGCGCGGATGGGAGAGGTTGACGGTGTTGCCGGTGCCGGTGTCGTTGATGTAGTAGCGCCGCCGGTCCGGCAGCAGGCGATAATAGCTGGCGTTGTCGATGCCCTTGAAGGACAGGGTCGGCCCGAGCTCGTTGCCCTCGGCGGTGTGGTTGTAGACGACGTCGAGGATCACCTCGAGCCCGGCGCCGTGCAGCTTCGACACCATCTCCTTGAATTCGCGCAAGGAGTTCGGCACGTCCGAGGCGTAGCGCGGGTCCGGCGCGAAGAAGCCGATGGTGTTGTAGCCCCAGTAGTTGACCAGGTTCTTTCGCAGGAGATTATCGTCGTTGATGAACGAATGGATCGGCAACAGCTCGACGGAGGTCACGCCGAGCGATGTGAGATGCGCGATCAGCTCGGGCGCGGCGAAGCCGGCATAGGTGCCGCGGAGATTTTCGGGCACATCGGGGTGCTTCTTCGTAAAGCCCTTGACGTGGGTTTCGTAAACGATGGTCTCGTCCCAATGGACGTTCTGCCGCGCGGCTTCGGCCTGCCAGTCGAAATCAGGATCGACCACGACGCATTTCGGCATGAAGGGCGCGCTGTCGCGCTCGTCGAAGGTGGTGTCGTCGCCCGTCTCCATCTTGTAGCCGAACACCGCCGGATCCCATTTCAGTGTCCCGGCGTGGGCGCGGGCATAGGGATCGAGCAGGAGCTTGTTGGGATTGAAGCGATGGCCGGCCTCGGGCTGATAGGGGCCGTGAACGCGGAGGCCGTAGAAGGTGCCGGGCCCGACGCCCGCGATGTAGCCGTGAAAGACCTGGTCGGTATATTCCGGCAGCTCGAACCGGTGCGTCTCGCGATCCCCCTCGAACAGGCAGACCTCCACCTTGGTGGCGTTGGCGGAGAAGACCGCGAAGTTGGTGCCCTGGCCGCTCCAATGGGCACCCAGCGGATAGGGCAGGCCTTCCTCGATGACGAAATCGGACATTTGAACCCCCAGGCCCCATCGGCCGCGACGGCAACGCGAATGCCTGCCGAATGTTTCAAGCGCCGTGCCATTCTGGGCGCTGCGTGCGTCAATTCAATGAAGTGAGGGGCGGTGAGGCCGGCTTGAGGGCTGGTGCCGTCCAACGAAGGTGTGTTTTCCCGCCGTTGACGACGCCCGTTCGCGGTTTTCATCGCTCTGCCCGTCATGGACATTTTCATGTCACGAGCTCCACAACATGTGGCAGATGGGATACACGTATGGGTAGAGTTATCTGATCTGCTCGGCTACGCTGTCCGCTCCTCGTTCATCTGGTCCCGATTTTCATGCCAGGGTTTCGTTCCGGCTTCTTCGAAATTCCTCATGCTGCCGTCTACATGCTGATGACGGTGACGGTCCTCGCGTCGGGACTCTGCTTTATCCAGGCAGGCGGTGCGTCGGCGCCGGCGGAGTTGCTGTACCGCTACGGCGGAATGCATTCGACCGCCATCGCCCGGCATGAATATTGGCGCCTGCTCGCCTACGGCTTCTTGCACGTCAATTTCGTCCACCTCACGATGAACATGCTGTGTCTGGTCCTGTGGGGCGCCCATCTCGAGCGGCGGGTCGGACCAGCCTACTTCCTCATCATCTATCTCTGCGCGATGGTGCTCGGCGCCGTCATCGGCAATGGTATCCATTCCACGCCCTATCTCACAGTCGGTGCCTCCGGCGCCACGTCGGGCATCCTCGGCGCGCTGCTTTGCCTGTGGATCCTCGGCAAGCTCGATTTTGGATTCGACTTCTTCGCGATCAACATCGGATTGAACATCGCGTTTGCATTCGGCAATTCGCGGATCGACTGGGGCGTCCATCTCGGCGGCTTCGCCGCCGGGTTGATCGCCTGCGCAGTGCTGGACCTTGTCGAAAAGACGAATGCCTATGTGCTTCGCTGCAAGTTTCCCGAAGCCGTGAAGGTCAATCTGGCCCTGCTTGCCTGCGTCATGGCGCTGTGGGTCTGGAGCGGTCCGGCCCAGACCATTGCCGCGGGGACTTCCGGATGGGGTCCGGTGATCATCATCGCGGTCGCATATTGTGCCGTCGTGAAGCTGGTTGATCTTGCGCTTTCCATGAAGAAGGGTCTCGCGATCGTCGTGACGGCTTTGGCTGGCGTGAACGCTGCCACCGTGATGCTTTGCGGTTGGGTTCTGGCATTTTATTGCTGGCCGCACTTGCCAATGGGATACCCTCTGCTCGATAGTCTTCTCGTCATATTCTGCCCGAACCCTGTTCTCATCTCGGCACTCACCGCGATCGGCGTCGCCGCGCTGACGCTTTTTCTCTGTGCGAACGAGATTTCGCGAGGGATCGCGGATGTTGGATTTGTCGGCAAATCGCTGCGTGCCGAACGCAGCCGGCGCCATGGACTATGACCTCTGGCGGTGTGCTATAGTGAGGGGGTCATTGACCGGCGGATATTCCCATGACCCCCGTTTCCATCCTGCTCAACATCCTCTGGATTCTCATCGGCGGCGCCTGGATGGCGGTCGGCTGGCTGATTGCGGCGGTCATCATGGCCGTCACCATCATCGGGCTGCCCTGGGCGCGGGCGGCGTTCAATATCGCCGTCTACACCTTGCTGCCGTTCGGCTCGAAGGCGGTCAACCGCTACGACGTCACCGGCATGAGCGATATCGGGACCGGCCCGCTTGGCGTCATCGGCAACATCATCTGGTTCGTGCTGGCCGGCTGGTGGCTGGCGCTCGGCCACCTCCTGACCGCGCTGGTGCTCGCGGTCACCATCATCGGCATCCCCTTCGCCTGGGCGCACCTCAAGCTCGCGGGCATCGCGCTCTGGCCGATCGGCAAGGTGATCGTGCCGGCTTAGGTCGCACTCGTGGGGTGGGTTGAGCCCTTGCGAAACCCATCATTCCCTCCGCCGAGGACGAAGCATGATGGGTTTCGCAAGGGCTCAACCCACCCCACGCGTGCTGCTTGCAGGTCGCCGCCGACTGATGACCCATGGCAGACAAAGACCACTTGGAGTAGAGTAGCGGCGCCGGATATTTTGAACGGAGCCCGAGATGTCCTTTTTCAAGGTTGGGATCGGCTTGTTGGCCGTATTTGCGGCGAGTGGATTTTGTGCGGCTCTCGCCGAAGATAATTCACTTGAATACAACCGCGTGACGGCGACCGACCTGAAGTGGAGCCCGTTGCCTTCGATGCCCAAGGGAACGCAATCGGTGGTGCTCCACGGCAATCCGGGCAAGCCTGGCCTGTATACTGTTCGACTCAAGGTGCCGGCGAATTCCAAAATGCCTGTGCACTCTCACCCTGATGAACGCGTTCGCGTTATCATTTCGGGGACATACTATTCTGCGCTGGGCGACAAGGTCGATGCATCGAAACTCCTGAGCTTTCCGCCGGGTACGTTTTCGCACGTACCGCCAAAGGTGTGGCAGTTTGCGGAAACCCGGGACGAAGAGGTGATATTCGAGATTACCGGAATTGGACCGACGGGCATCGACTATTTGAACGCCGAGGATGATCCACGAAAGCAAAAATAGCATTCGTCGACCCGCCGCACGCTTCAGCACTCGTAGGATGGGTAGAGCGCCAGCGAAACCCATCAATCGTCGGCCGGAGACGAAGCATGATGGATTTCGCAAGGGCTCCGGATCAAGACGACGAAGCCATCCCTTCTTGCAGCAACACTCTGGCTGCCGTCCGGTTAGCCTCGACGATGGCGGGATCGCGCGTTGACTGTGCGATCACGAGCGAGCCTTCGAACAGCGACAGGATCTGGATCACGGCTCGTTCGGGTTTGCTCAATGACAAGGGCTCAACGAGTGACGCAACGAAGTCGTGCAACCTGGTAAAATACGCTGCGATGGTCGCCTCCACGTCCGGGGCGTTTGCCTCGGGGCCGAATTCGGCCATTCCTTTCGCGAACGGACAGCCGCGGAACGAAGGCGCAAGGAGAGGTTGTTCGAGTGCATCGAAAACAGCGAGAACGCGCTCCAGTGGCGAGAGACCGGCGCGCCCGGTGGAGGTCGACAGCATCTGAAACCAGACGGCGCTCTTGTAGCGCAGATAGGTGGCGATGAGGTCCGCCTTCGAGGGAAAGTGCTTGTAGAACGTCATCTTGGCCACGCCGCTTTCGGCGATGATCCGGTCGATTCCGACGGAGTTGATGCTGAACCGGTAAAACAGGTCTGACGCCGTCTTCAGAATGCGCTCTCGCGGGGCGAGCACATCGAGCGGTTGGCTGTCCACGTCCACGAAATCAAGCACCGTACCCATCGATCGTCCTTACCCCAAGCCGTTTGTGCATCTAGACAGACTATTCTGTCAACAAAGGGATTGCAAAGACATACAGGTCTGTCTATAGACGGTCCGTCGCTTGGATTTCAGAGAAAGGTCTTCGGATGAGCGGAAGAGTCGTTGTTGTGACTGGCGCGAGCAGTGGTTTTGGAAAACTCACCGCCTTGGAGCTCGCAAAGCGGGGTCACACGGTGGTTGCTACCATGCGCGATGTCGCAGGAAGAAACAGCATTATTCGCGACGAGCTTGCCGGAGCGGCAAAGGCTGAAGGGCATGCGCTTGAGGTCCTCGAGATGGACGTCGCCGACGAACAATCCGTCGAGGCCGCGATCGCGGATGTCATCCTCCAGCACGGCAGGGTCGATGCCCTGGTTAACAACGCGGGAATGATGCCCGTCGGCGTCACGGAAGCCTATACGGTCAAGGATATCGAAGCGCAGTTCGCCGTGAACTTCTTCGGCGCCGTTCGCACCGATCGCGCCGTTCTGCCGCACATGCGGGCCGCCGGCAGCGGCGTGCTCATCCATGTCACGTCGTTGATGGGGCGGGTGATCTTCCCGTTCTTCGGTGTCTATTCCGCCAGCAAGTTCGCGCTCGAAGCCCTCGCGGAAGCCTACCGCTACGAGCTTTCGAGCTTCGGGGTCGACTCGGTCATCGTCGAGCCAGGCCCATTCCCCAGCAACCTTCTTCCATCCAGCCCCGAACCCTCCGACCACGCCGTGCTGAAAACCTATGGCGATGTCGCGGCGATCCCGGGTCAGATCAAGGCGCACTCCAACGATGGCAACGATCCGCAGAATCCGCCTCAGCCCCAGCGCGTCGCGAATGCGATCGCGCAGCTGGTCGAGGCTACGGAACGGCGGCCTCTGCGGACGGTCGTGATGCCCGAAGGCATGGATTTCGGTGTCGAGCGGCTGAATGAGGCCGTCGCCCCGATCCAGAACGATCTCCTTCGCGCGCTCGGCATGGCGAGCATGATTTGACGGGAAGACGACGATGAGCACACCCTACAGCTCGTAACGCGTAGGATGGGTTGAGCCCTTGCGAAACCCATCAGCCGTCCGCCGGAGACGAAGCGTGATGGGTATCGCAAGCGTTCAACCCATCCCGTGCGTGCTTGCGGACCTGGGCAGCCGCGGCTTCCTTGATAAACCCGTTTCATTCTCCGGTTCTTGAGTGCAAGGTGCTGCGCGACGGGCTCTCCCGACAGGATGATCACATGAAGCGGCGCGAGTTCGTCTCATTAGCCGGCAGCGCCGCTGCCGTTTGGCCGCTTGCAGCGTGGGCGCAGAAGCGGGCGATGCCGGTCGTTGGATTCATCAATGGTACATCGCCGCAGGGATATGGCCACTTCGTCGCGGCCTTTCGCCGTGGGCTTGCCGAAGCCGGCTACATCGAGGGCCAGAACGTCGCGATCGAGTACCGGTGGGCGGAAGGCCATTACGAGCGTTTGCCGGCATTGGCGGCTGATCTGGTCGACCGGCGCGTAGCCGTGATTGTCGCGACAAGCACCCCCGCGAACCTCGTGGCAAAGCAGGCAACCACGCAAATTCCCATCGTCTTTACCACCAGCAGCGATCCGGTTGAGCTGGGGCTGGTTGCCAGCCTGGACCGGCCGGGAGGCAATGTGACCGGCGCGGTCACGTTGAACGTGGAGGTGGTTTCGAAGCGGCTGGAGTTGCTCCATGAGCTGGTCCCGACCGCGAGCGTTGTTGCTGCATTGGTCAACCCGGTCAATCCGAACGCCAAAACCCAGTCCAAGGCGTTGGAAGCCGCGGCTCGCAATATCGGACTGCGGCTTGAGTCCGTGAGTGCGACGACTGAAAGCGAAATCGATACAGCGCTTGCACAACTTGATGAACGACAGATAAGAATTCTTCTCGTCGATACGGATGGTTTTCTATTCAGCCGGCGCGCTCAACTCGTCGATCTGGCGAAACGCTACGCAATTTCCACGATTTTCGACCGACGCGAGTATGCCGAGGCGGGAGGGTTGGTGAGCTATGGCGGAAGTGTTGAAGATGTCTACCGTCTGGCTGGCACTTACACGGGCCGGATCCTGAAGGGTGAGAAGCCGGCCGATTTGCCGGTCGTCCAATCCACGACACTTCAGCTGATCGTCAATCTCAAGACCGCCAATGCGCTCGGCATTACCGTGCCGATGTCACTGCTCGCGCGCGCCAATGAAGTGATCGAATAGAGGTTCGTAGGATGGGTTGAGCGCCAGCGAAACCCATCAAGCCCGTCCGCGGATGACGAAGCGTGATGGCTTTCGCAAGGGCTCAACCCATCCTGCGCGCTACGCGCGCTGCTGTCCGAACGTTGATAGAGCCTTGTCGGTTATCTCCCTCACAAACCGATGCTTTGCTTTGCGAAAGCCCTCGATGTTCTCGCCAAATTCGGCCGCGAGCGATTTCTTCAGGCTTCCGTACGCGGCTGCGATTTCTGGGTGTAAGCGCAAGTAGTCGCGAAAGAGCAGGAAGTCTCTCCAGCGGGGGTTGGAGTGCTCCATGACGTGAAGATGGTGCGTCCAAGGTCCAGGCATCCCCTTCCGAAAGAACAGTTCACCGGGCAACCACGCTTCGTACTCGGGAATGTAGCTGTATCCAAGCTGCACGAACGGCCTCACAAACGTGGACCTCGCCTGCGACAAGTTTTGGATGCCGATCAAAATGTCGATAATCGGCTTGGCGGCTAGGCCGGGCACTGACGTACTGCCCATGTGTTCGATCTTGAGTGCCGGACCGACCACAAATCGTAAGCGGCTGCACTCCTGCTCGAAAAGAACCGGCCAGTGGGGATCATAATCACGCACCTCGATGGCGCCCCCTCCGTACCTCTCCATGCTGATCCTCGATGCAAGCTGCCCTTCTCAACCGCCCCATTAAGACAGACCGCCGCCTCTGTATGTGATCCGGGTCACCGCAATGCGCGGCGTTTCCTGCTATGCGGGTCAGCTTGTAGCCAAAGTAGGCGCACACAATTCCTCGCGTTGCCCGACGAGGCTGGGCAAGAATGTTGGATTTCGGGAGTTGATG
>NZ_JADPJH010000034.1:725715-750446 GCF_023073315.1 Bradyrhizobium sp. 1 | reverse complement strand
CCTCACCCGGAATCCGCGCTGCGCGCGCATTCCGGCCTCTCCCCGCGCGCGGGGAGAGGCGAAGAACCCGATCACCAAAACGGCAATGTTTAAAACCCCTTACCATCACATAAAGGGCGTATTCACCGCCGAAATATCGCCTTGAGTTCCGCGAAGCTCACGCCCGATACATTGTCTGCCGCGGGTTTTGGCTTAAGTAACAACCGTTCGCGCCCCGATTGGACTGTTTCGTGCTTTCATCTTCCCGACATTGGCCCCGGCTGCGTTCGGCCGGCCGGCTCGCCTTCGCGGCCCTTTGCGGGCTCGTCGTGGCGTGGGGTGTCGAGCCCGTGGCGGCGCAGGGCAAGCTCGAGGCGCAGTATGAGGCCTCGCTGGCCGGCATTCCCGTCGGCAAGGGCGCCTGGAACATCGATATCGGCGACGATGTGTTCGCAGCCGCGGCCTCAGGCGGCACCTCGGGGCTGCTGAAATCCTTCGCGGGCGGGTCCGGCACCGGCGCCTCGCAGGGCCGCGTGGTCAACGGCGCGCTGGTTGCGACCGGTTACCAGGCCTCCACCACCACCTCGAAGAAGACCGAAGAGATCCACATCACCCTCGACAAGGGCAATGTGAAGGATTTTGGCATCGTGCCGGAGCCGCCTGTCGATGCCGATCGCATCGTCGTCACCGACGCGCATCGCCGCGGCGTCTGGGATCCGATGACGGCCTCGCTGCTGCGCGTCTCAGGCACCGGCGATCCCGTGACGCCCGAGGCCTGCCATAGCAGCGCAGCCGTGTTCGACGGCCGCATGCGCTACGAGCTGAAGCTCGATTTCAAGCGCATGGAAACGGTGAAGGCGGAGAAGGGCTATCGTGGCCCGGTCGTGGTCTGCTCGCTGTTTTTCGTGCCGGTCGCCGGCTACATCCCCGACCGCCCCGTGATCAAATACCTCGCCGCCCAGCGCAACATCGAGATCGCGTTCGCGCCGGTGGCCGGCACGCGCATCCTGGTGCCGTTCTGGCTGAAGGTGCCGACGCCGCTCGGCCCGGCGATGCTGGAAGCGACCAGCTTCATCACCTCGGCCCAGCCGCCGCGCGTCGCCAAGACGCAGTGATCGCCCTTACGGGCTACGAGCCGCCCTCGGTCTGAAATTAAAGTCAAGCAAATTCAATAACTTGCCTACTGTGCATGGGGTTGTTTTCGCACAAATGAGTTTGGGCGCCCCCGGATCCGGGAATCCATTTGACTCCTCCCCGATTCTGATTCGACTCCGCGCCGTCCCCAACTTAAGGCTTTCCGCCATCACATCGTCGCTTGTGCGACAGGGCGAAACTCCATCTAGTGCAGCAAAGACAGAGTCCTGCGACATGTTGCGTGAACGGAACGGGACTCACAGGAGAGTCAGCGATTCGGCCGCGATTCGTTCTAGACTCGTTCCGAAGCTTAAAGCCAACGGGAAAAGCGTCGCAAAGTGAGACAGTTGCGCGAGGTTTGGGGAGCTCTCGGTTCTCCCTCGCCCCGTTCTTACGGGGAGAGGGTTGGGGTGAGGGGCTGCTTCCGCGGATTCGGTGAGAGCTGGTTCGCGGAGAGCCCTCCTCACCCGGATCGCTTCGCGATCCGACCTTTCCCCGCAAGCGGGGCGAGGTGACTTCCAGGCGCTTCGCGCCGGGGAGCGGCCGAGTCGCCTCACCGCCTCATCCGGCACTGACATTCGCCCAAATCGGCACTACCTAATCCCCCAGATGCCCTTTTCCTCCTCCCCCTTCGCTTCCGAGCGCGCACCCGGCGCCGGCGTCACTGCGGTGCTCGGGCCGACCAACACCGGCAAGACCCATCTCGCCATCGAGCGGATGCTCGCGCATCCCTCGGGCGTGATCGGCCTGCCGCTGCGCCTGCTCGCGCGCGAGGTCTACAACAAGATCGCAGCGCGGGTCGGCAGCGACGCGGTCGCGCTTGTGACCGGCGAGGAGAAGATCAAGCCGAAGAACCCGCGCTATTGGGTCTCCACCGTCGAGGCGATGCCGCGCGACCTCGATGTCTCCTTCCTCGCCGTCGACGAGGTCCAGATCGCGTCCGATCTCGAACGCGGCCACGTCTTCACCGATCGCATCCTCAACCGCCGCGGCCGCGACGAGACGCTGCTGTTAGGCGCCGCCACCATGCGCCCGATCATCGAGCGGCTGCTGCCCGGCGTCTCCATGATCACGCGGCCGCGCCTGTCGCAGCTGGAATTCGCCGGCGACCGCAAGATCACGCGCCAGCCGCGCCGTACTGCGATCGTCGCGTTCTCCGCAGACGAGGTCTACGCCATCGCCGAGCTGATCAAGCGCCAGCATGGCGGCGCGGCCGTGGTGCTGGGATCGCTGTCGCCGCGCACGCGCAATGCGCAGGTGGAGATGTTCCAGAACGGCGAGGTCGACTATCTCGTCGCCACCGACGCCGTCGGCATGGGCCTCAATCTCGACGTCGACCACGTCGCCTTTGCCTCCGACCGCAAGTTCGACGGCTATCAGTTCCGCCGCCTGACCCCGTCCGAATTCGCGCAGATCGCCGGCCGTGCCGGCCGCGCCACGCGCAACGGCACCTTCGGGACGACAGGCCGCTGCGCCCCGTTCGAGACCGAGCTCGTCAACGCGCTCCAGAACCACACCTTCGAAAACGTGAAGATGCTGCAATGGCGCAATGCGAAGCTGGATTTCTCGTCCCTCGGCGCGCTCCAGGTGTCGCTGAACCAGTCGCCCGGCCATGAGGCGCTGACGCGCGCCCCGCTCGCCGAGGACATGCGCGTGCTCGACCACGCCGCCCGCGACGTCGAGGTGCGCGATATCGCACATGGCAAGGACGCTGTGGAGCGGCTCTGGGAGGCCTGCCAGGTCCCGGACTACCGAAAACTGTCGCCGGCCGCCCACGCCGAGCTGGTCACGACGCTGTACGGCTTCCTGATGCAGAAGGGCTGCATCCCCGATTCCTGGTTTGCCGCCCAAATCGACCAGGCCGACCGCACCGACGGCGACATCGACACGCTGTCGGCCCGGATCGCGCAGATTCGCACCTGGACCTTTGTCGCCAACCGCCCGGACTGGCTGAGGGACCCCGAACGCTGGCAGGGGACCGCCCGCGAGGTCGAAAATAAATTATCGGATGCGCTCCATGAACGCTTGACTGAGCGTTTCGTTGATCGCCGGACCAGTGTATTGATGCGCCGCCTGCGGGAGAACACGAGCTTGAATACGGAAATCGGCAAGACCGGCGAAGTCATCGTCGAAGGCCATGTCATCGGCCGCCTCGATGGCTTCACCTTTGCACCGGATGCGGCGGAAGCCGGCTCCGATGCGAAAGCCTTGCAGGCTGCCGCGCAAGCGGTGCTCGCCGGCGAGATCAACACGCGCGCCGAAAAACTGGGCAACGCGCCGGACGATCAGTTCGTGCTGACCTCGGAAGGCACCATCCGCTGGACCGGCGATGCCGTGGCGCGGCTGTCCGCCGCTGAGGAGGCGCTGCAACCGCGCATCCGCATCATCTCGGACGAGCGCCTGACGGGCGCGCCGCGTGAGAAGGTGCAGGCACGCCTCGAGCTCTGGCTCAAGACGCATATCGAAAAGCTGCTCGGGCCGCTGTTCGAGCTGTCGAAGGCCGAGGATGTCACCGGCATTGCCCGCGGCATCGCCTATCAGCTGGTCGAGGCGCTCGGCGTGCTCGAACGCCCCAAGATCGCGAACGAGCTGAAGGATCTCGACCAGCCCTCGCGTGCCGTGCTGCGCAAATACGGCGTCCGCTTCGGCGCCTATCACATCTATTTCCCCGGCCTCCTGAAGCCCGCCGGGCGTGCGCTGGCCGCACTGCTCTGGGCGCTGAAGCAGGACAATGTCGATCTGTCCTCGCTCTCGGGCGCGCAGCATCTGGCCTCGTCGGGCCGCACCTCGTTCCCGGTCGACAAGCAGCTGCCGCGCGATGCCTATCGCGTGCTCGGCTACAAGCAGGCCGGCGAGCGCGCCGTCCGCGTCGACATTTTGGAACGCCTTGCCGATCTGATCCGCCCGGCGCTGGCCTGGCGCGAGAATTCGTCCGGCGAAAAGCCCGCCGGCGCGTTCGACGGCCGCAGCTTTGTGGTGACCCAGGCAATGACCTCGCTCACGGGTTCGGCCGGCGAGGATTTCGCCTCGGTGCTGCGTGCGCTCGGCTATCGCATGGACAAGCGCCCGCCGCTGCCGGTGAAGCCCGCTGCGGTTGTTGCGGAGACGCCGGCTGCTGAAGCTTCTTCTGAGACGCCCGCGATCGAGGACACCGCAGTTTCCGCGGACACCGCGATCGAAGCGGTTGCAGAGCCTGTCACCGTCGAGGACGCGCCCGGGATGGAGCTGCACGACGAGCCCGCGCAGGAAGAGCCGGCGCTCGAAGCAACTCCCGAAACTCCGGTCACGCCGGAAGATGCTCCCGGCATCGCGCCGCCGGCCGAAGAAGCTGCTGCGCCCGCTGAGGCGGCTGCTGAAGCCGCGCCCGCCGAGACCGCTGCAACCGAAGCCGCGGCGTCGCCCCATGCTGCCGCGCCGGTTGAGGCTGCAGCTACACCCGCTGAGCCCGAACTCATCGAGGTCTGGCGTCCCGGCGGCCGTCACGACGATCGCAAGCCGCGTCACGAGCGTCATCGCCACCAGCGCCACACCAATCAGCCGCGTCCGCAGGCTGCTGCTGAAGCAGGCGCCCCGCCCGCTGAAGGTGAGGCAGCGCAAGCTGCCGACGGCGAGAAGCGCGGCGAGCAGCGGCATCGCCGCGGCGGCGGTCATCGCCGGGATGGTGGAAGGGACTTCAACAAGCCGCGCGAAGGTGGCGCCGAAGGCGCGCCGCGTCCCGAGGGGCGCGACGACAGGAACCGCAGCTTCCAGGGCCGAGATCAAGGCAAGGATCGCGACAACAAGGATCGCAACCGCGACAACAAGAAGTTCGGCGGCGATCGCGACAAGGGCCGTGACAATCGTGGCCGCGACCGCGACAAGGGTGGCCGCGATCGCCAGGGCGGCCCGTCGCTGCGTCCCTACGCCTCGAGCGCGAACCCGCGGGAGCGCGATCGTCCGGTTGATCCCAACTCGCCCTTCGCAAAGCTCGCCGCGCTGAAGGAGCAGCTGTCGGGCCGCAAGGAGTAATCCCACGACGACCGAGCGGCAGCGCATCGACAAATGGCTGTGGCACGCACGCGTCGTGAAGGCGCGCACCTCCGCAGCCGAGCTCGTCGAGTCCGGACACGTCCGCGTCAACGGCGAGCGCGAAAAGTCTCCGGGCCATGCGATCAAGATCGGTGACGTCATCACCGTCGCACTCGATCGCACCGTGCGCGTGTTGAAAGTCACAAGCTTCAACGAACGCCGCGGCGATGCTGCTTCGGCGCGCGTGCTCTACGAAGAGCTCAATGAAGCAAAGCGCAATTAATTGCGCATTGAATTCATTTCTTGGTCGATCAAACACATAAAGCCGTCATGATCGGGGTTTCCCGACCTTGCAGCGCCGGGCCATCCGCGCTACGCAAGCCGCGACTTTTGAATAAGCTTTTCGGAGCGTTGGATGACTTACGTCGTCACTGAAGCCTGCATCAAGTGCAAGTACACGGACTGCGTCGAGGTCTGCCCGGTCGACTGTTTCTACGAGGGCGACAACATGCTCGTCATCCATCCTGACGAGTGCATCGATTGCGGCGTGTGCGAGCCGGAATGCCCCGCCGACGCCATCAAGCCGGACACGGAACCGGGCCTCGAAAAATGGCTCCAGGTCAACGCCGAGTACGCTAAGTCCTGGCCGAATATCACCCAGAAGAAAGAATCACCTCCCGACGCGAAGGAATTCGACGGTCAGGAAGGCAAGTTCGAGAAATATTTTTCTCCGAACCCCGGCTCGGGAGACTAATTCCCGCCCAAACTTAACCCTAATACCTTCGTCAGCGCCGAAAACCAGCCCTCAAGTCCCCTAAACCATTGATTTTTGCGGGAAATGTGCTATATTGGGCACATTAAGCTGAACCCCGGTCAGCCCAGTTGGCCCCGTTGGTTCCCGTGAAACCAAATGTCGAACAGGGGCGTGGCAGTTTCCGCGCGCAGGCTGTGTCACAGAAAACGCGTAAAAAGAGTACTTCAGCGAGGGCTTCCCATAAGGAGGCCAAAAAAGTCGCCACGGCCAGCCGTAGCGCATCCAAGGGTCGGACCGCTGCCAAGGCGCCGCCGGCTGCAAAGTCCTCGAAGAACAAAAGAAGCGCAATGCCTCACAAGACTGCCAAACCGGCCGCGAAAGCGACCGTTGCCAAGCCTGCTGCCAAGGCTCCCGCTTTCAAGCCCGTTGCTCCGAAGGCTCCTGTTGCTGCCGCCCCTGCCAAGGCTCCCGTTGCTGCTGCCAAGCCGGTCGTGAAGGCCGCTGCACCCGCGCCGAAGGTCGAGGAAAAGAAGGTCGTGACCCAGCGTCAGGGCTTCAAGGCCAACGAATTCGTCGTCTATCCCGCTCACGGCGTCGGCCAGATCCTGGCCATCGAGGAGCAGGAGATCGCCGGTGCGAAGCTTGAGCTGTTCGTCATCAATTTCATCAAGGACAAGATGACGCTGCGCGTTCCGACCGCCAAGGTCGCGAATGTCGGCATGCGCAAGCTGTCCGAGCCCGCGCTGGTCAAGAAGGCGCTCGAGACCCTCAAGGGCCGCGCCCGCGTCAAGCGCACCATGTGGTCGCGCCGCGCCCAGGAATACGAAGCGAAGATCAATTCGGGCGACATCGTCGCGATCGCGGAAGTCGTGCGCGACCTCTATCGCTCGGAGTCGCAGCCGGAGCAGTCCTACAGCGAACGCCAGCTCTATGAAGCGGCGCTCGATCGTCTGTCCCGCGAGATCGCGGTGGTGCAGCACTCGACCGAGACCGAAGCGGTCAAGGAGATCGAGGCCCAGCTCGCCAAGAGCCCGCGCCGCACCGGCGCCAAGTCCGAAGCCGCCGAAGGCGAAGGTGAGACGGATGCCGAGGGCGATAGCGATGAGACCGATGGCGGCGGCACCACCGTCGCCGACGAGGCCGCGTAAGCGCGGACGTCGATCGCAACAAATCAGAAGCCCGGCCTCTCGGCCGGGCTTTTTGCTTTTGGTGGTCATCGCCGGGCTTGGCGACGTATCCGCATTCACTTCCGGACCAGTGGAATCTGCAGATTCGTCGGACGGTTCTGCTCCGTATCGAAGCCGCGGCCATCGATGTTGCGAGCGCCCCAGAACAGCAGGTCGCCCCTGAGATAGACGAGGTCGTACTCCATGAAGTTCGTCCCTTCCTCGAGACTAAAGCGCACGAAACTCTTGCCGAAAATGCTTTGGGGCGCGTTGACGGCCCATGGCGCGTAGCCGGTCGACCTTGTTCAGCACATCGGCAAATCCCTGCGCCAGCGGCGTGACCTCGCAGGCTTCATCCGCAACGAAATCGACCTTCCGGCGCGTGCGTACCGATCCGCTGGTCTTCGTCTTTCCGAGCGACCATCGCCTGGCATCGCACGCGACGGTGGCGCCGCAGGAGATCGTGGGCGAGACCTTTTACCTGCCGTCAAAATCTGCGCCCACAGTGCGCCGTATCGTGCTGGACTATCTTGGCCAAGCCGGCCGACCTCAAACCCGACCGCGAAGTGCACAACGTTGTCCATGCGATCTCGATGATCGCATCGACGCGTGGCGTCATGATCCTGCCGGCCTACACCAAGCGATATTTGCCGCAGACGATCACCACACCGCCTGTGCGTGGAGAGGCACCTGCGACTGATCTCGTGGTCGCCTCCATAAGGCGAACAAGTCTCCGATCCTCAAGATGCTTCTCTCAGAGGTCGGCAAGCTTGCGGCGGCGGCAAATTAATGAAGCCCGCGGATGGGCGGCACACTCAGTGTCGTCCCGCGAGCGCGGGGACCCATAACCCCTGGGAGCAGATATGGGGCGAGCAGGTAACCACGAGTCTTCGTCAAACGACTTCCTGTGGCTATTGGTCCCGGATCGGCGCTTCGCTTGTCCGGGACGACAACTCACTTCACCGGCCGCTTCTCGAGCTTCCTCGCGAGCGTCCTGCGATGCATCCCCAATCGCCGGGCCGCTTCCGAGATATTAAAATCGGTCTCGATCAGGGTCTGGTGGATGCGTTCCCATTCGAGCGTCTTGATCGAGGTCGGCCGCGCATCGAGCGCGACTTCGGTGTTGCCTTCGGCCTTGTTGAAGGCCGCTTCGATGTCGTCGGTGTTCGACGGTTTTGCGAGGTAGTGGCAGGCCCCGAGCTTGATCGCCTCGACGGCGGTGGAGATGCTGGCAAAGCCTGTCAGCACCACGATCAGCATGTCAGGGTCGTGCGTGTGCAGCAGCTCGACGCAGGCAAGGCCTGAGGCGCCGCCGAGCTTGAGGTCGACCACGGCATGGCCGAAGGAGCGCTCCTCCAGCACCTTGCGCACGTCCTCGATTGAAGCAGCCAGCACGACATCGTAGCCACGGCGCTCGAACGAGCGCTTCAGCGTGCGCGCAAAGCCTTCATCGTCCTCGACGACGATGAGCGAACGGTCAGGCGTCAAAGCTGCCTCCGATCGCGAGCGTGGCGAGCGGCAGCGTCAGGCGGACGGTGGCGCCACGCTTGCGATGGTTCTCGGCGGTCACGCTGCCACCTAATTTTCGCACGACGTTCACCACCAGGAACAGGCCAAGCCCGCCGCCGGCGCGGCCCTTGCTCGACTGATATGGTTTTCCAAGCTGCACCAGCATCTCCGGCGCGAAGCCGGGGCCGCGATCGCTGATCGCCAGGACGAGATTGTCGCCCTCGCGCTCGGCCACAAGCTCGACCCACTCGCGCGAGACCTCGTAGGCGTTGTCGAGCACGTTGAAGATGACCTGCTTCAGCGCGATGTCAGAGACGATTGCGACGTCCTCGCCAAAGGTGTTGACGAAATAGAGCGTGCGAGCCGAGCGCGCGTTGCGCCACTCCTCCACCAGCGCGGTGACGAAGGCCGTCACCGTCGTCGGCGAGGAGCCTTCGCCGCGCGCTTCGCCGGCCGAGACCAGAATGCCCGTCACGATCGACTTGCAGCGCTGGAGCGAGGTCTCCATCTCCGAAAGATCCTCGGCAAGCTCCTGGTCGGCGGCAAGATCCGGCATGCGGCGCCAGTCGCTGAGGATGACCGAGAGCGAGGCGAGCGGCGTGCCGAGCTCATGGGCCGCGCCGGAGGCGAGCAGGCCCATGCGGACGATGTGGTCCTGTTCGGCGGCGTGCTGGCGCAGCGCGGCCAGATGCGCGTCGCGCTCGCGCAGGTTTCGGTTGATGCGGGTCACGAACACGACAAGCAGAACCGCGTTGAGCGCGAAGCCCAGGAGCATGCCGGCAACAGTGAGCGTATAGGTTTCGCTGAGCGGGTTTGGCGGCAGGTCGAGCGGCCGGTAGGCCAGCGTCAGCCAGATAAAGCACGCGCAGGTCAGCGCCACCAGCGACCAGGTCGAGCGGGCGTCGAGCAGCACGGCGGCCAGCGTCACCTGGAGCAGGAACAGCGAGGTGAAGGGATTGGTGGCACCGCCGCTGAGGTAGAGCTGCGCGGTCAGCGCGGCGACATCGAGCATCAGCGCGACCAGCAGCTCGTTGCTGGAGACGGCGGCGCGGTGGCGCACCCAGACCAGGCTCGATACGTTGAGCAGCACCAGTGCGCCGATCACCGCGCCCATCCGCTCCAGAGGCAAGGGGATGCCGAGCCAGAAATGCACGCCGCCGATGGTCACGATCTGGCCGACCACGGCGGTCCAGCGCAGCTGGATCAGCAGCGCCATGTTCTTGCGGTTAGTCTCGTCGTCCGTGGGCGCAGCGCCGATCAGCTCGCTGCGCGTGTCCGCCTGCGATTGCAGTGTGACGGCGAGTTCGCCAAGTCCTTTGGCAGGACCTTGGGGAGGCGTCTTTCCGTCGTCATGTCGGCTCGACGATCGTTCCAGCATCTGATCCCGTCCTGCGGGCGGCATCGCCGGCCGGTTCGTGGACGAAGCCGCTCCAGGGTTTCTTGCGGCGGAACAGCCCGCCGCCGAACGTGACGAGAAATTTACCGGCCAGCATGAAAGCCAGGGCAAACCACGTCAGCGCGTAGATCAGGTGGTTATTGGGAAAGCTGACTACGGTCAATCCGCCGATTGGTCCGCCGGCGGTTTGTGATCCGGCGTCAGCATCGACGAAAAAGGGCGCGATATTGTCGAGCCCGCGGGCCGCGGCGATCGCGGCGACATCCCGCGAATACCAGCGGTTGTGCTGGGGCACGTTGTTGCGGAGGAATCCGCCGTTGGGCTCGGTGATGCGGAGCAGGCCGGTGATCTCGACCCTGCTGTCCGGATTACCGCCCTGGCGCGTCGATGCGTCGCGCCGCTCGGACGGCACGAAGCCGCGGTTGATCAGGACCAGCGTGCCGTCGTCGCGCTTGAGCGGCGTCAGCACCCAATAGCCGGGACCTTCCTCGGTGACGGCTTGAACCAGCGTCTCGCGGTCGTGCAGGAAACGCCCCGCGACGCTGACGTGCCTGTATTCGTCATTTGCGGTGGAAACCGCGAGCCATGACGCGGGCGAGGGCGCCGGCTGGGCGGGAGCATGGACGCGCTGCTCGACGCGGTCGATCAACGCCAGCTTCGAGGCGCGGCGCTCGATCTGCCAGACGCCGAGCGCAATCAGAACGACGAAGGTCGCGAGCGAGAGGACCGTGAGCCACAGGCGCGGACGCGCAGCCTTGCGGCGCGCGCCATTCGCGTTGTCCGTCGTGGTCCCGCTATCGGTCACTTCATTCCCGTCATCTCGTGCATCGGCATCATGTTGCTGTTGAGGTGGTTCATCACCCACAGCGAACCCGACAGCGCGATCACCACCATGACGATGGTGAAGATCAGCGCCATCATGCTCCAGCCGTTCTCGGACTTGGGGCTCATGTGCAGGAAGTAGATCATGTGCACGACGATCTGCACGACCGCGAAGGCCATGATGACCAGCGCGGTAATCTGCTTGCTCGGCAGCGCGCCGCTCATGACCAGCCAGAACGGGATCGCGGTCAGCACGACCGAGAGCACGAAGCCGAGCATGTAGCCCGAGAACGTGCTGTGGGCGTGGCCGTCATCGTGGTGATGGTCGTCCGCGTGGGCGGCGTGGGTATCGGTGCTCATCGCAGAACTCCCAGGAGATAGACGAAGGTGAAGACGCCGATCCAGACCACGTCGAGGAAGTGCCAGAACATCGACAGGCACATCAGGCGGCGGCGGTTGGCTTCGATCAGGCCGAACTTCCAGACCTGCACCATCAAGGTCACCAGCCAGATCAGGCCGCAGGAGACGTGCAGGCCGTGGGTGCCGACCAGGGTGAAGAAGGAGGACAGGAAGGCGCTGCGCTGCGGCGTCGCGCCCTCATGGATCATGTGGGCGAACTCGGAGAGCTCGATGCCGATGAAGGCGAGGCCGAACAGACCGGTGATCGCCAACCACATCTGCGTCTGCGCGATCTTGTTCTGCTGCATCGTCAGCATCGCAAAACCGTAAGTGATCGACGACAGCAGCAGCATCGAGGTGTTCACCGCAACGAGCGGCAGCTCGAACAGGTCCTTCGGCGCAGGCCCGGCGGCATAGTTGGCGCCGAGCACGCCGAAGGCGGCGAACAGCATCGCAAAGATGAGACAGTCGCTCATCAGATAGATCCAGAAGCCGAGCGAGGTGCTGTAGCCTTCCGGATGCGGATGTTCGTCGGCGAGATAGAAGACCGGCTCGCCGGTCTGCGAGGGATTGACGGCGACAGTCATTTACTTGGCTCCGGCGAGCAGTTTGGTGCGCGCGTCCTCGGCCCGGATGACGTCGTCGGCCGGAATGTCGAAGTCGCGGTGATAGTTGAAGGTGTGACCGATGCCGACGGCGAGCATCGCGATGAAGCTTACGGCGGCCAGCCACCAGATGTACCAGATCAGGCCGAAACCCATCGCGGTGGCGAGGCCGGCGAGGATGACGCCGGTGCCGGTGCTGCTGGGCATGTGGATCGGCTTGAACCCCATGAGCGGACGCTGGTAGCCGCGCTTCTTCATGTCCCACCACGCGTCATTGTCGTGAACGACGGGGGTGAAGGCGAAATTGTAGTCCGGCGGGGGCGATGAGGTCGCCCATTCCAGCGTGCGCGCATCCCAGGGATCGCCGGTGACGTCCCTGAGCTGCTCGCGCTTGAGGAAAGAGACCGCGAACTGCATCAGCATGCTGAGGATGCCGAGGAAGACGAGGCCGGCGCCGATCGCGGCGATGACGAACCAGATCTGGAGCGAGGGATCGTCAAACACGCGCAGACGGCGGGTCACGCCCATCAGGCCGAGCACATAGAGCGGCATGAAGGCGAGATAGAAGCCGGTGACCCAGAACCAGAACGACAGCTTGCCCCAGAACGGATCGAGCTTGAAGCCGAACGCCTTCGGGAACCAGTAGTTGATGCCGGCGAATGCGCCGAACACCACGCCGCCGATGATCACGTTGTGGAAGTGCGCGATCAGGAACAGGCTGTTGTGCAGGACGAAGTCGGCCGGCGGCACTGCGAGCAGCACGCCGGTCATGCCGCCGAGCACGAAGGTCAGCATGAAGGCGATCGTCCACAGCATCGGCAGCTCGAAGCGGATACGGCCGCGATACATCGTGAACAGCCAGTTGAACATCTTCGCGCCCGTCGGGATCGAAATGATCATCGTGGTGATGCCGAAGAACGAGTTGACGCTGGCGCCCGAGCCCATCGTGAAGAAATGGTGCAGCCAGACCAGGTACGACAGGATGGTGATGACGACCGTGGCGTAGACCATCGAGGTGTAGCCGAACAGCCGCTTGCCGGAGAAGGTCGAGGTCACTTCCGAGAAGATGCCGAAGGCGGGGAGAACCAGGATGTAGACCTCGGGATGGCCCCAGATCCAGATCAGGTTCACGTACATCATCGGGCTGCCGCCGAAATCGTTCGTGAAGAAGTTGGTGCCGACATAGCGATCGAGCGTGAGCAGCGCGAGCACGACGGTCAGGACGGGGAAGGACGCCACGATCAGGATGTTGGTGCAGAGCGCGGTCCAGGTGAACACCGGCATCTTCATCATGGTCATGCCGGGGCACCGCAGCTTGACGATGGTGCAGATCAGATTGATGCCGGATAAGGTCGTGCCAACACCCGCGACCTGCAATCCCCATATGTAATAGTCGACGCCGACGTCAGGACTGTAGCCGATGTTCGAGAGCGGCGGATAGGCCAGCCAGCCGGTGCGGGCGAATTCGCCGATGAACAGCGAGGCCATCACCAGCGCCGCGCCGCCGACCGTCATCCAGAAGCTGAAATTGTTCAGGAAGGGAAACGACACGTCGCGTGCGCCGATCTGGAGCGGCACGACGAAGTTCATCAGGCCCGTGACCAGCGGCATCGCCACGAAGAAGATCATGATCACGCCGTGGGCGGTGAACACCTGGTCGTAGTGATGGGCCGGGAGGAAGCCCTCCGAGCCGCCAAACGCGAGCGCCTGTTGCGCGCGCATCATGAGTGCGTCGGCGAAGCCGCGCAGCAGCATCACGATGCCGAGGATCATGTACATGATGCCGATGCGCTTGTGGTCGACGCTGGTGAACCATTCGCGCCAGAGATAGCCCCAGAGGCGGAAATAGGTCACGCCGCCGAGCAGCACGGCGCCGCCGAGCGCGACCATCACGAAGGTGCCGACGAGGATCGGCTCGTGCAGCGGCAGCGAATCGATGCTGAGACGGCCGAAGATGAGCTTGAGAAGATCAGGAGACATGCGGGATCTCTTTAGGAGTCTGACTTCGGACGTAGTCCGAGGAAGAAGGACGAGGACTTCAGCGGCGCGAAATTCGGCCGCTTCAGCCCGGCGCCGGTAAGCGGCGCGGTGTCGAGTGGTGCCGTGATGGAGGCGGTGGTCTTGCCTTGCGGCGCATCGGGCGTGCAGGTGCCGGCGACGAAGGTCGGCTCCGGCCCGAGCACGGTGCCGCGGCGGGCGTATTTGTCGTAGGCCAGCGGCAGCGTGTTGTTCAGGCCCTCGTGGCCGCTGCCGCCCTTGGCGTCGATCGCCATCATCTCGCTCTGGCACATCTTGCCGGTCTCGACGCACATGTTGAGGATCAGGCGATAAAGATCGGAATCGACCGTGCCGTAGCGGCGCACCGGCTCGTTTTCGCTGGGCTTCTCGAGCTGGAGATATTCGGCGCGGCCGAGCGGGCCGCCGGCGGATTTGGCACTGGCGATCCAGGCGTCAAAGCCCTTGTCGTCGAGGCCCAGGAACTTGAAGTGCATGCCGGAGAAGCCGGCGCCGCTGTAGTTCGCCGAAAAGCCCTTGTAGGTCCCGGCGTGGTTGATGACGGCGTGGAGCGACGTCTCCATGCCCGGCATCGCGTAGATCTGGCCGGCGAGCGCGGGGATGTAGAATGAGTTCATCACCGAAGACGCGGTGATGTGGAAGTTGATGGGGCGGTCGACCGGCGCGGCGAGTTCGTTGACGGTGGCGATGCCGTAATCGGGGTAGAAGAACAGCCATTTCCAGTCGAGCGCGACGACATCGACTTCGAGCGGAGCCTTGGACTGGTCCACTGCGCGATCGGCATGGATGCGGCCGATGTTGCGATAGGGGTCGAGCAGATGCGTGCCCATCCAGGTCAGCGCGCCCAGGCAGATGATGATCAGCAGCGGCGCCGACCAGATCACCAGCTCGAGGCTGGTCGAGTGATCCCATTCCGGCTCGTAGCGGGCCTCGGTGTTGGACTGGCGGTAGCGCCAGGCGAACACCACCGTCAGCGCCGTCACGGGGATCACGATCAGGAGCATCAGGACAGTGGAGATGATGACGAGGTCGCGCTGTTGCGCCGCGATATCGCCGGCTGGCGCCAGCACGATGTAGTTGCAGCCGCTGAGCGCAACTGCCAGTGGTAGCAGCGCCAGGATCTTGAAACGGGACACGGGCCGAGCCTTTGAAATGAGTTTCCTTTGCGGGGCCAAGGGGTAGCTGCGGCGCAGCAATCTGGACATTGGACAATTTGTCCAATGTTGCAGTGCGGAATGTTGCGCCAGACAGGGCGGGATCGCCTGGCGCCCCGCCGGGTGGTCGGCTTTGGTTTACAGGACGTTAAGGGCGCAACGCATGGCGACGGCACAGACCCCTGCAATGGCAGACATCCACTCCGGCGAGCACGGCCACGACCAGGCCAGTCCCGGCGAGATCGCCATCGGCGTCATCATCGGCCGCACCTCGGAATTCTTCGACTTTTTCGTCTACGCGATCGCCTCGGTGATCGTGTTCCCGCGCCTGGTGTTCCCGTTCACGAGCGAACTGACCGGCACCCTCTATTCCTTCATGATCTTCTCGCTGGCCTTCGTGGCCCGACCGATCGGCACCGTTATTTTCATGACGGTCGACCGGGAATACGGCAAAACGGCCAAGCTGGTCTCGGCGCTGTTCCTGCTCGGCACCGCCACCGTCGCGCTGGCGTTCCTGCCCGGCTATCACGACATCGGCGTTGCGGCGATCTGGCTGCTGGCGCTGGCGCGTATCGCGCAGGGTCTGGCCTGGGGCGGCGCCTGGGACGGCATGGCCTCGCTGCTGGCGCTGAACGCGCCGCCTTCCCAGCGCGGCTGGTACGCGATGGTGCCGCAGCTCGGCGCCCCGCTCGGGCTGATCGTGGCGAGCGCGCTGTTCGCCTATTTCGCCGGCAACCTCTCGGCCGACGACTTCTTCGACTGGGGCTGGCGCTATCCGTTCTTCGTCGCCTTTGCCATCAACGTTGTGGCGCTGTTCGCGCGCCTGCGCATGGTGACGACCGAAGAATATGCCTCGCTGTTCGAGACCCGCGAACTCCAACCCTCGCGCATCTCAGAGACGGTCGCGCGCGAAGGCCAGAACATCATGCTCGGTGCGTTCGCGCCGCTGGCGAGTTTTGCGCTGTTCCACATGGTCACGGTATTTCCGCTGTCCTGGGTGTTCCTGTTCACCCGCGAAAGTCCCGTGCGCTTTTTGATCATCGAGATGGTCGCCGCCGTGTTCGGCGTCGGCGCCATCGTGCTCTCCGGCATCATCGCCGACCGCGTCGGTCGCAAGTCGCTGCTGATGGGATCGGCGATCGCGATCGCGATCTATAGCGGCTTTGCCCCGCAGCTGCTGGATGCCGGCGCGTTCGGCGAGACTATCTACATGGTGATCGGCTTCATCCTGCTGGGTCTCTCCTTCGGCCAGTCCTCGGGCGCGATCGCCTCGAATTTCAAGCAGGCTTACCGCTACACGGCCTCGGCGCTGACCTCCGACATGGCCTGGCTGTTCGGCGCCGGTTTTGCTCCGCTCGTCGCGCTGCTGCTCGCGACCAATCTCGGCGTCATCGCCTCAGGTGCGTATCTGCTGTCAGGCGCGTTCTGGACGCTGCTCGCGCTCTGGCTCAGCGGCCAGCGCGAGGCCGGCGATATGGACGCGGGCGCTTAAAGAGCGCTCCGCGGACGGGAATAAAACTTTGGCCGGACGATCCTGTTTGCGGTGACGCATGCAGGAGATTCCATGAAATTCCGGTCCAATTCCGTTCACCAGCGAAGCTTTGCAAGTCTGGCCTTTGCCACCATCGCGATTGTTTGCTCGACCGGACTTGCCCACGCCACAGGCAACGTCGCGCGCGGCCAGACGCTCTACAAGGGCTGCGCAGATTGCCACGCGATCAACGAGAACGCCGTCGGCCCGATGCACAAGGGCGTTGTGGGGCGCAAGGCGGGCAGCGTTCCCGGCTACGACTACTCGCCTGATCTGAAGAACTCGGGGATCGTCTGGACCGAGGACAATCTCGACAAATGGCTGGCCGGCCCGCAGGCCATGGTTGCGGAAACCAAGATGTTTTTCGATGTGCCGGAGGCGCAGGATCGCGCGGATATCATCGCGTATTTGAAGGAAAAGGCGCGGTAGTCCGCGCGCCTCAATCCGCGACAACCTTCACGCGGTCCCGCACCTTCACCTGCGCTGTGCGATCGAGCCCGTTCAGCACACGAAAACGCTCGGCGGGATGATCGACGCCGGCCATGCGGTGCGAGAGCGATTCCACGGTGTCGCCGGGCTGCACGGTGATGACCTTGATGCGCAGCGGGCGCGCGGCCTGGATCTCGTCCAGCGTCAGGCGGCGGAATGAATTGACGGTCTCGCGCGCGTTGCGCTCGCTCTCGGTCGACTTCTGCCGTGCCGCGAAGATGAAGCGGTAGACGTCGCTGCCGAAGCGCAGCGCATAGACCTTGAACGCCCATTGATCGCCCTTGGCGGTGGCGGACGCGGCCGGGAAACCGTTGATGGTGACGTCCTCGGTGGACGCCTTCTCGACGCCCTCCATCCAGCCGGAATTGAGGTAATCGCCAAGCGACTGTTCGGCCGGCACGCGCACGACGTCGAAGCGCATCGCCTGCGAGCCGCCGTCGCGCACGCCAATCACCGCCTGCGCGGTGTTGTCGAGCGTGAAATTGTCGGGCGCCTGGAAGGTGAAGCCGAGCTTTGGGTGCAGGAAGCGGCGGCCGCGGACAAACCCCTCGCTGGGGTCTTCGCCATAGACGAGATTGTCGATCGCGGCGAGATAGGTCTCGCGGTCGCGCTCCGCGCCCTCGGGCGCCGCATATTGCCGTGCAATGGTTTGCGCGTTCTGAACGCGCTCGGGCGTTGCCGGATGCGACGAGGTGAAATCCTGCGCGCGCGGATCGAGCGAGGTCTTGCCGGCCTTCAGCTCGGCATTGCGCTCCATCGCGGAGAGGAAGCGGGCCGCGCCATAAGGGTCGAAATGTGCCTTGGCGGAGATGCCGACGCCGATGCCGTCAGCCTCGAACTCCTGGTTACGCGAAAAGCTCGCCATGGTGAGCTTGGTCTTGGCGAGCGCGAGCGCGGTCAGGTCAGGATCGTTGCTCATGTCGGTGACGACGCGGGTGACGATCGCGGCCTGGCGCGCCTGATCCTCGCGCATCGCGGCGTGCTTGGACAGCACATGCGCCATCTCGTGGCTGAGCACGGAGGACAATTCCGAGGTGTCGCTCGCAAGCGCAAGAAGTCCGCGCGTGACATAGAGCTGGCCGTTCGGCAGCGCGAAGGCGTTCACCGCGCCGGAATTGAGGATGGTGACCCTGTAGCCCTGGTCTGGCCGATCAGAGGCGGCGACGAGGCGGTCGACGGTCTTGGTCACCAATGATTCGAGCCGGGGGTCGTCATAGGCGCCGCCATAGCTCGCCAGGATGCGCTCGTGTTCTTTTTCGGTGGCGGGGGTCTGTGCGACGGCCGGCTTCGGCTTGGGGAGGGCGACGGTCGGCGGAACTGCCGCGGTCTGGAACCGGCCCATGTCGCCGCAACCGGCGAGGGCCGTGCCCAGCACAAGGCATAGCGCGGCCGGCGCTGCCCGCAGGCGGCGGCGTTCGCCTCGTCCGTGCCGTTCTAGCACCCCATTCACGTCACTTAACCCGTGCCCTGGCCTTAAGGCCGTACCCCAGTAGGCTCGTTTGCGCCCAGCAACTCAACCTGTCCCAAGAGACGCACTTCGATACGCGGCCCCACAGTCCCCTCAACCCAGCCCCGGACTCGAATACGTTTATTTTCCAGGGACTTAAGGGTCACACCGGCGTTTTCGAACGCCGGTAACGCGCGTTTTGAAATAGTCACCGCAAAGCCGCGTGTCCAGTTCCGTCCGAAGTTGAGGTAGGTCATTGCCCCAGCTTGCCGGACTGACAGGACTTTGCCTTCGACCACAAGAAAGCGCCCGATCCCGGGCAAAATATCGTCCGGACTTTCCGCGTTTTTTATGGCCGACGGGTCAGCCCAGTTGCCCTTTTTTTGGCGCCGCGCCTCGGCCTCCGCCGCCATCAGGGCCGCCGCGCAGTCCTTGTCGGTGATTTCGGCGGAAACGAGGGCGTCGCCTTGGGCGAGTAGCGTCGCCTGCGCCGATGCCTCGCTGTCCCGAATGAAGACGAGCGCGCCCTGGCGGCCGTAGCGGTCGGGCGTATCGTCCGCACTCCGCAGGACGACGTCGCGGCCGGCGAGCAGCGATGTCAGCGCCTGCTTCGTTGTCGCCGTCGGTTCGATTCCGGTGAGGCGGATTTCGCGTCCGTCGTCGAGGCGGACGCCGCGCGCATCGACGATAGCGGCGACGCGGCCCTCGCCTTGCGATTCGAACTGACACGGCGCGGCGAACGCAGCGCGATTCGCGGCGAGAAGACATGCGACGATGATATGAAGCAGTCGCGTCACGTTGCCCGGAGAGGTTGCGCTATTCTCTAGCTTTAGCCCAGGCGTAGCGGATCGCGAAGAGGCTTCCTCACACTCCGTCATTGCGAGCGCAGCGAAGCAATCCATACCGTCTCCGTGGAAAGACTCTGGATTGCTTCGCTGCGCTCGCAATGACGTGGAAGCATTTGTCCGTACCCCACCATTCCGCTTTGCGGAAAACATGCGCGGCAATGTGCGCTCGCAACGTTCCGCGCGCTTGCTGCCCTGTCGCGCATGCGGCATGATTGCGGCAACAGCGATTGCCAAGAGCAATAACCAAGCCGCCATCAGAGCCAGGCGATCAAGGGAGGTCTTTTTCGATGAAGCATATTTTGTCGGGCATTTTTGCCGCAGCGTTTGCCCTGAGTGCGAGTGCCGCTGCGCAGGCCCAGGACAAGCCGCCGTTGAAGATCGGCGGCATCCTCGACATGTCGAGCCTGTATGCCGATATCACCGGCCCTGGCAGCGAGACCGCGGCGAAGATGGCCGTTGAGGACTTTGGCGGCGAGGTGCTCGGACGCAAGATCCAGGTGCTGGCCGCCGACCATCAGAACAAGGCCGACCTCTCCGCCAACATCGCCCGCGACATGCTCGACAACCAGGGCGTCGAGATGATCTACGACGTCGCGGCCTCGGCGACCGCGCTTGCCGCCGGCGAGATCGCGAAAGCGCGCAACAAGATCATCATGTTCAACGGCCCGGGCTCGATCCGTCTCACCAACGAGGCCTGCGGTCCCTACACCATCCACTATGTGTTCGATACCTACGGTCAGGCCAACGTGACCGGCCTTGCGGCCGTGAAGTCGGGCCTCGACACCTGGTACTTCCTGACCGCCGATTACGCCTTCGGCCAGGACCTGGAGAAGGACACCAGCGCCGTCGTCACCAAGACCGGCGGCAAGGTGCTCGGCGCCGTGCGTCATCCGCTCAACACGTCGGATTTTTCGTCGTTCCTGCTGCAGGCCCAGGCCTCCAAGGCCAAGGTGATTGGTCTCGCCAACGCTGGCGGCGACACCGTCAACGCCATCAAGCAGGCGGCCGAGTTCGGTATCACCAAAGGCGGCCAGAAGGTCTCGCCGCTGCTCGCTTTCGTCACTGATATCGACTCGATCGGCCTGGAGACGGCGCAGGGGCTGCTGCTGGCGGAGGCCTTCTACTGGGACCTCAACGACGACACGCGCGCATTCTCGAAGCGCTTTACGGAGCGCATGAAGCGGCCGCCGACCTCGGCACAGGCCGGCGTCTACTCCTCCGTCACGCACTATTTGAAGGCCGTGAAGGCGGCCGGCACGACCGACTCGGCCGCTGTCATCAAGGTGATGAAGGAAACGCCGATCAACGACTTCTTCGCCAAGAACGGCAAGATCCGCGAGGACGGCCGCATGCTTCACGACATGTACCTGTTCGAGGTGAAGAAGCCGTCGGAGTCGAAGGGCCGCTGGGACGATTACAAGCTGCTCGCCACCGTGCCCGGTAACGAGGCGTTCCAGTCGCTGGAGCAGTCGCGCTGCCCGCTGGTGAAAAAATAAGCCTCGTCATTTCGAGCGAAGCGAAGCAATCCAGAGATGTTTCCGCAGAGACAGTCTGGATTGCTTCGTCGCTTCGCTCCTCGCAATGACAAGTGTGGCGATTGACCGAGCAAAACAACAACAAGGGAGACGTCCCATGAACGACATGGTCCTGCAAAAGCTCGAAGGCGGGCTGCTCACCATCACGATGAACCGTCCCGAGCGGAAGAATGCGCTCAATCCTGAAATGGTCGCAGGATTGGTCGAGGCGGCGCGACGCGCGGCTGACGATCCCGAGGTGCGCGCGGTGCTGTTCAAGGGCGCCGGCGGCTCGTTCTGTGTCGGCGGTGACGTCAAGTCGATGGCCGCAGGCCGCGCACCGCTGCCGTTCGAGGTGAAAATGGCAAACCTCCGCCGCGGCATGGAAGTATCGCGCATCCTGCACCAGATGCCGAAACCCGTGGTGGCCCAGCTTGACGGCGCTGCAGCTGGCGCCGGCCTTTCGATGGCGCTGTCCTGCGATCTGCGCATTGCCTCCGAGTCCTGCAAGATCACCACCGCCTTCGCCAAGGTCGGCTTCTCCGGCGATTACGGCGGCACCTATTTCCTGACGCAGCTGCTCGGCAGCGCGCGGGCGCGTGAACTCTATCTGATGTCGCCGGTGCTCACCGCGAAGGAAGCGCATGCGATCGGCATGGTGACGAAAGTCGTGCCCGATGCCGAGATCGAGACCGCCGCGCACGAGCTCGCCCTGTCGCTGGCACAGGGGCCATCGATCGCGCTCGGCTTCATCAAGCGCAACATCAACAACGCCGAGCATCTGGCGCTGGAGGATTGCTTCGACGGCGAGGCGATCCATCACACCCGCTGTAGCGACACCGAAGACCACAAGGAGGCCGCAAAAGCTTTCGTCGAAAAGCGCAAGCCGACTTTTAGGGGCGCATGACCGTGGCGCCCTATATGCGGTTGCGGCAGATCTGTCTGGTCGCGCCGCAGCTCGCGCCTGTCATCTCCGACATTGCCGGGATCATGGGTCTTGCCGTCTGTTACCAGGACGGCAATGTCGCGAAATACGGCTTGGAGAACGCGCTGCTCCCGGTCGACACCATCATGCTGGAGGTGGTCGCGCCGTTCCAGGACGGCACCACCGCAGGCCGCTTCATCGAGAAGTCCGGCGGCCGCGGCGGCTACATGGCGATCTTCTGCTGCAACGATCCCGACGAGCGCGGCCGCAACGCCAATGCGCTTGGTGTGCGCACCGCGAACGTGATCGATCACGCGCCCTATCACGGCGTCCAGCTCCACCCGCGCGACTGCCGCGCCGCCTTCATCGAGTTCAACCACACCGAAGGCAGCGACGACATCTGGGGTGCGTATCCGCCGGCCGGGCCGAACTGGCAAAACTTCATCCGCAAGGACGTGACGCAGACGCTGACAGGCGTGGAGATGCAGAGCCCGGATCCGCAGGGGCTGGCGGAGCACTGGGGGAAGATCATCGGTGTTGCGGCCGATGGCTCTGATTTGAAGCTGCCCAACGCAACCTTTCGCTTCGTGAAGGGCGCCAGCGAGATCATGAGCGCGCTGGAGTTTCGGGTCGCTGATGTAGCGGGCGTGCTGCATGCGGCCAGAGCGAAGGGGCTTGCGGTGGCAGGCAATGAGTTCCTTTTGGGCGGCGTAATCTTCCGCGTCAGTTGATCCCTTCATCGTAATCCGTCACCCTGAGGTGCCCGCCTCTTCGGCAAGCCTCGAAGGGCGGCGGCCACCAGCGGGGCCGCTCATCCCTCGAGGCTCGCTGCACGTTGCTCCGCATCGTGCGGCTCACGCCTCAGGACGACGGATCGCACGTGGGGCGGGTGTAAGAAGAACAAGAAAGAGATCACGCCATGCCGCATCCGCTCGACAGCTTCTTCGCACCCGCAAGCATCGCGCTGATCGGCGCCTCCCGCGATCACGAGAAGATTCCGGGGCGGCTACTGTCGATGCTGCGCAAGAACGAGTATCCCGGAAAGATCTATCCGGTGAACCCGAACTACGCCGATATCGAGGGTCTCGCCTGCTACAAATCGATCGCTGAGATCGGCGCGCCGATCGATCTCGCGGTCGTCATCATTCCGGCGCGCGCGGTGCTGCCGGCGCTCGAACAATGCGCCGCCGCCGGCGTCAAGAACGCCGTGATCATCTCTTCCGGCTTTGCGGAGGAGGGCGGCGACAGCGCGACGATGCAGGATGCGATCGCGGCGCTGGCGAAGCGCACGGGCATGCGGATCTCGGGTCCGAATGCCGAGGGCTTTTTCAGCCAGGTGCAGCGCGTGGCGGCAACGTTCAGTCCGGCCGTGGACGTCAAACCGGGCGTCGTGCCGCTCGTCGCCACGACAAGACGGATCGGCATCGTCGCGCAGAGCGGCGGGATCGGCTTTGCCTATTATCACCGCGCGAGGGCGCTCGGCATCGCCGTCAGCTACGTCGTCAGCGCCGGCAACGAATCCGATCTCGGCGCCGGCGAGTTCCTGGATTACATGGTGCAGGACGCCGCGACCGACGTGATCCTCCTGTTCATCGAGGGCATCCGCGACGTCGACAAATTCCTTGTCGCCGCGCGCCGCGCCGCGGAGATGAAAAAGCCCGTCATCGTGACGAAAGTCGGCCGCTCCGGCGCCGGGGAGCGGGCGGCGGCCTCGCATACGGCGAGCATGGCCGGCTGGTCGGCGGCTTATGACGCCGTGTTCGCAAAGTACGGTTTCATCGTTTCCAACGATCTCGACGAGGCGCTGACGATCGCTGCGGTGCTGGCGAGCAATCCGTTGCCTCGAGGCGATCGGGTCGCTGTGGTGACGGTGTCGGGCGGCGCCGGCATTTGGGGTGCCGATGCCGTGGCACTCCATGGCTTGCGGGTCCCGGAGCTTTCAGAAGCGGTGCAGGCTGACATCAAGAAGCTGATGCCATCCTATGGCACGGCTCGCAACCCGATCGATGTCACGGCGCAAGGCGTCACCTCGGGCGGTCTGCAAAAGAGCGTCGATCTGCTGACGTCTTCCGACGAGGTCGATGCGGTTCTGGTCCTGCTGTCACTGTCGAGCGAGGTGCGCAGGCCCTTCAAGGAAGCCGAGCTGAAGCCGGTGCTTGCGACGCAGAAGAAGCCGGTGCTGTTCTATTCCTACACGGTGCCGTCGGATTTCGCCCGGCACGATCTCGCGAAATCCGGTGTCGTGGTGCTCTCGGGCCTCACCCATGCCGGCGTTGCCTTGCGGCAGATCGTCGACTACGGGAAGTTCAGCCTGCCGAAGCCCGCGGACGAAGCACGGCTGCCGGCGCGCGATCTCTCCGCGCATCTGACCTCGCCGGTGCTGTCCGAGGCCGACAGCAAGACCTTGCTCCGCGCCGCCGGTATCGCGCTGCCCGACGAGGTGCTGGTGAAGGATAAGAGCGAGATCGATGCGGCCGTTGCCCGCGTCGGCTTTCCCATGGTGATGAAGATCCAGTCGCCCGATATCGCGCACAAGAGCGAGGTTGGAGGTGTGCGCGTCAATATCGCCACCAAGGGCGAGGTGTTTCTGGCGTTCGAGGCGCTGCTGAATAACGCACGGAAACATCGCCCGGAGGCAGCAATCCAGGGCGTGCTGCTGGGGCCGATGGCGAAGCGAGGTGTCGAGATCATCGTCGGTACGATGATGGACAAGACCTTTGGGCCGATGGTGATGGTTGGGCTCGGCGGCATCATCACAGAACTGTTCCGCGACGTCGTCTACCGCCCCGCGCCGGTTGGCGCGGAAGAGGCCGGCGCGATGCTGGCGGGCCTGAAGGCTGCTCCGCTGCTGAACGGATTTCGCGGAGCGGCGAAGGCGGATGTTTTGGCGCTGGCGCAGTTGATCGCGGATATCTCAGTGCTCGCCGCGCGCCATGCGAACGAGATCGCGGAGATCGAGCTCAATCCGGTGCTGGTGCATCCGGAAGGGCAGGGCGTGACGATCGTCGATGCGCTCGTTGCGAGGCACGGTTAAA
>NZ_JADPJH010000034.1:696959-725578 GCF_023073315.1 Bradyrhizobium sp. 1 | reverse complement strand
CCGGCGCTTCGCGCCACCTTCTCCCACAAGGGGAGAAGGAAGAAAGAGGAGTCCTTCCCCGAAGAAGCTACCTCCCCTTGAAATTCGCCGCGCGCCGTTCTTCCGTGGCCTTCACGCCTTCCTTGAAATCTTCCGTCGCGCGGAGCCGCGTCTGCTCGGCGAGTTCGTGGTTGGTCTGGGCCATGACGCGGTCCGCCAATCCGGCGCGCATCGTCGCGCGGGTGGAGAGGAGGCCGAGCGGGGAGCATTCGGCGATCTCGCCGGCGAGCTTCATCGCGGCCGCCTTCACTTGGTCCTGTGGCACCAGCTCGTTGGCGAGGCCCCACTTCAATGCCTCTTCGCCGGTGACGCGGCGGCTGGTGTAGAACATCAGCTCGGCGTTGTTCTTGCCGATCAGTTCCGGCAACGTCGTCGTCAGCCCGAAGCCGGGATGGAAGCCGAGCTTTGTAAAATTCGCGGCGAAGCGCGCTTCGGGGCAGGTAACGCGGAAGTCCGCCGACACCGCGAGCCCGAGTCCGCCGCCGATGGCGGCGCCCTGCACGGCGGCGACGATCGGCTTCTTGGCGCGGAAGATGCGGACGGCCTGGATGTAGAGATGATTGATCGCGCCGAGGCTGTCGGCCGGATCGCCCTTCGCGGCTTTATCGGCCTCGCGCGCCTCCTGCTCCTGCCGCGCCGGATCCTTGAAATTGGCACCGGCGCAGAATGCCTTGCCCTGTGCGGAGAGAACGGAGGCCCGGATCTCGATGTCGCGGTCGAACTCGTCGAGCGCATCCGCGATCTGGTTGATCAGCGAGATGTCGAAGAAGTTCAGCGGCGGGCGGCGGATCTCGATCGTGCCGACGTGTCCGACCTTCTCGACGCCGATATCTTTGTAGGTGCTCATGATGATCCTCGAATGACTAGCGCAAACCAAGTCCGCGGGCGATGATGCCGCGCAGCACCTCGGTGGTGCCGCCCTGGATGGTGAGTTTCGGTGCGGTCTTGATGGCGAAGTCGAGCTGCCGCTCCAGCGTCTCGCGGTTGGTCGCGGTCTCCTCGACGAAAGCTGCAAGGTCGCGCACGCGATGCGGAAGCTGCTGCTCCCAGACCGTGCCGATGTCCTTGACGATGGACGCTTCCACCACCGGCTCCTTGCCGGCTTGCAACATGCCGGCAACCGAGACCGACATCCGGCGCATGGTGTGGAGCTGCGCGACCAGGCGGCCGATACCTTCGGCGCTGCGCGTATCCGGGTTCGGCCCGACCGCGCGCACCAGCTCAGTCAGCACGTAGTAGGTTTCGAGGAAGCGCTCGGGACCGGAGCGCTCATAGGCCAGCTCCGATGTCGCCTGCTTCCAGGCGCCGTCGACTTCGCCGAGCACGTGATCCTCGGGCACGAAGAAGTCGGTGAACACGACCTCGTTGAACTCGTGCTGGCCGGTGATCTGCCCGATCGGGTTCACCTGAATGCCAGGCTGCTTCATCTTGACCAGAAACTGCGTCAGGCCGTGACGGCGGTTTTCCTTGGTCGGCTGCGACGTCCGGAAGATCGCGATCATGTAGTCGGCGATGTGCGCCGACGAGGTCCAGATCTTGGTGCCGTTGATGAGATAGCCGCCGTTGGTCCTGGTCGCGCGTGTCTTCGCGGCAAACAGGTCGGAGCCGGAGTTCGGCTCGCTCATGCCGATGGCAAAGCAGATCTCGCCGCGGCAGATGCGCGGCAGGATATCCATCTTGATATGCTCGGGCGCGTATTTGATCAGCACCGGCCCGCTCTGGCGGTCGGCGACGAAGAAGCGCCGCGTCGGCGCGTTGGCGACGCGCATCTCTTCCGTCACGACGTAACGTTCGAGGAAAGAGCGCTCCTGGCCGCCATATTTCTTCGGCCAGGTCATGCCGAGCCAACCCTTGGCGCCGACCCGGCGGGAAAATTCCGGCGCGTCGGTGTCTTCGCGGTTGGGCTTGTGCGGATCAAAGGTGCCGGCGGCAATTTCCTCGGCGAGGAAGGCGCGCACTTCCTTGCGCAATTGCTCGCACTTCTCGGGCAGGCGGATCGGATCGAAACGGAGGGCAGCGGTCATGTGTTTCGTCTCCCGGTCAGCGCGACGCCACGAGCGGCCACAATTCGTCGGCGCCACGCTTGGCGACGAGCTTGCCGAGCTCGACGGCCCAATGGCTCTCCGAACCGAAATCGTCGCGCCATGCGAGCGCCCGCAGCGAAAAGCGGTGCAGGATGTGCTCGCTGGTGAAGCCGATCGCGCCGTGCACCTGATGGGCGATGGCGCCGCCTTTCTCCGCGGCTTCTGCGCAGCGGATCTTTGCGGAGGCGGCTTCGAGGTAGACTTCGTCGTCGAAGGACTTTGCATTGGCAATCGCATCGGCCGCCGAGGTCGCCGCCGCAAGCGCCGCGGCGGATTCGCCGGCGAGGCGGGCGAGGTTGTGCTGCACCGCCTGGAATTTCGAGATCTTCTTCTCGAAGGCAACGCGCTCGTTGGAATAGCGCACGGAAATGTCGAGCAGGGATTCCAGCGCGCCCGCGATCTGAAGGCTGCGCGCGACGCCGCCCATCAGCATGAGCGTGGTCTGGTCAAAGCCATCAGGGGCGGTCTTGATGGTGACGGGCTGGACCTTGTCGAGCGTCACGGTATCGCTGTGGTCGTAGCCGACATTGAGGCCGGATTCGATCCGGCCCTTGCTCGCATCGACCAACGCGATGGAAACGCCATCCTTGCCGTGCGCCAGCACCGCAAAATGTTTGGCGGTTTTCGCAAAGGGCACGCCGCGGCAGCGGCCGGAGAGCGCGCCGTCGGCATCAAGGGTGATGCGGTCCTTCGGGGAGGCCGGCAACACCGTCATCTCGCCTTCGGGGGAAGAGATCTTCGCCTGCGCCAGCAGCCAGCCTGCGAGCATGGTCTCGGCCAGGGGAACCGCGACCGCGAAGCGGCCGGCCGCGTTGAGCAAGGCAAAACCGTCGGCAAGGCTCGCGCCGGAGCCGCCGAGATCGTCGGGCACCCAGGACAGGGGCAAGCCGGCTTCGCTCAGTGCCTGCCACAGCGGCGCCTGCCACGAATTCTTCTTGTCGTTGTTGATGGTTTGCGGATCGGCGAGATCGGCGAAGATTTTCTCCGCGGTCTCGACGACGATATTGTCACTCTCCGCCACAGCGTTCCCCGTGTTTTGCCATTGGCGCGTTCCGCCTGACGGGCCGGCGCGCGATCTCTTCTTGCGCCCGATGATCCGAAAAAGCCATGGCCCTGACAAGCGTTGATCGCAGGTCAACCCGCGGCGCGGGCATAGGCGCAAGGGCCGTGGGAGGCTAATTCCGCTTAGCGGAGTTTGCTCGATTTGCAGGGCGCGGCAAACTCGCTAAACAGGGCGCCGACAACTTACAAAGGGAAGGAAATCCGGATGGCAAAGGACAGTTTGTGCGCGATCGTGACGGGGTCCGCATCCGGACTTGGTGCTGCGACCGCGGAAATTCTCGCGCGGAGTGGGGCGCGGCTCGTCATCAACTATTCGTCGAGCAAGACCGAAGCCGAGGTCACGGCAGAGCTCTGCCGCAAGGCCGGCGCGGCCGAGGTGCTGGTTGCGCAGGGCGACGTGTCGAAGGACGACGACTGCCGAAAAATCGTGGCGGCTGCGGCCGGCTGGGGCCGGCTCGACATCCTCGTCAACAATGCCGGCACCACCAAGCATGTCGCCCATGCCGATCTCGACGGATTGTCCGCGGAAGATTTCCAGCGGCTGTACGGCGTCAACACCATCGGGCCGTTCCAGATGGTGCGCGCGGCGCGCGGCCTGCTCGAGGCCGGATCGAAGGCGTCGGGACGGCCGTCGGCGGTGGTCAACATCTCCTCGGTCGCCGGCATCAGCGGGGTCGGCTCGTCGATCGCCTATGCCGCGAGCAAGGGCGCGCTGAACACCATGACGCTGTCGCTGTCGCGCGCGCTGGCGCCGCTGATCCGCGTCAATACCGTGTGTCCCGGCTATATCGACACGCCCTGGTTCACCAAGGGCCGCGGCGAGGCCGGCGCCAAGCAGGTGCGCGACAGCGTGGTGGCGAAGGTGCCGCTGAAGGTCGCCTCGACTGCGGATGACATCGCGCAGCTCGTCTGCTTCCTGGCGATGCCGGCGTCGAGCAACATGACCGGCGAGGTCGTGCGCATGGATGCGGGGATGCATTTGATTACGTGAGCTCGTCATTGCGAGCGGAGCGAAGCAATCCAGAATCCCTCCAAGGGAATAGTCTGGATTGCTTCGTCGCAAGAGCTCCTCGCAATGACGGAGTGTAAGGCGACGGCGTGCCTCCATCCGGCGCTTCGAGCCGCTACCCCTTGATCACGCCGCTCGCCACCAGCCGGTGCCAGATGAACAGCACCACCACTGCGCCGATCGTGGCCATGATGAAGCCGGCGCCCTCGTCGGGGCTGTAGTGCCCGATGGCCTGGCCGATGAACGTCGCCAGAAACGCGCCGACGATGCCGAGGATGGTGGTGAGGATGAAGCCGCTCGGGTTGTTCGGTCCCGGCGCCAGCCAGCGCGCGATGAGGCCGGCGACGAAGCCGACGACGATGATCCACAACAGGCCGCCCATGCTCATGTCAGTGCTCCCCTTGCTTTGACTAAAATCAGATTCGACCCGAAAGCTCGTTCTCGGTCGGCAGCCGTCCATCCGGCGTCAGATGGTCGATCACCTTCGGCAGATACTGGCTGAGGCCGGAGAGCAGTTCGTCGCGCGACAATCCGCTCTGGGCGGACAGGCTCTCGATCTGGTCGGCGCCGAGCGCGTTGGCGAGATCGCCGGGCGCGATCGCCTTGTTTTCGCCCTTGCCGACCCAGGTATTCGCGGTCTCGCTGTGGCCGCCCTGCTGAAGCTGGTTGAGGAGATCGCCGAGCCCGCCGCTCAGCACGCTGCCGGCCGCGCCGCCCGCGAGCAGGCCGCCGAGGCCGCCCTTGAGCAGGTCACCGAGGCCGCCGCCTCCACCGAGCGCGCCCCCGAGGCCGCCGCCAGCACCCGCATTCACCGGCGGGGGCAGGTGCGTCGGCGTCGGAGATGGCTGCGGTGCCGCGCCGGGCTGGCCCGCCGTCAAATGCTTGAATGCCTTCCACCCAAGCAGGGCGATGATCGCCATCGTCATTGGCGACATGCCGCCGGAGGATTGCTGTGAACTCGGCGTGCTCTGGCCGTGCGGGCCGTTCTGCATGCCGTTGAGGACATCGAGTAGACCCATGGTGCTCTCCTTTGGCGTTCTCGTCGGCGATCGCTCGCCGCTGACTGCCCCCGGGGCGAAAACATATGGGGCTCTCATGACGGTTACAAGGCGAATGCGTCGCAACCGCGATGGGCAGCCGGAGCTGCCTCTGCTATCGAAGGCTGGTCGTTAAGGGGAGAGCGAGGTCTGGTGGTGACGGATCGACCGATCGTGGTGGCTGGCGCAGGCGCGATCGGCTGTTTTGTCGGAGGCCAGTTGGCGGTCTCAGGCCGCCGCGTCGCGCTGCTGGTGCGGCCGCGGGTGAAGACCGAGATCGAGCGGTTCGGCCTGCGACTGACCGATTTCGACGGATCCGAGAAGAAGCTCGGCCCGGGCCAGCTTGCGCTGTCAGAGGACCCTGCGATCTTCCATAGCGCCGGCATCGTGCTGGTGACGGTGAAAAGCGCCGACACTGCCGATGTCGCGGACCAGATCGCGCAGCATGCGCCGCAGGATGCCGTCATCATCTCCTTGCAAAACGGTGTCGGCAATGTCGCGGTCCTGCGCGAGCGTCTCGGCGGCCGTCGCGTGCTCGCCGGCATGGTGCCGTTCAACGTGATCGCAATGGGCGAGGGGCGGTTTCACCGCTCGACCTCCGGAGACATCCATGTCGGAGAGGACGAGGCGAATACGGCTGCGGGGTTGTCGGTGCCGGGCCTCGCCATGCGCGCGAGCGGTGACATCTCCGGCGTGCAATGGGGCAAGCTGATCATCAATTTGAACAACGCGCTCAGCGCATTGTCCGACATGCCGCTTGCCGCGCAACTGGCCAATCGCGACTGGCGAAGGCTGTTCGCCGACCAGATGGCGGAAGGCGTGGCGGTGCTGAAAGCCGCCGGCATCGCGCCGGTCTCCGCGACGCCGATCCCGATGAGGTGGACGCCGACAATGCTGCGGCTGCCCGACATGATCTTCAACGCGATCCTGGGGCGCACGATGAAAATCGATCCCGAGGCGCGCTCCTCGATGTGGCAGGATCTGAAACAAGGCCGCAAGACCGAGATCGACTATCTGCAAGGAGCGGTCATTGCGCTTGCCGAGCAGAACAAGGTCGCCGTGCCGCTGATGCGCCGCATTGTTGCGCTGATCAAGGAGGCGGAGAGCGCGGGCAACGGCCCGCCGGGGCTGACGCCGCAGCAGATTCGTGGGGTCGCTTGAGTGCAAGGGAGAAGCGCGATGAGGCGTTGTCTAATGATAGGGCTCGCGCTGGCCGCGCTTTGCGGTGTGTCGACGCTCGCTTACGCAAGGCCGCCGACGGTCATGAACTCGCCCGGCTATGACAGGCGATTGCAGGAGAGCAGGTCGCAGTTGGGCAGTTCGCCGACAACAACGGCGCCGGCGGATGCGCCGGTAGTCAAACCGAAGCGCAGCAAGAAGAAGCAGCCAAACTAAAGCGGGACGCTCTCGTAGGGTGGGCAAAGCGAAGCGTGCCCACCACATCGATCACGTGGGCACGGCGCGAAGGGCGCGCCTTTGCCCACCCTACAAGTCCGCGCGAGAAACTCAGCCCTTCTTCGCCGGCTTGCTCGGCGTCGGGTTGAACAGCTTCTTCAGATCGTTCAAGCTTTCCGACAGCCGCGGCCATTCGCAGGAGAATGAGCCCTTGGCGCAGGGCGCACCCTTCGGCCGCTGGCCGATGGTCTGAAGGACTTTCGGCCGCTCCACCGGCACGGGCACGCGCGCGACCTCGGTTCGCAGCGCGACCTGCTGGAGCTGCTGCGCCTGTTGCTCCTGCTGCTCGCGCTGCTGACGCATGGCGGTCTGGGCCGCTTCATCGCTGCGGCGCTGATTGGCGAGATAGGCGGTGTAGGTTTCGTCGATCTTCTTCTGCTCGTCCGGCGTCGGGTTGGGGCCGGCGATGTCGAAAGTGCGATCCTGGAGGAAGTCGTAATAGGCATAGCCGCCGCCGGCCTTGCGGCGGCCGGCGAACTTGGCGTTGCAATCGGCGAGCGCTGATGTCTTCTCGGCCTTGGTTGCGGCCTTCTCGGCGGCGTCGGCGCATTCCTCGAAATCAACCGGCGCGCGCTTCCACCATTGCGCCTGGGCATGCGACGCCGTCAGCAGAAAAAATCCTGCTGCGGCAACGAGAAGCGCCGCACGACGCGATGCAACCACAATCGACATTCTACGAGAGCATTCCTTGCCAAACTCAACCCGAACTGAGTCGAGCCGGATTTTTGCCCCTTTATCGCCGGCTTGTCACCCATGGAACCCGGGAATTTCATGGCCGCAATGCTGACATTTTTTGCTTGACGTGGCGCGGCAGTCACAGCCGCGCGGCACCTGATGCGTTTAGACTTTCATCGATGTGAATACGAAGGGGACTATCCGTCATGAGAGCGCTGGCCTGTCTTGCCACACTCGCTTTGGTGCTGATCTGCGGCCACGCCTTCGCGGCGGACGAAGACGCACCCAACCGCAAGCCGGTCAAGGCCATCGGCGATGCGCGGCTCTCGGTCGGCGGCCGGGGAATGCTGCCGCTCTACCTCTCCCGCGACTGGTCGCTGCCGCAGCCCGCGATCTCGCGCGCGATCATCATGCTGCATGGACGGCTGCGCAATGCGGACGAATATTACATATCGGCCAACAACGCGCAGGCAGCAGCGGGCGACGACGGCAAGGCCGCGCTGATGATCGTGCCGCAATTCCTGGCCGAGATCGATATCGAAGCGTACAAGCTGCCGCAGGACATGCTGCGCTGGTCGCTGGAGGGCTGGGAGGGCGGCGATGCCGCGCTTGCGCCCAATCCGGTCTCCTCGTTCGAGGCACTCGATGCGATCCTGGCAAAACTCTCGGAACGGCGCGTCTTCCCGAACCTGAAGCAGGTCGTGGTGGCCGGGCATTCCGGCGGCGGCCAAGTCGTGCAGCGCTATGCGATTGCCGGCAAGGGCGAGGCGGCCTTGTTGCGCCAGCACATCGAGATCCGCTACGTCGTCGCCAATCCCTCGTCCTATGCCTATTTCAGCGCCGAGCGGCCCTTGCCGAAGATTGCCGCATCCTGTCCCGGCTACGACAACTGGAAATACGGCATGGGCGACCGGCCGCCCTATCTCGCCGACGCGACGCCGGCGGCACTCGAGCAGCGCTATGTCGAGCGCGAGGTGATCTATCTGCTCGGCACGCTCGACACCAATCCGAAACATTCCGCGCTGGACAAGAGCTGCATGGCGGAGGCGCAAGGGCCTTATCGTTACGCCAGGGGTCACGCCTATGTGGACGCGATGGCCAAACGCGACCAAGGCACGCCCAATCACAGGGTCTGGGACGTCGCCGGCGTCGGCCATGACGGCGATAAGATGCTGACCTCGAAATGCGGGCTTTCGGCGCTGTTCGATATTCCCGGCTGCGGCGCGGAGCGTTGATGGCTTGAGGCCGGGCGTCTTGAAGGCAGACGTCTTGAAGGCTCGGCTCCGGCTGTTACACTTCGTCTCGCGCCGCGCCTCATTCTGAGGCGGCGCCAAGAAGACGAAGTGGAAACGCCTGATGCTGCTGCCCCTGTCCGACGTGCCGCGCTGGTATGCGGAGCGCAAACCGCAAGGCACGATCGCCGTCCAGCATGGACAGGACACGCTGACATGGGACCAGCTCGAGCGCGGCGCCAACCGCCGCGCGCGCGCGTTTGCCGCGAAAGGCGTGAAGCCGGGCGATTTTGTCGCAATCGGCTTGCCTAACGGCAACGCCTTCTTCGAGACCTCCTTCGCGGTGTGGAAGTGCGGGGCGACGCCGACGTCGCTGTCGTGGCGGCTGCCGCGCGGCGAAGCCGCCGCGGTGCTCGACATCCTCAAGCCTGCGCTGGTGGTCGGCGGCGAGGCGGACTGGAATGCGCCGAACCGCCTGCCTGCCGATTTCGTGCCGGAGGGTTTTTCGGACGAGCCGCTCAATCCGCCGGTGGCGCGCTACTGGAAAGCCATGACCAGCGGCGGCTCGACCGGCCGTCCAAAAGTGATCCTCGATCACCAGCCGGCGGTGACCGATACGGTCGCCGCGCCGCCGCTCAATATCCCCTTTGGGGTCTCGCTGCTCAATCCCGGTCCGCTCTATCACAATGCGCCGTTCATCGTGTCGCACTATGCGCTGTTCACCGGCGGCAAGCTCACCGGGCTTACCAGGTTCGACGCCGAGGAGACGCTGCGGCAAATCGCGCAAGAGCGCGTGCAATGGGTCAATTTCGTGCCGACCATGATGCACCGGATCTGGGCGCTGCCGGAGAGCGTGCGCAACGCCTACGACGTCTCCAGCCTTCAGACCGTGTTTCACATGGCCGCTCCGATGCCGCCCTGGCTGAAGGAAAACTGGATCGCCTGGCTCGGACCTGACAGGATCTGGGAGCTCTATGGCGGCACCGAACGCCAGGGCTCCTGCATCATATCAGGCACGGAATGGCTGACGCATAAAGGCTCGGTCGGCAAGATCGGCGAGATGGCGCGCCTGCGTGTCATCGGCGAGGACGGCAACGACGTCGCGCCGGGCGAGACGGGCGAGATCTATTTCCTCAACAATGACGGCAAGGACGCCACCTATCACTATCTCGGCGCCGAGCCGAAGCGGCGCGCCGATGGCTGGGAATCGCTCGGCGACATCGGCCGGCTGGACGCCGAAGGCTATCTCTATCTCGGCGACCGCCTTGCCGACATGGTCTTGCGTGGCGGTGCCAACATCTATCCGGCCGAAATCGAGGCGGCGGTCTCCGAGTGTCCCGGCGTGCGGTCTTGCGTCGTGGTGGGACTGCCCGATCCGGAATTGGGCCAGCGCGTGCACGCCATTATCGAGCCGGAGCCCGACGCGGACGGCCAGGCGATCGCCGACGGCATGGCGGATTTTCTGAAGGATCGGCTCAGCCGCTACAAGCATCCTGAAAGTTTTGAGATCGTCAGCGCCCCGCCGCGCGATGATTCCGGAAAAGTCCGCCGCACCCTGTTGCGCGACGAGCGCGCAGCATGGATGAAGGAAGGGCGAGCCTTCCGGATTTGGCCGGCGAAGGCGCGGGCGCACGCCGAGTAATTCACGGAAGGAATTTTGCACATGACCATCACTATCGCCGCAAACAGCGTGCCGAAGCCGCCGGCCGAGATCATCGAGGGCTTTCGCGGCGCGCCGACCTCGGTCATCTCGGACAATCTCGCCCGGCTGCCGGGCGCGGTGGGGCTGAAGCCCTATCATCGCGGGGCTAAGCTGGTCGGCACGGCCTTCACGGTGCGCACCCGCCCCGGCGACAATCTCGCCATCCACCGCGCGCTCGAGCTGGTCGGTCCCGGCGACGTCATTGTGGTCGACGGTGGCGGCGACGAGACTCGCGCGCTGGTCGGCGAGATCATGAAGACCATCGCGCAGTGGCGCAAAGCGGAAGGCTATGTGATCGACGGCGCCATCCGCGATGTCGCATCCTTCGCGGCCGACGACTTCCCCTGCTACGCCCGCGCGGTGATCCATCGCGGCCCCTACAAGAACGGACCCGGCGAGATCAACGTGCCCGTGTCGATCGGCGGCAGCATAATCTCGCCCGGCGACATCGTGGTCGGCGACGAGGACGGCGTGGTGTCGTTTCCCGCCGCAGGCGCCGCCGCGCTGCTCGAAGCGGTCCGTGCCCAGGTCGCGCGCGAGGAGGAGACCATGAAGGCGATCCGCGAGGGCCGGTATCAGGGCTCCTATGGCAAATCCTGATCAAACGAGAATGAAGGGGAGGGCTGCGTGAGCCAGAAGGACGAATTCCACAACATCGATGATCCCAGCGACGGGCTGTTTCGTGAGCTCGCGGCGGGGGTGACCACGCGCATCTTCTCCGGCGAGCACGCGATGCTGTCGGTGGTGACGCTGGCGCCGCATGCGCAGGGCACCTTGCATCATCATCCCGAGGAGCAGTGGGGCGTGCTGCTCGACGGCTCCGCCATCCGCGTCCAGGGCGATGAGGAAATCGCCGTGAAGAAGGGCGATTTCTGGCGCACGCCCGGCAACGTGCCGCACACCATGCGCGCAGGCCCCGACGGCGCCCGCGTACTGGACATCTTTAGTCCGCCACGGCCAGAATACAAAAAAGCGGGGTCCGGTTTCGGGACGACCTAAAGCGCTCAAAAGCAAAAAGCTCAGCGCAAAAACAACAGGGAGGCAACCATGACTATCACACGACGGGCGCTGCTGGCGGCGCCGGCTATTCTCACGATGGCACCGGCGATGGCGCAGGCGGGCAAGATCACGCTGGTGGTGCCGTTCCCACCGGGCGGCTCGACCGATGCGATGGCGCGGCTGCTGCAGGCCAATCTGCAGACAAAACTCAACCGAATCGTCATTGTCGAGAACAAGTCGGGCGCCGCCGGCGCGCTCGGCGCGGCGCAGGTCGCCAAGAGCCCGCCTGATGGTTCGACGTTCCTGGTCACCTTCGATTCCCACGCGGTGATCCCGTCCATCCTCGACAATCCGCCGGTCGATGTCGAGCGCGAGCTGATGCCGGTGTTGCTGGTGGGCACCGCGCCTTACGTGATCGCCGCCGGCGCCGGCCGTCCCTACAAGAGCTTTGCCGACGTGGTCGCCGCCTGCAAGGCGACGCCCGGTGCGGTGAAATACGCCTCCGTCGGCATCGGCACGCTCGGCCATCTCGCGATGACCGTGCTCGGCAGCAAGGCCGGTGTCGAGATCATGCATGTGCCCTATCGCGGCGGCGGCCCGGCGATGAATGACGTGCTCGGCGGCCATGTCGATCTCATCGCGGGATCGGCGGCGCTGGTCGCAGCCCAGCTCGGCACCAACATGCTGCGTCCGATCCTGCAACTCGGCCGCGCGCGGCTGCCGGGTCTGCCGGATACGCCGACCGCAATCGAGGCCGGCTTTCCGGATTTCGAGACGCTGGCCTGGTGGGGCATCTTCGCGCCCACGGGCACGCCGCCGGACATCGTCGCAGGCCTCGCCGCGGCGTCGAAGGAGATCTTGAGCGAGCCCGCGACCGCCGCCCAGCTCAAGGAAACCCAGCAGATGACGCTGCTGCTCGAGGACGGGCCTGCGTTCAAGACCTTCTTCGACAAGCAGGTCGCTTATTGGGGCAAGGTGGTGAAGGACAATAATATCAAGGCGTAGGGGCTGCCGGCAGACCCGCTGGATTGGACGAGGCGGAGGGCTTCCGATTCGGCCCTCGCTTTGATATGAACGCCTCCAGGCAACCCGTCCTCACCGGCGGGTTCCGCGGTCCCGTAGCTCAGCCGGATAGAGCGACGGTTTCCTAAACCGTAGGTCGCATGTTCGAGTCATGCCGGGATCGCCAGTTTTCCTTTCAAATCAAGCCACGATCCGCGCAAAGCGCTTGCGATATTCGGCAGGTGTCACGCCAACATGGCGCGCGAAGGCGCGGCGCAACGTGTCCGCGTCGGCAAAGCCACAATGCGTGGCCACTTGCTTGGGGGCTTCGTTTCCGAGCTCCAGCAGGCGCCTCGCAGCGTTGACGCGGGCTTCCTCCACCCAGGTCGCGGGGGTGATGCCGACTTCGGCACGAAACAACCGCGCGAAGTGACGCGGGCTGATATCCATGCGCTCCGCCAGGCTCGCGACGCTGTGATCCAGTCCGGGATTGGCGGCAACCCAGCGCTGGAGCTCCTGCAGCACCGCGCGACCAGCGGGAACGGCCTCGCCCTTGCGGGTGAACTGCATTTGCCCGCCCGGCCGCTTGAAGAACATCACGAGCTGGCTCGCGACCTTCATCGCCGTCTCGCGTCCGAGATCTTCCTCCACGAGAGCCAGCGCGAGATCTAACCCAGCAGTCACGCCGGCGGCCGTGCGGAGCTTGCCGTCGGTGACGTAGATTGCGTCCTTGTCCACGCTGACCGACGGGAATTTTTCGGCAAGCCGGTCCGCAACCGCCCAATGCGTCGTGACCCGTCTGCCGTCGAGCAGACCGGCCGCCGCAAGAAAGAAGGCGCCTGAGCACACCGACCCGAAACGCCGGGTTTTGGAGGCCCGGCGGCGGAGCCAGTCGATCACCAGGCCGTCTGCCGGCACGTCGGCGGCGTTCGGACATCCGGCGATCAGCAATGTGTCGATACTTTCCTGGAAGCCACGATCGATGATGCGGTCGGGCATCAGCCGCACGCCTGAGGAGCTGCGGATCGGTCCTGGCTCCGCCCCCGCCACCAGCAGAGCATAGGCCTGATGGCCAGCCTGCAAATTTGCCTCGGCGAACACGTCGAGAGGGCCAGCGACGTCGAGCAGCTGCACCCCGGGCAGCGCCATAATCACAACAGTCCTCGGTTTCGGCTTCGCGCCCATGTCCGCCTCGGTCGGTATTTGTCTGTTCTAGACGTATTACATAAATTGAGGACAGACTAGCGCAGATCTAGCTTGGCGGCGAACAGAGATTTTGAGGAGACCATCATGCAAGCGATCACCGAAGCCGCCGCCATTCCCGACAGCAAATTGGCGCGCGCCATCACCGACTACATCCGCGATACCGAGACCGACCTGCTCTTCAACCATTCCAGCCGCGTCTATCATTTCGGCGCACTGGCCGGCATCCGCCGCGGGCTGAAATTCGACCGGGAGCTGCTTTATGCCGGCGCGATGTTTCACGACATCGGCCTGATGCCCGATCATGGCAGCAAGCACGAACGGTTCGAAGTCGATGGTGCCCACGCCGCGCGCGATTTCCTGCGCAGCCACGGCATCTCCGAAACGGATGCCTATACGGTCTGGACCGCGATCGCGCTGCACACGACACCGGGCGTACCACAGCACATGCATCCCGTCGTCGCGCTGGTGACGGCGGGTGTCGAGATGGACGTTCTCGGGCTCACCTACAATGACTATTCCGACGCGGAGCGCGGGGCCGTCGTGAAGGCGTTTCCGCGAACGCCGCACTTCAAGGAGGACATCATCCAGGCGTTCTACGACGGCATCAAGCACAAGCCGGAGACCACCTTCGGTAACGTCAAGGCCGACGTCATCGCCGACAAAGAGCCGCATTTCCATCGCGGCAATTTCTGCAGCGTCATCCGCGGCTCGCATTGGCACAGCTGAGCGGCGTTCTTCTTCGCCAACGTGCGCAGCGGCAATGCTCCACTCGTCATTTTCTATCGCGACGTGTATCCACGCTCGATAGAATACGGCCGGGTGGCAGGGGCGTTGGCATGGCGGAGTTGTGGTTCTACGCGGAAAGTGGGCAGCAGCACGGCCCGATGTCGATTTCCGAGCTCCTCCCGCTGCTGGCTGGCATCGCGGATTCGCAGCGCGTGCTGGTCTGGCGGGAGGGCTTGGAGAGCTGGAAGCCGGTCGCGGAGGTGCGCGAGATCGCGGAGCACCTTCTTCGACCGCAGCCGTTGAATCCGGCACCGCCACCGGTTGACGCCACTCGGGAACCTGCCGTTCTTGCAGACGACGCTGCGGCCTTTAAAGATGTCCAGCCCGAGATGACCGGCATCAGCGGTTGGCTCGCGCTTCTCGCGTTCGGCCAGGTGATGGGCATCCTGCGCCTGGTCTTCAACGTCGGACAATATGTGCAGTCGATCACCGACGAAGTCTGGACTTACTTTCCGACGGTCATCTGGACTGAAATGCTGATCAATGCCGCCATGATCGGCTTGGCGATCTGGACAACGGTGCTCCTGTTCAGACACTCCCACCGGTTTCCAGCCTTCTTCATCGTGCAAATGATCTGCGCGGTGCTGATGCCGCTCGTCGATCTCCTCTGCGTCGCATCGTTTTTTTCCGCCGCCCTGAATCGTCCTTTCGGCGATTTTTTCATCTTCGAACCTCGACTGATCGGGCAAACAATTATCGGTGTGATCAGTGCCGCGGTTTGGATAACGTACGTCCTTCGCTCCCAAAGAGTCGCGCATACGTTCACGAAATAAGCCGCGTTACGACGCGCTTTGCTGAGCCGCGCGGTTCTCGCGGTTTCCCCGCTCGTCAAGTCTCCAATAAAAAAAGATTGGCGCGGCTTTACGCGACAGCCGGCTTGCGAAGCAGGTGCCGTACTCACATCTCCGCTCCCGCAATTCTGGGGTGTGGCCTTGGTTAACCAGGCCGCCCAGTTGCGAATTGTGGAGATGAACTATGGACCTCAATGGTTTCGATGGCGCCTGGCTGATCCAGCCGGCGCTGTGGACCGCGGCTGCGATCGCGCTCGTGATCCTGCTGCGGATGGCCAATATCTTTCGTTACATTCCGAACAACCAGGTCGGCATCGTCGAGAAGCTGTGGTCGACGAGCGGATCGATCGACGGCGGCTTCATCGCGCTGAACGGTGAAGCCGGTTACGAGCCGGAAGTGCTGCGCGGCGGCATTCATCTGTTCTTTCCGTTCATGTACCGGATCCACAAATCGGATCTCGTCACGGTCGGACAGGGCAAGATCGCCTATGTGTTCGCGCGCGACGGCGCGCCGCTTCAGCCATCGCAGGTGCTCGGCGCCAACGACAGCGAGGACAGGTCGGACTTCGAGAACGCAAGGCAATTCCTGCTCTGCGGCGGACAGAAGGGCCCGCAGCGGAAAATCCTGCGCGAAGGCACCTATGCGATCAACACGACGCAATTCGCGATCATCACCGATGAGCGCGTCTACGGCCACGCGCTGAGCGCGCAGGAGCGTGGCGTGCTCGACGCCATGCAGCTCACCATCGCCGAGCGCTGGGGTTTTACGCCCGTCGTGCTCGCGGCCGATCACGATCTGGTCGGCGTCGTCACCGTGCATGATGGCCCGTCGCTGCCTTCGGGCGAGATCATTGCGCCTGAAGTCGGCACTGACCTGCGCGACGGCGAGGTCTTTCACAACAATTTCCAGGAGCCCGAGAAATTTCTTAGCGCAGGCGGCTATCGTGGCCGGCAGCTCCAGGTCATCGTCGAGGGCACCTGGTACATCAATCGCCTGTTCGCGACCATCGAGGCGGTGCCGAAGACCGTGATCCCGGTCGGCAATGTCGGCGTCGTCATCTTCTACACCGGCCCGCACAGCGATGACGTCTCGGGCGAGCAGTATCGCCATGGCGAATTGGTCATCAACGGCTGCCGCGGCGTCTGGAAGGACCCGCTGCTGCCGGGCAAATACGCGTTCAACACCTATGCCGGCAAGATCGAGATCATCCCGACCGTCAACTTCATCCTGAAATGGGTGCGCGGCGAGGTTGGTGCGATGAAGCTCGACGAGAACCTGTCGGAGATATCGCTGATCACCAGGGATGCGTTCGAGCCGACGCTGCCGCTCTCGGTGGTGATGCATATCGACTACAAGAAGGCGCCGATGATCATCCAGCGCTTCGGTGACGTGAAGAAGCTCGTCGAGCAGACGCTCGACCCGATGGTCAGCGCGTTCTTCAAGAACATCGCGCAGAAGATGACCCTGATCGAGCTGCTCCAGAACAGGGCGCAGATCCAGGAGGAATCGGCGGCTCAAATGAAGGCGAAGTTCGAGAGCTACTCGCTCGACCTTCAGGAAGTATTGATCGGTACGCCGCGAGCAGCGAGTGGCGACCACACGATCGAGAACATCCTGATCCAGCTCCGCTCGCGCCAGATCGCGCGCGAGCAGATCGAGACCTATCAGGAACAGGAGAAGGCCGCCGTGCAGGAGCGGGCGCTGAACGAGGCCAAGGCGACGGCAGCGGCGCAGACGGCGCTAACGCAGTCGCTGATCCAGATCAAGGTGAACGAGAACGAAGGCGCGGCGGCGTTCGCCCGCGCGCAGAAGGACGCGGAGACCCGAAAAGTGACGGCCGCCGCGGTTGGTCAGCAGTCGCGGCTCGAAGGTCAGGGCGAGGCCGACCGGGTGCTTGCGGTCGGCACCGCCAATGCCCAGTCGACAAAACTCTCGGTCGATGCCTATGGCGGCCCCGAGTTCAGGCTGGCCGAGCAGAATTTTGCGAAGTTCGCGGAAGCGCTGACCAAGATCAATCAGCCGCTGGTGCCGCAATTCCTGATGTCCGGCGGACAGGGCCAGGAGAGCAGCAATGCCGGTCTGATCCCGACCGCGATGCTGAGCTCGATGTTCGGCCGCATGATGCCCGATGCGCTGGAGCGGCTGAAGGAGGAGGCGCCGAAGGCGGCCCGCAGGGCCAACGGGCAGTGATTGTGGCCGATTTGCTTGATCGGCGCGAAAATTGCTAACAGAGGCGACCGGGCTGGAAGAGCATTCCAGCCCGGTCCATGTTTGCCATATCCGGAGACGACAATGCCTTTCGACTTGATCCTGCGCGGCGGCCGTGTGGTCGACCCGTCCCAGAAGCTCGACGCCGTAACCGATGTTGCCTTTGCGGGCGGCAAGGTCGCAGCGATCGGCAGCGGGCTCAAGGCGGATCCGGGCACCGACGTCCGCGATGTCTCGCGTTATGTCGTGACCCCTGGACTGATCGATCTCCACACTCATGTCTATTGGGGCGGGACCTCGCTCGGCATCGATGCCGAGGAATTCTGCCGTCTCTCCGGCGTCACCACGGCGGTCGACACCGGCAGCGCCGGGCCCGGCAATTTCGCCGGCTTCCGCAAGCATGTGATCGAGCCGAGCCAGGTCCGCATCCTCGCTTATCTGCACGTCTCGCATGCCGGCATCTTCGGCTTCTCGCACCGGATCATGGTCGGCGAGAGCGAGGAGCTGCGGCTGATGAACCCGATCGAGGCGGCCAAGGTGGCCGATGAAAACCGCGATCTCATCGTCGGCATCAAGGTCCGCGTCGGCCTGCACTCCTCGGGCACATCGGGGGTGGTGCCGCTCGACATCGCGCTCGAGGTGGCCAACGAGGTCGGCATGCCCCTGATGGCGCATATCGACCACCCGCCGCCGAGCTACGAGGAGGTGCTGGCCCGCCTGCGTCCCGGGGACGTGCTGACCCATGCGTTCCGCCCGTTCCCGAACACGCCGGCGACCGCGCAGGGCACCGTGAAGAAGGCCGTGCTGGACGCGCGCGAGCGCGGCGTGCTGTTCGACATCGGGCACGGCAAGGGCTCGTTCGCCTTCAAGACCGCGCGCGCCATGCTCGCCAACGGCTTCTATCCGGACACCATCTCCTCGGACATCCATCAGCTCTGCATCGACGGCCCGGCCTTTGACCAGGTCACCACGCTGTCGAAATTTTTGTGCATGGGCATGCCACTGTCCGACGTCATCGCAACCTCCACGGTCAATGCCGCGATGGCCCTGCGGCGCCCGGAGCTCGGCAGCCTCAAGCCGGGCAGTGTCGGCGACGCTACGCTGATCTCGATCAAAGAAGGCCAGTTCGACTACGAGGACGTCGTCGGCGAGCACCTGATCGGGGATCGCAAGATCGTGTCCGAAGGTGTCGTCATCGGCGGCCGCTGGTGGCATCCGAACTAAAGCTTCGTGAGGCCGTCGGCCTACTCGTTCTTGTCCACATTCCAGAACATCGGCGTCGCCGGGCCGTCGATGACGCCGGTCAGTGATTTTCGCCAGGCGCTCGGCGCCTGGAACTGACCGAGCGGGACGTAGATCACCTGGTCGTAGGCTTCCTTCTGCACCTCAAGCGCGATCTTCCTGCGTTCCTCGGGTGCGGTGGCGCGGGCGTAGGCATCGCGCAACTCCTCGAGCTTGGGGTCCTCGGACCAGCCGTACCAGCCGCCATTCGTGCCCTTGCCGCCCATCGGAACATTGACCAGGGGGTCCAGCGAGTCGGCCGCGCCCTGGTAGGTGAAGAACATGCTCCAGCCGCCTTCTTTGGGTGGCTTCTGGTTGGCCCTGCGCGTGACCAGGGTCTGCCAGTCCATCGCCTGCAGATCGACCTTGAAGCCGGCGTCGCGCAACAGCTGCGCGACAATGACCGGCTGCGCTTTCAGCAGGATCTGGTCCGTCGGCGCCAGGATCACCACCGGCGTGCCGTCATAACCGGATTCGGCGAGGGCCTTCTTGGCCTGGGCCAGGTTATTTCCCTTGATGAGCGTCTCGCCGCCCTCGTCGCTGCCGAGCGGAGTGTCGCAGATGAAGAACGCACCGCAGAGCTTGTAGTATTTGGGATTGCCGATCTGGGCGTCGAGCACGTCTTTCTGGTTGATCGCCAGCATCGCGGCGCGGCGGATCTTCACATTATCGAAGGGAGGATGCAGGAAATTCATCCGGCCGAATGACTGGAAGCCGAACTTGTTCAGGATGGAGACGTTGATGTCCGGATTGGATTCGAGCATCGGCAGCAGATCGAACGGCGGCGTCTCCACGAAATCGACATCACCGGATTGCAGCGCGTTGAGTGCGGTCTGCGCGTCCGGCATCGTGATCCACTCGACCCGGTCGACCTTCGCGACCTTGCCCCCCGAGGTCCATTCGGGCGGCTCCTTGCGCGGTACGTAGTCGGTGTTCTTTTCGTAGACGACTTTCACGCCGGGCTGGAATTCGGCCGCCACGAACTTGAACGGGCCGGAGCCGATCTGCTCCGGAATCTGCTTGTTGACGGGGGTCTCGGCCAGCCGCTTCGGCATCATGAAGGCGACGACCGCCGATGGCTTGGCGATCGTCTCCAGCACGAGGCCATAGGGCTCCTTCAGCTTCAGCGCGATCGTCCTGGTATCGGCGGCTTCGATGGCGGCCGTGAAGTCCATCAGCTTGCGCGCCATGCCGTCGAGGCTCGATCCCCAACGCTTCAGCGAGGCGACGCAGTCCTCCGCCGTCACCGGCGCTCCGTCATGCCACTTCAGCCCGTCGCGCAAGGTGAAGATGTAGGTCAGCTTGTCCGCGGACACCGTCCAGTCGGCCATCTGCGGCCGCACCTTGAAGCTGGAATCGATGCCGACCAGCGTGTCATAGACCATGTAGCCATGGTCGCGGGTGATGATGGCTGTCGTAAATCCGGGATCGGTGACGCGAAGGTCCGATTGCATCACCGCAGTGAGGGTCTTCTTTCCGGTCGCGGCGGAACCAACCGACGTCCAGGCCAGAGGAAGTGCCGATGGCGCAACAGCCGCAAGCTGAAGCAGTTTCCGTCGCGAGACGTGAACCATTCGCAATTCTCCCGATGCAAGCGAGACCAGTCGGCGGCTGCCGATGGTGGGCAGCGTATGATTTGCCGCCGCACCTTGCAATGACGGTTGTCTCGCAAATCTGACTTCGTTTGCGGTCGAGCAAGGGGTGCCGTTCACAGCGACCTGATTACAGCGACCTGGCGATCAGCAGTTTCATGATCTCGTTGGTGCCGCCATAGATCTTCTGGATGCGGGAATCGATGAAAATGCGCGAGATCGGGTATTCCTGCATGTAGCCGTAGCCGCCGAACAGCTGGAGGCATTCGTCGGCGGTCTGGACCTGCTTGTCCGAGCACCAGTATTTCGCCATCGACGCCGTGACGGTGTCGAGGTCGCCTGCGACCAGCTGCTCGATGCACCAGTCGACGAAGACGCGGGCGATCATCGCCTCGGTCTTGCGCTCGGCGAGCGTGAAGGCGGTGTTCTGGAAATCCATCAGCGGCTTGCCGAACGCCTTCCGCTCCTTGGTGTAATCGACGGTGAGTTTGACGGCGCGCTCCATCGCGGCGACCGCGCCGACCGCGAGCGCGAGGCGCTCCTGCGGCAGCTGCTGCATCAGCTGGACAAAGCCCTGGCCCTCTTCCTTGCCGAGCAGGTTTTCCGGCGGGACCGTGACATTGTCGAAGAACAGTTCTGACGTGTCGGAGGCGTGCAGGCCGATCTTGTCGAGGTTGCGCCCGCGTTTGTAACCATCGGCGCCCGCAGTCTCGACCACAAGCAGCGAAAGGCCTTTTGCGCCGGCCTCGCCAGTGCGTGCGACCACGACGACGAGGTCGGCGGCCTGGCCGTTGGTGATAAAAGTCTTCTGGCCGTTGATGACGTAGGAATTGCCCTGTTTCCTGGCGGTGGTCTTCACGGCCTGAAGGTCCGAGCCGGTGCCGGGCTCGGTCATGGCGATGGCGCCGACCATCTCGCCGAGGCCATCTTCGGCAGCCAGCGCTTCTTCTGCTCCTCCGAGCCATAGTTGAGGATGTAGTGCGCGACGATGGCGCTGTGCACGGAGACGCCGGTGGTCAGCTCCGGCACCGTGCTTTCGAGATCATCCAGCACGGCGGCGTCATAAGCGAAGTTCGCGCCGAGGCCGCCATATTCCTCCGGCACGCTTGCCAGCAGCGCGCCCATCTCGCCGAGCCCGCGCCAGGCGAAGCGGTCGACCATCTTCTGCTCGCGCCATTTCTCGGCATGCGGCGCCAGGTCCTTGGCGAGATATTTCCGGAACTGGTCGCGGAAGACGTCAAGCTCTTCGGTCATCCAGGAGGAGCGGTAGGCCATGGTCACCTCGATTGATTCAGCTTTCCGGCTTGGTAGGCCAGCCGGCCGCGGCAATTATTGTGTTTTCAGGCTGCGCCGGTGGCGCTACCAAGGCGGCCGTAGCAGCGTCTGTCGGGATGGTTGATTGTGGCTGTCAAAACGCAAGAGCTCAAGCTTGACATCGAGCGCATCGGCACGGTCTCGGCGATCCTGACCAAGCCGGCCAATGCGCGCGCCTGCTACGTGCTGGCGCACGGCGCCGGTACCGACATGCGGCATGCGTCGATGGACAAGATTGCAGTGGGCCTCGCCGATCGCGGCATTGCGACGTTCCGCTTCAATTTCCCCTATATGGAAAAGAAACTGGGACGTCCCGACCAGCCGGCGGTCGCCCACGCTGCCGTCCGTGCGGCGGTCGCGGAGGCGGCGCGGCTGTGCCCCGGGCTGAAGCTCGTGGCGGGTGGCAAATCGTTCGGCGGGCGCATGACATCGCAGGCGCAATCGAAGGCGCCGTTGCCTGGCGTAAAGGGGCTCGCATTCCTCGGCTTTCCCCTTCATACCGACAAAAAGCCCTCGACGGACCGCGCCGAGCACCTCGCCGGCGTCGAAATCCCCATGCTGTTCCTGCAAGGTACGCGCGATGGGCTCGCCGATCTCGACCTTCTCAAGCCCGTCGTCGGGGGGCTCGGGGCGAAGGCGACGCTGCATGAGGTCGAAGGCGGCGACCATTCGTTCGCGGTGCTGAAAAAGTCCGGTCGTACCAATGACGAGGCGCTGACAGAGGTGCTCGACACGCTCGCGGCCTGGATCGTCGCGCTCGCCTGAGCCTCAGGCGGAGTAGAGCCCCTTGTCGCGCGCCTTCTGGATCGCCAGCGCGGCGATCAGGTCGAGCGTCGGTGTGGAAAGGCCGCCGGTGCGCGCGAAGGCTGCGGGCGCCCTCACCAGCACGTCGATCTCCATGGCGCGGCCGAGCTCGTAATCCTGCAGCAGCGACGGCTTGTGGTTGGGGGCGGGGCCGCTGCGGGTCACGCGCTTGACCTCGGGGATGAAGTGCTGGGCGATGTCGTTCGCCTCGTTCAGCATCCGCGGAATGAGCTCGGCAAAAGCCGGGTCGTCGCGGACGCCGCGCGCGGTCTGGCCGGTCAGCAGGCACAGCACCGACAGCGACATGTTGGTCAGCAGCTTTGACCAGATCGCCTCACGGATTTCGGCCACAGGCGGCGATTCCAGCCGCGCGTCGTTGAAGACGCCGCGGAGTTTTGTGATGCGCTCGCAATTGCGGTCGTCGCATTCCCCGATCAAGAGGCGGTTGCGGTCGGGCGTCAGGTTCTGCACGACGCCGGGCGCAGTCACCTCGTTCGAGGAGAAAATGACGCCGCCGATGATCCGCTCCTTCGGGATGCAGGCGCGCAAGCGCCCGCCGGGGTCGAGGAAGGAAATGTCGGGCGGTGTCGGGTGTCGCGGCGGCAGGCCGATACCGTACCACCAGGGAATGCCGTTCTGCGCGAACACGATGGCGGTGTCGTCCTGGAGCAGCGGCTTGAGGCTGGTGACCAGCCCCGTCAGTGCAGTGGCCTTCAGCGTCGAGATCACGACGTCCTGCGGTCCGAGCTGGGCCGGATCGCCTGACGCGTTGACCTTGGCGCTGACCTCGGAATCACCGACGCGCAGCTTCAAGCCATTGGCCCGGGCGGCCTCGAGATGCGCACCGCGCATCACGCAACTGACCTCATGGCCGGCGCGCGCCAGCCGAACCGCAAGATGGCTGCCGACGGCGCCCGCGCCGAAAATGCAGATGCGCATGTGATGTCCCGTCCCTGATTCCTCGATGCCGCCCCGGCGCCAGCATGACACAAGCCGCCATGCGATGGACGCGGCCGCCCCACGCTGGAAAGATATGGATCGGCATGCGTTGCCTCGGCCATAGTGCGCGCCAAACAACGACCGGAGGATCGCCGATGACTGCCAGCCCCGTCCTGTGGACCCTCGATGAGCGTGGGGTTGCAACCGTCACGTTGAACCGGCCGGAGGTCAACAATGCCTATGACGGCGCGCTGATTGCCGGCGTGCTCGCGGCCATGGACGATCTGGGTAGGAAGCCGAACCTGCGCGTCGTCGTGCTCAGGGGAAATGGCAAGCATTTCCAGGCCGGCGCCGATCTCAAATGGATCAACGGCGTGCGGCCGCAATCGGCTGAGGCCAACGAGGCGGCGTCGCGGGCGACGTTCGAAGCCGTGCAGCGGCTCAACACCCTGCCGATCCCGCCGGTGGCGCTGGTGCAGGGCGGCTGCTTTGGCGGCGGCACCGGCGTGATTGCGGCCTGCGATGTCGTGATCGCGGCGGACAACGCGCTGTTCTCGATCACGGAGGTACGATGGGGCCTGACGGCCGCGATCATCATCCCGCAGCTGTGCGACGCCATTAGTGTACGGCAAGTCCGCCGTTACGCGCTGACCGGCGAACGTTTCGGTGCCGAAGACGCCCGCCGCATCGGCCTCGTCCACGAGGTCGTGCCGCTCGCCGATCTCGAGGCCGCGGGCAGCAAGGTAGTCGAGCAGCTGCTCGCCAACGGCCCGGACGCGATGGCCGAGACCAAGCGGCTCGCGCTGGAGAGCTCGTTCGGCGGAATGGCGGTGGACGATGCCGCGTATACGCGGCTCGTGCACCTGCATTCGGTCAAGCGCCAGAGCGCGGAGGCGGCGGAAGGACTGGCCTCGTTCGCGGAGAAGCGGGCGGCGAACTGGGGCGGCGGGAAGACGTGATGGTTGCGCGGTGAGCTTTATAGCGACGATGCGAGCGAGGTCTTGAGCAAGTTCAGCAGCGCCTGCACCGCGGCCGCATTGCGTCGCCGTTCAGGAATGGCGGCCTTCACCCACAATTCCGGAATCGGAAAATCGCGCAGCAACGGCTTGAGCGCGCCGTCGCGCAAGGCATCTGCGACGAGATAATGCGAGATCAGCGCGATGCCGTTGCCGGCGATGGCGCTGCGCGCCAGCACATGCCCCTCGTTGGAGGAGAGCAGCGGGCTCACCTGGATGCTGATGCGGCCGCGCGGGCCGTCGAAAATCCATTCCGGTCCGGTCGGCAGAAAGCTGAGGCAACGATGCTCGACGAGGTCGCGCGGATGCTTTGGCGTGCCGTGCTTCTTCAAATAGGCCGGCGAGGCGCAGAGCAGCCGCTTCAGCGCACATAGCGGCTCGTCGACCACGCCGCCAAAGGAATGCGGGAAGGCACCGATCGCGATGTCGAAACCCTCCGTCACCGGATCGACCGGGCGGTCGATCAGCACGATCTCGAGTTTCAGCCGCGGGTTTTGCGTCTGGAACGCGCTGAAGGCATCGGCGAGCCGTGCCACGGTGAGCGAGGTCGGTGCCTTGATGCGGAGGTGATCGACGAGATCGTGGCCCTTCTCGCCCATGCGCGACAGCAAATCGGTGGCATCGGTGACGACGCCACGTGCGCGATGCACGTAGCGCTGGCCGGCGTCGGTGAGCCGCAATTGCCGGGTCGAGCGGTGAAACAGCGGTGTGCCGATTCGCGTTTCCAGCTGCGTGACGCGCTTGGCGACGACCGAAGTCGAGACATTGAGCTTTCGTGCAGCGGCAGAAAATCCGGCGGCGTCCGCGGTGGCGAGGAACGCCTGCAAGTTCACCAGAATATCCATCCCGACCTTTCGCGATTCGAGAAAGCTGATCGCTTATTTTGGTGGATTGTAGCTGAGCCCGCGTTAATTCATAGTCGGGTCCAAGCAAGAGATTTTCAGGGACAGGACGCGCCATGCGGGCCACGACGATCGAAGAACCAGCACGCCAGGTGCCGCTCTACGGCGAATATGAAGTCGTCGTGCTCGGCGGCGGTCCGGCCGGCATCGTCGCTGCGGCCTCAGCCGCGCGCGCGGGGCGGAAGACGCTGCTGATCGAGCGCTACGGCTTCCTCGGCGGCATGGGGACAGCTGCCGGTGTCACCAATTTCTGCGGCCTGCATGGCAATGTCTACGGCGAGGCCCACCGGCTGGTGCAGGGCATGGCGTCCGAGCTGCTGGCGCGGATCGATCATCTGAACGGCCTCAATGCGCCGCATCTGATCCTCGGCAAGGTCTTTGCCCAGGCCTACGACACGGCGGCCTACAAGATCGCGGCCGACCAACTGCTCGCAAGCCACAAGGTGCACATCCTCTTCCACGCGCTTGGCGCCGGCGTGGTGATGGGCGATAACAGCCGCATCGACGCGCTGATGGTCGAGACCAAGGGCGGCCGGCAGGCGGTGCGCTCGGAGATCTTCATCGATTGCTCCGGCGACGGCGATCTCGCGGTCTGGGCCGGCGCGCCGTTCGAGATCGGCGACGAGCACGGCCATCCGATGTACCCCTCGATGATGCTCCGTCTCAACGGCATCGATCCCGCAAAGGCCGGCGATGCCTGGCGCACCATTCCGCAATTGATGGAAAAGGCGCTGGCCGCCGGCACCCACACATTCCCGCGGAAAAGCGCGATCGTGCGTCCGCAAAAGTCCGGCATCGAATGGCGGGTGAACTTTACCCAGGTGGCGCGCGAAGACGGCCACGCCATCAACGGCGTCGAGCCCGATGATCTCACCCGCGGCGAGATCGAGGGCCGCAAGCAGGCGCTCGCCGCGTTCGAATTCCTGCGCACGGTGCCGGGGTTTGAAAAATCCTACATCGTCGACCTGCCGCCGCAGCTCGGCATCCGCGAGACCCGCCGCATCAAGGGTGGCTATCAGCTCAGCGGCGAGGACGTGCTTACTTGCGCCTCGTTCGAGGATTCCATCGGCGTCAATGGCTGGCCGATCGAGGCCCATGTTCCCGGCGATGTCGTTTTCACTTTTCCGCCAATCCCGGAATCGCGCGGCTATAACGAGCTGCCTTATCGTATGCTGGTGCCCGAGGGCGTCGACAATCTTCTGGTCGCCGGGCGCTGCGCCTCGATGACCCATGAGGGCCAGTCGGCGGCGCGGGTTTCCGGCGCCTGTTTCGTGATGGGCGAGGCGGCCGGTTCCGCCGCGGCGCTGGCGCTCTCCGGAAACCGGATTCCACGCGAAATCCCCATTGAAAAATTGCAGGAAACGTTGAAACAACAGGGCGCCTTCATCGGGCGGGATCAGCCCGTGCCCGAAGGTTTGTGACAGCTGTAACAGAACGACCAAGAGAACCACTGGAGGAAACGGGATGATCGGGATTGCGCGGCTCGCGCTCGCGGGTCTGGTGGCGATCATGGCGATGGGCGCAGCCCGGGCCGAGGACGCGCTGAAGGCCAAAATCGGCGTGCTCCGCCTGTCCTCCTCCGCGCCCGTCTTCATCGCCCAGGACAAGGGCTATTTTCGTGAGGCCGGTCTCGACGTCGAGCTGAAATTCTTCGATGCGGCGCAGCCGATCGCGGTCGCCACCACCTCGGGCGACATCGATTTCGGCGTCACCGCCTTCACCGCGGGGCTCTACAATCTCGCCGGCAAGGGCGTGCTCAAGGTGATCGGCGGCATGAGCCGCGAGAAGGCCGGCTATCCCCTGATCGGCTATTTCGCCAGCAACAATGCCTATGCGGCCGGGCTGAAGACGCCGAAGGACCTCGCGGGCAAGCGCGTGGCGATGACGCAGGTCGGATCGAGCTTTCACTATTCGCTCGGCCTGCTCGCCGACAAATACGGTTTCAAGCTCGCCGACGTGAAGATCGTGCCGCTGCAATCACTCTCGAACGCGGCCGCCGCCCTGAAGGGCGAGACTGTCGATGCGGCGCTGCTGCCGATCTCGACTGCGCGAAAATTGATGGACGACGGCGGCGCGAAATTCCTGGGCTGGGTTGGCGACGAGACGCCCTGGCAGCTGGGCGCGGTGTTCGCCTCGCCCAAGACGCTGACCAACAAGGCGTTGGTGACAAAGTTTCTCGGCGTTCTCGCAAAAGCCGATCGCGAATATCACGACGTCATCCTCGCCGCGATGAAGGACGGTGTTGCGCCGATCAACGAGCAGACAAAACCGCTGCTGGAGATCATTGCCAAGTATACGAACCTCCCGGTTGAGCAGGTGGTCGGCAATTGCGCCTATATCGATCCCGACGGCAAGCTGGACGTGAAGAACGTCGACAACCAGATCAAATGGCTGCAGGAGCAGGGTTTTGCCGACAAGGGTTTTGATGTGAATGCGATCATCGCCAAGGAATTTGTGAAGGCGGATTGATTGATGCTGCGCGCACTACTCTCTCCCCGTCATCCTGAGGTGCGAACCCGGCCATGCGTAAGCACGGCGGGGCGAGCCTCGAAGGATGTACGGCCGAGCTGTATCCGGGCCGCGCATCCTTCGAGGCTCGCTTCGCGAGCACCTCAGGATGACGGGGCGAAATTGAGAGGGCGCAGCCAATGGACCTGATCGCCAACCACATCTCCCATCGCTTCGGCGACCTCGCCGTACTCGACGACGTCTCCTTCGCCGTCAGCGCCGGCGAAGTGGTGGCGATCGTCGGTCCGTCCGGCTGCGGCAAGAGCACGCTGCTGTCGATCCTCGGCGGGCTGTTGCAGCCGACCTCCGGCGCGCCCGAGCTGCGCGGAGCGCCGCCGGCCGACAGCCTCAATCCGCTGACCTTCGTGTTCCAGGATTTTGCGCTGCTGCCCTGGGCGACGGTCGAGGAGAACGTCGAATTCCCGCTGCTGCACACGCAGCTCTCCGCAACACAGCGCCGCGCGCTGGTCGATGACGCCCTGCGCCGCACCGGCCTGACCGATTTCCGCAAAACCTATCCAAAGCAGCTCTCCGGCGGCATGCGCCAGCGCGTCGGCATTTCGCGCGCGCTCGCGGTCAAGCCTGCCATCCTGCTGATGGACGAGCCGCTGTCGGCGCTGGATTCGCAGACGCGTGAGCTCTTGATGGAGGATTTCGTTCGTCTGCTCGCCGACGGCGGCATGGGCGCGGTCTATGTCACGCACAATCTCGAAGAGGCCGCGCGCCTTGCCGACCGCATCGTGGTGCTGTCGCGCCGGCCCGGCCGCATCCGCGAAGTCGTCACCGTGCCGATGACGCGCGCTGAACGCGGTGAAGTCACTGCGCGTGAAAAATTGCTCGTGCTTCAGAACCAGATCTGGTCGCTGATCCGCAACGAGGCCATCGACGCCGAGCGCGAGGTCCAGCATGCTTGATCGCGCGGGCACGCCTGTGAAGGACGACACGACGCGGCGCGTCCGTTTCCGCGGCGCCGGC
>NZ_JADPJH010000034.1:595810-696909 GCF_023073315.1 Bradyrhizobium sp. 1 | reverse complement strand
GGAGCCGTTTTGGTGGCTGGATCGCGCTCGCCCTCGTCATCGCGATCTGGCAAGCTGCCGGCAGCACGGGTCTGGTCAATCCGCTGTTCCTGCCGGCGCCCTCGGCGATCGCGCGGGCGATCTACCAGCTCGCGATCTCGGGCTCGCTGTGGCAGCATCTCTCGGCCTCACTCCTCCGCATCGGTGTCGGCTGGGTGCTGGGAACGGCAGCCGGCGTCGCCGTCGGCTTCGCCATCGGCCTGTCGCGGCTGGCGCGCAGCGTCGGCATCACCTTCATCTCGGCGCTGTTCCCGATCCCCAAGATCGCGCTGCTGCCCCTTCTCATCCTCTGGCTCGGCATCGGCGAAGAGCCGAAGATCGCGACCATTGCACTCGGTGTGTTCTTCTCGACCGCGATCTCGGTCTATAGCGGCGTCGACGCGGTGCCGCGCAACCTCATCCGCATGGCCCAGAGTTTCAACGTTCCCTTCGCCACCATCGTGCGCAAGGTGGTCTGGCCGGGCGCATTGCCCGCAATCCTCGCCGGCTTCCGCATCACGGCATCCGTGGCGCTGCTGCTTGTCGTCAGCGCCGAGATGATCGGCGCGCAATACGGCATCGGGGCGTTCGTGCTTCAGGCCGGCAATCTGATGCAGACGGATCAGCTGCTCGCGGGCGTGGTGATTTTGTCGGTGTTCGGGCTGGTGGTGGGGAAGGTGATCAATCTTCTGGAGATCAAATTGCTGCATTGGCGCTAGCCAAGCCCGTCATTGCGAGCGCAGCCGCCGTAGGGTGGGCAAAGCGAAAGCGTGCCCACCACCTCTCTCGATCATGGGAAGATGGTGGGCACGGCGCGTTGCGCCTTTGCCCACCCTACGAGAGCGTCACGCGTTGCCGCGATCTTCCCGAAACAAATCCAGCTTCTGTTGCACCGGCCGATCCGAGAAGCTGAACAGCACGGCATCCGCATCCGCCTCGTGCGTCACCCATTGCCAGCTCGGCACCACGAACAGATCGCGCGGGCCCCATTCGAACACGGCATCGCCAATGCGGCTGCGGCCATGGCCCTCGATCGGGCAGAACACCGTCGCATCGGTCGCGCGATAGCGTGCGGTCTTGAAACCCTTCGGCAGCAGCTGGATGAAGGTGCCGATGGTCGGCATCGCGAAATCGCCGGTCTCGGGGTTGCTGAACTTCAGCTTCAACCCGTGACAGGCGTCCCACTCCTGGCTCGTCCTCGCCTTCTCCAGCGCTTCGCGCGTGTAGGCATAGGGATAGCTGAAGATCGGCGAGGTCTTTGAGCTCCGCTTCACGTCGACCGGCAGCAGATTGTGGCCGTAGCGGGCAAAGCTGTCGCCGGCGGGCCTTGTGATCTTCTGTTGGTCTTCCTTGGAGCCTTCCGCGAAGGAGCAGTCGAAGAACTGCACCAGCGGGATGTCGAGACCGTCGAGCCAGAACATCGGCTCGCTGGTCTCGTTGGAATGATCGTGCCAGGTCATCGACGGCGTGATGATGAAGTCGCCCGGCTCCATCGCGGTGCGCTCGCCGTCGACTGCGGTATGGGCGCCCTTGCCTTCGAGCACGAAGCGCAGCGCCGACTGGCTGTGCCGGTGCGCGGGCGCGACATCGCCGGGCACCACCATCTGCACGCCGGCATAGAGCGAGGTCGTGATCTTTGATTGGCCGCGCAGGCCGGGATTTTCCAGCACCAGCACGCGCCGCTCGGCCTCCTTGGCGGTGATCAGTCGGCCTGCTTCGGTCATGTAGTCGCGGATGATGTCGAACTTCCACAGATGCGGGCGGCAGGCGCTCTTCGGCTCCGGCGTGATCAGATCGCTCATCACCGTCCACAGCGCGGTGAGATTTTCGCCGTCGATCTTCTTGTAGAACGCCTCGCGTTCCGGCGTCTTGGTCACGGCTTCCATGGTTGCTGCTCCCGTCGTTTTGTTGATTGACAGTATACTGACGGTCTAGGTAGCGTCAACGTGACGGACAAGGACGAAAATGGGAGGGTTTTGATGAAGCTGCACGGCTATTTCCGTTCCAGCGCCGCCTACCGCGTGCGGATCGCGCTGAACCTCAAGGGCCTCGGGGCCGAGCACCTGCCGCATCATCTTCGCAAGGGCGAGCAATGCGCGCCGGCCTATCTCGCCATCAACCCGCAAGGGCTGGTGCCGGCGCTGGAGAACGATGTGGGTGCGGTGCTGACCCAATCGGTCGCGATCATCGAATGGCTCGACGAAACCCACCCGCATCCGCCGCTGCTGCCGAAGGATGCGCTGCAACGCGCAAAAGTGAGGGCGTTCGCGCTGGCGATCGCCTGTGACACCCACCCGGTGCAGAATTTGAAAGTGCTGGCCCGGTTGCGCGAGCTTGGCCTCGCGGAGGAGAAGGTCCAGGAATGGGCCGCGTGGGTCAACCGCGAGGGGCTGTCGGCCTGCGAGACGCTGATCAGGGACGAGCCGGGGTCGTTCTGCTTCGGGGACGCGCCGACGCTTGCCGATCTTTGCCTTGTGCCGCAACTCGCCAATGCGCGCCGCTTCGGCGTCGATGTCTCCGCCTATCCGCGCCTGTTGAAGGCGGAAGCCGCGGCGAAAGCGCTGCCGGCCTTTGCCAATGCCGCTCCGGAGAAGCAACCCGATGCCGAGTAAGCCCTCTCCTCCAATCACGATCGACGCCATCTATGCCGCACCAGGCTATCTGTTCCGGCGCATGCAGCAGATCGCGGTCTCGATCTTCATGGAGGAGTGCAAGGCGTTCGATCTCACGCCGGTGCAATATGCGGCGCTGATCGCGATCCACACCCATCCCGGCATCGACGCGACACGGCTGTCGGCGGTGATCGCCTTCGACCGCTCAACGCTCGGCAGCGTGATCGAACGTCTTCAGGCCAAGGATTTTGTCGAGCGCAAGCCGGCGCCCGAGGACAAGCGGATCAAGCTGCTCCATCTGACCAGGTCGGGGGCCGCAATCCTGCGCGAGATCATCCCCGCCGTCGAACGCGCCCAGGCGCGCATGCTGGAGCCGCTCAAACCTGCCGATCGGAAGGCGCTGATGGGGCTGATGGCGCAGCTCGTCGATCTCAACAACGAGGCCTCGCGGGTGCCGTTGCGGGCGGAGGATGCGCTGGAGCATCTGGGCAAGGCGGGGTGAGGCTTCCAATGCCTCGTGTCCCGGACGCGCTGCTGCGCTCTTGCGCTGCTGCGCAGAGCCGGGACCCAGAATATTTGGGAGCGTGGTGCTGAAGCGTGGGCCCCGGCTCTGCAGCGCATCGCTTCGCGCTGCACTGCGTCCGGGGCACGGCACCGCGGCTGCTACATCCGCAACAACGCCTGTCGGTCGATCTTGCCCGTGCCCGTCTTCGGCAGCTCGTCGATGAAGATCACTTCGCGCGGATATTTGTAGGGCAAGAGCTTGCCCTTCACATAGTCCTGCAGCTTTCGTGTCACTTCGCCTTGATCGCAGGCGCGGTTGTTCATCACCACCGCCGCCTTCAGCGTCATGCGCCGGTCCGGCAGCTCGGCGGCGAACACCGCGCATTCGCGGATGTCGGGATGATCGGCGAGGCACAGCTCGACCTCGAGCGGGTAGACCCATTGGCCCGAGATCTTGATCAGATCATCGGCGCGGCCGCGGAAGAAGTGAAAACCGTCGGCATCGCGGACGAAGCGGTCGCCGGTGTAGATCCAGCCGCCCTCGCGAATGGTCTCGGCGGACTTGTCCGGCCGGTTCCAGTACAGCGGCGTGTTGGAATCGCCGCGCACCCACAAGATGCCTTCCTCGTCGTCGGCGACGTCGCGGCCGTCCTTGTCGCGCAGCGCGACCTCGTAGCCGGGCACGCGCAAGCCCGCGGCGCCGAGCTTTTTCCGTTCGGGGCGGTTGGAGAGATAGATGTGCAGCACCTCGGTCGAGCCGAGGCCTTCGACGATTTCGAGCCCGGTGAGAGTTTTCCAGCCGTTGAAGACTTCGGCCGAGAGTACCTCGGCCGCGGAGAGCGACATGCGAAGCGACGAGAAGTTCGTCTTGTCCGCGCCTTCGGCCTTGGTCAGTGATGTGTAGAGCGTCGGTAGGCCGAAGAAGACTGACGGCTGGTACCGCTCGATGGCCGCGAAGATCGACGCCGGCTTTGGCTGGCCCGGCAACAGCAGCGTCGCTGCTCCCGCCGAGAACGGGAAGGTGACGGAATTGCCAAAACCGTAGGCGAAGAAAATCTTCGGCACCGAGAAGCAGATGTCACCGGGCGTCAGCTTCAGCACGTTCTGCGCGAAGGCGACATCGCTATAGGCCATGTCATGCTGGAGATGCACGATGCCCTTGGGCCGGCCGGTCGAGCCGGAGGAGTACATCCAGAACGCCATCTCGTTGCGATGGGTGTCGGCTTCGGCCAGCTCAGTCGGAAATTGGGCGAGCCAGCTTGCCGCTCCAACTGCCGCTGGCGCGGCGTGATCGCCGACCTCGCCGTTGACGACGATCAGCGTGCGCAGGCGCGTGTCCTTGCAAGCCTCGGCATTGAAGCGCGTAGAGAACTCGGACTCGGCGACTGCGACCGTCGCGCCGGAATCGGCGAGATAGAATTGCAGCAGATCCGGCGGCGTCAGCGTATTGATGAGCAGCGGCACGAAACCGGCGCGCACCGCGCCGAAGAAGGCGGCAGGATAAGCCGGCGTGTCGTCGAGGAACAGCAGCACGCGGTCGCCGCGCTTCAGGCCCAGCGAGGTGAAGCCATTGCCCCACCGACAAGCGTCCGTGCAGAGCTCTGCGTAGGTGCGCGTGCCCGCCGGGCCGATCAGCGCGAGCCTGTCGCCATGATCCTTGGCGAGATTGTCAAACAGCACACGGCTGGCGTTGTAGGTTTGCGGGACGGCAAAGCCGATTTCGCGGGCGCCCGCGCTGTCGGCGGAAACCTGGTCGCGAATTTCGCTGCTCATGTCGCATCCCCGCCGTCGTCTCCACCGTTTTTGGCGGCCTCGTAACGCGCCATGAAGGCGGGCGACATATGGCGCAGGCGTGCATCGTCGATGCGCCCGGAGCGGGTGATGTAGCTGTAGGCGAAGTCCACCGGATCGAGCTGCATGTGCTGGGCGAAGTGCTCGTACCAGAAGGCGCTGGTGCGGGCGGCATTGACCAGCTTCTGCACCACCGGCTTTCGCGCGGCCTGGTAGCGATGCAGCGCGGTCGTCAGATGCGCATCGGATTCCAGCGCCTTGACCAATGCGATCGCATCCTCGATCGCAAGCCGCGTGCCCGAGCCGATCGAGAAATGCGCCGAGTGCAGGGCATCGCCGATCAGCACCATGTTCTTGAACGACCAGTGCTCGTTCCAGACCCAGGGGAAATTGCGCCACACCGATTTGTTGGAGACGAGGCAATGGCCGCCCAGCGTGTCGGCAAACACCTCCTCGCAGACGCCCTTGGACTGCTCGACGTCCTTGTAGGCGAAGCCGTAGGCCTGCCACGTCGCGTGATCGCATTCGACCAGGAAAGTGCTCATGGTCGGCGAGTAGCGATAGTGGTGGGCGTTGAAGGCGCCGCGGTCGGTCTTCACGAAAGTCTGGGACAGCGTGTCGAAGCGCTTCGAGGTGCCGTACCAGACGAACTTGTTGGACGAGTAGGACAGCGACGTGCCGAAATCGCCCTCATAGGCGCGGCGCACCAGCGAGTTCAGCCCGTCGGCGGCGACGATGAGGTCATGGCCGTTGAGCTGGTCGATTGCGTGGATCTGGGTGTCGAACCGCGGCGTGACGCCGGCATCGAGCGCGCGCTGCTGCAGGAACTGCAAGAGCTCGAGCCGGCCGATCGAGGAGAAGCCGACGCCGTCGATGGCGATGTTGTCGCCGGCGAGGTTCAGCGTGATGTTCTCCCAGCTCTCCATATGCGGCGCGATCGCGTCGACCGTCTCCGGATCGTCCGCGCGCAAGAATTCCAGCGCTTGGTCGGAGAACACGACGCCAAAGCCCCAGGTCGCGTCGGCCGGGTTCTGTTCGAACAGGTCGACTTGATCCTCAGGGTGACGCTTCTTCCAGAGATAGGCGAAGTAGAGCCCACCGGGGCCCCCGCCAATCACGGCGATCCGCAACGTCTGCCTCCCTAATTGACAGTATACTTACTATCTAGGGGTAGCCTAATGGGCTCCGGCCTCCCACGCCAGCGGAATTATCGAAGGCGCGCCAAAGCCCATGCCCGGACGCGCGCATGGCGAGCGTCCGAAGCAGTGACATTGCAAATCATAGCCAAACCGCGACGGCTTGGCTATTCGCGCGTCAGACGCAGCGCTTCACGTAGACCCCGTCCACCAGCACCCTGGTGCAGCGGACCACCGGAACCGGCCTGCGGACCACCACGGCGCCGTTCGGCCCGGCGCAACCGGCGCGATAGACGCCGCGGGCGCACACCACCGCATTGGCGTCGGCAGCCTCGAAGGTCATGGTCGCGCCGAAAGCGAGGAGCGCGGGAGCGATGAGCAGCAATGAACGCATATTGTCCTCTTGTCTTGATTGAAATCGATATCAGCGAAGGCTTGTCGCAACAGGGGCGCGAAAATTCGTGCGCGGCCGCCGATCAGTATCGCGCGTTGCGCTATCGCGCCGCGAACGGGGCGAGCACGTCCTTGCAGCCGGGCGACAGCGACGCGGCATTGCTTGCGATGCATTGCACGATACGGCCGCCGCCGGGTGCGACGCCGGCGCAGAGCGTGCGGATGTCGGCGCCGCAGGCCGAGCGTACGATGAACAGTTCTTCGCGCGGCCGCAGCGGACGAAGCACGATCACGGTGGGCGCGGCCGCCGGTGCTGCTGCAGCAGCCGGTGCAGCACCGCCCGCTGGCGCTGCGGCTGTTGGGCCGCCGCCACCGGTCGCGGCGGTCACGGCCTTCGCGCAGGCCGCCGACACCTTCGCCTTGTTCTTCTCCAGGCATTCGAGCGCAGGGGCGCCGCCCGGCGGCACGCTGGCGCAGACTTTGGGATAATCGGCGCGGCACGCGCTCTTGACCGCGGCGACCTGCGCGCTGCTCGGCGGCTTTGCGGCTGCGGCCTTTGGAGCGGCTGAAGCTGCCGGCTTGGCTGCGGGCTCGGCGGCCGGCGCTGCTTCCGTCTTTGCCGGTTCAGATTTAGCCGGTGCCGCTTCGGTCTTTGCAGGTTCAGATTTGGGCGCCGCGGCCGGCTCGACCGCGCGAACCGCGGTCTGGCATCCCGACGACAGGCTCGACATGTTCTTCTGGAGACATTGATACGCTTCCACGCCGCCGGGCGTCACGCTCGAGCAATGCGCCATGAAGTCCGAGCGGCATGCGGAGCGGATGGCGCTCTTCTGAGCCTCGGTCGGCGCCTGCGCGAATGCGCCTGCTGCAGTTGCGAAGAGAGTTGCGGCGAGCAACGCGGTGCGCGTTGAAGCATGTTTCAACGTGTTGAACATTTGAGTGAATTCCTGCCCTGTCGGTAACGCCGACGTCTTATTAAAAGTGATGCAAACAATTGTCGCGGGTGATGCCGCGTGCGGCATCATTGGCCGCCTCGACCTCAACCGCAAGTAGATAATGCCTTTGTAATTGCGACGTAAGCATGATCCGGACCCGAAGGGCCGCGTTAGCGCAAAGTGTGCAGCGGTTTTCCCGCGCGACAAACGCGAAACGCGTTTGCGCGCAGATCATGCTCGAACAATACGTCGCTAGAGCTTGACCATGCGCTTGCCGCGGTTCTCGCCGGCGAGCAATCCGATCAATGCTTTCGGCGTGTTCTCGAGGCCGTCGATGATGTCTTCCTGCACCTTCAACTTGCCGGACTTGACCCAGCCTTGCAGGTCGGCGAGTGCGCGCGCACTGTCCTTCATATAGTCCATCACGATGAAGCCCTGCATGACCAGCCGCTTCACCACGATCAGGCCGGGCACGCCGCGCGGGCCGTGCGCCGAGGGCGCTCCGTCATATTGCGAGATCGCGCCGCAGCAGGCGATGCGGCCGTAATTGTTCATCTGCGGCAGGCAGGCTTCCAGAATGTCGCCGCCGACATTGTCGAAATAGACGTCGATGCCTTTGGGCGCCGCCGCGCGCAAGGCCTTGAACACCGCGCCGTCCTTGTAGTCGACGGCGGCATCGAAGCCGAGTTCGCTAGTCAGCCAGTTGCACTTGTCCGCGCCGCCGGCGATGCCGATCACGCGGCATCCCTTGATCTTGGCGATCTGTCCGACGATCGAGCCGACCGAGCCCGCGGCCGCGGACACCACGACCGTCTCGCCCTCTTTCGGCTTGCCGATCTCCAGCAGCCCAAAATAGGCGGTGAGGCCGGCGATGCCGAATACGCTGAGCAGATGCGTCATCGGCTCGAGCTTCGGCATTTTTGTGAGATGCTTCGCCGGCACCGCGGCATATTCCTGCCAGCCGGTGTCGCCGAATACGATGTCGCCGGGCGCGAGGCCCGGCGCGTTCGAACTCACGACCTCGGCGATGGCGCCGCCGGCCATCACGCTGTTGGCTTCGACGGCTGAACGATAGGTCGCGCCATGCATCCAGGCGCGGTTGGCGGCGTCGAGCGAGATGTAACGCACGCGCAGCAAGGCCTCACCGTCCTTCGGCTCCGGCATCGCCGCCTCGACCATCCTGAAATGTTCAGGGCCAAGCTTGCCGCTGGGCTTTTCCACCAGAAGAATCTGACGATTGCTGCTGCTGCTCATGGTGTTTCCCTCCGTTTATTTGACGATTATTGATGCAGCTGCCGCAAAGAAAACGTGCAAGCCGCATTCGTTGTGCGCTGCGTGAAGGCTAGATCGTGGGCGTCGGTTTCGCAACGGGAACATCCTCCCCAAGCGGCCACCCGCCAAGCGTGTTGCGTCGTTGTCATATCTGCGACATCATGAAGCAATCGGTGGTGTGGGGGTGTTTCGATGTCGAACAGGTTTACGCAATACATTCTGGCCGCGATGGCGCTGGGCATCATCATGGGCTCGGCGATCTACAACTTCATGCCCGATACGCGCGGCGACTGGGCCTCCTCCATCAATTTGATCGCCGTGATCTTCCTGCGCCTGATCAAGATGATCATCGCGCCTTTGGTGTTTGCGACCCTGGTCGGCGGCATCGCGCATATGGGCTCGGGCTCCAAGCTCGGCCGCATCTTCGCCAAGACCATGGGCTGGTTCATCAGCGCCTCCTTCATCTCGCTGCTGCTCGGCCTCGTGATGGTGAACCTGTTGCAGCCCGGCGCCAACTTCCCGGGCACGCTGCCCGCGGCGGGGCAATCGACCGGCCTGCCGGTCTCGGCCTTCTCGCTCGAGAAATTCCTGACCCATCTGATCCCGACCTCGATCGCGGACGCGATGGCGCAGAACGAGATTTTGCAGATCGTGATCTTCGCCGTGTTCTTCTCGGTGGCGATGGGCTCGATGCCCGAGCGCTCCAAGCCGATCCTGGCACTGATCGACGACATCGGCCACATCATGCTGAAGGTGACGAGCTATGTGATGCTGTTCGCGCCGATCGCGGTGTGGGCCGCCATCACCGCGACCGTCGCCAAGAACGGCCTGCTGGTGCTCTGGAAGCTCATCGTCTTCATGGGCGGCTTCTATCTGTCGCTGATGATCCTGTGGGGCATCCTTGTTATCGTGGGCTTCGTCGTGATCGGACCGCGCTACAGCCATCTGTTGAAGCTGATCCGCGAGCCGCTGATGATCGCGTTCTCCACCGCGAGCTCTGAAGCGGCCTACCCGAAGACGCTGGAGGGGCTGAACAAGTTCGGCGCCTCGTCGCGGATATCGAGCTTCGTGCTGCCGCTCGGCTATTCCTTCAATCTCGACGGCACGATGATGTACTGCACTTTCGCCAGTATCTTCATCGCGCAGACCTATCACATCGAGATGTCGCTCTCGACGCAGCTGGCGATGCTGGCAACCCTGATGATCACCTCCAAGGGCGTCGCCGGCGTGCCGCGCGCCTCCCTCGTCGTGATCGCCTCGACGCTGTCGCAGTTCGGCATCCCCGAGGCGGGCTTGTTGATGATCATGGGCATCGACACCTTCCTCGACATGGGCCGCAGCGCCACCAACGTGATCGGCAACACGCTGGCGACCTCTGTCGTGGCGAAGTGGGAAGGCGAGCTCGGGCCCGAGCACGAGCTCGGAGCGGGTGACGGCGTGCCCGACGACATGATCCCCGGCGAAGTGCCTGCGATGGCCGGCCATTGATCGGAGTGCGACATGCACCTTTCAAAGGCGATTTCGGGCGGCCTGTTGCTGGCAGCATGTCTGCTGGCAAACGGTGCCTCCGCCCAGACCGGCGGCAGCGAAGGGCTTAGCCCGTCGCTGTCGGCCATCAAGACTGCGCACACCGTGCGGCTCGGCTATCGCGAAAGCTCGCCGCCGTTCTCCTTCCTCGACCAGTCGGGTCGCCCGATCGGGTATAGCCTCGAATTGTGCGAGGCCATCGTCGAGGAGATCGGCGTCGAGATCGACGATCCCAATCTGAAGATCGACTACGTCAAGGTCACCTCGGACGATCGCATCGACGCGGTGCTCCAGAACAAGATCGACCTGGAATGCGGCTCGACCACGGCCAATGCCGAGCGCGGCAAGCGCGTCGCGTTCTCGCCGCTGATGTTCGTCGCCGGCACCAAGCTGATGGTGCCGAAGGCGTCCAGCGTCCAGTCGCTGACCGATCTGAAGGGCAAGACCATCGTGGTGACGAAGGGCACCACCAACGAGCAGGCGATCCAGGCGGCCGACAAGAAGCTCTCGCTAGGGCTGAAGATCGCCGTCGGGGCCGATCACGAGCAGTCGTTCCAGATGCTCGCCGACGGCAAGGCCGATGCGTTCGCGACCGACGACATTCTCCTGTCGGGCCTAATCGCGCGCCACAAGGCACAGGACAAGTTCCGCGTCACCGGCGATTATCTGTCCTACGATCCCTACGGCATCATGTTCCGCAAGGGCGAGCCGCAACTCTCGGCCGTGGTCGAGCGCACCTTCCGCAAGCTCGGCTCCAACCGCGATCTCGTGCCCCTTTACAACAAATGGTTCACGGCGAGGCTTCCAACCGGCGAACGGCTGAACGTGCCGATCTCGCTGCAATTGGAAGAGGCGTTCAAGGCGATGGACGATTCGGCCAGCGCGAATAATTAGGCGGCGAGCTCGGTGCACCTTCTCCCCTTGCGGGAGAGGGTGGCTCGCCGCGTAGGGGCGAGACGGGTGAGGGATTCTCTCCGCGCGTGCCACTCTCATTCGAGTTCGCTGAGGCAACCCCTCATCCGGCGCTTCGCGCCACCTTCTCCCACAGGGGGAGAAGGATTGCACCGTGCTCGCGGCTGCTAATTTTCCCCAAACACCCGGTCCAGCGCCGCGTCATACGTCGCCTGCGCCAGCTCTGGATATAGCTTCGCCAGCGCTTCCATCATCACGCCGGAATTGATCTCGAGCACGCGCCACTCGTCATCGACGCGCACCACGTCGATCGATGCGAAGGTGATGCCGATCGCGCTCGCGGCATCGGCGGCGAGCTTCACGCAAGCCGTTCGAGCCTCGCCGTCCTCCATCAGCACCGGCTTTGCGCCGGCATCGAGATTGTGTCGCCAATCCGCGCCACGCTGCTTGCTATAGACGACGAGGGGCACATCATCGAGCAGCACCACACGGACCTCGTCCTCGATGGCGACATAGGGCGAGATCACGAGCCCGGCGCTCATCGAAAAAACCTCCCCAGCCGCGTGGTCGAGCTCCGCCTCCGTCGTCACCTTGAACACCGAGCGCCCCGATGTCCCCTCGTTCGGCTTCACCACCACGCCCTGCGGATGGTCGGCAAGCAGCTCAAGCATGGCCTCCCGCCAGGCGAGGCCAACAATATTCTTGCCCAGCTTTGGATTGAGGAAGAGGTGATGAGGAATTGAGGGCACACCCTCCAGCGTCAGCGCCTCGGCGGTTGCCGATTTATCATTGGCGAGGCGATGCGCAATGGCGCTGTTGAGGCCGATGTCATAGCCGAACGCGAAGTGCCGCTGACCGCCCCGGCGCATCGCAATCAGCCAGCCACCGGAGCGGATATCGATCGCGATGTCATGGGCCGCGCAATAGCGCCTGATCGCCTGGACGAAGATCCGCTCGCCGTCTGCCATGTGTCTTCTTCATTCCTGTCGCCAGAAGCCGCAAAAATGCGGGAAACGGCGCCAAACCGGGGTGAAAATCAGAGCTATTCTTAATGAACTTCTCGCGAGCAAGACGGAAATTAAGTGCTGCGATTGCACCTCACAGGGAAAAGAAATTGCCCTCAGGGCAGGTTGGGCAGCAAATCCGTTAATGATGCGGCCGTTTCCCGCGCAAATGCCGGTTTGATCGGCATCAATTGCATCCGAAACGAGGTTGATTATTGGTCTCAATGGCGTAGATCACACCCAAGAAATCCTCCGCCATGGCAATGGTGTCCGCCCGTTTTCAGGGCCGGGCAACGCTTTTGCCCTAAAACCGCAATTATTCGGAATATCGAAAATCATGAGCGCGTTTTACCGAGAGAAGGTTCTGTCCGTCCAGCACTGGACCGACACGTTGTTCAGCTTCCGCGCCACGCGCGACACCGGCTTCCGCTTCCAGAACGGCCAGTTCGCGATGATCGGCCTCGAGATCGACGGCCGTCCGCTGCTGCGCGCCTACAGCATGGCGAGCGCCAACCACGAGGAAGAGCTCGAGTTCTTCTCGATCAAGGTTCAGGACGGCCCGCTGACCTCGCGCCTCCAGAAGATCAAGGAAGGCGATACCATCCTGGTCGGCCGCAAGGCGACCGGCACGCTGATCACCGACAATCTCATCCCCGGCAAGCGGCTGATGCTGCTCTCGACCGGCACCGGCCTCGCGCCGTTCGCCAGCCTGATCAAGGACCCCGAGGTCTATGACCAGTTCGACAGCATCGTGCTTGTCCACGGCTGCCGCCAGGTCTCCGAGCTCGCCTATGGCGAGAAGCTCGTTGCCTCCCTGCGCGAGGACGAGCTGTTCGGCGAGCTGCTTGCGGACAAGCTGATCTATTATCCGACCGTGACCCGCGAGCCCTTCAAGAACCGCGGCCGCATCACCGACCTCATCAACTCCGAGCAGATCTTCAACGACATCGGCCAGGGCCCGCTCGACATTGCAACCGACCGCGTCATGATGTGCGGCAGCCCGGCGATGCTCGAAGAGCTGAAGGTGATGTTCGAAGGCCGCGACTTCATCGAGGGAAGCGGCAACAAGCCTGGTCACTTCGTGATCGAGAAGGCGTTCGTCGAGCGCTAAGCGCGGCTCGGGTTCGATCGCGGCACGTTAGCCACAACATCAGTGTCGTCCCGGACAAGCGTAAGCGCAGATCCGGGACCCATAGCCACAGGAAGTCGTTTGGCGACGACTCGGAGTTGAGAGCTTCGCGCTACAACCTCTCCCTGCGGTTATGGATCCCCGCGTTCGCGGGGATGACAGCGGAGAGTGTGGCGAGAGGCGCGGCTCGCACACTCACCAGCCACCACCTCTTACCATCATCCCCCGACTTTGTTATTGGCGCCGCCTTCCTGAGCGCTGCTATATGCTCGTGCCAAAATCTCGCCGCGATGCTGCAATGCGAGAGCTGGGGAGCTGCGCACGCCTTGTCCGTGATCGACCATGGCCGTCCACCGAAGCCGACTGCCTTCGTGCTGGCGGGCGGCGGCAGTTTTGGAGCGATCCAGGTCGGGATGATGCATTCGCTGGTGAGGCACGGGGTCGTCGCCGATCTCGTGGTCGGCTCCAGCGTGGGCGCAATCAACGGCGCGTTTTATGCCGGCGATCCCTCGCTCAAGGGCGTGCTCGGGCTTGAAGCGGTCTGGCGCGGGCTGAAGCGTCATGACGTCTTCCCGGTCACCTGGAAGAGCCTCGCCGGATTCATGTGGCGGCGGGATTTCCTGATTCCCCATGACGGCGTCCGCAAGCTGGTCGAGGACCATATACCCTATCGCAAGCTCGAAGATGCCGCGTTGCCCGTGCACATCGTGACCACCGATTTCGTCTCCGGCGAGAGCGTGGTGCTGTCGGAGGGATCGACAGTGGAGGCAATCCTGGCGTCCACCGCGATTCCCGGCGCATTCTCGCCGGTCTATTATCGTGATCGTTACCTCGCCGACGGTGCGCTCTCCTCGAACACGCCGGTCCGGGTCGCGATCCAGAAAGGCGCAAAACGGCTGGTCGTGCTGCCGACCGGGCACGCCTGCGCGGTGAAGGATCCGCCGATCGGCGCTGTCGCCAACGCCCTGCATGCGCTGACGCTGCTGATCGCGCGACAATTGGTGGCCGAGCTCGAAGGGCTCGCGTCCGACATCGAATATGTCGTGGTGCCGCCGCTCTGTCCGCTGGTGGGGTCACCTTACGATTTCTCGCGCACGGACGACCATATCGAGCGCGCGGTCGCGAGCACTGATGCCTGGCTGGCGCAAGGCGGCCTTGAGCGGCACGGCGTGATTCCGCACGAGGCGCAGCCGCATGGTCACTGATCTGTCATTTCATTTGAATCTATTGCACTGCAAAAACACGTGTCCGGACCGATTGATTTGCAGCATCCGAATTCGGTAGCCTCAAGCCACCCGCGTCATATCCATGGACGTGGCGCGGGCGTATTATACCCCGTCAGTCTGACGAGAGGGACGTGGTCGTGGCCAACGAGAACAAGACGCAAGCTTCGCCCGAAGGGCTGATGGAAACCCTGCTGCTTCCATTTTCGCCGCGCTTCATCATCCTGACGATCTGCGCGGTGGTCACTGCGCTCTTGATCGGCATCGGCATCGCCGACCGCAAGATCTTCGACATCCTGCTGATCCCGATCGTGATCTTCGGTGCCCTGACGCTGCTCGGCATCCGCGATCTCATGCAGAAGGGCCATGCGGTCCTGCGCAACTACCCGATCTCGGCGCACATGCGCTTCCTGCTCGAAGAGATACGCCCGGAGATGCGGCAGTATTTCTTCGAGAGCGAGAAGGACGGCATGCCGTTCTCGCGCGATACCCGCTCGCTGGTTTACCAGCGCGCCAAGATGCAGCTCGACAAGCGGCCGTTCGGTACCCAGGAGGACGTCTACCGCGAGGGCTATGAGTGGATGCATCACTCGGTCGCGCCGAAGGCGCATGCGGAGGAGAGATTCCGCATCACCATCGGCGGTCCCGACTGCAAGCAGCCGTATTCGGCCTCGGTGTTCAACATCTCGGCCATGAGCTTCGGCGCGCTCAGCCCAAATGCGGTGCGCGCGCTCAATGCCGGCGCGAAGAAGGGCGGCTTCGCCCACGACACCGGCGAGGGCGGCTTCAGCCCCTATCACAAGGAGATGGGCGGCGACATCATCTGGGAGATCGGCTCGGGCTATTTCGGTTGCCGCCATCTTGACGGCACCTTCGATCCGGAGGCCTTCGCGCGCGTTGCGAGCCAGGACCAGATCAAGATGGTCGAGCTCAAGATCAGCCAGGGCGCCAAGCCCGGTCATGGCGGCGTGCTGCCGGCGGCAAAAGTCTCGGAGGAGATTTCAAAGATCCGCGGCGTTGCCATGGGCGAGGATTGCATCTCGCCGGCCTCGCACCGCGCCTTCTCGACGCCTGTTGGCATGATGCAGTTCATCGCCGAAATGCGAAAGCTCTCCGGCGGCAAGCCGGCCGGCTTCAAGCTGTGCATCGGCCATCCCTGGGAATTTCTGGCGATCTGCAAGGCGATGCTGGAGACCGGCATCTATCCGGATTTCATCGTCGTCGACGGCAACGAAGGCGGCACCGGCGCCGCGCCGCTGGAGTTCATGGATCATCTCGGCATGCCGATGCGCGAGGGCGTCAGTTTCGTCCATAACGCGCTGATCGGCATCAACGCGCGCGACCGCATCAAGATCGGCGCCTCCGGCAAGATCGCGACCGCCTTCGACATGGCGCGCGCGATGGCGATCGGCGCTGACTATTGCAACTCGGCACGCGGGTTCATGTTCTCGCTCGGCTGCATCCAGTCGCTGAGCTGCCACACCGACCGCTGCCCGACCGGCGTCGCGACGCAGGATCCGACCCGGGCGCGCGCGCTCTACGTGCCGCTCAAGATCGATCGCGTCCACAATTACCATCACGCGACGCTGCACTCGCTGACCGAGCTGATCGCCGCGGCCGGCCTCGAACATCCGCAGCAGCTCCGCCCGGTCCACTTCAGCCAGCGCACCTCGACGACCCATGTGCAATCCTTCGCGCAGCTCTATCCGTCGCTGCGTCCGGGCGAACTGATCGAGGGCACCGAAGACCCGCGGTTTCGCGACGCCTGGCGCATGGCGCAGACCGGGACGTTCCAGCCGGCGATGTAAAGCATGATCCGGACCTGGAGGGCCGCGTTAGCGCAAAGTGCGAAGCGGTTTTCCGAAAAGATCATGCTCAAACAACAACCTGAAGCGCGATGACGATTTATTCCCATCTCATCGCGCTTTAGGCGATCCACCGCATGGTACCGACCGGTGCCGTGGCAGTCCGAATTCACAGGGAAGGGTTGAGGTTTTAAGGTCTGTGTCAGCTTTGGGTGTAAATTGGCCCCATGGACGAGCGACGCGATAAAACCAGGCACCGCGTGCTGAAGGCCGGAACCATCGAGTTCGGCGGCGGCGCGATCTCCTGCACCGTCCGCAATTTCTCGGACACGGGTGCAGCCCTCGATGTCACCAGCCCGGTCGGCATCCCCGAACACTTCACCCTGTTCATCCAGGCCGACGGAAAGCATCTGGCTTGCACGGTGGTCTGGCGCAAGGAGAAGCGGATCGGGGTGAGGTTCGGGTAGGGGATGAGCGATTAAATTTTCGCTCGAAGGAAAAGACAGCGCTCACCCGGTCTCGACCTCACTGAGCCGGCTCGCCAGAATCTTGTCGATCCTTCGGCCGTCTAGGTCGACCACCTCGACGTGCCAGCCGGCGAAGTCGAACGCATCGCCGACATTTGGCAGCACGCTGAACTGTTGCAGCACCAGGCCCGCCACCGTGTTGTAGCGGTGTGGCGGCAGCTCGATGCCGAGCAGCTCGCCGAACTCATCGACCGGCATCCAGCCTGCGACCAGCAGCGAATCGTCGGCGCGTCTGACATAGGCCGGCTCCGGCGGCCCCTCCTCGGAATGGAAGGCGCCGACGATTGATTCGAGGATGTCGGCGGTCGTCACCATGCCTTCGAAGGCACCGTATTCGTCGTAGACCAGACCGACGTGAACCGGCGCGGCCTTCAGGATGGCCAGCACATCGCGCGCGTCCGCCGATGCCGGGATGCCGGGCGCCTCGCGCACCAACGCGCGCAGATCGGGCGTGCGTTCGCTCATATAGGCGATCAGCAGATCCTTGGCCTGGAGCACGCCGATCGGCTTGTCGCGATCGCCGTCCGAGACCGGAAAGCGCGAATGCGGGCTCTTGACGATGGTCTCGTGAATGGCCTCCGGGGTATCGCGCAGGTCGATCTCGTTGACCTCGGTGCGTGGCGTCATGATCGCGCCGACCGGCCGGTCGCCGAGCCGCATCACGCCCGCGATCATCTCCTTTTCGCCCGACTCGAGCACGCCTGCGTTCTCGGCTTCGCTGACGAGGTGATGGATCTCGTCCTCCGAGACCTTCTCCTCGGACTTGCCGCCCTGGCCGAGCAGCGTGAGGATCAGCTTGCCGGAGAGATCGAGCAGGAAGACCAGCGGCAGCGAAACCTTCGCCAGCAAGTGCATCGCCGGCGCAACCTTGACCGCGATGCTCTCGGGGTCGCGCAGCGCCACCTGTTTCGGCACCAGCTCGCCGACGATCAGCGTCGCATAGGTGATCAGCGTGACCACGAGGCCGACGCCGACGATGTCGGCAACGCCGGGGGAGAGACCAAGCTCGACCAGCCATAGCGTCAGCCGCTGTCCGAGCGTCGCGCCGGAAAACGCGCCCGAGAGCACGCCGACCAGCGTGATACCGATCTGCACCGTCGAGAGGAATTTGCCGGGATCGGCGGCCAGCGTCAGCGCCCGCTCGGCGCCGCGCACGCCCTTGGCGGCGAGCATCGACAGCCGGGCCGGGCGGGACGACACCACGGCCAGCTCGGACATGGACAGCAGGCCGTTGATGACGATCAGGACGACGACGATGATGATTTCGACGGACAACATTTTGCGCAACGGTGAGGGATATCGAGCCCGGCGGACGCCGGGCCGAGCCCCTTATATATGAACTCCATGCGCGATTTGCCCGGTTCCGACCCAAATTGTCACACCGGAACGGTGGAGTCGGTCAGAATTCGGCGTGCAAGCGTCCCGAGAAGATCGACACCGGTCCACGATCGGCGTTGTAGGCGGGGTTGACGATCAGCTGATAGTCGGCGGTGAGGGTCACGTTCCTGACCACGGAGTAGGCGTAATACGCTTCGAGAATACGTTCGTTGCGATAGTTGAGCTGGCCGTCGCCGATCAGCAGGCCGGTGCCGCCTGCGGCAAGGAAAGCGCGATGCGCGTCCGACAGGCCGTTGATGGCGCCGCCGATGCCGATCGTATCGTCCGGCCGGCCCCAGCGGCTGCCCTTGACCGAGAGGCCGCCTGAAACGCTGCGGTCGATATCGGTGAAGGAGAGAATCTGGTTCTGGCCGTCGTTCCAGCTCGCGCGGGCGAACAGGCCGACATCGTTGACGAGCTGCTGCTCGAGATTGACGTAGAAGCCGTATTTGGAGCGCGTGCGCTGGTTCGCGGTCGCGATGGCGTTGATGTCGAGCGCGGGGTTGGCGGCCGCCTGCGCAACGACGTCATTGTAGTTCGCGGTGTTGCCGCTGTTGGTAAAAGCGCCGACGCGCAGTTTACCCGGCTGCTCGAAGATCGCATGGCGCTCCTCGAATTCGACGACCGCGCCGCCCGTCTTGTAGACCAGTGTATCGCTGTTGGGCGCATCGGGGACCTGGAACAGACCGCCGCGCACGGCCCAGTCCTTGCGATTGAGCTCGACAATAGCGCCGCGGGTGTAACCCGGAAGGTCGGCGGGGAAGTCGTATGCGGCCGAGGCCCACATCGCCCAGTTCATGAAGTCGGCGCGGGGGTCTTTTGCGTATGAGTTGCCGTCGAAGAAATCACCGACGGCGAAGCGGCCGACGATCAGTGTGACGCGGTCGATGTCGCGCTTGCCGGCAAGCTGGTTCGGAGCGTCCGGGACCTCTTCCTGCTCGCCGCCGAGGCCAAAAGTCTGCTTGAAGTAGTAGCGCTGCGCGCGAATCTTCGGGAACGGCGCGCCGGCCTTCTGCGCCTCGCCGTTCGAGAAGCCCGCAAGTCCCAGCGTGCCGTTGAGGCCAAAACCCTGGGCCAACTCCGGATTGAAATAGAACTCGCCGCCGTCCCACAGCCGCGCGCCGAGGAAGGCTGTCGTGGTCCACGTCGCCTGAAACTGGCCTCCGCCGGGCAGGCTCTGCGGACTTGCATAGGGCGAGTGGATCGGCCCGTAGCCCTGCGGCAGCACGGTCGTCTGCGCGTGGACATTCCAGTCACTGGATTCCGGCAGTTTCGTCTTGCCGTTGATCGGCGCCATCCAGGGCGTATCGCCAAATTGGTAGTTGAGGCCGAGCTTGAACAGGTGAACGCGCGGCTCGACATCGACATTGCCGAGGCCAAAGCTGCTGAGGTCGTAGCTTCGGCGCGACAACGCGACGTAATCGTATTCGGCCTTTGCGGTCCAATTGCCGCTGACAGCGAATTCGAGGCCGAGTCCCGCCGTCCATCCGGTCTGATACTTTCCGACCGGAAACAGCTCCGAGATTCCGTCGGCATCGTTGACGTTGATATGCGTGTGGCCCCAGGCGAAACCGCCGGTGACGAAGGGCATGAAACGGTCGAACGCATAACCGATGCGGCCGCGCACGGTGCCGACATAGTCGATCGTGGTGTTGAAGGGCGCCGGTGACCGCTCATGCGCGACGATGTCGCGTGCGCCACTGAAGGTGGAGTCCGCTTCGATGCCGAGCACCACGCGGTTTGCGAGCTGGCGATTATAGCCGAGCTGATAGCCGCCGTTCAGTCCAGTCGCGCTTGGCGGCAGGATCACGCCCTGCAAGGGCAGTGCATTGGTGCCGGCTCCAAAGCTCGCATCGCCATAGCCGGAATGGCCGCCGACATAGAAGCCGGTCCAGTCGTAGAGGGTTTTCGCGGTGCGTGCCTTCAGCGGCAGGTCGGCGGCAAAGCCTGCGCCCGGAAACGCCATCACGCCCGAGGCAATCGCCGCGGCCGTCCGCAAATATTTGTAACGGTGACCTCTCAACGTCAAAACGCACGCCCCCAAACGCGAATGGACCCATCCGCCGCAACCAACATCCCTGCCGATTCGCAGCCGCCCTGTCATCAGGTCTTGGTTGCCGCCGCGATCGGATCGGATGATCCCGATTCCACGCGATTTCTTCCCAAGCCCCTCAGCTTGCTGCAAACCTTATTGCGATTAATTCGCAATAGCAACTGGTGCGGATTGCCGCAGGGAATCGTTGGCATCGCTGTGTGACGGGACTGCAACAAATTCCCGGGCCCAGAAACAGATGACCCCGCCCGGGGGGACAGCCGGGCGGGGTCGGGGGCACGACACGGGGTGGATGAGGCGCCCGTGTCGGACGCGGGATCCACGATGAGATCGGCCTCAGGTACCTGGATCAGTAGCAGCTGCGAACGCGGCCGACGTACTGGCCGAAGGCGTTGTACTGGGCGACCCAGCCGCAGCGGTGATAGCCGTAATAATAGGGGTCATTGCTGGCGGCGATCGCGGAGCCGACCACAGCGGCGGTGGCGATGCCTGCGCCGACACCCCAGACCCAGCCGGGCGGCTTGGCTTGCGCCTGCGAGGTGGTGGACACCATGGTGCCGGTGACGGCGAGGGCGGCGAGAGCGATGGCGGCAATTTTGGTCTTGATCGACATGTGAAACTCCATCCGGGTTGAGGCGGTCCGTTGTGGTCCGCGTGCCCAGTTGGACGGAGGCACCTCGCGTCCGGTTCGAATCCACGAATTGCGGCCGTGGAATCCAGCTGTTTCCTGAATGATCCCAGTGAGATGCGAGCTAGCCGAGGGGGCCCTTGGCGAGCCTGTTCACGTCGAAGTTATCGACTTCTTCGAGCAGCTCGCAGAAAGCCGTCGCGCCCTGATCGAGCAGCCGCTCGCCCTTCTCGGCGACAGCCATTGTCGCGTTGCCGATCGCGCCGCTCGGATGGAGATCCTGCGCCTGCCAGGCGAACGGCGCGGGCCGCTGCGTTGAGAGCCAGCGATATTGCTTCTCCATCGCGATGCTGCTCGCGGGAAAATCCGCGATCGCATCCTTGCGCACCTGATCGGGATAGCGCGCCAGCATGATCGAAGTTTCGATGGCGCCGCCGTGAATGCCGTGGCGCACTTCATCGGCCGGGAATAATGTGTCCGCGCCCGAGAGCCGCGACCACGACGTCGTCACCACGAACAGTTTTTGGTGCGCGCGCAGATCCTGCGCGATCAGCATCATTGCCGCGCTGTTGCCGCCATGGCTGGTGATGATGACGAGCTTTCTCACGCCGCGCCGCGCGACCTCTTCGCCGATCCCTGTCCATCGCTTCAGCGCGACCTCAGTCGGTAGCGTCTGCGTGCCGGGATAGTCGATATGCTCGGTGGAAATCCCGATCGGTTCAACGGGCAGGAACGTCGCCGGAACGCTGTCGGGCAGAAGCTCGCGCACGCGCGCCAGATAGGCGTCGGCGATCAGCACGTCGGTCGTAACAGGCAGATGCGGGCCGTGCTGCTCGGTTGCCGCCAGCGGCAGCACCGCGATCCAGCGCGACACATCCGCCGGGGCAGCACTGGCCCAGTTGATGTCGATCCAGTCGCGGGATGGCCTCATTGAGTTTTCTTTGGTGGTTTCTTTGCCCAATTTTGTCACGTAGTTTGGGGTATGGAGGGGACGCAGGCCTGGCCGGCTCGCGTCCCCTGATCTCTTGCGGTTTTATCGCGTTGGACTGGGATCGGCTAGAAGCGATCGACGGAGTGCACCCATGAGCCCCTCTCATTTGCGGCGAGCGTTAACGGCGGGCTTGATGGCCGCTTGCGTCTCTCTTGCGCCTGTAAGGGCCGAGACGCTGGACAAGGTCACCTTCGGCACCAATTGGGTCGCCGAGGCCGAGCATGGCGGTTTCTTCCAGGCGGTCGCCGACGGCACCTACAAAAAATACGGCCTCGACGTCACCATCGTCCCAGGCGGGCCCAACGAGAACAACCGGATGCTCTTGATCGCCGGCAAGATCGACTTCTTCATGGCCGCGAACACGCTGATGTCGTTCGATGCGGTCGCCAACAACGTCCCCGTCGTGACCATTGCCGCGGTGTTCCAGAAGGATCCGCAGGTGATGCTGACCCAGCCTGATGCCAAGGTCGCCAGGATCGAGGACCTCAAGCCGCTGACCTTGTTCGTCTCCAAGGAGGGCATGACCAGCTACTTCCAGTGGCTGAAGTCAGAATACGGCTTTAGCGAGAAGAACGTCCGTCCCTACAATTTCAATCCGCAGCCCTTCATCGCCAACCCCAAGAGCGCGATGCAGGGCTACGTCACCTCCGAGCCGTTCGCGGTCGAGAAGGCCGCCGGCTTCAAGCCGAACGTGCTGCTGCTCGCCGATTACGGCTTCAACACCTATTCGACTTTGATCGAGACCCGCCGCGACATCGCCGAGAAGAAGCCCGACCTCGTGCAGCGCTTCGTCGATGCCTCCATGATCGGCTGGTACAATTACATCTACGGCAATAACTCCGCCGGCAATGCCATGATCAAGAAGCTCAATCCGGAGATGACCGACGATCTGCTCGCCTATTCCGTCGCCAAGATGAAGGAATACGGCATCGTCGATTCCGGCGACAGCTTGAAGAGCGGCATCGGCGCGATGAGCGACGATCGCTACACCTCCTTCTTCAACAAGATGGTGAAGGCCGGCGTCGTGAAGGGCGATCTCGACTTCCGCAAGTCCTACACGCTGCGCTTCGTCAACAAGGGCGTCGGCGTCGAGCTGCGCCCGAGCAAGCCGTAACGCTGGGTCCATGTCTGCTGTCAAAACCTCGTCCGGGGCCGAGGCCGGCCTGACGGCCCTCGCCGTCAGCCTGCGCGGCGTGACGAAGGCGTATGACAATGGCGTCATGGCGCTCGGCCCGCTCGACCTTGCCGTGCGCAAGGGCGAGTTCATCTCGCTGCTCGGCCCGTCCGGCTGCGGCAAGTCGACGGCGCTGCGGCTGATCGCGGAGCTCAGTGCGCCGTCATCAGGCACCGTGCGGGTGGCGCGCCACGAAGGCGAGGTGTTACCAGGTCATGGCATCGGCTTCGTGTTTCAGGAGCCGACCCTGATGCCCTGGACCAGCGTGCGCGAGAACGTGCGGCTGCCGCTGAAGCTCGGCGGCGTACCAAAGGCCGAGGGGCGCGCGCGTGCCGATGAAGCACTGGCCAGTGTTGGCCTTGCCGATTTCGCCGACGCTTTCCCGCGCGAACTGTCCGGCGGCATGAAGATGCGGGTGTCGCTGGCGCGCGCGCTTGTCACCAATCCCGACATCCTCCTGATGGACGAGCCGTTCGCGGCGCTCGACGAGATCACGCGCTTTCGCCTCAACAACGATCTGCTCGCGCTGTGGCGAGCTCTGGGCAAGACCGTCATCTTCGTCACCCATTCGGTGTTCGAATCCGTCTATCTGTCCCAGCGCGTCGTGGTCATGACGGCGCGGCCCGGCCGCATCCAGGCAGACATCCGCATCGAGACGGTCGAGCCGCGCGGCGAGGAGTTTCGGACTTCAGTCGCCTATTCCGACTATTGCCGGCGCGTGTCGGCGGCGCTGGCGCCGTCCTATTCGGGGCAGTCGACGCTATGAACGCGCAAGCCGCCGCCACCGCAAAACCATCAGGCGCACCACGCGCGACGCGCATTGTGCTTCCGGTCATCGTGTTCGCGGCGGGACTTCTCGCCTGGGAACTCCTGGTCCGCATCAAGGACATCCCGCCCTACGTGCTGCCGGCGCCTTCCGTCATTGTCCTGACACTGATCAAGGACTGGGCGGTGCTGTCACAATCGCTCGCGGCCACGCTTCTGACGACGCTCGAAGGTTTTGTCGCCGCCAGCATCGGCGGCATCGCGCTGGCGCTGCTGTTCAACCAGTCGAAATGGGTGGAATATTCGCTGTTCCCCTATGCCGTCGTGCTCCAGGTGACGCCGGTGATCGCGATTGCGCCGCTGCTTCTGATCTATCTGGAGCAGCAGACCGCGGTCGTGGTCTGCGCCTTCATCGTCGCCTTTTTCCCGGTGCTGTCGAACACCACGCTCGGGCTGAATTCGGTTGATCGCAACCTCGCCGGGCTGTTCCAGCTCTACGGCGCCTCGCCGCCGCAGACCCTGCGTTTCCTGAAGCTGCCGGCGGCGCTGCCCTATATCCTCGGCGGCTTGCGCATCGCCGGCGGCCTGTCGCTGATCGGCGCGGTCGTGGCCGAGATCGCGGCCGGAACGGCCGGTGCCGGCTCCGGGCTCGCCTATCGGATCGCCGAATCCGGCTACCGGTTGAACATACCCCGCATGTTCGCAGCGCTGCTTTTGTTGTCGCTGGCCGGGATTGTCATCTATGGGGTGCTGGCGCTAGTTTCCCACCTCGTTTTACGGCGCTGGCACGAGAGCGCACTTGGAAAGGAAAACTGATGTCTACCGGTTCGATTTCGTCCGACAAGATCGACCTTTTGATTTATGGACCGGTCCGGCCGATCCTCGAGAACGGGTTTTCCGATCATTTCATCGTGCACAAGGCCGAGACGCGGGGCGACCTCGAGCGGCTGACGCCGGCGATCCGCGAAAAAGTCCGCGGCGTCGCCGTGACCTATCACACGGTCCGCGCCGACAAGGACTCGCTGTCGCAGCTGCCCAAGATCGAGATGGTGGCAAGCTTCGGCGTCGGCTACGACCACATCGATTCCAAATACGCGGCCGAGCACAACATCATCGTCACCAACACGCCCGACGTGCTGACCGAAGAGGTCGCCGACGTCGCGATGGGCCTTCTGATCTCGACGGTGCGTGAATTCATCAAGGCCGATCGTTACGTCCGCTCCGGTCTCTGGCAGACCCAGAACTATCCGCTCAGCGTCGGTTCGCTGCGCGATCGCAAGGTCGGTATCGTCGGCATGGGCCGGATCGGACAGGCGATCGCGCGCCGGCTCGATGCCTCGCTGGTGCCGGTGGTTTATCACACCCGCAATCCGTCCAAGGACGTCTCCTACAAGCACTATCCTGATCTGATCGAGATGGCGAAGGCGGTGGATACGCTGATGGTGATCGTGCCCGGCGGCGCCAGCACCAACAAGATGGTCAATGCCGAGGTGCTCAAGGCGCTCGGTCCGCGCGGCGTGCTGGTCAACGTCGCGCGCGGCTCCGTCGTCGACGAGCAGGCTTTGGTCCAGGCGCTCAAGTCCGGCACCATCCTCGCTGCCGGTCTCGACGTGTTCGCAGCCGAGCCGAGCGTGCCGGACGAGCTCAAGAGCATGCAGAACGTCGTGCTGCTGCCGCATATCGGCTCGGCCTCGGTGGTGACGCGCAACGCGATGGACCAGCTCGTGGTCGACAACCTCAAATCCTGGTTCGCCGGCAAGGCGCCGCTGACCCCGGTTGCCGAAACGCCGTTCAAGGGGCGCTGATGAGAGGTCTTCGGGTCGTTGCATTCGCCGTCGCGGCCTGCGTTGCCGCGATCGGCGCTGCGCGTGCGCAGGATGCGACGACCCTGAAGAAGGACATGGTGGGGCAGTGGGAGCTTTCGACCACCGAGCGCAGCAAGACCTGCGTGGTCACGATGAAGGGCGATCCTGCTGGACAGGGGTTCAAGCTGGAGCTGGAGCCGGCCTGCAAGGCTGCGCTGCCCTTCACCAAGGACATCGTCGCTTGGAGCGTCAGGGGTCTCGACATCGTCCGTTTGCAGGATGCGACCGGTGAATCCGTGATCGACTTCACCGAGGTCGAGGCCGGCATCTTCGAGGGCCTGCGACAGGGCGAGGGCGTCTACATCCTGCAGGATCTCGCCGCCGCGCGGTCGATGGCGAAGTCGATGGACCAGATGATCGGCGATTGGTCGATGGTGCGCGGCAACGGCCAGCCGGTGTGCGGGCTGACTCTGACCAACACGGAAGCCGGCCCGGACAACTTCCAGGTCTTCCTCAAGCCGAGATGCGACGCGACCATCGCGCAGTTCAACCCGACGCAATGGCGGCTCGAACGCGGCCAGATCATCCTGATGTCGAAATCAGGCGACGTCTGGCAGTTCGAGGCCGACGACAACGCGCAGTGGCGGCGCGTCCCCGACGCCGCCGATCCCCTGATCATGCTGCGGCAGTAGGCGCTGCCACGATTGGCGCGGTGGTCTCAACTCACGTCGTCGGCTTGGGCGGCGGCGCGGTGCCTTGCGCCCACTTCTCCATCTTGCCGAGCACGCCCCAGGCGGTGAGCGCCAGCGAGATCGGCATTGCGAACTGGCCGAGGCCCGGCACCGCCGAGACGATCGTCCCGAGCAATCCGGCAATGCCGCCCGCATTGGGGCTCGCCGTCACCGACGAGAGCAGTGCGGTGAGCACGGAGCCGCCGAGGCCGAGCGCGGTCTTCTTGCCGTCGAGCAGCTTCCCGATGGTTTCGCCGAGCGCGCCGTTGACTTGTCCGAGCACGGGCTTGCCGTCCTTGTTGAGCAGCGCGCCGAGCAGGTCGATCACCTGCTTCAACTGATCGACGGGCGCGGCGTTCGGCGCGCCCGGCTTGGTCGTCCCGGGTACGGCGCCGGTCTTGTTGACGAGCGTCAGCAACCGCTCGAGCAGGTTGATCGGGTCGCCGGCTGCGGGCGCCGGGTTGGTCGGCACCGCCGCCGGCACCCTCGGTCCGGATTGAAACAACGTCACCAGATCCTCCAGGCGCTTCAGAATGGGAGACAAGTCCGCCGGCTGCGCAACCGCCATCGATTGCTGCGCGGCCCGCGTGATGGCGGCGACCGTCGCGCCGTCCAGGGCCCCGGATTCGGTGATGCCGTGCTGCTGCTGAAACTGCGCCACCGCCGCCTTGGTCTTCGGTCCGACGATGCCGTCTTCCTCAAGCGGGGGATTGGCGCCGATCTTGTTGAGCGATTGTTGCATCAGCAACGCCATCGGCGCGATCCGCTCCTCGGGTTCGAGTTGGCCCACCAGCGTCGGGGCGCCGTCGAGATTGATCGAGGGGTCCAGTTCCATCATCGCCCGGAGGATCGTCGCTGCGCCCAGTTGCTTGTCGACCTCGCTGGACGAGAAGTCGCCATCACCGACGAACTTTCCACCCCTCTGTTCCGGCGGCCCATAGATGTTGGATCCGGACCACAGATAGGGCGAATTGATGCCGCGGCCGCGATAGCCGAAGCCGTTATACTGCTCCAGCCGAAACATCGTTCTTGCAACGCCCCAGTCGCGTGCGCCGATAAATCCCTCGTGCCTGAGCGCGTCCACGGCGCCTTCGGCGAACGAGGTAAACGGGCCATGTCCCTTCGGGACGATGGTCGTCATCCGACTAAGCGGCTGGCCGTTTCCGAGATATTTGCTGAAGTTGAAACTGGCTTCGCGCGAATGAAGGATGGCGACGAACCACCAGGGTACGTCGGTCTTGTCTTCGATCTGCTTATAGATATCCTTGCTTTTGATGGCCGTGTTTGCTGCGTGGTTCGCCTCGTCGGCGTGCGAGGGCCTGATCTTCATGTTGGACCAGTTTCGTTCGTACTCGTCCTTGATCCTGTCGAATGACACAGCCATTGTTCGGCTCCCGCAAATTGATGGATGATCGAAATCTCATGCAAGTCAGTTGTGAACCAGGCGCCGTGATCGGGGCGTGACTCCAGCGTGATCTGCGCGAATGTCGCAGGTTGCCGGTTGGGGCCATATGAAGTGGCTTACAGTTTTTGGCCACCAATCGGCGAGCCCTACGTCAATGCGATTGTCCGTTCGGGAAGCAGGCGCCGTAGCCGGTGTATCGGCGTCGCACCGTCATTCCTGTGGTTTGCCCGTTGTGTTGAATGATGCGATAGCTACAATCTTACCGAGAGCGTGAATTCCATTCAGGTCCCCCGATGTTCAGAGCCGTCGTCATCCTTGTTCTCGCCTTTGCCCTGTCCGGTTGCGGTGCTGTGGACGCACTGAAAGACGGTATGCAGCACGCGCAGGCCGTCGAGGGCGATCTCGAGCAGTCGACCGGCGTAAGGCCGCAAGTCGGCTTCAACTGGCGCAATGGCCGCCTCGCATCGGTGACCGTCATGTTCCCGAAACTTTATCAAACCAAGCCGCTGGGCGACCTCGCCGGCCTTGTGCGCGAGACGGTGACCAGGGAATTCAACCAGACGCCGGACGCGATCGTGCTCTCCTTTGTTCTGGCCAAGGGCCCCTCGGTCTGAGGGCCGCGTGGCTGTCGCGACAGGCTGGCTCCGTGGCGCGGCAAGCGGGCGGTCTGCGACAATTGGTCTGGTCCGGGATCGTCGCGAACGCTATGACTACAAGCATCAACCGGGAGGATTCGGGATGCTTCGAGCTGTTGGAATGGTGGTGTGTCTGACCGTTGCGATGGCGGTGCCGGGACATGAAGCGGCAGCCCAGGATGCCGTCGGCGGCGCGATCATCGGCGGTGTTGGCGGGGCGATCCTCGGTGGCGCGATCGGCGGAGGCCGTGGCGCCGCAATCGGCGCCGTCGTCGGTGCCGGGACGGGCGCTGCGATCGCCTCCGAGGGCGAGCGCCGCCGCTCCGGCTACTACGCCTATCAACGCGGCTGCTACATGCAGCGCCGGGACGGCTCCTACGTCCCGGTCGACCCCCGATATTGCTACTAAGCGATCGGCCTGATGTTGGCATCGTCATTGGTCGTGCATTGACCGAAGACGATGCTTTCTAGATCAACCGCATCCCGCGCAGGCTCGCATGCCCGCTCTTGCCCACGATGATGTGATCGTGCACCGAAATGCCCAGCGGCTTGGCGATGTCGATGATCGCCTTGGTCATCTGGATATCGGCCTGTGACGGCGAGGGATCGCCTGAGGGGTGATTGTGCACCAGGATCAGCGCGGTCGCGGAGAGCTCGAGTGCGCGCTTGATGACCTCGCGCGGGTAGACCGGGGTGTGGTCGACGGTGCCGGTCTGCTGCACCTCGTCGGCGATCAGCTGGTTGCGCTTGTCGAGGAAGAGCAGGCGGAATTGCTCCTTGTCGGAAAAGGCCATGCTGGAGCGGCAATAGTCGATCACCTCGTTCCAGGACGACAGCGCGTTGCGGCTGTTGACCTCGCCCTTGGCGACGCGATGCGTTGCGGCCGCGATCAGCTTGAGCTAGTGGACCGCGGCTTCGCCGATGCCGTCGATCTCGCGCAAGCGCGCCACCGGCGCGTGGATGACTTCTGCGAACGAGCCGAAAATCTTGATCAGCGTTTTCGCCAGCGGCTTGGTGTCGCGCCGCGGCAGGGCCGGAAACAGCGCCATCTCCAAAAGCTCGTAGTCGCTGAGCGCATCGGCGCCGGCGCTGTAGAAGCGCTCGCGCAGCCGCTCGCGATGGCCGAGATAGTGCGGCGGATCTGGCTCGGATTGACTAGACGGATCGCTGGAGCTGGATTTGGCGGACATCGCGCGGCAGCATTGCCGCGGAGCAGCTATTTTGCAACCGCCAATTGCGCCGGGGTCAACGATCGCGGTCGCGCTCCTCCTTCACAGCGCAAGATGGCAACCATCAGCCCCGCGGTTTCCAATCATGTCGCGCCGGCCGGGGCACCGTGACGGTGACGACGCCAGCGAGAATGAGCGCCATCCCGGCGAGGCTGGACCAGGTGAAGTGCTCGCCGAGCCATACGGTGCCGAGCGCCACGGCAAAGCCCGCACGCAAATAGCTCCCGCTGGTCGTGCCAAGCGGGCCGAGGGTGTGGATCAGCCGGAAATAGATCACCATCGCAAGGGCCGTACAGATGATCGCGAGCGTGATGACCGCTGCGACCGCGCTCGCGGGCGGTGGCGGGAGTGTCCAGGGCTGTTCGATGGCGGCGGCCGCGGGGACCATCAGCGCTGCGGCGCAACTCATGGCTCCGGCCGCGGTGACGATTGCGGGCAGGCCCGAGAAGCGCTGTCCCCATATCGGTGCGAGCGCGTAGCAGAGGCTTGCGCACAGCACTGCGGCCTGGGCCAGCGGAGCGGCGGTGCCGATTCCCGAGAATGCATCGGCCCCCATGGTCACGATAACGCCCGCAAGACCAAGCGTGACGCCGATGATCTTCCGGCTGCCGATCGCCTGCCGCCCACGCCCGCTCATCACCGCGATCGCGAGCACGAACATCGGAGAGGTCGCATTGAGCACGCCGGCGAGACCGCTTGCGATATGCATCTCACCCCAGCTGATCAGGGTAAACGGCAGCGCGCTTTGCAGCAGCCCTTGCACGAAGAAGGCCGCCCACATCGATCCTCGACCGGGAAGAGCGTGCCCCTGAGCGCGAGCGACCGCGATCAGGAGAATGGCCGCGATCGTCACGCGCGCGGCGACCATCGTGAATGGAGGGATTGTCGGGATTGCGACCTTGATCAGCGTGAACGAGCTGCCCCAGATCAGTGAGAGCAGCAGCAGAAGCCCGATCTCGAACGCGAGAGGGGTTTGTCCTGACGTCGTGTGTTGCGCCTGCGTGTGCATTGCGAATCTGCTCCGGGATGGATCGGGACCATGATCCGGCGCGGCGGCGCAGGCTGGCTGAATTCGGACCTCATCGCCCGATCGAGTCCGATTCCAGCTACTCGGGGAGCCCCGATGAAACTATGATTCCGCCATGACGAAAATCCTGGCGAAAGTTTCCGCGCAGCCGCCAACGCTGCCACCGCATCTCGACTGGGATACCTGCGACCGGGCGCGGCTGGCGCGTATGCGCGCGTTCGACGGCCTGTTCTTTTCAGGTGTTCGCTCGACGAGGATCTACTGCAGGCCGGTCTGCCCGGTTCGCCCGGCGCGCTCGGAGAATGTCACCTTCTACCCGACCGCTGCCGCCGCCGAGCGGGCCGGCTTTCGCCCGTGCCTCCGCTGCCGCCCGGAAACGGCGCCGGGGTCTCCGGCCTGGCTGGGAACGGCCACCACCGTGGCGCGCGGGATGCGGCTGATCAATGACGGTTTTCTGGATCGCGCCAACGCCGCGGAGCTGGCCGAAGCCCTCGGCGTCGGGCCGCGCCATCTGCTGCGGCTGTTCCTTCGTCACGCCGGCGCGAGCCCGAGCGAGATCGCGGCAACGCGGCGTGTGCAGGAAGCCAAGCGCCTGATCGACCAAACCGACATGACCCTGGCGGAGATCGCGTTTGCGGCCGGCTTCGGCAGCGTGCGCCGGTTCAACGATGCCTTTGCCGCGACCTACAAGCGGGCGCCATCGTCATTCCGCCGCCGGCGGTAGCCGATGCGACGGAGTTACCCGATCTGCTTCTCGCCGTGCCGCTCCGACAGCGTGAAAATCTCGACACCCGTCGCGGTGACGCCGACCGAGTGCTCGAACTGCGCCGACAGCGAGCGGTCGCGGGTCACGGCGGTCCAGCCGTCGGAGAGGATCTTCACATGCGGCTTGCCGAGATTGATCATCGGCTCGATGGTGAAGAACATGCCGGGCTTGAGCTGGACGCCTTCGCCGGGCCGGCCGATATGGATGATGTTCGGCTCGTCGTGAAACATGCGGCCGAGGCCATGGCCGCAGAAATCGCGCACCACGCTCATGGCCTGCGGCTCGACAAAGCTCTGGATGGCATGGCCGATATCGCCGGTGGTGGCGCCTGGCTTCACCGCGGCGATGCCGAGCATCATCGCTTCATACGTGACTTCGATCAGCCGCTCCGCCTTGCGCGCGATCGGGCCGACCGCATACATCCGGCTGGAATCGCCGTACCAACCGTCGACGATGAAGGTGACGTCGATATTGACGATGTCGCCTTCCTTCAGCGGACGGTCGCCGGGCATGCCGTGACAGACCACGTGGTTGAGCGAGGTGCAGGTCGAATAGCGGTAGCCGCGATACATCAGCGTCGCCGGATAGGCATTGTGGCTGAAGGCGAAGTCGCGGACGAACTGGTCGATGCGCTCGGTCGGCACGCCGGGCCCGACGATGTCGGTGAGCTCGTCGAGACACTTCGCCACCAAAGCGCCCGCCTTGCGCATTCCGGCAAATGCGCTCGGCCCGTGCAGCTTGATCTGTCCGGTCTTGCGCAGGGAGGTATCGGAGGCTTCGACGTAGCTCATGCGGGGCGGTCTTCTGGGCTCAAATCTCGATGTCGGCGGAAAGGCTTGATTTCAGGGCCATAATCTAATGATCACGGGCCTTCATGCAAGTCAGGCGGGCCTCTTGCGCCCGAAACAGGGCCTAATTCGGGACTTCTACGGTGGTTTCCACCGGCAGGGCGCCGCCGCGGACGCGGATTTCGCGGACCGGGTAGGGAACCCGGATGCCCTCGCGCTTGAAGGCGTCCCAGAGCGCCAGCATGACGTCGCTCTTGACGTTGTCCATGCCGTCGGGGTCCGCGATCCAGAAGGTCAGCGAGAACTTCATCCCGGCTTCGGCGAACTCGGTCAAAATGCTGTTCGGCGGCTTGCCCTTCGTCGCGCGCGGATGGGCGGCGGCGGTCTCGGCGGCGAGCTTGCAGACCAGCCGGGGGTCGGCATCATAATTGGTGCCGAAGGCGATCTTCACCAGCGTGTTCTTGTCGGTATAGGTCCAGTTGACGACCTTCTGCGTCACCAGATCCTCGTTCGGCACCAGGAATTCGCGGCCGTCGCCGGCGGCGACGGAAATATAGCGCGTCTTCATCGCGCTGATGCGCCCGGTGTTGTCGCCGATGGTGACGAGATCGCCGGGTTTCACCGATTTGTCGGCGAGCAGGATGATGCCGGAGATGAAATTGGCCACGATCTTCTGCAGGCCGATACCGATGCCGACGCCGACCGCGCCGGAGAATACCGCGAGCGCCGAGAGGTCGATGCCGACGGAACCGAGCGCGATCACGATCGCGATCGCAAGCAGGCCGATGCGGATGATCTTGACCAGCAGCACCTGCACCGACGGCGTCAAGTCGGTCGCCGAATTGATCCGGCTCTCGGCGAAATTGCTGGCGATGTTGGTGACCCAGAGCGCGATGAGCAGCAGCACGCCGGCCTTGATCACCAGCAGCGGCGTCAGCCGCAAGCCGCCGAGCACGATGGCGAAGGAATCGAGCAGGTCGACCGTCGCGCTGAGTTGCCCGATGATGGACAGTGCTGCGACGAACCACGCCGTGACCGACACCAACCTGACGATAAAGGCGTTGCGGAGCACCGGGGTCACCAGCCGGATCGCGAGCCAGGCCAGGCCCAGCTTGGCCGCGACCATCAGCAGGTAGCTGCGGCTCGGCCAAGTCGCGTGATACATCACGACGCGGGAGACGATCACGAGCAGGGTGAACACCGCCGTCGAGGCGCTGGACATCATCACGCGGGCGAAGTGCCGGAGCGGTAGCGGCCAACCGATCGCCAGCGATGTCAGGTCGACGCGGTTGCGAACCCCGGCTTCCGCCGCATAGGCGATGCCGGCCGCAGCGAGAATGAGGCCGAATTGCAGGTAGAACCAGGGTGAGGAGATTTCCGCCCCGACGCTGCGCGCGGTCGTATGCACGAACTCCATGAAGTCTTTGAGGTCCATGTCCATCGGGCAGGTTCTCGTCGGGAAGCGGGGAGGAATTGATTCGAGGGCGCCGCAGAATCCCACAAAGGCAGCGGCCGGGCCATCGATACACCGCTATGTGAAGCGCGTTAAGGCCGCAAAATACGGGCAGATTGCCGCGAGGCGCGAAAATGGGTTGGCGCGGGAGTCCGCCGACGATAAGGATGCAAGTCCAGCGATTTGTACCCGGAAGGTGGATGGCCTCCCTCGACTCTGTCAGCCTCGCCATATTGCTCGGCGCCGTCCTCGTCATGGCCGGTATCCTGTCGAGCCTGCTTGCACTGCGCTTCGGCGCGCCCTTGCTGCTGGTCTTCCTTGCAATCGGCATGCTCGCGGGCGATTCCGGCCCCGGGCAGCTCCAATTCGACGATGTCCGCACCACCTATCTGGTCGGCTCGGTGGCGCTGGCCCTGATCCTGTTCGACGGCGGCCTGAAGACGCGCTTTGCCAGCATCCGCACCGTGCTCGCGCCCTCAGTGGTGCTCGCGACCGTCGGTGTGCTGCTGACCGCGCTGGTCACGGCGCCGTTCGCCAAATACGCGCTCGACCTCAACTGGACGGAGGCGCTGCTGGTCGGCGCCGTCGTGGCCTCGACCGACGCGGCCGCCGTGTTTCTGCTGGTGCACACCCAGGGCCTGCGCCTGCGCCCGCGCGTCGGCGCGACGCTGGAAGCCGAATCCGGCACCAACGATCCCTTCGCGATCTTCCTCACCTTGATGCTGGTCGAATACATCTCGCTGGGATCGACCTCGGCAGGCCATGTGGCGATGGAGTTCATCCAGGAGGCGGTGCTGGGCGCCGTCGTCGGATTCCTCGGGGGACGCCTCGTCGTCATCGCCCTCAACCAGGTCGCGCTGCCACAGGGCCTGCACGCGCCGTTCGTGACCACCGCCGCGCTCGTGATCTTCGGCGGCTCGCAGATGATGCACGCCTCGGGTTTCCTCGCGGTCTATCTCGCCGGCATCATCATCGGCAATCGTCCGACCCGCGCGCATAATTCGGTGGTCGCCTTTCTCGATGCCGCGACGTGGCTCGCGCAGATCGTGATGTTTGTGCTGCTCGGCCTGCTGGTCTCGCCGAGCCGGCTCGGCGCCAGCGTGCTGCCGGCGGTCGGGGTTGCGTTCGTGCTGATGCTGGTCGCGCGGCCGCTCGCGGTGTTCGTCTGCCTGGCGCCGTTCCGTTTCAACTGGCGCGAAAAGATCTTCATCGCCTGGACCGGCCTGCGCGGTGCCGTCGCGATCTTCCTGGCCTCGATCCCGATGCTGGTGGGCCTGTCGAAAGCCTATCTCTATTTCGACGTCGCCTTCGTCGTCGTCATCATCTCGCTGCTGCTGCAAGGCTGGACGCTGGCGCCCGCCGCACGCAAGCTGCATGTGGCGCTGCCGCGCGCCGAGCGCGGCCCACGACGTGTCGAGCTGGACCTGCCAGGCCAGCTCGAGCAGCAGCTGGTCGGCTACCCGGTGCGGCCGAAAAGCCTGTATTTCCGCCGTGGTCTGATCCCGTCCTGGTCGAAGCCGACGCTGGTGATCCGCAAAGAGAGCATCCTGACGCCGACAGAAGCCGATCCGATCGCGCCCGGCGATTACATCTATCTGCTGGCGCCGCCGGAAAAGGCCGAGTCACTCGACCGCTTCTTCGTCGATATGCAGCCAAGCACCACGCCCGATCCGCATCTGCTCGGCGACTTCATGGTCTCCGGCGAGCACACGCTGGCCGAGCTTGCGGAAATCTACGGCGTCAAGGTGAGTGAGGACGAGGGCAAGCTGACGCTCGCCGACTATTTCGACGTCCATCTCGACCGCGCGCCGAAAGAAGGCGCCGAGATCGCGCTGGACGAGATCGTGCTGGTTGCGCGCAGCATCTCCGGCGGCCGCGTCAACGTCGTAGGCCTGCGTCTGCCGGAAGACGACGAGACGCCGGCCCCGCTGACGCGCCGGCAAGCGCTGCGGAAGAAGCTGGCGGAGGTGTGGAGCTCGGTGGCGGGGGTTTAGGATCGTCCTGTGTCCCGGACGCGCTGCAGCCTAGGCGATGCGTAGCATCGTCCGGAAACGCTGCTGCGCAGAGCCGGGACCCAGAATGCCGCAACATGGGCCCCGGCTCAGCAGCGCACCACTTCGTGATGCGCTGCGTCCGGGGCACGAAGAGTGCGTCACACCCCCGCCGGCACCACTTCCTTCCAATGCCGCGCAATCGCCGCGCGCGGTGCGATCCACGCGGCACCGCTCTTTGTCATGTGCGCCAAAATCCGCTCCAGCGCGCCGATCCGGCCTGGCCGTCCGATCATGCGCAGATGTAGGCCGACCGACATCATCTTCGGCGCCGTCTCGCCCTCGCGCCGGAGCCACTCGAACGCATCGATGACATAGTCGGCGAAGTCGGCGCCGTTGAAGCGCGAGGCGTTGTAATATTGCATGTCGTTGGTGTCGAACGCATAGGGCAGCACGAGGTGCTGCTTGCCCAAAACCTCCCGATAATAGGGCAAATCGTCATTATAGGCGTCGCTGTCGTAGAGAAAGCCGCCGTCCTCGACCAGCAGGCGCCGCGTGTTCGGCGATGTCGCCGAGCGGGTGTGCCAGCCGACCGGGCGATGTCCGGTGACGCGTTCGATCGCCGCCACTGTCTTCGCAATGACCGCGCGCTCGCTCGCCTCATCCATGTCGGCGTGGCTCTGCCAGCGCCAGCCATGCGCCGATACTTCGTGGCCGCGCGCGATGGCATCGCGCGCCAGCTCCGGCGAGCGCTCGACGGCGCGGCCGCAGGAGCTCACCGTGGCCGTGACGCCGTGCGCGTCGAAGAAATCCATGATGCGCCACCACGCGGCGCGGGTGCCGTATTCGAAATGGCTGTCGATGCAGGAGTCCGGGCCGTCGAGCTTGTGGACGACCTCGTAGATCGCTTCGTTGTTTGAATCACCGTCGTTGATCGAGAACTCCGAGCCCTCCTCGAAATTCACCACCAGGGACACAGCGACGCGCGCGCCGTTCGGCCAGCGCGGGTTCGGCGGCTTGCCGCGGTAGCCAACGAAATCGCGCTGCGAAGATTTGGGTTCGTTGCTCATGGAATCAATCCGAAGTTCCGGCCATGCGATGCAGGCCGACGACGCGATCGCTGACGAACAGCAAGATTACTGTCCCGGCGAGAATGAGGGTGGAGAGTGCCGCGAGCGTCGGGTCGGGCGCCTCCTCGATATATTGCAGCATCCGGATCGGCAGCGTCTTGGTGCGGACGTCGGCGAGGAAGATCGACACCGGATAATTGTCGAACGAGGCCAGGAACGAAAAGATCCCGGCGATCAGGAACGACGGCGCCAGCGCCGGCACCATCACGCGCAGAACGCTGCCGGGATAGGTGCAGCCGAGCGTGCGCGCCGCCTCGATCAGCGTGAAATCGAACCGCGCAAGTCCTGAGATCATCGTGCGGGCGACGTAAGGTAGCGTGATCACGAGATGTGCGACCAGCAGTGTCGCCCACGGCGCGGTGAATCCGACCGCACGAAACCCCTGCAACAGCGCGATGCCGAGCACGAGGCCAGGCATCATCAGCGGCGAGACCAGCGCGGTGGCAAAGACATTTGCGCCCGGTAGTTTTCCGCGCGCGATCGCGATGGCCGCGAGCGTGCCGCAGACCAATGAGATCGCGGTCGAGAACAGCGCGATCTCAAGCGACAGCAGCAGCGACGGCCAGAAGCCGTCGAGCCGGCCTATCTTGCCGTACCACCGCGTCGATGCCCCCGTCAGCGGCAGGTCGAACACCGGCGTCGGCGAGAAGCTCGCGGCTGCGATTACCAGCAATGGCGCGATCAGGAACAGCGCCAGTCCGATCGCCATGACCCAGCAGACGATGATTGCGGCGCGCGTCATCACTTCGGCTCCCGCGACAGGCGCGCGCTCAGCGCAACGACGGCAATCGCGATTGCCAGCAGCACGACGCCGGCGGCAGCGCCGAAGCCGGGTTCGCGCGCCAGCAGATAAGCTTTTGCGATCGTGGTCGCGAGCGTCGGATATTTTTCGCCGATCAGCAGCGTCGGCACCACATAAGCGGAGACCGACAGCGAGAACGCCAGCGCGACGCCCGCGATGATGCCGGGCAAGGTCAGCGGCAGGATCACGCGGAAGAACGTCACGACCGGCGACGCCCCGAGCGTGGCTGCGGCCTCCGCATAGCGGGAATCGAGCTGCGCGACGATGGCGTAGATCGGCAGGATCATGAAAGGCAGGAAGATATTGACGGCGCCGACGATCAACGCGGTCTCGGTGAAGATCATCCGGATCGGGTCTTCGATGATGCCGAGCGCGATCAGCGTCTCGTTGACGATGCCGTCGCTGCGCAGCAGGATCGTCCAGGCAAAAGCTTTCACGATGACGCTGGCCGCAAGCGGCAGGAACAACGTCGCCAGCAGCAGCGAGCGCAAGGGTCCGCGGGCCCGCGCCAGCGCAAACGCGGCGGGATAGCTGATCAGGAAGGCGATCAGCGTGGTCAGCAATCCCAGCCGCAGCGAATTCCAGATCACCCAGAGGTAATAGGGCGCGCCGAGCAAGCGCTTGTAGTTGGCAAAGGTCAGCCCATTCGCATCAACGAAGCTGACGCCGAGCAGGAGCACCAGCGGCAGCGCGAACACGCCGGCGATGATGACGAAGGAGGGCAGCACGAAGCCGATCGCGGTCAACCGTTCTCGGTCGACCTTGGGCGACGCGACCGGTGCGGAAAGGGCCGCCTCGGTCATGCCTGCGCTTCCATCGGAAACGCAAAGGTCTCGGTCACAGGCCAGCTCAGGCGGATTTCGTCGTGCACATCAGGGATCGCGCCGTCGCGCCCGGAGAGTTCGGCGAGCAGGCTTTCACCGGCGCCGGCATCGACCTCGACCAGCGTGCGCGAGCCCTGGAACACCACGGAGCGGACGCGGCCTGAAGCCGAATTCGTCTCACCTCCGCCACCGATCCGAAGCTGCTCCGGCCGCGCGGCAACGATGACGGGGGAGCCCGCCTGGAAACTGCCGAGCGCCGAGAGGCGGCCGACCTTGGTCTCGACGTGGACCTTGCCATTGTCAGCGGAAAGCACAGTGCCCGAGATCCGCGTCGACAGCCCGACGAAGTTGAGCGCGAACAGGCTTGCAGGCCGTAGATACAATTCGCGCGGCTCGGCGAGCTGCTCGATACGGCCCTTGTTCATCACCGCGACGCGGTCGGACATGGTCAGCGCTTCGTCCTGGTCGTGGGTCACGAAGATCGCGGTCGCCTTCACCTCCTGGAGCAGGCGGCGCAGCTCGACCTGCATCTCCTCGCGCAGCTTGCGATCGAGCGCGGAGAGTGCCTCGTCGAACAGCAGCACATCGGGCTCGACCGCGATGGCACGCGCCAGCGCGACGCGCTGCTGCTGCCCCCCTGATAGCGCCGAGATGCGCCTGCCAGCGAGATGACCGAGCTTGACCAGCGACAGCGCACGCTCGACCGCGATGTCGATCTCGCGCCTGGCCATGCCGCGCACTTTCAGTCCGAACGCGACATTGCCGGCGACGGTGAGATGCGGAAACAGCGCGTAGCTCTGGAACACGACGCCGACATTGCGCTTGTGCGGCGGTACGTTGGTGATGTCGCGGCCGGCGAGCTCGACCTTGCCTGTATCGGGTTGCGCGAGCCCCGCAATGGCGCGGAGCAGGGTGGTCTTGCCGCAGCCGGAGGGGCCGAGCAGCGTCACCAGCTCGCCGCGGCGGATGGTGAGGTCGATGTGATCGAGCACCGTCGTCGGCCCGTAGCGCTTGGAGACGCCGCCGACGACGAGATGCGGGCTGCCCTCGCTCATGTCATCTCCTTGCTCCAGCGGTCGACCCAGCCGGCGCGGTTCTTGGCGACGAACGCCCAGTCCGGCGCAAATAGCGAAGCGGGATCGGGGAAGCCCGCCGGGGTTGGCGTGCCCTTGTTGGTCGGCGCGACAAACGCCTTGTCGGCAAGGATGGTCTGCGCCTCCGGGCTGAGGAAGAAGTCGATCGCGGCATCCGCGAGATCGCCGGCCGGTGCGCCCGCTACCTTCGCGATGCCTGAGGGCATCGCAAAGCCGCCGTCCTGCGGCACGGCGAGATCGACCGGCGAGCCCTCCGCCTTGCGGATCAGCGTGTAGGCGGAAAACTGGCCGCCGATCATCCAGGCCTCGCCCTGCTCCATCAGATTGATCGCCTGCGGCGCGTTGGTATAGACGTTCAGCAAATTCGCCTTCAGCTCCTTCGCCTTCTTGAAGGCGGCGTCGATCTCGTACTGCGCCTCCTTGTAGGGTTTTCCAGTCTCGAGATGCGCGGCCGCAAGCAGCGTCCAAAAACCTTCGGTGTTGGAGAGTGACGGCACGATGACCTTGGAGGCATATTTCGCGTCCCACAGATCGGACCATTTGGCGGGCGGGGTCTTCATGCGCTTGGTTGAATAGGCGATGCCGGCCCAGGGCCGCTGGTAGTTCGCCCACATGCCGTCCTGATGCACCGAGCCGTCCACGAGCTTGCCGAGATTGGCGATGGACGATGCCGACATCTTGGTGATGAGTCCCTCAGCCGCCGCCGGCAGCATCACGGGATCGTCCATGATAACGACGGAGATCTTTGGCGCGGCCTTGTCGGCCTGCATCTTCTGCAAATTCGTCAGCGAGTTGGTGCCTTCGTAGAGCACCTTGCAGTCGAGCTTCTTCTCCAGCACCGGAAACAGATCGGCATTGAAATATTTTGCGGCGCCGGCTGGGCCGCCGATGACGATCTCCCTGGGCGCGGCGCGTAGCCGTGCCGGAGCCGCGAGAGTTGCGGCGAGAGCCACGCCGGATTTCAAGACGCTGCGTCGGGATTGGGTGTGCATGGGCATGTCCCGTTTGTTGTGCGTAAAGCTTGCAACGAAGCAGCAGCAAGCGCCATGCCAAATGTGCACATTTTTAAATCACATAATGATTTCAATGGAATGGACCTATGACGAGATTGATCCCTGTGCAGGAGCGCAGAAAATGTGCACATTTTTTGGAGGTGACGCTGCGCATCCTTTGGGCCTAGCTATCGCCATGGCGACGCAGCGCAGGCGCAACGGCAAGGGGATCGGCAAGGGGATTGGCAAGGCCAATCCGGCAGAGGACGAGGCGGTCTATCAGGCCATCCTGCACGCGCTGCTGGAGGGCAAGTTGAAGGCCGGCGTCAAACTTGCCGAGCCGCCGCTCGCCGACATTTTTGGCGTCTCGCGCGAGCGCATCCGCAAGGTCCTGCACCGGCTCGGCGCCGAGCGGCGCCTGGAAATGATCCCCAACCGCGGCGCCCGCGTGCCGCGCCCGACGCTCGACGATGTCCGCAGTGTCTACGAGGCGCACCGCGTGCTCGAGGCCGGCGTGCTGACGCAGCTCGTCCGCCTTGTCGACGAAGCCTTGATCGAAAAGCTGACTGCGCATCTCGCTGAGGAACGTGCCGCCGCAACGCGCGGCGATCGCGCCGCGTCGGTGCGGCTGTCCGGCGCGTTCCATGTCCATCTGGTCGAGGCACTCGGCAATGCCGAGCTCACGCGGTTCCTCGCCGATCTGCTCAGCCGCTCCTCGGTGATGGTTTCGGTCTACGAGCCGGCCACGGATTCGATCTGCGCCGTGGACGAGCACGGCGCCATCGTCGAGGCGTTACGCGCCCGCGATGTGGCGCGTGCGATTGCCGTGTCGCGCGAGCATTTTTTGCATGTGGAGAGCCGCCTGCATCTGGATGATGATCCGGCGCCGGCCAGTGAGGATTTGACGAGTGTGTTCGGCGCAATGAAGCCGAAGCGGCGCAAGCGCTAGCGTTTCGCGCCGCTCTCTCCTCCCGTCATTGCGAGGAGCCCTTGCGACGAAGCAATCCAGTCTGCCTCCGCGGAAAGATCCTGGATTGCTTCGCTGCGCTCGCAATGACGGTGGAGGGACTACGGCCTCACGTCAGCACCTTCATCCCGCCGAACGACGTCACCCACCCTGCTTCAACATCACGATCCGGATTTTTGTCCAGTTCATTGCGGCAACGTTGCGGCTCCATCGGGCTCGATCGTCGCGGATATTTTCTGACCGCTGCGCATTCGCGACAGACTCTCGCAATGTTGGCGTGAGACTGAAGCCACTGTCGGGCGAGGCTTGATCATCCTGCAGCGCCGGACATGGCTCATCCGGCGCGTGTCTTTCGCGTTCGATGGCGGACACGGGCAAGCGGAAAGACCTTTGAATGACCTTGGTACAAGACCTCATCTGCGAAACCGGCTGCGACGCGAAGGAGGGATGGCATGTCGGCCGCTGACATCCTGCCGTTCTTCCGCGCCTGGATTCGCGATCCCTTGCGTGTGGCGGCGGTTGCGCCGACCGGGCCCGCCGCGTCGTCGCTGATGGCGCAGGAGATCACGGCCGAGACCGGCCCCGTCATCGAACTCGGCCCCGGCACCGGCGCTTTCACCCGCGCATTGCTCGATCGCGGCGTCCGGCAGCAGGATCTGACACTGGTCGAATACGGCTCCGATTTCATCCCGCTGCTGCAGCGGCGCTTCCCCGGCGCGCGCGTGCTGTGGATGGATGCGGCCTGGCTGGCGAGAGAAAAACTGTTCGAGGGGGCGCCGGTCGGCGCCGTCGTCAGCGGGCTCGGGCTGCTGACGATGCCGCAGGGAAAAGTGCTGGCGATTCTCGGCGGCGCGTTTGCCTATCTCCGTCCGGGCGGCGCGTTCTACCAGATTACCTACGGCCCGCGCTGTCCCGTCCCTGATGCGATCCTCGATCATCTCGACCTGCAGGCAAGCCGGATCGGGCAGACCTATCGCAACCTGCCTCCGGCCTCGGTGTACCGGATCAGCCGCCGTCCCCCTTACGCGTAGCCGAGGCATCATGGATACGTCGAGCACGATCGCAATGTTTCTGCACTTCGGCCTGCTGGGCATGGGTTGCCTGGCGGTCGCCGAGAAATTCATTCCGGTGTTTCCGTCTTACGTTCTGTTGATGCTGCTCGGTCTCACCGTGTCCGACGGCGCGATGCTGGCCATGGCCATCCTGGCGACAAGTGTCGGGTCGGTGGTCGGCGCGATCGGCTGGTACGGGCTTGGCCGCGCGCTGGGCTCGCAGCGGATCGAGCGACTGGTGAGGACCTATGGCAAATACGTGCTGCTACGGCCCTCGTTCTACGAGCAGCTCACCGATGCCTATCGCAGTAACCATTTCTGGGTCACGCTGATCGGCCAGACGCTGCCGACGGTGCGAATCTATCTGGCGTTGCCGGCCGGCGTGTTGCGGCTGGAGGCGCGCGCCTTCGTCACCGCCACCGCGATCGGCACCGTGATCTGGAACATGCCGTTCTTGAGCCTCGGCTATGCGTTGCGCGACAGCGGTCAGGATCCCGTCAGCGTCGGCTTCTGGGTGGTCGCCATCCTCGTCGCCGTGGAGGTCGCGATCATTCTCGGACTTCGCTCTTACAAGCGCGCGGCAGCGCGGCCGCGTCTGGCGTCGTCGCGCGCCATCGCCGCCCCCAAGGCTTTGGGGGAGATCAAGGCTGTGGAGGAGATCGCATGAGAGGCCTGTTGTCCCGCTTCCGGCCCGGCTCGCACACGCTCGAGCACCTCAGCGCCGCTGTGCTGATCCTGCTCGCCGGCCTTCAGTTCGGTGTCGCGGCGTCAGACGGGCGGCATCGTGGCGCACAGTTCGCGCTGCTGGTTTTTGCCGTCGCCGTATTGGCATCGCTCGATCTTCCGGCGGCGCGCCAACCGGGATGTGACGAAGGCGGTCGCGGGATTGGCGGAAGCTGCCGCGATGGCATTCCTCCGCGACGGCCATGGCGGCGACCGGCCGCCGCAATGCCGGAACACGGATGCGGCGTTGCCGCCTGACATCGTCAAGGTCAGGAGCCTGTTCATCTCCGATGTCCATCTCGGGACAAGAGGATGCCAGGCCGAACGGCTGATCGACTTTCTCCATCATCATGACGCCGACACCGTGTACCTGGTCGGCGACATCGTCGATGGCTGGTACCTGCGATCGAGCTGGTATTGGCCAGGCACGCACAATGCGGTGGTGCAGGAGCTTGTCGATCTTGCGCGGCGCGGCAAGCGGCTGGTTTATGTGGCGGGCAATCACGACGAGTTCGTGCGCGACTATGTCGGCTCGACCATCGGCAACGTCGAGGTGGTTGAGCACGCGATCCACCGGGGCGTTGACGGCCGCGATTACCTCGTCGTCCATGGCGATCACTTCGATCTCGTCGTGCGCCACGCCCGCTGGCTGGCGCTGCTCGGCGATGTCGGCTATCGCGCGGCGCTTGCCTCCAACATCTGGCTCAACTGGATCCGTAGCCGGTTCGGGTTTGCCTATTGGTCGTTCTCGTCCTGGGCGAAGCTGCGGGTCAAGAATGCGGTCAATCACATCGGCCGCTTCGAGGAGGTGCTGTCGTCGGAAGCAGCGCGCCACGATGCGCAGGGCGTGATCTGCGGCCACATCCACCACGCGGCGATGCATGACGAGTTCGGTATTCGCTACATCAACACCGGCGACTGGGTGGAATCCTGCACCGGCGTCGTGGAGCACCATGACGGCCGGTTCGAGATCATCCGCTGGGCCGAGGCGCGGCCGCAGCAGATGTCGAGCGTGGTGCCGTTCGCACGGGCGGTCGCATGATGCGCGTGCTGGTGGCAACTGACGCCTGGCGCCCACAGGTCAACGGCGTGGTGCGCTCGCTCGAATATCTCGCCCGCGAAGCGCCGTCGTTCGGCGCCGATATCGGCTTCCTCACGCCGGACGATTTTCGCTCGGTGCCGCTGCCTGGCTACCGGGAGATCCGCCTTGCGCTGCCCTCGGTGGGACGGGTCGAACGCGCGATCAAAAGCATCGGCCCGGATTCCGTCCACATCGCGACCGAGGGGCCGATCGGGTGGATCACGCGCTATGTCTGCCAGACCCGCGGCTATCCGTTCACGACGAGCTACCACACCCGCTTTCCCGAATATCTGGCGGCGCGGCTGCCGGTGCCGCTGAGGTGGAGCTATGCGGCGTTGCGCCGTTTCCACAACGGCGGCGATGGCACCATGGTCGGCTCGCCGATGCTGGAGCAGGCGTTGAAGGCGCACGGCTTCCGCAACCTGATGCCGTGGTCGCGCGGCGTCGATGCCGAGCTGTTTCGTCCCCGCAGCGTGCGGCCGCTCGCCTTTCCGGGGCCGGTGTTCCTGTATGTCGGCCGCATCGCGGTCGAGAAGAACCTCGAAGCCTTCCTGGCTCTGGACCTGCCGGGCTCGAAGGTCGTGGTCGGGGATGGGCCGTTGCGGGCCAGCCTGCAGGCGCGGTTTCCGCAGGTCGATTTTCTGGGCATGCGGACCGGGCAAGCGCTCGCCGACGTCTACGCGTCGGCCGATGTCTTCGTCTTTCCGAGCCTGACCGATACGTTCGGGATGGTGATCTTGGAAGCGCTGGCGTGTGGCCTGCCGGTCGCGGCCTTCCCGGTGATGGGGCCGCTCGACGTGATCGGCAGGTCCGGCTGCGGCTGTCTCGACGCCGACCTGCGCCGCGCGGCACTCGCCGCCTTGCAGGTGCCGCGCGAAAAATGCCGGACCTATGCCTTGACCTTCACATGGCGGGAAAGCGTGCGGCAGTTTCTCGACAACGTCAAACGGGCGCATGGCATGCCGGCGGACGCCGCGCTCCATCCGGGCTACGTCCTCACGTCAGCACCTTCACCCCGCCAAACGACGTCACCCGCCCCTGCTTCAGCATCACGATCTGCGTCGCCAGTTGCCGCAACTCCGCGACGTCGTGGCTGACATAGACCATGGGAACGTTGGCCTCGTCGCGCAGACGGACCAGATAGGGCAAGATCTCGAGCTTGCGGCCCTCGTCGAGCGCGCCAAGCGGCTCGTCGAGCAGCAGCAGGCGCGGCTTCGACAGCAGCGCGCGTCCAAGCGCGACGCGCTGGCGTTCGCCGCCGGAGAGTTTTCCGGGGCGGCGATCGAGGAGTGCGCCGATGTCGAGCAGCTCGACGACGCGCTTGTGCTGGGCCGGATCGGACGCAAGGCTGTTCATCCGCCTTCCGTAGTCGAGGTTCTGCGCGACATTGAGATGCGGAAACAGCCGCGCGTCCTGAAAGACATAGCCGATGCGGCGACGATATGTCGGCACGTGAATGCCGGCCGCGGTGTCGTCGACGGTCTCGCCGTCGATCACGATGGTGCCGCGGTCGGGCCGCAGCAGGCCGGCGATCATGTTGACCAGCGAGCTCTTGCCGGCTCCGGAGGCGCCGAACAGGCCGATGACGCGGCCTTCGCTGCTGAAGGACGCGTGGAGCGAGAATTCGCCGAGCTGTTTTTCGATGTCGACGCGCAGCATGGTCAGTTCCCGTGCAGGCGTTGCGTGGCGCGGCGGGCGAACCATTCGGCGGCGATCAGCGCGCCGATCGCCAGCACGATCGAGACGATCACCAGCCGCCCCGCAGCCCTGTCGCCATCGGGCGTCTGGATCAGCGAATAGATCGCGGAAGAAATCGTCTGGGTCTCGCCGGGGATGTTGGAGACGAACGTGATGGTGGCGCCGAACTCGCCGATTGCCTTGGCAAAGCCCAGCACCATGCCGGCGAGCACGCCGGGCAGCGCCAGTGGCAGCGTCACCGTGAAGAAGACCTTCCACGGGGCGGCACCGAGCGTTTCGGCGGCCTGTTCGAGCCGCCGGTCGATCGCCTCGATCGAGAGCCGCATCGGGCGCACCAGCAGCGGAAACGACATGATGCCGCAGGCGAGCGCAGCGCCGGTCCAGCGGAACGCGAAGACGATGCCGAGATGATCGGCGAGGAAGGCGCCGACGAGGCCGCGGCGGCCGAAGGTGAGCAGCAGGAGATAGCCGGTGACGACCGGCGGCAGCACCAGCGGCAGGTGCACGACGGCGTCGAGCATCGACTTGCCCCAAAAATCCTTGCGGGCGAGCAGCCACGCCAGCGCAATGCCGAACGGCGTTGCGACCAGCGTGGCAATGACGGCGACCCTGAGCGAGAGCAGGATCGCAGTCCATTCGGCGGGAGAGATGTCGAGCACGAAAGATCGGGTGCAAGAATCAAGTCGATGGGCTGATCAGGAACTTGAAGCCGTATTTTTCCAGAATTGTCTTGGCCGCGGTCGAGCGCAGGAAAGCGAGATAGTCGTTGGTCTCGCCCTTCGCGGTCGTGGTCGCGGCCACGGGATAAATGATCGCGGGATGCGAATCCGCCGGGAACGTGCCGACGATCTTGACGCCGGGCTCGACCTTGGCGTCGGTCGAATAGACGATGCCGAGATTGGCTTCGCCGCGCGCCACCAGCGTCAGTGCGGCGCGCACGCTCTCGGCCATCGCGAATTTCGGCTCCGCGGCGGTCCAGGCGCCCAGCTTCTCCAGCGCAGCCTTGGCGTATTTTCCGACAGGTACCGACTTGACGTCGCCGGTCGCGATCTTGCCGTCGCCGGCGAGCTTTGCGAGGTCGAAACCCTGGGCGATGGTGACGTTGTCGATTTTGGAATCCTTCGGGGCGATCAGCACGATGCTGTTGCCGAGCAGATTGACCCGCGTCGGCTCGTTGATGGTCTTCTTGGAGATCGCGTAGTCCATCCAGTCGGTATCGGCGGAGACGAACACGTCGGCCGGCGCGCCCTGCTCGATCTGTTTTGCCAGAACCGAGCTTGCGGCATAGCTGACGCTGAACTTGATGCCGGTCTTGGCGGTGTAGGCGGCATCGACCTCGTCGAGCGCGTTCTTCATCGACGCTGCTGCGAACACGGTGATGGTCTTGTCCTCGGCCATGGCAGGCGAGAGGCCCGCGCCCGCGAGGATGACGAAGGCGGTGAAAAGTCCGGCGATACGAATCATGGATGCGCTCCGTGCGAGGTCGCGCGCACAAAGGCACGCGCAAATCTGGCGTTGGGTTAAATCAGGTCGCGACGGGCGGAAGCGCTGTTCCACGGGGCCTTGCAGCGGCTTACGGCCGGCAGGGCTATCGCACCTGCGAAGATAGCAGGCCGGGGCCCCAGGTCAAAGGCGACCGTTTGTCTAACCTGATGGGCCTATTGGGCCGGCAGGATCGCAATCGACAGCGAATTGTCCTTGGCGCCGCTGATCTGGAGCACGAAGGGCTGGGCTGACAGCTCGTATTTCATGGTCTTGCGGATGCCGTCGCAATCAGTGGCGCCGCTGAAGGCCACGGGCTTGAGCAAATGCCCGTCCTGGACCACGTCGACCCAGGCCCCCGAAGACAGGCTGACCGTGTAGAGCCCGGCCTTGGGCGCCTTGATGCCAGTGAAGCCGGCAAAAGTGCCGTCCTTCGGCGCCCGCTCCGGCGGCGTCGGCAGCTTTGCCTCCGCCGGTGCGACCAGTCCCAGCGTGATGGCCGACGAGGGTAGGGCCGCCTGCTCGCTCCCCGACGCGAGCTTGGCACGATCCGGCGCCGTGAGCGCAGCGCGCTCGCGCTCGATCGGCCATTTGAACTTGTCGCAGCCGCTCGGCTCTTCGGCGGCGAGAGCGGAGGTCGCACTGAGCAGGAGCGCAGCGAGGAAGGTGAGGACGCGCATGTCAAATCTCATCGTTGGCCACGCGAGGGACGCGGCTTGCGGTCAGGATGTTGAAGGGATGCGCATCCCCAAATGAAGCGGGCTTACGGCCCGGCGGCGAGGCGATCCTAGCGCATTTCAGAGCGCAGCGACCACCCGGTTGACGAACTTGTTACGGCTTCGCGTCGCCCGCATGCAGCACGACTTTGCAGGCCGCCGGCATCTGGGCCAGCGTCATCGGCGGCTTTGGCTTCGGCGGCTCCGGCGGCGGCTTCGGGTGCAGCACGCCGTCGCTGAACCAGTAGGCGAGGTCGGACGGCTTGCAGCCCTCGTCCTCGGATTGCGAGGGCTGTCCCTCGCATTCGCCCGCGCCCGCCGGGCAGCGCATGCGGATGTGGAAGTGATAGTCGTGACCCCACCACGGCCTGATCTTCGACAGCCAGGAGCGGTCGCCCTTGGCCTCGCGGCACAGCGCCTTCTTGATCGCGGCATTGACGAAGATGCGCTGTACCGCCGGCTCCTGCGCGGCATCGCGCAGCACCAGCACATGGCTCGGCGTGAACACTTTCGGGTCGATGTCGAGCCGGTCCTGCCGCACCATCATCACCGCTGACATGTCCTCGCGCTCCTCGCGGGAGAGGCGATGATCCGGCATCGGCGTCAGCCAGATGTCGGCATCGAGTCCGATCTGGTGGCTGGCGTGGCCTGACAGCGCCGGCCCGCCGCGCGGCTGGCCGATGTCGCCGACCAGGATGCCGGGCCAGCCCGCATCCTTGTGCGCCTTGGCCGCGAGCCGCTTGATCAGCGCGATCATGTCGGGATGGCCGTAATTGCGATTGCGCGACAGCCGCATCACCTGCCAATTGTCGCCGTTGAGCGGCATCTGCATGGCGCCGCCGATGCAGCCCTTGGTGTAGGAGCCGATGACATGCGCGGGCCCCGTCGAGGGCAACAGCTTTCGCGCGAACAGCTCCTTCGCACCGATGTGGGGATCGTTGGGGTTGGCAAGCGGCGGCAGCGGCTTTGGGTTCACGCTGCCCTTGTCCTGGGCCAGCGCGTCGCCGGCGGCCAAGAGCGCCATCAGGAGCGTCATGACGAGCAGGACAGGGGCGATGCGGCGGGGACTCATGCTGACAACCTTATAGCCCAACACCGCGTCAGGGTTAAGAATGAGGCGTCCGGCCGCGCGCGATCTCACGGTGTCTTTACGCTGCCGCCCCGCAGCGACAGCGCGCCCGACACGACGGTCCATAGGCCCGACGGGGTCATCCGAAGTCGCAGTTTTCTTGCGTCGACCGGCGCATTCTTAACGGGACGATAACCCTATGTCGCGTTGACCAAAATTGGTGCTCCGCGTGAGCAATCGCCGCCGCCCGCATGCAATCGCCCGCGATCCTGGAACTGATTCAAGCGAACGCGCAATTTTGCGCCATCGCGCCCTCTCATCGCGACGGCGAAACAGGTTTGCTGCGCCCATCGGGGTTCTTGCGCCTCGCAAACAGGCATAAATGCCTGACACACGAGGGCCACGGCGCCGTCCGTCGCGCGACCCGACCGGCGAAGATTACTTTTTTTTCAGACACTTGCCTCAAGACTTCGCTCTCAAGACTTGCGGCCGCCGGGCGCGATTGGGACATGTGAAGTTGAGTTTGGGGTCTCGAAAACCAGGAAAGCGAAAGCGCAACGTGCTTGTTGCGGCTGGCCGCCGGCCGCGCAAGCCGCGATTCGCGCGCGCGCCGCATCCGCCCGTTGACCACGACGGGCTCGTGCAGAGCCGCGCCGAAGCCGAAGCGGCCATCACCGAGGCGCGCAAATCGCATGAGCGGCTGCGCCAGGCCGTCGATTTGCTGCCGCAGGGCATCGTGATCCTCGACCCGGAAGGCCGCTACGTCCTCTGGAACAAGCAATATTCCGAAATCTACAGCAAGACCGCCGATCTGTTCGCCGAAGGCGCGCGGCTGGAAGACACGCTGCGCGTCGGCGTTGCCCGCGGCGATTATCCCGAGGCCGCCGGCCACGAGGAAGAATGGATCGCCCAGCGGCTGAAGAAGCTGCACGAGCCCGGCAAGCGCCACGAGCAGACGCTGTCGGATGGCCGCGTCATCCTGATCGAGGAACGCCGCACCGATGACGGCGGCGTGGTCGGCCTGCGCGTCGACATCACCGAATTGAAGCAGCGCGAGGCCTCGTTCCGCCTGCTGTTCGACGGCAATCCCGTCCCCATGATCGTCTGCGCGCTGGACGACGAACGCATCCTCGGCGTCAACGATGCCGCGATTGCGCATTACGGCTACAGCCGTGCCGAGTTCGAGAAGCTGAAGATCCGCAGCCTTCAGGCCTTCGAGAGCGAGCCACCCTGGACCACGGATCGCTCCAGCGAGGAGCAGGCCGGGCGCACCTGGAAGCACGTCAAGGCCGATGGCGCGCTGATCGATCTTGCGATCTATTCCCGCGAGCTGACCTATGCCGAGCGGCCTGCGGTGCTGCTCGCGCTGATGGACATCACCGAGCGCAAGCGCGCCGAGGCGCGGCTTGCCTTCATGGCCCAGCATGATGGCCTGACCGGCCTGCCGAACCGCAATCTGCTGCGCCAGCAGGTTGACGAGATGCTGCTGCACGGCCGGCGCAGCTCCGACAAGGTCGCGCTGCTGATGCTGGGGCTCGATAATTTCAAGTCGGTCAACGACACGCTGGGACACGCCGTCGGCGACAAGCTCCTGCGTGGCGTCGCCAAGCGGCTGCGCTCGACCTTGCGCGAGGACGACGCGCTGGCGCGGCTCAATTCGGACGAGTTCGCCATCGTGCAGAGCGGCCTGACGCGCCCCGAGGACGCGGTGCTGCTGGCAAAACGCCTGCTGGAAGCCATCGCAGATCCCTATCTGCTCGACGGCCATTCCGTGGTGATCGGCGCCTCCATCGGCATCGCGATGGCGCCGGGCGATGGCGATGATTCCGAAAAGCTGCTCAAGAGCGCCGACATGGCGCTGTCGCGCGCCAAGCTGGATGCGCGCGGCACTTTTGCGTTTTTCGAGGCCGCGCTCGATGCGAAAGCACAGAGCCGGCGCAAGATCGAGGTCGAGCTGCGCGACGCCATTCAGAACGACGTGTTGCGGCCCTATTACCAGCCGCTGGTCGACCTCCAGAGCGGCCGCATCACCGGCTTCGAGGCGCTGGTGCGCTGGCCGCATGCCGAGCGCGGCATGGTCTCGCCGGCCGAGTTCATTCCGGTCGCCGAGGAAACCGGCCTGATCAATCCGCTCGGCGGGCTGATGCTGCGCCGGGCGTGTCTCGACGCCGCGACCTGGCCCGACGACGTCCGCGTCGCCGTCAATCTGTCGCCGCTCCAGTTCCGCAGCGGCAATCTGCTCTCGGTGGTGACCGACGCGCTGAGACATTCCGGCCTGCCGGCGCGGCGGCTCGAGCTCGAGATCACCGAGACGTTGCTGCTGGAGAAGAGCGCCCAGGTGCTGGCGACGCTGCATGCGCTGCGCGCGCTCGGCGTCCGGATCTCGATGGACGATTTCGGCACCGGCTATTCCAGCCTCAGCTATCTCAGAAGCTTCCCGTTCGACAAGATCAAGATCGACCAGTCCTTCGTGCGCGATCTCGGCGCCAACCGCGAGGCCCAGGCGATCATCCGCTCTATCGTCAGCCTCGGCAAAGGCCTCGGCGTCATCATCACCGCCGAGGGCGTCGAGACCGAGGCCGAGCTCAGCTGCCTTCGCGCCGAGGGCTGCGACGAAGGCCAGGGCTTTCTGTTCAGCAAGGCCCGGCCCAATGCCGAGATCATCAGCCTGCTGGCGGCGCAACGCGGGATCGATGCGGACGAAGAAGACGCCGCCTTGGTGGCGTGAGGCTGATTTCGCCGCAGAGGCGGTGCGCTCCCTCGCCCCGTTCTTACGGGCAGAGGTCAAGACACTCTAAGCCGCCCGCAACCCCGCCAAAAACGTGTCCACGCTCTGCCGCAGCGCCGAGGCGTGCTGGCCGAGCTCACCCGAGGCCACCATCACATCGCCTGCCAGCGCCCGCGACTGGTCCGCGGCCTGGCTGGCGCCGGCGACATTAGCCGAGACCTCGGTCGTTCCGGTTGACGCCTGCTGCACGCTGCGGGCGATCTCGCGCGTTGCCGAGCCCTGCTCTTCGACGGCGGCGGCAATCGTGGTGGCGATGCCGCTGATCTCGCGGATGGTGTCGCTGATGCCGGAGATGGCGGTGACGCAATTTCCTGTCGCGGCCTGGATCGCCGAGACCTGGCTCGCGATTTCGTCGGTCGCCTTCGCGGTCTGGCTCGCCAGTCCCTTCACTTCTGCCGCAACCACGGCAAAGCCGCGGCCGGCGTCGCCCGCGCGCGCCGCCTCGATCGTGGCGTTGAGCGCCAGCAGATTGGTCTGGCTCGCGATCTCGCTGATCAAACGCAGCACGTCGCCGATGCGCTCGGCGGAGGCCGCAAGGCTCGTGACCATCTCGGTCGTCTCGGCGGCCTTCACGACGGCGCCGCTCGCGACCTGGCTGGAATGGGTGACCTGACGGCCGATCTCGCTGACCGATGAGGCCAACTCCTCGGTCGCGGCGGCAACGGCGTTGACGCTGGTCGAGGCTTCCTCGGACGCCGTCGCTGCGGCGGATGCGCGCTGCGAGGTGCCGTTGACGCTGGTGGTGATCTCGCCGGCGACGCTCTGCATGCCCTCGGTCGCCTTGGCGACCGCGGCCACCACGCCCTTGACGTCGGCCTCGAACCGATCGGCCATCTGGCGCTGCATCGCCTGCTTCTCGACCTCGGCCCTGGCCTTGTCGGCTTCCTGCGCCTCGCGCAGCGCGCCTGTCTCCAGCATGCCCTGGCGGAACATTTCGACCGCCTTGGCCATGGTGCCGAGCTCGTCCGGACGTTCGCTGCCGGGAATGGTGACGCTGGTGTCGCCGCTCGACAGCCGGTTCATGATGGCGGTGATCGCGATGAGCGGCCGCGACAGGCCGCGTCCGAGCAGGAACGCCAGCAGGATGGCGGCGGCGAGGATCGCGACCGTGCCGAGGATCAGATTGCGCTCCGCGGCAGAGAAAGCGGCCTCGTATTCCGTGGTGTCCTTGATGATCTCGAGCACGCCGACCGGGGCGCCGGCATAGTTCTTGATCGGCCCGGCATAGACCGCGACCGGGTGGCCGTCGAGCTCGGCCTCGCGCAGCAGCGGCGCGCCGTCGATCGCGGCCCTCAACTCGTCGGGCTTGGCGACCGCGTTCTCGCCGAAGGTCGAGGACAGCTTGTTCAAATTGTTACCGTCGACGGAGTAAACGGCAAGGTCGATGCCAAAGCGCTTCTTGGCGCGGTCGACGAACTCCTTGCCGAAGGCGACGCCGACATCGACCAGGGCGAGGTTCTTGCCGTCGCGCACGATCGGGGTCATGCCGAAGATGCCGAGCGCTTCGCGGCCCGGCTCGACTCCGACGATCTGCCGTCCGGTCTTGAGCGCCTCGACCACGGTGGCGCGGCGGCCCGAGACGTCGTCGCCGAAGACCTTCGGCGTGTGGACGCGGTAAAACGCCAGCGCAGGCGGCAGTTGGAAGGTGATCAGCGGGATGCCCTGCGTCTTAAGCGCCTTGTTGGCGTCGCCGAGCAGAACACCGAGCGCGTCACGGTCGCCCTTGGCGATGGCGTCCCCGACCGGAGGAAGTGCTGCAACGACGGACGAGACGGCGAGCGCCGCGCGTCCCTCGTAGTCGATCGCCGCGATCACGCTCTCATATTGCAGCTTGAGCTGCTGATCCAGCGCCATCCGTGTCAATGCCCGCTGCTGCGTGATCGAGAAGCCGGAGAGGATGGCGCAGGCTACCGCGACGGTGAGCGCGATGGCGAGAATCAGGCGGGCGGCAATCGACTTGATCTTGAACATCAAAAATTCCCAGGCATTTCCAAATCTTGAACTTTGCGGAAGAGTCCCAGAAATTGCTTAACAACAAGCCCGACGCGGTCTCCTTGATTCGACGGGGCCCTTGTCATCCTTTTGCATGACTCAATGCCGCGGGCGCATGGCGAGCGTGGTTGTTCGTCGCAGTGGAGACAAAGCGCAGCAGTTTCGCGCGGCGAGGACTATCGATTTTCGGCGAGGATCATCTTACCGACGTCTTCGTAATGCGTGTCGCGCGCCTGGATCTGCTGCGCGATGGCGTGCATGTCGCGGAACCGGCGCTCGAACGGATGCTTTCGGAACACCGCGGTCGCGCCGGCCATGTGATAGGCGGCGTCGACCACTTTTGCCGATTGATGGATGGTCCAGGTCGCGGCGAGCCTGACTGCGCTCCGATGCGCCGCGGTGAATTCTCCGGTCGCCACGAGGTCGCGCCACATCGCATTCGCGGTCGCATAGAGATAGGCGCGCGCGGCGCGTAAATCGGCCTCGGTGCGGCCGATCAGGCCCTGAACCGATTGGTTGTCGCGCATGGCGCCGGCGGCGAGCGACTGATGTTTTCCGCGCGCCAGTGTGATGGCGGCATCCAGCGTGGCGCGCGCCACGCCGAGCGAGACCGCGGCAAAGCCGAGGCTGAAGGTCGAGCCGGTGCCTATTCTGTAGAGCGGGCCCTTCTCAACCAGCGCATGCGGGACATCGCGGAACGCGGTGAAGCGCTCGGGGATGAAGAGGTCGGCGACCTCATACGAATCCGTGCCGGTGCCGGCGAGCCCGATCGCCTGCCAGACGTCGTGCAGCACGGCGCTCGCGGCCGGAAACAGGATGGTGCGCACCTCCGCCGATCCGTCGGCATTTTTGCGCGGCGTGCCGTCGGCATTGACGATGCGCACATGCGCCCCCAGCCAGTTCGCCTGCCGCGAGCCCGAGGCAAAATCCCACCGCGCCGTGACGCGATAGCCGCCCTCGACGGCGCGCGCCTCATGCGCGATCGCGCCCCAGGCGAGGATGCCGGGCGCGGTGTTGAAGATCTCCTGCGCGGCGTCGCGGTCGAGGGAGGCGGCGATCATGGCGCAGACGCTGCATTGGCCGAGACACCAGGCCGTGGAGGCATCGGCCTTGGCGATCTCCTCCAGCATCTGCATGAAGTGTTCCGGCGCGGCCTCGGCGCCGCCAAGGCTCTGTGGCAGCAGCGCGCGATAGAGACCGTTCTCGAGCAGCGCGGTCACGACCACAGGCGTCAGCCGCCGCATCCGCTCGATCTCGTCCGCCTCGCCCGCAATCAGCGGCGCGATGGCACAGGCCCGCTCGACCAGGCCAGGTTCGGGAGTTGCGTTCATGCGCGTTTCCTCGCCCATTCTTGCCGTGAGCGGTGAGGGCGCGATGGTGGGCTATTTGGCGGAGAGGATCAAGATCGCAACAGGGCTATGGACTATTCACCGAGCAACCGCTCCATGATGATCGTGCGTTCGTCACCATGATAGCTGTCGCGCACGGCCTTGAATCCGAGCTTTGCGTAGAAGGTCTCGGCGGTGACCGACGAAGGCACGGTCAACGCAAGGATGTTCCGCTCGCGCGCCGTCCGCTCGATCGCGGCCATCAGCAGCTTGCCGATCCCGCGGGCCTGGATATCGGGAGCCACGAAGACCGTCCGCACGACGCTTCCGTCGAGGCTCGCCGTTCCAACGACGCGGCGGCCAAGGGTGGCGACGAAAACGGTGCGTTTCCCGATCAGCTGGCGCACCGCGTCGGGACTGAAGCTGCGCTCGACCCTCTCGATGATCTCGTCCGTATAGTCCTTTGCGTTGGTTTCGCGCAGCGCACGCAGGATGACGCCGCTGATATCGGCAGCGTCATCGGCAAGCGCAGGCCGGATGGTGCAGTCCATCGGTCGCTCCCGAGCGGCTTGTCGTACGATCGGTAGAAATGCTACGTTTCGTAGCACATATTCATCCACGAGGCACGCGATGAAGACGCCAACCGGCCGCGCTGCGGCGTCGCCCGAGCTGAGGCTCGAGGACGCGCCCATGAGCGACATCATCGATGCGTTGGCGAGCGGGCATGTCACCGCCACGGCGCTGACCAGGGCCTATCTCGCGCGCATCGCGGCCTACGACCGCGGCGGGCCGGCGCTGAATTCCGTGCGCGCGCTCAATCCCGACGCGCTTACGATCGCGGGCAAGCTCGATGGCACCAAACCGTCGGCCAAACAGCCGCTGGCTGGCGTGCCGATCCTGGTGAAGGATAACATCGCGACCTCGGACAAGCAGCCGACCACGGCGGGCTCGCTGGCGCTGGAGGGCGCGCGCGCGAGGCGCGACGCGACCGTCGTCAGGCTGCTGCGCAACGCCGGCGCGGTGATCCTCGGCAAGGCGAACCTGACCGAGTTCGCCAACATCCTCGCGGTCGACATGCCTTCGGGCTATTCGTCGCTCGGCGGCCAGGTGAAGAACCCCTACGTGCCGGCGCTGATGGGTGATCACGGCATCCCGATCGTAGACCCGGGCGGCTCGAGCTCGGGTTCGGCGGTCGCCGTGGCGGCAGGCCTCTGCGCCGCCTCGATCGGCACCGAGACGTCGGGCTCGCTGCTGCATCCGGCAAGCCGGAATGGCCTCGTCACCGTGAAGCCGACGGTCGGACTGATCAGCCGTGCGGGCATCGTGCCGATCTCGCACAGCCAGGACACGGCCGGGCCCATGACGCGCACCGTGCGCGACGCGGCCATGCTGCTGAACGTGCTGGCCGCAAAGGACCCGCGCGATCCCGTGACGGAGCGGCAGCGCAGGCCGGCCGATTACACGGCCGATCTCGCGCGGGACGCGTTGAAGGGTGCGCGCATCGGTGTGCCGAGCGACCCCGCCGACCCGCTGAACGATTGCTACTACGGCAAGATGCCACCCGACCGGACCAAGCTGATGGCCGAGGTGTTCAAGGTGCTGGAGGATCTCGGCGCGGTCATCGTGCGTGCCAACATGCCGACGCGTGGCTGGATTGCCGGCCCCGGCACCGGCATGGCCGTGCTCAACCGCAATCCGCTGAGCAGCAACAAAGGTAACCCCACGGGCTCGCCTATCGTCTTCCTCTACGAGCTGAAATACGGCCTCAATCTCTACCTCAAGGATTGGGCGGCCAACACCGACATCCGGACCATGGCCGACATCATCGCTTTCAATACGGCGAACGCGAGCAAGGCGCTGCGCTTCGGCCAGGACCTGTTTCTCGCCTCCGACCTCACCAAAGGCGATCTGAGTGAGCGCGAATACAAATCGGCGCGCGCCATGGACCTGCTCGCCGCCAGGACGCACGGCATGGACACCTACATGACAGAGCACAAGCTGGACGCCATCCTGTTTCCGGGCGCGACCGGCGCAGCGATTGCGGCCAAGGCGGGCTATCCCAGCGTCATGGTGCCCGGCGGCTTCGTCTCGGGCGCCGACGGGAAGGACACGCCCGACTATCCGCTCGGCGTCACCTTCGCAGGGAAGGCCTGGAGCGAGCATAAACTGTTGCGTCTCGCCTACGCCTACGAGCAGGCGACCAACATGCGCAAGCCGCCGCCCGGTTTGCCGGCGCTCTAGATTTCAAAACTTCCCGATCGCCATCGGCGGATGCTCATCCGTTCGGCAGCCACCCGAAGATCGCAACGGCGAGGCAAGCCGCCAAGCACACGGCCTGATGGCCCATTTCCATCCAGTACCGGACCGGCGCGGTGTCCCTCTGGAAAACCTGCCGCGACCAGTCCAGCAGCCAGACCACGAGATCGGGACTGAAGGCCCTGATTTCCCGCTCGGTATAGCCATCCCGCAGCATGCGGCCGCAATCGACGCACAGATAGATCGCGACAATTCGGGCGACGATTTCGCAAAGGAAGAAACGCATGCAATGACGCCCGTCAGGCCGGCGCCTTTCGGCCGATCAAGCCGAACAGAATCATGACAAGGCTGATGCCGCCGACGGCGCCGGAAACCTCTCCGACTGTCCGCATCAGGCTGGCGGGATCATTGGACCACGGCGTCGAGTCCCGCATGGTCAGGAAGAACAGGGCGGCGAGCACCAGCAGCACCGCGCCGACCACAACCAATCGCCAGTTTCGCTCTCGCATGACGGACGTTCCCGTATTGCCCATGGATGGGCGAAGCCGCTCACCAGGCAAGGGGATAGTGTCGCCGAACTCGGATCGGGTTCAATCGGAACGGGACATGGCCAGCTCTGGCGTCTTGGTCTACGATCCGGTCGAACATTTGTGGAGCCGCCGGGATGCAAACCATTGGCCTGATTGGGGGCATGAGCTGGGAGAGCACGGCGCTCTACTACAAGCTCATCAACGAGCGCGTCCGCGACCGCATGGGCAAGCTGCATTCGGCCCCGCTGCTGATGTATTCCTACGATTTTCAGGCGATCAAGGAGATGCAATATGCCGGCCGCTGGGACGAGGCGGCGGCCAGCCTCGCGGAAATCGCGCGGCGTCTCGAAAGCGCCGGCGCGCGCGCGATCGTGCTCTGCACCAACACGATGCACAAGCTGGCGCCCGACATCGTGTCGAATGTGACCATCCCCCTCATTCACATCGGCGACGCAACGGCAGAGCGCATTCGGTCCAAAGGCTATCGGCGCGTCGGGCTGCTCGGCACCAAATTCACGATGGAGGAAGATTTCTACATCGACCGGCTGCGCGCGCATGATCTCGACGTCCTGGTTCCTCCTCCAGAGGCCCGGGCCGACGTGAATCGCATCATCTACGATGAGCTGTGCCTTGGAATTGTCGCGGCCCCCTCGCGCAGCCGCTATCAGGACGTGATGGCCGCGCTCGTCGCTGCCGGTGCGGAGTGCATCATCCTTGGCTGCACCGAGATCACGATGCTGGTCGGCGCGGGCGATACTTCGGTCGAGACGTTTGATACGACGGCGATTCACGCGGAGACGGCGGCGGATTTCGCGATCGGGTGAGAGTGATCTGACTCGACGCTAGACGCTCGCCATCGGGAGCAATTCCAGGGTCGCGGATGATTTCTCCAGCAGCCGGGCGTGCGCCGTCCGTCGCGGATCGTTCCGGTAATTCTGAAAGTCAGCTTCGGACGCAAAGCTGACGATGTGCATCTCGACGGTGCCGTCCGGACTGCGAAGGCGCCGCTCCAGACACCCGTTGAACTCAGGCAACAGCGGCACGACGGCATCCTCGTAGGCGCGAAAGTCCGCGATGCCCTCCGGAGGTATTCGGGCTACGAGCACAAACGTCACGGGGTTGTTTTTTTGATGGGACATCATCGCAATTCCAGCTCGTAGGATGGGTACAGCGACTTGTCCGCCGTAGCTCGAAGAGCGAAGGCGGAAGCGAACACCATCAAACTTCATCCTCACAATGGGATGGAACTGAGAAAAATAACCAGACACGCGTCCGCCCGTCGGAGCGATGGGTTTCGCGAGGGCTCAACCCATCCTACGAGCTGGGCGCCCGCTGGCATCGTCTACCCGTCATGATAGCATGTCTCTCGTCACGGGCCTGCAAGGTTGTTCTCATAAGCGCACACACAGGAACGTGTGAGGAGGCAAGTTCAATGGAATGGGGAGCACTTTGCAGGCCACGCGGTTGCCGCAGGCTTTTCACGCCTGTCATTTTCGCCGCCGCGGTCTCGGCACCACTCGCATGCGCACAGGACGGCCGAAGCTCTCCCCGCGAGCCGGGGCCGGTCTTTTCGGACAGCGGCCCCGATGCCGAACTCTACGGCGCGGCCTCCGGCTATCCGGTCGGCACGCGCGGGACCACCACCCAGCTTGACAAGCTCGTCGGGGTCTACAGCCATTTCGGCGAGATCTATCCCTCGCGCGCGGTCGGTCGCGCGACGGCGCCCTGGCAATTCAAACGCGCCCCAGAGCCATCAATCACGTACAGCTTTGGCGCCGAACGGCTGAGCATCGCGGACTACCTCAAGCGTAACCCGGTAACGGGACTCCTGATCGCCAGGGACGACACCATCCTGTACGAGCACTATCAATATTCGCGCACCGACCATGATCGCTTGCTCTCGCAGTCCATGGCGAAGACGCTGGTGGCCATGCTGGTCGGGGTCGCGGTCTCGGAGGGACGGATCAAGTCGATCGACGACCTCGTCTCAACCTACGTCCCCGGCCTTGCAGGAACGGAATATGGAAACACATCCATCCGGGCCTTGCTGAACATGTCTTCGGGCGTCGAATTCTCGGAAGTCTATGATGGGCACGACGACATCGCCCGGCTCGGGCGGGCCCTGTTCGTCGATGAGCCAAAAGATCCCGCCGCCATCGTCGCGCAATTCAATACCCGAACCGCACCGCAGGGGACCAGATGGCACTATGCAAGCGTTGAAACCGAGATACTCGGCCTGGTCCTGCGCTCCGCCACGGCCACTCCGCTTGCCGACTATCTCCGCGATCGGATCTGGGACGCCATCGGCGCCGAAGCGGATGCGTCGTGGGCGATAGACGGCAGCGGACAAGAGATTGCCTTTTGCTGCTTCAACGCAATCTTGCGCGACTATGCGCGCCTGGCCCGATTGCTAGCGAACAACGGCGCCTGGGAAGGTCGTCAATTGATCCCCCGGCAGTGGCTGCTCGATGCCACCACCGTCAGACCAGGCGATGGCCATCTCGCTCCGGGCGTGGCCACATCGTATTTCGGCTATGGCTATCAGGTGTGGCTCCTCCCTGGCGAGCGGCGCAGATTTGCGCTGCTTGGCATCCGCGGTCAGGTCATCCTGGTCGATCCAGCCTCCAAGCTCGTCATGGTGCACACCGCCGTTCACCAAAAGCCGTCCGAGCCGGGCGGCCTCAGGGAGCCGCTCGCATTGTGGTTCGCCGTGCTTCAGCAGCTCGGACAATGATGGTTTGACGGCGCCCTGAATTCCAGATTTTACGACCCGGCCATGTCGGGGCCGACGGGTTTCGATCGTCCTTCGTTTACAATGCCCGGAAGTGCCGCGGATGGCCCGGCGCACGGGAAGTGATTTCGTCACCTCGACAAGAATTGAACTGGAGCAATGCCCATGAGGATCACCGTCGAAACCAGCGTAGCAGCCCCCATCGATCAGGTCTGGCATGCCTATACGACGCCTGCCGACATCGTGAAGTGGAATACGGCGTCCGACGACTGGCATACGACCAAAGCGACGGTCGACCTGCGGGAAGGCGGCGCCTTCTCGTCCCGGATGGAAGCCAAGGACGGCAGCATGGGCTTTGACTTCGCCGGCACCTACACGAAGATCGTGGAACACAAGCGGATCGAGTACGCGTTCGGCGATCGAAAGGCCGAGGTCGAGTTCGTGCCCGCCCCAAAGGGCATTGTCGTCCGCGTCGTCTTCGATAGCGAAGCGACGCACTCGGTTGAGCAGCAGCAAGGCGGCTGGCAGGCGATCCTCGACAGTTTCGCGCGGTACGTCGAGGCGAAGCAGAAGTCGTGATCGATCAGGGATCGGACATGGGCGCCTGCATCACACACCCTGCGATGCTGCCACCATACCCCTGTTTTGCCCGACGGGTCAAGCAAATTTCGTAAAATCGGAAAAGCACAATGCCGCCAAGGGGGCGGCTACTGTGCATGGGGTTGTTTTCGCAGTTTTTGTTTTCGGGCGAGGCCGGCGTCGCGTGAGGGACGCCGGCGACAGGCGGCGGCAGCCTCAGCTGTCCACCTTCAGTGCGGCAATGAAAGCTTCCTGCGGTATGTCGACCTTGCCGAACTGCCGCATCTTCTTCTTGCCTTCCTTCTGCTTCTCCAGAAGTTTGCGCTTACGGGTGATGTCGCCGCCGTAGCATTTTGCGGTGACGTCCTTGCGCAGGGCGCGGACGGTTTCACGCGCGATCACCTTGCCGCCGATCGCCGCCTGGATCGGGATCTGGAACATGTGCGGCGGGATCAGCTCCTTCATCTTCTCGACCATGGCGCGGCCGCGCCCCTCCGCACGGGTGCGATGGACCAGCATCGAGAGCGCGTCGACCGGCTCGTTGTTCACGAGGATCTGCATCTTCACCAGATCGGCCGGTTTGTAGTCGGTGAGATGATAGTCGAACGAGGCGTAGCCCTTGGAGACCGACTTGAGGCGGTCGTAGAAGTCGAACACGACCTCGTTGAGCGGCAGATCGTATTTCACCATCGCGCGCGAGCCGACGTAGGTCAGCTCCTTTTGCGAGCCGCGGCGGTCCTGGCACAGCTTCAGCACGCTGCCGAGATATTCGTCGGGGGTGAGGATCGTGGCCTCGATCCAGGGCTCCTGGATCTCGGCGATCTTGACCACGTCGGGCATGTCGACGGGATTGTGAATCGAGATTTCCTGACCGTCGGTCAGAGCCATCTTGTAGATCACGCTTGGCGCGGTCGCGATCAGATTGAGATCGAACTCGCGCGACAGACGTTCCTGGATGATCTCGAGGTGCAACAGCCCGAGGAAGCCGCAGCGGAAGCCGAAGCCGAGCGCGGCCGAGGTCTCCATCTCGTAGGAGAAGCTGGCATCGTTGAGGCGCAGCTTGCCCATCGCCGCGCGCAAGGTCTCGAAGTCATCGGCGTCCGCGGGGAACAGGCCGCAGAACACCACGGGGATCGCCGGCTTGAAGCCCGCCAGCATCTCGGTGACAGGCTTCCTGTCGTCGGTGATGGTATCGCCGACGCGGGTGTCGGCGACTTCCTTGATCGCCGCGGTGATGAAGCCGATCTCGCCGGGGCCGAGTTCGTCGACCTGCGTCATCTTCGGCGTGAAGAAGCCGACGCGTTCGACGTCATAGGCGGCGCCCGTTCCCATCATGCGGATGCGGCTGCCCTTCTTCATCGCGCCGTCGACGACGCGGATCAGCACGACGACGCCGAGATAGACGTCGTACCAGCTGTCGACCAGCAGCGCCTTCAGCGTCGCGTCACGATCGCCCTTCGGCGGTGGCAGGCGGGTGACGATGGCTTCGAGCACGTCGGGAACGCCGAGGCCGGTCTTGGCCGAGATCATCACGGCGTCCGACGCATCGATGCCGATCACGTCCTCGATCTGCTGCCTGATCTTCTCGGGCTCGGCCGCGGGCAGGTCGACCTTGTTCAGGACCGGCACGATCTCGTGACCGGCGTCGAGCGCGTGGTAGACGTTGGCAAGCGTCTGCGCTTCCACGCCCTGGCTGGCGTCGACCACCAGCAGGGAACCTTCGCAGGCCGCCAGCGAGCGCGAGACTTCGTAGGCGAAGTCGACGTGGCCCGGCGTGTCCATCAGGTTGAAGATGTAATCCTTGCCGTCCTTGGCGCGGTACTTCAGCCGAACCGTCTGCGCCTTGATGGTGATGCCGCGCTCGCGCTCGATGTCCATGGAATCGAGCACCTGCTCCTTGCCCGCCATTTCGCGGTCGGAGAGGCCGCCGGTCATCTGGATCAGACGGTCGGCCAGCGTCGATTTGCCATGGTCGATATGGGCGACGATGGAGAAATTGCGGATGTTCGAAATGGGGACGGTCGTCATGGGCGCGGGATACCACTCACATCCCCGTGCGGCAACCATATTGCTGTATTTTCAGGGCCTTTCTTCACGCCAAGCTGATTCCACGAGGGCCCGAAACGCGCTACGCAACGCCCCATGTCCAGGCCCTTGTCGACCACTTCGATCCGCTCTGCCCGAACACGCGTAAAAGCCCGGGTGAGCTTTGGCCGCTTCCGGGCCTGGCTGGTTGCCAGTGCGACCCGGCCGGAGGCGCGCCTCTGGCTGGTGATCCAGCTCGCGATCCTGCATGCGGTGCTCTGGACCTTCATCCTGATCAATCTCAAGGCGGCGCAGGACGTTCACATGGACGTCGCAGAAGCCTGGGGCTGGGGCCAGAAATTCCTGTGGGGCTACGGCAAGCACCCGCCGCTGTCGGGCTGGGTCGCCGGCCTCTGGTTCACAGTATTCCCGGCAACGGACTGGGCGACCTATGCGCTGGCAATGGCGACGGTCGGCGTCGGTATGGTGATCTGCTGGCTGGTGAGCTTGCGCGTCGTGGATGCGCGGCGCGCCTTTCTGGTCGTGGTGATGGTCGCGCTCTACCCGATCTTCAATTTCAAGGGTTTCAAGTACAACCCGGACCTGCTCCAGCTGGTCACGCTGCCGCTGCTCGTGCTCGCCTATCTCAACGCGTTCGAGAAACGGACCTGGCAATCCGGAGTCTTGCTCGGCCTCGCCGGCGCGCTGGCGCTGATGACCAAATACTGGGTGCTGACCATGATCGGCGCCGTCGGTCTTGCCGCGCTGATCCATCCGGAGCGGATGCAATTCCTGCTGTCGCCGGCGCCGTGGCTGGCGATCGCGACGATGGCGGTGGCGATGGTCCCGCACATCGTCTGGCTGGCGGACGTGCATTTCGTGCCGCTGACCTATGCCGGCGACACCTACAGCCTCGAGGACGCCGGCTTCGTGCATCAGCTCGTGGCCGGCTACTTCCTGCACAATATCGCGCTACTGGCGCTGCCGGTGGCGCTCGCTGCACTCGCGATGGCGCTGGTGCCGCCTTGGTTCACGCTGCTGTTGCGCGCGCCGGTGCGCATCGTCACGCGAGCCTGGGCGCGTGGGGTCAATTCAGGCGTCAATGTCTCGCAGGCGCTAAATGTCTGGATCATCCAGATCATCGTCGCGGTCGGCCCGCCGCTCGGTGCGCTGGTGTTCAACATCTACATGAAGACGGATTGGGGTATCTCGCTGTTCTTCCTGGTGCCGCTGGCGCTGGTCGCGATCCCCGCGCTGCGGGTGCAGAGCGCGGTCCTGTTCAACATCGTCGCGATCTGGCTCCTGCTCAGCGTTGCGACGCTCATAGCCTCGCCCTGGATTGCCGCGCGCGAGATGGCGGCGAATGCGGGCAACACCGCGACCTATGGCGCGCGATCGGAGCTCGCACACGAGCTGACGCAGGCCTGGCACGCGCGCTTTGCCTCGCGCTGGGCGGTCGTCGCCGGCACGATGGAGTCGATCCAGCCGATGGTGTTCTACAGCCCGGATCATCCGGCTGCGCTCGTGCCGATCGAAGCCTGGGATTCCGGCCTGACCTCGCGCGACGACGCCAAAAAATATGGCTTCATCGGCGTGTTCGATCCGACCGATGGCCGTCTGCCGGCCTTCGAGAAATGGGTGTCGGAGACCGCTCCGAACGCCGAGCGCATCGTGATGACCACGCGCCGCTTCACCCACGGCAAGGCCGGCCCGGCGATGAGCTGGAACATCTACATCGCGCCGCCGGCGAAGTGATCGAAGACTAAATCCCTTCCTCGTTGAACTTGCTTTCAACGAGTTCGGTGATCGCCGCGAGCGCCGCATCGGCATCATCGCCGGCAGCAGCGACCGTGATCGTCGTGCCCGGTCCTGCGGCGAGCATCATCAGGCCCATGATCGAGGTGCCGCCGACGGTCTCGCCCCCACGTGTCACCCAGATCTGCGCATTGAAGCGCTCGACCATCTGGACGAATTTGGCCGAGGCGCGCGCGTGCAGGCCGCGCTTGTTGATGATCAGGAGGTCTTTTGAGATCGCGCCCGCGGGCACGCCGGGCCCGGCTTGTGGCGCGTCGTCGCTCATTTGCCGGCGAGCACGCGGCTGGCGATGGTGACGTATTTGCGGCCCGCTTCCTGGGCCATCGCGATCGCGTCCGGCAACGCGCGCTCCTCGCGCACCTTGGCGAGCTTCACCAGCATGGGAAGGTTGATGCCCGCGAGCACCTCGACCTTCGGCCGGCTCATGCAGGATATTGCAAGGTTCGACGGGGTGCCGCCGAACATGTCGGTGAGGATCGCAACCCCATCGCCGGAATCGACGCGGTTAACCGCTTCGATGATGTCGCTTCGGCAGAGATCGGAATCGTCTTCGGCACCGATCGTGATCGCTTCGATTTGCTTTTGTGGGCCCATCACATGCTCAAGCGCTGCCTTGAACTCGTCGGCAAGGCGCCCGTGGGTCACAAGTACTAGACCAATCATCGGAAAAACTCCTCGCGGGCGCTTTTGGTGCACCGCACGAACGCGCCACTTTGACCATCCAGAGCCCCCGCGCAAGAGGGGATGTTGCGTATCTCCCTGAATCTAGACGGATGGATGAGGGGAGCTGCGCCGGTCTATTCGGTCGCGATAGTGGGCTTCATATGGTTACCATTTCCCTTCAAACAATCGCCTGAAGGGTTAAGGGAAGATGAACTCTTGGTAGTGGTCAAGGCCGCGACAACCAGTGGGAGGGGCGAATAGTCGCGGCTAACAGGGATTCGCGGTATTTCGACACCTAAAATGCATGTTTTCAGGGATTCGGCCGGCGGCAGCCGTTCGGCGTCCGCGGCGTCCAGATCGACCACGAGACCGACGGTCGCATGCTCCGCAAAGTCGCAGCGGCGGATTCCGAGGCCGCGAATCTCGATCAGGCCGGCCAACACGGGCGCAGGGCGGACCTCAATTTCATCGCCGACTGTCGCCAGATGGACACGGTCGTCACCAACCAGAACGGCCCTTTCGACCATTCCTGACCGCCCCGCCATGATCAAATCGAAGGCAAGACGCGACTTGCCGGAGCCCGAGGGACCGCGGATCAGCACTGCGATTTGTCCGACCTTGACCGCGGAGGCGTGCACACTGGGCCCGCCGTCGTTCAAGCTGCCTTCGTTCAGGCTGCTTTGGCTCATAGCGCCGGCAGCCTCACCACGAAGCGCGCGCCTGATACCGTCGGGACGCCCTCGTCGTCCGGGGGCCCAGCGCGGTTCTCGGCCCAGATGCGGCCGCCATGGGCATCGACGATCTGCTTGGAGATTGAAAGCCCGAGGCCGGAGTTCTGGCCAAAGCCCTGATGCGGACGGTCGGTGTAGAAGCGCTCGAAGATGCGATCCAGCGCGTCATCGCGGATCCCGGGACCGTCGTCGTCGACCACGATCTCGATTTCTCCGCGCACGCGGCGGCAGACGAGGCGCACCTTGCTGCCGGCTTCCGAGAAGGATTGCGCGTTGGAAAGCAGGTTGGAGACCACCTGTCCCAACCGTGAATCGTGACCGGTCACGGCGAACGCGTCGGTCGCCCCGCGCCCCTCGAAGCGCGCCTCCACCGCGACGTCGTGGCCGAGCTTGGTCTCGTTCGCGACCGAGACCAACGTGCCCAGCAGGCGGCGCAGATCGACCGGGACGGCGTCCTGCCGTTGCAGCTCGGCATCGAGCCGGCTCGCGTCGGAGATGTCCGTGATCAGCCGGTCGAGCCGCTTGACGTCGTGCTCGATCACTTCGAGCAGGCGCGCGCGGCTGTTCTCGTTGCGCGCCAGCGGCAAGGTCTCGACCGCGGAGCGCAGCGAGGTCAGCGGGTTCTTCAGCTCGTGGGCAACGTCGGCGGCGAACATCTCGATCGCCTCGATGCGGCTGTAGAGCGCATTGGTCATGTCGCGCAGCGCGCCGGACAGATGCCCGATCTCGTCGCGGCGGCGGGTGAAGTCGGGGATCTCGACGCGGGTCTTGATGCGGCGGCGGACGCGCTCGGCGCTGTCGGCGAGCCGTCGCACCGGACCCGCGATCGTGCTTGCAAGCAGCAGCGACAGCATGATCATGACCGCGGCGGCGACGCCGCCGACCTTCAGGATGGCGAGGCGCTCTGCCGTCACCATCTGGTCGATTTCGTCGCCCTGGGTCGACAGCATCAATGCGCCGCGGATGGCGCGCGAGCGCAGCACGGGGACCGCGACGGAGACGATCACCTCACCGCGTGAATTGACCCGCACCATCGAGCGCTTCTGGCCCTGGAGCGCATCGCCCACTTCCGCATAGCCGTTGCCGTTCTCGCGCCCGAGCTCGCGATAGAGCGGCAGATCGCCGCGGTTCAGCCAGGTGCGGACCGCGACCAGGCCGCGCTCGACAAAGCCCGGCTTCAGCGACGGCGGCGGCAGCGGGAAAGTCAGCACGTTGTCGAGGTCGCGGCTGTCGAGCAGCAGCGTCCCGTTGGGATCGAAGATCCGCGCGCGGGTCTTGGTCGGCGAGATCAGCGTGCGCAGCACCGGCGCCACGCGCTCCGGATTGATCGGGAAATCGAGCGAATCGTCCGTCCCGCCATAGCTGTCGCCGGTCTTGAGGTCGAGCAGGCGGTCGGGGTCGATGGTGATCGCGTTGGTCTGCACGGTCGCGGAGGCCGCGATCGCGCCCGCGATGATCTCGGCCTGCACCAGCAGGCTCTGCGCGCGCGCGTCGATCAGGCCGGCGCGGAACTGCGACAGATACAGGATGCTCGCGACCAGTGCGACCAGGCCCGCGAGGTTGAGCGAGACGATGCGGCGGGTCAGGCTCGAGAAGGACAGCGCGAAGAAGAACTGCCCGGCGCGCTTGAGCCAGTTCAGCGGCTTCCAGCCTTGCTTGACCGGCTTGTCCTCATGATCCGATGCGCCGTGGGAGGCATTGTCCTCGGCGTTCTCGTTCTCGTCAGGCTGCGTTCGGTCAAGCAATGCTCACGCCCGCGTTAGGACAGCTCGTGCGAAAGGGTCCCCGCATCCTAAAGCATGATCCGGAAAAATGTGCAGCGGTTTTCCGAAAAGATCATGCTCAAACAATCATCCAAAGCGCGATGACGATCGTGCTTTGGAGCCATCCCGGTCGTGATGGAATCAGAACCGGCGATGCTCTCAGTCTTTCGTGAAGGCGACTTTCGCGAAGGCGCCTCAGGCTTCCTTGAAGCGGTAGCCGACGCCGTAGAGCGTCTCGATCATCTCGAACTCGTTGTCCGTCACCTTGAACTTCTTGCGCAGCCGCTTGATGTGGCTGTCGATGGTGCGGTCGTCGACATAGACCTGGTCGTCATAGGCGGCGTCCATCAGCGCGTTGCGGCTCTTCACCACGCCGGGCCGGGTCGCCAGCGCCTGCAGGATCAGGAATTCGGTGACGGTCAGGGTGACAGGCTCGTTCTTCCAGGTGCAGGTATGGCGTTCCGGATCCATGCGCAGCAGGCCGCGGTCGAGCGCCTTGGCGTCGTTCTCCTTCGGTGTAACGGTCGGGTCCTTCGGCGCCGAGCGGCGCAGCACGGCCTTGACGCGCTCGACCAGCAGGCGCTGCGAGAACGGTTTGCGGATGAAATCGTCGGCGCCCATCTTGAGGCCGAACAGCTCGTCGATCTCTTCATCCTTGGAGGTCAGGAAGATCACCGGCAGATCGGACTTCTGCCTGAGACGGCGCAGCGTTTCCATGCCGTCCATGCGCGGCATCTTGATGTCGAGGATGGCGAGATCGGGCTGGGTGGTGCGGAAACCGTCAAGCGCGGAGGCGCCGTCGGTGTAGGTCATGATGCGATAGCCTTCGGCTTCCAGCGCGATCGAGACGGATGTGAGAATGTTGCGGTCGTCGTCGACCAAAGCGATTGTGGGCATGAGCCTGCTTTCTGCTTTCCGTTTGGATCGTGGCTTAAACGGCGAGCAATCCAGTGATGCGCCGCATACATGGGTGCCGAATTGGCGTTCGAACCTTGTCACCGAGCAATGCAAGCTGGGCTGAAGTGTGACCAAGTTCCACGAAAGGCAGCAGATTCGCCGCATCTCGACCCATAACCAGACCCCCGTTTACCCGAAATAAGGCCCCTCTTGCAACCACCTGAACCGAGAAAGCCGATGCAACCGATCCCCGATTTCGATCCCGGAAAGCTCGCCAAATCGCTGCTGCGGCGGTCGCGGCAGGGCGCTCTCGCAACATTGATGGCAGGCTCCGGCGATCCCTATTGTTCCCTGGTCAATCTGGCCAGCCACCCGGATGGCTCGCCCATCCTGCTCATTTCAGGGCTGGCCGTGCACACCAGGAATATCCTGGCGGATAGCCGGGTCTCCCTGATGCTGGACGAGCGCGCCGCCGGCGACCCGCTGGAAGGCGCCCGGATCATGCTGTCTGGCCGGGCGGAACAGGCCGACGCCGAGAAAGATCTGCTCCAACGGAGGTATCTCAATGCCCATCCGTCGGCGGAAGCCTTTGTTTCATTTAAGGATTTTTCGTTCTTCAGGATCCGGCCCACGGGAACCCATCTGGTCGCGGGTTTCGGCCGCATCGTCGATCTCAAGCCCGGGCAGTTCCTGACCGACCTTGCCGGTGCCGAGGACCTGCTGGCGGCCGAGGAGGGGGCCGTGGAGCACATGAATGCCGACCACCGCGATGCCATGGGCCTCTACGCAACCAGGCTGCTCGGCGCGGCCGTAGGCGACTGGCGCTGCACCGGCTGCGACCCGGAGGGCATCGACATGCAGGACGGCCAGACCGCGCTGCGGCTGGACTTTCCGGAGCGGGTGACCGACGGCACGACGCTGCGCAAGATGCTGGTTCGCCTCGTGGGCGAGGCGCGTGCGAAGGTGGAGTAAAGCGCGATGAGATTGGGATGAATCGTCATCGCGCTTTAGGTTGTTGTTTGCGCATGATCTTTTCGGAAAACCGCTTCGCACTTTTCCGGATCATGCTTTAGCGCGCAACAATTTGAACGCTGCTCCCCATCGCTGCGACCCAACACCGTAATGGTTCGAGGTTGGCAGCGAGAGGGTTCATGACACGCCGTTGCTTGATGCTGGTTGCGGGTTTGGCGCTCGCGATCACCGTATCGCTTGCCACCCCCGGTCTTGCCCAGAAAGGTCTTGCTCAGAAAGGTCTTGCCGCGGAAAGCGCGCGGATCGACGCGCTCATGAGTGCCGGCAAGTATTCGGAAGCGCTTCCGCTCGCACAGGCGATGGTCGCGAATCTGGAGAAGGACAACGGCCGCGAACTTGCCGCCGCGCTCAACAACCTCGGTCAGGTCTATGCCGGTCAGGGCCGCGACGATCTGGCCGAGCCGCTCTACAAGCGCGCCATCGCGCTGATGGAGAAATCGTTCGGTCTCGAAACGCCGCTGATTTCGGCCGAACTGACCAATCTCGCCGCGCTCTATCAGCGGCAGGGCCGCCTCACTGAAGCCGAGCCGCTGTTCAAGCGTGCGCTGGCCGTGAGCGAAAAGGGCCTGTCGCGCGAGCATCCCGATGTCGGCCGGGCCCTCAACAATCTCGCCACGCTCTACGTCAAGCAGGAACGGCAGGCCGAGGCCGAACCGCTGTTCCAGCGCGCGCTGGCGATCTATCAGAAGGCCGGCGGGCCCGAGCATCCCGCGGTCGCCACGGTCCTCAACAACATCGGGCAGGTCGACCGCGACCTCAACCGCGATGCGGATGCCGAGGCACCGATCAGGCGCTCGCTCGCCATCCGCGAAAAGGTGCTGGGGCCGGATCATCCCGATGTCGCGCGCTCGCTGAACAATCTCGCCGGGCTCTACGAGCACCAGCAGCGCTATGCCGATGCCGAGCCGCTCTATCGCCGAGCTCTCGCGATCCGTGAGCGTGCGCTTGGGCCGGATCATCCTGACGTGATGACCTCGACCAGCAATCTCGCCTATTTCCTCTTCGTCTCCGGGCGCACGGCCGATGCGCTGCCGCTGGCGGAACGGACGCTTCGCAGCGATCGCACGCAATTACGTGTGGTGCTGCCGATTTTGTTCTCCGCGCGGCAGCAGCATCTTCTGCCCGACGACAAGGCACTCGACGAAGCGCTGGCCGCGATCCAGCGGGGCACGCAATCTTCCGCTGCGTCCGCCGTGAACAAGCTCGCCGTGCGGCTTGCGGCCGGCAGCGACAGGCTCGCCGAGCTCGTGCGCAAGGACCAGGATCTCGCGGCCGAGGCCGAGGCGCTCGACAAGGCGATCATCACGGCGGTGTCGAAGCAGGCCGCGCAGCGCGACGTCGCGGCCGAGCAGCGCAGCCGCACGCGGATCGCGGCAATCGCAAGCGAGCGCGCCGGCCTGCAGAAGACGCTCGCGGTCGAGTTTCCCGACTATGCCTCGCTCTCCAACCCGTTGCCGCTGGCGGTGAAGGACATCCAGCCGCTGTTGTCGGCCGATGAAGCGATGACGATCTATTCCGTCGTCGACAAGCGGAGCTATGTCATCGCGATCACGCGCGACGGCGTCGACTGGAAGGAGATTCCACTCGGCGCGGACGCGCTGGCGCAGAAGGTGACTGCGTTCCGCAAAGGGCTCGACGTCGGCAAGGCCCGCGATGCCTCCGGCAAATCGGGCTTGTTCGACCTTGCGCTCGCCAACGAGCTCTATATCGCGCTGCTGGGCCCGGTCGAGGCGCTGACAAAGGATAAGCGCAGCCTTTTGGTGATGCCGTCGGCCGCGCTGACCGCATTGCCGTTTCATCTGCTCGTCACGGAGACGCCGCAAGCTGCGATCCCGGACAAGCTCGAAGGCTATCGCAACGCGGCCTGGTTGCTGCGGCGTCACGCCGTCTCGGTGCTGCCGTCGGTGATCAGCCTGAAATCGCTGCGTGCCTTTGCGCGCAGGGATCAAGGCGTCAAGCCGATGACCGGCTTTGGCGATCCCGTGTTCAACCCCGCGGCCGAAGGGCCTGCCGATCGTCGTGTCGCGAGCGGCAAGGTCGCTGCACGCAGCATCGCGACGATTGCCTATACCGACTTCTGGCGCGGTGCCGGCGTCGATCGCGCGCAGCTTGCCAAAGCTCTGCCGCAATTGCCTGACACCGCGGACGAGCTGAACGCGGTGGCCAAGGACGTCGGTGCGGGCGAGGCCGACATCCATCTCGGCCGCGATGCCAGCGAAACGACGCTCAAGCGTGCAGCGCTTGCTCAATACGGCATCATTTACTTTGCCACCCACGGTCTCGTGGCAGGCGACGTCAAGGGACTGGGCGAGCCATCGCTTGCGCTCTCCATTCCCGATCAGCCCACTGAGCTTGACGACGGCCTCTTGACCGCGAGCGAAGTCGCCCAGCTCAAGCTCAATGCGGATTGGGTTGTGCTGTCGGCCTGCAACACCATCGCCGGTGACAAGCCCGGGGCCGAAGCGCTGTCGGGGCTGGCGCGCGCGTTCTTCTACGCCGGCGCCCGCGCGCTGCTGGTCTCGCATTGGGCGGTGGATTCGGAAGCTGCCACCCGCTTGACCATTTCGACTTTCGCCTTGCTCAAAAACGAACCAGGAATCGGTCGTGCCGAAGCGTTGCGCCGCGCGATGTTAACCTATGTTGACGACACCTCGTCACCGCGCAACGCCTATCCTGCGATGTGGGGGCCGTTCGCGCTCATTGGCGAGGGCGAGGTACGATAAGCCGCCTGAAGGATTGTGCGTCGCAGCAACCTCTGGAGTCGAAGTAACCTTGGGAAACGCTGAATCACGCATTTGGTTGCGCGACCATCCGCGATTTTTTGATGCACCTGCTCAGGGCTGACATGCGCGACGTTTGGCGTGGTCCTTGAATAAACCAAATCCTAAGGGATCAGCTTGGCAACGTCGGCGTTCACCGATATTAGGTCGTCCAGCCGAGGCCGGACGGCCTGTAATTCACGGTGACCGCGATGGCGCCAAGGTTAGGTCGCGCTGAGTGTCGCGGGTTCTAGGAGGATTTTTCGTGCAAGAGACGGGCGTGCGCAACGGTGCCTTCGGCGCCGACAAATTCGGCTTAAAGAATCTCAAGCAGGTTCACTGGAATCTGGGTGCGCCGCAACTCTATCAATACTCGCTCGCAGCGGGCGAGGCGGTGTTGTCCGCCGATGGCGCGCTCTGCGCCGACACCGGCGAGTTCACCGGCCGCAGCCCCAAGGACAAGTTCACGGTGCGTGATGCCACCACCGACAAGAAGATGTGGTGGGCCGGCAACCAGTCGATCACCGCCGAGCAGTTCGAGACGCTCTACCAGGACTTCCTCAAGCACGCCGAAGGCAAGAGCCTGTTCGCGCAGGATCTCTATGGCGGCGCCGATCCGGCCTACCGGATCAAGACCCGCGTCTTCACCGAGCTCGCCTGGCATTCGCTGTTCATCCGCACGCTTCTGATCCGCCCCGAGGCGGTCGAGCTGTCGAGCTTCACGCCCGAGCTCACCATCATCGACATGCCGAGCTTCCGCGCCGATCCGAAGCGCCACGGCTGCAAGTCGGAGAACGTCGTCGCGATCGACTTCGCCCGCAAGATCGTGCTGATCGCCGGCTCCTATTATGCCGGTGAGATGAAGAAGTCGGTCTTCACCACGCTCAACTATTATCTGCCCGAGCGCGGCGTGATGCCGATGCACTGCTCGGCCAATGTCGGTGCCAAGGGCGACGCGGCGATCTTCTTTGGCCTGTCCGGCACCGGCAAGACCACGCTGTCCGCCGATCCCAACCGCACGCTGATCGGCGACGACGAGCATGGCTGGGGCCCGAACGGCGTGTTCAATTTCGAAGGCGGCTGCTACGCCAAGTGCATCAAGCTCTCGCAGGAAGCCGAGCCCGAGATTTACGCCGCCTCGACCCGCTTCGGCGCGGTGCTCGAGAACTGCGTGCTCGACGAAGACACCCGCATCGTTGATTTCGACGACGGCTCCAAGACCGAGAACACGCGTTCTGCATACCCGCTCGAGTTCATCCCGAACGCTTCGCGCACCGGCCGCGCGCCGCAGCCGAAGAACGTGGTGATGCTCGCCGCCGACGCCTTTGGCGTGCTGCCGCCGATTGCAAAACTCTCGCCGGCGCAGGCGATGTATCACTTCCTCTCCGGCTACACCGCCAAGGTCGCCGGCACTGAGCGCGGTCTCGGCAACGAGCCGCAGCCGGAATTCTCGACCTGCTTCGGCTCGCCCTTCCTGCCGCTCGACCCCTCCGTCTACGGCAATATGCTGCGTGACCTCATTGCCCAGCACAATGTCGATTGCTGGCTGGTCAACACCGGCTGGACCGGCGGCAAATACGGCACGGGTTCACGCATGCCGATCAAGGTGACGCGCGCGCTCCTCACCGCGGCGCTCGACGGCAGCTTGCGCAATGTCGAATTCCGCACCGACAAATATTTCGGCTTCGCGGTTCCGACCGCGCTGCCGGGCGTGCCGGCCGAGATCCTCAACCCGGTCAACACCTGGAAGGACAAGGACGAGTTCGACAAGACCGCCCGGGCGCTGGTCGGCATGTTCCAGAAGAACTTCGCCAAGTTCGAAGCCCAGGTCGACGCCGAAGTCCGCGCGGCCGCGCCGGACGTGAAACTCGCGGCGGAGTAATCGTTCTGAATTGAGAAGCAAAAGGGCGGCCGTGAGGCCGCCCTTTTTGTTTATGCGATGCGGAAGCAGGCTACGCCTTGAAATACGCGATCTGCGTACTCGTCGCGAGCAGTCGTCCGTTCGGCGACCATAGCTCGGCGTTCTGGTCGGCGTAGCTCTTGTGCATGATCTTCGAATCGGCCGTCGCGAGCACACGCGTGATATCCTCGGCCGCGAGCTCGTCGCTGTCGGTATGAAAATAGGTCGTCAGCGATACCGTGCCGAACGGCACCAGCTCGCGTCGGGCGTGGAAGATGCGGCCGAAGAAGGCGTCCGACATCGACATCAGTGACAGCATGTCGAGCTTGCGCGGCTCACGATCGCTGATCCAGATTTTCGAATAGGTGGCGGCGAGCTCGGCTTGTGGCGGGCCGATACGCATCTCGCCCTCGACGAAGCGGAATTCGTATTGGTTGGCCCAGGACGCAGCGATCTTCGGGAACGGCAGCGTCGCTTCGAACGGCTTTGCATCCGGATATTGCGCCACCCTGTGCTCCCAGGACGGCCGGCGCTCGGCGAACACCGCCGTGGCGAGCGTGGCGACCTCGCCGCCGCCCTGCGACAGTTCGACGCTCCAGTGCTGGCTGGAGCGGTTGGCTTTCACCAGCCGTATGTCGAGATCGAACGGGCCTTTCGCGATCGGCGCACAGTAATTGACGGTGAGCGCCAGCGGCTCGCCGGCGGCTTGCGGATGCTCGATCAGCGCGCGCAAAATGGTCGCGGCCGTGATGCCGCCGAACGGGCCGACGAAGGCCCAGTAATCGTCGCTGGTGTGCCCCTGCCAGCTGGAGTCACCCGCGGTGATGCGGGTGGCGTCGTCGAACGGGTGCGGGAGCCTGGCGTGCATTGTTGTTTCCGGCTTTCAATGACGGACGTCATATCACGTCCGCCGCCGGCTTGCGCAATTACCTATGGCGTAACGCCGATTTCACGCGGCGGAAAATCAGCCCGCGATGTCGCGCAAATTCGGCAGCAGCGGCGTGGTTGGATTCACCGGCACGCTCCAGATCTCCTCGGCGTATTCGCGGATGGTGCGATCCGAGGAGAACCATGCCATGCGCGCGACGTTGAGGATGGAGGCGCGGGTCCAGGCCGGGGCGACCTGCCAGCGCGCGTCGACGCTGCGCTGCGCCTCGTAATAGGAATCGAAATCGGCGCTGACCATGTAATGGTCGAGATAGCGCAGTGCGTGCGCGATGGATTCGAAACGGCCGGGATCGCCGGGCGAGAACTCGCCGCCGCCGATCGCATTGATGGCGCGCTGGAGCTTTGGCGAATTGCGGATCACGTCGGAGGCGTCCAGGCCCTGCTTGCGCCGGATCATCACGTCGCCGGCTTCCATGCCGAAGATCGCGATGTTCTCGTTGCCGACATGGTCGCGGATCTCGATATTGGCGCCATCCAGCGTGCCGATGGTGAGGGCGCCGTTCAGCGACAGCTTCATGTTGCCGGTGCCGGAGGCCTCCATGCCGGCGGTCGAGATCTGCTCGGACAGATCGGCCGCGGGAATGATGATCTCGGCGAGGCTGACATTGTAGTCGGGCAGGAACACCACTTTCAGCTTGCCGCCGATCGCGGGATCGTTGTTGACGATCTCGGCGACGTCGTTGATCAGCTTGATGATCAGCTTTGCGTATTTGTAGCTCGCCGCTGCCTTGCCGGCGAAGATCTTGACCCGCGGCACCCAATTGCCGTTGGGATCGTCCTTGATCGCCTGGTACAGCGCGACGGTCTCGATGACGTTGAGCAGCTGGCGCTTGTATTCGTGGATGCGCTTGATCTGCACGTCGAACAGCGCATTTGGGTCGACCTTGATGCCGAGCCGTTCGCCGATCAGGCGCGCCAGCGCCGTCTTGTTGTGAAGCTTGACGGCGCGGAATCTCTTCTGGAATTCGACGTCGCTGGCGCGCGCCTCGATCAGCGAGAGCTGGGTGGGATCGTCAAGCACAACGTCGCCGCAGACCTCGCGCAACAAATCCGTCAGCTTCGGGTTCGCCAGCATCAGCCAGCGGCGGAAGGTGATGCCGTTGGTCTTGTTGATGATGCGGCCGGGATAGAGATGGTTGAGATCGTGGAACACGGTCTCGCGCATCAAATCCGAATGCATCGCCGAGACGCCGTTGATGCGGTGCGATCCGACAAAGGCGAGCTGGCCCATGCGCACGCGGCGGCCGCTCCTCTCGTCGATCAGCGAGACCGAGGCGCGGAAATCGATGTCGCCGGGCGCGCGGGCTTCGGCAAGCGCGAGATGCTGGACGTTGATGCGGTAGATGATCTCGAGATGGCGCGGCAGCAGCCGCTCGAACAGCTCGACCGGCCAGGTCTCCAGCGCTTCCGGCAGCAGCGTGTGGTTGGTGTAGGAGAGGGTGGCGACCGTAATCTTCCAGGCTTCGTCCCAGCGGAAATTGTGGTCGTCGATCAGGATCCGCATCAACTCGGTGACGGCGAGGCTCGGATGGGTGTCGTTGAGCTGCACCGCGACCTTGGACGACAGGCTGCGGAGCTGCCCGTCGGACGAAAGATGGCGCTTGATGAGATCCTGGAGCGAGGCCGAGACGAAGAAATATTCCTGGCGCAGGCGCAGTTCGCGTCCCGCGGGGCTCTCGTCGTTCGGATAGAGAAATTTGCAGATGGCTTCGGCGCGCGACTGCTCGGCGCTGGCGCTGACATAGTCGCCCTTGTTGAAGGCGTCGAGCTTCAACGGATCGGGCGAGCGCGCCGACCACAGCCGCAGCGCATTGACGTGCTGGCCGCGCCAGCCGACGATCGGCGTGTCATAGGCCATCGCCTGCACGGTCTCGGACGGATGCCAGATCGCGCGGTCGCGGCCTTTGTCGTCGACATGCTCGACGCCGCCGCCAAAATTGATGTCGTAGATCACTTCGGGCCGCTGCAATTCCCAGGGATTGCCGAAGCCGAGCCATTCGTCGGGATATTCCTGCTGCCAGCCCTGATTGATGATCTGCCGGAACAGGCCGTAATCGTAGCGGATGCCGTAGCCGATCGCGGGGATCGACAGCGTCGCCATGCTCTCCATGAAGCAGGCCGCGAGCCGGCCGAGGCCGCCATTGCCGAGCGCCGCATCCGGCTCGCATTTGCGGAGCTCGGGCAGCGACACGCCGAGATCGCCGAGCGCGACCTCGAAGATCTTCAGCAGTCCCATGTTGTTCAGCGCGTCGGTGAAGAGGCGGCCGATCAAAAATTCGAGCGAGAGATAATAGACGCGCTTGCGCCCGGCGTCGTAGCTGTGCTTCTCGGCCGTGAGCCAGCGATGCACGATGCGGTCGCGCAGCGCCAGCGCTGCGGCCTGGTACCAGTCGTGCTTGGTTGCCATGCCTGCGTCCTTGCCGATGGCAAGGCGCAGCTTCGCCAGGATCGCGCCCTTGATCTCAGCCAGCGCGAGTTCGTCGATCGGCTGATTGGCAGCGGGCGGATTTGGCTGGAACGATTGATCTTGCAAGGCCGTCACTTCCTGGTCGCGAGAACACCACTAAACCTACGCGTCTTGTAATCCCAAGCGTCTTGTAACTCTAAGCGTCTTGTAACTCTAAGCGTCTTGTAACTCTAAGCGTCATGCCACTGTACCGGAACCATCGCTGGCGCGGCCGTGCACTGCGCTGGCGTAAAATTATGCAAGGAACGGGCCGGTTTGGGAACCCGGATGAGCACGGGGAATGCTGAATTCGGTGCTAGATTGCGGACAGATTCAGCCATCAGTGTGGAGGACCATCCATGAGACTGCTGATCGAAATCGCCGCCGCAGCCCTGCTCGTCATCTGCATCGCCACCTCAAGCGCGGCTTTTGCTGCGGGCAAGATGGGCCGCAGCGCCGAGGGCCTCAGCTGCAGCTTTTCTGTCCCGCAAAATGCGTCGCCCGCGGCCCGCTGCGCCGCGATCAAGCGCCAATGCGGCGGCAAGTTCTACGCGAATGCGTGCGGAGACAGGCTGGTGGCGAATTGAGGCGCCGCCCGACGGTTCGCTAGCTCAGGCCGCCTTCGCCTGCACGTTCTCGCAAAACTCGGCGAGACGATCCGCAAGCCGCAGCGTCGCGGAGCTCGCGTTGGGAGCCGCCATCAGCGCCACCTCGGTCCGGTTGATCGGCGCAAAGCCGTCCTTGGCCGTCAGCACGCGGTGGTCGGACTGGATCGACATCTCCGAGAGGATGCTGAGGCCCATCCCGGCGGCAACCGCGGCCTGGATGCCCGCAAGGCTCGATGACGAATACGACATGTGCCAGGCGCGGCCAGCGCTTTCCAGCGCGTGGATGGCGCCGGCGCGGTAGAGGCAGCCGAGCGGAAAGCCGATCAGCGGCACCGACGACACGTTGACGTCGACAGGATGGCTTTTGCTGGTGACCCAATGCACCTCTTCGGGCCAGATCGCGATCGCACTCTTGCCGCCGGCCTCGCGCTTGTAGAGGGCCATGTCGAGTTCGCCGCGTTCGAGATCGCGCGCGAGGTTCTTGCTCTGGTCGGCGCGCACATCGAGCCGCAGGCCCGGATGCGAGCGCGAGAACGCCCCCAGCAGTTTTGCCAGACGATACGCCGCAAAATCCTCGGGAATGCCGAGCCGGATCGCGCCTTCGCTGTCGGGCTCGCGCAGCACGTCGCGTGCTTCTTCCGCAAGCGACAGCAGCCGTCGCGCATAGGATAGCAGCCGCTCGCCGGCCTCGGTCGGGCGCACGTCCTTGCCGTCGCGGTGCAGCAGCACCTGGCCGACATCTTCCTCCAGCCGCTTGATCTGCTGGCTCACGGTCGATTGCGTGCGGTGGACCCGCTCGCCGGCGCGGGTGAAGCCGCCGGCTTCGACCACCGAGACGAAGCTGCGCAGCAGCTCGAGATCGAGCATATCCGCCTCCATTCGAAAATCAACTGATCGGAAGTTAATCATTTAATTTCCAAATGGCAAGCCGGCTCCCTAGATCGGGGGCAGAACAAAACATCCGAGAATGCCCTCATGTCGGTCGCCACCTCGCTTCCCGCAGCCCCCAGCCGCTTCAACACGCTGCCGCTCGCCATCGGTCTGTTTTGCCTGCTCTGGAGCTATGCCTTCGTCGCCGGCAAGATCGGCGTCACCCATTGCCCGCCGCTGATCCTGCTCGCCGCGCGCTTCTCGCTCGCCGGCATTTTGATTCTGGGGGCCACGACGGTCCGCGGCGACTGGTCGCTCTCGTGGCGCGATGCCGCGATCTTTGCCGTGCTCGGCATTGCCAACAACGCGCTCTATCTCGGGCTCGGCTACACCGGCCTGCAATCGGTCTCCGCCGGTCTTGGCGGCCTGATCGTCTCGGCCAATCCGGTATTCACCGCCGCGTTGGCAGCGCTGCTGCTTGGCGAAGACATGACCTGGCGCAAGGCGAGTGGCCTCCTGCTCGGCATCATCGGCGTCACGGCGATCGTCTGGCATCGCCTCGCGGTCGGCACCGACAGCATGCACGGCATCGTCTTCACGCTGGCCTCGCTCGCCTCCATCGTCGCCGGCACGATCCTGTTCAAGCTGCTCGCGCCCAAGGGAAGCCTGTGGATCGGCAACGGCGTGCAGAATCTCGTGGCCGGCATCGTGCTGACGCCGGTCGCGCTCACCTTTGCCGATTTTCACGCGATCGACTTTACGCCGGGCCTGATCGGCGCCTTCGCGTTCCTCGTGCTCGGCGGCTCGATCCTCGCCTACTGGCTCTGGTTTCATCTCCTGAAAGTGTGTGGCGCGACCGCGGCCAGCGCCTATCATTTCCTGATGCCGCCACTCGGCATGCTGTTCGCCTTTCTCGTGCTCGGCGAGCATGTCGAGGCGCGTGACCTGCTCGGGATCATTCCGGTGGCGCTCGGCATCTATCTGGTGACGCGGCCCGCCAAGTCCGCTCGTTAAGGAAGGTTCATCATGCCCATTTCCATCACGCTGATCGGCGGCCCCACCGCGCTGATCGAGATCGACGGCTTCCGCCTGCTCACCGACCCGACCTTTGACGACGCGAACACCGCCTATCAGCTGCCGCACGTGAAGCTGGAGAAGACCATCGGTCCCGCGATGAAGGCCGACGCGATCGGCCCGATCGATGCAGTGCTGCTCAGCCACGACCAGCATTCGGACAATCTCGACAATGCGGGCCGTGAGTATCTCAAGCACGCGAAGCGCGTGCTCACCACCGAGGCCGGTGCAAAACGCCTCGGCGGGCATGTCGAGGGTCTGGCGCCCTGGGTGAATTCGCATCTGGAAGACCGTGACGGCAATGTGCTGACGATCACGGCGACACCGGCGCGCCACGGCCCCGCCGGCATCGAGCCGCTGTCGGGCGACGTCATCGGCTTCGTGGTGTCCTCGAGCCGCAAGGACACCACCTCGGTCTATATCAGCGGCGACACCACCTGGTTCGACGGCGTCGCCGAGGTCGCGCGCCGCTTCAAATGCGGCGTGGTGCTGCCCTTCGCCGGTGCTGCGCAAACGCGCGGGCCGTTCCATCTCACCATGGACACCAACGACGCCATCGAGACCGCGCGCGCCTTTCCCGATGCGGTGATCGTGCCTGTTCATACCGAAGGCTGGGCGCATTTCCGCCAGAACAGCGAGGATTTGCGCAAGACTTTTGACGTGCTCGGGTTCGGGACGCGGCTGCGATTGCTTGAGCCGGGCGTGCCGACGGTGGTTGAGGCGCCGTAGGCGTCTTCAGTCCTTCCGAAAAACAACCGACGCCATCCATCCCGTCATCAGCGCCATCGCCGCCGTGACGAGACCGTAGACCAGCCCGTTCTGCCGCGCGGTCGTTGCGACGAACTGCTCGAAGCCGACCTTGACGATCTCGAAGGCGGTCTCGGTCTTGCCGATGAACGCGCCGTTCGCAAACAGCTTGATCTCGACTTCATAAGTGCCGATCGGCACCTCGGCCGGCAGCGGAATGCCGGTGCGGAACAGCGTCGGCGTCAAAAACGTCACCGCGCTCGCATCCTCGCGGTAGAGGCCGCGCTGGGTGCGCAGGCGAATGAAGGCGGAGCGGAACGCGTCGTTCGGCACCACGTCGGCATAATCGCCGCTGACGCGCTGGGTCAGGAGCACGTTGTTCAGTCCGATCTGCTGCCGGCGCGCGATCTCGGGCGAGGTGATGAATTCGAACGGGCGATTGGCGAACAGCGCGAGATAGCTCGGCACTTGCAGGAACTGCCGGTAATCCGTGTTGATCCAGATGCCGAAGGTGCGCTCCTTGCGCCGCGTCACCATGTCGGCGCGCGGGCCCATCACGGTGACGACGAGATCGTAGGTGGTGCGGTCGGCAGGCGTCGAGGCGTCCTTCTCGACCGAGCCGAACAGCACCAGCTCCTCACCCGAATAATTCGGCGTCACCGTGACACGGTGGTTGGAGACCGACACGATCAGCCGCTCGGCATGCGCGACCGAGCCGGGCAGCAGGACGAGCAGGGCTGCGAGAAGCGTGCGCTTCATCCGCTCACCCCGAGCTCACGGATGGTGAAGAGATCCTCGGGCCGGATCACCAGCTCGATCGCGAAGCGGACGCCGACCGAGAGGATCAGAAGACCCAGCAGCAGCCGCAACTGCTCGCCGCGGATCTTCTGGCCGGCACGGGCGCCGAACTGCGCGCCGGTGACGCCGCCGACCATCAGGATCAGCGCCAGCACGGCGTCGACGAGATGATTGGTCACCGCGTGCAGCATGGTCGCGAACAGCATCGTGACCAGTGTCAGGACCATCGACGTGCCAATCACCGTCGAAGTCGGTACTCTGAGCAGATAGATCATGATCGGCACGAGAATAAAACCGCCGCCGATGCCCATGACGGCTCCGATGAAGCCGATCACGATGCCGACGATCACAATGGGGATGACGGAGAGATAGATCTTCGAGCGCTTGAACCGCATTTTCAGCGGCAGGCCGTGGATCCAGTTGTGGGTGCGGCGCGGCGGCACGGTGCCGCGGCGTGTCCGCATCAGCGCGCGCAGTCCCTCGGAGAACATCAGGCTGCCGACGGTGGTGAGCAGCACGACGTAGGACAGCGCGATCATCAGGTCGAGCTGGCCGAGTGCGCGAAGCTGCGTGAAGGTCCATACCCCGAGCGCGGTCCCGGTCACGCCGCCGCAGAGCAGGACGCCTGCCAGCGCCGGATCGATGGCGCGCCGCCGCCAATAGGCGAGTGCGCCGGAGAAGGAGGAGGCCGCGATGTGGCTCGCGACGGAAGCGACCGCGACCGCCGGCGTGATGCCGATGAAGATCAAAAGCGGCGTCATCAGAAAACCGCCGCCGATCCCGAACATGCCGGACACGAAGCCGACCGCCGCGCCCATCGCCAGCACCAGGAAAACATTGACCGGAAGATCGGCGATCGGGAGATAGAGCTGCATTGAACCTGCGCACCGGCGAGACGGATCGACTAGCGCGGAATGATCGCGGGAAGGTCGGAACGATTGCCGCGTCTTTCAATAGCGGAATTCGCTGTCAGGCGGGGCAGGAATTTTGGGCGTGGTGAATGGGGCGCGATAGAGCGTGATGAGACTGGATCAATCGCTGCCAGGACAAAGGTGTGCTCCCTCCCCGCTTGCGGGGGAGGGTTGGGGAGAGGGTGCCTCCGCAGTGAGACTCCCCAAGAGGAGATAACCTTCACCCGGCGCGCGGGACGATGCTTCGCATTCGCCCGGGACGCGCCGACCTCTCCCGCAAGCGGGAGAGGTGTACCGAGCCTGCGGCCCGATTAATCGCTAACGTAATGCCATTCGGCTTATCGCACCGCCGACGCCGACTTCTTGGTCGCGACCGGCTTCGGCGCAGGCTTTGCGCTCGCCTGCGGCGCGCTGTCCCAGCCGCCGTTGGGAGCCGGAACGTTGACGGCATCGTCGGGCTGCGGCTCGGCGCTGAACGTCTGGATCGCGAGCTTGGCGGCGGCGAGCGATTGCGGGTCGAGACGCTTGGCGACGTCGTCACGCTTGGTTGCTGCGTCCGCATCGCCTTGCCCGGCTGCAAGGGTGAACCATTTGTAGGATTCGGCGAGGTTCTGCTCCACGCCGATGCCGCGGGCATAGAGGATACCGAGATTGAACTGGCTGTCGGCAACGCCGCGATCGGCGGCTTTGCGGAACCACTGCGCCGCGCTCTTGTAATTGGCGCCGCGTCCGCCGCCGTCGGCATCGAGCACCGCGAGATTGTGCATGGCCTTGGCGTTGCCGCGCTCGGCGGCCTGGGTGTAGTAGCGGCGGGCGATGTCGGCGTCTTTCTTCACGCCGAGGCCCTTTTCGTAGAGCGTGCCGAGGCGGAAGGTTGCGGGCACCACGCCGGCCTGCGCCGCGCGGTCATACCATTTCGCGGCTTCGTCGTAATTCGCAGCGATGCCCTTACCCTCGGCAAAGCGCACGCCGACTTCATAGGCCGCGGTCGCGTCGCCCTTCATCGCGGCGGTGCGCAGGCCGGGGCCGCCGATACCGTCGGGCAGCTTCTCGCTGGGCGGCACCTGGATCATGCTGAGCTTGGCGCGGCTGGTGCCCGTGAGCGCGCCGGTGACGTCGCTGGACGCAGGCGGCGGCGCGACTGGGGCCGGCGGAATTTCAACCGAAGCCGAGCTGCCGGAGTTCGCGGGCAGCGCCGGCGCAGCATTGTTCTGCGATTGCTTGCCGATCGGCGTCGGTGAGGTCATCGACGGCGTGATCTGCTCGGGGGTAGCAGGCTTGGTCTCGACCGGCGGAGCCTGCGGTGCGGGCGCGGGCGAGGAATTCTCCATGGCCTGCGGTGCCGGCGGCGGGCTGCCGCCATCGAGCAGGTTCATCGCCATCTTGAAGGTGCCGAGCACGATCACGACCACGCTCGCGCCGACCAGCAGCGAGCGGATCTTTGAGGTGATGGTCGAGGCGCCTTCCTGACTTGTGCTTTGGCCCTTGTCCTTGGCGCGGGCGATTGCAGCCTTGGCGCCGCGGGCGGGCTTTTCCGGCGGCTGCGCCGCGGCAGCCTGCGCGGCGCGACGTGCGGCGGCGATGAAGCTCGACGACGACACCGGCTCCTTCGGCGCGGCGGGGATTTCGCTGATCGCGCTTTCCGACGCAGCGATACGCTCCGACGGCGTGGCAACGCGCCCGCCCGGCCGAGTGCCCGGCTCGAGCGGATGATCCGGCGGCAATTCTGGCGCGATCGCAGCGCGCGCGGGCGCCGCATGCGGCTCCAGGATCTCGCTGATCGCGCGCGGCGGCAAGGGTGGTGTGGCTTGCGACGCCATCGGCGCTGGCGGCGGCGCGGCGGCGTGGAATTCGCGCGGCGCGGCGACGTAGGCGGACTGCGCGTGTTGTGCGGCAGCCGGGTTGGGAAGCTCGGGCTTCGGATCGTATTTCGGCTGCTGGTACTGCTGCTGGGCTTGCTGCCGCGGCTCACGCGCCATCGGCGCGGGCTCCATGGACGCGGCCGTCGGCATCGTCGTGGGCATCGGCTGCGGCGCAGGAGCAGGCGGCGTGCTGCGCACCGCGCGCAGATCGCCCTCGATCATCGAGAGGCGGTCGACCACATGGCCGAGCGCGCTGTGGACGGCGTCGAGCGAGTCCTGGGTGCTGCGGTTGGTCTCGGCGTGGCTGAAGCGGATGTCGGAGAGCTCGCGCTTGACGAGATCGGCCATTCCGGAATCGGCAGGCGGGGCGGAACTGCGGCTCTCGGCGAGTGCCGAATAGGTCGCCTGCTGCCGTTCCAGGTGCCTGAGGATGTCGTGCAGCCCGTCCTCGACGCGGCTCAAATTGCCGTTGCGCGGATCGGCGGCGGCCTCGATCCGCTCCAGCAGATACGAGACCCGCTGTTCGAGATGCGCGAATGTCGAGGCGGAATCGTTGCCGACCTGCATGCGGTCGAAACGGTCCGACAGCGCGCGGATCGCGGCTTCCAGATGTTCGCTGCTCTCGGACGGCTGCGGCCGCTCGCGCGTTTCCAGTGCGGCAGTGAGCGCCGCGATGCGCTGCTCCAGCACCGCAAAACTGTCGCCGGGGCCTGTCGAACGGGTGACCTGGTCGACCTTGGACGACAACAGCTGCACGTCGTCCGAAAGCCGTGCCAGCGCTTCGTTGGAGGCGACGTTGGAGACGATGCCGCGCAGCGCGGCGATCGCGCCTTCGAGCTGGCGCACCGTCGAGGGATCGTCATTGGCGCGCAGGATCAGGTCGAGCTTGGCGCCGAGATTGCGGATCGCCTCGTCATAGCCGGTGAGCTGCTCGGCCGGCGTCAGCGTGCGCAGCACCTGCTTGATATCGGACAGTGCGTGCTCGATGCCGGACAGAACCTGACCGTCGGTGCCGGACGAGCGGGTCTCGTCGATGCGACGGTGCAGCGAGCGGATCTCGTTCTCGATCGACTCGATCGCGCGCCGTGGCATCGCTTCGGTGATGGCGTTGCGGATCTCGGCGAGCTCGGAACGGAAGCCGTTGACCGCCTGCTCGGTATTATCCGGGCGCTGGAGCGACTCGATCTGGCTCGTGATCTTGAGCAGATGCCGTTCGAGCGACGAGAAATCCGGCCCTGCTTGCGGTGGCGGCGGAGCATAGGCAGGCGCGGGTGGCGCCATCGGAGGCGCGTAAGGAGCGGGCCAGGGAGCAGCACTGGGCGCAATCGAGGGCGCAGCACGCGGCGGCACCTGGCGCGGCGCGAAGCCGTCGAGCTCGCTCTGGCGCGCCGTGATCTCGGCGACGGCGACATCGAACGAAGCAGGGCTCAGGGGTGGTGAGCTGCGATAGACTTGGGCTGCCGCGCGCTCGACCGCATCGGCCTGGCGCTGGCGTGTTTCAACGGGTGCCGGTGCCGGCCGCGGGGCCTGAGGCTGTTGCGGTTGCGGCGGCTTTGAGATTTGCGACAGGCGCGCATCGAGCCGCGAGATCGCGTCGTTGAGCTGGCGTGCGACGCCCTGCTCACGCGAGGCGTCTTGTCGTGCAGCATCCTGACGTGAACCGTCCTGACGTGGCGCGGGCTTTGAAATCCGTTCGATCTGCTGGGTGATCGCGTCGAGCCGCTGATGGATGTCCGCGACTTCGCGACTTTCCTGGCTCGGTCCTTGGCTCGGCATGTGTTGCGGACGCGGATCGGGACGTTGGTCCTGACGCTGATCCTGGCGTTGGTCATAAGGTCCGCGAAAGTTTGGCGGGGCAGTCTCGCCGAGCGTGGAGTTCAGCCAATCGTTGAGTGACATGCCGGCACGACGCGCAGCAGCTTCGGCCCGCTCCCTGACGGATGGATCGATGCCGTCAACACTCCACGATACGCGCGAATTCATGACTCTGTCCGGTTCCGACTTCGGCGCCCCACCCGGCACCTCCAGCCTTCCCTCGCGTGCCGGTTGCAAAGACAATCGGATTTGGCGCGGGTCGTCTGCCTCGAAAACCGACTTTTGTCTGTTACGGTAAATAACGAGTTAAGGAACCCGTTGACGGTGTCTTAAAGTTGGGCGCCGGGAACCGGGGGAGCGTACACGGCGAAGGCCGGTGGCCCGGGTGAACGCCTCAAGCAGGGCTTAGCGCCCGGGTGGATGCAACCGGGTGTCCAGGGCAAACGGCTCCTGGGATTTCATCTTGTACGAACCAGCGGCATTGGAGGCGGTGAAGATCAAGTTCCAGCTCGCCGTCGAAACCACACTCGGGATCACAACAAACTTGTGGTTTGTAAGCAGCTCATCCCCGAATGCCTGCTGGCCGGCGCTCGGTATCCCCGGCCTCAGCCAGTTGGGATTTGGCACACTGCCGGATTCGACGACGAAGACACCAGCCGGATCGATCGTTGCCGCCGTGATCACGTGAGGCACGGTGTCCAGCGCGCGAAATCCCTTATGGACGGCGACTTCCAGAATCGCCGTCGCGGGATCAATCGAACAGTACACCGCGCGGACGCCTCTGCTGTTCCAGCGGCCGCCGACGAGAAACGCGCCCTCGCCGGTGTCCCAAGTCGTTGCGTATTTGGATTGATCAAGACGCCACGCCACCAGCTCGGAGCCCCCGAGCGATGCCGGAAGTGGCGTCACGCGTAAACGCCATACTCGAGGCGTGCGAGAAAGTCCTCGACGAGTTCGACACCGGCAGGGGTGGCCAACAGATCAATTGGCTTGCGTTGATCGAGGCCTACAGCCGGGCGCTCCAGCCATTGCTCTGCCTCTGCCTGCGAGCCGAAGACCGACGTCGCTTTCACCAATATCTCAGCCAATTTCCACGCGCGACCGCTCTGCTCGGAACTTAGCTGTCCAGTATTTTCGGCGGTATGGCGCTGATAGGTCCGGTGGCTCATCCCGATCGCCCTGGCGAACGAATCGTCCCAGCGGAGGAAGTCGAGATGCTCGATGAGGTGTAGCAGCGCCCTGGACGGAAGGCCGTTCAGGAGAATTTCGTGAGCCTCCAATGGGCTCTGCGGCATCTTGCGGAGCGTCGCGGTCCCTCCGAGAAGACGCGCGACTGCCGTCAGCCGGATAACTTCAGGTAAGACCGCGCCGACAAAAAGAGTGCCCTGGTCATACATCTGCACAGCCTTTGCCATGTGTCGTTTCTGATATGACAGGTGTCGCGATGACTTTCAAGTACTAACCCGCCGGCGCCTAACTCTTCCCCTCGCGCTTGCCGTCCTCGATCGGCACCACCGCGCCCTTGCCGCTCATCGCCGACAGCGCCTCGAGCGCCTCCTCGCAAAAGTCCGCCACCAGCTGCTCGTGGCGGGCGCCGAGCTGAAGCAGCAACAGATTACCGAGGTCGAGCACATCAGACGCGGTCCCTTCCGGAAAACGCTTCTTCAGGATGCGCTCGTAATTGCCGTGGCGGTCGCGGTGGTGCTCCAGCCGGGCCATCAAATCGGCCCGCATCGGCTCGATGTCGATGCTGTCGAGCGCATGCAGGCGGACCAGGAGGTCGTCCTTGATCGAGGGGGGCGTGCTTGGCCGCGCGGCCCAGTGCCGCAGCGCTGTTCGCCCTTCCGGAGTGAGCGTATAGATGAGCTTATTGGGTTTGCCTGATTGCACGACCTCGCGGCCCTGGATGTAGCCGCGGTCGCGCAGCTTGGAGAGTTCGCGGTAGATCTGCTGGTGGTCGGCCTTCCAGAAGAAGCCGATCGAGGAGTCGAACGTCTTGGCGAGCTCGTAGCCCGTCATCGGACGTTCCGTCAGGCATGCGAGGATTGCGTCGCCCAGCGCCATGGCACCAGCTCCCTTTAGAAGTCTCGACCAATTGACTTGACTTTATGCGCATTGGTGCATATGCGTCAATGTGCATATGAAGAGGCCGAGGTCGGGGCAAAAGACCCGATCCGAAAGCCCAGCGGAATCAACCTTCTCGCTACTGTGCATGGGGTTGTTTTCGCATTTTTTGCCAAAGCCTTTGATTTGATCCACGGGAGGCACCCTGACCATGACCGGCCTCGATTCCTGGTACGCCTTCATGAAGTCGCATGACAGCAAAGCGCTCTGGGACTTGCTGCATCCTGACGCCATCTTTGAAAGCCCCGTCGTGCATTCGCCGCAGCGTGGCCGCGACATCACCTTCAAATATCTCGCGAGCGCCGAGAAGGTGCTCGGCGGTCCCGGCTTCACCTATGTCGGCGAGTGGAAGAGCGCCAATGGCGTTGTGCTCGAATTCAAGACCATCATCGATGGCATCGAGATCAACGGCGTCGACATCATCACCTTCGATGCCGAGGGACGCATCACCTATTTCAAGGTGATGGTGCGTCCGCTCAAGGCGGTCAACATGCTGCATCGCCTGATGGCGGAGCAGCTCGCCGCCCAATCATAGAGAATTCCAACACTTCAAGATGTATGCCGGGAGACCACCATGCCGATCTACAAAGCCCCCGTCGAAGACGTGAACTTCCTGCTCAACGAAGTCTTCCAGATCGACCGTTACGACAATCTGGCCGGCTTCTCCGACGCGTCGAGCGACGTGCGCGAAGCGATCCTTGGCGAAGCCGCCAAGCTCTCGGAAGAAGTGCTCCAGCCGCTCAATCGCGTCGGCGATCTCGAAGGCTGCAAGCGCGCCGATGACGGCAGCGTCACCACGCCGAAGGGATTTAAGGACGCATTCAAGCAGGTCGCCGAGGGCGGCTGGCTTGGTCTGTCGGCTCCGACCGAGTTCGGCGGCCAGGGCCTGCCGGTAACGCTGAGCCAGGCGGTCAACGAATTCCAGTGCTCCGCCAACATGGCGTTCTCGATGTATGGCGGCCTCACCATGGGCGCGACCGCCGCGCTGATCGTGCACGGCACCCCCGAGCAGAAGCAGACCTACGTGCCGAAGATGGTCGCGGGCGAATGGACCGGCACCATGAACCTGACCGAGCCGCAATGCGGCACCGATCTTGGCATGCTCCGCACCAAGGCGGTGCGCCAGTCGGACGGCAGCTTCAAGATCACGGGTACAAAAATCTTCATCTCGGCCGGCGAGCATGATCTCGCCCCCAACATCATCCACCTTGTGCTCGCCCGCATCGAGGGTGCGCCCGCCGGCATCAAGGGCGTGTCGCTGTTCGTGGTGCCGAAATTCCTGGTCAATGCCGATGGCTCGGTAGGGCAGCGCAACGGCGTCGTCTGCGGCTCGATCGAGCACAAGATGGGTATCCATGGCAATTCCACCTGCGTGATGAACTACGACAACGCCACCGGCTGGCTGATCGGCGAAGAGAACAAGGGCATGCAGGGCATGTTCGTGATGATGAACGAGGCCCGCCTCGGCGTCGCCGTGCAGGGCCTCGCGCAGTCTGAAGTGGCCTACCAGAACGCGGTCGCCTATGCCCGCGACCGCATCCAGGGCCGCTCGCTCACCGGCGTGAAGGCGCCGGACAAGCAGGCTGACCCGATCATCGTGCATCCCGACGTCCGCCGCACGCTGCTCTCGATCCGCGCCTTCAACGAAGCCGCGCGTGCCTTCGTGATGTGGACCGCGCTGAAGAGCGACGTTGCCCACCGTTCCGAGGATCCCAAGGACCGCCAGGCCGCCGACGATCACATGGGTCTGATGACGCCGGTGCTGAAAGGCTTCCTCACCGAGTACGGTTTCGCCAACGCGGTGCAGGCGCAGCAGATGTATGGCGGCCACGGCTACATCGCCGAACAGGGCATGGAGCAGTTCGTGCGCGATGCGCGTATTGCGATGATCTATGAAGGCGCCAACGGCATCCAGGCGCTCGACCTCGTCGGCCGCAAGCTGCCGCGCGACGGCGGCCGCGCCATCATGGCGTTCTTCGGCGAGGTCGGCGCGTTTGCCAAGGAGAATGGCGGCGACGAGGCGATGAAGCCGTTCGTCACCCCGCTCTCGACGGCGCTCGGCCATCTCCAGCAGGCCACCACGTGGCTGATGCAGAACGCAATGATGAAGCCGGACAACGCGGGCGCTGCCGCAACCGATTTCCTGCATCTCTTCGGATTCGTCGCGCTCGGCTACATGTGGGCAAAGATGGCGAAGGTCACCCAAGCCAAGATTGCCGAGGGCGGGGCGACGCCCTATCTCTCCACCAAGCTCGTCACGGGCCGTTTCTTCATGGAACGCATGCTGCCGGAAACCGCGGCCAACCTCGCCCGCATCCAGGCCGGCTCCGCCACCATCATGGAATTGCCGGCGGAAGCGTTCTGAAAATTGACGCGCGACCGATGATTCCGGCCGCGCGACGGTCATGACAAAATAACTGCAATCAGGAGGCTCCCATGGCAGATGCCTATATCTACGACCACGTCCGAACCCCGCGCGGCCGCGGCAAGGCTGACGGCGCGCTGCATGAAGTGACGGCGCTTGCGCTTGCGACCGTGCCGCTGAAGGCGCTGAAGGATCGCAACAATCTTCCCGAAGATTCCGTCGACGACGTCATTCTCGGCGTGGTCGATCCGGTCGGCGAAGCCGGCTCCGACATCGCGCGCTTCGCCGCGCTCAAGGCGGGCCTGGGCGAGGCCGTGCCCGGCGTGCAGATCAGCCGCTTCTGTGCTTCCGGCCTCGACGCTGTGAACTTTGCTGCCGCGCAGGTGATGAGCGGCCAGCACGAGCTGGTGATCGGCGGCGGCGCCGAATCCATGAGCCGCGTCGGCATCGGTGCCTCCGGTGGCGCCTGGCCGATGGACCCGTCGATGGCGGTGCCCTCTTATTTCATGCCGCAGGGCGTCTCGGCCGATCTGATCGCCACCAAATACGGCTTCTCGCGCGACGACGTCGACGCTTACGCGGTGCAGAGCCAGCAGCGCGCGGCGAAGTCCTGGGAAGAGGGACGCTTCAACAAGTCGATCGTGCCGGTGAAGGACATCAACGGCCTCACCATCCTCGCCAAGGACGAGCATATGCGTCCCTCGACGACGATGCAGTCGCTGGCGCAACTGCAGCCGTCATTCACGATGATGGCGCAGATGGGCGGCTTTGACGGCGTTGCCGTGCAGTCGCATCCCGAGATCGAGCGCGTCAATTACGTGCACCACGCCGGCAACTCCTCCGGCATCGTCGACGGTGCCGGCGCGGTGCTGCTCGGCAGCAAGGAAGCGGCCAGCAAGTACGGTCTCAAGCCGCGCGCAAAGATCCGCGCGTTTGCCAATGTCGGCTCGGAGCCCGCGATGATGCTGACCGGTCCGGTCGACGTCACCGAAAAGCTGTTCGCGCGTTCGGGCATGAAGAAGTCGGACATCGACCTGTTCGAGCTCAACGAGGCCTTCGCCTCCGTCGTGCTGCGCTACATCCAGGCTTTCGACATCGACAATGCCAAGATCAACGTCAATGGCGGCGCGATCGCACTGGGTCATCCGCTCGGCGCAACCGGCGCGATGATCCTTGGCACCGTGCTCGACGAGCTCGAGCGCACCAACAAGTCGACGGCGCTGGTGACGCTGTGCATCGGTGGCGGCATGGGCACCGCCACAATCATCGAGCGGGTGTAACGAGCTGCCGTAGGGTGGGCAAAGCGAAGCGTGCCCACCACTGATATCTCCGCGAATGATGGTGGGCACGGCGCAAGGGCGCCTTTGCCCACCCTACGAGATCACCGTCAACCGCCGCGCCTGGAATCGGCTGCGGCACCGAGGAGCAACCAACATGGCTTACAAGAACTTCAAGGTTGAGACCGATTCCGATGGTATCGCGCTCGTCACCTGGGACATCCCGGGCCGCTCGATGAACGTGCTCGACGAGACCTCGACCAGCGAGCTCGACGCGATCGTCAAGGACACCACGGCTGATGCCGCGGTGAAGGGCGTTGTCATCACCTCCGCCAAGGAAGCGTTTTGTGCCGGCGCGGATTTGTCGATGCTCGAAGGCATGAACCAGGCCTACGCCAAGGTGCTGAAGGAGCAGGACGAGACCGCGGCAAACCAGATGCTGTTCGACCAGGCCCGGCGCTTCTCGCTGGTGCTGCGCTCGATCGAAACATCAGGCAAGCCGTGGGCGGCCGCGATCAACGGCCTCGCGCTCGGCGGCGGCTTCGAGATCACGCTGTGCTGCCACTATCGCGTGGCGGCCGAAAATCCCAAGACCCGCCTCGGTCTGCCCGAGGTCAAGGTCGGCCTGTTCCCCGGCGCGGGCGGCACGCAGCGCGTGCCACGCCTGGTGCCGCCGCAGGACGCGATGACGATCCTGCTCAAGGGCGATCCTGTCACGGTCGAGAAGGCCAAGGCGCTGAATCTGATCCACGCAATCGTTCCTGCTGCCGATCTCATCAAGGCGGCGAAGGACTGGATCAAGGGCGGCGGCAAGGCCGTCGCGCCCTGGGACGAGAAAGGCTTCAAGCTCCCGGGCGGCCCGGTGTTCTCCAAGGCCGGCATGATGATGTTCCCGGCCGGCAATGCGATCTATCGCCGCGAGACCTATGACAACTACCCGGCCGCGCGCGCGATCATGAGCTGCGTCTATGAAGGCCTGCAGTTGCCGATCGATGCCGCGCTTCGCGTCGAGTCGCGTTACTTCACCTCGGTGCTGCGCTCGAAGGAAGCGGCCGCGATGATCCGCAGCCTGTTCTTGTCGATGCAGGAGCTCAACAAGGGCGCGCGTCGTCCGAAGGACGTGCCCGCGACCAAGGTCAAGAAGATCGCCGTGATCGGCGCCGGCTTCATGGGCGCCAGCGTCGGCTACGTCTCGGCCCGTGCCGGCCTCGACGTCATCCTGATCGACCGCGACCAGGAGAGCGCCGACAAGGGCAAGGCGCATGCGCAGAAGGTGATCGAGGAGCAGATCAAGAAGGGCCGCGCCAAGCCTGGTGACGCCGAAGCGCTGCTCGCGCGCATCACGCCGACCGCGGACTACGCCGCGCTGAAGGACGTCGACCTCGTCATCGAGGCCGTGTTCGAGGACCGCAAGGTCAAGGCTGACACCTTCGCCAAGGCGCAGGAGCATATGAAGCCGGACGTGATCTTCGCGTCGAACACCTCGACGCTGCCGATCACCTCGCTGGCCGAGGGCTTCAAGGACCAGGGCAAGTTCGTCGGCATCCACTTCTTCTCGCCGGTCGAGAAGATGATGCTGGTCGAGATCATCAAGGGCAAGAACACCGGCGATGTCGCGCTCGCGACCGCGCTCGACTACGTCCGGCAGATCGGCAAGACGCCGATCGTGGTGAATGACTCCCGCGGCTTCTTTGCCAATCGCTGCGTCGGCCGCTATGTCGCCGAAGGCAACGAGATGTTCCTCGAAGGGGTGCCGCCGGCGATGATCGAGAACTGCGCCAAGATGGCCGGCATGCCGGTCGGCCCGCTCTCGCTCTCCGACGAAGTCGCGCTCGACCTCGGCCTGAAGATCATGAAGGCGACGGAAGCCGATCTCGGCCCCAACGCCATCAACCCCGACCAGAAGAAGCTGATGGTGGAGCTGGTCGAGAAACAGGGCCGGCTCGGCCGCAAGAACAGCAAGGGCTTCTATGACTATCCCGAGAAGGGCAAGGGTCAGAAGAGCCTGTGGCCGGGTCTCTCCGCACTGCAGCCGAAGCAGCTCGACCCTGATACGCTCGACATCGAGGAGCTGAAGCAGCGCTTCCTGGTGGTGCAGGCGGTGGAAGCCGCGCGCACGGTCGAGGATCACGTCATCACCGATCCGCGCGAGGCGGATGTCGGCTCCATCCTTGGCTTCGGCTTCGCGCCGTTCACCGGCGGCACGCTGTCCTACATCGACTTCATGGGGACGAAGAAGTTTGTCGAGCTCTGCCACAAGCTCGAGGCGAAGTACGGCTCGCGCTTCACCCCGCCGAAGCTGCTCGAGGAGATGGCGGCAAAGGGCGAAACCTTCTACGGCCGCTTCGCGCCGAAGAAGGCGGCGGCCTGAACCTGATTCGAAACACCTCAGGCATTCGAACAAGAAGGCCGGATCATCGATCCGGCCTTTCCTTATTGCTGACGGCAGATATTCCGCGCGTTCCCATGCCACACGACGGCCGCCTCGGCTCCCCGCCGGGACCACAGGAGCTCCGCACTGGCACCGCTCTTGCTAACCAATCCACAGAACGATGATTGGCATTGAAGGTGTTCCAGAATGATCTCCCCGGTGTTTCAAAGTGACGTTGCAGGTGTCGCGCTGAGATATTCGCCGGTGCTGCCGGGTCGGCTGCCGCTACTCTCCAGAGTCCTGCGCCTGCGCAGAAAAATTCCCTCATGGGCGGGTCTGGCGCTACTCGTTCTCGCCGCCAATGCCATGTTGGCCATCGTGGCCTGGAGCGCCGTCGCTATCGTCCTGGGCTAGGATGCCGCCGTTGTGCCGCTGGAACGCGCTGACCAGAAAAGCCAGCTGGCACGCCGTCAGGCAGCCGATGATGACCGGAATGCCGGCCCAAAATCCGAAGCCGTAGGTCTGCAGGACGATTGCGGCAAGGACTGCGATTGCCGGCGAGACCAGCAGTAGCGACCAGACCCGGAACAACAATCCCGTCGCCAATCCAGCGAGCGTGCTCGCGAACAGAAGAACAAGTGCGGTCGTCACGTTCGTATTCCAACTTTGCGGACCCGCTGCCGTCGATAGGTTGCGCGAACTGGACTGCTCTCACAAGGAGTGTGGCACTGCCTCCTACGACAAGGCGGGGTTATTATTAACTCCGACAATGCTCCTAAAATTTGCCCGCGAGTTTTCGATCCCGAGTTCCGTGAGCGGGCACAAATGGGCGCCAAGAGAAAGAGCCGGATCATTGATCCGGCTCTTCGTCGTTTCATCTGGCGTCGTCCGGCCTCACTTCGCCTGCACCAGCCCTTCCTTCTTCAACGCCTCTTGCACCTGCGGCCGCGCGGCGACCCGGGCCTTGTAGGCGGTCAGGTTCGGCATCGCCGAGAGGTCGAACTTCATCCGGTCGCCCCAGGTCAGCATCGTGAACAGGTAGCCGTCGGCCACCGTGAACTGCTTGCCCATCAGGTAATCGCGGCCGGCGAGCTGGCTGTCGATGTATTTCAGCTTGCCCATGACACGATCCCTGAAGAACGCCTTGGCCTCGTCGTTCAGCGCTGGCGCGAACATCGGGCCGAAGCTCTTGTGCACCTCCGAAGTCAGGAAGTTCAGCCATTCGAGCAGCTTGTAACGCTCGGAGCTGCCATGGGCCGGCGCCAGGGCCTTGGCTGCGGCCTGGTCGGCGATCATCTGGACAATGACCGGGCCTTCGGTCACGATCTCACCGCTATCGAGGCCCAGCGCGGGGACTTGGCCCTTGGGGTTCAGCTTCAGATAATCCTCACCATTTTCGAGCTTCTTGGCCCGGATATCGACCTTGACCAGTTCGTAGGGCAGGCCGGCTTCCAGGAGCGCGATGTGCGGGGACAGGGAGCAGGCGCCGGGTGAGTAATAGAGTTTCATGGAATTTCCTCCTCTTGATGCTTGGTTGTGGCGAAAGAACGCCTACATGCACCTGCATGAATTAGCAAGATTGATGCAGGTGCATCGAGTGGGGTAAGAGACGGGCGACGAGCGTGAGCGGGACCATGAAACGCAAACCATCTACCGAGGCCACTTCCGCCTGGATCCGCCTGATGCGGGTACAGAGCCGCGTGCTCGATTGCGTCGAGCAGGATCTCAAGAAGGCGGGGTTCCCGCCACTGGCATGGTACGACGCCCTGCTCGAATTGGCGCGGGCGCCCTCGGGCGAGCTGCGGCCGGTGGAACTCGAGCGGCAGATGCTGATCCCGCAATATTCCACCTCGCGCCTGATCGATCGCCTGGTCGACGAGGGCCTCGCCGGACGGCGCGAATGCAAGATCGACAAGCGCGGCCAGTTCGTGGAGATCACGGAGGCTGGCCGCGAATTGCAGAAGCGGATGTGGGGCGCCTATTCGGCCGCAATCGAGAAATATGTCGGCTCGAAACTGTCGGATGCGGATGCCGTCAAGCTCAGCGGCCTGCTCGACCGCCTCGGCTGCTCGTGCGGCGAGATGAAGCTGCCGCCCATCGTCCACGCCAACGAAACCACGCCGTCGCGATGATCGCGCGGCACACCAGTTCGTCCGTGCGCCCGGTGGGTTCGCGGACAATTCCCGTCACCCGCGCGCCTTCGATCGAAGCGCCCCTTTTGATTAGAGTTTGATATGGCGCGAGACCAGATCGATATGACGCCGCTGCAATCACGCGACGAGCTCGTCGCGTGGTTCGAGGCCGGCTGCAAGGACCCGTCCGAATTCCGCATGGGCACCGAGCACGAGAAGACGCCGTTCACGCTCGAAGGCCACCGTCCGGTGCCTTACGAAGGCCCGCGCGGCATCGGTGCGCTGCTCGAAGGCATGAAGCTCCTGCTCGGCTGGGAGCCGATCATGGAGAAGGGTAACATCATCGGCCTCTACGACGTCACCGGCGGCGGGGCGATCTCGCTTGAGCCCGGCGGACAGTTCGAGCTCTCCGGTGCGCCGGTCGAGAACGTGCACCAGACCCAGAGCGAGCTGATGGCGCATCTCGCGCAGGTGCGCGAGATCGCAACCCCGCTCGGCATCGGCTTCCTCGGCCTCGGCATGACGCCGTCCTGGTCGCGCGCCGACATCCCGGTGATGCCCAAGGGCCGCTACAAGATCATGACCAATTACATGCCGAAGGTCGGCCAATACGGCCTCGACATGATGTACCGGACCTGCACGGTGCAGACCAATCTCGACTTCTCCTCCGAAGCCGACATGGTCAAGAAGCTGCGCGTCTCGCTCGCGCTCCAGCCGGTCGCGACTGCACTGTTTGCGAATTCGCCTTTCACCGAAGGCAAGCCGAACGGCTTCCTGTCCTTCCGCTCCGAGATCTGGCGCGACACCGACAATGCGCGTGCCGGCATGATGCCGTGGGCGTTCGAGGACGGCATGGGTTTTGAACGCTATGTCGACTACGCGCTCGACGTGCCCATGTATTTCGTCAAGCGCGACGAGGATTACATCGACGTCTCGGGCTCCTCGTTCCGTGCCTTCTTCGACGGCCGCAACAACAATTTGCCCGGCGAGCGTCCGACGCTGTCGGACTGGGCCAACCATCTCTCGACGATCTTCCCCGAGGTGCGGCTCAAGCGTTATCTCGAGATGCGCGGCTCCGACGGTGGCCCGTGGGGCCGTCTGCCCGCGCTGTCGGCGTTCTGGGCCGGTCTGCTCTATGACGACGTGTCGCTCGATGCGGCCTGGGACCTGGTGAAGCACTGGAGCGCGCATGAGCGCCAGTCGCTGCGCGACGACGTGCCGCGCTTCGGCTTCAAGTCGCGGATCAAGGATCGCTATCTGTTCGAGATCGCCAAGGAATGCCTCGTTCTGGCACATGCCGGCCTGCGCCGGCGCGGCCGGATCGACCAGCTCGGCCGCGATGAGACGCGATATCTGGAGCCGCTCGATCACATCATCGATTCCGGCCGGACACCGGCCGAGGAAATGCTTGAGAAGTTCAACGGCCCCTGGAACGGCTCCGTGGAACCGGCCTACGCGGAATACGCGTTCTAGAGCCACTTCCGGTCCGATGAATCGGAACGGGCTCTAGATTCTCATTTTGACGCGTTTTCTTTACGCGAACCGGTACCCATATCGCTCGAAACGCTCTAGTTCGAGAGACCATCACGTAGGACTTCAGCCGTTCATCGCCCGTACAGGTTTGCGGCGATCAAATGACCGGCTGAAAAACCTGAGCGTCGTCAATAACTCGAAAGCTGTTCCGATGGGGAAGGGCCGCCTGCCTGGGGCGATCATGGCGAGCGTCGTGGCTTGTGCTGCGCTGCTGTCGCTCGTGTTTGCGAGCGGGCCTGTGCGCGCCCAGACGGCGTTCGACCGGCCCGGCGGCGACTATTTCAATCAGCCGATCACGTCCGGCGATCCCGAGGATTGCGCGCTGCTCTGCGAGCGCGATCGCAAGTGCCGCTCCTGGAGCTTCAGCTATCCCGACATCGAAGGCGGCTCGGCGATATGCTGGCTGAAGAACGCCGTGCCGCCGCGCGTCCCGGGCAGCTGCTGCATCTCCGGTGTGCGGGGTGCCGGCGTGATCGAGCCGCGCGTCGAAGGCGTCGAGACGTCGATCGACCGCCCCGGCGGGGACTTGCGCAATTTCGAGCTCAAGGACGGCGAGGGCGAGGAAATCTGCAAGGCCGCCTGCACTGCCGACAACAAGTGCCGCGCCTTCACCTATGCCCGCCCCGGCTATACCGGCCGTGAAGCGCGCTGCTTCCTGAAAAAGGACATCAAGCCGCCGCGCCGCAAGGCGGGGTTCACGTCGGGCGTGGTGCGGTAGGGTTCGATCACACCCGGACCGGCCCCAGCGCCTCAAAGTGCCCGCGCTTCTGCAGCCAGACCAGCAAGATCAGGCTCGGGATCGCCACCAGCACGCAGATCACGAAGAACAGCGTCCAGCCGGTCGTATCAGCCACGAAGCCCGCACCTGACGAGAGATAGGTCCGCCCCACCGCCGCAAGCGCGGTGAGCAGCGCATATTGCGTCGCCGTGTGCAGCGGGTTCTGGCACAGGGCCGAGAGATAGGCGACGAAGATCACGGTGCCGATGGCGCTGGTGAAATTCTCGGCGCAGATGGCGAGCGCCAGCGCCCATTGATTGGTGCCGACCACGGCAAGCCAGGAGAAGGTGAGGTTGGCCAGCGCCTGCAACACGCCGCCGATCCACAGCGATGTCGCCAGCGGATAGCGCCGCGCGACAAAACCGCCGGCGAAGCCGCCGATCAGCGTTGCCGCCAGGCCAACGCCCTTCACGATCGCCGCATAGTCGTTGCGGGTGAAGCCGAGGTCGATCACGAACGGCGCCGTCATCGTGCCGGAGAAGGCATCGGTGAATTTGAACAGCACGACGAAGGCGAGCGCGGCGATGGCGTCCTTGCGCGACAGGAATTCGGAGAAGGCGCCGATCGCCGCGTTCAGCACGCGCGTGAACGCGGTCTCGGTTTGCGTCGAAGCTTCCGCCCGCACCAACTGCTCGGGCTCGGTCGCGGCCAGTGCGGTGATCGTCCCGATCAGCACCATCGCCGCCATCACCACATAGCCCCACATCCAGGCCGATGTGCGCGTGATGCCGGTGCTCTCGAAGCCGGAGACGACGAACAATGCGCCGGCGGTCGAGACCAGCATGCCGATGCGGTAGGCCGCGACGTAAGCCGCCATGCCGGCGGCCTGCTCGCTCTCGGGCAAGCTCTCGACGCGGAAGGCATCGACCACGATGTCCTGCGTCGACGACGTCGTCGCCACCAGCAGCGCGCCGAGCGCGACGTAGAACGGCGAGCGCGCCGGATCGGTCATCGCCAGCAGCAGGATCGCGACGATCAGCAGGGCTTGCGAGAACAGCAGCCAGCCGCGCCGCCGCCCGAAGGCGCGGGTGAACAGCGGGACATGCAGCGCATCCACCAGCGGCGCCCACAAAAATTTCAGCGTGTAGGGCGTGCCGACCAGCGCAAACAGCCCGATGGTCTTGAGATCGACGCCGGCTTCCCGCATCCACACCAGCAGCGTCGACCCCGACAGCGCCAGCGGCAGCCCCGAGGAGAAGCCGAGAAACAGCACGATCAGCACCCGCGGTTGCAGGTAAACAGCAAGGCCGTCGCGCCAGGAGGTGGCGGGGGCGGAAGTAGCGGCGGGGGAGGTGGCGTCGGGTGCAGTCATGGGGAGCGTGTTAGCAGATTCTGGGGGCGCTGCCTCTTCTCCCTCTCCCCGTTCTTACGGGGAGAGGGAGGGGTGAGGAGCCTCTCTCCGCAGATGAAATGGT
>NZ_JADPJH010000034.1:515342-595800 GCF_023073315.1 Bradyrhizobium sp. 1 | reverse complement strand
CGGATCGCAAGAGCGATCCGACCTCTCCCCGCAAGCGGGGCGAGGTGAAGGAAGTTCACTCCCCGGCCTGGAGCTTCCTCGGAAACAGCTCCGGCGCGCCGGTTGCCACAAGATGCGGACCTTCGGACGCATCGGTCTTGCTGAAATCCAGCTCCTCGATCCGGCCCGCGCGCTTCTCGATCTTGTCGGCGGAGATCAGGATCTGGCGGACGTCTTCGTTGGCGTCGGCAAAATGCTTCTGCAATTTCAGTACGCGGTCGCGCAGGCGGCCGAGATCGTCGCCGAGCTTGATCACCTCGGTCTGGATCTGGTCGGCGGCGTCGCGCATGCGCGCGTCCTTCATGATCTGCTGCATCACCTGGATCGCGAGCATCAGCAGCGAGGGCGACACCAGCACGACCTTGGCGCGATAGGCCTTCTGGATCACGTCGTCAAAACCGTCGTGGATCTCGGCGTAGACCGATTCCGACGGCACGAACATCAGCGCCATCTCCTGGGTCTCGCCGGTGACGAGATATTTCTCGGCGATGTCGCTGACATGCTTCATCACGTCGCCGCGCAGCCGCTGCGTGGCGATGCGCTTCTCCTCGTCGGTGCGGGCGTCGTGCAGCGCGGTCATCGCTTCAAGCGGGAATTTGGCGTCGATGCAGAGCGGGCGCTGGTCGGGCAGGAACACCACGCAATCGGGCCGCTTGCCGGTCGAGAGCGTGAACTGGAATTCGTAGGCGCCTTTTGGCAGGCCGTCTTGGACGATCGCCTCCATCCGCGCTTGTCCAAATGCGCCGCGCGACTGCTTGTTGGCGAGCACGTCGCGCAAGGTCGTCACCTGGGTGGTGAGTTCGGTGAGGTTCTTGTGCGCGTTGTCGATGATGCCGAGCCGCTCGTGCAGCGCACGCAGGCTCTCCATGGTGTTGCGGGTGGAATGTTCCATGGACTGGCCGACCCGGTGGGTCACCGAATCCAGCCGCTCGTTGACCGCGCGCGCCATGTCGGCCTGGCGGCCGGCGAGCGCCTGGGTCATCGCGTCGACCCGGCCCGAAGACTCGCTCTGGGCGTGCAGCATCTGGCTAATGCGCTCCTCGAGCTCGTCCGCGCGGATCGCATTCGCCATCGCGAGTTCCGCGCCGCGCCGTCCGGATCGCGCGATCACGACCGTAATCACCACCAGCAGGATGAGGACGAGGGCACCGAAGCCGATCAGCGCATCGATCGTGCGCACCGGCCAGTCGCCCAGCATGAAAATGATCTCGTTCATGCCGTACTTCTAGCCGATTCGGCCGGCCGCACGAACGAATAGCGAACATTTGTGGTTAACAGTCCGCTAATTTTTATGGTTAACGACACCTGAAGTTTTATGGTTAGCGGAGGGTTAACGGGGTTCCTGTCCGCATTGACCGCATCCGGCTTGCGGCTTAAATCGCGGCCATGGCCCTCAGAGAAATCATCATCCTGCCCGACAAGCAGCTGCGTCTGGTCTCCAAGCCGATCGAGAAGGTCACGCCGGAGATCCGCAAGCTTGCCGACGACATGTTCGAAACCATGTACGACGCGCCCGGCATTGGCCTTGCCGCGATCCAGATTGCGCAGCCGCTCCGGCTCATCACCATGGATCTGGCCAAGCCGGACCCGGACGGCGAGACCAAGCCCGAGCCGCGCGTCTTCATCAACCCCGAGATCATCGCGTCCTCCGAGGATTTGTCGGTCTACGAGGAAGGCTGCCTGTCGATCCCCGAATATTACGAGGAGGTCGAGCGGCCCGCCAAGGTGCGCGTGCGCTACATTGATCTGGACGGCAAGGTGCACGAGGAGGACGCCGAAGGCCTCTACGCCACCTGCATCCAGCACGAGATCGACCATCTCAACGGCGTGCTGTTCGTCGACTATCTGTCAAAGCTCAAGCGCGACCGCGTCATCAAGAAGTTCGAGAAGGCCGCCAAGCGGGCGGAGTAAGGTTCTCCGTCCATGCCCCTTCGCCTGATCTTCATGGGCACGCCCGATTTCTCCGTGCCGACGCTGCTCGAGCTGGTCGCGCACGGCCACGAGATCGTGGCTGTCTACACCCGAGCGCCGAAGCCCGGCGGGCGGCGCGGGCTGCAATTGCAGCCAACCCCGGTTGAAGAGGCTGCGCGAAGACTCGGCGTTCCCGTGCTGACGCCGAAGACGCTGAAGACACCGGAAGCCCTGGACGAGTTTCGCGCGTTCGATGCCGATGCCGCTGTGGTCGTCGCCTATGGCATGATCCTGCCGCAGGCAATCCTCGATGCGCCAAAGCTCGGCTGCTACAATCTGCACGCTTCGCTGCTGCCGCGCTGGCGCGGCGCCGCGCCGATCAACCGCGCGATCATGGCGGGCGACGCCGAGAGCGGCGTGATGGTGATGAAGATGGATGTCGGCCTCGACACCGGCGATGTCGCCATGGCCGAGCGGCTCGCGATCACCGACACCATGACCGCGGCCGACCTGCACGACCGCCTCTCTCGCCTCGGCGCCGACCTGATGGTGCGCGCGATGGCCGCGCTCGCCCGCGGCGGGCTCCAGCTCAAAAAGCAGCCTGAGGACGGCGTCACCTATGCCGCCAAGATCGACAAGGCCGAGGCGCGGATCGACTGGACGAAGCCCGCGCGCGAGGTGCTGCGCCACATCCACGGCTTGTCGCCGTTCCCCGGCGCCTGGGCCGAGCTTGCCGGCGTCAGCGAGAATGCGCGCGTCAAAATCCTGCGCTGCGAGTTGGCGAAGGGAGCCGGTGCGCCCGGCGAGGTGCTCGACGACCTCCTCACCATCGCCTGCGGCGAGGGCGCCATCCGGATCATCGAGCTCCAGCGCGAAGGCAAGGGCCGCATGCAGGCGGCGGAGTTTTTGCGCGGCGTGCCGTTGAAGCCACCCTCTCGGCTGGCCTGATGCCCCGCTACAAGCTCACCATCGAATATGACGGCGCGCCGTTTTACGGCTGGCAGGTGCAGGAGACGCTGCCGTCGGTGCAGGGCGCGCTCGAAGCGGCCGTGAAGGCGATGACCGGCGCGGATGTGCGGGTGCATGGCGCCGGCCGCACCGATGCCGGCGTGCACGCGCGCGGCCAGGTCGCGCATGTCGACATCGAGAAGCAGTTTCCACAGGGCCGCTTTCGCGATGGTCTGAACGCGCATTTGCGCCCGCATCCAGTCGCGGTGCTGGAAGCGGAGATCGTGCCTGATACATTCGAGGCGCGCTTCTCGGCCGTGAAGCGCCACTACCGCTATCGCGTCGTCAACACCCGCGCCAATCTCGCGCTCGATGTCGGCCATGCCTGGCGCGTGCCGCGCAAGCTCGACACTGACGCGATGCATGCGGCGGCACAGCGCCTGCTCGGCAAGCATGATTTCACGACGTTTCGCGACACCGAGTGCCAGGCGAGATCGCCGGAGAAAACGCTGGATCAGCTCGACGTGATACGCGACGGCCGCGAGATCACCATTGTCACCTCGGCGCGCTCGTTTCTGCACAGCCAGGTGCGCTCGATGGTGGGATCGCTGGTCTGGGTCGGCGACGGCCGCTGGACCGCCGATGATCTCTCAGCTGCGCTGGAAGCCCGCGACCGTGCGGCGTGCGGCATCGTCGCCCCGCCCGACGGGTTGTATCTGGTGAAGGTGGATTATTGAGGGGAGCGGGACTCTCCGCGAGTCCAATTCTCACCGCATGTGCCGAGGCAGCGCCTCACCCCAACCCTCTCCCGTAAGAACGGGGCGAGGGAGAAGTCACCCAAAATACCGCGTCAAAATCCCGCGATACACCTGCGTCAGCTTCTCCAGGTCCACCACCGGCACACGCTCATCCACTTGATGCATCGTCTGCCCCACGAGCCCGAACTCGATCACCGGGCAATAGCTGGAGATGAACCGCGCATCCGAGGTGCCGCCTGACGTCGACAGCTCCGGCTTACGCCCCGTGATTTCCTCGATCGCGGACACCGCGAGATCGGTGAACGGGCCGGGCTTGGTCACGAACACGTTGGAGTTCGAGGGCTCCCAGACGATGCGGGCCTTGATGCGGTTGCCGCAGGCCTTGGTCAGCCGCGTCTCGACCAGCTCGCGCAGGCTCGCCTGGGTGTGATTGTCGTTGTAGCGGATGTTGAACTTTGCGCGGGCCTCGCCGGGGATGACGTTGTTGGCTTTGTTGCCGACGTCGACCGAGGTGAATTCGAGATTGGAGGCCTGGAACTGCGCGCTGCCGTGGTCGAGCGGCTCGTCGGAGATCGCAACGATCAGCCGCGAAATATCCGGCACCGGATTGGCGGCGCGATGCGGATAGGCAACGTGGCCCTGCACGCCGTCGACATAGAGCGTTCCGGACTGCGAGCCGCGGCGGCCGACCTTGATGGTGTCGCCGAGCGTCTCGACATTGGAGGGCTCGCCCAGAACGCAATGATCGAATTTTTCGCCGCGCTCGGCCGCCCACTTCAACAGCTTGATGGTGCCGTTGATGGAGACGTCTTCCTCGTCGCCGGTGATCAGGAACGAGATCGAGCCCGTCCCGTCCGCGCGCGGCTTGCCGCCATTGGCGGCGAGATGCTCCAGCACGGCGGCAACCGAGCAGGCGATGCCGCCCTTCATGTCGACCGCGCCGCGACCGTGCAGAAAACCGTCTTTTACCTCGCCGGAAAACGCGCCGACGCTCCAGGCGCTTTCGTCGCCCGGCGGCACCACGTCGGTGTGGCCGGCGAAGGTGAGGTGCGGACCGTCAGTGCCGATCCGTGCATAGAGATTGTCGACGTCGGCGATGCCTTCTTCGCTGAACGTCACGCGGTGGCAAATGAAGCCTGCGGCGTTGAGAGCCGTTTCAAGCACGCCCAGCGCTCCGGCATCTTCAGGGGTTACCGAGGGGCAGCGGATGAGATCGCGGGCAATCGAGAGAGCATCGGTCATGTGCCCCGCTTAACATGCATGCCGCCGGGTGGGCTAGCGCTGGGCGGCACAAATTCGATCTCGCGCTGCTGGTCCCAGCTTTTTGCAGGGGACGGCACGGCGCCGTCCGCGATGTCAGCGAGCGGGTCGGGGCCGAACCGGTTGTCACCCGCGCTGCCGGGCACGCAGAACATTTCGACGAAGCCCCACAGCCACAGGATGGACGCGGCAAGGCTGAACGGAAGCATCCAGTTGGAGTCGGGCAGCAGGTCCGAGAACTGGCTGTACAGGCCGGGCACGACGAAGAACGGAACGACCCACCAGCCGCGCCTGTCGCGATCGTGCAGCCGCTTGATCGCGGTCGCCAGGAAAATCCATGAGAACAGCGACAAGCCGAACGCCTTCAGGATCAGTGTCGCACGGTCGAATGATTCCAGCGCGTGGTAGGCCCGGGGGTCGACCAGCTTGAAGAGGTCGTCGAGCCCGAAGTCGAAATTGAGCTTGATGGATAGTTTCAGCGGTCCCTCGGCGTTGATGAGATGGATCACCTGACCAATCACCCCCAGCAGGCCCGCCAGCAACGCGACAATCAGCAGCGCCTGCCACAGCAAAGCGCGGTTGATGCGATCGTCGAAGCGGAACAGGTACCAGGTCCAGTCCATGCGAAGGACTCCGGGCGGGAGGTGCCGCCCGGTCGTTGGTCGCGATGGAGGGAGGGTGGGTTCGACGTGGGGCGCAGCGGGCTCTTTTCACCTCGCCCCGCTTGCGGGGAGAGGTCGGAATTCAAGCGTAGCTTGAATTCCGGGTGAGGGGGAGCCTCCGCGAGGGCAGCTCCCGCCGTCTTTGCTGAAGCAGCCCCTCACCCCAACCCTCTCAGCGCGAGCAAAGCTCGTCGCGGCCCCGTAAGAACGGAGAGAGGGGGAGGATAGAGTCTCAATCCCGCAGCAGCTCGTTGATGCTGGTCTTCGACCGCGTGCGCTCGTCGACGCGCTTGACGATGACGGCGCAGGCGGTGCTCGGGCCGATCTGGCCGTTCTTCATGGGCTTGCCAGGCAGGGCACCGGGCACCACGACGGAATATTCCGGCACTTCGCCGATGAAGATCTCGCCGGTGTCGCGGTCGACGATCTTGGTCGAGGCGCCCAGGAATACGCCCATCGCCAACACTGCGCCCTTGCGCACGATCACGCCTTCGGCGACTTCGCTGCGTGCGCCGATGAAGCAGTCGTCCTCGATGATCACGGGCTCGGCCTGCAACGGCTCGAGCACGCCGCCGATGCCGGCACCGCCGGAGATGTGCACGCGCTTGCCGATCTGCGCGCAGGAGCCGACGGTCGCCCAGGTGTCGACCATCGTGCTCTCATCGACGTAAGCGCCGAGATTGACGAAGGACGGCATCAGCACGACGTTCTTGGCGATGAAGGCCGAGCGGCGGACGATCGCGCCGGGCACCGCGCGAAAACCGGCATCGCGAAAACGGTTCTCGCCCCAGCCTTCGAACTTCGAGGGCACCTTGTCCCACCAGGTCGCATTGCCGGAGCCGCCGGCAATGACGCCCATGTCGTTGAGGCGGAAGGACAGCAGCACGGCCTTCTTCAGCCATTGATTGACCTTCCACTTGCCGTCGGCCCCGCGCTCGGCGACGCGGGCCTCGCCCTTGTCCAAAATCTCCAGCGACTGGTCCACGGCCTCGCGCACCTCGCCCTTGGTGGAGGTCGAGATGCCGTCACGCGCGTCGAAGGCGCTGTTGATGGTGGATTCGAGGGCTTGGAGGGACATCGGGAATTCCTCTCGGGAAGGCGTGGCTTTGTGTGAATTGGAGCGCTTTTTCGGGATTTGAGGCGACGGAGTCAAGCTTGGTTCGGTGTCATCACCCGCCTTGCGCGCAATTGCGCGCTGGAGCGGGTGATCCAGTACGCCGCGGCAGCCGCGATGAATCGAGATAGCTGCGATTATTGGATACCCCGCCTACGTGGGGTATGACGGCTACTTGGGGTGGGACAACCGGCCCAAAAACCCCGCCAGATCATCCGTGACGTGGTCGACATAGGCCGCGTCCCGGCCCTCCAGCTCCCAGTCCTCGCGTACCACCTCTTTCGTCCCGTCGGGCACCACCAGCACGGTGGTCATGCCGAGCTGGTGCGGGACGGTGAGGTTGCGGGAGAGGTCTTCGAACATCGCCGCCCGGGTCGGGTCGACCGCATGGTCGGCGAGGAATTTCCGGTAGGTCTGCTCCGCCGGCTTGGGCTCGAAGCCGGCGGCGATGATGTCGAACACGCCGTCGAAATGCGTGGCGAGGCCCAGTCGCGCCAGCACGGCATCGACATGATCGACCGAGCCATTGGTCAGGATCAGCTTTCGCCCCGGCAGCTTTGCGATGGCTGCGCCGAGCGCCGGGTTCGGCTGCAGCGGCGAATGGTCGATCTTGTGGACGTAAGCGAGGTAGTCGTCGGCGCGCACGCCATGCAGGGTCATCATGCCGCGCATGGTGGTGCCGAAGCGCCGGTAATAGTCCTTCTGGATATTGCGCGCTTCCGCTGGGCCGACATTCAGCCAGTTGCACACGAACTCGCCGATCCGCGCATCGACCTGCTGCCAAAGATTGACGTGATGCGGGTAGAGCGTGTTGTCGAGATCGAACACCCAGGTGTCGACGTGGGTGAAGGTGCGGGGGGATTTCATCAAAACTCTCTCAATCACGGCACTGCAAACCGCAGCGTCTTGCCGCCGCTCGACATGTCGACCGCACCAAAGCCCATCGCCGCAAACCCGCGCGCGCCGCAGTCGGTCTGCTCAACGGTCTCGAACTTGGTCTCGCGCGTGCAGAGCTGCTTCTCGCCGCCCCAGTTCAGCGGCTTGTCCTTCACCTTGATGGCACGGTTGTCGGCATCGATCGCCTCGGCGAAGCTGAAGATCTGCTTCGGCTGGCCGGTCACATCGGGATGAAGGCACTTGCCGGGGTCGATGCGGTACCAGCCGCGGCTGGTCACGGCCTTGCCGTCGTCGGTCGCGATCGCGGCCATCACCTTGTGCGGCGTGTCGTTGCACCAGGTCAGGCCGCTTGCGGAGGGCGTCTGTGTCGCGTCGACCATGGTCTTGAAGACATTCGGCGACGATGCGGCGTCGGACGACAGCCCGCGGCTCTTCAGGAACGCGGCCAGTGCTGCTTGCGTCTTCGGTCCGTCTACGCCGTCGATTGCGCCGACGTCATAACCGATGATCACCAGCAGCCGCTGGATGCCGGCGAGCCGCGCCTGCTCGTCGTCATATTCGGCATCCTCGGCGAGATAGGCAGTGAGGTTGCCGTCGTCGCCCTGCGTCGGCGTCACCTGCGTGAAGGCAGCCTGGGTCTGGCCACTGCGGCATTGCCGCGCCGCGGCGATGACGAAATTGTCCTGCGCCACGCACAGCATGTCTCTGCCGTTCTGCGGGATCGGGGACGCGCCATAGACGCCGAGCGCGCGGGCATTGAGCAGGATGCGGTCCGCGGTGAGCGTACCCTGCGCCACCACGCGGCAGGTGGCGGGATCGATCCTGAACCAGCCGCGCGTCGCGGTCGCCGCCTTGTCGTCGATGCCGATCGCGGCCTCGACGACATAGGACATGCGGTTGCAGATTTTCAGGTCGGCAAAGGCGGGGGCGGAGGAGAAGACGAACGAGATGGCTGCGGCCGGCAGCGTCATCAGGAAACGCGCGAGAGGGGAGCGGCGAGGTCGCCTTGCTCTCTTCCCGTCATGCCCGGCCTTGTGCCGGGCATCCACGTTCTCAGCGCGGGACGAAACATCGTGGATGGCCGGGACATCTTCGCGAAGACGCGCTTCGCGCTCTTGTCCGGCCATGACGGCGTCTCTCGTCTTCTCATCTCTCACTTGTGGATCAGCGTTCCCGTGCCGGTGTTGGTAAACAGCTCGAGCAGCACCGCGTGCTGCATCTTGCCGTCGATGATGACGACACCTTCGACGCCCTGCTCCAGCGCGTAGATGCAGGTCTCGACCTTGGGGATCATGCCGCCGGAAATGGTACCGTCGGCGATCAGTTTCCGCGCGTCCTTCACCGAGAGCTGCGGGATCAGCTTCTTCGACTTGTCGAGCACACCCGGCACGTCGGTGAGCAGCAGCAGGCGCTTTGCTTTCAGCGCGCCGGCAACGGCACCGGCAAAGGTGTCGGCGTTGACGTTCAGCGTCTGGCCCTCTTTCGAGGTCGCGAGCGGCGCCAGCACCGGGATCAGCTCGTAGCCGATCAGCTGGTTGAGCAGCGTGAGATCGACCTTCTCGGGGTCGCCGACGAAGCCGAGATCGATCGCCTTCTCGATGTTCGAATCCGGGTCGACGATGGTGCGCGTCGTCTTCGACGCCTTCACCATGTTGGCGTCCTTGCCCGACAGCCCCACGGCCTTGCCGCCGGCTTCGTTGATGTAGCCGACGATCTGCTTATTGACGGAGCCGGCGAGCACCATCTCGACGATCTCGATCGTCGCGGCGTCGGTGATGCGCAGGCCGGCTGCGAATTCCGAGACGATGCCGAGGCGCTTGAGCATGGTCGCGATCTGCGGCCCGCCGCCGTGCACGACGACCGGGTTGATCGCAGTCTGCTCGAGCAGCACGATGTCGCGGGCAAAGTTCTTCGCGGCCTCTTCGTCGCCCATGGCATGGCCGCCATATTTGATGACGATTGTTTCCTCGTCATACTGCTGCATGTGCGGCAGCGCTTCGGACAGGATGCGGGCCTGGTCGAGCGGAGAGATGTCGGTCATGTCACGGTCTCGCTGGCGGGTCGGTCGGTGCGCGTTCTATCTGATTGGCGGGCGCGGCGCAAAGTGGTCTTCGTGCCCCGGACGCAGCGCAGCGCTTATTCGGCGGTGCGCTGCAGAGCCGGGGCCCATGTGGCTGCTGGGTCCCGGCTCTGCGGAGCGGCACTGCGTGCCGCACCGCGTCCGGGACACGAGTGCTAATTTTTCGCCACCACTGCCGCCAGCGTCACGGCGAGCCAGCTCGCAATCATCACCGTCCCGCCGGTCGGTGCTGCGTACGGAAACAGCGCGTGTCCTGCATATTGCCGCAATGTCAGGTCGCCCGCGAAAAGCGCGGTGCCGATCACGAAGCCGAATGCTGCGATAAGTCCAATTCCGCCGTGCAGAAGGCCGCGCGCGAGCAATGCGACGCAGGCCAATATGGCAGTTGCATGAAACAGCAGCATGGCGCTGGCGGAGGCGAGCCGGCTGGCGTCGGCGCCATGGGCGGAGGCTGCGGCCAGGACGACGCCGGCGGCGCCGATCAAACCGGCAAGCCCAATCAGGAGGCGGGCCACTATTTGCTCCGCTCGTCCAGCAGCTTCGCCATCGCGGCGCGCAGGCTCTCCATGCCGGTCGAGCTGCGCGACGAGGTCGCCAGCACGTTCGGGAACGCGGCCGGATGCTTGGCGAGCGCGGCCTCGGTCTCGGCGATGCGCGTCTCGAGTTCGGAGGCCTTCACCTGGTCGGTCTTGGTCAGCACGATCTGGTAGCTCACGGCGGAGCGGTCGAGCGTCGCGAGGATATCGAGGTCGACGTCCTTCAGCCCATGCCGCGCGTCGATCAGCACGTAGACCCGCGCGAGGCTGGCGCGGCCGAGCAGGAATTTGTGGATCAGCTCGGTCCAGGACGCGACCTGCGATTTGGGCGCCTTGGCATAGCCATAGCCGGGCATGTCGACGAGGCGCAGGTCATTCTTCCCGGGGACCTCGAAGAAGATCAGCTCCTGGGTGCGGCCCGGCGTATGCGAGGTGCGTGCGAGCGCGTTGCGCCCCGTGAGCGCGTTGATCAGGCTCGACTTGCCGACATTGGAGCGGCCGGCAAAGGCGACCTCGAGCCCGTCCATCGGCGGCAGCGTGGCAATCGAGGGCGAAGCCCAGATGAACTGCCAGTCGCGCGCGAACAGTTTTCGCCCGGTCTCGATCAGCTTCGCATCTTTGTCGTCGGTCATGCGAAGGCTTTCAGTTGGTTTACCTCGTCATTGCGAGCGACTTGTCCGCCGTAGCTCGAAGAGCGAAGGCGGAAGCGAAGCGCTCGCAATGACGGTGGCTACGTCGCCTTTTTTGCGAACGTCGCCTTGAGATTGTCGAACAGCTCCACCTTCACGCCATTGCGGCGCATGATGAAGCTCTGCTGGAGCACCGAGAGCGTGTTGTTCCAGGCCCAGTAGATCACGAGGCCCGCCGGGAAGCCGGCCAGCATGAAGGTGAAGATCAGCGGCATCCAGTTGAAGATCAGCTGCTGGGTCGGATCCGGAGGCGTCGGGTTCAGCTTCATCTGGAACCACATCGTGATGCCCATGATGATCGGCCAGATGCCGAGCGCGAGGTAGTGGCCGAACAGCGGCAGCGTGGTCGGATCGAACGGGATCAGCCCGAACAAAGTGAAGAGGTTGGTCGGATCCGGTGCGGAGAGATCCTTGATCCAGCCGAAGAACGGCGCGTGCCGCATCTCGATGGTGACGAACAGCACCTTGTAGAGCGAGAAGAACACGGGGATCTGGATCACAACGGGAAGACAGCCGGCGACCGGATTGATCTTCTCCTTGCGGTAGATCTCCATCATCTCCTGCTGCTGCTTCACCTTGTCGTCGGGGTAGCGCTCCTTCAGCGCCGCAAGCTGCGGCTGGACCGACTTCATCTTCGCCATCGAGGCGTAGGACTTGTTCGCGAGCGGGAAGAACAGCAGCTTCACGATCACGGTCACGAGCAGGATCGAGATGCCGAAATTGCCGAAGAAGCGGTAGAAGAAGTCGAGGCCGAGGAACATCGGCTTGGTGATGAAGTAGAACCAGCCCCAGTCGATCAGCAGATCGAAATGGTTGAGGCCGAGCTCCTTGTTGTAGCCGCCGAGGCCGGCGAACGGGAACACGCCGACGACGCCGGCTTCCTTGGCGCCGGCGAACAGCCGCGCGTTTGCAGTCGCCGAGCCGCCGATCGCGACGGTGACGGGATCGAGCAGATAGTCGGTCTGGTAGGTATGGACGTTGCCGTTGAGGTTCGAGGAGAACCGCGCCTGAAGCTGCGCACTGGTATCGGGCAACAGCGCCGAGGCCCAGTACTTGTCGGTCATGCCGAGCCAGCCATCGGTGGCCTTGAAGCTCACCGACTTGGCTTCGTCGATCTTCTTGTAGGCGTATTCCTGCAAGCCATCGAGATAGCCGATCAGGCCTTCATGCAGGATGTAATAGCCGGAGACCTGCGGCGTGCCGTGGCGCGAGATCAGCGCGAACGGATAGAGCGTAACGGGCGCGTTGCCGACATTGCTCACCTCGTCCTTGATCGTGAAGAGATAGTGGTCGTCGACCGCGATGGTGCGGCGGAAGGTGAGGCCCTCGCCATTGTCCCATTTTAGCACCGCAGGCGTCGTCGGCGTCAGGGGGCCGCTGCCGTCCTGCTGCCAGACGGTCTGGGCGTCCGGCATCTTCGACGTCACGCCCGTCGCTGCCACCCAGCCGAACTCGGCGTAATAGGGTTCTGCCGTGCCCGAGGGCGAATAGAGGATGATCGCCGGCGACTTCGGGTCGACCGTTTCGCGGTACTGCACCAGCGCGAGATCGTCGATGCGGCCGCCCTTCAGCGATACGCTGCCAGTCAGCCGAGGCGTATCGATCTTGACGCGCGGGCTGGCTGCAATTGCGGTATCGCGGGCAACGACCGGCTGGGCCTGCTGGTTCGCAGCTGGAGCTGCTGACGGCTGAGCCGCGCTGCCGGGTTGCGGGGCCGTGGTGCCCGGCGTTGCGGACGCCGCCGGCTGCGGCGTGGTCTTCTGAAGCTCGGCCTGCGTCTGCTGCAGGGCGCGCTGCTTCTCCATCGCCGGCACGTTGTAGAAATATTGCCAGGCGATCAGGACGAGGCCCGACAGAATGACGGCGAGGATGGTATTGCGATTGTCGGTCATCATTGTCTCGTCATCAATCCGGTTTGCGGCTGGTCGCCAGGGCAGGGCTGGGCCTTGTGCGGTCAGTCCTTGGGCCGCGTCCCTTGTGCGTATGCCGCGCGGGCTTCGTAAACGCCATGCGCAGATCGTCGAGCATGGTGGCGAAGTCGCGCGAGAGCGCGTCCCTTCGGCCGACCAGCACATAATCATGATGAGGCTGCATCGACACCGGATCGAGCTGCTTCACGAGCTCGCGAAGCCGGCGCCGGATACGATTGCGCTGGGGGGCGTTGCCGTTCTTTTTGGTAACGGTGAAGCCGATCCGGACCGGGCCGCTGTCGTCTCGGCCAAGGTTTTGGCGGTCAAGACTTTTTCGGTCAAGGCTTTGCAGGACGAACGCGGGACTATTCGCCCGCGCGCCATTGGCAACGGCGAGGAAATCCGCTCGCTGCCTCAGCCGATCCATAATGAAATCCCAAAAATGGGGGTCCGGCTCAGGCGCTCAGACGCTTGCGGCCGCGGGCGCGGCGTGCGGCGAGAACCTTGCGGCCGCCGGCTGTCGCGAGACGGGCACGGAAGCCGTGACGGCGCTTGCGCACCAGTTTGCTGGGTTGATAAGTCCGCTTCACGGGTTTCTCTCCGCTGACCGGGCAATGTGCCTGTAGAATTAAGGGTAAAGCCCGGAAGATGCGGCCCAAAATGGGCCCTTTTTCGGCCCCAAAGAGAGCCGCTCCCGGCATCACGCCGGGTCATCGCGGACAATTTGGTCGGCTTATAAGCGAGCGTCTTGTTTCCGTCAACGCCGCAAGAGCGCACGATTCCGGTGAATATCGCTGTTTGTGCGGGGTTTTTAACCCTTGAGGTAGCGCATAGCCGTATCAGAGCTTACATCCCACCTTGGGAGATTAGCGATCCGTAATTTGACCGGGCCGGAGGCGGGCCGCATTCTTCCTCCGCCAGATCGTTCACCGGCAAGATCTTTCATCTGAAAGTCAGTGAGGACGAGTTTCGTGGCAGCGACAGACCTCCAGCCGATCCAGGATACGGATCAGCGGGACCCACCGGCGGTGCGGCCGCGTGGGCCTGCCGGGCTTGGGCTGTCCGGCAAGCTGCTGCTGCTGACCGTCCCCCTGGTGATGATCGCGGCCATCCTGCTCTACGTCCCCGCGATCGCCAACTTCTGGGTCAACCGGCTGAACGACCGCGTGGCGGCCGCCAACACGGCGGCGCTGGTGCTCGATGCTGCGCCGCTCGGCATGGTCCCCGATTCACTGTCGCGCGAGATCCTGAAAAGCATCAATGCCCGCGCCGTCGCCATCAAGATGGGCCAGCAGCGTCGCCTGCTCGCCAGCGACAATCTGCCTGCCACGATCGAGCACGATGTCGACCTGCGCGACATGACCGTGTGGGAGGCGATCACCGGCTCGTTCCAGATGATGCTGGAGACCGGCAACCAGCCGATCCGCATCGTCGGCCCCGGCGTCGGTAATGCCCAGTTCGTCGAGATCGTGACGGACGAGCAGCCGTTGCGGCAGCAGATGTACCGCTTTTCCCGCAACGTTGTGGTGGTCGCGCTGATTATCGGCGTTCTGACCGCGAGCCTCGTCTATTTCGCGCTGCATTATCTCTTCGTGCGGCCGATGCGGCGGCTCACCGCCAGCCTGGTCGGCTTCCACGAAAACCCCGAAAGCTCGGCGCGGATCATCGTGCCGAGCCAGCGCAGCGACGAGATCGGCGTCGCCGAGCGCGAATTGTCGGACATGCAGCGCGATCTGATGTCGATGCTGCATCAGAAGAGCCGGCTCGCCGCGCTCGGCCTCGCGGTGTCCAAGATCAATCACGATCTGCGCAATCTGCTCGCCTCCGCGCAGCTGTTGTCGGACCAGCTCGCCAGCGTGCCGGATCCGCGGGTGCAGCGCTTTGCGCCAAAGCTGGTGCGCTCGCTCGAGCGCGCCATCGCCTTCTGCCAGTCGACGCTGTCTTATGGCCGCGCCCAGGAGGCCGCGCCCGACCGCCGCTTGATCCTGATCGAGCCTGTCGTGCTGGAGGTGCGCGAGACCGCGGGCCTCGCCAGCGATGCCTCGATCACCTGGGTCGCCGCCATCGAGCGCGGGCTCGCGATCGATGCCGATCCCGACCAGCTGTTCCGCGTGCTGCTCAACCTCGTCCGCAACGCCGCCCAGGCGCTAGAAAGCCATGCGTCCGCCGAGGGCGGCGCGCAGCAGATCCGGATCACGGGCAAGCGCGAGGGCGCTGTCGCCATCCTGGAGGTCTCCGACACCGGCCCCGGCGTCCCCCAGAGGACCCGCGACCATCTGTTCGAGGCGTTCCAGACCTCCGGCCGCCCCGGTGGCAGCGGGCTTGGTCTTGCCATCGCCGCCGAGCTCGTCCGCGCCCATGGCGGCGACATCCATCTGGTCGAAGGCACCCTCGGCGCCACCTTCCGGATCGTCATCCCCGACCGCCCCGTGGAACTCCTCTCCATCCGCAACGAGCGGGCGAGAGCGTAAGTCGGTCAAAGGCCGACACCGAAAACCGTCATCTCCCTGCAAAATCTCCCCATCCCGGACCTTGCCAATCGGGGCAAGAGCGGTTAGTCAGAGCGCTCTTTCGCACCCCCTCCGGTTTCGCCGGAGGCTGCGTGCGGGCCCAGCCCGCACAGCTGTTTGCGAAAAACGCGCCCGTAGCTCAGCTGGATAGAGCATCAGACTACGAATCTGAGGGTCGGACGTTCGAATCGTTCCGGGCGCGCCATTTGCGGTGGTATTTGATCCCATGCGTACCATCGATCGCCTGTTCTCCTGCCTCGTCCTGTTCCTTGCATTCGCAGTCGCCGCGGTGCTTCCCGTGCGCGCGGCCGAAACCTGCCCGTTCATCGGCGCGCAAGAACTCGCCCGCGCGATGCCGGCGCTCAAATGGTCACTGATTTCAAATCAGGACGGCCGCGGCTGCATCTATCAGGGCGGGCGCGGCGACACGATGATGTTGACGGTGTTCCGCAATCCCGACAAGGACCGCGCCAGGGAATTGTACGCGACCTTCGTCAAGACGCTTGGCGAGCGCATGCCGCTCAGCGCAGTCGTGGGGATCGGCGACGAGGGCCAGAGCGGAACGAGTGCCGCCGGCGCAGAGCGCCAGGAGGCCTCGGTCGTCGCCTTGTCCGGCGATTACATTCTGCAGATCAGCGTCTATCCGATCGGCCAGCGTGCGGACAACGCGTTGCTCGGACCGCTCACTGACGCCGCGCGAATTGCCGTCGCCAGCGTGAGCAAGAGCAGCGAGCGGTTCGGCAATTGCGAGTGGCTCACGGCCGCCGATGCCGACGGCTTTCTCGACAACAGCACGCTGACGGTCCAGCGGACCGGCGCGGGCAGCTGCATGATGTTCGATCGCGAGGCCAACACCATGACTGTCGCGGTGATCGCGATCTCGCGCGACACGGTCATCAGCATGATGAAACGCACTGGCCCCTGCAAGCACGTGGCGATACCCGAGCTCGGCAGTGAAGCGTTCGGCGAGCATTCCTGCACCAAGGGCAACGGCAACGCCGTCAACATCTATGTCTGGAAGAACGGCAGGCAGGCTTCGATCCTGTTTGCACCGGTCAAGCCGCATCCTGAGTCCGGCTCTGTCGAGCGCCTGAAGGCGGTCGCCGGGCGAGTCTATGGAAAATTGTAACGGCGCCGCGCGACATGGGCGGCGCATGCGCCCGTAGCTCAGCTGGATAGAGCATCAGACTACGAATCTGAGGGTCGGACGTTCGAATCGTTCCGGGCGCGCCATTTCCGCACAAAACTGGGTACTCCAAAACCAGCCGTTTTTGCGCTTGAAGCGGCTCGTTCACTCCCTCCGCTCACTGAGACCCAATTCTCTCCACAGCCACGCGAAATCGTAGCTGGCCATCGGATCATCTGAATCGGCTGACTTCGCCGTCCGGTTCTCCATGAGCTTGAGCCACTCGACGACCTTGATCCGTCCGCCCTCCGTTTTGACCGCGACACGCGGCGTTTGCCCTCCCAGCGCGAGAACAGGTTGATCGAGCACGTCGCGGTAATGCCGGTCCATGTAATCATGGACGATGGCGCGCTGCTGCTCCTCAGGAATGTCGAGCTGGTTTGGAATCGCAGATTGTTGCGAGGCCATGATCTGCGCGACCGCTTCGGTCTTGACCGAGGGATGGCGCACGAGTCCGCCGAGCGCGTCGCACAGCAGCGCGCATCCGCGGTTGCAGCGCTGCTCGGAGTTGGCACTGAGCACCAACGTCTTGCCCTCCAGCCGTACGTCGCCGAGCACGAGCTGTTCTCGTCGGACCATGTTTCGAAGGTGAGCCGTTCACGCGATGGCCCATCGTGCTCTGATGCGGCGGCGGGCGGCTTGGCTACGCCGCTTTCTTCGCTAACCCAGCTCCACGATTTCGAGCTCGTGGCACGAAACTCCGGACGTGCTTCCAAAGCCGCTCTGATGTCACGCCCCGTGATGCGGGTGGCGAACGGGAAGCGCGCCTCGCACAGCGTCAGCTCGTCGCCTTCGGCGTTCCGCAACTCGGGAATACGCGGCGACCGAATTCGGTCGATCGCGTCGACGAGCCAGAACGTCGTGAATATGGGTGTGATTGCACGCAGCCTTTTGGTGGGAGAAAGGTCCGAGAATGCCTCTTCATCGGACCCATATCCGCTCGCCTCGGCCAATTCGCGCTCTTCCTCGCTGGTCAGCGACTCCAGCTTGCGGACGGCCTCGAGCAAGAGTTCCGATGTCTCGTGGTCGAATACCAGCAGGCCGCCGCCGATCTGCGTTCGCGATCCCATGTCAACCATGCGCGCGGCAATGCGGTCCCATGGCTTGAGGCTTTGGGTCGCACGGCGCTCGCTGACCAGGATCGGTTCGCCGTCGCGGATCAGGTCGCGCGCCAGAAACGAAGTGCCAGGGACAATGTCGCTGACCTCATAGAGGCTCATCGTCGATTTTCGCAGCGCCGCCATGTAGTTGCGAACCGAGGCGGATTCTTTCCAGCCGCGGCGCTTGAGATAGTCATCGGTCGCGTTCTCGCCGTCGAATTCACGGGTCAGGAAGTCCTCGAAAGCGCAGGCCCACACCACGTTCATGAACAGATCTTCGCCGATGGTCGGAGCGATCTGCTCGATCTCGATGCCGGTTTCTTCGCAGGTGGGGGCAAGGTGATCTTCAAGGACCCAGTCGAAACGATCGGCCCATCGATCGCGCGTAGACCACCTCATCAACCCTTCGAGCACGTGTTTGCTGGCCATGTTCCTGCTCGCACCCGGAATTCCCGGTCGCGGCCTAAGCGCGACCATGCCGGAGTTTAGCAGGCTGCCGCGACCTGTTCGATCCGGAACTGGATTTTGGAAATGACGACCAACGAATTCCTTTGGCGCCCGAACTGGCCCGGCGACGCAAGCGCCGGTGCGAAGACGAAATACGATTTCGGAGGGCCGACCAGGCCCGCTTCAGCGCCGCCCCACATCATGCGCCATCGGATCCGAACCAAGCCCCTTGCTCGTCAGCAAACGGTTGAACTGATCGGCGGAAAAAAGCCGCCCGTCGGGGTCCGTGATCGAAACCACAAAACCATTCACCGCATGCTTGCGGGCCAGGATCACCGCAACGATGGCGCTGGAACGGAAATCGACGGTGCGGCAATCGTCTTTCACGGCTTCGATGATAAATGTCATTTGGCCTACGACCAATGTTGTAAAGCGCCAATTTCGCGCCCGGCAATTCAACCTCGTATCGGTGAAAATGATATTGCCGACAAGCCAGCTATTGACCCGATGGAACCGCGACCGTACCCATATTGGGGGTAGACAGTAGACCGGTCGTGCCTCACGCGCGGTGCGTCACGGATACGAACAACCCGCTCGTGGGCGCCGAAACGGAAAATCCGCAGAAACGGGCGCTGGCGATGGTTGGTACGACTAAAGGCGAGGAAATCGCCTCGGATTTGATCCGAGCCGTCTCTCGCCACTCGTTGGCTTACATGCTGTGCGCAGCCAGCGAAATGTTCCGCCACTACGATTTCGATCCGCTGGACTTGATGATCATTCATGCGGTCTTGAACGCCAACGTGCTCAAGGTGATGAAGAACCCCGACCTGGACCGGCAATTTGGCAGTGTCCTGGCTGTTGAGCCGGATGAGATCAAGCAGGGCGTTTCCCGTGCCGCCCTGTCCCGCTTTTTCGGTCTGCCGATCGAAACAGTCCGACGGCGTGCCGATCGCTTGAAGAAGGAAGGCATTTTCCGCGAGACCGACGGAGGACTGATCGTGACCGAAGCCAACCAGTTCAAGTTCGGCAATAATCACCAACTGCAGAGAACCAACATGCTCCTGGTGCGAAAATTCCTTCGTGACCTGACGGAAGCGGGGGTTGAGCTACCCGGCGGGATTTGATGGCCGGGTCTGGCGTTTGATCGAGGCGCCGCACCCAAATGACTTCAGCGCCCCGCCAGCGCCTCCCTGCACTTGGCTGCGAAGGCGTTGAGGTACGCCCCGATCTCGCGCGCCAGCGCATCGGACCGATCGACATTCTGCAGGCTCATGTTCAGTGCGTAGACCGGAAGCCCCTCGAGCACGATGGGCGTTGCGACGGCAAGAACGCCGGGTTGCCACGACACCGCGCAATAGCCGTTGCGTTCGACGGAGCTGATCGATGTCCGGACGTCCGCGAGCAGCGCCTTCGTGGCCGCGGCGCTGCGGCGTTTGAACAGTTTGAGCAATCGCTCATGCTCGGCCGCGGCAATGCCGGCGAGATAGGCACGACCGAGCGAGGTCAACTCCATCGGCACCTGCTGGCCGGCGACCACGTTGCGGAGCGCCGGGCGCGGGCTGTAGCGGATTGATTCGAGATACACCATCATGGTTCGATCCGCGGTAGCTAACCCGACGTTGAGCCGGCGCTTCGCTGACTCGGCCCGCATCATCGCTCCGATCGCGTTGAGCACGGGTGACCCTGTCCGCATCGCGTGGCCGATACTGATGACGGACGCGGCCAGACGGTAGGTCCGCTCCGTGCGGACTTCGTCGAGCATCCCGGAATTGACCAGCGTTCGTATCAGCCGGCTGACCGTCGATCGCGGCAATCCGGTTCGCTCCGCAATCTCGCCGTTGCCCAGCGTGTCGACGCCGGGACGGAAAGCCCGCAGGATTTCGACCCCCCTTTCGAGCGACCGGTTGCCGTCGATCCCGCCTGCGTATCTGCGCGCCTGCGCCACATCCAGCCTCCCAAATCATTCCCATAAGGCATTTCCACTAAGTGGAATTAGGGGGATGTTCCTGAGGATGCAAGCCGCTATAGGCACGGGAAGAAGAATGCCTGGCCGCGCACGCCTCAACGACTCCCGCCACGGAGCTTGCCATGTCCTATCAGCTCATCGAATTTTCGGTCGAAGCCGGTATCGCGACGATTGCTTTCAACCGGCCGGAACGGCGCAACGCCATGAGCGACGACATGCGCGCCGAGTTCGTCAGTGCGCTCGAAACCGTCGCCCGTGACAAGACGATCAAGGCCCTGGTGCTGACCGGGCGCGGCAACGCCTTCTGCGCCGGCGGAGATATCAGCGGCATGAAGCGCCGGCTCGAGTCGCCGCAGGGCGAAGTTGCTTTCAACGGATGGAGCCGTCAGCAGGGTGTGCACCACGTGCAGTCGTTCCTGCTGGGCCTGCCGAAACCGACCATCGCCGCGGTCAACGGCGCCGCGGCGGGCCTCGGTGCGGACACCGCGCTGGCCTGCGACTTCGTCATGGCAACGGAGCGATCGAAATTCACCTGGTCCTACATCAAGCGAGGCTTGATACCCGACGGCGGCGGACTGTATTTCCTGCCTCGCCGGGTCGGGCTTCCCAGGGCCAAGGAGCTGATCTTCACCGGGCGCATGGTCGAGGCCGACGAAGCGCTCTCGCTCGGCATCGTCGATCGCAAGGTGGCCGCGACCGAACTCCTGCCGGCAGCGCAGGCCTGGGCGGTCGAACTGGCTCAGGGGTCTCCCACCGCGCTCGCGCTGGGCAAGAAGATCCTGAACGAAACCTTCGAGCATTCCGCGCATGACATTTTCAGTCTCGGCAGCCAGGCGCAGGCCATCTGCTATACGAGCGCGGAGCATCGCGACGCCGTGACGGCGTTCCTTGCGCAATCCTCGTCGAAGGATTGACCGATGGATGCGATCGAACGCCTGATCCGGCCGCGCAGCGTCGCCATTATCGGTGCCTCGGCAGACCCGGGCAAGACGGCGGGGCGGCCGGTCTCCTATCTTCGGAAGCACGGCTTTGCGGGTGCGATCTATCCCGTCAATCCGAAGGTCGCGGATATCGGCGGCCTGCGCTGCTACCCCGACATCGCGTCGCTGCCTGATGTGCCAGATGTCGGCATTGTCCTGCTCGGCGCGGAGCGCGCGCACATCGCGGTGCGCGAATTGTCCGAGCGCGGAGCTGCGGCTGCGATCGTCCTTGCCAGCGGCTTCACCGAAACCGGGGCGGAAGGCGCCGAGCGCCAGAAGCAGCTGATGGAGGCCGCCGGATTCATGCGCCTGCTCGGGCCGAACACGATCGGCCTCGTCAATCTCACCGACAATATCGTGCTGTCCGCATCCGGCGCGCTGGCGATGGATCATTTTCCGACCGGCTCGATCGGTCTGGTCTCGCAAAGCGGGGGCATTCTCGGCGCCTTGTTGTCGCGCGCCGCGGCGCGCGGGGTAGGGTTGTCAAAGCTGGTGTCGACCAGCAACGAAGCCGATCTCGAACTGGCTGATTTCATCGACTTTCTTGCCGACGACAGCGCGACCAGGGTCATCGCGCTCTATATCGAGGCGATCCGCAACCCGGCTCGCTTTCGGGAGGCGGTTCTCAAGGCGCGACGCGCCGGCAAACCCGTCGTCGCCTTCAAGATCGGGCGGTCGGAAGCGGGGGCAAAGGCGGCGGTCTCGCACACGGGGGCGCTTGCGGGCTCCGACCGCATGTACGACGCTTTATTCGCGCAACTCGGCGTGATCCGCGCGAAGGCGTTCGAAGACCTGCTCGACATTCCCGCAGCTCTCGCGGCGGGACGGAAGCTTTCCGGCCGGCGTGTGGCGATCCTCACCTCGACCGGCGGCGCCGGCACGATCGTGTCCGACAGTCTCGGCGTGGCCGGCTTTACAACACCCGCTCCCGATCCTGAGACGGCCGCGCAATTGCGCAGCCTTCAGTCGGGATCGCACGCCGCGCTCGATCGCAATCCGATCGACGTGACATTGGCCGGTCTGCAGCCGGATCTGCTGCGCGCCGCAATCCGCATCCTGCTCGCAAGTCCATCCTACGACGCGCTGACCATTATCGTCGGCTCGTCGGCCGTGGGATCGCCGACGCTGATGGCCGATGCCATCCACGACTGCCTGCCGATGAGCGACAAGCCCGTCATTGCCTATGTCAGCCCCCACGCGCCCGACGTTGGCTCCATCCTCACGCGGCGAGGCGTCCCCGCCTATACGTCCGCCGAGAGCTGCGCTGCTGCGCTCGACGGGCTTTTGCGGGCTGGAATGCCGGAGCAAATCCAGACATCCGGCTCGATCGCGCCGGCAGTCGATATCAGCGACTTCCCGGCGGGATCGCTGGATGAAGCACAGGCCAAAACCTTGTTCGCCCGTTTTGGCGTTCCGGTCGTGGCAGAGAAGGTGGTCGCAACGCCAAGTGAAGCTGAACAGGCGGCGCGCGACTTCGGTGGCCGGGTCGTGCTCAAGATTCTCTCGCGCGAGATCGCCCACAAGAGCGACGTCGGCGGCGTCGCGGTCAATTTGACCACTGATGCAATTGGCGACCGCCTGACCGCGATGGCGAAGGAGGTCGGGGAAAGGGCCGGGAAGCGACCCGAACGGTTCCTGGTTCAGGAGATGATCTCCGGCGGCGTCGAAATCATTCTCGGGATGCATCGCGATCCCTTAGGGACGGCGATCCTTCTCGGCATGGGCGGCGTCACCGCCGAATTGTTCAAGGACACGACGATGCGTCTGCTCCCACCGGGAAGCGGTCTCGATCTGTCCGAGGCCGACGCGATGGCGCGCGATCTCGTCACATGGCCGTTGCTGGACGGTTTTCGGGGCCGGCCGAAATGCGACGTCGAAGCGCTCGCGAGAGCGATCGTCGCTTTCTCGCGCATGGTTGCGCAACTCGGCGACCGCCTCGTCGAGGCTGAAATCAATCCGGTGTTTGTACTGCCGGCGGGCGAGGGCGTGAAGGCGGCCGACGGATTGGTCGTTCTCAATGTCTGAACAAAAACGGGTGGAGCTCCAGATGGCCATTGGCGAAATCATCAATCACGACGGCGCGCGCAAGAAGAGTTTCGCCATACGGCGCTGGTCGGACCGCGCCATCCTCGCCTGCATAGTCTTGCCGGTCGTCGCGGGGCTGGGCGTGGCGCCGGCGCGCGCCGAATATCCCGACAAGATCGTCAAGATCGTGGTGCCTTTCGCGGCCGGTGGCGGGACCGACATCATCGCGCGAACGACGGCGCAGGAAATCTCAACGGATTTGGGCAAGCCCGTCATCATCGAGAACAAGCCAGGCGCCGGGACCATCATCGGAACCCAGACAGTGGCCACCAGCGAACCCGACGGCTATTCGCTGCTGATGGCCACCTTCGCGCACGCGGTCAACCCAAGCCTTTACAGCAAGCTGCCGTTCGATCCGCACAAGGATTTCGCGGCGGTCTCGCTGATCGCGCGGTCGTTCAATATCGTCGTCGTCAACCCGATATCCAAAATCAACTCGATCTCCGATCTGATCACTGAAGCCAAGGCCAATCCGGGCAAGCTCAATTTCGGGACGTTCGGCACCGGCACCTCGGCTCATCTCGCGGGCGAGCTGTTCAATGCGATGGCGAAGGTCAAGATGACGGCGGTGCCCTACAAGGGTGCGGCGCCTGCGATCAGCGATCTGCTGGGCGGACAGATCGACGTGATGTTCACCACCGTGGCGAGCGCGGCCTCGCTGGTGGCCGCGGGTCAGCTGCGGGCGCTAGCTGTCACATCCGCCGAGCGTTCGACGGCATTTCCGCAATTGCCCACCGTCGCCGAGGCGGGAGTGCCCGGCTATGCCGCCGAGTCGTGGTACGGATTGTACGCTCCGGCCAAAACGCCAGCGCCCGTGATTGCACGCCTGAATCAGGCGGTCGCAAAGGCCGTTCAGTCCGGTGGTTTCAAGCAACTGGAGGCAAACGAAGGCCTCATCATGGTTGGCGGCGCTCCGGAACAGCTCGATCGCTATGTCGGGCAGGAGGAGGAACGCTGGCGCAAGCTGGTCAAGGACGCGAACATCGAGGTGCAGTAAGCTTCCGCTCGGCGATATCTTCCCCGTCAGCCTCAAGGCGATGGCTGCAATAGCACGACAAGCGGGTTTCGACCTTGAACACGCTGTTGTCGGTCAAGCGGCCGCCGGTGACGAATCCCTGCCTCTGATGGCCGGCCGGTGCGGATCACTCAGGCAGTCCGGCGCGCCGCAATCCTTCGCCGTAGCGCCAGGCATCGTCCGCACGGCGGTAGGGACCGTAGATCGCCTCCAAATTGGACACGCGTTCATCGGGATTGATCTGGAGCAGCCGGGCCACGGCCTTTCGCGCGGACTCCAGATTTCCGGTGAACGCATCCGCGGATGCACCGATGCGCAGCGCTGGCAACAGCTTTGGCGTGCCGCGCAGGGCCGCATTGGCCCAGGTCGAGGCCTCGGTGTAGCGGCCGGCGAAGAAATGGGCGTGCGCGGTTGCCACCTGCATCAGCGGCATCAGCGGATCGACCGGGCTGAGGCGCATCGCGTACATCAGATGTCCGACTGCGGCTTCGGGCTCGCCCATCCAGCTCTTGATGAAGCCGGCGAAATAGGACGCCCACATCATGTTGGGGTTGACTTGGAGCGCCTGCTCGATGCAAGCGGCGCCGGTGTCGAGATCGCGGACGACATAGGCGAGCGCCCCGGCGCTGGTTGCCAGCGCCAGCGCGTCGTCGCTGCCGAGGCGGATCGCATTCCGCGCCAGCCGGTCGGTCTCGGCAATGTCGCGCGCGAGATCGTCGGTCGGCCACCGGTTGGTCCGGTCCTTGACGTAGCAATAGGCGGCCATGCCGTAGGCGGACGCGAATTCCGGATCGAGCGCGATCGCGCGCCGAAACATCTGCAAGGCTTCGACATTGGCCTCGCGGATGGTGAAGCGGTAGATCGCCGCGGTGCCGCGCAGATAATATTCGTAGGCGCCAAGGCTCTCGGTCGGCTTGCGTTTGGCGCGCTCGATCGCGGAATGCTCGAGCTTCGGCACCAGCAGCCCCACCACCTGCCGCGCGATCTGGTCCTGGAGGTCGAAGATGTCCTCGAGCGCACCATCGAACCGGTCGGCCCACAGATGCGCGCCGGTCGCCGCGTCGATCAGCTGGGCCGTGATGCGTACACGGTCGGCCGATTTGCGCACGCTGCCTTCGAGCACGAAGCTGACGCCGAGCTCGCGGCCGATTTGTTTGACGTCGACGGCGCGGCCCTTGTAGGTGAAGCTGGAATTGCGCGCGATCACGAACAGCGAGCGGAAGCGCGACAGCGTCGTGATGATCTCCTCGACGACGCCGTCGGCGAAATAGTCCTGCTCGGGATCGCCGCTCATGTTCTGGAACGCCAGCACCGCGACCGCCGGTTGCGGCGGAAGCGGAAGCGCCTCTGTCGCCGCGCCAAACACCGGCGATACCGGCTCCGCCGCCACGGAATCCTGCGCACCGGCGCTCAGCGGACCTGCAAACCGGTAGCCGTATTTGGGCAAGGTCTCGATCCAGCGCTCGCCGCCTGCTTCTTCACTGAAGACGCGGCGCAATGCCGCGACCTGGACCGGAAGATTGCTCTCCTCGACGATGAGGCCGGCCCAGGCCTGTTTGATCAGCGCGTCCTTTGAGACCGGTATTCCCGCGCGCTCCACCAGCACGCGCAGCACGGCGATCGCGCGTTGGCCGAGCGCGACGGGCGCGCTGCCGCGAAAAAGAAGCGCAGCGTCAGCATCCAGCCGAAACGGACCGATGAAGTAACTCGTGGCCATGGCGCGATGCTTAAGAACTTTTTCAGAACGACACCATGATTTTCGGTGTGGCCGGGCCGAGATATGAACGCCCTGATTGCAGGCAACCCTCGCTGGCTGGATTCCGGTCGTAGAATCAAGCAGGTGCGACACGCCGTCCAGCCTCGTGCCGGACACGCGCTCGCATCGAGATATCCGGCGCGCGGGCAAATCTACGGCGTCGGTGGAAAAGACATGGTTGACCGGCTGGTCTGCCTCAGGGACCTTTGAAGGCGAGTTCTCGAACGTGACGCGCGGCTAAGCCGGCAAGGGCGTGGTGAACTACCAGTGGTAACGGCGCTCACCTGCCGACGGTGACCCAGGCCTGCGCCTTCTTCCGCCAATCCTCGTCGAAGCGGGCGACGATGTCGTTTGCCGCATCCGGCGAGAGAAGCCCGTCGATGGCTGATGTCTTGATCTCATCGATATCAGGGACGCCGGCGTATCCGAGATTGGCAAGCCGCTTGGCAAATGGCGGATGCGTTGCGTTCTGATCGTGCTCGCGCGTTAGACCGGCGAGTGCGGCTGCGCTCATCGGCTCCGGCGCCCTGATGTTCCCAAGCTGCTTGAAGACACGCTCGAACGGCGGGCGTGGCGCGTTGATGGCGCCCAGCATCTCCTTTTCCAGAGGGACGTAGACGAGATCGGTGAGGCGCGTGCCGCAAGCTTCCATCAGCACTAGGGCGCGCGCCATCCCGGCGCGTCCAACCTGTTCGGCTGCGCCCAGATCGGCGTGGAGCTCGTTCTGCCGTGACAGCGCGCGATATTCCCTGTCGAGCCATTCGATCATGGAGTGGAGCACGGCCCTCGCGATGCGTCCGGTAATGGTCCAGTCCGGATTGGCGTAGAAGAGCACGTTCTCGGACGCCGCGATGAAATCCGCAAGATTGACGCTTCCAGAAGTGTGCCGGAGCCGGGCATGGGCCACCTCATGGGCGATGATCGCGCGAAGGGCGGGCTCATCCAGGATGATCAGCAACGGCAGGCCGACGGTCATGGTGACGTGCCGCCCGAACAGCCCGGCATACCGGTTGACCTCGCCGATCGACGCGTTGAAATCGGTGTTGATCAGCAAACTGCGGTTCGATCGGATAAAGCTTGGGTCGAGCTCCGTCCACGCCGCCCACAGGCCCGGGGCGGCCTCCTCGTTCGCTTCGAAGCTCCGGTGCTTGCGCGAGGGCAGAAACAGAAGACCGATCGCGAGCGCCATTGCGGCTGTGAAAATGGCGAACACGATCGGCGCCGTGGCCAGCGTCGCGATGGCGTAGCGATCGAGCGCCGTCAACCAAATGGCCAGGATCACGCAGGCCAGCGCCGCGACCGGGAGGACGGCGTAGCGACCGAGACGCAGGATGATGTTCAGAACAAGGCGTGTCATCCGCGCGTTGGCGGATCGATTCGAATCACGCCTTGCCGCATGAGCCGCTGCTCTGATGCAGGCTGGCGACGTCGGCGCGGCCCTGGCCTTCGGTGACCTGGATCAGCGTGATCGCGCCGGGCGTCACGATTCCCATCTGCGGCTGGGCAGAGAGATAGGTCGTGCTGCCGGCGCGCAGATCGACGCCGACCTTCTCGCTGCCTTGCCCGAACAGATTGCTGCTCAGCGGCAGATTGTTGACGGCGACCTCGTGGCGGCCCGGAGGCAGATCGCACGACAAGAACCCCGCGGCCTGGCTGCCGCCAATCACGCGTCCGTCGACGGCGTAGTTGGGCATGACCGCAAATCCCAGGGCCGACGAGCGATAGACCACTAGGCGTGCCGTATTCGACTTGACGTTATCAGTCAGTGCCGTGCTGCCCATTGGACCCGATGCGCAGCCCGCAAGCAACGCGGCCACGACGACGACCCCCACACCCAAACGCATTCTCGCCCCACAATTCCAACTGTCCCCACGGCATCATTGGCCGGGGTGGTGGTTGAAGTCAATCGCGACCGCAGGTCGTGGTCGGTCCAGGCGCCGAGGTCACCGCCGAAACATAGTCGATCATCGAACTGTCACCGCTCCGTCATTCGCGCTCTATTGATCGCTGCTCCTTTCGCCGCGCATCGTGGAGACTGATATGCATCTGACTGAGACACTAACGTCCGACCGCCGGTCGATCCTGAAGGGTCTTGCGGCCGCAGCCGTCGCATCGCTGGCGACGCCGGCCATCGCGGCCGAAGCCCTGCCGCCGCAGCCGACCGGAACAGCGGCGGCCATCGCTACCGACAAGGCCTATTGGACGGCCGTGAAGGGCCTCTATGCGGTGACGCCCGATGTCGTCAATTTCGAGAACGGCTATTGGGGCATCATGCCTGAGCCGGTGAGGCGCGAGTTCATCCGCCAGTCCGACATGATCAATTATCAGAACACCTACTATGCGCGACAGCGCGCGGGGGCGGATTTCGAGGCTGTGCGCGCCAAGGTGGCGGAGGCGGTTGGTGCTGCGCCCGACGAGATCGCGCTCACCCGCGGCGCGACCGAAGCGCTGCAACTCCTCATCGGCGGCTACAACAGGCTGAAGCCCGGCGACGGCGTGCTCTATGCCGACCTCGACTATGATTCGATGCAGTATGCAATGAACGCGCTGAAGGGCCGCCGTGGCGTCGAGGTGGTCAAGTTCGATGTCCCGGAACCCGCCACCCGCCAGGCGGTGCTCGACGCCTATGCCCGCGCTATCGAAGCCAATCCCAAGACGAGGCTCCTGCTCCTGACCCATGTCAGCCATCGCACCGGCTTCGTCATGCCGATCGCCGACATCGCCCGCATGGCGAAGGCCAAGGGCATCGATACCATCGTCGACGCCGCTCATTCCTGGGGCCAGATGGACTTCAAGGTCGGTGAGCTCGAGGCCGATTTCGTCGGCTTCAATCTGCACAAATGGATCGGCGCGCCACTCGGGGTGGGCTTTCTCTACATCAGGAAGGATCGCCTCGCCGACATCGACCGCGACATGGGCGACGAGGACTTTGCCGAGACCGACATCCGCTCGCGGGTGCATACCGGCACGGTCAATTTCGCGACGGTGCTGACCGTGCCCACGGCCGTGGTGCTGCATCAGCAGATCGGCGCGGCAGCGAAGCAGGCCCGCCTGCGCTATTTGCGCGACTATTGGGTGAGCCGCGCCCGTGGATTCAAGGACATCGAGATCCTGACGCCGGACGAAGTCGGCTCGTACGGCGCGATCACGTCCTTCCGCCTCGCCGGCAAGACCAGCAAGGCCGACAACGACGCGACCGTGGTGAAGCTCCGGGACAGCCACAAGGTGATGACGGTGCGCCGCGCCGGGGTCGCCAAGGGCCAGTGCATCCGCGTGACGCCGGCGCTGTTCACCGATGAGGCCGATCTCGACCGTCTTGTCGAGGCGCTGGCCGTCGTCACGGGGACGAAGACCGGATAAGCCGTGCGATGACCGATTCCGGGGCAGCCGATTGGCGTGCCCCGGAACCGATGCGTCCGCTCACGCCGTGGCGAGCGCAGGCTCTACCGGCCGCCGGCCGATCATCAGCGACAGCACGGCTGCGACGAGGCCGGTCGCGCCTGCGATCATGAAGGCTTGCAGATAGTCACCCTGCGACGAGCGCATGAAGCCGGCGAAGAAGGCGGCACAGGCAGCCCCGAGCTGATGGCCCGCGACCACCCAGCCGAAGATCAGCGGCGCGTTCTTGTCGCCGAAGGTCTCGTTGGCGATGCGCACGGTCGGCGGCACGGTGGCGATCCAGTCGAGCCCGTAGAACGCCGCGAAGACCGTCAGGCTGACCAGGGAGAAATCCGAGTAGGGCAGGTAGATCAGCGACAGCCCGCGCAGGCCGTAATAGAAGAACAGCAGCTTGCGCGGATCGAAACGGTCGGTGAGCCAGCCCGACAGCGTCGTGCCGAACAGGTCGAAGAATCCCATCAGCGCGAGCAGGCTCGCGGCCTGCACCTCGAAAATGCCGTGGTCGCCGCAGAACGCGATCAGATGTGTGCCGACGAGGCCATTGGTGGTGAAGCCGCAGATGAAGAAGGTCGCGAACAGGAACCAGAAGGTCGGCGTCTTCGAAGCGCGCGCAAGGTTGCTGAGCGCGGCGACGAACGGGTTGCCCTGCCCCGGGCTAGCGGGCTGGTCGTCATGCGTGCTGCCATAGGAGCGCTGGCCGATCGACGCGGGCCGCTCCGGCACCAGAAGATAAATCAGCGGAATCAGCGCCGCGCAGCAGGCGGCCACCGTCAACACGACCGGTTTCCAGCCGCCCCATTCGACCAGTGCCGCAAGGCCCGGCATGAAGACGAGCGTGCCGGTCGCGGTGCTCGCCGTCAAAAGTCCCATGACGAGGCCGCGATTGGTGGTGAACCAGCGATTGACGATGGTGGCGCCGAGCACGTTGGCAACCGCGCCCGAGCCGATGCCGGAGAGCAGCCCCCAGGTCATGAACAATTGCCACGGCGCGGTCATGAAATAGCTCGCAGCGGTCGAGGCCGACATCAGCGCCAGCGCGCCCAGCACGGTCCGGCGGATGCCGAAGCGCTGCATCACGGCGGCGGCGAACGGGCCTGCGAGGCCATAGAGGAAGATGCCGATTGCGGCCGAGGACGAGACCAGGCTGACGTCCCAGCCGAAGGATTTCTGCAGCGGCAGCATCAGCACGCCCGGCGTCGAGCGCAGGCCCGCGGACGCCAGCAGCGCCAGGAAGATCACGGCGACGACCACGAAGGCGTAGCTCTGGCCGAATGGCCGCCGGGAGACGGCGGTGGATTGAATAGGAGCTGGGGGCATGTTACTTACCGGTACGTATTGCGATGCGGCATTAGTACGTACCGGTCAGTAACATTGTCAAGCCTATCTGGAAGGCAGCGGAGCCGATGAAGAAAAAAGTCCAAACGCCCGCGCAGGCGCCGCTCCGGGCCGCCGACCGGATTCGCGCCTCCGCAAGCGAGCTGTTCTACCGCGAGGGCATCCGCGCCGTCGGCGTCGACGAGGTCGTGGACCGCGCCGGTGTGACCAAGCCCAGCCTCTATCGCAGCTTCGCCTCCAAGGACGATCTCGCCGCCGCCTATTTGCGCGACTACGATGTGAGTTTCTGGGAGAACTTTGAGCGCCCTGGCGGCAAAACTTACAGCAACGCGCGCGACCACGTGCTCGCCTATATCAGCCAGCTGTCAGCGCGTGCTGTAGCCAAGGGCTATCGCGGCTGCGGCCTCAGCAATGCCACGGTGGAATATCCGTCGCGCGACAATCCGGCCCGCCAGGTCGCCGAAGCCCACAAGAAGGTGTTCCGCAAGCGCCTGCGCGAACTCGCAGCCGGCATGGGGGCGCGTCAACCGAACCTGCTCGGCGACGCGCTGCTGCTGCTGGTTGAGGGCATCTACGTCACGGGCCAGCAGTCGGAGGACGGGCCGGCGCAGTCGGCGCTCGCAGCGGCGAAGATGTTGATCGATGCGGGTGTGAAGGCGGGGTGAGGGGGGCCATCGCTGTTCTGTTCGTGCGCGGGCGCGCCACGCATCATTCGGCAGTCACGCGCTCTTCGGCCGAAACGCGACGATAGATCCGGTTGGCTCTTCTTCATGCATCGCGGCCTGGACGGCCTTCGCAAGCGCAGCCTGGTCGAAAGGCTTTGGTAAACGCGGCAGGCTGGATTGCGTGTCGCTGGGAATGTCCGCATATCCCGAGCTCAGGAGGATGACCGTCCCAGGGCGCTCCGCGGCGACAGCGCTTGCAAGCTGCAATCCAGTCATGCCGGGCATGGCATAGTCGGTGACAACCAGGTCGATGGTCCGCGTGCGGCGGAGCAAATCCAGCGCCTCCTCGCCCGAGCGCGCCTCGAGCACCGTGTGCCCAAGATCCTCCAGCATCACGGCCGTGTTCTCGAGCACCAGGAGGTCGTCGTCGACGACGAGCACGGCAAGCTGCCGGCTGGCCCGAGATACGGGTGCGGGAGCTTCCGCGCGCAGGTCCGGCACCGCGGTTTCTTCGGCGATCGGCAGCCAGATGTCTGCCGTCGTACCCTCGCCAGGACGGCTCTTCAAGACGAGCCTGCCGCCAGACTGCTCGGCAAGTCCGTGGACCATTGACAGACCGAGCCCGGTGCCTTTGCCGACGCCCTTGGTCGTAAAGAACGGCTCCTGAGCGTGCTTGAGGGTCTGATCGTCCATGCCGCAGCCGCTGTCGCTCACCGAGAGCGCAACGTAGCCGTTCGACGGAGGGCCGCCGCCGTCCCGTTCCTCGCGAGCCGCGATGGTAATCAGGCCACCGTCCGGCATCGCATCACGCGCGTTGACCGCCAGGTTGAGGACAGCCAGTTCGAGCTGGTTCGCATCGACCTTCACCTTCGGCAGGTCCATCGGAAACAACGTCTCGACCCGGATTCCGGCCTCGAATTTCAACAGTGACGCCATGCCATGCACCAGCTCGCGGACATCGACGACTGCCGGCCTGAGATCCTGTTTGCGCGCGAAAGCAAGCATCCGCTGGGTCAGGGAGGCACCCCGCTGCGCGCCTTGCATCGCGTTGTCCACCAGGCGCTGGATCCTCGGATCGCCCGGCGGCAGGCGCTTCTTCAAAAGCTCGAGGCTGCCGAGAACGGCCGCGAGCAAATTGTTGAAATCGTGGGCCACGCCGCCGGTCAGCTGGCCGATGGTCTCCATCTTCTGCGACATCGTCAGTGCTTCGCGCGCCCGATCCAGCGCTTCCTGCGCCCGTCTCCTTTCGCTGACATCGCGCACGATCTTGGCAAAGCCCGTGATTGCGCCGCTGTCGTTCCGGACCGAGACGATGGTTGCCTCCGCCCAGAACCGGCTGCCGTCCTTGCGCACGCGCCAGCCTTCGATGGCGCATTTGCCGTCGCGTTCGGCTTCGGCGAGCGCGCGGGCCGGGGCTCCGGCCGCACAATCCTCCTCGGTATGAAAGATCGTGTAGCTCGTTCCGACCACGTCATCGCCATAGCCCATCAGCCGGCGCGCGCCGAGATTCCAGTTGCCGACGCGCCCATCCGGATCGAGCATGAAGATCGCGTGGTCGGCGATGCCCTCCACCAGGAGCCGAAAGCGTTCTTCGCTGCGCCTCAGTGCGCCCGCCTCGCGCTGGGCGCGCTCCGCGGACGCCCTGTCATAGACCGCCGCGGCGATCCCGATGCTCAGGATCAGGATGGTGATGCCGGCGAGCACGAAGGCGAGTGGCGCTTGGCCGACGCCGACATGTTCCGCCCGCCCTGCCATCGGGTCCGCCGGCAGGAACATGGCGCCTTCCATCGCGGCGTAGTGCATGCCGGAGATCGCAAGGCCCATCACGAATCCGGCGAACAGCCGCTGGACCGCGCTGGTGTTGCGAAAAGCGAGCCACAGCGCCACCACCGAGGCGCTGATCGCGATCGCGATCGAGAGCACGACCCACCGGAGATCGTACGCCAGGAAGGCCGCCATTCGCATCGCGGCCATGCCGGTATAGTGCATGCCGGCGATACCAAGTCCCATAGCAAAGCCTGATGCAAGCAGGGCCTGCTTGCGTCGTCCGACGACGGCAAAGGCCGCGGCGGCGACGACAATGGGAATGACAAGCGAGAGCAGGGTCGGGAATGGATCGTACGAGATCTCGATTCCGGCCAGGTTGAAGGCCAGCATGCCGACAAAATGCATCGACCAGATGCCGCCGCCCATGGCAATCGCAGCGGCTGCGAGCCAGGACCGGCGAGCCCTTCCCGAAGCTGCACGCATCCGGGTCGCCAGGTCCAGCGCCGTATAGGAAGCGAGTGCCGCGATCAAAACCGAGAGCGCGACCAGAACGGGATCGTGAAGAGCCGTATGATGATGCATTTCGACTGACGCTAGCCGAACTTGCAGTCGCGTTCGCGGTCCCGCAAATTGTCCTCCCCCGACGGCGCCGACTTCATCCTCGGCACCAGGATTGTTCCCGCCAGACGTGACCGCGCCGATGACGGCCGCGGCATCTGCACGCTTCGTCAGTCGAGAATCAGTTGAGAACAATACCGGCCGACAGCCTGCAACGTAAAGATGGCAGCAAGTCGGCCGGCTCCCGCACAAGGTGCATGACGGGTGAACATGCAGGTTAGCGCCGTCCGGGTGCTGGAACGACGTGCGTGAAGCTGGCTATCCGGCAAGGGTGTCGTGAAGTATCCGCGGTGACGGCTCCCGCGATGTCATGCCGACACTGCGCAAACGCCAGGTCAGGCCGCCGATAACCGCAGGCGAGCCCTGAGCAATTCAGCGGCGATCTCGAATTCCGGAGCGAGCGCGTCATACTCGGCCTCGACCTTTGGGTCGGCCAGAAGGCGAGCCTTGAGCTTCTCGAACGGGATTGTCATGTGATCTCCTTGGCCTCGGCCGACCTATTTTATCAGATTTCGGTGTGGTTTACATTTCCAGCACCGCTGCCTCGCGCAAGGAGACGGACGCGTGCTCGAACATGTTCTCAGATTCATGACGCTCGGGACGGTCATCGTCGGCATGACGGCGATCTACGTAGCGCTCCACACCAACAACCGGCGTCTGGGCGCGGACATCTTCCTGCGATATTCCGACCGGGTCTCCGACCTGCGGCGCCGCCTGCCGGTCGCGGTGTTCCTCGAACAAGGGGCCGATGGCGGCCTCGAGGTGACGGCGGACGAGCGGCGGGCCGTGCATGAAATCATCCACGCGATCTTCGAGCTCTACGAGCTGAAGGTGCACGGCTTTTTCCCGGCGGAGATCTGGAAGATCAGGGAGCCCGATATCGAAAGGCTGCTGTCGCTGCCGGTGTTCCAGCAGGAGCTCGCAAGCCTTGAAGGCCGATATACCAAACACCCGCGTTTAGTGGCCTGGCTTGACAAGATCAGAGGTCAGCAAGAGCTGGCCTGACCTGCGCAACGGGTCAGGCGATTGCCTCACCGCCACCCCAGCGCCGGCGCGATATGCTTCAGGATCGCTTCGATCGCATGCGCGCAGTAATCGACACCGAGCTGGTTCGGGATCGTCAGCAGCAGCGTATCCGCCTCCGCAATCGCCTCGTCCTGCCGCAACTGCTCGATCAGTGCATCCGGCTCGGCCGCATAGCTTCGCCCGAAGATCGCGCGCGTACGCGGGTCGATGAAGCCGATCTGGTCTTCGCCGCCGCGCTCGCCGCCGAAATAGGCGCGGTCGCGATCGTCCATCAGCGCAAAAATGCTCCGGCTGACGGAGACGCGGGGCTCACGGCTGTGGCCGGCGTCCTTCCACGCGGCGCGATAGCCGCGGATCTGGGCAGCCTGCTGCACGTGAAAAGCTTCGCCGGTCTCGTCGTTTTTCAGCGTCGAGCTCTGCAAATTCATGCCGTGCTTCGCCGCCCACACCGCGGTCGCGTTCGAGCCGGCGCCCCACCAGATCCGTTCGCGCAGGCCCGGGGCATGCGGCTCGAGCCGCAGCAGTCCCGGCGGGTTTGGAAACATCGGCTGCGGATTGGGTTTTGCAAAACCTTCGCCGCGGAGCAGGTCGAGGAAGACCTCGGCATGGCGCCGCCCCATGTCGGCATCACTCTGGCCCTCGGCCGGCTGGTAACCGAAATAGCGCCAGCCATCGATCACCTGCTCGGGCGAGCCGCGGCTGATGCCGAGTTGGAGCCGTCCGCCGGCGATGAGGTCGGCGCTGCTTGCGTCCTCCAGCATGTAGAGCGGGTTCTCGTAGCGCATGTCGATCACGGCCGTGCCGATCTCGATTGTGCTGGTCCTGGCGCCGACGGCGGCGAGCAGCGGGAAGGGCGAGGCGAGCTGGCGCGCGAAATGATGCACGCGGAAATAGGCGCCGTCCGCCCCCAACTGCTCAGCCGCAATCGCAAGCTCGATGGATTGCAGCAGCGTATCCGCGGCCGAGCGGGTCTGCGACTGCGGCGAGGGCGTCCAGTGCCCGAACGAGAGGAATCCGATCTTTTTCATGAGCGTCATTTAATGATGGCGGGGACGGCGTCAACCGCCTGCGCTGGCGGTGCGGGTATGCGATGGAGCGGCGCGAAATGTTCAGCGCGTTCGACCAGGAGATCCAGAAAACGTCGCGCGCGCAGCGACATCCAGTGCGTCTCCGGATAGACCGCATGCAGGGGCAGCGCGGCGATGGTGTAGTCCGGCAGCACATGCTCGAGCTCGCCGCTGCGCAGCCCGTCCGCGGCATTCCAGTCGGGCAGGATGGCGATGCCGAGATGCTGCATCGTCGCCTCCTGCATCGCATCGGCATCGTCGACGTGAATCGGTCCGTTGATCGATGCGACGTGGCGGCCATGTTCGGAGTCGAAGACCCATTGCTGCGCCAGCGACATCCGCGAATACACGATGCACTGGTGTGAGGTCAGGTCATCCGGCGTCCGCGGCAGCGGGCGGCCGTGCAGATAAGTGGGCGTCGCAACCAGATGGCGCTGCACGGTCCCGAGCCGGCGGGCGACCAGCGTGCTCGCTTCCAGATGTCCAATCCGCAGCGCAAGCTCGATGCCTTCTTCGACAAGATTGACGAATCGCTCGCTGAAGCGGATGTCGACCCGCACCTCCGGATAATTCCGCACATACTCGGCGATGACAGGCATCATGTAGCGGCGTCCGAACGACGACGGAACGCCGATCCGGAGCGTGCCGGTCGGGCGGGGTGCTGCCTGTTCGACACTCGACCGCGCCATGTCGAAACTGTCGAGAATCTGCCGCGCGAGATCGTAGATGCGGTGCGCTTCCGCCGTCGGCTTCAGCGTGCGTGTCGTCCGCAAGAACAGCTGCGTTCCGAATTCGCTCTCCAGCATCGCGATACGCTTGCTGATGGCGGGCTGGCCGATGCCGAGCTCCTTCGCCGCAGCCGAGAAGCTGCCACCCTCCAGGGTGCGAACGAAAGCACGCAGGCAATCGATCCGGTCCATAATTCATTCCGATCTGGAATAAATTATATCCTATCTATTCCGTAGTGGGCAAGGCGGTGGATCGCTAGGCTCCCTCGAAACAAGCCGTGACAGGGCAGGAAATCAGGGGAGGGCATGACGTGGCACGCAACATCGGAATCGTCGGCGCGGGAATCGCAGGACTGCATCTCGCGCTCTACCTTCAGAAGCATGGCGTGGAGGCCACCATCATCACGGACCGGCCGCCCGAGGATTACAGAAATAGCCGGCTCCTCAACACCGTCGCGCATCACCACGTGACCCTCGCACGCGAAGACTATCTCGGTGTCAATCATTGGACCGATCCGAAGGACTATTATGATTACCACGACCATGTCTTCAATTTTCCGCAGCCGCTGAGCTTTCGCGGCGATTTCTCGAAGCCGAGCCGCGCCGTCGACTACCGGATCTATCTCCCCGCGCTGATGCAGGACTTCATGAAGCGTGGCGGCAGGATCGAATATCGCCGTATTGAAGAACGCGACATCCGTCCGCTGGTCACCCGCTTCGATCTGCTGGTCGTCTCGACCGGCAAGGGGCCGCTGGGCCAGCTCTTCACCTACCGTCCCGAGCACACGCCCTATTCGCAGCCGCAACGGCGGCTCTGTGTCGGGCTCTACACCGGTGTGCGGCAGCCCGATCCCATGAACGTCACGCTCTCGGTCTCACCCGGCCACGGCGAGATGATCGTGATCCCGACCATCACCTTCGGCGGCATCGCCAACGCGCTGCTGATGGAGAACGTGCCCGGCGGCGACATGGAGGAGCTGGCGACGCTCAGCTACGACGACAACCCGAAAAATTTTCTGAAGGTGCTGCTCGGAAAGCTGGAGAAGCATCATCCCACCACCTACGACCGCATCGACACCGCACGCTTCGACCTCGCGCAGCCGCAGGATCTCCTGCAAGGCGGCGTCGTCCCGACTGTGCGCAACACCATGGTCGAATTCGACGACGGAAAATGCGCGATCGCGCTGGGCGACGTCCATGCCATCGTCGATCCCATGATGGGCCAGGGCGCCAATGTCGCCTCCTACGCGGCCTTCGTGCTCGGCGAGGAGATCGTCAGCGCCGAGGCGTGTGATGCGGGCCTGTGCGAGAAGATCGATTTGAAGCGGCAGGACCGCGTACTGGCGGCCTCGCGCTGGACCAATGTGATGCTTCAGCCGCCCACGGAAGCCTTGGGCATGCTGATCGGCGCGATGAGCCAGAATCCAGCATTGGCCAACGAGTTCACCGAGAACTTCAATTACCCGGACCGGCAGTGGGATCGCATCTCCACGCCGCAGCGCATCCAGGCCTGGATCGACCGCATGTCGGCGCCGCCAGAGCCGGTCAGGGCGATTGCGTGAGGATCGATGCGGGCGAGGAATGACATGCCGCGCGCCAATCCCGCATCATTCCGCGAAGCCGCATCGCGCTTTGCAACCGGCGTCGCTGTGCTGACTGCGCTCGACGAGCACGGCCGCGTCTGCGGCATGACCGCGAACAGCTTCGTCACCGTCAGCCTGTCGCCGCCGACCGTGCTGGTCTCCGTCATGCCCGGCCGCATGCACCGCGCGATCTCGGCGACCGGCCGCTACTGTGTCAACGTGCTGCCGGATCACGGAAGGGACCTGTCGCGGCATTTCGCGAGCCAGCCGAACACGGGCGCCAGTCCGGATTACGAGATCGTGGACGGCTTGCCGCGCTTGTCCGACTGCATGGCCTGGTTCGCCTGCGAGGTCACACGACAAATCGATGTCAGCGACCACACGCTGATCATCGCCGAAGTCTCGACCTGCGACTACCGCGACACCACGCCGCTGGTGTTTTTTTCCAGCCGGTATCATCGCGGGGCGGGGGTGCCGGTGGATCGGTGATGCCTGAGCACTTCAGGCCTAGGCCACCCAGCCGCGGAACGTGAAGCCGGCGTAGAACAGGGTCGGGTCGGAGAAGCCTGCGTCGCGCAAGATCACGACGTCCTGTTCTGGTGCAAGAATGCTCAACTGGCCGTCGACCGCCTTTCGCGCGGCGGCCGCCTTGTCGGGCTCGACTCCGGCTGCGGCCAGAAAGGCAGAATACCGCGAGAGCCAAACCGGCCGTTCATCGTCGTCGCCGGGGATGCTGAAATGGGCCGCGACGAACGGCGCGCCGGGATTGAGGCGGCGGCGGATTTCGGACGCTATTCGCAGCCGTTCCTCGACATCGACGAAATGCAGGGTCAACAGGCACGTCGCGCCGTCGAACGGCCCCTCCGGTGCATCGTCGATATAGCCTTGGTGCAGACGCGCGCGCGATGCGAGCGGACCCAGCGTCTCCTTCGCCAGATTCAGCATCGCGGCGGACGGGTCCACGCCATCGAAGGTCCAGCGCGGCCGCGCTTGCGCAAAGGCATTCAGCTCCAGGCCGCCGCCGGCGCCAAGAACGAGTATTCGCGCATCTTCACGCGCACGCTCGCCCAGAAGGATCGCCGCCATGGACAGCATCGAATTGTAGCCGGGAACGAACCGCGGCGGTCCTTCGGTGTATTTCGCCACCATTTGCGGATCGGAGAATGCGCTTTGAACGTTGGTCAACATGTTGTCCTGCTCGTGAATTTCGTCACGCGTGATGCGTGCTCATGCCCTGAAGCTTTCGGGAACCGAGGCGCTTGCGCAGATCGTCGCCCAGCATCGCCAGCGTCACCTCGCCAAAGCGCGCCAGCAGCAACGCCTCTGCATCGCCAAATGCCTGATCGAGGGCGGCGTTGACGGCCTGCTCGACGAGGCAGCCGGGTGCCTCCGTCCGGTTGCCCATGGCCAGAAGCGTGGGACGGCCGAGCGCGATGTAAACGTCGCGCAGCGTCACCTTGGAAAGGTCGCAAGCGAGCGTCCAGCCGCCGCCATGCCCCTTCTCGGAGCGGACATAACCGAGGTCCCGCAGGCCTGCCATGATGCGACGGATCACCACCGGATTGGTGTCCATGGCTTTCGCCAGGGTCTCGGACGTGAAGGAGCCCGGCTGATTCGCCATGTGCAGCAGGACGTGAAGTATGCCGGATAGACGACTGTCGCGTTTCATGTAACTTTATATGTTGCATGATGCCGCGAAGTCAATCACTCTCAAATCAGAGGCCAAGTCATGGCCAGCCCAGTTCGAAAATCTGGAGCGAAAGAGGTCTGCTCTCCGAGATCAAGAATGATCGGTGCCGCAATCGCCGTGAGGTGGAGCACGATCCATTTTTTTTCCGGCGGGTCGAGCCGGCGCGGAACAGCCTGCGCGCAGGACGCGACACCGTGGTCAGTCGTGGATGATCGCCATTGCTTCGATCTCGACCCGTGCGGAAGCTGGCGTGAGGGCGCTGACCTGAACGAGCGTGCTCACGGGACGGATTTGATCGAAGACCTCGGAATGAGCGCGAGCAACATGTTCGGTGTCGGCCAAGTCTAAAACGTACACCACCGTGCGTACGACGTGGTGCATTCCTGCGCCGGTCCTGGCCAGTGCGTCGGCTATGATCGATAGCGCGGCCTTGGCTTGGGTGTAGGCATCGCCGCCGAGCTGCGGCGTGCGGGCCGTCGTACCCGACACAAGGACCTGGTTTCCGACGCGGACGGCGCGCGAGTATCCGTATGTGTCTTCGAAATCGTAACCCGACGAGACGTTCTGTCTTGGCAAGCGAGTGCTCCTGCATGGTTCGGTGGGCGCTCGACATTCATAGCCCACGCTGCGCTGGTCCGCGTCAAAGCGGCGCTCGAGGCTCTATAGATACTTCAGCAAGCGGGACTTCTGCGGGGGCCGCCGAGCGGATCTGCCTCGTAATCCCGCGAGGCCGAGCGGAATAGCTTGCGCGCGGGACGCGGTGTGAAGCCTGAGGATATCGATCTGAGGCGCGGTCGGCCTCCGCGTTACGCAACGCCCAATGATGCCATCATGCGCCTGTTTTGCCCGACGGGTCAACTGCTGTTTCGTAAAAACAGAAAATTAATGGCGTTTGCGAAGGGATCGCGCTTGGAGAAATGCAGAGGCGCGATGACAAATCATCCCAGATCTGGCCGAGCTTTAAGTCTTTGATTTTGCTGCCGCCCGCTACTGTGCATGGGGTTGTTTTCGATATTTTTTTGCAGCGGCTCGAATGCGTCGGACCTCATCCGGCTCTCGCCCGCTACTTCATCACCCGCAGGTTCTTGGTCGTGAACCGCTGCGTCTTGTCGCCGGGGCGCAACGGTCGTCGCGTGCCGGCGGCCTTGCCGGTGCCGGGGGGCTGGTGTGCTGGGACCAACTGGTCGGGGCGGGAGCCGATCAGGTCGGCGCGGCCCATCGCTTTCAGAGCTTCCCGCAGCACCGGCCAATTGTCGGGGTCGTGATAGCGCAGGAACGCCTTGTGCAGCCTTCGCTGGCGCAGCCCCTTGATCGCCTCGACCTTGTCGCTGCCGCCGCGGCGCACGCCGCGCAAGGGGTTGACGCCGGTGTGGTACATCGCGGTCGCGGTTGCCATCGGCGAGGGCAGGAAGGTCTGCACTTGGTCGGCGCGATAGCGGTTCTTCTTGAGCCAGAGCGCGAGGTTCATCATGTCCTCGTCGGTCGTGCCCGGATGCGCCGCGATGAAATACGGGATCAGGTAATATTTCTTGCCGGCCTGCTCGGCCGCAGCGTCGAACATCCGCTTGAACTTGTCGTAGGCGCCGATGCCCGGCTTCATCATCTTGTCGAGGGGCCCGCGCTCGGTATGCTCGGGCGCGATCTTCAGATAACCGCCGACGTGATGGGTGACGAGCTCCTTGATGTATTCGGGGCTCTCGACCGCGAGATCGTAGCGCACACCCGAGGCGACCATGACCTTCTTGATGCCCTTGGTCTCGCGCACCTTGCGATAGAGCCGGATCAGATCGTCATGCGAAGTGTTGAGGTTCGGGCAGATCTCCGGGAAGACGCAGGACGGCCGGCGGCACGCGGCCTCGACCTTCGGGTCCTTGCATGCCATCCGGTACATGTTGGCGGTGGGGCCGCCGATGTCGGAGATGACGCCCGTAAAACCCGGCGTCTTGTCGCGGATTTTTTCGATCTCGCGCAGGATCGAGCCTTCCGAGCGGTTCTGGATGATGCGGCCCTCGTGCTCGGTGATCGAGCAGAAGGTGCAGCCGCCAAAACAGCCGCGCATGATCGTCACCGAGAACTTGATCATGTCCCAGGCGGGAATCTTCGCATCGCCATAGGACGGATGCGGCGCGCGGGCGTAAGGCAGATCGTAGACCGCATCCATCTCCTCGCTGGTCAGCGGGATCGGCGGCGGGTTGAGCCAGAGATCGCGGTCGCCGTGACGCTGCACCAGCGGCCGCGCATTGCCGGGGTTGCTCTCCCGATGCAGCACGCGTGAGGCGCGCGCATAAGCTTCCTTGTCCTGCTCGACCTGCTCCAGCGCCGGCAGCCGGATCACGGTTAAGCCTTTGGTCCGCGAAGCACCCTCGTCGGCGGAGTCGAGATCGTCGGCGTGCAGTTCGGAATAGTCTTCGGGCACGCGGCGGAACAGGGCGACGCCCCTGATGTCGTCGAGCGCGCGGGGCGCTTCGCCGGCGGCGAGCCGCTGCGCCACCTCGACGACGGCGCGCTCGGCGTTGCCATAGAGCAGCAGGTCTGCCTTGGCGTCGGCCAGCACCGAGCGGCGCACCTTGTCGGACCAGTAATCGTAATGCGCGATCCGGCGCAGCGAGGCCTCGATGCCGCCGAGCACGACCGGCACATCCTTGAACGCCTCGCGGCAGCGCTGCGCATAGACGACGGTGCAGCGGTCCGGCCGCTTGCCGCCTTCGCCGCCGGCTGTATAGGCGTCGTCGCTGCGGATGCGGCGGTCCGCGGTGTAGCGGTTCACCATGGAATCCATGTTGCCGCCGGTGACGCCGAAGAACACTTTTGGCTTGCCCAACGCCTTGAACGGCTCGGCCGAGTGCCAGTCCGGCTGCGAGATGATGCCGACCCGAAAACCCTGCGCCTCGAGCAGCCGGCCGATGATCGCCATGCCGAAGCTTGGATGATCGACATAGGCATCGCCCGTCACCAGCACGATGTCGCAGGCATCCCAGCCGAGCGCGTCCATCTCGGCGCGGCTCATCGGGAGGAACGGCGCCGGCTTGCGCGGGCGTGCCTGGGCCATCAGGGGCTTTTCGGCGGTGATGATTTGGATGTCCATGGGGCATACGCATAGGACTGCGCGCCCCCGAATACAACCGACGGGTACGTGAAGAATCGCGGTTCCGCGGCCGGCCATCCGGCCCGCGCGGGCCCGTTAACTGTTCGCGAGCACCCGCCGGACCTCGGCAGTCGTGGCCGGTCCGCCGCCGTGCTCGTCGGGGATCAGCGGCGTGACGTCGAGGCCGAGGCCGGAGACCACCCAGGGCGCACCACGCGCTTTCTCCTCGGCCAGGGTGACCAGCGCCGCAAGGCCATAAGGCTTTGGCGGAAAGCAGAACGCAAACTGCTGCGAGAACATGAAGCGGTAGATCGGCATCTTCACGCCGCTCCCGCGGGCCAGCGCCGCGCCAACGCGGATGAAGCCGGGCTCGTAAATCGCGAAAGCGGGATGGATGCCGTGGCGCGCGGCAACGCTGAGCCCGTGGCGGATGTGGGTCTCCGGATTGAGATAGGTCTCCGCCGGCTTCGCCTCTGCATTGGTCACGGTCAGCGTAAAATTGACGCTGCCGGGATCGACCACCGCGAATTCGAGCAGGCCTCGTTCGGCAAGCCGCTCGCGCCTCCCTCATCCGTCCGCGTGAACGGTGCTTGTTTTGCAAGGCCGTATCACGGCCGCAGTGCGATGCCAGCGCCGTCAGCTGTGTGACGCCGTCCACATACCGGCGGGCTGCGCCGCGTCATCCTCCCGACAGTATCAAGGGAGAGATCCATGTTTTTTCTGATCGACGCGCTGCTGATCCTCGCGATGCTGTTTTTCCTGTTTCTGCCGATCTCCGATCGCAGGACGGTGCAGATGCGGCTCTGCATGGTTTGCGTGCTGCTGGCGGTGTTCTCGGTCTCGATCACGCGCACGCCTGTCGTGCCGGTGTTGCTCGCGAGCATCGCCTCGCCTCCCGGAGCAGTGCGCGTGCCGCATATGCATTTCAGCGATCCGTCTTCCGGATTCTCACCGCGGCCTGCGTCGGATATACAATTGCTCCACGGGCAGAGAAATTTCTGACGGCGATCATCGCGCAGCGTTCACTGCAACTAGTTCCATCAGTTCCAGATCATTTGCAGGAACCAACCTCGCCCGCGAACATTCTGACTTGAGGCACCGGCGCGAGCTCCGCTCGCGCGCGCCTCGGCATCCGGGCGCCAGTGCGCGCCATCGGACTTTTGCCTCGATGCTCGCTTTGGGGCGATGGGGGACTTGTGAGTACCGTCATAGAGAACTTGCTGGCGCGGAAACAGAAGCTCGTCGAGGAACTCGAGAAGGCGCAAGCCGTCGAAGATCGCGACAGGATCGAGCACCAGCTCGAGCAGATCAACACCGCGCTGGATTTTCTGGACCGGCCGGGATCGCAGGACGGGCGGTAGACGCGCTCAATCCAGTTTAAGCGCCTTGGCATAGGCCACGCCTGAATTGGTGATGTGCGTGGTCATCAGTGCTTCGTAGGCCGCAAACTCGCCGCGCGCGAAGAAATCGAGCAGCTTGCGGTGCTCGTCGAAGGACGTGCGGGTCCGCACGTCGATCGGTGAGGTCAGATTGGTGCGGAGCGCGGCAACGCGGCTAGATGCGAGCTGGTAGGATTCGGCGAGGTAGCGGTTGCCGCAATGGGCGAAAAGTCCCTCGTGGAACACGGCATCGGCACGGCCATAGGCGATGTTGTCCTTGGCTGCGACCGCCGGCTCCATTGCCGCGATCGCATCGCTCATTGTCTGCACCGCGCCATCACGATCGTGGCGGAAGGCAAGCTCGGCGGCCTTGGGTTCGAGCGCGATCCGGAAGGTGCAGAGCGCGGTGATGTCCTCCGCGCTCGGCGTAAAGACAAAACTGCCGACCTGCGGGCGGATCACCACGAGGCCTTGCGCCTGCAATTGGCCCATCGCCTCGCGCACCGGCGTGCGGCTGACGCCGAAGGAGTTCGCCACCATCTCCTCGGAGATCGCAGCGCCCAGCGCGAACTCGCCCTCGATGATGGCCTGGCGCAGCCGCTGCATCACGCGCTGCGACAGCGATTTCGGCGTATCGAGTTTCAGCGAGTGCATCTGCTCTCTCAGATCACCTTGCCGGGATTGAGCAGATGGTCGGGATCGAGCGCGGCCTTCAGCGTCCGCATCAGCGCGATCTCGGCCTCGCCCCTCGCATGGCCTAGCCACTTCTTCTTCAAGGTGCCGATGCCGTGCTCGGCGGAGACGCTGCCGCCCATCTCGCGCACGAGGCCATAGATGATCGCGTCCATCTCTTCCTTCGGCTGCTGCTCGATGGTGAGGCCGGTGACCCAGGACACCAGATGCAGATTGCCGTCGCCGATATGACCGTAATAGACGCTCTCGCATCCCTTGATGCCATCAGCGAGCGCGGCCTTGCAGCGCGTGACAAATTCGTCCATCCGCGCCACCGCAAGGCCGATGTCGTAGGAGATGTGCGGACCCAGCACCTGGCCGAATTCGGCGCAGATGTCGCGCACGCGCCAGAACGCTTGCGTCTGCGCCAGTGATTGCGCCACGGCGGCATCCGCGAGCAGTCCGCGCTCCATCAGCTCTTCAAGCCAGGCCTGGAAGCGCGGCGCGTCGATACTCTCGTCGGTGCCTTGCGCTTCCACCAGCACGTAGAGGCCCTGGCCTGCGGCGACCGGCGGCTTCACGCCGGCGCGATTCGTGATCACGTCCCAATAGTCCGGCCACATCACCTCGAACGCCGACAGCAAAGGCCCGAGCCCGCTGCGCGCGGCATCGAGCAGCGCGATCACCGCGGCATAGTCCTTCAGCGCGCAGAGCGCGGCCATGGTCGAGCGCGGCTTCGGAAACAGCTTCAGCACCACGCGGGTGATGATGCCGAGCGTGCCTTCCGAGCCGATGAAGAGATGTTTCAGATCGTAGCCCGCATTGTTCTTCATCAATTTGTTGAGGCTGGTGATGATGGTGCCGTCGGGCAGCACCACTTCGAGACCGAGCACCAGCTCGCGCGTCATGCCGTAGCGGATCACGCGATTGCCGCCGGCATTCGTGGAGAGATTGCCGCCGATCGCGCAGGAGCCGCGCGAGCCGAGATCGAGCGGAAAGAAGAAGCCGGCTTCATCCGCCGCCTTCTGGATCGTCTCCAGCGGCGTGCCGGCCCTGACCGTCATCGTCATCGACGCGCGATCGATCTCCTCGATGCCGGTCATGCGCTCCAGCGAGATCGCGACCCAGCCGGCTTCCGGCGAGGCGCCGCGACACAGCCCGGTCAATCCGCCCTGCGGTACGAAAGGCAGACGCGCCTGCCGGCACGTCAGAATCGCGTCGGCAACACCTTGCGCATCGAGCGGTCGGATCACTGCGCGCGGCGTTTGCGGCAGGCTCGCGCTCCAGTCGTTGCAATTGCGCGCCGGCACCTCGCTGCCAACGAGCACGGCGGCAGCTCCAAGCTTGTCGCGCAGGGCGCCGAGCAATTGGTCGGGACGCTCAATGGGGGTCACCATGTTCATGCGAGACCTCCTCTGGATTCGGCTGCGCCTCATGCGCGCCGTGACTGTGGAAAGGATTTGCGTCCATCTTGTATGTAAGGTACAAGATAAAAAGTAAAGCAAAAACAATGACTCGGGCAGCCGTCAAGATCGTTGAGGGATCAGCGGCTTAGTCCGAGGCTGCAACAAAGGGTGGTGTGATGACGGAGGCAATTCGCGGGTTCTGGGTGGCGTCGGCGACGCCGCTGGCGATGGATGGCAGTGTGGACACCGCAAAGCTCGCCGCGCACGCCAGGCAGCTCTTCAGCAAAGGTGTCGAGGGTGTCGTGCTGTTCGGCACCACCGGCGAGGGCACCTCGTTCAACGTCGCCGAGCGCGTCGCGACCATCGAAGCCGTGCTCAAGGCTGGTATTGCGCCGGAGCGGATCGGAATCGGCGGCGGCTTCGCTGCGATCAGCGACAGTATCGCGCTGACGCGCGCCGTGCTCGGCCTCGGCCTGCGTCACCTGCTGTATCTGCCGCCGTACTTCGATCGCAGTGTCACGCCTGAGGGCATCGAGGACGCCTTCGCCGCGATCATCGACAGCGTCGCGGACGATCGCCTGCGGGCCTATCTCTATCACATCCCGCAGGTCTCGGGCGTTGCGATCCCGATTAGCGTCGCCGCGAGCTTGCGCAAGCGTTACGGCAAAGTGGTTGCCGGCCTGAAAGACTCCAGCGGCGACTTCAAGCAGTTCCAGGCGTTCCGTGCCGCGGCACCCGAGCTCGCCATCACCGTCGGCAATGAAACCGATATCACCCGCGCGATTGCCGGCGGCGGTGCCGGCACCATCTGCGGCATGGCCAACATCGCGCCCGAGCTGGTCAAGGCGATGATCGACGGCAAGGACGTCGAAGCACGCATGCAGGCCGCGGTCGATATCGTGGTCAAGTCACCATCCTTCCTCGCGACGCTGAAGGCGATTCTCGCGGCGCAAACGGGCGATGCAAGCTGGGTGCGTGTGCGGCCGCCGCTGCGGGCATCGTCTGATGGCGCTGCGCTCAAGGCGAAGCTAGACCAGCTGACCAGCCCTGCCATCGCATAAGATCGCTTTTTAGCTGCGGCAATCGTCCAGGGCGCGGGCCGACATGGCGCGGACCGCCACGAGCGCTGCCGCAAAGCCCGCGATCGCGCCGATGCTGAGTGCCCAGCGGGGGCCGAGATGGTCCGCCACCCATCCGACGATCGGCGCGCCGATGGGCGTGCCGCCGAGCGCGACGCCGAGGCGTAGGGCCATCACGCGCCCCCTCATCCTCGGTTCGGTGGAGAGCTGCATCATGGCATTCGAAGTATTGGTGACCGTCAGTGCGGCGCCACCGATCACGACCAGAGCGGCGCCGAACAGCCAGGAACTAGGCGCAAGCGCAGCCAGCGTGCAACCCGCTCCAAAAGTCGCAGCCCCCAACAGCAGCGAGACGAACCGCGGCTGGGCGCGCCCTGCGGCCAGCAATGCGCCCGAGATCGTGCCGACCGCCATCGTCGACGACAGCAGGCCGAAGCCGCGCGCATCGGTGTGGAAGACGGTGACCGCCATGGTCGAGATGAAGATCGGGAAGTTCAGCCCAAACGTGCCGATCAAGAACAGCATGATCATGATCGCCCTGAGATCCCTGCGCGACCAGACGTAGTGAAAACCCTCCGTCATGCCGCCCTTGGTCCGGACGGCCCGCGCGTTCGGGCGAAGCTCCGAGCTGCGCAGCAAGGCGAGCGAGCTAAGGACTGCCATGAAGGATGCGGCATTGAGCAGGAATGCCCATCCGGTGCCGATCGAAGCGATGATGATTCCCGCGATCGCGGGCCCGATCATCCGCGCGGCGTTAAAGGACGTTGAGTTGAGCGCGATGGCGTTGGAGAGATCGCGGTCGCCGACGAGCTCGGCCACGAACGTCTGGCGCACCGGGGCGTCGAAGGCAGCAGTGCAGCCGAACAGGAAGGCGAACGCGTAGACGTGCCAGAGCTGCACCAGGCCGGTGATGGTGAGAAGGCCAAGGGCAAGTGCCAGCACGCCCATCGTCGCCTGTGTCGCGATCAGAAGTCGTCGCTGGTTGAAGTGGTCGGCCGCAAACCCCGTCCACGGCATCAGCAGGAGCTGTGGTCCGAACTGGAGCGCCATCACCACGCCCACGGCCGACGCATTATGCTGTGTCAGCTCGGTGAGAACGAGCCAGTCCTGGGCGGCACGCTGCATCCACGTTCCGGTATTGGACACCAGCGCGCCCGCCGCCCAGACGCGGTAGTTGTAGTTCCGCAGTGAGCGGAATGTGCCCGCGGTCGCCACGCTCACGAACTCGTTGGCGTATTGCCGCCGTGGAACCGGCCGAAGTGTCGCGCGCAAAACAGGCTGAGGAGCAGGGCGCCGCATCCGAGCGCGGCGACATCGCGCGTGTCCATCAGGGCGAACTCTCCGACCCGACAGACGAGGAGATACCCGACGATGACGTTGAAAAAGCCCCAGAGCACGTTGACCGTTGACGAGGATAGTCCTTCTCCCCGCGGCTGCGCGAACGGGCTCTGGAATGGCTCTCCTCGCAGGCCACTGACGAGATGCGGAATGGCATTCGCCAGAAATGCGCCGCCGAAGAAATAAGAAACGAGATGAAGCCAGTTCATGCCTGCGCGCTCCGTGTTGCCAATAATTCGATGATCGCCTGCGTCGTGCCGCTCTCGCCGAGCCGCGGAAAGACGTTTGCGATGCTGTAGTCGTGAGCCTCGCGACGCGGATCGGTCATCGCGTCGGTGGCAAGGGTGACATTGAAACCCGCCTCGTAGGCCTGGCGCGCGGTGGACTCGACGCCAGTGCCGGTCGCGACGCCGGCGATGACGACCTGCGTGACGCCGCGCGATCGCAGCTGGCTTTCGAGATCGGTGCTGGCGAATGCCCCCCAGGTCCGCTTGGTCACGGCGATATCGCCGGGCTGCTGATCGAGCTCTGGAATGAGAGTGGTCCATCCGTCGGGGAACGGACCACCGGCACGCGGCCGCTCGGTGCGGCCCGGCGCTCCGCCATCGACGTTGACCAGCGCGACCGGCAGGCGATGCCGCCGAAACGCAGCGGCCAGCGCGCAAGAGCGTTGCACGACATCGCCCACGACATCACCCATAGCATGGACGAGAGTCGAGCCGACGATGCCGCGTTGCAGGTCGACGACAATGAGGGCGGTGATCGGGTCGAGCGTCGTGAGAGCCATCATCGTATCCTTCCGGCAGCTGCCTGTTCCGCGCGGTGGATGCCGCGGAGCCGCGTCAATCGTCGACAAGCCGCTTGAGCAAAGAGACGGCGACCGCCAGTTCGTCTTGCTCCCGTAAAGAGAGCCGTGTCGAAATGGTGCGCGACAGCCAATCCTGCCGGGCGGCGCGGCCGACCCGGATCCAGTCGCGGCACGCCTTTGTCAGCGACAGGATGGTTTGGCGGCCATCCTCCGGATCGGGTGCGCCAATGACCAGGCCCGCGGCCTGAAGAGCCGCGACCGCGGTGCTCATTGATTGCGGACGCATTCCCTCGGACCGTGCCAGGCTCGATACCGTTGCAGGGCCATCCTTCTCCAGACGCAACAGGATCGACACCTGTGAGGGTGCCAGGTCGCCTTGACCTGCCTGTTCCCGCAGCCGGCGCTTCAGCTTTCCGACCAGCGACCGAAGGTCTTCAGCGAGCGCGCCGGCGCGTGCGGAGGGGCGTTGGTCCGATGAATTGATCATGCCGGATCGAATGGCATATAGACAGATAAACTGTAAAGATTATCTGTGTAGTAAGTCTGAACAAAATGGCGTGATCAGGGGCGCTGCTGTCGCGATGACGACATGGAGAAGTTGAGCGCGGTCGCCGGTTATCCGAATGATTGTGCGACATCGCGTCGCGTCGCCACGCACTCGCCGAAGATGTCGCGTCATCGATGACAGTGGTCAGCATCGACAATGTGCAGGCGTGCTCAACTCGTGTTCCAATCTCGACGCTGCGATTTCTGCCCATCAAAGCATCGCAATCTGGATCGATGCGTCGTCATCCGATCGTGCTCACACTTAGAACGATTCAACACTAGAGTGATTCAACGCCGCTTACGGTTCTCTTCGCATACAGCGACTGTTACAGGCCCAAACTTCAACGTTCTTGACTTGAAGTGGAATGAAAGTGCGTGCCCATCTGGATGGCCAGCGTGTCCGCGGCCGTCGTCATCGTGCCGGCAAGAGCCGTGCAGGTCTTCTTATCGGTGCAGCGGTGTTGCTTGCCGAATCCCCCTTCAACACGACGAGCGCACTGGCGCAATCGGCGCTGCCGCCGGTGGCGGTTGAGGCTCCTGTGCAGCGGCCGAAGCCGGCGCGCGCATCGGAGCAGTCTCCGCGGCGCACGCAAACCGCCGCGCGACAGCGCAATCGCAATCCCGCCCCCGCGGTGCAGACGCTCTCGGAGCGCGCAGCTGCTGCAGCTGCCGCACAGCAAGCCGCCAAGCTCGGCTACCGCGCGATGCCGAGCTCGACCACGCTGCGCAGCGGCGCTTCGCCGCTCGATACGTCGCAGGCCGTTAACGTCGTGCCCGAGCAGGTGCTGAAGGACCAGCTCCCGCGCAACATCGACGATGTGCTGATCAACGTCTCCGGCATCACCCAGACCAACACGCTCGCCGGCAGCCAGGACGCCGTGATCCGCCGCGGCTTTGGCGACAACCGCGACGGCTCGATCATGCGCAACGGCATGCCGCTGGTGCAGGGTCGCAGCTTTAGTTCCGCGGTTGAGAGCGTCGAGGTGCTGAAGGGGCCGGCCTCGCTGCTCTACGGCATCATGGACCCCGGCGGCATCGTCAACACCATCAGCAAGCGTCCGGAGCTGTATCAGCACGGTTCGGTCACGCTGCTTGGTTCGGCCTTCAGTGCCTCTAAAACCGGCGCCGATGGCCTGCTCGACGTCACCGGTCCGATCGGCGACCAGGGCCTTGCCTATCGCTTCATCGGCTACGGTGTCAGCGAGGACTATTGGCGGAATTTCGGCCGCCACCGCGAAATGCTGGTAGCGCCGTCACTGGCCTGGTACGGCCAGGACACCACGGTGCAGCTCAACTACGAACACCGCGAGTTCATCTATCCGTTCGATCGCGGCACGGCGTTCAACCCGGTGACCAAGGCGCCGCTGGCGGTGCCCTCCACGCGCCGGCTCGACGAGCCCTTCAACAACACGTGGGGCACATCCGACCTGATCCAGACCTCGATCGAGCACCGCTTCAATCAGGACTGGAAGCTCTACGCCGGCTACAGCTACAACACCGAAACCTTCAGCGCCAACCAGCTCCGCATCTCCACCCTCAACTTTACGACCGGCGTCGAGACGCGCAGCAATGACGGCACGCAGGGCTCGCTCAGCAATGTCAGCTATGGAACGTCCTATGTCTCGGGCGGGTTCTGGCTCGGCAATATGCGCAACGACGTGGTGTTCGGCGGCGACGGCCAGTATCGCACCATCTACCGCGACAATCTGATCCGGCAGGCGACCCCCGCCATCAATGTCTACAATCCCGTCTATGGGCTGGTCGGGCCGGGGACGACCGTGTCGAACCCCGACAGTGCCCAGACCGATAAGCTCGGCCAATGGTCGTTGTTCGTCCAGGACACGCTGCATCTAACTGAACGGTTCGCGCTGGTCGGCGGCGTGCGCTACATGGACTACGACCAGATCGCCGGGCGCGGAAAACCCTTCGTCACCAACACCAACGTATCCCAGGACAAGGTGCTCCCGCTCGGCGGCGCCATTTTCAAGCTGACCGACGAGATATCGCTCTATGCGAGCTACACGCAGTCGCTGAAGCCGAATTCGACAATTGCGCCGATCGGCGTCTTTGTCGATTCCAACGTCGCGCCGGAAGAGGGAGTGTCGTACGAGACCGGCATCAAGTTCGATCTGAACAAGCGCATTTCCGGTACGCTGGCGCTCTACGATCTCGACAAGAAGAATGTGCAGACGACGAAGACCAACAGCGCGAACGTAGTGGAACTCCACACCGTCGGCCGTGCCCGCTCGCGCGGCATCGAGTTGGATGTCACTGGCAGGCTCACCGACAGCTGGGCTTTGATCGGCAGCTATGGCTACACCGACGCGCGGGTGACGGAGTCCGAGGATGTCACGCTGCTCGGCAGGAAGTTGCAGAACGTCGCGCTGAACACGGCTTCGCTCTATCTGGTCTATGACTTCGGCACGGCTTTGCCGGGCCAGCTCCGTCTCGGCGGCGGCGCGCGCTATGTCGGCGACCGTCCCGGTGATGCCATCAACAGCTTCTTCCTGCCGTCCTATGTGGTCGCCGATATTTTCGCGACCTATGAGACGAAATACCAGAACACGCCGGTGATCTACCAGTTCAACGTCAAGAACCTGTTCGACACCGTCTACTATCCCTCCGCCGTCAACAACCTGAACGTCGCGATCGGCGACGCGCGTCGCGTGTCGCTGTCGGCAACGGTGAAGTTCTAGCGATGACCGTGCGGCAAAAAGCCACCGCGGCCCTGATCGCGCTGGCGTCTGCCTGCACTGCGGCCGCGAGCCGCGCCGAGGAGATCACGCTCTATTCGACCAGGGAGGCTGCCCTGGTCGAACCTGTCGTTGCAGCTTTCACGGCCGCCAGCGGTATCAGGGCGAAAATCGTCTTCGTCGAAGACAGCCTCGTCAAACGCCTGGTGTCGGACGGCGAGGCGTCGCTCGCCGATGTCCTGCTGACGATCGGGCTGGACAAGACGACCCAGCTCTCGGCCCGCGGCCTGACGCAGGCTATGTCGTCGGGGCTGATCGAGCAGGCTGTTCCGGCAAATCTCCACGGTGGCGGTGCGCAATGGGTTACGCTTGCCATCCGCCCGCGCGTCGTATTTGCGCGCAATGACAGCGCGCTCGCGGCGATCGACTATGAGGACCTCGTCGATTCCAAATGGCGGGGCAAACTATGCATGCGCTCGCCGCTGCATCAGAACAATGTCGCGCTGGTTGCGGCCTATCTCGTCCATCACGGCGAAGCCGCGACGGAGGCCTGGCTTGCCGGCCTGAAGGCCAATCTCGCCCACAAGCCCGATGGCAAGGACAACGACGTAATCCGCGAGATCGCGCAAGGCGTTTGCGAGATCGGCATCGGAAATACCGTGGCATTGGCGCAATTGCGTGACGGACGGGAAGGGGCCGACTGGCGCACCTGGGCGATGAAGGTCAAGACGGTGCCGACGACATTCACGGGCGGCGGCACGCATGTGAACCTCACCGGCGCGGCGATCGCGAAGCACGCACCGCATCCGGCCGGCGCGCGACAATTCCTCGAATTCCTTGTCACGCCGGCAGCGCAGCGGATTTTTGCTGCCGCCGAGCTGGAGTATCCCGTGCTCGCTTTGGCGGAGCGTGCGCCCGTCGTTGCCGAAATGGGCTCGTTCATCGCCGACGCGACGCCGATCGACCAGATCGCCGCACGTCAGCAGGCTGCGATCGCGCTGATCAAGAAGGTTGGCTTCGATGAGTAGGGTGGGGCATCACATCAAGGCCGCCCTCCACCAGGTCCATTCCATCGCTGGCCTCGTGCTCGCGCTGCTGCTGGCCCTGATCGCGCTGACCGGCGCTATCATGAGCTTCGAGGATGAGATCGTCGATCATCTGAACGCCGACATCATGCACGTCGCGCCACGGGCGGCGCCGGTGCTGATGCCGGACGAATTGATCGCGCGCCTGTCAGCCGCGCAGGACGTCGGCAAGGTCTCCGCTGTCACGCTGGCGAGCGACCCGTCCGCCGCGGTGCGTCTCCGCTTTGCCCGCGACGAGCAGGGCGCGCGGCCGTCGTCGCTCTATGTCGATCCCTATGATGCGCGCGCTCTCGGTACGCCGCGAGGTGAGGAGTTCTTTGCGACCGTCCGCAGGCTGCATCGCTGGCTGCTCATTCCCGGCGACGCCAAGGGCTGGGGGCGTCAGATCACCGGCATCGCCGCGCTCGGCCTGATCGTCATGCTCATTTCGGGCCTCGTGCTGCGCTGGCCCCGCCGTGCCGGCAGCGTGAGGATGTGGCTGAAGCCCAATCTCGGTCTCAGCGGGCGCGGATTGCATCGCTCGCTGCATGCGGTGATCGGCACCTGGGTGCTGCCGGTCTATCTGGTGATGACGCTGACCGGGCTGTGGTACGCGTTCGACTGGTACAAGGATGGCGTCGCCTGGCTGCTGTCGCGCCCGCAAATGGCCGCGGCGAAGATGCAGCCCAAGATGCCCACAAAGCAGCCGCGCGCGGCTGACCGCACTGAGCCGGCTCAGGCGATGGGGTTCGATCGCGCGTGGTCGACGTTCCAGCGCGAGGAGGGCGGCCGCTTCTCCAGGGCACTGCTGACGCTGCCCGCCGGTCCGGGTACGGTGATACGCATGCGGTCGTGGCAGAAGGACTCGAAGCTCGAATCCGTGCGCGATGAGTTCCGCATCGACGCTGTTACCGGTCTGGTGGTCTCCGCGGAGCGCTATGCCGACAAGACGCTCGGCGAGAAGGCTATTGCGAGCGTACTCGATATCCACTGCGGTGCGATTTTGGGCTGGCCCGGAAAGCTCGCCTTCATGATCGCCGCGGCGCTGATGCCGCTGTTCGCGGTCACCGGCATTTTGCTTTATCTGTCGCGCCGCAAGCTGCGGCGTCCGGCGCAGCCGCCGATCGGGCGCCTCGTTCCGGGCGAGTGAACGGACGCGAAGGCTAGCCAAGGCCGCCGCAATCGTTCAAAAGCCCATGGCTCGCTCTCGTCAAGGTCCGCGCCATGAAGCTTCCGACCGTCACCCCCGCCGACATCCGCCGCGCGCTGCTGCTCGGCGAGGAGATCGCGCTGCTCGATCTCAGATACGAGGCCGGCTTCGCCACCGGCCATCCGCTGTTCGCCGCCAACATGGCCGCAGACCGGATCGACATCGAAGCCGAGCTGCGGCTGCCGCGCAAGGGCGTGGCGATCGTACTCTATGATGACGGCGAGGGCCTCGTCGCCGTAGGTGCCGAGCGCCTCGTCGCCCTCGGCTACACCAACGTTCGCGCGCTCGACGGCGGACTGAAAACCTGGCGCGATGCCGGCTATCAAATGTTTGAGGACGTCAACTCTTACTCCAAGGCCTTTGGCGAACTGGTCGAGTCGCGCAGGCACACGCCGTCGTTCAGCGCCGATGAGGTCGCAAAACTGATCGCGGACAAGGCCAACATCGCTATCCTCGATGTCCGCCGCTTCGACGAATACGCGACCATGAACATCCCGGGCTCGGTCAGCGTGCCCGGCGCGGAACTGGTGCTGCGGGCAGGGCAGGCGGCGCCCGATCCTGAGACCACCATCATCGTCAACTGTGCCGGCCGCACCCGCTCGATCATCGGCACCCAGTCGCTGATCAATGCCGGCGTGCCCAACAAGGTGCGGGCGCTGCGCAACGGCACGATCGGCTGGACGCTGGCGCGGCACACGCTCAACCACGGTGCTGACCGGCGCGGCGCGATCGGGCCGTTCGACGGCGGCCCGGCCAATGCCCGCGACGTCGCCTATCGCGCTGGCGTCCGCCGCATCGGCGAAAACGAGATGACTGCGCTTGTCGCGCAGACGGATCGCACGCTCTATCGCTTCGACGTGCGCGACGCCGAGGAATATGCCGCCGGCCATCTTCCCGGCTTCCGGCATTATCCGGGTGGTCAGCTCGTCCAGGAGACCGACATGGCCGCACCGGTGCGCGGCGCACGCATCCTTCTGACCGACGACAAGGGCGTCCGCGCCGACATGACCGCATCCTGGCTCGCGCAGATGGGCTGGGAGGTCTATGTGCGCGAAGGCGGCTATGACGGCGCGCTCGAGATCAGTCCGCCGCTTGTGCTGCCGAAGCCCGACCCGGCCCACCGCTACCGGCGGCCCTACGAAGGCACCGACGTCGCCGAGCGCGCGATGCAGGCCTATCTCGACTGGGAGTATGGCCTTGTCGAGCAGCTCCGCCTTGACGGCACGCACGGATTCTACGTCATCTGACTACCGCCCCGCCATCTTCTCCCCGTATCCAAGCCCTATTGTGCTGCGCACCGTCCGCGGTCTATGTGCTCAGGCAAAGCCGTCACCTATGGAGATTCCATGCCAGCCCCAGGCCAAAACCCTGAGCGGAGCGCGAAGGCACTACTGCTCGAAGGCGTCAATGACAGCGCCGTCGATATCTTCCGGAGCGCGGGCTTCACCAATGTCGAGCGGCTGACCAAGGCGCTCGATGGCGAGGATCTACGCCGGGCGCTCAAGGGCGTGTCGCTGCTCGGCATCCGCTCGCGCACCCAGATCACCGATGAGGTGCTCGAAGCCGCCGATGGGCTGCTCGCGGTCGGCTGTTTCAGCGTGGGCACCAACCAGGTCGATCTCATGGCGGCGCGCAAGCGCGGCATTCCCGTGTTCAATGCGCCGTTCTCCAACACGCGCAGCGTTGCCGAGCTCGTGATCGGCGAGATCGTGATGCTGCTGCGCCAGATCTTTCCACGTTCGGTGTCGGCGCATGATGGCGGCTGGGACAAGTCCGCGGCCGGCAGCCGCGAGGTGCGGGGCCGCACGCTCGGCATCATCGGCTATGGCAATATCGGCTCGCAGCTCTCGACCCTCGCCGAAGCCATGGGCATGCGCGTGATCTATTACGACCGCACCGACAAGCTCCGCCATGGCAACACCGAGCCGGTCGAGAAGCTCGACGAACTGCTGGCACAGAGCGACGTCGTCAGCCTGCACGTGCCGGAGACGCCGGAGACCGCTGGCATGATCGGCGAAAACGAGCTGCGGGCGATGAAGCCGGGCTCGTTCCTGATCAACAACAGCCGCGGCACCGTGGTCGATCTCGATGCGCTCGCTCGCTCTTTACGCGACGGCCATCTCGCCGGCGCCGCGATCGACGTGTTTCCGGTCGAGCCGTCCTCGAACGCCCATCGCTTCAAGAGCCCGGTGCAGGGCCTCGGCAACGTCATCCTCACCCCGCATATCGGCGGCTCGACCGAGGAGGCGCAGGAGCGCATCGGCGGCGAGGTCGCGCGCAAGCTGGTCGATTATTTCATCACGGGCTCGACCATGGGCGCGGTGAACTTCCCGGAGGTGCAGCTGCATCTGCGCCCCGCCGGCGCGCGCTTCAGCCATGTCCATCGCAACGTGCCGGGCATGCTGCGGCGGCTGAACGAGGTCTTCCTCCAGCGCGACATCAACATCGTCGCGCAATATCTGGAGACCGCGGGCGATCTCGGCTACGTCGTGCTCGACGCCGATCTCGCGGGGCAGGATTCGGCGACGCTGCTCGCGCAGATCAGCGCCCTCGACGGCACGGTCGGCGCGCGACTGGTGTTCGAACACTAAACTGGCCCACGTTCCGGTTGCATTCTGCGGCTATTGCTCCCACACTGCGGTCGAATTCGACATGTTCCACATCATGTCGAATTTGAATTTCAGTTGCGTGAGTGCCGCCCATGGAACGGGACACCGTACTGATCGATCTCGCGCTTCAAGGCGGCGGTTCGCACGGTGCCTTCACCTGGGGCGTGCTTGATCGCCTGCTGGAAGAGAAGTGGCTCAGCATCGTCGCGATCTCCGGAACATCCGCAGGTGCGATGAATGCGGCGGTGCTGGCGGACGGGTGGACCGCCGGTGGCGCCGAAGGCGCGCGCGATGCGCTTGAAAAATACTGGCGCCGCGTGTCGAAAACCGCCGCCTTTAGTCCGCTGCAACGCTCGCCGCTTGATCGGCTGATGGGACGTTGGACGCTCGATACGTCGCCCTTCTACATCCTCACCGATCTGATGTCGCGCGTGCTCTCGCCCTACGATCTCAATCCGAGCGGATACAATCCGCTGAGCAAGGTTCTGGCCGAGAGCGTCGATTTCGCAAGGCTCGCGCGCTCGCCGATCAAACTGTTCATCACCGCGACGCGGGTGCGGACCGGCCGAGGGCGCATCTTCCGCAATGCCGAGATCACCGCCGAGGTGCTGCTGGCATCGGCCTGCCTGCCGACCATGTTCCGTGCGGTCGAGATCGAGGGCGAGCCCTATTGGGACGGCGGCTTCGCCGGCAACCCGACGATCACGCCGCTCATTCGCGAAAGCGACGCGCATGACACCATCCTGGTGCAGATCAATCCGACTGAAACGCTGGAACAGCCGAGGACGGCTGCGGAGATCCTCAATCGGTTGAACGAGATTTCCTTCAACTCGCCGCTGATGAAGGAGCTGCGCATGATCGCGCTGCTGCGGCAGGCCGCCGACCCCGGCAGCGGCGAGGGCGCGCGTTGGGCGCAAATGCGAACGCATCGCGTCAAGAGCGACATGCTGGCGAAGTTCGGCGCGTCATCGAAGCTCAATGCTGAATGGGAATTTGTCTCGATGCTGCGCGATGAAGGGCGTCAGGCGGCGCAGGCGTTTCTCGACGAACATGGCAACGACGTCGGCCAGCGTTCGACGGCCGATCTCGACGTCCTCCTGGCGGAGTGCTGAGGCGTGGGGCTTCTCGGCATTCTCGTCGGCCTCGGCCTGCTCGTCCTGTTCGCCTTCCGCGGCTGGAGCGTGCTGCTGCTTGCGCCGTTCGCCGCACTTGTTGCCGCGCTGTTCGGCGGCGAGCCATTGCTGGCCAATCTGACGCAAATCTACATGGCGAATGCGGCCGGTTTCCTGGCGCAGTTCTTCCCGATCTTCCTGCTCGGCGCCGTCTTCGGCAAGCTGATGGACGACAGCGGCGCGGTAGCCTCGGTGGCGGGCTTTATGGCGCAACGCCTCGGCGAGCGCCGCGTGATCCTCGCGGTCGTGCTGGCCGGCGCGATGGTCACCTATGGCGGCGTCAGCCTGTTCGTCGCGTTCTTCGTCATCGTCCCGATGGCGCGCTCGCTGTTTCGTGCGGCTTCAATTCCGCGGCGTCTGATCCCGGCCGCGATCGTGCTGGGCACATCCACCTTCACCATGTCCGCTCTGCCGGGCACGCCATCGATCCAGAACGCGATCCCGATGCCGTTCTTCGGCACCACTCCGTTTGCCGCGCCGGGGCTGGGCATCGTCGCCTCCCTGATCATGCTCGGGACAGGATTGTGGTGGCTGCGTCGGGCCGAAGCCAAAGCCCGCCGCGCCGGGGAAGGGTATGGCGAGGACGTGCAGGGCGCGGCCGAACGCGCTGCCGATGACGAGCTGGTCCGCGAACGCGCGACGACCGCGCGCGAGTTCGATCCGGCCGAGATCCGGCATGGACGCCGCAGCGAAGCGGCGTCTCCGGTGGCGAGCGCCATCCTGCCACTGGCCGTCGTCGTGGCCGTCAATCTCGTGATGTCGCTGCTGGTGCTGCCGCGGCTCGACGTTTCGTATCTGAGCGAGCAGCGCTTCGGTGGAACATCGCTCGCCGCGGTCGCCGGCGTATGGTCGGTCAGTGTCGCGCTTGGCGCCGCCATCGTCGCGACCATCGTGCTGAACTGGACCCGGCTTCCCTCGCTGCGGCAGACCATGGACGCCGGTGCCAATGCATCGGTGCTGCCGGCGCTCAGCGTCGCAAGCCTGGTCGGATTCGGCGCGGTCATCGCGGGGCTGCCGGCTTTCGAAACGGTGCGCGACTGGGTGCTCGCGATCGAGGGCGGCCCGCTGGTGTCGCTCGCGGTCGCAACCAACATCCTTGCGGCGCTGACCGGCTCCGCGTCCGGCGGCCTGACCATCGCGCTCGACGCCCTCGGCCCGACCTATGTCGAGCTTGCCTCGCACACCGGCATCGATCTTGCGCTGATGCACCGCGTCGCGGTGATCGGCTCGGGGACGCTGGATATCCTGCCGCACAACGGCGCGGTGGTCAGCCTGCTCGCGATCTGCGGCCTGACGCATCGTGACAGCTATTTCGACATCGTGATGGTCGGTATCGTGTCGTCGCTGCTGGCGCTGGTGGCCGTGATCGCGCTGGGCGAAGCGCTGGGATCGTTTTAATCGAGGGAACGCCGCCGCCTATGCCGCCAGCCGGTCCAGCAGCGCCAACATCACAGGCGCATCCGGCATCGGCAGCACGGCGTCGATCCGTTCGAGCAGGCGCGATTGCAACAATGCGTTGCGTGCCTTGCCGATGGTGCCGAGCGGCCCACGGAAGCCGTGGTCTTCCCAGGCCATTTCGAGCAGGCTCTCGCTCATCAGGGCCTCGATCAGCTCGTCGGCCTGGCGCTCGATGCTGATGAGCGGATGGCCCGAGAACACCGTGGGCTGCGGGTAGAGGATGACGGGCTTGGCCGGCGCATTGGCCTCGAGCCGTTTCCAGCGCTCCGCGTCCTGGAGCACCCATTCGACGAGCTGGTTTTCATAGCCGACGATCAGCGGCTGCGCGCCCGGGCCGCCGGCGACATAGTCGTCGAACAATTTGCCCGACGACGGCGGCTTGAAACCCATGCGACGGAAGATGGTGGCGACATCGCCGTCGATCTTGCTCAGCGTCTCCGGCATCACCACGTCGCCCGACAACAGGCTCGCCGCAAGGCCAGCGAACATGAAGCCCGAATTGGACTTGTTCGGGTCGGTCGAGACCACGCGGGCGCGACCGAACAGGTCCGCGACGCCGATCGAAGACCAGTTTTCGCCGGCGATGATGGCTTTGAGCAGCTTCGATAGATCTACCGTGTAGCGCGGCCCGCCGGCAGGCTGGGCGATGCCGCCCTTCACCAGGCCCTCGGCAATGCGATCCCAGGAATAGAGCACGATTGGCGAGTTGAAGATCACCTGGTCGCGCGAGATCTTGACGCCCGACGACCGCGCCACTTCGACCAGCACGGAGGACGACGGCCACAGGAATTGGGGTTTCTGGTCGAGCAGCGCGCGCTCGCGGACCATTTCGACCGAGCCGGCGCGGCGGCCGTCGAGGATCAGTCCGAAGCGGCGCTCCAGCACATTCTTGACGCGCGCATTCGCGAGAAAACCTTCCTTCTCGCCACCGGCAAAGCCGAACAGCCGCTTGGCTTCGCCGAAGCGGCCGGCGATCTCGGGATGCTCGCGCAGATAAACGTAGCCGCCGGTTGCTGCCGCGCTCGCGGCGACAAGACCGATGCCGAAGGCGCGGCGCGAGATAGCCATCAGGAAGTTCCTCTCTTGGTCTCGACCGGGGCGGCCCGTTGCGCTGGCCCGAGATCCTCGTCGAGCGAGCTTTTCAACAGCTTCAGCTCGATGTCCAGCTTGTCGAGGTCGGCGTCCTGGAGATTGGCGGCATAGCGGGTGAAGGCAACGTCCAGCCGGTCGATCATGTCGCCGGTGGCGGCAAGCCGCGCGGTGTCGGGCACAGTGCTCTTCTCCAGCGCGCGATATGCTTCGGCGATCTCGGCCGCACGCGGCAGGTAATAGGTCAGGAACCGTCGCACCCGGTCGAGCCGCAGCGGATCGCGCTCGATGGCAGCGAAGATGTCGCGAGCGATCGTCACCAGATGACGGATGCGATCGGCGACCGCGCGGGTGCGGATTGCGGACGCGGTATGCTCCATTTGCTCGGCCAGCGGCTCGGCTTCGGCGAGCAGCTCGTTTGCGAACTCGATCTTGCCGCGCGCGACGCCACTGGCTTCCAGCGCGGCAAACCGGTTCCTCGGCGCCAGTGCAACGACGATGCCGCCACCCGCGGCCGCGCTGATCGCAAGCGCGATCCAGAACGGCATGGCGAGACCGATCGCCAGCGACGGCAGCAGCACCGCGGCCGCCACTCCACCGGCGATCCAGCCAAGCCCGGATGGCATTGCGGCCATTCAGTTGTACCCTCGTACGGCGCGGAACGCGTCGGTGAGACTCTTGCTGCCGTCGAACACGCGGCCTCCGGTCAACTTTGCCAGATTGTCGAGCTGGGCACGATCGACCTCGGCGCCGAACGTCACGCCGAACACCGGTACACGGTGTCCGTCCACACGCCAGGCGCTTTCGAATGTCGACATCGATCCCTGGCTCTTGCCATCCGTCATGATGACGATGGCCGGCAGATGCTGGCCGTCCTGGAGCATCGGCTTCATCAAGGCGAGCGCCTGCGCGCCGCAGGTATAGAAATCGGTGCCGCCGTTGGCACGCAATTCGAGCGCGCGCGCGAGCAGGCCGGTCTGCTCGCTGTCTTCACCGCTGGCGCGCGCCGTCCACAGAACATGATCGCTGAATGGCAGGATCAGAATCTGATCAGACTTCGTCCATTGCACCAGCACCTCACGCGTCCGCGCGGGTGTGAGCAGGAAGCGCATGGCGTCGAGCAAGCTGGTCTCGCCGGCGCCTTGCATGCTGCCGGAAACATCCAGGCACAGCGCGGTCAGCGACGGCCGGCGCAGCGCCTCCTGATAGATCAGCAGCGCCTTCTGGATCACCGCCGGCTCCGGCGGCCGGATCACGGTCACCGGCCGCGATGGATCGAGATTGGTTTTTGGATCGGCGGCAAGCGGCGTGGCGCGGCCGATCTCGACGCGCCGGCCGGTCTTGGCGATCCTGCCTTGCGCGTCGCCGCTCAGCAGGAAGGCCTGCAGGCCAGTGAAGAAGCCTTCGACGTCCTTGCCGCGGCCGCGATCGACGAAGCCGAGCGGCGAATCGGCGACGGCCACGCCGTCGGCGGGATAGATCGCATAGAGCGGTTCGTGATTGTCGGCGATCAGCCTGTCGTTGGTTTCCTTGATGACGGCTTCGTAGTTCCAGATCGCCTGGTAATGTGCGCCGCTGCGCTCGCCGTCGCGGTAGAGATCGGCGAGCCAGCCGCTCGAGCCTGCGCTGCGCTCAACGCCCTTCAGCAGGCCGCGCGCCGTTGCCAGCACCTCGGGCTTGTCGAGATCGCCGGCCTCGATCAGGTCGGGCTTGCCGATGCCGGCCGCCAGCATTGCGAGATAGGCCGCGGCTCCCGAATTCGACTGGGTCGCCGAGGTCATCAGGAATTTCAGCTTGCCGCCCTCGACCGCGGCGAGGATGTCCTTGGCGGTGACCTTGGCGCCGATCCAGCCAAGTGACTCCGCCTTGGAACGGCGGACGCCGAGGATAACGGGCATCTGTACGATCGACTTCACCATCTTCACGCGCCTGGTGGTGTCGAACATGTCGATCCAGATCGAGGCGGCCGGCCAGACCGCGTCGGCGCCGGGATCGCCGGCCTTCAGCGCAAGCGCAATGTCGAGCGAGCCCTGATAGCGCATGGTGCAGGTCACATTGCGCGACTTGCAGAACTCCTGCACCAGCGGTTCGAGGATGTCGTTCTCCGAGCCCGAGAGGATCGTGAATTGCGGCCCTGGCCCGCCGCAGCCCGACAGCAGCGCGGTCATCAGCGGCACGGCTGCGAGCAGCGCCAACGGGTGCCGCAGGAAACGGACAATTCTCATGGGCGAGCCTTCATGCCGCAGTTCTTATGCAGACGCTTCATCGAGAAACCGTTGCGTGAGACGCATCAAGGCGCCTTGGAGATCGCGGTCTTCAATTCGTCCGTCAGTTCCGCCATCCGGTGCTCGATCTCGGCGCGCTTGGTGCGGCCCTGCTCCTGCACGGTGAGTACACCGGCGATGGTGTCGATCAGGTCCCTGTTGGTCTTCTCCAGGGTCTGGATATCGATGATGCCGCGCTGCGACTGCTTCTCGATCTCGATCGCCTGGGTCTTCATCATCTCGGACGCCTGGCGCATCATCTCGTTGGTCGCATCCGTGATGGTCTTTTGCAGCTCCAGCGCCGACTTCTGCCGGTTCAGGCCGAGCAGCAGGATCATCTTCTGCTTCCACACCGGGATCGTCAGCTCGGTCGTGGCCTGCAAATTCTCGATCAGCGTCTCGTCGCCGGACTGGACGATGCGGATTTGCGGCAGCTGCTGGATGCCGATCTGGCGCGCCTGCTGGAGATAGAAGACGCGTTTTTCGAGCCGGTCGAGCGCCTGGACCGCGTCCTGATAGGTCTGCGCAGCCAGTATGGCGTCGCTGCCGGCGGCTTGCGCCTTCGCGTTCCGCTCCATCTCGACGAGCTTGCCGCCACGAAACTCCTCGGTGAAGGCCTTGCCGGCGGCGATGTGCGCGTCGAGCTGTCCGAGTGAACCTCGGGTCTGTTCGTAGAGATCGTCGAGCATGGCGATGTCGCGGCGCAGGACCTCCTTGTTGCGGTCGAGCTCGACGCAGACGCGGTCGATCTGCGAGGCGACGTCGTTGAACTGCTCGGTGAAGCGGCGCAGCCGCGCCTCCGCCGACGAGAACAGGCGGGTCAGAAAACCCTTGTCCTTGAGATCGGCCGGGTCGAGCCCGCGCGCCTTGCCGAGGATGTCGGTCAGCAGCTTGCCGGTGGCGCCGAGCTCGCGGTTCTGAGTCTGGGCGAGAATGCGGTCGGCGAATTCGACCACAGAGCGCTGGGCCCGCTCGCCGAACGTCACGAGGCGCGAGCGATCCGAAATGTCGATCTCGGACTTGATGCGTGTGACCGCGGAGGCATCCGTCGGCAACGCCGGGAGATTGATCGTTTCGCTCACCACTCGCTCCTTGTTCTCTGCGGTCATGATAGCATGCCGACCCCGCCGGCAGGTAACTCCAGGTCGTATGACAGATTGATGACAGCCTGTGGATTTGGTCGTTGGCGATGCCGCCCGAGTTCGCGGCAGGGCAAGATTTCGCATGGAATTCAAACTTCTACGGGGCGTAGGCAGGGCCGGTCCGGCGTCCCGGAGGTTTCCGTTGATGGCGGTCGCACCATCAGTCGCGGAGATTGACGGCCGGCACGTCCTGCATTGAATTGTCCGCCTGAACGATAAGCAACAGGGATGGAAACGATGGCGCGCAGGATTGCGAAGCTGAGCGTGTGGCTAGGTGCCGTGGCCGCGATGGGGGCGAGCAGCGCGTTCGCCGTGACGCTGGCGGAGGATGCGGACACGGTTTGCAAAGGTCTCGCCGGCGGCGCCGCTGCCGTGAAGATCGATTCCGCGACGTTGCTGGCACCGTCCTCTCTGGCGGTTGCCGAACGCGGGCCGACCCCGTCGGGCCGTGTCATCCCCGCCAATCCCGCTTTCTGCAAGCTGCTCGGTCATATCGACCCTGTCGACCCCAAGGCGCCGCCGATCAAATTCCAGGTTAATCTGCCTGTCGAATGGAACGGCCGCTCGGTGCAATATGGCGGCGGCGGGTTTAATGGCGTGCTGATCACCGGCCTGGGGTTGCCGCCGGCCTATCCCTTCGACAAGCCGTCGCCGCTCGCGCAGGGCTTCGTCACCTATGGCACCGATTCCGGCCACGAGACCAGGCCGGGCGAGCTGCCGCAGCTGTTCGCGCTCAACGACGAAGCGTTCGAGAATTTTGCACACCGCGCCTACAAGAAGGTGCGTGATGTGGCGGTCACGCTGATGGAGCGCGCCTACGGCAAGAGGCCCGAAAAAATCTACTTCATGGGCTCGTCCGAAGGGGGACGCGAGGGCTTGACCATGGCCCAGCGTTACCCCGACGATTTCGACGGCATCTTCGCCCGCGTGCCCGTGATCAACTGGGTCGGCCTGCAGCATGCCGGCACGCGCGCGGGTCTTGCGACCATGGGGGAGGGCTGGATCAATCCCGTGCAGGTCAGGCTCGTCGGCGATGCGGTGCGGGCGGCATGCGACAAGGCCGACGGCTCCGACCGCGCGCTGGTGCACGATCCCGTCGGCTGCAAGGCGGCGTTCAAGGTCGAGACGCTGCGTTGCGCGACTGGCCAGAGCGGTGATCAGTGCCTCACCGAGGCGCAGATCAAGGCCGTGAACACGCTGCACGCGACTTACAAATTCCCGTTCACGCTTGCCAATGGCCTCGACGACTATCCGGGCTGGGGCGTCTCGGGCGAGGACACGCCGGCGGCCGGGCCAACCGGCGGCTGGACGGCGTGGTGGCTCGGCACCGCGCCGCCGGCGCAGCCGCCTGCGCCCAACAACGGCATCGCCTGGATCTATGGTGCCGGTGGCACGCAATACGTGTTCGCGCGCGATCCGAAGCTCGACGTCACCACCTACAAGGTGGAGGACCACAAGGCGCGGCTGCTCGAGGTCTCGGGCCTGATGGATTCGACCGATCCCGATCTCAGTGGTTTCCGTGCCCGCGGTGGCCGGCTGATCATGCTGGAGCACATGGCCGACTACGCGCAAAACCCCTATGCCGGCATCCGCTATTTCGAGAGCGTCGAGCGCAAGCTCGGCAAGGCCGAGACGGCGGAATTCGCGCGGCTCTACACCGCACCCGGCGTCGACCATGTCGGCTCCGGTGCGCCGGCCAATGTCGACATGCTGAGCGTGCTGGTCGATTGGGTCGAAAAGGGCAAGGCGCCCGGCGATCTCGAAGTTGCCGAGCAGAAGGTCGAGGCGCCGTCGTTTGCGGTGTCGCGGTCGCTGCCGTTGTGCCGCTGGCCGGCCTGGCCGCATTATAAGAGCGGCCCTGTCACAGAGGCGGCAAGCTTCACCTGCGCGCCGTAGCAGGCGCGGCACCTCGGACGAGGCGTCAGCCGGTAGCCATCGCCTGCGCGCCGCCCAGTAACCGTGCGTTGAGCCGGCCGCCGGAGAACAGCATGTCGTCAAGTGCCTCGTCGATGTCGGCCGAGACGACGGAATTGCCGCCGTCGCGCGCGATGCTCGCCTGCGCCAGCCGCCGCATCAACTCCTTGATGAACGCGCAGCTTGTGCCCTCGCTGCGGCGGGCCGCCTCGGCGACGACCGCATCGACGAGCGGCAATCCCTTGCCGTAGAGCCGCGCCAACTTGCCGCGGCCGGTCTCGTCGGGAAGCGGCACTTCGATCGCCTGATCGATGCGACCGGGGCGGCCGGCGAGGGCGCCTTCGAGGTCCTCCGGACGGTTGGTGGTCAGGACGAACAGGATGTCCGCATCCTCCTTCAGCCCGTCCATCTCGTTGAGTAGCTTGTTCAGCATGGATTCTTCGCACGGTCCCATGTCATCGCGATCGCGGGCGATCAGATCGACATCCTCGATCACGACCATCGACGGCTGGAGCAGCCGTGCCAGTCCCATATAGGCGCCGAGCAGGCCGATCTGCTCGGCGGTGATGATCAGCGTCGTATGCCCGGGCAAATGCGTCGCGAGATAGCGGATCGTGTGGGTCTTGCCGGTGCCCGGCGGCCCGTACAGCAAAATGCCCTTGCGGGTCGACTGTCCGAGCCGGCGCAACTGTTCGCGGGTGTTGACGAAACTCAGCACATTGCGATCGAGCAGCCGCAGGGTCTGCTCCGGCAGGATGACTTCGTCCCGCGCGACCGCCGGCAATCGATGCACTGTGATCCCGCGCGAGCGCCCGCGATAGTCGGAATCGGCATCGAGCGACAGGATCTTGCCGCGATAGGTCCGCGCGGCCTGTACGGCCTCTTCCAGTTCACGAAAGCATTGCTGGACGAGAGCCGCGCCCGCGGTGCCCGACGGTACCAGGATCTCAATCCGAATTCCCGGCTCCCGGCTGTACTCGCGGTGTGCGCTTAGCAAAACCGCATAGCGGAGATGATCCTGCTCGCATAGCCACAGTCCGTTATCGAGACACTTGACCGGGCTCTTCTCGCCGACGTCGACGTCGGAATATTGCAGCGGGGCAATCGCGACCGCATAGCGGCCGTCCTTGAGGAGCCGCGAAATCGACAGCGTTTCGTAGCGCTGTTCCTCGTTCAGTCCGAACAACCGGATGGCCTTGCCGAACAGCCGATCTACCGCCGCCTGGACATCGACCCGCATATGGCCGGGAAATTGGCGGATCGTCGTCACGAGCTTGCTGCGTGAGGTGCCGGCAAAATGCCAATCAAGAACGTCGCAAGCAAAGTCGAAATCTTCTTCCTGTTCGCTCGAGGGCTCGCCCGCGGCACGCATGCATTCGCTGCACAGCCAGACGGTGCGATTGCCGATACGAACATCCGTCTGTCCCTCGGGTTTGCCACACAGTTCGCAAGCAGTCTCGATCACCTCAAGCGTGACCTGCAATCGGTGGCCGGCCTGGCCGATGGATTGTTGCGCGGATTTGAAAAGGACTTCGGCGACGGATTGCGGGTAAGGCCCGCAGACCGCCCTTTCCTTTTGCTCGATCTGAGTGATCAGCGCACGCGCTTCGCGCTCCGATTTGCCGAAGACCTGACGGAGCAGATCCATCACGAACTGATCCGGCGTATCGTCGTCATTATGAATGATGAGCTGGCTCTGCTGGGTCGCGCCACGCATACTATTCATCACGAAAGGTCTCCTGGACAATCTATGATTGAACAGAACGAATAGGGAACACAAAAAGAAGCGGCCGTCAAGCGTGACGGCCGCGACAAATTGCAAACAATGGACGAGGTCTTAGTGCGCCGGCCCGCCCGCCGCCTTCGCCCGTCGCGTCAGCAACACCGCGATTGCGGCGATTACCAGCACCGCGCCGATCACCGCAAACGCGTCGGAATAGCCCATCACCAGCGCTTGGCGTTTCACCGTCTTGCCGAGCGCGATGATGGCCTGCTCGCGCGCGGCATGGGGGTCCGGTACGCCGTGAGCCATGAAATAGTCCGTCATCTGCGCGATGCGGGCGCGGACTTCCTCCCGGCCGAGGGTGACCGACTGGCCGATGATGTTGGAGTGGAACTGCTCGCGCTTGGTGATGATGGTCGCGAGCGTCGCCGTACCGATCGCGCCGCCGAGATTGCGGAACATGTTGCTGATGCCGGAGGCCGCGGCTGCATCCTGCGGCGCGATGCCGCCCGTCAGCACCGAGGTCAGCGGCGTCAGCACCATGGCTTGTCCAACCGCGCGGACGATGTTCGGGACCCAGAGCTGGTCGCCGGCATAGTCCGGTGACATCGCAATGTTCATGAAGCAGCTATAGGCGAAGATCAGTAGGCCGATGATCGCGATGTAGCGCGTGTCGAAGCGCTTCATCAGTATCGGGATCAGCGGGATCAGCACGAGTTGCGGCAGGCCGGTCCAGGCCAGCACGTTGCCGATCTGCTCGGCGTTGTAGCCCTGCGCCTGGCCGAGATAGGCGGGCAGGATGTAGACCGAGCCGAACAGCGCGAAGCCGACCATGGTCATCGCGATGGTGCCGAAACCGAAATTGGGCTGCTTGAGGAGGCGCAGACGGATCAGCGGCTTTTCGATCGTGAGCTCGATCGTAACGAACAGCGTCAGGCTAACGGCTGCGATCACTGCCAGCTTGACGATGAAAGGCGATGAGAACCAGTCGTCCTTGTTGCCTTCCTCGAGCACCGCCTGCAGCGCCGACAGTCCGATCGCCATCGTGAAAATGCCGGCCCAGTCGCCCTCCTTCAGGAGGCCGAGCTGCATCTTCTGCTTCTCAAGCGTCAGATAGAGTGCGGCCACCATCACGGCGGTCGGGATCACGTTGACGAAGAAGATGGTGCGCCAGCCGTAGGTCTCGGTGAGGTAGCCGCCGATGGTCGGGCCGATCGCGGGGGCAAAGGTGACTGACAGCGCGAAGATCGCGAGGCCGACCGGCTGCTGCGGCTTCGGCAGCTTGGTCAGCACCAGCGTGAACGCCATCGGGATCAGCACGCCGCCGGCAAAGCCTTGCAGGCCGCGCATCGCGATCATCGAGGGAAGATCATGGGTGAAGGCGCAGGCGACCGAGAACGCGGCAAACAGCGTCGCACTCGCCAGCATGTAGCGGCGGAACGAGAACACCCGGCTCAGATAATCGGTCAGCGGGATCACGATGATCTCGCCGATCAGATAGGACGTCGAGATCCAGGAGCCGTTGTCCGCACCGGTGCCGATGCCGCCCTCGATGTTGGCGAGCGAGGCGTTGGTGATCTGGATGTTCAGGATCGCCATGAACGAGCCGATCATGGCGGCGAGCACGGCGACCCAGACCGCGGCGCTCGCGCGATTGGGATCGGCAACGGGGCGATCAGGCGTCGCGGCCGGTGTTGCTGGCGTCGAAAGTGAGAGGCTGTTTGACATGGCACGACCCTCCGGAGACGAGCTTCGCTTTGGGCGCCGCGGCCGCGTTGGCGGCCGGCGCAATCGAACGTGTTGCAATGGTCGGGATCACCGACATGCCGGGCCGCAGCGCAATCGCGGGGCCATGCGCGGCGTCGAGCGCGATCTTGACCGGGATGCGCTGCACCACCTTGGTGAAATTGCCGGTGGCGTTGTCAGGCGGCAGTAACGCAAACTCCTGGCCGCTCGCGGGTGCGATGGAATCGACATGGCCGTGCACCACCTGGCCCGGGAACATGTCGACCTCGATGTCGACCGCCTGTCCCGCCTGCACGTGCGTGAGCTGCGTCTCCTTGAAATTGGCGACGACATAGGCGCCATCAGCCGGCACGATCGACATCAGCTGCGTGCCCGCCTGCACGAACTGGCCGATGCGCAAGGAACGGTTGCCGACGACGCCGTCGATCGGCGAGACGATCGTGGTGTAGCCGAGATTGAGCTCCGCCTGCTGCTGGATTGCGGCTGCGCGCGCGGCGTTGGCCTTGGCTTGCACGATCTCGGCCTTGAGGAGATCGACCTGCTTCTGCGCGGAGATCAGGTTGGCGTTGTCGCGGGCGATCGTCGCGTCCGCGCCGGCGTCGCGTGCTTGCGCCTGCTGCGCGTTCTGCACGCTGCCATAACCGGTCGCGGCAAGGTCGGTGTAGCGCTTGTTCTCCTGCTTGGCGAAAACCTTTGCGGCATTGTCGACGTCGATGGTCGCGCGCGCCGCGGCGATCGCGGCGTCCTGAACGTCGAGCTGCGCTTCCTTGCTCGTCACCGTCGCATTCGCGGCGGCGACATCGGCCCTGGCCTGGTCGAGCGCCACCTTGAAGTCGCGGTCGTCGATCCGGGCCAGCACCTGGCCGGCCTTCACATGCTCGTTATCGGCGACGAGGACCCGGTTGAGATAGCCGCTGACCTTCGGCGCGATCGTGGTGTTGTCGGCCTTCACATAGGCGTCATCGGTGGAGACGAGGTACTGCCCGACGGTCCAATAGTCGTAGCCGTACCAACTTGCGCCGGCGAGCGCGACAGCCGCGGCCCCCATCAGCAACAGCTTGCGGAGATTGAGCTTTTGTCCGGAGGCGCGGGTCGGCGCGGCGGGCAGAACGCCCTCTAGCGCGGTCGCGGGAGTGGCGGTTTGGGCAGCAATAGCTGGGGTGGTGTGGACGGTCATGGCCGACTCCCCTGAATTAGGAAACTTGATAATTTCCAAAATGAGACTAGCTTTGGATTTGTCAATGGAATGACAGGCGTCATTTAAAAGCATGGCTCAGGCAAAATCGGAAAGTGCAAAACCGGAAAGCGAGTGCCGTCCGCGCGGACGGCCGCCGGTGCGCAGCGACGAGGAGACGACGCGGATCGTCCTCGAAGCCGCGCGGCACACGTTCGCCGTCGAAGGCTATGCGGCGACCAGCACCGAAGAGCTGGCGCGCCGCGCCGGCATCTCGACCAAGACGCTCTATCGTCTGTTCCCGGGCAAGGCCGCGTTGTTCGAGGCGATGTGCGCCGACAGGCTCGAGCGGCTGCTGTCTGCGGTCGATCTCCAGGCCAGCGACGAGGTCGACATCGAAACCGGCCTGCGCGCTGCGCTGCTGGCCTGCGCCGATCTCGCGCTCGATCCGGAGGTCGTGGCGCTGCAGCGCATGGTGCTGCAGCAATCCGCCACATTTCCCGAGCTCGCTGCAAACTTCTACCTGAACGGCATTTCGCGCACTGCCAAGGCACTTGCCGGCTGGCTGCGCCTTCAGGTCAAGCGCAAGCGGATCGTCATCGACGATGTCGAGGAAGTGGCCGGCATGCTGATCGGCATGGTCGCGTCCGCACCACAGCGTGCCGCGATTTACGGCGGCATGCCGCTGCCGTCACGCAAGCAGATCGAGCGTCGCGTGCAGACCAGCGCGGCCCTGTTTTTGGATGGGTGCCGCGCCAAATCGCCCTAAGGCGCCCCTTTTGACAATCCGATCCGCATCGACTATCTATTTCGCATGCGAAATAAAGACGCCGGGGCGAGGCCTCATCGGCTGATCTATCTGCTAAGCGTCGCGCAACGCCGGTTGCAGCGCTGGATGGCGTCGCAGCCCGAGAGCGAGGTGACGCCGGCGCAAGCCGGGCTGCTGTTCATCCTCGGCAGGCAGGACGGCGTCCTGATGGGCGAGGCGGGCGCGGCGCTCGATATGGGGCCAGCCGGCATTTCAGGCCTCGTCGATCGCACGGCAGCGGCCAAGCTGATCGAGCGGCGCGCCGATCGCGAGGACGGCCGCGCCTGGCGGGTGTGGCTGACGCCGAAGGGGCGCAGCGCGCTGGCGCAGGCGAAGACTTCGGCCGCGACGATCAACGCGGCGCTGACGGACGGATTTACTGCTGCGGAGATCGACATCGTCGCGCGTTGGCTGACGAGCATTCAGGACAAGTTTCCAAGATCTTCAAATGAACAGCCTTCAGACGAACACCAAGGAGCAGAGCCATGACCGAGCATGTCCGGATCGAGAACAGCAACGGAATTATCACCCTCACCCTTGCGCGTCCCGACAAGAAGAACGCGCTGACCGATGCGATGTACGGCAAGCTTGCCGATGCCATCGAATCCGCCGAGGCCGATCCGTCCGCCCGTGTGATCCTGATCCGCGGCGAGGGTGACATGTTCACCGCCGGCAACGATGTCGGCGAGTTCGCGGCCGTCGCAGCGGGCAAGTCGGAAGGAAGCCGCAACGTCGTGCGCTTCATCCAGTCGCTGGCGCGTTGCACCCGGCCGCTGGTGGCCGCGGTGCAGGGCCGCGCCGTCGGTGTCGGCACCACGATGCTGCTGCATTGCGACCTCGTCGTGCTCGCCGACAACGCGCAATTGTCTACGCCCTTCGTCAGCCTCGCGCTGGTTCCTGAAGCCGCCTCCAGTCTGCTGATGCCGGCCCGGATCGGCTATGCCCGCGCCTACGAGATGTTCGCGCTTGGGGAGACCGTGCCGGCGAAGTCCGCGCTGGAATGGGGCCTCGCCAATCGCGTGGTTCCGCTCGACAGGCTCGACGCCGAGGCCCTCGCGCTGGCGCAGCGTCTGGCCCGCCAGCCGGCCGGCGCGCTCACCGCGACCAAGAAGCTGATGCGCAACGGCGAGGCGCTGGTCGCGCAGATGAATGCGGAGGGCGAGCAGTTCGCGCAGCGCCTGCGCACCGCCGAAGCGCGCGAGGCGTTTACGGCTTTTGCGGAGCGTCGTCCGCCGGATTTCACCAAGGTTGCGTAAGCGAGGTTGCCTGGGAAGGTCGCGGGGCGCCCGAATGGATGCAGGCGGAATCGCTCCCATTCAATTAAAACCTTAACGAAACATTGGCATGTCGCGATGCAAGGTGGCCTCTCCCGCGACCTCTTGTGACTCATGGCAATGTTTAAGAAATCGGTAAGCTCGCTTCTCCTGACCTTGATGGCCCTGCTGGCGGTCGGTGCGCTGGCCTCTACGGCAATCCAGATGTTCGGCGCCTTCGGCCGCTACAGCGACAGTCTCGAGACCGCGCGGCTTGCCGCCGCCGACAAGGCGATCTTCCAGGGCGTGCTCTCCCTGCGCAACAATCGCGGCGATGCCCAGAGCGCGATCCTCGGCGATGACGATCCGCGCGCCAAACTGGAGGCGGCGGAGAAGGCCGAGCAGGGCGGCTATGACGCCGTCGGTGCTGCGCTCTCGACCGTCGAATTTGCCCGCCGTGACGAGCTCGCCAGCACGCTGAAGCAGCGCTGGAACGATGCCGCGCCGCAATTCCAGTTGTTCTACGACGAGGCCAAGCGCCCGCGCGCCGAGCGCAAGATCGAGCGAACCAACTCCTGGTACGATGCCGTCACCAAGGTGATCGATACGGCCAACCTCGCCTCCACCGCGGTGTCGAACCGCGCCTGGATGAACGATCCCTACATCGCCCGCATGATCCAGGTCCGCCGCTTTGCCTGGCAGGTGCGCGACCGCTATGGCATCCATTGCTCGGTGCTGCGTTCGAACGTCAACAGCAGCAAGCCGCTCGACGACACCCAGAAGCGATCGTTGGCGCAATGGGACGGCACCATCGCCTCCGGCTGGGCCGGCATGGGCGAGTTGCTGGCAGCACCTGACGTGTCGGCGGAGCTGGTCACCGCAGCGAAGGACGCGCAGGCCAAGACCGACGGCGTGCTGAAACAGATCGGCGAGCTCACCAAGAATTTCGACGGCAGCGGCAAGCCCGCGATGCCCGCCTCGGAGTGGAACACGCTCTGCCAGTCGCCGTTCGCGTCCATCGTCGGGGTCGCGACCAAGGCGCTGGACCAGTCGATCGCGCGCGCCGAGTCGGTTCAGGGGACGGCGCTCACCAAACTCATCGTGCAGTCGCTCGCGTTCCTGATCGCTCTCGCCGTGACCATGGCCGGCGTCTACGTCGTGCGCAATCGCCTGATGCGCCCGGTTCGCGCCATCCTCGACGCCATCGCCCGCATCGGCGCGCGCGACTACGCGACGCCGGTTCCGCAGTCCAGATATCCCGACGAGTTCGGCACCATGGCCTCGGCGCTCGAAAGCCTGCGCGAAAGTGCTGCGACCGCCGAGCGTCTCGGTCAGGAGCGCGAATCGCAGCAGGCATTGCAAATCGCCCGCTCCGGCACCGTGGACGATGCCTGCCGTACCTTCGATGATACCGTGCAGGCGGTGATCCACAGCGTCGCTGCGTCGGCCAGGGAGCTCGATGCCACCGCGACCGACGTGCGCACGCTGGTGTCGGAATCGAGCAGCCAAACCGCGGCGGTCTCTGCTTCGGCCGAACAGGCCACCAACAATCTCGAGACCATTGCGGCTGCGACCGAAGAGCTCTCGGCGTCCGTCGGTGAGATCTCCGCGCAGGTGCAGTCGAGTGCCCGCGAAGCCCGCGAGGCCGTGTCGCAGGCCGAGCGGACCAACGCGACGGTCGAGATCCTCGACCAGACCGCAAGCCGCATCGGCGAGGTCGTGAAGATGATCAACGCCATTGCCGGCCAGACCAATCTTCTGGCGCTGAACGCCACCATCGAGGCGGCGCGCGCGGGTGAGGCCGGCCGCGGCTTTGCCGTGGTCGCCGGCGAAGTCAAGAGCCTCGCGGCGCAGACCGCGACGGCAACGGAAGAAATCTCACGCCAGGTCGCGGAGATCCAGGGCGCAACCGGCCAGGCGGTGACCGCGATACGCTCCATCGGCGGCGCCATCAGCGGTATCGACGAGAAGATGACGGCGATTGCCGCCGCCGTCGAGCAGCAGCGCGCAGCCACCACCGAGATCTCGCGCAACTTCCAGCAGGCGGCGCAAGGCACCCGCGAGGTCACCGACACCATCGGCAGCGTCGCAAAACTCAACGAGGAAACCGGCAACGCCGGCACAGTGCTGTCGGAGTCCGTGAAGAAGATGTCGGCCGACGCCGATCGTCTCCGCGTCGCGGTCGAAGGCTTTTTGGGAGCCGTGAAGACCGCGTAACTCTCGCATTCCTGTTCCAACGGCGCGCGGATCGGCATTGCCGCCGATGCTCGCGCCGAGTACATCTGTCGCGCCGCACGAGCGCGGCGCAGATGTGCAAGAATATCAGGGATGGAGAGTTCGATGCCGGTCACCCCACACAAGGCCCAGCGCCCCTATCGCGGCGTGTTCCCGGTCGCGCCCACCATCTTCGACGAGCGCGGCGAACTCGACCTCGAGGGCCAGCGCCGCTGCATCGATTTCATGATCGACGCCGGCTCGCACGGCCTCTGCATCCTCGCAAACTTCTCCGAGCAGTTCGTGCTCACCGATGCCGAGCGGGAAACCGTGATGCATGCGGTGCTGGAACATGTCGCGGGACGGGTTCCCGTGATCGTCACCACAACGCATTTCAGCTCCGCCGTGTGCGCGGCGCGCAGCCAGCAGGCGGAAGCTGCGGGCGCCGCCATGGTGATGGTGATGCCGCCCTATCACGGTGCGACGTTTCGCGTTCCTGAAAAGGGCGTCGTCGAGTTCTTCAAGGTACTCTCGGGCGCGATCAATATTCCCATCATGATCCAGGATGCGCCGGTGGCGGGAACGCCGTTGTCGGTCGAGCTGCTCGCCCGGCTGGCGCGCGAACTCGCCAACATTCGCTATTTCAAGATCGAGGTGTCGGGCGCGGCTTCAAAGCTCCGCAGCCTGATCGAGGCGGGCGGCAAGGATATCGAGGGTCCCTGGGACGGCGAGGAGGCGATCACATTGCTCGCCGATCTCGACGCCGGCGCGACCGGCGCCATGACCGGCGGCGGCTATCCCGACGGCATCCGCCAGATCATCGATCCGTACTTCGCAGGGAAGCGCGAGGAAGCGAAGGCCGCTTACGAGCGCTGGCTGCCGCTGATCAATTACGAGAACCGCCAATGCGGCCTGATCGCCTGCAAGGCCATGATGCAGGCCGGCGGCGTCATCAAGTCGGACGCCGTGCGGCATCCGCTCCAGCCGCTGCATCCCGCGACGAAAGCGGGGCTGCTGGAGCTCGCCAAGGAGCGTGACGCGCTGGCGTTGCGGTGGGGGAAGTAAGTCGCTCCGCCGTCATTGCGAGGAGCCCTTGCGACGAAGCAATCCAGAATCTTTCCGCGGAGAAAGTCTGGATTGCTTCGCTCCGCTCGCAATGACCAAGTCCGTGGAGACAACTTCCGTAGACAACTCCTGTAGGGTGGGCAAAGGCGCGTAAGCGCCGTGCCCACCATCTCTCCTCGGATTCGCTTAAGCCGGGTGGGCACGCTGCGCTTTGCCCACCCTACGGCACCTGTGCTTGCCGCCTCACTCCACCCCGATCGTCGTCAGATCCTGGAACCAGTGCTGCGCCTGCACGAACTGCTTCACCTTCGGCGACAGCGCATGCGGGTTGGTGTCGTGGACGACCCACACCAGCACGGCATCGTCGACGATCAACGCATGCGCCTGCGCGATCAGATCATCCTGCTTGGCCGTGTCGAACGTCTGCTTGGCCTCGTTGATCAGTGCGTCGACCTTAGGGTTCTTGTAGCCGCCCCAGTTGACGCCGACAGGCGCGATCTGGTCGGAGGCGAAGAAGCGGACGATGGCGTAGAGCGGATCTGAGGTGACATAGGCGATGTTGTTGGCGGTGATGCCGGCGTTCATCTCGTCGGCCGCGCCCTTGCGCCAATGCGTATAGAGCGTCTCGAGCTCGACCACCTTGAAGTCGATGTCGATGCCGATCTCCTTGAAGCTCTGTTGCAGGAATTCGTTCATCGGCAGCGACAGCATCTGGCCGGTGCCGCCCTGTGCGATGATGAAGGTGGCCTTCAGCGGTTTTGCTTTGGAGTAGCCGGCCTCCTCGACCAGCTTCTTCGCTGCGGCGAGATCATATTTCAGCTCGAAGGTCGGCTTGCCGAACCACGGGCTCGAGGGATCGACCTGGCCCTTGGCTGGTTTTGCCAGCCCGTTCATCAGTCCAACGACTTCGTCGCGGTTGATCGCGAGATTCAGCGCCTTGCGCAGGCGGATGTCGGCCCAGGGCGAGCCCGGCAGCACGCTGAGATGATAATTCCAGACATGCGGCGTGACGTTGTCGACGATCTTCATGCCGGCGGCTTTCAACTGCGGCACGGCGTCCGGCGCCGGCGTCTCGATCAGGTCCACTTGCCCCGCGAGCAGGGCGTTGGTGCGCGTCAGCGCTTCCGGCATCGGCACCAGCACGATCTTGTCGACCTTGGGAATGCGCTTCTTGTTCCAATAGTCCGGATTCTTCGAGAGTTCGGCGAGCTCGCGCGGCACCAGCTTGGTCAGCTTGAATGGGCCGGTGCCCGAGGGCTGGCTCGCAAACTTGTCCCAATCCTTGCCGAGCTTCTCGTACTGCGCCGGGCTCGACACCAGGAACCACAGCATCTGATAGGGGAAGAAGGAATCGACCGCCTTGGTGGTGATCTCCACGGTGGAATCGTCGATCTTGGCGTAGCTCGCGACTGAAGGCAGGCGGGTCTTTACTTGCGCGCTCTGCCGCTTGTCGAATTGCGGCGCCTTGTCGTTGAGCACCTTGTCCAGATTCCAGATCACCGCGTCGGCGTTGAACTCGCTGCCGTCGTGAAACTTCACGTCCTTGCGCAGCGTGAAGCGCCACTTCTTCTTGTCGGTGTCGTCCACCTTCCACTCCGTGGCGAGGCCCGGCACCAGCTTGCCCGGACGGTCGGCGACGTCCATCTCCCAGGCGACCAGCGGATCGTAGATCGTGTAGGCCGTGAACTGATAGGCGCCTGCGCCGCGATCGGGCTGGCCGGTCGTCAGTGGAATGTCCGCCATCGAGATGCCATAGCGCACCACCGTTTCGGCGCGCGCCGAGATTGCGGAAATCGCCAAAACAAGCACGGCGAGACAGGTCGATAGTCGGATACGCATGGCCAAAGCTCCCAGGGAAAATCGGAGCCAAACCTGCAATCTTGATGCCAGAATAGGCAGGACAGGGCGTTTACCGCGGCATGATCACAAGGACTTGTCGTCGCAGGGGCAATTTGCAGAATAAGTTTCCTCATTGGCATAGCCATTGCATACGATTGCATCAAAATTAGTCATCGAAAGCCGGAAAAGGACTGAGGTAATGCTTATCAAGACAACGACGCGCGCGGCGCTGATTGCGGTGCTGGCCCTGACCACTGCTGCCGCCTGGCCGCGCGTCGCGAGCGCAGAAACCGTGCTGCGCATCGGCATGACCGCTGCCGATATTCCGCGCACGCTCGGCCAGCCCGATCAGGGCTTTGAGGGCAACCGCTTCACCGGCCTCACCATGTATGACGCGTTGACCGGCTGGGACCTGTCCTCCGCCGACAAGGCGAGCACGGTCATCCCCGGCCTTGCCACAGAGTGGAAGGTCGACGATGCCGACAAGACCAAATGGACCTTCAAGCTGCGCCCCGGCGTGACCTTCCATGACGGCTCGCCATTCAATGCCGACGCGGTGGTGTGGAACGTCGAAAAGGTGCTGAAGCAAGACGCGCCGCAGTTCGACGCCAGCCAGGTCGGCGTCACCGCGTCGCGCATGCCGACGCTGGCCTCCGCCAAGAAGATCGACGACATGACGGTCGAGCTCACCACCAAGGAGCCCGACAGCTTCCTGCCGATCAATCTCACCAATTTGTTCATGGCGAGCCCGGCGAAGTGGCAGGCGTTCTACGACAAGGCCGAAGGCGCCGATGCCAAGGCGAAGTCGCAAGGAGCATGGACGGCGTTTGCCAAGGAGGCCTCTGGCACCGGCCCGTGGAAGATGGCGGGCTTCACGCCGCGCGAGCGGCTCGAGCTCGTGAAGAACGCGGCCTATTGGGACAAGGCGCGCGTGCCCAAGGTCGACAAGATGGTGCTGCTGCCGATGCCGGAGGCGAACGCCCGCACCGCGGCGCTGCTCTCAGGCCAAGTGGATTGGATCGAGGCGCCGGCGCCGGACGCGCTGCCCGAACTCAAGCAGCGCGGCTTCAAGCTCTACGCCAACGAGCAGCCGCATGTCTGGCCGTGGCAGTTCTCGCGCGTCGAAGGTTCGCCCTGGAACGACATCCGCGTGCGCAAGGCGGCCAATCTCTGCGTCGATCGCGAAGGCCTCAAGGACGGCCTGCTCGCCGGCCTGATGGTGCCCGCGACCGGCACCTTCGAGCCCGGCCATCCCTGGCGCGGCAAGCCGACCTTCGAGATCAAGTATGACAAGGCGGCTGCGCAAAAGCTGATGCAGGAGGCCGGGTACGGTCCGAACAAGAAGCTCGAGGTGAAGACCCAGACCTCGGCCTCCGGCTCGGGCCAGATGCAGCCGCTGCCGATGAACGAATATCTTCAGCAAGCGCTCGCCGAATGCTATTTCGACGTGAAGCTTGACGTGATCGAGTGGAACACGCTGTTCACCAACTGGCGCCGCGGCGCCAAGGACCCCAGCGCCAACGGCGCGAACGCGACCAACGTCACCTATGCGGCGATGGACCCGTTCTTCGCGCTGGTGCGCTTCCTGCAATCGAGCATGGCGCCGCCGGTCTCGAACAATTGGGGTTTCATCAACAATCCCAAGTTCGACGAACTGGTGAAGAAGGCGCGCCAGACCTTCGATCCCGCCGCGCGTGACGCCGCGCTCGCCGAACTGCACGCGGCCTCCGTCGACGACGCAGCCTTCCTCTACGTCGCCCACGACGTCGGCCCCCGCGCCATCAGCCCGAAGGTCACCGGCGTGATCCAGCCGAAGAGCTGGTTCATCGACTTCTCGCTGGTGTCGATGCAGTAGTTCGCGCCGCATACTCGCTGCACCCTCTCCCCTTGCGGGAGAGGGTGGCTTCGCTTTAGCGAAGCCGGGTGAGGGGTTCTCTCCGGGAATGCGGACCTCTCAACCGACGCAGTATCATCCGCGGAC
>NZ_JADPJH010000034.1:410262-515332 GCF_023073315.1 Bradyrhizobium sp. 1 | reverse complement strand
CCGGCGCTTCGCGCCACCTTCTCCCACAAGGGGAGAAGGGAAGAAAGAATCCGACGTGCTCGCCTATATCGCCAGACGCATCGTCTATGTCATCCCGATCGTCATCAGCGTGGCGCTGGTGTGCTTTCTGCTCGTGCACATCACGCCGGGCGATCCGCTGGTTGCCGTGCTCCCCGCAGACGCCTCGCAGGAGCTCGCGGCGCAGCTCCGCGCCGCCTATGGTTTCGATCGTCCGCTGCCGGTGCAGTTCGGGCTTTGGCTGCTGCGCGCGCTGCATGGCGATCTCGGCAATTCCATCGCCACCGGCCGACCCGTGCTCGCCGAGGTCATGCGCGCGGTCAGCAACACCGTCACGCTGGCGATTGCAGCGGCGATCATCGGCTTCAGCATGGGCATCCTGCTCGGTCTGATCGCCGGCTATTTCCGCGAAACCTGGATCGACAAGGTCGCGACCTCCTTCGCCATCGCCGGCGTGTCCGTGCCGCATTACTGGCTCGGCATGGTGCTCGTCATCATCTTCTCGGTGCAGCTGAACTGGCTGCCCGCGGTCGGCGCCGGACCCGGTGGCTCCACAGCCTGGGCATGGGACTGGGCGCATCTGCAATATCTCGTGCTCCCTGCGATCACGACGTCGGTGATTCCGATGGGCATCGTCACCCGCACGGTGCGCGCGCTCACCGGCGACATCCTCTCGCAGGATTTCGTCGAGGCATTGCGTGCCAAGGGTCTTCACGAAACCGGCGTGTTCCGCCATGTGATCAAGAACGCCGCCCCCACCGCGCTCGCGGTGATGGGACTTCAGCTCGGCTACATGCTCGGCGGCTCAATCCTGATCGAGACCGTGTTTTCCTGGCCGGGCTCGGGCTTCCTGCTCAACTCCGCGATCTTCCAGCGCGACCTGCCGCTGCTGCAGGGCACGATCCTGATCCTGGCGCTGTTCTTCGTCTTCCTCAATCTGCTGGTCGATATCGCGCAAGCCGCGATCGATCCGCGCATCAAGCGGGGCTAGCCGATGAGCGAGCTTCCGTTGTCCGCCACCGTCGATGCCGCGCTGCAGGCTGCGCCCGCCACCAAGGCACGCGGCTATTGGGCGACCGTCGGCCGCCGTATCCGGCGTGACAAGGTCAGCATGGTCTGCGCGCTGGTGCTGCTGCTGATCTTCCTGTCCGCGGTGGTCGCGCCCTGGCTCGGACTTGAGGATCCCTACAAGGGCTCGATGATCCGCCGCCTTCGGCACATCGGCACGGTCGGCTACCCGCTCGGCACCGACGAGCTCGGCCGCGACATGCTGGCGCGGTTGATCTATGGCGGACGGCTATCGCTGGTCATCGGCATTCTGCCCGTGATTCTCGCCTTCTGCATCGGCACCTCGCTCGGGCTTGTCGCCGGCTATGTCGGCGGCAAGCTCAACACCGCGATCATGCGCACCATCGACGTGTTCTACGCCTTCCCCTCCGTGCTGCTCGCGATCGCGATCTCCGGCGCACTCGGGGCCGGCATTCTCAACTCCATCGTGTCGCTGACCGTGGTGTTCGTGCCGCAAATCACCCGCGTTGCCGAAAGCGTCACCACGGGCGTGCGCAACATGGATTTCGTAGAGGCCGCGCGCGCGTCAGGCGCTGGTCCCTTCACCATCATGCGCGTGCACATCCTCGGCAACGTGCTGGGCTCGATCTTCGTCTATGCCACCAGTCTCATTTCGGTCTCGATGATTTTGGCGGCCGGTCTCTCCTTCCTCGGCCTCGGCACAAAACCGCCGGAACCGGAATGGGGCTTGATGCTGAACACCTTGCGCACCGCGATCTACGTCAATCCCTGGGTCGCAGCTCTCCCGGGCGCGATGATCTTCGCGGTCTCGATCTGCTTCAATCTGCTCTCGGACGGCTTGCGCAGCGCCATGGACATCAGGAATTAGGCATGAGCGAGAGTAACACGTTTGTTGAAATGCTGGAGCCGATCGAGGATTTCGGCGGCGTCGCGCAGCCGCTGCTTCAGGTCAACGGCCTGACCAAGCACTTTCCGGTGCGTGGCGGATTATTCGCGGCGAAGCGCACCGTGCGCGCCGTCGATAACGTGTCCTTCTCGGTCGCGAAGGGCGAGACCGTCGGCATCGTCGGCGAGTCCGGCTGCGGCAAGTCGACCACCGCGCGGCTGCTGATGCACCTGATGCAGCGCGATACCGGTGACATCATCTATGACGGCATGAGCGTCGGGCAGTCGCTGTCGCTGCGCGAGTTGCGCCGCGGCATGCAGATGGTGTTCCAGGACTCCTACGCCTCGCTCAATCCGCGCCTGACGATCGAGGAGTCGATCGCGTTCGGCCCGAAAGTCCACGGCATGGCCGACAGCACAGCGCGCGCGCTCGCGCGCGAGCTGCTCGGCAAGGTCGGCCTGGTCCCTGCAAATTTCGCCAACCGCTATCCGCACGAGATCTCCGGCGGCCAGCGCCAACGTGTCAACATCGCGCGCGCGCTCGCGCTGTCGCCGCGGCTGGTGATCCTCGATGAAGCGGTTTCCGCGCTCGACAAATCCGTCGAGGCGCAGGTACTGAATCTCCTGGCCGACCTCAAGCGCGAATTCGGCCTGACCTACCTCTTCATCAGCCACGACCTCAACGTCGTGCGCTACATCAGTGATCGCGTGCTGGTGATGTATCTCGGCGAGGTCGTCGAACTCGGCCCGGTCGACCAGGTCTGGGACAGTCCCGCGCACCCCTACACGCGCGCGCTGCTTGCTGCGATGCCGTCCTCCGATCCTGATCGACGCACCGAGCAGCCGCCGATCACCGGCGATCCGCCCAACCCGATCGATCCGCCCCCGGGCTGCCGCTTCCACACCCGTTGCGCGTTTGCGGAGCCGCTCTGCGCAAATGCAGCACCAAAACTCACGGCCGTCGATAGAATGGGCCACGAGGCCGCGTGCTACATGGCAATTCCGGGTTCAGGCCATAGCCGCGCGCCCCGAGAGGAAACCGCATGACGAGACCGACACCGAAAGAGATCAAGCCGATCGCGCAAATCGCGGGCGTTCCCGTGGACGACGAGATCGCAACGCGTATCTCCAATTCCATCGGACCCGCCTTCGAAGGCTTTGAAGCCATCGCCGGCACGCTGCCGTTCGACCTCGAGCCCGCGCTCTACCCTATCGCGCAGACGCTGAAGGTGTCGAAATGAGCACCGAGCCTGCCTTGATGACGCTCACCGAGGTCGCGCGTGCGATCGCGATGAAGCAGCTGTCCTCGCATGAGGTGACGCGCGCGCTACTCCATCGCATCGCGCAATGGCAGCCGCATCTCAACGCCTTCATGTCGATTGAATCCGAGGCTGCATTGAAAGCCGCCGATGCCGCCGATGCCGAACTCGCGAAGGGCAAAGTCCGTGGTCCCTTGCATGGCGTGCCGCTCGCACACAAGGACATGTATTATGATGCCGGCCATGTCGCGACCTGCGGCTCGCTGATCCGCCGCGATTTCGTTCCGACCGTGACGTCCACCGCCTTGCAGCGGCTGAAGGACGCCGGCCAGGTGCGGCTCGGCACGTTGCACCTTGCGGAGTTCGCCTATGGCCCGACCGGGCACAACGCCCATTACGGCCCGGTGCGCAATCCCTGGAACGTCGCCCATATTACCGGCGGCTCGTCCTCCGGCTCCGGCTCGTCGGTCGCCGCGCGGCTGACCTTTGCGGCGCTCGGCTCGGACACCGGCGGCTCGATCCGCATGCCCGCGCATTTCTGCGGCGTCACGGGCTTGAAGACCACCGTCGGCCGCGTCAGCCGCGCCGGCGCGATGCCGCTGTCGCAATCGCTCGACACGGTCGGCCCGCTCGCGCGGACTGCGGAGGATTGCGCGCTGTTGCTTGCGCTGATGGCAGGTCTCGATCCCGCGGACTCGACCACGAGCCACGAGCCGCTGTCGGACTATGTCGGCGCCACCAAGGGTTCGCTGAAGGGCCTCAAGATAGGCGTGCCCGCATCCTTCTATGTCGACGACCTCGACAGCGAGGTCGCGCGCGTGCTGGACGAGACCATCGCCGTGCTCAAGCGCGAGGGTGCCGACATCGTCTCAGTCGAGCTGCCGGATCAGCGGCAACTGCAGGCGGCGAGTCAACTCGTGCTCGCGGCGGAAGCTGCGGCGTTCCACAAGCGCTGGATGATCGAGCGCCCGCAGGATTATGGCGCGCAGACGCTGATGCGGCTTCAAAACGGCCTCGCTGTTCCCGCCATCACTTATCTCGAGGCGATGCGCTGGCGCGGTCCGGCACTCGCCGCGCACAATGCAGCCACGGCCGGCGTCGACGCGATCATCGCGCCGGCATCGCCGGTGCCGGCGCCGACGATCGAGGAGAGCGATGTCGGCGGCGGACCGAATGCGCCGGCCATGGTGCAGCGCCTGACGCTGTTCACCCGTCCGGTGAATTTCCTCGGCCTGCCGTCGCTCACCATTCCCTCCGGCTTCACCAAAAGCGGCCTGCCAATTGGCATGCAGCTGATCGGCCGCTCCTTCGATGAAGCGACCCTGCTTGCCATCGGCGCGGCCTTCCAGCGCGTCACCGACTATCACGACCGGGTACCCAAACTGCCGTCATGACAAAGCTCGTCGACATCTCAGGCCTCAACATCCGCTTCACCGGCGAGCGCACGGTTTTTGCCGTGAACGATCTCAGTCTCTCGCTCGGTGACGGCGAGGTGCTGGGCCTGCTCGGCGAGTCCGGTTCGGGCAAGAGCGTGACCCTGCGTGCGCTGATGCGGCTGCTGCCGCGCAAGCGCACGCAGATCACGGGCAAGGTCAACGTGATGGGCCGCGATGTGCTCGCCATGAACGACGAGCAGCTGTCGTCGTTCCGCGGCCAGACGGTGTCGATGATCTTTCAGGAGCCCGCGCTCGCGCTTGATCCGGTCTACACCATCGGTGAGCAGATCGCCGAAAGCGTCGTGCGCCACGAGGGCAAGTCTTATGCGGAGGGCAGAGCGAGGGCATTCGAAATGCTCGAGGTCGTGCGCATTCCCTCGGCCAGACGCCGGCTCGACGCCTATCCGCACGAAATGTCCGGCGGCATGCGTCAGCGCGCGATGATCGCGTTGGCGCTCGCCTGCCGTCCCAAGATTTTGCTCGCGGACGAGCCGACCACCGCGCTCGATGCCACCGTGCAGATTCAGATATTATTGCTCTTGCGCGAGCTGCAACGCGAGTTCGGCATGTCCGTCATCTTCGTCACCCACGACATTGGTGTTGCGATCGAGATCTGCGACCGCGTCGCGGTGATGTATGCCGGCCAGATCGTGGAGCAGGGCACGCTTCGCGATATCGTCCGCAGCCCGGTGCACCCCTACGCCAAGGGCCTGCTCGCCTCGACGGTCCACGGCGCCAAGCGGGGCGCGCGGCTCGAAACCATCCCCGGCACCCCGCCGTCGCTCGCCGAAAAACCCCACAACTGCTCTTTCGCCCCCCGCTGCGCCGTGGCCCAGCCGCGCTGCGTCGAGCAACTGCCTGCGAATGTCGAGGTCGGGCCAGGCCGGGCGGCAAGGTGCGTGTTGGCGGAGCCGGTCACCGCGCTGTCATGATATTTAGACGGCAACTGGGGGGCGGGAACAGCATTCAGACCCCATTCATCCCGGTTCCCGTTCCATGGCCCTCGTTCATGGAAAGGGACTTCAACTTATGTACATTTCTGGCGAAAGCCTCATCGTCATCCTGTTCGTCGGCCTGGTTGCCGGCTGGCTCGCCGGCAAGGTGGTGCGCGGAAGCGGGTTCGGCATCATCGGCGACATCGTGATCGGCATCGCCGGCGCGTTTGTCGCGAGCTTTCTGTTCCCGAAGCTCGGCATTCACATCGGCGCCGGGCTGGTCTCGGAGATCATTTATTCCGCGATCGGCGCTGTCATCCTGCTTCTGGTGGTCCGCCTGGTGCGCGGCGGCGGTCGGCTCTAGCAGCCCGCGCGGCTGGTCGATCGGAACTTTGTGCCTCTCCCCAGGCTGGGGGGAGGCGGTGATGTCTGCTATAAAAAACCGCAAAGACTGTGAAATACCGGATTTGCGTGCGGGGCCGTCAAGGGTAGATGTGGCTCATTAGGGCCTGGATGAATTACGATGCGTTGGTTGCTGGGGAGAACACCCTATTAATCCGGGTCGAGTACCCCTGAACGGCCTGTGAAATTCAGGGGCTTTGCCCCCTTACCCGAAAGAGATCAGACTGATGGCAGCCCTCCCTGGCGTCCGCCGTTCGGAGCTCGGGGACGCCTTGCGCGCTTGTCGCACGGCGTTCATCGGCGTCGGCTTCATGAGCTGCATGATCAACCTGCTGTATCTGACCGGGTCGATCTTCATGCTGGAGGTCTACGACCGGGTGCTGCCGAGCCGCAGCGTTCCGACCCTGGTCGGCCTGATCGTCATCGCCAGCTTCCTCTATGCGGCGCAGGGCGTGCTCGACATGATCCGCAACCGGATCCTGGGGCGGGTGGGCACTGCGCTGGATGAGGCCCTCAACAAGCGTGTGTTCGACACCGTCGTGCGCCTGCCGCTTCTGGTCGGCAGCCGCAACGAGGGCCTCCAGCCGCTGCGCGATCTCGACAATGTCCGTTCCTTCCTCGGCGGCATGGGCCCGAGTGCGTTCTTCGACCTGCCCTGGCTGCCGCTCTATCTCGCCATCTGCTTCGCCTTCCACGTCATGATCGGCGTCACCGCCCTGGTCGGCGCCATCATCCTGGTGGGCCTGACGCTGGTCACCGAATTCATGTCCCGCCAGCCGGCGCGCGAGGCGATGGGCCTTGCCGCCCAGCGCAACGATCTGGCTTCCTCCAGCCGTCGCAACGCCGAAGTCATGGTGTCGATGGGCATGACCGGCCGGATGAACGCGCGCTGGAGCGAGGCCAACGAAAAATATCTCGCCGGCAATCAGCGCGCGAGCGACGTCGCCGGCGGTCTCGGCGCAGTCGCAAAAGTGCTGCGCATGATGCTGCAATCGGCGGTGCTCGCAGTCGGCGCCTATCTCGTCATCCACCAGGAGGCGACCGCCGGCATCATCATCGCCGGCTCGATCCTCTCCGCGCGTGCGCTGGCGCCTGTCGATCTCGCCATTGCGCACTGGAAATCCTTCGTCACGGCCCGCCAGAGCTGGCAGCGCCTCACGCGCCTGCTGGAGCAGATGCCGGCGCAGACGATGCCGACACAGTTGCAGGCACCCACCAGCCGCCTCGCGGTCGAGGGCCTCGCCATGGTGCCGCCGGGCAACCAGCGCCTCATCGTCCAGGACGTCACCTTCGCGCTCGAAGCCGGCAGCGCCCTCGGCGTGATCGGACCAAGCGGCTCCGGCAAATCGTCGCTGATCCGCGCGCTGGTCGGCGTCTGGCATCCGGTGCGCGGCAAGGTGCGGCTCGACGGCGCGGCGCTCGACCAATGGTCGTCCGACGCGCTCGGACGCCACATCGGCTATCTGCCGCAGGATGTCGAGCTGTTCGGCGGCACCATCGCGCAGAATATCAGCCGCTTCGATCTCGAGGCCAAATCTGACGGCATCATCACCGCGGCCAAAGAAGCCGGCGTGCATGAGATGATCATCAAGATGCGCGAGGGCTACAACACGCAAGTCGGCGAGCAGGGCACCTCGCTCTCCGCAGGCCAGGCCCAGCGCGTGGCGCTGGCGCGCGCGCTCTACGGCAATCCGTTCCTGATCGTGCTCGACGAGCCCAATTCCAATCTCGACACCGAAGGCGACGAGGCGCTGACCCGCGCCATCCGTACCGCCCGCGACCGTGGCGCCATCGTCATCGTGGTGGCGCACCGGCCCATCGGCGTCGAGGCGGTCGACCAGATCCTGGTGCTGCGCGAGGGCCGCATGCAGGCCTTCGGCCCGAAAGAGCAGGTGCTCTCCCAGGTGCTCCAGCCGCGCGCGACCCCGCCGGCGCCGATCAAAATCGTCAGCGAAGGCGGAAAGTCATGAGCTCGATGGCCATTGGCGGCAAGCCTGCCGCAAAGCGGACCGTGCGGGAATCGATCCGGTTTCACCTGATGCTCGGGCTCGGGATCATCCTGGTCCTCGTCGTCGGTCTGGGCGGCTGGGGGTCGACCGTGCAGATCTCGGGCGCGCTGATCGCGCCGGGCCAGATCGTGGTCGAATCCAACGTCAAGAAGGTGCAGCATCCGACCGGCGGCGTGGTCGGCGAGCTGCGCGCCCACGACGGCGACGTGGTCAAGGCCGGCGACATCGTGGTGCGGCTGGACGACACCGTCACCAAGGCGAACCTCGCCATCGTCACCAAGAATCTCGACGCCGCGCAGGCGCGCACGGCGCGGCTCCAGGCCGAGCAGCGCGGTGTCGACAGGGTCGACTTCCCGCAATCGCTGCTCGATCGCGGCAACGATCCTGACGTCAAGAACCTGCTCGACGCCGAAACCAAGCTGTTCGACGTCCGCGTCAACGGCCGCGCCGGCCAGAAGGCACAGCTTCGTGAACGCGTTCAGCAGCTCAACGAGGAGATCGAGGGCCTCTCCGCGCAGGAGAAGGCCAAGGACAAGGAGATCTCGCTGGTGCAGCAGGAGCTCGTCGGCGTCCGCGATCTCTATGACAAGCATCTGGTGCAGCTCTCGCGCCTGACCACGCTCGAGCGCGACAACGCCCGCCTCAACGGCGAGCGTGCGCAATACATCGCCTCGCGGGCGCAGGCCAAGGGCAAGATCACAGAGACCGAGCTCCAGATCATCCAGGTCGACAAGGACATGGTGAGCGAGGTCTCCAAGGATCTGCGCGAGACCAACGACAAGGTCGGCGAGATGATCGAGCGCAAGGTCGCGGCCGAAGATCAGCTTCGCCGCGTCGACATCCGCGCGCCGCAGGACGGCATGGTACTGCAATCGACGGTGCATACCGTCGGCGGCGTCGTCACCGCCGGCGATGCGCTCATGCTGATCGTGCCGCAGGCCGACGACCTCCAGGTCGAGGCCAAGGTCAATCCGACCGACATCGACAAGCTCCAGATCGGCCAGAAGACGCTGCTGCGCCTGTCCGCCTTCAACCAACGGACCACGCCCGAGCTCAACGGCGTCGTCACCCGCGTCTCGCCCGACGTCACCACCGACCAGCGCACCGGGCAGAGCTATTACACCATCCGCGTCTCGATGCCGGCGGAAGAGGTCGCCCGCCTCGGCGATTCCAGGCTGATCCCCGGCATGCCGGCGGAAGCCTTCGTCCAGACCGGCGACCGCACCATGCTGTCCTACCTGATGAAGCCGCTGCACGACCAGCTGATGCGGGCGTTCAGGGAGAAGTGACGCGCGAAAGCGCGACATCCCGGAGCGCGCTTGGCGCGCATCCGGGATCTCGATCGGCAGGCGCGATCTCGTAGGGTGGGTTAGGCGAAGCCGTAACCCACCACTTCTCCATCCGCAGAGGCAGAACTGGTGGGTTACGCTGCGCTAACCCACCCTACGGCTCCTCCTTCTTTGCTATAGTTCGACTCAAGCCCCAGCAACCCGGCGGTCGAACCATGCAATCCCCACCCTCCATCGCCACCAAATCCTTCGCCGACGCCAGCCTCGCCGTCGCCCGCCTCGAAGAGATCTACGAGCGCAACACAAAATTCCTGCGCGACCGGTTCGAGGCTTATGTCAACGGCGAGGCGATCACGACGCGGGTGCGGGCCTACTACCCCTTCGTCCGCCTCACCACTGCGACGCATGCGCGGCTGGATTCGCGGCTCGCTTACGGCTTCGTCGCCGGGCCCGGCGTGCACGAGACCAGCGTCACGCGGCCGGATCTGTTCCGCAGCTATCTCACCGAGCAGATCGGCCTGCTGATCCAGAACCACGGCGTGCCCGTCGAGATCGGCGAGTCCGCCGAGCCGATCCCGATCCATTTTGCCTATCGCCGCGACATCAACATCGAAGCCGCCATCACCACCAGCGAGAATTCCACAATCACGCGCTCGCTCCGCGATGCGTTCGATGTGCCTGATCTTGCCACGATGGACGATTCGATTGCCGACGGCACATTTGAGCTTCAGCCCGGCGCGCCCGAGCCGCTGTCGCTGTTTCGGGCTGCCCGGGTCGATTACTCGCTGCGCCGGCTCTACCACTACACCGGCACCGACCCCGAGCATTTCCAGAATTTTGTCATCTTCACCAACTACCAGTTCTATGTCGACGCGTTCGCGCAGCTCTGCCAGCAGCGGCTTCAGTCCGGCGAAGCCGGCTTCGAAGCTTTTGTCGCACCCGGCAACGTCATCATGCATGCTGGCGGCGCGACGACTGGAGACGCGCCGGCGCGCATGCCGCAGATGCCGGCCTTCCACCTGGTCGCATCAGGCTATCGCGGCATCACCCTGATCAACATCGGCACCGGCCCTTCCAACGCGCGCAACGTCACCGACCACGTTGCCGTGCTGCGTCCGCATGCCTGGCTAATGCTCGGCCATTGCGCGGGCCTGCGCAACACGCAGCGGCTCGGCGACTACGTTCTCGCCCACGGCTATGTGCGCGAGGATCACGTGCTCGACCGCGAGCTGCCGCTGTGGGTACCGATCCCGGCGCTCGCCGAGATGCAGGTCGCGTTGGAGGAGGCGGTCGAAGACGTCACCGGGCTCGAAGGCTTCGAGCTCAAGCGCCTGATGCGCACCGGCACCGTCGCCAGCGTCGACAATCGCAACTGGGAGATCTCGGGGCCCGAGGTGATCCGCCGCATGTCGCAATCGCGTGCGGTCGCGCTCGACATGGAATCGGCTGCGATCGCCGCCAACGGCTATCGCTTCCGTGTGCCTTACGGAACGCTGCTCTGCGTCTCCGACAAGCCGCTGCATGGCGAGATCAAGCTCGCAGGCATGGCCAGCGAATTCTACCGCCGCCGCGTCGGCCAGCATCTCGAGATCGGCTTGAAGGCGCTGGAGCGGCTCAAGCAGCAGGAGTCCGAGCGCCTGCACTCGCGAAAACTGCGGAGCTTTGCCGAGGTCGCGTTTCAGTAACGCGCTCATCTTCCGCGACTGGAAGGACAGGAGAACTGTCGCACGAGTGCTGGCGTCTCCGTTAGCACTCGTCACGGAACATCGAAGCCAGCGCAGGGAGCGGTCTTGCAGGACAAGTCTTACGCCCGCTCTCGCTCCAATTTGTCCAGCAGTTCGCGGTCGAGGAAGATTTCGACGTTCCTGCACGCCACCTTGGAAGGTGCTTCGGGGTGACGATACCAGCCATTTATCGTCAGCAGCGGTGGGAACGCCGGCGGCTGGTTACGCGTCGCATAGGTGAGCGCGACGAGCTGTGCTCCGCCGGACGCGACAGCGTAGATTTCGGTCGGCGGCGAAATCCGGTCCATGACGGCCTTTTTGTCTTGGACGAATTGCGGTCGGCGCGGAAACCTGACGAGAAAGTGTTCGGCCGGCGCGGTGTCGAAGGTCTGATCGTCCTCCACTTGCGAATCATCCGGGCCGCGCCTGAACCGATGATACGGGCCGGAGCCTTGTTCGTGAATGAAGACGCCGCCGACGGCGCGGTCGGCCAACAGGAAGCGTTCAAGCGCACAATTCACCAGCGCATTGTCTTCACCTTCAATCACGATACCGCCGGACCTGGCAGGCAGCGCGACCTTGGGAATGGCGGCGATCTCGGCCCTTTCCCGCGCTCTGGCCTGAAGCACTGAAGCAAAGGATAGAGCCCAAAGCAGGAATGGGATCGAAGCTGCCACAATTGCAACGATCGCAATGGCGTCACGCTTGGCGCAGATGCGAAGGATCGAAGCGGTGACCACGGCATAGAGCACGAATGTCGGCACGAAGACGGGGACCAGGTAGAGCCCAAGCAGAATGGGGAGCAGATAAATGGTCTCGACCAGGTCGCCGGGCGGCAGGGTCGACCAGAGCAGGGAGACGAGGGCAATGATCGCGCCGATCATCACTGCGCGCTTCGGCTGCCAGAGATTCGACCCGCTGGATGTGGCCGGCGCGGTTGCCGGGGGTGGCGACCACCAGAGCCGATAGGCTGCCAGCGCGAGGAAGAGTGGCATTGCATAAATGGCGTAAGACAACGGCAGGTATATCGCACGGTCGATCTGGGCCGGCATGCTCATGAGGAGGAGGGGAAGAACAAGCCTGTCTCCGCGTTCGATCGCGCCAATGGCGATCCATCCCGCCAGAACGAGCAACGCCGCGTCCACGATTGTGCCTCCCGCGTTGCGCATGGCGTTGCGCGCCGGCACCGCCAGCAACGCCATCAGGAGCAGCCCGAACATCGCAAACACAGGCAGAAAGAAAAGATACGCACGTAAGGAAAACAGCCGATCGGTTCCTGCGACTTCCAGGATCAATTGATCGCCATAGAGCATCAGGGGCGGCAATGCAGCGAGTGACGGGCGCAAGCCGGCGTCACGGGCCCTGCGCATGCATATGCTCAGGATCAGCACGAGCGGGACGGCAAGAAGGATCGGCCAGAACAAGGGCGCGGTCGCACCACACAGACCCAAAGGGCAGTGCGGCTCGAGTGCCTTGACCAGAGAAGGAAACAGCAAGCTCGTTCCTGCCAGCAGCGCAATGGCGACGGCCGCGCGCCGGACATAGGCAGAGCGATCGAGAACGCCGGTCCACATGAACATGGCATGCTCCCTGCCACATGAGCATCGTCTCAGGATACAATCTGGGAGGGAGTTGGCCGAGTCGAATTTTCGGCGAGCTCCGTGTCAGCATTGCTGACAAGCCGGCAAAAGTTCAGCATTGTCCGTCGCGGGGGCTCGACCGGGACGACTTGATGCCGCTGACGCGCGACAGGATCATCGGCCATGACCTCGAACGTCTGGCCTTCCGCTTCACCATGCTGAACGATGGTGACGTCGTGGACTGTCAGATCAGCGACGCCGCGATGGATGAGCTCGCGGGCATGCAGGGCACCGAAAGCAGCGCGCGCCAGGCGCAGTTTTTGTCCCTGCGCGAAACCATCGAGCGGATCGCATCGGATCTCTACGACGAGGCGCCGCGGGTCCACGGCTATGTGGTGCGGATTTTCATGCGGCATTTGGCGCGATAGAAGGGCATGTGCGCAACTCGCCATGGCTGCGAAAGGATTCATTAAGGGCAGCCTGTAGTTGCAATGGAGGACGGCGACGCGGCGTGAGATTATGACCGGCAGTAGCCACGCCGGAAAGTTCGCATGACCAGACGATCCATATTGCTGCTCGTCGCCGTCGCCCTGCTGGCCGGAAACCTCGCATATGCGAACCTCTCCGGGCCGAGCGCGTTTGTGCGCGATTTCGATCAGAACATTGCGCGCTTTCCTTTGGCCGCGTCGATTGCCCGCAGCGATCCAGCTCTTAGGGCGGTCTTCCTTCGGGAGACTGAAGAGGCGTTCAGCGAGGGCGGATGGCCCGCCGCCAATGGCGTGCTCAACATGATCCTGGCCAACGAGATGGAATCCTATGCCGACGACGAGCACATCAATGCCCTGGACCGGGCGGAGCTGGCGGCCCTCCTGAAGCTCGCGAGCAACCCATTGGCCTGCAAGTCCTACCTTCTGGCTGGTTCCCAGCGCGGTGAGTTTCTGGACGCAGCGCAGGAGTTTGCGGATCTTGGGGCGGCACATGGGGCGGCGATCGCAAACGGCTTCGAACGCAAGATGAAGGGTGTTGCCCGGTCAGAAGCGAGCGACGCGGAGATTGCGGCGATCGAAACGCAATTGCGTCTGGGGCCATTCGCGGAGCTCACCCGGCAGGAGCTTGGAGCCCAGTCGAGATATCTCGACGGTAACGCTGGTTTGATGTGCAGCGCGGCGACCAAGAAGCAGCTCAATCTGCTTTCAGCGGACAGTGCCGACTCGGCCTACGTCTCTCGCATGCGGAGAGCCAGGACGTACAACATCGATATCGTCGAGGTTCGCGCGAAGCTGTGCCGCGAGCCCGGCAACGGCTTGTCCTGCTCTTAACCTAGTTATCCCTCGAGCTTCCTCAGCAACAATCTCAGCGCCGTCGCCGCGAACACCTGCATGTTCGCCAACCGATCATTGCCCCCCGTCTCCAGCGTCATCACCTCCGCTGCGGGGCCCGCGACGGCCATGCAGCTATGGCCGGCGGCATCGCCGTAGCGGTTGCCGGTGGGGCCGGCTGCGCCGGTCTCGGACAGGCCCCAGTCGGAGCTGAAGCGGCTGCGCATCTGTTCGGCCAGCAGTTTCGCGTAGGGCTCCGACGAGGAGCGAAAGCCCTTCATTCCTTCGTCCGAAATATCCATCAGCACACGCCGGGCATCGCGGGTGTAGACCACCGCACCGCCGAGGAAGTAAGCGGATGCGCCGGGCACCGCGAGCAGGCTGGCCGCGATCAGGCCGCCGGTCGAGGATTCCGCGACCGCAATGGTCTGCTTGCGCGCGATCAGTTTGGCCGCGACCTGTTCCGCAATGCCGACGAGTTCTTTCATCCCAAAACCCCTTATTCATTCGCAACTGAGCTCAGCCTTTCTAGCATATGACAGAAGCCTTGGCCGAGTTGCAGGTGACGGGCAGGCCTGCTTGAATGGCGGAAAGAGAAAGCGGAGCGGCCAAGCGCCGTCCGCGACAAAACGAGGAAACGCAAGAGGGAGACGTGATGGCGTCCCTGATCGCCGGCGGGGTGGATTGCGATGTGCATCCGGCCGTGCCGCATCTGACCAGCCTGCTGCCGTACCTGAACGACTATTGGCGCGATCAGGTGACGACGCGCGGCATGGTCGATCTCGTCTCGCAATCCTATCCGAAGAACTCGCCGATCGTGGCGCGGCCCGATTGGCGGCCCGAGACAGGCAAACCTGGCGAAAGCCTGGAGGACATGCAGCGCCATGTGCTCGATCCCTTCCAGCTCACGCACGCCATCTGCAATCCGCTTTACGGTGTGCAAATGGTGTTCTCGGAAGATTTGCAGGCCGCCTTCTGCCGCGCGCTGAACGACTGGCTCGTGAAGGAATGGCTCGACCGTGACAAGCGGCTGCGCGGCTCGATCGTGATCCCCACGCAGAGCGTCGAGAAGGCCGTCACGGAGATCGAGCGTTGCGCGCAGGACCGGCGCTTCGTCCAGGTGCTGATGCTGGTGATGGGCGATACGCCGCTCGGCAAGCGCGCGCTGTGGCCGATCTATGAAGCGGCGGAACGGCTCGACCTGCCGGTCGGCATCCACGCCGGCTCCGCCTATCACAATCCGCCGACTGCGGTGGGGTGGGGTTCCTACCACATCGAGGATTATGTCGGTCAGGCCCAGGCGTTCCAGACCCAGCTCACCAGCCTGATCGTCGAGGGCGTGTTCGTAAAATATCCGCGGCTGAAAATGGTGATGCTGGAATCCGGCGTCTCCTGGATCTCGCCCTATCTCTGGCGCCTGCACAAATTCTGGCGCGGAGTGCGGATGGAGACGCCTTGGGTCGATCGCGCACCTCTCGAAATTGTGCGCAGCAACATCCGCTTCTCGTTACAGCCATTTGATGCGCCGCCCGACGCTGAGACATTAATTCGCCTGTTTGATCATATGCAGTCCGACGAATTGGTCCTATTCTCGACGGACTATCCGCACTGGCAGTTCGACGGCCAGGACGCGCTGCCCGAGGGCTTGTCCCCCGATCTCGTGCGCAAGATCATGATCGACAATCCGCATGCAACCTATCCCCGCCTGAATTGAGCCCGCTGCCAAAGGAGGCAAGGCGATGAATATCCAGTTCCGCGAAGGCCTAGAGGCCGCTTCCTCCCCGACGACGAAAACCGCGATTGCGGACTGCGACATCCATCCGGCGCGCGCGACCCGCACCGAGCTGTATCCTTATCTCGCCAAACGCTGGCAGCATCATCTCGAAGTTTACGGCGTCCATGCCTACCAGGGCATGATGGAAGGCCCGCCCTACCCTAAGGCCCAGCCCAATGCCTCGCGCCGCGATGCCTATCCGCCGGAAGGCGGCCCGCAGGGTTCTTCGCTCTCCTTCATGCAGAAGCAGTTGCTCGATCCCAACAACGTGCAGCTCGGCGTGCTCAATCCGCTCAACACCGGGCAGGGCATCCGCAATCACGAGCTCTCGGCCGCGTTGTGTTCCGCGATCAACGATTGGCAGATCGACAAATGGACCAGCAAGGACAAGCGGCTGAAGGCGTCCATCGTCGTCGCCAATGAGGACGGGCTGTCGGCCGCCGCCGAAATCCGCGAGCGCGCCGGCGACAAGAACTTTGTGCAAGTGCTTTTGCTCAGCCGCAATGTCGAGCCGCTCGGCCAGCGCCGCTACTGGCCGATCTATCAGGCCGCGGAAGAGGCCGGGCTTCCCGTCGGCGTCCACGCCTTCGGCTTCGGTGGCAACCCGATCACGCCGTCGGGCTGGCCGTCCTATTACATCGAGGAGATGGTGGGGCATTCGCAGTGCCAGCAATCGGCGCTGGCAAGCCTCGTGCTTGAAGGCGTGTTCGAGCGCTTTCCGAAACTGAAGATGGTCATGATCGAGGCCGGCTTCGGCTGGGCGCCGTCGCTGGCGTGGCGGCTCGACAAGGTCTGGCAGCGGCTCAGAAGCGAGGTGCCGCATGTCAAACGGCCGCCGTCGGAATACATCTGCGAGCAGGTGTGGTGGACGACGCAGCCGATGGAGGATCCCGAGCGGCGCGAGGATTTGTTCGACGTCATCAAATGGATCGGCTGGGATCGCCTCTTGTTCGCGACCGACTACCCGCATTGGGACTATGACGAGCCGTCGCGTGTGTTGCCGGCGGGCGTCAGCGAGGATAATCGCGAGGCGTTCTATCTCGGCAATGCGAAGAAGCTTTACGGACTGGCTTGATGGCGCGTCATGTGATTGCCGCCGTCGACGAGCTGCCGCCCGGCACGCGAAAATTCCTGGAGATCGAGGGACGGCCGATCGCGGTCTTCAACATCAAGGGCGAATATTTCGGTTTGATGAACCGCTGCCCGCATCAGGGCGCAGCACTGTGCGAGGGGCCGCTGATCGGGCTCGCGCAATCGAGTGATCCCGGCGAAATCGAGTACACCAAACTCGGCGAGATCATCCGCTGCCCCTGGCACGGCTGGGAGTTCGACATCCGTACCGGCCAGTCCTATTGCGACCCCCGCCGCTTCCGCGTGAAGGCGTATCCGGCCCATGTCGAGCCGGGCGCGAGCGTGGTGAAGGGGCCGTATGTCGCCGAGACTGTTATGGTGAAGGTCGAGAGCGACTACGTGGTGGTGGAGCTGTAGCGCGCGCCGCATCGGCAGTGCGCTCCCTCGCCCCGTTCTTACGAGGAGAGGGCTGGGGTGAGGGGCCTCTATCCACACGTGAGATCGTCGTGGGATCTGTACCCCCTCACCCGGAATTCAAGCTGCGCTTGAATTCCGACCTCTCCCCGCAGGCGGGGAGAGGTTAAGGACAGCGCCCCAGAATGACTTCGTCTTAATGCCCCGCAACCGGCTCCGCTATCGGATCATACGTCGTCACCGCCTGCTTGCCGCCGCGATAGACCACCGAGGCCGCGATGATGCCGAGGACGGCCGCGAGCATCAGCCAATAGCCGGGTGAGGCCTTGTCGCCGGTGTGCTCGATCAGCAAGGTCGAGGCGAATGGCGTGAAGGTGCCGAACAGTGCGGCGGCAAGCGCGAAGGCGAGCGAGAAGCAAGTGGTGCGGACATGTGCCGGCACGATCTCGACGAGAGCACCGAGCATGGTGCCGCTGTACATGCCGAAATAGAACGAGAACATCATCTCGACCGCGAGCAGCTTGCCGAAGGTCGGCGCCGCCACCAGCCAGTGCAGCGCCGGATAGGCCGTGACGAGCGCCAGGCAGGCGATGGTGAGCAGCACCGGCTTGCGGCCGACGCGGTCGGACAATGCGCCGCCGACCGGATTCCAGAAGAAATTGGTGACCGCGACCAGCAGCGTGACCAGCAGCGCATCCTGCGTCGACAGTTTCAGCACCGACTTGCCGAAGGTCGGCGTGTAGACGGTGACGAAATAGAACGTCGTCGTGGTCAGGACTGCGATCATCATGCCGAGGATGACGATGCGCCAGTTGGCGAGCGCGGAGGCGAACACCTCGTTTGCCGTCGGATGCTTCTTCATTGCCAGAAATGCCGGCGTCTCCTGCAGCGACCGCCGCAGGAAGAAGATCAGCGGGATGATCAGGCAGCCGACGAAGAAGGGAATGCGCCAGCCCCAGGCGGTGACGGTTTCGGCCGGCATCATCTCGCTCAGGATAAAGCCGAGCACCGACGCGACGAAGATTGCGACCTGCTGGCTCGATGACTGGAACGAGGTGTAGAAGCCGCGGTTGCCGGGCGTGGAGATCTCCGACAGGTAGACCGAGACGCCGCCGAGCTCGACGCCGGCGGAAAAACCCTGCAGCAGACGTCCGATCAACACGATGATCGGTGCAGCGACACCGATCGTCGCATAGGTCGGGCAGAACGCGATCACCACGGTGCCGGCGGCCATGATCGCGAGCGTGACGATCAGGCCCTGACGGCGGCCGATGCGGTCGATGTAGGCCCCGAGCACGATGGCGCCAACCGGGCGCATCAGGGCGCCGAGCCAGAACACGCCAAACGTATTGAGCAGCTGGGCCGTTTCATTGGTGGAGGGGAAGAACGCTTTGCCGATGGCGGCGGCGTAGAAGCCGAACAGGAAGAAGTCGAACTGCTCGAGGAAATTGCCCGAGGTGGCGCGCAGGATCGCGCCGATGCGCGACTTGATCTCGGGCGGATTGCTTGAAGCTGCAGGTCCAGCCATGACGTTTCTCCCCTAAAGACACGGCCGGACCGGAACTCATTTCACGGCAAGGCGACAGATTGATGCTGCGACAATCTGTCTACCCCTTCCCGCGCGAGGCGGTGCGAGTCAATCGAATTTGCCGGGGAAGTTGATGATTTTTCAGGCCTTATTTTGCGTTGCAGCGATCATCCATTCGCGGAACGCGGCGAGCTTGGGCGCCTCGCGGCGGCCCTGCGGCGAGACCAAATAGAAGCCGGCATCGGCCGGCAACGCGATCTTGAAAGGGACGACCAGCCGGCCCTTGGCGATGTCGTCCTGCACGTAGGACGTCCGCCCCATTGCCACGCCGATGCCGTCGATCGCGGCCTGGATGGTCATGAAAATCATGTCGAAGGTGATGCCGGGCTGCCTGGCGATGTCGGCCGGCAGGCCCGCCGCCGTCAGCCACAGCCGCCAGTCGTCGCTATTCGCATTGGATGTGTGCAGCAGCGGGTAGCCCTTGAGATCCTCCGGCTGGCGCAGCGGCTTGTCGCCGCGTAGCAGGGATGGGCTGCACACCGGAAACAGCTCGTCCGCCATCAGCCAGTCGGCGCGCAGGCCCGGCCATTGGCCGCGGCCGTAGCGGATCGCCGCATCGACATTGTCGCGCTGGAAGTCGACGAGGCTTGTCGATGTCGTGATGCGGACGTCGATGCCGGGATGCTGCTCCTGGAAATCGGTCAGCCGCGGCAGCAGCCATTTTGCCGCGAGTGAGGCCAGGGTCGAGACCGTCAGCACTTTGTCGTCGTCCTTGCGCAGCAGGCGATCGGTCGCAAGGCGAAGGTCGTTGAAGGCGGCGCGGACGCCCGGGAGGTAGTCGCGCGCCTCCGGCGTCAGCGCCAGCGCGCGGTTCTGCCGGACGAACAGGCGGATGCCGAGCTCCTCCTCGAGCCGGCGGATCTGATGGCTGATCGCGGTCTGGGTCACGTTCAGCTCGGACGCCGCCAGCGTGAAGCTGAGATGGCGCGCGGCGGCCTCAAAGGCCCGCAAACCGTTCAGGGACGGCAATCTGGCAGTCATCTGGCAGCAGGATACATGACGTTATTTCATGCGAAGAGGTACAAATTGTCGTTTGTCGCAGTGCGATTGGAAGCAGATATTAGCGGTCAACTTAGCTCTAGGAGCTGAAAATGTCTACTTTGACCCACAATTCGATGACAAATCATCATGCACCCGGCCTGATCCAGCAGATCGGCGAGACGCTTCACGTCTGGCACGAGCGCTACCGTAACAGGCGCGAACTCAGCAACTGGACGGCCCGCGATCTTCACGACGTCGGCCTGTCCTGGACCGACATCGCCTACGAGGCCGACAAACCCTTCTGGCGGGCCTGATTGGCCGCCAAGCCGGCGCCGCCTGACTGTGGGGGCGCCGGCGGTCCCCTTTTGCCTTTGGTCCCTTTGGGGCGCGTGTCATGAGCACTCTTCGCCTGGAAGATTTGAAGCAATATTCCGACGTGCTGCGCACCCGGCAGGGCGAGCTGCTCAACGTGCGCTTCGTCGAGCCGCGCGACACCGAGGAGCTTCAGCACTATTTCCGCTCGCTCACGACCCGCTCCCGCTACAGCCGCTTCTTCGGCGCGATCAGCGAATTGCCAAAAGGCCTGCTGAGCGAATTCCTCGATGTCGGAGCGCGCGAGCGTTTCACGATAGTTGCGACCAAGATGGTCGACGGCTTCGAGACCATCGTCGCCGAGGCGCGCTACGCGCTCCATGCCGAGACGTCGACGCTCGAATTCGGCCTCTCGGTCGACGACCGCTGGCAGGGCCACGGCATCGCCTCCGCGCTGATGAAGAATCTGGAATGCCGTGCGGCCGCGCTTGGCGCCGAGCACATGTTCGGCGACACCCTGCGCTCCAACCAAGCCATGATTTCGCTGGCACGCAAATCCGGCTTCGCCTTCGTTAATCATCCGGATGATTGGAAGCTGGTGCGCTTCGACAAGGAGATCAACGTCGCGCCCAAAGACATTCCCTGCGCGAGCTGGCGTCTTGCCGCCATTTCCCGTCAGGCCGAAAGCCCCTCAGCCTCGGTCTGACACCACTCCAAGCCCGGCCTGGTCATCCAGAGCCGGGTATTTTTTTGTTTCGCCTTACTTCCCCGTGAACACCGCCTTGCGCTTCTCGATGAACGCCTGCACGGCCTCCTTGTGATCGGCCGTGGTGGTCAGGCGGATCAGGCGTTCGGCTTCGTGGTCGCGCGCGGTTTCGAAATCGAACAGCACGGCCTCGTCGAGATTGTCCTTCATGTAGCGCAGCGCGAGGCGTGGACCCTCGGCGAGGGACTTTGCCAGGGCGAAGGCCTCGGCCTGTAATTTGTCGTCGGGCACGATGCGGTTGATGAGGCCGATGGCTTCGGCACGCGCGGCATCGACGCGATCGCCGGTGAACAGCAGCTCGCGCGCCCGCGCGGTGCCGACCAGACGGGTCAGCAGCCATGCGATGCCGTAATCGCCGCTGAGCGCGATGCGGGCGTAGCCGGTGGCGACGAAGGCCGATTGCGCGGCGATGCGGATGTCGCAGGCCATGGCGATGGCGAGGCCCGCGCCGACCGCGGGGCCGGGGAGAGCGGCGATCGTCGGCTTGCGCACGGACACCAGCGCGCCGGTGAGCAGCCGCTGCCGCTCCTGGAGGTCGGCGACCTTGTCGTCGAAGGACATTTCGAGCTTCTTGGGATCGCGATGCGCGCCCATGCCTTTGACGTTGCCGCCGGCACAGAACGCTTCGCCTGCGCCGGTAATCAAGAGCGCGCCGACGTCGGGATTCTCGCCGCAACTGCGAATCATCGTGCGCAGCGCCGGCGTCAGCGTGTCCGACAGCGCATTGCGCGCCTCCGGCCGGTTCAGCGTGATGACAGCGACGCGGTCGCGGATGACGCAGAGCAGTTCATTGGTGCCGGTATCGATGGTGGTTTCCGTGGTCATGTCGCTCTCTTTCTTTCGTCATTGCGAGCGAAGCGAAGCAATCCAGACTGTCTCCGCGGAAATGGTCTGGTCCTCGCAATGACGGCTGTTAAATTATCGCCTCAAAACTTCTCCACCCACGGCCGCAGCTCGAGCTCCCAGCTCCAGGCACTGCGCGGCTGCTGCAGCACGTTCCAATAGCTCTCCGCGATCGCGTCGGGATCGAGCATCGAATCCGGCTTGTCGGCGGCTTCCGTGCGCGCCGCGCTGCGGATGCCGCCGTCGATGACGAAATGCGCGACATGGATGCCTTGCGGTGACAGCTCACGCGCCAGGCTCTGCGCGAGGCCGCGCAGCGCGAACTTGCCCATCGCGAACGAGGCTGACTGCGCATAGCCCTTGACGCTGGCCGAAGCGCCGGTGAACAGGATCGCGCCGTGCCTGTTCGGCAGCATGCGCTTGGTTGCCTGCTGCGCCACCAGGAAGCCGCCATAGGCACTGATTGCGATCGCCTGCGCGACGTCGGCCGGAACGAGATCCACAAATGGCCCGCGCGTGCGGCCGCTGGCGTTGTAGACGACGAGGTCGGGCGTGCCGATCTCGCGCTCGACCAGGCCGAACAGCCGCTCGACCTCCTCCGGCTCGGTGGCGTTGCAGGCATAGGCCTTGGCGCCGGTCTCGCTGCAGAGCGCACCAAGCTTTTCGATTTTGCGTGCGGCCAGTGCGACGCGGATGCCCTGTGCGGACAGCAGCCGCGCCAGCGAGGCGCTGAGGCCTTCGCCGGCGCCGACGATGAGCGCGATCTTGTACTTTGGATGTTCCATGGCGTGATCTCTCGGAGACTGGGAGCCGTTGATCTATGCATCCGCCGCGCGGACAACCAGCCGGCTTGATCACAATTCCGCAGAGCGAATTGCTCCCTCGCGGCGATCATGCCTCCCTGACAATTTGCGGCTTTATCCAATCTGTCGGCTGGAGCATGATCGACATCATCCCAAGCGGCAAGCGCTAAACAGCGTAAAATGTCCGCAGGGCGCGGAAACGAAGAGGGCGATCATGCGACATCCGGGCACAGCACAGGAGAAAAATGTCGCGGCCGCACCATCCGGCCTGCTGGCGCCCGATACCACTGGCATGAATTTCTACCGCGCCGATCAGGCGCTGAGCGATCTCCTGCGCATCCATCTGCCGGACACGCTGTTCCGTCACATCGAGCCGCATCTCGATCGGCTCGGCGAATTGGCGGGCGGCCGTTTGGACGCGTGCGCTCGGCTCGCCGACCGGCACACGCCGGTGCTGCACCAGCGCGACAAGTTCGGCCGCGACGTGCAGTCGATCGAATATCACCCGGCCTATCGCGAGCTGGAAAACGCCGCCTTCGGCGAGTTCGGCATCCATGCGCTCTCGATCCGCAAGGGCATCATGGGTTGGCCGGACAAATATCCCGTCGTTGCAAAACACGCCTTCACGTTCCTGTTCAACCAGACCGAATTCGGCATGGGCTGTCCGATCAACGTCACCGACGGCTGCGCAAAGCTCCTGGCGAATTTCGGCAGCGAGGCGCTGAAGGCGAAATATCTGGATGGCCTGACTCAGACCGACATGAGCAAGCTGACCCAAGGCGGCCAGTTCATGACCGAGAAGGAGGGCGGCTCCGACGTCGGCACGCTGACGACGACGGCGGTGCAGGAGGGCGACCATTGGCGCCTCACCGGCGAAAAATGGTTCTGCTCGAACGCGGACGCCAAGGTCGTGATGCTGCTGGCGCGTCCCGAAGGCGCCGGCCCCGGTACGCGCGGCGTCGGCCTGTTCCTGATGCCGCGCTTCCTCGACGACGGCTCGCAAAACCACTACCGGATCGTGCGTCTCAAGGACAAGCTCGGCACCCGCTCGATGGCGTCGGGCGAGATCAAGCTCGAAGGTGCGATTGCGTACGCGGTCGGCAAGCTCGACCGCGGTTTTGTGCAGATGGCCGAGATGGTGAACTCGTCGCGGCTGTCGAACGGCGTCAAGTCGACCGCGCTGATGCGCCGCGCCTATCATGATGCGATGACGGTGGCGAAGAACCGCGTGGTGTTCGGTAGCCGCATCATCGACCTGCCGCTCGGGCGGCGGCAGATGCTGAAAATCATGCTGCCGGTCGAGCAGGCGCTGTCGATGAGCTTTCTCACCGCCGATGCGCTCGACCGCGCCGAGGCCGGCAGCCAGGACGCCGCGGCGCTGCTGCGTATCCTCACCCCGACCTTGAAATTCCGTGCCACCCGCGACGCGCGAAAAGTCTGCGGCGATGCGCTCGAGATGCGCGGCGGCATCGGCTATATCGAGGAGTTCGCCACGCCTCGCCTGCTGCGCGATGCGCATCTCGGCTCGGTCTGGGAAGGCACCGGCAACATCGTCGCGATCGATGCGCTCCGGCGTGCGGTCGGCCGCCATGGCGCGGAGTCCGCACTATCAGCCGATCTGCATGCGCGGCTCGACGACAGCGCCTCGGTGCCGCATGCCTGGCGCGACAATCTGCGCGGCCTCGTCGATCGCGCCGTCGGCTTCGCGCGCGAAGTCGCGGGCAAGTCCGAGAACGAGGCCGATGCGCGTCGCGCGACCAGCCTGCTCTATCACGTCGCAAGCGCGGTCGCGCTCGCCTGGGAGTCGCACCGCATCCACGACATGCGCGGCGATGCGCGCCGGCTGCTGCTCTCACGGCTCGTCATCGACCATCGCGTGGCGCCGAGCGATCCATTCCGGCTGACGGAAAATGCCGCGCAGCAAAAGATCGCCGCACTGCTGCTCGGCGATCGCGATGCCTCCATGAGCGAGGTTGGCGAACTGGTTCTGGCAGCGTAGGCTGCACGCCACGGTCAAACAAAAAACGCGACAGGGAGTGCTCGATGAAGGCCGCCGTCCTCCATGAAGTTAACAAGCCGCTGGTCATCGAGGATGTCAGCCTGCCGAAGCCCGGCCCGCGCGAGGTGCTGATCCGCACGTCGGTTGCAGGCCTCTGCCACTCCGATCTGCATTTCATGGAAGGCCTCTATCCGCATCCGCTGCCCGCGGTGCTCGGCCACGAATCTGCCGGCGTCGTCGAGCAGGTCGGCTCCGACGTGACGTATGTGAAGCCGGGCGATCACGTCGTCACGTGCCTCTCCGTGTTCTGCGGCACCTGCGATAATTGCACCACGGGCCGCACGGTGCTGTGCACCGACACCACCGTGAAGCTGCTGCCGGGCGTCTCGAACCGGATGCAATGGTCGCGACCTGAGAAGCTGCATCAGTTCCTCAATCTCTCGTCCTTTGCCGAGCAGATGCTGGTGCACGAGAACGCGATCGTCAAAATCCGGAAAGAAATGCCGCTCGATCTCGCCGCGCTGATCGGCTGCGGCGTCATCACCGGCTACGGCGCGGTGGTGAACACGGCGAAGGTGACGGCGGGTGAAACCGTGGCCGTGATCGGCTGCGGCGGTGTCGGCATGGCGGCGATCAACGGCGCGCAGATCGCCGGCGCCGGCCGCATCATCGCCATCGACACCAACCCTGCAAAGCTCCAGCTTGCGACCAAGTTAGGGGCCACCGACATCATCAACCCCGCCGACGGCGACGTCGTGAAGCAGGTCCGCGACCTCACCAATGGCGGCGTGCATCATTCCTTCGAGGTGCTCGGCCGCAAGGAAACCGCCGAGCAGGCTTTTGGCATGCTCGCCTCGGGCGGCACGGCCACCATCGTCGGCATGATCCCGTTCGGCCAGAAGATCGAGCTGCACGGCTTTGACTTTTTGCGCGAGCGCCGGATCCAGGGCTCGTCGATGGGCTCCAACCATTTTCGCGTCGACATGCCGCGGCTGGTCGATTTCTATCTGCGCGGACGGCTGCACCTGGAGGATTGGATCTCGGCCAAGCTGAAGCTCAGCGAAATCAACGAGGGCTTTGCCAGCATGAAGGCCGGCAAGACGCTGCGCAGTGTGATCGTGTTTGATAGTTGACACAACACAGGTGTCATCGCCCGCGAAGGCGGGCGATCCAGTACTCCGCGGCCCGGTCAAGCCGGGGCATGACAGCCGAATGTGGAGAGCAAGGTTTGCCTTTCCAGAGCTTCAATCGTCAAACATCTTCGGCGGCACGAACCCGCCGAACTCGCGCTCGATCAGTTCGGCGAGTTTTAGCGGTGTGCGGTCTTCCAGCCACGGGCCGACGATCTGAACGCCGATCGGAAGTCCGTCAGGCGCAAAGCCTGTCGGGATCGCGGTCGAGGGCAGGCCGGGGAGCGTCGCGATGCCGGGCCAGGCGAGCTGGTCGGGATAGACGTGTTCCTTGCCCTCGATCGTGATCCGCCGCTTTTCCTGATCCGGCGAATGATCGTGCGGATAGGCCGCTGTCGGCATCACCGGGCAGATCACCGCGTCGAAGGTTTTGAACAGCTCGCGCCATTGCGCGCGCAGCCGCGTGCGTCCGCCATTCGCCATCTGCCAATCGCGATGGCTGAGCGCGATGCCGCGCAGCCGCTCGGCGCGGAGGCTGTTGTCGCCCTCCGGCAGTGCCGCTGCTGCGGCTTTCGCGCCGGCATAGATGTCGGGCGCGAAGCTTGCGGCGAGGAACGACATCAGCATCCGCATGTAGAGCCGCGAGGAGGCGGCGAAATCAGGCAGCAGCGGAGAGCTGCGTTCGATCTTCACGCCTGCCTTGGCGAGGTTGTCGGCGAGCGTGTTGATGGTGCCGCGCACGGCAGTATCGGTTGGCAGCACCGGATCGGTGTCGATCACCAGCACGCGGAAATCCCGGAACGCAGTATGCCGCGCCGCCGGTAATTCGAGCCGGTAGGCCATGCCTGCATCGATCGGATCGGGCCCGGCCATGACGTCGAGCACCAGCGATAGGTCGGCGGCGCTGCGCGCCATCGGGCCGATCACCGAGAGGTCGCGCTCGAACGGCAAGGGCGGCAGCGGCGGCGGTGTATGCCCGCGCATCGCCACGAGGTTGAAGGTCGGCTTGTGCGCGTAGACGCCGCAATGGAACGCCGGCACGCGCAGCGAGCCGCCGATGTCGGAGCCGATCGAGAGCGGCCCATAGCCCGCGGCGAGCGCCGCCGAGGAGCCGCCGGACGAGCCGCCCGGCGTGCGGCCGAGATCGTAGGGGTTGTTGGTGGTGCCGTAGATGTCGTTGTAGCTCTGCCAGTCGCCGAGCCCGAGCGGCACGTTGGTCTTGCCGACGACGATGGTGCCGGCGTCCTTCACGCGTGTGACCGGCAGTGCGTCTTCGGCGGCGATAAAATCCTTCTGCGCGGGAATGCCCCAGGTCGTCGGCAGGCCCGCGACGTTGTAGGATTCCTTCACCGTCATCGGCAGGCCGAGCAGCGGCTTGTGCTCGCCGCGCGCCAATGCGACGTCGGCGTCGCGTGCGGCGCTCAGTGCGCGGTCAAAGTCCCGCACGCAGATCGCGTTGACCTTGCCGTCGTGCCGTTCGATGCGGTCGATAGCATCCTGCGTGAGCTCGACCGCGGAGACCTTCTTCGCGGTCAGTGCGGCCGACAGCTCGACCGCGCTCTTGTAACTCCATTCCGATTTGGCCACCACATGCTCCTGCGCTTCACCCACGGGATGATGCGCAGTTTTTCCAGATGTCGCAACCGCCGTTTGGCGGCCGTTATCCTGTTACAAAAACTACCTGGGAAGCATCCGCTGCATGACGCCATCGCGATAGACGAAGATGTGCGCCAGCGCGGCGGCGACATGAATACCAATCAAGATGAGAAGCGCCCATTCCGAGGCCTGATGCAGGCCATCGATCGCGCGTCCGGCCGCGACGTTATCGGACGCCAGCATCGGCAGCGGCAGGAGGTAGAACGACACGGACCATCCACGAAAGGACGCAAACAGCCAGCCTGAAATCGTTGTCGTGAGGACCAGCGCATACAGCAGCCAATGTACCGCCTCGGAGCTCAGGCGCTGCCAGGCCGGCAACGAGCTCTCCGGCGCAACGGGATGTGTCAGTCGCCAGGCAAGACGGAGCGCGGTGAGAACCAGGATGGTCATTCCGATCGAGACGTGAAACGTCATAGCGGCGCCGGGCGTCATGCCGCGGTGCAAGTCCGGCATCAGCCAGCCGATCGGATACTGCACGGCAAGCAGTGCCACGATGAGCCAATGTAAGATCTTGGCCGGTGTCCCATAGTGCAGTTGGGCCGTCATGATGGTGCTCGATCTGGCGGTGGATTTCGCCCTAGGGTTGGAAGCTGCGCGTAATAGGATGTGCGAACGGATTGACGGGGCCGCTGCTCATGCGCGCATTGGCGTCGGATGTCGTCCCCGGGACCGGAAATGCGTAACCGATGATGGTCTTGACCACTAGGCGGTCGGAGGCCGGCGTCAACCCGTAGCCGACGCCAAAGTTCACACCGAAGTCGCCGACCTTGAAATCGGTCACCGCGAACAGCGTGTGCGACTGCTCGGACAGCTTCTTGAAATTGCCGATCTCGCCGAAATCGGCGTAGTACTCGAAGCCCGCGAACAGGTCGTTGCCGAATTTGCGGGCGACGCGGGCGGCCGGCGTGAAATCCACCTCGCCATAGCGGCCGAAGCCGACGTCCACGATCGGATTGACGATGAACTCGTACTCGGCATTGCGGATGCCGATGATGGGCCGGATCTCCAGGCCGAACCGGGTCTGCGAGAATCGCGGCATCTCGTAGCCGAGTTCGAAATTCACGCCGTAGAAGAAGCTGCGATCGGCTGCGTTGGGCGAGACGAACAGGGTGCGCAGCTTGAAGGCATCGGACAGGAACTGCTGATTCTGCACCGAGAACGGCAAATAGAGTCCGAGCTCCCACCATTCGGTCATGCCATAGGCGAATTCCGGAGTGCCGTTGAGGCTGTTGTGGGACGGGATGCCTCCGGGAAAGGGCGGATCCTTCTGCCCGAGCCCGACATAATTGAGATGCTGCTGGATCGTGAGCTGGCCGATTGCGGCGATGCCGGCATTGTAGACCTGTATCTCGTCAGTGGCGCGCGCGGCCCCACCCGAGGTGAACAGAAGCCACGCGCTGCTCAAGCCTGCTGCCGCGACGCCCCATGAACGATGCTTCGTCATCGCCACCACCGCCGTCTACGCCGCCCCGATCAATATCCCCACCGCCAGCACGATGGCGCCGCCGAGCACGATCTGAAACACGGCCTGGAGGAACGGCGTGTCCATGTAGCGCGCGCGGATGAAGGCGATCGCCCACAATTCGAAGAACACGACGATTCCGGCGATCGCAGTTGCAATCCAGAACGCATTGGCCCAGCTGTCCGGCACCAGATAGGGCATGGTGTGGCCGAGGCCGCCGAGCGTCGTCATCGCACCGCAGGTGATGCCGCGCAGCCAGGGCGAGCCGCGTCCGGTCAGCGAGCCGTCATCGGACAGCGCTTCCGCAAAGCCCATGCTGATGCCGGCGCCGATCGAGGCGGCGAGGCCGACCAGAAACGTCTGCCAGTTCTGATGCGTGGCAAACGCAGCCGCAAACAGCGGCGCCAGCGTCGAGACCGATCCGTCCATCAGGCCGGCGAGGCCCGGCTGCACATATTGCAGCACGAACATGCGCCGGTTGGTGCGATCTTCCTCCGCGCGCACATCAGGGCTGAGAATCTTGCCCGCCAGCTTTGTGGCCATCTCTTCGTGGCCTTTCTCGGCTTCGGCGAGATCGCCTAGCAGGCGGCGCACCCCGACATCCTGCGCCTGTTCAGCAGCTTTCACATAAAAGCGCTCGGCCTGCATCTCCATGGTCTCGACCTCCCTGCGGATGGTGTCGAGCGGCAGATTCTTGGTGAGCCAGACCGGACGGCGCTTCAGGAACCCCTTGACGTCCTCGCGGCGGATCGGCGGCAGGTGCGGACCGAAGCGCTGCTCGTACATTTCCAGCAGCATATGGCGATGGCCACGCTCCTCCTCGGCCATCTGCTCGAACAGCTTCGCCGTATCAGGATAACGCTCCTTCAAATCCTCGGCGAAGCTCATGTAGATGCGACTGTCCTCCTCCTCGGAGGAGATCGCGACCGCAAGCACTTCGCGTTCCGTCAGATCGGCAAAATTCTTCATCGGATCCCGTAGTTTAGAATTATTCTAATCTATACGAGATCGATCCTCTCCGGTCAATTTCCGTGGTCGATTTTTCGACCGGTCAGGGGGTGGAACCCGATCCGATCCTGGCCGTTCCAGACCCGGGAAATTTTGGCATCGGTGGGGGGCTCATGAGCAAGGTCAAATACCGGCTGAACGATCCGCGCCTGGCGCCGCGGCGGACCAAGCTCGAGATTCCTGGCTGGGCCGGCAAACGGGAGCCGCGGGCCGACGGCTCCCGTGAGGAAGTCTGGCATTGCGTGCCGTTCTCGGAGGGCGCTCAGTACGGCATCGAGTTGTTCTATCCCTACGACTTCGAACTCCACGTCAGCACCAGGGATGGGCACCTGGTTTTCGAAGCCGACTGGGGCGAGCCGCCGGACAGCGGCGTGCAGTGGCCGCCATTCCGGAATTTCGGAGACGTCTTCTACACTTATCAGATCCTGCTCGATCTGAAGGTCGAGAAAGGCATGGCAATCCGGACCGAACCGCACCCGCGGTTTTATACCGATCGGACCGACACGGTACCAATCGCAGTGCCCGCGCTGGTGCGCAATTGGTGGCCCATGCTGTTCTTCACCGTGTTCAAGGCACCAGCCGAAGGGCGCACCCACATCTTCAGGCCGAACGAGCCATTCGCACAGATCATCGTGCTTCCCGAGGAAGCGAATTACGATCTCGAGCAGATGGACGTGGAGGAGGCTTCCGAGCGCGAACTTCAGGCCCGGCGAATCTACAACAGCCGCCCGACATTGTCGGCGGGAACCGAATGGACGTCGTCTACGGATACGGTTTTCGACGGCACCTATCGGCATCTGCATCGTGCCGCCAAGGACAAATCGAGGGAGGGATAGGACCGTCTCACTCAATCGGGCCATCAAGAAGACAGGGCCCGGGGGCCCTGTCTTGCTGTCGTAGGCGGCTCAGTAGTCGCGGCGATAGAAGCTATGGTGGTGATGGTGATGATGGTGGTGATGGCGGTACCGATACCGCGGCGGCACCACGACCACCCGCGGCGCATACCGGCGGTAGAAGCTGTGGTGATGATGGTGGTGGTGATGGTGATGGTAAAACTGCGCGAGCTGGACGTTGTCGCGCGGAGGGACGGGGGCTGCTTCGTCGACGGCCTGCAGTGTCGCCGCAGCGTTCGGGATTGGCTGAAGCAGTTCGGCGAATGAATTTGCCTTCAGGACGTCTGTCGGGGCAGACGTGGCCTGCGCGGAACCGGCAGCGCCGAGCGCCGCCATGGCGCCCAATAGTCCGGCGATCTTTTTTTCCATAGGTGTTCTCCATAGCTCCGGACGCAACGCCGGCCTGCCGCAACGCCAGCTATTGCCGAATGTTCCCGATAGCGGAGAGTGTCTGCCCCGAAAGGCTTAGGTCCCGGCTGTCACCAGGAATTCGAGCAGCAACCGGCTGACCTCGGCCGGCTGCTCCTGCTGCACCCAATGGCCGGCGCCGTCGACGAGATGGCAGCCGAGCATCTTCGTGCAGCCGCGCTCCTGCATCGCCTCGAACACGCCGGGTCGCTGATAGGTGCCCCAATCCTGCTTGCCCGAGATGAAGCATGAGGGCACGTCGATGCTGCGCCCCGCGAACAGCTGCATCTCGTGATTGAGCATGCCCGACGTGCCGTAGCGATACCATTGCAGGCCACCCTGGAATCCGGTGCGGCCATATTCAGCACTGTAAAAAGCGAGGTCGCTGTCCGGCAGCCATTGGTTGGCGGCGATCGCGGCCGGCGAGGGCATTTCCTTCGCGACCGTCTCGGCCATGGTCTCGCCGGCGTCCATCACATAGTAGGTCGGCAGTTTTCCCAGCTCATCCGCCGACCATGACTTCAGCGGGTAGGGCTTGTTGTCGGTCCAGTCCGCGCTCTTATGGTGGTAGTAGGCGCGCAGGAAATCATGCACGCCCTGCGGCGCGCGCTGCATGTCCGCATTGGCCGGGCGGGTCGCGTAGTACCATTGATAGTGAATGCGCGACCGCGGTAACGCGGCGAGCTCGCGATGCACGGGATCTTCGACCGCAGGCTTTGCCGGCGTATCGACCGTGCCAAACGGCAGCGCCGGCGCCCCGCCGAACGGTGCGCTCATCAGCGTCACCGACCGAAACACGTCGGGGCGGATCAGCGCGCACCACGCCGCAACCGGGCTGCCGAAATCATGCCCGGCGAGATCAACCTGCCTGTAGCCGAACGCCGACACCAGCGTGAGCGCGTCACGCACGAGGTTGAGGAGAGAGAACGGCGTGAGATCGCTGTCGTAATCGGCGGTCCATCCGGTGGTGCGGCCATAGCCACGCTGGTCCGGTGCGATCACGTGATAGCCGGCCGCGGCCAGCGCCGGCATCACCTTGCGCCAGGAGAAAGCGAGCTCTGGAAAGCCGTGCAGCAGCAGAATGCAGCGGCGGCCTCTGGTCTCGAAGCCGGCTTCGAGCACATGCATGCGCAAGCCATTGATGCCGTCCACATAACGCGAGCGGATTCCGGCGGGGAGAGGAATGTCGGGGAGTGTTGTCATCGCTTCTCTCCACTCGGGTGGAATCGTAGGGTGGGCAAAGGCGCGCGCTTCGCGCGTCGTGCCCACCATTCTCTAACGCGTTTGGAACGGTGGGCACGCTGCGCTTTGCCCACCCTACGGCACTTCCCTAAACCGATGCACACACGAACGCGTTGCCCTTGCGCCGGATCTTCCCGACCGACGGTGACGGGAAATGCGCGGTGCAGCACAGCGTGTCGGTGTCGCAATAGCGCTCGAGGAAGCTGCGGCGTGTCGTTGCCGCCTTGGCCGGGTCGACGTCGAACTTGATCGACAGCTCCGGATAGAGCGTCTGCAACGGCGAGTGCATGAGATCGCCGGAGAACACGGCGTCGTCCTTGCCGCGGCCCATCGTAACAGCGATGTGGCCCGGCGTGTGACCGGGCGTCGGCAGGATGCGAACGTGGTCGCCGATCTGGTGGTCGTTGCCGACCAGCTCGTGGCGTTTCGCCTCGACCACCGGCAGCACGCTGTCGGCGAAGGGCGGGATCTCCGCCTTCGCGTTCTGTGCGAACCAGTGATCGTACTCCTGCTTGGCGAAGATATAGCGCGCCTTGGGGAAGGTCGGCACCCAGCGGCCGTTCTCCAGCCGCGTGTTCCAGCCGACGTGGTCGACATGCAGATGCGTGCACATCACGAAGTCGATGTCGTCGACCGCGAAGCCTGCGGCGTTGAGCCCGCGCAGATAGGTGTCGTCGGTCTTCATGTTCCACTTCGGCCGTTGCGGCCGCGGCTTGTCGTTGCCGATGCAGCTGTCGATCAAAATGGTGTGGTGCGGTGTCTTCACCACGTAGGACTGGAAGCACAGCAGCAGCACGTCCTGCTCGTCCAGCGCCTTCGCCTCGCGCATCCAGGCCCGGTTCTCGGCCAGCACCTCGGGCGTCAGTCCCGGCAGCATCTCCAGCGCTGGGACGAACGAGGTCTCCTGCTCGATGACGCGATGGATGGTGAGATCGCCGATCGCGTATTTCAGGCTCATGCTCGCTCCTTTGTGATCAGTGCGCGTCGCGCACGGATGGAATGACGATATTGGAGAGAATGTCGATCGCGGCCAGGCCTTCCTTGGGCTGGCCGTATTGCGCGGCGGTGGTCATCATGACGAGATCAAGCTCGGGCACGATGAAAATGCGCTGCCCGCCCCAGCCGACGGCCGCAACCCATTTGATTTCCTTGTCGCCGACGAGCGAGCGGCCCATCCACCATTGATAGCCGTAGAACAGAGTGCTGCCGAAAAAGCCGATCGCCTGGAAGCGCGGTGTGATCGATTGCGCGATCCAGTCGGCCGAGACGATTTGCTGGCCGTTCCACTGGCCGCGATTGAGCACGAACTGGCCGATCTTGGCCGCATCGCGCGGCCGCAAGCGCAGGCCCGAAGCCGCTGCGATCTTGCCGTTCTTCGCATAGGTCTTCCATTCGACATCATTGATGCCGAGCGGCTGGAATAGCGCCTCGCGCGCGAACGCCTCCAGCGATCGTTTCGATACGCGCTCGATGATGTTGCCGAGCAGTTCCGTGCCGCCGCCATTATAGGTCCATAGCATATCGGGCGGTGCTGCGATTGGCCGCGACAACACATAGCCAAGCGGATCCGGCTCGAAGACGAGATGCGGCTCGTCGTTCTCAGGATCGGTCCAGGCCCGCGCCTCGTCCCATTTGATGCCGGAGGACATCGTCAGCAGATGGCGCAGCGTGATGGCTTCCCATCCTGCTTGCTTCACCGCTGCGGTGTCGGGGAAGAATTTCAGAACGGGCTCATCGACGCCTGCGATGAGCTTGCGGTCGATCGCGATCCCGATCAGCAGCGAGGTCACGCTCTTGGACGCCGAGCGCATGTCGTGCTTGGTCGTTGCGGTGAATTCGTACTGGCCTTCGGGCTCTCCCCAAGGTTGGTCGTAGCCGGGAAAATATTGCTCGAAGACGAGCTTGCCGTGCCTGATAACGACGACCGAATGGACCGCCGTTGCCCGCTGCTCGAGCCGCGCGGCGATGTCGCACAGCCGCGCGCCGTCCATGCCGATATCGTCGGGCGAGGCGATCTCCCAGCCATCGTCGATCGATGACGGCGATCCGCAGGCCTGGTCGCGTTGTCCAGGCGACATGCTCTCGGCCCGTAGATCGGTGGCGGAAACGGAGAGCGCGAGCGCAAGGCCCGCGCCGAGGATTGTGAACCGGGAGAATTGATTGCGCATCGTCATTCTCCCGGCATATTCCGCTACGCCGCCGGCGGCACCGAGATTTTCACGGAAGGCCGCTCCAGCATCTTCTGATGGAAGGCATCGAGCTTTGGATAGGCCTTGCGCCAGCCGCAATCGGTGAAGCGGAAGTCGGCATAGCCGAGCACGCAAACGAGGCCGATCTGCGAGATGTCGAACGGGCCATTCAGCACATCAGGCATGTTCTCGAAGCGCGCCATGCCGGTCCAGGCCCGGTTCCAGTGGTCGTCCGACCAGGCCTGCCATTGCAGGCCCTGCGGTCGCACCATCTTCTCGTAGCGGCACAGCAGCATGGAATCGAGCATGCCGTTGATCAGCGCATGATTGGTCTTGGCCTTCCAGCGCCGCGGGCCGTAATCGGGGATCAGGCTACCGCCGGCCATTTCATTGAGATATTCGACGATGACGTAGGAATCCAGAATGACGTCGCCGTCATCAGTGATCAGCACCGGCAGCTTCTTCAGCGGCGTGATGCGCGAATAATCCTCGTTGACCGTGCCCGGCGCGACGGTTGCCGGCGTGAACTCGATCTTGTCGATCAGCCCTAGCTCGATCGCGGCAATGCGGACCTTCCGGGCGAAGGGCGAGGCTTGGGAGAAGGAGAGTTTCATTTGGATTATCCCACGGATGAACGTTTTGCTTCGTCATTGCGAGGAGCCCGCGACAAAATTGCGAAGCAATTTTGCGCTGGCGACGAAGCAATCCAGTCTGTTTCCGCGGAGGGATTCTGGATTGCTTCGCTTCGCTCGCAATGACGAGGAGAGCGCGGAGGCTTACGCCGCCACGATCTCCTGGCGCTGCTCGCCGAGGCCTTCGATGCCGAGCGTCACGACGTCGCCGACATTGAGGAAGGTTGGCGGCTTCATGCCGAGGCCGACGCCGGGCGGGGTGCCGGTGGTGATGATGTCGCCCGGCAGCAAGGTCATGAACTGCGAGACATAGGAGATGCACTTGGCCATGGAGAAGATCATGGTTTTGGTCGAGCCGGTCTGGCGGCGCTGGCCGTTGACGTCGAGCCACATCGACAGATCCTGCACATCCTTGATCTCGTCCTTGGTCGCGAGCCAGGGGCCGACGGGGCCGAAGGTGTCGTGCGACTTGCCCTTGGTCCACTGGCCCAGGCGCTCGGTCTGGAAGGCGCGCTCGGAAACGTCGTTGCAGACGCAATAGCCGGCGACGTAGTTCAGCGCATCGGCTTCCGAGATGTATTTTGCGCGGGTGCCGATGATGGCGGCGATCTCGACCTCCCAGTCGAGCTTGGTCGAGCCGCGCGGCTTCTCGACCACATCGTTCGGGCCGGACAGCGAGGTGTTGGCCTTCATGAAGATGATCGGCTCGGTCGGGATCGCCGCGCCGGTTTCCTTGGCGTGGTCGCTGTAGTTGAGGCCGATGGCGACGAATTTCGAGATGCCGGTGACGGGCGCGCCGAACCGCGGTTTGCCGGAGACGGCCGGCAGCGAGGCGGGGTCAAGGCCCGCCAGCTTCTTCAGGCTCTCGGGCGAATAGGCCTCGCCGGTGAGGTCCTTCACATGCGCCGACAGGTCGCGCAATTGGCCGGATTTGTCGATCAGGCCGGGCTTTTCCGCACCCTTTTCGCCATAACGAACAAGCTTCATTCTCGTTTCTCCCTCAGATGGACCGATCGGTTAAATAGCTTCATGGAACAGGGCGGCGGGAAATTCAACCGCCTATGAAGGGGCGCATTGCAGCCCTCTCAATTCGGTGGGCGAGGTGAGGTCTCGTGTCCCGGACGCGACGCAGCGCGAGGCGATGCGGCGCAGAGCCGGGACCCATGCCGCGCCACTCTGGGTCCCGGCTCTGCGGAGCAGCGTTGCACGCTGCACCGCGTCCGGGACACGAAGATCAGCCCAGCGCCACAAACCTGAACGCGTCGCCGTCCCGCTTAATGTGCCCGGCCGAATAATGTCCGCCGATCACCAGCGTCGGGGTGTCGGCAAAGCGCGAGAACAATTTGTGCCGGCTCGCCGCCGATTGTGCGGGGTCGCTGTCGACGACCGAGCACCAGTCGAGATGTGCCATCTGGCAGGGGTGATGGGCGACGTCGCCGGCGAGCAGCCCTTGTTCACCGCCGGTTTCGATCAGGACGCTCATGTGCCCGGGGCTGTGGCCTGGGGTCGGGATCAGGCTGATCTCCTCGCAGAGCCGGTGGTCGCTCGGGATCAGCTCGGCCAGGCCGGCATCGACGACCGGCTTCACGGAATCGTCGAACACCGCAACCTTGTCCGGCTCGGCCGTATAGCCGCGCCAATACTCATATTCGGTCTTGCCGAACATGTAGCGCGCCTTCGGAAAAGTCGGCACCCATTTGCCATCGACCAGCTTCGTGTTCCAGCCGACATGGTCGACATGAAGATGCGTGCACAGCACGGTGTCGATGCTGTCAGGGGGAAAGCCCGCCGCAATCATGGTCTCCAGAAACGGCGTGCTGCGGTTATTCCAGACCGGGACGCCGCGGCCCTGCTTGTCGTTGCCCAAACCCGTATCGACCACGATGCGGCGCGTCGGCGTCTCCACCACCAGCGAGTGGATCGACATTTTCAGCCGACCCTCTTCGGTTGCGAAATGCGGGATCAGCCAGGGCAGTTTGCGGATTTCATCATTGGTCGCGGCCGGCAGGATGAAGCGGGTCGAGCCGACCGTGTCCAGCTCCACGATTTTAGTGATTTTGACCTTGCCCACGTTCCACGGCATGCAGCGTGCCCTTTATTTTCTTGCTTTCGCGAAAGATGCGGCCTTCCGCCGCCGAAGGCAATGGATCATCTGTCGAGATGTGGCGTTATCGGAGGAACCCGAAACCAGCCAGACCAAGGGGGAGCCATGCCAGAGCTTGCCATTTCCGCCGAGAAGGTCGCCTTCATCATCGAGAAGGCGCGCGAATTCGACGTCAAGGAAGCGGACTCCGATCCGGATTCCGGTTCGAACCCCTCCGATGATGACGCAGTGGACGTCCTCACCGACGATGGCTCCGATCCGACCGGCCAAGAACTCGGAAGCTTCATCTTCGCCCTGAATGAGGACGAGCAGATCGATCTGGTGGCGCTGACATGGCTTGGGCGCGGCGAGGGGACGATCGATGAATGGAGCGACCTGCGTGCCCGCGCCGTGGACGCGCGGACGACCTACCGCGCACCCCGGCGCGAGACGGTTCGATATCTGCTTGGTGATCCGATGCTGGGCGATTTGCTTGCGGAGGGATTGGATGCATTTGGCATCGATTGGACCGATGGAAACCTCACAGCCGATTCCTCCAGCCCGAGTGAGCGGGACGAAGACGAGATCACCAAGCAGCAGCCTTGATCTGCGCCGGCTCACCGCGCGCAATCGACGATCACGGTGCCGAGCTTGTCGCCCTTCTCGACGGCAAGATGGGCCTGCGCCGTGTCCGACAGCGCAAACTGCGCCGCGACATTGTGGATGCGCGGCCCCGCTGCCAGCCATTTCGTGATGTCGGCCTGCGCCGCCGCAAGCAGCGCCGGCGGCAGCGCGAACAGTACGAGCGCGCGCAGCGTGATGCACTTCTCCATCAGCTCGCGCATCGGCACCCCAGGCGTGCGATTGCCGTTGGTGGCGTAGACTGCGATGGTCGAATTCATCGCCATCAGCTTCAAGGTGGTCGCGATGTTGCCGCCGAAATCGACATCGACCACGCGATCGACGCCACGTCCGCCGGTGAAGGCGAGGGCCTTCGCGACAACGTCCTCCTCTTTATAATTGACCACGAGATCGGCGCCGGCCTGCCGCGCCTGCTCGCCCTTCATCGCCGAGCTGACGGTCGCGATCACCTGCGCACCGCCCCATTTCGCCAGTTGCACCGCATAGTGTCCGACCGCGCCGGCACCGCCGGTGACCAGCACGGTCTTGCCGACGATCGGCCCGTCCGCAAACAGCGCGCACCACGCCGTCATCGCGGGGATGCCGAGCGTTGCGCCTTGCGCGAAAGAGAGATTGTCCGGCAGCGGCGTCACGAGATGCTCGGCGAGCGCGATATATTCCGCCGCGGTGCCGAAGGCGCGGCCGTTGCGCTGGCCGTTGAACAGCCAGACGCGATCACCGTTCCTAAAGCGTGTTACGCCGTCGCCGATCTGGTCGACAAACCCTGCGCCATCGCTGTTCGGGATGACGCGCTCGTATTCCAATGCGCGATAGCTGCCGCCGCGCCGTCCCACATCGGCCGGGTTGACGCCGGAGGCTTCCAGGCGAATGCGTACCTCGCCTGGACCCGCGACCGGCGTCGCCATCTCACCATAGGTGAGAACGTCGACGGCCGGTCCTGTCTGTTCGTACCAGACCGCTCTCACAGCGTTCCCGGGAAGGCACCACCATCGAGCAGGAGGTTTTGGCCGGTGATGAAGCCGGCCCGGCTGCCGCAGAGGAAGGCGCAGGCATAGCCGAACTCGTCGGGATCGCCGAAGCGGCCCGCGGGATTGAGTTTTGCGCGCTCGGCCAGAACCTGGTCCGGCGTGATGCCGCGCTTCTCGGATTCGCCCTTCGCGGTACTGCGCAGGCGGTCGGTCTCGAACGGGCCCGGCAGCAGGCCGTTGATGGTGACGTTGTTGATCACGGTCTTGCGCGACAGGCCGGCGATGAAGCCGGTGAGGCCGGCGCGCGCGCCGTTGGAGAGGCCGAGAATGTCGATCGGGGCCTTCACCGCGGCCGAGGTGATGTTGACGATGCGGCCGAACTTGCGCGCCATCATGCCGTCCACGGTCGACTTGATCAGCTCGATGGGCGTGAGCATGTTGGCGTCGATCGCCTTGATCCAGTCGTCGCGGGTCCAGTTACGGAAATCGCCGGGCGGCGGACCGCCGGCATTGTTGATCAGGATATCAGGCTCGGGGCAGGCCTTCAGCACGGCCTCGCGGCCGGCGGGCGTGGTGATGTCGCCGACCATTTCGGTGACCTTCACGCTCGGATAGGCTTTGCGGATGTCGTCGGCCGTCTTCTTCAGGGCTTCGGCGCCGCGCGCGGTCAGCGTGACGTCGACGCCGGCTTCGGCAAGCGAGATGGCGCAGGCACGGCCGAGGCCCTTGCTGGATGCGCAGACGATGGCGCGGCGACCTTTGATCCCAAGATCCACTGTTTCACTCCCGTAATGTCAGGCAGGTTTTGAACGGCCGGCACTCTAGCCAACATCGGTGCCGCTGATAAGGGAGGGAGCCGCATCAAAATGCATGCGCGCCCGCCCGGCGATGCAAATGCGCCTGATCAGATGCGGCGTTCCTGCTTGAGTCGGTCGATCGCGGACGTCGCCTCCGGCGGCAGCGTCTTGAAGCCCATCTGTCCCACCACCGAGAACAATGGCCGCAGATGTGAGCCGACGAGGAAAGGCGGCTGGCGGTTGGCCGGCACGATCTGGTCGAACACCAGCACCAGCGTGGTGGCAACGAGGCCGACCCTGATGGCGCCGAGCGCGGCGCCGCCGAGGCGATCGCCGATCCCGGCGTCGCGGATCGTGTCGCTCAGCGCCAGGCGGCCGATATATCCAAGCAGCATGCCGACCACTACGAAGATGCCGAAGAACCAGATCCAGTTCTGCAGCAGCGGCGGATTCGGATTGCTTGCGAGCTGCGGGACGATCAGCGGCATCAGTGCAACCGCAATGGGGGCGGCGAGGAGATAGGCGAGGATGGTCATGGCGCTGCCGAGCAGGCCGGTTCTGAAACCGAAGCCGATGGCAACGGCGAGCGCCGCATAGACCGCGAGATCGAAACTGTTCATGGGCAAAGAGACCTCGATGGAACGAATGAACGCCGAACCGATCGTTCCGTTTCAGATCGCTAAAATCGTCTGTATTTTTTTCCTCCCGAGGCTCAGGGATTGCGGTGATCCCATGAGATCCCATCACTATTCGACGCCGGTAAAGAAACCTTCCTCGCGACGGTGGATGGCGGGTTCCTGCCGAATTGAACACCGCTGTCGTCCCGGATCTGCGCTTACGCTTGTCCGGGACGACGATGGAGTATGACGCGGCGGCTTCGCGCTACCGCACTTCCGCCCGGATCATATCCGCCGCCTTCTCCCCGATCATGATGGTCGGCGCATTGGTGTTGCCGCCGATCAGCGTCGGCATGATCGAGGCATCCACGACGCGCAAGCCTTCCACGCCGTGCACCTTCAGCTTGGGATCGACCACGGCCATCGCATCCGTGCCCATCTTGCAGGTGCCGACAGGGTGATAGACCGTGTCGACGCGATTGCGCAGGATGGCGCGAATGTCGTCGTCCGTTTTCACGTCAGCCGTGAACATGTTCTTCTTCTGCAACGCGCGCATCGCGGGCGTCTCCATCAGCCGTCGCGTGGTCTTGAAGCCCGCGACCATCGTCTCGAGATCCTCCGCCTCGCCCAAAAAGTTCGGATCGATCATGGGAGCGGCGAGCGGATCGGCGCTTTTCAGCCATACGCTGCCGCGGCTCTTCGGTCGCAACAGGCAGACATGGCATGAAAAGCCCGCCTGCTTGTGCTTTTTGCGGCCATGGTCGTCGAGCATCGCGATGACGAAGTGCAGCTGGATGTCGGGCACGTCGAGGTCGGGGCTAGTCTTCAGGAAGCCGCCACACTCCGCGAAATTGGTGGTCATCAGGCCGCGCCGCTCGCGGCGGTAGCGTTGGATGGCGCGGAGCAGGGACGGCAATCGGCCAAGCGACGCGTGAACGAGGTGCGGATAGTCGGAGGCGTAGACGAACACGAAATCCGGATGGTCCTGCAGATTGCGCCCGACGCCCGGCAGATGATGCACGACATCAATGCCGTGCGCACGAAGCGCATCGCCATCGCCGATACCCGACAGCATCAATTGCTGCGGCGACTGGAACGCGCCGGCAGCCAAAATCACCTCGCGGCGGGCGCGCAGCCTCCTTGTCTGCTTGCCCTGCACATATTCGATGCCGACCGCGCGCCCGCCTTCGAACAGGATTTTCGTGGCATGCGCCCCGGTCTCGACGCGCAGGTTCGTTCGCTTGTCCATGTGGGGCTGCAGATAGGCGCGCGCCGCGCTCCAGCGCTCGCCCTTGTGCTGCGTCACCTGGTAGCTGCCGAGCCCTTCGTGGTCCTCTTCATTGAAGTCCTCGCGGATGCGGAACTGCGCCTCGCGCGCGGCCTGATGGAAGATGTCATGGATCGGATTGTCCGAGCGCAGTCCGTTGACATGCAGCGGGCCGTTCTTGCCATGATATTCGCCGTCGAAATCACTGTTGTTCTCCGAGCGCTTGAAATAGGGCAGCACGTCCGCGTAGGACCAGCCGGCATTGCCGAGCGAGGCCCAGTGATCGTAGTCGGCGCGATGGCCGCGAATGTAGACCATGGCGTTGATCGCCGAGGAGCCGCCGAGGCCCTTGCCGCGCGGTTGATAGCCGATTCGGCCGTTCAATCCGTTCTGCGGCACGGTATCGAAGGCCCAGTTCGCCGCGCTGTACGGCAGAGCGAGCCCGAACGGCGTGGTGATCCGCCAATTGTCGTTGCGTCCGCCCGCGTCGAGCAGCGCCACGGACGTCGCCGTATCCTCCGACAGCCGCCCTGCCACCGCGCAGCCGCCGGAGCCTGCGCCCACGACGACGAAATCGAATGTGTCAGTCACGAATGTTTCCCCCATTTCTCTTCTCGTCATTGCGAGCGAAGCGAAGCAATCCAGACTGTCGCTGCGGAAAGATTCTGGATTGCTTCCGCCTTCGCCGAGGCTTCGGCGGACAAGTCGCTGGGCTCGCAATGACGGTGTTTGTAACCGCTAAGACATGAACCGCATCATCTTCTCCAGCCGCGCGATCTTGCCGCCATAGGGCGGATAGAGATCGGCAAGGCGGTTGAATTTTGAGCGGTAGAACACCGGCTTCAGCTTGCTGAACGTGCGAAAACCCCATTCGCCGTGATAGGCGCCGGTGCCGGATGCGCCGACGCCGCCCATCGGCTGGTTGACTTGCGCGAAGTGGAACAGGCAGTCATTGATGGTGACGCCGCCGGAGATGGTGCGCGACAGCACCTCGTCGCGGACGCTGCGGTCCTTGCCGAACCAGTAGAGCGCCAGCGGCCGGTCACGCCGGTTGACGAACGCGATCGCATCAGCCGGATCGCGATAGCCGAGCACGGGCAGCACTGGCCCAAAGATTTCCTCCTGCATCACGGCCATCGCCTCGGTCGCACCGAGGATCAGCGTCGGCGGGAATTTGCGATGCGCCTTCCAGTTGGGATCATCCGCCTTCGCGGGTTGCAGGATTTTTGCGCCGTGGCTCGCGGCATCGGCGACGAGACCTTCGAGCCGCGCGTAATGGCGGTCGGAGATCACGGAGGTGTAGTCCTTATTTGAAGGATCGGTGCCGAACATGCGCCGCATCTGCGCGCGCACCTTTTCGGCGAAGGCCTGCACGGAGTTTTCCGGCACCAGCACGTAATCCGGCGCGATGCAGGTTTGGCCTGCATTGAGCAGCTTTCCGTAGGCGATGCGCTCGGCCGCTTCTTCGAGATCGGCTGACGAATCGATGATTGCAGGCGACTTGCCGCCGAGCTCGAGCGTGACAGGCGTCAGATTGCGCCCCGCAGCCTCCGCGACCAACCGGCCGACCGTGGTCGAACCGGTGAAGACGAGATGGTCGAACGGCAGGTTCGCAAACGCTTTTGCGACGTCGTCCTCAACGCCGGTGATCAGCAGCTCGGTGGCATCGAACCGCGCGGCCACCGTCTCCTTCAGCAGCGCGGAGAAATGCGGCGAGAGCTCGCTCGGCTTGATGATGACGAGGTTGCCGGCGGCCATTGCGCCGATCGCCGGCGCCAGTGTGAGCTGGAGCGGATAGTTCCAGGGCGCGATGATGCCGACGACGCCGAGCGGCTGCGGCATCAGCCGGTTGCGCGCGGGCAGGAATTGCAGCGCGGTCGCCACGCGCTGCGGCACCATCCAGCTCTTCAAATGTTTTGTCGCATGCCGGATTTCGCCATAGACCATCATGGTCTCGGCGATATTGGTCTCGACCGCCGAGCGATGGCCGAAATCGGCCGAGATCGCCTGCCGGAAGCGCTCTTCGTTGTCGGCCACCACCGCGCGCAGGCGCGCCAGCCGGTCGAGCCGCCCTGAGAGATCAGGCGCCGCCTCGGTCCGCGATCGCGCCACCATGGCATGGAAGGTGTTTTCGAGGGCGTGACGCGGCGCGCTCGCCGGGAATCGGTCCAGGGTCTGGTCCATGCCGTTCCTCCCCAAAACTGGCGTTTGCCCCCAATTTTTGTTGCCGCAAGCTGGCCCTTTGTGGAACTTCTGGCAAGAGTGCGTCAAACCGGCCGGAAATCCGCCGCCACGCTGTCATAAAGTCGAAAAAAACGTCCCCACGGCCCTTTCCAAAGGCACCTCGGGTTGGTACATACGCCCCGCGCACCCGACGGGCTTTGCCCGGGGTTGCCTTCCAAGGAAGCCTTTGGGACGGACGAAGCAAGCCACGCGTACCGCGTCGGCCCCCCGTCCCCGGCATTTTGACGAAGGCGTGCAATTGTTAACGCGGGGTGGAGCAGCCCGGTAGCTCGTCAGGCTCATAACCTGAAGGTCATAGGTTCAAATCCTATCCCCGCAACCAAGTAGGCCTCTGATTTAAAGAGGTTTTAGAAAGCCGTCCTCCGGGGCGGCTTTCTTGCTTTTGGGGCTCCGCGAGACCGTTCTATCAGGCGCCATCCCGACATTTACGGACGGAGGACATCCCTAACGAAGCTTTGGTGCGATGATTTGTAACGTGTATTCTCATCCCGCCGGCGGGAGATTGGCATGCATACGGAGATCGAAAAGCACCGTGAGGCACTGACGGCGCTGTGTCAGCGTTACGGCGTGGTGCGGCTCGAAGTGTTCGGTTCGGCCGCGCGCAGCGCCGATTTTGATCCTGCAAGAAGCGATGCCGATTTCCTCGTCGCGTTCGGCAAGGACAGCGGCCTGTCAGCGTTCGACCAGTTTCTCGGCTTCTCCGAAGCGCTGCAACGGCTGCTCGGACGGCCGGTCGATCTCGTGGAAGCTTCGGCCGTCAAGAACCCCTACGTGCGCGCAACGATCGAACGGTCGAAAGAGCTGATCTATGCAGCGTGATCCGCGCGCCTGTCTCTGGGACGTGCAGCAGGCTGCCGCGGCGATCAGCGAGTTCACGGCTGGCATCGATGCCGCAGGCTATCGGGGCGAGCCCGTTGATCCGTTCGGCAGTGGAGCGGCAGTTCGAGATCATCGGCGAGGCGCTGAACCGGTTGTCGAAGGAGGCGCCGGAGCTTGCCGACCGTGTGCCGACGTCCGGAAGATCATCGGTTTTCGCAATTTGCTGATCCACGGCTATGCGATGATTGACGACGGACGGGTGTGGGAGATCGTCACAACCATGCTGCCGTCCTTGCGCGCGACCGCAACGGCGCTGCTCGCTGAGCTGGGGCCGCCGGACAAATGAACACACCGTGCAGGCTCAATGGATTGAAAATGGCCCGCATCACGCGGGCCATTTTTGTTTGACCACATGCTCCGTGTGGAAACATCATCCGATACCTTGCGCACCTGTAAATCTGCTGACCTAAGCGACTGCTCTCACTCCGGAAAACTCAAAATCATCTTCAGCAGCCTCGGAAACCGCGCATTGATGTCCTCTTCCCGCAGCACGTTGCGGTGCTGCACGCCTTGCTTCGACGTCCGGATCAGGCCGGCCTCGCGCAGGATGCGAAAATGGTTCGACAGCGTCGACTTCGCCATGTCGGGGCAAGGCGCCGCCTCGGTGCACGACATGCAATCGTTCTGTGCGGCCAGGCTCTTGACGATACGCAGCCGCATGGGATCCGCGAGCGCTGCGAGCACCCCGGCCAGCGTAATCTCGTCCCTCTGCGGGTGAACGAACTGCACCATGCCCAAAATGTAGTCCGTCTCTTGAACTTTTTCAATAGTTCATTAGTATTGAACTATTGAATATCGGCACCCGCCGGACAATGGAGACATGCGATGATCAAAAGACTCGAAGGAAAAGTTGCGCTCGTGACAGGCGCTTCCAAAGGCATCGGTGCCGGGATTGCCATCCGGCTCGCGGCGGAGGGGGCGGCGGTCGCTGTCAACTACAGCAGCAGCAAGGAGGGCGCCGACCGCGTCGTCGCCGCCATCGTCGCCAAGGGTGGCAAAGCCGTCGCCGTTCACGGCAATCTGGCGGACGCCAACAACGTGAAGAGCGTGGTCGCGGACACCGTGAAGGCGTTCGGTGCGATCGACATCCTGGTCAACAACGCGGGCGTTTACGAATTCGCGCCGCTCGAGGCCATCACGCCCGAGCATTTCCACAGGCAATTCGACCTCAATGTGCTGGGCCTGCTGCTGGTCTCGGGTGAAGCGTCGAAGCACTTCAATGCCAACGGCGGAAGCATCATCAATATCTCCTCCGGCGTCTCGACCCTCGCGCCGGCGAACACCGCCGTCTACACCGCGACAAAAGCCTCGGTGGATGCGATCTCCTCAGTGCTGTCGAAGGAGCTGGCGCCGCGCAAGATCCGCGTCAATACCGTCAATCCCGGCATGGTCGCAACCGAAGGCGTCTTGTCCGCCGGCCTGCACGAGGGTGACATGCGCAACTGGATCGAATCCACCACCCCGCTTGGCCGCATCGGCAAGGTCGAGGAGATCGCCGCCGCGGTGGCCTTCTTCGCTTCGGATGATGCGTCCTACGTCACGGGTGAGACGCTGCACGTCACGGGTGGTCTGCGCTGACGGGGCGGGGGCTTCTGGGGACGACGGTCGTGAAGTTCGTCGTCCCGACGCGGCCCGTGAGACGGGGGCTGCGGCGATTGCGATCTCCGCTCACCCCGCAGTTGAGGACACGTCACCGTCCCGGCTATACCAGCGCCATCGTCGACGCCGTCGCGCCATCCATGAAGTGAGCTATCCGATGACCGAGATCGAGCTTGTCAACGTGTTCACCCACATGGGCGCCGGTGGCAACCCGTGTCCGATCGTCGTGGATGCGTCGAGCCTTTCCGCCACTGGAATGCAGTCGGTGGCGCAGCATTTCGGGCATGAGTCGGGCTTCGTCCTGCCGGCTTCCAGCCGCGACTCCGACTACGCTTTCCGGTTCTGGGTGCCGCAACACGAGATGGAGATGTGCGGTCACGCGACGATCGGCGCGCTCTGGCTGCTCGCGACGAAGGGCCTGTTGTCCGGTGAGCAGGTTCGCATCGAGACGCGCAGTGGCGCGGTGACGGGCTATGTCGATCGTGGCAGCTCGGGTGAGCCCTCCGTCGAGATCAGCCAGCCGGTCGGCAAGGTCGTCGATCTCAAGCGGGCCGAAGAAGAAGATGTCCTGTCGGTGCTCAAGCTGTCGCGCCGCGATCTGCTTGATTTGCCGATACAGAACGCCGTTACCTCGCGGGTGAAGACGTTGATCCCGATGAAGGGCGACCGCGCGCTCAATCAACTCGTGCCGGAGCCCGTGCAGATCGAGGCGTGTTGCGGGCGGATCGGGTCCACCGGCCTCTACCCCTATGCCGTCGACCATCAGGGTGAGCAGCGTTTCGAGGCGCGGCAGTTTCCGAAATCGTCAGGCTACCCGGAGGACGCTGCCACCGGCATCGCCGCTGCGGCGCTCGCGTTCGGATTGCTCAGGAACGGCCTTGTCGCGCGCAACAGCGAGCGGATCACCATCATGCAGGGGCGGGCCATGGGTGCCTTGTCCGAGATCCGGGTGCGCCTTGGCTTCGCCGATGGCAGGTCTGTCGGCTGCCTGCTTGGAGGCTCGGTGGCGCTCGCGCAATCGCATGTCTTGCAGCTCTAGGGGACCGAGGCTTACGCGCGGTTCATAACGTAACCCGCCGCCGCCCTCCGTCCTCAGAACTCTTTGATCGGCTTCCCGTCCGCCCCGACAAGGCTCGACGGCGCCTCACCGAACACCAGCCCCTCCGGCTGAAACTTGATCGTCTTCCCGCCCTCGACAAACTCGGCAAAATTCCGTGGCGTGGCAGAGTGCACGCCGTTCTTCAGGAAGTCGTCGATCTCGTAGCAGGTGTCGGGCTTGCCGCCGGAGCCTTCGCTCAGGAATTTCTGGAAATTCTGGCTCGTGATCTTCGCCTTCTTGCGCGCCGACCAGTTGGTGTTGCGGCGATACAGCTTCGGAAGGATCACCGGGCCCTTGTCGGCCGCGAGCACCGCGATCTCGTTTGTCTTGGGTTCGCGCAGATCGAAGTCGAAGGCACCAATGGTCCTGGCGAGATGCTTCCAGACCGGCAGCTTCTTGGTGCGCGCGGTCTTGGCGAGCGCGAGGAAGGCCTTGATCTCGTCGTCGTTCATCGAGGAGTAGAACGTCGGATAGGCGAAGCCCTGCTCGACCAGCCAGTGGTTGACGTCGACCTTTTGGCCGCCGACCGTCACCTCGATGTCGCCGACCAGCCGCCCATAGGTGTCGAACACCTCGTTCGGGCATCGACATGCGTGAACACCCGGCAGGCGAGCGTGGCTGCGCCCGCGCCAGAGAGAAAATCATGCAGCGCCTTGCTCGACGTCGCGCCGAGGAATTGCCGGTAGGGATGGGTGACCTCGTGATAGGCCTGTTTCTTGGCGTCCGTCAGCCCCTTCTTCTCGGCGGGCGAGAGCGGCGAGGGCATGTAGTGCAGCTCGGGCGCGTCGATGCCCTGGAGGCGAATGGTGAGCTTGCCGTTCTTGATCGGCGCCGTCGCGGTCCGGCCCTTGACCTTGGCGTTGTCGAAAACATGGGTCGGCTGGAACGGAGACGAGTCGTTCTTGCGGAAGCGGATCGCGTCGGGCGCGACATTCACCACCACCTTGGTGGTGTCAGCGTCCGACCGTCCCTCCGGCCAGAACTGCTTGACGTCAATGCTGCCTTCGACCTCCAGCAGTCCAACGGGCATCGGCCGCTCCTGTCAAAGCGCGTGACGATCGCCTCGTCAGGTGACTCGCGCACGCAATCGACAGCAACGGACCATCTTCGTGCGACACGCCCATGACGACAGATGGGACAGCCGCGACACGTTGCGGCTGTGGCGACAGCTCGGACGGCCCTGAAAGCAAACGCCTCCCGCATGCCCGGGGCGTGCGAGAGGCGAAGGCAGTCTTTTCCCGACCGACCCAATGGCGGCCGAAGATCAGTCCCGGTGCGGACAGACCATCGTCAGATAGAGTAGCGTCGGCTTGTCCGCGCCCTTCTTGTACTCCCACTCCAGCCGGATCTCGTGCCGGTGGGCGTAGGCATCGCTCGGCGCGTGGACGATGATGTTGGTCTTCATCGGGATCGGCGGCTCGGAATTGAAGCATTTCCGGACGCTGGCATCGAGCAGGTCGCATCGCGTCAGCGGGATCACGCCCGGCTCGTCCTTGGACAGGGCGACCGTGTTCGGCTGGGTGCTGAGATCGAGGCGGGCTCGGCCCTTTTCCTTGTGCCAGTACTTGGCGCTGCCCTGCGGCCAGCTCGATGCCGGATTCAGGATCAGGTGGTACTGGCCGTACTCCAGGGTCGGCAGATCGATATCCTCCGACGCCTTGAGCTTGGCCACGCTCTTTTTCATGTTCGCCAGAGGGTAGTAATTGCTGTTCATCAGGTCTTTGAACGCCTTGCCGCTATATGTCCTTCCGCCCATCGCCCTTGTCCTTCGATATGATCTAATCAATCGGGGTAATTTGCAGCCCGGCAAAGCTCGTTGGCCGAAAGCCTCGGCGCCCCCCAGAACGCGCGGCCCCATTCTCGCGCGCGCAAACGCTATCACTCAAAAATGTGCTTCGTCCAGAGAGCCGCCCGCTGGAGATGCAGCCATGCGGGTTTGCAAGTTTGATTGCCACGAATCCTGCGATGGGTAATCTTGTGTCAGGCTCTTCGTGAGCGCCGGTTGGCAACAGACGGCGCCGTGACTTTCTGTAAGGCACTGAAATGCATTGTGTCGCGTGCCAGTCTACGATCGACCCAAGCGATAGCTGGTGCTCCAAATGCGGGGTGGCCGTGCGGCGTTCCGAGCCGGACAGCGAACGCCGGTTCGTGACGATCCTCCGCGCCGACGTCATTGATTCGACCGGGCTGGTTGCCGAGCTCGATCCGGAGGAGGCGGTCTCGCGGCTGGAGCCGGCCCTGGCCGCGATGAGGGGGGCGGTGCGTCAGTTCGGGGGCATCGTCAGCAAGGAATTGGGCGACGGGCTCGCAGCGGTGTTCGGCGCCCCGATCGCGGACGACAATCACGCGCCCCTGGCGTGCCACGCGGCGATCGAGCTGGTCCGGCGCGTCGCTGGCCTGGGTGACCCCGGACTTCAGGTTCGGGTCGGTCTCCACTCCGGCCATGTCGTTGCCTACATGGTCGCCAGCGAGTTTTCCAAGGTTTACGAGATCGGCGGTGCGGCCCAGCACTTGGCCGCCCGACTGGAGTCGGCGGCCGAGGCGAATCAGATCTACGTGTCGCAGGCCTGCCAGGAGCTTGCCGAGGGTCACGTCCGGTTCGAGTTTCTCGGCGGCAAGCTGCTACGGGGCTTCAACCAGTCTGTGCCGGTCTACCGGATCGTGGGTGCGAGTGACCTGTCGAGCTGGCGGGTGCGACGGGCGCGCAGTGTCTCCAGGTTCGTCGATCGCACGACCGAGCGGGCGCTGCTGGCGCGTGCCGTCGAGAGCGCCAGATCGAACCGGCAGACGGTCCTGCTGCTCGGCGACGCCGGCATCGGAAAATCGCGGCTCGCGCACGAGTTTGTCCAGGAGCTCAGGGGGCATGGCTGGCGTCTGATCGATGCCGAGTGCAGCCCGAATCTCCAGGGCGCCCCGTTCAGCACGCTCAAGCGGGTTTTGCTCTCGGTTCTGGAGATGGCTGCAAGGGACCCCGATGGCCCTGGAGATATCAGGAAGGACCTCGGGGAGATCCAGCGCTGCGCCCTCGACGCGGTGCTCGATCTGCCGATATCGAATGCGCAATGGCACCAGCTCGAGCCCCATGCCCGGGGACGGGCGATCGCCGATGCAAGCTGCGCCATCGTCGATGGCATCGCCCGCCGTCAACGGACGGTGCTTCTGCTGGAGGATCTGCACTGGATCGACCGGGCCAGCGATACGGTCATGGCCGCGATTGCTTCGCTGCAGGCGCCCGATCTTCTCGTGCTCCTCACCTCCAGGCCCAACGGCATGCCGGTCTGGATCGCGCGTTGCCGTGCCGAGGTCGTCGCGATGCGGCCCCTCGACGACGATTCGGGGTTGGCCATGCTGGCCGACATGCTCGGTCCTTCCGCGGCGAACGACGATCTGAAGAACCGGATCATTTCGCACACGGCCAATGTCCCTCTCTTCATCGAGGAGGTCTGCCGGGGCTTGAGGGACAGCGGAACGCTCCGCGGCCAGTGGGGCGATCTCGCGCTCGTGCGCCCGATCGACGAACTCGGCATTCCCTCCAGCATCCAGGGCGTGATTGCGGCGCGCCTCGACCGGGTGTCGCGTCAGGAACGTTCCGTGTTGCAGATCGCGGCAGCGCTTGGGCCGAGATCGAGCGTCGCCATGCTGCGCAAGCTGGCCGAGCTGCCCGAGGATGCCCTTCAGGATTGCGTCGCGGCGCTCGATCGCGCCGAGCTGTTGGTGAGGATCGACAGCGAGCTGGACGACGCGCTCGAATTTCGGCACGAGATGGTCCGCCAGGTGACCTACGACTCGATGGTCGACAAGGTCCGCGAAGATATTCACGCGCGCGTGCTTGCGACGTTCGAGAGCGACGGATCGTGTGCGGATGAGCCCGACACTTTGTGCTATCACGCGGTACGCGCCAGGGACTGGTACAAGGCCTTCGGTCACGGCAAGAGCGCAGGACGAAAATGCCTGAGCCGGTCGGCCTTTTCAGACGCAGCCAATTATTTCGAAATCGCGATGGGCGCGCTCGACAAGACCCCGATGACGCCTTTGCGGGAGGCCAATGCGATCGACCTGCGGATGGAAGCACGCGCGGCATTCATCGCCTCCGGTCAGGTGGCGGAGTGGCTCGACCTTGGAAAAGAGGCCGAGCGGAGGGCCGGCGCGATCGACGACATCGGGCGCAGGGTCGCCGCCATGACGGTCAGAGCCGGGGCACAGAATTTCTACGGAGCACCGGTCGAGGCGGTCGTGGTGTCTGAAGAGGTGGTCCGCCTCGCGGAGGAGTGGGGCAATCAGGGGTGGCTCAATCTCGCAAGATACGGTCTCGGACAGGCCTATTTCCTCGCCGGCCGCTACCGCGCAGCTGTGCAGACATTGGCGCTGGCTCATGCCCAGCTGGCGGGGCCGGACGCCAGCGCTCCGATCGGGACGACTCCAAGATATTTGCTGCTGCTCTGCTGCATGATGAAGGGCTTCACCCATACCGTGATGGGCGAACACGATCTGGCCGAGCAGCTCCAGCAACAGGCGTCCGCGATCGCGGCAGAGACCAATCGCCCCTATGATCGGGCCGGAGCGGCCTATAGCGGCGGCTGGCTGATGCTCGGCCGGAACGAACCAGCCGCGGCCGCCGCCATTCTTGAAGACGGTTTCGTCCTCGCGCAGAAGCACGGCATCCGCCTGTTCGTGCCGGTGCTCGCCTGTCACCTCGGTATCGCCTATCTCGACCAGGGGCTGTTCGACCGGGCGCGCGGCATGCTGACCGAGGCGCGCGAGGAGGCGAAGGCGGTCGGCTATACCTCGGCGGTGCTGCGCAGCTCGATCTATCTCGCGCTTGCCACCTGGCGTCTCGGCGACGTCAATGCCGCGCAGAACATGCTGCGCGAGGCACGCAACACCGCCCGCCAGCAGGGGTTTGCCGGTCTCGAGGCCGAGGCCCTGTTTGGCGAGGCCGTGGTGACGCCGGCCTCCAGCGAGGACAACAAGGCGGCCATTCTCGCAGCGCTACGTGCCGCCATCGCGATCGCTACCGAAAGCGGCGCGCTGCCGCTCCAGCACAAGGCCGAGGCGATGCTCAACGAGGTGCTCGCGCGCGGCGGCGAGCTCACCTGACGTCGGTCCTTCGCTGGCGTGCCATCGGGCCGTGGGGCCGATTTTTTGCCCGACAAGTGATTTTATTTGCTCAAGCAAAGCAATGACTTACGAGGCCGCCTCTACTGTGCATGGGGTTGTTTTGGACCTTTTTGATGGGGCACTGCCGCGTGCCGGTCGTCGAAACAGCCTTTGTACGGAGGCTGAGGTCGGCTACCGTTGGCGCTAGCCTGCAGGTCAGGTGACTTTTGATTTATATTTTTTAGCATCCCATTTTGCCGGCGCCGCCATGGCGCGACGGCCATCGGACGAGGCGGGGCCATGATCACACGGGACCAGTCAGCTTTGTTGGCGCCGGTCGAGCGCGATCTGCGGCTCGATCTGCTCCGCGGCATCGGCTTGTGGATGATCTTCCTCGACCACATCCCGCACGACGTCGTGGCTTGGCTCACCTTGCGCAATTACGGCTTCAGCGACGCCGCCGAGTTCTTCGTCTACATCTCCGGCTATCTGGTCGGCTGGATCTACGGGCCGATCGTCGCCGGCGGCTGGTTTGTCGCCGCGCTGAAGCGGCTGTGGCGGCGGGCGGCGGAGATGTATGTCGCCCACATCATGCTGTTCCTGCTGTTCACGGCGCAGATCGCCCGCACGATCAGGAGATTCGACAACCCGATGTATGCGGACGAGTTCAACGTTCACAGTTTTCTCGACCATCCGGACATCCTGATAGGTCAGGCGCTCTCGCTGCGCTATAAGCCGGTCAATCTCGACGTGCTGCCGCTCTACATCACGTTGGTGCTCGCCGCGCCCTTCATCGTATGGGGTTTGGTGCGCCGGCCGAACCTGACGCTCACCGCCTCCGTGGTGCTCTATGTGCTGTCGCGCTGGTTCGACTGGAACGTCGCCTCCTATCCGCCCGGCACGACCTGGTACTTCAATCCGTTCTGCTGGCAGCTCATGTTCGTCTTCGCCGCGTGGTGCGGCGTCGGTCAGATCGAGAAGATCGCCAAATGGGTCTGGTCGAGGACGGTCATGGGCCTGGCCGCTGCGTGGATCGCTTTCGCCTTCCTGATCATAATGACCTGGCACCTCCCCGCGCTGGAGGCCCTGATCCCGAAATGGATGATCAAGGCGATCTACCCGATCGACAAGACCGATCTCGACATGCTGCGCTTCACGCATTTTCTGGCGCTGGCGATCTGGGTGACCTATTGCGTTCCGCGTCACTGGAAGGCGCTGCATATGAAATGGCTGCGTCCGGTCATCCTGTGCGGCCAGCACTCGCTGCCGATCTTCTGTCTCAGCGTATTCCTGTCGTTCTCGGCGCATTGGATCCTGATGCAATACACCAGGGGCGTCTGGGAGCAACTCGCTGTCTCGTTCGCCGGTTTCGTCATCATGACCGGGGCGGCGTGGCTGCTCGACCGCGCCGAGCGGGTGCCCAGCCTCTTCGTCAAGGTGACGGACGTCGACGACGAGCCGGCGCCCGCCGCCGACGGGGCGCAGGTAACGGTTATCGGCGTGGCTCCGGCTCGCCGCTGAGGGCACGTCGCGTCGCGCGGATGATTTTCGGGAGAGATCCATGTCGAGACTTCTGTTGACGATTGCCTGCGCCCTCCTGCTCTTCGTCTATGACGCGTCGGCGCAAGCGCCGTCGCCCGAGGCGATGGATGCTGCGCGAAAACTCGTCGCCACGCTGAAGATTGCCGATCAATATCGCGCGGCTCTTCCGCAACTGATGCTCAAGCTGAGACCCGTGGTCGCGCAGGACCGACCCGAGATCGAGCACGATTACGATGCGATGACGGCGCCTGGCTCCGACATCTACGCGCCATACTTGGCGTCAATGACCGAGCAGATCGCAGCCCTCTATGCCCAGAGCTTCACCGTCGACGAGCTGCGCCAGATCCAGGCATTCTACGCCGGGCCTGCCGGAAAGAAGTATCAAGAGAAGTCGGATACGCTGGCGCAGGCGAGCGCGCAGATCGGCCAGGACGTCAGCCAGAAGGCCGCGGATGAACTGAAGCAGCGCTTGACCGAGGCGCTGCGGCAGAAGCGGCAAAAGCCGTAGACAAGCTCGAGCGCGCAGGTATTGCCGCGCGCAGGCTTACTTCACCAGCGGACAGCCACCATCCTTCAGCGGCCGAAACGCCTGGTCGGCCGGCACTTCGGCGAGCAGCTTGTAATAATCCCACGGGCCCTTCGACTCCTCGGGCTTCTTCACCTGGAACAGGAACATGCTGTGCACCATGCGGCCGTCCTCGCGCAGGATGCCGTTGTCGGTGAAGGCATCCTTCACCGGCATCTCGCGCATCTTCGCCATCACCGTCTTGGTGTCCTTGGTGCCGGCGGCCTGCACGGCCTTGAGGTAGTGCAGCGTCGCGCTGTAGGTCGCGGCCTGGTTCATTGTCGGCATGCGCTTGATGCGCTCCTGGAAACGCTTGCCGAAGGCGCGGGTCTTGTCGTTGAGATCCCAATAATAGGCCTCCGTGATGATCAGGCCTTGCGCGAGCTTCAGCCCGAGGCTGTGCACGTCGGAGATGAACATCACGATCGCCGCGAGGTTCTGGCCGCCGGCGACGATGCCGAACTCGCCGGCCTGCTTGATCGCATTGATGGTGTCGCCGCCGCCATTGGCAAGGCCGATGATCTTGGCCTTGGAGGCCTGGGCCTGCAGCAGGAAGGAGGAGAAGTCGGCCGTGTTGAGCGGATGCTTGACGCTGCCGAGCACCTTGCCGCCCGCGGCCCTCACGACATCGCCGGTGTCGCGCTCGATCGAATGGCCGAACACATAATCCGCGGTGAGGAAAAACCAGCTGTCGCCGCCGTTCTTGACGATGGCGCTGCCGACGGTGTGGGCGTTGGAATAGGTGTCGTAGGTCCAGTGCGCGGTGTAGGGCGAGCAGGACTTTCCGGTGATGTCGGAGCTCGCCGCGTCCGTCACGATCATGATCTTTTCGTACTGCTTCGACAGCTCCATCACCGCAAGCGCAGTGGCCGAGGTCGGCAGGTCGATGATCATGTCGACGCCCTCGGTCTCCCACCACTTTCGCGCGATGGTGGAGGCGACGTCGGGCTTGTTGAGCACGTCGGCCGCGACCATGTCGATTGGCTTGCCGAACATCTGCCCGCCAAAATCCTCGATCGCCATCTTGGTAGCCTCGACATTCCCTTGGCCGCCGATGTCGGAATAGACCGAGGAGAAATCGGAAAGCACGCCGATCTTGAGTGGTGCCTGCTGGGCGGACGATGGACCGATCAAAGACGCAGATAACAGCCCCGCCGCAAAAGCGGCGCGCGCGATCCGATGCATGGCATTTCCCCCGATATTTATTGTTGGTGCACCAACCCAAGCTTGCTCCGGCGAAGGGGCAATTCTTGCGTCATGACGCCGCCGCGCAGGCAATTTGACGCGGCCGGCAGCGCCGACTACGCTTCGCGCAAATTGCAAATTTTGGGGAGTGGAAATGTCGAGCGACACCGCAGCAACCATCGCGAAAGCGCGCGAGCATTCCATCGGCGATCTCCTGCGCCGATCGGCGGGCCGCGAGCCGAACAAGCTGGCGGTGAGCTGCGGCAATGTCAGCTGGACGTTTGCCGAGATGGATGCGATCTGCAACCGGCTCGGCCGCGGTCTGCTCGGTCTTGGCATCGGGAAGGGTGATCGCGTGGCCGTGCTATCGCGCAATTCGCACGCCTTCGCTGCGCTTCGCTTCGCGTTGGCGCGGATCGGCGCGGTGCTGGTGCCGATCAACTTCATGCTCAATCCGGACGAGATCAATTTTATCCTGAAGAGCTCCGGCGCAAGGCTGCTCGCGGCCGGTCCTGACTTTGTCGAACCGGCGAAGGCCGCTAGCGCCAGGGATTGCGCAGTCGAGAAGATGATCTGGCTACCGGGCGAGGATCCCGCCACCGCGTCCACGGGCCTCACCAGCTTCGACGATCTCCTCGATGCGGACGGCTCGTTCCTTGAGGCCTCCGTCGATAACCGCGATCTCGCGCAGATCGTCTACACCAGCGGCACGGAATCGCTGCCCAAGGGCGCGATGCTGACCCATGAGGCCGTGATGTGGCAATATGTCAGCTGCATCATCGACGGCGGCATGAGCGTGGATGACAGGTTTTTGCACGCGCTGCCGCTCTATCATTGCGCCCAGCTCGACGTGTTCCTGGGGCCGCAAATCTATCTCGGCGCCTCCGGTGTGATCACGGGCAAGCCGAGCGCCGACAACATTCTGGCGCTGATCCAGGCGCACAAGATCACCTCCTTCTTCGCGCCGCCGACGGTCTGGATCGCGATGCTGCGCTCGCCGTCTTTCGACAAGACCGACCTGTCGACACTGCAGAAGGGCTATTACGGCGCCTCGATCATGCCGGTGGAGGTCCTGCTCGAACTGCAGCGTCGTATGCCCAATGTAAAGTTCTGGAACTTCTACGGTCAGACCGAGATCGCGCCGCTCGCGACCGTGCTGCGGCCCGAGGATCAGCTGCGCAAGGCCGGCTCGGCCGGCAAGCCCGTGCTCAATGTCGAGACGCGCGTGGTCAACACGGCGATGGAGGACGTCGAGGTCGGCGAAGTCGGCGAGATCGTGCACCGCTCGCCGCATCTGCTCTCCGGCTATTACAACGATCCCGTCAAGACCGCGGCGGCGTTCACCGGCGGCTGGTTTCACTCCGGCGACCTTGCCACCGTCGATGACGAGGGCCACATCACCGTGGTCGACCGCGTCAAGGACATGATCAAGACCGGCGGCGAGAATGTCGCGAGCCGCGAGGTCGAGGAAATGGTCTACCGCATCCCCGCTGTGTCGGAAGTTGCAGTGGTCGGCCTGCCCGATCCTCGCTGGATCGAGGCGGTGACCGCGATCGTCGTGGTCAAGACCGGCGAGACGCTCGACGAGGACGCCGTGGTGAAACATTGCGCCGGCCAGATGGCGCATTTCAAGGTACCCAAGCGCGTGATCTTCGTCGACAGCCTGCCGAAGAACCCGAGCGGAAAACTGCTCAAGCGTGAGCTGCGCCAGCGCTTCATCGGGGCTGATACTCTCGACAAGGCGGTCCAGAAGAATTTTGGGATGTGATGCTCTCTCCCCACTTGCAGGGAGGAGATCGCGCTTCAATACTTCTTCACGTGCGTCCCGAACGCCAGCCACAGCGCCATCGACGCAAGGCCGAAGCTGCCGAGCAGCAGGAAGGTCGGGCCGTAGCCGATCCACTGCGCGATCCAGCCGCCGAGCGCGGGGCTGAGGCTTGCGCCGATGCCTTGCACGGTGATGACGGCGCCCTGGCCGAGATTGATGCGGCCGGTGCCATCGAGCGAGCGGGCGACCATGCCGGGTACGGCGACGGTCTGAAGTCCGGTGCCGATGCCGTCGAGCACCTGCATCGGCACGACGCCCCACCATCCCGTGACGAAGAACGCGAGCACGCCGCGGACGGGTAAGAACATGAAGGATGCCAGGATCACCGGCCAGTAGCTGCGCTTTCCCGCGACCTGCATGGCGACCAGGGACGTCACGACCATCACGCCTTGTGCAATAACGACGGTGGTCGCAACGAAGCTCGGACCATTGGCCTGTCCCTCGGCCACCGCCGCGAGGCCATAGAGCGGGACGATCGCCGCATTGCCGAGATGGAAGATGGCAAGCGCAAGCGCCAGGACCAGGAGCGGCTTGTGCTTGAGGAGCACGGACATCGCATCCGGCGGGTTTTTGCTCTCGTCCTCCTTGCTGCCGCGGGCCTGGCGATCGTCGATGGCGTTGGCCGGGATCATCAGCACGCAGGCGATCGCAATGGCACCGAACACGGCCGCCAGCACGAACACCGAGACATAGCCGTATTTGTAGCCGAGATAGCCCGACAGTGCCGCGCCGACCATGTTGCCGGCGTGGTTGAAGGCCTGATTGCGCCCGTTCAGGGCATTGAAGCCTTTCTGTTTCGCGATGCCGAGGGTGATGCCGGTGACCGCCGGCACGATCGCAGCGCTCGCCAGCGATTGCGCGACCTGCGAGACCGTCACCGCCCAGAAATTCTGCGAGATCAGGATGATCGCGGAGGCCAGCACCACGCAGATGCCTGGGATGACGACCCACAGCCGCTTGTTGCGGCTGGAATCGATGAAGCCGCCGATCGGCGTCGTCACCAGCATGCCCGCGACATTGCCGATCGTCATGGCGGTGCCGATCAATCCGCTTGCCCAGCCGCGCTCCTGAAGGAAGACGCCGATAAACGGTCCGATGCCCGACTGCATGTCGGCCATGAAGAAGTTGACTGCGAACAGAGGCCAGATGCGGGACGGGGAAGGGCGCGATGTCATCGAGACGCTGAAATGTTCCTGTCGATCGAAGAGAATCTCGCGCCACGCGCAGTTTGCCGACCCATTGTGCCGGCGCTTATCACGATCTAACCTGTCCTCATCCCGTTAGTTCCGACCGCATTTGCGATAGCTGGATAACAACCGTGTCTTTGTGGACCTGTGAAACCTGCGGCGCGCAATTCCCGGACCGGGGGCATCCGCCTGCCTCCTGTCCGGTCTGCGAGGACGAACGGCAATATGTAAACTGGAAAGGGCAGGCGTTTCTCAGCCGCGAGACGCTGGCTGAACATCACCGTCTTGTCTGGCGCGATGATCTCGGCCTGACCGGCCTCGCGCTCGAGCCGAGCTTTGCCATCGGCCAGCGCGCGCTGCTGGTGCCGCTCGGCGATGGTTGCATCATGTGGGACTGCATTCCGCTGGCGACGCCGGAGGCGATCGCGTATGTGCGCTCGCTCGGCGGGCTGAAGGCGATCGCGATCTCGCATCCGCATTACTATGGCGCGCTCGCCGATTGGAGCGAGGCGTTCGGCGGCGTGCCGGTCTATCTGCATGAAGATGATCGCCAATGGGTGACGCGGCAGCACACCTCGATCGTGCATTGGGCGGGCGATCACCACCGCATCTCGGACGATGTCACCTTGTTGCGCACTGGCGGTCATTTCGCGGGCGCCACCATGCTGCATCATGCGGGCGGCGCGGACGGCAAGGGTGCGCTGCTCACCAGCGACATCGCGCAGGTGACGATGGATCGCCGCTTCGTCAGCTTCATGTACTCCTATCCGAACTACATGCCGCTCAATGCCGCTACGGTGCGGCGGATCGCAGCTGCGGTCGAGCCGCTCGCGTTCGATCGCATCTACGGCGCCTGGTGGGGCCGCAACATCGCCTCAGGCGCCAAGGCCGCGTTCGCGGCGTCGGTGAGGCGATACATCGCGGCGATCGCCTGACGCGCGGTGGCCGGAATTCCCGTTGCCTTAATCTAATAAATGTACTATAAGTACAGTTATTAGGCGCGACGCAACGATGCGTTTGCTGGTCCGGCACGATCAATGCATCGTCGTTTCGGCGGGCGCGCTCTGCGGCCGCGTGAGCGGAAATTGGGTCCATGACAGCGCAGCGCGACTACGAGATCTTTGAGGCTGGCGACGTCACGCTTCAATCCGGTGCCGTCTTCCCCGCGCTGAAGCTCGCTTACCAGACCTATGGCACGTTGAGCTCCGCCAAGGACAACGTCATCCTCTACCCGACCTCGTTCAGCGCGCAGCATTTCGACACGGAGTGGCTGATCGGGCCCGACGGCGTGCTCGACCCGGCGCGCTACTTCATCATCATCCCGAACCTGTTCGGCAACGGCCTGTCGTCCTCGCCGTCGAACACGGCCGTGCCGTTCCCGCAACTCACCTATCACGACGCCATCGCGGTCCAGCACCGGCTGCTCACCGAGCGTTTCGGCATCACAAAACTCGCGCTGGTCTATGGCTGGTCGATGGGTGGCGTGCAGGCCTATCACTGGGCGGCGTTGCATCCTGATATGGTCGAACGGGCCGCGGTCGTTTGCGGCAGTGCGCGCTGCGCGCCGTATAATCATGTTTTCCTCGAAAGCGTGAAGGCCGCGCTCACAGGCGATCCCGCCTTCCGCGACGGCCGTTTCGTCGAGAGACCGGTTGCGGGCTATCGCGCCATGGGGCGCGTCTATGCCGGCTGGGCGATGTCGCATGGCTTTTATCGCGACGAGCTCTGGCGCGAGACGGGCTTTACCTCGCTGGAAGACTATCTCGTCCGCGCCTGGGACGCGGCGTTTGCCCGCCGCGACGCCAACGATCTGCTGGCGCAGGTCGATATCTGGCAGTACGGCGATATCAGCCGTTGCGCGACATTCGGCGGCGATCTCGATCGCGCGCTCGCCGCGATCACGGCGCATATGCTACTGATGCCCGGCGCAACCGATCGCTATTTCGATGTCCGCGACAACGAGGACGAGCTCGGCCAGCTGGTCAACGCGAAATCTGCGGTGCTGCATCCGATCCCGTCGCTGCACGGCCATCGCGCCGGCAACCCCGTCAACAATCCGCGCGATCAGGCCTTCCTCAAGGCCGAGATCGCAGAACTCCTCAACAAATAGGGCAGGCATCCGATCATGACTGACGCAACCGTTTCAGAGCCCGGTCATCGCCTGAAGCCGCTGACACCGGCCATGCTGCGCGAATTGTCGGCCCGTTCCAATGTCCAGGGCGCCGCGCGCAGCCTCTGCCATTACGGCGTGGTCGTGCTGGTCGGCGCACTGATCTGGAAGGTGACCGCGACCTACGGCGTCCTCTGGGCGCTGCCACTGGTGGCCGTGCAGGGCTATTTCGTCGCCTTCCTGTTCATGGCGGTGCATGAGACGGCGCACAAGACCGCGTTCAAGAGCCGCGGTCTCAACCTCACGGTCGGCTATGTCTCAGGCTTCATCATCGGATCGCCTTACGAATATTACTGCCTGTTCCATTGGGATCATCATCGCTATACCCAGGATCCGGAGAAGGACCCGGAGCTGGTCGTCGGCGTCAAGCCCAAATCGGACACGCAGCTCGTGCTCGCCTATAGCGGCCTGCTCCAGGTCGCCGGCCGCCTCAGGTTGATGCTCGGCCATGCCGTCACCGGCAAGGTCGTCATGCCGTGGATTCCCGAAAACAAGCGCGCCATCATCGTGGCCGAGGCGCGCGCCTATGTCGCGCTCTATGCGCTGCTCTTCGCACTCTCGCTGTGGTTCTCCTCGGCGCTGCTGCTCTGGGTCTGGATCGTTCCGCTGTTGATCGGGCAATCCTTCCTGCGGCCCTATCTCTATGCCGAGCACACCGGTTGCGATCGCACCCGCAGCGCTTTCGAGAACACGCGCACCACCACCACCGGCGCGGTCGTCAAATGGTTCACGTGGAACATGCCCTATCATGTCGAGCATCACGCCTATCCCTCGATCCCGTTTCACGCGCTGCCGAAGCTGAACGAGATCGTCGACGGTGAGATCGTCTATCGCGGCCGCGGCTACATCAGGACGACGCGCGAGACCTGGGCCTGGTTTCGCCGGCATCGGCAGATCGGCTAACTCAAAAATCGCCTAGGCCCGACGCAAAACTCCGGCCGCAGTGCGACCGGAGCTTTGTCGTGAAGGCGGGAAATCAGTAGATCCCGTAGGCGCAGACATTCACGACGCGGACGCGCATGCCGTGGCGGGTCTGGATGACGCGCTCCTGGTAGCAGTTGCTGACGCCGGTGTTGACGTAGATGCCGCCAAAACCCCAGCCGGGGCCCCAGTGATGATGGAAGCCGTGGGCCGAAGCGGCGGTGGGTGCGAGAGCGGCGGCGCCGAGCGAGGTGGCGGCGATCAGACCAAGGGCAAGCTTACGAAACATCTTCATTCTCCAGTGTGGCGCAACGGCCGTTGTTGTGTCCCTGCATCTCGGTCGGGTCGAAATGCGAATGCGTTCACACAGGATGAGGAGAATCGTGTTTCAGGAATGTTTCGTGGGCCGCGGCCGGGGCGCCGATATCAGGCTTTCCGCGCCGCGCGATAGCGCGCGGCCATCGCTTGCGTCAGTTCCGTCATCTTCTCGCGAAGATCAGCCGGCTCCAGCACTTCGGCCTCGGGGCCAAGCCGCAACAATTCCGCGGCGGCGTGCCAAGAGGTCTTGCCGGTCGGCACTCTCGCGATGCGCCAGCCATCCGCGTCAGTGGCCTCTTCGAGCTGTGTGCGTGCTTTGACGTAAGGCTGGCTCAGCGCGTCGAGCAGCTTCACGCCGAGCGGCGACAGCCGCACGACCGCGACATTGGGGTGCATCTCGGCTTCGAGGCGGAGCGTTGCATCTCGCCAATAGTCGGCGAGATCGAAATCGGCGGGACGATCGAAGCGATCGTCAAGCGCGGTGCAGTCGAGCACGCGCGCGATGCGATAGGTGCGCACGCTGCCGTCGACTTGCCCGGCGAGATACCAGCTGCCGCCCTTCAGCACGAGACCGAGCGGCGCAACGCACCGCTGCTTCTCGGCGCGCCAGCTCTGGTAGCGAATCTTGATCAGTGCCCCGCGCAGGGCCGCCCCGGCAATGGCACGCAGATGCTTGGGCTCTTCCGTCTCGCCGAACCATCCGGGGGCGTCCAGGTGAAAGCGCTCCTGCATCCGCCCGGCGTCTTCGCGCAGATTCGCCGGCAATGCGGCCATCAGCTTGTTCTGCGCGGCGATCATCGCCGCGTCGAGCCCGAGCGCCGCCGCAGGACCGGGCAGCCCGGCGAGGAACAGCGCTTCCGCCTCGTTCTGCGACAGTCCGTTCAGCCGGACGCGATAGCCGTCGAGCAGCCGATAGCCGCCCTCGGCGCCGCGGTCGGCATAAACGGGGACGCCGGATGCCGCGAGCGCGTCGATGTCACGGTAGATCGTCCGCACCGACACCTCGCAGGCCTCGGCGAGCTCGGGCGCGGTGACCTGCCCCCTGGCCTGGAGGGTGGTGAGGATCGACATCATCCGGCTCGCGCGCATGATCAATTAAACCATACCTGACACAGGATGTCAGGTATGGTTCCTTACAAGGGACGCCATCGCCAGCCGGCGAGATGGAGACCTGCCATGACCGATTCCCACCGCGTCACCCTGTATTATTCGCCGCAAAGCCGCGCCACCGGCACGCGGGTGCTGCTCGAGGAACTCGGCGTTCCCTACGATCTCCAAATCCTCAACATGAAGGCCGGCGAGCAGCGCAAGCCCGACTATCTCGCCATCAATCCGCTCGGCAAGGTGCCGGCGATCCGCCACGGCGAGGCGCTCGTGACCGAGCAGGTCGCGATCACCATCTATCTCGCCGATCTCTTCCCGCAGGCGGGGCTGACGCCCGCGCTGAACGATCCGCTGCGCGGTCCGTATCTACGCTGGATCGCCTATTACGGCTCGTCGTTCGAGCCGGCGCTGATCGACAAGTTCATGCAGCGCGAGCCGGCACCGATCACGCAATCGCCCTATGCGGATTACGACACCATGCTGGGTGCGCTGGAGGCGCAATTGGCGAAGGGGCCATATCTGCTCGGCGAGCGGATGACCGCTGCCGATATTCTCTGGGGTGTTGCGTTCAGCTGGACGATGATGTTCGGTATCGTGCCGAAGAAAGATGTATTTGTTCGCTATGCCGAGCGGATGACCTCGCGTCCCGTGTTCCAGCGGATCAATGCCGCCGACGCCGAGATGGCGGCGCAGCATGCCGCGGCTGCTGGTGGTTGAATGAACCAGGGTTGGAGATGACGAAGCCGACACACACGACCAACTGCTTCAACACCTTCATCCGTGTTGCCGAAGACTGTCCCGCACGCACTGGCGAGGCGCCGCCGCTGCGCGCAGGAAAGCCGACGGTGGCGTGCCTGCAATACGGGATGATTGCCAAGGCGCCTTACAAATACACGTCCGACGATGTGATCTTCGCGACGTCTGCGCGGGGGCGCGAGCTCGATGTGGAGACGACGAAAACGGAGAAGCGCGCGGCCCGTGAAGCGTTCTTCTCCCGGGGCCAGGCATGCATGAGGGCGTCGAGCCTGGGCAAGCGCTTCGGCTGGGGCGTTCATGCCGACAGTGAAGGCCGGATCGCGATCTACGCCGTTGACAGCAAACGGTATCAGGCGTTCGTCCGCGATCTCAATCTCACGCAGGTCCGCGCGATGCGGTCGAAGCGGGCGTGATCAGAATTTCGGCGCTCGCTTCTCCGCAAACGCCTTGATACCTTCCTTGATCTCGTCGCCGCGCATGCTGTCGCGGTGGCGCTGGTTGGCGGCTTGCTCGTCGAGCTCGCCGCGGGCGAATTCGTTGATGGCGCGCTTCATGCCCCGCATCGCCTGCGGCGCGTTGCCGGCGAGGACGTTGGCGAGCTTGTCGATCTCTTCATCAAGGAAATCCACCGGCACCATGGCGGTGAGATAGCCGATCCGCAGCATCTCCGGCGCGCTGATCTTCTGCGCGGTGAGGAAAAGCTTTTTCGCATTGTCGAGGCCGAGCCGCGTCACGTAGCGTTTGATGCCGCTCCGGTAATAATGCAGCCCGAGCCGCGCCGCCGGCATGAACATCTCGGCGGTGTCGATGCCGATGCGGAAATCGCAGGCGAGCGCGAGGTCGGTCGAGCCGCCATAAACGCCGCCGTTGAGACGGCAGATCGTCGGCACGCCCAGATCCTCCAGCCGGTTGACGACCACCTCGAAGGCGGAGCCCGCGCTCTGCTGCTCGTTCGCGCTCACTGCGCGCTCGGCGACCGAATTGAGGTCATAGCCTGCGGAGAACGCGCGTCCGGTGCCGGTCAGCACCAGCACGCGGATGGCGGGATCAGCCTCGACCCGGTCGAACAGTTTGATCAGTTCGCCGAGATCCTCGGCCTGGAGCCGGTTGAGATGTTTTGGCCTGTTGAGGCGAATGGTGGCGCGTGCGCCGGTGATTTCGAGCACGGGGCTGGATGCCGCGTCGGTGATATCCGACATTCTTGTCTCCATTTACTTGTTTTCGAGCGTGCGCCGTTTGGCCTCGGCGTCGATGGTCTCCGCCAAATCCGGGTGCCGCGCCATCAGCACGCGGAAATCGACGAGGTCGAGCACCAGCAGCCGCGACACTTTCGTGGTCGAGACATTGGCGCCGCGCTTGTTGTTGCCGAGCAGCGCCATCTCGCCGAAGAAGGCGCCGTCGCCAAGCTGCACCTTCTTGCCGGGCAGGTCGACCTCGACCTCGCCGGCGGCGATGAAATACATGCAGTCGCCCTGCGCGCCCTTGCGGATGATCATGGTGCGCGCCGGCAGCTCCATGGTGCGCAGCATGTGGGTGACATCGGCGATGGCCGCAGGCCCGAGCGCCGCAAAGAACGGCACCTTGCTGACGGATTCCCAGGTTTTCAGGAAATTGTCGCGCCGGGTTTCGGCGGCAAAGCCGGTTGCGAGGATACCGGTCCAGAGACCAAACACGCCGAGGCCGGAGATCATCACCAGCGCGGCCACCATGCGTCCGAGCGGCGTCACCGGCACGACGTCACCATAACCCGTCGTTGTCATGGTCACCACCGCCCACCACAGCGCAGCCGGCACGCTGCCGAAGGTCTGCGGCTGCACGTCCCGCTCCAGAAAGTATTCAGCGACCGAAGCAAGGAAGACCACCATCAGGAAGATCACGAGCACGCTGAGCAGCGGCCCGGACTCCAGCACCAGCACGCGGCGGAGCTGGCGCAGGCCGGGAATGCCCGGCACCACCTTCAGCACCCAGAGCACGCTGAGCAGCCAGGCCGTCCGGGGCTCGACGCCGAGAAGAAGCGCAACCGGCACGGCCAGGGCTCCGATCGCGTCCACGATGCCGGCGGCCGAGGACATGTAGAGCGAGAGACGTCCCGTCCGCGCCATGTGGCGCAGCCGGACGACCCATTCGAACACGAAATAGGCGAGGCAGGCCCAGAGCAGGGCATCGACCCAATGGTGCGCGGTCTCATAGGCCGGGCCAATCGTCAGCAGCACCATGCCGAGCACGCCGACGGCCACGGCCACATAGGCTGCCTTGGTCATGTTGCGGCCGGCCGTGGCGGCCGCGAACTGGGCCAGAGCGGAGATCAGCGGCATGGACATGCGGGAAGGCGGCTCGGTTTGGGCTTTGGCGGTCCCGGCTGGGACCTCAATGCCAAATTGCCTGCCCGGGCGGGGGCCGTCAACGACGGGCGCCGGGGCGCTACCTGAAATGCGGCGGCTCGTCGTAGCCGCGGCGGCTGCTGAAAAACAGCAACATCATCAAGCCGATGCCGACGACGATGGAGAAACCCGCTCCCAGCGCCAGTGCCACATAGCCTTCCGTGGGGAGCGGCTCGCCCTCGACGGACATTGCCGAATAGGCGAAGTAGCCGACCGCCGCCAGCATTCCCAGAAGGAGTATGACGAGGAGTGTACGCATGGCGCGCTCTCCGGTTGCATCCGGGAACAAACAGTTGTGGCTGGGGACGGTTCCCGAAATCGACCCGGTGATTCGCGGGAAATGTCGGCAAAGCTTCGCCGAAAGACCGTGGAAGCGATAGGTCAGGCACTCTGAGCTGTCTTCACCACCACGACATTGCTCTCGTCGTGCTGGGAAGGGGCCGTATCCTGGGCGACCTTGTCGGCATCGGCGCAATGGCGTTTGAGATAGTCGCGGCGCATGCCGATCTCGTCGCGGACGAATTCGTAGCCGAGCTTGAAGGTGTCGAGCCCGTCGGTACTGATCGTGCCGTCTCTGAGACCTATAACGGCGCCGCGCAAAATGCCCTCCAGCTCGTCCTGGAGACATTCAAGCTGATCCAGCGAATGGGCGTGCTCGATGCGTTCGCCGACGTCGAGGACGGCGGTAGAAAGCTCGCCAGCTTTCTCCGGCGCGATCCTTGTGATCTTGGCGTAGATCGCCGCGAAGATCGAACCGATGACGCTGAGCGCGGCGGCGCCCAGATACATCAGGTCGCTGTATTTATCCATGAACGATTTGGTGTCGTCGTTGATGTAGTCGGCGGCGCCCTGATGCGCCATCACGTAGGCGTCCTTCTCGACGGAGGCCGGCTCGATCCTGCTGGCAAAACCGTTGTCGAGCCCGAGGGCAGGCTTGTTCTCGTAGACGATGCGCGCGAGATCCCCCGCGGTGGTCGCCGACATCCTGGATTGCGCGACCAGCAGCCATTCGAGCCCGATCGTTTCGAGGTCGTCATCGGGAATTTCAGGCGAGGCCGACAGCGTGCCTGCCGTCAGTGTCTCGTCGGAAATACCGGGGAATTTGCGCGCCAGCGCCTTGGTCTCGTCGATTGCATTCAGTGTGAAGCCGCCGCGTTTGGCGACCTGCTCATAGGCCTTGTCGCGCACCGCCTTCGAGGCGTGGACGATGGTGATCACCGCGCCAAAGCCGCTGGCCGGGGCGAACAGCTTGTCGAGCGTTGCGCCCTGCGGCGCCATCTGGATGGTCTTCGCGGCATCGGGCCCGTCGGGAATGTCGAGGATGCTGCGCACGAAGGCGAGCGAGGATTCGTTCTCGGCGAGGACGGCGACTTTCTTCTTCTTGAGCTCGGCGAGCGACTTGATCTTCTTGTTGCCGGGACCGAGCAGGAGCAGGAGATCGTGCTCGAGGATCGCGAGCGTGCGCGCCCGCAGCGGCACCTTGGCGTCGGTGCGCAGCACGGCGAGGTCGGCCTGCTTGCGGTCGAACTGCGCGAGCGCCTTGGCGCTGTCGGGATTGTTGACGATCTTGATCCGGAAGCGCGAGGCGTTGTTCTTGAGCAGCGCGGCGAGCTTGGCGGCGAACAGCGCCTCATCGCTGTTGGGTGCGCCGACGGCAAAGGTCAGCGTCTCCGAATTGTGCAGCCAGGTGCGGCCGCCCCAGACGGTGGCAAGCGACAACAGAAGGGTCAGCACGACGTACAGAAAGACCTGCTGCTGATTGGTCTTGATCACCTTGGGGCGCCGGTGCGGCGGCTCGATCGGCGATGAATTGGGGCCTTCAGTACTCATGGCAGCACTCTGGCCTTATTCCCGGGTGGCGGACGGCTCGCGGATGTGATTGCTGCGCGCGCCCTGTAATTCGTAAGCGCCTGAAAAAAGAACGATATTCTCTGTCGTCAATGATACCGCGAAGGCGATGGAATGCAAATTTCGAGCCGAAAATAACCTTACTCAACTCCACCGCGTCGTTTGGTCATCCTATCACCAGTTAGCCACAGTTGGCGATTTTCCGGTTCCCCCCGGCTGCATTCCGCCGCGGGAGATGTCATAAATCGCAAGTCCCGGCGATTTGACCGGTCCAAGAAGAAGTTGCGCTGAACGCTCCAATTTTTCTTGTCACGTCAATGAGGGCGTCAGCTTGTCGTTTCCACCCATGTCATCGGCGATTCCGGTCGAAGCGCTCATTGGCTGGATGTTGCTGCTCACCTTCAAGCACATCATCGCCGATTTCGTTCTTCAGACCGCCTGGATGGCGCAGGGTAAGGATCAGAAGCACGGCTGGGCCCTGCCGCTTCTGGTGCACTGCCTGGTCCACCTTGCGGTTGCGCTGCCGCTGATCCTGATCGTGGCTCCCAAATTCTGGTTTGTGGCGTTCATCGACTTCGTCATCCACATCACCATCGACCGGGCCAAGGGACTGGTCTCGGCCAATTTCGGTGTCGACCTCGCCCATCCCTGGTTCTGGACCCTGATCGGTGTCGACCAGGCCCTGCATCATTTGACCGGCTTCGGTCTGTCGATCTTCATGGCGGCGAACTGAGGCTGGCTCCTTCTGGGTGGCGGCCTGGCCTGCATGGTTCTCGCGGCGAAGCGAAGCATCGTCCGCTAGATGGCGCTTCGCGCCTCCTCACCATGAGGGGTGAGAATCGTTCAGCAGAAACAGACCTCATCCTGAGGGCCCGCCGTAGGCGGGCGTCTCGAAGGATGGCCGCAATCGCCCCCTCCGGTCCCTCTGATTCGCGGCTCACGCGCAAGGACCCCGGGTGACTACCGGGCAGGGTGGTTAACCTTTCATTAGAGAATTGCGCTGCATCTTCCCCACACGAGGGAGAACTGCAATGTTTTCAAGCCGCGACGCCTTTGAAAGCGATTTCTGCCCGGTCCGCGACGAACTCCTTGGCGAAATGTATCGCGCCAATGAAAGCGGTCTGCCGAGGCTGGTTGAGACTGTTACCCCGGACGTGCGCGCCATGCTGGCGCTGTTCTGCTATCGCCGCAGCCATCTGCATTCGCTGGCGGTTGCGATCGCAGGCAGCTGTAACGAGCGCGACCTGATCGAGAACGGCGGCCGTGTCGGTTCGACGCTCTACGCGCTGTCGCGCGAGGGCTCGGCCAAATCGTCGCCATCGCTGTCGGGGAGCCGCAAGCCGATCACGCTGTCGACCAAACCGCTCTCGGTGCTCGCACCGCTGGACGACGAGATCGACGACGAAATCAGCGAAGCCGTTCCGGCCTAAGGCTCTATTTGTCGGCGCATGATCTTGGCGGAAAACCGCCGTACACTTTTCCGGATCATGCGCTCGCAAGAATCGGCAGTCCAAATTTTCGCCGCGCCATCGCGCATTCGGCGTCGCCCGGCATGCAGGTGCGGCACACCTCCGGCCGCACTTCATAGATGCCGCAGGCCGTCTGCTTTCCAATCTCTCCCTGCAACGCCGAACAGCGATCGCCCTCGCAGCGCATGCCGGATTGGCGCGCATTGACGAGCGTCTCGGGAATCGCGGCAAGCTCCTCGTCGCTCTCGATCGAGAAGCGCGGCCAGTTCTCCGAATAGCCGCAGCAGGCGCCGCAGCTCTGGCAACAGGTCGAGAGATCGATCTCTTCCATCGTGCTCAAGTGTCCTTCAAGTATCTTTGGGCGGGCCCCAGACCAGGCTCTGCCGCCATCTTGCGCGCAGCACGTCGCGCCTTTCAGGATATCTCTCGTCCAGATAGGTCGCGTCCACCACGCGGTCGGTGCGGAAGCTGCGGAAGTCGCCGCGCAGCTCGCACCAGGCCGCGAGCAGGCGAACCGCTTCGAGATAGCCGACCGAGATTGGCCAGATCATGCGCTCGCTGGGCCGGCCCTGCTCGTCGCGATAGCGCAGCATGATCTTCTTGCCTTCGTGGATATGGGTGCGCGTGCGTGCCATGTCGAGCCGGTCAGGCTCCCTGTTCCAGCTCGGCCGCGCGCGGCTCGCGGGCTCGAGCACGAAGGGACGCAAGCGCTCAGGCACGGTGTCGGCGATCTTGGCCATCAGATCTTCGGCCGCGCGCGCCAGCGCGGAATCGGCATGGCCCGCGACCCATTGCGCGCCCAGCACCGCCGCCTCGATCTCGTCGGGCGTCAGCATCAAGGGCGGCAGGTCGAAACCTTTCTCAAGGATGTAGCCCATGCCGGCTTCGCCGCGGATCGGCACGCGCTGACCCATCAGCGTTGCGATGTCGCGATAGATGGTGCGTTTCGATGTTTCGAGCTCAGCCGCGATGGCGTCCGCCGTCAGCGGCTTACGCGTGCGTCTCAGCACCTGGATGATCTGAAACAGCCGGTCGGCGCGTCTCATGACAATTCTCTTATCGGGGGCGGGTCAGGAAACGGCGTGTTGATGCTGACAGGATGTTGGCAGCAGGGGAGTTCTATACCGGGACAACACATCGACTGAAGGGGATTTGTCCATGATCATTCCAACCCATTTCGGCCCGGCCGCTCCGCTGTGGCGGACACAAATGTGGCCCGCCTGGGCGTTCGGCCGCCTCGTTTCGTTCGATCTCATGGCCGTCGACCTCCGGTTTGCGCTCGCAAGCGTGGTGGCACGCTCGCTGACCCAGGCCGCGGACGCGCTGGTCCGCCATGTCATGGGCCGCGCCTGGCGGGGGGCCCGTTTCGCAGAAGATATCACGGCTGCTGCCACCATGGTGGCAGCAGCCGGCAGATAGGTTCCGTCAACTTCCGCAGGTTCAGGAGAGTTCGCATGATCACGCTTTACGGCTTTGGCACCGGCTTCGGCCTGCCGGAAATCAGCCCCTTCGTCACCAAGACCGAGGTGCAGCTCAAGATGGCAGGACTGCCCTACCGGAAAGAACGCGCGATGCCGCCCGCTTCGCCCAAGGGGCAATTGCCGTTCATCGACGATGGCGGTGAGGCGGTGGCCGATTCCACCTTCATCCGCGCCCATATCGAGCGCCGCTATGGCTTCGATTTCGACGCCGGGCTGTCGTTGCAGGAACGCGCGCAGGCCTGGGCGTTCGAGCGCATGGTCGAGCATCACGTTTATTTTGCGCTGGTCGGGGCGCGCTGGGTCGATCCGGTCAATTTCGCCAAGGGACCTGCGCATTTCTTTGACGGCGCGCCGGAGCACAACCGCGAGAAGCTGCGCGAGGACGCGCAGTTCCGCGTCGCCGAGAACTACCTGCTCTCCGGCCTCGGCCGCCACGCGCCCGATGACGACGTCGAGCTCGCGGTGCGCTCGCTGTTCGCGCTGTCGGTGCAGCTCGGCGACAAAGCGTATCTGATGGGCAACAAGCCCTGCGGCGTCGATGCCACCGCCTTCGGCGCACTCGCCGGAATTCTGACGCCGTTCTTCGAATCTGGTCTGCGCCAGCGTGCCGAGGGATTTGGAAACCTCACGGCGTATGTCGACCGGATGATGGACAATTATTATCCGGAGTTCGCCTGGACCCCGCTCCGGCAGGCGGCTTGAGGCACTCGGGCGAACCGTAGATAAAAAGAGCCGGCCCAGGGGCCGGCTCTCGTCGTCTCGAAACTTTCGCCGCGCCTACTTCACCAGCGTGTACTTGCCGTTCTTCACCGTGAGCAGGATGCGCGAACGGTCGTCGAGGCCGTAGCGGTCCTTTTCGGTGAAGTTATAGACACCCTGGCTTGCGGCGATTTCCCGCTCCGTCAGCAGCGCCTGGCGAATCGCCTCGCGGAACTCCTGCGTACCGGGCTTCGCAGTCTTCAACGCCACGGGAATGACGCGCTTCAGGATCTCGAACGCGTCGTAGGAATGGCCGGCGAACTGGCTGCGGCTGTTCGGGCCGTACTTGGCCTCATAGGCGGTGTTGAGCGCGAGGCCGGGCTTCTTGGTGGCGGCTTCGTCCGGCTGATCCTCGGGGTCCATGACGGGACCGGAGGCCATCAGCACGCCCTCGGCCGCTTTGCCGGCGATGCGGATGAAGTCCATGCTGGCCGCGCCGTGAGTCTGGTAGATCAGGCCCTGATAGCCGCGCTCGCGCAGCTCGGTCTGCGGCAATGCCGCCGCAGTGCCGGATGCACCGATCAGGATCGCGTCGGGATTGGCGGCGACGAGCTTCAGGACCTGTCCGGTGACCGACGTGTCGGGCCGCGCGAAGCGTTCTTCGTCCGCGAGCGTCATGCCCATCGGCACGCCCTGGGCCTTGAAGTCGTTGAACCAGAGGTCGCCATAGGAGTCGGAATAGCCGATATAGCCGACCGTCTTCACGCCCTTGGACTTCATGTGCTCGTAGAGCACCTTGCCCATGATCGGAATCGGCTGCGGCATCGCCACCGACCACTTCATGCGCTCCGGCGTGATCGGAAACGGTGCCAGACCGAAATGCGGAACGCCGGCTTCATTCGCGACATTCGACACGGCAATTGTCGGCGGCGTCACCGCCGAACCCATGATGACGTCCGCCTTGGATTCCGTCACGAAGCGACGGGCGTTGGTGGTCGCCGTGGTGGGATCGCCGCCGTCGTCGAGTACGATCACCTTCAGCGGCACGCCGCCGATTTCCTTCGGCACGAATTCCAGCGCGTTGCGCTCGGGAATGCCCAGCGCTGCGCCCGGGCCGGTCGTGGTGGTGGTGATGCCGATGGTGATTTCGGCGGTCTGGGCCAGCGCAGGCAGCGCCGGCAGGGCAAGCGTCGCCGCGGTGATGGCGGCGGTCAGGTAAAAGCGTTTCATCTATTCTTCCTCCCTTGACGTGTTTTCTTTGAAAGCAGAAATCGGGGGGTAATTCAGCCCCCTCTTTTGGCGATGCGGCGATTTAGCTCCGGACTTAACTCCCCGTGAATTTGGCTACCATTTCCGCCGGAAACGGTGCCGATTTCAGCTTGTCGGGGTTAACGGGATCGCGGCCGACCAGGACGCGCGTCTCGAACCCTTCGATCGCCAGCGCCTCGCCCTTGTAGACGTTGTGCTTCACCTCGAAGCTCGAGCGCTTGATGCTCTCGATCCTGGTTTCGATGGTGATCCAGTCGCCATAAGTCGAGGGGATGTAGAACTTGGACCGCGTATCGACCATGGGAATGCCCACCAGGCCGAATTTTTTGACCAGGTCCTGCTTCGAGAACCCGGCGACCTCGAACAGGGTCGACGTCGAATCGTCGAACATCGCGAAATAACGCGGATAGTAGACGATGTTGGCGGGGTCGCAGTCGCCCCACTGGATCTGGACGTCGCGCCGGTTCACGAACATGCGATTCTCTTATTTCGGCGCCATGCGCAGCGAGCCGTCGAGGCGCACCACTTCGCCGTTCAGGTAGGAATTCTCAACCATGTGCAACGCGAGCGCGGCGAACTCATCCGCGTGGCCGAGCCGGCGCGGGAACGGGATCGCGGCAGCGAGCGAATCCTGGGCTTCCTGCGGCAGGTTCGCGAGCAGCGGCGTCAGGAACAGGCCGGGCGCAATGGTCAGCACGCGGACGCCGAATTGTGCGAGCTCGCGCGCGATCGGCAGCGTCATGCCGACGATGCCGCCTTTGGAGGCCGAATAAGCGGACTGGCCGATCTGGCCGTCATAGGCGGCAACGGAGGCCGTGTTGATGATGACGCCGCGCTCGCCGGTCGCCTGCGGTTCGAGCTTGGACATCTCGGTTGCGGCCAGGCGCAGCATGTTGAAGGTGCCGATCAAATTGACCTTGATCACCTTGTCGAAATCGGCAAGCGCCATCGGGCCGTCGCGGCCGACGACGCGCTTGGCGACACCGATGCCGGCGCAGCTGACCAGCACGCGGGCCGGGCCATGGGCCTTGGTGGCCTGCGCGATCGCAGCTTCGGCCGAGGCGGCGTCGGAGACGTCGCAGGTCACGGCCACGCCCTTGATCTCGGCGGCGACGGTTTCTGCAAGCTTGGTATTGAGATCGAACACCGCGACCTTGGCGCCCTGTGCCGCCAGTTTTCGCGCGGTCGCCGCGCCCAGTCCCGATGCACCGCCGGTGACGATGGCTGCCTGGTCCTTCAACAACATGGCGTTCTCCTGGTGCGATGGTTTCTTAAGCGACCGATATCACACGGTCCGATGGATTGGCAGCGTAGAGCTCCTCGATCAGCTCACCGCGATGCTCGAGCACCGCGCGCTGGTTGATCGAGCCCTTGTCGGTGACCTCGCCCTTGTCGATCGACAGCGGTGTATCCAGCAGGATCGCACGCGTGATCCGCGTCGAGGAGCCGGTGGCGGAGTCAAGGAAACGCGTCAGGCGCTCGCGAAAAGCTTCGCGGACCAGCCGGTCGCGGGCGGTGACGGTGAGGTTGTCGGCGGGCAGCGTCGGGTTGATCAGCCGGCAGCCGTCGAGATCGAGCAGCACGAGCGCAGAGACCTCGTCGCGGTTGATGCCCGCGATGACGACGTCGCGCACCAGCGGCGCGCAGGCGGCAACGAAGCGTGCGCGCAGCGGACCGACGCTGACCCAGGTGCCGCTGCCGAGCTTGAAATCCTCACCGATGCGGCCGTCGAAATCGAAGCCGGCGTTGAGATCGTCGGGATCCGCAGGCTTGAGCGCATCGCCCATCTTGTAAAACCCTTCCTCGTCGAAGGATTTTGCGGTGATGTCGCCCTGGCGCCAGTAGCCGGGCATCACGTTCGGGCCCTTGGCGCGCACCTCCATCTTGCCGTTGTTCGGCACGAGCTTGGCGTCGTTGCCGGACACGGGAAGCCCGACATGGCCGGAGCGGCTGGTGCGTGGATTGACCGACATGAAGAACGGCGAGGTCTCGGTGGCGCCAAGCCCGGTCAGCATCGGCACGCGGTAGCCTTTTTCCTTCACCGCGAGCTCGTCGAGGCTGTTCCAGACGAACGGCGACAGCGCCGCGCCCGAGAAGAACATCGCGTGCAGCTTGTCGAAGAACTTTGCACGCAGGCCCTGGTCGTCGCGCAGATAGGGCAGCAGCGATTCATAGCCCTTGGGCACGTTGAAATAGACCGTCGGCGAAATCTCCTGGAGATTGCGCACGGTCTCCTCGATGCCGCCGGGTACCGGCTTGCCGGCGTCCAGATACATCGAGCCGCCATTGTAGAGCGTCAGCCCGATATTGTGGTTGCCGCCAAAAGTGTGGTTCCACGGCAGCCAGTCGATGATGACAGGCGGCTCGTCCTTGAGGAAGGTGAGCGTCTCGCGCAGCATGACCTGATTGGCGCAGATCATGCGCTGGGTGTTGATGACGGCCTTGGGATTGCCGGTCGAACCCGACGTCAGCAGGAATTTCGCGATTGTGTCGGGGCCGATCTTGCCGTGCATTGCGTCGAGATCGCCGCGGACCGGCGTCGCCATGAGGTCGGCGAGCAGCGTGACGTCGCGGCCCGGCACGCTGCCATAGGACGCGGCGATCTCGGTGCCGAGCGAGACATTGGTAGCGAGCGCATCGGAAAACTTGTCGGCGTCCTCGGCGAAGACGAGGCCGGGCGTCAGCAGCTTCATCAGGTACGAGAGCTTGCCGTAATCCTTCGACACCAGCGAATAGGCCGGCGACACCGGGCAGAACGGAACGCCGGCATAGAACGCGCCGAAGGCCAGCAGCGCATGGTCGATCGAGTTGCCGGAGAGGATCACGACCGGCCGCTCCGCCGAGAGGCCGCGCTGGATCAGGCTAGATGCAATGTGCCGGCTCGCGGTGAGCAATTCGGCATAGGTTATCTTGCGCCAGCCGCGCCCGCCTTCGCGCTCGGCCATGAAGATTCGGTCCGGCGTCGTCGCCGCCCAATGATGCAGGCGGTCGGTGATGCGGACGGGATAGTCGCCGAGCGGCTGTTTGGGCCTGAGGTAAATCGTGCCGTCGTCGCGACGATCGATGTCGACGACGGGATCGCCGAACGAAATGGGCCGCAGCGGGGAAGTGCTCGCGCCGCGCTCCATGCTGGAAGAGGACGGCTGCACGCTCATGATTTCGGCTTTACCTTGGCGGTCTTGTGCTCGAGGAATTCGCGGATCCGGCGTTTTGCCTCTTTGTCGCTTTGCGCCACCGTCGCCATCAGCGATTCCATGAGCAGGCCGGTCTGCGGATTGGCCTCCGCGATCATCGGCAGCGCCTGGATCACGGCGAAATTCGTCAGCGGTGCGTTGGAGGCGACCTTGGTGGCGAGCTCCAGCGCCTTGCCGAGCCCGTTGTTGGCTTCGGTCAGATATTGCGCAAAGCCGTAGGAGGCGCCTTCGGTCGCGGTATAGACGCGGCCGGTCAGCATCATGTCCATCATCCTGGCAACGCCGATCAGCCGCGGCAGCCGCACCGAGCCGCCACCGCCGACGAAGATGCCGCGCTGCCCCTCCGGCAACGCAAAGTAGGTCGAGGGCTCGGCGACGCGGATATGCGCCGCGCAGGCAAGCTCGAGCCCGCCGCCGATCACGGCGCCCCTGAGCGCAGCGATGACAGGCACGCGGCTGTACTGGATGCGGTCGAACACCCGGTGCCACATCTGCGAATGCAGCAGCCCGCCGGTGGCGTCGTGGTCCTGGAGCTCGGACAGATCGAGACCGCTGGAGAAATGATCGCCGATGCCGTGGATGACGACCGCGCCGATATCCTCCGGCAGGGACGCAAAACATTCGCCGATTTCCAGGATGATGCCGTCATTGAGCGCATTGCGCTTGGCCGGCCGGTTCAGACCCACGGTCAGAACCCGGTCCGCCCGCTCGATCCGGAGCAGCCCGGAGGCACCCGCGTCAGCGGTCTCGGCGTTTCCCTGTGTCATTTGCGTCCTTGTCAGAATAGTTATGTTGTATAACGAATTCCGGGGGAGTCAAGAAGGCTGACCACGGGAAAGCCGATGCAGAAAAGACGACAGACCGGATGCAAGCGGACGCTCGAACGTCGGACGCCGATGCCTTCGGGCCGCTACGCAGCCTTCGTTCCGCCTTGGGGTTGCGCCACGAGATTGATGCCCATGGCATGGAGAACTTTTATCACGGTGCCGAATTCGGGTTTGGCCTCGCCGCCAAGCGACCGGTACAAGTTCTCACGGGATAGGCCGGCCTTTTCGGCAATGGCGCCCATGCCCTGAGCCCGGGCCACCGCGCCGATGGCCATCGTTATTGCGGACGGATCGTCGGATTCGAAGGCTTCGGTGAGATAGGCCGCAATCATTTCGGGGCTGTCGAGGTATTCCGCAGCGTCAAATGATTTTGCTTTTGTCATCGTTCAGTCCTCCAACTCACTCGCGATCTGCTTCGCCAACGCGATGTCCCTTTGCTGAGAGCCCTTGTCACCACCACAAAGAAGAACGACGATCTCTTCGCCCCGCGGAACGTAGTAGATCCGGTATCCGGCGCCCTCATGAACTCTCATTTCGCTGATGCCGCCTCCGACCGGAGCAACGTCTCCGGGATTGCCGAGCGCCAGACGATCGATCCGGGCAAGGATTTTCGCCTTTGCTCTCCGGTCTCGCAGATTTCTGAGCCAGTTAGAGAATTCGTCCGTTCTCTTGATTGTCGGCATCTGTAGCGTATACGCTACATTGACCGCAATGTCAACGGACTAGCGGATCCATGGCGGGGGGCGTGGCGTTCACACCACCTGATGCACGTCGATCACCACGCGATCCGCATGCCGCGCGGCGGAGCCGACAAAGATGTGCTCCATCAGCCAGCGGTACCTCTCGTGCCCGGTCTCGAATTTCGGCACGGTGCGGAAATAGATCAGCTTCGGATCGACCGGCTCGCCGCGCTTGAGCTTTTGCAGCAGCTCGACCGGGCCGAAGCGCATGCCCTTGTTCTCGACATAGACGATGGCGCCGTCGTCGGTCTCGAAGGCGTATTTGGCTTCGAGATCGATCAGCTCGTTGGGCCGGATGGTCTGGAAGTCGGCGCCGAACGGCAGCACTTTTCCTGATATCGCGCCCGTCACCTCACCTCCGAGGATCGGAATGATGCGGCGAACGCCGATGCCGGTCTCGCCCGCGGTGACGACGTCGCCGATCTCAGCGATGATGGTGAAGACGTATTTGGTTTCGAGCGTCGGTGTGGTCATCGCGTCGCCTCTCAATGCGCCATCATCCGCGTTGGCAACCATGTCGCAAGCAGCGGGAAGGCGATCAAAATCACTAGCCGCACGAGATCGGTCGCGACGAACGGGATCACGCCTTTGAAGATCGTGGAGAAGGACACATCCTTCACCACGCTTTTGATGACAAAGACGTTCATGCCGACAGGCGGATGGATCAGGCCGAGCTCGACGGTCATCACGATGATGACGCCGAACCAGATCGGGTCAAAACCAAGATGCGTGATGACGGGGAAGATGATCGGCACGGTGAGGATGATCATCGCCATGGCGTCCATCAGGCAGCCGAGCACGAGATACATCACCATGATCAGTGCCAGCACGCCGTACGGGCCGAGGCCGAGGCCGGTGAGGAATTCCGTCACCTTCTGCGGCGTCTGCGTCACCGTGAGGAAATAGCCGAAGATCAAGGCGCCGATCAGCACGGTGAACACGGCGGCCGCGGTGCGCGTCGCCTGGAGCAGCGAGGCCAAAATCTTCTCGCGGTCGAGCCGGCCCGTGACCACGCCGATGATGAAGGCGCCGGCAGCGCCGACGCCGCCGGCTTCCGTCGGCGTGAAGCGCGGCAAATAGGGCAGGCCGTAGAGGCCGCCGATGACGAACACGAACAGCAGCACCGGCGCCCAGATCTCCTTCAGTCCGGCAAAGCGCTCGCGCCACGGCAGCACTTTGCCCTTGGGCAGGAAGTCGGGCCGGAAGTAGCCGATCAGGAAAATCGTGATCATGTACATCGTCATCGCCAGCAAGCCCGGGATGATGCCGGCGATGAAGAGTTTTCCGATGTCCTGCTCGGTGATGATGCCGTAGACCGCGAGCACGGTGGAGGGCGGCAGCATCGCGCCCAGCGTGCCGCCCGCCGCGATCACGCCGGTGGCAAAGGATTGCGGATAGCCGAAGCGGCGCATCTCGGGGTAGGCGACGGCGGAGAAGGTCGCAGCGGTCGCGACCGACGAGCCGCAGATCGCGGCAAAGCCGCCGCAGGCGCCGACGGTGGCGATGCCGAGCCCGCCGCGTAAGTGTCCGACAAAGCCGTTGGCCGCGCGGAACAACTCGCGGCTCATGCCGGAATTGCTGACGAAGGAGCCCATCAGCAAAAACATCGGGATGACGCCAAACGTGTAGTCGGTGACCGTGCGCATCGAGGTCTGGCCAACCAATTTCAGAGCCGGTGTGGCGCCGACCAGATAGGAGAAGCCTGATACTCCGACGAGGCCCATGGCCATGCCAACGGGCACGCGCAGCAGCATCAGCGCGAACAGGGAAACGAAGCCGAGTACGGCGACGGCATCGGTGCTCATGATTATTCCGTCGCTTTCAGCTTGGGGTCGTGCATCTCTTCGGGATGGAAGATCAGCCGGTAGGTGCGGATCGCGATCAGCAGCACGGCCGCGGCGTCGCCGATCCAGGCGATCGCGAAGAACGGCCAGGTCGGCATGTGCATGTCGAAGGTCTGGACGTTGTCGTTGTAGGTGCCGCGTACCTTGTCGAACAGCGTCCAGGTCTGCACGGTGACGACGAACAGCAGCACCAGGGTTGCGAACACGTCGATCCAGCGCTGATAGCGCGGTCCGACATTGCCCCAGACCAGGTCGACCGTGATGTGGGTGCCGCGATAGGAGGTCGCCGCGATGCCCCAGAAAATCAGGATGCCGAGCAGCATGCGGCCGATGTCGAACGAGTCGGGGATCGCATAGTTCAGCGTGTTGCGCAGCAGCACCGACAGGAAAATGTCGAGCGCGACGATGCCGACAAAGCCGGCCGCGATCCATTCGATCGAATCGATGACGCGGTCCATCCAGGAGCGCTTCATGGGAGTTTCCTGCCTGATGTCATTGATCGATCCTGATCCCCGCTGCGCACTTCGCCTCTCCCCGCTTGCGGGGAGAGGCCGGAATTCGCGCGCAAGCGCGGATTCCGGGTGAGGGGGACTCTCCGCGAGTCCAACTGTCACCGCCCCCGCGGAGACTCCCCCTCACCCCAACCCTCTCCCCGCAGGCGGGGAGAGGGGGAGGAGGCGTCGTGCGCTCCTCACCGTTCAACCCGCTTGCGGAGCAACGGCGGCGAGATGCCCCTCGCCGCCGTGCTGCTTTCGACGTTCTACTCCGCCAGCGCGTTGTACTTCTTCAGCGAGGCCTTCAGATCCGCAAGCGCCGCATCCGGATCAGCACCCGCCTTCTTGGCGCCGTCGCCCCAGGACTTGACCAGCGGCTCGGCGGCCTTCTTCCAGGCGGCGGTCTGCTCGGGCGTCAGCTTGTAGACCTCGTGATCGGTCTCCGCCTTCACCTTGTCGACGCCGGCGTCCTCGAACTTGCCCCAGTATTCGCCGACGACGCCGGCCATCTCGACCGAGCAGTTCTTGTCGATCGCGGCCTTCTGCTTGTCGGACATTGCGTTGTACTTGTCCTTGTTCATCACGAACACGAAGGTCGTGGTGTAGAGCGGCGCCTCCATGTCGTACTTGGTCACCTTGTCGATGCCGAACAGCACCAGGGAGCCCCAGGGGAAGGTGACGCCGTCGGCGACGCCGCGCTCGATGATGTCGCGCACTTCGGGCGCGGAGGACTGCACATTGGTGCCGCCGAGCGAGGTGACGAAATTCGCCATGGTGGCGTGGGCGGGGCGGATCTTCAGCCCCTTCACGTCCTCCGGCATCACGATCTTCTTGGTCTTGGAATGGAAGGAGGAGGGCGAGTGGACGAAGGCGAGGCAGTATTTGACGTCCTTCATCTCCTTCTCGGCATATTTGCGATACCAGGCGTCCAGGCCCATCGAGCCGCCCTTGGCGTCCGAGATCAGGAACGGCAATTCGCCGGCGCCGATGATCGGGAAGCGGCCGGGCTGGTAGCCGGGATTGACATAGGTGACGTCGGCGATGCCGTCGCGCGCCATGTCGTAATGGTCGAAAGCCTTGCCGAGCTGCTGGGCCGGAAACACCTTGCCCGTGATGGTGCCGCCGGAATCCTTATTCACCGCGGCTACCCAGTCTTCCAGGGACTTCTGCAGCGGGTGCGACGCCGGCACCCAGTGCGAGACCTTCAGATCGAAGGTCTTGTCCTGCGCCAGCGCAGGCGTCACGCTTGCTGCGAGCAGCAAAGCCAGACAGGCTTTTCTCATCACGCGTCTCTCCCTCTTTGTGACTGCGGGCTTCGATGGCCCGGTCTCTTTAATTAACATGTTATCTAATTGGCCGGCGCGTTCAAGCCGGAACTGGCGCGACATCAACATCCGCCATGTTGCATGGATTTGTCGCAATGCGGCGACGTGCTCCCCTTTTGCCCAACCGTTATATGATATAATTATCGTGCGCGGGCGATCGCGACAAGCGAGCCGCGCCGAAAGCCTACAGGATCGGGAGGAGCAAGTATTGCGGACAAAAGTCGCAATCATCGGGGCCGGGCCGGCCGGATTGTTGCTTGGGCAACTTCTGCACCGATACGGCATCGACAATCTGATTCTGGAGCGGCAGAGCCCGGATTACGTGCTCGGGCGCATCCGCGCAGGCCTTCTGGAGCAGGGAACTGTCGCGTTGCTCGACCAGGTCGGCGCCGGCGCACGGGCGCATGCCGAGGGCCTGTTGCACGAAGGCATCGAGCTCGCCTTTGCCGGCCGCCGTCACCGCATCGACATGAAGGCTGCGACCGGCAAGACGGTCATGATCTACGGCCAGACCGAGGTCACGCTCGACCTGATGGACGCGCGCAAGGCGGCCGGCCTCACCACCGTCTATGAAGCCAAGGACGTGCAGCCGCACGATTTCGATGGCAGTCACCCGCGCGTAACCTGGGTGAAGGATGGCGTCACCCACACGCTCGATTGCGATTTCATCGCCGGCTGCGACGGCTTTCACGGCATCAGCCGCGCCAGCGTCCCGTCCTCGGCGATCGAGGAGTTCGAGCGGATCTATCCGTTCGGCTGGCTCGGCATCTTGTCGGAGACGCCGCCGGTCAGCCATGAGCTGATCTATTCCAACCACGCCCGCGGTTTTGCGCTCTGCACCATGCGCTCGATGAAGCGCAGCCGGCATTACGTACAATGCTCGCTCGACGACCATGTCGACCAGTGGCCGGACGACCGCTTCTGGGACGAGTTGAAGCGCCGGCTCGACCAGGAGGCCGCCGACAGCCTCATCACCGGCCCCTCGATCGAGAAGAGCATCGCACCCTTGCGCAGCTTCGTCGCCGAGCCGATGCGTTTTGGCAAGATGTTTTTGTGCGGCGACGCCGCCCACATCGTGCCGCCGACCGGCGCCAAGGGACTGAACCTTGCCGCAAGCGATGCGCATTATCTGTCGAGCGCGTTCCGCGAGTTCTACGACGAGAAGTCGAATGCCGGCATCGATGCGTATTCGGCGAAGGCGCTCGCGCGGGTCTGGAAGGCCGTGCGCTTCTCCTGGTGGATGACCTCGATGCTGCACAAATTCCCCGATAACGGCAGCATCGGCGCGCGCATCCAAATCGCCGAGCTCGACTATGTCACGCAGTCGCAAGCCGCGATGACGTCGCTGTCGGAGAATTACGTGGGCCTGCCGTTTTAGGACGGTGCCGTAGGGTGGGTTAGCCGTAAGGCGTAACCCACCACTTCTGTCTCCGCGGAAATCGAAGAGGTGGGTTACGCTACGCTAACCCACCCTACGGCCTCATGCGCTCCTCGCAATGACGGCACCGCCCGTTTCAAACACCCGCGCAAATTCCGTTTAAAACTTTGTAGGCGGTGAAACTGTCATCCACATCGCGTTCAATGCCGGCAACCAGCAACGCGAGACAGCCATGACCTCTACCGACATTCCCGCCGGCTTTGAGCCGCATTTTCGCAAGAGCCCTCTCACCGATCCCTGGGAGCCGCTCTACTCCAGGAAGACTGACAAGGCCGTGATCTTCGGCCTGCGTCTGGCGAAACCGCATACCAACGGGCGGGGCCTGATCCACGGCGGTCTCATCACGGCGCTCGCCGACAATGCCATGGGCTATAGCTGTGCGCAGGTGACGAACTGGACGACATCGTTCGTGACGATCTCGCTGTCGATCGATTTCGTCGGCTCAGCCGAAATCGGCCAGTGGCTGGCGATCGAGAGTGACGTGATCAAGACCGGCAAGACGATCTGCTTCGCGCAGTGCCTCGCTAAGGCCGCCGATGTCGTAATCGCGCGCGCCAGCGGCACGTTTCGCGTGGTGCCGAAGAAGGGGTGATGCTTTCTTGCCCCGGACGCAGCGCAGCACATAGTGATGCGCTGCAGAGCCGGGGCCCATCCATCCGTAGCCGCGCTCTAACCTTCTGGGTCCCGGCTCTGCGCAGCAACGTTTCACGTTGCAGCGCGTCCGGGACACGAGACCTCACCCAAACTTCCACTCCGCCGTCTCCACCACGAGATCGATGAAGGCGCGCACCTTGGCCGAGAGCAGGCGCGAGGTCGGGTAGACGATGTGGATCGGCAGCGCCGGATGCTCGTATTTCGCCAGCACGATTTTCAGCCGCCCGCGCCTCAAGCCCTCGGCGGCCTGATAGGCCAGCACGCGCGTCACGCCGCCGCCGGCCTCGGCATATTGCAAGGCGGCATCAGCGCTGTTGCTGGTGAAGCGCGGGCTCGGCGTCACCTCGATCTCGCGGCCGTCGCGCAGGAAACGCCAATTGATTGCGGGGCCGAACAGGATCGTCTGATGCGCAAGCAATTCCTCGGGCGTCTTCGGTTCGCCGTGACGCTTCAAATAGCCTGATGTCGCCACCGTGATCCGCCGCATCTCGCCGACCTGGCGGGCGACGAGCGAGGAATCGGCGAGATGGCCGATGCGGACTGCGGCGTCGACGGCGTCTTCCACCAAATTCACCAGATTGTCCGAGAGCCTGAGCTCGCAGGCCACCTCGGGATAGCGTTTGAGATAGGCGGTCATGACCGGCCCGACATGCAGCCGGCCGAAGCCGACCGGCGCCGATACCACCAGACGCCCGCTCGGCCGGTTGCGCTCCTCCCGCGCGGAGCCATCGGCTTCCTCGACGTCAGCGAGGATGCGCCGGGCGCGCTCGAGATAGCGCGTGCCGACATCCGTCAGCCTCACCTGCCGGGTGGTTCGTTGCAGCAGCCGGGCACCGAGATGCTCTTCCAGTGCCGCGATCAGCCGCGTCACCGCCGAGGGCGACAGCCGCAGCTTGCGCGCTGCCGGCGCAAAGCCGCGCAGATCGGCGACGGTGATGAAGACACGCATGGCTTCAAGACGGTCCATGGCATTATTGCATATATTGCAATGATGAAGTGTCAAGCGGGCAGATTGTTTTAGCCGCCGGAAGGTCCATCTTAGCTACCGAAAGACGCAGAGATGCGCCGGGATTCAGGAGATATTCCGATGACGACATCAGTCCACACCTATGCCAGCGACGTAGCCTTCACGCCGGCGGTGAAAGAGATTCAGACCCGCAAGGGTTCACGCGAAGCCTATGCCCGCGCTGAGCAGCACGGCTGGCGCACCGAGGTTGACGAGAAGCTGGCCGGCTTCCTCGCTGAAGCCAACAGCTTCTATTTCGCCTCCGCCTCGGCGGATGGTCAGCCCTACATCCAGCACCGCGGCGGGCCCAAGGGGTTTCTCAAGGTGCTGGACAAGCAGACGCTCGCTTTTGCCGATTACGCGGGCAACCAGCAGTTTATCACGCAGGGCAATCTGACGGAGAATCCCAACGCGTACATCTTCATCATGGACTACGCCCATCGCCGGCGGGTGAAGCTCTGGGGCGAGGCGCGTGTGGTCGAGGACGACGAGGCGCTGACGACGTCGCTGATGCCGAAAGGCTACCGCGCCCGGCCGGAGCAGGTGATCCTGTTCAAGATCGCGGCCTGGGACACCAACTGCCCGCAGCACATTCCGCAGAAGTTCGATGCGGCGGATGTGGCGCAAGCGCTGGCGGCAAGGGACGCAAGAATCGCGGAGCTGGAGGCGGAGGTTGCGGCGCTGAAGGGTGAGAAGGCGGAGGGAGCGTCGTAACGCGGCGCTCGCTTACCCTCCCCCTCCAGGGGAGGGTAAAAGCTACAACACACTCGCGCCTTCGTGCTGGAAGCCGAGATAGCTCGCCGCAACCCGCTCATTCGCCGCGATATCGCTGGCCTTGCCGCTGAGCACGAACTCACCGAGCTCCATCACATAGGCCTGGTCGGCGATCTTCAGTGCGGCCTGCGCGTTCTGCTCGACCAGCAGCACCGAGACGCCGCCGGCGCGCAGCTCAGTGACGATCCGGAAAATGTCGGCGACGATGATTGGAGCCAGACCGAGGCTCGGCTCGTCCAGCATCAGGAGTTTCGGCTCGCCCATCAGCGCGCGGCCCATCGCGAGCATCTGTTGCTCGCCACCGGACAGCGTCCCGGCGAGCTGCTTGCGGCGCTCCTTCAGCCGCGGGAACAGCGTATAGATCCGCTCCATCGACGCCTTTGCTTTGGCTCTCTCGATGCGGAACGCGCCCAGCTCGAGATTGTCCTCGACATTCATGGTCACGAACAATTCGCGGTGTTCGGGGACGAGGCCGAGCCCCATCGCGACGCGGTCCTCGATGTCGAGCCGGGCGAGATCCTGCCCGGCAAAAGCGACGCGGCCCTTCAGCGGAAAAATTCCCATGATCGCGGAGAGCAGCGTGGTCTTGCCGGCGCCGTTGGCGCCGACGATGGTGACGATCTGGTTTTGGCCGACCTCGAGCGAGACCGAACGTACCGCCTCGACCTTGCCATAGGCGACGTGCGCATCGGTGACGGACAACAGCGCACTCATGCCGCCACTCCGAGATAGGCCTTGATCACTTCGGGATTGGTCTTGATCGTGGCGGGCGTGCCCTCCGCGATCTTGGTGCCGAAATCCAGCACCACGATGCGGTCGGCGAGGTTCATGACAAAGCCCATGTCGTGCTCGACCAGCAGCACGCTCATGCCGCCGTCGCGCAGCTCGCGCAGCAGCGTCGCGAGCCGCTGCTTCTCCATGTGGCGCAGGCCCGCGGCCGGTTCGTCGAGCAGCAGCAGCATCGGATCGACGCAGAGCGCCCGGGCAATCTCGACGATGCGCTGCTGACCGAGCGAGAGCGAGCCTGCGAGCTGATGCATCTGCTCGGCAAGGCCGACGCGCTCGATCTGGCGGGCGGCTTCCGCGAGCAGCTTTGCCTCGTCAGCGCGGTCGAGCCGCAGCATCGAGGAGATCGGGCCGGAATGGCCGCGCAGATGGGCGCCGATCGCGACATTCTCCAGTACGGTCATATCAGGCACCAGCTTCACATGCTGGAAGGTCCTGCTGATGCCGAGCTTGACGATCTCCTGCGGCGGTGCGTTGTCGACCTTCTTGCCGAGCACGGAGATCGAGCCTGACGTCGCCGACAGCACGCCGGTGATCAGGTTGAACGTGGTGCTCTTGCCGGCGCCGTTCGGCCCGATCAATGCGACGATCTCGCGGGCCTGGACGTCGAAGGAAACGTTGTTGACCGCGATCACGCCGCCAAATTGCTTGCGCGCTTTTTCGACGTGGAGCAGTACGCTGTCCTGGCCGGGCGCGCGGGGGCGCTGCTCCAGTTTCAGCGAGGTGTCCGGCTTCTTGCCACGGGTAGCCTCGGGCAGGAACGACATCAGCCAGGGCCAGACGCCGCCGGGCGCGAGTTGCAGCAGCGCCACCAGCATGATGCCGAACACGATGGTCTCGACCTGGCCGGAGCCGGGCAGGATCAGCGGCAGATAACTCTGCAGCACTTCCTTCAGCACCACGACGATCGCCGCGCCAAGCACGCCGCCCCAGACATAGCCGGCGCCGCCGACCACCGCGATGAAGAGATACTCGATGCCCGCCTGCGCGCCGAACGGCGTCGGGTTCACCGCGCGCTGAAGATGCGCATAGAGCCAGCCGGACAGGCCGGCGAGCACCGCGGCATGAATGAACACTAGCATTTTGGCGCGCGGCGTGTGTACGCCGAACGCTTCGGCCGCGACATGCCCGCGGCGCAGCGCACGGATGGCGCGGCCGGTGCGGGAGTCCAAAAGATTCATCGTCAGCAGCGCCGAGACGATCACCGCGACCCAGATCGCGTAATAGATCGAGCCGGGCGAGAGCATCTTGAATGACCCGATCGAGAGCGGCGGGATCGCCGAGATGCCGTCGTTTCTCCCTAAGAATTCCAGCTTGCTGAAGAGATAAAACAGGCCGAGCCCCCAGGCGAGCGTGCCGAGCGGCAGATAATGGCCGGAGAGGCGGACGGTGACGAGGCCGAGCAGCACCGCCAGCAATCCGCTGACCAGGAGCGACAGCGGCAAGGTCAGCCACGGCGACAGGCCATAGGCCGTCGACAGCACCGCAGTGGTGTAGGCGCCGAAGCCGACGAAGGCTGCCTGGCCGAACGAGGTCAGACCGCCGACGCCGGTCAGCAGCACGAGGCCCATCGCGACCAGCGCGGTCAGGCCGATATTGTCGAGCAGCACGATCCAGAACGGCGGCATGCCCGGGACGAACGGGATCGCCGCCATGACGAGAGCGAAGATGAGGATGGGAAGCCGGCTCTGCATCTTGGCGTCAGTCCTTCTCTTCCTCGACCGCGGGCGCGGCGAGCGAGCGCAGCAGCAGCACGGGGATCAGCAGCATGAAGACGATCACTTCCTTGTAGTTGGAGGCGTAGAAGGACGAGAACGCCTCGACGATGCCGACGAACAGCGCCGCGACGGCGGTGAGGGGGTAGCTGACGAGGCCGCCGATGATCGCGGCGACAAAGCCCTTCAGGCCGATCAGGAAGCCTGAATCGTAGTAGAGCGTCGTGATCGGCACGATCATGATGCCCGACAGCGCGCCGATCACGGACGCCAGCAGGAAGGCGATCTGGCCGGAGAGTGTAGTGCGGATGCCGGCAAGCCGCGCGCCGAGCCGGTTCACGGCGGTCGCGCGCAGTGCCTTGCCGTAGAGCGTCAGGCCGAAGAAGAGCCAGAGCCCGACGATGAAGGCGATGGTGATGCCGTAGACTGTGAGGCTCTGGCCGGTAAAGCGCAGTGCGCCGGCGGTGAAGGAGCCGGACAGCACGGCAGGTCCGCGCTGGCCTTCGGCCCCGAAGAACAGCAGTCCCAGCCCCTGCAGCGCGAGGTGGACGCCCACCGATGCGATGAGCAGCACCAGCACTGAGGTGTGCGCCAGCGGCTGGAACGCGACGCGGTAGAGATACAGGCCGATCATCGCCACGATCACCAGCGACAGCGCGATGCAGACCGCGACCGGCGGCTTCTGTGCGGCAAAGTAAAAGGTCAGCGCCAGCACGATCGCCGGCAGCACGACATTGGTGAGGAAGCTGCGCAGGATCAGCCGGCCATGCAGCGCCTTGCGGGCCACGAACAGGTCGAAGGCGAAGGCGCCGATGCCGAGCGCCAGCGCGAGTTTCGCCGTGCCCGGCAGCTGGCCCGAGGCCAGCGAAGCATAGGTCAGCGCGCCGTAGGTGACGAATTCGCCCTGGGGGATCAGGATCACGCGGGTGACGGCGAACACCAGCACCAGCGCCAGGCCGAGCAGCGCGTAAATCGCGCCATTGGTGATGCCGTCCTGCACCAGGAACAGCATGATGGTGGTATTCAAGACCGGACGCTCCCCCTCAAGATTGCGAACCGGTCTCCGCAATTGCGGTGGATGGTCCGCTCACAGCCATTGAAATCCGCTGACGATATTTGATATGGTCCATAACAATTATAAATCATAACATCAAGGGCGGGGAACGATCCGCCCCGAATTTAGCGGGATCACGAGCACGAGGCGATGACCGTTTCCAAAACCGCTGAAAAGTCTTCTGAAAAACCCGGCGACGCGGCCAAGGGCCGCAAGGATGCGACCGATGGGCAGCCGGAGGCCCTCCAGCTCGGCGAATTGTCCGAACAGCTCGGCTATGTGCTGAAGCGGGCGCAGCTCAAGGTGTTCGAGAATTTCTTGCGTTGCATGGCCTCGCTCCAGCTCACGCCGGCGCAGTTCTCGGTGCTGCTGCTGGTCGAGAAGAATCCGGGCCGTAACCAGACCGAAATCGCCTCCACCCTCGGCATCCTGCGCCCGAATTTCGTGGCCCTTCTCGACAATCTCGAGAGCCGCGACCTCTGCGCGCGCATCCGCTCCACCAACGACCGCCGCTCGCACATCCTGGTGCTGACCGACAAGGGCAAGGCCGTACTGGCGCGGGCGAAAAAGCTCGTCGCCACCAAGCACGAGGCCCGGCTGAACGAGCTGTTGGGGCAGGCCAACCGCGAAGCCCTGCTCGGGATGTTGTCGAAAATAGCGAACGAGTTTTGAGCTTCGGCGGCAGGCGGCCGAGCGGGCTATCCACATTCTCCGCTGTCATCGTCCGCGAAGGCGGACGATCCGGTATTCCAGAGACCGGAGTTCGGATACGGAGAGGCTGCGGCCTACTGGATTGCCCGCCTTCGCGGGGAATGACAGCGTCGTTGGGGCCGCCGCCTCAATCCACCAAAATCACCCTGATATCGTTCACGTTCGTCAGCGTCGGGCCCGGCTGCAGCAAATCACCCGTCGCCTCGAAGAAACTGGTCGCGTCGTTGTTGTCGAGATACGCCTGCGGCTGAAGGCCCTGCGCCTTCATCTTCGCAAACGTCACAGCGTCGATCAGGGCGCCGGCGGGATCGGTGGGGTGGCCGGCGCCGCCATCGGCGCCGTCGGTGTCGCCGGCAAGCGCGGAAATATCAGGCGTGTCCTTCAGCAACTCCGCCAGCGCCAGCGCGTATTCCTGGTTCGGGCCGCCGCGGCCATTGCCGCGCACGGTGACCGTGAGCTCGCCGCCGGAAAGGATCGCGAGGCGCTTGCCCTGCGCGCGCGCATTCAGCGCCAGCTTCGCGTGAGCGGCCGCGACCTCGCGGGCCTCGCCTTCGAGATCGGCGCCGAGATCGATGGTCTCGTAGCCGGCATCCTTCGCAAGCTTCACCGCGGCATCGAGCGATTGCTTGGGCCGCGCGATCAGCTCGAACGAAGCGCGCGCAAAGGCGGCATCGCCCGGCTTGCAGCTTTCGTTGATTGGATCGTCGAGCGCGCGGCGCACGGCGTCGTCGATGTCGAGCTTGTATTTTGCGACGATCGCGCGCGCGTCAGCGAGCGTGGTCGGATCGGGCACTGTCGGACCGGAGGCGATCGCGGAAGGATCGTCATGCGGCACGTCGGAGATCGCCAGCGTCACGATCTCGGCGGCATTTTTGCCCGCATGCGCAAGATGTCCGCCCTTGATGCGCGAGAGATGCTTGCGCACGATATTCATCTCGCCGATCGGCGCGCCGGAGCGTAACAGCGCCTTGTTGACCGCCTGCTTCTGCGCAAAGCTGATACCGTCCACCGGCGCGATCCAGTTCGCCGAGCCGCCGCCAGTGAGCAGCACCAGCAGCAGATCGTCAGGGCCGGCCTCGCCGGCGAGCGCGAGCGTGTCGGCTGCGCCCTTCAATCCAGCTTCATCAGGAACGGGATGGCCGGCCTCGACCACGCGGATGCGGCGCGTCGGCACGCCATAGCCGTGGCGCGTGGTGGCGATGCCGACGAGACGCTCCGGCGCGAGTTTGAGCGTGTCGAGATAATGCCGCTCCGCGGCCGCCGCCATCGCGCCTGCGCCCTTGCCGGCGGCGAGGCAAATCACGCGCCCCTTCGGCGCGGGCCGCAAATGCGGCGCCAGAATCGTGCTCGGATGGGCGGCGGCAACGGCGGCATCGTAGAGCGCGCGGAGCAGGGGACGGCGGTCGGTCATGACGATAGCCTTGGATGGACTCTTGGAACTAAAATGATGGCGACGAGATCGCCTGGCCCCTGCCTACCGCATCAGGCGCCAAAGCGTAAGCGGGCTTTACCATCATTCGATTGTGCAATCGCGTGATCATAATCCACGCGCAAGCAAAAGCCCCCCGCGATCGTCTCGCAGGGGGCTTCCGTCGTCGCGTCCTCAATGGGGCTAGCCGCCGACGTCGGCGCTGATCACGTCGCCGAACAGCTCGAACTTCTCGCCTTTGAACTTCTCGAGTTGAAGCTGGCTGATCGGCGCGAAATCGGTCGGCGAGGTGTTGATCTTCACGCCCGGCAGCAGCGCCTCGGTGCGAAAGTCCTTCAGGCTCGCCGCCTGCTTGATGACGTTCTCGCGCGTGAGATCGTCACCGCACTGCTTCAAGACCTGAACCAGCGTCTGCGCCACGGCATAGCCGACGATCGTGCCCTTATCGAGCTTGTCGCCCTCGGGGAAGTATTTGGTCATGAAGGCGAGAAAGTCCTTCATGCCGGCATCATTGGCCCACTGCGGGTCCGAGACGTCCTTCAGATAGTCGGCCGAGATAATGTCCTGACCGTTTTCGAAGCCGGCAGGCTTCATCACGCTGCCGACGGAGGCCGAGACGTTGTTGAGGAAATGCAGCGGCTTCCAGCCGATCTCGGCATTCTTCTTGATCGCCTGCGCCGCGAACTTCGGCGTCGTGATGTTCATGAACACGTCGGCGCCGGTCGACTTCAGCTTGACGATATGGTTGTCGATGGTCGGCTCGGAGGTCTCGTAGCTCTCCTCCATGACGATCATCGAGGCGGCCTTCGCGCCCAGTCCGTCCTTCAGGCCCTTCAGATAGTCCTTGCCGTAATCATCGTTCTGGAAGAGCACGGCGATCTTGGCGTCCGGCTTGTTCTTCAAGAGCCACTTCGCATAGATCTGCGTTTCGCTCTGGTAGTTGGGCTGCCAGCCCATGGTCCAGGGGAAGTTCTGCGGATCGTTCCACTTGGTGGCGCCGGTCGCGACGAACAGCTGCGGCACTTTCTTCGAGTTCATGTATTTGTGGATCGCCGAGTTCGGCGGCGTGCCGAGCGAGTTGAAGATGAACAGCACCTCGTCGCTCTCGACCAGCTTGCGCGCCTGCTCCACCGTCTTCGGCGGCGAATAGGCGTCGTCATAGGAGATGTAGTTGATCTTGCGGCCGTTGATGCCGCCTTCGTCGTTGATCTTCTTGAAATAGGCGGCTTCGGTCCGCCCGATGATGCCGTAGGCGGAGGCCGGTCCGCTGTAGGGCATGATGTTGCCGATCTTGATCTCGGTGTCGGTCGCGCCGGTATCGTATTTCTTCTGGGCCGATGCGACGGAGGTCGAGGCCGCAATGAGCGCGAGCGCGAGCGACGCGGCCGCAAGCTTGCCGGTGACAGCGGGCATTCCTATCTCCCTATTTTCTTGGTGTGTGTACGTCCCTTTTCTTGTGTTGCTTGTTTTTGGCGACGCGGCCGCAATTCAATACGATTTGCCTCATGCCTACAACAGAAAGCCCCTGCGACGAGGTCGCTGGGGCTGCTTCTTTAGTAGTCAAAGGCGGGTGCGGGATCGAGTGCGCTGCGAGAGGCCGCGACTGCCGCTAGTTGTTTAATTTCATTGACGCGATTTTGAGTTGATCGATCTCAATGGCCCATCTCGCTCGAGATGATGTCGCCGAACAGCTCCCATTTCCGGCCCTTGAAGCGCATCATCTGGAGCTGCTCGATCGGGGCGAAATTGTCCGCTGCGGTGTTGATCTTGATGCCGGGCAGCAGCGTGTCCGGTTCGAAATCCTTTAAGGAGGCGGCCTGCTTCATGACGTTGTCGCGGGTGAGGTCGTCGCCGCACTTTTGCAGCACCTTCACCATGGTCTGGGCTGCTGCGTAGCCGAACACCACGCCGGCATCGAGCTTGTTGGCCTTGGGGTCGTATTGCGCGAGGAAATTGTAAAACTTCTTCATGCCGTCATCGGCGTTCCATTGCGGATCCGAGCCGTCCTTGGTGTAGCTCGCCGACAAAATGCCTTGCGATATCTCGAGGCCCGCGGGCTCCAGCACGCCGCCGACCGAGGCCGAGACGTTGGAGATGATGTGCACCGGATGCCAGTTGATCTCGGCCGCCTTCTTGATCGCTTGTGCCGCGAATTTTGGCGTGGTGATGCTGATGAAGATGTCGGCGCCCGAAGCCTTCAGCTTCACGACGTGTTCGTCGATCGCGGGCTCGGAGGTGTCGTAGCCGTCTTCCATGACCATCATCGAGGCCTTGGCCCCGAGGCCGTCCTTCAGCCCCTTCAGATAGTCCTTGCCGAAATCGTCGTTCTGGTAGAGCACGCCGATCTTTCCGTCCGGCTTCTCCTTCATGAGATATTTGGCGTAGATGCGCGCCTCGCTGGCGTAGCTCGGCTGCCAGCCCATCGTCCACGGATATTGCTTGGGGTCGTTCCACTTCGAGGCGCCGCTCGCCACGAACAGCTGCGGCACCTTTTTCTCGTTCATGTATTTGCGGATGGCGCCGTTGGTGGAGGTGCCGAGCGAGCCGAAGATCAGCAGCACGTTGTCGCTCTCGACCAGCTTGCGCGCCTGCTCCACCGTCTTCGGCGGCGAATAGCCGTCGTCATAGGAGATGAACTTGATCTTGCGGCCGTTGACGCCGCCCTCGGCATTGACCTTGTTGAAATAGGCTTCCTCGGTCTTGCCGATCGCGGCATAGGCGGAGGCCGGCCCGCTATAGGGCATGATGTTGCCGATTCTGATCTCGGTATCGGACGCGCCGCTGTCGTATTTCTTTTGCGCCAGCGCCGGGCCAACCACCGCAGTGCACAACGCAAATGTGGCCGAGAAGGCCACAACCTGAAAACGAACAGCGACCATTGCTCTCCTACCTCGGCTGGATCGAGCGCATTGAACAAGATTGACGTCTGACGTCAACAAAAAGCCCCCGCGGTTGTGCCCGCGGGGGCTTCTCGATACTTGGACTATTACGTCAGCACATTATTCCGGAGCGACGTCGCCGCTCAGGATCTCGCCGAACTGTTCCCACTTCTCGCCCTTGAAGCGCTGCATCTGAAGCTGGCTGATCGGGGCGAAGTCGCTCGGACCGGTATTGATCTTGATGCCGGGCAGCAGCGTGTCCGGCGTGAAGTCCTTCAGGCTCGCGGCCTGCTTCATCAGATTGGCGCGGGTGAGATTGTCGCCGCACTGTTCCAGTGCCTTGGCCAGCGTCTGCGCGGCACCATAGCCGTAGACGACGCTGGAGTCGGTCTTGTCGGCGCCGGGCATGTACTTATCGAGGAACTCGGCCCACTTCTTCATGCCGGGATCATCGTTCCAGCGCGGGTCGGCACCGTCCTTGGCATAGGCCGCGGACAGCACGCCTTGCGAGGCCTCGAGGCCCGCCGGCTTCATCACGCTGCCGACCGAGGCCGACACGTTGGTGATGATCTGGAGCGGCTTCCAGCTCAACTCGGCGGTCTTCTTGATGGTCTGGGCGCCGAACTTCGGCGTCGTGTAGATCAGGAGCACGTCGGGATTGGCGGCCTTGATCTTGACGATGTGTCCGTCGATCGACGGCTCGGAGACCTCATAGCTCTCCTCCATGACGATCATGGACGAGGCCTTGGCGCCGAAACCGTCCTTGGTGCCTTTGAGGTAGTCTTTGCCGAAATCGTCGTTCTGATAGAGGATCGCGACCTTGGCGTCGGGCTTCTCCTTCAACAGCCATTTCGCGTAGATCTGGGCTTCGCTCTGGTAGGAGGGCTGCCAGCCCATGGTCCAGGGAAAGTTCTTCGCGTCGTTCCACTTGGTGGCGCCGGTGGCGACGAACAGCTGCGGGATCTTCTTGGCGTTCAGATATTTCTGGATCGCGCTGTTCGAGGGTGTGCCGAGCGGGTTGAACACGGCGAGCACTTCGTCGCTCTCGACCAGCTTGCGAACCTGCTCGACGGCCTTCGGCGGCGAATAGCCGTCGTCATAGCTGACGAAGTTGACCTTGCGGCCGTTGATGCCGCCCTTGTCGTTGATCATCTTGAAATAGGCTTCTTCGGTCTTGCCGATGATGCCATAGGCCGACGCCGGGCCGCTGTACGGCATGATGTTGCCGATCTTGATCTCGGTATCGGTCGCGCCGGTGTCGTACGTCTTCTGGGCAAGTGCTGCGCCGGAGGTGAGGGTCGCGACCGCCGTTACGAGCGCGGTGGTTCGCAGTATTCTTGCGAGAAACAAAACGAAGTCTCCTTCCTTGATGTTGGTGTTTTCAGTTCTTTCTGAGCTTACCGGCGAGTTGTTGGCCCAGGATCGCGACTTGCCTTGCGCCATGCGGCACGAGGTAGATGACGAGGAACAGCAGCACGCCGAACACGGCGCCGGAGAGGCCCTTGGAGATGCCCTCCGCGATGTTCGGCACGAAGATGATGAAGGCGGCGCCGACGATCGAGCCGGGCAGCCATCCGACGCCGCCGACGACCATGCCGAGGAACAGCGAGACCGCGAGCGTGATGGTGTAGCTGTCGGGCGCGACGAACTGCACCGCGATGGCGCCGAGCGAGCCGGCGATGCCGGTGATGGCGGCCGAGACGCCGAAGGCCAGCGTCTTGTACAGCGCGACGTCGACACCCATGGCCGAGGCCGCGATCTCGTTGTCGCGGATCGCCATGAAGGCGCGGCCCGAGCGGGAGCGCAGCAGGTTCACGGCAAGGATGTAGATCCCGATCACGACCACGAGCGAGAAATAATAGAGCCACATGTCCTGCGACATCTTCAGGCCGAACGGCGCATCCGGCTTGGTGACGACGAGGCCCTGCACGCCGCCGGTCCAGTGCTCGAGGAAGTTCAGCTTCAGAAGCTGCGGCATCGCGGTGGCGAGCGCGAAGGTCGCGAGCGCGAGGTAGACGCCGGAGAGCCGCAGCGCCGGCTGCCCGAACAGGAAGCCGAAGCCGAAACAGACCACGCCGGCGATCGGCAAGGTCAGCGCGTAATTGACGTCGAAATGCTCCATCAGCACCGCCGTCGTGTAGGCGCCGACCGCGTAGAACGCGCTCTGGCCGAGCGAAAACTGGCCCGAGCCGCCGGTCAGGATGTTCAGCGCCAGCACCGCCAGCCCGTAGATCAGGAGCATCGTCATCTGGAAGATGATGAAGTTCTTGACGAAGATTGGCATGATGATCAGCGCGGCGAGCACCAGCAGCGAGGTGCCGGTGCCGAGCGTCATGGCCCGCTTCGGAACGGCCTCGACGGCGGCGGCTTCCGTGACGACTTCTTCTACGGCGCTCATGATCAAACTCGCTTGACGATTTGCCGGCCGAACAGGCCAGCGGGTTTGACGACCAGGACGGAGATGATCAGCGCGAGCGCGATCGGGAGCTTCAGCTCGTTGCCGACGCCGGGGATGTAGGTACCGGCGAGGTTCTCGAAGACGCCGACCAGGAAGCCGCCGACCACGGCGCCGAACGGGCTGGTGAGACCACCGAGCACCGCCGCGGCAAAGCCGTAGATCAGCACGCCGCCCATCATGTTGGGCTCGAGGAACACGACGGGAGCGATCAACATGCCCGCGATCGCGCCGATCGCCGTCGCCATGCCCCAGCCGAGCGCGATCATCCAGCTCGTGTTGATGCCGACGAGCCTGGCCGATTCAGGCACTGATGCGGCAGCGCGCATGGCAAGGCCGACCCGCGTGTACTGGAAGAAGAAATAGAGGCCGAGCAGCAGCAGCACGGTCACGCCGATCATGCCGGCCTGATGGGTCGAGATCAGCTGGCTGCCCAGGAACGGTGCGGAGCCGAACGGAGTCGGATATTGCTTGATGGTGAAGTCCCAGATCAGGCCGGCCGAGGAGTTGATGATCGCGAACAGCGCGATGAAGCCGGCGACGTTGGTCAGGATCGGCGCTTTCGCCAGCGGCTTGAACAGGATCCGTTCGATCGCGATGCCTGCGATGAAGGACAGCGCCAGCGTGAGGATGAAGGCGCCCCAATAGGGGATACCCCACTGCATCAGCTGCCAGGAAATGAAGGTCGAGAACATCGCCATCTCGCCTTGTGCGAAATTGAGATGGTCGATCGCCTGGTAGATCATGACCACGGCCAGCGCCATGCAGGCATAGATCGCGCCCGTGGCGATGCCGGCCAGCACTTGGTTGGTAAAAAGCTCCATCGTGCCGGCTCCTCAGTAACCCAGATAGGATTTGCGGATTTCTTCGTTGTTCGCGATGTCCTTGGCGTTGCCCGACATCACGATGCGGCCGGTCTCGATCACATAGGCCTGGTCGGCAAGCTCGAGCGCGAGCTGCGCGTTCTGCTCGACCACCAGGATCGACACCTTGTCCTCGCGGTTGATCTTGCCGAGGATGCCGAACAGGTCGCGCACGACCAGCGGCGCGAGGCCGAAAGAGGGCTCGTCCAGCAGCATCAGCCGCGGCCGCAGCATCAGCGCGCGGGCGACCGCGAGCATCTGCTGCTCGCCGCCGGAGAGCGTGCCCGCCTGCTGGGTGTGGCGCTGCTTCAGTACCGGAAAATGCGCATACATGCGCTCGATGTCGGAGACGATGCCGGCGCTGTCCTTGCGGGTGATGGCGCCGAGCTGAAGGTTTTCCTCCACCGTCATGGTGGTGAAGGTGCCGCGGCCCTGCGGGACATGGGCGATGCCGAACCGCACGATGTTCTCGGTCGAACGGTTGTTCAGCGGCTTGCCGTCGAACTCGACCGCGCCGGTGGAGCGCACCATGTTGCAGATCGCGCGCAAGGTGGTGGTCTTGCCGGCGCCGTTGGCCCCGAGCAGCGTCGTCAGCGAACCCTCGTCGAGCGAGAAAGACAGCCCGTGGAGCGCCTGGACTTGGCCGTAATAGGCGCGCAGGTCCTTGACGTTGAGCAGCGTCGTCATTGATCCTTGCTCCCGAGATAGGCCTTGATGACGTCGGGGTCTACCTGCACCTGGGCGGGCGTGCCTTCTGCGAGCTTCTTGCCGAAATTCAGCGCGACGACGTGGTCGGCGATCGACATCACGAGGCCCATGTGATGCTCGACCAGCAGCACAGTCATGTGGCGGTCGTCGCGGATGCGACGGATGAGGTCGCCGAGCACATAGACTTCCTCATGATTGAGACCGCCGGCGGGCTCGTCGAGCAGCAGGATCTTCGGATCGGCCGCGAGCGCGCGCGCCAGCTCGACGCGCTTCTGTGTGCCGAAAGGGAGGCCGGAGACGACGGTATGGGCGACGTCCTCGAGCTTGAGATAAGCGAGGATCTCGTGGACCTTCTTGTTGACGTCGGTCTCGCTGCGCCGGACCCAGGCCAATCTCAGGGAGTCGCTGATGATGTCGCTGGAGGTCTTCGAATGGGCGCCGACGCGGACGTTGTCCATCACCGAGAGGTTTGGAAACAGCGCCACGTTCTGGAAGGTGCGGCCGATGCCGATCTCGGCAATCCGGTGCGGCGGCCGCGTCAAAATACTCGCGCCTTCCATCAGGATGTCGCCGGATGACGGCTGATAAAGGCGTGACAGACAGTTGAAGAGCGTGGTCTTGCCGGCGCCGTTGGGGCCGATCAATCCGAGGATCTGGCCCTTGTGCATGTCAAAGGACACGCCGTTGAGCGCGACAATGCCGCCGAACACGACGCTGACGTCGCGAACCGCGAGCAGGGGCGATGTTCCCTGCGCGAGCTGTGCCTGCGTCATGTCGTCTCGCCCACAATTTTTTGCGGGCGACGGGGCGATGCGAACCGCTCCCCGTCATGACAAAGGCTATCTGATCCCCTCGGCCACACGCGCAACTTTTCCTCCTGATTTCAGCTTTTTGCTGATGTCTTTTTTGGAATGCGGCATCAGTCCCCCGAGTGCCGCTTCGATGTTCCTTACCATCGCAAGCAGACGCGGTCCAATGTCGTTGATCAATCGCTCTTCCGTGAAGCGGAATGCCGGCGCGCCGCAATTGAATGCGTAAGGCCCGGTTCCGTCGTTGAGCCTGAGCGCGACGCCGGCTGCGCCGATGTCGTCATGCCAGTCGCCGACCGAAATCGCAAAGCCGTGTTTCGCGACCGTCTCGCCGGAGCGCTCCAGTCCGTCGCGCATCTTCGGCCAGCGGCTGCCGTAATGTTCGCGCAAGAGACGCGACAGCTCGGCGCGATCCTCTTCGCCGAGCGCCCAGAAATAGGCACGGCCCATCGCGCTGGTTGCAATCGGCACGCGGGAGCCGACGTCCAGTTGAACGCCGACCGTCTCGCTGCCACGGCTTTGCCCGAAATAGATCATGCTGTGACGGTCGCGGCCCCCGATCGCGACCGCGCCGCCGGTCGCGCGCATCATGTCCTCGCGAAACGGTTCGGACAAATGCCGAACGCCGAGATTGGATAACGCGGCGTAACCGAGCGCCATTGCGGCCGGCGCAAGCTGGTATTTCTCGAAACGGGGAACCGGTGTCAGATAGCCGAGCTTGGTCAACGTGTAGGTCAGCCGGGACACGGTGGGCTTGGGCAGGTTGGTCCGTGCCGCGATTTCCTGATTGCCGAGAAGGCCGTCATTGGGTTCGAATGCGCGCAATACGTCAAGTCCGCGGGAAAGCGCGACGACGAAATTCCGGTCGGTCGCTGTCTTCTTTCCTGTACGCTTCATCCCTGATCTGCTTCTTGCGCGGAGTCGTTGACAACGTCCGTGCTTCAAAATAACCCTGCCGTCAAGATGCGGAATTAAATTCCGCACCGCGAAATCGAACAAAAGTACATCCCCACCAAGGAGGGACACCGTGAGCGAAGTGGTCAAGCTTGAGCGTCATGACGAAGTCGGGATCGTCACGGTGAACAGCCCTCCGGTCAATGCGCTGAGTGCCGCAGTGCGGGGCGGTATCCTGGAATGCATCAAGGCCGCTATCGCCGATCCCGCGATTAAGGGCATCGTGCTGACCTGCGCCGGCCGTACTTTCATTGCCGGTGCCGATATCACCGAATTCGGCAAGCCGCCGAAGTCGCCCGGCCTCAACGAAGTGCTGGCCGAGATGGAGGGTTCGCCGAAGCCGATCGTGGCTGCGATCCACGGCACTGCGCTCGGGGGCGGCCTCGAGGTCGCGCTCGCCTGTCATTTCCGAGTGGCTGTGAAAGAAGCAAAGCTCGGCCTGCCCGAAGTGAAGCTCGGCCTGCTGCCCGGCGCCGGTGGCACCCAGCGTCTGCCGCGCGCGGTCGGCCCTGAACTCGCCGTGAAGATGATCGTCGGCGGTGATCCCATTGGCGCTGCGGAGGCCCTCAAGAATGGCCTGATCGAGGAGATCGTCGAGGGACCTGCCTCCGGCGGTGAGGCTTTCGTCCGCAAGCTGCTGGCCGAAAAGCGTCCGCTGCGCCGCCTGCGCGACGACGATTCCAAGATCGCAGCGGCGAAAGCCGACCGCTCGATCTTCACCAACGCGGTCGCCGCCATGACCAAGAAGTCGCGCGGCCTGGAAGCGCCGTTCGCCGCCGCCGACGCCGTCGGCGCGGCCATCGACCTGCCGTTCGACGAAGGTCTGAAGAAGGAGCGCGAGGGCTTCTTGAAGCTCGTCGCCAGCGACCAGTCCAAGGCCCAGCGCTATGCCTTCTTCGCCGAGCGCGAGGCCAACAAGATCGCGGGCGTGCCGGAGGGCACCAAGCCGCGGCCCGTTAACCGTGTTGCCATTCTCGGCGCCGGCACCATGGGCGGCGGCATCGCGATGTCCTTTGCCAATGCCGGCGTTCCCGTCACGCTGATCGAGACCGGCGAAGAGCAGCTCAAGCGCGGCCTCGGCATCATGCAGAAGAACTGGGAAGCAACCGCCGCGCGCGGCGGCATCCCGGCGGACGCGCCCGCCAAGCGCATGGCGCTGATCACCGGCGTCGTCGGCATCGAGAACGTCGGTGACGCTGACCTGGTGATCGAAGCCGTGTTCGAGACCATGGCGGTCAAGAAGGAAGTGTTCGGTAAGCTCGACCAATACGTCAAGCCCGGCGCGGTGCTCGCCTCCAACACCTCGTATCTGAACATCGACGAGATCGCGAAGGCGACCAAGCGTCCGCAGGACGTGCTCGGCATGCACTTCTTCTCGCCGGCCAATGTCATGAAGCTGTGCGAGATCGTGCGCGCCGACAAGACCGCGCCGGATGCTCTCGTGACGGCTGTGACGATCGCGCGCAAGATTGCAAAGGTGCCGGCCGTGGTCGGCGTCTGCGATGGCTTTGTCGGCAACCGCATGCTGGCCCAGCGCGGCAAGCAGTCGGAGAAACTCTTGTTCGAAGGCGCGCTGCCGCAGCAAGTCGATGCTGTCGTCACGAAATTCGGCATGCCAATGGGACCGTTCGCGATGGGCGACCTCGCCGGCCTCGACATCGGCTGGCGCTCGCGCAAGGACCGCGGCATCAAGTCGGAGATCGCGGATGCGCTGTGCGAAGCCGGTCGCTTCGGCCAGAAGACCGGCAAGGGTTACTACAAGTATGAGGCAGGCAGCCGCTCGGCGCTGCCTGATCCCGAGGTCGAAAAGCTGATCGACGAGACGCTGCTGCGTCTCGGCCGCAAGAAGCGCATCGTCAGCGACGACGAGATTTTGGAGCGCATGATGTATCCGATGATCAACGAGGGCGCAAAGATCCTCGAAGAGGGCATCGCGGCGCGTCCCTCCGACATCGACGTGGTCTGGCTCTACGGTTACGGCTGGCCGATCTATCGCGGCGGCCCGATGTTCTGGGCGGACAGCGTCGGCCTCAAGCACATCGCCGATCGCCTGGCCTTCTACGCCAAGGAGACCAACGACCCCAGCCTCGAGCCGGCGCCCTTGCTGAAGAAGCTCGCGGCCGAAGGCGGCACGTTCGCCTCGCTGGCGGCGGCGTCGAAAGCGGCTTGATAGGATTGGCAGTGGCCGCGATGGTTCGCTCCCGGCAACGCTCTCTCCGTTCCCTCCCCCCTTGTGGGGGAGGGGTAGGGAGGGGGGCAGCCCCGGGCGAGGTCAGCGTTTGTGGCTACCCCTCTCCCCAACCCTCCCCCACAAGGGGGGAGGGAGCCCAACCGCTGGTGCCTGCCTTACATAGAATTGCTATCCAGTCAGCGAAGAGTAACGAACTTTAATGACCCATCCCGGCGAACAGTTTTATCCCGAGGGCGTGCGTTGGGACGACACCATCGTCCAGGGCTCGCTGCCCGACCTCTTGTCGAGCGCCGCCACCGAATACGGCCCGCGCACCGCGCTGGAGTTCCGGGAACGTCCGATCACCTATACCGAGCTCGCCGCGATGGCCGAGCGCGCGGCGGCTGCGTTCCTGCGCGAAGGCATCGGCAAGAACAGTTCGGTCGCGCTGTTCCTCGGCAATACGCCGGATCATCCCGTCAATTTCTTCGGCGCGCTGAAGGCCGGCGCCCGCGTCGCGCATCTCTCGCCGCTGGACGGCGAGATCGCACTGACGCACAAGGTCTCCGATTCAGGCTCGCGCTTGCTCGTCACCTCGAACCTCGCGGCACTTCTTCCGACCGCGTTGAAGTTTCTTGAAAAGGGGCTGATTGATCGCCTCGTGGTCTGCGAGGACGACAATTGGGGCAAGGTCGGCACGCCGCAGGCGGCGATCCCCGATGATCCCCGCATCGTCACCTTCAAGACCTTCGTCGAGGGCGCCACTGCCCCCGCGCAATGGCCGTCCGTGACCGCCGACGACGTCGCGCTGCTGCAATATACCGGCGGCACCACCGGCCTGCCCAAGGGCGCGATGCTGACGCATGGCAATCTCTCCTCGGCCGTGTCGATCTACGACGTCTGGGGTAAACCGTCACGCGCGACGCGCGGCGATGTTGTCGAGCGCGTCATCTGCGTGCTGCCGCTGTTCCACATCTACGCGCTCACTGTCGTGCTGCTGTCCACGCTCAGCCGCGGCCATCTGATCTCGCTGCATCAGCGCTTCGACGTCGAGGCCGTGATGCGCGACATCGAGGTCAAGCGCGCGACGTACTTTCCGGGCGTGCCGACGATGTGGATCGCGATCGCGGCACTTCCTGATCTCGACAAGCGCGACTTCTCCTCGCTCGCCACGATCGGTTCCGGCGGCGCCCCGCTGCCGGTGGAAGTGGCAAAATTCTTCGAGCGCAAGATCGGCAAGAAACTGAAAAGCGGCTGGGGCATGACCGAGACCTGCTCGCCCGGCACCGGCCATCCGCCTGTTGGCCCCGACAAGCCCGGGTCGATCGGCCTGATGCTGCCCGGTATCGAGCTCGATGTGGTCTCGCTCGACAATCCGACAAAAGTGCTGCCGTCCGGCGAAGTCGGCGAGATCCGCATCAAGGGCCCGAACGTCACCAGGGGCTACTGGAACAAGCCGAAGGAATCGGCGGAATCCTTCTCCGACGGCCGCTTTCTCACCGGCGACATCGGCTATGTCGACACCGACGGCTATTTCTTCCTGGTCGACCGCAAGAAGGACATGATCATCTCCGGCGGCTTCAACGTCTATCCGCAGATGATCGAGCAGGCGATCTACACCGTGTCAGGCGTGCACGAGGTGATCGTGCTCGGCATTCCCGACCGGTACCGCGGCGAGGCGGCAAAAGCCTTCATCAAGCTGAAGCCGGATGCCAAGCCGTTCTCGCTCGACGAACTGCGCGCGCAGCTCGCCCGCAAGCTCGGCAAGCACGAACTGCCTGTCGAGGTCGAATTCGTCGACGATCTGCCGCGCACGCCGGTCGGCAAGCTGTCGCGCCACGAGCTGCGCCAGCAGCAGAAACAATCGTCATCGTCAGTCCAGCAGCACGCTATAGTCCAGGAATAACGCTCACAGGAGGATCCGATGGATCTCGCATTCACGAAGGAAGAGCAGGCGTTTCGCGAGGAAGTGCGGACATTCTTCCGCGGCAACGTGCCGCCGGATACGCGGCGCAAGCTGGTCGAGGGCCGCCACCTCTCGAAGGACGAGATGGTGACGTGGTGGCGCATCCTCAACAAGAAGGGCTGGGGCACCAGCCACTGGCCGACGCAATATGGCGGCACCGGCTGGAGCAGCGTGCAGCATTACATCTTCAACGAGGAGCTGCAGTCCTATCCGGCGCCGCAGCCGCTCGCCTTCGGCGTCAGCATGGTCGGCCCCGTCATCTACACCTTCGGCAACGAGGAGCAGAAGAAGAAGTACCTGCCGCGCATCGCCAACGTCGACGATTGGTGGTGCCAGGGCTTCTCCGAGCCCGGCTCCGGCTCCGACCTAGCCTCGCTGAAGACAAAAGCCGAGCGCAAGGGCCACAAGTGGATCATCAACGGCCAGAAGACCTGGACCACGCTCGCCCAGCACGCCGACATGATCTTCTGTCTCTGCCGCACCGACAACAACGCCAAGAAGCAGATGGGCATCTCCTTCATCGTGTTCTCGATGAAATCGAAGGGCGTCACCGTGCGCCCGATCCAGACCATCGACGGCGGCGTCGAGGTCAACGAAGTGTTCTTCGACGACGTCGAAGTGCCCATCGAGAATCTGATCGGCGAGGAGAACAAGGGCTGGGATTACGCCAAATTCCTGCTCGGCAATGAGCGCACCGGCATCGCGCGCGTCGGCGTCTCCAAGGAGCGGCTGCGCCGCATCCGCGATTTGGCCTCCAAGGTCGAGTCCGGCGGCAAGCCGATCATCCAGGACGCGACCTTTCGCGAGAAGCTCGCGGCCTGCGAGATCGAGCTGAAGGCGCTCGAGCTGACGCAGCTGCGCGTCGTCGCCGACGAGGGCAAGCACGGCAAGGGCAAGCCCAATCCGGCGTCCTCGGTGCTGAAGATCAAGGGCTCCGAGATTCAGCAGACCACCACCGAGCTCTTGATGGAAGTGATCGGCCCGTTCGCCGCGCCCTACGACGTGCACGGCGATGACGGCTCGAACGAAGCGATGGACTGGACCGCCCAGATCGCGCCGAGCTATTTCAACAACCGCAAGGTCTCGATCTACGGCGGCTCCAACGAGATCCAGCGCAACATCATCGCCAAGGCGGTGCTGGGGTTGTGACTCTTTCTTCCCCCTCTCCCCGCTCTTGCGGGGAGAGGGTTGGGGTGAGGGG
>NZ_JADPJH010000034.1:268142-410226 GCF_023073315.1 Bradyrhizobium sp. 1 | reverse complement strand
CCCTCTCTCCGAGTATCGACTGGTCGAGAGAGCGGTACCCCCTCACCCGATTTGCTTCGCAAATCGACCTCTCCCCGCAGGCGGGGAGAGGTGAAGAGGCACCCCGCGCAACACCGAGATTTGTGACCTGAGGAAACAGAGATGGATTTTGATCTGAACGAGGAGCAGCGGCTTCTCAAGGACAGCATCGACGGCCTGCTGACCGATTCCTACGATTTCGAGAGCCGCAAGAAGTACATGAAGGAGAAGGGCGGCTGGAGCCAGGCCGTCTGGGGCAAGCTCGCCGAGCAGGGCCTGCTCGGCCTGCCCTTCAGCGAAGCGGATGGCGGCTTCGGCGGCGGCGGTGTCGAGACCATGATCGTGATGGAAGCGCTCGGCAAGGCGCTGGTGCTCGAGCCTTATCTGGCAACCGTCGTGATCGGCGGCGGCTTCCTGCGTCATGCCGGCTCCGATGCGCAGAAGGCTGCGCACGTCCCCGGCATTATCGACGGCAGCAAGACTTTAGCTTTCGCCCAGCTCGAGAAGAACTCGCGCTACGACCTCTTCGACGTCACCACGACCGCGAAGAAGAAGGGCGACGGCTGGGTCATCGACGGCGAGAAATTCGTCGTGCTCAACGGCGAGAACGCGGAGACGCTTGTCGTCACCGCGCGCACCAAGGGTGACCGCCGCGACAAGTCCGGCATCGGCGTGTTCCTGGTGCCGGCGAGCGCCAAGGGCGTGACCAAGAAGTCGTACCCGACCCAGGACGGCCTGCACGCCGCCGACATCACCTTTACGGGTGTCGAGGTCGGCGCGGATGCCGCTCTCGGCAACCCGGATGACTCGCTCGCCCTGATCGAGCGCGTCGTGGACGAAGCCCGCGTCGCGCTCTGCGCCGAGGCGGTCGGCCTGATGGACGAGTCGCTGAAGACGACCGTCGAGTACATCAAGACGCGCAAGCAATTTGGCGTCGCGATCGGCTCGTTCCAATCGCTGCAGCATCGCGCCTCCGACATGTTCGTCGCCGCCGAGCAGGCGCGATCGATGTCGATGTTCGCGACCATGGCCGGTGATTTCGAGGACGCCAAGGAGCGCTCCAACGCGATCGCCGCGGCCAAGGTGCAGATCGGCAAGTCGCTGAAATACGTGGGACAGCAGGCGATCCAGCTCCACGGCGGCATCGGCATGACCATGGAGGCGAAGATCGGTCACTACTTCAAGCGCCTCACCATGATCGAGAACAGCTTTGGCGACACTGACTACCATCAGCGCCGCGTCGCGGATGGCGGCGGGTTGATCTAGGTCTCTCCACCGTCATTGCGAGGAGCCCTTGCGACGAAGCAATCCAGACTTTCTCCGCAGAAAGATTCTGGATTGCTTCGCTGCGCTCGCAATGACGGAGATCGTTGAAGCAGCGAGGCAACAACAATGAAAAACACCCCGTTCGATCTCACCGGCAAGGTCGCCATCGTCACCGGCTCCAGCCGCGGCATCGGCCGCTCCTCCGCCGAGTTGCTCGCAAAGCTCGGCGCAAAAGTCGTGGTCTCCTCGCGCAAGGCCGACGCCTGCAAAGACGTCGCCGACGGCATCAATGCGGCCGGCGGCGATGCCGCCGTCATCCCCTGCAACATCGCCCGCAAGGCCGAGGTCGAGGCGCTGATCTCGGGCACGATCAAGCATTACGGCAAGATCGACATCCTCGTCTGCAACGCCGCCGTCAATCCTTACTACGGCCCGCTGCTCGACATCACCGACGAAGCCTTCGACAAGATCATGGGCTCGAACGTCAAGAGCAACATCTGGCTCTCCGCACTCGCGATCCCGCAGATGGCGGAGCGTGGCAACGGCTCCGTCGTCATCATCTCCTCGATCGGCGGCCTGCGCGGCTCTACGGTCATCGGCGCCTACGGCATTTCGAAAGCCGCCGACTTCGCGCTGTGCCGTTCGCTCGCCGGCGAATGGGGCCCGAAAGGCGTCCGCGTCAACTGCATTGCGCCCGGCCTCGTCAAAACCGATTTTGCCCGCGCGCTCTGGGAAGACGAAGCCAACCTCAAGCGCCGCACCGCCACCACACCGCTCCGCCGCATCGGCGAACCCGACGAGATCGCGGGCGCAGTGGCGTATCTCGCATCGGATGCATCGAGCTTCATGACCGGCCAGACCATCGTGATCGACGGCGGGGTCACCACGGCGTCGGTGTAGGCGGCTACTACTTGCAATTGTGTCGAGGCCGCGCTTCACTTACCCTCCCCTGGAGGGGGAGGGTCGCTCGCGCGAAGCGTGAGCGGGGTGGGGTGAAGCCACGGCAATGGTCTCAACATCAATTCGACGCGCGGCCGCGAAAAAGCTGAGAGCGAACACGACGCCGCACGAGCGAATCTTATGGCGCGCCCTCAAAGAACTCCCGATCGAGGGCTCACACTTCCGCCGCCAAGCGCCGATCGGTCCTTACATTGTCGACTTCTTTTGTCCAGCCAAGCGACTCATCATCGAGCTCGATGGCGGACACCACAACGACGACGACACGGCCGCGCGAGACCTTGAACGACAGCGCTGGCTCGAACGCGAAGGCTACCGTGTTATCCGATTCTGGAATTCGGAGATTACAGGCGAACTCGACGCAGTGCTCGAGCGCATCTATGTCGAGCTCTACGGATCGCGCGACGCGGAGACCATACCTCTGAAGCACCGTCGAACGTAGTTTCGAGCTCGGCTTTCTCTTACCCTCCCCTGGAGGGGGAGGGTCGTGTCGCATGCAGCGAAGCGGAATGCGAACCGGGGCGGGGTGACAGACTATCTGCAAATTCAGTGCTTCCGAATCCGGAGCGGCAATAATTTCTTCGATTCGGTGAGACCGTCTTTGTGGCTTCACCCCACCCCGCCCGCGCTTCGCGCGGTCGACCCTCCCCCTCCAGGGGAGGGTAAGCGAGAGCCCGCCTTGACCTCTCCGCCCTAATCCGCTCCTTTTGGCGCGCCACAATGACTCCTCTCAGGGAAACGCCAGGGTAAGCCACCATGTCTTTCGTCCTCGCCATCGACCAGGGCACCACCTCCTCGCGCGCAATCGTTTTCCGCAGCGACATCTCGATCGCGGCCCGTGCGCAAGCTGAGTTTCCGCAGCATTTTCCGGCCTCGGGCTGGGTCGAGCACGAGCCGGACGACATCTGGACCTCGACCGTGACGGTGTGCCGCGATGCGATCGCGCAGGCCGGCATCACCGCGAAGGACATCGCCGCGATCGGCATCACCAATCAGCGCGAGACCACAGTGGTGTGGGACCGCGCCACGGGACAAGCCGTGCATCGTGCCATCGTCTGGCAGGACCGCCGCACCGCCGACATCTGCGCCAAACTAAAGGCCGACGGCCGCGAGCCGGTGATCTCGCAAAAGACCGGCCTGATCATCGATCCCTATTTCTCCGGCACCAAGATCGCCTGGATTCTCGACCACGTCCCCGGTGCGCGCGGGCGCGCCGCGCGCGGCGAGCTGATGTTCGGCACCGTCGATTGCTATCTGCTCTGGCGCCTCACCGGCGGCAAGGTGCACGCCACCGACGCCACCAATGCCTCGCGCACGCTGCTGTTCAACATCCACACCGGCCAGTGGGACGACGAGCTGCTGGAGATCATCGGCGTGCCGCGCTCGATGCTGCCCGAGGTGAAGGATTCGTCCGCTCGCTTCGGCGAGAGCGTGCCGGATCTGTTCGGCGGGGCCATCGCCATCTCAGGCATCGCCGGCGACCAGCAGGCCGCGACCATCGGGCAAGCCTGCTTCCGCCCGGGCATGATGAAGTCCACCTACGGCACCGGCTGCTTCGCGCTGCTCAACACCGGCACCACGCCGGTGGTGTCCAAGAACAAGCTGCTCACCACCGTCGCCTATCAGCTCGACGGCAAGCGCACCTACGCGCTGGAAGGCTCGATCTTCGTCGCAGGCTCGGCGGTGCAGTGGCTGCGCGACGGCCTCGGCATCATCAAGCACGCCGCCGAGACCGGCCCGCTCGCGGACCAGTCGGACTCGATGCAGAGCGTCTATCTCGTCCCTGCCTTCGTCGGCATGGGCGCGCCCTACTGGAATCCGCGCGTCCGCGGCGCGCTGTTCGGCCTCACCCGCAACACCGGCCCCGCCGAGCTCGCCCACGCCGCACTCGAAAGCGTCTGCTACCAGACTTTTGATCTGTGGGCCGCGATGCGCGCGGACTGGCCGAGCTCGGAGGTGGCAAGCGTCGTGCTCCGCGTCGACGGCGGCATGACCGCGTCCGACTGGACCATGCAGCGCCTCGCAGATCTGCTCGACGCGCCGGTCGATCGTCCCGTGATCCAGGAAACCACGGCGCTGGGCGCCGCCTATCTCGCCGGCCTCCAGGCGGGCGTCTATCCCGAGCCGACGAAATTCGCCGACAATTGGCGCCTCGAGCACCGCTTCAAGCCGAACATGAGCCAGGCGACGCGCGAGCGGAAGCTCGCAGGCTGGGCGCGCGCGGTGAAGGGCGTGCTGGCGAGTGACGAGGGGGAAGGGTGATCCTTCCCGACGGCTATTCCGATGTGCCCAACGGGAAGATCGCCGCTGTCGTCACCCATCTGGAGATGACCGCGCCTCCCGCGCGCCGTGACGATCCTCCCGGTGCGTGGAGCCTGCGCAAGGTCGATGTACCCGCGCTTCATTGGTATCGCGACCTCTACCGCCGCGTCGGCGAGGAGTGGCTGTGGTTTTCCCGGCCGCGCATGAACGATGCAGAGCTCGCCGCGATCATCCACGCGCCTGGCGTCGAGGTCTACGCACTTGTCGTGGACGGTCGCGACGAAGGCCTGCTGGAGCTCGATTTCCGCGAGGCCGGCCAGTGCGAGCTGGTCTATTTCGGCGTTACCGCTGGATTGATCGGGACGGGTGCGGCCCGCTTCCTGATGAATCGGGCACTGGAGCTTGCATGGTCACGCGACCTGCGCCGCGTCTGGCTACACACTTGTACCTTCGACCATCCTTCGGCCGTCGCGTTCTACCAGCGCTCCGGCTTCCGCCCATTCCGCCGCCAGATCGAGATCGCCGACGATCCGCGCCTCGACGGAACGGCGCCACGGATGACGGCGAGGCATGTGCCGATCATCGGATAGTACACGGCCGCCTCCACCGTCATTGCGAGGAGCCCTTGCGACGAAGCAATCCAGACTGCCTCCACGGAAAGATCCTGGATTGCTTCGCTGCGCTCGCAATGACGGAGTGTGGCGCTGCCGTCGCTCTTCCAGTTGGCGCCAGCGAAAACCCGGGCTGTCCTTCCAGGATTTTCGTTGCAGCCGGTGCGTATTGGCGATGAACTGACCGGGCCTGCCGTGTCCAACAATTGAGAAGAACCATGTTCCTGATCGGCCAATACGACCCCCCCTTCGTCCGCCGCGTCGCGATCGCGCTGCGCCTTTACGGGCTCGCCTTCGAGCACAGGCCGTGGTCGACCTTCGGCGATGCCGACAGCATCGCGCCTTATAATCCGCTGCGCCGGGTGCCGACGCTGGTGCTCGACGACGGCGAAGCGCTGATCGAGAGCACGATCATCCTGGAATATCTCGACGAACTCATCGAACCCGAGAAGGCGATGCTGCCGCGAAGCGGCGCGGAGCGGCGGCGTCATTTGCGCATCTGCGCGCTCGCATCCGGTCTCGGCGACAAGGCGGTGAGCCTGCTCTACGAGCGTGTGTTGCGAAAGGAGCAGCTTGCGCTGTGGGTCGAGCGCTGCGAGGCGCAGATCGCGGACGTCCTCAAAGCGCTGGAAGCTGAGCGCGCCAAGGTGACCACGCCGTACTGGCTGGGCGACCGTATCGGCCATGCCGACGTCGCGGTGGCCTGCGTCGTTCGCTTTACCCGCGAGGCGCATCCGCAATTGTTCGCGCCGTCGCGTTATCCGGCGCTTGCGGCACATGCCGAGCGGTGCGAGGCACTGCCGCCGTTCCAGGAGATCATGCAGCCGCTGGCGCCGCCGAAGGGGTGAGCCGCATCAAACGCCGCTATGCGAACCCAACCTTGATCAGGATTGTCAGGAAAAGACCTCCGACGACCGCGCAGACCGCGGCACCGATCAGAGGTCCCAGCGCGCCTTCCCGGCTTGCAGGCTCCAGCACGGCCTGTCCCGGCTGGTCCGGATCGTAATAGACCTTGACGCTCTGCCCGGGACGATATTTCGCCGCTTCCTTTTCGGCGACCTCGCGCAGCCCGGAGATCATGGTGCCGCCCCAGTTGATTTCGGTGCCGGTGAAGTCGCGCTTGCCGACCTTGTAGTCGTAGCGGAGGTCGACCTGATAGCGATGTACAAGCTTTGAAGTCGTCGGTCTGTTGTCGTGCTCTGTCTTCTCCTCGATGATCTCCTCGATCACATCGGAATGCGTAATCCTGCCCGACGCGGTCGGCCAGCGCAGGCTGGCGCTCGCCAGCCGGCGCGTGCGGACGTATTCTGCGACGCAGAACACACCGCCCATGAGCACGATGATTGGCAGCGCGAACGCGAACAGCGGAACGCCATTGTCGGCGTAGAGCACGTGACCCGCGAGCGAATGCGCGATCAGGGTGGCTGCGATGATGCCGAACACCATCGTGAACGCCACCAGCGCTGCGACGTTCTGCGCTGCGGCGGGCTCCAGCAGCGCCTCGGTCGGTTGCTTCGGATCGACATGGATTTCGACATGGGCGCCGACCGGATAACGCCCGGTCAGTTTTGCGGCCAGCACCCTCGTGGTGATGGCGGGGCCGCCGACGAAGATCTGGTCACTTTCCAGTTCCTGGCCGCCGGCCTGATAGCGATAGCGGATGATAGGCTTGGCGTCGTTCCGATCGTCCGAGGCGTGCGCCGCCGGCTGATCGACCCGGGAGACCGTGATGATGCCCTCCACCTTGTCCCAGCTCCGCGCGGCCTGCATCCGGCCTCGCATGCGGACCAGGTTGAACAGCATCAATCCAAACAGCAGGACGGCGATGCCGGCGGCAATCTGCGTCCACATCAATTGTTGGGCGTTCAACATCCGATTCCCTTGCGTTCCGGCGGCGGTCGCCATTGGTCGCGACGAACGCGCGTTGCGTTCACGGCATTGCGGGGCCGGGGGCGCAACGCGCCGCGAGAATGCGAAGCGCCCTGGGATGTGAGTTGGAGAGCGACTTGGTTGCCCACACTCCGTCATTGCGAGCACAGCGAAGCAATCCAGTCTGTCCCCGTGGCAGGGTTCTGGATTGCGTCGCGGAGCCGGTCATCGGGCCACGCCTCGCGGCGGACCCGCGCAATGACGACATCGCGTGAAGGCCTCTACGCGTTCAACGGGCGAGGTCTGCGATGATGAAACAATACAGGTGTTTTGCCCGACGGCGCAAGTCTTTTTCGGGTAAGGCGAAATTGCTGAAGCTTTTCAACCCCATCCCTACTGTGCATGGGGTTGTTTTCTCATTTTTGTCTTGGAGGCGCCTCTATCCCGCTCCCACGCGCTTCTTCTGCCAGACCAGATGCACCGCGCAGGTGCATCCCGGCGGATGCGAGGCGAGGTCGCTCGAGGCCTCGTCATTCGCCGGCGTCGCCGCAAAGGCCTTGTCCTGCTGCGACGGGATGTAGTTCAGCACCGGCGCGAGCCAGCGCTCGGTCTCCGCGACCGTCATACCCTTGCGCGCGGCATAGTCCTCGACCTGGTCGCGCTCGATCTTGCCGACACCGAAATAATAGCTCTCGGGGCTGGCGAAATAGAGCCCCGACACGCTGCTGCCCGGCCACATCGCAAAGCTCTCGGTCAGCGTCACGCCGGCAGTGGCTTCCGCGTCGAGCAGCTCGAACAGCGTTGCCTTCTCGGTGTGATCGGGCTGCGCGGGATAGCCGGGCGCGGGGCGGATGCCCTGATACTTCTCCAGGATCAGATCGTCGGGGGGGAGCGTCTCGTTCGGCGCATAGGCCCAGAACTCGCGGCGCACGCGGGCATGCATGCGCTCGGCAAAGGCTTCGGCGAGGCGGTCGGCCAGCGCCTTGCACAGGATCGAGGAATAGTCGTCATTGGCGCTTCTGAAACGGTCGGCGACCACGTCCTCGCCGATGCCGGCGGTGACAACGAAGCCGCCGACATAGTCCGGCACGCCCGCGGGCGCGATGAAGTCGGACAGCGCCGCGTTGAAGCGGCCTTCGCGCTTCTCCAGCTGCTGGCGCAGCGTGTGCAGCGTCGCGATGCTCTTGGTGCGGCTCTCGTCGGCATAGAGCACGATGTCGTCACCTTGCGCGTTCGCCGGCCAGAACCCCACCGTGGCGCGTGCCCGGAACCATTTCTCCTTGACGATCAGGTCGAGCATTTTTCGCGCATCGTCGTAGAGCGAACGCGCGACCTCGCCGACCTTGGCATCGTCGAGGATGGCCGGAAAACGCCCGGCGAGCTCCCAGGTCTGGAAGAACGGCGTCCAGTCGATATAGGGCACCAGCTCGGAAAGGTCGTAGTCGTCAAAGCTGCGCGTGCCGAGGAAGGTCGGCTTCACCGGCTTGTTGACGGCGAAATCAACCGGCACGCGGTTGGCACGCGCGGCCGCGAGCTTCAGGCGCTTCTTGTCGGCCTGCGCGCGCATATGCGCATCCGAGATCTTTGCGTATTCGGCGCGTACGTCGGCGGCATAGGCCTCGCGCTTCTCCGGTGACAGCAGCGAGGAGGCAACGCCGACGGCGCGGCTGGCGTCATTGACATGCACGACAGGGCCGGCGCGATAGCTCGGGTCGATCTTCACGGCCGTATGCACGCGGCTCGTCGTCGCGCCGCCGATCAGCAGCGGCAGCTTGAGGCCTTCGCGCTGTAGTTCACCGGCGAAGAACGCCATCTCGTCGAGCGAGGGCGTGATCAGGCCTGATAGCCCGACGATGTCGGCTTTCTCCGCCTTCACGGTCTCGACGATCTTTGCGGCCGGCACCATCACGCCGAGGTCGATGACCTCGTAATTGTTGCACTGGAGCACGATGCCGACGATGTTCTTGCCGATGTCGTGGACGTCGCCCTTGACGGTCGCGAGCACGATCTTGCCGGCCGAAGAACTTTTGCCCGTATCGATGCCAGCAGCGGCGTTGCGCGCCTTCTCCTCTTCCATGAACGGCATCAGCCACGCCACCGCCTGTTTCATCACGCGCGCGGATTTCACCACCTGCGGCAAGAACATTTTTCCGTCGCCGAAGAGATCGCCGACCACGTTCATGCCGGCCATCAGCGGGCCTTCGATCACGTCGAGGGGGCGCGATGAGGTCTTGCGGGCTTCCTCGGTGTCCTGCTCGATGAACTCGGTGATCCCGTGCACCAGCGAATGCGACAGCCGCTTCGCCACCGGCCATTCGCGCCAGGCGAGGTCGGCCTCCTTGGTCTGGGTCTTGTTGCCGCGAAATTTCTCCGCGAGTGCCAGCAGGCGCTCGGAAGCGCCGGGATCGCGATTGAGGACGACGTCCTCGCAAGTTTGGCGCAGCTCGGCGTCGATGTCGTCATAGACGATCATCTGCCCGGCATTGACGATGCCCATGTCCATACCGGCCTTGATGGCGTGATACAGGAACACCGAGTGCATGGCCTCGCGCACCGGCTCGTTGCCGCGGAACGAGAACGACAGATTGGAGACGCCGCCCGAGATATGCGCGCCCGGCAGGTTTTTGCGGATCCAGCGCGTCGCCTCGATGAAGTCGACGCCGTAATTGTTGTGCTCCTCGATGCCGGTCGCGATCGCGAAAACATTCGGATCGAAGATGATGTCTTCCGGCGGGAAGCCGACGCGGTCCACCAGGATGTCGTAGGCGCGCTTGCAGATCTCGGTCTTGCGCTTGAACGTATCGGCCTGACCGACCTCGTCGAACGCCATCACCACGACCGCGGCGCCGTGACGGCGGGCGATGTTGGCCTCGTGAATGAACTTCTCCTCGCCTTCCTTCATCGAGATCGAGTTCACGATCGGCTTGCCCTGTACGCATTTCAGGCCGGCCTCGATCACCGAGAATTTCGAGCTGTCGACCATCACGGGGACGCGGGCGATGTCCGGCTCGGCGGCGACGAGATTGAGGAAGGTCACCATCGCCGCTTCGGAGTCGAGCAAGCCCTCGTCCATGTTGACGTCGATGATCTGCGCGCCGTTCTCGACCTGATCGCGTGCGACCTGAAGCGCAGCCGTGTAGTCGCCGTTGGTGATCAGCTTGCGGAAGCGGGCAGAGCCGGTGACGTTGGTGCGCTCGCCGACGTTCACGAACGGGATCGCGTCCGTCAGAATGAACGGCTCGAGGCCGGAGAGCCGCAGGCGCGGTTCGATCTCCGGGACGATGCGCGGCTTGTGCGGGGCGACCGCGGCGGCGATTGCCGCAATGTGGTCCGGCGTGGTGCCGCAGCAGCCGCCGACGATATTGACGAGGCCGGACGCGGCGAACTCACCGACCAGACGCGCCATGTATTCCGGCGTCTCGTCATATTGGCCGAATTCGTTGGGCAGGCCGGCGTTCGGATAGGCGCAGACCAGCGTATCGGCGACGCGGCCGATGTCGGCGATATGCGCGCGCAGATCTTCCGCGCCGAGCGCGCAGTTGAAGCCGATGGTCACAGGCTTGGCGTGCTGCACCGAATGCCAGAATGCCTCCGGCAGCTGGCCGGAGAGCAGGCGGCCGGACTTGTCCGTGATGGTGCCCGACACCATCACAGGCATGTCGATGCCGCGCGCTTCGGTGATCTCGGCGATCGCATAGAGCGCCGCCTTGGCGTTCAGCGTGTCGAAGATCGTCTCGACCAGCAGCAGGTCGACGCCGCCGTCGAGCATGCCGTTGATCTGCTCGCCGTAGGACTTTCGCAGATCGTCGAAGGTGACGGCGCGGTAGCCGGGACTGGACACGTCGGGCGAGATCGAGGCGGTGCGGTTGGTCGGTCCGATGGCGCCGGCGACGAAGCGCGGCTTGCCGTCCTCGGCCTCGACGCGCCTCGCGGCATTGCCGGCGAGACGGGCGCCTTCGCGCGCCATCTCGTAGACGATATCGGTGAGGTCGTAATCGGCCTGCGCGATCGAGGTCGTCGAGAAGGTGTTGGTCGCGACGATGTCGGCGCCGGCGCGCAAGTATGCAGCGTGGATGTCCTCGATCGCCTGTGGCTGGGTCAGGATCAGCAGATCGTTGTTGCCGCGCAGGTCGCGGTGAAAGTTCTTGAAGCGCTCGCCGCGGAAGGCGGCTTCGTCGAACTGGAGATTCTGGATCATCGTGCCCATGGCGCCGTCGAGCACGAGGATGCGCGCGCGGGCGGCGTCGAGCAGGGCGGTTCGCTTGGGAGAAACGGGAGTGGTCATTTTATCTCAAGCCGCCTTCTGCGCGCTCTTGGCGCGAATGCCGAGCAAATGGCTGATCGCGAACACGAGATCGGCGCGGTTCATGGTGTAGAAATGGAAGGTGTCGACGCCGTGCTTGGCGAGCTTCTGCACTTGGCCGGCGGCAACGGTCGCGGCCACCAGCTTGCGGGTCTCGGCGTCGTCGTCGAGGCCCTCGAACTTCGCGGCGAACCAGTCCGGCACGGACGTGCCGGCGCGGGTGACGAAGGCTCTCGCCTGCTTGAAATTGTGCATGGGCATGATGCCCGGCACGATGGGGATGTTGATGCCGCGAGCGCGGACGCGATCGAGATAGCGGTAGTAGAGGTCGTTATCGAAGAACACCTGGGTGATCGCGCGCGTCGCACCCGCATCGACCTTGGCCTCCAGCGTGTCGATGTCGGCGTCGAAGTCGCGCGCTTCAGGATGCTTCTCGGGATAGGCCGAGACCGAGACTTCGATATCGCCGTGCCGCTTCTTGATGCCGGCAACGAGCGCATCGGACGTCTGGTAGCCGTCGGGATGGCTGGAATAAAGCGTGCCGATGCCGCCGGCGGGATCGCCGCGCAGACCGACGATGTGGCGGACCCCCACCTCGTGATAGCGGTCGACGATCTCGTCGATCTCGCCGCGCGAGGCCCCGACGCAGGTCAGATGCGCCGCCGGCAGCAGCGCAGTTTCCTTCAGGATGCGGGCGATGGTCGAATGGGTGCGCTCACGGGTCGAGCCGCCGGCGCCATAGGTCACCGAGACGAATTTCGGGTCGAGCGGGGCCAGCCGGTTGATGGTCTCCCAGAGGTTCCGCTCCATATCTTCGGTCTTGGGCGGAAAGAACTCGAAGGAGATCGCAGGCCGCTTCAGGTGCCCGTCTTGCCCGTCGGCGTGGGCAGGAATCGTCAGATCTGTCATGGCACCACTCACTCCAGGGGCTCGCCAGGTTTTGGCGGCCAGCGGTCAGGTCTAGATTGGGAGAGGCTAAGATAGGGCAAAGAGGGGTTTTTCGACAGCCCATCGGACGTGGGAAATGGCCCACTGGATGGCATAGGAAGCTAAATATTGTGCTGTCTCAGTCGATGGTGGGAAGTCATGGGATCTGGATATAATTTAGCAAAATCAATGTTTTTTACGCAATCTGGCGATCAATAGAGCTGAACCGAGGTTGTGGGCAGTATGAATCTCATATGATGTATCGAGCTCTCGTCCCAACGGTCTGGCCCCGCCGGGCAAGAGGGTTCGCGTCGCGCACACGCCAGACCTGCGCTGTCGGCCCATTGCCGCCGCGCTGGCCTTCACTAGGTTAGCGCGCCATGATCCCGCTCTCAGTCCTCGACCTCTCCGTCGTTACCACAGGCACCAAACCCGCCGCGGCGCTGCGCAACAGCATCGATCTGGCGCGACATGTCGACGGGCTCGGCTATGTCCGCTACTGGCTCGCCGAGCATCACAACCTCGCCTCGGTGGCGAGCCCGGCGCCCGACGTGATGATCGGGCAGATCGCGGCGGTGACGAAGCACATCCGCGTCGGCTCCGGCGGTGTGATGCTGCCCAACCACGCCCCGCTGGTTGTGGCCGAGCGCTTCAAGATGCTGGAGGCGCTGTTTCCCGGCCGTATCGACCTTGGCCTGGGCCGTGCGCCCGGCACCGACGGCGCCACGGCGTACGCACTCCGCAGCCGGCTCGACCGTCGCGAGGGCGATGACTTTCTGGAGCGGCTGCACGAATTGATCCTGTGGCAGACGCGCGAATTCCCCGCAGGGCACCCCTACCATAACGTCGTCGCGATGCCCGATGACACGCCGTTGCCGCCGATCTGGCTGCTCGGCTCCAGCGATTATTCCTCGGAGTTGGCAGCCCAAGTCGGCATGGGCTTCGCCTTCGCCCATCATTTCGCGTCCCATGACGCGATCGATGCGATGGTGCACTATCGCAATCGCTTCCAGCCCTCGGCCTGGAGTGCGAGCCCGCGCGCGATCCTCGCGGTCGCCGCCATCGCGGCGGATACGGATGAGGAGGCCGAAAAGCTTGCGACCTCCTTCGACCTCAACCGGCTGCGCCGCGACCGCGGCCAATATCTGCCGCTGCCGAGTGTCGAGGAGGCGCTGGCCTATCCCTACACGGATTCCGAGCGTACCTCGATGGCGCGCAACCGTTCGCGCCTGTTCGTCGGCAATCCGGCGACCGTGCAGAAGAAGCTCCAGCCGCTGATCGATGCGAGCAAGCCAGACGAGTTGATGGTGATCACGGCCGTGTACGACCACGACGCGCGAAAGAAGTCGTATTCGCTGCTGGCAGAGGCGTTCGGGCTTGAAGCAGCCGCGTAAACACTATCGTGCCCCGGACGCAGCGCAGCACGCAGTGATGCGCTGCTGAGCCGGGGCCCATCTATCACCCGGAAAAACTGGGGTCTCGGCTCGCGCTTCGCGCGTCCGGGACACGAGATCACTCCATCGTCGCGCGGAACGGGTGCCCCGGATACACGCCGACGATGCGGAATTCTCGCGAGAAGAACTTCAGCTCCTCGATCGCAAACGCCAGGCCCTTGTCGTCGGGATGGCCGTCGACATCGGCATAAAATTGCGTGGCGAAGAAATTGCCGTCGACCATGTAGCTCTCGAGCTTGGTCATGTTGACTCCGTTGGTGGCAAAGCCGCCGAGCGCCTTGTAGAGCGCGGCGGGCAGGTTGCGCACCCGGAAGACAAAAGTCGTGACCAGCGGGCCGGAGCCTTGCGCCGCCCATTTCGGCTCGCGCGCCAGCACCACGAAGCGCGTGGTGTTGTGCGCCTCGTCCTCGATGTCCTCGGCGAGGATGTCGAGGCCGTAGATCTTTGCGGCGAGGCGCGAGGCGATCGCGGCGACCGACTTGTCGTTACGCTCGGAGATGTCACGGGCGCTGCCGGCGGTATCGGCGTGCACGATTGGCTTGATGCCGAGCTTGCGGATGATGCGCCGGCACTGGCCGAGCGCATGCACATGGCTCTCGACGCTCTTGATGTCTTCGAGCTTGGTGCCCTTCACGGCCATTAACTGATGGCGGACCGGCAAGAACCATTCGCCGATGATGAAAAGGCCGGAGGCCGGCAGCAGATGATGGATGTCGGCGACGCGGCCGGCGACCGAGTTCTCGATCGGGATCATGCCGAGATCGGCCTCACCCGAGGAGATCGCCGACAGTGCGTCCTCGAAGGTGGCGCAGGGCAACGGCTCGGCGTCGGGAAAGGCCTCGACGATAGCGATGTGGGAATTGGCGCCGGGTTCGCCCTGGAATGCGATTTTCATCTTGCTCATGACGGGCCTTGTAACAGCGGCTCAGGATTTGGAAAGGAGGCTGCGCGCGGTCTCGAGGTCCGCCGGCGTGTCGACCCCTCGTGGCACGGTGTCGACGATGGTGAAGTCGATGCGCATGCCGGCCTCCAGCGCCCGAAGCTGCTCGAGCTTCTCCTGCAATTCCAGCGGTGAGGGCGGAAGGGAGACGTAGCGCTCCAGCGCGGCGCGGCGATAGGCGTAGAGGCCGATATGGTGGTAGCGCGGTCCGTCTCCGGTCGGCGCGGTCGCGCGGGTGAAATAAAGTGCACGCATCCGCTTACCCCCGAGCGAGGTTCCGATCGCCTTTACGACGCTCGGCGCGAGGTCCTCCTCCTCGGTGTGGATCTGCGAGGCCAGCGTGGCGATGTCCACGGCCGGATCTTGCAGCGGCGGCAGCACTTCGCGGATGTTGTCGATCGTGATGGTCGGGAAATCGCCCTGGAGATTGACCACGATCTCGGCCTTGCGGTCTGGATCGAGCTTCTGCATGGCCTCGTGGATGCGGTCGGAGCCGGAGGGGTGCTCCGGGCGCGTCATCACGGCCTCACCGCCATGAGCGGTCACTACCGAGGCGATCTCGGCGGTATCGGTCGCCACCGCGACCCGGCCGATGCCGGCGGCCTCGGCGCGGCGCATCACATGCACGATCATCGGCAGGCCCGCGATGTCGGCGAGCGGTTTGCCGGGCAGGCGGGTGGCGGCCATGCGGGCCGGGATCAGCACCAGGATGCGGGGATCGGTCATGGGGTTCGAAGGTTTGGGTTCAAGGGCCTGGAAACGGGGCGTTTTCCGCACCGAGAAATGGGGTGGGGATGGGCTGAAAGCCGGGTCGCTTATACGGGTTGCCAGACCCCGGGCAAACCGATATCTCAATGGCAAAACTCGGGGAAACAATAAGGAACGTTTGATTCTCTGAGGCTCGTCCTGGCGGCCGCCTGGCCGCTTTTTCCTTACTGCGGTGTGGGGCCTGGCCGGCAATGGACTCTTTCGAACTCAACAAGATTCTCGGTGCCGTGCTCGGCACCTGTCTCATCCTGCTGGTGACGAGCTTCACCGCCCAGGCGCTATTCTCGCCCAAGATGCCGGAAAAGCCGGGCTTCGAGATCGCGGTGAAGGAAGAGGCCGGCGACAAGGGTGGCGCCGTCGCTGCTGCGCCGTCCGAGCCTATCGAAAAGCTGCTCCAGACCGCTTCCGTCGAAAAGGGCGCTGCCGCCGCCAAGAAGTGCGGCGCCTGCCACACCTTTGAGAAGGGCGGCCCGAATCGCGTCGGCCCGAACCTCTTTGGCATCGTTGGCGACCACCGCGGCGAAGGCCGCGGCTTCAACTTCTCGGCTGCGATGAAGGCCAAGGGCGGCACCTGGACCATCGACGAACTGAACAAGTTCATCGCCAATCCGAAGGGCGACATTCCCGGCACCGCGATGGGCTTTGCTGGCATCCAGAAGGATAGCGAGCGCGCCGATGTCATCGCCTATCTGAACAGCCTCTCCGACAGCCCGAAGCCGCTGCCCACCGCGGCGAAGTAAGGCTTCAAAATCCTGCTTTGGAATATGCGGCCAGGCCTCAAAGCCTGGCCGTTTCCGTATCCGAGCCTCGCGATGTCGTTATCGGGGCGTTTGGCCGCATCGGATAGGCTGGCCGGGCTTCCAAGATGAGGAAAAAGCAACATATTCCGTCGAAACCTCGCCTATATTGGGCCCTTAAAGGGGTGACCTCCTTCAAGACTGGAATGTTGATTTGGCCATTACCCGACGCGATCTCCTGCTCACCGGCACCGCTGCCGCGGCGCTCCCCGTTCTTGGTTCCGTAGCGGGCGTCCCCGTCGTGGGTGCGGCTGCGGCGCAATCGGCAGGCGAGCTGCCGTGGCGGCATGCGCTGTCGCTGTTCGGGAAGGTCAAATACCCCGCCGACTTCAAGCGCTTCGACTACGTCAATCCGGGCGCGCCCAAGGGCGGCGTTGCGCGCCAGATCGCCGTCGGCACCTTTGACAATTTCAACATCGTGGTCTCCGGCGTGAAGGGGCAAGTCGCCGGTGCCGTGGCATTCATCTATGAATCCCTCACGACGCCCGCGCTCGACGAAGTCTCGACCGAATACGGCGCACTCGCCGAAGCCGTCAGCCATCCCGACGATTTTTCCTTCGTCACCTATCGTTTGCGCTCCGAGGCCAAATGGCACGACGGCAAGCCGGTCACCGTGGAGGACGTGATCTTCTCCCTCGAATCCTTCAAGAAGCACCACCCGATGTACTCGGCCTATTACAGCCATGTCGTGAAGGCCGAGAAGGTCGGCGAGCGCGAGGTGAAGTTCGTGTTCGACGCACCTGGCAATCGCGAGCTGCCGCAGATCGTCGGGCAGCTCACGGTTCTGCCGAAACATTGGTGGGAGGGGACGGACGCGCAGGGCCGGAAGCGCGATGTCTCCGCGACCACGCTCGAAGTGCCGCTCGGGTCCGGCCCCTACAGGGTCAAGGAGTTCGTTGCCGGGCGCTCGATCGCGCTCGAGCGCGTCAAGGATTATTGGGGCCGTGACCTCGCCGCCAACGTTGGCCGCAATAATTTCGACGAGCTGCGCTACGAATATTTCCGCGACGCCACCGTGGCGATCGAGGCTTTCAAGGCCGATCAGGTAGATTGGCGCACCGAGAACAGCGCGAAGAACTGGGCGACCGCCTACGATTTCCCGGCTGTAAGCGAGAAGCGCGTGATTCTCGAAGAGTTTGCCAATCGCAGTTCGGGCGTCATGCAGGGTTTCGTGCCGAACCTGCGCCGCGCCAAGTTCAGTGATCCCCGCGTGCGCCGTGCACTCAACTACGCGTTCGACTTCGAGGAAATGAACAAGCAGATCTTCTACGGTCAGTACAAGCGGATCAGCAGCTATTTCGATGGCATCGACGAGCTGATGGCAACCGGCTTGCCCCAGGGCAAGGAGCTCGAGATCCTCGAGACCGTCCGCGCCGAAGTGCCGCCCGAAGTCTTCACGACGGCCTACACCAATCCGGTCGGCGGCAGTCCGGAAGCCGTACGCGACAATCTGCGCGAGGCGCTGCGCCTGTTCAAGGAAGCCGGCTACGAGGTGCGCGACCGCAAGCTGATCGACGTCAAGACAGGGGCCCAGTTCGCCCTGGAATTGCTGAACTCGGATCCGAGCTTCGAGCGGATCACGCTGTTCTACAAACCGTCGCTGGAGCGGCTCGGTATTGCCGTCAGCGTGCGGACGGTCGATCCGACCCAGTACGAGAACAGGACCCGCGAGTGGGATTTCGACATCATCACCAACTCATGGGGCGAGTCGCAATCGCCGGGCAACGAGCAGCGCGAGTTCTGGTCGTCGAAAACGGCCGACATCGCCGGCTCGCGTAACATTGCCGGCATCAAGAATCCGGCAATCGACAAGTTGATCGAGCGGGTGATCTACGCCAGGGATCGCGACGACCTCGTCGTAGCCACCAAGGCGCTCGACCGCGTGCTGCTTTGGAATCACTATGTCGTGCCGCAATGGAATTATCCGAAGGTGCGCACCGCGCGGTGGGATCGCTTCGGCCGGCCCGCGGAATTGCCCAAGTACGGTCAGTCGGGCTTCCCGTTCGTCTGGTGGTATGACGCAGACAAGGCGGCGCGGATCGCAAAGAAGTCGTGAAGGATACTCCCCGCATGGCGCAGCTTTCACGCCGGCATGTGCTGGCCTTAGGGGCCGGCGGCGCGCTTAGCGCTGCCCTGCCGCGCGGCGCGGCGGCGTCGGAAGTGTCGGCAGAGGCCCACGGCATCTCGGCGTTCGGCGATCTCAAATATCCCGCCGACTTCCATCATTTCGACTACGTCAATCTCGACGCGCCGAAGGGCGGCACGTTTTCGCTCATTCCCTCGGTGCGCGCCTACAACCAGTCCTACCAGACCTTCAACTCGCTCAACGCCTTCATCCTGAAGGGCGACGGCGCGCAAGGCATGGACATGACGTTCGCGCCGCTGATGGTGCGCGCCAACGACGAGCCCGATGCGATGTACGGGCTTGCCGCCAAATCCGTGCAGATATCGCCGGACAAGCTCGCCTATCGCTTCACGATGCGGGCCGAGGCGAAGTTTCACGATGGCAGCAAGCTCACCGCACACGACGCGGCGTTTTCGCTGACGTCGCTGAAGACTAAGGGCCATCCGCTGATCATCGTGCAGATGCGCGACATGGTCAGCGCCGAGGCGGTCGATGACGCGACGCTGGTCGTCACCTTCGCCAAGGGGCGCGCACGCGACGTTCCGCTCTATGTCGCGGGGCTGCCGATCTTCTCGAAGGCTTACTATGCGTCTCGGCCGTTCGACGAAACCTCCCTCGACATCCCGCTGGGCTCGGGCCCGTACAGGGTCGGCAGGTTCGAGGCCAATCGCTACATCGAGTTCGAGCGGGTCAAAGAGTGGTGGGGCACCGATCTGCCGCCTTGTCGCGGCAGCTACAATTTTGGCATCGTGCGCTACGAGTTCTATCGTGACCGCGATGTTGCCTTCGAAGGCTTCACCGGCAAGAACTACCTCTACCGGGAAGAATTCACCTCGCGCATCTGGGCGACGCGCTACGACTTCCCGGCCGTGAAGGACGGACGTGTCAAGATGGAGATCGTGCCCGACCTGACGCCATCCGGTGCACAGGGCTGGTTCATCAACACACGGCGCGACAAGTTCAGAGATCCGCGCGTGCGCGAGGCCCTGACCAACGCTTTCGACTTTGAGTGGACCAACAAGACCATCATGTACGGCGCCTATGCCCGCACGGTGTCGCCGTTCCAGAATTCCGACCTGATGGCGAGCGACGGACCTCCCCCGCCGGAGGAGCTGAAGCTGCTGGAGCCGTTCCGTGGCCAGGTGCCAGACGGAGTGTTCGCTGCACCATTTTCGCCTCCGGTCTCGGACGGCTCCGGGCAGGACCGCAGCCTGCTCCGCAAGGCGCAGCAATTGCTGACCGAGGCCGGCCTGCCCATCAAGGACGGCAAACGGGTACTGCCGAACGGTGAAGTTTTCAAAATTGAGTTCCTGCTGGACGAGCCTTCGTTCCAGCCCCACCACGCGCCTTACGTCAAGAACCTGGGCACGCTCGGCATCGAAGCGAGCGTGCGTCTTGTTGATGCCGTGCAATACAAGGTGCGCCAGGAAGAATTCGACTTCGACATGACGATCCAGCGCTTCAGCATGTCGGCGACGCCGGGCGACGCCATGCGCTCGTTCTTCTCCTCGCAGGTTGCGGCGACCAAGGGCTCGTACAATCTTGCGGGCGTTGCCAGCCCCGCGATCGACGCCATGATCGAGAAGATCATGGCGGCCGAAAACCGCGAGGATTTGACCGTCGCCTGCCGCGCCTTCGATCGCCTGTTCCGCGCTGGCCGCTATTGGGTGCCGCAGTGGTATAACAAGACGCACAGGCTCGCTTACTGGGATCAGTTCGCTCATCCGCAGAAGCTGCCGCGTTATGCCAACGGCGTCGGCGCTCCTGATATCTGGTGGTCCGACCAAGCCAAGGCGGCCAAGCTCGAGCAGGCGAAATAGCCATGGGTGCCTATATCGCGCGCCGTATCCTTCTGATGATTCCGACTCTGCTCGGGATCCTCTTCGTCTCCTTCGTCGTGGTGCAGTTCGCGCCGGGCGGCCCGGTCGAGCGGGTGATCGCGCAACTGTCCGGGGCCGATACCGGCGGCAGCTCGCGCATCTCCGGCGGCGGCGACTTCGCGCAGCGTGCGCCGGGGCAGCTCGGGGCCGGCGGCGATGCCGTCAGCTCGAAATATCGCGGCGCGCAGGGTCTAGACCCTGATTTCATCAAGAAGCTGGAGAAGCAATTCGGCTTCGACAAGCCGGCGCCGGAACGCTTCGCGCTGATGGTGTGGAATTTCGCCCGCTTCGATTTCGGCAACAGCTATTTTCGCGATGTCAGCGTGCTCCAGCTGGTCAAGGAAAAGCTGCCGGTCTCGATCTCGCTCGGCATCTGGCTGACGCTCCTGACCTATCTGATCTCGATTCCGCTCGGCATCCGCAAAGCGGTGAAGGACGGCACGCGCTTCGACACCTGGACGTCGAGCGTGCTCGTGCTCGGCTATGCCATCCCCGGATTTCTGTTCGCGATCCTCCTGATCATCCTGTTTGCCGGCGGCTCGTTCTTCAACTGGTTCCCGCTGCGCGGGTTGACGTCGGACGGCTGGTCGCAATTCCCCTGGTACTGGAAGATCATCGATTACTTCTGGCATTTGACGCTGCCCTTGATCGCCATGGGGCTCGGCGCGTTCACCACCATGACGTTCCTGACCAAGAACTCGTTTCTGGACGAAATTCGCAAGCAATACGTGATGACCGCGCGCGCGAAAGGCTGCAGCGAGAATCGCGTGCTCTATGGCCACGTCTTCCGCAACGCGATGCTGATTGTCATCGCAGGCTTTCCCAGCACCTTCATCCATGCCTTCTTCTCGGGCTCGCTCCTGATCGAGACCATCTTCTCGCTGGATGGCCTCGGACTGCTCAGTTTCGAGAGCGTTCTCAACCGCGACTACCCCGTGGTGTTCGGCACGCTCTTCATCTTTTCGCTCGTCGGTCTCGTGGTCAACCTCATCTCGGATCTCACCTATATGTGGATCGACCCGCGGATCGATTTCGAGGCACGGGAGGTCTGATGACGCTGACCGCCCCCACCCCGATCGAAACCACCTCGCAGTCGCCGCTTGGCGATGCCGTGCCGATCACGCGCAAGCCGTTCGCGCCATCGCCGCTCAACAGGCGGCGCTGGCAGAATTTTAGCGCGAACCGTCGCGGTTACTGGTCGCTGTGGATCTTCCTGATCCTGTTCGTGCTGTCGCTGTTCGCCGAGCTGATCGCCAACGACAGGCCGTTCCTGATCAAATATGACGGCCATCTCTACTGGCCGGCCTTCGTCACCTATTCCGAGACGACTTTTGGCGGCGACTTCGAAACGGCGGCCGATTACCGCGATCCCTATTTGCAGAAGCTGATCAAGGACAAGGGCGGCAGTGTCGTCTGGCCGCTGATCCGCTACTCCTACGACACTCACAATCTCGATCTGCCGACGCCGGCGCCGTCACCGCCGACCTGGATGCTCACGGAGGCGCAGTGCAAGCCCGTCGTCGAAAAGAAGGGCCTGAAGAGCTGCCGTGATCTCGAATACAACTGGCTCGGCACCGACGATCAGGGCCGCGACGTGGTGGCGCGGCTGATCTACGGCTTCCGCATCTCGGTGCTGTTCGGCCTCTGCCTGACCATTGTCTCCTCCGTCATCGGCATCGCGGCCGGCGCGGTGCAGGGCTATTTCGGCGGCTGGATCGACCTGTTGTTCCAGCGCTTCATCGAGATATGGACCGCGATCCCTTCGCTCTATCTGCTGCTGATCCTGTCGTCGGTGCTCGTGCCCGGCTTCTTCGTGCTGCTCGGTATCCTGCTGTTGTTTTCCTGGGTGTCGCTGGTAGGGCTCGTGCGCGCGGAATTTTTGCGCGGGCGCAATTTCGAGTACATCCAGGCGGCGCGAGCGCTCGGCGTGTCGAGTTCCGTGATCATGTTCAAGCATTTGCTGCCGAACGCGATGGTTGCGACGATGACGTTCCTGCCGTTCATCGTCTCCTCGTCGGTCATGACGCTCACGGCCCTCGACTTCCTGGGCTTCGGACTTCCGCCCGGCTCGCCGTCGCTCGGCGAACTGCTGTCGCAGGGCAAGTCCAACGTGCAGGCGCCATGGCTCGGTTTCTCCGGCTTCTTCTCGGTCGCAATCATGCTGTCGCTGCTGATCTTCGTCGGCGAGGCCGTGCGCGACGCCTTCGATCCGCGCAAGACGTTCAAGTGAGGGCGTGATGGACGCGATCAACCAGCCCCTGCTTGCCGTCAGCGACCTCTCGGTGGCTTTCCACCAGGGCGGCGCCACCACGCTCGCGGTCGACAAGGTCTCGTTCCAGATCAAGCGCGGCGAATGCGTCGCGCTGGTCGGCGAGTCCGGCTCCGGCAAGTCGGTCAGCGCGCTTTCGATCCTGAAGCTCTTGCCTTACCCGAATGCGTCGCATCCTTCGGGGAGCATCCGCTTCAAGGGTCAGGAGCTTCTCGACCGGACCGAGCGACAGATGCGGGAGGTTCGCGGTAGCGACATCTCCATCATCTTTCAGGAGCCGATGACCTCGCTCAATCCGCTGCACACGATCGAGGCGCAGATCGGTGAGATCATCCAGCTGCACAATCCGACCAGCAATGCGCAGGCGCGCAAGCGGACGCTGGAGCTGCTGACCCAGGTCGGTATCCCCGAGCCCGAGACGCGGCTCAACAGCTATCCGCACCAGCTCTCCGGCGGTCAGCGTCAGCGCGTGATGATTGCGATGGCGCTCGCCAACGAGCCGGATCTGCTGATCGCAGACGAGCCGACCACGGCACTCGACGTCACCGTGCAGGCGCAGATCCTGGCGCTGCTCGCCGAGATTCGTTCGCGGCTCGGCATGAGCCTGCTCTTCATCACCCACGATCTCGGCATCGTGCGCCGCATCGCCGACCATGTCTGCGTCATGAAGGGCGGCGTGGTCGTCGAGCAGGGTCCGGTCGAGCAGGTCTTCAAGAGCCCAAAGCATCCCTATACGCGCGACTTGCTCGCGGCCGAGCCGAAGCCCGATCCGGCGCCGCCGCAGCCGGATGCACCGCTGGTGATGTCGGCCAACGATCTGAAGGTGTGGTTTCCGATCAAGCGCGGCCTGATGCGCAAGACGATCGGACACATCAAGGCCGTCGACGGCGTCAGCGTCGCCGTGCGCAAGGGCGAGACACTCGGCGTGGTCGGCGAATCGGGCTCGGGCAAGACCACGCTCGGGCTTGCACTGCTGCGGCTGATCTCCTCGAACGGACGCATCGTGTTCCTGGGGAAAGACATCCAGGGCCTGCGCTTCAAGGAGATGCGGCCGTTCCGGCGCGACATGCAGATCGTGTTCCAGGATCCGTTCGGCTCGCTCAGCCCGCGCATGTCGGTCGCCGACATCATCGCCGAAGGCCTCACCGTGCATCAGCCAAAGCTGTCGCGTGAGGAGCGCGAGGCGCGCGTCGTCAAGGCGCTGGAGGACGTCGGTCTGAAGGCGGACACCCGCTACCGCTATCCCCATGAATTCTCCGGCGGCCAGCGCCAGCGCATCAGCATCGCTCGGGCGGTGGTGCTGGAGCCGGATTTCGTCGTGCTCGACGAACCCACCAGTGCGCTCGACATGCTGATCCAGGCGCAGATGGTCGACCTGTTGCGCGAGCTTCAGCGCAGGCGCGAGCTCACCTACATGTTCATCTCGCACGATCTGCGCGTCGTTGCCTCACTCGCCAGCCATCTCATCGTGATGCGCAACGGCAAGGTGGTCGAGGAAGGCCAGGCGGCCGAACTGTTCAAGAACCCGAAGACGGATTACACCCGCGCCCTGTTTGCGGCGGCGTTCCGGCTGGAGACGGCGGGGAATGGATCGGTGGCGACGTAGCTTTCGTTACAGCCGCTTGATCGCGACAACCTCGCTGCCCGCCTGCTTGATCCGCGCAATGGCCGGTTCGATCGGCTCGATCACCGTGGCCATGTGATAGGCGTTGGCGTGAACCATGGTGCCGGCGTCGCGGACGATGGCGACATGGCCCTTCCAGAAGATCAGATCGCCGCGCAGCAAGCTGCTTTGCTCATGCACCTCCAGCGCGCGGCCGAGGCCCGCCTGCTGCATGTCACTGTCGCGCGGACAACCAATGCCTGCGGCCGTTAGCGACACCTGCACCAGGCCCGAGCAGTCGATGCCAAGACTGCTCTTGCCGCCCCAGAGATAGGGCGTGCCGACGAAGCGCTCGGCAACAGCGACGAAATCCGGCTCGCGATAGTCGAGCGGAGCGAGATGCGCCTTCGGCAAAAAGCTCCCATCGCGCGTCACCGCGAAGCTGCCATCCTCGCGCGTCACCGCAATCTTCGAGCCCAGCACCAGCGTGTCGACAGGCGGCAGCTTGATCGAGGGGCCGGGGAAGGCGAACGTCCGCAGTGCGCTCACCTTGTGCGTCGGCGCGGCCGATGGCTTCGCGAGCGCCGCATCCGGCAGCCAGCCGACATAACCGTCGCCATTGAGCTGACCCCAGGCCCAGCCTTCGCCATTGCGGTCGTACACCGTGACGCGCTCGCCGCGCAACGCTTCCGTCATCAGCATCGCGCCCGAGGACGGCTGCTCGCGCACTGCTGCGATCGCCTCGGCCACCTCGAACTCCTCGCCGGTGACGAAGCGATCGGCCTCGACCTTACCCTCGAGATATTTGGCCGCGAGGTCGCCCCGCGCCGGCGTCAGCCTTAAATCGTGTCCCGGATCATGCATAGCGCTCGCTCAGCAAAGTGTAGATGGCGCGCGCGGCCTGGCATTCGCCGCCTTCGGGGCGCGCGGGTTTCGCCGACGGCGTCCAGCCGTAAATATCTACATGGAGCCAGCTGTTGGCGTGCTCGACGAAGCGTTGCAGGAATAACGCGCAAATGATCGAACCGGCAAATCCGCCCGACGGTGCGTTGGTGATGGTGGCGGTCTTGGAGTCCAGCCACGCATCGTAAGGCGGCCACAGCGGCATGCGCCACAACGGATCGTTCTCCTTCGCCGCGCAACGCGCGACATCGGCGGCCAGCGTCTCATCATTGGTGTAAAAGGGCGGTAAATCCGGCCCCAGCGCGACCCGCGCGGCGCCCGTCAGCGTGCCCAGGTCGATCAGCAGGTCGGGCTTCTCCTCATCGGCGAGCGCCAGTGCGTCGGCGAGCACGAGGCGGCCTTCCGCGTCCGTATTGCCGATCTCGACCGTGATGCCCTTGCGCGAGGTGAAAACGTCGAGCGGGCGGAAGGCATTGCCGGCGACGGCGTTTTCCACGGCCGGAATCAGCACGCGCAGCCGCACCTTCAGCTCGGCGTCCATCACCATGCGCGCGAGCGCCAGCACGTTGGCGGCGCCGCCCATGTCCTTTTTCATGATCAGCATGCCGCTCGACGGCTTGAGGTCGAGCCCGCCGGTGTCGAAGCAGACACCCTTGCCGACCAGCGTCACCTTGGGATGGGTGGGATCACCCCAGCCGATGTCGATCAGCCGCGGCGCGCGGTCCGAGGCCATGCCGACGGCGTGGATCAGCGGGAAATTCGTCTCCAGATCCTCGCCGATGGTGCAGGCAAAGCTCGCACCGAATTCGCTTGCGAGCTCTTGCGCAACCGCGGCGAGCTCCTCCGGACCCATGTCGTTGGACGGCGTGTTGATGAGATCGCGCGCCAGCATGGCAGCGTCCGCGATGCGGCTGATCTCGGCTGCGTCGACGCTATCAGGTGGCACCAGCCGGACATTGGGCCTGTCAGCCTTGCGGTAGCGGGCGAAGCGGTAGCACCCCAGCGCAAACGCGAGCGCCGCCAGCCGTGTATCGTGCGGTGCATTGGCAAAGCGATAAATGCCTGATGGCAGCAAGCCGGGAAGGGCGCCTGGCCGGAACAGGTCGCGCGATCTTGCACTCTCATCCTCGAGGCCGAACAGCACCTGCGCGATCGCGCCGTCGGGCGCCGGCAGCGCCTGATAGCCGCCGGGTTTGGCAGTGAAGCCGCTCGCGGTAGCGAACTGGCGTTGCGCGGGCGGCAGCGTCTCGGCGACCTGATCCCAGCTCGACTTGGTGACGAAGGTGATCGGGATAGCGTTGGGCGAGGTCTCGAAGACGGAAGGCATTGGCGGGTCCGGATCGTCAGATCAAGCGAATGGAGCAGACTTCGCAGAGTTTTGCTGCGCCTGCAATCGGCTTTGCTGTCACCGTCCCGCGAGCCGCTACTCGCAGCAGGGGGGCCATGCTAGGTTCCAAAAAACGGTCGCCGGACACAGAGATCGCGGGCGGCCGAAGACAAAGCCTGCCGGGAGGAAATGCGATGGAATTCGTGTGGAGCGTGGTCTCGTTCATAGGCCAGGCCGTCGAGGCGATCTTTGGCTATGTCGAGCACCATCATTGGATCTTCGCGTTCCTGGCCGGTGGCTACGTCTTCTATCTCCACGACCGCTCCGTCCACGCGCGCTTCGATGCGCTCGATAAGCGAATCGACGAAATCCGCAAGCGTCTGGCCATCGAATATTGATTGGGCGAAGCGAAACCGGCGACGGCCGGATCTCGTAGCTATCCACGTTGAGGACTGCCGTTCACGAGAGCGCGGCCGCAGGGCTTTACTAGCGCTGCGGTTGTGGCATGATTGACGAATATTTTAAATTGTTCCGTGCGACGCTGCACGCATCGCGTGCGATCACGCAGCGGCACACGATTGATACTTGCCCGGGGTCGTCCTTGCCCGGGCCGAGACTGGGCTGAATGTTCTTGTCCAAGGCATTTCTCTGATCGTTTGGGCGGCGCAGCATTCGCAATGAGCGGCGCAAAATGGATAGATCGTTCGTTATTGCGCAGATCTCCGACCTGCATCTGGACGGGTCAGGACGGCTGCTTGCGACGATAGAGGCGCTCAGTGCCGCGCTCCGGGAGAGGATGGCTGACTTCGCGGACGTTCCCGATCGCATCCTGCTGATCACGGGCGATCTCGTCGACGATCCGACGCCGCGCGCGCTCGACGAAGCGCTCGCCGTCATCGCGTCCTTCCGGCAGACCGGGCTGTTCACCGATATCCAGGCGGTTGCCGGCAATCACGACGTCAAGCGGCCGAGCCAGCGTGGGGGCCGTCACGATGTCTATGATTATCTGCATCTGCCGCGGACCTCCAAGAGCGTCTATTATCGCCAGGCTGGCCTCGATCTGGTGCTGCTGGATTCCAACCGCGCGAGCCTCACCACGCTTGCGAGCGGCAATATCGACGAGAGCACTTACCATGCGCTCGTCGTGGATTCCGCCCGGCTGAGCGTCGAGCTCGCGGGCAGCATGGGTTCTGCGGGGCGCGCCGACTATGCCGAGCCGGCGGAAAATCTGGTGCGTGTGCTGGCGCTGCACCATCACCCGCTGCCGCAGGCGACCGGAGAAGGAAAACGGTTTCTCGGCGCGCCCGACGAACCGCTGATGTATCTCGCGGCGCCTGCGACCTTCCTCGAAGCAGCGACCTCGCTCAACATCAATCTGGTCCTGCACGGACACCGGCATGTCGAGGGACTGACCCGTTATTCGATTCCCGATCCGCGCGCGACGCGAAGCAAGGGCGACGAGGCGTTCTGGCGCACGATCTACGTGCTGTCCTGTCCGTCCTCGACCGGGCAGGCTGGTGATGATGCCGGCTTCAACATTATCCATTTTGCTCCGATGTCCCAAGCCAGCGATTCCGAGTATGGGTTCGCGATCGCGCGCTATTCGCGGTCGCGCAATGATGGCGGCTTCCGCCCGCTGGATTCGAACCTGCCGGATGGTGTGATCCGGCTGCCGGCAGGACGGGATTTTTCCCGCGACGCTGCCGTCCAGTCAGCAATCGACATCGCTTCAATGGCGACGCTGACGCGGGAGCAGGTTATGACGCTGGTCCGCCGGCTCTTGATGCGCCGCGCCTTCTACGCGGACGGCGAGCCCGACTGGACGAATGCGCTCCACACCTATCTCGTCACCTCGCACGCCCTGGCTGATCTCGATGGCAAGCTCGCCAGGTCCGGGCGCAAGCGTGACGTTGCGGCGCTCGCCGCGGCGGCAGGGCTGCTGCGCCGGTTGATCGCGCAATCCGCCGGCGTGCTCGGCATCGATTCGTTTCAGCTCGACGAGCTCGTCGCGAAGCGTCTGGTCAATCGCGACGATCTCCGCCGCGAATGGCCCGGAATCCCCGATGCGGGCATCGATGTCGAGGCGCAGGCGCGGCAAAGGCTGCCATTGCTGCGAGGCCTGAACGAGCAGGTCAAAGCGCTCGGCCTCGATCTGGGCCTCGGCGGGGACGTGCCGCCGCAGACACCGCCGTGAGGGGTGGGGACGGCGTTAACCGGCCATTAGGGTTAACAGACTATTGCTGACGCGTTCGGCTCGATCCATCCGCTCGAGAGTTAAAGCGTCATGCGTCAACGGTTCAGTCCTGCCCGGCTTCTCGCGTCTGCCTCGCTTGTCGCGGTGGTGGCCATGAGTCTTGGTGGCTGCACGGCAATGTCGAAGCTCTCCGACGTCACCGGCTCGATCGGGTCGCACGCGGAGGCCGCTCCCGCCCCGTCCAGCGATCCCGCGCGCGCCGTCGAAGTCTATGGCGAGCGCTACCGCGCCAACCCCAAGGACGCCGAGGCCGCGCTCGCCTATGGCCAGGCCTTGCGCGCCAACGGTCAGCGCGCCCAGGCCGCCGCCGTGCTCGAGCAGGCCACCATCGCCAATCCCGGCAACAAGGCGCTGCTCGCCCAGTATGGCCGCGCGCTCGCCGACAACGGTAATTTCCAGCAGGCCTTCGACGTGCTGTCGAAGGCGCATTCGCCCGACAATCCGGACTGGCGCCTGCTCTCGGTGCAGGGGACCGCGCTCGACCAGATGGGCCGTCACGACGAAGCGCGTTCCTACTATGCGAGCGCGCTGAAGATCGCGCCGGGTGATCCCGGCGTGCTTTCCAATGTCGGCCTGTCCTACATGCTGTCGAGGGATCTGCCCAAGGCCGAAGAGGCGCTGCGGCAGGCCTACGCCTCGCCGCGTGCCAGCAGCCGGGTGCGGCAAAATCTCGGCCTGGTCGTCGGCCTCCAGGGCCGCTTCGCGGAAGCCGAGACCATCGTGAAGGCAGATCTGCCGCCGGACCAGGCCGCGGCCAATGTCGCGTACCTCAAGGAAATGCTGAACCGCAATGAGGCTCCGCGTGGCGCGCAGAAGCGGACGCCGGTCGCCTCACTCAGCCAGCCCGACTGATCAGATTTAGTTCCTGACGCCGACCGCAGACCGCTAGCGGTCCGCCGCTCGCCTTATTGCAGCTCGGTGATCTTGATGGCGGTCGGCCCGAGGATGACGACGAACAGCACCGGCAGGAAGAACAGGATCATCGGCACCGTCAGCTTCGGCGGCAGCGCGGCGGCCTTCTTCTCGGCCTCGTTCATGCGCATGTCGCGGTTTTCCTGCGCCATGACGCGCAGAGAATGCCCGAGCGGGGTGCCGTAACGTTCCGCCTGCTGAAGCGCGAGACACACCGACTTGACGCCCTCGAGCCCGGTGCGCCGTGCCAGATTCTCATAGGCGACCTTGCGGTCCTGCAAATAGGACAGCTCGGCCGTGGTCAGCGTGAATTCCTCCGACAGCGCGATCGACTGGCCCACGATTTCGACGGCGACCTTGCGAAACGCCATTTCGACCGACATGCCGGATTCGATACAGATCAGCAGCAGGTCGAGCGCGTCGGGAAAGGCGCGCTTGATCGAGAGCTGGCGCTTGGAGATCGCGTTCCTGAGGAACAGCATCGGCGCCTGGAGGCCGAGATAGGCGGCACCGACGCAGATGCCGATCTTGACGGGCATCGGCTTTTCCATGTGCGCGATCAGGAACACGTAGACGACCGAGCCGACGAACAGCACGAGCGGGGCCACCATGCGGGCGAACAGGAAGGTGATGTAGGGCGCCTGGCCGCGATAACCCGCCATGATGAGCTTGTCGCGCGCGGCTTCCTGCGCGAGCCATTTGGTGAGGTTGAAGTCGTCGACGACCTTGGAGACGAGCTGTTTGGGCGTCTGGCGTAGCGTGACCTTCTCGCTCTTGTTGAGGCGCTCGCGTTCGCGCTGCCGGATGCGCTCGCGCTCGCTCGCCACCGCCTTCATGCGCTTGGAAAGACCTTCGCCGGCGAACAGCGGCATCACCAGCGTATAGACGGTGGCGCTGGCGGCGACAGCCGCCAGCAGCATGGTCATGAAGCGGACGTCATGCAGTCTCGTGATGAGGAAATCGACCATATTGCACCGTCAGAAATCGAAGTTGATCATCTTCTTCATCACCATGATGCCGATCGACATCCAGACGACGCAGCCGACCAGCATCAGCTGGCCGGTGGGATGGGTCCACAGAATCGAGATGTAGTGCGGCGTCGTCAGATAGACGAGGAACATCACGATCGGCGGCAGCGAGCCGATGATGCCGGCCGAAGCCTTGGCTTCCATCGACATCGCCTGGATCTTTTCCTTCATCTTCTTGCGGTCGCGCAGCACCTTGGAGAGGTTGCCCAGCGCTTCGGAGAGGTTGCCGCCCGACTTCTGCTGGATCGAGATGACGATTCCGAAAAAGTTGGCTTCCGGCAGCGGCATGCGCTCGTAGAGGCGCGTACAGGCTTCACCCAGTGGCATGCCGATCGCCTGTGTCTCGATGATGGCCAGAAACTCGCTGCGCAGCGGCTCGGGCGCGTCCGCAGCGACGACCTTGATCGATTCGAACAATGGCAGGCCGGCCTTGATGCCGCGGACGATGATGTCGACCGCATCGGGCAGCGATGCCAGGAACTTGCTTTCGCGGCGCTTCTTCAGGAAGCCGAGTGCCCAGCGCGGCAGGCCGAAGCCGCCGGCAAAGGCAAGCCCCGCGGCGCCGAGCAGGCCACCACTGACGAACATGGCGGCCGCGAACAGCGCGCCCGCCACGACGGCGGACACGATCCAGAATTTCTGTGGCGTCCAGTCGAGCCCTGCCTGTGACAGGCGGACGCTGAGCGGAACGCTCTTCTCCTGCTGGCGCCGTGCCTCGAGATCCTTCAGCGAGGTCTCGACCTGCTCACGGCGCGATCGCTGGCTCTTCTCGGTCTGCTTGGCCGCGGGCGCATCGGCGCGCGAGATCGAGGCGCGGCGGTTCTCGGCCTTCCGCTCTCCGGACAGCAGCGGATAAAGGAAGACCCAGGCGATGCCGCCGACGGCGGCGGTGGCGAGGAAGGCGAGGGCGAGGACCTGCATGTTCATGGCCGTGCTGAGCTCCTCACGTCGGAGGCGCCACTTCCGCGGCGTCGAGCGCCGCGGCAAGGCGCTTCTCTTCGCCGTAATAGCGGGCGCGTTCCCAGAATTTCGGGCGGCCGATGCCGGTCGAGCGGTGCCGGCCGATGATCTTGCCGTTGGCGTCCTCGCCGATCATGTCGTAGAGGAAGACGTCCTGGGTGATGATGGTGTCGCCTTCCATGCCCATCACCTCGGTGATGTGGGTGATGCGGCGCGAACCGTCGCGCAGGCGCGCGGCCTGGACGATGACGTCGATCGAGGCGCAGATCATCTCGCGAATTGTTCGCGATGGAAGCGAAAAGCCACCCATCGTGATCATGGATTCGCACCGCGATAGCGCTTCGCGCGGATTGTTGGCGTGCAGCGTGCCCATCGAGCCGTCGTGGCCGGTGTTCATGGCTTGGAGCAGGTCGAACGCCTCGGGTCCGCGGACTTCGCCGACGATGATGCGTTCGGGGCGCATACGCAGGCAGTTGCGCACCAGTTCCCGCATGGTGACCTGGCCCTCGCCCTCGATATTGGGCGGGCGGGTTTCCAGCCGGACCACATGGGGCTGCTGCAGCTGAAGCTCGGCGGCGTCCTCGCAGGTGATGACGCGCTCGTCGTGCTCGATATAGTTGGTCATGCAGTTGAGCAGCGTGGTCTTGCCCGAGCCGGTGCCGCCGGAGATCAGCACGTTGCAGCGGACGCGGCCGATGATCTGGAGGATTTCGGCGCCTTCCGGCGAGATCGCGCCGAACTTGACGAGCTGATCCAGCGTCAGCTTGTCCTTTTTGAATTTGCGGATGGTGAGCGTGGGGCCGTCGATCGACAGCGGCTGCACGATGGCGTTGACGCGGGAGCCGTCGGCGAGGCGCGCGTCGCAGATCGGCGAGGATTCGTCGACGCGCCGGCCGACCTGGCTGACGATGCGCTGGCAGATGTTGAGCAGCTGCTGGTTGTCGCGAAAGCGGATTCCGGTCTTCTGGATCTTGCCGTTGACTTCGATGAAGACGGTGTTGGCGCCGTTGACCATGATGTCGGCGATGTCGTCGCGCGACAGCAGCGGCTCCAGCGGACCGTAGCCCAGCACGTCGTTGCAGATATCGTCGAGCAGCTCTTCCTGCTCGGCGATCGACATCACGATGTTCTTGATCGCGATGATCTCGTTGACGATGTCGCGGATTTCCTCGCGCGCGGACTCGGAGTCAAGCTTGGCAAGCTGGGCGAGGTCGATGGCCTCGATCAGAGCGCCGAAGATGGTCGCCTTGACCTCGTAATAATTATCCGAGCGGCGGGCCTCCATGGTCGGCGCAGGCCTGGCCGGGGCGAGCGGCGGCGAGGCGACGGCCGGCGGGGGCGGCGCGCGCGACACCGTCGGCGCCGGAGCCGGGGCAGGCTCTGGCGACACGGCGCCGAGCTTGGGAGCCCGAGTATCGGTGTCTGTTCCGCTACGCTTACCGAACACTTAACGACTCCTTGCGGCGGCTTATTTTCCGCGCAACTTCTCAATCAGGGGTGAAAGCAAGGACGACTTTTGTTTCTTCGTCTCGCTGCGCCCGGTCAGGCGCTGGGCGATCTGAAGGAACATCTCGATCGACTTGTGGTTAGCGGAGATCTCCGCGATCATCTGGCCGTTGTTTGCGGCCGACCCGAAGATCTGCGGCTCGAACGGGATCGAGACGACCGGCTGGCTCTCGATCGCCTTGGCGAACTCCGCAGCGGCGATTTCGGGCCTTTTCGGGATGCCGACCTGGTTCAGGCAGTAGAGCGGCGGCCGGTCGTTCGGGCGCGAGGCCTTCAGCAGGTCGAACAGGTTCTTGGTATTGCGCAAATTGGCAAGGTCGGGCGCCGCCACGATCAGGATGTCGTCGGCTCCGATCAGGGCGCGCTTGGTCCAGCCCGACCATTGGTGCGGGACGTCCAGCACGATGCAGGGCATGGTGGAGCGCAGCGTGTCGAACACGGCGTCGAAGGCGTCAATGCCGAAATCATAGACCCGGTCGAGCGTCGCCGGCGCCGCCAGCAGGCTGAGATGGTCGGTGCATTTCGACAGCAGGCGGTCGATGAAGGCCGTATCGACGCGGTCGGGCGAGAACACGGCGTCTGCAATGCCCTGCGGCGGGTCCTGGTTGTAGTCGAGGCCGGCGGTGCCGAAGGCAAGGTCGAGATCGGCTACGACCGCGTCCATCGCGAGGTCGCGCGCAATCGCCCAGGCGACGTTGTGTGAGATGGTGGAGGCGCCGACGCCGCCCTTGGCTCCGACCACGGCGATGATGCGGCCGACCGCCTTGGCTTCCGGCGCCGAGAACAGGTTGCAGATCGAGCGCACGACGTCGATCGCGCCGACCGGCGCAAGCACGTAGTCGCTGACGCCGCGGCGCACCAACTCGCGATAGAGCATGACATCGTTGATGCGGCCGATCACGACGACGCGGGTGCCGGCGTCGCAGACGGTAGCGAGATGGTCGAGCCCGCCGAGGATGTCGTTGCGGGCGTCGCTCTCGAGCACGATCACGTTTGGCGTGGGGGCCGAGCGGTAGGCTTCGATCGCGGCCGCCATGCCGCCCATCTGGATCTTTAAATGGGCCTTGCCGAGACGGCGATCCTCGCCGGCCGACTGCACCGCGGCAGCGGTCTCCACGGTCTCGCAGAAGGCCTGGACCGAAACGCGCGGTGCGGGCGCAATATGCTCCTCGACCGGCGGGAGAGATGCATCCGGCTGCTCTTCTGGTGTCTGGCGAGCGTAACTGATCATTTGCCGGTGTCGCTGAGTTTGGCCTTTTCGGCCTCAGGATAGGTAACCGCGGTCGGATTTCCCTTGCGATACTTCTCGAATGCCGCGGTGCGTCGTGTCGTGTAGGACGGCGTTTCGGAACGCGGCTGCTCGAGATCCGCCGGATTGTCGATCATGGCCGCCATGTTGCGCTGATAGGAGCAGCCGTAATTGTAGTAATCCTTGTTCTCGAACCAGCTCTTGTTCTTCATCGAGGGACCGATGTCCTCCGGCCACAGCCCGCAGGGACCGGCGACGGCGGCGATCCTGGAATAAGTCAGCCGGATCGGCGGCAGGAAGCGCTTGTCTTCCGGCTGGTAGGTGCGAACGGTTACGCCGCGCGGCGGAATGCCCGCGGCTGCCAGCATCGCCTGGATCTCACGCATCGTTTCGGCGACCGGGCGCGCGTTGGGCGTGCCGGACGGGGTGTCGATATGGATGGCGCCGGTGCCTTCGTGCAGCCAGGCCGATGCCAGGCCCATCACGTCGGCGCGTTGGGCGGCGCTCAAGCCGCCGCGGGCATGGCCGACGAAGACGACGATCGAGCGGTTCTGTTCCTCGATCGCGATCGGATGACGCTGCTTGTAGTCGTCGGGAATGGAGGCGGTCGCCGCCTCGTCGTGCTGACAGCCGCCGAGCGCAAGCGCGATGCCGACGAGCGCGCCACCGAGGCCGGTGGCGCGTTTGCGAAGCTGGGGTGGTCTTGTGGTCATCGTGAAGTCCCCGTTCCGCTTCAATCGGTGATGAAACCGTAGGTGCCGCGGTAGTTGCGTGCCGGCTCGGTTTTACCGGGCACGCCGTAGATGCGGTTGATGTTGCCGATCAGCTCGGCCTGCGGATCGGCGGGCGCCGAGAAGCCGTCATCCGGCCGCGACAGGTCCTTCTGCGCCACTGCGCGGACGATATAGGGCGTCACGATCACGACCAGCTCGGTTGCGTTGTTGACGAAGTCCCGGCTGCGGAACAGCGTGCCCAAGACCGGGAGCTGCATCAGTCCCGGTAATCCGCTCACCGCCTGCTTGGTCTGCTGCTGGATCAGGCCGGCCATCGCCATCGCGCCGCCGGAGGGAATCTCCAGCGAGGTCTCGGCGCGGCGAGTCCTGATCGAGGGCACCGTCAGCGAGTTCACGGCCGTCGAGGTCACGGCCTGGGACAGGGTGATCGCATTTTCGTTCGACAGCTCCGAGACCTCGGTCATCACCCGCAGGCTGATCTTGCCTTCGGTCAGGACGATGGGGGTGAAGTTGAGCGAGATGCCGAACTTCTTGAAGCTGATCTGGGTGGTACAGACATGCGTGGTCGGGTCGCAAGCATAGCCTGCCGGCACCGGGAATTCGCCGCCGGCGATGAAGGTCGCGGACTCACCGGAGATCGCGGTCAGGTTCGGCTCGGCCAGCGTCCGGATCACGCCCGCGGTTTCCATCGCGCGCAGGGTGGCCTGCACTGACGGCGTCGCGCCGAACTTCGTGGTCAGATTGTTGCCGTCGACGAGGTTGCGGCCGAGAGCCGTGAATGGATTGGAGTTGGTGAAGCTTACGACCGAGGTGCCGTAGTTCAGGTTCGCGGTGAGGTCGATGCCGAGCTGCTTGACGATATTGCGCTGGACCTCGGCCACCGTGACCTTGAGCATGACCTGGTCGCGGCCGCGGACCACGACCGAGTTGACCACCTTGTTGGGATCGCCGGTGAGGCGCGCAGCGAGATCGTTGGCCTGCTGCGCCTCCATCGGGTTTGCCGCAGTGCCGGTCAGGATGATGCCGTCACCGAGCCCGTCGATCTGGATGTCGGAGTTTGGCAACACCTGCTTCAGCGCGGCCCGGACGCCGTTGAGGTCGCGCTTGACCGCGATGTCATAGGCCGCGATCTGCTGGCCGGCGGAATCGAAGAACACGATGTTGGTCTGGCCGACCGAGGCGCCGATGATGTAGGCGCGCTGCGCCGAGCGCACTACCGCATTGGCGATTTTGGGATCTGCGACCAGCACGTCCTTGATGTCGCGCGGCAGGTCGATCACGATCGACTTGCCGACGCCGAGCGAGAGGAAGCGCGCATTCATCTGGCCGTCGGCCGCAACCTGCGCCACCGGGCGGTAGTCGGCGGCGACCACGGGGGTCAGCGCCGGGTTGAACACCAGCGCAAGGGCGGCCGAGAACGACAGGGCGCGAACCACAGAGGTTCGCATCGTCGCCAGATCTGCCCTGCATTTCATATCGACAGTCCTCATCGTGCCTTCGCCGTCGAGCTTGGGATGCCGTAGCGAATGATCGAAACGCCATCGCGCTTCTGTGCGGAATCGTCGAGTGTGATCTCGCTCATCTTGACGTCGACGATGCTGCGCAGCGCCAGCGACAGCGTTCCCGCCTGGCGGCCCGAAGTGAGCACCTGGGTCTGCGACGGATTGAGCTCGAGGGTCACGGTCTTGCCGACCACCGCGTTCTGGCCCTCCTTCTCCTTCGGCGCCTGGTCGATCGCCAGCACGCGGACATTGGTCAGGATGATCTCGGAGGTGACGACATCAGGTGCGCCGCCGCTCTGGTCGGGATTCTTGAGGCGGCGGGTCAGAAGGACGTCGACGCGATCGTTGGGCAGGATGAAGCCGCCTGCGCCGGTTTCCGGCGAAATCTCGGTCGAGATCGCGCGCATGCCGGTCGGCAGGATGGCGGCCATGAAGCCGGAGCCTTCGGGCTTGACCAGCTTCTGGTCGCGGATCGGCTCACCCTGGATGAACGGAGCGCGCGCGATCGAGCCGGTCACCTGGGTCACGCCCTCGGGACGCTCGTTGCGGCGGATGAAGGTGGCGCTGGCGGTTGCGGCCGGCCAGGTCTGCCATTGCACGTCTTCCGGCTTGACGGTCTGGCCGAGGCCGATGTCGTTCTTGGCGACCAGCACGTCGACGGTGGGAAGCTGCGCGACCGGAGCCGCTGGAGGCGGCGCAGAATTGTCCGAGCCGCTCGCCAGATACGCGGCGACACCGCCGGCGCAGATGGCGACCGTCAGGACGACTATGCGTGCCCTATTCATACGCTTCACTTTCCACAAAACGCCGCGACGCTGCCGCCGCCGTAATCGGCAGTTGACCAGCTATTCGTCAAAGCATGGTTAATGAGGCGTATCTAAATCGGCTTAACGCCGGGTTTACCCGGTGTGTTCAGCGCAGTGCGAAGTGAGCGAGGTCGATCGCCTTCACCCATCCGGTCTCCGGGTAGATCATCAGCGCGCCAAGCGTGAGCGCGATCCCGTAGGGGATGCCGCTCTCCTTGTCGTGCAGCCGTGCCAGCCAGGCCTGGCCCGCCAGCCCGTAAGGCAACGGCCATTGCCGGAACTGGAGCAGGAGCAGCGTCAGCGCTCCGCCGAACAGCGACGCGTAGAGCAGGAAGTCCATCAATTGGGCGAAGCCGAACCACAGCGCGACGGAAGCTGCGATCTTGGCGTCGCCGCCGCCCATCCAGCCCATCGCGAAGCAGCCGAAAGCCACGACCAGGAGCAACGCACCGGCGCCGACATGGCTCAGCATCTCGTAAGGTGCCATGCCACCGGCGAAGGCGAGCGCGAAGAAGCCCGCGACCAGCGCCAGCGAGACGCGGTTCGAGATCGTCATCGTGAAGAGATCGCTCGCGGCGGCGAACGCCATCAGGGCCGGAAACAGCAGAAGGCGCGCAAGGTCGAGGATCATGGGCTGCGTCTTGAGGCCTGGGGGATCTGGCGTCGGGCGATGCTAGCCGGCAGTGCTAAACAAACCGACAACGGCGGCTGCGGCCGCAACGGCTGGAACCCGCGAGAGGCGTGCTCACCAGAGACTGGCGATGCGCGCGGCGAGTGCGACCGTCGCAACCAGCAAGGCAAGGCAGACCCAGTAGGCCGGCGAGCCGATCGGCATCGCCTCCGTCTTGCGCGCCGCAACCGCGGCATCGGATCTGTACTCGCGCAACGCCACTGGAACTCGCCGTGCTCAAAAAAACAAAGGCCCCGGAGGTCCGGGGCTTTTGCCATCGATGGTCGGTCGCTTACTTCAGCGAGGTGCTGATCGAACCGAACTTGGTGTTCAGCGTGCTGCCGAGGTTGTTGACGACGGTGATGATGGCCAGCGCGATGCCGGCGGCGATCAGACCGTATTCGATGGCGGTGGCGCCGGATTCATCCTTGGCGAAACGCGCAATCAGGTTCTTCATGAACATAACTCCATCTGGGTTGGATCGCCTCGTTCGGCGCTGTCTTTGACGCTGTGACCATGAGAGCCGAGCTCTTTCGGTAGAGTTAATTCGACCGTGCAAACCCGAATACTGCGCGATGCTTTTGCCCAGAGTGAATTTCGCCTTAAGGCCCCCGCTGGATTTCGCTTTGGTTCCTGATCTGCTGCAAGCGCGCCACTGGCTTCACCCTCCCTTAAATTTCACGGAGTAGGCCTAAGGCGGACCAGCTGTTCGGAAGAGAGGCGACGATGTCGAGCCTGCCCATGGAAGTCGCCCTGATGCTCGGCGAGACCATCGCGAAAGTGGTCCCCGTCACCTTCGTGCTCGCGCTGGTCTTCACGGTGCTCGAGCATTTCTGGGCCTGCAATCCCGGTATTCCGTGGTGGCGCAAGCGGGAGATCGTCACCGACATCTGCTACTGGTTCTTCGTTCCGGTGTTTGCCCGCACCATGCGGATCGGGCTCCTGATCGTCGGTGCGAGCCTTCTCTTCAACATCCATGACGCCGACGATCTCATCGCCTTCTACGACAACGGCCACGGCCCGCTGGCGCAATTGCCGCTCTGGATGCAGGCCGTGCTGTTCCTGGTCCTGTCCGATTTCATGCTGTACTGGCTGCACCGGCTGTTCCATGGCGGTGAGTTCTGGAAGTACCACGCGATCCATCACTCCTCGGAAGAGATCAGCTGGATCTCGGCGGCCCGCTTCCATCCGGTCAATCTCGTGCTCGGCACGATCGGCGTCGACGTCGTGCTGCTGATCGCCGGCATCTCCCCCAACGTCATGGTCTGGGTCGCTCCGTTCACGACCTTCCATTCGGCCTTCGTGCACGCCAACCTGAACTGGACCTTCGGGCCGTTCAGATATGTGCTGGCGACCCCGGTGTTTCACCGCTGGCACCACACTCCGCTCGTAGAGGGCGGCGACACCAATTTCGCCGGCACGTTCCCGATCTGGGATGTGCTGTTCGGCACCTTCCGCATGCCGGAGGGGCAGCTGCCGCAGGATTACGGCAAGGACGAAGCGACCATGCCGAAGGAGATCGCGGGCCAGCTCGCTTATCCGTTCCGTCGCTAGCGAGGTTACGGAAAACGCCAATCCGCTCAAACAATAGTCGGCGAATTTGCGGAACGTTCACGAATTGAGGGCAGGTTAGCGGGGTCGGGCGCCGGCTCCGCTGTATCGCTTCTGCCGGTTTGTGACGTCCCGGGAGTAAGAGTATGCGTAAACAACTGCTGCGCCGTCATGCGCGCGTCTGTCTTCTGGTTGCGGCCGCGGTGCTGGCATCGCCGGCTGCCGGCCTTGCCGAGCCCACCGCCGATACCATCGCCGTCAATGTCGACCAGGCCAAGCTGGTCCGGCTGCCCGGCAAGGTGGCGACCATCGTGGTCGGCAATCCCCTGATCGCCGATGTCACGCTCCAGCCCGGCGGCATGATCGTCGTGACCGGGAAGGGCTATGGCGCCACCAATTTCATCGCGCTCGACCGGAGCGGCGAGATCCTGGTGGACCGCCAGATCCAGGTCGAAGGCCCGAGTGACCGCCTCGTCACCGTCTATCGCGGGATCGAGCGCGAGTCCTACAGCTGCATGCCGCAGTGCCAGCGTCGCGTGACGCTGGGCGACAGCGACAACTACTTCAACACCACGATGAGCCAGGCCGGTTCGCTGAGCAGCAATGCCAGCGGCGGCGCCGGTGCGGGCGCCAAAACCAACTAGCAAGACCGATCGGCGGATTTGCCCGGGCTGGATCGCATGATCCGGTCCGGACACGCGCGCGATGAAGAGCTCTCTTCCAGGTTCGCCCTTTTCCGTCTCCTTCGGATTGTCCGTGGTTAACGCATCCTTGACGGCGCGGTCCGCCGCGTGCGGATCGCCTGAAACACTTAAACAATCTGTTTCCGCTATTGAACAGGGCAGATGATCGCCGCTGCCGGGGAATTTGACGCGATGCCATCGCCTGCACCCAAGAGATTTACGTTCCTCGCCGCGCTGCGCCGATTTCGCGGCAACCGCCGCGGCTCCGCCGCCGTCGAGTTCGCGCTGGTCGCGCCGGTCTTCTTCGCACTGCTGTTCGCCATCATCGAAACGGCGATCATGTTCTTCGCGAGCCAGGTGCTCGAGACCATCACGCAGAATTCCGCCCGCGTGGTCCTGACCGGGCAGGCGCAATCCGGCTCGGTGACGGCCTGCGCGGTCTCCGGCGTCAGCACGGCCTGCTCGCAAACGACGTTCAAGACTTACGTCTGCGCCCAGATCCCGGCGCTGTTCGACTGCAATAGTCTCTATGTCGACGTCTCGAGCTTCTCGTCCTTCTCGGCGGTGACGCTGCCGAGCCACATCAACGGCTCCGGAAATTTCGACACGAGCATGAACTACAGCCCGGGCAACGCCGGCGACATCGTGGTCGTCAGGCTGTTCTACCAGTGGCCGCTGTTCGTCACCGGGCTCGGCTACAACATCTCCAATCTCACTGGCAGCAAGCGGCTGCTGGTGGCCACGGCCGCGTTCAAGAACGAGCCTTACTGAGGCATGATCCGGAAAAGCGTGAAGCGGTTTTCCGAAACGATCATGCTCAAAACCTAGGACCACGGATCGGCGGAGCGATGCAGGCGATTGCGAAATTCTGGCGGACGACGCGTCTCACGGCGCACGAATTCCTTGCCGACGGCAGAGGTCTGGCGGCGACCGAATTCGCGGTGATCGTTCCACTGATGCTGGTGATGTTCTTCGGCACGGTCGAGTTCTCGTCGGCCGTGGCGATCGATCGCAAGGTGACGCTGATGGCGCGGACGCTGTCGGACCTCACCTCGCAGTCGACGTCGGTCGGCGATACCGACATGACCAATTTCTTCGCCGCCTCGACCGCCATCATGACGCCCTACGACGCCACGCCGGCGTCGTCGACGATCACCGAGCTCTATGTCGATCCCTCGACCTTGCAAGCGCATGTGCAGTGGAGCAAGGGATCGGTGCCGCGGGCGGCGAAATCGGCGGTCACGATTCCCTCGACGCTTGCGATCGCCGGCACCTATCTGATCTTCAGCGAGGTCAGCTACAGCTACACGCCGTCGGTCGGCTATGTGCTCAAGAATTCGATCACGCTGAGCGACGTCGCCTATACCCGCCCGCGCCAGTCCACCTGCGTCTATTACAGCCCGGATACGGCCTGTACGGCCTACTGAGCGTCCGCGATTTATCGCGAATGAAAAAAGGCCGTGCGTCTCGCACGGCCTTTTGCCTTGGTTTGTTGATCCGGGCCGAAAGCCCGGGGAGCTCAACCGGCGGAGCGCAGGTTGTCCGCTGCCGACTTGCCGGAACGGCGGTCGGCGACGATCTCGTAGGAGAGCTTCTGGCCTTCGCGCAGCGTGCCGAGGCCCGCACGCTCGACGGCGCTGATGTGAACGAACACGTCCTGGCCGCCATCGTCGGGCTGGATGAAGCCGAAGCCCTTGGTCGCGTTAAACCACTTCACGGTTCCCATGCTCATGGGGGTAGTCCCTTCTCAAATACACAATGTCAGAGCCCGCTTGCGCAGGCAGGTTAGATCGAATTTTTGGAAGGGTCGTCAGCGTGTCTGAACCGGCTGTACCGGTGGATGCTAATGTCGTCCGGCCGAAAATCGATTGGCGCATTTTATTGGAAACAAGGTCCCGAAACAATCCTGACGTGCACGATTTTTTGATCCGCCGTGGGTCCACGGCGGATCAGCATACAGGTCAGAATTTTAGTTCCATGACTGACGCGCTGGAAGCGGATCAGCGGCGGCGGAACTGGCCACCGCGCTGTCCGGGACGGGGAGGTCCGCCCACCCCGCTGGGACGTTCGTCCTTGTGGCGGAAAATCAGTCGGCCCTTCTCGAGGTCGTAGGGCGACATCTCCACCGTCACGCGGTCGCCCGCCAGCGTCTTGATGCGGTTCTTCTTCATCTTGCCGGCGGTGTAGGCGACGATCTCGTGTCCGGCGTCGAGCTGCACGCGGTAGCGTGCGTCGGGGAGGATTTCGGTGACCAGTCCTTCGAACTGGATCAGCTCTTCCTTAGCCATGAATTTCTCCAGGTCGTGGACGGCTAGTGCGAATGGGGTTTGCGGGTGGATTGGCCGTTCGGCCGACTCTCGCGGCGCAAAAAGGCAACGCCTTGTATCCCATCAGGCTTGCCTGCGCTATGCGCAGGACGCTGTTCTGACCGATCGTTTGGCGAAGAATGCGTCTTGCCGCCGGGCCGGCGGCGGCCGGAACCCTTGGAAGTCTTCGGGCCGTTGCCGGGCCTTGCATCAGGGTGCCTTCCTTCAGCATGCCGTCCTTCAGCATGTCTTGCATCGGCATGCCGTCCGTCGCCCTGCTTGCCGGCGCTATGGTGGCGTCCGTCGGCACGGCTTTCGTCCGTTCGTCGTCCGTCACCGTGCCGTCCCTCACCATGTCTTGCCTCACCATGTCTTGCGCCCTGCGGACGCTGGCCCGGGCGGCCGCCTCGGCCCTGTCGCTGCTGCGGCGCGGGAGGACCCGCATCGCGGCGGCCGGCGTCGGTGCGGAGATCCTCGCGCGGCAGCGTCACCTTGATCAGCCGCTCGATGTCGCGGAGATAGGCGAGCTCCTCGCCGCCTGCGACCAGCGAGATCGCGGTGCCCTCGGCGCCGGCGCGCGCGGTGCGGCCGATGCGGTGCACATAGGTCTCGGGCACGTTGGGCAGGTCGAAATTGATGACGTGGGTGATGCCGTCGACATCGATGCCACGGGCGGCGATGTCGGTGGCGACCAGCGTGCGGATCTCGCCCGTGCGGAATTGGGCGAGCGTCCGCTCGCGATGGTTCTGCGACTTGTTGCCATGGATGGCGCTGGCGGGAATGCCGGCCTTCTCAAGCGTCTTCACGACCTTGTCGGCGCCGTGCTTGGTGCGGGTGAAAACCAAGGCGCGGTTGACCGGCTCTTGTTTCAACAGCTTGGCAAGGAACGTCGGCTTGGCCGAGAAGTCGACCTGGATAATGCGCTGCTGGATGCGCTCCACGGTCGAGGAGACCGGAGTCACGGCGACGCGGGCGGGATCACGCAGCATGGCGTCGGCGAGCTCGGCGATATCCTTCGGCATGGTGGCCGAGAAGAACAGCGTCTGCCGCTTGATCGGCAGCTTGGCGACGATTTTGCGGATGTCGTTGATGAAGCCCATGTCGAGCATGCGGTCGGCCTCGTCGAGCACGAGGAATTCGACGCTGCCGAGCTTCAGCCCGTTGCTCTGCACGAGGTCGAGCAAACGGCCGGGCGTGGCGACCAGCACGTCCACGCCCTGCATCAGTGCGCGGACCTGGCGGCCCATCGGTACGCCGCCGATGGCAAGCGTCGAGGACAGACGGATGTGGCGGCCATAGGCGTTGAAGCTGTCGAGGATCTGCCCCGAAAGCTCGCGGGTTGGCGAGAGCACCAGCACGCGGCAGGTCTTGGGCTGCGGCTTGATGCGGTTCTCGAGCAGGCGGTGCAGGATCGGCAGCGCAAAGGAGGCGGTCTTGCCGGTGCCGGTCTGGGCGATGCCGACGACGTCCCGGCCGGTCAACGCCGTCGGGATGGTCTGGGCCTGGATCGGGGTGGGAGTGACGTAATTCTCTTCGAGAAGAGCGCGAGCGATCGGTTCGGCGAGGCCGAAGTCCTGAAACGAAGTCAAAAGGTGGGTTCTTTCCATGTCAAAAGCGGGCGCCCGGCGCATAGAGCGCGGCGCGCGCGAGAGGGTGTCGAGAAGACACCTGCGTGTTTGGGGTGTCGGATGGCTTGGGAGATATGGGGCAAGCCAGACGCCCGGAAGGGCTTAAGAACACGCGGCTCGCAACGACCACTTGATTCGCAAGAGGTCTCGGACACTCATATGGAACATTCAGGGGGCGCTTTCAAGGCAACGCAGCTTCAAACGGCGATTGCGGTGCAAAAATAGTTGTGCCAGAAATTTAGACAGAGGCATCATTTTGCTTAATAAATAAGCCGCATGCCGCATTAGCATACATTTTATTCGCCCAAGTTTTGAGCAAAGAGACTGCGGCGAAACTTTGATTTCTGCAAATTTCCCAAATGAAACCAGTGGCTTGGCGTATGCCAATCCCATGGCATGGTTCTTGCGATTCCGTTAATCGCAGGCGGCCGTGGGGCCGTTTCGCAGCGTCTTTTTTCACGTCTGCGTCAGGGAGATGATACAAATATGCTTAGCAAATCCACACACGATATAGCGGCGTCATTTAGCCGCCGCGGCGTGCTCGCCGCGACCGCCGGACTGATGCTCGGTCTGGCTTCCATTTCTGGCGCGAAGGCCGCGGACGACACCATCAAGGTCGGCGTCCTGCATTCTCTCTCCGGCACGATGGCGATCAGCGAAACCACGCTGAAGGACACCATCCTCTTCCTGATCGACGAGCAGAACAAGAAGGGCGGCGTGCTCGGCAAGAAGCTCGAAGCCGTCGTGGTCGATCCCGCTTCGAACTGGCCGCTGTTCGCCGAAAAGGCCCGTGAGCTGATCACCAAGGACAAGGTCTCGGTCGTGTTCGGCTGCTGGACCTCAGTGTCGCGCAAGTCGGTGCTCCCGGTGTTCAAGGAGCTGAACAACATCCTGTTCTACCCCGTGCAGTACGAGGGCGAAGAGTCCGAGCGTAACGTGTTCTATACGGGTGCTGCGCCGAACCAGCAGGCGATCCCCGCCGTCGACTATCTGATGAAGGACGAGAAGGTGAAGCGCTGGGTGCTCGCGGGCACCGACTACGTCTATCCGCGCACCACCAACAAGATCCTGGAAGCCTATCTGAAGTCGAAGGGTGTCGCCCAGGAAGACATCATGATCAACTACACGCCGTTCGGTCACTCCGACTGGCAGACGATCGTGGCCGACATCAAGAAGTTCGGCTCGGCCGGCAAGAAGACCGCCGTGGTCTCGACCATCAACGGCGACGCCAACGTTCCCTTCTACAAGGAGCTCGGCAACCAGGGTATCAAGGCGAAGGACATCCCGGTGGTCGCGTTCTCGGTGGGTGAGGAAGAGCTCGCCGGCATCGACACCAAGCCGCTGCTGGGTCATCTCGCGGCCTGGAACTACTTCGAGTCGATCAAGTCGCCCGAGAACGAGAAGTTCATCAAGGCCTGGCAGACCTACACCAAGAATCCGAAGCGCGTGACCAACGATCCGATGGAAGCTCACGTCATCGGTTTCGACATGTGGGTCAAGGCGGTCGAGAAGGTGAAGTCGACCGATCCGGACAAGGTGATCGACGCGCTGCCCGGCATCGAAGCCAAGAACCTGACCGGCGGCACCTCCAAGATGCTTCCGAACCATCACATCACCAAGCCGGTGTTCATTGGCGAAATCAAAGCCAATGGCCAGTTCGACGTGGTGTGGAAGACCCCGGGTCTTGTCGCGGGCGACGCCTGGTCGAAGGAGCTCGACGGCTCCAAGGACCTGGTCGGCGACTGGGTCGGGAAGAAGTGCGGCAACTTCAACACCAAGACCAACAAGTGCCTCGGCTCGGGCTCCTGATCCCGATCTGACGTTCTAATGCACGACGGGAGGAGGCGGCTATTCCGCCGCCTTCTCCCCACTTCTGCCGGGGTGATCCACAGTGCCAACCAATTTGTCCGCTCGTCTCTGTACCTTTGTCCTCTCGCTATTCCTGATCGCGTTCGCACTGCCGGCCTTCGCCGGTCCGTTCGAGGATGCGGTCGCCAAATTCGCCAATGATGACTTCTCCGACACGGATGAGGCGATCGGCGTCGTCGCAAGCAGCGGCAACAAGCTGGCCCTTCCCATCATCAGCGCGCTTCAGGACGGCCGTCTCATGGCCGACCCTGACAGCAAGAAGGTTTACGTCACCGGTGCCGACGGCAAGTCGATCGATGCCGCGACCGGCGAGCCCGTCGCCAGCGTTCCCGACAGCGCGAGCGCGGTGCGTCTCAACAACCGCCTGCGCCGTAGCGTCGATGCCGCGATCGGCAGCCTGACGCTTCAGTCGCCGGATGTCGGAACGCGGCTCCAGGCTGCGCAATCCGTCTTCAAGTCGCACGAGGAGACGGCGCTCGAGGCGGTTGATGGCGCGCTGGCCAAGGAGACCAACAAATCCATCAAGGCTGCGCTGGGCGACGCCCGTGCGGCGATCCTGCTGTTCAAGTCTGATGCCACCGAGGTCGAGAAGCTCGAGGCGGTCGCCACTCTCAAGGCCCGCGGCGACCAGGAAGCGTTGGGACTGCTCACCGGCATGGGCGACCAGCCGGCCTCGGTGACCAAGGCCGCGGCGAGCGCAATCGGTTCGATCCAGAGCTCGCTCGCGGTCTGGTCCACGGTTCAGAATGCCTGGTACGGTCTCTCACTGGGCTCGGTGCTGCTGCTCGCCGCGATCGGGCTCGCCATCACCTTCGGCGTGATGGGCGTCATCAACATGGCCCATGGCGAGATGGTGATGATCGGCGCCTACACCACCTTCGTGGTGCAGGAGGTGATCCGCACCCGCTTTCCCGGCCTGTTCGACTATTCGCTGTTGATCGCGGTGCCGCTCGCCTTCGTCGTCGCCGGCGCCATCGGCGTGCTGATCGAGCGCAGCATCATCCGCTTCCTCTATGGCCGTCCGCTGGAAACGCTGCTCGCGACCTGGGGCCTGTCGCTGGTGCTCCAGCAGGCGGTGCGTACCATGTTCGGCCCGACCAATCGCGAAGTCGGCAATCCCTCCTGGATGAGCGGCGCGTTCGAGCTCGGCCAGATCACCATCACCTATAACCGGCTCTGGATCCTCGTCTTCACGCTAGCGGTGTTCGCGATCCTGCTGGCGATGCTGCGCTACACCGCGCTCGGGCTCGAGATGCGCGCGGTGACGCAGAACCGCCGCATGGCGGCCTCGATGGGTATCGCGACTTCGCGCGTTGACGCACTGACCTTCGGGCTCGGCTCGGGCATCGCGGGCATCGCCGGCGTGGCGCTGTCGCAGATCGACAATGTCAGCCCCAATCTCGGCCAGAGCTACATCATCGACAGCTTCATGGTCGTGGTGTTCGGCGGTGTCGGTAATCTGTGGGGTACCCTGGTCGGCGCCTTCACGCTCGGCATCGCCAACAAATTCCTGGAGCCGGTCGCCGGTGCCGTGCTCGGCAAGATCGCCATCCTGGTTCTCATCATCCTGTTCATTCAAAAGCGGCCGCGCGGCCTGTTCGCGCTCAAGGGCCGTGCGGTGGAAGCATGACCCCTCACATGCTGACGCGATCGCTGGACCGCGGCGCGACGATTTTCCTGCTGGTTGTCGCCGCGCTGGGCGTGTTGATTCCGCTGTCCAACCTGCTGCTCCCCGCGGGCTCGTTCCTGCAAGTGCCGACCTATCTCGTCGCGCTCTGGGGAAAATATGTCTGCTACGCCATCCTGGCACTCTCGATCGACCTGATCTGGGGCTATTGCGGCATTCTCTCGCTCGGCCACGGTGCGTTCTTCGCGCTCGGCGGTTACGCCATGGGCATGTATCTGATGCGGCAGATCGGCACCCGCGGCGTCTACGGCAATCCGGTCCTGCCCGACTTCATGGTGTTCCTGAACTATTCGAAGCTGCCCTGGTCCTGGTACGGCTTCGACATGTTCTGGTTCGCGGCGCTGATGGTGCTGGTCGTGCCCGGGCTGCTCGCCTTCTGCTTCGGCTGGCTCGCCTTCCGCTCACGTGTCACCGGCGTGTATCTTTCGATCATCACGCAGGCGATGACCTATGCCCTGCTGCTCGCCTTCTTCCGCAACGACTTTGGCTTCGGCGGCAACAACGGCCTGACCGATTTCAAGGACATTTTGGGATTCAACGTGCAGGCCGAGGGCACCCGTGCCGCGCTGTTCGCGCTGAGCTGCCTAGCGCTGATCCTCAGCTTTCTGATCTGCCGCTCGGTCGTGTCCTCCAAGCTCGGCAAGGTCCTGATCGCCATCCGCGATGCGGAATCGCGCAGCCGCTTCCTCGGCTATCGCGTCGAATCCTACAAGCTGTTCGTGTTCACGCTCTCGGCCTGCATGGCCGGCGTCGCCGGTGCGCTCTATGTGCCGCAAGTCGGCATCATCAACCCATCCGAATTCGCGCCCGGGAACTCGATCGAGGCGGTGATCTGGGTCGCGGTCGGCGGGCGTGGCACGCTGGTCGGCGCCGCGCTCGGCGCCGTCGTGGTCAATTACGCCAAGACCGTATTCACCTCGGGCATGCTGGCGCCGTACTGGCTGTTCATGCTGGGTGCGATGTTCATCCTGGTGACGCTGCTGCTGCCGAAGGGCATCGTCGGCACCTTCAACGCCTGGTGGGACTCGACGAAGGAAAAACGCGCCGGCGCGATCGTTGCGAGCGCGGCGGCTGAGGACGGCGTCACCGAACCGAAGATGGCGGAGTAGGCGCAATGAATGTCATGGACACCCGCGCGACGTCCGCACTGCTCTATCTCGACGGCGTGCACGTCTCGTTCGACGGCTTCCACGCCATCAACAATCTGTCGCTGACGCTCGCGCCCGGCGAGATGCGCGCCATCATCGGGCCGAACGGCGCCGGCAAGACCACGATGATGGACATCATCACCGGCAAGACCAAGCCCGACGAGGGTACAGTGCTGTTCGACGGCGTCACCGATCTGACGCGGCTCGACGAGACCCGTATCGCCGAGCTCGGCATCGGCCGCAAATTCCAGAAGCCGACGGTATTCGAGAGCCAGACCGTGCAGGACAATTTGCTGCTCGCGCTCAATGTCGACCACAGCGTCAAGGGCACGTTGTTCTGGCGCGGCAGCAAACCGGAATCGGAACGCATCGACAAGGTGCTGGAGACCATCCGCCTCACTGACGCGCGCAATCGCCTTGCGGGCAGCCTCAGCCATGGCCAGAAGCAATGGCTCGAGATCGGCATGCTGCTGGCGCAGGACCCAAAACTGCTGCTGGTCGACGAGCCCGTCGCCGGCATGACCGACGTCGAGACGCATCTCACCGCCGAGCTGCTGAAAGAGATCAACAAGACCCACACCGTGATGGTGGTCGAGCACGACATGACGTTCGTGCGCGAGCTCGGCGTCAAGGTCACCTGCCTGCACGAAGGCACGGTGCTCGCGGAAGGAACCATCGACCAGGTCTCGTCCAACGAGCGGGTCATCGAAGTGTATCTGGGGCGCTGAGCGATGCTTGAGGTCAAGGACATCAACCTGTTCTACGGCGCGGCGCAGGCGCTGCGCGGCGTCTCGATCGCGGCCGAGCCCGGCAAGGTGACTTGCGTGCTCGGGCGCAACGGCGTCGGCAAGACCTCGCTGCTGCGCGCCATGGTCGGGCAATATCCGATCTCGTCCGGCGCAATCGTGTTCGACGGCAGCGACATCACCGGCCTCAAGCCCTATGAGCGGGCCCGCAAGGGCATCGGGTTCGTGCCGCAGGGTCGCGAGATCTTTCCGCTGCTGACGGTCGAGGAGAACCTCAAGACCGGATTCGGCCCGCTCAAGCGTGAGGACAGGAATATTCCGGACGACGTGTTCTCGCTGTTTCCGGTACTGCAATCGATGCTTGGCCGTCGCGGCGGCGACCTCTCCGGCGGCCAGCAGCAGCAGCTCGCGATCGGCCGTGCGCTGGTGATGCGGCCAAAACTGCTCCTGCTCGACGAGCCGACCGAAGGCATTCAGCCCTCGATCATCAAGGACATCGGCCGCGCCATCTCCTATTTGCGCAATCTCGGCAACATCGCCATCGTGCTGGTCGAACAATATCTCGACTTTGCCTGCGAACTCGGCGACAGTTTTGCCGTGATGGATCGCGGCGCGGTGAAGTTCACCTGCGACCGCTCCAATCTCGATCCGGCCGAAATCAGCCGCCAGATGGCGCTGTAATCCGAAAATTTCTGCCGCGACCGGCTGGGGAGACGGATGCGCAGCGACGTTTCAGCGACGTCTTCGGTGTTCGAAGCCAACCGTGCCCGCGGCGCGGTGCGCTTCGACGTGCATGCCCGCGACGGCGTGACGCGTCGCGGCACCTTGTATGAGTCCGGCTCGCTGCGCGTACGCTTTCCCTCGCCGGAAGACGACGGGCTCTCCGGCGTGTTCGTCAACACGGCGGGCGGTGTCGCCGGCGGCGACTGCTTCGATATCGACATCGCAGCTGGCCAGGGCTCGCGCCTGACATTGACCACGGCGGCGGCCGAGAAGGTCTATCGTGCGCCGGGAGGGGCGGCGCAGCTCAATATCGCCTTGAAGGTCGGCGCGGGCGCGCATCTCGGCTGGTTGCCGCAAGAGACGATCCTGTTCGACCGCGCCCGTGTCCATCGCCGCTTCAACATAGAGTTAGATGAGACGGCTTCGCTGCTGCTTTGCGAAATTGTCGTGTTCGGCCGCACCGCCATGGGCGAACGGATGGAGCAGGGCGAGTTCGTCGACCGCTGGCGGCTGCGTCGCGGCGGCAGGCTTGTATTCGCCGAGACTGTCAGGCTCGACGGCAACATCGGCGCAAAACTTGGGCGATCCGCGTTTGCCAATGGCGGTGCTGCGATCGGCACGGCCCTGATCGTGCCCGGTGACGAGGCATTGATCGAGCGCATCCGTGAGACGTCGGACGCATTCTCCGGCGAGGTCGGGATATCCGCCTGGAATGGCTTTGCAATGGCGCGGTTCTGTGCCCAAGATGCGGCGCGTTTGCGCGCCGACATGATGGCCGTGCTGGCGCGCACCGGTGCCGCGCTGCCGCGCCTGTGGCTGAATTGACGTGTTGAACGGAAGAGATTCTTCATGAACCTGTCTCCCCGCGAAAAGGACAAGCTTCTGATTTCGATGGCGGCCATCGTGGCCCGCCGCCGGCTGGACCGCGGCGTCAAGCTTAACCATCCCGAATCGATCGCGATCATCTCCGATTTCATCCTCGAAGGCGCGCGCGACGGCCGCACCGTCGCCGAGCTGATGCAATCCGGCGCGCAGGTCCTCACCCGCGAGCAGGTGATGCCGGGCATTCCCGAGATGATCCACGACATCCAGGTCGAGGCGACGTTCCCGGACGGGACTAAGCTCGTCACCGTGCACGAGCCGATCAGGTAGGAGTAAGACGCATGATCCCCGGCGAAACCTTCATCCAGGACGGCGAGATCGAGCTCAATGCCGGCCGCAAGACCGTGACGCTGACGGTCGCCAACACCGGCGACCGCCCGATCCAGGTCGGCTCGCACTACCATTTCTTCGAGACCAACCCGGCGCTGAAATTCGACCGCAAGAAAGCCCGCGGAATGCGCCTCGACATCGCCGCCGGCACAGCCGTCCGCTTCGAACCCGGCCAGACCCGCGACATCCAGCTCGTCGCGCTCGCCGGCAAGAAGACCATTTATGGTTTTCGTGGCGACGTCATGGGGAAGCTGTGAGTACAGGAACGAGCACGGCGCGGCGCGGTTGAGGCAGAAACGGAGGTCTTTGCCATGCTGTCGCCCATCCGCCTCATCTCCGAAGCCGCCGAACTTGCCGCGCGCCGTCACAATGGCGTGGCGCGCAAGGGACGCGGCAACGAGCCCTATATCAATCATCTCGCCGAAGTCGCGAACCTGCTCGCCACCGCGACCGACGGTGCCGATGCCGAGCTGGTTGCAGCCGGCTGGCTGCATGATTCAATCGAAGACACCGACACCACGCGCGAGGAGCTCGCGCAGAGATTATCGGAGCGTGTCGCCTCGCTCGTGGTCGAATGCACCGACGATATGGACCTGCCCAAGGCTGAGCGCCGGCGGAAGCAAATCGAGGACGCTCCGCATAAATCTCCCAGCGCAAAGCTGATCAAGATCGCCGACAAGGTCAGCAATATCGGGGCGCGCATTCAGTCCGATCCGACCACTGAGGAGCGCGACGAGCTCGCCGACTATGCCGGCTGGGCTGAGCAGGTGGTCGCGGGCTGCCGCGGCGGCAATCCATGGCTCGACACGAAATTCGACGATGCCGTGAAAGCAGCGAGGGCGTTGCTGTGATCCACCAAACATTCAAACGCAAACGGGGCTTGTGATGTCCGTCAAGATCAAACGTTCCGTCTATGCCGACATGTTCGGCCCGACCACCGGCGACAGGGTGCGGCTGGCCGACACCGATCTCATCATCGAGGTCGAGAAGGATTTCACCACCTATGGCGAGGAGGTGAAGTTCGGCGGCGGCAAGGTGATCCGCGACGGCATGGGGCAGTCGCAAGTCACCAACAAGCAGGGCGCGGCCGACACCGTCATCACCAATGCGCTGATCGTCGACCATTGGGGCATCGTGAAGGCCGACGTCGCGATCAAGGAGGGCATGATTTCGGCGATCGGCAAGGCCGGCAATCCCGACATTCAGCCCGGTGTCACCATCATCATCGGCCCCGGTACCGACGTGATCGCGGGCGAGGGAAAAATCCTCACCGCTGGCGGCTTCGACAGCCACATCCATTTCATCTGCCCGCAGCAGATCGATCACGCGCTGATGTCCGGCGTCACCTCGATGCTCGGCGGCGGCACCGGCCCGTCGCACGGCACCTTCGCCACCACCTGCACGCCGGGCCCGTGGCACATGGGGCGGATGATCCAGTCGTTCGATGCCTTCCCGGTCAATCTGGGCATCTCCGGCAAGGGCAACGCCTCGCGCCCGGCCGCCCTGGTCGAGATGATCAAGGCCGGCGCCTGCGCGCTGAAGCTGCACGAGGATTGGGGCACGACGCCGGCTGCGATCGACAATTGCCTGTCGGTCGCCGACGATTACGATGTCCAGGTCATGCTGCATTCCGATACGCTGAACGAGTCAGGTTTCGTCGAGGACACGATCAAGGCGTTCAAGGGCCGCACCATCCATGCCTTCCACACCGAGGGTGCCGGCGGCGGGCACGCGCCTGACATCATCAAGATTGCGGGCCTGAAGAACGTGCTGCCGTCCTCGACCAATCCGACGCGGCCGTTTACCCGCAACACCATCGACGAGCATCTCGACATGCTGATGGTGTGCCACCACCTCGATCCCTCGATCGCGGAGGACCTCGCGTTTGCCGAGAGCCGCATCCGCAAGGAAACCATCGCCGCCGAGGACATCCTGCACGATCTCGGCGCGCTCTCGATGATGTCTTCGGATTCGCAAGCCATGGGCCGCCTCGGCGAGGTCATCATCCGGACCTGGCAGACCGCCGACAAGATGAAGAAGCAGCGCGGAGCGCTGCCGCAGGACAAGGGCAAGGACAACGACAATTTTCGCGTCAAGCGCTATATCGCCAAATACACCATCAACCCCGCGATCGCACATGGCGTGTCAAAGCTGATCGGGTCGGTGGAGAAGGGCAAGATGGCCGACCTCGTGCTGTGGTCGCCGGCCTTCTTCGGCGTCAAGCCGGATTGCATCGTCAAGGGCGGTATGATCGTCGCCGCGCCGATGGGCGATCCCAACGCCTCGATCCCTACGCCGCAGCCGGTGCATTACCAGCCGATGTTCGGCGCCTTCGGCAAGGCGCGTACGGCCTCTTCCGTCGTCTTCACGTCGAAGGCGGCCATCACCGGCGGCCTCGCGCGAAAACTCGGCATCGAGAAGAAGCTCTATGCCGTCCAGAACACCCGCAGCAAGATCTCCAAGAAGAGCATGATCCACAACGACGCCACACCCAATATCGAGGTCGATCCGGAGACCTATGAGGTGCGTGCCGACGGCGAGCTGCTCACCTGTGCGCCCGCGGAGGTGCTTCCGATGGCGCAGCGATATTTCATGTACTGAGCGCATCGCATGGAGGCTCCACATGGAGATCAGCGCACCAGAACTGTTCCTGAAGTACCACTATGCTGAAGGGAAGGATCTGCTGAAGGCATTTCTGACTCTGCAGTCGGCCACTCTGGTACTTTCCATTACCTTCGCTGAGAAAATCGTGGAGTTCAAAGCCTCGAGCGGTCGAGCGAAGAACTATTTGATGACGTGCTGGATATCCTTGGTCGTTTCGATTGTTCTCAGCGGGCTTTCGATCTGCGCTATCGCGTTGGCGGGAGGTGTCTCTTTGGCGGATCTCTATGCCAAGAGGACGGTGATCAGTGAGCGGGTTTTCGATTTGGCCGGATGTGCGACGGTATTCGGATTTCTCGGCGGCGCGGTCTTCGTCCTTGCCCTGGTTCTGATGATTTTGGCTGCGAAGCAATCTATGTGGAAAGACGACCTGTCCTGATTAACGACATTCGCGTGCCCGATAGCTATGGCACAGGACCGGCCAATATTATAAAGGGTGAAACAGAAACCAAAAGCCGGGAGGATTTCTCGTGATCTACGTCGTTGCCACCCTGACCATCAAGCCCGAGACGCGCGCCGAATTCATTGCCGCCGCCACCGCCTGCATCAAGGAGACGCGGAAAGAGCCCGGCAATATCGCCTATGATCTGCATGAGAGCGTGACCGATCCCAGCAAGATGGTGTTCGTCGAGCAGTGGGAAAACGCCGAGGCGCTGGTGCCGCATCGCGGCCAGGAGCATATGAAGACCTTCGGCCGCGTCGCGGTGAAGTGCTTCACTGCGCCGCCCAAGATCGAAGTGATCACGCCCGAGAAGGTCGACGTCCGCTAACAAGAACAACAGGACTAACCCATGATCTATGTCATCGCCACCACGCCCATGAAGCCGGAGAACAAGGACGACTTCATCAAGGGGCACAAGGCCTGCACCGTCGACACGCTCAAGGAGAAGGGCTGCCTCTCCTATGACGGCAATGTCAGCGTCAACAACCCCAACCAGTACGTCGTGGTCGAGCGTTGGGAGACGCGTGAAGACCTCAACGCCCACGGTCGGGCGCCGCACATGAAAGTGTGGCGGGAATATTCCGCGCAGATGAAGTCGGCGCCGACGGTGATCGAGATCATCAGCGACGGCAAGGTCGAGAAGCTCTGAGGACATGGCGATGATCCGGGCGACGCAGGTTAGGGGACAGTACCGTTTCACGGAAACGCCGGCGGATACGGTCGTGCTCGATTTCGACGATCGGCACCGCCGCCGCATGGCGATGACGGGGACGCGGGGTCTCGAATTCCTGCTCGACCTGGAAAACGCTGTCGCGCTGCGCGGCGGTGATGCGCTGGTGCTGGAGGACGGTCGGCTGGTCGAAGTGGTGGCGGCACCCGAGCCGCTGCTCGAGATTCGCGGCCACGATCCGCACCATCTCATCCGCGTCGGCTGGCATCTCGGCAACCGTCATCTGCCGACGCAGATCATGGCCAAGGCCTTGCGCATCCGCCGCGACCACGTCATCGAGGCCATGGTGAAGGGCCTCGGTGCCCGCGTGGTCGAGATCGAGGCGCCGTTCGATCCCGAAGGTGGCGCCTATGCGGATGCCGGTCACGCACATGGCCACGACGACCATGCGCACCATGATCACGGCCATCATGGTCACGATCACCATGATCATCACGGCCATGACCACCACGCGCACGATCACGCCGCGCATGGCCATGGCCACGATCACCACGATGAGCATTGCGACCACCCCGACCATCGCCACGGCGACAAGCATGCTCATGACCACAAATGAGCCGGTCGCGGCCTGCGACCTCGCCGAGCGCGAGGCAGCGGCGCTGTATCGGTTGATGACATGGCTGTCGCCGGCGTTCCCCGTCGGTGGCTTCTCCTATTCCAGCGGCATCGAATGGGCGGTCGAGGCGGGCGACGTCACCGACGTCGCGACGCTGGCCGACTGGCTCGACGCGATGCTCGGTGACGGCTCGGGCTTTTGCGATGCGACGTTTCTGGTCCATGCTTACCGTGCCGCTGAAGCCGGCGAAGACGCCACCTTGAGCGAGGTCGCGGAACTCGCCGCCGCCTTCGTGCCGTCGCGCGAGCGGCAGCTCGAGACCACCTCGCAGGGGCGCGCCTTCATCGAAATCTCCCGCGCCGCGTGGGATGCCGACGGACTGGACGCCATGGTCGCGGCATGCCGCACGCCACTGGTTTATCCCGTCGCCGTCGGCGTCGTTGCGGCGATGCACGGCGTACCGCTGGCGCCGACGCTGCACGCCTTCCTGCATGCGCTGGTCTCGAACTGGATCTCGGCGGCAAGCCGGCTCGTTCCGCTCGGTCAGACCGACAGCCAGCGCGTGCTGGTGAAACTGGAGAGCGCCGTTGCCGCGACCGCCAATCGTGCGCTGAATGCGACATTGGACGATCTCGGCAGCGCGACCTTTCGCGCCGATCTCGCCAGCCTGCGGCACGAGACGCAATATACCCGGCTGTTCCGCTCGTGAGCGGTGCGGCCTCTAACTGATCAAGAGAGAGCAAGCCAAATGTCGAAATCTCACGGCCCCTTGCGTGTCGGTATCGGCGGCCCCGTCGGATCGGGCAAGACCGCGCTGATGGACCTGCTCTGCAAGACCATGCGCGAGCGCTACGACATCGCCGCGATCACCAACGACATCTACACCAAATGGGATGCGGAGTTTCTGGTGCGCTCGGGCTCGCTGACGCCGGACCGCATCGCCGGCGTCGAGACCGGCGGCTGCCCGCACACCGCGATCCGCGAGGATGCCTCGATGAATCTCGCGGCGGTTGCGGACATGCGTGCGAAATTCCCCGGGCTCGACCTCGTGCTGATCGAATCCGGCGGCGATAATCTCGCTGCCACTTTTTCCCCGGAGCTGGCCGACCTCACCATCTACGTGATCGACGTCGCCGCCGGCGACAAGATCCCGTCCAAGGGCGGCCCCGGCATCACCCGCTCCGACCTCCTCGTCATCAACAAGATCGATCTCGCGCCCCATGTCGGCGCATCCCTCGAAAAGATGGAGACGGACGCCAGGCGCATGCGCGGCGAGCGCCCTTTCGTCATGACCAACCTGAAGAAGAGCGACGGGCTCGACCGCATCGTCGGCTTCATCGAGGCGAAAGGCGGCCTGAAACGGGCGGGCTGATCGACGCGACGACTTGGCGCAGGCGTTCTTGCCGTTAACGCCCGGGGCCGTACCGGCACCAGCGGAACAAATTTCGGACATGGCGATTAACTACTTTCGGCGCCCCGGGGCAAATCCGCCTTGTAAGTCAATTTGGCCGGACGATCGGCCGGGCAGATTAAGCTTTTCAGGCGACCCAAGTTGCGTACCGATGCCTCCTCCTTCATTATCTCCGCCACTGGGGTCCACCCTGTTTCGGCACATGGCCGTTCGAGCGGCGTTCATATGCTCCGTGTTTATTGCCGACCTCCTGCTTCCGCCTGAGTAGTCGCGTGGTCCGGCTGGGTTTCATCATCGGTTTCATCGCTCTGCTCGGGGTCTTGCTCTCCGGGCTGGCGGCCTATCGTGTCCACGACCAGGAGCTGGCGCTGGACCGGATCGCGCTGGCGCGCGCGATCGACGTCCATGCGAGCCTGGTCCAGGACCGGCTCACCGAGCGCGAGTTGCTTGCGCGTGTCGCCTCAGGCCTGTTCCGTGCGCCGTCGGTGCTCAAGCCCAACATGCTGGAGCCGCTGCGCTCAGCGATCTACGCCTTCAAGACCGATTTCGTGGTGGCCGGCTGGGTCGCCCGGCTCCAGCCGAACGAGCTCGCTGCGGCGCAGGCGGCGATCGCGGCCGCCGGCTTCCCGAAGCCCGAGATTCGCGACTACGGCGACAGGCCGATCGCCCCTGCAAGCCTCACTCAGCCGATCGACGTGCTGATGGACCTCGAGCCGCGCAGCGACGAGACCAAGGCGCTGCCCGGCCGCAGCTACGACCAGGACCCGGTCCGCAGCGCGATGCTCGCCCGGGCCCGGATCGAGAAGAGGTCTGTCGCCTCTGACCCGGTGCCACTCCTGCGCGCAAACGGGGCGGTTGGCATCATCGTCGCGGCCCCCGTCATTCCCGAGGGCGCGACGGAGCCTGTCGGCTTCATCACGTTTTCCTACGAGCTTGCTTCGCTGATGCTGACCAACGACGACATGTCGTTGTTCTCGGTCGCGCTCAGGGATCCGCGCAAGGATGGCGGCGAGCTCGTCGCCAACGACCAGGGCGTGGTCTCCACGCGCATGAGCGCGGATGGCCCGGCGCCATCGGCGACGCGCACCGTGAGCTTCGGCGGGCGTGACTGGCAGCTCGGCTATTACGCCAAGACCAATTCGGCACGGCGCGCGGAGCAGACCGCGATCATCGTGGCTGCGATCGGCTTTGCGATCACCGCGATGGTGTGCGGCCTGTTTGGCTATGTCGCCTACAACAACTTGAGGCTCAGCCGCGAGATCCAGGTGCGGATCGGCTTCGAGCGCCGGCTGACCGCCGTGATCGACGAGCTCAACCACCGGGTCAAGAACATCCTGGCGGTGATCCAGTCGATCGTGACGCGCACGCTGCGCCATGGCGCCGATATCGATGGCGCGCGCGAGCTGCTGATCGGCCGCATCCACGCCATGTCCAACGTGGTCTCGCTGCTCAGCGAGAGCCAGTGGCAGGGCGTCAAGCTGAAGGGCCTGTTCGAAGCGCGCGCCATTCCGCACGCCGACCGCATCGCCGTCACGGGTCCTGATATCGCGGTCAGCGCGCGCGCGGCGCAGAGCCTGTCGCTGCTGTTCTTCGAGCTCGCTTCGCACTCCGACGAGGGCCTGTCGCTGGTCGGCAAGCATCCGCACATCACCGCGAACTGGACGGTGACGGGCGAGGGGACCGATGAGGTCTTCCATTTCCGCTGGGAGGAGTTCAACACCAGCGAGGCGACGCGCCGTCCCGATTCCGATTTCGGCCTGATCCTGCTCGACCGTGTCGCGCCCGAGGCGCTCGGCGGTACCGCCAAGCGCTACTTCACCGACGTCTCCTACGTCTATGAGCTGACCGCGCCGATGGTAACCGTGGTCGACATGACCGAGCGCGATCGCACCGACAAGCTCTCTGCGCCGGTGCGGCCTGCACGATAGCCGCTTGGTTAATCCTTCGGCCGCAAGACCATGTCGACCAGATTGCGCGCATAGGCCGGCGTGATCGGCGCGATGCCGAACACGTAGCGGTAGAACAGGCTGCCATAGATCGCGTCGTAGAGATCTTCAGGCGCCCCGTCGGCCAGAACACTGCCGTCGGTCTGGCCCGCGGCGATCATCTCGACCAGCGCATCGCGGCGGAATTGCAGATAGCGCGCGTAGAACAGCTCCGCCGAGCCGGTCTTCGAGATGCATTCGGAGATGACGGCGAGCTGCACCTTGCCGAACTCGCCCTGAAGCGCCTCGGCATAGGCCGCGGCATGGCGGCGCGCGCGCGCGGCTGGCGTTCCGGAACTCACCGGCGGCAGCGGCAGCATTTGCGCCGCGTGATCAAGGAAGGCGTCGATCAGCAGCGCTTCGCGCGACGGCCACCATTTGTAGATCGTCATCTTGGAGACGCTGGAGTGGCGCGCGACGGCGTCGATGGTTGTGGTGGCGAGACCCGTGGCAGCCATCAGCGCATAGGCGCTTTCGAGAATGGCGTTGGTGGTCTCGATCGACCGCGGCCGACCGCGCTTGGGTGCGCTGTCAGCCTCGTCACCCCCGCTCTTAGCCATCGCCACGCCGGTCTCCTCACGCAAAGCCATTCGGCATAGCGCAGCCACGGCTTTCGGCCTAGCAGAATCGCACGATTATTTGGCTAGCTAGGCCTGCTGCCGCAGCGCCGCAGGCAGGTCCTGCCGCTTCGACCAGGCGATGTAATAGGCCACCGCCGTCATCGCCGCGAAGCCGGCGAGGCTCACCGCGATCTGCATCACCACCAGGTTCGCCCCGGTGATCAGGATGAGATGGCCGGCAAGGGACAGGAATACGGCGACGCAAAACACCGCGAGCCATTCCTCGCCGCATGTGATCACCGCATGAAGCGGCCGCAATTTCAGGCCGGGGTGATCGGCCGGAATGAAATGGGTCGCGAGGAAGGCGAGCGCGAGGAAATGGATCACGCGATAGGGCGCGAGGTTTTCCTTGTCGGTCGGCGCGATGCCGTTGAGGACGACATCCGGCAGGTAAGGAGACAGCGCCGGCGAATGCCGCATCAGGGTGATGGCCATCGCGAAGACGAGATAGGCGCCCGCGACGATCCGCAGCCAGGACATCCCGTGCAGCTTGCGCCCGGGTGCGCCTGTCACGGCGAACCAGCCGCCGAGCACCATCAGCATCTGCCAGCAGAACGGATTGAACGTCCATTCCTGGTCGGGGTAGGCGTGAAAATTCCAGCCGAACCACCGCGCGGCGAGATACAGCGCGATCGAAATCGCCAGCGTCAGGTTCGGATTCCGCAGCAGACCCCACAGTGCGAATGGGAAGAACGCCATCAGCGGGATCATCAGTTGCAGCAGGTCGAGGTTGAGCGGTTCTTCCTGGAGCACCAATCCCTGGACCAGGATGCGCAGCGGGTGCTCGAGAATCCCCGAGATATTGTATTCCTGAATGATCTCCGGCGCCATCGACTGCGAGGCGACATAGGCGATGGTGTCGATATAGATCACGAACAGCACGACATAGGCGGCGTAGAGTCGCCAGACCCGGCGGAAGATCCGCGTCGCCGCGACGACGTAGCCGCGCTCCAGCGCCATCCTGCCGTGGATGATGGCGACGCCATAGCCCACCACGAACACGAACAAATCGGCCGCGCCGCTGAAGCCAAAATTGCGCAGCGTCAGCAAATTGACGACGTTGTTCGGGATGTGGTCGACGAACACCGACCAATTGGCAATGCCGAGCGTCAAATACAGCCTGGCGTCGGGATGAAATGCGGCGAGGTTCGCCTTGACGGACGGTTTCATTGAGTAAAATAGGTTTGGGAATCAGGGTGATGCTTTTACCGGCAACCGCCTGCCTATCCGAGTAGCGTTTGCGTGAGAAGGGCCCAATTCGCTCCAGGTGATGAAAAATTGCGCGTTGGTACGCCGACACGCTGGCAGAGTTCCGTGTACGCGTCCGGTGACGCAACCTCTGGAAAGATCGTGAGCGCGTGGCGGCCCTCGCGAATCGGCGCTCCGCCACCGGTCGCGGTCGATTGTTGCATCATTCTGCGCGTGACTGCAGCGCGTCTGTAGTTTGGAAATAGTAAACCTCTAGAATGGAGAGCTTCCAGCCCGCAACGTTGAACCGCTGCGGTAATTCCCTGCACGGCTGCACCGATCTGCAGCCGTGGGAAGTTGGGGAAGTTGCGGTGGGCATTTTAGAAGTGGGACGCTGGCGGTTCGTGGGAGCCGTCAGTTCGGTTGTTTTGATCGTTGCTACTGGAGGGGCGTCAGCTCAATCATCGACTGCAGCGTCCACCGCCGGGGCGGGTACCGAACTCGGCACGATCGTCGTCGAGGCGAGCGAGGCTCGCAAGCGCACCACGGCATCATCCTCGCGCAGCCGCAGCGCCGCCCGTGCGCGCGCCGCCGCCCGCGCGAATACAGCCGCCAGCGCCGCGGCGGCCGCAGCCGGGGCTGGCACCGGTGCCGGCCGCAAGGAATCGGCTTTCGGCCATGTCGATGGCATGGTCGCCACCCGCAGCGGCACTGGCACCAAGACCGATACGCCGCTGATCGAGACGCCGCTCGCGATCTCCGTGGTGACGCAGGACCAGATCCAGGCGCAGGGCGCGCAGAGCGTCTCCCAGGCGGTGCGCTATACGTCGGGCGTGCGGGCCGAGGCGCAGGGAGCGGATGCGCGCTTCGACCAAATCTTTATTCGCGGCTTTCTCGCCGACCAGTATCTCGATTCGCTGCGGTTGATGAATGCGAGCATCTTTGCCTATCCGATCGTCGAGCCTTTCAATCTCGAGCGTGTCGAGATCCTGCATGGCCCAGCCTCGGTGCTGTATGGCCAGGCGTCGCCCGGAGGCGTGGTCGATCTCGTCTCCAAGCGACCGACGCTCGAGCCGTATCACGAGATGTTCGTCTCCACCGGCAGCTATGGCCGTGCGCAGGCCGGTGTCGACGTCTCCGGGCCGGTCGACAAGAACAGGGAGTTCCTCTACCGCTTCACCGCCTCCGGCTTCGATGTCGGCAGCCAGGTGGAGCACACCAGCTATCAGCGCGTCTCGATCGCGCCGTCGCTGACGTGGCGGCCAGACAACGACACCACTCTTACGGTGCTCGGCACCTACCAGCGCGATCCCAAGGCCGGCTTCTTCAACCTGCTGCCGGCCAACGGTACGGTGTTTCCGGTCGCCGGCGGGATGAAGATCCCGACCGGCTTCTATTCGGGAGAGCCGGGCTTCGACAAGACCGACCGCACGGTGGCATCCATCGGTTATCTGTTCGAGCACCGCTTCAACAACCTGTTCACGGTGCGGCAGAACCTGCGCTACATGGACAACTCCACGGACTTCGCGGTCGTCTCTCCAACCGTATTGACCAACCCGTTCAACCTGCCGCGCGGCGCCTTTTCGACCTATGAGACGCTGCGCTCGCTTGCGCTCGACAACCAGGGCGAGTTGAAGTTCAAGGCTGGTCCGCTCGAACACACCGCCTTGCTCGGAATCGACTACCGCAACTCCGTCGATAACGCGCTTAGCCGCAGTGCGACCGTGGGCGTTCCTGCAATCAACGCCTTCAATCCGGTGTACGGTCTGCCGATCCCGCCGCTGGCCGTCACCTCCAACAACCGCCAGAGGCTCGAGCAGGTCGGCTTCTATGGCCAGGACCAGATCAAGCTCGGCGGATTCGTCGCGTTGCTCGGCCTGCGCTACGACCAGGCGGACCTCAACACCGACAATCTGCTGACCGGCATCACTGCGCCGAAGTCGGATGGTGCCCTGACCAAGCGCGCGGCGCTGCTCTACAAGTTCGACAATGGTGTTGCGCCCTATGTTCAGTACACGGAATCCTTCCAGCCCCGGCTCGGCACCGACTTTTTCGCGCAGGCGTTCAAGCCGACGCGAGGCCAGCAGGAAGAGGTCGGCGTCAAGTACCAGCCCGATCCGAAGACGCTTCTGACCTTGGCGGCTTTCAACCTCGAACAGCAGAACGTGCTGACGCCCGATCCGGACCCGACCCACATCATTGGCGGCGTGCGGGCCAATGTGCAGACCGGCAAGGTACGCGCGCGCGGTATCGAGCTCGAAGGCAAGAGCGAGATCAGTCGCAATCTCACGATGCTCGGTGCCTACACCTACACCGAGATCATCAATACGGAGTCGAATACGGCGAACCTCGGCAAGCGCGTTCCCGGCATACCCGTTCACGCGGCCTCGCTGTGGGCGGACTACACGTTTCATGGCGGCGCGTTTGACGGCTTCGGCATGTCAGGCGGGATCCGCTATCTCGGCGCCTCGCCCGGCAATTCGCTCAATACTTTCGACGTTCCCGCCGCCACTCTGTTCGATGCCGCCGTGCACTACGATCTCGCGGGCATCGGACCGCAATTCAAGGGCTTTCTCGCCAGCGCAAACATCAGCAATATCTTTGACAAGACCTACGTAGAGGTCTGTCAGGACAGCGGTTGCTATTACGGCCTCCGCCGCAGCGTGATTGCGACGCTACGTTACCGCTGGTAGGGGGACAGGATGAGCGAGCGGGCGATCTCCAGCGAACGTGTGCATGAGCGAAAGCCGGCGCTGCGGCGCTGGCTCTTCGTACACAAATGGTCGAGCCTGATTTGCACATTGTTCCTGCTCCTGATCTGCATCACCGGCCTGCCGCTGGTGCTGCGGGACGAGATCGATAGCCTGCTCGACGACGCCTTGCCTTACGCGCAAGTGCCGGAGAGCACGCCCAATGTCAGTCTTGACCGGGTCGTCGACGCAAGCCGGAGACTTTATCCCGGCGAGACGATCATCTCGGTGTTCGTCGACGACGACGAACCCAAGATCATGGTGTTCATGGCGAGTTCGTGGGAGGCGTTCAAGGCCAACCGCAAGGCGATCCACTCGATCAGGTTCGACGCCCACACCGGCGAGGTGCTGAAACAGACGAAGCCATTCGGCGAGGACGGGCTCACCTTCCTGCGACTGATGCTGACGCTGCATCGCGACCTCTTCATGGGGCTGCCGGGCGAGCTGTTCCTCGGTGCGGTGGCGTTGCTGTTTATCGCGGCGATCGTCTCCGGCATCGCCATCTACGGGCCCTTCATGCGCCGGCTCGATTTCGGCACGGTGCGCGCAGCCCGGTCGCGGCGGCTGAAATGGCTCGACCTGCACAATCTGCTCGGTATCGTCACGCTCGGCTGGGCGCTGGTGGTCGGCGCCACCGGGGCGGTCAACGAGCTCTCGACGCCGCTGTTCGCGCTGTGGCAGCAGACCGACGTGCGCGCGATGTTGGCGCCGCTGCAAGGCAAGCCGGTGCCGCAAACCTCCGAACTGGCCTCGCCGCAAGCCGCCTATGACACGGTGAGTGCCGCATTCCCCGACATGACCACGACCAGTGTGGTGTATCCTGGCTCGCCGTTCGGATCGCCATTTCACTACGTCGTCTGGACCAAGGGCAAGCAGCCGCTGATCTCGCGGCTGTTCAGCCCGGTGCTGGTCGACGCCAGAAGCGGCGCGCTGGTGTCCGCGGTGACCATGCCCTGGTATCTGCGCGCACTGGAGCTCTCGCGTCCGCTGCATTTCGGCGATTATGGCGGCATGCCGCTGAAGATCATCTGGGTGCTGCTGGACCTTGTCACCATCCTCGTGCTCGGCAGCGGGCTGTATCTCTGGTTTGCGCGATCGCCGGTACCGAAGATGAGCCGCTCGACGGCCGTCATGCCGCTGACTTCGCCGGGCGGCGCCGAATGACGGGCCGTCGCTCGCTTGCCATGATCTGGCGCTGGCCGTCGCTGCTCGCCGTCCTGAGTGTGTTTGGCCTGTTGGCGGCCTTGCTGGGCCAGACCGGAATATGGCTGCCGCTATGCTGGGGCGCGCTGACCATTCCGCTCGCGGTGGCCGCGATCTGTATCGTCCGCAGCCGAGGCTGACTCGCGATTATTCGGCCGGCTCGGCCGAGGCCTCGTCGGGCACGCCGGCGCGGCTCGCCATGATCCCGAGCGCGACGCCGCCGATGGCGAGGATCGGCAGCAGCCGCTTGATCCCGATGGCGCGAACGATCTGGAGCCCCGTCGCGAGCAGCATGGGGTCGGCGAGCATGCTCTGCGCGGTTGACTTCGCGGCACGCTCGGCCGCGATATGGGCGCGCTTCTGCAGTTGGCGCTTGTAGCCCCAATAGGTGCCTGCGGCCGTGAGCGTCAGCAGGAAGAAGATACCGGCACCTGCGAGACAGGCTTGCACCGGACCGTACTTCTCCAGCACCGAGATAAAGGCGGCGGCACAGAGAAAGCAGGTCGTGATGAACAGCGCGAATGCCGCGCCTGCGGCGAGCGACGTCAGTCGGACCGTCGTGCCGGTCGATGCGCTGATGCCGTCGATGATGCGTTGAAACATGGACTTGCTCCTCAAATCCCCACAAGCCGGATCGTCACCAGCCGACCGCGGCGGCGCCGAGCACCGCCGTCATCACGGTACCGGCCGCCTTACCGGCGCCAGACCGCGCCGATCAGGAAGCCGATGCCAAGCGCGATCCCGACGGTCGCGAGCGGCCGCTGCGTGATCGCGTCCTCCAGCGTTTCCTCGATCGAGCCATAGGCGTCCTGCGCCGCGCCCATCATCGCGCTGCCGCGCTCCGACATATCGTCGAACGTCGTATCCATGTTCTCGCGTGCCTGCTTGTAACCACGCCGGGCCTGCTTGCCCGTCGCGTTGGCAAAGGTATTGAGCGCGTCGGTGATCTGATCGGTGAGGGCGGCGATATCGTTTTTCACGGCTGCTACATCCTTCTCGAGGCGTTCTGCGGTGGCTTTGTCGGTCCAGTCTCTCATCCTGGCTTCGCCGTCGGCTATTGACATTACGGACTCCGAACTGTTGGCGGTGAGATGGACGGAAAACGTTTCGTTGTGAGGTAAGTTCCGTTGGTGAAAACCCGCTACCCTTGAGGCAATTGCGGCGAATTCTCCGGCATCAGGTGCTCTTTCAGGATCAGCCCGACGATCAGGAGCGGCGACGACAGGAACGCACCCATCGGTCCCCACAGCCAGGTCCAGAACGCCAGCGCGATGAAGACGGCGAGCGCGTTCAGCGACAGCCTGCGGCCGATGATGGTCGGCGTGACGAAATGTCCTTCCAGGAAGGTGACGCCGCCGAAGGCCAGTGCCGCCATCAACCCGCCGCCGATGGTCGGGAAAGCGACCAGCCCGACCACGGCCAGCACGACGAACATCGCGATCGGCCCGATGATCGGGATGAAGTTGAGCGCAGCCGCGAGCGCGCCCAGCCCGGCCGGATTCGGCATGCCGGTGACCGCACAGACGATGCCGGTGGCGATGCCGACGCCGACATTGATGACGGTGACGGTCAGAAGGTAATTGCCGAGATGGACCTCGATCTCGTTAAGGATTCGCAGCGTGCGCAGCCGCGCGTCGCGGTCGCCGAAATTCATGATCATCGCGCGCCGCAAATCGCGCCAGCTCGCGATGAACAGGATCAGGGTGGCGAAGAACAGCAGGAATTCGGCGAAGGTCGGCGACAGGAATTCCAGCGTCGGCTGCACCCAGTCGATTTTCGGCAGGGGGAGGCTTGATAGACTATCGGAGCCGCCGACCATAGTTTGCAGTTCCTTCCACAGCGCCAGCGGCCGGTCGAAGACGTGCATCTTCTCCTTCAGCTGCGCGCCCAGCTCCGGCAGGCGTGAACTCCACTCCATGGCGGGCACGGCAATCAGCGCCACGACGAACGCGACCAGCGTCGTCACTGCGGTCACGATCAGCACCGCACCGAGCGCGCGTGGCACGTGCCGCCGTTCGAGAAAGCTTGCGGCCGGTGACAGCATGGTGCCGGCAACGACGGCCATCACGACCGGGAGGAAAAACGCCTTGGCAAGATAGAGCACCGCGATGATGGCGATCAGGAGCAGGCCGGCGAGCGCAAAGGCGACGAACTCGGTGCGCCGGATCATCGGCGGCAACTCACTGCGGCTGTCGGGAAGCGGAGCGCCTTCGTTGTTGCCGGGAAGCAGACGTTCAGAGGGAAGGACGCGCACAATATCTCTCCCGCACGGAGGTCTCCGGGCGCCCATTGGTGTGAAGGGAACGCCCGAGGGGCGTCGCGGTTCCATCGCGGTTTCGTGAAGTCTTGATCGCTTGACTGTGACGTCGGTGCCGCAGACGGCGGCGGAACTTGAGTCGGTCCTGCTGCGTTTGTCGGAAAGCCGCATCACCCTGATGCTCACATCCCACGGGGCAGCACATGACAAAGTTGTCTTCAGTCCGTCGCAGCTTCTCGCCGCGCGCCGTCACCGCTTTTGCCTTCGCGACAGCATTGCTGACCGTGCCGTTCGCGGCACAGGCCCAGACGCTCGGCTACGCGCCGATCCAGACGCAGGGCTATCCGCAAGACCAGGCGACCTATTCGCAGGGCTATTCGGCTGAGCCGCAAGCCGCCGACGAGGACGCTGCGCTCCCTGACCGGTTCCGCAAGCAGATCGTCAGCTTCGACAGGAGCGAGCCAGCCGGCACTATCGTGATCGATACCGGCAACACCTATCTCTATTACGTGCTCGGCAATGGCCGCGCGATCCGTTACGGCGTCGGCGTCGGCCGCGAAGGCTTTACCTGGGCAGGCGTGCAGAGCGTGACGCGCAAGGCTGAGTGGCCGGATTGGCATCCGCCGGCCGAGATGATCGCGCGCCAGCCCTATCTGCCGCGTTTCGTCGCCGGCGGCCCCGGCAATCCGCTCGGTGCACGCGCGATGTATCTCGGCTCCAGTGAATACCGCATCCACGGCACCAACGATCCCACCACCATCGGCAAGTTCGTCTCCTCCGGCTGCATCCGTCTCACCAACGAGGATGTCAGTGATCTCTTCAGCCGCGTCAATGTCGGCACCAAGGTGGTGGTGCTGCCGAAGAACGCGCCGATCATGGCGAAAGGTGGCGACAAGGGGAGTGATTCTTGGCGCAAGCGCCCGGCCGTGACGACGCTGCCCACAGGCCGGCAGGCGCTGAACATCCCGACGTCGGCCGTGAACTGAAGAAGTTGAGTGAGGTCTCATGACTGGACGTTCGATCAGCAAACTGGCGAGCGGTGCGGCGGCGGTCCTCGCCGCCAGCTCCCTCGGCCTCGCGCTGACGCCATCGGCGCATGCGGAGGATTTCTTCTCGGCCTTGTTCGGCGGCTTCGGAAGGCGGCCGCCGCCGCAAATCCAGATGCCGTTCGCGAATGACGACATGCCGCGCTACGACGCACCGCGCCAGCGGGCTTCCTATGGCGGTGGTACCGCTTATTGCGTGCGCGGTTGCGACGGTCGCTACTTCCCGGCGCAAGGAAATGATGCCGAGAGCAAGGCGAAATCCTGCAAGAGCTTCTGCCCGATGTCGGAGACCTCGCTGGTCTATGGCAGCAATATCGACGACGCGACGACGGAGAAGGGAAAATCCTATTCCGAGCTGCCGAACGCGTTCCGCTATCGCAACGAGCTCGTCACGGGCTGCACCTGCAATGGCAAGGACTCAGTCGGGCTCGCCCAGGTCAAGGCCGAGGACGATCCCACCTTGCGCAAGGGCGACATCGTCGCGAGCAGCGATGGCCTCGTCGTCGCCAGCCGCAACGCAAACGACCGCCGCGGTGTCGCGATGAACTTTTCGCCGCTGCCCGAGTCGGTCCGCGCAAAATTCCGTCAGGTGCCGGTGGTGGCGAAGGAGTAGGGGGCTTCCCTACGCCGCACGTATCTTACCCAGGAAGTCGCTGACCTGCTGACCGAGCTGGCGGCTCTGCGTCTCCAGCGTTTCCGAGGCCTGCTTGACGTTGTCGGCCGCACCCGCTGCGGTATCGGCATCGGCCTTCACACCGGTGATGTTGTCCGAGACGTTCTTGGTGCCCTGCGCCGCATATTGCGTGCTGCGGGTGATCTCCTGCGTCGCCGCGCCCTGCTCCTGCACGGCGGCAGCAATCGCGGTGGCGACTTCGTTGACTTCGCCGATGATGCCGCCGATCGCCTGGATTGCGTTGATGGCATCGCCGGCGACCTTCTGGATGTCGGCGATCTGCTCCGAAATCTCCTCGGTCGCCTTCGCGGTCTGGCTCGCCAGCGACTTCACCTCCGATGCGACCACCGCAAAGCCGCGGCCGGCTTCGCCCGCGCGTGCCGCCTCGATCGTGGCGTTCAGCGCGAGCAGGTTGGTCTGCGCTGCAATCGTGTTGATGAGGCCGACCACCTCGCCGATGCGGCCTGCGGACTGCGCCAGCCCCTGCACGGTGACGTCGGTCTCGCGGGCCTGGTTGACGGCGCGGCTGGCGATGCCCGCGGCATGGGCGGCCTGCTGGCTGATGTCGTTGATCGATGCAGAGAGCTCCTCGGCGGCGGCCGCGACGCTCTCGACGCTGGTGGAGGCCTCGTTGGACGCCTTGCCCGCGATCTCTACGCGCTCATTGGTCTGACGTGACACCGCGGACAGATCGCCTGAGGTCTTGCGCATTTCGCCGGAGGCGTCGCTCAGCTCGCCCAGCGATCTGTGCACCACGCCCTCGAACTCGCCGACATAGGTCTCGATCGCGCGCTGGCGCGCGGCGGCGCCGGCGTTCCGCTCGCGCTCCTGCTCCTCGATCTCGAGCTTGTCGATCGCCTGCTGCTTGAAGGTTTCAAGCGCGCCGGCGAGCGAGCCGATCTCGTCCTGGCGCTCGAGATAGCCGCTGTCGACGCCGAGATCGCCGCCGGCGACCTTGAGCATGGCGTCGCGGATTTTGTGCAGCGGCGTGATCACGCGGCGGCTGACCGCCAGCATGGCAGCACCGGTCAGGATGATTGCGGCAACGAGCAGGGCGGTATTGACGATCAGCCACTGCACGGCGGCCGAGCGCTGCACGGCGGAGTGATCCTTGGCGGCCTGAAGCGCGGCGTCCGCGAGCTTCACCGCGCTCATCATGCGGGGCACCGAATAGGGGCTCCACTGATTGGCGGTCATCGACGGCTTCTCGCCCTTGGCGATCGCCGTGATCACGCCGTCGCGGGTCGCGGCATATTGCGGGTCGAAATAGACCGACTTGGTCTCGGTGATCGCGGCGCTCAGGGCCGGCGGCAGTTGCATGCCCAATGCGGCGAGCTCGATCGCGGTCCAGGCAGTGTCGGTACCGCCGACGAATTTGGTATAGGCGAGCTGCACTTCGGGTGCGATCTTGCCGCTGCCGAGCGCGTTACCGACGAGCTGCGAGGATTCGCCCGCGGTGCTGCGCAGCAGCCAGGCCATCTGCTTGATGGTCAGCAGCTGGTCGATGGTGGCGTCCTGATGGTTGACGCTCGCGACGAGCGCGCCGGCGAGCTTGTCGAGCTGCGCCATCAGAGTGTCCTCGGTCGCGACATATTCCTTGGCAAGCGCCGCGCGGCGCTCGGCGCGCGGCTTGAGCGCCTCGATCCAGAACTCGGCCTGCGCCGCCAGCAGCGTCTTGTTCAGCGTACCGAGCTCGGCGAGGAACGTATCGCGCTGGACGAGGTCAGTCGTGGGCAGGATCTCGAGCGTGCGCGCCAGCGCGGGCATCAGGGCGTCGCGGATCTCGCGGATGTATTTTTCGATGTCCTTGTCCATCGGGACATCGGAGGTGAGCTGGCGGTTGCTGGTCGAGCGGTCGGCCCGGATGTTGGCCATCGCCTTGAACACTTCCGTCGACGCGGCAGAGACCGCCACGATCCGGTTGGCCTGCTGCAGCCGGCCCCAGGAACTCCATGCGCTGATCGAGAAGCCGATGACGACGACGAACGCGGTGGACAGGATCACCGCCTTCAGCAGCGTGGATACGGACAAGCGATTGAGCATAGGACACCCCGGTACGCGTTTCGAAGTTCGTGGCCCGGAACGGCAGCCCCCACGAACTTCGAAACAAAGGGATGCGCGCAATGAACGCGCCTGCCTTAAGGCAGACGCTCGAAGCGCATTTGGCCCGAAAAGGGTAAAAACTTAGACAGTGTTCTTGCCGTATAATTACGGGCGACGCCCCGCAACTTTACGCCGCGCGAATCTTGCCGAGGAAGTCGCTGACCTCATGGCCGAGCTGGCGGCTCTGGCTCTCCAGCATCTCGGAGGCGTGCTTCACGTTGTCGGCAGCGGCTGCGGCAGCGTCTGCATTGGCCTTCACGCCGGTGATGTTGTCCGTGACGTTCTTGGTGCCCTGCGCCGCAAACTGCGTGCTGCGGGTGATTTCCTGGGTCGCCGCGCCCTGCTCCTGCACCGCGGCGGCGATTGCGGTCGCGACTTCGTTCACTTCGCCGATGATGCCGCCGATGGTCTGGATCGCGTTGATGGCGTCGCCCGCGACCTTCTGGATGTCGGCGATCTGCTCGGAGATCTCTTCCGTCGCCTTCGCGGTCTGGCTCGCCAGTGACTTCACTTCGGAGGCGACCACCGCAAAGCCGCGGCCGGCCTCGCCGGCGCGGGCCGCCTCGATCGTGGCGTTGAGCGCCAGCAGATTGGTCTGCTGCGCGATGGTGTTGATCAAGCCGACGACCTCGCCGATGCGGCCGGCCGACTTCTGCAATCCCTGCACGGTGCCGTCGGTCTCGCGCGCCTGGATCACCGCGCGGCTGGCGATGCCTGCCGCATGCGCGGCCTGCTGGCTGATGTCGTTGATCGAGGCGCTGAGCTCTTCGGCGGCCGCGGCGACGCTATCGACGCTCATGGACGCATCGTTCGAAGCCTTGCCGGCCGTCTGGACCCGGTCATTGGTCTGACGCGACACGTTTGAGAGATCGCCTGAGGTCTTGCTCATCTCGCCGGATGCCTCGCTCAGTTCGCCGAGCGTCTTGCGCACAGCGCCCTCGAACTCCCCGACATAAGCCTCGACCGAGCGCTGACGTGCCGCTGCGCCGACGTTGCGTTCGCGCTCGTGCTCCTCGATCTTGAGCTTCTCGGTCGCCTGCTGCTTGAAAGTTTCCAGCGCGCCGGCCAGTGCGCCGATCTCGTCCTGGCGGTCGAGATAGCCGCTGTCGACGGCAAGATCGCCGCCGGCGACCTTCAGCATGGCATCGCGGATGGTATTGAGCGGGGTGATGACGCGGCGGCTGACCAGCATGATGGCACCGGCGGCAAGGCCGATGGCGAGCGCCAGCAGCACCAGCTGCACGATCAGCGCGCGTTGCGCGGCGCTGCGCTGATCCTGCGTATGGGCCTTGGCGGCGTCGAGCGCGCCTTCGGCGACCGCGACCGCGCTTCCCATGCGGCCGACCGTGAGCGGGCTCCACTGGTTGGCGGTCATCTCGGCCTTCTCGCCCTTGACCAGCGCGTCCGCGAGACGGTCGCGCAGCGCCAGATATTGCGGATCGAAATAGGCGGTCTTGGCCGCGGCCATCGCGGAGGCAAGCGTCGGCGGCAGCTGCATGCCGGAGGTCGACAGCTCCAGCGCCTTCCACATCGCGGCCGTGCCACCGACATATTGGGTGTAGTTGTAGCGTGCTTCCGGCGTGATCTTGCCGGCGGCAAGGCCCATCGAGACGATCAGGGAGCCTTCACCGGCGGTGTTGCGCAGCAGCCAGGCGTTCTGCTTGATCGACAGCAACTGGTCGATCTCGGCGTCCTCGTGATTGACGGTGTTGGCGAGGACGTTCGACAGCTTGTCGAGCACGTCGAGCAGGCCCTGCGTCGTCTCCATGTATTCCTTCGGCAGACCCGCGCGGCGTTGGTCCTTGGGTCTTGCGACGTCTTCCCAGAACTGCTTCTGCTCCTCGACCAGCAGCTTGTAGAGCCGCGCGAGCTCGGGCACCATCGTACCCGATTGCGGGAAGTCCATGCTCGGCAGCAGCTCGAGCGCGCGCGCCATCGCAGGCATCTGCGCATCGCGCAAGGCACGCAAATATCGATCGATCTCGGGGTCCAGCGGCTCGGTCGCGTTCAGGAGCCGCGTCGTCGTCGAGCGGTCGGTGCGCAGATTGTGCATCGCCTTGAACAGATCGGCGGAGGCATCGGCGATCGCCGAGATGCGGTTGGCGGTCTTGAGGCGGTCCCAGGATTCGTAGGCGGTGAGCGAGAGCGCAATCACCACACAGACCGACGTGATCGCGATCACCGCCTTCAGCAGCGCGGATACGGTCAGACGATTGAGCATCGAAGTCCCCCCAAAATTCCCATTTCAAAGTTCGTGAAGGGCGCCCGGAAACATCGAAAAACGAGGCGCGCAGATCGGCAATCGCATGCCGTTTGCGGCACAGGGCCCAAACGGTTTCTACATCTGAAACGAAAAGGGTAAAGTTTTAGGCAGGAGGCCGGCCGGTAGAAGTACGGAATTACTAGAAGTTGCAGTGGGTTGCCTGGATGGAACCGCTGCGGGAGATGGGCGTTAGGATACCGTCGTCAATTTGCCTGAAGGGGGCCTTGCGATGTTGGTCGGCGTACTCGTCACCTTTCTCGTCATCATCCTCGTGCTTTATCTCATCAACATGCTGCCGATGGACGGTCGCGCCAAGCAGATCGCGCGCGTGGTCGTCATCATCATTGGCATCGTGTCGTTGCTGAAATACCTCGCGGTGTTCTAGCCCGGACCTGTAGCCCGCATGAGCCGAGCGATATGCGGGGGACAGCTGTCCCGGATGTCGCTTCGGTCATACGGCTACGGTACTGCCAAACAAAAAAGCCCCGGCGTGAGCCGGGGCTTTCGGTGTTCGAACGATCGCAATCAACCCGCCGGCTTCTTAGCCAAGAGCCTACTTAGCCAAGAGCCTTGGCCTCGCGGCGGCGCGCGGTGAGAATGTATTCGGTATAACCGTTCGGCTGCTCGCGCCCCTTGAAGATGAGGTCGCAAGCGGCCTTGAAGGCAACGCCGTCGAAGGCGGGCGCCATCGGCTTGTAGATGGCGTCGCCCGCGTTCTGCTTGTCGACGACGACGGCCATGCGCTTGAGCGACTCCATCACCTGCGCTTCGGTGATGACGCCCTGATGCAGCCAGTTGGCGAGATGCTGGCTGGAGATGCGCAATGTCGCGCGGTCTTCCATCAGGCCGACATCGTGGATGTCAGGCACTTTTGAGCAGCCGACGCCCTGGTCGATCCAGCGCACGACATAGCCCAGAATGCCCTGGCAGTTGTTGTCGATCTCCTGCTTGACGTCGTCAGGTGCCCAGTTCGACTTCGACACCGGAATGGTGAGGATGTCCGAGAGCTTCGCGCGAGGTCCAGCCTTCGTCAGCTCCTGCTGGCGCGCGGTGACGTTGATCTGATGGTAGTGCAGGGCGTGCAGCGTCGCCGCGGTCGGCGAGGGCACCCACGCCGTCGTGGCGCCGGCCTGCGGATGTGCGAGCTTCTGTTGCAGCATGTCCGCCATCTTGTCGGGCGCGGCCCACATGCCCTTGCCGATCTGGGCATGGCCGGGCAGGCCACAGGTCAGGCCCATGTCGACGTTCCAGTCCTCATAGGCCTTGATCCAGGCCTGCGCCTTCATCTCGTTCTTGCGGATCATCGGACCCGCTTCCATCGAGGTGTGGATCTCGTCGCCGGTGCGATCGAGGAAGCCGGTGTTGATGAACATGATGCGCTTGGAGGCGCGCTGGATGCAGGCCTTGAGGTTGACGGTGGTGCGCCGCTCCTCGTCCATGATGCCGACCTTGAGCGTGTTCTCGGGCAAGCCAAGCATCTTCTCGACATGGTCGAAAATCTCGCAGGTCAACGACACCTCGTCGGGGCCGTGCATCTTCGGCTTGACGATATAGCCAGATCCCGTGCGGCTGTTTTTCGTCTTGGAGTTGCCTTTCAAATCATGAATGGCAAGAAGCCCCGAGACGGCGGCATCGAGCAGGCCTTCCGGAATCTCCTCGCCCTTCTCGTCCAGCACCGCGTCGGTGAACATGTGGTGACCGCAATTGCGCATCAGCAGCAGGCTGCGGCCGTGCAGCTTTACTTCGCCCTTGCCGTCAGGCGTCTTGTAGCTGCGGTCGGTGTTGAGCGAACGCGTCAGCGTCTTGCCGCCTTTTTCGAAGTCGGCCGAGAGCGTGCCGTCCATCAGGCCGAGCGTGTTGCGATAGACCAGCACCTTGTCTTCGGCATCGACCGCGGCGACCGAGTCTTCCATGTCGAGAATGGTCGAGACCGCGGACTCCATGATCATGTCGGCGACGCCGGCCGGATCGTCCTTGCCGATCACGCTGCTGCGGTCGATCTTCACCTCGACATGCAGGCCGTTGTTGGCGAGCAGCACTGCGCTCGGCGCGGCCGCATCGCCCTGGAAGCCGGTGAACTGCGCGGCGTTCTTCAGCGCGGTGGCGTTGCCGCTCTTCAGCTTCACCGCGAGCTGGCCCGCGACCACGCTGTAGGCGGTAACATCGGTATGGCTGCCGGTCGCCAGCGGCACGGCGGCATCGAGGAACGCCTTTGCCTTCGCGATCACCTTGTCGCCACGGGCCTTGTTGTAGCCCTTGCCGCTCTCGGCAGCGTCGTGCGGGATCGCGTCGGTGCCGTAGAAGGCGTCATAGAGCGAGCCCCAGCGCGCATTCGCTGCGTTCAGCGCGTAGCGCGCATTAGTGAGGGGCACGACCAGCTGCGGGCCGCAGATCTTGCCGATTTCGTCGTCCACATTGGTGGTCTCGACCTTCTGCGTCGCCGGCTCCGGAACGAGATAGCCGATCTCCTTCAGGAAGGCGGTGTAGGCGTCGAGGTCGAACGCCTTGCCCTTGCTGGCGCGGTGCCAGTCGTCGATCTTGGCCTGCAGCGTGTCGCGCACCGCGAGCAACGCGCGGTTCTTCGGCCCCAACTCCCTGATGATGCCTGCAACGCCGGCCCAGAACGCATCCGGCGCGATCCCTGTTTTCGGGGCCGCTTCCTTGGCGATGAAGTCAAACAGGACGGGAGCGATCTTCAATCCGTGGGCGTCGACGCGTTTCATGATGGTCTTTCTTGTTGGAAATGGCTGTTTTTGGCTGCTTTGACCCGACAGCAGCAAAATGCGCCCATTTGGGGCAGCTTTCGGGGACCTATTAGCCCCAAAATCGGGGCGGTGAGAAGACCCCCGGGGGGTTGTCAAAATGTCAAGGTGAGGTGTGGGGGCGGCACGCGCCGCTGGCATTCCCCGCGACCCGGATACGCCAAGGCTTCGCCGGGGTTGAGGTCTAGGGGCGCCGAAGCTTCAGCGTAGGCGGCAGGCGGGAATCCAGTACGCCGCGGCTTCCCCGTATCCCAACGCCGTCTCTGGAATACTGGGCGGATTCGCCCGGTCAAGCCGGGCGACGACAGCGGGAATGAGGTCGCCCTCAAATATTCGCGGCGAGGTCCACGAGTTCGTCGAACAGCACGCCGGTCGTCTTCAGCATCCGCTCGATTTCGTCGGCCGCGTCCGCAACGGTCCGCGTCGAAGTATCGATCACGAGTTCGGCTGCCTGCGGCGTCTCGTAGTCGTTGCCGATGCCTGTGAAAGAGGCAAGCGCGCCGGCGCGGGCTTTCTTGTAGTGGCCCTTGGGGTCGCGCTCCTCGCAGATTCCGGCCGGCGTTGCGACATGGATCTCGCGGAATGCGGTGTCGGCGATGCGGCGCGCGGCGGCACGGTCCTCGCGGGCGGGCGAGACGGCGGCAACGATCGCGATATGGCCGTTGCGGGCCAGATGCGTCGCGACTTCGGCGAGGCGGCGGATGTTCTCGCTGCGATCGGCCGCAGAGAAGCCGAGATCGCTGTTGAGGCCGGCCCGCACCGTGTCGCCGTCGAGCAGGATCGGCGAGCCGCCATTGGTGAACAGACGCCGCTCCAGCGCCTTCGCCAGTGTCGACTTGCCGGAGGCCGGCAAGCCGGTGAGCCAGACCACGGCGCCGTTGTGGCGATAGCGCGCGGAGCGCTCATCCAGCCGCAGCGCGGATTCCACCGGTACGATGTCGACAGGCACGGCGCGCTGGCCGGCGTCGACCGACAGCACGAGACCGCCGCCGGCGATGCGCCCGGAGACCTCGATCACGAGGCGGCCGGTGCGCGGATTCTCGGTGTAGGGATCGGTCGCGATCGGATTGGACAGGGAGATGTCGATCTCGCCGACATGGTTGCGGCCGATCGCCTTGTTCTCGACACTCGACAGCTCGCCGGGATCGACCGCCTTCTCGATGGCGACGACGGTGGCGCGGCTTTCCTTCGGCCCGCAGCGCACCAGCAGCTGGTCGCCCTTGGCGAGCGGCTTGTCGTGCAGCCAGAAAATGCGCGCACGCAGGCGCCGCGTCTCGCGCGGGGCGGCGTTGGTATGCGCAATGATGTCGCCGCGCTCGATGAACAATTCGCGGTCGAGCGTGATGCCGACCGAGCGGCCCGCGCCCTGACGTCCAGCGACCGGCGTCACCGGCCAGCTCTCGACCGTCTTGATCTTCGCGATCTTGCCGGCCGGCATGATCACGACCTCGTCGCCGGCAATCAGGCTGCCGGATTCGATCCGGCCCGCGACGATGCGGCGGTCGTCGAACTTGTAGATCGCCTGCACCGGCAGCCGCAGCGCCAGCGCTTCCAGCGGCCGCGCCGGTTCGAGCTGGTCGAGCGCTTCGACCACGGTCGGCCCCTTGTACCAGCCGATGCGGTCAGTGCGCTCGGCGACGCCGTCGCCGTCGCGCGCGGAAATCGGGATCACCGCCGTGGGCTTGACGCCGAGGCCCTGCAAATGTGCCGAGATCTCGTCGCTGATCTCGTTGAAGCGATCGGCGGAGAAATCGACCCGGTCCATCTTGTTGACGACGACCGCGACCTGCTTCACGCCGAGCAGATGCAGCAGATAGCCATGCCGCCTGGTCTGGTCGCGCACGCCTTCGAGCGCGTCGATGATCAGCACCGCGCCGTCGGCCTGCGACGCCCCGGTGATCATGTTGCGCAGGAATTCGGCGTGGCCGGGCGCGTCGATCAGCACGATGTCGCGCGAATTGGTGCGGAAGCGGATCTGCGTGGTGTCGATGGTGATGCCCTGGTCGCGCTCGGTCTGGAGCGCGTCGAGCAGGAACGACCATTCGAACGGCATGCCGCGCCGCGCGCTGACGGCCTTGAGCATCTCGAGCTTGCCGTCGGGCAGGCTGCCGGTCTCATGCAGCAGGCGGCCGACCAGCGTCGACTTGCCGTGATCGACATGGCCGACGATGACGATGCGAACCTGCGGACGCGTGGTGCCGTTCGGAGTGGCGGGCGACGCCGGGGTGACGATCATGTTCATATCGCGCTCGCGTCCTTGAAATCAGAGATAGCCGGCGACGCGCAGGCGCTCAAAAGCGTCCTCGGTCTCGTGGTCGAGCGCGCGGCCGGCGCGCTCCGGCACCTTGGTCTGCTCGAGCTCGATGAGGATCTCGTCGATGTTCGACGCGGTCGAAGCAACCGGATTGGTGATGTCCTGATCGCCCAGCGAGCGATAGCGCTTGCCGTTTTGCGAGAGATAGAGCGGGATGATGGGGATGTTCTCGCGCTTGGTGTAGGCCCAGATATCGGACTCGGTCCAATGCAGGATCGGGTGGATGCGTAAGTGAGCGCCCTGCGGCGGCGAGGCATTGAAGTGGTCCCAGAACTCAGGCGGCTGGTCGCGCACGTCCCAATTGCCTTCGAGGCCGCGCGGCGAGAACACGCGCTCCTTCGCGCGGGTGGCTTCCTCGTCGCGGCGGATGCCGGCGATCAGACCGTCAAAGCCGAATTTGCCCAGCGCCATCTTGAGGCCTTCGGTCTTGCGCGCGGCGGAACGGGCGGCGGGCGGCAGCGTTGCGTCGACGGCATCGATGGGCGGGCAGGGCTCGACGCGCAGATCGAGATCCCACTCTTTCCCGTAATGATCGCGAAAGCGGTACATTTCCGGAAACTTCTTGCCGGTATCGACGTGGAGGGCGGGGAACGGCAGCCGGCCGAAAAACGCCTTGCGCGCCAGCCAGATCATGACGTTGGAGTCCTTGCCGAGCGACCACAGCAGGGCGATCTTCTTCAAACGGCCAAAGGCCTCGCGGAAGATGTAGATGCTCTGCGCCTCCAACTGGTCCAGATGGTCCATGCTGGGGGCGGTCAGCCCGAGGGGAATTTGCTCGGAAACGGGGGGGCGGGAGTCCCGTCCATCTGCACCGGAATCGGTCCTGAGAAGATGCATCTCTGCCACTTTGCGTTTGGAGGCGAAAATTCTATAGTTGCGGTGCGGAAGAGAAGAAAAAATTTTCTCTTTGCGCGCTTGAAACGACACATATATAGAAAATAATTCCAGTCAACCCCGGATGTGGGGGAAGCGAGTATCGCATGCGGTTCTTGCCGGTGTTCCTCGATCTCAAGGCCGGTCCGGTGGTCCTCATCGGCGCGGGTGAGCTTTTGCGCGCCAAGCTGCGCGTGCTCGCCGCTGCCGGCGCACGCCTTCGCGTGCATGCGCTCGACGGCAATCATGATCTGGGCCTCAGCTCTGAGGACGCAGCGCGCGTCGAGATCGCGGCCGGCGATCCGCTGATCGCCGATCTCTCGGGTATCATCGGCATCGTCTGCGCCGGCGCGGGCGATGTCGGCATCGCCATGTCAGCTCGCGCCAAGGCGCTGGGCCTGCCTGTCAACGTCATGGACGACCTCGAACATTCCAGCTTCATCTTCCCGGCGATCGTCGATCGCGGCGATGTCGTGGTCGCAGTCGGCACGGGTGGAACCTCGCCGGTGGTGGCGCGGCGCGTGCGCGAGAAGATCGAGGCGCTGCTGCCGGCGCGCATCGGCGAACTCGCCGAGTTCATCGGTGGTTTCCGCAAATCCATCAACGAACGCATCATCGAGTTTCCGCTGCGCCGCCGCTTCTGGGAGCGCGTGATCGACGGTCCGATCGGCGCCGCCGTGCTCGCCGGCCGCAAAAGCGAGGCGGACACTGCGCTCAAGGCGATTGCCGATCCCACGGAATTCGCGCGCGCCGACAAGCCGGAAGGCTCGGTCGCGCTGGTTGGCGCGGGTCCGGGCGATCCTGACCTCCTCACCATCAAGGCGCTGCGCGCGTTGCAGGACGCCGACATCGTCTTCCATGACGAGCTGGTCTCGCCCGAGATCCTCGACCGCATCCGCCGCGACACCACGCGCATTGCGGTCGGCCGCCGCATCGGCAAGCCCGGCATCGGCCAGGACGCCATCAACAAGCGCATGATCGAGGCCGCGCAATCCGGCCAGCGCGTGGTGCGGCTGAAGGGCGGCGATCCCTTCGTGTTCGGCCGCGGCGGCGAAGAGGTGGAAGCCCTGCGCGCAGCCGGTGTTACCTATTCGATCATTCCTGGCATCACCGCGGGTCTCGGCGGCGCCGCCGATTTCGAGGTGCCGCTGACCTACCGTCACGAAGCGACCCGCATCACTTTCCTTACCGCACACAAGGCGCGCGATGCGGAGACGGTGGACTGGTCGACGCTGACCGACACCAAGATGACCGTCGTGGTCTACATGGGCATGACGGCTGCGCCCGCGATCCGCGATGGCCTGTTCGCCGCCGGCCGCTCGCCGGAGACGCCGGTCGGCGTGTTCGCGCGCGTCACGCGGCCGGACGCGCAAGGCGCGATCGGCACGCTGCGCGACCTGCCCGAGCTGGTGCGGCGGACTAATGGTGGCCCCGCCATCCTCATCATCGGCGACGTGGTCCGGCATGCCGGTTCGCTTCGCCGCCAAACACCCAAACAAATCATCTCTGACCTCCTGGATGCTGCCGAATGACCTCCCCACTGCAACAGAAAATCAAGATCGCCGGTCCCTCCATCGTGACCGCCAACCGCACCTGGGACGGCATCGTCGTCTACCGTACCGCCGGCAAGGGCTGGTCGGCGGAACTCGCCGATGCCGCGATCGTGCGCAACTCCGACGAGGCCAAGGCGTTGCTTGCCGAAGCCGTTGCCGATGACGTCGGCGCGATCGGTCCCTATATCGCACCGGTACAGCTTGGCGATGACGGCAAGATCGAGCCGGGCAATCTGCGCGAACAGATCCGCAAGGCCGGCGTCACCATCGAGCTGCCGGCTCAGGGTTAAGGCACGCTTCAATGTATGCTTACGACGAAATCGACCGCACGCTTGTCAACGAGCGCGTCTCGGAATTCCGCGACCAGGTGCAGCGCCGCCTCTCGGGCGAACTCACCGAGGACGAATTCAAGATGCTGCGCCTGCAGAACGGCGTCTATCTGCAACTGCACGCCTACATGTTCCGCGTCGCGATCCCTTATGGAACGCTGGCGTCGAACCAGCTGCGGGCGCTCGCCCATGTCGCGCGCAAATACGACCGCGGTTACGGCCATTTCACCACGCGGCAGAACATCCAGTTCAACTGGATCAAGCTGTCGGACCTGCCGGACGCGCTGGCCGATCTCGCCGAAGTCGGCATCCATGCGATGCAGACCTCCGGCAACAACATGCGCAACGTCACGTCGGACCAGTGGGCCGGCGTCGCGCCCGGCGAGATCGAGGATCCTCGCATCTGGTCGGAGCTGATCCGCCAGCACACCACGCTGCATCCGGAATTCTCGTTCCTGCCGCGCAAGTTCAAGATCGCCATCACCGCGTCGGACCATGACCGCGCCGCGATCAAGGTGCACGATATCGGCCTGCGCCTGATCAAGAACGAGAAGGGCGAAACCGGCTTCGAGGTTCTGGTCGGCGGTGGCCTCGGCCGCACGCCGTTCATCGGCAAGACCATCAAGCACTTCGTCCACGGCCGCGATCTCCTCAGCTATATCGAGGCGATCCTGCGCGTCTACAATCAGTACGGACGCCGCGACAACATCTACAAGGCGCGCATCAAGATCCTGGTGCATGAGCTCGGTATCGAGAAATTCTCGCGCGAGGTCGAGGAGGAGTGGCAGCACCTGCGCAATTCCTCGCTCCAGATCGACGATGAAGTGATCGAGGACATCCGCTCGCGCTTCATCTATCCGGCGTATGAGAAGCTGCCGCACATGCCGGACGAGCTACGGCAGGCCGCGGCCGATCCCGATTTCGAAGCCTGGCGCAAGAACTCGGTCGCGCCGCACAAAAACCCGGGCTATTCCATCGTGACGATCTCGCTCAAGCCGATCGGCGCGCCTCCGGGCGACGCCACGGCCGAGCAGATGGATGCGCTCGCCGATCTCGCCGACAAATATTCCTTCGGTGAGCTTCGCGTCGGCCACGAGCAGAACCTGGCTCTTCCGCATGTCGCCAAGCGCGACCTGCCGGCACTGTGGAAGGCGCTCGACAAGCTCGGCCTCGCAACGCCGAACGTCAATCTGATCACCGACATCATCGCCTGCCCGGGCCTGGATTACTGCTCGCTGGCGAATGCGCGCTCGATCCCGATCGCGCAGGAGCTGACGCGGCGCTTTGCCAACCACGAGCTGGCCAATCTGATCGGCCGTCTCCACATCAACATCTCCGGCTGCATCAATGCCTGCGGCCATCACCATGTCGGCCATATCGGTATTCTCGGCGTCGAGAAGAACGGCGAGGAGATCTACCAGATCACCATCGGCGGCCGTGCCGACGAGAGTGCCGCGCTGGGCAACCTGATCGGCCCCGGCGTCAAGTTCGACGAGGTTGCCGACGTCGTCGAGGACATCGTCGAAGCCTATCTTGCACTGCGCGAGCGGCCGGAGGAGCTGTTCGTCGACACGGTGAAGCGCCTCGGCGTCGAGCCCTTCAAGGAGCGCGTCTATGCCACTCGTTAACGGCGGGAAAATCATCGACGACAGTTTTGTCAAGCTCGCCGTCGACACGCCGCTGCCGGAGAGCGGCGACATCCTGGTGCCGGCCGAGCGCTTCGTGAGCGAAGCCGATGCGCTGCTCAAGCGTGCCGGCAAGATCGGCGTAATCTGGCCGAACAACCGCGACATCGCCGAGCTCGTGCCCTATCTCGGCAAGATAGCTACCGTCGCGCTGGTGTTCCCGAATTTCCGCGACGGACGCGCCTATAGCCAGGCGCGGCTGCTGCGGGAGCGTTACGGCTATCGCGGCGATCTGCGCGCCACTGGCCAGGTGCTGCGCGACCAGTTCGTGTTCATGCTGCGCGCCGGCTTCGATTCCTTCGAGGTCAAGAAGCAGGCCGACGCGGAAGCCTTCATGCAGACCGCCAAGCGTTACTCGGTGTTTTACCAGCCGACCGGCGATGGCCGCATCACGGCGCTGCACCGGCGCATGCAGCTGCGTCACTCCGAAGGTGTCGGCACGTGAACGCCATCGCGTCCCAGGTCTCGTCAACGCCCATCTCTGCGCTGCCTTCAGCGGTGGAGCTCGATCGCGCCTTGCGCGATGCTTCTCCGGCAGAAGTCATCGCCGCGGCGCTGAAGACGGTCGGGCGAGAGAAGCTCGCACTGGTGTCGTCCTTCGGCACGGAATCGGCGACGCTGCTGAAGGTGATGGCGGACGTCGATCCCGCAATCCCCGTGATCTTCCTCGATACCGGCTGGCTGTTCGAGGAGACGCTGGCCTATCGTGACACGCTGATCGAAACGCTGGGTCTCAAGGACGTCCGCTCGATCAAGCCTGCCGAGGAGACGCTGTCGCGCGAGGATGCCGATCGCGACCTCTGGTTCTCCGACCCGGACGCTTGCTGCCGCATTCGCAAGGTCGAGCCGCTGTCGCGCGCGCTAAAACCGTTCGATGCCTGGCTCAACGGCCGCAAGCGCTTTCAGGGCAATGCGCGCACCGACATTCCCGTGGTCGAGGACGACGGCGCGCGGTTGAAGTTCAATCCCTTCGCCAATGTCTCGCGCGAGGAACTCGAAGCGATCTTCGTCCGCGCCAAATTGCCGCGACACCCGCTGGCCGCCTCCGGTTTCCTGTCGGTTGGGTGTATGCCTTGCACGAGCAGAACGGCCGAGGGCGAGGATGAGCGCGCCGGTCGCTGGCGCGGCCGGGCGAAGACAGAATGCGGCATCCACACGATGAAGACTTCGTAGCACATCTGAGCTGCCCCGCTACGAACAAGAAAATCCGGTTCCGTTGACTTGAGCGCGTTTCGCCCTGAGTTATGCCCGCATGCCATCGATGACGCTGAAGTCGTCGAGGTGAATGGAGATGGACATGATGCGCCGTATCGTTCCGCTCGTGGCAGGACTGCTCGTTACGAGTTTCTGGGCAAGCTCGGCTCTGGCCGCTGACATCAATCTGCTGAACGTGTCGTACGATCCCACGCGCGAGCTCTATGCCGAGTTCAACAAGTCGTTCTCGGCCGCCTATCAGAAGGAAACCGGCAAGAGCGTCGAGATCAAGCAGTCGCATGGCGGCAGCGGTTCGCAGGCGCGTAGCGTCATCGACGGATTGCAGGCCGACGTGGTGACGCTCGCGCTCGCCTATGACATCGACGCGATCGCGGCCAAGGGCCTCACCGCGGCCGACTGGCAGAAGCGCCTGCCGCAAAATTCATCACCGTATACGTCGACCATCGTGTTCCTGGTGCGCAAGGGCAACCCCAAGGGCATCAAGGACTGGGACGATCTGCTCAAGCCGGGCGTTGCCGTGATCACGCCGAACCCGAAGACATCGGGCGGTGCGCGCTGGAATTATCTCGCGGCCTGGGGCTTTGCGCAGAAGAAGTACGGCTCGGCCGACAAGGCCAAGGAGTTTATCGGAAAGCTGTTCCAGCAGGTGCCGGTGCTCGACACCGGTGCGCGTGGCGCGACCGTGACCTTCGTCGAGCGCGGCGTTGGCGACGTGCTGCTCGCCTGGGAGAACGAGGCGTATCTCGCCCTGAAGGAATTCGGTCCGGAGAAGTTCCAGATCGTGGCGCCGCCGCTGTCGATCCTGGCTGAGCCGCCTGTTACGATCGTCGACAAGGTTGCCGGCAAAAAGGGCACCCGCAATGTCGCCGACGCCTACCTCCAGTACTGGTACACCAAGGAGGGGCAGGAGATCGCCGCGCGCAACTTCTACCGTCCGCGCGATCCCGAGATCGCTAAAAAGTACGAAAATTCCTTCGCGAAGGTCGAACTATTCACGATCGACGACGTTTTTGGTGGTTGGACCAAGGCTCAGAAGGAGCATTTTGCCGACGGCGGTATCTTTGACCAGATCTACAAGAACTGATCTGGCGCTGTAGCGGGGGGCCTGGTGAGCGCAATCGCAGCACGACGACGGACTCTTCCGGGCTTCGGTCTCACGATGGGACTGACGTTGACCTGGCTGTCCATCATCATCCTGATTCCGCTCGCCGGCCTGTTTCTGAAATCGCTCGAGCTCAGCCCCGAGCAGTTCTGGAACATCCTCTCCAGCCGTCGCACCCTGAACGCGCTCCGGGTTTCCTTTGGGCTCGCTTTCGCGGCGGCCTGCGTCAATCTCGTCATGGGCAGCATCATCGTCTGGGCGCTGGTGCGCTATCGGTTTCCCGGCCGGCGCATCTTCGATGCGATCGTCGACGTGCCCTTCGCGCTGCCGACGGCGGTTGCCGGCGTCGCGCTGACCGCATTGTTTGCCGAGAAGGGTTGGCTCGGCGCGCCGCTCGCGGCGCTCGGCATCAAGGTGGCGTTCACGCCGGTCGGCATCTTCGTCGCCATGATCTTCATTGGCATTCCCTTTGTGGTGCGCACGGTGCAGCCGGTGCTCCAGGATCTCGATCCCGAGATCGAGGAAGCCGCGGGCAGCCTCGGGGCCAGCCGCTGGCAGACCATCATTCGCGTGATCCTGCCCTCGCTCGCACCGGCGCTGCTCACGGGACTTGCGCTCGCCTTTGCCCGTGCGGTCGGCGAATACGGCTCGGTGATCTTCATCGCCGGCAATCTGCCGAATGTCTCCGAGATCGCGCCGCTGCTGATCGTGATCCGGCTCTCGGAGTTCCGCTACGCCGATGCGACCGCCATCGCGGTCGTCATGCTCGTCGTCTCCTTCGTCATCATCTTCGCCGTCAACCGGCTCCAGCGCTGGGCGCAGAGCCGGATTCCGGCGCGCTGAGGGGGATGCGATGACGATGCAGATCGCAGAGCCCGTCTCCCTGAGCCCGCCCGATGCGCGCGCGCGTGCGCACGCCGCTGCGGCGCGCGACAGCCTCCGCACCGAACCGCCCGCGGTGCGGGTCGTCATCATCGCGCTGGCGGTGCTGTTCCTCTCCGTCTTCGTCGTGCTGCCGCTGGTCCTGGTGTTCGCGCAAGCCTTCTCGAAGGGCGTGCTCGCTTATCTCGCCGCACTCGCCGAGGCGGAAGCGCTGTCTGCGATCAGGCTGACGCTTCTGGTGGCGGCGATCTCGGTCGGCCTCAACCTCGTCTTCGGTCTCGTCGCCGCCTGGGCGATTGCAAAATTCGAATTCCCGGGCAAGACCTTCCTGATCACGCTGATCGACCTGCCGTTCTCGGTCAGCCCGGTCATCTCCGGCCTGGTCTTCGTGCTGCTGTTCGGCGCGCAGGGCTATTTCGGCGGCTGGCTCAGGGATCACGACATCCAGATCCTGTTCGCGGTGCCCGGCATCGCGCTCGCCACCACCTTCGTCACCTTCCCCTTCGTGGCGCGCGCGCTGATCCCCCTGATGCAGGAACAGGGCACACAGGAAGAGGAGGCCGCGGTCTCGCTCGGCGCCTCTGGCTTGCAGACTTTCTTCCGCGTCACGCTGCCCAACATCAAATGGGGCGTGCTCTACGGCGTCCTTCTTTGTAACGCGCGCGCGATGGGCGAGTTCGGCGCGGTCTCCGTCGTCTCCGGCCACATCCGTGGCGAGACCAACACGATGCCGCTGCTGGTCGAGATCCTCTACAACGAGTACCAGTTCGTCGCCGCGTTTGCGATCGCCTCGCTGCTCGCAATGCTGGCGCTGATCACGCTGATCGCGAAAACCGTTCTCGAACATCATCTCGACGAAGGACAAGACGTCAATGACCATTGAAGTCAAAAATCTCGTCAAGAAGTTCGGCAGCTTTAGAGCGCTCGACGGTGTCGACCTCAAGGTCAATGACGGCGAGCTGCTGGCGTTGCTCGGCCCCTCCGGCTCCGGCAAGACCACGCTGCTGCGGATCATCGCCGGCCTCGACTGGCCTGATACGGGCGAGGTCGGCTTCAACGGAGAAGATGCGCTGGCGCAGGGTGCGCGCGAACGTCACGTCGGCTTCGTGTTCCAGCATTACGCGCTGTTCCGCCACATGACGGTGTTCGAGAACGTCGCCTTCGGCCTGCGCGTGCAGCCGCGCGCGGTCCGCAAGGACGAAGCGACGATCCGTGCGCGCGTCAAAGAGCTGCTCGATCTCGTGCAGCTCGACTGGCTTTCCGACCGCTATCCGAGCCAGCTCTCCGGCGGCCAGCGCCAGCGCATCGCGCTTGCACGCGCGCTCGCGATCGAGCCGCGCATCCTGTTGCTCGACGAGCCCTTCGGTGCGCTCGATGCCAAGGTGCGAAAAGAACTCCGCCGATGGCTGCGCTCGCTGCATCACGAGATCAACGTCACCTCGATCTTCGTCACCCACGACCAGGAGGAGGCGCTCGAAGTCGCCAACCGCGTCGTCGTGATGGACAAGGGACGGATCGAACAGATCGGCTCGCCCGATGACGTCTATGAAACCCCGGCGACCGCCTTCGTCCACGGCTTCATCGGCGAGTCCATCGAGTTGCCGGTCCAGGTCGAAGGCGGCGTGATCATGCTCGGTGACCGCTCCCTCAATCTTGCAGCAGACGGCCTTGTGCCTGGCGCGTCAAAACTGTTCGTGCGGCGACACGACATGCTGGTCGGTCCGTCCGGCAGCGGCGCCTTCGAAGGCGCGGTCCGCCATGTCCGGAATTTCGGCCCCGTGCAGCGCGCCGAGGTCGCGCTATCGGGCGGCGAGACCATCGAGATCGACGCCCCCCGCGACAGGGAATTGCGCGCCGGCGACACGATCGGCCTCAATCCGCGCCGCTACCGGATATTTGCGGGCGCCTGAGCGGCCTCCGACCGGTCAATTTTTCCTCAAAATTCACCTTTCAGCCACGGTTGGTATGCAACAACGGCCCTTCCTTTGGGGGCCATGATTCATGCGCGCTGCGGCCGCAATTCTCATCATTTTGCTGCTCGCCGGCTGTGCCGGCAATGAGCCGCCGGTCCAGCAGCCGTCGATGTATGCCGACATGTCCGTCCCGGGCTCGAAGCTCGACGCGCAGGCGGCCGCGATCATGATCTCGCAATACCGCCAGAACAACGCCCTCGGCACCGTCGTCATCGACCCTGATTTGATGCGGCTCGCCGAATCCCAGTCCAATGCCATGGCTGCGGCCAACAAGATGGACCACGACGTCCGTGCGCCCCTGGCCAAGCGCCTCGCCGCCGGCGGCTATCCGGCGACCGTGGCGGTCGAGAACATCTCGGCCGGCTATCATACGCTGGCGGAAGCGTTTTCCGGCTGGCGCGACTCGCCGCCCCACCGCGCCAACATGCTCAAGGGCGGTGTCACAAAATTGGGCATCGCGGCGAGCTATGCTCCGGGCACCAAGTACAAGGTGTTCTGGACCATGATCCTGGCCTCGACGGACTCAAGATAAGCCAGACTTGATCCCGGGATGCATTGACGCTGCGGCGAAACTGTCGCCACGGTGGCTCGTCTTTTGCTATTGTTTCCTGATGACAGATCATAGCCCGGAATCCCCCACCGTCCCCGCGAATGCGCAACGCGTCCTGGTCCTCCAGGGCGGCGGCGCGCTCGGCTCCTATCAGGCCGGCGCGTATCAGGCGCTGTGCGGCTACGGCTTCGAGCCGGAATGGGTCGCCGGTATCTCCATCGGCGCCATCAACGCCGCCATCATCGCCGGCAACGAGGGCCACATCCGCGTCAAGCGGCTGAAGGAATTCTGGGAAATGGTTTCGGCACCGGTGCCGTGGAAGCCGGTCGGCAAGAGCGATCACAGCCGCGAGCTGTTCAACTCGACCAGCGCCGCGCTGATCGCGACCTTCGGCGTGCCCGGCTTCTTCGTTCCGCGCGTTCCGCCGGCGCCGATGTGGCCGCCCGGCAGCCCGCAGGCCGAGAGCTATTACGACACCTCCCCGCTGAAGAAGACGCTGGAGCGGCTGGTCGATTTCGATCGCATCAACGATTTGAAGACACGCTTCTCTGTCGGCGCCGTCGGCGTCACCTCGGGCAACTTCAAATATTTCGACAATTACGAGTTCAAGAAGCTCGGCAAGAAGATCGGCCCCGAACACGTCATGGCCTCAGGCGCGCTTCCGCCGGGCTTTCCGTCCGTCGTCATCGAGGGCGAGCATTACTGGGACGGCGGCATCGCCTCCAACACGCCGCTCGACTATGTGCTGGATGCCGAGGTCGATCGCGACATGCTGATCTTCCAGGTCGATCTGTTTTCCGCGCGCGGGGACATGCCGAACTCGCTGCTCGAGGCGACCGAGCGCGAGAAGGACATCCGCTTCTCCAGCCGGACGCGGATGAACACCGACAAGAACAAGCAGGTGCACAACGCCCGCAGGGCCGTGCGCGACCTGATTGCCAAATTGCCCGATTATCTCAAGAACGACCCTTCCGTCGAATTTCTTGCCAAGGCATCACGTGAGAGCACCGTCACGGTGGTGCACCTGATCTATCGCAGCAAGAATTACGAATCCTCGTCCAAGGACTACGACTTCTCGCATGTCGCCATGGTTGAGCATTGGGAAAGCGGCGTGCGTGACGTGCATCTGTCGATGCGCCACAAGGACTGGCTCGATAAGCCGCAATCCGGCGAGACCATGGTGACCTACGATCTCACGGGGGACGTCACCGCGCCCCCGCTAAAAAGGAGCGAATAATATGGGTAGTCTGTCAGGCAAGAACGCCGTCGTAACAGGTTCGACCAGCGGCATTGGCCTTGCCTATGCGCGCGCCTTCGCGGCCGCGGGCGCCAATGTCGTCATCAACGGCTTTGGCTCGCCGGAGGACATCGAGAAGGAGCGTTCCAAGATCGAATCCGATTTCGGCGTGAAGGCGGTCTACTCACCCGCCGACATGACCAAGCCGGCCGAGATCGCCGGGATGATCGCGCTCGGCGAAAAGAGCTTCGGCTCGGTCGATATTCTCGTCAACAATGCCGGTATCCAGTTCGTCTCGCCGATCGAGGAATTCCCGCCCGAGAAGTGGGACCAGATCATCGCGATCAATTTGTCGTCGGCCTTCCATGCCATTCGCGCCGCCGTCCCCGGCATGAAGAAGAAGGGCTGGGGCCGCATCATCAATACGGCCTCGGCGCATTCGCTGGTCGCCTCGCCCTTCAAGTCGGCCTACGTCTCGGCCAAGCACGGCATCGCCGGCCTCACCAAAACCGTGGCGCTGGAAGTCGCGACCAACAAGATCACCTGTAACTGCATCAGCCCCGGCTATGTCTGGACCCCGCTGGTGGAGAAACAGATCCCCGACACGATGAAGGCGCGCAACCTCACGCGCGAGCAGGTCATCAACGACGTCCTGCTCGACGCCCAGCCGACCAAGGAGTTCGTCACCTCCGAGCAGGTCGCAGCGCTGGCGCTGTTCCTGTGCGGCGACGATGCCGCGCAGATCACCGGCACGAACCTGTCGATCGACGGCGGTTGGACCGCGGAGTAGGGGCGTCAACCAAATAACTCTCGGTCATGCCCCGCGAAGGCGGGGCATCCAGTACGCCGCGGCTTCTCGGTTGATTACAGCCGCCTCGGTGTACTGGATCGCCCGGTCAAGCCGGGCGATGACAGTGAGAGAGGGGCGCGGTCCCTCGCTAATGCGTCCAGGCCAGCGCCGTGACGATGGCCGACGACAGGTTCAACTCCGCGAGCATGATCTTGCTGGCGACCACGACGAGGACGCAGGCGAGCGCCACGCGCAGCACAGTTTCCGGCACGCGCGTCGCGCTGTAGCTGCCGAGGATGATGCCGGGCAGCGAACCCATCAGCAGCACACCCATCAGAGCCCAGTCAACGGAGCCAAGCATCCAGTGCCCGATGCCGGCCACCAGCGTCAGCGGCACCGCGTGCGCGATGTCGGAGCCGACGATGGTTGCCATCGGCAGGCGCGGGTAGAGCAGCAGCAGCACGGTCACGCCGACCGCACCGGCGCCGACCGATGAAATCGAGACCAGCACGCCGAGTACGATGCCGGTGATGACGGTCGCAATCGCCGTGGTGCGCTCGCCGACCTGCTCGAGGCGCCGGCGATAGCGCTCCATGATCGACTTGCGGAAGATCAGCGAGGTCGCGGTCAGCAGCAGCGCGAAGCACAGCACGAGGTTGACGAGGTTGCGCTCGGACTCGCCTCTGAGATCGAGCTTCCACAGCACCAGCAGCGTCAGCGCGCTCGCGGGAATGCTGCCGCAGGCGAGCCGCAGCACCGCCGGCCAGTGCACGCTGCGCGACCAGCCATGCACGACGCTGCCGCCGGTCTTGGTGGCGGCGGCATAGAGCAGGTCGGTGCCGACGGCGGTGGAGGGGTGGACGCCGAACAGCAGGATCAGCAGCGGCGTCATCAACGAGCCACCGCCCACGCCGGTCATCCCGACAAGCAGGCCGACGCCGAATCCGGAGGCGACATACAGGGGATCGATCATGGTCTGCGGAATCTTAGGTTCATCTCGTCGATTGGGCAATACGACGTAGAATAAACTTTCCTTGGGGCGCAACTGTTTGGAGGTAATAAGAAAAATTGCGCTGTCATATAGAGTTGGAAGGGGCGTTTCGGCTCTTTTTCGAGCCCGCCGTGAAACAGCGGTTCCTCAGGATCCGCGGTCAAGCATACTGCCTTCCGGCCTCGTTCAGCCCCGTGGGCGGTCGCCGTGACGTGTGGCGGACGTGGACGATATGGATTAGGTTGCCGCGGACACGGTAAAATATCCGGAATGGGTAGCGGACAACCGCTGCGACACGGACCTGAGAGCGGTGCGTAACGCGTGGCGCCGAGAAGGGCGCGCCTCGGACACGTTCGATGACGTCAATAAATCTCCGCCCGACAGCTTCGGCGACCACAGGGCTGGCGTTGGTGGCATAATAGGTCGCGATGTCCGCGAGATCAGCAAGCGCCTCCCGCGTCCAGACGACTTTCATCCGCGCCGAAATCTGGCGAAGACCTCCGCAACCTCGGCATCCGTGGCGACCTCGCCACGATCTATGGAGGCCAAGGCCGCATCGATGCTCCGCAATTCCTCTTTCGTCGCAAGATATTCGCCGCCGAGCAGTTCGCTCTCGATTTCGCTAGCAATCGCAACCAGCTCATTCTGGGCCTCTTCAGGCCAAGTCTGGGCACGTTCCAGAAGGTTTCGCAGATCGCTGGCAGCCATGAACCCAACTATATCAGGTGCCGAATTGCTTTCCAATTACGTTAAGCCGATGGATGGCGTCCAAACGCCAGCACGTGCAGGCCCAGCCGCTGCCGTACGATCCAGAACAGCAACACGGTCTCGAACGTCAGCGAGATCGAGGTCGCCGCCGCGGCGCCATGGCCACCGTAGCGCGGCACCAGCGCGATGCAGAGCACGAGGTTCATCACGAAGGCCAGCGCGTAGGCCAGCGCGCAGATCTTCTGCTGACCGAGCATGTTGAGCAGGCGCTCGACGGGGCCGATCGCGGAGCGCACCACCAAGCCGATCGCGGCGACGAACATGATGTCGTAGCCGACCGTGAATTGCGGCCCAAACAACCACAACAGCGGTTTGCCGAGCGCGAGCAGCACGATGGTTGCCGCCAGTGACGGCCAGAACGTCCAGCTGATGGCATGCGCGACATAGGCTGACAGGCGCGCCTTGTCGCCGCTCGCGTTGTATTCGGCGAAGCGGTGCGCCGTCGTCGCCGACATCGCGTAATGGATGAAGGAGACCAGCGCCAGCGTCTTCACCACAGCGAAATAGACGCCGACCTCGTCGGAGGGACGGAACTGCTGGAGAACCAGAACATCTGTGTAGGACAGCAGCAGGTAAAAACTCTCCACCAGCAGGATCGGCAGCGACACCGCGAGCCAGCCACTGATGTCGTAGGCCTTCGGGCCGGGCTCGATGTGATCGGCGAGCTTGCGGTTCAGCACCACCATCTGCCCGGTCATCGCGATCCATACCGCACCTAGGCTTGCCACCATCGCGGCGACCGCGCCGAGATGATAGCCGAGCAGGAAGGCAGCGGCGGTGATGCCGATGATCAGCGCCTGGCGGATGATGAACTGCGGCATCAGGCCGAGCTGCATCCAGTCATGCGAGCGCGCGATGCCGTCCTGGGTGTTGGCGACGACGAAGGCGGGCAGCGTCATGCAGCCGATATAGAGCGGCAGCACCTCGGCCGGATCGATCCAGGGCGATAGCAGCTTGACGATACCGGCAAGCCCAAGCGACACCAGCGCGGAGACGGCGAAGGTCAGCCAGCGGCTGCCGGAGAGAAAGCCGCGTAGCAACGCATACTCGCCGCTGGTGCGGTACTCCGGAATGATCTTTTGCGCGGAGGCGGAGATGCCGAAATCCATCATGCTGCCGAGCAGCAGCACCCAGGTCCAGACATAGACATAGATGCCGTAATCGGACGTCCCCATCCAGCGCGCGAGCAGCACCTGCGAGAAATAGGCAAGCCCGGCGCTGATGACACGGATGATGAAGATGGTGCCGGCCAGCCGCCGCGTCAGCGACGCCTCGCTCGAGCCGCCCGTCAATTTGGCACGCAGCCGCCCGATCAGCCCGGCAGGCCCGGTCGTTGCAGGTTCTGCATCCATCACGGCCACGTCGAGGATCCCCAGGCGTCCCGCATGCTGCGGCAGCCTTGATGCGGTAGCATTGGGAATTAGCAACCATTCGTTAAGAATCGGTTGGGTGGGCGTGCTGCTGCCTCACCCCCGCTGTCGTCCCGGATCTGCGCTTACGCTTGTCCGGCACGACAGCCGGGATTGGGCGCGAGCAGCGCACATCACTCCAAATTCGTACTGAACTCGTACGACTTCTCCGGCCCGACCAGCGTGAACTTCAGCGCCGCACCATCAGGCTTGGCGCCCGGCGGCAGCCCGTCGAGCTCGAAGGAAAATCGCTTCACGCCGGGCGGGCTGTGCTCGACCGGCGCGGGGATCGGCAGCGACCAGTCGAGCGTCGGCCCCTCCACGAACAGATTGACGTTGCGGCTGTCAGGCACGACCACATCCACCAGCACGTTCTTGGGCCCGTCGCGCTTGACATCGCGGATGGTCAGCGGATTGGGATCGCCGATGTTGGCGGGCTTCGGCACGGTGTCCAGCGCGGCGCGCAGACTAGTGTCCTCGGTCGAGGCGACGTTGTTGAAACCGAGCTCGGCATTGGCCTCGACCGGAATGCAGAGCTTTTCGCAGACCGCGTAATTGATCTCGGCGCGCAGCGTCACCGGCTTGTCGGCAGCCTTGGCGACGATGCGCAAGGGCAGCACGATCTGGTCGTGATAGCCGATCGAATGCCCGCCCGCGCCGTCGTCGAACTTTTGCGGCGCCGGCCACATCACTGTCACCGCTTCGACATTGTCGGACTTCGAGAAGTCGAACCGCGGCGGAACGCCGGAATCGCCGGGCATGCGCCAATAGGTCTTCCATCCCGGCTGGATCTGGAAGGCGATGCCGCCGAGCAGGACCGCGCCGCTGCGCGACCCCGCGAGCAGCCGCACCGCGGAATGTCCGTCGCGCTGCCACGGCGAAGAATCGTCGGCGCGGGCACCCGTCGCCAGTGACGACGCGAGCAAGGTTGTCGCGACGCCAATCGCCGCATGCAGGGGAACTCTTGTCAGCATGACACGTCTTTACAGGGTCGGTCCGGGGCAAACCATTGAATTGCTTGTGATGGATGCACTCGAATCAAGTCTCTGCAAGTCTTGACCCAAAAGCCTTGATTTGACAGCGGCCCGGCCCGACATCAGGATAGGAACTGAAACCGGAGTGCTTCACCGATGGCTCCCACAGGCAAGAGGACGGGCGAAAGCACGCGGAGCGCGAGCCCTGCGCTCGCCAACTCGGCCGGTTATCTCGACGGCCAGCTTCTGATCGCGATGCCCGTGATGGGCGATCCGCGATTCGAGCGTTCGGTGATCTATCTCTGCGCCCACTCGGCCGAAGGCGCCATGGGCATCATCGTCAACCATCCGGCTGGCAGCATCGACTTCCCCGAGCTGTTGCAGCAGCTCGGCATCACCAAGAAGGGCGAGCACATCAAGCTGCCGCAGAATGCCGAAAGCATGAAGGTGTTGCGCGGCGGCCCGGTCGATACCAGTCGCGGCTTCGTGCTGCATTCCAGCGATTTCTACATCGAGAACGCGACGCTGCGGATCGACGGCGGCGTCTGCCTCACTGCGACCGTCGACATCCTGCGCGCGATCGCCAACGGCTCCGGTCCCAAGCACGCCATCCTCGCGCTCGGCTATGCCGGGTGGGCACCGGGCCAGCTCGAAACCGAGATCCAGAGCAACGGCTGGCTGCATTGCGACGCGGATGCCGATCTGATTTTTGGTGACGACGTCGACGAGAAATACGGCCGGGCGCTGCGCAAGATCGGCATCGATCCCGGCATGCTCTCGAACGAGGCGGGGCACGCCTAGCTGGTGCGACACACTCCAGTGTCGTCCCCGCGAACGCGGGACCCATAACCGCAGGGAGGAGTCGCTGCGCTAGCTGGTAACTCCGAGTCCCCGTAACTACATCTCCTCGTGGTTATGGGTCCCGGATCTGCGCTTGGCTTCGCTTGTCCGGGACGAACAGCGGAGATTGGCGCGACCTACTCCGCCGCCTGCTGCTGCACCGTCGGCTCCGTCCCCGCCACCGTTGCCCTGCGCATGTCGCGCGGTTGCGACTGGTCGTAGCGGCGGACGCGGTGCATGGTCTGGCGGTTGTCCCACATCACGAGATCATGCAGCTTCCATTTGTGGACGTAGACGAACTCGGCCTGGGTCGCGTGCTCGTTGAGATCGCGCAGCAGCAGCCGTCCTTCAGGCACGCTCATGCTGACGATCTTGCCGGCATGCGATGACAGATAGAGCGACTTGCGGCGATGCACCGGGTGGGTCCGCACCAGCCGTTGCAGCACCGGCTTGAACATCGCCTTCTCGTCGTCGGTATATTCGGTGAAGCCGAGCGATCCCCGCGAATACATCAGCGAGTGCTCGCAGACGAGATCGTCGATCTCCGCCTTGGTTTCGTCGTCGAGCGCGTCATAGGCCGCGCGCATGTCGGCGAATTCGGTGTTGCCGCCCGTCGGGTTCACCACGCGCGCCGACAGCAGCGAGAATTTTGCCGGGATGGGGCGGAACGAGCTGTCGGAATGCCACAGGCAATTGCCGAGGTTGAACAGATGCGTGCGGCTGTCCTTTGCCAGCGGCTTGCCGTCCTTGCCGAGATTGGAGACGTCGTTGAGACCCGACTGGAGCCGGTAGTCTTTCGCCTGTGTCACAGTGCCGCCGCGCGCATCCTCGCGCTGACCGAAGTTCAGCGCAAACGCCATCTGCTGTTCGTCGTTGATGTCCTGGTCGTGGAAGACGAGCACCGCGTATTTGTCCATGGCGGCCTCGACCTCGCGTGCTTCGGCCTCGGTGAGCGGTTTTCGCAGGTCGAGGCCGGAAACCTCGCCGACAAAATGCGTCTGAAGCTGCCGGATGGCGATCGTCATGGCGTCTCTCCCGCGAACCGCGAGCGGTTGGTCCCGCTCTGCTCTCGAAAAAGCTACTCCCGTAACGGGCGTTGTCAACGCTGGCCGCGCATGCCTCTCACGCATTCCGCGCCATCAACCCACCATCGACGGGGATCACAGCGCCGGTGAGGAAAGACGCCGCCGGCAGGCACAGGCTCAGCGTCATATGTGCGACCTCCTCGGGATCGCCGTAACGGCCGAGTGCCGTGCGGCGCTTGGCGTAGATGGTCTTGTGCTCCTCCGAAATCCGATCGGTGATCGCGGTCCGGATCGGCCCCGGGCAGATGCAGTTGACGGTGATGCCCTCGCGGCCGAGCTCGACCGCAAGTGAGCGGGTCAAGCTTGCGACGCCGCCCTTCGCCGCCGAATAGGGGCTGTGCAATGCGGTGGCGCCGAGCGCCTCGGTCGAGGCGATGTTGACGATACGCGGGCTCTTCGATTTGCGCAGGTGCGGCAGTGCCGCGCGGATGATGCGCGGATGTGCCGTCAGCATCACGGCGATACCCTTAGCCCAGGCGTCTTCGTAAGCCTCGTCGTCGATTGCGACGCGCACGGAAATGCCGGCATTGTTGACGACGATGTCGAGCCCGCCGAAATGCGCCGCGACATCGCTGACCACGCGCATGATCTCGCCGCCGTCGGCGACGTCGAGCTTCCAGGCCTCCGCTGATCCGCCGTTTGCCGCAATCGCCTTGGCAACCGCATGCGCGCCTTGCGCCTCGTAATCGGTGACGGCGACGTTCGCGCCCTCGGCGGCGAACACGCGCGCGGTCGCGCGCCCCATGCCGCTGGCCGCGCCCGTGACGAGAACGGTCAGGCCCTTCACCGACCTGCTGAGCTCTTTGAACTCGGACATGCTGTTTCCTCGCGACGTCTTGTTTGTTGTTATGATTGACAAGGCTGGCATCGATCCGCAGACAGGTCAAACAAGCAAAACAAAAGAGGAGGCCGCGATGGCGAACGAGCTGGATTTCTCAGGCAAGCAGGTGCTGGTCGTCGGCGGTTCCAGCGGTATCGGCAACGGCATTGCGCAAGCCTTCCGCGCGAGGGGCGCAGCCGTTGCGGTTTGCGGCACGCGTGCTCACGCGAAGGAATATCTTGCGGAGGAGGGCTCCGATCTCAACGGGCTTGCTTACGCGCAGCTCGACGTCAGCAACCCCGGTGCGATCGAAGCGTTCAAGCCGTCCTTCGACCGGCTCGATATCCTGGTGCTCGCGCAAGGTGCGGTGCTCTATCGCCGCGGCGAATTCGAGATGGCCGGCTTCCGCAGGGTCGTCGAGGTCAATCTGATGAGCCTGATGGCGTGTGCGACGCACTTCCATTCGATGTTGCGGGATTCAAAAGGCGCGCTGATCATGGTGTCCTCGACCGCGGCCTATCATTCCACCATGGGCAATCCCGCCTACAACGCCTCGAAGACCGGCGCGGTCGGATTGACGCGCACGCTCGGTGAGGCCTGGGCCGAGGACGGCATCCGCGTCAACGGCATCGCGCCGGGCCTCGTCGACACCAAGATGACGAAGGTGACGACCGACAATCCCAAGCGGCTCGAAGGCGCGCTGTCGCGCATTCCGCTGCGGCGATTGGGCACGCCGGCGGACATGGCGGGCGCGGCACTGTTTCTGGCCTCGCCGCTGTCGTCCTACATCATCGGCCAGACGCTGGTCGTCGATGGCGGGCTTATCCTGTAGCGCATGATCCGTGTGCTTCTCCGAAAAGATCATGCTCGGCCAGTGTAGTTGGGGAACTGCGCCGCGCCTGATCGGTTACTTGGGCTGACCCCTGAGGAGGACCATCATGGACAAGGATCGGATTGTCGGATCTGCCAAGGAATACGCCGGACGCGCGGAAGGCGCCGTCGGTGATCTCGCGGGCGATGCGCAGACGCAGGCGTCGGGCAAGGCGCGGGAGGCTGCTGGCACCGTGCAAAATCTCTACGGCCAGGCTAAGGATGCCGTGCGCGACGCTACGGACACCGCGGCAAGCTACGCCAAGGACGCCTACGAAAAGCCGACCGAAACCTTGCGCGACGGCTCGCAGGCGATCGCGCAGAAGGTGCAGGACAATCCGCTCGGCGCGCTGCTGGTCGCCGGCGGCATCGGCTTCGCACTGGCGCTGCTGATGTCACGTCCCGCCCGTCGTCCGCCGCCGCGCTGGCGTTATTACGGCTAGTCGTTGTAGCTCGATCTCTCGTGCCCCGGACGCAATGCAGCCTAGGCGATGCGTAGCATCGTCCGGAAACGCTGCATTGCTGAGCCGGGGCCCTTTTTTTGAGACTGTCGGACGTGCTGGGTCCCGGCTCTGCGCTGCAGCGCGTCCGCGACACGAGACCTCAGCTTAGAAAAATTAGCGGAACACTTCCGCCGACCGCCCGACGTTCCCCGGCGGACGCGGGATCGCGGGATTGGGATTCGGGTTGCGCGGCGCCGGCGCCAATTGACGCGGCGGCGGCTGCGGAGCGCCGAAGCCAAAGAAATCGCGCATTGACGGCTGGGCCTGTGCCGGCTGCTGCACCACCGGCGGCTTCTTCGGCGCGAGCTTTGGCGGCGCGATCGCAGCGGCGGCACCCGGCGTACCCAAAGCAGCGCTGCCGTCAGGATTCGTCGCGGCCATCGGCGTATCGCCCTTGGCCTGCTCTCGGCCGACTTCGCGGCGCGGCCAGGCATAATCGTCGGCACGGCCCGCGGGCGCGGCCAGCGGTTCGCCCTTCACCATCGTCTTGGCGGCGAGCGCATCGACGGCGGCGGGACGCGAGCCCGGCCCACCCAGCAATTGATCGGTCGAGATCGAGGCCGCGACCAGCGGCACGATCGGGCCGGCCAGCGGCCGCGGCGCGGGCTTGCCGGGCTCGGCACTGGTGTCGGGCGTCGCCGGTTCGCTCGGCAGCGCGATCGGGCCGGAGCGTCCGGCCAGCAGTCGCGTGATCTCGCGCTCGACATAATGCGCGAGCTTGCGTGCGCCGGGCTTGGTGAAATAGACGCCGTCACCGCTGCGCAGCTGACGGATCTGTCCTTCGAAGTCCGGACCCTTCTGGAGGAAACGGCCGGCTTCGTCGACAAAGCCGTCCCAGACGTCGACATAGGTGATGCCGGCCTTGGCCGCGCCTTCGCGATAGAGCGAATCTAGGAACAGCATGTCCGCGGTGCCCTTGGGGCCGCGGATCGCGGGCAGGCCGACCCAGAGCACCGGCACGCCCTTGGCCTTGAGGACGTTGGCCAGCTCCTCGATCTTCTTGCCGTAGAGCTCGACCCAGCGCTCGTCGCGGAATTCGTAGAGGCCGTTCGGATTGCGCGCGGTCTTTTCGGGCGCGGCCGCCGGAGTGTCGGCGTTGTCGGCGTCATCCTGCGGCAGGTCGGCATCGGCAGGCTTGTCGTCCGGCTTGGCGGCAGTGTCGGCGCCGTTGGGCTTGGCGTCGCCGGGCTTGGCGTCTCCCGGCTTTCCTTGCGGCTTGGCGCGCGCGCCCTTGTCGTTCTTCTTGTCCTTGTCCGTGGCCTTGTCGGATTTGTCAGCGACCGGTTCGCGGATCGCGATGCGGTCGTTGAGGCCGAGCATGACGACGATGACATCAGGCTTTTCGGTCTCGAGAATACCCTTGGCTGCCGCTGCCCAGTCCGAGGGCTCGCCCTTCGGCTGGTACTTGATCAGGCCGGACGTGGTCTTGTGCTTGCGGATCACGCCCATGTCGGGCTGCTCGCTGTAAGCGTCCTCCAGGCCATAGGCGAGCCAGTCGGCCATGGCGTCGCCGATCACCAGCACGTTCTTGTCAGCAATCGCGTCGCGCTTGCCTGGTGCCGGTGCGCGCGAAAAGTCCTGGCGCGGTGCCTGCTGCTGTTGCTGCTGGAACGGTGCGAAGAAATCCCCGCCGAACCAGCCGCCGCCACCTCCGCCGTTACGCGGCGGCGGAGCCTGCCGCTGCGGCGGGCCGCCGAAGCCGGGGAAGTTGAAGAACTGCGCCGACGCCGGTCCCGCGATCAAAACCAGAATCGCAAGCGCCGTCCCCAGCGCGATCAACGGGCCGGTCTCGGTCAGCGCCTTGAAGAACGACTTTGGCTTCGACATGCGATCTCGGACACGCGCAATGAGGATCGGGACAGGCTCGATATAATAACGGAATCAGGCGCCAAACGGGCAGATTTGATTGTCATAAATCGCCCGATGGATCCCGAGGTCAAGGGCGGCTGGTCCGAAACAGATGGGAACAGTTACCGGAGGACCGGATCAAGGGGCCGTGACGTCGTAACTCATTCAAATTGCGGTCCATTCCACAACTTAAGTAAGAAATTAACGGATCTTTCACGCTGAAATGGCGCCGCCTGGATATTTATCGGCAGTTCCAATTTGGGGAGCCGAATTCATGCAAGACATTACCAAGCAGAACATTGCCCAGTCGGATGCACAAGCCGAGACATTGCTCGGCAAGCAGGCCGAGCAGGCCAAAACCAAAAGGCCGCAAGGCCATGGACGATCCGAGCGCGGCCTCGACGCCGTGGCTTACCAGCCGGAAGGCTTTGGCCGGTTCGGCCGCATGTTCCCCGAACTCGCCCGTGCCCGCTTCGGCGATACGCTGCCCCAGGAACAGGAGGTCATGAACGCTATCGCCGCGACCATGATCAAGACCGGGGATCTCGGTGCGCCAATCGACGAGGCCGAGCCGGTCGACGAGCAGCCGAAGACCAAGGCCGGCTACACCTATTTCGGCCAGTTCATCGATCACGACATCACCTTCGATCCCGCCTCCGATCTCGACCGTGACAACGATCCCGGCGCGACCGAGGATTTTCGCACGGCACGACTCGACCTCGACAGCGTCTACGGTCGTGGGCCTGCGGATCAACCTTACCTCTACAATCCGAACCTCACGCTCAAGCTCGGGGTCGACAGGACGCCGGCCTATCTGAAGGGCAAGAAGAACCTTTTCGACGTCCAGCGTGCGCCGCTGGATGAGAGCGGCGAGGTCGCCGACGCGGATCAGGATTGCCCGCGCGCGATGATCGGCGACAAGCGCAACGACGAGAACAACATCGTCGTGCAGATTCACCAGCTATGGCAGAGATTTCATAACAAGATCATGCTCGATCTCGCCCGCCCTTCGGACGCCGCGGGAAACGAGCGGCCGGGAATCACCGGCCTGGCCGCCTTCAACACGGCCCAGCGCAGTGTCCGCTGGCACTATCAATGGGTCGTCTTGCATGACTTCGTGCGGCGCATCGTCGGCGACCATACGTTCCATGCGGTCTACAATGGCGGCAAGCCGAAGCTCCACTTCTACAAGCCGGAGGTTGCGCGCTATCCGTTCATGCCGGTCGAATTTTCGGTCGCGGCCTATCGGTTCGGCCATTCCATGGTCCGGCCGAGTTATTCGCTGAGCGCGGAGATCCCGCATCAGAAGACGAATTCGCTGGATCGTCTGTCGATCTTCAAGCCGAAATTCAGCTGCGACGATGTGCAGAGCCTGAACGGTTTCCGTCCATTGCCGGAGGACTGGGGCATCGACTGGAGCTTCTTCCTGCCCGACGTGAAGAGCGAGCTGCCGGCGCCGACACAGGAGCTGCCGTTCGACAAGTTCGTCCGGCCGCAGCCGGCCTATCGGATCGACACCATGCTGGTCGACCCGCTCTCGGATCTGCCGGACCTGCGCAACGAGAAGAGACCGGATCGCAGGTCGCTGCCGGGCCTGAATCTTCAGCGCGGCATCGCGCTGGGCTTGCCGAGCGGACAGGCGGTGGCGCGGCGCATGGGCATCACCCCGCTGACCGATCAGCAACTCTGGCTCGACGCCGGAAACCTGACGGACGCGGACGCGATGAAGGCGCGCCAGGACGTGTTCACCACCTATGCCGCGCAGCTGCATGAGAACGCGCCGCTCTGGTACTACATCCTGCGCGAGGCCGAGCTGACCGAGCCGGTCGAGACCAAGTTTGAAGACGACAATAAGAAGGAGCGGTCGCAGCTGCTCGGCGGCGCCAGGCTGGGCGCGGTCGGCGGGCGCATCGTCGCCGAGGTCCTGATCGGTCTCGTCCTCGCCGACAGTCAATCCTACCTGATCCAGTTCCCGGACTGGCGGCCCACGGTGAAGGACATGTCGGACCCCAAGACGAGGTTCGAACTCTCCGATGTCGTGAACTACGTCGACTCCTGAACGATTGAAGCGGCTGCGCGGCGTTTTTTTACCGCCCGCGCAGCCGGTCCAGCGCGTCGGAGGAGGCAAATCCGTCCGCCGGCACTCCGATCGAGGCCTGGAAATTGCGCAGGGCTTCCCGGGTCTGGCCGCCAAACTGGCCGTCCGGGGTGCCCTTGTAGAAGCCGCGCTGGGCCAGCAGCTGCTGGAGTTCCAGCCGCTCGGTGCGGGACAGCTCCCGCTCCTGCCGCGGCCAGGGCTGCACGAACGGCTGGCCGCCACGCAGACGGTCGGCGAAATGGCCGATCGCCATCGCATAGGCTTCGGCCGGATTGTATTTCATGATGACCCGGAAATTCTGGAGCATCAGGAAGCCGGGGCCTTGCGCGCCCGCCGGCGCCAGCAGATAGGCTTTTTCCGCCGGATGCGGGAAGGGCTGGTTGGTCGGGCGCTTGAGCCCGAGCTTCTCCCATTGCGCGATCGTCATCGCCTTGGCGCGGTCGGCCAGCATGTAGTTGAAGCCTTGCGGCACCACGACCTCAAAGCCCCACGTCGCGCCGCTCTGCCAGCCGTCCTTCTTCAGATTGTTGGCGGTGGACGCGATCAGGTCGCTGGGATTGTCGACGACGTCGCGCCGGCCATCGCCATCGCCGTCCACGGCAAAGCGCTTGAACGCGGTCGGCATGAACTGGGTCGGGCCGAAGGCGCCGGCCCAGGAGCCGCGCATCTGCTCAGGGCGCAGGTCGCCGCGGTTGAGGATCTCCAGCGCGGAGAGGAACTCGTCCTTGAAATAGGCCTGGCGGCGGCCGACGCAGGCGAGCGTCGCCGTCGATTGCAGCACGCTGCGGTCGCCCATCTGCGTCGAGTAGTTGGACTCGATGCCCCAGATCGCCGCGATGATGTAGCGGTCGACGCCATAGGCCTTCTCGGTCGCGTCGAACTGCGCCTTGTATTTGGCGAGGACTTCCTTGCCCTTGGCCAGGCGGTTGTCGTTCACGAGGATGTCGAGATAGTCCCAGATCGATTTGGTGAACTCCGGCTGCGAGTCCATCAGGTCCATGATGCGCAGATCGGGCGATAGCCCGGCCGTGAAGCGCTGAAAGTTCTCCTGGGTGATGTTGCGGCGTGCGGCATCGGGCCACATCCCCGCGACGCAATTGCTGAAATTGGAGGCGGCCTCGCGGATCGCGGCCGCCGTCATCAGCGGATGGCCGGAGGCGCCGTCCTCGCCGCTCCAAGGTTGAGGTCCGGTCAGGGCGCCGCCGGGGCCGGGCGCTGGCTGAGAAGGCGCAGCATTGGGGCCGGAGAAAATACCGCCGAACAGGTTCGACAGGCCGTTCTGCGCCTGTGCCTGCGCGCTGACAGGCAGCAGCAGGGCGGCCGCAATCATCGCTCCGCTGGTCACGGATCCCGCACGTCTTGCCAGCGCTGCCACGGATTGCATCATACCTCACCTGTCCGGCCAAAAATCCGCCATCAGGAGGCCCTGTACCGGTTGCCAATAGCTTAACAAAGGTGAAATTTTAGTGGCTGATTTTTTCTTAACTCTGTGATCGCGAGGCCCCACATCCGCCTTTGTTAGCGGCTGCAAACAAGCTAGCAAGATACCATTGCTCCCTTCCTCAGGTATTCGATCAATCCCATGAAAATTCGCAAAGCCGTATTCCCCGTCGCCGGCCTCGGCACCCGCGTCCTGCCGGCCACCAAGGCGATGCCGAAGGAAATGCTGACCATCGTCGACAAGCCGCTGATCCAGTACGTCTATGACGAGGCGCGCGAAGCCGGCATCGAGCACTTCATCTTCGTCACCGGCCGCAACAAAAACGTCATCGAAGATCACTTCGACAAGATGTTCGAGCTCGACGCGACGCTGGCCGCGCGCGGCAAGAAGGCCGAGCAGGAGATTTTGGCACAGAACCAGCCCGAAGCCGGCGCCGTCAGCTTCACCCGCCAGCAGGCGCCGCTCGGCCTCGGTCATGCGGTCTGGTGCGCGCGCGACATCGTCGGCAACGAGCCGTTCGCGGTGGTGCTGCCCGATGAGCTTGTGCTCAACCCGACCGGTTGCCTGAAGCAGATGATCGAGACGGCGTCGATGCTCGGCGAAAAATCAAACGTCATCGCGGTCGAGGCGGTGCCCGACCATCTCACCCATCAATACGGCATCTGCGGCGTGGGAAAACGCACCGGCAAGATGTTCGAAGTCGACGGCATGATCGAGAAGCCGGCCAAAGGCACCGCGCCCTCCAACCTCTCGATCACCGGCCGCTACATCCTGCAGCCCGAGATATTCAAGATCCTGGAGACCCAGGAGCGCGGCGCCGGCGGCGAAATCCAGCTCACCGACGCCATGATCGGGCTGGCCAAATCGCAAAAATTCTACGGCGTCGAGTTCGAGGGCGAGCGCCACGATTGCGGCTCCAAGCCCGGCTTCCTCCGCGCCAACATCGCCTACGGCCTGAAGCGGCCGGAGCTGCGCGATGGGCTGATCGCGGAGATGAAGAAGTATCTGGGAGAGTAGCGGCTACACTCGTCATTGCGAGCGAAGCGAAGCAATCCAGACTGCCTCCGCGGAAAGAGTCTGGATTGCTTCGTCGCTACGCTCCTCGCAATGACGGGAGAGAGAGCCTCACGCCACCAGCGACAGCTTCGGCAGGCTCGCCACCACCGACTGATTACGCCCGCCGGCCTTCGCCGCGTACAGCGCCTTGTCGGCGGCGGCGACCAGGATCGCCCAGTCCATGCCAACAGCGGGAACGAAGCTCGCAATGCCGCAGGAGACGGTCGAGCTCGTCTGGTCGTCGGACCAGCCCTGGACCTTGCCGCGGATCGTCTCGGCGACCTTGAACGCGTCGGCGGCCGAGGCGCCCGGCAGCAGCACGGCGAATTCTTCGCCGCCATAGCGCGCGGCGCAGTCGCCGGCGCGGCTCACCGAGTCGGAAATGCAGATGGCGATGCCGACCAGCACCTGGTCGCCGGCCTGGTGGCCGAACGTGTCGTTGTAGGCCTTGAAGTGATCGGCATCGATCATCAGCAGCGCAACCAGCGTCTTCTGGCGCATGGCGCGGCGCCATTCGGCGTCGATGACCTGGTCGAACTTGCGGCGGTTCTTCAAGCCGGTGAGCGCATCCGTCGTGGCCATCTCCTCGAGCTTGCGCTCGGCCTCGGCGCGTCGGCCGATCTCGCGGGCGAGCACCAGCGTCGAGGCCAGCATGAACAGGATGAGCGCCAGGACCACGGCGCCGATGCGGTAGGCTTCCTTCTGCCAGAGCTCGAACACGGCGTTCAGCGGCTTGCCTGCCACCACGAACATCGGACCGGGGCCGGTGCTGCGGACGTAGAGGCGCGGCGTCGCGTCCACCGGGCCCTGGCCCGCATAAGAGCCGCCGGCTTTGAGATTGTCGGGTTTCCAGCTCTGCTGCGTTCCGAGATTCTTGCCGATCACGTCGAGGTCGAACGGCCGCCGCATCATGATGGTGCGGTCGCGCTTGAGCACGGTGATGGTGTCATCGGGGTCGAGGTTCAGCCGCTCGAACAATTCGTGGAAATAGCTGAAGCGGATCGAGCCGGCGACGACGCCGAGGAAGCCGCCGTCGGTGTCGCTGATGCGCCGGCTCAGCACGATCGAATAGGCGCCGCGGAACAGCATGGGGCGGCTGATGAAGAGCCCGGCGCCGGGGTTGTCGCGGTGAATTTTGAAGTAATCTTCCTCGCTGCGGTTCGCCTGCGGGGGATCGAGCGTGGAGGCATCGATGGTCAGCTTGCCGTCGGCATCGAACACCTGGATCGCGCCGAAATGCCGCGCCGTGGTCGCATGATCAAACAGGATCAGGTGACGCACCGGCTTCGAGACCGTGGCGAGCTCGGGCAGCAGCATGTTGCTGGCGACCGCCTTCAGCGATAGATCGTAGATCTCGATGTTGCGGCTGATGTCGGATTCGATGGTCGTGGCCAGGTTTTCCAGCGTCTGGCGGGCCAGCGCCTCCTCGCCCCGGCGCATGTCCAGCATGACGTTGACGCAAATGGCGGAAAAGCCGATCACCGTCACCACGGACGAGATGATCAGCAGTTTCGCCGAAATCCGCCACGGCCGGCGGGCCGTGACGTCGCGCCATCCAGACAGCATCGCTTGCTCCCGACCCCGATGGATGCGCCCGAAATCTTGAGTAGTGTTTAAGGCAGGACGACGCTGCCGCAATCAGTTAAGGAATGGTTCATGCGGCTGTCGGTTTTCGGCAAGCCTGATGTGAGCGGGACGAGAGGACGATCGTGAACGACTACGACGCGCTTCGCGACTATCTGATGCGGCAGAAGCAGGCCGAATTCGTGCTGAGCTTCGAGCAGATCGAGGAGATCATCGACGCGGCCCTGCCGCGCGCGGCCAATCGTGCCTCATGGTGGGACACCTCGCGCAGCCCGGATATCCAGATGCCGCAGCGCGAGGCCTGCCTCGCCGCGGGGTTCAAGGCGATGCGGATGCCCGACGGCCAGACCGTGCGGTTCACGAAGCTGAAGAGTGATCGGCGGCGCTAGCGGCAAAGAGCGACTAGCTCGTTCTTCCCCTCTCCCCTTGTGGGAGAGGGTGGCTCGCCGCGGAGCGGCGAGACGGGTGAGGGGTTCTCTCCGCGAATTCATCTTCAAGTTTGAGCGCGCGGATAGAACCCCTCATCCGGCGCTTCGCGCCACCTTCTCCCACAAGGGGAGAAGGGAAGAAGTGCAGATCAGCTCGCCGCTTCCAGCCGCACTTCCGTCAGCAGGCGCATCGCGGCATCCGCGTCCATCGGCTCGCCAAAGGCAAAGCCTTGCGCGTATTCGCAGCCCATCTGGTAGAGCTCGACCGCATCGGAATCGGTCTCGGCGCCTTCGGCCACGACGTCCATGCCGAGATCGTGCGCGAGCGCGATGATCGACTTCAGGATCACCGGCCGCGTGCCGCGATTGGTGGTGCGTACGAACGACTGGTCGATCTTGATGGTGTCGAACGGGAAGCGCTGAAGATAGGCGAGCGACGAATGGCCGGTGCCGAAATCGTCGAGCGACAAACCAGTGCCGAGCTCGCGGATGCGCGTCAGCATCTGCGCTGCGTGCTCCGGGTTCTCCATCACCATTGATTCCGTCAATTCGAGCTTGAGCGTGCCGCGCGCTACCGACGAGCGCGACAGCACGGTGCGGATGTCGTGGATCAAATCGTGGCGCAGCAATTGCCGCGAGGAGACGTTGACGGACGCGAAGATCGGCTCGCGCGAGCGCATCGCGCGCTGCCAGATCGAGAGTTGCTTGGCGGTCTGGTCGAGCACGAACATGCCGAGGTCGATGATCAGACCGGTCTCTTCCGCGATGGCGATGAATTCCGACGGCGCCATCCGCCCGAGCTTCGGATGATCCCAGCGCACCAGCGCCTCGAAACCGGCGACCGAACGGTCCTCCAGCCGCACGATGGGCTGGTAGAGGATCGTGAGCTCCTGCCGCTCGATGGCGCGGCGCAGCTCGCTCTCCAGCGTCAGCCGGTCGGTTTTACGCGCCCGCATCGCGGCCTTGTAGACGTCGATGCGGTCGCCGCCGATGCGCTTGGAATGATACATCGCGAGCTCGGCGTCCTTGATGATCTCGTCGGTGAGCTGAACTTGCGGATCGGACAGCGCGAGGCCGATCGAGGCGGTCAGGAAAATCTCGCGCTCGTTGAAGGCGATCGGCGCGCGGATGGTCTTGCGGATGGTCTCGGCGAAGGCGGTGATGCGGGCCGGGTCCTGCTCCGACAGCAGGATCAGGCCGAACTGGTCGCCGGCGAGCCGCGCCAGCGTGTCCTGCGGCTTCAGGATGCGGGTGAGGCGGCGGGCCAGCGTCAGCAGGATGGAATCGCCGACCGCGATGCCGACGGAATCGTTGACCTGCTTGAAGCGGTCGAGGTCGATCACCATCAGCGTCGGTCGCAGCGTCGGCATGGTCTTGGCGAAATGCGCCACCGCACCCAGCCGGTCCATGAACAGTTTGCGGTTGGGCAGGCCGGTGAGGTTGTCATGCACGGAATCGTGCAGCAGGCGCTCCTCGGCGTTGCGCAGCTCGGTGACGTCGGTGAGCGTACCGACCACGCGCGAGACCTCGCCGTCCGAACCGACCACCGGGCGCGCCTTCAGCGCGAACCACATGAAATGGCCGTCCGGCGTGCGCAGGCGGAAATCCTGCACCAGCCGGCCGCGGCGCTGGTCGAGCACGCTGTCGAGCGCGGCGCGGAAACGGTCCTGGTCGAGCGGGTGCAGCACTTCGAGCCAGGACGCCGCCGGGCCCTCCAGCGTGCCGCGCTTGAGGCCGAGCAGGGCTTCGGTCTCGGGGCTGGTAAAAACCTTGTCGGCGGAGACGTCCCAGTCCCAGATCAGGTCGCCGGAACCGGCCAGCGCCAGCGCGCGCCGTTCGATGTCGGAGACGACGCCGGTGGTGGCGCCGCCGCCCGCAAAGGCGTGCTGCATCACCGTGAAGCCGATCAGCATGACAATCAGCACCAGGCCGCCGAGCAGGGCAGGGCCGACGATGTCGTTGGTGACGGAGCCGGCCACCGTCATGCCGGCCGCGACCACCCAGACCACGAGCAGGAACCAGGTCGGGATCAGCAGCACCGCGCGGTCAAAACCGTGGGTGGAGAGATAGACGATCAGCGCAAAACCGGCGAAGGCGATCAGCACCAGCGAGATGCGCGCGATGCCGGAGGCGACGGCCGGATCGAACAAAGCAAGCGCGACGAGAGACCCCAGGAACGCCAGCCAGCCGACCGTGATGTGCGAATAGCGCACATGCCATCGACTGAGGTTGAGATAGGCGAACAGGAACACCAGCAGCGTGGCCGCCAATATCGCTTCACCCGCCGCGCGCCAGATGCGCTCGGCGTTGTTCGACATGTCGAGAACCTTGCCCCAGAAGCCGAAATCGACGCCGATATAGACCAGCACCGCCCAGGCCAGCGCCGCGGCGGCCGGGAACATGATGCTGCCCTTGACGACGAACAGGATGGTCAGCACCAGTGCAAGCAGGCCGGAGATGCCGATCACGATGCCCTGGTAGAGCGTGAACGAGTTGACCTTGTCCTTGTAGGCTTCCGGTTCCCACAGATAGAGCTGCGGCAGCTTGTCGGTGCGCAGCTCCGCGACGAAGGTGATGACGGCGCCGGGGTCGAGCGTGATGCGGAACACGTCGGCGGTCGGGCTTTCCTGCCGCTCCGGCCGGTCGCCCGTCGAGGGCGTGATGGTCGCGATGCGCGACAGCCCGAGGTCGGGCCACAGCAGCCCCGAGGAGACGATGCGGTAATGCGGAGCGACGATCAGGCGGTCGAGCTGGTCGTCGGTGTTGTTGGCGAGCGCGAACACGATCCAGTTCTGGCCGCCTTCGCGGGCGCGCACCTCGATGCGGCGGACGATGCCGTCGGTGCCGGGCGCGGTGGAGACCTGGATACGGTCGGCATCGCTGCGCTGATGCTCGAGCACACCGGTGAGGTCGATCGCGGGCGCGTCACCGCGGACGCTGACAGCATCGAGCGCGCGCGCGGGATGCGCGGCGACAAGAATCATGAGGCCCAGCGCAATGGGCGCGAGGCACCTGATCAGACGCAAGGTCAGTTCTCCGCGTTCGACGCAAACTTTGTGTGCAAGGATGGCACGTAAAGACGATTTCAGGCCGGACAGAAGTCGTTCGGCGCGTCGCGATAGATGCCACGAAAGCAAGGAAAATCAAAGGGTTTCCGCCTTGCCGGGTGGGCCAGCGGCCTAGACCTCCAACACAATTTTGCCAATATGTGCCGAGGTCTCCATGCGCCGGTGCGCGTCGGCTGCCTTTTCCAGCGGGAAAGAGCTGTCCATCAGCGGTTTGACCCGGCCTTCGCGCAAAAGCGGCATCACTTTCGCCTCGATTGCGGCCACCATCGCCGCCTTGTCCGCATTACTACGGGGCCGCAAGGTCGAGCCGGTATGGGTCAACCGCTTCACCATCACCTTGGCGATGTTGACGCTGATCTTGGGGCCGTTGAGGGTCGCGATCTGCACGATACGGCCGTCGACCGCGGCGGCGTCATAGTTGCGGTCGACATACTCGCCGGCGACCATGTCGAGGATCAGATTGACGCCGGCGTTGTCGGTCTCTTCCTTCACCACGGCGACGAAGTCTTCGGTCTTGTAGTTGATGGCGCGATCCGCTCCGAGCTTGAGGCAGGCATCGATCTTGTCCTGCGATCCGACGGTGACGAACACTTTTGCGCCGAACGCTTTCGCCAGCTGGATCGCCATGGTGCCGATGCCGGAGGAGCCGCCATGGATCAGCAGCGTCTCGCCGGCCTTCAGCCCGCCGCGCTCGAACACATTGTGCCAGACCGTCATCAGGGTTTCCGGCAGCGCGCCGGCTTCCGTCATCGACAGCGACGGCGGCACGCTCATGGCCTGGCCGTCCTGCGCGATGCAGTACTGCGCATAGCCGCCACCGGCGACGAGCGACATCACCTTGTCGCCCACCTTGTGCCGCTTGGCGTTGCTGCCGACGGCGACCACTTCGCCTGCGATCTCCAGACCAGGCAGGTCGCTGGCGCCGGGCGGCGGCGGATAGGCGCCGGAGCGCTGCGCCACGTCGGGCCGGTTGACGCCCGCGGCCTGCACCTTGACCAGGATCTCGTCGGGGCCGGGCTGCGGCAGCGCCCGCTGTTCCGGCACCAGCACTTCCGGTCCGCCGGGCTTGGAGATGGCGACCACGGTCATTTGCGCGGGGAGCTTGTCCATGATGTGTCCTTGAGCAAAGGTGCGGGATGGAACGTGGGCCTTGCTTAGCCAGCGCGGTCCGCGCTGGCAACCGCTTCAGCCGTGTGGTCCGGTCCGCGAACGCAGGAGGAACGACGATGGCGACGGAAGACGACGACCGCCCGCGCAAGAAGATCAGCCACGAGATCGGACAGGATCTCTCACTCTTGTCCGTGGAGGAACTGACCGAGCGCGTCGCGCTGTTGAAGACCGAGATCGCAAGGCTGGAGCAAGCCGCAACACAGAAGCGTGCCTCGCGCGATGCGGCGGATGGTTTTTTCAAGAAGTAACAAACCGTCGTTCTACTCGGGTGCGACGATCCGAATGGGGCGCGTTCCGATCGTGGCGCCGGTCGCGCGGTCGATGGTGACGGGATCGATCTCGGTTCCGGCCTCGGCGTCGAAGAACCGGGTGACGTCCCCGCCGCCGCGATACTTCCGTCCCCACGCACCGAACGCGAACAGCACCGGCAGGAAGTCCTCGCCGGCGGCCGTCAGAACGTACTCATCGCGCGGTGGCCGCTCCGAGTAGCGGCGTTTTTCCAGCAACCTCTCGTCCGTCAAGGTCGCAAGCCGGCGGGTCAGGATCGTCGGCGCGATACCCAGGCTTTTCCTGAATTCGTCGAACCGGGTCAGCCCCGCATGCGCGTCTCGCAAGATCAGGATGCTCCATGCGTCCCCTACCAGCGCGAGGCATCGGGCGATCACGCACGGTTGATCCGACAGATTCATGTCCATATCTTTTTGATAGTGACTTACTACTGAATTGATAGTAACACGGCCTGCATCGATATTCCACGACAAAATGAAAGCGGAGACAGATGAGTAAGGCAAAACGCGGCGTTGCGCTGGTCACCGGCGCTTCCTCCGGCATCGGGCTCGCGACGGCACGCGCGCTGCGGCGCGATGGCTACCGGGTCTTCGGAACCAGCCGGAAACAGGCTGCCAACACCTCGGATGGGGTGACAATGCTGGTCTGCGACGTCACGGATGATTCCTCCGTACAGGCGCTGGTCGACGACGTCGTGAGCCGCGCAGGACGGATCGACCTTCTTGTCAACAATGCCGGGATCGGGCTTCTCGGCGGCGCGGAGGAATCCTCCGCGGCACAGGCGAAGGCCTTGTTCGACGTGAATGTGTTCGGCGTGGTGCGTCTGACCAATGCGGTCCTGCCCGTGATGAGACGGCAGCGCGAGGGCCGGATCGTCAATCTCAGCTCCGTCCTCGGGCTGATCCCCGCTCCCTACAGCGCGCTCTATGCATCGACCAAGCATGCGCTCGAAGGATATTCGGAATCGCTCGACCACGAAGTGCGAACGCAAGGCATCCGCATCGTGCTGGTGGAGCCCGGCGGCACCCGCACGTCGTTCGAAGAAAACCTGACGCGGGCCGATCGTCCGCTTGCAGTGTATGATGCCGCTCGCGCCGATGCCGAGAAGGTGATGCGCGAGATCGTCGAGACGGGAGATGCACCGGAGGTGGTCGCCGACATGGTCGTGAAGGCGGCCAATGCGGCAACGCCCAGGAGGCGCTATACCGCGGGGAAGGTGGCGAGGCAGGTCAGCCTCATGCGCCGCTTCCTGCCGGAATCCTTCGTCGACAAGGGTCTCCGCAAATACAACAAGCTTCCGCTCGAGCTGACACCGCCGGCGTCGTCGACCTCGGTTGCGCATCAAGCCACTTGAGTGTTCCGCAAGTTCACTCGGCCTTTGGCCGACATGGCTAACGAACCCTCAAAATAATCGCTCGTTTACTCCACATTAAGCTTTTCGCTTTATGACTGGAACTGTCCTCGTTTGGACACCGAGTGGCTCCTGTCCACTCTGTTTGACGCCTCCCTGTTATCAACTTTCAAAGCCGCCGGTTTTCCGGCGGCTCTTTTTTTGCTTTGGCGTTCAAGGCGTTTTCGAGCGAAGTGGGTACCGGTTCGCGTCAAGCAAACACGTCAAAACAAGCGTCCGCTGCGGTTGAATTCCGAGGAAAGACCCGCGGAAACCATATCCGCGCTTGTCGCTGGACTCCGGGTCCGGCCCGCGCAATGATTTGTTCATCATAAGCCGGTGCCAAAGCCGGGTGGGTAAACAGTTGCGTAAGGGGCGTTAACCATGGAACGTTTGCAAGCCGAAGGTGCTCTCGTTCAACTCAGCGAGCGGTTCACCAATTCTGCGGCGTTCGGCGTCCTGTTCCGCGAGGGCATGGACCTGGTCGAAGAGACCGCGGCCTATCTCGACGGAGCCGGCCGCACCGAGGCGAAGGCGCTCGATCGCGCCGTCAGCCTCACCTATGCGACCGAAAGCATGCGCCTCACCACCCGCCTGATGCAGCTTGCCTCGTGGCTGCTGCTGCACCGCGCGGTGAAGGAAGGCGAGATGACGCTGGGCCAGGCCAACCGCGAAAAGACCAAGGTCAAGCTCTCGGCGGCCGATCCCGGCGCGTCCGACACCATCGACAAGCTGCCCTCGCAGCTGCAGGATTTGATTCACCGCTCGATGAGCCTGCAGACCCGCGTCCGCCGCCTCGACACCACGATCCACACCCCGCCGGCCGATATGCCCGCGATCGGCAACCCGCTGGTGCCGCACCTCAACGCGCTGAAGGCCGCGTTCGAGCGGTAAGCACGGGTGCCGTAGGTGGGCAAAGGCGCGTAGCGCCGTGCCCACCATCTGTCCTTCGAGATCATGACAAAAAGGGGGGCACGCTTCGCTTTGCCCACCCGACGAAACCTCGGACCTTGGTCGAGAGCCCCCACAAACAAAAACGCCCCCGGTTTCCCGGGGGCGTTTTTCGTCTCCAGCCTTGAGGGCCGGATCAATCCTTTTTGAGAAAGCCCGAAAACTTCTTCTGGAAGCGCGAGACGCGGCCGCCGCGATCCAGCATCTGGGCGTTGCCGCCGGTCCAGGCCGGGTGCGACTTCGGGTCGATGTCGAGGTTCAGCGTGTCGCCTTCCTTGCCCCAGGTGGAGCGGGTCAGGTACTCGGTCCCGTCGGTCATCACGACCTTAATCGTATGATAATCCGGATGAATTTCGGCTTTCATGGCAATTCCTAGGGCGATCGGCGCCGCTCGCTTGAGTGATGATCGATGACGGATTTCGGCGCTCTATAACCCACGGAAGGGCCTAAAACAAGCCATTGTGGGCAAAGGAGAACCGGGCCGTCCCCTAAGGAACATCCCGGATTTGCCACTCCCGCTCCCCCGGCCTATTTGGAGCGGACTCCTCTCTTACGGTCGGATCTCATGAGCGCAGTAGAACGGCTTGAAACCGGGCCCGCAGAAGCCCCGTCGATCGAAGTCGAATTGATCGAGCAGCCCGCCAAGAGCCGCGCCAGGCTGCGGCCGCTGCTGGCGCTGGCGCCCTATGTGGCCCGCTATCGCGGCCGCGCGGCGCTCGCTTTCGTCTCGCTGACGGTCGCGGCGCTGACCACGCTGCTGGTGCCGGTCGCGGTGCGCAGGATGATCGATTTCGGCCTGACGCCGGAAGGCATCGCGCTGATCAACAGCTACTTCTCGGTGATGATCGCGGTGGTCGCGGTGCTCGCACTCGCAAGCGCCTCGCGGTACTACCTCGTGATGACGATCGGCGAGCGCATCGTCGCGGATCTCAGGCGCGACGTGTTCGCCCATCTGCTCTCGCTGTCGCCGGCCTTCTTCGATTCCGCGCGCAGCGGCGAATTGGTGTCGCGGCTCACCGCCGACACCACCCAGATCAAATCCGCCGTCGGCGCCTCCGTCTCGATCGCGCTGCGCAATCTGATGATGTTCTTCGGCGCGGCCGCGATGATGGTGATCACCAGCCCGCGGCTATCAGGTTTCGTGCTGCTCGCCATTCCCCTGATCGTGCTGCCGCTGGTCGCCTTCGGGCGCTGGGTGCGGCGTCTGTCGCGCAATGCGCAGGACACGCTGGCCGATGCTTCTGCCTATGCGGGCGAACTGATCGGCGCGATCCGCACCGTGCAGGCCTACACCAGCGAAGGTCTCGCCGGGAAGCGCTTCGGCGGCGAGGTCGAGCAGGCCTATGAAGCCGCGCGCACGTCCACCCAGGCGCGCGCCGTGCTCACCGCCATCATCATCTTCATCGTGTTCGCAAGCGTGGTCGCGATCCTCTGGATCGGCTCGCATGACGTGCTGATCGGCACGATCTCGCCGGGCCGGCTCGGCCAGTTCGTGCTCTATGCGGCCTTCGCGGCCGCAGGCCTCGGCCAGCTCAGCGAAGTCTGGGGCGAGGTCTCGGCGGCATCAGGCGCTGCCGAGCGCCTGTTCGAGATTTTGCATGTGCAGCCCGAGATCAAGGCGCCGGCGTCGCCGCGCGCGCTGCCGGTGCCGGCGCGCGGCGAAGTCGGTTTCGACCACGTCAGCTTCGCTTATCCGGCACGGCGCGACGTCAGCGTGCTCGACGCCGTGTCATTCACGATACGCCCCGGCGAGAAGGTCGCGATCGTCGGTCCCTCCGGCGCCGGCAAGAGCACGATCTTTCATCTGCTGTTGCGCTTCTACGATCCCAGGGGCGGCGCCATCTCGCTCGATGGCGTGCCGGTGAGATCCGCCGACCCGCGTGACGTCCGCTCCCGCATCGCGCTGGTGCCGCAGGAATCCAACGTTTTCGCCGCGAGCGCCCGCGACAACATCCGTTTCGGCCGTCCCGATGCGACCGATGCCGAGGTCGAGCGTGCCGCCGAGCTCGCGCACGCCACAGAATTCATCCGCCGCCTGCCGGAAGGCTTCGAGACCCCGCTCGGCGAGCGCGGCGTGACGCTGTCCGGCGGCCAGCGCCAGCGCATCGCCATCGCCCGCGCCATCCTGCGCGATGCGCCGCTGCTGTTGCTCGATGAAGCCACCTCCGCGCTCGACGCCGAAAGCGAGACGCTGGTGCAGACGGCGCTCGAAGAGCTGATGCGCCACCGCACCACGCTGGTGATCGCGCACCGCCTCGCAACCGTGCTCTCCTGCGACCGCATCCTGGTGATGGACCAGGGCAGAATCGTCGAGCAGGGCACGCATGCGGAGCTGGTCGCGGTGAACGGGCTTTACGCGAGGCTGGCGAGATTGCAGTTCGAGGGGGCGTGAGGCGTCGCCTTCATCATCCGAGGTAGCCGGGCGACCTTTATAATTGTGAGAGCTCGCGTGGTGTGCGCGTTCGTCGATACCGCTCCGGCTGACGTCCGATAAGGGCCTTAGCGGACTCCAGCGGTCTGTCCCATTCGCGAGGGAGAGTTCGCTAGCGCGTGATGAGGCGACCTGAAAATGACTGAACCAATCATGACGAAAGTCACCAGCCAGGTGACGAGAAAAATTCGTTTGGCCGGTTTGATGTGTCGGCGGAAAAGCGGCAATTGCTCAAGGAGTTCGGCCGGCAGATCATCGAAATCCTTTAGTCGGGAGGCCAGACGCCAATTTGCGTAGCCAGGACTGCTCAGAGCCCAGAGAGAAAACGACCACAAATCAATCTGCTTCTTGCGATCGCCAAGCAATTTGTACAGCCTGAAAGCTTTCCATTGCAGGTAGCCTTGCGCAAGGAAGCAGGTCGAGAAGCACGTGATGAAGATGATCGCGCCGATTTCCATGCGGACAAGCTTGCGCGCGCCCTTCGTTTTGCGCAAGCCGGGACGATCGGTGTCTTTCTGATCCGACAACCGGCCTTAACGGACCTCGGGGTTGTCTGCTCACCTCTCCGAGCGCGAGCTGATAGGAACCATCGCCGTTCCTGAGCGATTGACCTGCTTCATCGTGGAGAAGGTCATGATCCGCAAATCTCTGTTTGCCATCGCACTCTGCCTCGCCGTCGCGCCCCCCGTCCTGGCACAAGGTGGTGGTGGTGGCGGTGGTGGTGGTGGTGCCGGCGGCGGAGCGGCATCAGGCGGCGCATCCGGTGGGAGCGGTGCGAGCTCCGGAGCGGCAGGTACATCCAGCGGCGGGACTGCGGCGGGGACGAGCGGAAATGCCGCCACCGCTACCAACCCCAGCAGTGCGCCTTTCTCCAATCCGATCGGCCAGGGTACTGCACCAGCGGCTTCGAACGGCAACGGGAACAACGGCCAAACATCAAGCTCAACGCAACCATCGCAAACTCCCGCCACGACGACCCCGCAATCGTCGACGGCTGCCACGGTCTCCGCAGAGCAAAGGGCGGCGACGACAGGAGCGAACACCGCCGCGCCAAATAGCGCGGCCGGTGCAGGCGCCGTGGGTGCGCCGGGTGTCGGGGTCGGTCACACCGGCAATGGTTTGCCGATTGGTTCACCGGGTTCAGGACCAGGTTCTCCGGAACAACCGATCGGTTCGGGCGGCAGGTAGACAATATTGCTTCGCTTCAAGCCGGGCTCAGAGCCCGCTTTTGCGACTCTGGGGAAAGCCGCCGTCTCGACAGGCTCACCGCTCGCCCTAAGCGAATGCCCTGGCTTGGATCGCCGGCCGCGACCGCGCTCGCGGAGATCATTTGCACTTCGGCGAAAGCGTCGGCACGTTCGGCCACGGCCAGTTCTTCCAGCTCCCATCCTCACCGACGCAGGCTGTTGGAGCAGGGCTGTTTGCTGGAGTAGGGCTGCTCGTCGGTGCCGGCGCATTCGCCGTCCTGAGCTGTGTGGCAAAGCGCTGGTCGACATAGGCCGTCGACAGATATCCGGCGACGATGACGCCGAGCAAAACCGAAGAACCCTTGGCGAGGTCGCTCAGCCGCATCGATCGTCTCCATCTGCTTGTCATCGCCGCCACGAGTAGCAAACCCCGCGGGCTCGCGACGTGACAGACGTCACGCCCGCCAGAATCACGTCCGCCAAGCCATCTTCAGCACCGGCCGCCCCGAGGTCGGGTTCACATCGTCGCCGGCCTGCGCAAAGCCGTTGTGCTCGTAGAAGCGGATGGCGCGGGTGTTGTCCTTGTTGACGAGCAGCGTGATGCCGGCGGGCGACAGGCGCTTGGCTTCCTCGACCAGCAGTCGTGCTGCGTCAGAACCCCAATGATCCGGATCGACCACGAGTTGGTCGAGATAACCGTCGCCGTCGATGGTGACGAACCCGGTCAGCGCGCCGTCCTCTTCCGCGACGACGATCGACGCCTTCGGCACCAGATCCTTGCGCCAGCGCTCGCGCCACCATTCCAGGCGGGCGGCAAAGTCGATCTGCGGATAGGCCTGCTGCCAAGTGCGATGCCAGAGGTCGATGGAGGCGGCTTCGTCCTCGGCGCGATAAGGGCGGAGGTGGAGCGCGCTCACTACCGCTCCGTCAGCTTCAGCTCGATGCGGCGGTTGCGCTTGTAGGCTTCTTCCGTGTTGGCGGTGTCGAGCGGCTGGAATTCGCCAAAACCGGCGGCGACGAGGCGCTGGGCGGGCACGCCGAGCGAGACCAGATATTGCACCACCGAGATGGAACGGGCCGCGGACAGGTCCCAGTTCGACTTGAAGTTCGCACCGCTCACCGGGCGCACGTCGGTATGGCCGTCGACGCGCAGCACCCAGGGGATCTCGTTCGGGATCTTCTTGTCGAGCTCGATCAGCGCAGTCGCCAAGGTATCGAGCTCGGCGCGGCCCTCGGGCAGCAGTGTCGCCTGTCCGGTGTCGAAGAACACTTCGGACTGGAACACGAAGCGGTCGCCGACAATGCGAATGTCGGGCCGGTCGCCGAGAATCTTGCGCAGCCGGCCGAAGAATTCGGAACGGTAACGCGACAATTCCTGCACGCGCTGGGCCAGCGCCACGTTCAGGCGTGAGCCGAGATCGGCAATGCGATTCTGCGATTCCTTGTCGTGCTTCTCGCTAGCGTCCAGCGCCTCTTCCAGCGCCGCCAATTGCCGCCTGAGCGCACTGATCTGCTGGTTCAGCACCTCGATCTGCGCCAGCGCCCGTGCCGAGACCGCTTTCTCGGAGTCCAGCGCCTTGCCGAGTTCGGAGCTCTTGCCCTGCGCGTCGTTTCCGGCGGCGGCCAAGCCTTCATAGAGGCCCTTGATGCGATCGCGCTCGCTCTCGGCCGAAGCGAGGCCGGCTTTCAATTGCGAGACCTGGTCGTCGAGCGTGAGCTTGCCGAGCTTCTCCAGCGACAGCAGCTCGTTGAGCTGTGCGATCTTGGCGTTGAGCTGCTCCAGCGCCTTGTCCTTGCCGGTGACCTCCTGCGACAGGAAGAACTGCACGACCAGGAACACCGACAGCAGGAACACGATCGACAGCACCAGCGTCGACAGCGCGTCGACGAATCCGGGCCAGTAGTTGAAGGAGGTATCGCCGCGGCGGCCGCGCGCCAAAGCCATTTTCGTCTCCGTTCTTTCGTGTCCCGGACGCGGTGCAGCGTGTAACGCTGCTCCGCAGAGCCGGGACCCATGTCTCACCTCGCACTGGGCCCCGGCTCAGCAACGCACCGCTTCGCGCTGCGTCGCGTCCGGGGCACGAGAGCGCCTAACCCTTCTCCGGCTGGCGCGCGATGCGCTCCAGCAAGCGCCTTATCTCGCGGTTCTGCTCGCCCTGGCCGTCGGCCCATTCGCGGATCATCTGCTGCTCGGTCCGCATGTGCGAGACCAGCGCCTGGATCGCCTCGGCAAGGCTCGCCATCGATGCGGTGGTGCTGCGGCTCGCGGTGCCTTCCTCGAGCACGATGCGCAGCCGCTCGACGGCGGCCTGAAGCTCGCCGCTGGCAACGCCGCCACCGGAGGCAACCGCCACTTCGCCGTGGCCATATTCGCGCACGGTGGTGGCGAGCCAGTCTTCGAGATCCGTATAGAAACGGTTCTGCGCCTGGCTCGATTGCAGATCGAGGAAGCCGAGGATCAGCGATCCCGCGAGGCCGAACAGCGAGCTCGAGAACGAGATGCCCATGCCGCCGAGCGGGGCGGCAAGGCCCTCCTTCAGCGTGTCGAACAGGGCGCCGGAATCGCCGCCGACCTTGAGCCCGTCGATCACCTTGCCGACCGAGCCGACCGTCTCGATCAGGCCCCAGAAGGTGCCGAGCAGGCCGAGGAACACCAGCAGGCCGGTCATGTAGCGTGAGATGTCGCGGGCTTCATCCAGGCGGGTCGCAATCGAATCGAGCAGATGCCGCATGGTGGTCTGGGTGATCGACATCCGCCCGGTGCGCTCGCCGCCCAGGATCATCGCCATTGGCGCCAGCAGCTTGGGGTGGCGGGCCGGCGCCAGGCCGGGATCGGCGATGCGGAAATTGTTGACCCAGGAGACTTCAGGATAGAGCCGGATCACCTGGCGGAAGGCCAGCACGATGCCGATGAACAGCACCGCCCCGATCAGGGCGTTGAGGCCGGGATTGGCGAAAAAGGCCTGGATGATCTGCTTGTAGAGCACCACGCCCACCAGGGCGCACAGCACCAGAAAAACCAGCATCCGCACCAGGAAGACGCTGGGCGAGGACAGTTTTGTGTATTCGATGTCCATGGGGGAGCGGGGCGAGGCGCCTGACGGCATGTCCGGTATCATCCGTTACGAAACTTGCTTGCGGTGCGCACTATGGCACAGCGCCAGCCCAAAAAAAGCGCCGGATGGGCCGATTTCGGGGGGGCGGGTGCGGAACCCAATGCTGAAACCGGGCTTTGATACCTGCGTATCTTCCAAAACATCGGCATTCCGCAGGCTCAGGTCGGAGTCTTTGCATGGGGACCCGCGTTTTGACCAAGGGGGTCATATGAGCGTCGTGTCCGCGATCATCGGGACGGCCGAACGCGTGCCCTTGCCGGACGTGGTGATCCGTGCCGCGATCCAGCGCCTGTGCTCCCGATCGGCGACGCGCCTGTCCGCGCTGAGTGCGGCCGACGATGCCGCCTTCGCCGGGCGGATGATGCTGCGGCCGATCGCCGGAGAGGCGGATGGCGGACATCACGACGCGCCCGCTTCGTTCTTTGCGCAGGTGCTCGGCCCCAACCGCAAATATTCGTCCTGCTTCTACAAGACCGACGCGAGCACGCTGCAGGAGGCGGAGGAGGAGGCGCTGCGCCAGTCCGTCGAGCATGCCGGCCTCGCCGACGGCCAGACCATCCTCGAACTCGGTTGCGGCTGGGGCTCGCTGTCGCTGTGGATGGCCCGGCAATTTCCGCATGCGAAGATCACGGCGGTGTCGAACTCGCAAGGCCAGCGCGCCTATGTCGAGGACATGGCGCAACAGCGCGGGTTGCTCAATTTGCGCGTGATGACCGCGGACATGAACGTGTTCGCGCCCGAGGGGCAGTTCGACCGCATCATCTCGGTCGAGATGTTCGAGCAGATCATGAACTGGCGCAAGCTGATGACGCGGGTGCGGTCATGGCTCGCGCCGGAGGGGCGCTTCTTCATGCACATCGTCACGCATCGTTCCGGCTCCCATCTGCTCGACCGGGCCAATCGTGAGGACTGGATCGCGCAGTACATCCTCACGGAAGGGTTGATGCCGAGCCATCACCTCGTCAGGCAATTCGGCGACATCCTCGCCATCGAGAAGGAATGGTGCTGGAGCGGAACGCATTATCAACGCACCGCCAACGACTGGCTCGCCAATGTCGACGCGCATCGCGACGCGATCGAATCCTCCCTGCGCAACGTGTATGGCGAGGAGACCGCGATCTGGATGCGGCGCTGGCGCTGGTTCTTGCTCGCGACGTCAGGCCTGTTCGGCTACGCCGACGGAACCGAATGGGGCGTTAGCCGGTACCGGATGAAGGCCGCCGAGTAATTGCGATGTTCCGTCGCAGCACGCCGCGATGGAACCTGATTCACGATCCGGTGACTCGCCAAAATGCTCGTTTTCTGAATGGGATAGCTCGTGTGACAATGAGCCGCCCATACTTTCATTGCGTCGCAGCAAGCACCGCTTATTTTCTTTTTCAAATCAGACTGTCCGGAACTTCTTCGGAAGACCAAGCGATAGAACGGGGCGACTACCCTTATGTCAGCACTTCACGCGCGATCCGCCTGCATGGCCATAATGCTCGCGGTCGCGGCACCGCTTCTTGCGGGCTGCGATGAATCGAACTCTGCGATCGTCCAGGCGCAACCCGTCGAACCCGACGTCAGCATCGTCACGGTCAAGCCTCAGCCCCGCTCGGTCGTGCGCGAATTGCCAGGCCGTATCGCGCCGACGCGGGTGGCCGAGGTGCGGCCCCGCGTGTCTGGCATCGTTGTCGAGCGGCTGTTCCGGCAGGGCAGCGAGGTCAAGGCGGGCGATCCGCTCTATCGCATTGATCCGCATCCATTTGAGGTCGAAGTAATGGCGAGTGAGGCGGCTGTCGCCAAGGCGCAGGCAGTGCTTCTGCAGGCGCAGCAACATTCGCGCCGCATCGCGACACTCACCAGCCAGCGCGCTGCACCGGAGGCCGAGAACGAAAAGGCGATTGCGGCAGAGCATCAGGCCAAGGCGGAAGTCGAAGGCCGCAAGGCGGAACTGTCGCGCGCCAAGCTTCACCTCGACTATGCGACGGTTCGCGCGCCGATCGATGGCGTGGTCGGCGCTGCGCTCGTCAGCGAAGGCGCGCTCGCCGTCCAGAACGAGACCAATCTCGCAACAGTTCAGCAACTCGATCCGATCTATGCCGATTTCACGCAGTCCGTGACTGAGGTGAACCAATTGCGGCGCGCCTTCGAGAACGGCGATCTCGACCGCATCGAGGCCGACGCCGCCAAGGTGCGACTCGTGCTCGACGACAACGCGCTGTATTCGCAGAGCGGCAAGCTTCTGTTCTCCGACGCGAAGGTCGAGGCCAATACGGGGCAGGTGACACTGCGCGGTGAGTTCCCCAACCCGAACCGGGAATTGCTGCCCGGCATGTATGTGCGCGTTCGAATCGAGCAGGGCATCGACAGCGATGCGATCGCGGTGCCGCAACAGGCGGTCCAGCGCAACGGCGGCGGCGGCAGCGAGGTGTTCGTCGTCAAGGATGACAACCGTGTCGCCGTCCAGCCTGTACGCACGGGTTCGGTGCAGGACGGCGTATGGTTCGTCACGGAGGGGTTGAAAGCCGGTGACAAGGTCGTTGTCGAAGGCTTCCAGAAGTTTGCGGCTGGCGACAAGGTGAAGCCGCAATCCTGGGCCGAGGCCGACGCGGCTGGGGAAGTCCGGCGCGCGCAACTCGTGCAATAGCGCGCCATGGCGAGCTTCTTCATCGACAGGCCGATCTTCGCCTGGGTCGTCGCGCTGTTCATCTGCCTGATCGGTGCGATCTCGGTCCCGCTGCTGCCGATCGCGCAATATCCGATCATCGCGCCGCCTTCGATCTCGATCTCGACCAGCTATCCCGGCGCCTCACCCGAAAACCTCTACAACAGCGTCACGCGGCTGATCGAGGAGGAGCTCAACGGCGCCTCCGGCATCCTCAATTTCGAATCGACCAGCGACTCGCTCGGTCAGGTCGAGATCATCGCTAATTTCCAGCCGGGCACAAACACCAACGACGCCTCGGTGGAGGTGCAGAACCGCATCAAGCGCGTCGAGGCGCGGCTGCCGCGAGCGGTGATGCAACAGGGCATCCTGGTCGAGGAAGCCTCGAGCGCGGTGCTTCAGATCATCACGCTGAGCTCGACCGACGGCAGCCTCGACGAGGTTGGGCTGGGCGACTTCATGATCCGCAACGTGCTCGGCGAAATCCGCCGCATCCCCGGCGTCGGCCGCGCCACGCTCTATTCGACCGAGCGCAGCTTGCGCGTCTGGGTCGATCCGGCCAAGCTCGTCGGCTATGGGCTGACCGCCGACGACGTCAACAAGGCCATCGCCGCACAGAACGCGCAGGTCGCCTCGGGCAGCATCGGCGCCGAGCCGTCGACATCGAGCCAGCGCACCTCCGCGCTGGTGCTGGTCAAGGGCCAGCTCTCCTCGCCGGACGAATTCGGCAGCATCATCCTGCGCGCAAACGCGGATGGTTCGACCGTGCGGCTGCGCGATGTCGCGCGCATCGAGGTCGGCGGCCTCAGCTATCAGTTCAACACGCGGCTCGACGGCAAGCCGACCGCGGGTCTCTCCGTGCTGATGTCGCCGACCGGCAATGCGCTGGCGACCGCAGGCGCGGTCGAGGAGAAGATGAAGGAGCTGTCGCGCTTCTTCCCGGCCAACATCGCCTACGAGATCCCCTACAACATCACGCCCGTGGTCGAGGCTTCGATCAAGAAGGTGCTGACGACGCTGCTCGAAGCCGTCGTGCTGGTGTTCGTGGTGATGTTCCTGTTCCTGCAGAACATCCGCTACACCATCATTCCGACCATCGTGGTGCCGGTGGCGCTGCTCGGCGCCTGCACGGTGCTGCTGCTCGCCGGCTATTCCATCAACATGCTCTCGATGTTTGGCATGGTGCTCGCGGTCGGCATCCTCGTCGACGACGCCATCGTCGTGGTCGAAAATGTCGAGCGCATCATGAGCGAGGAGGGGCTGCCGCCGAAGGAAGCGACACGCAAGGCGATGTCGCAGATATCAGGCGCCATCATCGGCATCACCCTGGTGCTGATGGCGGTGTTCGTGCCGATGGCGTTCTTCCCCGGCTCGGTCGGCATCATCTACCGCCAGTTCTCGGTGACCATGGTCGCGGCGATCGGTTTCTCCGCCTTCCTCGCGCTGTCGCTGACGCCGGCGCTGTGCGCGACCTTGCTCAAGCCCGTCACGGCCGGCCACGGCCATGCCAGGCGTGGCGTGTTCGGCTGGTTCAACCGCATGCTCGAAGGCGGCAAAGAAGGCTATTCCCGCACCGTCGGCTTCTCGCTGAGGCGCACCGGACGGCTGATGCTGGTCTATGTCGCGCTGCTGGTTGGTCTCTCCTGGGCGTTCGTCAATTTGCCCGGCGGCTTCCTGCCCGTCGACGACCAGGGCTTCGTCACCACCGACGTGCAGACGCCGTCGGATTCGTCCTACGGCCGCACCGAAGCCGTGATCGAGAAGGTGGAAAAATATCTGGCGCAGCGGCCGGGCGTCGACAACGTCACCTTCCTCACCGGCTTCAGCTTCTCCGGCCAGGGCATGAACACCGCGCAGGCCTTCATCACGCTGAAGGACTGGTCGGAACGCGGGCCGAAGGATTCGGCTGCCGCAATCGTCACCGACATCAACCGTGATCTCGGGGCGTCGATCCGCGACGCAAAAATCTCGGCGCTGCAGCCGCCGCCGATCGACAATCTCGGCAACTCTTCCGGCTTCTCGTTCCGTCTGCAGGACCGCGGCCAGAAGGGCTATCCGGCGCTGATGCGCGCCGCCGACCAGCTGATCGCGGAGGCCAATGCGAGCCCGGTGCTGCAGAAGGTCTATGTCGAAGGTCTGCCCGAGGCGGGCGTGGTCAACCTCATGATCGACCGCGAGAAGGCCGGCGCCTTCGGCGTCACCTTCGAGGACATCAACAACACCATCTCGACCAATCTCGGCTCGAACTACATCAACGACTTCCCGAACCGCGGCCGCATGCAGCGCGTCGTGGTGCAGGCGGATGCCCGCGACCGCATGCGGACCGAGGACATCCTCAACTACAACGTCAAGAACAGCCGCGGCCAGCTGGTGCCGTTCTCGTCCTTCGCCACGGTGGAATGGGCGCGTGGTCCCACGCAGATCGCCGGCTTCAACTATTATCCGGCGGTGCGCATCTCCGGTGAAGCCAGGCCCGGCTTCACCTCGGGCGACGCCATTGCCGAGATGGAGCGGCTCGCTGGAAAACTGCCGCGTGGCTTCGGCTATGAATGGACCGGACAGTCGCTCCAGGAAAAGCTGTCGGGCTCGCAGGCGCCGTTCCTGCTGGCGCTGTCGGTGTTCGTGGTGTTCCTGTGCCTCGCCGCGCTCTACGAGAGCTGGACCATTCCGCTCGCGGTGCTCTTGACCGTGCCGCTCGGCATCGTCGGCGCCGTCGTCGCGGCCATGCTCCGCGGGCTGCCGAACGACGTCTATTTCACCGTTGGCCTGATCACCATCATTGGACTAGCCGCCAAGGACGCGATCCTGATCATCGAGTTCGCCAAGGATCTGCGCAAGGAAGGCAAGCCGCTGGTGGACGCCACCATCGAGGCCTGCCGCCTGCGCTTCCGTCCGATCCTGATGACCGGCCTCGCCTTCATCTGCGGCGTGCTGCCGATGGCGATTGCGCATGGTGCCGGCGGCGCCAGCCAGCAGGCGCTCGGCTCGATCGTGATGGGCGGCATGATCGCGGTGGTGATTTTGGCGCTGCTGATGGTGCCGGTGTTCTTCGTCTCCGTGCAGCGCGTGCTCGCGGGTGACAGGGAGAAGGCGGAGGAAGGCGAGACGTATGGTCCGCATGCTCCCGCAAGGGCCAGCCACTGAACGCCTGATCGGCTCTGATTGCCTCGGAGCCCGACGAGCGTTCGGCTTGCTTTCTCGTGGGTGTCGATCCAGACTGCATCCCTGGATTGAACGAATGTGCATTCACGCGGCATCGTGAATGCACAGCCAACCCGCCGATTGAGAGCATGTGATGCGTCCGACCGACATTGCGATCTCCAACTATCGCTCCATTCGGCGGCTCTCGATACCAATCCACCCCTTGTCCGTGTTTGTCGGTGAGAACGGCGTCGGGAAATCCAATCTCTACAAATCCTTGTCGCTGTTGCGCGATGCGGCGACAGGTCGGATCACGCGCACGATCGCCGAGGAGGGCGGATTGAATTCCGTCTGTTGGTCGGGCACTCGCAAACGCGGCGAGGACGGGCGACTGCAATTGTCGGCCAGATTCGATCGCCTGAAATATTCCATTGAGATCGGATTTCCCAGCCCGCTTTCGGCGTCGTTTGCCGGCGAGCCGATGATCAAGGAAGAAAGCATCGAGACGACGCAGGGCAAACGAACGGTTAAACTGATGGAGCGGAAGAATTCGCTCGTCAGCGTCCGCGATGACAGCGGCGCATGGGTCAACCACAAGGACGCGGTGCTGCCGTCCGAGCCGGCGCTTGCGGGCTTTTACAACGGCAAGGAATGCCCCGAGATCGATCTGATCAGAAACGCGATGCTGGGCTGGCGCTTCTATCACGATTTCCGTACCGATCCGGCATCGCTGATCCGAAAGCCCTGCCTCGCGATCACGACGCCCTCGCTCAGCGCTGATGGAAGCGATCTGGCTGCCGCCCTGGCGACACTTTACACCATTCGGCAGGACGCCACCGACATCCAGGACGCGATCCAGGATGCATTCCCGGGCGCCGAGCTCAGTGCATGGGAAAACAACGGCGTGTGCGAATTCGCTCTGCAGCTGGAGGACATGCCGCGGCCGTTCGGGGCGCATGAACTGTCCGACGGGACGCTGAAATATATCTGTTTGCTCGCGGTGTTCATGGGCTATCGGCTGCCACCCTTCATCGCGCTGAACGAACCCGAGACCAGCCTGCATCCGTCGCTGCTGGCGCCATTGGCCCGGCTGATCGCCAAGGCTTCACACCGCGCCGACATCTGGATCGTCACCCATTCGGAACAGCTGATGGAGGCATTGCGAAGCGAGAGTTCGGTCCCACTTCGCCGCGTGATCAAGTCGAAAGGCGCCACGGCGATCGAGGGCCTGACCATTGGCGGGGAGTATCGCGAGGAGGAGCCGGACGACGACGATTAGGCCGCGTCCCTCCAGACCTTAGCATCGTCAGTGTGCACTGGATAAATTGACCGCAATCTTCCCCTTACAATTCGGAGTCGCCGTGCGCTTGCTCTTGCTGGTGGTTTTCCTTGTCACGATGTCGCCGGCGCTCGGCAGGTGGGTGGGCGTGGAAGAGGAGCGGATCCCGGTCGCCAGGCTTATCGAGAACTTAGAGAAGATCGCCAAGGGCGATCCTACCCGCGTCGAGGCGTTGCTGAACCTTGGTCGTGCGCATGGCATGGCTTACGCTCAGAAGTCTGACCCGCTGACGGTACCGAAAGCCTACCATGGCATTCAGCCACCAGCTGTTCCTTTCGGTACCGTAATGACTGCCGCTGACTCCACTTTGAATGCCGCCTCCCAGGCGCACCTAGAAGCCGCGTTGAAGGCGTACAAGCAGGCATTGGAACTGGACAAGGATAACCTTGTCATCCGGCTCGGCCTCGCCTGGCTGACCGAGCAGGCCGGCAGGAAAGACGAGGCGTTGAAGCAATATCGAACGATCGCAACCGATGCCTGGGAGAAGGAAAAGAGCCTGACGGTCCGTGGAATGGGCGGGCGGACTCTGACCGGCGAAGTCGTTTCTTACCTCGTCCCGCTTCTCGACGCCGAGAAGGATAAGCGCGAGATTGAGACGCTGAAGGACCACGCGGCCGCGATGGGAAAGCTGCCGTACCCAATCACTCCCATCGCAGTGCCGCTGGCCGATGGGCTCACTATCACCGACCTAGAAGCACCCGACGCGCGGGTGACGTTCGACGTGGACGGCAGCGGGTTGAGTCGCGAATGGAGCTGGATTACCCCCAAAGCTGCCTGGCTTGTTAGCGACTTGAAGCTTGATGGCAAAATTAACAGCGGCCGGCAATTGTTCGGCAACATCACATTTTGGATGTTTTGGAACAACGGATATGCGCCGCTGGCCGCACTCGATGACGACCGCGATGGCATTTTGACCGGTAAAGAACTGGCCGGCCTCGCCCTGTGGCGCGATGCTAATGGTAATGGCGTGGCAGATCCCGGAGAGGTTCAGCCGGTTTCGGCTTACGGTATCGTCGCTATATCGTGCAACTGGCAGACGTTGAACAAGGACCCGGACAAGGTCGCCTTCAGCCCGAACGGCGTGGTTTTCCAGGACGGAAAAACGCGCCCCAGCTTCGACCTGGTCTTGAAGGCGCAGCTTGAGTCCCAAGCGACGTTTCGTGCGCCAAATGCGTCGGGGAATAGCCCCTAAGTTGCTTGAAAGACGGTGGTCCACTTGACGCGCAACGGTATGCTGAGCCGACGCGCTACGACGGGCTCGCCGTCAACTACCTTGCCTTCGTTCAGCTCGCATCAATCTGATTATGGCCACGCCTTAATGAGTCCGCGTCCTACTCCCTGCGGATCGAGCCGTCGTGCTCCTGCGATCTACTTCCGCAAAATCTTCACCAGCTCCCCGTGCACGAACTCATTCCCGCACACCACATTCCCGGTCACCAGCGCATCGCCCGGCGTGTCGATGTCGCTGATCGTCCCGCCCGCTTCGCGCACCATGATCTGCCCGGCGGCGATGTCCCAGGATTGCAAATTGCGCTCCCAATAGCCATCGAGGCGGCCGGCGGCGACGAAGGCGAGGTCGAGAGAGGCGGCGCCGAAGCGGCGGAGGCCCGCGACGCGGTCCTGGATCGCGGTCATCTCGCGGCGGAATTCCTCGTGGTCGCCGCGGCCGATATGGGGCAGGCCGCAGGCCACCACGCATTCGTTGAGCTGGCGGCGGCCGGCGACGCGCAGGCGCTGGTCGTTGAGGAAGGCGCCCTTGCCGCGCTCGGCGATGTAGAGCTCGTCATTGGCGGGGTTGTAGATCACGCCGGCGATGATCGTGCCCTCGCGGACGAGGCCGATCGAGATCGCGAATTGCGGGATGCCGTGCAGGAAGTTGGTGGTGCCGTCGAGCGGATCGACGATCCAGGTGTGGCTCTTGTCGGCGCCCTCGCGGGTGCCGCCTTCCTCGCCGATGAAGCCGTAGCCGGGCCGGGCCTTGGCGAGGTCCTGGTAAAGCATCTCCTCGGCGCGCTTGTCGGCGAGCGAGACGAAATTGGCAGGCCCCTTCAGCGAGACTTGCAAATGCTCGATCTCGCCGAGATCGCGCTTGAGGCTGCGGCCGGCGCGGCGCGCGGCTTTGACCATGACGTTGATAGTTGCGGAATACAGCATGAGCTCTGGTCTTGATCGGAAGGGGGAGGGGCGCAAAATCGCGCCATTTGAGAGAATTGGGTGCCCTGCGAGGGCCTTGAGGTCAAGTCATTTGGTCCCGAGCCATTTCCTGGCCGCGGCCTCGGCCTTAGACCGGTCGTCGGGGGGCAGGTCGGACAATTGCTTGTCGAGCTCCGGATCGCCCTTGCCGGCGGTTTTCGCCACGAGGTGCCATTTGAAGCCTTCGACCTTGTCCACATTCGTGCCCACGCCGTTGATCAGCACCCAGGCCAGCCGGTTCTGCGCGATCGCGCTGCCCTGGCGGGAGGCCTTGCGGAGCAACGCGATGGCCGCCGGCTGGTCCTTCGGCGTGCCGGTGCCGTTGAACAGCGCGATGGCGTATTCGACCTCGGCATCGACATTGTCGGCCAGCGAGGCCGCCTGGAGCAGCCGCGTGGCCTTTTCGGGGTCCTTCGGCACACCGGTGCCTTCCTTGTAGAAGGTCGCGAGCGCGTATTGCGCCTCGGGCAGGCCGGCGTCCGCCGCCTGGCGCAAGAGCTCGGCGGCGCGCTTGACGTCCTGCGGCAGGGTCTGGCCGTCCAGATAAAGCAGCGCGAGATTATAGGCCGCCTTGGGCTCGCCGAGCTTGGCGGCGGAGGCCATCAGCTTGACCGCTTCGCCCTTGTCGACGGAGCCGCCGCGGCCGGACATGCGCAGCATGGCAAGCGCAAACATCGCCTCGCGATCGCCCGCGTCAGCCGCGCGCTTGTACCATGCGAGCGCCTTGGCGTAGTCGCGGCGGATGCCCATGGCGTTGGAATAGAGCTCGCCCAGCATGGTCATCGCCTTGGGATCGCCGGTCGCGGCACGGGCGGTGGCGAGATCGAGCGCCGTCTTGTACTGGCCGCGCTGGTAGGCGCCGAACACCATATCGACACCGGGCGTATCGGTCGCAGGCGCAGGGATCACCGTTGCGGGCAACGCCGGCTTGGGAGGGGCCGAAGGTTTTGGCGCCGGCGCAGCCTCCTTCTTCTTGGGAGGCGCGGGCGGCTTGGGCTTCTGCTTCTCGGCCGGTGCGCTCGGACTTGCCACCGGCGGCGTGATCTGGAGCTGCGCGGCCGCGGGCACTGTGAGCAACAGCGTAGCCAAAATGGTGATGCGCGGGAGCTTCATGTCGGGCGCTAGCCGTGCTCCTCACCCGCAGGATCCTGACCCGCAGGCTCCTGGCGCGCAGGATCTTGGCTCGAAGGATCTTGGCCCACAGGCGCAGCCGCAAAGCCCTTCTTGATCGCAGCGTCGGCCTCGATCAATGCAGCCTTGGCTCCGCGCGGATCGGCCCAGATGAACTCGCCGACCAGCACGAAATCGGCACCGCTGGCGGCAAAGTCGTGAGCCTCTTCCAGCGACGTCGCAAAACCGACGCAGGGCGGCTCGAACAGCTCGGCCCACCAGTCCAGCCGCTCGGCAATCGCCTGCGACGACGGCCGCTGGCCCTTCGCGTCGGGCTCGCCGAACAGCACATAGTCCGCGCCGATCTCGCCCGCATCCATGGAATGGTGCCGCGTCGTCAGCCCGCCGACGCCGGCGATGCGATCGGGCTTCAGCGATGGCAGCGCCTCTTTCAGCGCGGCGATGCCGGGGAGGTGCGCGCCATCGGCGCCGCCGCGCGCGACCAACTCGGAATGGCCGTCGACGAGCAGCGCGGCGCCGGCCTTCTGCACCGGCGGTGCAAAGGCCTTGATGCACGAGATCATGGTGCGCTGGTCGGTCTCCTTCAGCCGCAGCAGCACGGCCGCGACATCGGCGGACGCGAGCAAGCCCGGCAGCTCGGCCACGAGCGCAGCGGGATCATCGACAACAGGCGTCGCGAGATAGAGACGCGGCGCGGGACGCGGCGGAGGCGATTTGTTCGACAAGATCTAGGCCGCTTTCTTTTCCAGGCTGCTTTGCCATTCGCCCTTGGAGGCGAGGCCATTCATGCGGGCGCGGTGACTGAACGCGTTTTGGCCGGCCGCGACGTTCTCGGCTTTGCCCGACCAGGCCTTCTGCGGCGCGGCCTGCAGCGCGCGGCCGTAGGAGAAGGTCAGGCCCCAGGGCAGCGGGCCGAGCTTGTGCATGGCGTTGAGATGCGCGGTCGCCTCTTCGTCGGACTGGCCGCCGGAGAGAAAGGCGATGCCCGGCACCGCGGCCGGCACGCAGGCCTTCAGCAGCCGGATCGTCTTCTCCGCGACTTCCTCGACGGAGGCCTGCCTTGCGCACTTCTTGCCCGAGATCGCCATGTTGGGTTTCAGCACCATGCCTTCGAGCGCGACGCGCTGCACGCGCAATTCCTGAAACGTCTTGTTGAGCACGCGGCTCGTCACCTCGTAGCAGCGGTCGATGTCGTGATCGCCGTCCATCAGCACCTCAGGCTCGACGATCGGCACGATCTGCGCCGCCTGGCACAGCGCGGCGTAGCGCGCCAGCGCGTGGGCATTGACGCTGATCGCGGTCATCGAGGGGATGCCGCCGGCGATATCGATCACCGCGCGCCACTTGGCGAACCGCGCGCCGCGCTCGTAATACTTTTTCAGCCGCTCGGCGAGCTTGTCGAGCCCGACAGTGACTGTTTCACCCGGGCACATCGGCAGGGCTTGCGTGCCCTCGTCGACCTTGATGCCGGGAATGGCGCCGCTCTGTTCGATCAGCTTCACCAGCGGCGTGCCGTCCGCGGCCGTCTGCCAGATCGTCTCGTCATAGAGGATCACGCCGGAGATGCACTGGCTCATGGCCTCCTTCGACCGGAACAGCATCTCGCGATAGTCGCGACGAGTCGTTTCCGTCGATTCCACGCCGATCGCGTCAAACCGCTTCTTGATGGTGCCGGAGGATTCATCGGCGGCAAGGATGCCCTTGCCCGGCGCGACCATGGCGGTCGCGATCTTGTTGAGTTCAGTCAGATTCATCGAGAGGTCCTCCCAAAACGATTCTGCCCTTGCCTGTGAAGTTAGACCGTTCTCGGGCAATTGCCGAGTTAACGTTGGTCGCAGGGGTAAGGGGCGGGAGGTCAGTTGGAGCGAAAAAGGAGCGGCTGGCAATAGTTCACCTCGCCCCGCTTGCGGGGAGAGGTCGGATTTTGCGCGGAGCGTAAAATCCGGGTGAGGGGGGCTCTCCGCGAGTCCAACTCCCAGCGTCCCCGGGGAAACTCCCCCTTACCCCAACCCTCTCCCCGCAAGCGGGGCGAGGGGGACGATGGAGCATTGGCCTTACGCCACCGCGCGATCGCTTACGCGACGCGGGGATCCAGCTCGCCCTTGGCGTAGCGCTTGGCCATCTCGGCCGGGGTCAGCACCTTCTTGAACTTGGAGGCTTGCCCTGCGGTATTGAACTCCTGGAGCCGCTGCTTGCACAGCTTGGTCATCGCTTCCATGGCGGGCTTCAGGTATTTGCGCGGGTCGAACTCTTCCGGGTGCTCCTTGAACACCTTGCGGATCTGGCCGGTCATGGCCATGCGGTTGTCGGTGTCGATGTTGATCTTGCGCACGCCGTGCTTGATGCCGCGCTGGATCTCGGCGACGGGCACGCCCCAGGTCGGCTTCATCTTGCCACCGAACTCGTTGATGATGTCCTGCAGGTCCTGCGGCACCGACGACGAGCCGTGCATGACCAGATGCGTGTTCGGCAGCTTGCGGTGGATCTCCTCGATCACCTTCATGGCGAGGATATCGCCGTCCGGCTTGCGGGTAAACTTGTAGGCGCCATGTGAGGTGCCCATCGCGATCGCGAGCGCGTCGACCTTGGTCTCCTGGACGAACTTCACGGCCTCGTCCGGATTGGTCAGGAGCTGGTCGTGGCTCAGCTTGCCTTCGGCGCCGTGGCCGTCTTCCTTGTCGCCCATGCCGGTCTCGAGCGAACCGAGCACGCCGAGCTCACCCTCGACCGAGATGCCGCCGAGATGGGCCATGTCGGTCACGGTCTTGGTGACGCCGACATTGTAGGTCCAGTCGGCCGGGCTCTTGCCGTCGGCCTTGAGCGAGCCGTCCATCATCACCGAGGTGAAGCCGGCCTGGATCGCGGTCATGCAGGTCGCGGCCTCGTTGCCGTGGTCGAGATGCACGCAGACCGGGATGTGCGGATAGATCTCGGTGACCGCATCCATCATGTGCTTGAGCATGATGTCGTTGGCGTAGGAGCGCGCACCGCGCGAGGCCTGGATGATGACGGGCGCGTCGACCGTATTGGCCGCGTCCATGATCGCCAGCGCCTGTTCCATGTTGTTGATGTTGAAGGCCGGTACGCCGTAATCGTTCTCAGCCGCATGGTCGAGCAATTGACGCAACGTGATCCGAGCCATGTGTCTTTTTCTCCGGTTTGGGCCCTCGGGGCCGCTAGCTGTTCGCCGATGGATTACTTGATGCCAAGTTACTTGGTGCGAAGAACTTCGACGCCGGGCAGGGGCTTGCCTTCCATCCATTCAAGAAATGCGCCACCTGCGGTCGATACATAGGTGAATTGACCGGCCACATGGGCCTGATTGAGGGCCGCGACAGTGTCGCCGCCGCCCGCGATCGAGACCAGCTTTTTCGCTTTGGTGCGCTCGGCGGCGTGCCTGGCGGCCGACATGGTTCCGCGGTCGAACGGTTGCATCTCGAAGGCGCCGAGCGGTCCGTTCCAGACCAGGGTCGCCGCATCGTCGATGGCGGCATGCACGCGCGCGATCGATTGCGGGCCGACGTCGAGGATCATGCCGTCGGCCGGGATCGCATCGAGCCCGTAGGCGTGCGAGGGCGCGTTGGCCGCGAAATGATAGGCGACCACGGCGTCGACCGGCAGGATGATCGCGCAATTGGCGGCTTCAGCCTTCTCCATGATGCGCAGCGCGGTCGGGGCGAGATCCTTCTCGGCCAGCGACTTGCCGATGCCGACGCCCTGGGCGTGCAGGAAGGTGTTGGCCATGCCGCCGCCGATCACCAGCGCATCGACCTTGCTGACGAGGTTTTCGAGCAGGTCGATCTTGGTCGAGACCTTTGCGCCGCCGATGATGGCGATGACGGGCTTGGTCGGCGAGCCCAGCGCCTTCTCCAGCGCGTCGAGCTCGGCCTGCATGGTGCGGCCGGCATAGGCCGGCAGCTTGTGGCCGAGGCCCTCGGTCGTGGCGTGGGCGCGGTGCGCGGCCGAGAACGCGTCATTCACCCAGATGTCGCCGAGCTTTGCGAGTTCCGCGACGAAGGCGGGATCGTTCTTCTCTTCCTCTTTGTGGAAGCGGGTATTTTCCAGGCACAGGATGTCGCCATCCTTCATTGCCGCCACGGCCTTGGCCGCGGGCTCGCCGATGCAGTCCTCGGCAAAGGCGACCGGCTTGTTCACGACCTTCGACAGCGCTTCCGCAACGGGCTTGAGCGAGTCCTTGGCATCGCGTCCCTTGGGCCGGCCGAAATGCGCGAGCAGGATGACCTTGCCGCCCTTGTCCGAAATTTCGGAGATGGTCGGCGCGACGCGCTCGAGCCGGGTCGCGTCACTGACGCGGCCGTTGTCCATGGGCACGTTGAGATCGACGCGCAGCAGCACGCGCTTGCCCTTCAATTCGACGTCGTCGAGGGTGCGGAATTTGTTGGTCATCGGATGGCCCTTGTCCCGGGCGCACTGCGGCGCAAAGCGCCGCGGTGCAGAACCGGGACCCACATTGCAGCGAGTCCCGCAGTGAAATGGGTCCCGGATCTGCGAAGCAGCGTTTCACGCTGCATCGCGTCCGGGACACGAGAGCGGAGTTAGATCACCTTCGCGAACGCAACGGCGGTGTCTGCCATGCGGTTCGAGAAGCCCCACTCGTTGTCGTACCAGGCCATCACGCGCACCAGCGTGCCGTTCTGCACCTTGGTCTGGTCTTCGTGGAACGTCGAGGAGTGCGGATCGTGGTTGAAGTCGATCGAGACGTTCGGCTGATTGGTGTAGCCGAGAATGCCCTTGAGCTGCTGCTCGGAGGCGCGCTTCATCGCCGCGTTGATTTCCTTGGCGTCGGTGGCGCGCTTGGCGATGATCTTGAGGTCGATGACCGAGACGTTCGGGGACGGCACGCGGATCGAGACCCCGTCGAGCTTGCCCTTCAGCTCGGGCAGCACCAGGCCGATCGCCTTGGCCGCGCCGGTCGAGGTCGGGATCATCGACATCGCAGCCGCACGGCCGCGATAGAGATCCTTGTGCATCGTATCGAGCGTCGGCTGGTCGCCGGTGTAGGCGTGGATCGTGGTCATGAAGCCGGTCTCGATGCCGACGAGGTCGTTCAGCACCTTGGCGACCGGCGCCAGGCAATTGGTGGTGCACGAGCCGTTCGAGACCACCATGTGGTCCTTGGTCAGCGTGTCGTGGTTGACGCCGTAGACGATGGTGGCGTCGGCGCCGTCGGCGGGCGCGGAAACGAGAACGCGCTTGGCACCGGCGGTGAGATGCGCGGAGGCCTTGTCCTTCGAGGTGAAGATGCCGGTGCATTCCATCGCGATGTCGACGCCGAGATCCTTCCAGGGCAGTTTTGAGGGATCGCGTTCGGCGGTCACCTTGATCTTGCCGTTGCCGAGGCTGATCGTGTCGCCATCGACGGTGACGGTGCCGGGGAAGCGGCCATGGACGCTGTCGAAACGCAGCAGATGAGCGTTGGTCTCGACCGGGCCGAGATCGTTGATACCGACGACCTCGATGTCCTTGCGGCCGGACTCGGCGATAGCCCGCAGGATGTTGCGGCCGATGCGGCCAAAACCGTTGATACCAACGCGGACTGCCATGTTTCGTCTCCTTCAATGACCGTTGTCATCCCGCACAACGCGCTTGGCGCGCCTGCGAGGGGTTTTTCAGGGCGGACGCCCGGTTCGGCCGGGCGGGGCTTGATCATATGAGACGTTAAGTAGCCCTTTTTTTTGGCAAGCTCAACTCTCAGGAAACGCGCTTCAGGACAGCGTTAACTGCAGCCTCGGCGGTAATGCCGAAGTGCTTGAAGATCTTGTTCAACGGGGCACTGGCGCCGAACGAATGCATGCCGATGAATTCGCCATCCTGCCCGATCACGGCATCCCAGCCCCAGCGCACCGCTGCTTCGATGGCGACCTTGATCGGGGCGTTCCCGATGATCGCGTCGCGGCGCTCCTTTGGTTGCGCTAGCAAGAGCTCCAGCGAGGGCACCGAGACCACCCGTGTCGGAATGCCGCGCTCGGCGAGCTGCTTCTGGGCGGCGACCGCCATCTCCACCTCGGAACCCGAGGCGAACAATGTCGCCTTGGCTTCGCCCTGGGCGGGGACCAGTTCGTAGGCACCATATTGGCAGGGGTTTTCGTTCGCACTCGTCCGCAGCTGCGGCAGGTTCTGGCGCGTCAGCGCCAGCACGGTCGGGCCGTCGATGCGGTTCAGTGCAAGCTCCCAGCACTCGGCGACTTCGACGGAATCGCAGGGACGGAATACGCGCATGTTGGGAATGGCGCGGAGTGCGGACAGGTGCTCCACCGGCTGATGGGTCGGGCCGTCTTCGCCGAGGCCGATGGAATCGTGGGTCATCACATAGACCACGCCAGTCCCCATCAGCGCGGCAAGCCGCATCGCGGGACGCGCATAGTCGGTGAAGACCAGGAAGGTTGCGCCGTTCGGCGCGAAGCCGCCATGCAGGAAAATGCCGTTCATCGCGGCGCACATGCCGTGCTCGCGGATGCCGTAATGAATGAAGCGGCCCTTTGGAGTCTTGGCCGAGAAGGCGGTTGCCGACTTCGCCTTGTTGTTGTTGGACCCGGTGAGGTCGGCCGAGCCGGCCAGAAACTCCATCGGCATCGCGCCGGCGATGACCTCGATCACGGCCTCGGAGGATTTGCGGGTCGCCGCTGTCATCGGCTTCTCCAGCAGCTCCTTCTTGTAGGCTTTGAACGCCTTGGCCAGCGCTGCTGGCCGCTCGTGACGAAGCCGACGCTCGAATTCGGCGCGCTTGCGGCTGCCAAGCTCGGCGAGCCGGCCTTCCCATTCCTGCCGCGCCGGCGCGCCGCGCTTGCCGGCCTCGCGCCAGGCCTTGAGCACGTCGTCCGGCACCGAGAACGGCTCGAGCGAGATGCCGAGATTTTCCTTGGCGGCCTTGAGCTCCTCGGCGCCGAGCGCTTCGCCGTGGACCTTGTTGGTGCCGGCCTTGTGCGGGGCGCCGAAGCCGATCGTGGTACGGCACGCGATCAGCGTGGGCTTGTTCGATTTCTGCGCGCGGGTGATCGCCGCGGCGATCGCGCCCTGGTCGTGGCCGTCGATCTTCTCGGCCGCCCAGCCGCACGCCTTGAAGCGCTTCACCTGGTCGACCGAGTCGGAGATCGAGGTCGGGCCGTCGATCGAGATGCCGTTGTCGTCGTAGAGGACGATCATCTTGTTGAGCTTCCAGTGCCCGGCCATCGCGATCGCTTCCTGCGACACGCCTTCCATCAGGTCGCCGTCGGAAGCGAGCACGTAGGTGTGGTGGTCGACGATCTTCTTGCCGAACTCGGCGGCGAGCATCTTCTCGGCGAGCGCCATGCCGACAGCGGTCGAAAGACCCTGGCCGAGCGGCCCGGTGGTGGTCTCGATGCCCTTGGTGTGGCCGTGCTCGGGGTGTCCGGGCGTCAACGATCCCAGCTGGCGGAAATCCTTGAGCTGGTCGATCGTCATCTCGGGGCTGCCGATCAGATGCAGCAGCGCGTAGAGCAACATTGAGCCGTGCCCGGCCGAGAGCACGAAGCGGTCCCGGTCCGGCCAGTCCAGCGCGGTGACGTCGAATTTCAGGAACTGCGTGAACAGCACGGTCGCCATATCGGCGGCGCCCATCGGCAGGCCCGGATGACCGGATTTCGCCTTCTCGACGCCGTCCATGGCGAGGCCGCGGATCGCGTTGGCCATACGGTTGTGATCGACCTGCGTCATGTCTGAAATCCGTCTGAAATGAGGTGCTTGGCGGCGGTGCGGCCGCGTGGGAGGAGCCTGGCGGCCACTAAAGGTCGGGCTGAAATAGCACCTCGGTTCCGGGAGTCCAAGGCAATCAAACGCCGGTTTGGCCGTAAAAGTTGCTTACGGCATGATCCGGACCCGCAGGGCCGCGTTAGCGCAAAGTAGAGGGCCGGTTTTCCGGCGAGATCATGCCCCTGCAAGATCGGTGCATAGTTTCGCGGCGGCGTTGCGCTAAGCTAGCTTGCCACGTAAATTTCTGCTTCTAACCGCTTGCCGAACCGAGTCTTTTGCCGGGCGGCAAGCTCCAAGGTAAAGCCCGAGGCAACGTCCAAGGGCAAGGCCACAGGTTCCGCCGCTGACTGCATGAACGATCGCGTATCCAACAGCTCTGCCATGACCGAGTCCTCGGCCGTCGAGATCGAGATCGCGACCCGCAGGCTCATGGCGGCGCTCGACGCGCTTGATAGCGCGGTGGAGCGGCGGCGTGATGCCGATCGCGACGAGAACGAGCTTGCGGCGCGGATTCAAGCGCTCGGCGCGGACCGCTCGCGGCTTGCCGACGAGCTCGACGGCGCGCTGATGAAGTCGCGCAAGCTCGAGCGCACCAATCGCGAGATCTCCGACCGGCTGGATTCCGCAATCGTCACGATACGCTCGGTGCTCGATACCGGAGAGGACGGATGAGCCACATCAACGTCACCATCAACGCCCGGCAATACCGCATGGCCTGCGAGGAGGGCCAGGAGGTGCGGCTGCTCAAGCTCGCCGAAGGCCTGGAGACGCGGATTCAGTCGCTGCGCGGAAAATTCGGCGAGATCGGCGACGCGCGGCTCACGGTGATGGCGGCGCTGACCGTCTGTGACGAACTGGTCGATTCCGGCAACCGCATCCGCACCATGGAGCAGGAGCTGACCGAGCTCAGGGATTTCCGCAATGCCGCGGTCGAGCGCGCCAGGATCACGCAGACGGCGGTGGTGAACGCGCTGAATTCCGCCGCCGAACGCATCGAGAAGTCGGCCCAGGTCCTGAACCGGACCGTCGGCAACGGGATCGCGATCGGCTGACCGCTCACCGGGCTGGCGATTCGTCAGTATCGTTGTTACATTGCCCAAGCGAGGCTGCGACGCGCGTCAGGAGCCATAATATCCCCGGGGCCTTATCGATCCTTAAGGGAACTGTCCCTGGCCGGGCCCGTGGGCCCGGACATATGGTGCCCACCTACTTTCGTAGGGAACTCCGGGATCGAGTGCTTCAACGGCGTACGCGGCTTCGCACTGTTTCTTCCTTCTGGTTCGTCTCTTTCGAAACGACTGCGGCCAATTCAGTAGGTGTCATTCCCCGCGAAAGCGGGGAATCCAGTACGCCGCGGCCTTTGTGTGAATCACCACCGCCTCTGGAATACTGGATCACCCGCCCCGGTGCGCAAGGGCGCACAAGACGGGTGATGACGTAAGGGCCCCGCACATGTCCAACTCCAAAGCCGAACTCCGTGCCAAAGCCCTCGCGGCGCGCGATGCGCTGAGCGACAAGAAGCGCACCACTGCCGCCGCAAAGCTCGCCAAGCGCGGGCTGCCGTTCAATCTGCTGCCCGGCAGCATCGTCTCCGGATATTCGCCGATCCGCAGCGAGATCGATCCGATGCCGCTGCTGAAGAAGCTCGCCGAGGAGGGCGCAAAGCTGGCGCTGCCCTGCGTCACTGCGCGCGGCCAGTCGCTGGTCTTCCGCCTCTTCCATCCGAATGACCGCCTGATGCTTGGCCCGCTCGGCATTCCCGAGCCGTCTCCGGCCGCGGCCGAAATCATCCCGGACATCATGCTGACGCCGCTCGCGGCGTTCGACCGTCTCGGCCATCGCATCGGCTATGGTGCGGGGCACTATGACCACACCTTCGCGCACTTACGTAAAGCCAAAAACATCGTCGGCATCGGGCTTGCTTTTGCAGCGCAGGAGATCAAGGCCGTTCCAGCACTATCCCACGACGTGGCGCTGGATTATGTGCTAACGGAATCGGACGTTTTTGATTTCCGGAGTTCTGAAGTTGCGCATTCTCTTCGTGGGTGATGTCGTCGGCCGTAGCGGCCGCAACGCCATCGCCGAATATCTGCCGGGCATGGTCAGGGACTGGTCGCTGGATTTCGTCGTCGTCAACGGCGAGAATTCCGCCGGCGGTTTCGGCATCACGGAAGCGATCTATCAGGAGTTTCTCGATGCCGGCGCCGACGCGGTGACGCTCGGCAACCACTCCTGGGACCAGCGTGAAGCCCTGGTGTTCATCGAGCGCGCCGAGCGCCTGGTGCGGCCCGCGAATTATCCGCGCGGCACGCCCGGCCGCGGTGCTGCCCTCGTCGAGACCAAGAACGGCAAGCACGCCCTCGTCGTCAACGCTTTGGGGCGCGTCTTCATGACCCCGTTCGACGATCCCTTCGCAGCGCTGGAGCGCGAGCTCGGCGCCTGCCCGCTCGGCATTGCCGCCGACGCCATCGTCGTCGATTTCCATTGCGAGGCGAGCAGCGAGAAACAGGGCATCGGCTTCTTCTGCGACGGCCGCGCCAGCCTCGTCGTCGGCACGCATACGCACGTGCCGACCGCCGACCACCAGATCCTGTCAGGCGGCACCGCCTACATGACCGACGCCGGCATGACCGGCGATTACGATTCCATCATCGGCATGCAGAAGGAAGAGCCGCTGCGCAGGTTCACCTCGGGGATTCCCTCGGGGAGATTCGAGCCGGCGGCGGGTGCGGCGACGCTGAGTGGTGTTGCGGTGGAGACGGACGATGTGACGGGACTTGCACTGAAGATTGCGCCGGTGCGCGCGGGCGGCCGGCTGGAGCCGGCGACGCCGAAGTTTTGGTTGAGCTGAGTTTTCGCGCGGCGCTGACGGTGCACCCTCGCCCCTTGTGGGAGAGGGTGGCTCGCCGCATAGCGGCGAGACGGGTGAGGGGTCTCTCTCCGCGGGTGAGCATCGGGCATTTGAATTCGCGGAGGC
>NZ_JADPJH010000034.1:0-268132 GCF_023073315.1 Bradyrhizobium sp. 1 | reverse complement strand
CCTCATCCGGCGCTTCGCGCCACCTTCTCCCACAAGGGGAGAAGGGGCAGTGATGCTTGTGGCAACATTTACTCCGCCGTCTGCTCCCTCAACTCCGCGACATCCTTCGCCGTCAGCTTCGAGCCCTTCGTCCCGAACCGCGCCGTGACATAATTCGCCACCGCCGCGATCTCGTCGTCCGTATACGCATTGCCGAACGCCGGCATCGATAGCGCGCCATCCGGCGTATGCCGCCTGGTGCCTGACAGCACGATCTGCGCGACGTTGGTGGCGGCTGGGTCGTTGACCGCCCAGGTGCCGGTCAATGTCGCCATCGGTGAGACCGGGCTCTCGCCGCTCCAGCCGTGGCAGCTGGCGCAGGCGCCGGCGAACAGCATCTTGCCGCGTGCGTCGGCCGTCACACCCTCCTTGTGCGAGGCGGGTGCGACCGGCGCCGTGGTGGCCGGCAGGTCGGGCGAGGCGACCGGCGGCACGCTGCGCAAATACGCAACGATGCTGCCGATGTCTTCGGGGGCGAACTGGCTAAAGCTGTGATCGACGGCTTCACCCATCGGACCCGAGGCCGAACCGTGGCCCGGTGCATGACCGAGCGACAGATACGAGATCAGATCCGCATCGCTCCAATTGCCAAGGCCCGTCGCCTTGTCCGAGGAGATGTTGAAGGCGCGCCAGCCGGCCGTGATCGCGCCTGCGAATTTCTTGCGGTTGTCGAGCGCGAAGCCGAGATTGCGCGGCGTGTGGCACTCGCCGCAATGCGCCAGCGCTTCCGCGAGATACGCACCACGATTCCACTCCGGGCTCTTCGAGGTGTCAGGCCTATAGCGCGTGTCCGGATTGAACACGGCCGACCAGAAGATCATCGCCCAGCGCTGATTGAACGGGAACGACAGCGTGTTCTCAGGCACCTTCGCGCGTACCGGCGGCAGGCTGAACAGATACGCCTTCACCGCCAGCACGTCGTCGTCGGTCATGTAGGTGTAGGACGTGTAGGGCATCGCGGGATAAAGCCGCGCGCCATCGTGGCGCTTGCCGCGCTGGACAGCGTTGAGAAAATCCTGGTCGCTGTAATTGCCGATGCCGGTGTCCTTGTCCGGCGTGATGTTGGTGGAATAGAGCGTGCCGAACGGCAGCTTGAAACCGAGCCCGCCGGAATAGTCCTTCTCGCCGGGCTTGGTGTGGCAGACCATGCAGTCGGCCGCCTTTGCCAGATATTCGCCGCGCTCGACAAGGCTTGCCTTCTCGAGCTTGGCCGGCACGCCGGTCGGCTTGCCGGCACGGTAGTCGGCCAACGCCACTTTCGGGCCGCCGGCAAAATCGAGCGGGCCGGGCCCACGGATGATCCAGACGCCTGATACCACCGCGACGATGGCGATCACGACGATGCCAGTGAGGATACGCATCTTGCCGCTCATGCTTTTTTCCCCGCAGCCAGCAGTTTCCGATCGATCGGCAGGCGCCGCAGTGCCACGCCGGTTGCGGCGTAGATCGCGTTGCGCAGCGCCGGCGGTCCGGCGGTCGTGCCGGTCTCGCCGATCCCGCCGGGTGCTTCGCCGCTCTTGACGACGTGAACCTCGATCTTTGGTGTCTGATTGATCCGCAGCATCCGGTAGTCATGGAAGTTGGATTGCTGGACCCGCCCCTTGTCGATGGTGATCTCGCCGTAGAGCGCGGCGGTCAGGCCGAAGATCAGACCGCCCTCGACCTGAGCCACGATGGTATCCGGATTGACGGCGATCCCGGTATCGACCACGGAGATGGCGCGGCGCAATTTGACTTCGCCCTGCTCGTCGACTTCCGCTTCCACCACGGTGGCGATGAAGCTCCCGAACGACGGCTGCAGGCACACGCCGCGCCCGACGCGCGCCGGCAGCGGCTGACCCCAGCCCGCCTTTTCCGCGGCAAGGTTGAGGACCGACAGGAAGCGCGGCTGGTTGGCCAGCATGCCACGGCGAAACTCGATGGGGTCCTTGCCGGCCTTGCGCGCCAGTTCGTCGATGAAGCATTCGACGGCAAACACGTTGTTGTTGGGGCCGACCCCGCGCCAGAACCCGGTCGGTATCGCCGGCGGTTCTGCCCGCACATATTCGACGTGAACGTTCGGGATCTCGTAGGGCACGTCGGTGGCGCTATCGATCGCGTCGATGTCGATGCCCTTCTGGAACGCCGGCGGCAGCCAGCGTGCGATGACCGCCGCACCCGCGATCTTGTATTTCCAGCCGACGATCTTGCCGCCCGACAGGCTCGCCGCGATCGTGTCGCGATAGACCGGTCGATAGATGTCGTGCTGAATGTCTTCCTCGCGGGTCCACACCACCTTGACCGGCCCTTCGACCTGCTTGGCGATGCGAACGGCTGCGACCACCATGTCCGGCTCGAGCTTGCGGCCGAAGCCGCCGCCCAGCAGATGCTGGTTGACGGTCACTTTCTCCACCGGGAGTCCGGCGGCCTTGGCCGCCTCCGACTGCACGCGCGCCATGATCTGCGTTCCGGTCCAGATCTCGCAGGAATCCGGCTTGCAATGCACCGTGGCGTTCAGCGGCTCCATCGTTGCGTGCGCGAGGAACGGCAGCTCGAACGAGGCCTCGATTTTTTCACCGGCCGCGAGGCCCTTGCCGATGTCGCCGGTGGATTTGGCGACCACGCCATCCTTTGCACTGGCGGCGCGCAGATCGTCCCAGACCGCTTTCGAATTGATCTTTGCGTTGGGTCCCTCGTTCCACTCGATCTCGAGCGCATCGAGGCCTTTCTTCGCCGCCCACATGTGATCGCCGACCACGGCGACGAGATCGTCGAGCACCACGACCTGCCGCACGCCCGGAATCTTCTTTGCGGCGCGGTCATCGACCTTGCCGACCTTGCCGCCGAACACAGGACACTGCGCCAGCGTGGCGAACTTCATGCCCGGCACGATGGCGTCGATGCCGTAGACGGCCTTGCCGTTGACCTTGTCGGGCGTATCGAGCCGCTTCAACGGCTGGCCGATATAGACGAAATCCTTGGGGTCCTTGAGCGGGACGTTCTTGGGCGGCGTCTGGCCGCTTGCGGCGGCCGCCAGCGCACCATAGGAGAGCGTCCGGCCGCTCGCCTTGTGCGTCACCTGGCCCTTCGATGTCGTGCAGCTGGCGGCATCGACCTGCCATTGCGCGGCCGCGGCCTGCACCAGCATGGCGCGCGCGCTGGCGCCGGCTTCGCGCAGCGGTTTCCAGAACGCCCGGACCGACGTGGAGCCTCCGGTGGCCTGAATGATGAAAATCGGATTGCCGTAGAGCTTCTCGTTGGCGGGGGCGTGCAACAGCTTGACCTGCGACCAGTCGGCATCGAGTTCTTCGGCCAGGATCATCGAAACTGCCGTGTAGATTCCCTGTCCCATCTCGACTTGCGGCATCACCAGCGTGGTCGCGCCTGCTGCGTCGATGCGGATGAAGGCGTTGGGCGCGAACTTGCCGTCGGTCACGTCAGGCGGCTGCACCGGCTCGTTGGGGGCGGCACGCAGCGGCAGATGGAAGGCGAGCAGGAAGCCGGTGGCGAGACTGCCGGTCAGAAGCGAGCGGCGGGAAACGTTATGATGTGCATTCATGGCGGACCTCACGACTGGCCGTTGGCGGCGTGCTTGATGGCCTCGCGGATGCGCACATAGGTGCCGCAGCGGCAGATGTTGCCGGCCATCGCGGCGTCGATGTCGGAATCGTCTGGATTGGGCGTTGCCGCCAGCAGTGCTGCCGCCGACATGATCTGGCCGGACTGGCAATAGCCGCACTGGACGACTTCGGCCTCTAGCCAGGCCTTCTGCACCTTCGCGCCCGCGGGCGTGCTGCCGATATGCTCGATGGTGGTGATGGCGCGGTTCGCGACGGCGCTGACCGACAGCACGCAGGAGCGCACCGCCTTGCCGTCGACATGCACCGTGCAGGCGCCGCATTGCGCGATGCCGCAGCCGAATTTGGTGCCGGTCATCCCGAGGATGTCGCGCAGCACCCACAGCAGCGGCATATCAGGTGGCGCGTCGAACGATTTCGTTTCGCCGTTGATGGTGAGAGTTATTGCCATATGCATCCCCTTGCTCGATGGATCGCTTACGGCGATCAGTTCGGCGAATTCGCGCGACCATAATCATACAGATGCGAAATGATGAAGCGTCGAAATTTCTGGCAATGCATATTTGCGCGACTGAGGCGTCAGGCCATGACGTTCACGAATTTGTGCGGCGATCGATGCAAGCGTTTTGGGCTATTTGATATGATAAGCGTCATGTTTTGACGCATTTTCGCGGCATGCGTTGTTGATCGCCGCGGATGATCGTGCAAATGCGCAAACCCATGCGATGACGAAATTCGTGCGATTGGGAAAGCCGGGCGGCGAGCGCGGCTACGTTAGACGGCGGCTTGCCATTGTTGTGCCCTTCCCCTTGCGGGAGAGGGCAACACCGCTGGGGCACACAACCTCACCAGGGTGAGGGGTCTTTCTCCGCGAGTCCGGAATTGTAGGGTGGGCAAAGGCGCACTTGCGCCGTGCCCACGAACTTTGCAAGACAGCAATAGACACGTGGGCACGCTTCGCTTTGCCCACCCTACGGCACTGCGCCGTGAGTATGTCAGGTGACCGCGCCCCGCGCCGCGATCGGCCAAAGCGCCTCCACGCGGGCATCCGGCCTATTGAAGCCGCGCACGCCGACATACCAGTCGTAGAGATTGACGGTCGGGTCGCAATGCCCCGGGATGAGCGTCACCTTGTCGCCAATCGCCAGCCGGGACGAAGCGCTGTCGAAGTCGAGCAGGCCATGCTCGTCAGAGGGCCGATGATAGCGCAGGTCGGGCCGGCCCAGCACAACCGGAAATCCGCTGTCGTTTGACAGCGCCTTGTGGCCCGCATCGATGACCGCGCGTTCGCCGGAGGCGGTGCTCATCACGGTCGCGATCACGAACAGCGCATGCTCAAACAGATCGGCATTGCGCGTCCCGTCGGCGACGTTTTTCGCGTAGTCGGCGTCCATGAAAATATAGGAGCCGGCCTGCAATTCGTTCCAGACGCCGCTCGCGCCTTCCAGCTCGAACGTCCCGGTTCCCGCGCCTCCAATCGTCCGGCATTGAAAGCCCGCTTCCTTGAGGACGCGAAGTGTCTCCATGGTCGCGTTCGCGGCACCGGCGATGGCAGCGCGCCGCTCCTCCGGCGTGCGCAAGTGCTGGGCGGAGCCGTGGTAGGCCTGTAAGCCGCCGAACGACAGGAAGCGTGAACCCGCCACCTGCCGCGCCAGGCCGGCTGCGGCTGGCCCCGGCCTGACGCCGCAGCGACCGGCGCCGACGTCGACCTCGACCAGGACTTCGATCTGCGCGCCGGCCCGTTCCGCGGCGAGCGCCAGTTGCTCAAGCACGATCGGATCGTCGACGCAAACGCTGATGCGCGCGTGGCGCGCGAGCGACGCGAGCCGTTCCAGCTTCCGCAGACCCACCACCTCATTGCTGACGAGGACGTCGCTCACCCCGCCCGCCACCAGGATCTCGGCTTCGGCAACTTTCTGGCAGCACATGCCAACCGCGCCGCGCGCGATCTGCTTGGCCGCGATGATCGGCGACTTATGGGTCTTCGCATGCGGACGCAGCCGAACGCCGAGCTTGCCGACCGCTGCCGCCATCGTGTCGAGATTGCGCTCGAAGGCGTCGAGGTCGATGATCAGCGCCGGTGTATCGATCTCGGAAAGCGGCGCGCCGATTTGGGTGGGTGGAGGGGACATCGAAAACCAGATGATTGTGTTCGGGCTCGCGCCTCGAATGTGCGGCGGCCTTTCTATGGCAACAACGGCCGTCGCACCAGTGCTGGCGGCTTCGACGAGCCAGAACCCGTCGCTGACCAGCCCCGTGGGCAGACGCAGGACTCGCGAGGTGAGCTGCCCCGCTCTCTCGCAAGCAAGATTTCGGAATATTAGAATTCTAACCCTGTTTTGCCCGACGAGTCAAGGGTTCGATAGGCGCCTTGGTGCGATGAGGCGCAAGCCATTGATTTCCCACGCCCTGGCTACGGTGCATGGGGTTGTTTTGCAGGTTTTTGATTCAGCAGCCGCAGCAGCAGTTCTCAGCCCTGCCGAAAACCCATCCGGAAGGCGCCCCAGTGCTTGCCGCGAATCACGATTGGCGAGGACAAATCCTTCATCAGCACGAACTGCCCGCCGCCCATGTCGCGGCGATAGGTCTGGAGCAGGAACGGCTTTGTATTCGCCGCGACCTTCTTCACCGCGCGGTCGGTGAACAGGCGGCGGTTGCGGCAATTGGCATTGTTCCAGACCGGGTCCTTGCCCTGCGGCAGGCGATAGTTCGGATTGTGGGTCGGAAGGTACCCGCCCTTGGCCCAGGCGACGCAGAACACGATGCGGGGATCCGACTTCTGGATCGGGTCCTGGATCGCGGGCAGCACGCGATCGGTGAAGTCGACGTAAGCAGTGCTGTATTGCTTGGGATCGGTGCCGGGGATGTCCCGGTAGTTCTCGTCCATGAGTTGGTCGAGCGTGATCTCGCCGCGGCCGATCGCGGCCTCGAATTCGTCCGAGATCCGCTTCGCGGTCTCGACGACGACGCGGATCAGCGGCGCATCCGACGTCTCCACGCCGCTGTCGGCGATCAGTGCGATCAGCGTTTCGGAGGTGTCGAGCAGTTTCGTTACGCGCTGATCGGCGTTCTTGAGATCGCGCGAGGACAGGTCGACGCCCTTGGCGAGCTCGTTGAGTTCGCTGATGACGGTGTCGCAGTGGCCGAGATTGGAGGTCGCAGCCCGCGTGACGCTGTCGATCTCCGCTTCCACGGAGGCAAAGCCCTGCTGGACCCGCGAGATGATGCCGGAGATCTGCTGGGCGCCTTCGCCGGCCGTCTTGGCGCGTTGCGAGGCGTCGCTGCTCTCGCCGATCAGGCCTTCGATCTGGCCGTCGAGATCGCGCACGGTGTCGGAGATCTGATGCGTGGCCTGGCGGGTGGCCTCCGCGAGGTTTTTGACTTCGCTTGCGACCACCGCAAAACCGCGGCCGGCATTGCCGGCACGCGCCGCTTCGATGGTCGCATTCAGCGCGAGCAGATTGGTCTGCTTGGCGATCGCCTCGATCGAGCCGGACACTTTCGCCACCTGCGTCAGCGCCGAGCCGACGGCGCTCAGGCGCGCCTCGATCCGCTCCACAGCTGCGACGAGCTCGGAGATATGGCTGACCGCCGCGTCGACCGCGCCGCGGGACTGCGCGATCTCACCGACCGCGGCCGACGCGGTCGTTTGCACCGCCTGCGATGCGGTGGCGATGTCGTGGTTGGCCGAGACCATGGTCTCGGCGGTCTTCTGGAGATGGTGGAACCGTTCCGACTGGTTGGCGACGCGGTTTGCGACTTCCTGGACATTGCCGGCAATGTCGGCGAGCTCCACGCCGAGGCCGCCGATGCGGTCGGCGAGCTGGTCGATCAGGCGCTCTGCCAGCGTCCGGTTCGATCCGGTATCCAGTACTGCAAGTTGTGCCAGGGACATGTACGGGCTTTCTCCAAGCGGAGCCGTTGATCGGCTCACCGCGGCATTCCCATTCCAATTTCGACCTTAGAGGATGATTCGCGCTCGCCGTCTTGCCTGAGCGTGCACTACAGTTTGTAGGCCGTGCGAAATCCGCCCCAGTGCCGGCCCTGCACGCGGATCGGGACGTCGATCTCGCGCATCATCACCGTATTTCCGTTGCCCATGTCACGGGCATAGCTCTGGACCAGATACGACCGCAAATTGTGTGCGGCGGCCAACCCCGCCGGATCGTTGAAGATGCGCCGGTTGCGGCAGTTGGCGGTGTTCCAGGCGGCATCGCCCGGCCGCTGCGGATGCGAATAGATCTTGTTGTGCACCGGCAGGAAGCCGTTGCGGTCGACCATGGCACAGAACGCCATACGCGGGTCCTTGGCGAGAAAGGCCTCCTGGAACGGCGGCAGCGCGCGGTCGGCCCAATCCAGATATCTGGTACGGTATTGCTGCGGATTGGTCCCGGCGATTTCGGCGTAGCCGGTGTCGAAGAGGTCGTCGAGCTTGACCTCGCCGCGCGCGACAGCCTGCTCGAAAATCGCAGTCAGCGCATTGCCCGCTTCCATGGCCCGGGTGACGAACTCGGTGTTCTCCTCGTGGATCGACCAGAGCCGGTCCTCGATCTTCTCGCGGAGATCGGCATTGGGGCTGACGAACTGCGCGCGGGCGCCGGCCTTGGACTGCTCGGTCACGCGCAGACGGCAGGCGCCGACGTTCTCGAGCGTGCCCTCGACGACGGCCTGCGTGGCAAGCTTCGACGCGTCGGCACCGCCGATCAGCACGCCGTCCATCGAGATTTCATAGACCGGCAGCACGCTGCGTGCTGTTTCGAATTTGAGATGGCAGGGCAGCCGCTCGGTCTTGCGGCGGTCGTCGTGTTCGCTCTGGCGCAGCAGCACCGCACAGCGCGATTTCAGCTTCTGTGCGAAAGTGGTCACGGCCTTGCCGGCGCTGGCGACGCTCTCGCCATGGGTCTCGGCGGCCTTGGTCGCGGCATCGATCTCGGCTGCGCTTTCGCCGACCGAGACGATGAAGTCCGAGGCGCTGGCGGCATTGCCGGAGACTTCGCTGGTGGTGGCGTTCTGCTCGGCGACCGCGCCGTTGACGGTGTCGAACACCGGACGGATCGCCTCGATCGCCTGCGAGATGCGGTGCACGGCATCGGCTGAGCCTGCGGCGTCGCGCTGGAGCGCGTCGATCTTCTTTGAAATCTCCCCGGTCGCGCCCTGGGTCTGCACCGCGAGTGCTTTCACTTCGGTCGCGACGACCGCAAAACCTTTGCCGGCCGCGCCCGCGCGTGCGGCCTCGATGGTCGAGTTGAGCGCGAGCAGTGTCGTCTGCCGCGCGATCTGCGCGATCAGATTGACGACGTTGCCGATGGCGGCGGAGGATTCGCGCAAGCGCTCGACATTGGCGCGGGCTTCCTGCGCCGCGGCGCTGGCCTCGTCGGCGAGCTTGCCGGCCGCGCGGACCTGCGCCCCGATGCCTTGCGCGGATTGGGTGAACTTGTCGGCGGCATGGGCAAAGGTGGAGGCGTTCGATTGTGCGGCGTTGGTCCGCCCGGTCAGGGCGTCGGTACGGTCGCGGATGGCGGCCAGCGTCGTGGCGGTCGCCTCCGCGCCGCCGGCGACCGAATTGGCGGCGCGCTCGAGCTGGCGAATCATCGCTCCGAGCTCGAGTTCCAGCAGTTCCAGGATTTCCTTGGCGGAATCGGCTTCGGTGGGAGCAGGCATGGGGGTGACCGGCGCAGCCTGCGGGCTGGTCGCAGGCGCAGCCGCGTCCGGCAGACGCTTCCGAAATAATGCGAACGCCATCACGTCACTCTTGTCGGGGAACGGTCGGGCGCTATTTTCGCAGGCTGGAATGAAATCAGGGTTAACGGTGCCTGACTCTTGGGCACGGGGCACTACGGTATTACCTTAAAGTCGTGGAGCCTCTTTCATTCCGGTGGGTTGGCGGCCTATAACGCCGCGCTTCCCACGCTCACCTTGGCGCACGATTCCCTCAAGAGATCACGCATGGCCGGACATTCCCAATTCAAGAACATCATGCACCGCAAGGGGCGGCAGGATGCGCAGAAGTCGAAACTGTTCGGCAAGCTGGCGCGGGAAATCACCGTCGCGGCCAAGCTCGGTACGCCCGACCCCAACATGAACCCGCGCCTGCGCGCGGCCATCATCGCGGCGCGCCAGGAGAACATGCCGAAGGACAACATCGAGCGCGCCGTCAAGAAGGCGCTCGGCAATGACGGCGAGAACTATGACGAGATCCGCTACGAGGGTTATGGTCCGGGCGGCGTCGCTGTCATCGTCGAGGCGCTGACCGACAACCGCAACCGCGCGGCCTCCGACATCCGCTCCTTCTTCACCAAATCGGGCGGCAATCTCGGCGAGACAGGCTCGGTCTCCTTCATGTTCGACCGTACCGGCATCATCGAATACGATCGCAGCGTCGCCGATGACGATGCGGTGCTCGACGCCGCGATCGAGGCCGGCGCCGACGACGTGCTCTCCGGCGAAGGCGGCCACGAGATCTACGCCTCGACCGAAGGCTATCGCGACGTCGCCAAGGCGCTGGAAGCCAAGTTCGGCGAGCCGCGCAAGGCCGCGCTGATCTGGAAGCCGCAGAACACGATCGCGGTCGACGACGAGACCGGCGAGAAGCTGCTCAAGCTGATGGACCTGCTCAACGAGCATGATGACGTCCAGCACGTCTACGCCAATTTCGAGGTGTCGGACGCCCTGATCGCGAAGATGGGCGGGTAAGGCTCCGCCCGGGGCACGCGACCGCCTTTCTCCGGGGACTTCTGTTCTGTTTCTGTTTCCCCCACGGCGGCCAGCCGCTATCACTGGCCCATGACTGCGCTTCCGATTCGTGGCCCCGTTCGCATCATCGGCATCGACCCCGGCCTGCGCCGCACCGGCTGGGGCGTGATCGAGGCCGAGGGCAATCGCCTGATCTATGTCGCCTGCGGCTCGGTGGAACCGCCGGATGATTTGCCGCTGGCGAGCCGGCTGCTCGGGATTCACGAGGGGCTCGCCGCCGTTCTGTCCGATCACAAGCCGATGGAAGCGGCGGTCGAGCAGACTTTCATCAATAAGGACGGCGCTGCGACGCTGAAGCTTGGCCAGGCTCGCGGCGTCGCCATGCTGGCGCCCGCAATGTTCGGCATCTCTGTTGCCGAATATGCGCCGAACCAGGTCAAGAAGACCGTGGTCGGCGCCGGCCACGCCGACAAGCACCAGATCGCGATGATGCTGAAGATATTGCTGCCGAAAGCCGAGCCGCCGTCCGCGGACGCCGCCGACGCGCTCGCCATCGCCATCACCCACGCCCATCACCGCCAGAGCACCGCGCTCAGGCTGAAGGTGGCGGGACTATGATCGGCAAGCTCAAGGGACTGATCGATTCCTACGGCGAGGATTATGTGCTCCTCGACGTCGGCGGGGTCGGCTATCAGGTGCATTGCTCGGTGCGCACGCTCCAGCATCTGCCCTCGCCTGGCGAGGCGGCGGTGCTCTCGATCGAGACCTATGTTCGCGAAGATCAAATAAAGCTGTTCGGCTTCCGCACCGACCAGGAGCGCGAATGGTTTCGCCTGCTCCAGACCGTGCAGGGCGTCGGTGCCAAGGTCGCGCTCGCCGTGCTCGGCACGCTGGCGCCGGCCGATCTAGCCAATGCGATCGCGCTGCGCGACAAGGCCGCGGTGGCGCGCACGCCCGGCGTCGGCCCCAAGGTCGCCGAGCGCATTGTCACCGAGTTGAAGGACAAGGCGCCGGCGTTTGCCAATGTCGATCCTGCGGTGGTGCATCTGGCCGGCGCGGTCGACGAGCAGCGCGCGCCGCGCCCCGTCGCGGATGCAATCTCTGCGCTGGTCAATCTCGGTTACGGCCAGCCGCAGGCGGCCGCGGCCATCGCATCGGCATCGCGCAGCGCCGGCGAGAGCGCCGAGACCGCTCAGCTCATCCGGCTGGGCCTGAAGGAGCTGTCGAAGTGAGCACGGCCCGCGCCAATCCCGTCGCCGCTCTTTTTCGTCGCCTTTTGCGCGCGGCTGGTATTGTCGTGATTTTCTCCGTCGTGGGGCCGCTGACGACCGCCGCGCTGGTTTCGGTGATGGTGACGGCGCTCGGTGCCGCGGTGCTGCAGCTGTTTCTTGCGCTCCTCGGGCTGGAGGCACTGCGCACCCTGGTTTCGATCGCGGTCGTGCTGCTGGCCATCGCCACGATTCTCGCCTCGTTCCTTCCCGCCGTCGTAGCCGGCTTGATATTCGCGCTCGCTGCGGTCTACGCCGATCTCAACATGATCTGGATGGCATGGCTCGCCGCGGCCGTGGCCGCCGCCGGCTTCGTTGCGTTTGGCATGTTCGTCGTGCCCTCCGAAACCTCGGCAGTGATCTTGCCGACTGTCCGTTCCGCGCCTGAGGCGCTGAAGCTTTCGGCGATGCTTGCCATTATCGCCGCCATTCCAGCCAGTCTGTGCTGGTGGCTCGCGAAACCGCTGCATCGTGTTATCCTGCCCGCATGACTACTCCCCCCCGCATGGTCACGCCCGAGCGCCGCAGCGACGATGTCGGCGACACCGCGCTGCGTCCGCAATCACTGTCGGACTTCGTCGGCCAGCAGCAGGCGCGCAAGAATCTCTCGATCTTCATCGAGGCGGCGCGCAAGCGCGGCGAGGCGCTGGACCACGTGCTGTTCGTCGGCCCGCCCGGCCTCGGCAAGACCACGCTGGCGCAGATCGTGGCGAAAGAGCTCGGCGTCGGCTTTCGCGCCACGTCGGGTCCAGTGATCGCCAAGGCGGGTGATCTTGCCGCCCTCCTCACCAATCTCGAAGAGCGTGACGTGCTCTTCATCGACGAGATCCATCGCCTGAGCCCGGCGGTCGAAGAGGTGCTCTATCCCGCGATGGAGGATTTTCAGCTCGACCTCATCATCGGCGAGGGCCCGGCGGCGCGCTCGGTGAAGATCGAGCTGTCGAAATTCACCCTGGTCGGCGCCACCACGCGCGCCGGCCTGCTCACCAATCCCTTGCGCGACCGCTTTGGCATTCCGATCCGGCTCAATTTCTACACGATCGAGGAGCTCGAAAGCATCGTCACCCGCGGCGCGCGCGTGCTCAATGTCGGCATGAGCGCTGACGGCGCCAACGAGATCGCGCGCCGCGCTCGCGGCACGCCGCGCATTGCCGGTCGCCTGCTCAGGCGGGTGCGCGATTTCGCCTCCGCAGCCGATGCCACCTCGATCGACCGCAAGATCGCCGACCATGCGCTGAGCGCGCTCGAGGTCGATGCCGCGGGTCTGGACGCCATGGACCGCCGCTACCTCACGACCATCGCGATGAACTATGGCGGCGGCCCGGTCGGCGTCGAGACGATGGCCGCAGCGCTCTCCGAGCCGCGCGATGCGATCGAGGACATCATCGAACCTTATCTGATCCAGTGCGGTTATCTCCAGCGCACCCCGCGCGGCCGCCTGCTCACTTCGCACGCCTTTCGTCATCTCGGCATCACCGAGCCCTCGCGCGATGCGGCGTCGCAGTTCGGCCTGTTCGGCACCGACGACAACGACGATTGATCTGCGCAAGCGCGGATCGCTCCGGCTGTCATGAACTTTCGGTTATCACTGTGCAGAGGATCTGCACGAACGCACCCCAATTCCGCTTGAATCGGATCCCATCAAGGAGCCGCATCACCATCGGGCTTCCATGATCACGCGCCGTCATCTCATCCGTTCCATCGGCGGCCTGTCCGCCCTCGGCGTCTCGACCGCGGCCTATGGTGTCGGCGTCGAGCCGGTGCTGCGGCTCCGCGTCACGCGCTATCATCCGACCCCGCGGCAATGGCCGGCGGATTTTCCGCTCAAGATCGCCGTGATCGCCGATATTCATGCCTGCGATCCCTGGATGTCGCTGGAGCGGATCGAGGGCATCGTCGAGCGCACCAATGCGCTCAAGCCTGATGTCATCGTGCTGCTCGGCGACTATGTCGCCGGGGTTCACCAGGTCACGCGTATCATTCCGTCGAGCGAGTGGGCCAAGGTGCTCGCGGGCCTCAAGGCGCCGCTGGGTGTCCATGCCGTCATGGGCAATCACGACTATTGGGTGGACAGGGCCGTGCAGCAGGCGGGGCACGGGCCGACGGTGGCGCATCGAGCGCTGGAGGCGGCTGGCGTTCCCGTCTACGAGAACGATGTCGTCCGTCTCACCAAGGACGGGCGCCCGTTCTGGCTCGCCGGTCTCGGCGATCAGCTGGCCTTCCTGCCCGCGCAGCGCTTCCGGAGCACGGGGCGCTTCGGTGCGGACGATCTCAATGCGACGCTCGCCAAGGTCACCGATGATGCGCCCGTCATCCTGCTCGCGCACGAGCCCAACATCGCGCCGCGCGTGCCCGCGCGCGTCGCGCTGCAACTGTCCGGCCACACCCATGGCGGCCAGGTCCGCCTGCTCGGCTGGTCGCCGGCCGTTCCGAAGCAGCACGGCCTTCGGCTCGCCTACGGTCATATCAGGCTGAAATGCGACGTCATCATCTCGGGCGGCCTCGGTTGCAGCATCATGCCCGTCCGCTTCGGGGTGCCGCCTGAGATCGTCGAGGTGACGCTGGGAAAGGTGGGACTAGCGGTATCGTAAGGCATGGAAAGTCACATCAAATGATGCTATATTTGATGTAGAGGTGTCGCCATGAGAACCACAATCGCTATAGACGACGAGCTTTTCGCCAAGGCGCAGGAGTTTGCGGGCGTCAGCGAAAAATCGGCTGTTGTCAGGGAAGCCTTGAAGGCGTTCGTCGAGCGCGAGGCCGCGCGTCGTCTTGCCCGGATGGGAGGTGCTGAGCCTGGTGCCAAGGCTCCGCCACGCCGCCGGCCCAAATGAAGGTCCTGGCGGACACGTCAATCTGGGTCGACCATTTCCGCCGCGCAGATGTGCGTTTGGCAAGGCTCCTCAATCGTGGAGACATTGTCACTCATCCGTTCGTGATTGGCGAAATGCTCCTGGGGGGCTTGCCGAAGACCTCTGACATGCTTGACGATCTCAACACTCTTCCAAAAGCGACAATTGCCAGCAACGACGAAGTCCTGGATTTCATCGTCAAGCGAAAGCTGGCCGGGCTAGGCATCGGCTACGTCGATGCCCATTTGTTGGCGTCAACAATGTTGACGATCGAAGCCTCGATCTGGACGCACGATAAGCGATTGCTGGCGGCAGCCCGGTCGTTGAAATTGGTTGCGGATTTCCAATGAGTGCCTTGATGTCCCATCTCGACGGCGAGATCCGCGACGGCCGCCACCACATGCAGGTCCGCGTCTATTACGAGGACACGGATTTCTCCGGCATCGTCTATCACGCCAATTATCTGCGCTACATGGAGCGCGGGCGCACCAATCATCTGCGGCTGATGGGGGCCGAGCAGCAGGCGCTGTTCGAGCAGGCCGAGACGGAAGATTCCGGCTTCGCCTTCGTGGTGCGCTCGATGCATCTGGACTTTTTGAAGCCGGCGCGAATGGACGACGTGCTCGATGTCGTGACTTGGCCAACCGCGGTGAAGGGCGCCTCGATCATGCTGGCACAGGAGGTGCGGCGCAGGGAAGACGTGTTGGTGAAAGCCGAGGTGCGCGTCGCCTTCATCAGCCGCGGCCGGGCCCAGCCGATCCCGAAATCGATCCGTACGCTGATGAAGGCCGATTTGATTTCCTGATCGCCCGATAAGTGATCGGCCGATAGGTCGATCGCCTATCGACTCCGCCAATCGCAGCGATAGATTGCGGCCTCAATCAACCGATGAGGCCACGATGTCGCGCCCGCCGCTTCCGCCTTTCACCCGAGAGACCGCCGCGCAAAAGGCGCGCATGGCCGAGGACGCCTGGAATTCACGTGATCCGGTGCGCGTCTCGCTCGCCTATACCGAGGACAGCCGCTGGCGCAATCGCTCAGAGGTGTTCCAGGGCCGCGAGGCCATCGTCGCCTTCCTCACCCGCAAATGGGAGAAGGAGCAGGAGTATCGCCTGATCAAGGACCTCTGGGCCTTCGACGGCAACCACATCGCGGTGCGCTTCCAGTACGAATGGCGCGATGCGGCCGGCCAGTGGTATCGCTCTTACGGCAACGAGCAGTGGGAGTTCGACGAGCACGGCTTGATGCGGCGGCGCGAGGCCTCGATCAACGACATCTTGATTGCGGAGAAGGACCGGCGGTTTCACTGGGTCGCGCCCGGGCCGCGGCCGGCAGATGTGCCGGGGTTGGGGACGGATCCGTTCTGAGAGGCTTCCTCTCCCTCTCCCCGTTCTTACGGGGAGAGGGTTGGGGGGAGGGGCTCTATCCGCGAAAACGGTGGCAGAGAGACTCGCGGAGAGTCCCCCTCACCCGGATTGCTTCGGACGATGCTTTGCATCGCCGGGCGCAATCCGATCTCTCCCCGCAAGCGGGCGAGGTGAAGTCTCAGCGCCTTGCCAGAAACCGCGTAATCGCGCCCCCGAGCTTGGCGTTGTCCATCGGCTCCGCCAGGGATGCCCTTGCCGTCGCAACAACGTCCTCCGGCGCCTTGCCGTCGCGCAGCTCGCAGCACACTTCCGCAAACTCCACGTCGAATTCCGGATGCGGCTGCATCGTCAGCGTCGCGCCATTGGCGTAGAGCAGGCCGGCATGCGGGGTGAATTCGGACGAGAGGATCGTCAGCGCATCATCAGGCGGCTCGATCACCTGATCCTGATGTGAGGCGGCGATGGCGACCGCTTCGCCCTCGACGACTCCGTTCTCCGGAAGCACCTGATAGACGTGCCGGCCGATGCCCCAGCCCTTCTCGGACTTGCGTACGGTGCCGCCGAGCGCCTGCGCGATCAGCTGATGGCCGAAACAGATTCCGACCATCGGGGTTTTGTTGGCGTAAGCGGTGCGTACGAACTCTTCCAGCGGCGCGATCCAGTCGAGCCCGTCATAGACGCCGGCGGCAGCACCGGTGATCAGCACGGCCTCCAGCTTGCTCGGATCAGGCAGCGCATCGCCATTGGGGATGCTGACGACGTCCACCGTGGCCGTCGGGTCCTCGGTGCGGACCATGCGTTCGAACATGTCTGGAAACGAACCGTGCCGCTCGCGGTATTTTGGCGGGACCTGTCCGGTCTCGATGATGGTGATGCGTGCCATGTGCCCCCCAAGGTTAAAAGGACAAGGTCAAAAGGTTGCGAAGCCTAGTTGCTTTCTGCCCCATGTTGCTGGTGCGGCGCTGTGGGCTCCAGCAGCGCGCTTTCCTTGCGCACCTCGTTGAGAAAGGCCTTGGCCAGGCGCGACAACGGCTCGGCCTCCGACCATAGCATATAGGCAACCGCGCGCGTCGTCGGCGTGAACGGCCGGACGACGAGACCGTGGCCCCCATTCTGCCGCGGCGAGAAGGGATCGACCACGGCGGCGCCGACGCCGGCGCTCGCGAGCACGCAGGCCGTGTTGCAGTAGCGTACCTCGACGGTCGGCCGGAACGGCGCGCCCGCGCGGGCAAAGCTGTCGCGTACGGCCTCACCAAGGCGTGTGCCGCGCTCGAGCCCGATGAAGGGCAGGCCGGAGAGGTCCGCGGCCGAGATCACGGGCCTGTCGGCAAGCGGATGCTGCGGTGGCAGCACGCAGACCATCTCGCCGCTGTGGACCACCTCATGCGCGATGCCGGGATGATGCGTCAGCCCGAGCGCGAAACCGAGCTCGGCGACACGGCTGAGCACGCCCTCGATAATGCCTTCGTAGCGCCGGACGTCAAAGAATACCCGCGTCTCCGGGCGGCGGCGCAGGAAGCCCGACAGCGCGGAGGGGATGATGCTGTAGGCGAGTGGCGGCGTCGCCACGAGCGCGAGATGCCCGGAGCGGTTCTCGCGCAGATCGCGCACGCGGCTCTCGAGTTTTGCGTGCAGCGCGAAGATCGCCTCGCTCTCCTTGTAGAGCGCCATCGCTTCCGCGGTCGGAAACAGCCGGTTGTTGACGCGCTCGAATAGCGCAAAGCCCGCGTGCGCCTCCATCGTCTTCAGCGCGTTGCTGACCGCGGGCTGCGACAGCGCCAGTTCGTCCGCCGCCGCCACCGTGGTGCGGTGGCGGATGACGGCACGCAGGATCTCGAGCTGACGCAGGTTCATATCACTGCCGTTTATACTCTGGGCCAAAACATCATAGCAGAACGAATTGATTTTGCAGCCCCGCTTCAGCGTAATGGCGACGGATTTGCACGTCGCATCAAAGGGTTCATTCGCCCATTGAGGCAGCACTGCGCACAGATTGGAGGCAATCTTGGTTCGTATCCTTCGCGCCGCCGCCGCACAGATGGGGCCGACGCAAAAAGCCGATACGCGCGAGCATACGCTGAAGCGGATGCTCGACATGCTGGAGGAAGCCGCCGGCCGTGGCGCCAGCCTCGTGGTGTTCCCGGAGCTGGCCTTCACCACCTTCTTTCCGCGGTGGCTGCTCGAAGGCGACGCGCTCGACAGCTATTTCGAGCGCAGCATTCCGAACCCCGCCATCGCCAAGCTGTTTGACCGCGCGCGCGCGCTGCGCGTCGGCTTCTATGTCGGCTATGCCGAGCTGACCCCGGACGGCCGCCGTTACAATTGCGCCATCCTGGTCGATCGCGACGGCGAGATTCTCGGCCGCTATCGCAAGGTGCACCTGCCGGGTTCGGTCGAACCGCGCGAGGGCGCGCGTTATCAGCAGCTCGAGAAGCGCTATTTCGAATATGGCGACCTCGGCTTTCCCGCCTTCCGCGCCGGCTCTGCCTGGGCCCACGCCATCATGGGCATGATGATCTGCAACGACCGCCGCTGGCCGGAATCCTGGCGCGTGCTCGGCCTGCAAGGCGTCGAGCTTGTCTGCATCGGCTACAATTCGGCGGCCTACGATCCCAATGGCGGCACGACGGAAGACGGAGCGCTGCGCACGTTCCATTCGACGCTGGTGGTGCAGGCCAACGCCTACATGAACGCGACCTGGGCGATCTCGGTGGCGAAGGCAGGCGAGGAGGACGGCTCCGGCTTGATCGGCGGCTCCTGCATCGTCGATCCCAATGGACGAATTGTCGCACAGGCGCAGACGCTCACTGACGAAGTGATCGTCGCCGACGTCGACCTCGACCTCTGCCGCCAGGGCAAGGACAAGATGTTCAATTTCGCCGCCCACCGGCGGCCGGACCAATACCGGGTGATCACCGAGCGCGCCGGCGTCATCGAGCCGGCCGTTCTCGATGCGGACTAGCTAATGGCACGGCGTTAGCAAAGGGATCGGCAAAGGAGCTGACATGACACGCCTCTCGCATTTCCTCGCTTTCGCAGTCTTGGCTGCCGTGACGTCCGCGCAGGCGGCCGAGCTTCCGGCGGAGATCAAGCAGACGGGCACGCTCAAGCTCACCGTCAACTCCACCTACGCGCCGATGGAATATCGTGATCCCGCCACCAACGAACTGGTCGGGCTCGATATCGATCTGGCGAATGAGCTCGCCAAGCGGCTCGGCGTGAAGATCGTCTGGAGCGAGACGCCGTTCGCCGAGCTGATTCCGTCGCTCCAGACCAAGCGCGCCGATTTCATCATCTCCGGCATCTCGGATCGTGCCTCGCGGCGTGAGACCGCCGATTTCGTCGATTACCTCGCGACCGGCCCGCAGTTCTTCGTGATGGCGGAGAGCGATGCGAAGGCGGCGGCCGATCTCTGCGGCAAGAAGGTCGGCACCACCCGCAGCACCAGCTTCCCGGCCGAGATCGAGAAGTGGAGCAAGCAGAATTGCGAGACGGCCGGCAAGCCCGCCATTCAGTACGTCCCGGGTGAGAACTCGATCGACGTCCGCAATCAGCTCAAGCAGGGCCGCATCGACGCCGCGGTCCAGGGCAGCGAGACCTTGCCCTATGCGCAATCGCAGGAGCCGGAAAAATACCGCGTCATAGGTGCGCAATTGTCCACCGGCTATCAGGGCATCATGTTCCGCAAGGATGATCCAGCCTTGCGCGAAGTGGTGACGGAGAAACTCTCGGCGATGATCGCCGACGGTTCCTACAAGGCGATTCTCGACAAATGGGGCCTTGGCGCCAACGCCGTCGCTCAGCCCATGCTGAACGCGGCGCCGCAATGAAGCCGGTGCCGGCGCTTGCGGAGGGTTTTCCCGATCTCTCGGGAATGCGGGTCGCGCGCGAGCCGCACTGGTTTCGCTGGCTCAGCGCGGCCCTGATCGTCCTGGTGCTGGCGGCGATCGGGCGCGCGTTTGCGAACGGTCAGATCGAATGGTCCTATGTCAGCCGCTTCCTGACCGTAAAGGTCATTCTTGAGGGCATCGTCAACACGATGGTGATGGCGGTGCTGGCGATGGCGCTCGGCATTGTCCTCGGCGTCGTCGTCGCGATCATGCGGCTGTCGCCCAATCCAGTGCTGAAGACGGTGGCTGCCGGTTACACCTGGCTATTCCGCGGCACGCCGCTGATCCTGCAACTGCTGTTGTGGTTCAATCTCGCGCTGGTGTTTCCGACCATCGGCATTCCCGGCCTGTGGAGCGCGCGCGCCGTCGATGTCATGACGCCGTTCCTCGCCGCACTGCTCGGGCTCGGCATCAACCAGGGCGCCTACACCTCGGAGGTGATGCGCGCCGGCATGCTGTCGGTCGACATCGGTCAGTATGAGGCGGCGCAGGCGATCGGCATGGGACGGCTGCGCGCGCTGCGCCGGATCGTGTTGCCGCAGGCGATGCGGGTGGTGATCCCGCCGCTTGGCAACGAGTTCATCGGCATGGTGAAGGCGACCTCGCTTGCGAGCGTCATCCAGTATCCGGAATTGCTGCACAACGCCGAAAACATCTATTACGCCAACTCCCGCGTGATCGAGCTGCTGATCGTCGCGGGGCTCTGGTACCTGCTCGTGGTCTCGGTCCTGACCCCGCTCCAGATGCTGCTCGAACGCCGTTTTGCCCGCGGCACATTGCGGCTTGCGCGATGACAAAACCCCTCGTCGCGATCCGCTCCGTAGCCAAGAACTTTGGAGAGTTCCAGGCTCTCAAAAACGTCTCGCTCGACGTCTGGCCCGGCGAGGTGATGTGTCTGATCGGCGCCTCCGGCTCAGGCAAGACCACGCTGCTCCGCTGCATCAACCAGCTCGCCGTCATCGATAGCGGCGGCATCTGGCTCGACGGCGAGCTGCTCGGTGTGCGCGAGCAGGGCGGGAGGCTCCATCGCCTCGGAGAGCGCGAGATCGGGCGGCAGCGGCTGAAGACCGGCATGGTGTTCCAGCGCTTCAATTTGTTTCCGCACAAGACCGCGCTGGAGAACATCACCGAAGGTCCGACCCAGGTGCAGGGGCGCAAGCACGACGAGGTGCGCAGCGAGGCGCTCGAATTGCTCCGTCGCGTCGGGCTTGCAGCAAAGGCGGACTCCTATCCCGCGCAGCTCTCCGGCGGTCAACAGCAGCGCGTGGCGATTGCCCGTGCGCTCGCCATGAAGCCGATGCTGATGCTGTTCGACGAGCCGACCAGCGCGCTCGATCCCGAACTCGTCGGCGAGGTGCTCGCCGTCATGAAGGAACTGGCGAAGAGCGGCATGACCATGATGGTGGTGACGCACGAGCTCGGCTTCGCCCGCGAGGTCGCCGATCGCGTGGTCTACATGGACCAGGGCGCGATCGTCGAGCAGGGCCGTGCGTCCGACGTGCTGGGCGCGCCACGCGAGGAACGCACAAAAGCATTTCTTTCGGCAGTGATCTGAAATGGGGGCGTGTTGATGAAGAGACTTTTCGTTGCGGCGGCACTTTTGGGCGCCATGAGCGCGTCGGTGATGGCCATCGAGCTGCCGGCGGAGATCGCCAAGCGCGGCAGCATCAAGGTGGCGGTGGTGCCGAACTATCCGCCGATGGAGTTCCGCGATCCCGCCACCAACGCGCTGTCGGGCTTCGACATCGATCTCGGCGAGGCGCTCGGGCGCAAGCTTGGCGTCAAGATCGAATGGACCGAGACCAGCTTTGCCGAGTTCATACCGTCGATTTCGACGGGCCGGGTGGATGCCATCCTGTCCGGCTTCACCGACTATGCGAGCCGGCACGAGATTGCTTCCTTCGTCGATTATCTTCGCAGCGGCCCAAAATTCTTCGTGCAGCAGTCCCGCGCGTCCGAGTTCAAGGACATGGCGGCGCTGTGCGGCAAGAAGGTCGGCGCCAGCCGCCGGACCATGTTTCCGGCGGAGATCGACAAGTGGAGCCAGAAGAATTGCGGCAGCAATTCAATCCAGTTCGTCGGTACGGACGGCTCGGCAGATGCGCGCACGCAGCTCAGGCAGGGCCGCATCGACGCCGCGGTGCAGGGCAACGAGACGTTACCCTATCTGATGGATCTCGAGCCGGGCACCTATGCGCCGGTCGGCGATCCCATTGCGACGCAGTTCACGGGAATTGCGCTGCCGGTCAAGGAAAAAGCGTTACAGCAGGCAATGACCGAGGCACTCGATGCGCTGATCGCTGACGGCACCTATCGTACGCTGCTTGCCAAGTGGAAACTGAACGACAACGGATTAGAGAAGGCGACCATCAATGCTGGACAGTAAGGCACTCCAGAGCATCCCGCTCGTTCCGGCCAACACCGCGGATCCCGCGCCGGAATACCCCTGGCCGAAGCCGTACAATTCGGCGATGTTCCTCTCCTTCGACGTCGACGCGGAGAGTGCGTGGACCAGCAAGGACGCGGTGCACGCGCAGCGGCTCATCACCATGAGCTATGGCGGTTATGAGGCGCGCGTCGGCACGCCAAAGCTGCTGGAGCTGCTCGACCAGCTCGATCTCAAGGCGACCTTCTTCGTCACGGGCTGGTCGGTCGACGCGCATCCGGCGATGGCCGAATCCATCCTCAAGGCCGGCCACGAGATCGGCCATCACGGCTATCACCACCTGTTGCCCGATCCCGGCGATCCCTGGATCGAGGAGGAGCTGGAGCGTGGTTTCGAGGCACTCAAGCGCCGGCTCGGCGTCAGGCCGACCGGCTATCGCGCGCCTTATGGCGAGTTCACCGAGGAGCTGCGCGTCGCTTTGGTGCGTCACGGCATCGTCTACACGTCCTCCTTCCGCGACGACGTCAGGCCCTATCGCCATCGCCTCGCCGACGGCAAGCCCGGCACGATCGAGCTGCCTGTCACCGCGAGCTATGACGACTGGATGCACGGCCTCTCCGCGCGCTTCAGCCCGCGCTCGATCTTCCCTAGGGAGCACGTGCTCTCGATCTGGAAGGACGAGCTCGACGAAACCAGGGACTGGGGTGCGATGGTGACGACTGTGCTGCATCCGCAATGCAGCGGCCGTCCGATGCGGCTGCGTCTGCTGCGCGAATTCCTGACCTACGCAAAGTCTTGCCCCGACGTCTGGATCACGACCGGCGAGAAGATCGCGGAAAATTTTCTGCGCCACGAGGCCGGTAACCGCTGAGCACTATCATGACCCGCATCCTCGTCATCAACCCCAACTCCTCAGCATCGGTGACGGCGGCGATCGACGACGCCGTCGCGCCGCTGCGGATCGCCGGCGGGCCGGAGATCGAGGTGGTCGGTCTTGCCGAGGGGCCTCCGGGCATCAGCTCGCAGCGCGATGCCGATAGCGTTGTGATGCCGCTGGTGAATCGTGTCTCGCGCGACAACGCTGATGCCTTCGTGCTCGCCTGCTTCAGCGATCCCGGCCTGCATGCGGTGCGTGAGGCCGCGGGGGCTCGCCCCGTGATGGGCATCGCCGAATGCGGCATCTTTCGCGCGCTGATGCTCGGCGAACGCTTTGGAATCATCGCGCTGTCGCCGTCGAGCATCCGCCGCCAGCAGCGCATGGCGCGGGTGATGGGCGTCGACAGCCGTTATGCCGGAAGCTGGTCGGTCGGCGCGAGCGCGGCCGAGACGGCTGGCGCCGACATCCGCAGTCGCTTGATCGAAGCCGGCCGCGCGCTGGTGACGCAATGCCGCGCCGATGTCGTGGTGATGGGCTGCGCCGGCATGGCGTCGCATCGTGCCGCGATTGAGGATGCGGTCGGCGTGCCCGTGATCGAGCCTGCGCAGCAGGCGGTGGCGGCGGCGATTGGCGCTGTCTTGTTGAACACGTAAGATCCTTCAGGAGCCTCTTGTAATGCCTATCTCTCGCCGCTCGCTCCTCAAGGCCGCCGCAACGATACCGGCGCTGTCGTTTCCAGGCATCGTGCGCGCTGAATCTCAGTCGACGCTGCGCTTCATCCCCGTCATCGACCTCGCCTTCGTCGATCCCATCTATTCGACCGCGCAGGTGTCGCGAAACCACGGCTTCATGGTCTACGACACGCTTTACGGCATGAGCGCCTCGCTCCAGGTCTCACCGCAGATGCTGTCGGGGCACGTCATCTCCGGCGACGGACTGCAATGGGACCTCAGCCTGCGCGACGGCCTGTTCTGGCATGATGGCGAGCGCGTGCTGGCCCGCGACTGCGTCGCGAGCATCCGCCGCTGGGCCGCGCGTGACGGCTTTGGCGGCGAGCTGATGGAGGCGACCGCCGAGCTTTCGGCGGCTGACGACCGCACCATCCGTTTTCGCCTCAAGCGTCCGTTCCCGCTACTGCCGCAGGCGCTCGGCAAGGCCGCGATCAACGCCTGCTTCATGATGCCGGAGCGGCTGGCGAGCCAGGATCCGTTCAAGCCGCTGACCGAAGTCATCGGCAGCGGTCCGTTCCGCTATCTCGCCGACGAACGCGTGCAGGGCGCGCGCAACGCCTATGCCAAGTTCGAGCGCTACCAGCCGCGCACCGACGGCAAACCGGATTGGACGGCGGGACCGAAGATCGTGCATTACGACCGCGTGGTCTGGACCACCACGCCGGACGCCGGCACCGGCGTCGCCGCGCTCCAGACCGGCGAGCAGGATTGGCAGGAGACCACGCCGCATGACCTGCTGCCGATCATCAAGGCGGCCGGCGATATCGAGACGCGCGTCCTCGATCCCAGAGGCTACGCCTGCATGCTGCGCCTCAATCATCTCCAGCCGCCGTTCGACAATCCGGCCGTCCGCCGCGCGCTGTTAGGCGCGATCGACCAATCCGCATTCATGACGGCGGTGGCCGGCACCGACCCGGCGTTCCAGGTCTCGCCGATCGGCTACTTCGCGCCTGGCACGCCAATGGCGAGCGACGTCGGCCTCGATGTATTCCGCGGCCCCCGCGACTACGCCAAGGTGAAGGCCGATCTGAAGGCCGCCGGCTACAATGGCGAGAAGATCGTGGTGCTCGTCCCCACCAACTCGCTGGCGCAGAAACCGCTCGGCGAGATCGCGGTCGACAGCTTGCGCAAGGCCGGCATGAACGTCGAATATGCCGGGCTCGATTTCGCGGTCGTGCTGCAGCGCCAGCTCAAGAAGGACCCGATCGGGCAGGGCGGCTGGAGCGCGGCGGTCGGCAATTGGCAGGGCATCGACTGGCTCAACCCGGCCGGCAACACCAACATCCGCGGCGAAGGCAAGGTCGCCGGCTGGTACGCGAGCGAGAAGATGGGGACCTTGCGCGGCCAGTGGCTGGCGGCCTCCGAGCTTGCCGAGCAGCAGCGCATCTGCCGACAGATCCAGGCGGTCGCCTTCGAGGAAATCCCCTATATTCCGATCGGCCTGTACAAGCAGCCGACCGCCTACCGCAAAGCCATCACCGGCATTCTCGACGGCACCGCCGTCTTCTGGAACGTACGCCCCGCATGAGCAGGACAGCAATCTTCGGCAGCTATGTGCTGTCACGCAAAGACGGTACGCAGGATGTGCTGCGCGACCATTGGGTTTTGGTCGAAGGCAAAAAGATCGCGGCAATCACGCGCGACAAGCCGCGCGCGGACGAGGTCTACGATCGTCCTGGCCGCTTCGTGCTGCCGGGCCTGCTCAATTTGCACAATCACTGCTTCTCGGAAGCCGTGGCGCGCAGCCACACCGAGGACGGCAACGGTCGCAAGAACAACCAGAGCATCGTCTACACGGTGCTGCTGCCGCTGACCAAGCGCGGCGCCGATATCTTGTCTGCGGAAGAACGCATGGCGGTGGCGCGGCTCGGCATCCTCCAGCTCCTGAAGGGCGGCGCCACCACGGTGATGGAGCCGTTCCGCAATTCCATTCCGGAGATGTTCGACGCGGCCGAGGAGATGGGCATCCGTTTCTACGGCGCGCCGTATCTGTTCTCGACGTCGGACGCCAAGGCCGGCGCCGACGGCGTGGTGCGCTATTCCGGCGACGACGGCGCCACCGACATGGCGACATGGGATGCGCTCTATCAGCGCTGGAACAATCGCGGTGACGGCCGCATCAGCCTCGCGATGAGCCCGCACGCCACCGACACCTGCGGTCCGGATCTGCTGAAGGCCTGCGCCACGCGGGCGCGCGAACTCGGCGTCCCCATCACGACGCACATGGCGCAGAGCCGCGCCGAGGTCGAGACCATCGGCAAGCGTTACGGTGGCCGTACGCCGGCGCAATATCTGGACTGGCTCGGCCTGCTCGCGCCCGACCTGATGGCGGCGCACTGCATGTTCAGCAGCGACGACGATCTCAAGCTGATGGCCGCGCGCGGCATGACCGTGCTGAACTGCCCGCGCGTGTTCGCGCGCGCTGGCGTCACGGCGGCGTTCAGCCGGTTCGCGGAGCATGGTGTGCGCACGGTGGTTGGCACTGACGGCTACAACATGGATTTGCTCGGTGAGCTCAATGCGGCGTCGCTGATCTCCAAGGTCACGTCAGCGCGCGCCGATGTCGCCAATTCGCCGGAGCTGATCGAAGCCAACACGGCCGTTGCCGCCGACGTCATCAAGCGGCCGGATCTCGGCCGGATCGAGCCGGGCGCGACCGCCGACCTCACCGTCGTCGATCTCACCCATCCGCACCTTCAGCCGCTGTTCGACCCGCGCCGCGCGCTGATCGCGCTCGCCAACCGCGCCAATATCGATCAGGTCATGGTCGATGGCCGCGTGCTGGTCGATGCCGGACGCTATCTCGGTGCCGACGAGGCGGCGATTATGGCCGCCGGCACTGCTGCGATCGGCAAGATCTGGGACCTGCCGGAGGCGCAGGCGGCGTTCAACGGCTGAGCGCTGGCTCGTCAAACTCGGCGAGCGCCTTGCGCATGGTCTCCACCAGATCGAGCGCCACCGGCGAGGGGCTGCGCTGCGCGGGAAAAACCGCGGAGAATTCGAAGTCGATCCGCGGCAAGAAGCGGCGCACGACGACGCCGCGGGTGGAGAATTCCTGCGCGGTGAAGGGATCGCAGATGGCGACGCCAAGTCCTGATGACACCATGCCGCACATGATCTCCGACAGCGTGGTCTCGACCCTGAGCACGCGGCGGACATCGTGGCGATGGAAGACCTGGTCGACCAGATGCCGGCTCGATGATCCCGCCGACAGCGAGATGAACGTCTCGCCCTCGAAATCGCGCGGCTCCAGCACTTCCTTTTCGGCGAGGCGGTGACCGGTGGGCAGGACAGCCACCCGCGCGGGCGCTGGCAGCTTCTGGCTCGGCAAGCCGGAATGGGCGATCGGCACCTCGGCAAAGCCGACATCGCACTGATTGTTCAGCACCCAATCGACCACGATCGGCGAGATCACGCCGAAGAAGGCGAGGTTGAGGTTGGGCCGCTCTTTCAAGAAATGACCGGTGAGCCGTGGCAAATAGCCGTTCGACAATGCCGGCAGTGCTGCAATCCGCAAGGAGCCGGTGCGACGGCCACGGATTTCTTCCGCCGCCGCGGCGATGCGTTCGAGGCCGACGAAGGAGCGCTCCACTTCGGTGTAGAGCGCCATCGCTGCGGCGGTCGGCACCAGGCCGGTGCCGCGCCGCTCGAACAGCTCCATCTTCAGCAGTGCCTGGAGGTCGCGCAGCAACCGGCTGACCGCCGGCTGCGTCACGGTCATCAGCGCGGCCGCCTCGGTCACGCTTCCCGTCAGCATCGTCGCGCGGAAGGCCTCCACCTGCCGCGAATTGATCCGGGCCATCCCAATTCCATTCATAATATTTAGGCATGCAGAGGGTGCCATTATTCATTGGACGACGGAAGCCCGGGTTTGCGATCTTTTTCATCAGGACTGGAGACAGCCCGCTTTTTCGGCAGATTGGAGGGGTTCGAACCTCCGGATCGCGCCAAACCCGCCGAGCAGGGGCCGGAGCCCTGATCGGAGAGGGATTTGCGCGGAAGGAAATGCGGAAGGCTTCGGCCAGCGAGACTCGTCGGCACGTCACCTCATTCCGGTATTGGAGATCGGTCCATATGAAGACTCTTCGCCTTCTGACAGCGGTCAGCATTGCGGCGCTCATTGTCGCCCCGTCGGCCGCCTCGGCCCAGCAAAAGACGCTCTATGTCGCCGGCTATGGCGGCTCGTTCGAGAAGACCATCCGCGACGAGGTGATCCCGGCCTTCGAGAAGGAGAACGGCGTCAAGGTCGAGTACGTCGCCGGCAACTCCACCGACACGCTGGCAAAACTCCAGGCGCAGAAGGGTAACCAGCAGATCGACGTTGCCATCGTCGACGACGGCCCGATGTACCAGGCGATCCAGCTCGGCTTCTGCGGCAAGCTCGAAGGCCTGCCGGCCGCCAATCTCTACGATACCGCCCGCTTCAAGGACGATCGCGCGGTCGCCATCGGCATCGTCGCCACCGGCCTGATGTACAACACCAAGGTGTTTGCGGAAAAAGGCTGGGCGCCGCCGACCTCATGGAATGATCTGAAGGACACGAAATACGCAAAACAGCTCGTGATCCCGCCGATCAACAACACCTACGGCCTCGAAGCGCTGGTGATGCTGTCGAAGATGAACGGCGGCGGTGAGACCAACGTCGATTCGGGCTTCAAGATCTTCAAGGAGCAGATCAATCCGAACGTGCTGGCCTACGAGCCGTCGCCGGGCAAGATGACCGAGCTGTTCCAGTCCGGCCAGGCCGTGATCGCGGTGTGGGGCACCGGCCGCGTGCAGAGTTTTGCCAACACCGGCTTCCCCGTCGACTTCGTCTACCCGAAGGAAGGCGCGGCAACGCTGCTGACGACGGCGTGTCCGATCACCAAGCCGAATGCCTCGCCACTGGCGTCGACGTTCGTCAAGATGTTGCTCGAGCCGAAAATCCAGCTCGTGATGCTGAAGGACTACGGCTATGGCCCGGTGCTGAAATCGCTGGTGATCCCGCCCGAGCTCGGCAAGATGGCGCCGATCGGCGAGCGTGCGGCAAAGCTCTACAATCCGGATTGGACCGTCATCAACGAGAAGCGCGAGGAGTGGACCAAGCGCTGGAATCGCGAGGTCGAGCGTTGATCTGATCGTTCGCGGAGACAGCGTGATGGCCTATCTCGAGCTCGATCGGGTCGCAAAGCAGTTCGGCGTGCAGACTGTGGTCGACGACTTCAGTCTGTCGGTGGGCAAGGGGGAGTTCATCTCCTTCCTTGGCCCGTCCGGCTGCGGCAAGACCACGACGTTGCAGATTATCGCGGGCTTCCTTGACCCCACGCGCGGCGCGATCCGCCTGGAGGACAAGAACCTGGCCGCGATCCATCCGGCCAAGCGCGGGCTCGGCATCGTGTTCCAGAGCTACGCGCTGTTTCCACACATGACCGCGGCGGAGAACGTCGCGTTCGGTCTGGAGATGCGCAACGTGCCGCGCGGCGAGCGGGCCGAGCGCGTGCGTGCCGCGCTCGCGATGGTGGGCCTTGCCGGTTACGAGGACCGTCATCCCCGCCGCATGTCCGGCGGCCAGCAGCAGCGCGTGGCGCTGGCGCGCGCGCTGGTGATCAAGCCGAGCGTGCTGCTGCTAGACGAGCCGCTGTCGAACCTCGATGCCAAGCTGCGCGAGGAGATGCAGATCGAGCTGCGCCAGATCCAGCGCACCATCGGCACCACCACGATCCTGGTCACCCACGACCAGAACGAGGCGATGTCACTGTCCGACCGCATCGTGGTGATGAGCCAGGGCAAGATCGAGCAGATCGGCACGCCGCAGGAAACCTACGAGCGGCCGGCTTCGGCCTTCGTCTCGCAATTTCTCGGCAAGACCAATGACTTTGCCGGGACGATCGACCGGACTGTCGTGCCCACGCAGCTGGTGGTGGGTTCCTGGCGCGCGCCGGCGCCGGCTGGTCTCAGTGGTCCCGTGACCGTCAGCGTTCGCCCCGAAAGAATCGGCTTTGGCGATGCAGGGCTCAGCGCAAAAATCATGACGCGTATCTTCCAGGGCAATCACTGGCTGTTCCAATGCGACAGCGAATGCGGCCCGGCGATTGTGATCCGCCAGAACGATGGTCAGGCGCAGCCGGCCGAGGGCGATGCGGTTCGCCTCACCTGGCGGCCCGAGGACATGAGCGTGCGTGCGAGGGCCGGCGCATGAGCACGGCCGCTGATGAACGCAATGCGCGCGCGCCGTGGGCGCTGACCGCGCCTGCCTTGATGCTGTTCGTCGGCGTGCTGCTGATTCCGCTCGCGATGACCGTGATGCTGTCGTTCCACGATTGGGGCCAGTACAAGGGCATTGAGCCGGTCTTCATCCTCAAGAACTGGCACGAGATCGTAACCGATCCCTATTACGCTGAAATGTTCTGGCGGACGTTTCGCATCGCGATCCTGACCACGCTGCTCACCGCATTGCTCGGGGCGCCCGAAGCCTACATCCTCAACCGCATGGACGGCCGCTGGAAGAGCATTTTCCTGCTGGTCATTCTCGGGCCGCTGCTGATCTCCGTGGTGGCGCGCACGCTTGGCTGGGCGTTGCTGTTCGGCGGCAACAACGGCCTCGTCAACAAGCTGCTGATGTCGGCAGGCGTGATCAGCTCCCCCATTCCCTTCATGTTCACCGAAACCGGCATGGTGGTCGCGCTCGCGCATGTGATGATGCCATTCATGGTGCTGTCGGTGTGGGCGGCGCTGCAGCGGCTCGACCCGCAGATCGAGAATGCCGCGATGTCGCTCGGCGCAGGCCCTCTCACCATCATCCGCCGCATCATCATGCCGCAGATCATGCCGGGCGTGCTGTCGGGCGCGATCATCGTGTTCTCGCTCTCGGCCAGTGCGTTTGCGACGCCGGCGATCATCGGGGGACGCCGGCTCAAGGTCGCGGCGACGCTGGCCTATGACGAATTCCTCAACACGTTGAACTGGCCGCTCGGCGCGGCGGTCGCGACACTGCTGCTGGCCGCACTGGTGCTCATCGTCGTCGGCAGCAACGCGCTGATCGAACGCCGCTATGCGGAGGTGTTCCGATGAGACGGAATGGTCCGCTCGCGCTGATCTTCCACACCATCTTCGTCGTCGTGATGGTGGCGCCGATCCTGGTGGTTTGCCTTGTCGCCTTCACGCCTGAGGGTTTCTTGTCGCTGCCGACCAACGGCTTTTCGCTGCGCTGGTTCAGGGCGATCGCGAACTACCCTGAATTCATCCATGCGTTCTGGGTCAGCCTCGGCCTCGGCGCGCTGTCCTCCTTCGTGGCGCTCTTGTTCGCGGTGCCCGCGGCGCTCGCGCTCGCGCGCTATCGCTTCCGCGGCCGTGACGCGCTGGCGGCACTGTTCCTGTCACCTTTGATGATCCCGCATGTCGTGCTCGGCATCGCCTTCCTGCGCTTCTTCACCTCGGCTGGTCTCGGCGGCAGCTTTGCCGCGCTGATCATCGCGCATGTCATCATCGTGTTTCCCTTCGCGCTGCGGCTGACGCTGGCGGCCGCCACCGGCATGGATCTCTCGCTCGAGATGGCCGCGGTCTCGCTCGGCGCCAACGGCTGGACACTGTTCCGCCGCGTCACGCTGCCACTGATCCTGCCCGGCGTCATCAGCGGCTGGGCGCTCGCCTTCATCCAGTCCTTTGACGATCTGACCATGACCGTCTTCCTTGCGGCACCCGGCACCGAGACGTTGCCGGTGCGCATGTTCCTCTACATCCAGGACAACATCGATCCGCTGGTGACGTCGGTCTCGGCCTGCGTGATCGCTGTTACCATGACCGCCCTCATTCTGCTCGACCGCTTCTACGGGCTCGACCGTGTGCTCGCCGGCAAGGGCGATACGGGACGATAGGAGAATCTATGCGAACGGATTACGACGTCGCCGTCGTCGGCGGCGGACTGCTCGGCTCCGCCATTGCCTGGGGCCTCGGCCGCCTCGGCAAGCGCGTGGCCGTGCTCGACGAGGGCGACATCACCAAGCGCGCTTCCCGCGCGAACTTTGCGCTGGTGTGGGTGCAGAGCAAGGGGCTGGGCATGCCCGCTTATACGATCTGGACCGTGCAGGCATCGCAGGCGTGGGGCAGGCTTGCCTCCGAGCTGAAGCAGCAGACCGGCCTCGATGTCTCGCTCCAGCAAAATGGCGGCTTCCATCTCACGCTTGGCGACGACGAATTCGGTCAGCGCGCCGAGCTGGTCAAGCGTATGCACAACCAGAATGGTGCAGCCGATTACAAGATGGAGATGCTCTCCGCGTCCGAGGTGAAGAAGTCGCTGCCGCTGATTGGCCCGGAAGTCTCCGGCGGCAGCTATTGTCCGCTCGACGGCCACGTCAACTCGCTGCGAACGTTCCGCGCTTTCCATACCGGCTTCAAGGCATTCGGCATCGACTATTTTCCGGAGCAGCCGGTCTCGGCGATCAGCAAGAGTGGTGGTGAATTCAAGCTGACCACGCCGAAGGGCGAGCTCCGTGCCGCCAAGATCGTGCTTGCCGCCGGCAATGCCAACCAGACGCTGGCGCCGATGGTCGGCCTCTCAGCGCCGATGGGCCCGACCCGCGGCCAGATCGTGGTGACCGAGCGCACCATGCCGTTCCTGCCGCATCCGCTGACCACGATCCGTCAGACCGACGAGGGTACGGTGATGATCGGCGACAGCAAGGAGGACGAACTCGACGATCGCACGCTGAAGCATTCGATCAGCGCGGTGATGACCGATCGCGCCCAGCGCATGTTCCCGCATCTGGCGCGGCTCAACGTGGTCCGAAGCTGGGCCGGCATCCGCGTCATGCCGCAGGACGGCTTTCCGATCTACGACCAGTCGGAGACGCATCCGGGCGCCTTCGTCGCCTGCTGCCATTCCGGCGTGACGCTCGCCTCCAACCACGCCTTCGAGATCGCGCGCATGGTTGCGCAGGGCGCGCTCGAGCCGGAGCTGGTTGGCGCGTTCTCGGCCAGCCGTTTTGGCGGCGCGGGTACCGCGAACAACAGCGGCTACTAGGGATATTGAAGGAACCAGGATGTTCAAACGATCCGAGCAGGACAAACGGCCGCCAGTGCAAATCTTTGTCGACGGCGTTGCCATCGCAGCGCGCCAAGGCGACACCGTCTCCGCTGCGCTGCTGGCATCGAGCTGCGACGCACGCCGTTCGACCGCGGTGAGCGGCGCGCCGCGTCTGCCTTACTGCATGATGGGTGTGTGCTTCGATTGCCTCGTCACCATCGACGGCGTCGGCAATCGCCAGGGCTGCCTCGTACCCGTCGCCGAGGGCATGCAGGTCGAAATCCAGAAGGGCAAGCGGGAGATCGGAAAATGACTGTGGCTCCCAAGCGCGAAGATTATGATGTCGTCGTGATCGGCGCGGGGCCCGCGGGCCTCGCCGCCGCCGCGATATCCGCCGAAGCAGGTCTTTCGACGCTGCTGCTCGACGAGAACGTCGGCCCCGGCGGCCAGGTGTTTCGCGCCATCTCCTCGACGCCCGTAACCGACCGCAATCAGCTCGGCGCCGACTATTGGGTCGGTGCCGATCTCGTGCAGTCGCTGCGCGCGAGCAGCGCCGAGGTCATCCATCGTGCGACCGTCTGGAGCCTCGACCGCAATCTCGACATCGCCGTCTCCGTCGGTGGCGCCTCGGCCTTTGTCAAGGCGAAGCGCGTGATCCTCGCCACCGGGGCATTGGAGCGGCCGTTTCCGATTCCCGGCTGGACGCTGCCGGGCGTGATGACCGCGGGCGCGGCGCAGACGATGCTGAAATCGTCCGCGCTGGTGCCGGATGGGCGCACGGTCATTGCGGGGCAGGGTCCCTTGCTCTGGCTACTTGCCGCGCAGATTTTGCGGCTCGGCGGCCGTATCGACCGCATCCTCGACACCACCGAGCGCGGTAATTACATTGCGGCGCTCCCGCACGCCTTTGCCTTCCTGACCTCGCCCTATTTCGCCAAGGGCTTGTCGATGATGCGCGAGGTGAAGGCCAAGGTGCAGGTCGTCTCCGGTGTCACCGAGCTTGCCGCAGCCGGTGACCTCCAGCTCGCGAACGTGAGCTATGTTGCCAGCGGCAAGCGCGAGACCATTCCAGCCGACCTTCTGCTGCTGCATCAAGGCGTCGTGCCCAACGTCAATCTGGCGATGGCAGCCGGCGTCGAGCATCACTGGGACGAGTTGCAGTTGTGTTGGTCGCCGGTGCTTGACGCGAGCGGCAATTCGTCGGTCGCCGGCATCGCGATCGCCGGCGACGGTGCGGGCATCGGCGGCGCGAATGCGGCCATCGTGCGCGGCCGGATCGCGGCACGCGCAGCTGTTGAAGCGCTGGCGCCGGCCGCTGTCGCAAAGCTTGCGTCGATGGCGACCCTCCGCGCCGATCTCGCCAAGGCCGAGCGCGGCCGGGTCTTCCTCGACACGCTGTTCCGCCCGGCACCGCAGTTCCGAATTCCCTCGGGCGACACCATCGTCTGCCGCTGCGAGGAGGTGACTGCTAAGGATGTTCTTGATTCCGTCGCGATCGGCGCGACCGGGCCGAACCAGCTCAAGGCCTATCGCCGCACCGGCATGGGGCCATGCCAGGGCCGGCTCTGTGGCCTCACCGTCACCGAGCTGATGGCGCAGGCGCGGGCTAAGACCCCGCAGGAAATCGGCTATTACCGGCTGCGCGCGCCGGTCAAGCCGATCACGCTCGCCGAGCTCGCCGCCGTGCCGAAGAGCGAAGCCGACGTCAAGGCCGTGGTGCGCGGATGACCCAAAACGTGGATGCGATCGTCGTCGGCGGCGGCATCCACGGATGTTCGACCGCGCTGCATCTGTGCCTTGCCGGCCTGAAGCCGGTGCTGATCGAGAAGGACTATGCCGGCCGGCACGCTTCCGGCGTCAACGCTGGCGGCGTTCGCCAGCTTGCGCGGCACATTCCCGAGATCCCGCTGTCGATCCGCTCGATGGGGATCTGGGAGAACATCAAAGATCTCCTCGACGACGATTGCAGCTTTGAGAGCTACGGCCAGGTGCTGGTCGCGGAGAACGAGGAGGAGCTCGCGGTCTGCCGCGCGCGCGTCGTCGAGCTCAACGCGCTCGGCTTCACCCATGAAGAGCTGATCGACGGGGCTGAGCTGCGCCGGCTGGTACCGGCCGTGGCCGAAACCTGCCCCGGCGGCGTGGTCTCGCGCCGCGACGGCGCAGCCAATCCGGCGCAGACGACGACGGCGTTCCGGCGCAAAGCCCAGCAGCTTGGCGCCACCGTCCGCGAAGGCGTAGCCGCCAGCAATATCCGTTACAGCGCCGGTCTCTGGTACGTCGATGTCGGCGCTGAAACCTTTGCCGCGCCGGTGCTGGTGAACGCAGCCGGCGCCTGGGCCGGCAAGATCTCTGCCGCGCTCGGCGAGCCGGTCCCGGTCGAGACCGTTGCGCCGATGCTGATGATCACCTCGCGCGTGCCGCACTTCATCGACCCCGTCGTGATCCTGCGCGGCCGAAAACTCTCCTTCAAGCAGTTCTCCAACGGCACCGTGCTGATCGGTGGCGGTCATCTCGCAATGCCCTATCGGGACCGCAACGAGACGGTGCTGGACTGGAAGAGCCTCGCGATCAGCGCGCGCACCGTGTTCGAGCTGTTCCCGGTGATGCGCAGCGCTACCATCGTCCGCGCCTGGGCCGGCATCGAAGCCAAGATGAAGGACGACATTCCTGTGTTCGGCCCGAGCAGTCGCCACAAGGGCCTCTACCACCAGTTCGGCTTTTCGCTGCACGGTTTCCAGCTCGGCCCCGGCGCCGGCGCCGTGATGGCGGAACTGATCGTCAATGGCGGCACCCAGACCCGCATCAGCGATCTCGGCATCGACCGTTTCTATTCCCCCACGCTCTAACCTCAAGAGGACATCATGAGCATCACCCGCAGCATCCGCACGCCCATCATGCACCGCGCCGTCGAAGCCAACGGCTTCGTTTTCATCGGCGGCACGATCGCCGACGACACCTCGGTCTCGATGGGCGACCAGACCCGCAATATCCTCGGCAAGATCGCCGGCTATCTGAAGGAAGCCGGCACCGACAAGTCGCGCGTCGTCAGCACCTCGATCTTCGTGACCGATCTCTCCAAGAAGAAGGAGATGGACGCGGCCTGGACCGAGTTCTTCGGCGACAATCTGCCGACCCGCGCCACCGTCGGCGTCGCCGATCTCGGCGGCAGCGCGCTGATCGAGGTGGTGGTCACCGCGCTCAAGGGCTGAATGCTCGCTGGCGGATTGGGCCGATACGGCTTGATATCGTTCGCCGGCAGACTTAGTTAAGTCAGCTCCCAATCAGGAATTAGCAGCCATGGATTTTACCCCGATCGCAAAGCCCACCTGCCTTGCTCACGGGGAATTCCATGCCTGCTTCAATCATCCTGTCGAACCTGTCGCTGTCCACGCCTGACGGCCGTTCTCTTCTCTCCAACATCGATCTGACATTCGCGGCCGAACGAACCGGTCTCGTCGGCCGCAACGGCGTCGGGAAAACGACGCTGCTTGCGTCGATGTCCGGGGAACATGTTTCCCAGTCCGGGCGCATCCTGATCAACGGCACCATCGGCCTGCTGCGCCAGGACGTGCAGATCCTGAAGGGTGCGACGGTGGCCGATCTCTTCGGCGTCCGGCAGGCGCTGGAGTTGCTCCGCCGCGCCGAGCGGGGCGACGCCTCGGCCGACGACATCGCCATGATCGACTGGACCCTCGAAGCGCGGCTGGAAACGGCTCTGGCGCGTCTCGGTTTTGATCCGTCGCCTGATACGGAGCTGTCTTGCCTGTCCGGCGGCCAGATCACGCGGGTTCGTCTCGCCGCGCTGGTCTTCGCCGAGCCCGACTTCCTGCTGCTGGACGAGCCCACCAACAATCTCGATCAGGACGGACGCAAGGCGGTGACCGATCTCCTCGCCGCCTGGCGCGGCGGCGCGATCGTCGTCAGCCACGACCGTGACCTGCTCGAGACCATGGATGCCATCGTCGAGCTGACATCACTCGCCGCAAGGCGGTATGGCGGCAATTGGAGCGGGTATCGCGCGCAGAAGGCCGTCGAGCTCGCGGCCATCAGGCACGACCTTGCGCATGCCGAGAAGCATCTCGCCGAGATCGACGGAAAGGCGCAGGAGGCCACGGAGCGGAAGGCGCGCAAGGACAGCGGCGGGAAGAAGAAGCGTGCCAAGGGTGACATGCCGCGCATCCTCGCCGGCGCACGCAAGGACCGCAGCGAGGACACCGGCGGAAAGACTGCGCAGATCGCCGAGCGGCGGCGTGCGGAGGCGCGGGATGCTGTCGACACGGCGCGCCGTCGCATCGAGATTCTTCAGCCGTTGTCCGTGAAACTGCCCTCGACCAACCTGCCGTCAGGGAGGGAGGTGATTTGGCTCGATCGGGTCAGTGCCGGCTATGATCCGGAGCGCGCGATCTTGCGCGATCTGTCCCTGGCGATCGTCGGGCCGGAGCGCGTTGCGATCGTCGGGCCGAACGGCTCGGGTAAGACGACGCTGCTGAAGCTCATCGCGGACGAGCTGCACCCTGTCTCGGGCATCGTGCGGGTCAAGCCGGATTTCGCAATGTTCGACCAAAAGGTCAGCCTGCTCGATCCCTCGATCTCCGTCCTGGACAATTTTCGGCGCCTCAATCCGGTGTCGGACACGAATGCCTGCCATGCCGCCCTGGCGCGTTTCATGTTTCGCGCCGACGCTGCCTTGCAGATCGTCGGGAGCCTGAGCGGCGGGCAGGTGCTTCGTGCCGGCCTGACGTGCGTGTTTGGCGGGGCGAGGCCGCCATCACTGCTGATCCTGGACGAGCCGACCAATCATCTGGACGTCGAGTCCATCGAAGCCGTCGAAGCAGGCTTGCGGGCCTATGACGGCGCGCTGCTCGTCGTCAGTCACGACGAAGCATTCCTGGAGGCAATCGGGATCACGCGGCGGCTCGATCTGGACGCCATGGTGCAAGGCGAGCATGGCGGGATCATCTGATCCCGCCCCGCGTTTAGACATGACAATGAGTTTTGGCGGAGATTATCAAAAACCCGACGCCCTGCCCCCAGCGCGCCGGGTGGAATGAATGAGTATCAATCCGTGATCCCAACGCCCCTGTTGTGACTCGGGCCGCACCAAATGACCACTCCGGGAAACTACCGCGTCGGAGCCGCGCTGCGCCGAACTCATGCGCGGCCTAAGAAGCCGCGCTGCCGCCCGGCTCCAGCGCCTCGCCCATCTCCAGCGGATGCGCCATGGTCTCGTGCAGGGCCTCTCGATCGAGCTCGCCTTCGGAGATGCTGATGACGACACAGGCGACGCCGTTGCCGATCAGATTGGTCAGCGCGCGGCACTCGCTCATGAACTTGTCGATGCCGACCAGGATCGCGATCGACTGGATCGGAATGTCGGGCACGATCGAGAGCGTCGCCGCGAGCGTGATGAAGCCGGCGCCTGTTACGCCCGAGGCGCCCTTCGAGGTGATCATGGCGATGCCCAAAATGCCGAGCTCCTGCCAGATGGTCAGATGCGTGTTGGTCGCCTGCGCCAGGAACAGCGTGGCCAGCGTCATGTAGATGTTGGTGCCGTCGAGATTGAAGCTGTAGCCGGTCGGGATCACGAGGCCGACCACCGAGCGCGAGGCGCCGAGATGCTCCATCTTCTGGATCATCTGCGGCAGCACCGTTTCCGACGACGAGGTGCCGAGCACGATCAAAAGCTCGTCCTTGATGTAGGCGATGAAGCGCAGGATCGAGAAGCCGGCGAGCCGTGCGATCGAGCCCAGTACGATCAATACGAACAGCATGCTGGTGAGATAGAACGTGCCGATCAGTGCGGCGAGGTTGATCAGCGAGCCGAGGCCGTAGGCGCCGACGGTGAACGCCATCGCGCCGAACGCGCCGATCGGCGCCACGCGTACGATGATGCGGATGATGCCGAAGAACATTTTTGCGGCCTTGTCGATCGCTTCCGCGATGGGCTCACCGGCCTTGCCGAGGAAGGCGATGGCGAAGCCGGACAGGATCGAGACCAGCAGCACCTGCAACAGATCACCACGCGCAATCGCGCCCACATAGCTGTCGGGGATGATCGCCATCAAATGCGCGACGATGCCCTCTTCGTGAGCCTTGGTGACATAGGTCGCGACCGACTTCGGATCGATCGTGGATGGATCGATGTTGAAGCCGTGCCCGGGCTGGAGAATTTCGCCGACCAAAAGGCCAATGGCGAGCGCGACGGTCGACACCGTCTCGAAATAGATCAGCGACTTCAGCCCCACCCGGCCGACGCGCTTGAGGTCGCCCATCGAGGAGATGCCGTGCACCACGGTGCAGAAGATGACAGGCGCGATCATCATCTTGATCAGCGCAATGAAGCCGTCGCCGAGCGGCTTCAGGGCCTTGCCGAGATCGGGATAGACATAGCCGATCAGCACCCCGAGCACGATCGCGATCAGCACCTGGACATAGAGGATCTTGTACCAGGGCTGGTGCCGGCGATGGATGGCTGGCTGGATCGCGACTTGTGTCATACTGTGTGCCCCGGAACGTATTGATTTTGCAAGCTTTGATGATTTGCATCATGTGATGGTCGCCGCAGAAGCGACAATCACATTTTTGTCGGATCGCACGAAGATCAATCGCTGCACCGCAACGGGGGGAACATGACGATCGCAACAGGCTCGGACGAGCAATCGCAAAGCTATTTTCCGCATTGGAAACTGAAGACTTCCGGCGTGATCATGCCCGAGGAGCGGCTGTCATGGGGGCAGACGATCGTCTCCGGTCTCCAGCATTGCGTCGCGATGTCGGGCTCGACGATCATCGCGCCGCTGCTGATGGGGTTCGATCCCAATGTTGCGGTCCTGTTCTCCGGCATCGGCACGCTGATCTTCTTCGTCATCGTCGCGGGGCGCGTGCCGAGCTATCTCGGCTCAAGCTTCGCCTTCATCGCCGTCGTCCTAGCTGCCACCGGCTATGCCGGGCATGGGCCGAACCCGAATCTCTCTGTTGCGCTCGGCGGCATCGTCGGAGCCGGGGTGTTGTACGGCGTGATCGCGCTGATCGTGATGTGGTCGGGGGTTGGCTGGATCGAGAGGCTGCTGCCGCCAGCCGTCACCGGCGCCGTGGTCGCCGCGATCGGCCTCAACCTTGCGCCCGTTGCGGTCAAGGCGGTGAGTGCCAACGCATTCGACACCTGGATCGGGCTCGCGACCGTCCTGATCATCGGCGTGGTTGCCGTTGCAGCGCCGGGCCTGTGGCGCCGCCTGCCGATCATCCTCGGCGCGATCGGCGGATATCTTTTGTATTTGCTGTTCGCCAACGGCCTCGGCTTCGGAAAGCCGGTCGACTTCGCGCAACTCTCGTCCGCGCCGTGGCTAGGCATGCCGAGCTTCACCACGCCGACCTTCCAGGCCGATGCAATCTTTCTGATTGCGCCGGTTGCGGTCATTCTCGTCGCCGAGAACCTCGGTCACATCAAGGCCGTCGGCGCCATGACGGGCCGAAGCCTCGATGCCTATCTCGGCCGGGCCCTGTTCGCCGACAGCCTCGCGACGATCGTCGCGGCCTGCGGCGGCGGCACTGGTGTCACGACCTATGCCGAGAACATCGGCGTCATGGCGGCGACGAAGGTCTATTCGACCCTGCTGTTTGCCTTCGCCGCCACGGTGTCGATCCTGCTCGGCTTCTCGCCGAAATTCGGCGCGCTGATCCTGTCGATCCCGGGTCCCGTCATCGGCGGTCTCTCGATCGTGCTGTTCGGATTGATCGCCGCGATGGCGGGCCGGATCTGGGTCGAGAACAAGGTCGACTTCGCCAACCCTGCAAACCTGATCACCGTCGCCGTGGCGCTGACCGCCGGCGCGGGCGATCTCACGCTCAAATTCGGCGCGTTCACGATCGGCGGGATAGGCACGGGGACCTTCGGCGCCATCATCCTGTATCAGATTCTGAACTCGCCTCTCGCGCAGCGCACGGAATGAATCCCAGCGATGCGTTAAGGCATGGAACTAAACAGCGCTTCCATCGATGTTCAGGCATTCCGGAGAGAACCCATGCCGCAGACCGATCGCTCGACCCCGTTTCCCTCGCGCCTCGTCGGCCAATACGCGCTGGTGACCGGCGCCTCGCAAGGCATCGGCCGCGCCGTCGCCATCCGGCTCGCCCAGGAAGGCGCGACCGTCGCCATCAATTATTTCGGTCTTCCTGAGGGAGCGGAGGAGACGCTCGCGCTCGTGCGGACGGGATCCGGCGATCGCGGTCACGGCAAGCTCGACCATGTGATCGTCAAGGCTGACGTCGGCAACGAGCAGGAGATCGCCGCGATGTTCGAGACGATTTTGGCGCGCTGGAAGCGCCTCGACTGTCTCGTCAACAATGCCGGCTTCCAGCGGGAGTCGCCGAGCGAAGATCTCGATATCGAAACCTACCGCCGCATCATCGACGTCAATCTCAACGGCGCCGTGTTCTGCGCGCAAAAGGCGCTCGCGCATTTCGTCGCGCGCGGGGCTGGCGGCAGCATCATCAATTGCTCGAGCGTCCACCAGATCATTCCGAAGCCGGGCTATCTCGCTTATTCGATCAGCAAGGGCGGCATGGCCAATCTGACACGCACGCTGGCGCTCGAATTCGCCGGTCGCGGCATTCGCGTCAACGCGGTCGGTCCCGGCGCGATCGACACGCCGATCAACGCAGCCTGGACCGGCGATCCGGAAAAGCGCGGCGTCGTCACCAGCCACATTCCATTGGGACGCGTCGGCACGCCGGAGGAGATCGCTGCCGTGTTCGCCTTCCTCGCCTCGGATGATGCGAGCTATATCACCGGCCAGACCATTTATGCCTGCGGCGGTCTGACCTTGTTCCCCGAATTCCGCGACAACTGGGCGAGCTAGAACTCGCCGCCGATGCCGACATAGCCGGTGTGCTCGGTGCCGCCACCATTGCCATAGCCGCCGACCACGCTCAGCGGCATGGCGGTGTTGAGGCGATGGGCGAAGCCGAAACCAAAGCCGCCTTCGCCGTGATAGACGGAACCGCGCATCTGCCAGGTGGTCTTGCCGGGCGCCGACGGCATCGGTGCGCTTGCGGTGGCGACTGCCGCCGCGATGCCGCGCCGCGCCTCGGTGCGGTTGTCCCAGATCTGCGACTGCAGCCCGGAGAGCTGCGACTGGAAGCCCGAAGACATCCCGCTCAACTGGCTCATGTTGACGGCGTCGGTCGGGTTGATGCCAGCGGCGACGTTGGTCAGCCGCCGCTCGCTGCCGGCGGCGCCAAACGATACCGTGTTGGCAGCGCTCGCCACCGAATTCGCGCCGATCGCCACCGAGTTTGCTCCCAGTGCCTGCGCGCCGGCGCCAAAGGCACTTGCAGTCGCGCCGTTGGCAATGCTGTTGGCGCCCGTGGCCGTTGCATTGAGCCCGATCGCCTGGCTCCGATATCCCGTCGCCGTTGCGTTGTCGCCGGTTGCTGTGCTGAAAAAGCCTGTTGCGGTTGCCTGTTGGCCGGTTGCGTTGCTGGCGGAGCCGACAGCGGTCGCGCTGCCGCCGATCGCGGTGGCCGCGTTACCGAGCGCCGTTGCGGAGATTCCAGTGGCGACCGTGTTGGCGCCGATCGCCGTTGCGATGACGCCGGTTGCCGTGGCGGCCTGACCGACCGCCGTGGCGGCATCTCCGTTCGCAGTCGCTAGTTCGCCGAAGGCTGATGCGGCGGAGCCGGTCGTGTTGGCTTGGCTTCCCACTGCTGTCGCGCTACCCGAGGGGGCGTTGTTTACGCCGCCACCTGCGGCGTAGTCGGCGGCCGCAGCTTCTTCGGATACCAGCAACGGGATCGCGGCGGCGGCGAGGACGAAACCTGCCGATATCAGGCGGCGGATGACGTTCGTGCGACGCGCCTTCCCGGGATTGCGATGATGTGAATCGTCTGGTCCGCGCAGCAACCTGAATGACATCGTTCGAACGCCCCATTTGTTATTCCGCGCATGGTGCGGAAAGCGCGATGAGGGCGCATCAACCGTTGGGTTGAAGGTGGATCAATGCCGCCAGGCCACAATTGGTTTATTGCGGTGTGTTGCAGATTTGCTGCCAACTTTGTCCAGCCGGGGAACCGGCGCCGGCGTTCCAGGATGCATCTGGGCAACAGCCCGGCGAAAAGCAGCCGACGGAAGCGGGGAACGCATTGGCCTCAACCGAACGGTTGATGTGCGGCAGTCAATCTCGCTCCACGGTCTTTGGATATGGCACCCGCGGAAGCATATCGATCCGGTGAGAGACAGAACCCGTTCGCGAAGCCATTGCGTTGGTTGAGTGCGGCGGTGGGGCTCCTGATCCTGGGGGCCGTCACGACGTCTGCGCAGCAGACGCCGCCGCAGCCGCATCAGGCGCCGCCGCAACAGCAGGCCGCGCCCAAGCCCGCCAACATCGATCGCAACGGCGTGCTGATGCTGATACGCTCCACGCTGCTCGCGCTCGACCATGCCAACAGGACCGGGAACTACACCGTGCTGCGCGACCTCGGCGCGCCCGGCTTCCAGGTCAACACCGCGGCAAAGCTCGCGGAAATCTTTGCCAAGCAGCGCGGCGACAAGCTCGATCTCTCGGGCGTCTCCGTCATCGATCCGCAATTGTCGTTGTTGCCGCAGATCGAGCCGAACGGATTGCTGCACATGGCAGGATTTTTTCCGTCGGTGCCCTCGCAGGTGAATTTCGAGCTGTTGTTCGCACCGGTCGAGGGACAATGGCGCGTGTTCGGCGTGTCGTTGTCGGTCGGTCAGGCCGCTCCGGCAGCGCCAGCTCCGCCCGACAAGGCCGTCGTCTCGCAGAAGCAGCCCGCGCCGGCGAAGCCGGGCGTGCCTGCGAAATAGCCGGCCATCGTCGAGCGGGGTCGAGGCGCGGCTTGAAGTTTTGCAGTCGTCGTGAACCCTGTGGTAGTTTGTTACTGAAGGTGTCAGTGCCTTGCATGTTTTTGGAATGATGGAAATTGGCCGTGACGTCTGAAGCTGCTCTGCTGTCAGAACTGATCGGTCTCGTTTACGACGCCGCGCTCGATCCTACCCTGTGGCCACGCGCCCTGGAGCAGGCCTGCGTATTCGTCGGCGGCTCCTCCGGGGTCCTGTTCTGGCACGACGCGGCCACCGCGCAAACCGCGGTGCTGCACCTCTTCAATGAAGAGCCGGACTATACCAAGCTCTATCTCGAAAAATATCTCGCCTTGAATCCGTGCTTTCCAGCGGCGACTTTCTGCGAGGTCGGTCTCGTCTATGCATCCACCGACTTCGTCCCCTTCGAAGAGATGGCGGAGACGCGCTTCTATGAAGAGTGGATGAAGCCGCAGGGCATGGTCGATGCGCTCGGGTCGAATCTGGAGAAGGGGGCCACCAATTCATCGAGCGTCAGCGTCCGGATGCACGAGAAGGACGGCCTCGTCGACGCCGATGCCCGCCGCAGGTTTGCGCTGATCGTTCCGCATTTCCAGCGCGCCGTCTCGATCGGACGGCTGTTCGATCAGAGCAAGACGGCGCAGGCGGTGCTGACCCAGGCGCTCGACAACGTCACGGCCGCCGTCTTCCTGGTCGGGCCGGGCGGGCGCCTGGTCTTCACCAATGCGCCCGGACGCGCCATGCTGGACGCGGCCTCGCTGCTGACCGAACGAAACGGCGCGTTGGCCGCGGCCTCGCCCGAAGCGCAGCGGGCCCTGCGCGACGCGCTCGCGGCGGCCGAGAACGGCAACGCCACGAGTAACGGTGGCGGCCCGATTCCGCTCTCGGCAGCACAGCCCGGCCGCTGGTTTGCCAATGTGCTGCCGCTGACCTCCGGCGACCGGCAGCGCACTGGCACGCTGCATTCCGCGATGGCCGCGGTTTTCGTCGGCAAGATCTCGCCGGCGAGCCCGCCGCCGCTGGAGGCTCTCGCAAAGCTCTACAAGCTCACGGCGAGCGAAATCCGCGTGATCGATGCCGTCATGAAGGTGAGCGGCGTGAAGGCCCTGGCCGACCTGCTCGGGCTGACGCAGGCCACCGTCAAGACCCACCTCCACAACGTTTTCCGCAAGACCGGCACCGCGCGCCAGAGCGAACTGGTGAAGCTGATCGCCGGCTTCGAGCTGCCGCCGCGGGAGTGATCTGGCAAAACCGGCCGGCGCGACCTACATCTGCGCCATGACAAATACTCCGTTGGCAAATCGATCGCTTGAGGATTTCGTCGGCCGGCATGAGCGTCTGTTCGTGCTGACCGGTGCCGGTTGCAGCACCAATTCGGGCATTCCCGATTACCGCGACAGCCACGGCAATTGGAAGCGGACCCAGCCGGTCAATTTCCAGGCCTTCATGTCGGAGGAGCACACGCGCCAGCGCTATTGGGCGCGCAGCCTGATCGGCTGGCGGCGGTTCGGCCAGGCGCGGCCGAACGATGCGCATCATGCGCTCGCCAGGCTCGAGGCGGGCGGGCGCTGCGAGATGCTGCTGACCCAGAATGTCGACCGGCTGCATCAATCCGCCGGCCACCGGCAGGTGATCGACTTGCATGGCCGGCTCGACCTCGTCCGCTGCATGGGCTGCGGGGCGAAGACGCCGCGGAGCGAATTCCAGGATCGTCTCGGCCGCGCCAATGCGGAATGGCTGACGCTCGATGCCGCCGATGCGCCTGATGGCGACGCCGATATCGAGCACGCGGATTTTTCGTCGTTCAAGGTGCCTCCTTGCGAAGCCTGCGGCGGCATCCTCAAGCCCGACGTGGTGTTCTTCGGCGAGAACGTGCCGCGTGACATCGTCGCCACCGCGCAGGATCATCTCGCGCAGGCCGATGCGATGCTGATCGTCGGCTCGTCGCTGATGGTCTATTCCGGATTCCGCTTCGTCCAGGCCGCCGCGAACCGGCAGATCCCGATCGCCGCGGTCAATCTCGGACGGACCCGTGCCGACGATCTCCTGACGCTCAAGGTCGAGGAGCGCTGCGAAGCGGCGCTGGCATTCCTGCTCTGATCGGCGGGCTTGTCGAGCACTCTCCTATCGCATAGGTGCCACGCAAAGCGGGCGGACGGCTTCACCATTTGTGCCGTCGCTGGTATGAAAATTGCTGCGGCTTCGACCCCAGTTTGACGATCAGCACGGAGAGTTTTGGAATGCTTGAGGGAGCCGAAGTGCGGCTTGCCGTTGATATCGGCGGCACGTTCACCGACATCGTGCTGGACGTGGGCGAGGTGCGCAAGACGCGCAAGGTGCTGACGACGCCGCAGCGGCCGGAGCAGGCGGTGCTGGACGGGATGCGTCTCATTCTCACGGACGCGCAGGCGCATATCAGCGACATCGACGTCTTCATTCACGGCACGACGCTCGCGACCAACGCCATCATCGAGCGGCGCGGCGCCAAGACGGCGCTGATTGCGACCGAGGGCTTTCGCGACGTGCTCGATATCGGCACCGAGAGCCGTTATGACCAGTACGATCTCACCATCGACAAGCCGAAGCCGCTGGCGCCGCGCAATCTCCGCTTCACCGTGCCCGAGCGCATCGACGCCCATGGCGCCGTCCGCCTCCCGCTGGACGAAGCGTCAGTGCGCGCACTCGCGCCGAAATTGCGTGAACTGGGTGTCGAGAGCGTCGCGATCGCCTTCCTGCATTCCTACGCCAATCCCGACCACGAGCGCCGCGCGGCTGCGATCCTCGCCGAAGAGATGCCGGGCATTTCGCTGACGGTGTCATCGGCCGTGTGTCCTGAGATCCGCGAATACGAGCGTACTTCCACCGCGGTTGCGAACGCTTATGTGCAACCCCTGATCGACGGCTATCTCGCCCGCATGTCTGATGCCTTGCAGGTCGAGCAGTACCGCGGCGCCATTTATCTCGTGACCTCCGGCGGCGGCGTCACCTCGATCGAGACGGCGCGGCGGTTTCCGGTTCGGCTCGTCGAGTCCGGCCCTGCCGGCGGCGCGATCTTTTCGGCTCAGATCGCAGCGAGGCTCGGTGAGAGCAAGGTGCTGTCCTTCGACATGGGTGGCACCACTGCAAAAATCTGCCTGATCGAAAACTATCAGCCCGAGACTTCGCGGGTGTTCGAGGTCGATCGCGCCGCGCGCTTCCTGAAAGGCTCCGGCCTGCCGGTGCGGATCCCCGTGATCGAGATGGTCGAGATCGGCGCCGGTGGCGGCTCGATCGCGCATGTCGACGCGATGAAGCGCGTCACCGTCGGTCCCGAGAGCGCGTCCTCCGAGCCCGGGCCCGCCTGCTACGGCCGCGGCGGCCAGCGTCCGGCGGTGACGGATGCGGACGTCGCGCTCGGCATGATTGATCCCGACGCCTTTGCGGGCGGTACGATCAAGCTCGACGCGGAGCTGTCGAAACAGGCGCTGCTGCGCGCCGTCGGCGAACCGCTGGGTCTGTCGGCGGAAACCGCGGCCTATGCCGTGCACGAAGTCGTCTGCGAGAACATGGCGAGCGCGGCACGCGTGCATGCGGTCGAGCGCGGCGAGATCGTCGGCCAGCACACGCTGATTGCCTTCGGCGGCGCCGCGCCGCTGCATGCGGCACGCGTTGCCGAGAAGATCGGCGTCTCCCGGGTGATCGTGCCCTCGAATGCCGGCGTCGGCTCGGCGGTCGGATTCCTTGCCGCGCCCATCGCCTATGAGCTGGTGCGCAGCCGTCACGTTCGGCTCGACGATTTCGACACCGAAGCGGTCTCCGGCCTCTTGCAGGAGATGGCGACCGAAGCGCGCGCGCTGGTCGAGCCTGGCGCCGCCGGTGCGCCGGTGCGCGAACGCCGCGCGGCCTTCATGCGCTATGTCGGCCAGGGTCACGAGATCACGGTCGAGTTGCCGAACCGGCCGCTGACATCGGCCGATCTCGCCGGCCTGCGCCAAAAATTCGAGGCGGACTATTCCGCCCTGTTCGAGCGCGCGATCCCGGGCGCGGCGATCGAGGTGTTGAGCTGGTCGGTGCTCGCTACGACGGAGGCGCGTAATCCATCTGTTGTTGCCGCGGTGACGCGCAAACCCGCGGCCAAGGCCTCCGGCAGCCGCAAATTCTTCGACGGCCGGGCGGGCGAGGTGATCGAGATCCCGCTCTATCGCCGCGAGCACATGGCGCCGGGCGCGACTATCGCGGGCCCGGCGGTGATCGCCGAGGACGAGACCTCGACCTTCGTCTCCAACAGTTTTGATGCGCATATCGACGGTGCGGGCAGCATCGTCATGGAACGGAAGGCAGCCTGATCATGAGCAAGCCAAATGGCGCGAGCCTGATCGACCTTCAGATCATGTGGCACCGGCTGATCGCCGTGGTCGAGGAACAGGCGCAGGTGCTGCTCCGCACCGCCTTCAGCCCGATCGTGCGCGAATGCGGCGACCTCTCGGCCGGCGTGTTCGACCTCCGGGGACGGATGCTGGCGCAGGCGGTGACCGGCACGCCCGGTCACGTCAACTCGATGGCGGAATCGGTCAAGCACTTCATCAATCGCTTCCCGCTGGAGACGATGAAGGAGGGCGACGCCTATATCACCAACGATCCCTGGATGGGCACCGGCCATCTCAACGATTTCGTCGTCACCACGCCCTGTTTCAAGGACGGCAAGGTCGTCGCGCTGTTCTCCTGCACCAGCCATCTCATGGATATCGGCGGCATCGGCTTCGGCCCTGATGCCACCGACGTGTTCATGGAGGGGCTCTACATCCCCATGCTGAAGCTGATCGACCAGGGCGTCGTCAACGAGACGCTGATGGCGATGATCCGCACCAACACCCGGCTGCCGATCGACACCGAAGGCGACACCTATTCGCTGGCCGGCTGCAACGACGTCGGCTGCGAGCGCCTGGTCGAGATGATGACCGAGTTCGGCATCGACACGCTCGACGGGCTCGGCGACTACATCTGCGACCGCTCGCGCGAGGCGGTGCTCGCCGAGATCGCAAAACTGCCGAAGGGAACATGGCGCAACAGCATGGTGGTCGACGGCTACGATGCGCCGGTGACGCTGGCGGCGACGCTGACGATCTCGGATGCCGGTATCCACGTCGATTTCGACGGCACCTCGGCCGCATCGAAATTCGGCATCAACGTGCCGCTGTCTTACACGACGGCCTATACCGTGTTCGGCCTCGGCTGTGTGGTCGCCTCGCAGATCCCGAACAACGCCGGCTCGCTCTCGCCGCTGACGGTCTCGGCGCCGGCGGGGGCTATCCTCAACGCACCGAAACCGGCGCCGGTCGCGTCGCGCCACATCGTCGGCCAGATGCTGCCCGACGTCGTGTTCGGCTGTTTGCGCCAGATCATTCCGGAGCGCGTGCCCGCGGAGGGCACCTCGTGCCTGTGGAATCTCAACGTGCGCGGACAGACGCGCAGCGGCGTCGGCGGCAATTACGGGTTCTCGATGACAGTCACCAGCAATGGCGGCACCGGCGCGCGGTTCGGCAAGGACGGCTTGTCCGCGACGGCCTATCCGAGCGGCGTGCGTGGCACGCCGGTCGAGATCGCGGAGACGCAAACGCCGCTGATCTTCTGGCGCAAGGAGCTGCGTCCGGATTCCGGCGGGGCAGGGCGCACCCGCGGCGGCCTTGGCCAGATCATCGAGGTCGGCACGGGCATCGATGCGCCGTTCGACATTTTGGCAGCGTTCGATCGCATCGATCATCCGCCGCGCGGGCGCGATGGCGGCAAGAACGGCGAGGCCGGCTATGTCGGCTTGAAGTCCGGCCAGAAGATGCGCGGCAAGGGTTTTCAGACCATTCCGCCCGATGACCGGCTGGTGGTGATGACACCGGGCGGCGCCGGCATCGGTGCGCCGGGCGAGCGTGATCGCGCCGCGGTCAAGGATGATGTCGAGAGTGGACTTGTCTCGTCGGACAACGCGACCGCCGTTTACGGCCGGGCGCGGTGACGAAAAAAATCGTCCCGGCCTTGTCGGCCGGGACGATACCTTGATTGATCGTTCACGCCGCCGCCTTCTTCCGCGCCTGTTCGGCCTTGTACAGCTCGAACTCCTCGGCGATCGCTCTTGCGACCGACGGCCGCTGACGCAAGCGCTCGTAATAGGCCTTCAGGTTCGGCCATTTCGCGAGCTCGATCGGCGGCGTCGCCATGGTCCAGTTGATGACCGTGACCAGATAGGCATCGGCGACAGTGAAGTGGTCGAGCAGGAAGTCGCGGCCCTTCAGGTGGTTTTCGACGTAGTCGAGCCGCGACAGGTTCTTCTCCAGTGCATAGGCCTTGGTTTCCTGCGGCGCCTTGCGATCCAGCACGGGGATGAACAGGCCCTTGTGCAGCTCCGTGCCGATGAAGCAGAGCCATTGATGCAGCCGCGTGCGGTCGATGCCGGGTCCGGTGCCGAGGCCGGATTGCGGAAACCGATCGGCGACATATTGCAGGATCGCGGCATTCTCCGTCAGCACCACACCTTCATCGGTGCGCAGCGCCGGCACCAGGCCGATCGGATTGATGGCGCGGAAGTCGGAGCCGTCCTTCAACACGGTCTTGGTTGGAGAATCGACTTCGAAGAAGTTCGCATCTGCGCCAGCCTCGTACAACGCGACGCGGGTCGCCATCGAACAGGCGAGCGGCTGAAAATAAAGATCCATCTGGTGCCTCCTTGGCGAATTCCTGGGTGTCTTTTTGAGTCTCGCTCAACCTGGCCAGATTGATTTCTGTACTATCTTGCATAATATAGCGCGGGTCAAGGATTGTTTGCGAAATGGTACAAAAATCGAAGCCGGCGGCTGCTGCCAACGAACCCAAGCGCCGCGGCCGTCCGCGCGCCTACGAGCCCGAGGTCGCGCTCGGCAAGGCGCTCGATCTGTTCCGCCGGCAGGGCTTTGCCGCGACCTCGCTCGACGATCTCAGCCAAGCCACCGGCATGAACCGTCCAAGCCTTTACGGTGCGTTCGGCGACAAGCGCGAGCTCTACATCAAGAGCTATCAGCGCTACCGCGAGGAAGCCCGTGCGTCGATGGTCGAGATCTTTCGCGAGGAGATGCCGGTGCGCCAGCGGCTGGAGCGCATCTTTGCCTGCGCCCTGAACATCTATCTCTCCGGCGAAACCGGCCCGCGCGGCTGCTTCACGGTGGTCACGGCGGCGTCCGAAGCGGTGAGCGATCCGGATATTCGCGCCATGGTGCTCGACGGTTTGTCGGAACTCGACAAGGCTTTTGCAAATTGCTTCCGCCGCGCGAAGGAGAAAGGCGAGTTGCCGGAGAGCGCCGATCCCGCCGTGCTGGCGCAGGTCGCGTCAGCAACGGTGCACTCAGTCGCCATCCGCTCGCGCGCCCGCGTGTCGCGCAAAGATCTGGAGGCGATCGTGAAAGGTGCGATCGATGTGATGGTGGGCGCCGGGCCGAAAGCCTGAAACTACGCCGCGCGAATCTGCGCCAGGAAACGATCCACCTCGTCGCGCAGCCGCTGCGACTGTTTTGACAGCTCGATCGCCGAGCCCAGCACTTCTTCTGCCGCCGTTCCCGTCGCGGCGATGCCGGCGGTGACGCCGGAGATGTTGTGCGAGACCTCGCCGGTCCGGGCTGCCGCCTGCTGGACGTTCTGCGCGATCTCCTGCGTCGCGGTGCCCTGCTGGCCCACAGCCGCGGCGATCGCCGCGGAGATCTCGTCGACCTGCTGGATCGTCGCGCAGATCGACTGGATGCCTTCGATGGCGCCGGTGGTCTCGCCCTGCACGGCAGTGACCTGTGCGCCGATTTCTTCCGTCGCTTTCGCGGTCTGGGTCGCTAGTGCCTTCACTTCCGAGGCGACCACGGCAAAGCCGCGGCCGGCTTCGCCCGCGCGCGCAGCCTCGATGGTCGCATTCAGCGCGAGCAGGTTGGTTTGCCCCGCAATGCCGCTGATGAAGGAAACGACGTCGCCGATCTTTTGCGCTGCATCCGCAAGGCTCTGCACGCGCGCATTCGACTGCCGGCCGTCGCTTGCGGCCTTGCCGACCACTTCGGTCGCATGCGCGAGGCGGCGGCTGATCTCGGTCATCGACGAGGACAATTCTTCGGCGGCGGCGGCGACCGTCTGCACGTTCTCCGAGGCCAGCGCCGAGGCCGACGACACCGTGCGGGTCTGCTGGCGCGACTGCTCGACGATGGCCGACATCGATCGCGCGGTGTGCTCCATCTCGACGGCGGCGGCGGACACCGTGGTAACGACGTCGCGGATGCTGGCCTCGAAATTGTCGGCAAGGGCTGCGAAGGCGCGCCGCTTCTCCGCTTCGGACTGCGCCTTGGCCTCGTGCTGATCGGCCTGGAGCTTGCCAAAGTTGACGGCATTGTCGCGGAACACCGCAACCGCCTTCACCATGGCGCCGACCTCGTCATTCGCCTTGCTGACGGGAACGGCGACGTCGAGACGCCCGTCCGCGAGTTCGCGCATGACGTTCGTGATCGACAGGATTGGCCGCGAGATGCTGCGGGCGATGAGATAGCCGACGATCCCCGCCAGCACGAGTCCGAGCGCGGCAATGCCGATCGCCAGCATCCAGGCGCGGTCGGCGGACGCCTCGTAATCGGCATTGTCCATCACCAGCTCGACCGCGCCGAGCGGCTTGCCGGAAAAATCCTTGATCGGCCCGAGCAGCGCCGCGACGGGCGTGGTGTCGAGCTTGGCCTGCCGCACCGTGAAGTCGCCGCCGGTGGCGCGGCCGTAATCGGCCGCATCGAAGAAGCTCTTGCCCTTCAGCGTGCCGCCGAACAGCTTGAAGCCCGAGCCGTCGGCGAGATGGAAGGCGACGTCGACATGGCGATTGGTCTTGAAGTCGTCGAGGAAGGACTGGCCGAAAGTCAGGCCGAATTCCACCGTGCCGAGATGCTTGCCCCCTTGCGCGATCGGCACCACACCGCGGATGCCGAGCCCGGCGATGCCGCCTTCGAGGCCGACCACGACCTTGCGCTCCTGGTTGGCGTCGATGACGGTCTTGCGGAAGCCCGAGAGGTCGTCGCCGAATTTTGCCGCCTGGTGTACGCGCAGGAACGACGTTGCCGGCGGCACGTGGAACTGGAACTGCTCGACCCCGTACTCTGACTTGGTCGCAGCAAAAACCGGCCCGAACAGGCGCATCAGCGTCTCGCGGTCCTGCTTGGCCATCGCCTCCTGCGTTGCCGGAATCGCGGCCACGACGGCGCTCATTGCAGCGGCACGGCGGGACTCTTCCGCGATCCGCGACAACAACGCGTCATAATGGCTGCGCAGCTCGCGCTGGTCGGCGCGGTCGATGATCCCCGCAATGATCCACATCGCCCCGACGACGGCGAACAGCGCGGTCGCCGCCGCCGTCACCGCCAGCGCGACCGTGATCCGCATCCTGAGGCCGAGGCTCGAGCGCATGTCCGACTCGTTGTTTGAGCGTTGGTTAACAACGCCTATCAACTTCTCGCTAAGAGAGGGTGAACGAGGCGGGTGCGTCCCTCCTTCGGCCGGGCGGAGCGCCTCAATACCCCCGCCCGCGGTCCACCACATTCTCCAGCGCGCCGCCGGCCTCGAACTTCGCGATCTGCTCGGCAACGTAAGCCGAGATCTCGTCCGCGTCGGTGTCGGCGGCGTTGTGCGGCGTCAGCAGCACCTTGGGATGGGTCCAGAAGCGGCTGTCTTTCGGCTGCGGCTCCTGCACGAAGACGTCGAGCGAGACGGCGCCCAGCGTGCCGTCGTCGAGGCAGGCGAGAATATCGGCTTCATTCTGCAAGCCGCCCCGGCCGGCATTGATCATGACCGGCGCACCGAGCGGGCTCTTGCGGTTGAGCTTGGTGAAGACGTCGCGATTGAGGATGCCATGTGTGTCGGGCGTCAGCGGCAACAGGCTGACGAGGATGTCGGTCGTGCGCAGGAAGGCGTCCATCCCGGCGGCGCCGTGGAAACATTCGACGCCCTCGATGGTGCGCGGGCTGCGGCTCCAGCCGGTGACGCGGAAGCCGAGCCGCCTCAGCACATCGGCCGCGTCCGCGCCGAGCGTGCCGAGCCCCATGACGCCGACCGTGACCGCGCTTGCCGGCCACTGATATGTCGGCTCCCAGCGCTTGGTGCGCTGCGAGTCCCGCAAGTACAGCTCCTGGCGGTGGTGCATCAGCACATGCAGCACGACATATTCGGTCATGCGGTTGGTCAGGTCAGGCACGGCGACGCGGACCAGCGGCACATCGGGCAGGCTGTTGTCCGCCATCAGCGCGTCGACGCCGGCGCCCAGGTTGAAGATGGCGCGCAGGTTCGGAAACGCCTTGAGATCGCCCGGCACCGGCTTCCACACGGCCGCATAGTGCACCTCGGTCGGATCGAGCGCGGAATTGGGCAGCAGCACCACGCGACGGCCGCCGCAGACCGCCTCGAATCGGGCCTTCCAGCGCTCCGGTAGCCAGTTCTGCTGCGTGCTGTTGATCAGGACGGCCAGTATGCCCACGGTCATTCGAAGTGCCTCATAAGGTTCCGCTTTTGGTGGCCCTCCTTGGCACGATCCGCTGGATTTTTCTTGCAATTTTTTTCCGCAGCCCTGTCGGGGCCGGGCATAGTGGATCGTCTTTAAAACAAGCGTTCAGGGAAGGTGCTGCCCATGCTTTATGCGATCCTCTGCTATCACGACGAGGACTTCGTCGGCTCCTGGAGCAAGGACCAGGACGAAGCCGTGATGAAGAAGCTCGCATTGGTGCAGGAGAAGCTCACGAGCCAGGGCCGGCTCGGCCCGGTGGCGCGGCTGCTGCCGACCACGGCGGCCGCGACCCTGCGGAAGGAAGACCCGCCGCTGGTGCTCGACGGCCCCTATGCCGAGACCAAGGAGCAGCTGCTCGGCTTCTACATCGTCGACTGCAAGAACCTCGACGAGGCGCTCGACGTCGCGCGTGACCTCGGCGCTGCCAATCCCGGTGGGGCCTACGAAGTGCGGCCCGTCGGCGTGTTCCGGCCCGGAGGAATTTCGGCGTGAGCGACACCGACACCTCCTGGATTGAGACCGCGCTGACCTCGGCGCGACCCCAGGCGGTGGGCGCGCTGCTGCGCTATTTCCGCGATCTCGATACCGCCGAGGAGGCTTTTCAGAACGCCTGCCTGCGCGCGTTGAAAACCTGGCCGCAGAACGGACCGCCGCGCGATCCCGCGGCCTGGCTGATCATGGTGGGCCGCAACGTCGCCATCGACGAGGTGCGCCGCACCCGCAAGCAGCAGCCGCTGCCTGAGGACGATCAGGCGATCTCCGATCTCGACGACGCCGAAAGCAAGCTCGCCGAGCGGCTGGACGGCTCGCATTATCGCGACGATATTTTGCGGCTGATGTTCATCTGCTGCCATCCGCAACTGCCGGCGACGCAACAGATTGCACTCGCGCTGCGCATCGTCTCGGGCCTGACGGTGAAGCAGATCGCGCGCGCCTTCCTGGTCTCGGATGCCGCGATGGAGCAGCGCATCACCCGCGCCAAGGCCAAGGTCGCCGAAGCCGGGACGCCGTTCGAGACGCCCGGCGCGATCGAGCGCTCCGACCGGCTCGCGGGTGTCGCGGCGATGATCTATCTGATCTTCAACGAGGGCTATTCGGCCAGCGGCGACACTGCCGAGATCAGGAAGCCGCTGTGCGAAGAGGCGATCCGGCTGGCGCGGCTGTTGCTGCGCCTGTTCCAGAGCGAGCCGGAGATCATGGGGCTCGCCGCGCTGCTGCTGTTGCAGCATGCGCGCAGCGCCGCGCGCTTTGCCGCGGATGGCTCCCTCATTCTGCTGGACGACCAGGATCGCTCGCTGTGGAACAGCACCATGATCGCGGAAGGCCTGGCGCTGATCGACAAGGCGATGCGCCACCGCAGCAGCGGACCCTATCAGATCCAGGCCGCGATCGCGGCGCTGCATGCACGCGCCGCGACGCCGGAGGAGACCGACTGGGCCCAGATCGACCTGCTCTACGGCGCGCTGGAGCTAGTACAGCCCTCGCCCGTGGTGACGCTCAACCGCTCGGTCGCGGTGTCCAAGGTGCGCGGGCCGCAGGCCGCGCTCGATTTGATCGAGCCGCTGGCGCCAAAACTCGCCAACTACTTCCATTTCTATGGCGTGCGCGGCGCCTTCCTGATGCAGCTCGGCCGCAATGACGAAGCCCGCATCGCCTTCGACCGCGCCATCGCCCTCGCCAACACCTCGGCCGAAGCCGCCCACATCCGCATGCACATCGATCGCCTGATCCGCGACAGCCAGCCGAAGGGCGGCGGCGCTCGGCAGGGCGCGAAGGCGAAGTGACGCAAAATAATTGCGTTTGCGATTGTCGGCCCCAGCCCGACCGCTTCGTCTTAACTCCGTATCCAAGGAGTTCCTTATGCTGAAAGCCATTGCCATCATCGCCATCGTGCTCGCGGTCGGAATCGCGGGCATCCTCGTCTTTGCATTGACAAAACCCGACACGTTCCGCGTCGAGCGCTCCCTGGCGCTGAAGGCGCCCGCCAATGCGATCTATCCGCTCGTTTCCGATTTCCACTTCTGGACCAACTGGTCGCCCTATGAGAACCGCGATCCCGCCATGAAGCGGACCTTTGGCGGAACCGCAGCAGGGAAGGGCGCGACCTATGCCTGGGACGGGAATAACAATGTCGGCGCCGGCCACATGGAGATCCTCGAGGCGAATGCGTCGTCAAAACTGCGCATCAAGCTCGATTTCGAGCGACCGTTCGAGGGTCACAACACCGCCGAGTTCACCTTTGTGCCGCAAGGCGATGCCACATTGGTCACGTGGGCGATGTACGGTCCGGCCCCATTCATGTCCAAGGTGATGCAGGTCTTCATCAACATGGACAACATGATCGGCAAGGACTTTGAGGCCGGCCTCGTCAGCCTGAAGAAGCTCACCGAGAAGTAAGGCCCAGGCGAACAAAAGGAGAGAAACGATGCTCAATCCCTATCTGTTCTATCAGGACACCTGCGAGGCGGCGTTCAACCATTACGCCAAGACTCTCGGCGGCAAGATCGACGCCATGATGCGGTCATCGGACGCGCCGCCGGACATGCCGGCTGCGCCCGGCCGCGAGAAGACGATCATGCACGCACGAATGTCGCTACCTGGCGGCACCGTGCTGATGGCCTCGGACGTACCGGCCGAGCATTTTCACAAGCCTCAGGGCTTTGCGGTCTCGTTCACGGTCGCGGACCCCGCGGACGGTGAGCGCAAGTTCAACGCGCTTGCCGACGGCGGCAGCGTCACCATGCCCTTCAGCAAGACCTTCTGGGCCAAGGGCTTTGGCATGTGCGTCGACAAGTTCGGCATTCCCTGGATGGTGAACTGCCCCGCGGAAGGAATGTGACAGGCGAGGTCGCCTGATGCGCCGTGTTCCGCTTTCCGTTGCTACGGGAAGCGGGACAGGCAGCGGATCGTCACATCACGGCCGGATCGGCCGGTCGTTCTCGTCGGATCGCATCGCACAACAACTGGCGCAATATTAGGCTGTGAACCGCGGGTCAAAATCGCTAATCATTCATTCACAAATTCTACACATCGGGATGGACGTAACTTGGAAGGGGAGCGGCCGATGGCGACGGCGCTACAGATCAATTTTGCTCTTTGGGGGATGCTCATCTGCGCAAGCGCGAAGCTGGCGCCGATGATTCAATATCTGTTTTAGAAGACTGACCCGTCTGGCGGTCGCCCCCTCAACGACAGCGCGGATAGATCGCGGCGAGGTCGCGCCCCTTCAACACCAGCAGGCGCGAGGTGAGACCGCCACGGCGGCTGATCCAGTCGCGCACCGGACCGGGATAGGCCTCGAGCACCGCTTCGGAGGCTTCCGGCTCGGCTGAAAAGCGCCCGCGCCAGTCAACCGATCGCGCAGCATGGAAGCCGAGCACGGCGCGCTTCGTGACACAGATGCGCTCGCCCGGCACGATGCTCAGCACCAGCGTGCAGGCCGACAGGCAGGGACCGTCGATCACCACGCGCTCGCCGCTCTCGCGCACCTTCTCGAACAGGTCGAGGAACGGCCCGACCTGTCCGCCCGGCGACTGGATGATGCGGATCTCGGCCGCGGCGGGCGCGGAGGCGAGCAGGGGCGCGACGAGCAACAGGGCTTTGAGGACGGTGACGCGTCGCATGATGCACTCCACGAATGCGGTGCCGTAGGGTGGGCAAAGCGTAGCGTGCCCACCATCTCTCCGCGTTTGAGGCAAGTTGGTGGGCACGCTGCGCTTTGCCCACCCTACAATTCCCGTGCCTAGCCGTTCCGCCTATGCCCGCGCAGCGTCGGCAGGCCGATGCCGGCCGCATCGAAGCCGCCATCGACGGCTAAAATTTGGCCGGTGATGTAGCTCGATCGTTCCGAGCACAGGAAGTAGATCGCTTCGGCGAGTTCCTCCTCCAAACCGTAGCGGTTGAGCGGAATGGCGTCGTGATAGTCGGCGCGGATCTCTTTGGTGTGGACCTGCTTCGCCATCGCGGTGTCGACCGGCCCCGGCGCGACCGCGTTGACGCGGATGTTGAGTGAGGCAAGCTCGACCGCCAGCTGCTTGGTGAGATGGGCAAGGCCCGCCTTGCTGGTTCCGTAGGCCGAGCGCAGCGTCGAGGCGCGCACGGCCGAGATCGAGGTGATGTTGACGATGGCGCCGCCATCGGCCTCGCGCATCAAGGGCACCGCGGCCTTGGTGCAGAGGAACGGGCCGGTGAGGTTGACCTCGAGCACGCGGCGCCAGTCGGTCTCCGACGTGTCCATCAGCGGCGCGAACACGGCGATGCCGGCATTGTTGACCAGCGCATCGAGCCGGCCGAACCGCTGCTCGACCGTTTTCATCGCGGCAGCAACCGCATCCGTGTCCGAGACGTCGCAAGTCAGCGCCAGCGTCGCCTCGCTCTCGCCGATCCCGGCGACCGCGCGGTCGAGCAACTCGCCTTGGATGTCGAGCAGCGCCACGCGCCAGCCCTCGCCAAGGAACTTCTTCGCGGTCGCAAGCCCGATGCCGCGCGCGGCTCCGGTGACGAGGGCGACTTTCTGCGGGGAGGCGGGCATGGGCGATTTATCCTGTGTTCGAGAAGGCTGGTTGCGTTCCTTTTACTGCGCTTTGGTCTCGGCGAGAAAGGCCTCGGCGGGCTTCGCGGTGTGCGGATGTCGGCGCGGTCGTGCGTGAATCGTCTTCGAGAAGACGTCCTTCAGGGAGGCCACCAATGACCGAGAACCGCGAACACCTGATTCGAAGCCTCTTCGCCGCCTATCTTGCCAACGACCGGCAGCAGGTCAGTGCCGCGCTGGCCGACGACTTCCGTTTCACCAGCCCGTTCGACGATGACCTCGACAAGGCGACCTATTTCGAGCGCTGCTGGAAAGACACCGGTTGGATCGTGCGCCACGACATCGAGCGCATCTTCGTCGCCGGCAACGAAGCCTTCGTCACCTATCACTGCCTGGCGACAGATGGCAGGAGCTTTCGCAACACCGAGTTCTTCACCTTCGCCGCTGACAAGATCCGCCGCATCGAGGTGTATTTCGGCGCCGCCTTCCAGCACGGCCGGTTCCTGCCGCAACCCCGTTAGCGCGGCGCAACAACCTTCGAAATAATTTTCACAGCCATGTCGGTCTTGTAGAAGGCCGTTCGTCTTGAATTGGGAGTATGGGCCGGACAGATCCTCCAGCGCCCACGCAGCGAAGAAACAGGACCTCACCATGCGATTCATGATGCTCATGATCCCGCTCGGCTACGAGAGCGCGCCGGCGGACGTCCAACTCGATCCCGAACGCGTCGCCGCGATGATGCGCTACAACGAAGCGCTGAAGGATGCCGGCATCCTGATCACGCTCGACGGCCTGCACCCGCCATCGACGGGCGCGCGCGTCTCGTTTGCGTCCGGCGCACCCGTCGTCACCGACGGCCCCTTCGCTGAATCCAAGGAAGTTCTGGGCGGCTACTGGATGATCGAGGTGGATTCGCGCGCGGAAGCGATCGCCTGGGCCAAGAAGTGCCCGGCCTCCGCCAACGAGATCATCGAGATCCGGCAGGTGCAGGAAATGTCCGACTTTCCGCCTGACGTGCAAGCGGCCGCCGCCGGTTTCGACGGCCTGAAGAGATAGCTGCCGCGATCACGTCGCGGCCGTAGTCGATCCATCAACAAGGAGAGAGCCGATGAGCACCGAACACAAATTCCTCGCCGTTTATCTCGGCAGCATGAGCGGACCGAAAATGGCCGCTTGGAATGCGCTTCCCGAGGCCGAGCGCAAGGCGAAAGAGCGTGAGGGCATGGCCGGCTGGCACGGCTGGGTCGAGAAGCACAAGGATGTTATCGTCGAGCTGGGCGGTCCGCTCGGCAAGACCCGCCGGATCGACGGAAACGGCGTCACCGAGATGAGCAACGCGCTGACCGGTTTCACGGTGGTGCGGGCCGCCTCACAGGAGGAGGCCGCAAAACTGTTCGAGAACCATCCGCATTTTGCGATCTTCCCGGGTGAGGCCGTTGAGGTCATGCCCGTGATGCCGATTCCGCAGATGTAGCTTCTGGCGAGGCCGATTCCGGGCGCGATGCTGGCTCATCGGCCCGGTGGCCCGTGGAAGTACGGAGTTAATCACTTCCCGCTCGCCGCTAGTGACCTTCACGCCCGGCTCATGTAAAGCTCGTTCACATGAGCTGGCGCAAGGAAGAGCGCCGCGCGGAGCGCGGCTATCACCACGGCAATCTGAAGGAAGCGCTGTTGCAAGCCGCCCTCGGGTTGATCGCCGAGAAGGGCGCGGCCGGCTTCACCTTCGCCGATGCCGCGCGCATGGCCGGCGTCAGCGCTGCGGCGCCGTATCGCCATTTCCGCGATCGCGACGAACTGCTGTCCTCGATCGCCCAGCGTGGCTTCGAGCAGTTCGAGTCGCGCCTGACCGGGGCCTGGGATGACGGGCGCCCCGACACCGTCACCGCGTTCGAGCGTGTCGGAAGGGCCTATCTCGCCTTCGCCCGCGAGGAGCCGGCCTTCTACAATGCGATGTTCGAATCCGGCCTGCCGGTCGACGCCAATCCGGCGCTGCAGGCCGCCAGCGAGCGCGCTTTTAATGTCATTCGCGCCGCCGCCGAGCGCCTTGCGGCGCTCGCGCCTCGGGGCGCGCCTCGGCCACCCGCCATGATGATGGCCCTGCACATCTGGTCGATGGCGCATGGCGTCGCCTCGCTGTTCTCCCGCGGCGATGCCGCGCGGCGAAAACTGCCGATGTCACCGGACGAGCTGCTCGAGGCCGAGGTGCTGATCTATCTGCGCGGCCTCGGCTTCCCGACCGACCGCCGTGCTCCGGCGAAAGGCGCTGAGCCGCCACCGGTGCCACCGGAGGCGGCCTCCGGTTCTGGCGTGCCGCCCGGCGGTACTCCGGGTGGTCCTTGGGGCAAGCCGAAATAAAGTTGCGCAAATAATCCCGCGCCCCTGTCGGGTGGTCGGCTTGACAAAATCGCGGGATGATTTAGCTATGTAAATGTTATTTACATTCACAACGGCTCAGACGCCGTCATGGAGATCGGAAATGGCCTACACCGCTGATGTCAATCGCTGGCGCGGCCCTTCGGACCAAGACCAACAATACGAGCGTCCCCGCATGCTCAACACGCCATGGCATCCCGGCTGGATTGCCGTGACCATCCTCGGCTTCATCATCTGGTGGCCGATCGGACTTGCCCTTCTCTTTTTCACACTCGGGAGCAGAAGAATGTCGTGCTGGAGCAATCAGGACCGCTGGCAGAACAAGATGGAGCGGATGCAGTACAAGATGGACCGCATGCGCGGCCGCATGGAGCGCCATGGCTTCGGCTTTGGCTTCGGCCCGCCGTCCTCCGGCAACCGTGCCTTCGATGAATACCGCACCGAGACGCTGCAGCGGCTCGAGGAAGAGCAGGTCGAGTTCAAGAACTTCCTCGACCGTCTGCGTCACGCCAAGGACAAGGCAGAGTTCGACCAGTTCATGGCGCAGCACAAGACGCGCCCGACCCCGCCGCCGACCGACCAGCCGCAAGGCTGAACTTCAAGGCTGAACTTCAAGGTTGAACTTGAAGGGCTGACACCTCTCAAAGCCTTCAGGCGCATGCCCCAAAGTCCTGATGGCCCCGAGCCGCCCGCTTGCGCACCCCGCAGGCGGGCGGTTTGGTTTTTGGGAGATTGCCGGCCAAAGGTTCGTGATGCTCCGGTCGCTTTGCGAGCAGTTGCCTCCCGCCGGCATCACTGGCGCCTTGATCCGGACCGCCTATATTCGCCGTTACGGGGTGCGACGGACCGGAGGCGGTGATGGCCGAAGCTGCGACCAAGGCGAGCGACAGCTTCTGGCAGGCGATCCGCGGCGAAGCGGAGCGTGCGGCGGCTGCCGATCCCGTCTTCGGCCAGGCCGTTGCGAGCGCCGTTCTCGCGCATGATGATTTTGCCGGCGCCCTGGCCGATCTGATCGGGCAGCGGCTTGGCAGCGGCGCCACCGAGCGCGCGCGCTTCACGTCCTTTTCCCGCGACGCCTTTCATGACGCGCCGGACCTGGTCGAATTGGCCAGCCAGGACTTGCAGGCGATCGCACGCCGCGATCCCGCCATCGCTGACCTGCTGCCGCCGCTGCTGCATTACAAGGGCTATGTCGCGCTGCAGGCCTGGCGCGTCTCGAACTGGCTCTGGCGCCGCGACCATCGCGATGCCGCGCTGCTGTTCCAGAACGAGGCGTCGAACGTCTTGCAAGTCAGCATTCATCCCGCCGCACATATCGGTTCGTCCGTCTATCTCGACCACGCCACCGGCATCGTGATCGGCGCCAATGTGGTGATCGGCGACGACGTCACTATCCTCCAGAACGTTAGCATCGGCCGTCGTGGCGAGCTGCCGGCGCGCTCGCCGCGCATCGGCCGCGGCGTTTTCATCGGCGGCGGTGCAACCATCCTCGGCGACATCGGCATCGGCGAATTTGCGAAGATCGGCGCCGATACGGTCGTGACGTCGGACATTCCCGCAGGCTGCACCGCGGTCGGCAATCCCGCGCGGCTGACCAACTGCCCCGAACCGGCTTCCGCGGCCTGACCCTTCAATCTTCGGAGACGTGCAATGAAGACGGCAATCGTGATCGGCGTCGGCCCGGACCGCGGGCTCGGGGCAAGGCTCTGCAAGCGCTTTGCGGTCGACGGACTCAAGGTGATCGTCGCGGGCCGGACGTTGTCCGCGTTGCAGGCCGTTGCGGATGATATCACGAAGGCGGGGGGCAATGCCGTTCCCGTCGTCGCGGACGCGACGAGCGAGCGCGACATCGCTGCACTGTTCGATGCCGCCGGTGAAAATCTCGACCTCGCCATCTACAACGCCGGCAACAACACGCCCGGCAAGATCATCGAGATGGAGGCCGAGTATTTCGAGCAGGCCTGGCGCGTGGTCTGCTTCGGTGGCTTCCTGTTTGGCCGCGAGGCAGTGCGCCGCATGGTGCCGAAGAAGACGGGAACGCTGCTCTTCACCGGCGCCAGCGCCTCGCTGCGCGGACGCTCCGGCTATGGTGCCTTCAACTCGTCAAAGGCCGGCCTGCGCACCCTGGCGCAAGCCATGGCCAAGGAATATGCGAGCGACGGCATCCATGTCGGCCATGTCGTGGTCGACGGCGCGATCGCCGGCGACAAGATCTTCTCGCGCTTTCCGGACGCTGCGGGGCGCGAGGACAGCCTGATCGACATCGAGGGCATCGTCGATGCCTTCGCCTTCCTCTACCGCCAGCCCGAACGCGCCTGGTCGTTCGAGCTCGACGTGCGGACGTCGAAGGAGAAGTGGTGAGGGGCCCGAAGGGGGATACGTGGAGGCCGCGGCGTACTGGATGCCTAGGTCAAGAGCCGGGGCATGACTGCGATGGGGCGGCGCCGCCCCCATCCCCCTGTGCTGCCTACCTTTCCCGCAGCCAAATGCGCCCCTGGTAACCCCGCATTAACCATCGGCGGGCTCTGGTAATTATGGACAATCGCGCCCGGAGCTGTCGTCGAGGCCCATAGTTTTGACATCTTGGCAGGGAATGCAGACGGCCGGCTTTGGACGAGGCCCTGCACCCCAGAAAGACAAGGCTTTGAGCGGGCTTGCCGGCCGCGCTGGTTTGCGCGGCTGTTGGGGAACCGGCAGCCATTTGCTGCCGCGGAACATCGGATAACGATCGCCTTGAGAGGATACTGCTTATGAATCCGGCCGACGTGGCTCAGTCAGCCCTCCCGGTTGCCGCTTCCGCGGACGTGTCGCTGATCGCGCTGTTCTGGCAGGCTCACTGGATCGTGAAAGCGGTGATGCTAGGGCTTCTCGCCTGCTCGGTCTGGGTCTGGGCGATCGCCATCGACAAGATCTTCCTGTTTGCCCGCACCCGCCGCTCGATGGACCGTTTCGAGCAGGCGTTCTGGTCCGGCGAGTCGATCGAGGAACTCTATCGCACGCTCTCGGCCAAGCCGACGCACTCGATGGCGGCGTGTTTCGTGGCCGCGATGCGCGAGTGGAAGCGCTCGTTCGAGAACCAGGCCCGCTCGGTCGCGGGTCTTCAGATGCGCATCGACAAGGTGATGAACGTCTCGATTTCGCGCGAGATCGAGCGGCTGGAACGCCGGCTGCTGGTGCTCGCCACCGTCGGCTCCGCCGGCCCCTTCGTCGGCCTGTTCGGCACGGTCTGGGGCATCATGTCGAGCTTTCAGTCGATCGCGGCGTCGAAAAATACCTCCCTGGCCGTGGTCGCCCCGGGTATCGCGGAGGCGCTGTTTGCCACCGCCGTCGGCCTTATCGCCGCCATTCCTGCCACTATTTTCTACAATAAGTTCACCTCCGAGGTGAACCGGCAGGCCCAGCGGCTCGAAGGCTTCGCCGATGAATTTTCAGCCATTCTGTCCCGCCAGATCGACGAGCGGGGCTGACGGACGGCATGTATAGTGTGAAGGGCAATTTGGGCACCAGACCATGGGCATGAACGCAGCCAGTTCGTCCGGAGGCGGCGGGCGCCGCAGCCGGCGCAAGCCGGTCATGGCCGAGATCAACGTCACGCCGATGGTCGACGTGATGCTGGTGCTGCTCATCATCTTCATGGTGTCGGCGCCGCTGCTCACGGTCGGCGTGCCGCTCGACCTGCCGCAGACCCAGGCCAAGAGCCTCGAGCAGAACGACCAGAAGCCGATCCAGATGTCGGTCGACATCAAGGGCAAGGTGTTCATCGCCGACTCCGAGATCGCGATCAACGAGCTGATCCCGAAGCTGAAGGCGATCACGGACGCGCGCGGCGGGCTCGAGGAGCGCATCTATCTGCGCGCCGACAAGAAGGCGGACTACGGAACGGTAGCCAAGGTCATGGGCCTGTTGTCCGGCGCGGGCTTCAAGAAGCTGGCGCTCGTCACCGAGGCGGATCAGGGATCGTAAGCCAGTGAAGGTGAACGTCGACAAGACACTGGTTGCGTCGATTGCTCTCCACGTCCTTGTGCTTGGATGGGGGTTGTTCGCCTATAGCAGCAGGGCTTTCGTGCCGGCGGAAGAGTCGCTTCCGATCGACATCATCTCCTCCGATCAGCTCGCGAAGATGATGTCGGGGCAGAAGACCGGCGACAAGAAAGAGCCGAAGCCCAAGGTCGAGAAGATCGCCGAAGCCAAACCCGAGGAAGACGCTGTCGGCAAGGTCACCGAGAAGAAAGAGCTGATCAAGACCAACGCGACGCCCGAGCCGCCGCCAAAACCCGTCGAGAAGCCGGTCGAAAAGAAGCCCGAGCCGCCGAAGCCCGTCGCCGAAGCCAAGCCGAAGGAAGAGCCGAAGCCGGCGGAAAAGAAGCCTGACCCGGCCAAGGAAGATCCGCTCGCCGAGCTCCTGAAGAAGCCGGAGACCAAGAAGCCGCCGCCCAAGCCGCCGGAGCGAAAGGTCGCGGCGGTGCAGCCGCAGCAGCAGCCGAAGCCGATGGAGCGCCCGTTCGACCCCGCGCAGATTCAGCGCAACCTCGACAAGAGAGATCCGACCCGGCATGAACTCGGCGGCTCGGCGCTGAACGCGTCGGCTGCGCTTGGAACGACCTCCGGGACGGCCTCCAACAACGTTGCGACCTGGCGGGGCGCGTTCACGAGTGCGGTCCGGCGTTGCTTCACGCCCACCTATAACGGGCAGGACGCCGATCAATACGAGGCCGACATCGACATCCCGATGAAGATCGACGGCTCGCTTGCGGCCGAGCCTATTATCGTCGAGGTGCGCGGCCCGTCCAAGTCGATTGCCCAGGCCGTGGCCGAGAGCGCCAAGCGCGCCATCGTGCAATGTCAGGTCTATTCGTTCATGCCCAGGCAGCAATATGAGGGCTGGAAGAAGATCGAAATGACTTTCGGCCTGAAAGATATGTTGTGACATCCGGACAAAAGAATTTTGCGATGAATGACGCTCGATCGATGAACCGCCGCCGCTTCATGACCCTCACGGGATCGACGCTCGCGCTGCTCGGGGGTGGACAGGTCTTCGCCCAGCAGCCGCAGCAGGGGCGGCTCCGCATCGACCCTACCGAATTTCGGCCGATCCCGATCGCGATCTCCAATTTCGTGCCGGGCTCGCCCGCCGACGGCGATGTCAGCAACGGCGTCACCCAGGTCATTACCAACAATCTGAAGCGCTCGGGCCTGTTTGCCCCGATCGACCAGGCCGCCTTCATCGAGCGCATCAGCAACATCGACGTCGCGCCGCAATTCGAGAACTGGAAGACCCTCAACGCGCAGGCGCTGGTCACCGGCCGCATGACGCGGCAGCCGGACGGAAGGCTCAAGGCCGAATTCCGCTTGTGGGACGTGGTCACCGGCCAGCAGCTTGCGGGACAGCAATATTTCACCTCGCCGGAATATTGGCGCCGGATCGCCCACATCATCTCCGACCAGATCTACGAGAAGTTGACCGGCGAGAAGGGCTATTTCGACAGCCGCGTCGTGTTCGTGGACGAGACCGGGCCGAAGGAGCGCCGCGTCAAGCGGCTCGCCATGATGGACCAGGACGGCGCCAATGTGCGCTACCTGACCCGCGGCGCCGACCTCGTGCTGACGCCGCGCTTCTCGCCGAACTCGCAAGAGATCACCTACATGGAGTTCGGGCAGGGCGATCCGAAGGTCTATCTCTTCAATATCGAGACCGGCCAGCGCGAGACCGTCGGCAACTTCCCCGGCATGACCTTTGCGCCCCGTTTCTCGCCGGACGGCCAGCGCGTCATCATGAGCCTGCAGCAGGGCGGTAATTCCAATCTGTTCGTGATGGATTTGCGCTCGCGCTCGACCACGCGCCTCACCGACACGCCGGCGATCGACACGTCTCCGTCTTACTCGCCGGATGGCACCCGCATCTGCTTTGAATCCGATCGCGGCGGCAGGTCGCAGATCTATGTGATGGCGGCGGGCGGCGGACAGGCTCAGCGCATCTCCTTCTCCAAGGACGACACCAACGCCACCTATTCGACGCCGGTGTGGTCGCCGCGCGGCGATTACATCGCCTTCACCAGGCAAGGCGGCGGGCAGTTCTCGATCGGCGTGATGAAGCCGGATGGCAGCGGCGAGCGGCTGCTCACCTCCGGCTATCACAATGAAGGCCCGACCTTCTCGCCGAACGGCCGCGTACTGATGTTCTTCCGCGATCCCGGCGGCGCCGGCGGACCGTCGTTGTTCTCCGTCGACATCTCCGGCCGCAACGAGCTGAAGGTGCCGACGCCGGGATTCGCCTCCGACCCGGCATGGTCGCCGCTACTGTCTTCCACGGCGGGTCAATAGAGCGTTTTCGAGCGAAGCGGGTACCGGTTCGCGCGAAGAAAACGCGTCAAAACAAGAATCGAGAACCACGTTCCGATTCCATCGGAACGTGGTTCTCGTAGCGCGCGTTTGGACGCGCGATGTTTTCGAAAAAACGCGCCGATTTTTTCGGGTTCGGTGAGGAAAGCAAGCTTTCCTTCACCTTGTGCTCGGCAACGATTGCCTAGTTGCTTGATATTTCAGCGGAAACAGGTTCGCTATTGCCGAAAAACAACTCGACTTTAACGATGTTCCCTCAGAAAGACTTCATCTCGGCTGGGTAAAAGTACGCGCCAAACAGGACGCGTAACAGGCAATGCAGCTGGCTGACCAGAAGCAGAGCGATCGAGACGAGCTGGAGCCGATACTCTACGCCGCTCTGATCAACTCTATGGTTCAGAATTTCTGGGCGATCTTCCTGGGCTCGGCCTCCGCGGCCGTGGCCGCGGTCATGACTGCGCTCAAGACCGGCGACGTCTGGCTCTGGCCGCTCGCATTTCTTCTGATCGCCATCGGCACCGCGCGTGCGTTCCAGATGCGTAGCTACGAAAACCGCACGCACCCGCTATCATTCGACGAGGCCAAGAACCTGGAGCCGCGCTACTGGCTCGGTGCGATCAGCTATGCCGCGGTGCTCGGCCTATGGGCCTTCGTGGTCATCTATCTCAACGAGGATGCTGTTGCCGACATGCTTTGTGTCGCCATCGGCATTGGCTACACCGCTGGCGGCGCCGCTCGCAACTACGGCCAGCCCCGGATGATCCAGTGGCACATCGCGCTCGCTTGCTTCCCGATGTCGCTCGCTCTCGTGCTGCACGGCGGCTTCTATCATATCGGGCTCGCCATCCTGCTCGTGTTCTTCTTCATCGGGCTGAAGAATATCAACCTCACCCTGCACGCGATCTTCGTGAAGGCGCTGACCTCGAGCTTCCGCGAGTCCGCGCTGGCGAGCCAGTTCGATACGGCGCTCAACAACATGCCGCACGGCCTGTGCATGTTTCGCGCCGATGGCCGCCTTGCGGTGATGAACCATCGCTTCGGCGAACTGATGGAATTGCCTGAAGACCTGGTCAAGCGCGGCGCCACGGCCGTCGACATCGTCGCGGCCTGCGTCGCCGCAGGCTCCCTCTCGGCGGAGAGCGGCAAGCAGGTTCTGGCCGAGATCGAGCATGCGCGGATCTGCGAGGTCGTCACCGCCGATCCGGATCCCTCGCGCGGCCGCACCCTGTCCTGGACGTTCCAGCCGATGACCGGCGGCGGCACCGTGCTGCTGCTGGAAGACATCACCGAGCGCACCAACGCCGAAGCCCGTATCAGCCATCTCGCCCGCTATGACGAGCTCACGGCGCTGCCCAACCGGGTCTCGTTCCGCGACGAGATCGAGCGGCTGCTGGCACAATCGCACGACGCCGAACGGCTCTCCGCGCTGCTGTTCGTCGATCTCGACCAGTTCAAGCAGGTCAACGACACGCTCGGTCATCCCTGCGGCGACCAGCTGTTGTGCGCGGTCGCCAACCGCCTGCGCGAGATGCTGCGTCCCGACGATTTCGTCGCCCGCTTCGGCGGCGACGAGTTCGTCGTGTTCCAGCAGAACATCGGCGCGCCCGAGGATGCCGCGAGCCTCGCCCGCCGTATCGTCGAACGCCTGAGCGAGCGTTACCGTATCGACAATCACCTCGTCGAGATCGGCGCCAGCGTCGGCATCGCGCTGACCTCGCCGGACGGCGCCAGCGCCGATACGCTGCTCAAGAACGCCGACATGGCGCTGTACCGCGCCAAGGCCGACGGCCGCGGCACCTTCTGCTTCTTTCGCGACGAGATGGCGGCGACCGTCGAGGCCCGCCGCATCCTCGAGCTCGACCTGCGCAAGGCGCTGGCCAACGAGGAGTTCGAGCTGTTCTACCAGCCGCTGGTCAACCTCAAGTCCGGCAGGATCACCACCTGCGAGGCGCTGCTGCGCTGGAACCATCCGGTGCGCGGCACGGTCTCGCCGGTCGACATCATCCCGGTCGCCGAGGATATGGGCCTGATCGTCGATCTCGGCCGCTGGATCCTGCGCCGCGCCTGCATGGAATGCATGAAGTGGCCGGACGGGGTCAGCGTCGCCGTCAACTTCTCGCCGCAGCAATTCCACCAGCGCGACGTGCTCAGCGAGATCCGCTACGCGCTCGAAGTGTCGGGCCTGCCGGCGCATCGCCTCGAGATCGAGATCACCGAATCCTCGCTGCTGCGCAATACCCAGCTGACCCACGATATCCTGTCGCAGCTGCATGCGCTCGGCGTGCGCATCTCGCTGGACGATTTCGGCACCGGCTATTCGAGCCTCAGCTATCTGCACAATTTCCCGATGCAGAAGGTCAAGATCGACCGCTCCTTCCTGGAAGGCATCGACACCGACCGGCCGCTGACGCTGCTGCGCGGCGTCGCGCGGCTATCGGCCGACCTCGGCATGGCCGTCGTGGTCGAGGGCATCGAGACCAACGAGCAGCTTGAGCTGATCAGCGCCGACGGCACCGTCTCGGAGGCGCAGGGCTATTTGTTCAGCCGTCCGGTGCCCGCCGTGCGGATGCGCCAGCTCCTCAACGCCTCGCATGGACGGCGCGGCGAGAGCCTGCTCCAGGTCGTCGGATCGCGCTCCTTCGCCTAAGCCCGTCATCGGGAATTCCCTGTCGTTTCAGTCTGTTGCTGGACACCGTAGTCCTACGGGGGGTTAACCCTAACCCTTCGATTGCTTTGCTTCATTGTTAAGAAGCTGTTAACAATTCATTACGCGCGTGGAAGTTGTCTTCGCGCGCGTGGTGAGCGGTGGTGCGTAAGGAGTTGGAATGCAGTCCTCAGCCAGAGCGATCATTTCGGCTGTTGGACGGGGTGCGGAGCTCCTGACCGACGTCGATTATCATCTTGCGGAAACGGCCGCGGAGAAGGAAGAGATCTATAATCTCCGCTACCGCGCCTATCTGCGCGAAGGCGCCGTCAAGGAAACGGCGGAAGCGCGGGTCACCGACCGCTACGACGAACAGCCGAACGCCTGGACCTTCGGCGTCTATCTCCGTGGCCAGCTTTGCAGCTCGGTGCGCATCAGCGTGCTGACCTCGGAATGGCGCGAATCCACCTCGGCCGACGTCTTCCCGGACATCCTGCTGCCGCGGCTCGATCGCGGCGAGGTCATGATCGATCCGACCCGCTTTGTCGCCGATCCCGACCAGGTCAAGCGCGTTCCGGAATTACCGTATCTGACGACCCGGCTCGCCTACATGGCGTGCGAGCATTTCAATGCCGATCTCGGCCTTGCCATCGTGCGTCCCGAGCATCAGGCGTTTTATCGGCGGGTGTTCCTGCACGAGACCATCGCCGAGCCGCGGCTGGTGCCCGGCCTCACCAAGCCGTTCGGACTGATGGCGGCTGATTTCCCGACCTTCCGCAAGAAGGTGTTCGAACGCTATCCGATCATGCGGTCCACCGCCTTCGAGCGGCGGATGCTGTTCGGGCGCGGCGGTCAGCGTCAGGTCCCGCAGCGGCCGGTGCTGGTGGCGGAAGCCGCCCTCGCCTGATCGAGGCGCGCACGCCTTGCCTGAAGGCGCTTCCGGGATTCTCCGCTCTCAGGCCCAAAATTCAAGCAAGGCCAGCGTTTTTGCCGGTTAACGCGGCTTGCCTTCACCCTCGCGCCACATTTACAACCCATTAACCATGACGATTGCTTTTCGCGGGTTGGGGGCATTTGACCGGCTGAGGCAAGGTTCCGTCAAGGTTGACGGAACGTTCGCTTAACCAACCCCCTGTAGACCGGACAGCAGTGGACGAACGTGAGCGTGGAGGCTCCGGAATGAAATATCCTATGCGTATCCTCCAGGGATTGAAGCTGGCCGCGGTGGTCGCCATCGCACTGTCGATGGGCGCCTGCGCCAAGCAGAACTCGGCCCTGGACGCCAACGGGAGCGTGGCGTCGCCGGGCAGCCCGCAGGACTTCGTCGTGAACGTGGGCGACCGCGTGTTCTTCGAGAGCGACCAGACCGATCTGACCCCGCAGGCCATGGTGACCCTGGAGAAGCAGGTGCAGTGGCTCCAGAACTATCCGCGCTACTCCTTCACCATCGAAGGTCATGCCGACGAGCGCGGCACCCGCGAATACAACATTGCGCTCGGCGCGCGCCGCGCCCAGTCGGTGCGTTCGTTCCTCGCCTCGCGCGGGATCGACGCCAACCGCATGCGCACGATTTCCTACGGCAAAGAGCGGCCGGTGGCCGTCTGTAACGACATCTCCTGCTGGTCGCAGAACCGTCGTGCCGTGACCGTGCTGAACGCGAGCTCCTGACGCTTCTGGTCAGCCGCCGTTCATCTTCAGAAACCGATTATGCCGGCGCCCTCTCGGGCGCCGGTTTCGTTTCAGCGATCTGTGACAGCAACCCCGTGGTGCCAGCCACATTTTTGGCGTAGTGCCTTTCAATGTGTGGCGCGTCGAATGTTCCGTCGCAGACCATTTCGCTTTCGTCGTCAGGGCAAGATGTCATCCAGATCCAAGGTCTTTACCGGCACCGTGGCCATCGCCGCGCTGCTCTCCTTCTGCTCGCCGGTCTTGTTGAGTTCGCCTGTTTTGGCGCAGTCGGACGATGATCCCGAGATGCGTATCGAGCGGCTGGAGAACCAGCTGCGCCAGCTCACCGGCCAGAACGAGGAGCTGCAATACCGCAACCGCCAGCTCGAGGACCGCCTGCGGGCGCTCGAAGGCGGTGCGCAAGCCGCGCCCGGACAGGGCCAGCCCAACGCCGCCGCCATGCCGCCCGCTCAAGTCGCGCCGCCTTATCGCCAGCAGCAGCAGGCCGTGCAGCCGAACTACGAGCAGCCGCAGATCGCCGCTCCCGCGCCGATCATTCAGGAGCAGCCGGCGCCCGGCGCCCCCGGCACGCGCCGCCGCGGCGATTCCTTCGACCCGAGCCAGAACCCGAACGCGCCCGGCGCACCGCGCGCCCTTGGCGGCGGACAGCAGCCGATGCCGGCGGGAGCCGGCGCGCCCGGCGGGCGCAACGCCGGCGAGCCGCTCGATCTCGCCAACACCAGCCCGCGCTATCAGCAAGGCGTGCCGCCGGCAGCACAGCCCGGCTATCCGCCGGCCCAGCAGGGGCAGGCGGCGGGCGCTGGCCTCACCACCTTGCCGCCCTCGGCGACGCCGCGCGACGAGTTCGACCTCGGCATCGGCTACATGCAGCGCAAGGACTATGCGCTGGCCGAGCAGACCATGAAGAATTTTGCGCAGAAATATCCGAGCGACCCGCTGCTCGGCGACGCGCAATACTGGCTCGGCGAGAGCTACTATCAGCGCCAGCAATATCGCGACGCCGCCGAAGCCTTCCTTGCCGTTACCACGAAGTACGACAAATCGGCCAAGGCGCCGGATGCCCTGCTGCGGCTCGGCCAGTCGCTGGCGGCGCTGAAGGAGAAGGAAGCCGCCTGCGCCGCCTTCGGCGAAGTCGGCCGCAAATATCCGCGTGCGTCGGGCGGCGTCAAAGCCGCGGTGGATCGCGAGCAGAAGCGGGTGAAGTGCTGATCCCAGGCGTTGTTCACTGACAAAGCGGACGGCGTTGCGCTAAACAGTCGGTCCACCCGCGGACGATTGCAGCGTCATGCCAGACGACGACAATTCACCGATTTCGGCACGCGCGGCGAAGCAGCTCTTCGCCGGGCTGAAAGCTGCGCCGGCGCTGATGCTCGCAGTTTCCGGCGGCCCTGACTCGGTCGCGCTGATGTGGCTCGCCGCACGCTGGCAGCGCAGTTTTTCGCGCGGTCCTCGTCTTCTCGTCGTCACCGTCGATCACGGCCTGCGTCCGGAAGCCGCGCGCGAGGCGCGCGAGGTCAAGCGGCTCGCAACCGCGCTCGGCCTGACGCACCGGACCTTGCGCTGGCGCGGCACCAAGCCGAAGACGGGATTGCCCGCCGCTGCACGCGAAGCCCGCTACCGTCTGCTTGCGCAGGCGGCGCGCGCCGCCGGCGCAAGCCATGTGCTGACCGCCCACACCCGCGACGACCAGGCCGAGACCTTGTTGATGCGCCTGCTCCGCGGCAGTGGGCTTGCCGGGCTGTCGGCGATGGCGCGCCTCACGGAGCGCGACGGCATCGTGCTGGCGCGTCCGCTGCTCGATGTCCCGAAGGCGCAGCTGATCGCGACCTTGAAGCGGGCGAAGATCTCGTTTGCCGACGACCCCACCAATCGCGACACCGCCTTCACCCGGCCACGGCTGCGCGCGCTGCTGCCGCAGCTCGCGGCCGAAGGTGGCGACAGCAGGAGTCTTGCGCGGCTCGCGACGCGGCTGTCGCGTGCCAATGCCGCGGTCGAGGTGCTGGTCGATGGCGCCGAGCGCTTCCTCCGTTTGCGGGATCGCGGCGATGCGCCGCAGGCGGGTGGTCGCAGCGTCGAGGCCCAAACCTTTTTCGAAGCCGAAGCCTTTGCCCTCCTGCCGGAGGAGGTCCGGCTGCGGCTGCTGCTGCGGGCCGTTAACGCGTTGGGCCACGAAGGGCCGGCGGAACTGGGCAAGGTCGAGACCCTCCTGGCTGCGCTCGATCAGGCCATCAATCAGCCGGCCGCCGCGGGTCCCCGTGCCCCGGCAAATGGCCGTGCGATCCTGAAGCAGACCCTCGCGGGAGCCTTGATCAGCCTTGCCGGCGGGCGTATCCACATCAGGCCTGCACCGGCCCGGCGGTCCCCAAAGGACTTGTAACGGGACGTGAAGGGCGGACCATGACACCGGCCGTTTCTGCTGTACCGCGTCAGGACACCTTAACCAGGCAGGAAAAACCCCGGCCAGGTCGCCATTATTTCAGCGGGAATCGCTCTAAGATGGGATAAATAGTCCCATCTCGTTCCCTTGGCAGCGACCGGGACGGCACCTAAATTGTATGCGTCTAATGATGAGGATTCCTTGGGGATTTCCTCGTATGCCCAAGGATTAGGGCCGCGATCCGCGCGACCACGAAGGAAGATCGATGAACGCCAATCTGCGCAATTTCGCCCTCTGGGTTATCATTGTCTTGCTGCTGTTGGCGTTGTTCACGCTCTTCCAGAATCCGGGTCAGCGCGCCTCCTCGCAGGACATCGCCTTCTCCCAGCTCCTGAGCGAAGTTGATCGCGGCAATGTGCGCGACGTCGTGATCCAGGGGCCGGATATCCACGGCACCTTCACCAACGGCTCGAGCTTCCAGACCTATGCCCCCAGCGATCCGACGCTGGTGAAACGCCTCTATGACAGCAAGGTCCAGATCACCGCGAAGCCGCCCGGCGACAACGTGCCGTGGTTCGTCTCGCTGCTGGTCTCCTGGCTGCCCTTCATCGCGCTGATCGGCGTCTGGATATTCCTGTCGCGCCAGATGCAGGGCGGCGCCGGCAAGGCGATGGGCTTTGGCAAGTCGCGCGCAAAAATGCTGACGGAAGCGCATGGCCGCGTCACCTTCGAGGACGTCGCCGGCGTCGACGAAGCCAAGCAGGACCTGCAGGAGATCGTCGAATTCCTCCGCGACCCCGGCAAATTCCAGCGCCTCGGCGGCCGTATCCCGCGCGGCGTGCTGCTGGTCGGCCCTCCCGGCACCGGCAAGACCCTGATCGCGCGTGCGGTCGCGGGCGAAGCCAACGTGCCGTTCTTCACCATTTCAGGTTCTGACTTCGTCGAAATGTTCGTCGGCGTCGGTGCCAGCCGCGTCCGCGACATGTTCGAGCAGGCCAAGAAGAACGCGCCCTGCATCATCTTCATCGACGAAATCGACGCCGTCGGTCGTCACCGTGGCGCCGGTCTCGGCGGCGGCAATGACGAGCGCGAGCAGACGCTGAACCAGCTGCTGGTCGAGATGGACGGCTTCGAGGCCAACGAGGGCGTGATCCTGATCGCGGCGACCAACCGTCCCGACGTGCTCGATCCCGCGCTGCTGCGTCCCGGCCGCTTCGACCGCCAGGTCGTGGTGCCCAACCCCGACGTCGTCGGCCGCGAGCAGATCCTCAAGGTTCACGTCCGCAAGGTGCCGCTGGCTCCCGATATCAACCTCAAGACCATCGCGCGCGGCACCCCCGGTTTTTCCGGCGCCGACCTGATGAACCTCGTCAACGAAGCCGCTTTGACCGCCGCCCGCCGCAACAAGCGCATGGTGACCCAGGCCGAGTTCGAGGAAGCGAAAGACAAGGTGATGATGGGCGCCGAGCGCAAGTCGCTCGTCATGACCGAGGAAGAGAAGCTGTTGACGGCCTATCACGAGGGCGGCCACGCCATCGTCGGCCTCAACGTCGTCGCGACCGACCCGATCCACAAGGCGACCATCATTCCGCGCGGCCGTGCGCTCGGCATGGTCATGCAGCTGCCGGAGCGCGACAAGCTGTCGATGTCGCTGGAGCAGATGACCTCGCGCCTCGCCATTATGATGGGTGGCCGCGTCGCCGAAGAGCTGATCTTCGGCCGCGAGAAGGTGACCTCGGGTGCGTCTTCCGATATCGAGCAGGCCACGCGCCTGGCCCGCATGATGGTGACGCGCTGGGGCCTCTCCGAGGCGCTCGGCACCGTCTCCTATGGCGAAAACCAGGACGAGGTGTTCCTCGGCATGTCGGTGTCGCGCACCCAGAACGCATCGGAAGCCACGGTGCAGAAGATCGACACCGAGATCCGGCGTTTCGTCGAAGAGGGCTACAACGAAGCGACGCGCATTCTCACCGAGAAGCGCGCCGACCTCGAGGCTCTCGCCAAGGGCCTGCTCGAGTTCGAGACGCTCTCCGGCGACGAGATCATCGACCTGCTCAAGGGCAAGAAGCCCAACCGCGAGTCCGTGCTCGAGCCGACCACGCCGCGCGCCTCCGCCGTGCCCCCGGCCGGCAAGTCGCCGCGCCCGCGGCCCGATGCCGATCCCGGCCTGGAGCCGCAGCCGCAGGCGTAACGCCGAACGGCAGATCGAATTGAAAAACGCGGCGGAGACGCCGCGTTTTTTGTTATCCGCAGGTCTCGTGCCCCGGACGCGGCACAGCGTCTCTTCGACGGTGCGCTGCTGAGCCGGGGCCCATGTCTCCGCATCCTACTGTGTTGCCTTCCGGGTCCCGGCTCTGCGCAGCAACGCCAAGAGCGTTGCAGCGCGCCCGGGACACGAGAGAGGAACGCGTTGTTGCACCGAAAGCGCCTTCACTTCGCCGCAGGCTCCGGCGCATCCCGCCGCCCAAGGAAATGCAGCACGTCATCGTTGAACTGCTCCGGATCCTGCAGGAACGAGAAGTGACTGACCTGCGGCTGGATCAGCAGGCCGGCGCCCGGAATGTTCGCGGCCATGAACTCGGTGTTCTCGCGCTTGATCGCCTCGTCGTGGTCGCCGTCGACGATCCATGTCGGCACCTCGACGCCTGCGAGATCCGAGGCCGTCCATTTCGGCTGGCTCTCCCACATCTTGGTCATGTCGGCGACAAAACCCTTGTACTCGGTCGGGGTCGGCGAGAGGCGCTTGTACTCCTCGCCGGCCCTGGCGATGTAGGCGTTGAACACGTCGTTCGACGCAATATCAGCGACGCCTGAAGGATTCGAATTCGCTGCGAAGGCGAACAGCTTGCTCACCCGCTCCGGATGCTTCATCGCGATGTCGAGGCCGATGATCGCGCCGTCGCTCCAGCCCACGATCGCGGCCTTCCTGATCTCCAAATGGTCGAGCAGCCCGACCACATCCGAGGCCATCAGATCGTAGCCATACGGCTCCCCATTGCGACTGCTGCGGCCGTGACCGCGGCTCTCCATGACGATGACCTGATAGTGCCGTTGCAGCGCGCGGACCTGATGACCCCAGTAATTGGCGTTGGCGAGGCCGCCATGCAGCAACAGCACGGGCTCGCCGCGGCCATAGACCGCGTACCAGATCTTCACCCCGTTGACGGGCGCGAGGCCGCTTTGCGCCGCCTCGGGCAATGTCGGCGTCGGCGGCAGGTTCAGCCATCGCGGCGCCGCTTGCGCTGCGCTGAGCGTAACCGTGACGAGAAGTGCGGTGAAAAAATTGCGAAACATCATGAGGCGTATTCCTGTTCGACGGCAGGACATTACCGCATGGCAACAACGGCGCGTCACCTCCGAAGACGTTACGGATGTAGCAAGCGTAGCAACCATGAGAGCGACGCCCGATAATGATTGGAGTCCGCCGCGATGTCATGGCATGCTCTTGTCAATTAAAAGGTGCGGCGCGACCGCAAACAGGGGAGGGGAGGCCGATGCGCTTGACGGCAGCATTGGGCGCGCTTGGCGCTATTTCATTCCTGACATTCACGCTTCCCTGTGACGCCGCCGAGATGCGCGGCGTCACCGCAACCGAAATCAGGATCGGTCAGACCATGCCCTATAGCGGGCCGGTGTCGGCGTTTGGCGCGCTCGGCAAGGGCGAAGTCGGTTACTTCAAGATGCTGAACGAGAAGGGCGGCATCAACGGCCGCAAGGTCAACCTGATCTCGCTCGACGACAGCTACGCGCCGCCGAAATCGGTCGAGCAGACCCGCAGGCTGGTGGAGAGCGACGAGGTCGCGCTGATCTTCTCCTCGATCGGCACCGCTCACAACACCGCCGTCGCAAAATATCTTCAGTCCAAGAACGTGCCGCAGCTCTTCATCGGCTCCGGCGCCTCGAAATTCGCCGACATCGCGCAATATCCGCAGGCGACGATGGGCGTGCAGGCGCCGTTCCGTTACGAGGCGCGGCTCTATGCGCGCTATGCGCTGGCAAAGAACCCGAACGCGAAATTCGCCGTCATCTCGCAGAACGACGATTACGGCCGCGACTATCTCGCCGGCCTCAAGGACGTGCTCGGCGAGAAATACGATAGCGTCGTGACGGGCGCCACCTACGAGATCCAGGATCCTACGATCGATTCCCAGATCGTGAAGCTGAAAGCGTCAGGTGCCGACGTCTTCGTGATCGCCGCGACCCCGAAATTCGCGGCCCAGGCGATCCGCAAATCCTTCGAGATCGGCTGGCGCCCGATGACGTTCCTCTCCAACACTGCGGTGTGGATCTCGACCGTGATGGAGCCCGCAGGCCTGGAAGCGGGCACCGGCATCATTTCGACCGCCTATGTGAAGGACCCCGACGATCCCGCCTGGTGGGACGATGCGGGCGTCAAGGGCTGGCGCGAGTTCATGACGAAATACGTACCCGAGTCCGACCAGCACGACACCAACTACGTCAACGCCTACAACAGCGCGATGGCGCTCGAGGCGGTGCTGAAAGCCTGCGGCGACGACCTGTCGACCGAGAACATCCTGAAGCAGGCCTATGCGATCCGCGACCTCGAATTGCCGATGCTGCTGCCCGGCATCAAGGTCAACACCGGCCCGACCGATCACGTCCCGGTCGACCAGATGCAGTTCATGCGCTTCAACGGCAAGAGCTGGGAACGCTTTGGCGAATTGCAGACCGGGAATTGATTGCCGGACGGGGAGTTGCGCTCGCAATGACGGAGTTTGCGGCTATGGCTCGCGTCCTCTCGTGTCCCGGACGCGCTGCAACGCGTGAGCGTTGCTGCGCAGAGCCGGGACCCAGAAGGCCACGCAGGCCGCTGCAGCGTGGGCCCCGGCTCTGCAGCGCACCGTCGAAGGGACGCTGCGCTGCGTCCGGGGCAGGAGGCCTCACCGCCGATCTCTTCGTACGCGGCGGCGGTGCACCCTCCGTCGCATTCCCAAACAAACGACTCTTTCCGGATTTGAACGACCAGATTGCGCTGCCGACCAGTCCAGGCGCGCAGCGAGCTTGTCCCGCGCACCATGTCGATCCACTTCCCGTCGCACCGGCCGCGCGATGCACCGGGCTCATGATGGAGATCGACCATGACTGGACTTAAAACTCTCGCTGCCGCGGCCTTGTTGTCGGCCCTGACGGCCACAACTGCCTACGCGCAATCCGGCTTTGCGAGCAGCCATCCCGGTGCGTACGAGGCGGAGAACCCCGATCGCAACCTGAATGGCACGCTGACGCCGGCGGGCCGGATGGGCCTCGAATTGCCGGACGGCGCAGCGCCTGTGCAAGGCGTGGGCAACGCTATGGCGCGCGCGGACGGCGCCATGTCGCGGTCCTGCTCGGAGCGCTATCGATCCTTCGATCCGGCGACGGGCACCTATCTCGGTCTCGACGGCCGCCGCCATCCTTGCAGGTAATTAGACGCGCTTGGTGCTGCGACGAAGAAGCAGGGTGGGCAAAGGCGCGCACGCGCCGTGCCCACCAACTTTCACCGGATGTTGCGGCATGGTGGGCACGCCATGCTTTGCCTACCCTGCAACTACTTCGATTTTGCCGTCGCCGCCGACCCGTCCGCGCTCTCCCTTACATGCACCACCGCGATGTCATCCGCATAGATCCGCTTCCAGCCCTTGAGGTGGTCGAGGATCTGCGGGCCCGGAGAATCGGCCACCAGCAGCGTCGCGTCGATCTTGTGCTCGTCGAGCAGGCCGGGAAGCAGCGCGGGTTTGCGTCCCTCCGTCGCGTTGAAGAAGTCCATCACGAATTTCTCGCCATAGAGCTCGGCGCGGCCGTCGACGAAGACCGGGATGTCGCGCGCGATCAGATAGCCGCCGAATTTGTAGGCGTTGAAGATGCGCTGCGCCCCACGTTTCTCGAGCAGGTCGAGCGCCGCCACCGGCGTCTGGTCCATCGTGAAGTTGAAACGATGATGCGACATGAAGAGCGATGTCGAGGTCCAGCTTGCTGCCACGATCATCAGCGCGCCCGTTGCGGTTATGTAGCGGGCAGACCAGCTCGCACCGCCTTGCGCATCTTGTTGCTGCAGCGGGAATTTTTCGCCAAGCGGCTTGGCCAGCACCAGAGGCACCAGGAAGGCAAAGGCCTCGATGCTCCTGACATGGCTGAGCGCCATCCAGGTCAGCAGCAGGATCAGCAGAATGCGCGGCGGCGACAGCGTCAGGCCGCGATAGAGCCCGAGCGCGATCAGGCCGAACAGCGCGCCTTCGAACGCGTTGAAGGATGCGAAATTCACCGGCGACCATTCGGAGATCACCGTCAGCAACTCGCCGAGATTGAGGATGTTGGTCGCACCCAGCAATGTGCGCCAGCCATAGGGCGTGACGCAGCACGCGGCCAGCGCGGCAACGCCGAACAGGAACCAGCGCAGCAGCAGCCGGACCTGCTTGCCGGACTCGAGACCCCACAGCGCCACGAACGCCATCGGGCCGATCAGCGCGAGGCCGAGCACGAAGCCGCCATGCAGATTCGCCCACAGCGACATCAGCGGCAGCCAGGCCCATGACGGCGTGCCCCTGCGATCGGCGGCAGCCATCAGCATGCCGACCCACGCGATCATCACGGGCAGCGCCAGGATGTGCGGCCGCGCCAGGATGTGATGCAGCGACAGCACGACCGCCAGCATCGCGAACAGCACCGAGCGCGGCATCTCCAGATGCGCGTCGAGCAGATCGACCAGGATCGCCGCCGACAATGCGACCGCGAGCGCGGTGAGGATCACCGGGCCCGCCCAGTCCCATTGCGCATAGGAGAAGGCGAACGCCACTTGCGACAACCATGAGGTCGACACCCAGGGCGCACCCGGCCGCGTGAAGGAATAGAAGTCGGTATACGGAAGGGCGTGATGATCGAGGATCCATTGCCCGATCTTGATCTGCCAGAACGAGTCGGAGTCCTGAAGCAAGGTGTCGCCGACATAGAGGAAGAACAGATAGGCGCCCGCTCCGACGCAGAGCGGCACCAGCGCGCGCGCGCGGCTCTGCACCGCGATGCTGTTGGCAAAGGAAAGGGACATGCCGCCTCGTCGTCCTGCTTGTTCTTGTTGGTAGGTGTCGAGCGGGCGCCATTGGACCACGGCGGTCATAACTTCGGGTAAATCGCGGCGAGAGCTGTGTGATGTCCCGACAATTTAACAGATTGTTTTCAATTTCAGTTTACCATCGCCCAATACACGCAAACCGCTTGGTGTTTACGCAGTCGAATTAACTGCGGCGCAATTCTTTGCCTCTACGTTCGATTCCATGGTCGGGCGGCGCTGGGAAGCCGTAGAGACCGGACCAGTTGTAGCCTTGTGTACTTTTTTGGGAGCACTCTATGAAGAACCTCGTTGCGCGTTTCTTGAATGATGAATCCGGCGCCACCGCCATTGAATACGGCCTGATCGCCGCCGGCATCGCGCTGGCGATCATCACCGTCGTCAACAACCTCGGCAGCACGCTGAACACCAAGTTCGGCTCGATCTCGACCAGCCTCAAGTAAGACTGGACGAAGCCAGAGTTTAGAGAGCCCTGTCCTCGGACGGGGCTCTTTTCGTTTGGGCTGTGATTTTGCGAGAGCGCGTTGTAGCAATCAGGTCTTGTAGGGTGGGTTAGCGCAGCGTAACCCACCACGTCTTGTCTGTGCGGAAAATAAAGAGGTGGGTTACGCCTTCGGCTAACCCACCCTACGGCAGCTCGCCGCTATCCGTCATTCTGCGAGGCTCGGCTGCCAGACCGGTGCGGGCACAGGCGTAGCAGACACGGACGTCCGCCCGAGCCGCTCGACATAGAATTTCGTCACCCATATCGACGCTGCGGCGACCGCGATGCCGCCGGCGAGGTCGACGAGATAATGCGCGCCGATCACCGGCGTGGCCGCGATCATCAACAGGTTGAGCGCGGCCGCGATGCCGCCGATGCCGCGCACCGGCCACAGCGCCCACATGTAGAGCACGGCGGACGCGGCGTGAAAGCTCGGAAACGAGACGATGCCGGAGAGGAAGAACAGCCGCAGCTCGTGCAGGCTGCCGTCGCGCAGCGCCAAAATATCACGCAACTGCCCAGCATAGACCATGGTGTTGATCTCGGGAAAATGCGCGGCCGACAATTGCAGCCCGTAATAGGTGCCGATCGCCGGCACCATTGCGGAGATCGCGATGGTGACTGCGAGCGCAAGGCTCATCGCGAGCATGAACACCTGCAGCCGCACATGGCGCGCCGTCAGCGTCAACACGACGGGAATGGCGAGCAGCGGCCATTTGATCAGTCCGTAGCCACGGGCCAGCAGGTCGGCGAGCCAGGGATGATCGTTGACGTAGCTTACGATCGGTTCGGGATCGAGGCCGAACGCGCGGTCGATCGCAAGCAGTGCGTCGTCCTGGAGCGGCCAGTTCATTTTGCCTGCGACGTAGCTCAGCGGTCCGACGATGGCACAGGTGAGCATGACTTGTCCGATCGTGCCGAGCGAGAACACCAGTTTCGGATCGGCAAGCTCGCCCTTGGCGAGCTGATGACGATAGGCGATTGCGATCAGCAGTGCGGCGATCGCCAGCGTGATGCCGTAGGCGACGGGCTCGAGGCTCAGACCGGTGGCGGGCAGGCCGAACGCCAGCAGGCTGCCCATGGCAACGATGGGAAGCCAGTTCAGCTGGAACAGCTGCCAGGCGGTCCTTGAGTCCGTATCGAGCATGCTGCACCAGTGTGGAATCGCAGTATCTCGGCACAGTGGTGGGGTCGCCTTAAAATGGCGGTAACGGCGAGGATCAACCTTTTGCCAATCGGATCGACGCAATTTGAATGATTGGCGCGTCACGCCTCTTTACCCTTACATTTCACGCATTTGCTTCTTGTCATCACCTTTGAATAGTTGTTCAGTCCTTGCGGGGCGATTTGCAGCGAAATCAGTGACTAAGCGTTCGGCCGCAGGGCGTGTGGCTAGCGTGTGGGACAGGAAGCGCGCCATGGTTTATCGGCGAACGCATCAAGTGGTTAAGCGCCTTGCGGCCAGGCGCAGTGCGATACTGGCGGCGGCGCGGGAGGCCGCGGCGGAAGGCGGGATGGCGGCGGTGCAGATCGCGCCGGTCGCGGTCCGCGCCAGTGTCGCGGCGGGGACGGTCTACCGCTACTTCCCGTCCAAGGCCGAATTGATCTCCGAATTGATCGCCGAGGTTTCCCGCGACGAGCTCGCGGCGATCCGCCGGGCGGCCGACGCCGCACCCGGTCCGTCCTCGGCGCTGGCGGCCGCCGTTACCACCGTGGCGGTCCATACGCTGTCGCAGCGCAGGCTGGCCTGGGGCATTTTGGCCGAGCCTGTCGATGTCGATGTCAGTGCCTCCAGGCTCGCCAGCCGGCGCGAGATTGCCGGCGAGATGGCAGCCCGGATCGATGCCGCCGTGCGCGCCGGTCATTTGCCGGCGCAGGACACTGCGCTGGCCGCCACCGCGCTGCTCGGCGCGTTGCATGAATCGCTGGTCGGGCCGCTCGCGCCGGACAATCTCGAAGATCCCGCCAGAATGCGCGACGCCGTCCAGACCGTGACGTTGCTGGCGCTGCGCGCCGTCGGCGTCATGGACGCCCGGGCCCGGGGTCTGGTGGTGCAGCAGACGCTGCTGCCGACCGCGAAAGCGCTGGTCGGGGTGTAAAAAGCAGGGCGCGACCGAGGCCGAGACCTGATTGCGCTCAGGTCATTGCCTGAGCGCAACTTTTCGACAAACCGCAGCAAACCAGCCGGACCCGCCGGCTACTGTGCATGGGGTTGTTTTCGCCATTTTTGTTCTGGCTGCGCCAGGTCGCCTCAAATATTCGCGTCGCCCTCGGGACCGACCGAAGCAATGCGCAGCATGTTGGTGGTGCCGGGGATGCCGAGCGGCACGCCGGCGACGATGATCACGCGCTGACCGGCGCGGACAAAACCGTCACGGAAGGCAATCTGGCCGGCGCGGCTCACCATGTCATCCTGGTCGCGCGCATCGTCCGCCACGACGCAATGCACGCCCCAGACCACCGCGAGCCGGCGTCCGGCCTGAATGTTCGGCGTGATCGCCACGATCGGCGGTTTCGGCCGCTCGCGTGCGACGCGCGCGGCGGTCGAGCCCGAGCTGGTCCAGCAGATCAGGGCGGGCAGGTCGAGCGTTTCGGCGACCTGTCGCGCGGCGTCGGCGATAGCGTCGCCGGCGGTCGCTTCGGGCGCCGGGCGCTGGGCGGTGAGCACAGAACGATAGATCGGGTCGCGTTCGACCTCTTCGCCGATGCGGTTCATGGTCGAGACTGCCTCGACCGGGAATTTGCCGGCCGCCGATTCCGCCGACAGCATGATGGCGTCGGCGCCTTCATAGACGGCGGTGGCAACGTCGGAGACTTCGGCGCGGGTCGGCACCGGCGACTGGATCATCGATTCCAGCATCTGGGTCGCGACCACCACCGGCTTGCCGGCGCGGCGCGCCATCCGGGTCATCTGCTTCTGCAGGCTCGGCACGCGCTCGAGCGGCAGCTCGACGCCGAGGTCGCCACGCGCCACCATCAGGGCGTCGGAGACCTCGATGATGTCGGCAAGGCGGTCGATCGCCTGCGGCTTCTCGATCTTGGCCATCACGGCGGCGCGGCCGCGGATCATCTTCTTGGCTTCGATCACGTCGTCGGCGCGCTGCACGAAAGACAATGCGATCCAGTCGACGCCGGTGACCAGAGCGGCTTCGAGGTCGGCGCGGTCCTTCGGCGTCATCGCCGAGACCGGCAGATCGGTGTCGGGCAGGCTGACGCCCTTGCGGTCGGACATCCGGCCGCCGACCACGACACGCGTCACCGCGTGCTCCTTCGTGGTCTCCTCGGCGATCAGGCGGACCTTGCCGTCGTCGAGCAGCAGGGAATGGCCCGGTCGCAGCGCAGCCAGGATCTCCGGGTGCGGGAGATTGACGCGATTGACATCGCCCGGGGTCTTGTCGGAATCCAGCGTAAAGGTCTGGCCGTTCTGAAGCTGCACCGCGCCCTCGGCGAACGCACCGAGCCGGAGCTTGGGGCCCTGCAAGTCGACCAGGATGCCGATCGGCCGGCCGTAGCTACTCTCGACGTTGCGGATCGTCGCGACCAGCTCCCGCATCTTGTCATGCGGGGTGTGGCTCATGTTGATGCGGAATACGTCGGCGCCGGCCTCGAACAGGCGGCGGATCATCGCGAGGTCCGACGAGGCGGGTCCGAGGGTCGCGAGAATCTTGATACGGCGAAGACGCCTCATGGCTTATTTCCAGACGGTGGTGAGGGAACTGGCGGGAGGCCAGGCGCGGCGGGGGGCGTACCACCGGGCGGACTATTGGGCAAACCCGGAACGCCGCCACCCGGGCCGATCGGACCCGGCAGGCCGGGTACGCGCTGCTGCTGCGCCGGCTGTTCGTTGGCATCGGTCAGCTGCACCGTCCAGGCGCGCTGCTCGCCGGTGTCGACCTCGAAATAGCCGGTCCGGTCGTAGCCGCGCGCGAGGCAATCCTCGGTGCCGCGGATGGTGAACTCCTTGTCGCGCGAGCACATGAAGGCCTGGCCCGACCATTCGCCACCGCGGTCATAGTCGATCGCGTAGATGTAATAGTAGCGGGCAACCAGCGTTCCCCGCAGCAGGGTCTCGCAGGAGCGGGACGAGATGTTCCACCAGCCCTCGGTGGTCCAGCCCTCGGCATCCTTGTAGCCGAGCGCGATGCCGACCCGGCTCGAGGTGTTGTTGCAGAGCCGGAAATCGGCGGCGGCGGGGCTCGCCCACAGGCACAGCAGGCCAACCACCAGCACCGGGACCAACCGGGCGAGCAGGCGAAGGGGGGAGCGGGGAGATTCGGCGATCATTGTCGCGGAACGTATACCAGATGATTGACGATTTGGCGTAGGGCCGGGGGGAACCGCCCAAAGCCGGGCTTTGGCCCGTTTGCGCCGCGATATGGCAAAATCTGTGACAGGACCCCACCTGATCCCGTAAGGGTGACGATTTCAGGGGTAGCCAAAGGGCAGTTAAGGGATCCAGCTATGGCCATCGATGACAAAACCAGAACGGAGCTCGAGGCGGCCGCTTTCCGGCGCCTGCTCGACCATTTGCGGGAGCGAACGGACGTCCAGAACATCGACCTGATGAATCTCGCCGGCTTTTGCCGCAATTGCCTGTCCAACTGGCTCAAGGACGCCGCCGACGCGCAAGGCGTCGTCTTGAGCAAGGACGAGAGCCGCGAGGCCGTCTACGGCATGCCCTACGAGACCTGGAAATCGAAGCACCAGGGCACGGCCACGCCGGAGCAGATCGAGGCGATGAAGAAGGTCCATCCCCACGGGCAGTAACCGCGGCCCTTGAGTCGCACCACACAACAGCTTTCTTCCGCTCCCCGCAGGAAGGTGTGGGCGCGCTGTGGACGAGCGCGATGCTTGCTTGAACGCAGGTGGCGCCAACCCTAAGGGTTCTACCCAGCACGCGCGGTGAGGATGCCGGCGTCACCTCGTTTTGCCAGTTCTATTTGGAGTACCAAGATGGCCACCACCGCCGCCGTCCGCGACGACGAGCCCGCGACGAAATTTGCCAAGGACCAGCTCAAATCCATCATCGAGCGCATCGAGCGGCTGGAGGAAGAGAAGAAGGCGATCTCCGACGACATCCGCGACGTCTTCGCCGAAGCCAAGGGCAACGGCTACGACGTCAAGGCGCTGCGCACCATCGTGCGTATGCGCAAGCAGGACCCGAACGAGCGCGCCGAGGCCGAGACCATTCTCGAGACCTACATGCAGGCGCTGGGGATGCTCTGAGGCCATCACTCTCGTCCTGGCGAAAGCCAGGGCGAGCCGGAGCGACGAGCCAGAGTTTTTAGTCGGGAGAGACGTCGTGACTGCGCCGAAGCTGCCGCGCGAGGTGAGCCGTGCGTTCGACGCTCTCCCTGCGCCGATCGGCGGGCGGCTGCTCCAGGTGCGTGATCTGATCTTCGCGACTGCGGCGGCGCATGACGAAATCGGCCGCCTCACCGAGACCCTGAAATGGGGCGAGCCCGCTTATTTGACGGATGAGACCGGCAGTGGCTCCACGATCCGGCTCGGCCGCCTCAAGGACTCCGGCCACGCCGCCATTCTCTTCAACTGCAAGACGACGCTGGTCGATACCTTTCGCGAGCGCTTTCCCGATCAGTTCGAGTATCGGCAGACCAGGGCGTTGCTGCTGCCGATGGCTGGCAGGCTGCCGAAGCAGGAGCTCACCGCCTGCCTGTCGCTGGCGTTGACGTATCATCTGGATCGCCGGCGCCGGAAAGCGGGATAAAAGCAGCGGAGTTGTAGTCTTGATGGAGTGCAGCGAAATCCGGGATCGCGTCAGCGTTTGGAGTCTCGTCGGGCCTGCGCCCGCTTGTTGGCCTGCGAAACTCTTCCGATTGTTTCCGGTGGAAGTTTCTTGATCCGGCGACGGCTTGGGATGGACCGCATCCCGTCATGCGAAGTTGGGGTCGTCTGCGGTCGAGAAAACTGACGCGCCCGACGGAGTGCCAATGCCCGTCGCGCCGCTGCCCCGAGCTCACGTTGCGCTTCAAACTTTCGGATGCGCCTCAGCTCGTTCTTAACGCGTTTGATGGCAGCAGCGAAAACCGATTGGCGCCGGTTTGCGTGCTCTGCCGTTCCGGAGAAACTCTTGCCGCGCGGGTCGGCTGTTCCCTTTGTTTCGCGGCGTCGATGCCGCGACAATGTACGCTCCCTGTCGCGGAGATCCCGAAGGCGGGTGCGAAGGCTCTCAAGCCCGTCACGCTCCATCTCTCCAATCAGGGGATGGTGTGTATTCAGTATGACTTCGCGCTCGTCGTCCTTCAGAAGGCTGAGCTCAGACTTGCATGGAACTGACATCGCACGCTCCTACTGTCCTTTTTGGGCTTTTCGCGCGTTGCCACAATGCGCGGTTGGGATGCGCCGCGATACCGGGTGATTACCCGTTGGAAGTGAGGGAATCCTCCTTAGTGCAGATGCGCACCAAGCTTGGGCAAAATCCGTTCGTCTGTGGTCCCGGACGAGCGAACACAGTGCGCGCTAGTCCAGGCGTATAGCCGCAGGCCAGTGGGATATTTCGAAGTTATGGCTGAGCGAACAGTGCCAGGGAAAAATTTCAGCGCAGCGCGGCGGTGCGGACCACGAACGACGACGTCTGGAGCTTCGCCGTCGCGCTGCCCGAAAAATTGTCGCAGGACAGGCCCTGCATCGGATCGTCGGTGAAGCCCATCGCGACAACGGCCTGCGGCTTGACGAAATAGCCACGCAGTGTCGCCATATCGAGTTCGCCCATCAGCGTGACCGACATCGCGCGGCTGGCGCTTGGCGACAGCATCACGATCTTCAGCCAGATGCTTCCGCCCTTGGCCGCGGACAGCCGGGTCGCGGTCGCGATCATGCCGTCGGTGCTCTTGCCGACCACACTGTTGATCTCGGTCGCGGGCGCGAGGTTGCGCGCGGCCGCGGCTGGACGGGTGGAGCGCGGGATCGGCGCGGAAGCGGCGACGACATTGGCGCGGTCGACCGGGGAGGCGGCCGGCGCGTAGGCCAGCGCCTGAAGAGTTGCGTTGGAGACGCTTGCGGTCGGTTGCGGATCGGTGGCGGCTGCAAGCGCTTGGCGAGCCCTCAGCGCGGCGATCTGCGCGGGCGTCGCCTGTTGCGGCGTGGCCGGGGCATCCCAGAAGCCGCGGGCATTGATGATGTCGGCCGGGGTCTCGGGCTTTGCATCAGCAGATTTGCCGGCCGCGGGCTTGTCAGCCACGGGCGCGGGCTTCGGCTTGGGCGGCGCAACGAGCTGCGCGTCGGCGGAGGCAAGCTGGATCGTGGCGGCAACGGACGGCTTGGCGCGCGGCGTCGGCACCGGATCGGCAGGCTTTGTTTCGGCAGGCTTGGCTGCTGCGGCGACCACGGTCGGCGCGAGAGGCTTCGCGGCCGGCGCGGGCGCGCCCTCGTCATCCTCGTCGCTGCTCGCGGCGGCCGGAGCCGGCTTGCCCTTGAACAGGGCGGCGAAGAAGCCCGGCTTGCTGGCGCCGTCATCGCCACTGCCGCGCCGCTCGATATCGGCCTTGGCGAGCTCATAGCCCTTCAGCGGGTTGCCGTCGGTCGGGACATGGACCGTGCGACCGTCCGGGAACACGCGGGCGAGCTGGTCATGTGTCATGCGCGGCCAGTGCCGGATGCTGCCGGTGTCCAGATGCACGAACGGCGAGCCGGAGGTCGGATAGAAGCCGACGCCGCCGCGCTGCAGGCGCAGGCCGGCGAAGCGGATCTGCTCCAGCGGCACGCCTGGAATGTGGAAGTCCATCGCATGTCCCAGCATGTGCTGGCTGAAGCGCGCCACACCGGAGGAGCGGCGGCGGAGCATGGCGTTGGTGGCGGGGGAGCGGTAGGAGGAGATGATCTGGATCGGCTGCTTGCCGTCGACGTCGCGATAGACTTCCCAGAGGATGTCGAAGAGGTGACGGTCCATGACCGTCTCGTCCTGGGTGCGCCAGTCGCGCAGGAAGTGGTTGAGCTGCTTCAGCGCCGCTTCGTCGTAGCGCCCATCGCGCTTGAAGGTGACGGTGAGGTCTTCGCCGGAATGGGTGTGGTGGAAAGAGAGCGTCTTGGTCTCGTTCAGCGCGGCGGCGTTGTGGACAGAGCCCGCGGCAGCAAGCAGCAATACGGAAGCTAGGCCGATCCGGGATCCGGCCTTCACTCCCGCATGGGACAACGACAGCACAGCGAATTGGCGTGCAAGACCAGTCAGCACGTTAGAGCCCACCCAGTCGACCAGCGTTCAAAATGGACTCTCCCGCCAACCCCGTTAGCGCGCGAAAGAGGGTGAACGCTTTGTTAAAGCGAGAAGGTTAATTCGAGGTTGACCTTCCCGCCCCCAAAACCAAGTCAGAATACAAACCTAAACGCTTGAGTGTGGCAAAAAAACGCCCGCTGCCCGAGCGCGGGTGGAGAATGGTTAACGTTAAGCGACCCCATCCAGGGAATGAGGTCGCTGATTTTGTTGTAGAATTTCAAGAAATGAGCTGCCGAGGCCGAACCGGGCTCAGCGGGTGAACACCCGCTGCTGCGGCTTGCGGCCGACCGGAGCCGGCGGCGCGGACGGAGCCCCGAACAGCCGCTCGAAGAAGTTCGGGCCGGACGAGCCGCCATTGTTGGCCGCCAACACGCCGTTCGGCAGCGTCGTTGCCGGGCGCGAATAGCTCGGCTGGGAGTGGGCGACGACGTTCTCGAGATCCTTGCCGCGGCCGTTCTTCAGGATGTTGGTCATGGTCGCGTCGCGGCCATAGACGTCCTTGCGGAATTGCAGCTTACCGCCCTCGTCCACGAACGCGGTCTGGTAGGTGATGTTGACCGGGATCGGCGTCGGGAATTTCAGGTCGACTTCGCCCTTGCCGTACATGCTGCGCACGCGTTCCGGCGTGTACTTCTCGTTCGGCAGCGCGATGTTGAGCAGCACCGACGCGTATTGATCCGGGTTCTGCACGCGCATGCAGCCATGGCTGAAGGCGCGCTCGTCTCGGGCGAACAGGTTCTTGTCCGGCGTGTCGTGCTGATAGACCAGGAACTTGTTCGGGAAATTGAAGCGGATGCGGCCGAGCGCGTTGGCTTCACCGGGCGGCTGCGAGATGTGCACCGAGCCGTCGCGGTTCTGCTCGAGCTTGAGGCCCATGCGCTGAAGCACGGTCGGGTCCTGCTGCAATGCCGGCAGATATTCGCCATAGACGATCGACGGCGGCACGTTCCAGGTCGGGTTGACCGTGATGTACTTCATCGTCTCGGTCAGCAGCGGGGTGGCGTGCTGGCCCGGCTTGCCGGTGACGACGCGGGTGGTCCAGACCTGCTGGCCGCGCTGCATCACCTTCAGCGTGTAGTCGGGAATGTTGAGGATGACATAGGCATCGCCCAGCGAGGGCACGCCGAGGTCGCGTGGCAGCCAGCGCCAGCGCTCCATGTTCACCAGCACCACGTCGATCTGCTTGTCGCGCTTCGGCGTGTTGATCGCCTTGACGGTCTTGTCGTCGAGAATGCCGGTCGCCTTCATCTCAACGCTGTTCTGGAATTTGCGCACGGCTTCGGCCACCGTCGCGTCATAGCGGGTGTCGCTGGCGTTCTCGGCGAGGCCGAGCTTGGCGCGCAGTTGCGGCACGCGCGGATCGTCCATAACGATCTCAGCCTGCTTCTTGCCGGCCGGGGTGTATTTCAGCAACTGACCGTCGGCGATCTCGACCACCGGACCGCTGCCCTGGCCGCGGAGCTCCGCAAGCTTGGCCTTCAGCTCCTTGTAGAGCTTTTGCGGCGGGTTGTAGCTGTCCAGCGCTGCGGAGGCGTCGGTCGCGGTCGTGACCTTGGCGAGCACGTCGCTCGGATCGATCGGATGCTCGGGATAGAGGATGTCGGCGCTGACCTGCGACCAGTGCATGCGGCCGCTCTGCGCCTGGCGCGCATAGTCGAACATGCTGGCGGTGAGCTTCAGCTCGGCATCGGCGAGCGCATCGGGCGTGGTGGCGGCAGCGAAATCCGGCACCGGATAGTCGGCCGGGTTGAGGCCGTCGGAGGCGGCATCCTTCAGCCGCGCGATCACGCCCTTGGCCGCAGCAGTCAGGCTGCCGGCCTGCGTCCAGACCGGCGCGAAGTCGCGCGCACCGTAAAACTTCTCGATCGCGGCGCGCTCGTTCTTGCGGTCGAAATGGCGCGAGGTCTTGGCGCCGATGATGTCCTTGAGCTTGTCGGCGACCGGCTGGTCGGCAGCGGGAACGTTGCTCGCGGCCTTGACTGGCTCGGCGGCTGGAGCTGCCGCGGCGGCGGGGGCCGCAGGCGCGGCCGGCGTTGCCGTCGCAGTGTCGGCCTTGGCGGGCTCAGACTTTGCGGGCTCAGACTTGGCAGTCTCGCTCTTCGGCGCCTCAGGCGCGGGCGTCGTTGCAACGTCGGAAGGCTTGGTCTCGACCTTGTCCGGTGCGGGAGCGGCTTCGGCCTTCACCGGGTCCTTCGCAGTTTCCTTCGGGGCGTCCTGCACTGTGGCGGTGGTGTCGAGCTTGATGTCGGAGGCGGTCGGGGGCGGGACGTTTGCGGGCTCGGGCCGCGGGATCGCGGCTTCGATCGCGAGGTCGGCCGCGCTGCTGCGCGCCTGATCCTGCGCCAGCGCCGAGCCGGCCGATACCGTGAGGAAGGTCGCCGCGACCGTCATCAAGACGCGGTCAAAGCCTCGACGGTGGTTCAAACAGTCACGCATTGTGTCGCACCCCTCGGGTGAACTGTCCCTCGTGGAACAGCTTTCGTTATCGCCTATTGAGCTTCGGCTAAATCGCGCCGGCCTCTTGAAAGTTGCACGCCTGCACGCAACGATTCTTACGCAGACGATATACAGGCCCCGATTTCGCAGCCAGCGCTACCCGGGGCAACTCACGACAAACTGACTTCAAGAGAGCCTCTTGGCAACGGATTGTGCGGTTGCACCACGCGCTTTTCCCTCTGTCTGTCACTTCCATGTCACGGTTCAAGTCGCGGTCGAATTCTGCCGTCATGCGAACGGCTTACGACCGTCCCGCAGGCGTCGCGCGAACCTCCGTTCGCATGAGGCTCAGTGCGTCTCCTCGCCGCTTTTCCCGCCATGGCCGGGAACCCCGGCTTCGTCGAGTTTTCGGTAAAGGGTGGACCGGCCGATTTTGAGGCGGCGGGCGACCTCGGACATCTGTCCGCGGTAATGCGAGATCGCGAAGCGGATGATCTCGTTCTCCATGTCCTCAAGCGGGCGGACGTCGCCGGTTGGGGTCAGCATGGCGAGGGATCCCGCCGGGGACAACGGTACAATCGGTATTTCACTACCCGATATCATCGAGGGTGCCGCGATCGGCTCCAGCATCAATGGTGCGGTCGGAATCTCCATGTCGACATGCGGCTGCGAGGCGAGCAGGGGGAAATCGTCGAGGCCCAGCTGGTCGCCCTCGCTCATCACCACCGCGCGGTAGACCGCGTTTTCGAGCTGGCGGATGTTGCCGGGCCAGTCGAGCTGGGCGAGGTGCGCCACGGCCTCGCCGCTGATGCCGGTGATGGTTCGGTTCTCCTCGGCGGCAAAGCGCGCGAGGAAATGCCGCAGCAGATGCGGGATGTCCTCGCGACGGGTGCGCAGCGAGGGAATCGTCAGCGGCAGCACATGGAGGCGATAGAACAAATCCTCGCGGAAATGGCCCTGCTTCACCCGCTCCAGCAGCCTGCGGTTGGTTGCGGAGACGATGCGGACGTCGACCTTCACAGGCTTGCGGCCGCCGACGGCCTCGACCGCGCCTTCCTGGAGCGCGCGGAGCAGCTTGACCTGCGCGGTCAGCGGCAGCTCGCTGACCTCGTCCAGGAACAGCGTGCCGCCATGAGCCTCGACGAACTTGCCGGTGTGGCGTTCGGTGGCGCCGGTGAAGGCGCCCTTCTCGTGGCCGAACAGGATGGACTCGACGAGATTGTCGGGGATCGCGCCGCAATTGACAGCGACGAACGGCTTGGCCTTGCGCTCGCCGCTGCCGTGGATGGCGCGCGCGAACATTTCCTTGCCGACGCCGGACTCGCCCTCGATCAGAACGGGAATCGACGAGCCCGCCGCCTTCTGTGCGGCGCGCATCACGCCCGCCATCGCCTCGGCGCGGGTGATGATGTCGGAGAAGGTCAGCCGGCCCTCGCGGCTGTGACGGATGCGCTGCAATTCGCCCTTGAGCGCGGAGGCGTTGAGCGCGTTGCGCAAGGAAACCTGAAGCCGCTCCAGGCCGACCGGCTTGACCACGAAATCGGCCGCGCCCGCGCGCATCGCCGAGATCACATTGTCGATGCCGCCGTGGGCGGTCTGCACGATGACAGGCACGGTCAGGCCGGCGTCGCGGATCTTCGCCAGCACGCCCATGCCATCGAGGCCGGGCATCACGAGATCGAGGATGACGGCGTCGATAACAGGTGCGTCGGGGGCGGTGAGGGTGGCGATCGCGGCGTCGCCGGAGTCCACGACAATCGTCTCATAGCCGCATTTCTGCACCATATTCTCGACCAGCCGGCGGGCCACTGCGTCGTCGTCGGCGATCAAAATACTGGCAGCCATGGTGTTCCCCGCACGCTACTACTATCTGTCTCGAATCGGGGCACTCTGGCCGAAGCCGATTAACGCACTCTTAAACCTTGATGCCCCTGCCCGCCGTCGCGATTGTTGAACACAGGTTTCCCACACAATGAATTCGCGCTCCAAATCTGCTCTCACGAAGTCTGTTCTCAAGAAGTCTGCCTTGAAGAAGCCCGCTCTCCGCAAGCCAGCCACCAAGCAATCCGCCGTCAAGAAATCCGCCACCAAGGCAAAACCCTCCACCAAGCCCGCGAGCAAGACCGGCAAGCTTCCGGAGTGGAACCTGGCCGATCTCTATTCCGGGATCGATGCGCCGGAAGTGGCGCGCGATCTCGCAAAGATGGATGCCGATTGCGTCGCGTTCGAGACGGACTTCAAGGGCAAGCTCGCGACAGGAACAGCAAACGAAAATGGCGGAAAATGGCTCGCGCAGGCCGTGCGACGCTATGAGGCGATCGACGATCTGGCCGGCCGTCTCGGCTCCTATGCCGGTCTCGTTCACGCCGGCGACAGCGTGGACCCTGCGATTTCAAAGTTTTACGGCGATGTGTCCGAGCAATTGACGGATGCGTCCACGCATTTGTTGTTCTTCGCGCTCGAGCTCAATCGCGTCGATGACGATATTTTGAACCGCGCGATGCAGGCGCCGGAGTTGGCGCACTACCGTCCCTGGATCGAGGATCTGCGCAAGGAGAAGCCGTATCAGCTCGACGACAAGCTCGAGCAGCTGTTCCTGGAGAAGTCGCAGACCGGCTATTCCGCCTTCAACCGGCTGTTCGACCAGACCATCTCCGGCCTGCGCTTCAAGGTCGGGGCCAAGGAACTCGCGATCGAGCCGACGCTCAATTTCCTGCAGGACCGTGACGGTGCCAAGCGCAAGGCCGCCGCCGAAGCTCTGGCAAAAACTTTCAAGGCCAATGAGCGCACCTTCGCGCTGATCACCAACACGCTCGCCAAGGACAAGGACATCTCCGACAATTGGCGTGGTTTTCAGGACGTTGCGGATTCCCGGCATCTGAGCAATCGCGTCGAGCGCGAGGTGGTGGATGCATTGGTCGCTTCGGTCCGCGCGGCCTATCCAAAGCTGTCGCATCGCTATTACGCCCTGAAGGCGAAGTGGTTCGGCAAGAAGCGGCTCGCTTACTGGGACCGCAACGCGCCGCTGCCCTTTGCCGCGACCGATGTGATCGGCTGGCCCGATGCACGCAACATGGTGCTGACGGCCTATCGCGGCTTCTCACCTGACATGGCCGACATTGCCGAGCGCTTCTTCACCGATCGCTGGATCGATGCGCCGGTGCGTCCGGGCAAGGCGCCGGGCGCGTTCTCGCATCCGACCACGCCGTCGGCGCACCCCTACGTGCTGATGAACTACCAGGGCAAGCCGCGCGACGTGATGACGCTGGCGCATGAGCTCGGCCATGGCGTGCACCAGGTGCTGGCGGCCAAGAACGGCGCGCTGATGGCGCCGACACCGTTGACGCTGGCGGAGACCGCGAGCGTGTTCGGCGAGATGCTGACCTTCCGCCGATTGCTCGCGCAGACCAAGAGCCCGAAGCAGCGTCAGGCGTTGCTCGCCGGCAAGGTCGAGGACATGATCAACACGGTGGTGCGGCAGATCGCGTTCTATTCGTTCGAGCGCGCGGTCCACACCGAGCGCAAGAACGGCGAGCTGACCGCGACGCGGCTTGGCGAGATCTGGCTGTCGGTGCAGGGCGAGAGCTTAGGTCCCGCGATCGAGATCAAGGCGGGCTATGAGAATTACTGGATGTACATCCCGCACTTCATCCATTCGCCGTTCTATGTCTACGCTTACGCGTTCGGTGATTGCCTCGTGAACTCGCTCTACGCCGTCTACGAGAACGCGGCCGAGGGCTTTGCCGAGCGCTATCTCGACATGCTCGCCGCCGGCGGCACCAAGCACTATTCCGAGCTGCTGCGGCCGTTCGGGCTCGATGCCAAGGATCCGAAGTTCTGGGACGGCGGTCTCTCGGTCATCGCGGGCATGATCGACGAGCTGGAAGCGATGGGCTGAGGCAGCGGCGGGTCCTGCCTGCTCTGTGTCGCCATTCCGCCGAGTTTTTGGTGACGCCCAGGATGGGTTTTGGAAATCCTGCTACGTTGGATTGAACGTTTGTGCCGTCTGCAAGACTAATCTGGACGGCACCGGCCCTTTATATTGCAGCTACTGATTGATTTAGGCCTGTGCCTCAAGGGAGGCGAGGATGGCCGAACAGGCGCGCGCCCCTGGCGACGATCATGCGCCGCGCGCGGGTATTGTTGATTTTCGGCCCTGGGGCGAGAAACACCACGATCTCATCAAGTGTGAGATCGAAGCCATCAACACGCGTCGGGAGCCCGAGCGCCGGATCGACACGGAGCAGCTCAAGCCCGGGCAGATCATCGACGTCGTTGGTCTCTCGCTCTCGGGTGGCGGCATTCGATCTTCCGCCGTTTGTCTCGGCGTGCTCCAAGCGCTGAACCATCACGACGTCATCAAGCGGATCGACTACCTCTCCACCGTGTCCGGCGGCGGCTATATCGGCAGTTCGCTGACGGCGACGATGACGGTTGGAAAGCGCTTCGTATTCGGTCAGCCGCCCAATCCCGGCGCGAAGAGCGCAAAGGCCAACGAGGTCAGCGATACGCCCGAGGTCGGTCACATCCGCAACTATTCGAACTACCTCGTCCCGGCCGGTGCGCGCGATCTTTTGACCGGTCTTGGCATCGTGGTTCGTGGGCTGGTGGCCAACATCGGTCTCACCCTGCCGATCGTTCTGATGCTGGCCATCATCACCATCATCTCCAATCCGGCCCGGTCGGCGCTCTATGCGGCGAATGTCTTCGGCGTGTCGCTCAACAACGATTGCGACCGGCTGCATTGGATTTCCGGCTGGTTCGGCGCCTTCACTTTGATAGGCGCGCTGCTTGCTGGGGCGATCCTCGGCCTCAGTCGCTACCGCTACGGGCCACCGTGCCGGCAATATGGCGATGTCTTTGACGACATCAGACGGGATCGTCGGGAGTTGCTCGCCTATGTCGCGGGCGTCGCGTTCACGCTGGGGCTGATCTGCGATCTGGCGCGGTTCATGCCGGTCGATCATTTCGGCCTCACGCTCACCGCGGGCATCGCGGGACTCGTGATGTTCTTCTGGTGGGCGATCTGGCGATCGTACCTTCCGGCGAACAGGCTGCAGGAGTTCCGCGGTCTCAGAACGCAGCAGGACAACGGCGCAGGCGCGGTCCTGTTCAGTCGCCTGCCGACCATAGCCGCGACCTATCTCGTGCTGCTCTTCCTGATCGCCTTCTTCGAGTTTCAGCCGTTCATGATCGCCGAGATGTTCGACAATGCGGACGCAGCCTCGGACGGCGGGCTCGGCGTCGTCGCGGGCGTCGCCGTGACATGGCTGAAATCTCTGGCTGCCATTACCGCGCCGATTGCCGCCGCCGTCACCCTGTTCAGGCAGCAGTTTGCGGACCTGCTGAAAGGAAAGGGAACGTCCAACCTGCTGGCGATCGTGCTTGCCCACTCGGCCAATCTGGCGATCTGGATCGCCGGCGCCGCGTTGCCGCTGCTGATCTGGATCACCTATCTCTATCTGACGTTCTGGGGCATCACGAACGACAGGCCCTTGCAAAAGCGCGTTTGCGAGAACGCGGTCGAATGGCCCTTGCCGGACCAGGTCGACACGGTCAAGAGATCGACGCCCCACCTTGCGGGCAAGCTGCAGTTCGATTCTGAGACGGGCACGCTGAACGCCGAGATCAAGCGCACGAGGACGAGGCGCACCCATACGAAAGCAAGCCGGGAAGGTGAGCAGATCAAGCATGCGCCGGGATGGGTGAACTCGGCCGCTGGCACCATATCCTCCGGGCTTCGCCGGCTCGGCCTCGGCCCCACGATCGACGCGGTCAAACCGAAGATCGATGTGAACGTGCGCTGGTCGGTGATAGCACTGTATCTGGTGGTCGCAATCGTGCTGTTTCGCGGATCATGGTGTCTCGCGCCGAATGCCAACTCGCTGCACCGTCTCTATCGGGACCGCCTGAGCAAGGCGTTCCTGTTCAAGCCGCTGCGGCAAAACGAGCATTCGGGCGCTGCGGACGTCCGCCTCAAGCCGAAACCGAACGTCGCCAGCATCGATCAGGGACGAGACCTCGAGCCTCTGGACGATCTCAAGCTCAGCTCCCTCTGCGCCCATGGCAAGCTTCATGCTCCCTATCACCTCATTAACACAGCGCTGAACATCCAGGGCTCCGATTTCGCCAATCGCAGGGGACGCAACGCCGATTTCTTCGTGTTCGCACCGCTGTGCGTGGGCAGCGAGGCGACCGGTTACGCTTCGACGCTGAAATTCGAGAGCGGCGATCGCGGCCTCGATCTGGCGACGGCGCTGGCGATCTCGGGTGCGGCGGCCTCGTCCAACATGGGATCGGATTCCATCCGTGCGCTGACCCCGACCCTGGCGCTCCTCAACGTGCGTCTCGGCTTCTGGCTCAGGAATCCGCGTTACGCCGAAAGGAACGGAGAGGGCGGGGAGGGGCGGCGAAGACCGTCGCCGTTCTATCTCTGGTCGGAAATTTCGGGCCGGCTCTACGAGAACAGCGATGCCGTCTATTTGACCGACGGTGGCCATATCGAGAATCTCGGCATCTACGAGCTGTTGCGGCGCCGCTGCAAGGTCATCATTGCGGTGGATGCGGAGGCAGATGCCCCGATGAACTTCTCCTCGCTGGTGACGCTGCAAAGGTATGCGCGCATCGACCTCGGCGTCCTGATCGATTTGCCGTGGTCGCCGATCCGCAACTGCACGCTGGGCTGGATGGCATGCAACGCCGGCAAGGCTCCGACGCCGGCGCCCGAAGCGTCCCACGGTCCGCACGTCGCGATCGGCACGATCGACTATGGCGGGGGCCAGACCGGCCACCTCGTCTACATCAAATCATCGCTCACAGGAGATGAGAACGACTACATTCGCGACTATGCGCGGCGCTACGAGCGTTTCCCGCACGAGTCCACAGGTGACCAGTTCTTCTCCGAGGAACAGTTCGAGGTCTATCGGGCTCTCGGTTTTCACATGACCCATCGGTTCCTCGCCGGCCTCGACGAGCTGTCCGTCCGAGACAATGACGGTGGGTGCGTGCGAAAGAAGTTCAGCGACGATGGCGGTGAGCCGATCGCAAGGGTTCGAGCCGCGCTGGGTCTCCTCGATCTGCAGCAAAATTCCGTCGGGCAGCCTTAGGGTGCGCGGTCCAGCTATTTGACGGGCGACGAGTTGGTCGCAGTCGGGTTGCCGACAGGCCCCAGCCCGGACCATCACGACCATCGGGAAGGTGTCCAGGCTTCCCGCCAATCGGAATTCCAAATGACCCGATTTGCGGCAAAACCGCGTCTGCCTGCCGTTGCCCTGCCCGAAGGATTAAGGTATCCCAGCCCAAGAATTCGACTTGCGACTGGGGACAATCCATGGCTGACCATAGCGAAGTGGCGTACACCACGGCTGACGGCAACGACTATGTTGCCCACGAGCAGACCTATGAGGGCTTCATCAAGCTGGTGAAGTACGGAACAGCCTCGGTCGCGCTCATCGTCATCCTGATGGCGATCTTCCTGACCTGATCCATCGCCTGCCGCATCCGCCAGCGCCGGCGGCTGCTTATAAAATTTGCATACAAGCCGGTTCCAAAAACCGGTATCCAACGTTGCGGGAGTGACGCTAAGTTCGCGTGCGCGTTTTTGCCCGCGTCGCCGGAGGGCCTATGAAGATCGCCGTTGCCAAGGAAATCGATCCGTCGGAGCCGCGCGTTGCCGCTTCGCCTGATACGGTGAAGAAATTCAAGGCGCTGGGCGCCGAGATCGCCATTGAGCCGGGCGCCGGCCTCAAGTCGGGCCTGCCGGATTCCGAATTCACCGCCGTGGGCGCCACCGTCAGCGCCGACGCGCTGAAGGACGCCGACATCATCATCAAGGTGAAGCGCCCGGAGGCCTCCGAGCTTTCGCAGTACAAGCGCGGCGCGCTCGTCATCGCCATCATGGACCCCTATGGCAACGAGGCGGCGCTGAAGACGATCGCCGATGCCGGCGTCTCCGCCTTCGCGATGGAATTGATGCCGCGCATCACGCGCGCGCAGGTGATGGACGTGCTGTCCTCGCAGGCCAACCTTGCCGGCTACCGCGCCGTGATCGAGGGCGCCGAGGCCTTCGGCCGCGCTTTCCCGATGATGATGACCGCCGCCGGCACCGTGCCCGCCGCAAGAGTGTTCGTGATGGGCGTCGGCGTTGCCGGTCTGCAGGCGATCGCAACGGCGCGCCGTCTCGGCGCCGTCGTCACCGCGACCGACGTGCGGCCTGCGACCAAGGAGCAGGTGGAATCGCTCGGTGCGAAATTCCTCGCCGTCGAGGACGAGGAGTTCAAGAACGCACAGACCGCCGGCGGTTATGCCAAGGAAATGTCGAAAGAATACCAGGCCAAGCAGGCCGCGCTTACCGCCGAGCACATCAAGAAGCAGGACATTGTCATCACCACCGCGCTGATTCCGGGTCGGCCCGCGCCGAAGCTCGTCTCGGCCGAGATGGTCAAGTCGATGAAGCCGGGTTCGGTACTGGTCGATCTCGCCGTCGAGCGCGGCGGCAACGTCGAGGGCGCAAGGCCGGGCGAGGTCGCCGAGGTCGATGGCATCAAGATCGTCGGCTACACCAATGTCGCCGGCCGCGTCGCGGCGTCGGCCTCCAGCCTCTACGCGCGCAATTTGTTCAACTTCATCGAAACGATGGTCGACAAGGCCAACAAATCGCTGGCGGTGAACTGGGACGATGAGCTCGTCAAGGCGACCGCGCTGACGAAAGACGGCGCCGTCATCCACCCGAACTTCCAGCCCAAGGTTTAAGGAGAGCCGCCATGGAGCATGTTGCACAGGTCGTCGATCCCTTCGTCTTCCGGCTGTCGATTTTCGTTCTCGCCGTTTTCGTCGGTTATTTCGTGGTGTGGTCGGTGACCCCTGCGCTGCATACGCCGCTGATGAGCGTGACCAACGCGATCTCCTCGGTGATCGTGGTCGGTGCGCTGCTCGCGGTCGGCGTCGGCATGGTTTCGAGCGGCTCTGGCTGGGCGCGGGGCTTCGGCTTCATCGCGCTCATCTTTGCCTGCGTGAACATCTTCGGCGGCTTCCTTGTCACCCAGCGCATGCTGGCGATGTACAAGAAGAAGTCGAAGTAAGCGGCCACCTCGGGCTGAAGGGATCAATGGGGACCTGAGATGAGCGCCAACCTCTCTGCATTTTTGTATCTCGTGGCGGGAGTGCTGTTCATCCTGTCGCTGCGCGGGCTGTCGAGCCCGGCTTCGTCGCGCCAGGGTAATTTGTTCGGCATGATCGGCATGGGGATCGCGGTCGCGACCACGCTCGCCAGTCATCCGCCGGCGGACGGCGTCGCCTGGATCCTCGTGATTCTCGGTATCGCCATCGGCGGCAGCATCGGCGCGGTGATCGCCCGCCGCGTGCCGATGACGTCGATGCCGGAGCTGGTCGCCGCCTTCCACTCGCTGGTCGGCATGGCCGCGGTGCTGGTCGCCGCCGGCGCGTTCTACGCGCCCGAGGCCTTCGACATCGGCACCCCCGGCAACATCCATCCGCAGAGCCTGGTCGAGATGTCGCTCGGCGTCGCCATCGGTGCGCTGACCTTCACCGGCTCGGTGATCGCGTTCCTGAAGCTGTCCGCGCGCATGAGCGGATCGCCGATCATCCTGCCGTTCCGTCACATCATCAATATCGTGCTTGCCGTTCTGCTCGTCGTCTTCATCGTCGGTCTCGTGATGTCGGGCAGCGCGCTGGACTTCTGGCTGATCGTCATCATCGCGCTGGCGCTCGGCGTGCTCATGATCATCCCGATCGGCGGCGCCGACATGCCGGTCGTGATCTCGATGCTGAATTCTTACTCCGGCTGGGCGGCCGCGGGCATCGGCTTCACGCTCGGCAATTCCGCGCTGATCATCACCGGCGCGCTGGTGGGCTCGTCCGGCGCGATCCTGTCCTACATCATGTGCCACGCGATGAACCGGTCCTTCATCTCGGTCATCCTCGGCGGCTTCGGCGGCGAGACCGCGGCGGCCGGCGGCGGCAGTGCCGAGCAGAAGCCCGTCAAGCTCGGCTCGGCCGACGATGCCGCCTTCATCATGAAGAACGCCCAGAAGGTCATCATCGTGCCCGGCTACGGCATGGCGGTGGCGCAAGCCCAGCATGCGCTGCGCGAAATGGGCGACATCCTGAAGAAGGAAGGCGTCGAGGTGAAGTACGCCATTCATCCGGTCGCGGGCCGCATGCCCGGCCACATGAACGTGCTGCTTGCCGAAGCCAACGTGCCCTATGACGAGGTGTTCGAGCTCGAGGACATCAACTCCGAGTTCGCGCAGGCCGACATCGCCTTCGTGATCGGCGCCAACGACGTCACCAATCCGGCCGCCGAAGACGACAAGACCTCGCCGATCTACGGCATGCCGGTGCTCCAGGTCTGGAAGGCCGGCACCGTGATGTTCATCAAGCGCTCGCTCGCTTCGGGCTATGCGGGCATCGACAATCCGCTGTTTTATCGCGACAACACCATGATGCTGCTCGGCGACGCCAAGAAGGTCACCGAGAGCATCGTCAAGGCGATGTAGCGCCGGAGAGCCGGCGATAGCGATGACATTCCTGAAATGGATCGCCATCGTCGTTGCCGCCGGCTATTGCGCGGGTCTCGTCCTGCTTTTCGTGAAGCAGCGTGCCATGCTGTTTCCGATCCCGACCACCGAGCGCACCGCGCCCGCCGCCGCGGGATTTCCGCAGGCTGAAGAGCACGTCCTCACCACATCCGACGGCGAGAAGGTCATCGTCTGGCACGTGGCGCCAAAGCCTGGGCGTTCTGTTGTCCTGTTCTTTCCGGGCAATGGCGACTTCCTTGCAGGGCGCGTCAGCCGCTTCAAAGGTATCACGGCCGACGGCACGGGCCTCGTCGCGCTGTCCTATCGCGGCTACGCCGGCTCGACCGGCGCGCCGAGCGAGCAGGGCCTGTTGCAGGACGCGGCAGCCGCCTACGCCTTTGCGACAGAACGCTACGACGCACAGCGCATCGTCGCCTGGGGATTCTCGCTCGGCACCGGCGTTGCTGTTGCGGTCGCATCCGAGCATCCGGTCGGAAAATTGATTCTGGAAGCTCCCTACACGTCGACGGTCGACGTTGCCGCTTCGCTCTTTCGCTTCATTCCGATTCGCCTCCTGATGCGCGACCAGTTTCACTCCGACGAGCGAATCGCCCGCGTCACGGTGCCGTTGCTGATCATGCACGGCACGAATGATCCGGCTATTCCCATCACGTTCGGCGAACGCCTGTTTGCTCTTGCGCACGAACCGAAGAAGCTGGTGCGGTTTCCCGGGGGAGGCCACGAAAATCTCGATGATTTCGGGGCTTTGGAGACCGCGCGAAACTTCATCAATGGGTCCTGAGGGCTGACGGGCGCGATCTTCTCGCGCATAATCGATCCCCCATTTGAAGGAATCGTCTGCATGAGCGCGCACGGACCGATGCCGAGGTCGTCCTGGATCTTCCCCGCTCTGGCGGTGCTGCTGTTCCTGATCGTCACCGCGACCGGCTACGGCTTTACACTGACGGCCGGCGGCGGCTTGTTTGCGATCGTCCTGCTGGTGATCCTGTTCGGGACTGTGTTCGCGGCCGTTCATCATTCCGAGGTGATCGCGGAGCGGATCGGCGAGCCCTACGGCACGCTGCTGCTGACGCTGGCGGTCACCATCATCGAGGTCGCGCTGATCACCACGATCATGCTGGGCGACAAGCCGGCGCCGGAACTCGCGCGCGACACCGTGTTCGCGGTCGTGATGATCGTCTGCAACGGCCTGGTCGGCCTCTGCGTCTTCATCGGCGGGCTTCGTTACCGCGAGCAGGGCTTTCAGGTCTCGGGCGCCAACGTCTATCTCAGCGGGCTGATCGCGCTGGCGACCATCACACTGATCATGCCCAATTACACGCTGACAACACCCGGCCCGGTCTATTCGACGATCCAGCTCGGCTTTGTCGATGTCGTCACGATCGTGCTGTATGGCGTGTTTCTCTATACCCAGACCGTCCTGCACAAGGATTACTTCGTCCACGAGAGGGCGGAGGGCGAGGGCGGGGAGGCACACCTGTCGGGCAAGATGCTGGTGCTCAGCATCGCGCTGCTGCTGATCTCGCTGCTGGCCGTCGTTCTCCTCGCCAAGAAGTTCTCGCTGGTCGTCGACGCCGTCGCCGACAGGATCGGTGCCCCGCCGGCGTTTGCCGGCCTCCTGGTCGCGCTTCTGATCCTGATGCCGGAAGGCGTCGCCGCGGTTGCGGCGGCCCGCAAGAACGATCTCCAGAAGAGCATCAATCTGGCGCTCGGGTCATCCCTCGCAACCATCGGCTTGACCATCCCGGCGGTCGGGCTCGCCACCTATGTGCTGGACCAGCCGCTGGTGCTGGGCTTGAACCCGGCGAACACCGCGTTGCTGTTCCTGACATTCTTGCTGAGCATGCTGACCTTCGGCACGGGCAGGACCAATGTCCTGTTCGGACTGGTCCATATGGTGGTATTTGCAGTCTACGTGTTCATGGTGTTCGTGCCCTGAAGCGACACGTCCCAGGGGAGTTCCGATGCTTGCCGCCAAGTCCGAGGTCCAGATCGACAACGAAGAGGTCCGGGTGACCGAATGGCGGCTACCGCCGGGCAGCGCGACCGGGCATCACACCCACGGGATGGACTACGTGATCGTTCCCGTCGTGGCCGGCGAGATGACCATCGTGGCGCCGAATGGGGAGCGTTCGAAGGCGCAGCTCGCGGCCGGAAAATCCTACTTTCGCAAGACCGGCGTCCAACATGACGTACTTAACGAAACCTCAACCGAGATCGTGTTCCTTGAGATCGAGCTGAAGCCGTAAGGCACCCGTAACCTTTGCCATCGATCCGTCGCAGTTGATCCCTTACAATGCCCCAAAGTTCCCGCATCTGATCGCGCGGGGAGTGGCCGAGAAATGCTGAAATACCTCGCTAAAATCTCGATGGATATCTTACCCTCGGTGCTCGCAACGATCATCGGGGCTTACATCGTTAACCACTACATCAACGCCAAGCCGGCGGCTGATACCCCTGCGGCCATCACTGCACCTGCCGAGGCCGGCAAGGATGGCAAGCCTGCCGACACCGCCAGCCTCCCCGCTCCCGGCGTCAAGGCCAAGGGCGTCTCAGAGAAGAACGTGACCGAGAAGGCGGCGGTCGAGAAGCCTGCCGACAAGTCCGAGACCAAAACTGCAGACACCAAGGCTGCGGACGTTGCTCCCTCCGACACCTCCCACGGCCGCTCCCCGGCGCGTGAGAAGGCGGCCGCGAAGTCTGCTCCGGCGGCCACCGCTCCAGTGGTGGAGGCCAATTCGGCGCCGGCTGCTGCATCCCCGATCGCGACCCCCGACGCCAACGATCTGGCGCGTGCCGCCATCGAGCGCCTGCGCAAATCGCCTGAGGGCAAATCTGCTGAGACCAAGGCGGCTGAAAAGGCTGCTGAGGCCAAAGCGGCCGAAAAGGCTGCTGAAGCAAAGGCAGCCGAAGCCAAATCCGCCGAGACCAAGCCGGCCGAGCGGACCCCCGAGCCCGCGATGCGCGAAGCCGCCCGCATCCCGGAGGCCCCGCGCGTCGTCACGACCGAGCCGTCCATGGTCCGTCCGCTGCCGCCGCCGATCACGGTGTCCACGCCCTCACCCGAGGCCTACGGCAATAGCGGTTCGTCGCCGCCCTACACGGCCTCGGTCGGCAACGACGACCCGAATCGGATCACGCCTCCGGCTGACATTCCCGTGCCGATGATCGCGCCGCCGCTCGATCTGCGTGCCGATGCTGGCGCAGCCATGCCGCGGCCGAAGAAAACCAATGTCGCCGACGAGATGCTGTCGGGCATGAAGTCGATGTTCCACTCCGTCCTGCCGAAGGGCTCCACCCCCGATTAAGGCGGTATCTACGCTGTCAGCCGCCGACGCGGGCGAGGCCGCTGCGGGCGGCATCGTCGCGTGGACGAAGAGCGACAGCCTTGTTGTAGGACGCGGCCGCCTTGGCCTTGTCGCCCAGCCGCTCATAGACCTGTCCCCGCGCGGTCCAGACCTGAGCACTGTGCGGATCGGCCTCGGAGGCTTCGTCGAGATCGGCCGCCGCTTCCTTGACCTTGCCGAGGGCGAGATAGCTGATGGCGCGGCCGAGCAGCGGCTCGGCCTTTTGTGGATTGAGTCCGTTGGCGGCGCTGAAATCGGCGACCGCGAAATCGTGCTCGTTGTTGCCTTGATAGATCAGGCCGCGACCATAGAGCGCCTGTGCATTGTAGGGATCGAGCGCAACGGCGCGATTGAACTCGTCCAGCGCTGAGGCCGTTTCACCTGACTTGGCGAGAGCCTGGGCCTTTGCGGTGTGGGCCTGGGCTTCGGCGACGCTGCCGGCGCTGACCGCGCTCTCCGGGGCTGCGGCCGCCTTGGGCGCTTCCTGCGGCTTGTCCTTCTCCGGCATCAACGATCCCAGGTCGAAGGAGCAGCCGCAGAGTGCAATCCCCATCAAAGCCAGGGCGAAAGGCTGTTGCCAGATCTGGCGCAGCCGCGCCAAGCCGCGCTCGGGGAAAGGGGAGGCCATCTACGGTTCGCTCGCGCTAGAGCATGATCCGGATCCGAAGGACCGCGTTGGCGAAAAGTGTGCAGCGGTTTTCTGAAAAGATCATGCTCAAACAACAAACTAAAGTGCGATGACGTCTCAACCCAATCTCATCGCGCTTTAGGCCGCATGGTAGTGCCCCGTCCCAGAAAGGCACCGCTCACAAAACAATAACGCGGGCCAGGGGCCCGCGTCATCGAAAACTCAGTTGTGCAGCTTTGGCAAAATCAGCGCGGTCCGCGCGGACCTGCACCTGCGCCCGCACCCGCACCCGGGCCGCCACGACCGCCGCGATCACCACCGGGACCAGCACCGAACACCGGCTTCGGCTTCATCGGCAGCAGGCCTTCACGCTGCAACTTCTTGCGGGCCAGCTTGCGCGCGCGGCGCACGGCTTCGGCCTTTTCGCGGGCCTTCTTCTCAGAGGGCTTCTCGTAGTGGCCGCGGAGCTTCATCTCGCGGAAAATACCCTCACGCTGCATCTTCTTCTTCAGCGCCTTGAGGGCTTGGTCGACATTGTTATCGCGAACGAGAACCTGCACGCGGCATCCTCTTCAGTGGATCGGATTTGAATTCTGGTAAGTCTAAGGGGATGGCTAAACGCCCGGCCCTTAACCTTGAGGGCGCGGATGTATCAGACAAAACCCGACATGTCCACCTGTGAGGCGGCTTTTCGGGCCAAGTTACGCCATTAAATGGGGCGAAAACTCGCCGGAGGCTCGCAATTTGGGTGGTTTGGCGCCAAAAGGCGGGCCGTTCTCCGGAAGTAGATTCGGAGATTCTGGAAATCAGGGGAGACACGACATGGACATGAAGAAATACGTCGCGGAGGCCATCGGCACGTTCTGGCTCACATTCGCAGGCTGCGGCAGCGCGGTGATCGCGGCCGGTTTCCCGCAAGTCGGGATCGGCCTGGTCGGCGTGTCCCTGGCCTTCGGATTGAGCGTGGTCACCATGGCCTATGCGATCGGTCACATCTCGGGCTGTCATCTCAATCCGGCCGTCACGGTCGGCCTTGCCGCCGGCGGGCGCTTTCCGGTCGGCCAGATCCTGCCTTACGTGATCGCGCAGGTCTGCGGCGCGATCGTCGCCGCCGAACTGCTCTACATCATCGCCAGCGGTGCCCCCGGCTTCGACATCACCAAGGGCTTCGCGTCGAACGGGTACGATGCGCATTCGCCGGGGCAGTACAGCCTTGTCGCCTGCTTCGTCACCGAGGTGGTGATGACCATGATGTTCCTGTTCGTCATCATGGGCGCCACCCACGGCCGTGCACCCGCTGGATTCGCACCGCTCGCGATCGGGCTCGCGCTGGTGATGATTCATCTCGTCAGCATCCCCGTCACCAACACGTCGGTGAACCCGGCGCGCAGCACCGGTCCCGCGCTGTTCGTCGGCGGCTGGGCCATGGCGCAGCTCTGGCTGTTCTGGGTCGCACCGCTGATCGGCGGCGCGCTGGGCGGGGTGGTCTATCGCTGGCTCAGCGAAGAGCCCTCAGGCGTCGTCGCTGGCGCAAAGACGGCCTGACCAAAAAACGGGATCGCAGCATTCGCTGCGGTCCCACTACTTGGCCTTGGTCGGCCTGACTTCAGTGACGTGGCCCATCTTGCGGCCGGGGCGTGGCGCGCCCTTGCCGTAGAGATGCACCGTGGCACCCGGGACGGTCAGCCATTTCTCGTAATCGTTGATCTCGTCGCCGATCAGATTGGTCATGGTGACGATTTCGCCGTGGCGCACCGGCTTGCCGAGCGGCCAGCCGGCGATGGCGCGGATGTGCTGCTCGAACTGCGAGACCGACGCGCCGTCGAGCGTCCAATGCCCGGAATTGTGCACGCGCGGGGCGATCTCGTTGACCAGTACTTTTGGTCCGCTGCCATTGGCGAGCACGAACATCTCCACCGCGAGCACGCCGACATAGTCGAGCGCGCTTGCGATCTTGCCGGCGATGCTGCGGGCTTCCTCGGCGAGCGCATCCGGAATTGGCGCGGGCGCGCGGGATATCTTCAGGATGTGGTCGCGATGCTCGTTCTCGGTGACGTCGAAGCATTCGACCTGGCCCGATGCCGAGCGCGCCGCGATTACGGAAATCTCGCGCTCGTACGGGATGAAGGCTTCCAGGATCGCCGATTTGGTGGCGAGGCTGGTCCAGACCTTGGCGATGTCGTCGCCCTCGCGGATGATGGCTTGGCCCTTGCCGTCATAGCCGAAGCGGCGGGTTTTCAGCACGGCCGGAAGGCCGATCCTGACGATGGCCTCGCGCAGCGAAGCGACCGAGGTGACGTCGGCATAGGCTGCGGTGCCGATGCCGATGCGGGTGACAAAATCCTTCTCGGCGAGCCGGTCCTGGGTGGTCTCGAGGATCTTGCGGTTGGGCAGCACGGGCCGGCGCGCGTCCAGCACCATTGCGGCTGCCGACGGCACGTTCTCGAATTCGTAGGTGATGACGTCGACGTCGCTCGCGAACAGTTCGAGCGCCTCGACGTCGGCATATTCGGCGCAGGTCGCGTTCAGCACGACGTCGAAGGCCGGCGAGTCCGGATCGGGCGAGAACACCTGGCAGCGCAGGCCGAGCCGCGCCGCAGCCATCGCCAGCATCCGCCCGAGTTGTCCGCCGCCGAGGATGCCGATGGTGTCGCCGGGCTTCAGCTTTACCTGCTTTGCGTCCGTCACGCCTTGTCCTCCGGGCGCTCGGCGACCGCATCGGTCTGTGCCTTGCGCCAGGCGGCGAGGCGATCGGACAAAGCGGGGTCGGACAAGGCCAGCACGGCGGCCGCCAGCAGCGCGGCGTTGATGGCGCCGGCCTTGCCGATGGCGAGGGTGCCGACCGGGATGCCCGCTGGCATCTGCACGATCGAATAGAGCGAATCGATGCCTTTCATCGTCCTGGATTCGACGGGAACGCCGAACACCGGCAGTTCCGTCAGCGCCGCCGCCATGCCCGGCAGATGCGCAGCGCCACCGGCGCCGGCAATGATGACCTTGAAGCCTGCCGCCTTGGCGCCCTTGGCGAAGGCAACCAGCCTGTCAGGGGTACGGTGGGCCGAAACGATGCGGGTGTCTGCGCTAACGCCCAAAGCTGCGAGCGTGTCGGCGGCGTGCCGCATCGTCTCCCAGTCAGACTGGCTTCCCATGATGATGGCGATCGGCGCGGTCATGACGTCAATTGTGCTCGGAAAACAGAAGGATAGGCCAGATTAACGGTTCCGGCCGGTGGCTCGCAAGGCGGTGGCAAGGAGAAGGGAATGGACTATCCTGTCTTGGTGAATCCCCGCAAGCCTTCATTGAGCAGGATGCCCATGAAGAAACCAAAAAGGGCGAGCGCTGCGAAGGCCAAAAAGGGCCGAAAAGCGGGCGTGAGCCGATCCAAAACCGCCCCGAAGCGCCCGGCCAAGAGACCGACTAAGAATCCGGTCAAGAATTCGGTCATGCCGACACCGCGCGGAGCGTCGACCGCCGACGACACCCAGGCGACCATCCGCGGTCTCCGGAGCAAGCTCAAGGCGGCGGAGCGACGGGTCGCGGAGCTGGAAGCTGCCGCCGACACCGATTTCCTGCTCGAGATCCCGAACCGTCGCGGCTTCGAGCGCGAGCTCACGCGCGCCGTCGCCTACATGAAGCGGTATCGCGCCAGCGGCGCGCTGATCGTGCTCGACGTCGACCGGCTGAAGCCGATCAACGATTCCTTCGGCCACGCCGCCGGCGACGAGGTGCTCAAGGCGATCGCGGCGACCCTGACGCGGCAGATCCGCGCCTCGGACGTGGTCGGCCGGCTTGGCGGCGACGAATTCGCGCTGCTGCTCTGGAATCTCAGCGAGACCGATGCCAAGGCGAAGGCGGCGGCCTTCGAGCAGGCGATCGACGAATTGTCCTTTGTCTTTCGCGGCCAGCACGTGACCGCGGGCGCCTCCGTCGGCGTCGCGCTGCTGGGAGCGCAGTCCGATTCAGGCCGTGCCATGGAGGAAGCCGATGCCGCCATGTATGTGCGCAAGGCCAGCCGGCGGCACGAGCCTCGGATCAGGCTTGTGAGTAACTGATCTTACAGCGTGGCGAGATCTTCCGGCACGTTGCCGAATTTGCGCAGCAGCGTGGCATCGCCGAATTCTCCTGTCATGGGGTCGCCGCTGCGGCTGAACGCGACCGCGCCGATGTTGCCTGCACCGTGCGACAAGATCTCGGCGCGCCGCAACGCGGCCGTCGAGCTCTGGCATTCCTCCGCGGCGCCCGCGACAGGCGATCCGTCAGCATCGATCAGGAAGGGCATTGCAACGTAATAGGTCACGTCCGACATGGCGTTGCGCTCCAATGGAGCATGATCCGGAAAAGTGTGAAGCGGTTTTCCGATAAGATCATGCTGAAAAAATCAAAGCGCGATCTCGTCGCGCTTTGAAACTCAGGCGGCGCTGCTCTTGCTCCGCATCTTGCCGCGCGAGGTCTCCGGAATGCAGCCGGCCGAAATTGCCGCCTGCAATTCTTCCAGCTCTGCTTCCAGATATTCGTTGGCCATGATCAGCGCCTTGATGGTGCTGCGCAGATTGCCGTCGCACATCGCGATCGCCTGATCGCAGGCCTGTTCATAATGGCTGTTGTCGAGAAGGGCGGTTGCCGACATCTGCGTTATCCTCAGTGTTTCTCGGGCGTTCCCAGGGGCGTTGGGCTGGCTAAATGTTCCTATTTTGTTCTTTTGGAGTCAAGCGGATTCACATGCGGCGGGGCTGCCGCAAAAGCTGCCCTGTGGATCAGGCGATGATGTCGGGCGTGATCTGGTCTTCGATGAACGCGATGCGGTCGCGCAACAACAGCTTGCGCTTCTTCAACCGCTGCAACCGCAATAGGTCGGGGGCAGGCGATTGATGCAGTGCATCGATCGCGGCATCGAGATCTCGGTGTTCCTGGTGCAACCGGGCGAGCTCGGTTTCGAGTTCGCGCGCATCTTCATTGGTCATGTCTGCGGTGGCCGAAAAACCGATAGGCGTGAGATTAAGGCTGTGGATGCCCTGTGGAAATTATCGTCCTTGCGCGGCGTGATCGCAAGCGATCTCGGGTAGCCGCCCATCGATCTCCCGCAAGATATTTCGACGATTCGCGGCAGTGCTGCGCAAGCGCATTGATATCATGGATTTTTCCAGCGTGGTTCCATTACTCACGCTTCGTTACATATGAATTTTCAAAAATGACACTGCGACGACGGATACCCATCGACAGAACGAATCGGTGATGTAGACTTCCTCGTCCGGATCGAATCCAAGGTTCATCCCTACCGAGGAGGTTTCGAATGACAATTCAGGCACATCTGGTTGAATTGGAACGGAAGCATAAAACTCTCGAAAACGAATTGCACGAAGCTCTCGTGCACCTTTCAACAGACGACCTGCAAATTGTTGAGTTGAAGCGCCGGAAGTTGATGGTCAAGGACCAGATCGAGCGTTTGAGGCACGGCGACACGCTCCACTAGTAATCCCTGTAACAGCGTCAAGTTGATCGCATCCTTTCACGCAGGGATGAGAGCGTTCGCGCTCATCCCTGCTGCAAGGTGCGGCATCGCGTGCGCGTGTTTGCGCGGCGTTGGTCCCCACTTCACTCGAAAACGCTCTAAATGCCTGCGAGCTCGGCGACGTGATCGGCGATTGCGAGCGAAGACGTCAGCCCCGGCGATTCAATGCCGAACAAATTGATCAGTCCTTCGACGCCGTGATCGCGCGGGCCCTGCATCAGGAAATCCTGCGTGGCCACCGCCGGTGGCACGATCTTCGGGCGGATGCCTGAATAGCTCGGCATCAACGCGCCATCGGGCAGCGTCGGCCAGTACCTGCGGATCGCCGGATAGAAGCGTTCGGCACGTGACGGGTCGACCTCGTAGTTGATCGTTTCGATCCACTCGACGTCGGGGCCGAAACGCGCCTGCCCCGCCATGTCCAGTGTCAGATGCACGCCGAGGCCGCCAGGCTCGGGCACCGGATAGATCAGGCGCGAGAACGGCGCCTTGGCGTTGCAGCTGAAGTAATTTCCCTTGGCGAGATAGGCCAGTGGAATCCGGTCCAGCGGCATGCCGTCGATGTGGCGCGCGACATTCGTCGCCCCGAGCCCCGCGGCGTTGACGAGGAGGCTGCATTGCAGCGCCATCGGCGCCTCGCCGCCGGCCTCGACTTCAATGATTCCGGCTGCCGCCTTGGCGCGGATCAGCGGGGTGTGAAACGCAAAGACCGCGCCGGCTGCCTCGGCCTCGCCGCGCAGCGAGAGCATGTAGGCGTGGCTGTCGATGATGCCGGTCGAGGGCGAGAGCAGCGCGGCGTCGCAGGCGAGCGCCGGCTCCAGCGCGCGTGCGGCCTCGCCCGTGAGCAGCTGCATGTCGAGCACGCCATTGGCCTCGGCATGCGCCTTGATCGATTGCAGCTTCTCGGTCTCTTTCGGATTGGTCGCGACGATCAGCTTGCCGCAATTCTTGTGGGGGATGCCGCGCTCGCCGCAGTAGCGGTAGAGCGCGTGCTTGCCGTCGACGCACATCCGCGCCATCCAGCTCCCGGCGCGGTAGTAGATGCCGGCATGGATCACCTCGCTGTTGCGCGAGGAGGTGATGGTGCCGATCGCCTCGGCCTCCTCCAGCACGATCACCTCGCGCCCGGCCTGCGCGAGCTTTCGAGCCACGGCGAGCCCGACCACGCCGGCTCCGATGACGATGCAATCGACCCTATCCATGGTTGTGCAGGCTGTCCGCTGGAAGCGCCGGTGGCATTGGGGGCGAGAACGAGGGCGCGGGGCCGTTTTCCGTTAAGGAAGCATTTATCATGTCAGGGCAATTGCCGTATTTGGCGTCACATTTTTCTGTTGCGCGTACAGGCGTTTACCCGATCCAAACCGGCGAGGCCAGACAATCCGACGTTGAAATCGCGGGTGGCTGATGGCTGAAAAGAACTGGCACGCGGGCAGCATGCTTCCGATTGCTGTGCAGGCCGCCGTGTGCCTGGCCGGCGCGGTCGCGCCTGCGCGTGCCTTTGCGCTGTCGGACAGTTTCGAGGCGCCGAGCTATCTCGGCAAGCTCGATCCGAACCTGATCTGGGAAACCCTGATCGGGGGCATTGTCGTTTGCGCGTTCCTGGCGTCCGTCGCGTTGTGGATCCATTCCGCGCTGCGCCGGGCCAAGCGGTCGCAACTGCGCCGCAACGCCTTCGTCTCCTCCGCCATGAACAATCTCAACCAGGGCGTGGTGATGACGGATGCGCAGCGGCGCGTCATCTTCTGCAATGACCGTTATCTCGATATCTACGGCCTGGCGCGCTCGGAGCTGTGGGCCGGCATGACCGGCTTCGACATCCTCGAGCTCAGGCGCGAGCGCGGGGTCATCGGCGGCGTCTCCGACGACGAGTTCTACGAGAAGGCGGCGAGCCCCAACGGCCTGATCACCGAACTGCCGGATGGCCGCGCCATCCTGGTGAAATATTTCGTATTGCCGAACGGCGGCTCGGTGGCAACCCATCTGGACGTCAGCGAGCAGCGCAAGCTGTCGCGGCAGCTCGCTTCCACCAAGCAGTTCCTGGAAACCGTGCTCGATAACGTGCCGGCCTGCGTTGCCGCCAAGAACATCGAGGACGGCCGCTACATCTTCGCCAACAGCGCCTATGAGCGCTTCTGGGGGTTCTCGCGCGACCAGGTCGTCGGCAAGAACGCGCGCGAGCTGTTCGGGCCGAATTCGGCGGCCGCCATCGAGGCGACCGATCGCGCGGCGCTGATCGCGCCCGCCGGCCAGTACCGCAACGAATTCGAGGTCGAGCGCGGCGCGACCCAGCGCATGGTGGCCTCGATCCGGATCGTGGTCCGCAACGAGAGCAACAAGCCTGAATTCCTGCTGGTGGTGTTCGAGGACATCACCGACCGCCGCTCGCTGTCGCAGGAGCTGGAGAGCACGAAGAAGTTTTTGGAGCTCGTGGTCGACAACATCCCGGTCGCGCTGATCGTGGAGCAGGTCAAGGACGGCCGCTATCTGCTCGCCAATCGCAGCGCGGAGACGATCCTCAACCGCCGGCGCGAGGATGCAACCGGCCTGACCGCGTCCGACATCTTCAATCCCAAGGAAGCCAAGCTGATCATCGCGCGCGACGAGGCCGCGATCAAGAAACGCGGGATGATCACCGAGGAGCATCCGATCTCCACCAAGGACGGCCTGCGGCTGTTCCTGACCCGCCGCGCCACCGTGCTGAGCGATTCCGGCGAGCCGCAATATCTGATCAAGACCCACGAAGACGTCACCGACCGCCGGCAGACCGAGTCGCGCATGGCGCACATGGCCTATCATGATGGCCTGACCGATCTGCCGAACCGCGCCGCCTTCTTGCAGGCGCTGACACAGATGATCGAGGCCTGCGAAGGCACCAGCGAGGAGTTCGCCGTCCTCTGCGTCGACCTCGACGGCCTCAAGGAGGTCAACGACGTCTTCGGTCATGCGCTCGGCGACAAGCTCCTGGTCGAGGTCGCCCAGCGGCTCCAGGATTCCGCGCGCGGCGGCGTGGTGGCGCGCCTGTCCGGCGACGAATTCGGCCTGATCATCGACGGCAAGCAGCCTGAGGCCGGTCTTTCACTGGCGCAGCAGATCGGTGATGCCGTCGCCGAGGAATTCCAGATCGATGGCCGGCCGGTCCGCGCCGGTGTCACCACCGGCATGTCGATCTTCCCGCACAATGGCACTGATGCCGCCTCGCTGCTCGCCAATGCCGGAGCGGCGCTGTTCCGCGCCAAGCAGAAGTCGCGCGGCACGATCAGCCTCTACGAGCCGGAGATGGACCGGCAGATCCGCGATCGCCGCGTGCTGCATCAGGACCTGTCGATGGCGATCAAGAACGGCGAGCTGTCGCTGGCGTTTCAGCCGCAGGGTGCCACGGGCCACAGCGTCGCCGAGAGCGAGATCATCGGTTTCGAGGCGCTTGCGCGCTGGCAGCATCCGGTGCGCGGCCAGGTCTCGCCGGCCGAATTCATCCCGATCGCGGAAGAGAGCGGCCTGATCGTCGAAATGGGCGAGTGGATTTTGCGGCAGGCCTGCCGCGAAGCCGCGTCCTGGCCGAAGCCGCTCCAGGTCGCGGTCAATCTGTCGCCGGCGCAGTTCATGCGCGGCGACGTCGTCGGACTGGTCCATTCGATCCTGATCGAGACGGGTCTGGCGCCCGGCCGCCTCGAGCTCGAGATCACCGAGGGCGTGCTGATCGAGGATTTTGATCGCGGCCTGGCATTGCTGCGCCGGCTGAAGTCGCTTGGCGTGCGCATCTCGATGGACGATTTCGGCAGCGGCTATTCCTCGCTGAGCTATCTCCAGGCGTTCCCGTTCGACAAGATCAAGATCGACCGCGCCTTCATCATCAATCTCGGCCGCAACCCGCAATCGGCGGCGATCGTGCGCGCGGTGATCGATCTTGGCCACGGTCTCGAAATGTCGATCGTTGCCGAGGGTGTCGAGACGGTCGAGCAGCTCGCCTTCCTCGCCAAGGAGGGCTGTGACGGCGTGCAGGGCTATCTGCTCGGCAAGCCGCTGCCGATCGGCAAATATGCCGGCCTCGTCGGCCGCGCCGAGGCCATGGAGCTTGCGCTCAAGACCGGCTAAAGCGTTTTGGAGCGAAGTGGGTACCGGTTCGCGTCAAGAAAACGCGTCAAAAAGAAGAGACGAGAGCCCCGTTCTGATTTCATCGGAACGGAAATGGCTCTAGTGAGGGAGGCGCGCTTTCCCTTGGCTTCCTCTCGACGGCTTCATGGCGGATTACGACCTTGCGATCATCGGCGGCGGCCTGAACGGCGTCGGCCTCGCCCGCGATGCGGCCGGCCGGGGCTTAAGGGTCATCCTGCTGGAGCAGGGCGATCTCGGCGGCGCGGCCTCGTCGGCGACGCCGCGGCTGATCCATGGCGATCTGTCGGTGCTGGAGCGCCGCGGTTTTTGGCGGGTGCGCCGGGCGCTGGCCGAGCGGCGGACCTGGCTTGCCATCGCGCCGCATCTGGTGCGGCCGATGCGTTTCGTGATCCCCGCCCATTCCGAGGAGCGCCCGCCATGGCTGCTGCGCGCAGGCCTCTATGTCTATGACAGCCTGACGAACCGCAGCGGACTGCCTGCCGCGACCACGCTCGACATCACGCATCATCCGGTCGGCAACGCGCTGAAGCGTCCGTTCGGCACCGCGTTCGAATATTCGGATTGCGTGGTCGATGATTCCCGCCTGGTGGTGCTCACGGCGCTGGATGCCGCCGAACGCGGTGCTGTGATCCGGACCGGGGCGCGCTGCGTCCGTGCCGACAGAACCGATACCTGGCGCCTCGCGGTGGTCGATCGTGGCCTTCGCCGGACGATCACGGCGAGGGCGCTCGCCAACGCCTCCGGCGGCTGGACGTCGATGGTCGCCGACACAGTGCTGCGGCAGCCGCAGCCCGCGATGGCGGCGACCCAGATGAGCCAGATCATCGTGCCCAGGTTGTTCGATTCCGAGAATGTCTACGTCTTCCAGAACAATGATGGACGGCTGATCTTCGCCCGGCCGTTCGAGCGTGACTTCACGCTGATCGGCACGGTCACGCATGCTTTCACCGGCGATCCCGCGATCGTGGCGATGCCGTGCGCCGACGTCAGCTATCTCTGCGACGCAGCCAGCCGCTATTTCCGTGAGCGCGTCGCCCCGACCGACGTGGTGCGCACGGTCTCAGGCGTCAACCTGACACTGGCGTCCGCACGGCGACGCGACGGCACCACGCTGTTCCATGCACGCCGACGCAAGGCGCCGCTGATCACGATGTTCGGTGGTGACGTCACCACCTCGCGCCTGCGCGCGGAGCGGGCGGTGACGCGGCTCACGCCATTCTATCCGATGTCGCCGCCCTGGACCGCCGGCGCCGCGTTGCCCGGCGGAGACTTCGCCTGGGACCGTTTCGATCACGAGGTCGACCTTGCGCGCGACCGCTGGCGGTTTCTGTCGGAGCCGGAGGCCCAGCGCCTGGTCGGGGCCTACGGCTCCCGGCTATCGACGGTGCTCGGCGAGGCGAAGACGCGCGAAGAGCTAGGCCCGTCCTTCGGTCCCGAGCTGACCGGTGCCGAGGTGCGCTATCTCATGGCCCGCGAATGGGCGCGTTTTCCGGAGGACGTCCTTTGGCGGCGCTCGAAGCTGGATCTTACGATGCCCGTTGCGGACCGCGTCGCGCTCGCGGCGTTCATGGCGGGTGTGAAAGATCCGCCCCGAAGCGGTTGAGCTAGGGACGCTGGGCCGCTAGCGTGCGGCGGAATCGGGGTTGGCAGGGACCATGACGGACGATTTGCCCAGGACAGACGCTGCAGCCGATGCGGTCGGCGCGGATGCGTATCCGGCGGCGGGTCAGCCGTTGCTGCGCATCGAGGGCGTGGCCAAGACGTTCGGGACGTTTCGGGCCGTGGACGGCGTGTCGCTCGACATCAAGGCCGGCGAGTTCTTTGCGCTGCTCGGGCCCAGCGGCTGCGGCAAGACCACGCTGCTGCGCATGCTCGCCGGCTTCGAGGCGCCCGACGAGGGACGCATCCTGCTCGGCGGCAAGGACATCGCGCAGGCGCTGCCGCATGAACGCCCGATCAACATGATGTTCCAGAATTACGCGCTGTTTCCGCATCTCTCCGTGCGCGACAACATTGCCTTCGGCCTGAAGCGCGCGCGTCTGGCGCGCGCCGACATCGCCACGCGCGTGGCCGAGATGGTCGCGCTGGTGAAGCTCGAGGGGCTGGAGAAGCGCAAGCCGGATCAGCTCTCAGGCGGCCAGCGCCAGCGCGTCGCACTGGCGCGCGCACTGGCACGCCGTCCGCAACTGCTGCTGCTCGACGAGCCGCTCGCGGCGCTGGACAAGAAGTTACGCGAAAACACGCAAGGCGAGCTGATGGAGCTGCAGCGCCGGCTCGGCATGACCTTCATCATCGTCACCCACGACCAGGAGGAGGCCATGACGATGGCGAGCCGGATCGGCGTGATGAAGGCCGGCAAGCTCGCGCAGGTCGCCAGCCCCCGCGAACTCTACGAGGCGCCGCGCTCGCGCTGGATCGCGGAGTTCGTCGGCGATATCAATCTGTTCGAGGCCGAATCCAAATTGCGCGATGGTCATCGTCTGGTCATCGGCACAAGCGGTGCCGGGGCCTTGGTCGTGGCGGAGCCGCGCGAGCCGGTTGGCGCGGGAAAATTGTCGGTCGCGATCCGTCCCGAGAAGGTCAAGCTGTCGCGCCGCGGCCCGGTGAGCGAGGCCGGTCATGAAACGGCGATCAACCGGCTCGACGGCGTCATCGCCGACATCTGCTATCTCGGCGGTACCACCACCTACAAGGTGAAGCTCGATACCGGCGGGATGGTGCAGGCCTCCGTCGCCAACAGTGCGCGCCTCGACGTCGACGCCTACAGCCTGAACCAGCACGTCGTCGCCTGGTTCACGCCCGATGATTGCGTGGTGCTGACGTCATGAGCGGGCGCCGCATCTTCGCGCGGCCGGCGCGCTTCGCCGCGATCGCGCCTTACGTCTGGATGGTGCTGTTCTTCCTGGTGCCGTTCGGCTTCGTGCTCAAGATCAGCCTGTCACAGACCGCGATCGCGCAGCCGCCTTACGAGCCGCTGTTCGATCCGACGGCGGGATGGGAAGCGCTGAAGGCGGCGTTCGCCGCGCTGTCGATCGATAATTTCAAGCTGCTCGCCTCCGACGACCTCTATGTCTTCGCGTATGTGCGCAGCCTCACCGTCGCGGCGACGGCGACCGCGCTGCTGCTCCTGATCGGCTATCCCATTGCTTACGGTATGGCGCGGCTGCCAAGACGCTGGCAGGCGGTGGCGATGGTGTTGGTGATCGTGCCGTTCTGGACCTCGTTCCTGATCCGCATCTATGCCTGGATCAACATCCTCCAGCACGACGGGCTGCTGAACCAAATATTGCTGGCGCTGCATCTGGTCAGCCGGCCCGTGGTGTGGCTCTCCACCGACACCGCAATGTATATCGGCATCGTCTATTCCTATCTGCCGTTCATGATCCTGCCGCTCTACGCCACGCTCGCCAAGATGGAGCCGGTGCTGGAGGAGGCGGCCTCCGATCTCGGCGCCCCGCCCTGGCAGGTGTTCTGGCTCGTCACTTTTCCGCTGTCACTGCCCGGCGTTGGCGCCGGCGTGCTCCTGTGCTTCATCCCCATCGTCGGTGAGTTCGTGATTCCGGACCTGCTGGCCGGTTCCAACTCGCTGATGATCGGCCAGACCCTGTGGCTCGAATTCTTCACCAACAAGGACTGGCCGGTCGCCTCCGCCGCGGCGATCGTGCTGCTGGTGGTGCTGCTGGTGCCGCTGCTGCTATACGAACGGCTCCAGAAGCGGCAACTGGAACAGGGACGCTGAGGCGATGCGCAAGCTCTCCCGCCTGTCCCGCTTCAACATCGCTTCGCTCGCGATGGGGCTGGCATTCCTTTATCTGCCGATCATCATCCTCGTCATCTATTCCTTCAACGCCTCGCGGCTCGTGACAGTCTGGGGCGGCTGGTCGCTGCGCTGGTATCACGAGTTCTTCAATGATCGCGCCATGATCGAGGCCGCCTGGATGAGTTTACGCGTAGCGGTCTCCTCCGCAACCATCGCCACACTGCTCGGCACGCTCACCGCGGTGGCGCTGTCGCGCGGCGAGGCATTTCGCGGCCGCACGCTGTTCTCCGGCATGCTCTATGCGCCGCTCGTCATGCCGGAAGTGATCACCGGCCTGTCGCTGCTGTTGCTGTTCGTGGCGCTGAATGCCGAGCGTGGCTTCTGGACGGTGACGATCGCGCATACCACGCTGACAATGTGCTTTGTCGCGGTGGTCGTGCAGTCCCGCCTCGGCTCGCTCGATCGCTCGCTGGAGGAGGCGGCGATGGACCTCGGCTGCAACCCGCTGCGCGCGTTCCTCGCTGTGACGCTGCCGCTGATTGCGCCCGCGATCGTCGCCGGCTGGATGCTGGCCTTCACGCTCTCGCTCGACGATCTCGTGATCGCGAGTTTCACGACCGGTCCGGGCTCGGCGACCTTGCCGATCCGGATCTATTCGGAAGTGAGGCTCGGCGTGAAGCCCGAGATCAACGCGATCTGCACGCTGGTGATCGGCCTGATCGCGGTGATCATCGTGATTGCCTCGCTCGCCTCGAAATTGTCGAGCTCGCAAGGCGAGAGCGCGGCGCCGCTGTAGCTGCTTGCCCGGTAAGCCATGCACGCGCAGCGCGCGACATCGCGGCGTCAGCAGGAAGATCGAGCGCCCATGGTGCTTGGGCACCGCCAACATCTAGGTTAACAATTCATATAGCTTATCTCGTTATCTTCGCCTCGCTTGAGGAAGAGGACGATGACGCGGCTTTATATTGGTGTGGCCAGCACGGTCCTGGCTTTATTCTGTTTCGCTGTTCGGCCGTCTGCTGCTGCGACGCAGATGGTTTCGCTGCTGTACAACGGTTCGCCGCAGTCGCCGCAGCAGATCGGCTCCGACGAATTTCGCCGCAAGCTCGCCGAGCTCGCACAGGGCCGCATCATTCTCGATGCACGCGCCGGCAATTCGCTGGGCAGCGAGACGGCAATCCTTGCGGCAATGCGCAGTGGCGTGGTCGACATGGCGACGCTGTCCGGATCGGTGGTCAGCTCCGCCGTGCCGGAGTTCGGCGTGTTCGACGTGCCGTTCCTGTTCCGTGATGCCGCGCAGGCCAAGGCGGTGGCAGAGGGGCCGGTCGGCGCGCTGTTCGCCAAGCATTTCGCCGACAAGGGACTTGTGCTGCTCGCGATCGGCAAGCAGGGCTTTCGCAACGTCACCAATTCGAAACGGCCGATTCATTCTCCGGCGGATCTCCGCGGCCTGAAGATTCGCGTGCTGCCGAACGACGTCTATCAGATGACCTTCAAGGCGCTGGGTGCCGAGGTCGTGCCGATGGAGTTCACGCTGGTCTATTCCGCGCTGAAGGATGGCCGCATCGACGGGCAGGAGAACCCGGTGATGACGATTGCCACCAGCCATCTCGAGGAAGTGCAGAAATATGCCAGTCTGACCGGGCATTTCTTCGCGCCGATCGCCTTCGTCGCCAATCGCGACGTGTTCCAGGCCCTGAAGCCGGCCGACCAGGCCGCGATCATCGCCGCGGCCAAGGCCGGTGCGGAGGCGACCTGGCAGAGCGGCGTCGCGGAAGAGACAAAGAAGATCGAGGAGCTGCGCAAGGCCGGCATGGAGATCATCGAGAAGGTTGATCGCCAACCCTTCATCGATGCCGTGAAGCCCCTGGAGCCTGAATTCGAGAAGCGCTTCGGCAAGGATCTGCTCGCGCGGATCCGGGCTACGCCGTAATCGCGGGAAACATCATGAACCTGTCATTGATCCTGTCGCGCATCGGCATCCGCCCGCGCATCTTCGGCGGCTTCGCGCTGGTCCTGGGTTTCCTCTGCGTGTTGGCGCTGCTTGCCGTCATGCGGTTGTCCGAGATCGGCGGCACCGTCGGAGAGCTCGTCACCAGCGCCGACGGCGATGCCGGCATGGCGAGGGTCCATGCCGCGCTGCTCTCCTCGAACGTCACCGTCGAAAAATTCATCCGGACGCGCAATCTCGGCGACCGCGATAGCGCCATGAAGGCGATCGACGGTTTTGGCCAGACCTTTGACCAGGTCGATCAGCAATTCGCCCGCCTGCCGGCGATCGGCGCCGGCCGGAGCGCTCTGGTGGATGCGCTTGGCACCTATCGAAAATCCTTCACGGCGGTTGCCGCCGCAGTCGATCGTTTGCGCAACGCAAGCACTAAGAGCGAGGGACTTGGCGCCTCGGCAGGCCTCGACGTCGGCGCGATCAATGTCGCGCTTGCGAACCAGCCTGACCGTCTGATCCAGCCGCTGCGTTTGGCCGGAACGGTGGACGCGATGCGCGTCTCGATGCTGCGTTTCACCATCACCCAGGCCCAGGTCGACGCCGACGATGCCGGGATGACGATCGGCTACGTGCTGGCCGCGGTGGCCGACAGCGAGGCGGAGATCGCCGATGTCGAAGCGCCGCGACTGAAGAACCTGATTGCGGCCCTGAAAAAGGTGCTTGCGGATCAATCGGCGACGCTGACCGAGCTGTCTGCCGCGATGGGCGAGCTGCGCAAGGCGCAAGCCGATCTCGTCAAATCCAGCAGCGCGATCGACGCCAAGGCGGCCGAGATCAGCCGGGCCCTCGGCGCGACGCGCACCGAGCAGAGCCGGCTGACGGCTGGGTCGGTCGATCAGACCCGCAATCTCGTGTTCACGGTGGCCGCGTTCGCGCTCGTTCTTGGCGCCTTGCTGGCCTGGCTGATCGGACGCAGCGTGTCGCGCCCGATCGGTCAGATGACCTTGCGGATGCAGAGCCTTGCGGCTGGCGAGCTCGACGAGGCGATCCCGGGCGGCGAGCGCGGCGACGAAATTGGCCGTATTGCCGGAGCGGTCGAGGTATTCCGCCGGAATGCGCAGACCGTCCGACGCATGGAGCAGGAGTCTGCCGCGCAGCGTGCCGCGGCGGAGACCGAACGTGCATCGATGATGGCTCAGCTGGCCGACCGCTTCGATCGCGGCATGGAGGGCGTCATAGGTGGCGTCTCGAGCCGTGCCGAGGAGATGGGCCAGAGCGCTGGCAGTCTCGCCCGTGTCGCCGAGCGTGGTCGCTCGCTGGCCGAGCAGGTCGCCGCGACATCGGCCCAGGCGTCCTCGAACGTGCAGACCGTCGCGGCCGCGACGCATCAGCTCGCCGCCTCGATCAAGGAGATTTCGAGCCAGGTCGCGCGCTCCGTATCGGTGTCGGATCGGGCCAAGGAAGAGGCCTCGCGTACCGAGACGTTGATGCGCGCGCTGTCGGATTCGGCGGAGCGGATCGGCACCGTGGTCCAGCTGATCCAGGCGATCGCGAGCCAGACCAATCTGCTGGCGCTCAATGCCACGATCGAATCGGCGCGGGCCGGCGATGCAGGCAAGGGCTTTGCCGTGGTCGCCAACGAGGTGAAGAGTCTTGCGACCCAGACCGCGCGCGCCACCGAGGAGATCGCAGGGCTCGTCGCCGAGATCCAGGGCTCGACCGGGCAGTCCGTCGCTGCGATCGGCCAGATCGGCAGGACCATCGCCGAGATGACGGAGATCGCAACGACGATTGCCTCAGCCGTCGAGGAGCAGGGTGCGGCAACCAGCGAGATCGCGCGCAATGTCGAGCAGGCCGCCAACGGCACCGCGGCGGTGACCGACCAGGTCGGCGACGTCCGCACAGTGGCCGGCGAGACCGATGCCGGCGCCGAAGCCGCACTCACGGCCGCGTCAGCGTTGCAGGATCAGGCACGCGCGCTCAAGACAGCTGTCGCAGAGTTTCTGCAGACTGTGCGCAAGGCGGCCTGAGGACCTTTGCGCGCTGCCGCCCTTCGTCGCGCGCATCGTGGCGATCTGATTTCGGATCACCGCGGCCGCGTCGTCCGTTGCGATGCCTTCGTGCCTGTCGACCGGACCCGCGTTGCGGAGGCCGAGGCGGGTCCGGCGCGCCGCGCGCGGACAGCGCCCTGCACGGCGGCGCCGAGCTGCCGCAGCGCAAGGCTGTCGAGCGGAAACTCGAGCAGGATGTGGATCAGGCTTAGCGCCAGCAGGAAGGTGAAGCCGAACGCATAGTCATAGAAATAGAGCGCCGTGGAGGCGGCGCTGGCGGCGGCCATCGCCGCCAGCCGAGCCTTCGGTACTGCGGTCCAGCGGATCACGTCGGCTTTGATGAACCAGTTGAGGTAGTGATACGTGTAGACGAAGGCGAGCAGGCTCGTCAGCCTGGTGTCGAGCACCAAGCCGGGCACGCCGAACAGCCGGCCCAGCGCCGGGCCGACATTGCCGAAATAGTCCTGCCCGACCCGGGCAAAGCTCGCGATCCGGATTTCCGCGGCTGGCGGCAGCAGCAGGATCGTGGCGATCGCGACGAGATAGAAGACCACCAGCGCAACCTGTACCCGGCTGCCGGACCGGTGCGCGCCGAGCACCATGAAGATCAGCGTGAACAGCGAGACATGGATCAGCGTCGGAATCAGGATGCCGATCACGGCGAGCGAGGAGCCGCTCGAATACATGATGGCCGACAGTGCGATCGCCGCCATGAACAGCAGCATGCTCTCGATTGCCGAAGTGGTCGCCGCCAGCATGGCGCAGACGATCAGCGCGCCCCACATCGCGAAGCCGAACCACGAGGCGTTGTCGATCAGCGCAGCGACCACGGCAACGATTGCCAGGATCACGGCAATCCCGCGGTGAGGCAGATAGTAGCTGCGATCGTGCAGCCAGGAAATCTCGGTGAAGTAATGCGCCGGTCCCAGCACGACATAGGCCAGCAGCAACAGTTCGAACGGCACCAGATAGGCTGCCGCGAGAGCCAGCAGCATCAAGCCGAGATGGATTGCGTCGTTGCTGCGCATGATGCCGGGCCCCGCCTTGGGGCACGGAGGTTAGAGCAATCGTGGACAATCTTCAATTGTCCACGGTATCGCTCAAACGCCTTGCTTGCAGCGCCTCGGTGCTTCCTGTTGCGTCAGGACTTCACCGCACCCGCCGTGAGCCCGCCCACCATGTAGCGGCGGAAGGCGTAGTAGATCGCGGCCGGCGGTAGCGCGTAGATGAAGCCGGTGGTCATCAACAGCTCCCAGGGCGAGTCGTCGGCGGCGAGGAAGTTGCCGAGCGCGACAGGCAGCGTGATCTCGCGGTCGTTCGAGAGCAGCAGGAACGCGTAGAGATATTCGTTCCAGGCCAGCAGCACCGCGTAGGTGCCGATCGCGACCAGCGAGGGCATCATCAGCGGCAGATAGACCAGGCGGAAGATCTGCAGCGTCGTCGCGCCGTCCATCACGGCGGCCTCATCCAGCTCGACCGGGAGCTTGTCGGAGGCCTGCTTCAGCACCCAGATCGCGTAGGGGCTGGCGATCGTCACCATGGCGAGGATCAGCGACCAGTGATTGTTGAGCAGCCCGTAATTGCCCATGGTGCGGTACATCGGCACGGCGAGGAACGCCGCGGGGATGAAATATGTGAAGAGCGCCAGGTTCATCACGATGCGCCCGCCGGGCACCTTCAGACGCGAGATCGAGAACGCTGCGGCGGTGGCGATGACCAGCGTCAATACGCCGACGGCCGCCGCGATCACCAGCGAATTCCAGAACTGGATGTAGAAGTCGCGCAGGAAGTAATGCTGCTGCTTGAACACGATCTCGAAGTTGTGCAGCGTCGGATGGTCCGGCCACAGCTTGCCCGAGAACGCGTCCTCCTTCGGCGAGATCGCGAACAGGAACATGTGATAGATCGGAATCATCGTCCAAAGGAAGACGGGAATGCCGATCAGCAGCAGCCGCGCTTCCGTCGCGACATCACGTAAGGTGGGAAGCTTCATCGCGACAGCCGTTTCATCATGAAGTACATGAGCGGCACGACGAACGGCATTGCGCAGACGATGGAAGCCATCGCGAGCGAGAGCTGGTCGAGCCGGAGATAGCGAATGCCGAGCGTCGCCAACACGTGCGTGAGGTCGGCCGGGCCGCCGCCGGTGAGCAGATAGACGCTGTTGAAGTCGCCGAGCGTCCAGATCATCGAGAGCAGCGTGCAGGTGATGTAGAGCGTCTGCAGCGATGGCCAGGTGATGTAACGGAATTTCTGCCACCAGCTCGCGCCGTCGACCTCGGCGGCCTCGAACAGATCTTGCGCGATCGCCAGCCGGCCAGTCATCAGGATCAACGTCCAGAATGGCAGCGACTTCCAGATGTGCACGCCGATCGCCATGGTCAGCGCCACCGTCGGATCGTTCAGCCAGTTCGGGCCGTCATCACCGGTGAGGGAGAAGATGAGGTGGTTGATCACGCCCCATTCGGGATTGAACATGAAGCGCACCGACAGGATGGTCGGGATCGACGGCACCGCCCAGGGCAGGATGAAGACCACCGAGAGCCATTTGATCCAGGTGCGCTGCTGGGCGAAGAAACCCGAGAGGAACAGCGCGATCAGCATCTTGATGTTGATGCCGATGACCAGGAAGATCAGCGTGTTGACCGCGGCACGCGCGAAGATCGGGTCGTTGTACAGCGCGACATAGTTCGCCGGGGCCCGCGCCAGCCACAGCCCGTAGCAGACGGGATAGACGACGAAGGCGAGGAAAACCAGCAGATAGGGCGCGATGAGCGCGATGCCCCAGACCTGCGCCGGGGTCAGCCGCGACGACAGGGGCGGGGCGGGGATCGACTGATCGCCAGAGAGCGTAATCGCCATTCTTTGGGACTCTTTGAAAGGACTTCCGGCCGCGCGAGGCGGCCGGTCTTAGCGTGTCGCCTCTCCCCGCGCCAGCGAGGAGAGGAAGAAAGAGAATTTAGCCTGCAACCTGCTTGATGCGGGCGATCAGCTCGTCGACGGCCTTGTCGACCGGGACCTTCTCGCTGACGACCCGGTTCATCGCCTTGGCCCAGACGTTCTCGTTGTTGAGGATCGTGAACTTCCAGTTCTTGGTGAAGTCGAAGGCTGCGGTGCCACCGGTGAACTGCGCGTGGACGGCCTTGCGGTGCTTGTCGGCCTGCCAGAACGGGCTGTCCTGGCTCGCCTTCGTCACCGGGAACCAGCGGCCGAGCGCGCCCTCGATATAGGGGCGGACATTCTCTTCCTGGAGCAGGAAAGCAATGAACTGCTTGGCTTCGGCCTTGTTCTTGGCTGCGGTGAACACCAGCCCGGTCTTGACGTCGGAGCGGTAGCGGATGGTCGAACCATCCGGCGCCTTCGGGAAGGACGCCGTGACGATGTCCTGCTCATAGGCCTTCTTGCCGGCGTCGCGCTGCTCTTGCGTGAGCGCCTGGTTCTGCGAGTCTTCGAACCACTTCGCCGCGATCGAGATCGTGAAGTTGTGAGTCATCACGATGGTCTTGTTGTGGAAGGCGACGTTGTTGTCCGGGTCCTTCCAGGTCGTGGAGGACGGCGGGGTGCAGCCTTTGATGTAGGTATCGGTGTAGTCCTTCAGCGCGCCGATCAGGTTCTCGCGCACCTTGGGATCGTCGACTGTGAGCTTGCCGTCGTCGTCGACCAGCTTGACGTGATAGGCGTCCATGAAGGTGTAGAACGACTGGAAGGCGTCGGTGGATTCCACGCCCATCGGCTGGCCGACACCGTAGATGCGCTGACCGGTGGCCTTGCGGATTCCCGGCTGCACCTTGTCGCACCAGAACGTCCAGTAGCCCGCCCAGTCGGTCGGGATGTCGGCGAGCTTGAAGCCGGCCTTCTCCAGCATGTCGTTCCAGATCTCGACATGCATGCTCTGCTGCTTCAGCGGGAAGCCGTAATAGGCCTTCTTCTTGGTGACGTCGTTATAGAGGATCGAGGCGTCCAGCGTGTTCTGCACGAACCGGCCCTTGATCGGCTCCATGATGTCCGAGAGGTCTTCGAGCTTGCCCTCATAGGCCCACTTGCCCTGCGCCTGCACGTCATAGGAATCGGAATAGGCGACATCGGGCACGGTGCCGGCGTCGAGCGCTGCGACCGTCTTCGGAATCATGTCCTGGATCGCGTACTGCGACAATTCGACCTTGATGCCGGTCTTGGCCTCGAACTTCTTGATCGTGTCGAGCAATGCGTCGTCTTCGGAGCGGTAGAAGCCCTTGCCCCACCAGACCGTAATCGTCTTCTGCTGCGCAAATGCGGGTGCAGCGGCTGCAAACAGCCCTGCCGCAGCGACCGCCAGTGTGACTGCGCCAATAACCTTGGATTTCACGTTTTTCTCCCTCAAGCCGCCGGTGTTTTAACCGGTCGGATAAAACACTAGCGCATGGCAGTCAGCCGATCTAGCGGCATCTTGTCAGACCTAGGTCGTGGGGGTGTCGGGCTGTGGAGGATGCTTAACGCGGGCATCGATGCAATCGCCGCATCAATTCAGCCGGATCAATTCGCGCTCGATTTGACGGCGCTGGACGAATCGCAGCCCTCAATCGAACTTCGTCTCAATTAGACTTGGCGTTCTGTTTGGCATTGTCGGCGGTGGACGGGTCTGCCGGCGCGGGACGCTTTCCGGTGCCGGTGATGCGCTCGATCGCGGAGCGCACAGCGTCGCCCCCCTTGCGGTCCTTCAGCATGTCGAGCAGGGGCGCGGAGGCCGGCGAGCGGCGGATCAGGCTTTCCGGATCGGGGAAGATCAGCGGATCATCCCAGGGGCCCTGCACCACGAAGGGCAATTCGAAGCCCGACGCAGTGTTGAGGCTCGCCACGCCCTTCATGTCGTATTCGCGCGTCGGCACTGAGGCGGTCCCGGTCATCGTGATCTTCGCCGCCGGGCCTTCGACGCGGATGTCCTCGGCTGTCGCGACGCCGTCGGAGAATTTCACCGCGATGGTGAGGTTGTCGTAAGGGGTCGAGCCGTTGCGGAAATTGCCGCCGCCCGACAGCGGTCGCCGCTCCAGCCGCTTCAGCAACTGCTCGGCATTGAAGCCCGCGATCGCGCCGTCATGCCCGGTGACGGTGGCGCTGCCGTCGAGCGACTGCACGAGGCCGAACGGACTCGAGCCGGAGGCGAGCAGCGAGACGTTGATGTTGCCGCGGCCGGACAGCTTGCTGAGGCCGAACAGTTCGGAGGCGCAGGCCTGGAGGTCGACATCGGTGAACTGGAATTGCGCCTTGATGTCGGCGACGGTGTCGGAGCGCGCGATGCCGAACGAGCCCTTGGCGATGCCGCCATAGACCTGGGCTTCGCCGACCGAGAGCGCCAGCGTTCCGTTGCGCAAATTGGCGCCGATTGCGGTGCGGCCGAGCTTCGTCGGCCCGACCGTCAGCTTTGCTGCCGACAGGCGCATGTCGAGGTCGGTGGTCGAGAGGCCGTTGAGATCGAACAGCTGCCTGTTCCAGTCGCGCGCGCCGCTCGCGAGCAGGCGGAAGGTCGAGATATAGGGCGTGAAATCGAGCACGTCGGCGGCAAGCGTTGCCTGCAGCGTCTGCCGGCCGTTATTGGCGTAGGTCATGACGCCCTCGGCGGTATTGCCGTCGAGCTCGACATTGACGTTGGTGAGCGCGATCGAGGCGCCGACCACGTTGGCGCGCGCCTTCAGCGCGAAGCGGCCGAAGCCGCCGCTGCCGGGTTGCGGCTGGCCGGTCCAGCGCAGCGCGTTGCGCAAGGACGGGCTGTCGATCGTGAGCGTGCCTTCCATCATCGGACTGGTGCGGTTGGCGACGCTGCCGTCGAAGGCGAGCTTGAGCGGCGCGCTGACGATCCGGGCCTTCAGGCCGGAACGGTCGCCGGAAAGGGCGGCGACGAAATCGGCAAAGCTGATCGAGCCGTCGACGCGCTCGCCGCGCCAGTCGAACTGCCCGGTCGCGGCGAAGGAGCGCGAGATCGAGGGCCAAGCCAGCGACAGGTCGATATCGTCGAACTGCTCGGTGGCGTGGGTGGCGGCGTCCTCGTAATTGAGCACGCCGTCCTGGATCCTGATCTCGGAGAACGACACCTGGCTGTCGGCACCGGGCTTCATCGTGCGCGCGATGGTCTGGATGAAGGGCGTCCAGTTGCTCTCGCCGTCCGGCTTCAGGCTGACATGGATGCGCGGCCGCAGCAGCGTCAGGTCGGCGATCTCGAACCGTTGCAGCAGCAGCGGCAGCAGCCGCAGATTGGCGGTGAGCACGTCGACATGGAGCGCGGGGTCGCTGGTGCCGCCGCCCTTCAGGCCGACGTCATGGAATGAGATGTAGCTCGCCGGCAGCAACGAAATGTCGATGTTGCCTGCGACGCCGAGCTCGAGCCCCGTGACATCGCGGATCTGGGCTTCGACCGCCTTGCGCAGCGCGTCGCGATTGATCAGCCACGAGGTCGCGATCAGGGCGATCAGCACGACGCCGAGCAGCGCCGCGATCGGCGTCCCGAGGCGCTTTATTCCTTGGGCCATGGTCAATGGCATGTCCTGATCGGGTTGGTCGTTGGAGCCAGAAGGGCGGGCCGAGAAACCTGCGCGCCCCTCGCGCTCAGATCCTGTCCAAGTCCTGTTATGTTAAGTGCCGCAACTTGATGGGTTTTCTTGTCGCTTTCAAGGCCGCGGGCGGTTCTGCCCACCTTGTGGGCAGCTTCTACCACCGCCCCGCGCAGCGGAGAACCCCGTATCATTGACGGCTTCGGACCATTTCGCCTAATAATCGCCGCCAATAAGGCGCGACGCCTGCAAGCCGAAGGTTCAGTCGAGGTTTTTTGCATGAACAAGGTCTATCCCGACGCCAAGTCGGCGCTCGACGGCACTCTGAAAGACAACATGATGATCATGTCGGGCGGCTTCGGCCTCTGCGGCATCGCCGAGGCGCTGTCCGACGCGATCCGCGAGTCCGGCGTCAAGGGGCTGACGGTTGTCTCCAACAATGCCGGCGTCGATGGCATCGGCCTCAGCCGCCTGCTCGAAACCCGGCAGATCAAGAAGATGATCTCGTCCTATGTCGGCGAGAACAAGCTGTTCGCCCAGCAATTCCTCGCCGGTGAGCTGGAACTCGAATTCAACCCGCAGGGCACGCTGGCCGAGCGCATTCGTGCCGGCGGCGCCGGTATCCCGGCCTTCTACACCAAGACCGGCGTCGGCACGCTGATCGCCGAAGGCAAGGAAGTGAAGGAGTTCGACGGCGAGAAGTATTTGATGGAGCGCGGCCTGTTCGCCGACCTCGCCATCGTGCACGCCTGGAAGGGCGACACTGCCGGCAACCTGATCTACCGCAAGACCGCGCGCAACTTTAACCCGATGATGGCGACCGCCGCCAGGATCACGGTCGCCGAGGTCGAGCATCTGGTTCCCGCCGGTGAACTCAATCCCGACCATATCCACACGCCCGGCATTTTCGTGAAGCGCATCGTCGAGGTCGGCACGGCCAAGAAGCGCATCGAATTCCGCAACACCCGCCCGCGCACGGCAGCTTGAGATCAGGAGAGCGATATGGCCTGGACCCGTGAACAGATGGCTGCGCGCGCCGCGAAGGAATTGCGCGACGGCTATTACGTCAATCTCGGCATCGGCATCCCGACGCTGGTCTCGAACTACATCCCCGACGGGGTCGACGTCAGCCTTCAGAGCGAGAACGGCATGCTCGGCATGGGCCCGTTCCCCTATGAGGGCGAGGAAGACGCCGACCTCATCAACGCCGGCAAGCAGACCGTGAGCGAGCTGCCGACGACCTCGTATTTCTCGAGCGCGGATTCCTTCGGCATGATCCGCGGCGGCCACATGGACCTGTCGATCCTCGGCGCCATGCAGGTGGCCCAGAACGGCGATCTCGCCAACTGGATGATCCCCGGCAAGATGGTCAAGGGCATGGGCGGCGCGATGGACCTCGTCGCCGGTGTCAAGCGCGTCGTCGTGGTGATGGAGCACTCGGCCAAGGACGGCTCCAAGCTGCTGAAGCAGTGCAATCTGCCGCTGACCGGCGAGCGCGTGGTCGACATGGTCGTCACGGATCTCGCGGTCTTCACCATCGACAAGCACGGCGACGGCGGCATGGCGCTGATCGAGCTCGCCGACGGCGTCTCGCTCGACGAGGTCAAAGCCAAGACAGAAGCCGAATTCCGCGTGGCGCTGAAGAACACGTAAGGCGGTCGCGAACGATCGTGAAATGGCCGGGCTTTGCCCGGCCATTTTCGTTTGTGGTGTGCGGAACGCGCGTGCCTCAATCTCGTCATTGCGAGGAGCTCTTGCGACGAGGCAATCCAGGCCGCCTCCGGGGAGGGACTCGACGGAGTATGAGGCGCGGCCACGGCTCCTCCAATTCGCGTGTCAGGCCCCGGATTTGAGCGAGCGCAAGGTGACCCGTCCGAAAACGGGTAATCCAATGCCATCCGGGATTTGCCGCGGCCCCGCGCGGAATCGATTTACGATTGGATAATACATGAGGACTGATCTCGCAGCGAGCTACGGCGAGGAGCGACTGCCGCGCTACACGAGCTATCCGACCGCACCGCACTTCTCGCCGGCGATCGGCGCCGACACCTATGCAAGCTGGTTGTCCGAGCTGCCCCCGGGAGCCAGCGCGTCGCTTTATCTGCATGTGCCGTTCTGCCGCGAGATGTGCTGGTATTGCGGTTGCCATACCCAGATCGTCCGCCGCGATGAGCTCGTCGCGGCCTATCAGCAGACGCTCCGCAGCGAGATTACCGAGGTCGCCGAGACCATCGGTCGCCGCATCAAGGTCGAGCACATCCATTTCGGCGGCGGCACGCCGACGATCATGGCGCCGGAGGCCTTTGCCGAATTGATGGCGGCGATGCGCCACGCATTCTTCGTGCTGCCGTCGGCCGAGATCGCGGTCGAGATCGACCCGAGGACGCTGACATCGGAGATGGTCGAGGCCATGCGGCTCTCGGGCGTCAACCGCGCCAGCCTCGGCGTGCAGAGTTTCGATCCGGTCGTGCAGCGCGCGATCAACCGCGTGCAGAGTTTTGAGCAGACGGCGTCCGTCGTCGGCATGCTCCAGCGCGCCGGCGTCAACGGCATCAACTTCGATCTCATCTATGGGCTGCCGCACCAGACCGTCGCGTCCTGCATGGACACCGTGCGGCGCTCGCTCGAGCTTGGGCCTGACCGCTTCTCGGTGTTCGGCTATGCGCATGTGCCCGCTTTCAAGAAGCACCAGCGCATGATCGACGAGAAGCGCCTGCCCGATGGCCTTGCCCGGCACGATCAGGCTTGCGCGATCGCCAATGCGCTGAAGGAGGCCGGCTATGTGCAGATCGGGCTCGACCATTTCGCGCGTCCCGACGATGCCATGGCCGTGGCCTTCGAGGACCGGACGCTGCGCCGTAACTTCCAGGGCTACACCACCGACAAAGGCGAGGTGCTGCTCGGATTCGGCGCCAGCGCGATCGGACATCTGCCGCAGGGTTACGTCCAGAACGAGGTGCAGATCGGCGGCTATGCGCAGAGCATCGCCGAAGGCCACCTCGCCACCGCGAAGGGCTATGGGCTCACCGACGACGACCGGCTGCGCGCCGACATCATCGAGCGCATCATGTGCGAGTTCAGCGCCGATCTCGGCGACATCTGCGCGCGTCATGGTGCAGAAGCCGAGACGATGTTGCAATCGGCCTCGCGCCTGAAGCCGCTGATCTCGGACGGCGTCGTGAAGCTGGACGGCGACCGGCTCGCGGTCGCAAACCACTCGCGGTTTTTGGTCCGCAGCGTTGCGGCCGCATTCGATGCGCATCTGGATCCGGGCAAGCAGTTGCACAGCAGGGCGGTGTAGCCTCGTCATTCCGGGGCGCGCCACTTGGCGCGAGCCCGGAATGACACCTCAGCTTGCGCTCCAACAAAGAAACTCGCCCCCGCTCCGCTATCGTCAGTTCGGAACGGAGTTGTCTATGCCCTTCCGATCCGACGATCTGGTCGATGACATCATGCGAACGGCACCGCACGCGATCCGCGTGTTTCTCGCCTTCAGGATGGCCTGTGTCGGCTGTCCGATCGCGACCTTCCATACCGTGGACGACGCCTGCCGCGAGCACGGCATCGACCGCGACAAATTCCTCGCCGCGCTGTGCGACTGCGTGCCGGCGTGAGGCGGGTTGGAGTTCGCGCGGGTCGCGCGCGAATTCCGGGGTGAGGGCGGGCTTTTGCCGTAAGCGGAAGCGCCCTCGCCCTTATCTTACGCCGCGCCGCTGTCCGGGGTTCGCTCCGCCAGCACGACGATCCCATGCGGATCGCGCAGGATGATGCGCTGGCGGCCGCTCTCGACGAGGCCCTGGCTTTCCCAACCGCTCAGGATGCGGCTCACGGTGTGCAGCGTGGTGCCGGTCATCTGCGCGATGTCCTGGCGGCTGATTGGAAAGTCGATCTCGATGCCGCGGTCGAGCTTCTTGCCGGATTGTTTTGCAAGCCGCAGCAGCGCATGCGCGACGCGCTGCTCGACCTGCTGCGTCGACATTTCCAGGATGCGGGTGTGGCTTTCCTGAAGCCGCGTACCGACGGCCTGGAGCGTGTTGGCGGCAATCGCCGGAAACCGTTCGATCAGACGCGGCCAGGCCGAAATTGGCCAGATCAGCACCACGCTGTCGTCGACCGCCATCGCGGTCGCCGGATAATGCGCGGCTCCGATTGCCATCGCCAGGCCAAATGTTTCGCCGGGCGCGACATAGCGCACCACGATCTGCTCGCCGGTCGGCGTGGTCTTGGCCGCACGGACATGGCCGTGCAGCAGCAGGAAGAAGGATTGCGCGTCCGCGCCCTGCTCGAAAATGGCGGTGTTTTTGGGATAACGCGCCGAGCGGGCCTCGCGCAGGATCTCGTCCAGGGCCTCCGGCCCGACCCCGGCAAACAGCGGCAAATGCGCGACCAGCGATGTGTCGACCTTGGCCATTCTGTCTCCTCGGCGCTCGGGAGTGTGATGGCACCTGCAATCGTCCTTTAGTTTGCGATAGCGCAAAACGGGCAGGCCGAACGGCAGTATTTTTCCAGGCAACGGTTCCGAATTCACAGGAGTTGCCCCATGGCTGGCGCCCGATCCCGCAATTTTGAGGGCTGGCCGCTGTTTGCGAACAGCTTTCGGCCCTTTTTCCTGCTTGCCGCGATTCAGGCGGGCCTGTCGATCCTGGCCTGGCTGCCGATGTTCTATGGCGAATTGTCAGTGACGTCGGCCTTCGCGCCGCGCGACTGGCACGTCCATGAGATGCTCTATGGCTTCCTGCCGGCTGTCATCACCGGGTTCTTGTTCACGGCAATCCCGAACTGGACCGGGCGGCTGCCGATCCAGGGCATGTCGCTGGGGGCGCTGCTGGTGGTCTGGCTCGCCGGGCGTGCCGCCGTGCCCCTGTCTGCCGAGATCGGCTGGGCGTTTGCGCTGGTCGTCGATGCCGCATTCCTGGCGCTGGTCGTCGCTGCCGCAATGCGCGAGATCATCGCGGGCGGTAACTGGCGCAATCTGCCGGTGGTGGTCCTGGTTCTCGTGCTCCTCGCCGGCAATGTCGGCTTCCATCTCGAAGCGCATTACGCGGGCGCGGCCGATCTCAGCATTCGCGTCGGCATCGGCGTGGTCGTGCTGATGATCTCGCTGATCGGCGGCCGCATCATTCCGAGCTTTACTCGCAACTGGCTGGTCAAGTTCAATCCCGGCCGCCTGCCGGTGCCGTTCGGGCGCTTCGACGGCGCGATGATCGGATTGAGCGCGCTGGCGCTGATCGCATGGGTCGTGGCGCCGCTGAACACGATCACCGGCGTGGTGATGGCGCTCGTCGGAGCCCTGCATCTGGTCCGGCTAGCGCGATGGGCCGGTGACCGCACTACGCGTGAGCGGCTGCTGCTGATCCTTCACGTTGGCTACACCTTCGTGCCATCAGGCTTCCTGCTGAACGCCTTGGCCGGCTTCGGCGTGCTGCCGCCGAGCGCCGGCATTCACGCCTGGATGACGGGGGCTGCCGGGACCATGACGCTCGCGGTGATGACGCGCGCGAGCCTCGGCCACACCGGACAGGCGCTGACGGCTTCTCCCGCGACCCAGGGCATCTATGTCGCGATCGTCGTCGCGGCGCTGGCGCGGGTCGCGGCCGTGGTGATCCCTGCGTATAGCGACACGCTGCTGCATATTGCGGCCTGCGGCTGGGTCGTTGCGTTTCTCGGCTTTGCGGTCGCATTCGGCCCACTGCTCGCCGGCAGCTCCCGGCGCGCGCTCGCCATCATGGGCGTGCCGGCTCCGGCACGCTAAAATTTTTCCGGCGTAACAAACGCCGTCATCGATCCGAACCTGTCATTCGAGGTGCGCCTGCTGTCAGCCTGGCGTGGAAACGCGATTGAGGGATAGATCGAAAATGATCGGCGAAGTCGTTGTGATTGGCGGCCTGAAGTTGCGAGATGGCGTCTCGCTCGAGGAGTATGATCGACTGGGTGAGCGGATGTACAACATCGTCATCGGCCTTCCGGGCTTTCTGTCGGTCAAGTCATTCAAGGCCGACGATGGCGAGGAGCTGACCGTGTTTCGCTTCGCCTCGGAGGAGGCCCTCGAAGCCTGGCGGACTCATCCGGAGCACGTCGAGACCATGAAACGGGGGCATGCCGAATTCTATGCGAGCGGCTTCCTGCAAATCTGCAAGGTCATCCGCGAAGTCGGCCCCTTTGAGCACGCCTGATTGACGGATCGACCTTAAGCCGCACTGGCCGACGGCACGCCGCGCGCCCTCGCCAGCGGTCGCACGCCCTTGCGCCACGCGCTGATGGTGCAGCCGAACCGGCCCCTGAACCAGCGGGCCATCGCGCTTTGCGCGGAGAAGCCGAGCTGCGCGGCGATATCGGCCAGCGGCCGGTCGGGATCGTCGATCAGCTGGATCACGAGATCGGCGCGCTGAGCGTCGAGGATGGCCGAGAAGCTGGTGCCGGCCTCGGCCAAATGCCGGTGGATGGTGCGGCGGGTGCAGGCGAGGTGCTCGGCGACGCGCTCGACCGTGCAGTCGCCGGTGGGGAGCAGGCTGCGCACGACCTCGTCGACCTTCCCCTCCCAGCTTGCGGGGCGGGTCTCGATCGCCTCGATCCGCTTGCGCAGATAGCTCGCTATCAGCGGATGCGCGCTCGGGATCCGGCGCTCCATGTCGTGCGCCGACAGCATGATCGCATCGGTCTCGGCGTTGAACGTCACGCGGCAGCCGAAGAAGTCGCGATAGCGCTTGCGGTCGTGCGGAGGCGGATAATGCAGATGCACCTCCAGCGGCCGCCAATCGCTGCCGAACAGCGACTGGATGATGCGGTGAATGCTGCCGAGCGCCATGTCGATCGACTGCCGCGGCGCGGTCGGCTGCCGGCCGCGCAGATGCAGCGTGATGGTCACCGTCTGCTTGTTGCTGATAACGTCGAGCTTCATGCCGTCGTGATGGATATGAATGAAGCGCGAGAATGCGTCGATGGCTTCGCCGACGGTTGCCTGTTCGCGCACGATCAGGCCGACCGCGCCGAAATTGGTCAACCCGCCGCGCTCGGCGAGCCGCAAGCCGAAATCTTCGGCACCGGATGCCTCTGCCGATAATTCAAGCAGGCGACGCAGGCCTGAGACCGCAATGGGGGTGTCGGGCTTGTCGAGCACGGCCAGCGGCAGCCTGACCTTGCGCATCATCTGTCTGGGGTCGAGCCCGACCGACCGGGCGACCTCCGGGTAACAGCTCAAGCCTGCGCTGCGAATGAGGTCGGTCATGCGACCTGTTCCCGTCAACCACTCCGGCAGATGTCCCGAAATGTAAAGTTTCTGTCCCGATCCGTCAAATCTGGGAACAGGGTGGAACATACATATGGAAGACCGAAGCACAGCCGTGAATGCCGTGCTCATTGACGGCGGGGCGCGATGGAGCCCCCAGCCGTCTCCTTTCATTTGACCAAGACATTGCTGGATCGGGATTATGCCGGGGAACATGCTTTCCAAGGGTGAGGTATTCGTCATTGAGACGGACGCAACCTCCCGCGAACAATTGTCCGCCGCGCTCCAACAAAGCGCCTATGACGTGATCTGCTTCGCCGACGGCGCTTCGCTGCTGTCTGAGGCCAAGGCGCGGATGCCGGCCTGCGTGCTGCTGGAGATGCCGCCGGATCGCTCCGCTCTCGACGTGCTCAAGCGGTTGCGCGAGGAGAATTGCATGGCGCCGGTCCTGGTGACATCGGCCAACGGCAGCATCGCCATGGCGGTCGACGCGATCAAGAGCGGCGCGACCGACTTCATCGAAAAGCCGTTCCGCACCCACGACATCGTCGACCGGATCGATGCCGCCATCGACGAGGTCGCGCAGCCCGGCACGAGCCGGCAGCGCTGGCTGCCCGGCTGCGAACCCCTGACGGGGCGCGAAGGCGACGTGCTCGAGCATCTTGCCGCTGGCCTCACCAACAAGGAGATCGCCCGGCGCATGCATCTGAGCGCGCGGACGGTCGAGGGCTACCGTGCCAGCGTCCTGAAGAAGGCCGGCGCCAAGAACGTGACCGACCTGCTCCGCCGCATCTTCGGCCAGGGTTCGCCCGCGCAGGTTTAGGAACTCCGCCGCGGGACGACGACACGTTCCGCGGCCTTGGTGCCGCCGCCGCCGCGCCCCACGGAAACCCCAATCGAACCAGTTCCTCTGCTGCCGCGTCCAACCATGTTGGCGAGGCATTTGATCGCTCGCGTCCGGCTGGCGGCGCGGCGATACGGCAGGAGGGACTTTATGCGCATCACCGCAAGATGTTTGACAACGACGAGCCTGGTTCTGGTGACCATGGCGGCGGCATCGCCGTCATGGGCCGCCGATCTCGATACCAATTCGGCCATCGACACCGTCACGGTTTATCCCGACGGTGCCACCGTCACCCGCATCATCACGGTTGACCTGCCGTCCGGCGATACGACGCTGGTCGCCAAGGACTTCCCGCTCGCGCTCGATACATCCTCCCTCCGGGTCGAGGGAGAAGCGGGTACAAAACTCACCATCGGCACGATCGATGCGCGACCGCCGCGCGCGGCACCGGTCAATCTGCCCGAGTTGGAAAAGCGCATCGAGGCCCTGAGCGATCAGCGCGCCGACCTCCAGGGCGCAATCGACTCGGCCAATGCGCGACGCAAGTTTGCCGAGCACTTTGCCGAAGCCTCTCCGGTCGGCATCGGCGAGAAGGGCGAGGCGCGGCCGATCGCCGAATGGCGCGCGGCCTTTGCTGCGGTCGGCGAGGAAATCGCGAGCGCAGATACCGCCATCCGTGACGCCACGCGCAAGCTGCGCGCGATCGATCGGCAGATCGCGCAGCTCGAAGTCGAGCGCAAGGCTACGCCTCCGGCCAAGCTTGAGGTTCGCATGGACGTTGCCGCGGCAAACGCAACGAAGGCCACGCTGCGCGTTACCTACAATGTGCGCAATGCGCGCTGGCTGCCGCTCTATGACGCCCGCCTCGACACTGGCGCCAAGGACCGCAAGCCGCAACTCGAATTGGTTCGCCGCGCCGAGATCACGCAGTCGACCGGCGAGGACTGGTCGAACGTGGCGCTTGGCGTCTCCACGGTGCGTATCGGCCGCGGTGGTAGCGCCCCGGAGCTGGGTTCGCTGGTGGCGCAATATCCTCAGCCACCGAGGCCAATGGCACTCGGCGCGGCCTCCGATCTGGCAAGACCCGCGCCGGTGGCGCGTCAGGAACAATCGCGGGCGATGGGCAAGCTTGCGGAGTCACCCGAGCCGCGCCAGCGCGCCGACGAGCAGCAGGCGGTCGCCGAGATCGGCGACTTCCAGGCCACTTTCAAGATTCCAGGCCGCGTCAGTCTCGGCGCCGCCGAGGGCGCCAAGAGCCTGCGCATCGCCGCGATGAACGTGCCCGCCGACCTCATGGTCCGCGCGGCGCCCGTGATGGATCCGACCGCCTTCCTCGAAGCCAGCTTCAAGCAGACCGACGATACGACCCTGCTGCCGGGCAAGGTCGCGATCTACCGCGACGGCGTCTTTGTCGGCCGCGGCAAGCTTTCGGCCTCCGCCAAGGACGATATCGTGCGGCTCGGCTTCGGCGCCGACGACAAGGTGAGAATCGAGCGCTCTGTGCTCAAGCGCAACGAAGGCTCGGCCGGCCTGATCGTCACCACGTCAAAGACCGACGAGCGTTCGTTCAAGACGACGATCCGCAACGGTCACGATTTCCCGATCAAGGTTGCGATCGAGGATCAGCTACCGGTCAGCGAGAGCGAGGAGATCTCGGTCGAGATGCTGCCCGCGACAACGCCGCCGACCGCAAGCAACATCCGCGACAAGCGCGGCGTGCTGGAATGGTCGTTCGAGGCCAAGCCCGGTGAGGTCAAGGAGATCAACTTCGCTTGGCGCATCCGCTGGCCGAAGGACAAGAGCATGGTGGTCGTGCCGGCGGGGTAGGTTGCTAGCCACGAAGGACGTGCGCTCCCTCCCCCGCAAGCGGGGGAGGGAGCGGACCGTCATCGTGGCAACGTCGGTGCCGCCCGCATCGACTGCGGCAGCACGTACGGCATGCCGTCGTCAGTCTGGTGGACCACGGCGTCGATCTCGAAGATGTCGCGGATGATATCGCGCGTCACGATGTCCGCACGCGGGCCGTCGGCGACGAGCTTGCCGCCGTTCAGCACCACCAGCCGGTCGGCGAAGCGGATCGCGAGGTTGAGGTCGTGCAGGATCGCGATGACGGCGGTGCCGCCGGCCGCGCGACGGCGCGCGGCCTCGACGAGGTCGATCTGGTGGCGCAGATCGAGGCTCGAAGTCGGCTCGTCCAGCAGCAGAAGCCCCGGTCCATGTTCGGCTTCGCCGCAGGCGAGCTGCACCAGCACGCGGGCGAAATGGGTGCGCTGCTGCTCGCCGCCGGACAATGTCGGCAATTGCCGTTCGCGGAAATGCGCAAGGCCGACTTCGTCGAGCGCGGCGTCGACGAGCTGGCCGGTGTCGCGCGCGTTGCGTTCGCCCGCGCCCATCAGCACGATCTCCTCGACGGTGAACGGGAAGGTGACGTTGATGTGCTGGGACAGCATCGCACGGCGCGCGGCCAGCTCGCGCGGCGTGTAGCTCTTGATGTCGCGCTGCTTCAGCCGCACCTCACCTTCGCTCGGGCGCAGGTCGCCGGACAAGAGCCGCAGCAAGGTCGACTTGCCCGCGCCGTTCGGACCGATGATGGCGACCATCTCGCCGGCTTCAACCGTCAGGCCGACCCCATCGAGCAGCGTCGCGCGACCGGCGCGTTTGCCCAGGGCTCGCGCCTCGATTACCGCGCTCATAGCGAGCCGAGCCCGCGCTGTCGCAGCAGGATGCCGAGGAATACCGGCGCGCCGACCGCAGCGGTCAAAATGCCGATCGGCATTTCTGCGGGCGCAACGATGGTGCGCGCCAGCGTGTCGGCGCCGACCATGAGGATCGCGCCTGATAGCACCGAGGCCGGCAGCAGCAGCCGATGCGCAGGTCCAATGACAAGGCGCAAGAGATGCGGCACGACAATGCCGACGAAGCCGATGACGCCGCTGATCGACACTGCGACGCCGGTCATGGCGGACACCATGACGATCGATATCCGCTTGAGGCGCTCGACATCGACACCGCCGTGAAACGCATCGGCCTCGCCAAGCACCAGCAGGTCGAGGCCGCGCGCAATGTACGCACAGGCGCCAAGCCCGATGACGAGGATCGGCGCGAGCACGGCCACCTTGGTCCAGGTCGCGCCGCTCATCGAGCCTAGCAGCCAGAACGTGATGTCGCGGAGCTGGCGATCGTCGGCGATGAACACCAGAAGCCCGATGCCGGCATTGGTGATGGCGGTGATGGCGACGCCCGCGAGCAGGAAGATCGCGATCGAGGTGCGCCCGGCGCGGCTGGAAATGCCGTAGAGGAGGGCGGTCGTGGCGAGCGATCCCGCGAACGCCGCAAGTGGCAGCAGTTCGGTCTGGAGAAAGCGCAGTGTCTCGCCGAGCTGCGAATCCGTGAAGACGATCGCGCTTGCAGCCGCGAGTGCGCCGCCGCTGGAGACACCGACGAGGGCGGGATCGGCGAGCGGGTTGCGAAACAGGCCCTGCATGATCGCGCCAGCCGCGGCGAGGAGGCCGCCCACCATCGCGGTCGCCGCGATTCGGGGGATACGAATCGACCACAGCACGAGCTGGTCGCGCGCCGTCATGGCATCGGCGGTGGTGTTGCCGGTGAATCCGAGCGCGGCCGGCAAGCGTGAGAGGGGAATTCCGGCTGCGCCGACCGTCAGCGCAACGATGGCGGTGACAACCAGCGCTACGAGCAGAGAGGGAATCGCAATCGACGTGAACCGCCGTCCCGCGCCTGCTCGTCGCGGGCTCCGCGCGTTGGTCCCGACCGCCACATTCATTGCCGGCAATTCGTTGCCGACAGAGCCGATTTGAACGCGCCGCCGTCGGCCAATGCCGGATACAGCTTGACGGAGAGATCGCGCGCCGCCGATGCCGTGCGCGGGCCGAAGCCGAGCAAATAGAGCCCGTCCATCGTGATAAAACTCTTGTTGGCCGCGACCGGCGTCAGCGCAAAGCCGGGATGGGTGTAGACCGCATCGGCCTGGAGAGATTCCTTGCCGCGCTCGATCGACAGCACGACATCGGGTTTTGCGGCCACGATCGCCTCGTCGCCGATGATCTTGTAGCCGTCGTAATCATCGACGGCGTTGGCGGCGCCGGCGAGCTGGATGATCTCGTCGGCCGCGGTCTTGTGGCCGGCGACCATCGCGCGGCCGTTCTGGAGCGACATCACGAACATCACGCGCACCGGCTTCGTCACTTTGGCGCGCAGCGCGCGGAGCTGGGCGAGGTCGGTGCCGACCGCGGTGCTGAGGCACTCGGCACGCGCATCGACGCCCATGGCGTGGCCGACCAGTTTTATTTTCTCGATCAGACCGTCCTCGGTGAAGGTCTCCGGCACCAGCACCAGCGGCACCTTCGCCGTCTCCAGCACGTCCATGGTCTCGCGCGGGCCCGATCCCTGGATCGCCAGGATCAGCGTCGGATTGAGGCCGAGCACGCCTTCGGCGGAAATCTGGCGCATGTAGCCGACATTGGGTTTGTCGTGCAGCGCCGCCGTCGGATAGAGGCTCGTGGTGTCGACGCCGACGAGGCGGCTCTCCAGTCCGAGCGCATACAGGATCTCGGTGATGGCGCCGCCGATCGAGACCGTGCGGGCGAAGTCGGCAACAGTGACGTCGCGATTGCGCGCGTCATGCACGGTGATATCGGCGGCGTGCGCGTTCGACGCAAGCGCGATCGTGCCGGTGAGCAGGAGCTGTGTGAGGGTGCGACAAAATGACATGACAGGTTGCTTGGCAGGTTGCTCGGCAGGTTACTTGGTCAGGATCAGCTTGTTCTGCGAGGTGAGGCGAAGGCGATAGCTGTCCTCGCCATGCGCGATGATGATCTCGCGCTCGGCCGCAAACAGCTCGCGGCTGTCGATCCGGCTCCCGCGCATGGTGAGCGTTCTCGTTGTTGCAGAAGGGCTTTGTGTCGGCCCCGCGGCATCGCCGTGGTTGTCTCCGGATGCTGCTGACATTGTTGGTGTGATGCGCTTTCGAAATTTCAGATGTCCTGCTTTTACAGGCGGCATCGGGCGCATTCCAACGGCGGCAATTTACAATCGATGTAAACTGCAACCTGATGACATTGACCGCCCGAGTGTTGCCACGTAACCAATTATGGCAATGCGGGCCGGCGAGCCTGCACCACAAATAGCCAGCCAGTCGCTCGCCTCGTGCGGCGCACGCCAGCCAAATTAAGATAGATGATTGGGTTGGGGTTATGGCTGACGGGGCTAGGTGTTCGCGCGCCTTGATTTTGGGCGCGTCGGTGGTTTCAATCGCGGCATTGGCGACGGAAAGCAGTTTTGCGCAGACGGCTCAGCCACAGGCTGAAGGTGCGTCGTCCGAACGGCCGAAACAAGCCAGGCGCAAGCCGGCCAAGCCGCAAATTGCGCAGCAGGCGACGCCCGACTCCATGAACGCCCGCGCCCAGGCCGGCACGGCGACCGTTCAAACCCTCGACACCATCACGGTCGCTGCAACGAAGACCAAGGAGCGCGCGATCGACTCGCTCGCGCCCGTCAGCTCGATTTCACTCGACCAGATCCAGGGTCTTCAGCCGAACCGGCTGTCGGGCATCTTCTATGCCGTGCCCGGCGTGTCGTTCCAGGAACGCGGCGACGATCCTGCGACCGTCATCAACGTCCGCGGCTTGCAGGATTTCGGCCGCGTTGCGGTCGTCGTCGACGGTGCGCGGCAGAATTACCAGCGCACCGGCCACAACGCCAACGGCTCCTTCTTCCTCGATCCCGAATTGATCGGCGGCGTCGACGTCGTGCGGGGACCGACCGCGAACATCTACGGCTCCGGCGCGATCGGCGGCTTGGTCTCGTTCCGCACCAAGGACATCAACGACGTGCTGCGTCCGGGCGAGCGCTGGGGCGTCGATCTCTCCGGCTCCTACGGCTCCAACAACAATCGTGGCCTCGGCTCGGTCTTCGGCGGCGTGCGCGCCACGCCCGATGTCGATATCTTCGGCGGCGCGGTCTACCGCACGCAGAGCAACTACAAGGACGGCAACGGCACCGAGATCGGCAACACCAACAACCAGGTCGAGGCCGGGCTGTTGAAGCTCACGGTGCGCCCCGCTCTTGGTCACGAGGTCAAGTTCGGCGCCACCTTCCAGGATTATCAATACACGATCGGCCAGATGAACACCGGCCCGGTGGCGACCGCCGCCCAGCGCGCGCTCTATCAGGGCTCGTCGGTCTATGGCTCCGACGCCAAGAACTACACCGGCACGTTGACCTGGAACTATTCGCTGCCGAGCGACAATCTGTTCGACTCGCACGTGTCCGTCTACGGCAACCGTACCGACAATGACCAGACCAAGACCTATCACTATTCGACCGGCGGCGCGGCCTATTGCGGCGCCGGCAATTTCGGCAACAACATCTCCGGCTGCGTCGGCGACAAGCGCAGCTATTCGCTCGACACGTTTGGCATCGACGCCAACAACACCACGCGCTTTAACGTCGGCGACTGGCGTAATGCCGTCACATACGGCTTCGATGCGTTCCAGGACGACGTGATCACGACCGATAGCCGCGGCAACTCCAACATCACCACGCCGAGCGGCATCCGCACCGTGTCGGGCGGTTTCATCCAGTTGAAGCAGAATTACGGCACCTGGTTCGAGGCAGTCAGCGCGATCCGCTACGATCGCTACAATCTGCAATCGGGAGCCACGAACACCGGCGGTGACCGCTTCTCGCCGAAGATCACCCTCGGCGTGACGCCGGTTGCCGGCTTCCAGCCCTATGTCAGCTACGCCGAAGGCTATCGTGCACCCTCGATCACCGAGACCGTGATCTCCGGCGCGCATGCGACCGGCGGCGGGCCGGCCTTCTTCGTCTGCCCCGACGGCACCAGCGGCCTGTTCTGCTTCCTGCCCAACCCGAACCTTCGTCCCGAGGTCGGCAAGAACAAGGAAGTCGGCTTCAACCTGAAATACGACAACATCTTCTCGGCCTCCGACTCGTTCCGCGGCAAGATCAATCTGTTCCGCAACGACGTCTCCGACTACATCGACCTCGTCGCCTCGACGCCGATCCCGACCGGGTTCGGTTCGTTCAGCCAGTTCTACCAGTACCAGAACATCGCCAATGCCCGCATCGAGGGCTTTGAGGCGGAGACGATGTACGACGCCGGCGGCTGGTTCATCGGTGTTGCCGGACACTATATCCAGGGCAAGAACGTCCAGACCAATATCGGGCTCGCGACCATCACCCCGCGCAAGGTCGTCACGACCGGTGGTGTCCGCCTGCTCGATCGCAGCCTGATCCTGTCGGCGCAATGGGCATCGTATGGTGCGAACAACGACGTCCCTGCCGGCTATGTCCCTTCGACCGGTTACGAGCTGGTCAACCTCTACATGACTTACGCCGCCACCAAGGACATCGTGTTCTCGGCGTCGATCGACAACCTCTTGAACCAGTACTACCGGCCTTATGCCATTCCCGGCAGCTCGACCGACGGCACCACGCAGAACGACGTGCTGTGGACGAGCGCAGGGGCCGGCAGGGTCTACAAGGCCGGCCTGAAGATTCACTTTGGAGGTGCGTAGCCGTAGGCGTCGCAACACCAGCAATCCTGCCGGGCCGCGCTGATGCTCCAGCGCGGCCTCGGCGCGTTCTCGTTTTAATCAGAAGGAGAGACTTTTATGTTCATCGCCATGAATCGTTTCCAGGTGAAGAAGGGCGCAGAGACCGCGTTCGAAACCGTCTGGGCTACCCGTGAATCCTATCTCGGCAGCATGCCGGGCTTCGTCGAGTTTCATCTGCTGAAGGGCCCGGAGGCCGAGGACCACACGCTCTATTCGTCGCACACCCTTTGGGCCGACAAGGCGGCGTTCGAGGCCTGGACGCGCTCGGACCAATTCCGTCGTGCCCATGCCCGCGCCGACAATCCGACCGGCGAAAGCCTCTATCTCGGCCACCCCAAGTTCGAGGGCTTCGAGGTGATCCAGAGCGAACGCAAGGCTGCGGCGGCCTGAGGCGGCGTCGATAAGGAGCTGGACATGCTGAGTACCGATCTCGCCGATCTCAAGGCGTATATGGCCGAAAATCCCGGCGCGGTGATCGAGGACGTTGCGCGCGAGCGCAAGGTCAGCCCACGCGCGGTGATCGCGGTGCTGCCATCGTCGATGGTGCGGATTGGAGGCGGCGAGCATTTCGCCGCCGCCATGCAGGACATCGGGCAATGGGGTGAGGTCACGCTGATCGTCCACACCGATGATGCGATCTTCGAGTTCACAGGTCCCATTCCCGCGGGCGAGATCGGCCGCGGCTATTTCAACCTGATGCAGCCGAAGGGATTGCACGGCCATCTCCGTCACGAGCGCTGTGCGGCCGTCGCTTTCGTCGAGCGTCCGTTCATGGGCAAAAGCTCGGCGTTCGTCGCCTTCATCAATGCAGACGGCGGCATCATGTTCAAGGTGTTCGTCGGCCGCGACGAGACCCGGGCGCTGCGCAGCGATCAGCTTGCCCGGTTCCAGCAGCTTGCGTCGCGGATCGCGGCCTCGCCCATGGCGTAGCTTCTTTATTATCTGTCGGGAGATCAGGATGCAGGGCGTTTCAAAGCTTCGGCGAATGATCGTAACAATCGCGCTGGCGCTCGTGCCGGCGCCGGCCTTTGCGATCGACGAGGCGCTGTTGCCGCGCAATCTGTCGCCCTGGGGCATGTTCCTCGGTGCCGATATCGTCGTGAAGACGGTGATGGTGGGGCTCGCCTTCGCCTCGCTGGTGACATGGACGGTGTGGCTCGCCAAGTCCATCGAGTTGCGCCGCAAGGGCACGCTTGCCATGCAGCGGACGCGCGCGCTCGAAGGCAACATCAAGCTGACGGAGGCGGCGGAGCGGGCCGGCGACGCACATGATTCCGTCGCGCAGCTCATCCAGTCTTGCACCAAGGAAGCCGAGCTCTCCGGCGGCGTGCTCGACGACGGCCTTCAGGAGCGCGTGGCGCTGCGACTGGAACGGGTCGAGGCGGCGATGTCCAGGCAGATCGCGCGCGGCACCGGCGTGCTCGCGACCATCGGCGCCACCGCACCCTTCGTCGGCCTGTTCGGCACGGTCTGGGGCATCATGAACGCCTTCATCGGCATCTCCGAGAGCCACACCACCAGCCTTGCGGTGGTCGCACCCGGTATCGCGGAGGCACTGCTTGCAACCGCGCTCGGTCTCGTTGCTGCGATCCCGGCGGTGGTGATCTACAACCATCTGGTCCGCGGCATCGCCAATTACCGCGCGCTGCTCGGCGACGCCTCGGCACAGCTGATGCTGCTGGTCAGCCGGCAGCGCGACAACAGAGAGTTCCGCCTGGCGCGGGCGGCGGAGTAGGCCATGGGCGCGAAGTTCGCAGGCACCGGATCGCCCCGCAAGCGCGGCGACCTTGATGATCTCGACGTCACCCACGAGATCAACGTCACGCCGTTCATCGACGTGATGCTGGTGCTGCTGATCATCTTCATGGTGGCCGCCCCGCTCGCCACCGTCGATATCGGCGTCGAGTTGCCCGCGACCGCCGCCGAGCCGGCGCCGCGGCCGGACAAGCCGACTTTCGTGACGGTGAAGCCCGATCTCACGATTGCCGTCGGCGAGGACACCATGGCCCGCGAGGGCCTCGCCACCGCGCTCGATGCCGCCACAAAGGGCCGCAAGGACGAGCGGATTTATCTGCGCGCCGACAAGGCGGTGAGCTACGGCGATCTGATGGAGGTGATGAACATTTTGCGCAATGCCGGCTATCTCAAGGTCGCGCTCGTCGGCCTCGATGGACGCAACTGATGGCCGCGGCGAACGCCTTTGCCCTGCACGAGCCGCTTCGAGAGCGCGAAACGGCGCGCTGGGGTGGATCGGCGGCGGTGATCGTGGCCTTGCATATCACAGCCGCGCTGCTGGCGATGAGTTGGCTGAGGTCGCAGCCCGAGCAGGGCGTGACCCTGCCGGCGATCATGATCGATATGTCGCCGGCGACGTCGGCGCCGCAGCCAACGCAAGACGACGTTGCGCCGGGGCCGTTGATGCAGGAGGCCGACGCTTCGCCGCCGGAGCCGGTGCAGCGACAAGCCGTCGAGGAAACTATCGCGCCGACGCCGCCACAGGACAAGCCTGACGTCGTGGCGCCGCCTGAGCAGAAGTTGGAGCCAGCACCGGCCAAGCCCGAACCTGCCAAGATCGTGCCGGTCGCAAAGCCTGCGCTGGAGAAGCCGAAGGTAGTCCGCCGCGAGGCGAAGAAGCCATCGGACGCGACGCCTGCGCCGCGCACCAGCGCGCCGCCGCGGGCCGAGCGCGAGGCGCCGATGGCATCCGCCATGAGCGCGGGCGCGGTGGCTTCAGCGATCGCGTCCTACAATCAGCGCGTCCGCGCGCATCTGATGCGCTTCCATTCATATCCATCCGGCGGCGGCGGCGCGCGCGGCGTCGCCAAGCTGAGCTTCACCGTCAGCCGCAGCGGGCAGGTGACATCAAGCCGTCTCGGCGGCTCGTCGGGCGTTGCCGCCTTCGACGCGCAGGCCATGTCGATGATCCGCCAGGCCTCGCCGTTTCCGCCGATCCCGGACGAGATCAGGAACGGCTCGATGAGCTTCTCGATCCCGGTTGAGTTTACGGTGAGGTAGATCTTTCTTCACCTCGCCCCGCTTGCGGGGAGAGGTCCGATTGCATCGAAGATGCGATCCGGGTGAGGGGGACTCTCCGCGAGTCCGTCTGTCACCGTCTTCGCGGAAGCAGCCCCTCACCCCAACCCTCTCAGCGCGAGCGAAGCTCGTCGCGGCCCCGCAAGAACGGGGAGAGGGAGACGAGAGAGCCTCGCCCTTACTTCGCCTTCAGAAAATCCGCGACGTCGAGCAGCATGAACTCGTTGTCGTCGGCCTTGTTGGGATCGCGGCTGGACGAGAACGGCAGATTGTTGTCGTTGCCGACGATGATGTGGGTGTCGTCGACGCGATCGACGTTCTCGATGGTGAAGAACGGGAAGGTGTAGACGCCGTCATTGAGGGCTTTCCGCGCTTTCTTGTCGGGGTCCTGGATCTTCAACAGGTCGATGTAGCCGATCTTGCGGACGGGCTTGCCGACATTGGCGTCAGTGAGTTCGATCTTGTAGACACGCTTGAACTTGGCGACATCAGGGAAGCAGTTCTCGCCGCGGGTGCCTTGCGGACAGGCCTTGTCGGCTGTGCCTTCGCCGTTGTCGCGCTCGATGATGAGGCCGGCGCTCGGATCGATCATGTTGAAATCGCCGATGGCGTTGCCGTTCTGCTCGAACACATACTGCCAGTAGCGGCCGGTGAATTTTTCCGCCGCGACGTCGAATTCGAGGATGCGGGAGGCTTCCTTGCCGTCGACCCTCTCCCAGTCCTTCTTGTCGGCATCCCACAGCGGCCCCTCGAGCAGGCCGTAGAGGAATTTTCCGTCCTTGGACGACGCAAAACCCTCATAGCCCTTGGAACGGCGGAGGTTGACGTTGGTGTAGGTTGCGCCCGGGGCGCCCGGCGTCGCAACGGCCCAATGATCCGGCGAGCGCACCGGCTTGCCGTCGGCAACGGTCTCGAACACACCGAGGATTTTTCCAGTCTTGTCGGCCTTCAGGATGTAGGGGCCGAACTCGTCGCCGATCCAGAAGGTGTCGCCGATGATCTGGAAACCTTCGGTGTCGAAGTCGGAGCCGCTGAGGTAGCGCTTCTGCGTATCCTCGTGCACGATGCGGAACGGCACCTTCTTGTCGGGATCGTGCAGGAAGATGGTCTCCTGCCGCTCGATCTTGCCGCCGGCCCAATCCATCTTGTAGCGGTTCAGGTACAGCATCGAATCCGGCGAGTTGGCGCGCGCGCCCATGCCGTTGTCGGTGATCACCCAATAGCTGCCGTCGGGCATGTGCTTGATGCCGGAATGGCCCTGCAGCGGCTGGCCCTTGAACGGCAGTGACACGCCGGTCGCACGCTCATAGGATTTGCCCATCACGGTGCCGAGCGCATCGACGCGCTTGCCGGTGGTGTATTTGCCCGAGGTCTTGAGATCGGCGGGGGCGTCAGCCGGCGCGTCGATGAACGTCGCGGCCGGCATCACCACGTGGCCGGCGAGCTTGGCCGGGAATTCGCCTTCGCTCTGCGCAAGCGCCGTGCTCGCGGTGAGAATGATTGTTGCGACGGTGCTGAGAAAAGTCGCGCGCATGTGCGTCTCCTGTTATCGGAGGCCGTCTTATGCGGACCGCATATTGCAGTTTTGTGAAATCGGGCCAAACGCCGCAGTGCGGCTATTCCTTGCCGCCTCACACGCCCTCATAGACCAGTCTGGTGAAAAAGCCGGGGTCGATGACGAACTGGCCAAACTTCGCGTCGAACGCGGCGGTGGGCTTGGCGGCAACCGTCTCGTCGCGCGTCTTTCCCTGTTTCTTGAGGTTGCCGACATTGTCCCGGATCGCGACCAGCATGTCGCGGAAGCCCTGGAGCTCCGCCTTGTTGCTGACGGGCTTGCCGTGACCGGGAATGATGATGGTGTCGTCCTTGGCCATCGCCAGATTGGCGTCGGACGCGGCGATCATGCCGTCGATGCTGCCGCCCGTCGAATAGTCGATGAACGGATAGATGCCGTTCCAGAACGTGTCGCCGACATGAAGGACGTTGGCTTCGGTGAACATCACCGAGATGTCGCTGTCAGTATGCGCCGGTCCGTAATATTTCAGCGCGATCGATGCGCCGTTGACCTTCAGATGATGATCCCCAGCGAACACCTGGCTCGGAACAGCGCTGGGCGGCAAGGCGAGGAAATTGTAATCCCAGTCTTCGACCCGCTGAACGACGGAAAGATGTTTGCGGGTGTTTTCGTGGGCGAGGATCTTTGCGCCCGCCGCGTGCAGCCACTCATTGCCGTCGGCGTGGTCGAAGTGCCAGTGCGTATTGATGAGATGCGCGACCGGCTCGTTGCCGAGCTCGGCCAGCGCCTTGCTGATCCGTTGACGCGAGACGCCGATGCCGGCATCGACCAGAAGCTTGCCGTCAGGTCCGGTGAGGACGGCAATGTTGCCGCCGGACCCTTCCAGCACGCTGACATTGTTGCGCAGCTTGTAGGTCGTGATGGGAGAAATTGCCGCGCTGTCCTTGATCAGGCTGACGAGGCCGCGCGCCTCGGCGTATGCCTGCCTGGGAGTAAGCCAACCCGTTGTGGCAGCGAAAGCGCCGCCGACGCAACACAGGCAAAAGCCCCGTCGAGACAATGAGGGGAGGCTTGGCGATGCCATGCGATTCTCGCTTTCTGAAGCGGGTATCGATGGCACAAACAGTCGCCCCGCCGTTGGTGCGGCAAGGTGGGACCAAAGACGCACGGGGTCTATCAGGATAGCACGATCCACCGTGATCGCACGGAAGCTGCTATTCCTTCACCGCGCCGGTCAGCGAGGACACGTAATAATCCACGAACAGCGAGTAGAAGATCGCGACCGGCAGCGAGCCGAGCAGCGAGCCCGCCATCAGTGCACCCCATTGATAGACGTCGCCGGTGACGAGTTCGGTCAGGATTGCGACCGGCACGGTCTTGTTGGCGCCGCTCTGGATGAAGGCGAGCGCGTAGATGAACTCGTTCCAGGACAGCGTGAAGGAGAAAATGCCGGCCGAGATCAGGCCGGGCACTGCGAGCGGCAGCGTGATCCGGCGCAAAATCTGCAGGCGCGTGGCGCCGTCGACCAGCGCGCATTCCTCGAGCTCGTAGGGGATCGACTTGAAATAGCCGATCAGAAGCCAGGTGCAGAACGGCACCAGGAAGGTCGGATAGACCAGGATCAGGGCCAGCGGCGAATCGAACAGGCCGAACTGCACCACGACGGTCGCCAGCGGAATGAACAGGATCGACGGCGGCACGAGATAGGCCATGTAGATGCCGAGGCCCACGTAGGGACTGCCGCGGAAACGCAGGCGCTCGATGGCGTAGGCCGCGAGCGTGCTCGCGATCAGCGACAGCGTGGTCGAGCCGATCGCGACCAGCATCGTCGTCCATAGCCAGCGCGGATAGGCGGTGTCGAACAAGAGATGCTTGATATGCGCCAGCGTCGGCGAGGTGATCCAGAACGGGTTGTGATCCTTGAAATTCATCAGCTCCGCGTTCGGCTTGAATGACGTGATTGCCATCCAGTAGAACGGGAACAGCAGGATCAGCACGAAGCAGCCGAGCGGCAAATAGATCATCATCAGCCGCCGCAGCCCGGAATCCCAGGCCATGGTGTCTGGCGGTGTGGTGGCGACGGCGGAGGCTTGCGCGACGGTATCAGTCATTGCTCTCTCCCTGCTGCCATTTGCGGCGTGCCAGGCCGAAATAGGAGAACAGCGTCGCGAACACCAGGAACGGGATCATCGACACCGCAATCGCCGCACCTTCGCCGAGCTCGCCGCCGGCGATGCCGCGCTGGAACGCCAGCGTGGCCAGCAGATGGGTCGAGTTGCCGGGCCCGCCGCGGGTGATGGCGTAGACGAGCTGGAAGTCGGTGAAGGTGAAGATGATCGAGAAGGTCATGACGATGGCGAGGATCGGCATCATCATCGGGAAGGTGATGTAGCGGAAGCGCTGCCAGGCGCTGGCACCGTCGAGCATCGCGGCCTCGTAGAGCGAGGGCGAGATGGTCTGCAGGCCCGCCAGCAGCGAGATCGCGACGAAGGGAATGCCGCGCCAGATGTTGGCGGCGATCAGCGAGAAGCGCGCCGGCCAGGGCATACCGAGGAAATCGATGTTGGTCGTGCGCCAGTGCAGCACGTCGACCAGGAGATAGGAGATGATCGAGAATTGCGGATCGAAGATCCACCAGAAGGCGAGCGCCGAGAGCACAGTCGGCACGATCCATGGCAGCAGGATGATCGCACGTAGCAGGCTTTTGAACGGAAAATGGTTGTTGAGCAGCAGCGCCAGCCAGAAGCCGAGCGCGAACTTCCCGAAGGTCGCGATCCCCGTGTAGACCACGCTGTAGAACACGGCGTTCCACCACAGGGGATCGGTGAGCAGATACTGGAAGTTCTCGAAGCCGACGAAGACGCCCTTTCTTCCGATCGTGGTGTCGGTGAATGCGAGCCAGATGCCGAGGCCGAGCGGATAGGTCAGGAACACTGCGAGCAGCCCGATCGCCGGCGTAAGGCACATCACGATCAGGAACGGCTTGTAGTCGAACAGGCGTACGATCCAGCCCGGCTGCCGCTGTGCCGGTGCGAGAGGGGGAAGTGTGGTCACGGACATCAGTTTGTTGTCCTGTCTGTGTAAGTCTCACTCCACCGTTATTGCGAGGAGCGCAGCGACGAAGCAATCCAGACTGCAACTGCGGAGACAGACTGGATTGCTTCGCTTCGCCCGCAGTGACGGCGCCTCTGTCTTACTTCTGCCTGCGGAAATACCGCTTGCAGCGCTGCTCGGCTTCGGCGGCCGCGGCTTCCGGCGTGGCGGCGCCGGTCGCGACGGATGCGAACATCTGGATCAGCACATAGTCGGCGCTGACAGCACCCGTCGCGGTCGAGATCGGGCCAGCGTAGCCGTCATAGTAGATGGTGTTCATGGTGTCCTTGAAGATCTTGATCTTGGGATCTTCGCTCCAGACCTTGGTCTCCGCATAGGCGGCGAGCGGCTGGGCCCAGTAGCCGGAATTGGCGTTGAGCCACGGCTCGTACTGGTCTTTCTCCAGCATGTATTGCAGAAAGGCCTTTGCGGCGTTGGGGTACTGGCTGTGCTTGAACACCATGGCGTTCAGCGTCAGGCCCGCCATCGGAGAGACCTTGGCCTGTCCCTTCGGCAGCAGCTGATGTTCGCTGTCCTCGGCGATCGCCTTGGTCGCTGGGTCGTTCTTCAGCGAGAAATACAGCGAGACGCCGTTGGCGGTCAGCGCGATCTCCTGCGCGGCGTAGGCCCGGTTGTTGCTGACGTCGTTCCATGACGTCGTCCCGGCGATGAAGGTCGGATAGAGCTGCTTGACCCAGTTCAGTGCGGCGATCGTCTCCTTGCTGTTGATGACGACGTGGCCCTCGTCGTCGAGCAGCGCGGCGTTGTGCGACCACAGCGCCCAGTTCGCAAAACCGTTGCCGTCGCCCTTGGCGTTGCCGAGCGCGAAGCCCGCCGGCTTGCCCGCCTTCTGGAGCTTCTGGCAGAGGTCGAGGATACCGGCATGGTCTTCCGGCACCTTGTCGAAACCGACCGATTGCAGGATCGATTTGCGGTAGATCAGGGGGCCCGCGGTGGCGCCGAACGGCAGTCCGATCCACGCGTCGCTCTTGTTCTTCTTGCCGTAGCGCTGTGCCAGCGGCAGCCAACCGCCGTAGCGCTTGCCGACATAGTCGGCGACGTCGGTCAGCTCGATCAGCTTGTCGATATAGATGTGCGGCGCATCGGAGAAGCCGATGATGATATCGGGGCCGGCCCCGGAATTGGCGGTCACCGCGGTCTGCTGGTTGATGTCCTCCCAGCCGACGAAGTCGACCTTGACCTCGACGCCGGTTTCCTTGGTGAATTTGGCCGCATTGGCGCGGAACACGTCCTCGTCGGCCTGGACGAAGCGCACCGGCCGCAGCATGCGCAGCGTCGCGCCCTTCTCGATTTCGCGCTTGGGCGCCGGGACGTCGGCGGCCTTGATGTTTGATGTTTGCGCTGCAGCACCAGTGGCTGCGAACGTTGCAGCGGACAGGCCCAGCGCCAAGGCATCACGACGTGTGATGTCGTTCCTCATCAGTTCCTCCCTATGATGTCTCCCTTCCCGGCGTTGATCGCCGGTGAAGGGTCGTTCCGGCCTTTTGCCGGTCTTCCGGCGCGGTTTGCGCCGGCCGTCTAGCTGTTCGGTCCGCGATCCATGCTGACGGGCTGCCAGCGGCGGAGCGCGGTGTCTTGCAGCACCGACGGATTCACACAGCTTACCGGCCACATGCCCTGAAGCACCAGTGACAATTCGTAGCCTACGCGCCGCTTGCGCGCTTCGTCGAACCGTGCCGAGGCCGAGGCGACATGGGCGGTCAGGGTCACGTTCTCCATGCGCAGGATGGGATTGTTGTGCGAGGGCGGCTCCTTCTCCAGCACGTCGAGGGCGGCGTGCGCGATCCAGCCCTCCTGCAGCGCCTTGATCAGGCTCTCCTCATCCACCGTGGCGCCGCGGCCGGTATTGATGAACACCGCGCTCTTTTTCATCTGCCGAAAGTGCTTCTCGGTCAGCATGTGATGCACTTCGGGCCTTGCAGGTGCGTGCATCGAGACGAAGTCGGATTGCGACAGCACCTCGTTCAGCGTCGCCGGGATCACGCCGTGGTCGGACATCAGCGTTTCCTGGATGAAGGGATCGTAGGCTATCATGCGCAGGCCGAACGGCGCCGCGCGCTTCGCAACCGCACGTGCGACGCGGCCGAACGAGACGAAGCCGAGCGTCTGGCCCATCAGCCGCGGGACTTTCAGCAGCGCCGGCCGGCCTTCAGTCCAGCGGCCGTCGCGCACCATCCGGTCCTGCTCGACCAGGCGGCGGAAGCCCGCGAGCAAGAGCATCATGGCGTGGTCGGCAACCTCCTCGATGAAGGTATCGGGGATGTTGGTGACGGGAATGCCGCGTGCGGTCGCGGCCTTGACGTCGACGCTGTCGACGCCGACCGAGCCGAGCGTGATGACCTTGCAGCTCTCCAGTGCATCGATGATGGTCTTGGTGATCGCGATGCCCTTGGCGTAGATCGCGTCGGCATTCTTGGCGGCGGCGATGAACTCCGCCTCGTTGGCCGGAGCCTCGACGATCTCGGCACCGATCGGATCGAGCGCCTCGCGCTCGTAGGAATAATCGCTGCCCGCGACCGTGAAGCTCGCGCCCTTCGGCGTTACCACCCTGTATTTCGGCATTTCCTGCTCCCGATTTGGTTTGTCGGTTCTTGTTGCGGGCCCGGCCTTCTTGGCGGGCCTTTGCGTCTTTTACGCGAAATCGATACGCGTGCGTACAATTCACGGTTGTCCGGCGCGATGATTATTGCCGATTTTGATGGCATCGTCCGGGCTTCTACGGAGGCACGTAAGTAACTTGCTAAGGGGTCTCACACTAAAAGTTGATTCAATTTCGAGCGATTCACTCGCGTACCCGTATCCCTTTTTTGCCGGAGCCATCCCGTGAAGTTGAGCAATCTGAAGATCGCCCCAAAGCTTGGCATCCTTGTCGGCGTCACCCTGTTCGGCCTGTGCGTCTCCGGAGTTCTCGCCGGCTATCTGATGAAGCAGGAGATGGTGAACGCGCGCATCGACCAGGCCAAGGCCATCGTCGACATGGGGCGCAATTATGCTGTCGCGCTGAAGAAACGGGTCGACGCCGGCGAGATGACCAAGGACGCCGCGATTGCCGACCTTCGTCGCTATGGCAACGCGATGACCTACGACAAGGGCGCCGGCTACCTGTTCGGTACATCTTTTGATGGCATCACCCAGCTCGCGCCCGATCCGAAGCAGATTGGCACCAACCGCATGGACGTCGTGACCAACGGTCGCAAACTGTCGTTGGAACTGATGAATGGCGTGAAGGCCAACGGTTCTATCCTGCTGACCTATGAATATGCAAAGCCGGGCCAGGAAGGGCTGATCCGGAAAATGGGTTACGCAGTGGCCGTCCCCGAGTTCGAGATGTATCTCGGCACCGGTGCTTATCTCGACGACATCGACGCCAAGATGGGCCCGGTCTACTGGATGCTCGGCTTCGCCATGCTCGGCATCGTCATCGTCGCCGGCAGCGTCGCCTGGATGATCGGCCGCAGCATCAGCCGTCCGCTGGCACTGCTCGGCGCCCGCATGAAGGATCTCGCCGACGGCAAGCTCGAGGGTGACATCCCCGGCGTCGGCCGCGGCGACGAGGTCGGTGCGATGGCTGCGACCGTCCAGATCTTCAAGGACAACGCGCTTCGTATCCGCGAGATCGAGAAGGCCGAGGTTGCTGCCAAGGAGCGTGCCGCGGCGGAACGTCGCAGTGCGATGGAAGATATCGCCAGCGACTTCGAGCGCAGCGTCAACGGCATCGTCCGCTCGGTCTCCTCGGCCGCGGCCGGCATGCAGACCACCGCGCAATCGATGACCGCGACCGCGAGCGATGCCTCGTCGCGCGCTGCCACCGTCGGTGCGGCCTCGTCGAAGGCCTCCGGCAATGTCGGCACGGTTGCGGCGGCCGCCGAAGAGCTGTCGAGCTCGGTTGCGGAAATCTCTCGCCAGGTGACGCGCTCGACTGAAGTTGCGAGCCGCGCCGTCAACGACGCCGAGCGCACCAACGCCACGGTGCAGGAGCTCTCCACGGGCGCCGAGAAGATCGGCGAGGTGGTCAAGCTCATTCATTCGATCGCGGCGCAGACAAATCTGCTCGCGCTCAACGCCACCATCGAAGCGGCACGGGCGGGCGAGTCCGGCCGCGGCTTCGCCGTCGTCGCCTCCGAGGTCAAGGCGCTGGCCAACCAGACCGCCAAGGCCACCGAGGAAATCTCCGCTCAGGTCGCGGCGATGCAGACTTCGACCAGCGATGCGGTCGCCGCGATCGGCGGCATCACCCAGACCATCGCCGAGATGAGCGAGATCACGGCGGGCATCTCCGCCTCGATCGAGCAGCAGGGCGAGGCGACCCGCGAGATCGCCCGCAACATCCAGTCGGTCGCGGCCGGGTCGAGCGAGATCAATGCCAATATCGGCAGCGTCACCTCGGCCGCGGAAGCGACCGGCAGTGCGGCCAGCGACGTGCTCACCAACGCCCGCGAGCTGGACAGCCAATCCGGCGCGCTGCGCAGCGCGGTGGATGGCTTCCTCTCCAAGGTCCGTGCGGCGTAAAGCAGGTCTCGTGCCCCGGGCGCAGCGCAGCACGAAAGTGACGCGCTGCTGAACCGGGGCCCATGCCGCAGCATTCTGGGTCCCGGCTCTGCGCGGCAGCGTTTCACGCTGCAGCGCGTCCGGGACACGATACCGTCCTACTGCTTCTCGATCCCCGCGTCCCGGATCAGCCGCTCCCACAGCACCAACTGCTCGTTCACGAATTTGCCGAGCTCCTCCGGCGTTCCGGAAAACGCATCCATGCCGAGCGTGGCGAGCTGGGCCTTGATCTCCGGCTTCTCCACGATCTTGCGGATCTCGGCATTGAGCCGCGTCACGATCTCCTTCGGCATGCCGGCCGGGCCGAAATAGCCCTGCCATGACGAGATGTCGAAATCAGGCACGCCGGCTTCCTGCATCGAGGGCAGGTTCGGCACCAGCGGCGTGCGGTCCCTGGTGGTGACGGCGAGCGCCCGCAGCGCGTTGCCCTGCACATGCGGCAGCCCGGTCAGGATGTCCACGAACATCATCGAGACGCGGCCGCCCATGACGTCGTTGAGCGCCGGCGGCGAGCTCTTGTAGGGCACGTGCAGGAGGTCGAGCCCGGCATTGTGCGCGAACGTCGCCCCCGACACGATCGCCGACGACGAGCCCGAGGCGTAGCTCAGCTTGCCCGGATTGGCCTTGCCGTAGGCGACCAGCTCGGCGACGGTCTTGGCCGGCACCTCGGGATGGATCACCAGCATGAAGGGCAGATCGCCGGTGCGCGCGATCGGGGTGAAATCCTTGACGGGATCGTAGGTCAGGCTTTTGAGCAGATAGGGATTGGCCGAATGCGTGGTGTTGGTCGTCACCAGCAGCGTGTAGCCGTCGGGCGCCGAGCGTGCGACATAGGTCGCAGCGATCATGCCGTTGGCGCCGGCCTTGTTCTCGATCACGATGCCGACGCCGAGCGCCTGCGCGAGAAGCTGCGAGATCAGCCGCGTCGTGGTGTCGGTGCCGCTGCCGGCCGCAAACGGCAGCACCAGCGTGATGTTGCGGCTCGGCCAGGTATCGGCTTGCGCGGCGGATGCGGCTGCAAGGCAGAGCGCGGCCGCGCCGGCGGTCCGCAGGGCCCGGATCAGTGATGACAGCATGTGTTGGTCGTTCCCTCTTTTTCGTTGGCGGGGAACCTAGCGGGTCCAAATCGAAACCGAAAGACGGGAGTTAACTCGATCTCGTGCCCCGGACGCAGCGCAGCGCTTCCCCGGCGATGCGAAGCATCGTCCGGTGCAGCGGTGCGCTGCAGAGCCGGGGCCCATGCCGCTGCAGTCTGGGTCCCGGATCTGCGCTTCGCTTGTCCGGGACACGACACCGCGTGTCCGCGCCGCGGAATTACTTCACCGCAGACCCCCGGCGCGCGGCGATCACGACGCCGGCGAGCACCAGCGCGTAGCCGATCAAATGAAACGGCTGCAGCTTTTCGCCGAGCAGTAGGATCGCCATCGCCGAGCCGAACACCGGCACCAGATGGAAAAACGGTGCGGCCCGGTTCGGACCGATCAGCGCCACGCCGCGATTGAAGAAGAGATAGGCGAGCGTCGAGGGGAAGATCAGGATGTAGCCGAGCGTCGCCAGCGTCACCGTATCGAATTGCAGCACGCGGCCGCTGAGGGCTTCCCAGATTGCGGTGGGCAGCAGCATGATCGCGCCACAGCAGGTGGTGAAGGAGAGGAAGGAGAGTTGATGAACTTTTGGCCGGCGCGGAATGAAGGCGGAGTAGATTCCGAACGCCACCAGCGAGGAGGCGAACATGAGGTCGCCCCTGTTGAAGCTGATGCTCGCGAGCGTCGCGAGATCGCCGCGCAGGATGATGATGAGCACGCCGAGAAGCGAGATCCCGATGCCGGCGAGCTGTCCGCCCGTCAGCCGCACGCCGAACAGCACCAGCGACCACAGCGCCACGAACAACGGTCCGGCCGACTGGATCAGCAGCGCGTTCAGCGCCTCCGTGTATTGCAGCGCCCAGTAGGAGATCGCGTTGTTGAAGGCGAAACCCACCAGCGACAGGAACAGCATCAAGGGCAGGCTGTTGCGCAGAGCCGGCCAGTCGCGCTTCAGATGTGGCCAGGAGAACGGCAGCAGGATCAGGAACACGCCGAACCAGCGGATCGTGGTCACCGTCAGCGGCGGCACATGCGCGCCGACATGGCGCGCGAGCACGATATTGGCCGCCCAGAACAGCGAGCTCAGGCTGAGCAGCAGATAAGGCTGGTTGTTGAGCCAGCTGGCCGGACTGGAGGCCTTTGGCGCGGGCGAAGCAATCGTCATTGGCGTCAGATACGACCTTGCGCCGGATTGCCGTCGTGACACAAGTCACGCCGCCGCAATGCTACAATGCAGGCATGACCTGAGGAGGTGCCGTTGGCGGTTAATATGTTGAACATCGAAGGCCTGAATGGTCTCGACCGGAACGCGCCTGTCGTGATGCTGAACCTGATGCGTTTCCACGCACGCTCGCGCGACGGCGATGGAACGGGTTGGGACGCTTACTTGCGTTACAGCGCGATCACGGTGCCCATGATCAGGGCACGCGGCGGCACGCTGCTCTGGACCGGCGAGGGCAAGACGGTCGCACTCGGCCCGCACGCGGGCAACGACTGGGACTTTGTCGCGCTGGTCTACTATCCCACCGTCGCTGCTTTTCTCGACATGATGACGTCGGAGGCCTACGAGTCGCAGGCCGATCCGCATCGTGTCAATGGCTGCGCCGAGCACGTCATCATCGCCACCAGCGAGGCCTACAGCAAGTTCAAGCTGAGTTGACGGCGGCAACACTCACGTCTTGCGCGGCGCGCTTTCGCGTTCGTCCAGGGCATCGACGACGGAATGGCAAGTCGCCTGCAGCAAGCGGCAGACCTCCTCCGGCGAGCGCCGCGGGCGCAGCGCCGCAAACGTCTGATAGCTGGTCAGCACGAAGATCAGATCGACCGTGTCCTGCAAGGCCGGCTTTGCCGCGCGCTTCTCTACGATGCGCCCGACCAGCTCCATCAGCAGCGCGCGCCGCCGCTCGTTGCGTTCGATCAGTGCCTCGCCGAATTCGGGATCGGTTGCGATCGCCTGGTTGAGCCCGCCGACGGCGGGATCGTGCCCCCAGAAAGTGCAGAAGGTCTCAATGACGCGGTCGAGCGCGGCGCGGGGATCGGCCATCGCCATCACCTCGGCCAGATCGAACAACCCGCCCCGACGTGCGATGTCGTCGAAAACGGCCTCCAGCAATCCGCGCCGCGATCCGAACTGGTTGTAGACGGTCAGCCGCGTCACGCCGGCTGCCTTGGCCACCACGTCGAGCGAGAAATTCGCGATGGCCGCATCCTTCCGCAACAGCCGGGCGCCGGCCGCAATGATGCGTTCGCGCGTCTCCGTCGACGCCGAGGCCCGGACCGAACTCACATAGCTGCGCTTAGGCATGCCGTTGCCATTCTCTTGACGTATTGAATATACATATTGTATATCAAATTAAAGGCTGGGTTTGGAGCTTGCCATGCAGACTGCCCTCGTGATCGCCCTGTCGCTTCATGTCTTGTCATCCGTGTTCTGGGCCGGATCAAGCTTTGCGCTGGCGCGGACCGGCGGAGCCGGTGGAGAGCAGCTCGTTTTTCCGCAACTTGGGGCAGCGACGATCGCGGTCCTGACCGGAGCCTATCTCGGTCATCTCGCTCACGCCGGCGGCTTCGGTACAGCCGAGCAGGTACTTGCGGTTGGTGCGGTCTGCGCATTGGTCGCAGCCGCGGTTCAGGCCGCGACCGGCCCCCGGGCGTTGTTGAAGCTGCGTCGTGGCACAAGCGAGCCGGCGGACGCGCGTTCGCGCATCGCGATGGCTCAGCGCGTGGCCGCCGCTCTGCTCGCCATCACCGCCGTCTGCATGGGCGCGGCGCGCTACATCTAGGTTCATGACCCATTGATCCGGTTAAGAGCTGATGGCGGAGCGCCACAACAGATGAAGCCGGCGAGATATTCATAAGCAGAACGTAGCAGCAGCGTGGCATTCCGCCACGGAAGAGAAGGAAAACGATGTCCAAGATGATTTTGTTGAACCTGCCCGTGCGCGATCTCGTCGCCTCGACGGCGTTTTACGTGGCGCTGGGCGGTACGGTGAATCCGCAGTTTTCGGGCGAAAATTCGACCTCGCTCATGTTCGCGGACACCATCGGCGTGATGTTGCTGACACACGATCAATATCGCGAATTCACCAAACGTCCGATTGGAGATGCACGACGCGACAGTCAGGCTTTGATCGCCCTTACCGTCGACGACCGTGACGCCGTCGATGCAACGCTGACCCGCGCGTCGGCGGCGGGCGGGCGAGCCGATCCCAACCCGGCACAGGATCTCGGTTTCATGTATAACCGCCACGTTGAAGACCCAGACGGCTACGTTTGGGAAATCGTGTGGATGAGCCCGTCAGGTAACGCCTGATCGTGGAAGACGCCGCAATGAGCGGGACTAGGGGGTGTACTCGTAAACGTCAGCTTCCGAGGGTTAAGCGGAAGTCGTCCCGCTCGGTCGGCATCGACTGCCTATGACGACCCATAGCAGACGTGCCGCTTGCGGTGCTGCGCTCCACCTGCTTACGTTGCTTGGAGTTGGAGTACGTGACCGTGAAATGTCATCTAACCGCTTCAGCACTCATCAGTTTGGCGCTCATCTTCAGCAGCAAGTACGCAGCCGCGTTCGACTATAAGTACGTTGGCGACCACAGCGCAGGGTACGACAAGAAGATCAACGGCGGCAAAGGCTGCATCATGGGCGATTGCAGCAAACGACAAGAGCGGCTCAAAGGTCAGCGGCCTGCTGTGAGTTGCTCTCACCGTGCCGATTCATGCCGTATGAAGAACAACTCCAATCCGAGCATGTCTTCACGATGCGAGGCCGCCCGCTTAGCCTGCCTCAAAACCGGTACCTTTGTCACGCTATCCGGTGAAAAGAAAGCCGGTACCATAAGGGAATGATCAAGGCGACTTAAGAGAAGCTTGGTGGTCGTTTCCTGATCGCCCACAATCCTGAAAGGAGTGAACGTCGGCTTCCGGCCCAACGCGGAAGTCCTGCGACATTCCGATTTCGCGCCGCTATCAGTGGCATAGCGCAGGTCAAATGGCGTCCCAGGTTTATCAGTACACGCCCGAGGCCGGGACTTGAGCCTAGCTCGCCTGTTTCCTCGACGCCGCGAACACCCCCGCCAGCACCAGCGCAAACCCGAGGAAATGGAAGGCTTGCGGGTTTTCACCCAGGAACACCATCGCCATGATCGAGCCGAACACAGGCACGACGTGGAAGAACGGTGCGGCGCGATTGGCGCCGATCAGGCGCACGCCCCGATTGAAGCAGAGATAGGCGAGCGTGGACGGGAACACGGCGACATAGAACAAGGTGAGCAGGTTCGGCACATCAAGCTTCATCACCGGGCGTGCATACAACTCCCAGATTTCGAGCGGGATGAGACAGGCAGCGCCGGCGCCGAAGGTGAAGGCGAGGAACGACAGGCCGTGCATCGCCGGCCGCTTCAGGCTCAGCACCGAATAGAGCGCGAAGAAGATCAGCGCGACGATGAAGATGAGGTCGCCCTTGTTGAAGTCGATGTTCGACAGCGTGGTGAGATCGCCGTGCAGCAGGATGATCAGCACGCCGCACATTGAGAGCAATACGCCGAAGGCCTGCGCCGCGGTGAGGCGGATGCCGAGGATGGCCAGCGACCACAGCGCCACGATCAGCGGCGCGGCCGACTGCAACAGCAGCGTGTTGAGCGCTTGGGTATGCTCCAGTGCCCAATATTGCAGGGTGTTGAAGGCGCCGATTCCGATGATCGAGAGCGTCACCATCAGGCCGAGCTTGCTGCGGATCGCGGGCCAGTCCTGCGCAAGGTGTTTCCAGGCGAACGGCAGCACCAGCAGGAACGCGAACGACCAGCGCAGGAACGACAGCGTCACCGGTGGGATATGGCCGGCGGCAAGCCGCCCGACGATGGCGTTGCCGGCCCAGCACAGCGCGGTGATGCTGAGCAGAACATAAGGCTGGTTGGCGATCCAGTTGTGACCGGATGTATCTGTGCTCGTGGTCTGGCCGGTGGCGGACATTGTGATTGTAATGGCCCCGCGTCATACGCCTGGGCCCCGGCCCTGCGATATCAGGGCCGGCTCATAGCCCGGCGCCGCCCAGAGACACGGAAATCTGCCTGATATCAATGGGGCGAGGCGCATCGCCTCCATGCGCGGGACGACACGGCGGGAACCTTCAATCCTTGCGCCCGCTGCGGATCGCAAGCGGCTTCAACAGTTCGGCGCAGGCGAGATAGACGACGACGAGCAGCGCGATGGCGGCCATCACGATCGCTGGTGGAGCGACGAAGCCGAACCAGGCTCCCAGTGGTGTGAACGGCAGCACCATCGCGACCAGCAGCGCGGTCAGCGAGGACACCGCGAGCGCGGGATCGGGCCAGTTGCGCCACGGCCGTCCATTGGTGCGGATGATAAAGATCACGAGGATCTGCGTCGCCATGGATTCGACGAACCAGGCGGTGCGGAATTCCTCCGGCGAAGCCTTGAACAGATACAGCAGCGCAAGGAAGGTCAGGGCGTCGAACACCGACGACAGCGGTCCCATGATCGCGGCGAAACGCACCAGGCGCGACATGCTCCACACCTGCGGCTGCGACGTTGCCTGCGCCGAGACGCGGTCGAAGGGAATGCCGAGCTCGGAGAGATCGTAGAGCAGATTGTTGAGCAGGATCTGCGTCGGCAGCATCGGCAGGAACGGCAGCGCGAGCGAGGCGGCCGCCATCGACAGCATGTTGCCGAAATTCGAGCTTGCGCCCATGCGGACATATTTCAGGATGTTGGCGAAGGTGCGCCGTCCTTCCTCGACGCCGTCGGCGACGACTTCGAGATCGGAGGCGAGCAGGATCATGTCGGCGGCGGCCTGCGCCACGCCGGTCGCGCCGTCGACCGACAATCCGACATCGGCCACTTTCAAGGCCGGTGCGTCGTTGATGCCGTCGCCGAGGAAACCGACCACCTCGCCGCCGGCCTGAAGCGCCTTCACGATGCGCGACTTCTGGTCCGGCGCGAGTCGTCCGAACGCATCGGTGGAGCGCACCTGCACGGCGAGCGCCTCGTCGCTGAGCGCGGCAACATCGGCGCCCGACAGCACGCGCTCGGGGGTCAGCCCCACCAGGCCCGCAAGCCGCTTCACCACCACGGGATCGTCGCCCGACAGGATCTTCAGTGCCACGCCGCTTGCGGCGAGCCGCGCAATGGCGGCCGCGGCCGTCGGCTTCGGCGGATCGGCGAAGGCGCAAAAACCTTCGAAGACGAGATCGGTCTCGTCATCGGTCTCGACCTCGCGCAGCGCGCCGGTCCACACCCGCGAGGCAATCGCGATGGTGCGCAGGCCATCGCCGGCGCGCTCGCGCACCCGTGCCAGCGCAGCATCGCGTGCGCGCTCGTCCGTCGTACACAATGGGAGCACGGTTTCCGGCGCGCCCTTGACGATCAGCCGCGTGCCTTCGGGGCTGGTCGCGAGCACCGATCCGAGCCGGCGCGAGAAGTCGAACGCCTGCCGCCCGGCCAGGGTCCAGCCTTGCGCGGCGTCCGGCCGGTCGGCGACGAGCGCGGCATCGAGCGCGCCGCGGTCGCCGCCGAGCGAGGCTGCGATGGCCCCGAGCTGCGCGGCGCGGGCATCGTCCTTGCCCTCGGCATTGACGCTCCCAGCGAGCGTGATCTCGGCCGAGGTCAGCGTACCCGTCTTGTCTGTGCACAGGACCGTCATGGCGCCGAGATCGTGGATCGCGGCGAGGCGCTTCACGATCACCTTGCGGCCGGCCATGCGCAGCGCGCCGCGCGACAGCGTCACCGTGGTGATCATCGGTAGTAGCTCCGGCGTCAGTCCGACCGCGAGCGCGACCGCGAACAGCAGCGAATCGAGCACCTCGCGGCCGAACACGACGCGGACGGTGAGCACGACCAGCACCAGCGCGAGCGTGGCGCGTGCGACCACGAGCCCGAATTCGCGCAAGTCCCGCTCGAACGGGGAGGGCGCCTGCGTTTCGGCAAGCGCAGAGGCCGCCGCGCCGAACACGGTGTCGCGGCCGGTCCTGACCACCAGCGCGATCGCCTCGCCGGTCTGCGCCACGGCGCCGCGGAACAGCGCATTCGATGTGTCGTCGGGGGAAGCGGCGGCACCGGCACGCTTCTGCACCGGATAGGGTTCGCCGGTGAGCGCCGCTTCGCCCGCGGTGAAGGCGGTGCTCTCCAGCACCAGTGCGTCCGCGGGGATGATGTCGCCGGCGCGAACGCGCAGGAGATCGCCGGGAACGACCTTATCCACGTCGATCTCGCGGAAGGCGCCGTCGCGCCGGACCTCGGCCTTGAGCGCCACCGAGCGGCGCAGGATCTCGGCAGCGCGGACCGCGTGGCCTTCCTGGACGGTGTCGAGCCCGATCGATAGTGCGAGAATCAGCACGATGATGAGCCCGCCGATGTCGTCGCCGGTCAGCATCGAGACGATGCCGGCGACCAGCAGGATCAGCGACAGCGGCTCCAGCAGCCGGCGCAGGATCGCGCGCGCCGCCCCTTCGATCCGCGGCGGCGCGTCGCTGTTTGGCCCGAAACGGTCGAGGCGTTCGGCGGCTTCACGTGCGCTCAGGCCCTGCAGGGAGCAGCCGAGCTGGGTGCCGAATGTATCGGCGGACAGGCGCCAGAATTGGCTCGCCTGGCTGTTGGGTGGCTTGGTCACGGCATGTCCGAAAATGGAGGGCCTTGAGGCCAGTGGGGGGTAAGCTGCTGAGGTGACAGCTATCCCTTGCCGCAATTGCGGGCCGGAGCGGTTGATGCGTGTCAATCGGGCTGCCCGCAGGCCCCGAAGGTTGCAAGATTTTAAGGGGATATCAAAGGCTTGGGGTGCCTTGCGGACCTCGAAAAAGCCCCGTTCTTGCTTGCCTAGAGAGGCTGCTTCCGTTATCCGGTTGGCTGCCTCGCATGCGAACGGCTCCGGCCGCCAGCTGGGCTGGCGCATCTAAAATCTTCAGAGGATTACCCGCGAATGGCCAACGTTGTCGTCGTCGGCGCCCAATGGGGCGACGAAGGGAAGGGCAAGATCGTCGACTGGTTGTCGGAGCAGGCGGACATCGTCGCGCGCTTCCAGGGCGGCCATAACGCCGGCCATACGCTGGTCATCAATGGCGAGACCTACAAGCTCGCGCTGCTGCCCTCGGGCGTGCTGCGCCCGTCGAAGCTGGCCGTCATCGGCAACGGCGTGGTGTTCGATGCGCAGGCCTTCCTCGACGAGGTCGCCAAGCTGCGCGGGCAGGGCGTGGCGATTAGCCCGGAGAATCTGCGCGTCGCCGAGAACGTCACCCTGATCCTGCCGTTGCATCGCGAGCTCGATGCGCTTCGCGAGTCCTCCAACTCGGCGACCGCGATCGGCACCACCCGTCGCGGCATTGGACCCGCCTATGAGGACAAGGTCGGCCGCCGTGCCATCCGCCTGATGGACCTCGCCGATCTCGACACCCTGCCGCACAAGATCGACCGGCTGCTTGCTCACCACAACGCGCTGCGCCGCGGCCTCAATTTGCCGGAGTTCGACGGCAAGGACATCCTGAAGGAGCTGAGCGCGCTAGCGCCGCAGCTGCTGCCCTATGCCGAGACCGTGTGGCGTCTGCTCGACCAGGAGCGTCGCGCCGGCAAGCGCATCCTGTTCGAAGGCGCGCAGGGCGCGCTGCTCGACGTCGACCACGGCACCTATCCCTACGTTACCTCGTCCAACACGGTGGCAGCGCAGGCGGCGACCGGCACCGGCATGGGCCCGGGCGCGGTCGGCTATGTGCTTGGCATCTGCAAGGCCTACACGACCCGGGTCGGCCAGGGCCCGTTCCCGACCGAACTCCTGAACGAGATCGGCGAGGAGATCGGCCGCCGCGGCCGCGAGTTCGGGGTCAATACCGGACGCAAGCGCCGCTGCGGCTGGTTCGACGCCGTGCTGGTACGACAGACCGTCCGCACGTGCGGCATCACCGGTTTGGCGCTGACGAAACTCGACATTCTCGACGGCTTCGATGAGATCGAGGTCTGCGTCGGCTACAAGCTCGACGGCAAGGAGATCGATTATTTCCCGGCCGGCGAGGGCGCCCAGGCTCGGGTCGAGCCGATCTACGAGACCATCGAGGGCTGGAAGGAGCCGACCGCCAACGCCCGGTCGTGGGCGCAGCTGCCGGCCCAGGCCATCAAATATGTCCGCCGGATCGAGGAATTGGTGGGGTGCCCGGTGGCGCTGCTTTCCACCAGCCCCGAACGCGAGGATACTATCCTGGTGCAAAATCCGTTTGAGGCTTAACGATGTCTTACCGGGACGCGCGTATCATTGAGTAGAAATGGCTGATTACTATCCGCTGATCGCCCGCGCTATTGCCGCCCTGGACCCCAGCGCTCCCGGCGAAAGCCGTCGCGCGCTCTATGAGCGGGCGCGCACGGCGCTGATCGCGCAGCTTCGCAGTGTTCAGCCGCCGCTCTCCGAATCCGAGATCACCCGCGAACGGCTGTCGCTGGAAGAGGCCGTCCGCAAGGTCGAATCCGAGGCCGCCCAGCGCGCTCGCGAGGCCTCGCGTCCCGGTGGCGGTGCTCGCCCCAGTGGCAGCGGCGATGCGTTCCGCCGGGCCAGCACCCGTGCCGCCGAGGGTAACCCGACGGCTGCTGCGCCTCCGGCTGGTCCGCCCCGCACCCGTCCGGCGCCGCCGCCGCCGCGTGCCGACCGCCCGTCCTTCAACGTCGATGATCAGGGCGATGCCCAGCGTCCGCCGCGCGCGCCGCGTTTCGACGCGCCGCGCCAGGGCGGTCCGTCCGCACCGCCGATGCCTGAGCCGCCGGCTCCTCCTCCGGCTGGACGCGATCGCGCAGGTCCGCGCCGTCCGGCGGACGCCGGACCGCCGTCGGCGCCGCCGCCGGCCCCGGGTGTACGCGGCTTCCGCGACATCACGGCCGATGCCAACGATCTCGGCGGCGCCGCCGCGCAGGCCAACCGCGCCGCGCGCCGCACCTATGCCAACGTGCCCTCGCCCTCGCCGGAATTCGACCGGCTCGAGCCGAGCCTGGAAAATCGCGTTGGCGAGGGCGAGGCGCCCTATTCCTATGACGAGTCGATCGAGGAGGCCGAGCGCTATGCGCCGCGGCCGCCGTCGGGGCGCCCGCACATTCCCGTCCTCGACCGCAATGCCAAGAAGCGCACGCGTGGCTCCGCTTTTCCGTTCAAGAGCGCGATCGCCATCGGCATCGTGATGGTTCTGATCGGAATTGGCCTGATCGCCGGCAAGTCGATCGTGCAGACCGCGACCAATCTGTTCAAGCCCTCGCCGACCCAGGTGGCGGAGGCGCCGAAGGATTCGTCGCAACCGCAGAGCAAGCCCAAGATCCCCGATCGCGTCGGCCAGCCCTCGGCGAGCGACCAGCCGGTCGCGCCGGTGGCGCAGAAGGTCGTGCTCTATGACGAGGATCCGGCCGATCCGAAGGGCAAGCAATATGTCGGATCGGTGGTGTGGCGGCTCGAGCCGATCAAGGCCTCGGGCACCCAGAAGGCCGACGTCGCCGTGCGCGCCGACATCGAGATTCCCGACCGCAAGTTCAAGATGACGATGTCGTTCGTGCGCAACACCGATGCATCGCTGCCGGCGAGCCACACCATCGAATTGAACTTCACCGTTCCCACGGATTTCGCGGGCGGCGGCATCGCCAATGTGCCAGGCGTCCTGATGAAATCGAACGAGCAGGCCCGCGGCACGCCGCTTGCGGGATATGCCGTCAAGGTCACGGATTCGAAGGTGACGGATCCGCTGAAGGGCCCGACCGGCATCTCGACCCTCTTCCTGGTCGGATTGTCGAATGTCGACGCGGATCGCTCCCGCAACATCCAGCTGCTGAAAGAGCGCTCCTGGTTCGACATGCCGATGGTCTACACCAACCAGCGCCGCGCCATCATCGCGATCGAGAAGGGCGCCCCCGGCGAACGCGCCTTCAACGACGCGTTCGCGCAGTGGGGCGACTGAGCATGATTCGGAAAACTGCGCAGCGGTTCTCCGAAAAGATCATGCTCAAGCAATAAGCTGAAGCGCGATGACGATTGGTCCTGACCGGATCGCGCTTTAGGCCCGCTATTTTGAATCCGAACCGATCGGATGTTCGGGCGAGCCAAGGCCCGAGCCGGAGCTGCCGATCGCTTGTCCGTTGGCGGAGTGGCCGACGCCGGCACCTGCCCCACTTACTGTGCCGGACGACTGGTTCGCGCCCGGTGCCGTATTCGAGCCGTTGACGGCCGAGCTTTTCTGAGCGGCCGCCGTCGGGCTCGGGCCGCTGAGCGACGGATCGGAGGGGACGAAATAGTTTGTCGCCTTCTTCGGCGTGGAGGCCACGCCGCCCGCCGTTCCGGTCGTGCTGCCCGTGCTCTCGGTCGTTCCGGAGTTGGTCGGCCGCGCGAGGACGTTGGCTCCGCTGAAAGACCCCGTGCTCGGCGCGCCGTAACCGCCGGCGCCATAGGCACCGGCTCCATAAGCGCCTGTCGAACCCGCGGCCGCCGCGCCCGTGCCTCCGGTGCCGCCAGCACCGGCACCAGCTCCGCCCGCGCCTCCTGCGCCTTGCGCCAGTGCCGGCACAGCGAAGCCGATCACGGCAAGCGCGACCAGGGTTTCAAGTGTCCGTAAAGTCATGTTCCGCTCCGATGATTGTCGAAGCGGATCAATGTCGGACATCGCCAATGTTTCCCTCGGACCAGGGTTTCGCAGGCGATCCGCTGGTTATTGCGCCGTCGCTTCCCGCTTGCGCGATGTTGTGGCGGCGGCCGCCTCGCGGTCCATCACGGCGCGGCAGCCGGGGCTGACCTGCGCCTTCTTCTGCACCATACAGGCCCTGATCCGGGGGATGTCGGGGATTTCACTGGAGCACAGCCGCATCGCATCGCCCGAGCACATCTGCTGCGCTTCGGACGAGAAGGCGAGGCCGGGCGTTGTCTGGAGTGCGATGGCGGCGGTGGCGAAGGCCAACAGCGAAGCGGTGGTCTTAAACAGCGAAGCGATGGTCTGATAGCGTGTCATGCGAAATGCGTCCCCGAGTTCCGTGGATTGAACCACTTGGTTTTGGGGCGCCGCACGCGGCTTGAACTGCCGCATGTCTCAGCCTTCACGCCGGGATCTCAATCCCGCATGTGGTCGCTCGATTTCATGATGTTCGAATCGAAAAGTGCTGCGCCGCCCGAGTGAAGTATGCGCCATTGTCAAACAGCTGCAATGGGCGGCGCGAATGAATTCGCAATTGTTGCGCGTACGTCACGCACAATGCGCCTCCGCACTCACATGTGGATCTTGCATTCCAGTGGATCTTACATTCCATGGCTCGCGAACACCTTGCTGCAAGACCTCGACAGTTTTGCGCGGTTGGCTTGCAGGCAGCCTTGCACCGCGCCGTCGTTGCCGAGATCCTTGCGGCACAGCCGCGACGCATCGCGCGAGCAGGCGTTCTGCTCCTGCGACGTTCCCATATGGCCTTGCGCGAGAACCGGCGTCATCGATGCACCGGTCAGGGTTGCGAGGACGAGTGTCGCGGAGAGTACGGATTTGCGGAACATCGACACGACTCCAATTGATGACGGGTGATTTCAAAGTCCTGTCAAAACTCGTCGCCTTGCCACTTGTTCCCCCTTCGGGCGGCCGGGAACCCCGCTATCCAAGCTTCCCGCCGCACTGCTATAAAAGGGCGGATAGGTGAGGGGTTTTGATGAAACGCTATCTGGTGTTTGCGCTGGTTGGTCCGTTCGTCGGCGGGTTCCTGCTGCTGCTGACGACGACCTATCAGTCCGGCTATTGGGCCCAGACCAACCTCGGCGAGGTCGGCAAGCTGTTCGTGGTGTTCTTCAAGTCCCTGCAATACAGCTATCTGTTCGGCTTCCTGCCCTCGCTGATGATCGGCGCGGTCGATGACATCCTGATCCATATCAGGCGGGTCGGCCCGGGCTTGCGGATGCTGCTGGTCGGGCTGTTCGCCTTCGCCCTGGCGTCGCTGACCTACAGCTCGCGCGGGCCGGATTCGGGCGCGGTGCAGTTCATCCTGTATGGCCTCGTCGGCTTCGTGCCGGCGGCGATTTCGTCCTGGTTCGTGCATAGATATATCGAGGAGCCGCAAGCCGCGGCGTCCTCGACCTGACTGCGCGACCTTCGGGCGCGGGTCAGCAACCTCCACGGCGCTGGTGCGTTCTCTCAAGGCCATGACCATGTCTGACGACGATATACTTGCTCCGCGCCGGCCCCGTTCCGGGGACCGCTCGCGCGCGCCCTTTTCGGACACCGCGCGCGGGCCGATCATTGACCAAGAAGGGCATGAGATCCGCTCCGAAACGTTGAAGGAGGGACTTCAGGAGTTTCGCTTCGACTTCGGCAAAGACGGTCAGTTTACCGGCAATCCGTTCGCCAATCTCACGCGGGAGCAGCGGATCGCGCGGATCGAGGCAATCGCAAAACTGCTCGATGTCGCCTTCGTCCTGCCCGGCACCAATATCCGCTACGGCATCGATGGCCTGATCGGGCTGATCCCCATCGTCGGCGACATCATCACCACTGCGATCTCGCTGTGGCTGGTGCGCGAGGCGCGCGCGCTCGGCGCGCCCTGGTACATCACCGCGCGCATGCTCGGCAATGTCGCGGTCGACGGCGTGGTCGGCATCGTGCCGTTCGCGGGCGACGCCTTCGACGTCATGTTCCGCGCCAACATGCGCAATGTGCGGCTCCTGCGCCGCTGGCTCGACAAGCAGCCTCGCGTCTAGAAACGAATGCTTCTTTCTTCGCCTCTCCCCGCGTGCGGGGAGAGGCCGACACGCGAAGCGTGGCGGGTGAGGGGGAGTCTCCGCGAGTCCAATTCTCAATGTCCTCGCGGGTAGAGCCCCTCACCCCAACCCTCTCCGTAAGAACGGGGAGAGGGGGAAGAGAGAGCACCGCCCCAAAAACGCAAAAAGCGCGACGACCTTTCGGCCGTCGCGCTTTCAGCGCACATCAGAGACTTGGCGAAAAAGCTTACGCCGCGTCGGCGTCGGTCTCGGCGACCGGCTCGGGCTTGCGGTGGCGCTCGAGCGGGAAGGCTTCGCTCTCATAGAGCGAGCGAATGCCGTTCTGGTCGAAGCGGGCTTCCTCGACCTGAAGATAGGCGCCGTTCAGCGAATCCGTCGGCAACTGCTCCATCGCGAACTGCACGGCTTCGGCCGCAGTGCCGAACCGGCGATACGTGAAGCCGGCGCGCTTCTTCTTGCGGATCGCAGCGGGGAAGAGCTCGGCGGAGGTGGAGAAGTTGAACGGACGCAGTGGACGCATGGTCAAAGACCTCGTGATCTTGTCTGGGGCTTTAAGCGCGTGGGGTTTGGGAGTGCGGAGGCCACAATCGGGTGGGCCCGCCGCGCATCACTTTCGTCCACCAATATAGGCTGTTTTGACAAAATTGCGACCCCCGCGATGGGAGATGATGAATCCGCGCATGGCAGCCCCGCAAGGGCTATAAATCAAGTAATTTCAATATCTTGGATGGTTTATAGTTTGCCAAGCAGCAGCAGCACGATCAGCACCACCAGCACGAGGCCGCCGATCCCCATGCCGGAATGGCCCATGCCGTAGCCATAGCCGCCGATCCGCCCGGACATGCCGCCCAGCAGATAGATGATCACCAGGATGATCAGGATGGTCCCAAGACCCATGGCATCCTCCCTGGCGGCCGTCGCGAAAACGACGATCGACCGCACCGCCAGACAAGAAAAGCACATCGCGCCGCCGGGTTCCATGGTGGAACCCGGCGGCGCAACGTTATTTTGGCTCGAGCTTCAGCGAAGCCGAATTGATGCAGTAGCGCAGGCCGGTCGGCCCCGGACCGTCGGGGAAGACATGGCCGAGATGGCCGCTGCATTTGGAGCAGAGCACCTCGGTGCGGAGCATGCCGTGGCTGACGTCCCGCTCCTCGTCGACATGGCTATCGACGGCGGGCTGGGTGAAGCTCGGCCAGCCGCAGCCGGAATCGAACTTGGCATCGGATTCGAACAGCACGTTGCCGCAGCCGGCGCAGACGTAGGTGCCGGCGCGGTGGTCGTGCTCATACTCACCGGAGAAGGGACGCTCGGTCGCCTTCTCGCGCAGCACCGCGTACTGCATCGGCGACAGCTCGCTGCGCCACTGCTCTTCGCTCTTGACGACCTTGTCGTCAGTGGTTTGGTCGTTGGTGGTTTTCGTCTTGGTGTCGGGCATGGGTCTCCCGTTTCTTGAGTGATCTTGCTTTGTGCGATCTCGCGATCAGTTGGTGGCCTTGCTGGCACTCACCAGCGTCGGCTTTTCAATATAGTTATCCGCGAACAGCTTTTTCAGGTTCTCGACCTTGGGGAGGTCGTTATAGGCGATGTAGGGCTGGTTCGGATGCAGCGTCAGATAGTCCTGGTGATAGGCCTCCGCCGGATAGAAGGCGTCCAGCGCGCCGACCTTGGTCACGATCGGCTTGCCGTACACCTTGGCGGCGTTGAGCTGGGCGATATAGGCATCCGCCACCTTCTTCTGCTCGTCCGAGGTGGTGAAGATCGCCGAGCGATATTGCGTGCCGCTGTCCGGCCCCTGGCGGTTGAGCTGGGTCGGGTCGTGCGCGACCGAGAAGTAGATCTGGAGGATCTTGCCGTAAGAGATCTTCTTCGGGTCGTACTTGATCTCGACCGCTTCCGCGTGGCCGGTCCGGCCGCCCGAGACGGTCTGGTAGTCGGCGGTCGCCTTGGTGCCGCCGGCATAGCCGGAGACCGCATTGACGACGCCCGCGGTGTGCTGGAACACGCCCTGCACGCCCCAGAAGCAGCCGCCGGCGATGACGGCGGTCTGGATACCGCTCGCCGGCGTCGCGTCCATGGTCGGCGTGGGAATGACGACCGCATCTTCGGCGGCCCGGGACGGCACGGCAAAGGCCAGCGTCAGGGCGGTGGTCGCGGCGAGCAGGGTCAGGAGGGCGGGACGGCGCATGGCAGAGCCTCTTTCCGGAAGGTGGGATAGTCTAGGTCGGTTGGCGCCGGGCGAACAGCCTGCCGGCGGCGTTTTCGCATCATTTGAGATACGGGCGCACCCGCAGATTGTTACGCCGGGACGGACACCAGTCTGTGAAAAATGCCGCATGCTGGGCCGGCTTGGCGGGATCAGGAACTCCGCGCTAAGAGCATGATCCGGACCCGAAGGGCGCGTTAGCGAAACGTGTGAAGCGGTTTTCCGCAAAGATCATGCTCAAAACGAGAGATGAACCCGCGCGATCGTCGATCGACTTAAAAATGTGGTGGCTGGAGCTGACCTGACAAAATGCTGCGCGTCGTTTTCCTGACCCTCATCGCCCTGGCCGCCTGCGCCAGGATCGCCATGGCCGACCCCCAACCCGGCGACGACCTTGCCACCTGCCGCGACGGACGGGCAGAGACGCAGGCGCGGATACAGGCCTGCGAGAACCTGCTCAACGCGGACCGTCTCACCGGCAAGGACAAGGTGATGGCGCTCGTGGTGCACGGGAATGCGCTGCTCAACAAGCGCGACAACGACAAGGCGCTGGAGGCCTTTTCGACGGCCCTCGACCTCGACCCGGACAACGTCTTGGCGCTCGACGGACGCGGCATCGTCCGCGGGCGCAAGGGGCAGGACGATTTGGCGATGGCCGACTACAATCTCGCCATCCAGAAGCGGCCGACCTTCGGTCCTCCCTATAACAACCGCGGCACCATTTATCTGCGCCAGAACGCCCTGCAAAGCGCGCTCGACGACTTCAACCTGTCGATCAAATATGCGCCCAAATTCCTGTTCGGCTGGACCAATCGAGCCCGCGTGCGCACGCTGACCAAGGATTATGACGGCGCGATCGCCGATTTCGCGGAAGCCGAGAAAATCGACCCGACTTCGCCGCAGATCGTCAGCAACCGCTGCATCACCTACGGCTTGATGGGCAAGTTCGACCAGGCCTTCGCTGACTGCAATGGCCTGATCGAGAAGCAGCCGAAAAACGGGTTCGCGATCATCAATCGCGCCGAGGTCTACGTGATGAAGGGCGACCTCGACGCAGCGCTGAAGGACTACAACGCCGCCCTTCAGCTCAACCCGAACAGCGTGCGCGCCCATTCCGGCCGCGGCCAGCTCTACGAGCGGAGGAAGGATCTCGCCCAGGCCCGCGCCGACTATCGCGCGGCGGCCTATTCGCTGACGAGGTTCGACGAGCTCGACGTCGCGCGCGCCCGTGCCATCGCGCAAGCGCGGCTCGCCGCGCTGACGCCGCAAGTGCCTGCGGGCGCGCCGACGGGGCGCCGCGTCGCGCTGGTGATCGGCAACGGCGCCTACAAGAACGTGCACGCACTGCCCAATCCGCCGCGCGATGCGAAACTGATCGCAAGCGTGCTGCACGATGTCGGTTTCCAGACCGTGATCTCGGTCAGCGACCTCACCCGCGACAAGTTCTTCGAGGCGCTGAAGACTTTTGCCGACGAAGCGGAAAAGGCCGACTGGGCGGTGGTCTATTACGCCGGCCACGGGTTTGAGATCGGCGGCGTGAACTATCTCGTCCCTGTCGACGCCAAGCTTGCCGCCGACCGGGACGCCGAGACGCAAGCGGTTGCGCTGGAGCAGGTGATCGCAGCGGTGGGCGCTGCACGTAAAGTGCGTCTGGTGATGCTGGATGCCTGCCGCGACAATCCGTTCGCGCCGACCATGCAGCGCACGCTGTCGCTCAAGCTGGTGGACAAGGGCTTTTCCAACATCGAGCCCGGCACCGGCTTCATGGTGGTCTATGCCGCCAAGCACGGCGAGACCGCGATGGACGGCGATGGCGGCGCCGACAGCCCGTTCGCCACCGCGCTCGCCCGCGAGATCAAGACGCCCAAAGTCGAGATCAGAAAACTGTTCGACATCGTCCGCGACGACGTCTGGTCCGTGACCAAGCACGAGCAGCAGCCGTTTTCATACGGCTCGCCGCCGGGGAGAGAGGATTTTTATTTTGTGGCGGGGAAGTGAGGGCTACGACGGTGCCGTAGGGTGGGTTAGCCCTGCAGATGCGCGAAGCGCATCTGCTCGGCGTAACCCACCACTTCTGCCGCCGCGGAGATTAAACAGGTGGGTTACGCTACGCTAACCCACCCTACAGTCACACCACGATACTCAACCGTTTCGCCGCCCGCGTGATCCCCGTGTACAGCCACCGCGCCCGGCTCTCCCCGAACGCAAAGCTCTCGTCGAACAGCACGACGTCGTCCCATTGCGAGCCCTGCGATTTGTGCACCGTCAGCACATAGCCGTAGTCGAACTCGTCATAGGGCTTGCGCTGCTCCCAGGCGATCGCCTCGACGCCGCCCTCGAAGCAATCGGCGCGCACGGAGACTTTTGTGATCTTGTGGCCAAGATCCTCGTCCGGCGACAGCCGCATGCTGAGGATGCGCGATTTCGAGCGCGAGGTGTTGCGCGACTTCACGCGCCACAGGCCGCCGTTGAACAGGCCCTTCTTGCGGTTGTTGCGCAGGCACACCAGCTTGTCGCCGGCGACCGGGAAGACGTCCTCGATGTTCTGGCGCTGCCGCACCCGCATGTTGTAAGCGCGTCGCGTGTTGTTGCGGCCGACCAGAACCTGGTCGGCGCTCATGACGCGATCGGGATCGAGCTCCTTGCGCGACACCACCTCGCTCTCGCCGTAGCGGCCGATGTCGAGCTCGCGGCCCTCGCGCACGTCCATCGACATCCGCACGATCGGGTCGTCCTGGGCCTGGCGATGCACTTCGGTCAGCATCGCGTCGGGCTCGGTGTTGGTGAAGAAGCCCGCGCCCTGGATCGGCGGCAGCTGCGCGGGATCGCCCAGCACCAGCAGCGGGCAGTCGAACGACATCAGATCGCGGCCCAGTTCGGCATCGACCATCGAGCATTCGTCGATCACGATCAGCTTGGCCTTGGAGGCCGGCGCGTCGTCCCACAATTCAAAACTCGGCTGCTCCTCGCCGGATTCGCGCGCACGGTAGATCAGCGAATGGATCGTGGAGGCCTCGTCGCAACCCTTGTTGCGCATGACCAGCGCGGCCTTGCCCGTGAAGGCGGCAAATTTCACCTCGCCGTCGACACCGTCGGCGATATGCCGCGCCAGCGTGGTCTTGCCGGTGCCGGCAAAGCCGAACAGCCGGAACACCGGCGGCGTGCCGTTCCGGCCGGGTTTTGCTTTCAGCCAGTCGCCAACGGCTTTCAGCGCGGCGTCCTGATGCGGGGTGAATGTGGCCATGTCTGTCTTGAGGAAGGGGCGAAACGGAGCGATTCGCCATCCCCAAAACTAACCATTCGCCCCGCCCATTCAAGCGGCGCGGCCGCCCCTACTGCCAGCCGGGGACGCCGCGCATGTCGGGCAGATGGTGGGCGATGCCCTTGTGGCAGTCGATGCAGGTCTTTTCCTTGGTGAACAGGAAGCGCTGGTGCGCCACCGAGGCCCGTGGCGACTGTTTTGTGATGTCCATGGAATCGGCGCTGTGGCAGTTGCGGCATTCCAGCGAATCGTTGGCCTTGAACCGCGCCCATTCGTGCGCGGCGAGCTCGAGGCGGTGGTCCTGGAATTTCTCCCGCGTGTCGATCGTGCCGAAAAGCTTGCCCCAGACCTCCTTGGAGGCCTGCATCTTGCGCGCGATCTTGTCGGTCCAGTTGTGCGGAACGTGGCAGTCCGGGCAGGTCGCCCGCACGCCGGAGCGGTTGGTGAAGTGGATGGTCGACTTCAGCTCGGCGAAGACGTTTTCGCGCATCTCGTGACAACCGGTGCAGAATTTTTCGGTGTTGGTCAGTTCCAGCGCGGTGTTGAAGCCGCCCCAGAAGATCACGCCGGCCGCAAAGCCTGCCAGCACCAGCACGCCGAGCCCGAACACCGAGCTCGGCCGGATCAGCACCTGCCAGAGCTCGCGCGCGAAATCCCAGGCTCGCAGGATAAAGCTGCGCTTGGCCTCCAGCTTCTCCTTGGGCTCGTCAGCAGTCGTCGTCATCGCCGGCCACCGGGGCTTGCGCGCGACAGCAGCGTGTCGATGTCGGTGAAATCGTTGCTCACGGGCGGCGTCGCGGTGTTCTGAGGCACGTGGCATTCCGTGCAGAAAAAGCGCCGCGGCGAGATCGAGGCCAGGAACTGGCCGTCGCGGTCCATGAAATGCGTGATCGAGACCATCGGCGCCTGCGATTCGGCCGTGCGCGACCGCGCGTGGCAGGACAGGCATTTGTTGCCGTTGAGGTCGATCTGGTAGCCGTCGATCGTATGCGGGATCACCGGCGGCTGCTCCGGATAGTTGCGCGACTCCTTTTCAGAAGTGTTGCGGTTCGGCAGCATCGGCGGCGCCGGGCCCTCGTCATTGAGCGGGGTCGGGCCGCGCAGGCCTGACGTCACCGTCTGCGCGGTCAGCGAGCTCGCGCCGGCAGCGATCGCGCATGCGAGTAGCGCAATTGCAAATCGTTTCATCATGACACGTTCACCCGCTCGATGCGCACTGCGCATTTCTTGTAGTCGGTCTGCAGCGAGATCGGATCAGTAGCGTCCAGCGTCACCTTGTTGATCAGCTTGGATTCGTCGAACCACGGCACGAACACCAGGCCACGCGGCGGCCGGTCGCGGCCGCGCGTCTCGACGCGGGCGCGGATGAAGCCGCGGCGGGATTCCACCTTCACTTCGTCGCCGCGCCGGATTTTCGCTTCCGATGCGTCGTCAGGATGCATGAAGCAGACGGCCTCGGGGAACGCCTTGTAGAGCTCGGGCACGCGGCGCGTCATGGTGCCGGAATGCCAGTGCTCCAGCACGCGGCCGGTCGAGAGCCAGAACGGATAGTCGTTGTCGGGCGATTCCGCGGCGGGCTCGAAAGGCAGCGCGAAGATGCGCGCCTTGCCGTCGGGATAGCCGTAGAACTGCACGTCGGTGCCCTGCTTGACGTAGGGATCGCTGCCCTCACGGAAACGCCACTTTGTCTCTTGGCCGTTGACGACGGGCCAGCGCAGGCCGCGCTCTTTGTGATAGCTCTCGAACGGCGCAAGGTCATGGCCATGGCCGCGGCCGAAGGAGGCGTATTCTTCAAAGAGCCCCTTCTGCACGTAGAAGCCGAATGCCTTGGATTCTTCGTTGGCGTAGCCGTCCTCGATTTCGGAGGTCGGGAATTTATCGACCTGGCCGTTCCGGTAGAGCACGTCAAACAGCGTCTTGCCGCGAACCTCCGGCTTCTTGGCGATCAGTTCCTCCGGCCAGACTTCCTCGATCTTGAAACGCTTTGAGAATTCCATGAGCTGCCAGAGATCGGACGTGGCCTCGCCGGGCGCCTTGACGAGCTGGTGCCAGAACTGCGTGCGCCGCTCGGCATTGCCGTAGGCGCCTTCCTTCTCCACCCACATCGCGGTCGGCAGGATCAAATCGGCAGCGAGTGCCGTCACCGACGGATAGGCATCCGAGACCACGATGAAATTGTCGGGATTGCGGAAGCCCGGATAGGTCTCCTCATTGGCGTTGGGACCGGCCTGGAGGTTGTTGTTGACCTGCACCCAATAGGCGTTGATCAGGCCGTCCTTCAGCATCCGGCTTTGCAGCACGGCGTGGGCGCCGGGCTTGTCGGGAATGGTGCCCTCGGGCAGCAGCCAGAGGTGCTCGGCCTTGTCGCGATGCTCCTTGTTGGTCACGACCATGTCGGCGGGCAGGCGGTGCGAGAAGGTGCCGACCTCGCGCGCGGTGCCGCAGGCCGAGGGCTGACCGGTCAGCGAGAACGGGCTGTTGCCGGGCGAGGCGATCTTTCCGGTCAGAAGATGGATGTTGTAGACGAGGTTGTTGCACCAGACGCCGCGGGTGTGCTGGTTGAAGCCCATGGTCCAAAACGAGACCACTTTGGTCTTGGGATCGGCGTAGAGCTCGGCGAGCGCCTCCAGCCGGTTCAGTGGCACGCCGGACATCTCGGCGGCCTTCTCCAGCGTGTAGTCCGAAATGAACTTCACGTACTCGTCGTAGCTCATCTCGGTGGAATCGTTGGCCTTGGCCGCGCCCGTCGCCTTCTTTTGCAGCGGATGCTCGGGCCGCAGGCCGTAGCCGATGTCGGTCTGGCCGCGCCTGAAGATGGTATGTGCGGCAACGAAGTCCTTGTTGACCCGGCCGGTCTTGATGATGTGGTGGGCGATCGCGTTGAGGATGTAGAGGTCGGTCTGCGGCTTGAAGATCATGCCGATGTCGGCGAGGTCGAACGAGCGGTGCTCGAACGTCGAGAGCACGGCGACGCGGACATGCGGCGCGGACAGCCGGCGGTCGGCGAGGCGCGTCCACAGGATCGGGTGCATCTCCGCCATGTTGGAGCCCCACAGCACGAAGGCATCGGTGGCCTCGATGTCGTCATAGCAACCGGCCGGCTCGTCGATGCCGAAGGTGCGCATCATGCCGGCGACGGCGGATGCCATGCAGTGCCGCGCATTGGGATCGATGTTGTTGGTGCGGAAGCCGGCCTTGTAGAGCTTCGAGGCGGCATAACCTTCCCAGATCGTCCACTGACCGGAGCCGAACATGGCGAGGCCGTTCGGCCCGCGCTTCTTCAGCGTCTCCTTCCACTTCACTTCCATGATGTCGAAGGCTTCGGTCCAGGTGATGGGCGTGAAGTCGCCGTTCTTGTCGTATTTGCCGCCTGTCTTGCGCAGCATCGGCTGCATCAGGCGGTCGTGGCCGTACATGATCTTGGAGAGGAAGTAGCCCTTGACGCAGTTGAGGCCGCGATTGACCTCGGCCTTGATGTCGCCATGGGTGGCGACGACGCGGTTGTCCTTGGTCGCGACCATCACGGAGCAGCCGGTGCCGCAGAAGCGGCAGGCAGCCTTGTCCCATTTCAATTCCGATGTGTCGCGCTCGGTGACGAGATTGGCGGCGAGCGCCGGCGCCGGCATGCCCGCGGCGGCCATCGCGATGGCGGCGGCCTCGAGCTTCAGCATCTGGCGGCGGTCGAGCTTTGGCGATGTCATGATGGCTCTTCCTGACTCAGGCGGTTTCAATGGCGTGGAAGACGAGCGCTGCGGAATAGACGTCCGGCAGCGACTGGATGGTGTTGAGCATGGTGCCGAGGCTGCCGGCGTCAGGCGCTTCGGTCACGACCACGAGCTTGCCGCGCGGATCGCGGCCGTGAATCTCGCAGCCGGGAAGGGCTGTGATCGCGGCTTCCAGCGCGGCGAGACGCTCGGGGCGCGCCTGCACGATGATGCTGGCGATCTCGCAGCCGGGCGGGGAGACGACGCGGTCGGCACTGAGCACCCGTCCCGTGATCAATGCACGGCGGTTGAGTGAGATGTGGGCCATGATGCCTGTCTTTCGCTATGAGGAGATCAATGCGGGGAGGTCGGTGGACCCGGCGGGCCGGCGAACATCTGGTAGATCCAGACGCCGAGCCCGTAAGAGCCGACCGTTCCGACCGCGAGGACGGGCATCACGACCGCGGTCAGGAACAGGAACGCGAAAATCTCCATGCGCTTACGGCGCACGCGCGAAGTCGCCTCGTCAGGGGCCGACATGTTCCGTCTCTCTGAAATGTTGGGAATCGAGACGGCATCCGGGCCGTTGCCTTGCTGTACTTTTGATACGTTCGAGCCGCTAACGCGTTGATCTGGATCAACCGCTCAAGTTCGCCGCGCCCCCGTCGTGCGCGCCGGAATCGGGCTTTCATCGCTGTTTGCAGGCGAGAGATTGATCTCCCGCGCGACGGAATTGCTGCTCCGTAGACAGCCGCGCCTCACGCATTAAGATGTCGTCAACAACAATAAGCGGGAGAGGCGTCGTCATGAAGTTCGGCATCTTCTACGAGCTGCAGCTGCCACGGCCCTGGGTGGCCGGCGACGAGCTCAACCTCTACCAGAACGCGCTCTCGCAGATGGAACTCGCCGACAAGCTCAATTACGACCACGCCTGGGTCGTCGAGCATCATTTCCTCGAAGAATATTCGCACTCACCCTCGCCGGAGTCGTTTCTCGCCGCTGCCAGCCAGCGTACCAAGAACATCCGCCTCGGCCACGGCATCCTCCAGCTCACCACCAATCATCCGGCGCGCGTTGCCGAGCGCGTCGCGGTGCTCGACCTGCTCTCCAACGGCCGCTGCGAATTCGGCATGGGCGAGAGCGCCTCGATCACCGAACTCACGCCGTTCGGCCGCGACATGGAGACCAAGAAGGAAGTGTTCGAGGAGGCCGTCGCCGCGATCTTCCCGATGTTCAAGGACGCCGGCAGTGAGCACCACGGCAAATATTTCGACATTCCCTTGCGCAACGTCGTGCCGAAGCCGGTGCAGAAGCCGCATCCGCCGCTGTGGATGGCCTGCTCGCAGCTGCCGACCATCGAGCGCGCCGGCCGCCACGGTTTTGGCGCGCTCGGTTTCCAGTTCGTCAGCGCCGATGCCGCGCATGCCTGGGTGCACGCCTATTACAACGCCATGACCAAGCGGCTGAACAAGCTCGCCGACTACGAGATCAACCCGAACATGGCGCTGGTCTCGTTCTTCATGTGCGCCAAGACCGATGAAGAGGCCCGCGCGCGTGCCGACGGCGCCACCTTCTTCCAGTTCGCGCTGCGCTTCTACGGCGCCTCGCAGAACCGCCAGCGTCCCGCACCCTACACCGTCAACATGTGGGACGAGTACAACAAGTGGAAGCGCGATAACCCGGAGGCGCAGGAGGCGGCGCTGCGCGGCGGCCTGATCGGCTCGCCGGAGACGATCCGCAAGAAGCTGAAGCGCTTCCAGAGCTCGCACATCGACCAGGTCATCCTGCTGAATCAAGCGGGCAAGAACAGCCACGAGCACATCTGCGAATCGCTCGAGCTGTTCGGCCGCGAGGTGATGCCGGAGTTCCAGAACGATCCGGCGCAGGCGGAGTGGAAGCAAGGCGTGATGAGCGGCGAGATCAAGCTCGAAGAGATCGACACCGAAGCCTTCAACGACCGTTACGGCAAGCTCGCCGTCAACGTTGCCCCGGCGAAGGCCGTGGCGGGGTAGGCTACATCTGGCATGGGCCCCGGCTCAGCAGCGCACCGCTGAAGAAGCGCTGCCCTGCGTCCGGCGCACGAGACTATCTTCTGCATCGACCAGCAACACTCTCGTGTCCCGGACGCGATGCAGCACGCAGTGCTGCTTCGCAGAGCCGGGACCCAGAAGCGGCATACACTGACCTAGCCGGCTTCCTGCCAACTCGCCTTGCTGATATCGTCCGCCAAAAGAACCTTGGCGGAGGAAACCCATGCGGCCCCACGCGATGGCCTCGAATCCGGCGGCCGGCGACATCACGCCGGCGGTGCTCGCCATCGGTCGCCCGGATTTCCCAAAAGTGCTGATCGACACGCTACGCCGGCAAGCCGGCGTCGGCCATTGCATGGTGTTCGCACTGACGCGCACGGGTGCCGCAAGCTGCCTGCTCGATGTCGGCAATATCCCGACCGGCGCCGATCTTGGCGCGGCCTACGCCGGCCAGTTCCACGAATCCGATCCCAATCGTGACGCGCTGTTCGAGGCCGAAACCAGCGCACCGATCGTGCTGCCCTCGTTCGCCCCGCGCATGTACGGCGCGCGCTATCGCAAGATCTTCTTCAAGGACTCTGACATCGTCGACAAATGCGCCACCGCGATCTGGGTGGATGACACCTGCTTCTACGTCAATTTCTACCGCGTCACGTCCCAGGGCTGCTTCGGCGATGCAGAGCGTGCGCGGCTTCAGACAATTGCGCCCGCGATCGGCGCCAGCGTGGCGCGCCATTTCCAGCAGGCCGCGACCGCGCCGCTCGACCAGTCCCTCGCCGCGTTGTTCGCGACGCGCGCGCCACTCTCCGCGCTGACGCCGCGCGAGCATGAGGTCTGCCGCCGCATCATGCTTGGCTTCAGCTCCGAGGCGATCTCGCAAGCGCTCGGCATCAGCCTGCATTCGATCCTGACCTACCGCAAGCGCGCCTATCAGCGGCTCGGCATCTCCTCGCAGAGCGAGCTGTTTGCGATCGTGCTGCGCCTGTTCGCAGGGCCGCGCAGCCTGAACTAAGTCTCTGCTTCCGAGAGCAAAGCGGACCGCGGCCCGCCGCGCAATTTGCTGCGCTTGTGGATATGGGGCGCCTTCGGTTCGGCGCAGGACGCTTGCTTACAACTGCAATCCGGAACGTCAGGACTGAAATACTTCAGTAGCACCGTCGAGGGAGGCTTGACGCTTCATATCAACGGAAGCGGGCGCAGGCATGCGCGCGCATCGTGGTCTCGACGTGCGCGGAAGAGGGTAAGGAATGGAACGATCCAGAATATTCGAGATTCAAATTCCCTTCCGCAAGATCGGCCTCGTTAACATCAGCCTCGTTCTTGCTCTCTTGGGTCTTTCCCTTCCTTCCAGTGCATGGGCGCAGACCGGGGCCGACGCGAAGCCTCATAGCATCAAGGCGAATATCTCGCGAGTCGACGGCGACTTCATCAAAGCAAATACCAAGACATCCTGGGATTGGCCGACCGTCGGCCTCGACTACGCCGAAACGCGGTTCAGCAAGCTCAATCAGATCAACGCCGACAACGTCGGGAATCTTGGGCTCGTCTGGAGTTACAATCTCGAATCATCGCGCGGGATCGAGGCAACGCCGCTCGTCGTCGATGGCATCATGTATCAGTCGGCGCCCTGGAGCGTGGTCCATGCCATCGACGCGCGGACCGGGAAAAAAATCTGGTCGTTCGATCCCGGTGTCGACCGCTCAAAGGGCTATCGAGGGTGCTGCGACGCCGTCAGCCGGGGCCTCGCCCTTTACAAGGGCAAGGTCTTCGTCGCCGCCTATGACGGACGCCTGATCGCGCTCGATGCCGGGACCGGGGCCAAGGTCTGGGAAAAGGACACGCTGATCGATCATCAGCATTCCTACACGATCACCGGCGCGCCTCGTGTCTTCAAGGGCAAGGTCGTGATCGGCCAGAGCGGGGCCGAATACGGTGCGCGCGGCTATGTCACGGCGTACGACGGCGAGACGGGCCATCAACTCTGGCGCTGGTTCACCGTGCCCGGAGATCCATCGAAGCCATTCGAGGACGCTTCGATGGCAGTCGCGGCGAAGACCTGGGATCCCTCGGGCAAATATTGGATCAACGGCGGTGGTGGCACGCCGTGGGACACGATCACGTTCGATCCCGATCTGAACATGGTTTATGTCGGTACTGGAAACGGCGGTCCCTGGAATCGCAAGCTTCGCAGTCCGTCGGGCGGCGACAATCTTTATCTCGCCTCGATCGTCGCACTCAACGCCGACACGGGCCAGTATATCTGGCACTATCAGGAGACGCCCGGCGACAACTGGGATTACACGTCCACCCAGCCGATGATCCTGGCCGACATCGAGATCGACGGTGTGCCGCGCAAGGTGATCCTGCACGCGCCGAAAAACGGCTTCTTCTTCGTCATCGATCGCACCAACGGCAAGTTCATCTCGGCGAAGAATTTCGTCGAAGTGAATTGGGCGACGGGATACGACGCCAAGGGACGTCCGATCGAGCTGCCGGCTGCGCGCGACGCAGATCAATACGAGTCCATTCCCGGACCGGATGGAGCGCACAATTGGCAGCCGATGTCGTTCAATCCCGTGACCGGCCTCGTCTACATTCCGGCGCAGCACTTACCGGTCAATCTGACGCCGGAAAAGTCGTTCAAGCAGAATGCCGTTGCGCCAAATAAGGCCGGGGCCTTGTTGGGCGCAAATCTCGGCTTCGCTTTCAACCCGTCCCCGAAGTCGACCCCGTTCGGACGTCTGCTCGCCTGGGATCCGGTGCATCAAAAGGAAGTCTGGCGGGTCGAGCATGTGTCGCCATGGAACGGCGGTACGCTGACCACAGCCGGCAATCTGGTTTTCCAGGGGACGGCGGATGGCCGCTTCGTCGCTTATGACGCTGCAACAGGAACCAGGCTGTGGGAAATCCCGACCGGCACCGGCGCGGTGGCGGCTGCCGGCACCTACATGGTCGACGACAAACAATACGTCTCGATTGCGGTCGGCTGGGGCGGCTCTTACGGCCTTGCCCATCGCGCGACCGAGTACCAGAACCCGGGAACGATCTATACATACGCGCTCGGCGGCACGGCGAAGCTGCCGGAGTTCGTCAAGTATCAGACCGAAGGTCTGCTGCAGGGCGTGAAGTACGATCCGAAGGATATAAAGGAAGGCGCGGACATCTACGTCACGGCGGCCTGCATAGCCTGCCACGGCGTGCCCGGCGTCGACCGCGGCGGCAACATCGTCAATCTCGGCTATGTCGGCACTGATGTGATTACCAACCTCAGGAACATCGTCTTCCACGGTCCATTCCGCGACCAGGGCATGCCCGATTTCAGCGGCAAGTTGAAGGAAGGGGACGTCGCCAAGCTCCAGGCCTTCATCCAGGGAACTGTCGACGCCATCAGACCGAAGAGCAGGTGACGAGCCAGCTTACGAACACGCGCCGGCCGTACTCCAACTTCCATTAACCATCCCCCCGCAGTTCCAGTCCGAGCGACATCGCTTCGAAGTTTCTTAAATTTTGCTGGGTACCTCTTCGGGCATGGTGACCTGGGGCAAGACATGAGCAAGCGGGCCAAACGTCGAAAGGCAGAGACGCTCGCAATCCCGATGGCCGCGAGAGTTGCAATTGGCGCCGTGGCCGTCGCCGCATTGGGGTACGGTTTGCTGTCTCAGCCGGCGAGCGTGCAACCGGTGCGAAAATCGTCCGCGTCCCAAGCCCAAGCCCAGGCACAGGCATCGTCAACTCCGGTCTACGTGGCAACTCCGGTTCATGCAGTAGCGCCAGCGCCGGCTCCGATTCCGGCCCCGGCGCCTCTGGTCGAACCACCAAAGGCCGTTGAGGGCCCCGGCGCACTTGTCCGGCAGGTGGTCGACTACGCCAGCCGCCAGACGCCGGGCACCGTGATCATCGATACCAAAAACACATTTCTCTATTTCGTTCTGAACGACACGCAGGCGCTGCGCTACGGCATCGGTGTTGGCCGTGAAGGTTTCACATGGTCCGGTGAGCAGAGCGTGGCCCGCAAAGCAGAATGGCCGGATTGGCATCCGCCCGTAGAGATGATTGGGCGTCAGCCGTATCTGCCGCGGTTCATGGCAGGCGGTCCCGGCAACCCGCTCGGCGCCCGGGCGATGTATCTGGGCGAGACCGAATATCGCATCCACGGCACCAACAACCCCGATACGATCGGGAAGAAGGTTTCGTCCGGCTGTATCCGGCTGACCAATGACGACGTCGTTGACCTGTATGAGCGGGTGAAAATCGGAGCGAAAGTGATCGTGCTCCCGGCAAGCGCGGCCCGCCGGCCTTTCCAGGGAGCGCCGGCCGACGCCGCTTTCCGCTTGCCGGACCCGGCATCGCCGTCGAAGCGGCCCTTGGCGGCTAACGCACGGATGCTGTCATCTGGACCGAAGATCGCCGAGGCGCAGTAACTCGGTTCTCCGTGCTCGGCCTGCTCGCGGCGTCCGGTCGTCCGAACGAAAGCCGTTGGAACGATGGCGAGGCATCCCGGTTCACAGGAAACAGAGATGGAGGTTTCCGATGCCCCGTGGCGACAAATCCAGCTACACCGGCAAGCAGAAACGAATGGCTGAACACATCGAGGAAGGCTACGAGAAGCGTGGCGTTTCCGAGGACGAAGCCGAGCGCCGCGCTTGGGCGACCGTGAACAAGGAAACCCACGGCGGCAAGAAAAGTGGTTCCGGGCGAGGCACCGAAGAGGATCACGCGCCCTCCCGCAAGGGCGGAAAGCTTGGCGGCGAAGCATCGGCGCGCAGGCCCGCGGCGGAGCGTTCCGCCTCGGCCAAGAAGGCCGCCCGCACCCGCAAGAAGCGCGCGGCATAGGGGTGCGTCATGAACGAGGAGATGACGCGCTGCATCGAGACCTGCTTGTCCTGCTACAAGACATGTCTCTCGACGGCGATGAACCACTGCCTTGAAATGGGCGGCAAGCACGTCGAGCCCGCCCACCTCCGCCTGATGATGGCATGCGCGGAAATGTGTCGGACCTCGGCTCATTTCATGTTGATCAACACGCCGCATCACAAGCATACGTGCAGGGAGTGTGCCGAGATCTGTGCGGAGTGCGCCAGCGACTGCAAGCGGATCGGTGACATGGACGAATGTGTCGCCGTCTGCGAGGCCTGCGCCGAATCCTGCCGCAGGATGGCTGCATAAGCGAACGCGCGGCCCCCAGCTCCTGCACGTTGCTGGACGACCGCGCGTTCCGGCGCCTGCTCAGGCCGCCTTCAGGTTCTATCGTGCCCGTACCGGTCGCGGACAAGCTGATCGGTTATCCGGTCCCGGCGACGGTCCCGGTAGTGCCAGTTCAGCGTCCCGTAGATCAGGGCGGCGAGAAGCAAAAACGCTCCGACGAAAAAGACGATTTCCATGATGTCATTCCCTTCCGCATGTGCGGGAAACACAGTGGGCCGTCGAGCGTTCCTATCGGTAGCTCATGCCAGGAGGCCAACATGCGAGACAAGAGCCAAGGCATTACACTCGACGAAAAGGCTCAGGAGCAGCCTAAGGATAAGGAACGAGCCCAGACCGCCCACAAGACCGAGCCGGGGCACATGCCACCGCAACCCGATCAATCAGGCAAGGACGACGAGCTTCAGCCGTTGCGGGAGAAGAGCGGATTCTAAAGCATGATCCGGAAAAGTGCGAAGCGGTTTTCCGAAAAGATCATGCGCAAACAACAGCCTAAAGCGCGATGACGATTCATCCCAATCTCGTCGCGCGTTAGGACGGGGTCGCGGTTCTGAGAAAATCCAGGCTCGCGGCCGATCCGGCGCTGAAGCCGATTGTTCTAGTGCCTTCTAGACCCGGGGATTTTCCCAAGAACCACTCCTCGGGAGTCCCGAACTGACACCGTACGGCCGGTCTGTTCTGCGATCCGCTTAGCGAGTTGAAGCGCCTCGGCTTCGTCGGCGAGGTCGGCGACCATCATCGAGAGGGTTCCGACGCCAGCACCGGTGATGACGATATTGTTGCTCTTGCCGGTATCACTCTTGTCGGTCACAGCTCGATTCCCTGGGCAGTCCGGATGTCACGATGGAGGCTGAAGGTAGCTAGCCAGACGCCGGATGTCGTTTGAGGTCAGGGGATCGGCGATCACCCTGGTCTCGATGAAACGACATTTCGGGCATTCGAAGATTCGCTTTTCGGAATTGTCCGGTTTTGGAGATGCGCTCAGCAGCTCCATGCGAGTCTGGCATCTCCCGCAACGCGGCCGCTCGATGGCGATCAATGAACGCGCTGTCGGTACAGACATGACTCCCACCCGTAAAACAGAGGACAAATTAAAGCCCCGTCCCCTTCCTGCCGTCCGTCCGGTAGCCGACATACGCGTCAAAAAAATTCGACTTTGAGCAGCCGAAGGTCAGAACTAAAATTGGTTCGGAAGTCGAGTTGCCCAGAACGAGTTGGCGATGACTGCAAAGCGGAGACGATTCAAGCAGACGCTTTCGCTCGATGAGCGCCTCAGGAAAACCGCGGAGGAATATCGTGCCAAAGCCAAGCTTCTTCAGGGCAAGGAGAAGCAGGAGCTTTTGGAAAAGGCGCGCGAATTCGAAGTGCAGGTTTCGATCAACAGGCTGTTCGACTAAAGGTTTTCGTGCGAATTTGATGCCGGTTCGCGAACGGAAAACGTATCAAAGCCAAAAATCTGGAGCCACGTTCCGATTCTCATCGGACCGGAAACGGCTCTAGATCACATTCTGCTCGCGAAGCATCTCAAAGCACTCGCAGGCCCGTGCTTTCAAGGCATCGAGGTCGAGGATGTTGATGACGCCACGCGAGTAACTGATGAGCCCATCCTCTTGAAGTTTTTGGGCGACCTCGGTGACCGACGTCCGGCGGACGCCGAGCATTTCAGACAGGAATTCCTGTGTGAGGTGAATGGTCATGCTTTGCGTCACCGAGCTGGTCTGCAACAGCCACCTGCAAAATCGCTCTTCAATCAAATGAAGAGCGTTGCAAGCGGCTGTAACACGGGCCTGGGCAAGCAGGTTCTCGGTGGACCGCAAGCACATCAGCTGAAGCGCCTTGCTGGTCTCGCCGTGCCGTCTCATGGACGCGGCGGGAATGAGGGCTGCGGTCATCGATATCTGAATGATCGCCCGAACCTGCGACTTGTACAGGCCGAACGTCGCAGCGGTACCGAACGCTCCGTCCCTGCCGATCGTCGACGTCTCAACGGCCTTGCCATTTCTCATGATCGTGAGGAGCGAGATCATGCCACCGAAGGGAAAGTAGACCTGGTCGATTTCGTCGCCGACCTCGGCGAGCACCTTGCCTTGCGCGAGCGATGTCACCGTCATCTGCGGCCGAAGCTGTTCAAATTCGGCCCGCGGCAAACTTGCCAGCAGGGAGTTGGCGAGCGGAGCGGTCGGCATTGTGTATCCCGCCCAGTCGGTCTGGGCCGTCTTCCGCGGGGATTGACGTGGCGTTCCGAGTTGACGCCTCCACGGGAATTTCTAGGTAGGCTACAAACCGGCATTTCGTCGGTACGGTTTCCGACACATGCCAGGAGCTGAATTCCACGAGCGCTGTTAACTAGACGCCTCATTACAGCGTAATACTAGGGCGCACGAAATATTTAATGTCCGAGACCGGACTCAAGAGGGAAACATGCCGCGATTCTTCTTCGTCGTCGTCGACGGCCGAAACATGGAAGTCCAGAACGACGGGCTGGAGCTGCCCGATCGCGATGCCGCCTGGGTGGAAGCGACGACGGCCTGCGGAGAGCTTCTCCGCGACCTCGATGGCAAGCTCAAACCCGGAGATCAGTGGTGCATGAAGGTCCGGGATGCGTCCGCCACTGACATCTATCTGCTGGAGTTCAAGACCAGAGCAGTCTGACGAGACGACGTGCGCAGGACCCTGGAACCGTATCATCCGAGGGAACCAAACCCTGCCGTTGTGTTCGGTATCCGACATAAGGTAATCTCCCTCATCACCGTCCCGCCCGCGGCTTCGACCGGTGACTGAGAGAGAATCGTGCTCCCGCCTGGTTCATGGTGGTGCCGATGCATGACTCCGAGCCTACAACGACGTCCTACCGGCTCCGGATTTTGACCAATGGGATCGAAGAGGAATGGTCGGTTCCTCTGGACGGCAATGATGCAAGCGCGCTTTGGGACGAAGCCGCCCTGACAGCGTGCGACATGATCCGCGACATCAGGTTCGGCGGCATGAGGCCAGACCTCGATTGGCGTTTCGAGTTCTGCGATCCGGCCGGGACTGTGATCAGTAGATTTTCGTTCAAGGCGGAACGTCTCGCCTAAAAGACGGCTCACACGCCCCAATGTCGCTGTCCCTATCGCCAGGGACAGACGCCCGCACCGGATTTCGCTAGTCTGGCCTGGAAAAGACGAGAATCCAGGGGGAGACCGCCTTGAGCACCGCGCCGCGTGTCGAGATCGATCTGGCCGCGTTCTGGGCCGACCCGTATCCGATGCTCGCAAAAATGCGCAAGGAGGCGCCGATCGCCTTCGTGCCGCAGCTGGGCTCGACATTGCTCAGCTGCCGCGACGACATCTCGATCTCGGAGAAGCAGATCGACGTGTTCTCCTCGCATCAGCCGGCCGGCCTGATGAACCGGCTGATGGGGCACAACATGATGCGCAAGGACGGCGAAGCGCATCAAATCGAGCGGCGCGCGATGTTTCCGACGGTGTCGCCGAAGACGGTGAAGGCACACTGGACCGCGCTGTTCCAGGCCCATGCCGATCGCATTCTCGACGCGATCGAACCCGGGCGCATCGATTTCATGCGCGACTTCGCGCTGCCGTTTTCCGGCGAATGCCTGAAGTCGATCACCGGCCTCACCAATATCGGCTTTGGCGACATGGACGCGTGGTCGCAGGGCATGATCGAAGGCATCGCCAACTACTCCGGAGATCCCGCCGTCGAAGCGCGTTGTCACGCCGCGACCTCGGGCATCGACGCCGCGATCGACGACATCCTGCCGGTAATGCGCAAGCACCCCGACCAGAGCATCCTCGGCGTGCTGCTCGCCTCGGGCATGCCGATGGAGAGCGTGCGCGCCAATGTCAAACTCGCGATCTCAGGCGGCCAGAACGAGCCGCGCAAGGCGATCGCCGGCACGGTGTGGGCGTTGCTCTCCCATCCGGATCAACTCGATCTCGTGCGCAAGGGCGAGGTGACCTGGCTCGAAGCGTTCGAGGAATATGCCCGCTGGATCTCGCCGATCGGTATGTCGCCGCGGCGCATCGCAAAGCCTTGGAGCATTCGCGATGTCGCGTTCGAAACCGACGAGCGCGTGTTCCTGATGTTCGGCTCCGCCAACCGCGACGAGAAGCATTTTGAACGCGCCGACCAATTCGATGTGCGGCGTGACACGTCCAAGAGCGTCGCCTTCGGCGCCGGGCCGCATTTTTGCGCCGGCGCCTGGGCCTCGCGCGCGATGATCGCCGACGTCGCCCTGCCGACGGTGTTCGCGCGTGCCGGGAAGATCGAGATCGCCGATGACGAGCCGGTGCGGATCGGTGGCTGGGCGTTCAGGGGCTTGCAGAACCTGCCGGTGAATTGGCCCTCACGTTCGCGTGCGGAAAAAAATCCCTCTGCATGAGCGCGGCCCCTTGAAAGATTAATCATGCGCGCGGCCACAGGCGCAGTGCGCGCATCGCTATTTTCCTCGGCGTCTCGACAGCTCCACTGACCCGCATCATCATTCTAGAAACCTGATGATGACGGCCGCATGCGGCCGGGAGTGTGGAATGCAGCGTCGCGATTTTCTGAAACTGTCCGTTGGAACCGCAGCCGCCGCTGCGTTGGCCTCGCATGCGAGCGCCCAAGGAAATTCACAAGGCGCGGCGAAGGAAATTCGTATCGGCTACCAGAAGAACGGCGTGCTGGTCATCACGCGCCAGCAGGCCACCTTGGAAAAACATTTCGCATCCCAGGGCATCGAGGTGAAATGGGTCGAGTTCTCCTCGGGGCCGCCGATGATGGAGGCGATGAATGTCGGCAGCGTCGATTATGGCGCGGTCGGCGATTCCCCGCCGGTGTTCGCGCAGGCGGCCGGCGCCGCGATCGTCTATGCCGCGGGCCAGCCGATCACCAACGGCCAGGGCATCCTCGTGCCGAAGGATTCGCCGATCCGCTCCATCGCTGAACTGAAAGGCAAGCGCGTCGGCTTCACCAAGGGCTCCAGCGCCCACAATATCGTGGTGCAGACGCTGGAGAAGGCGGGCCTCACCTATGCCGACATCACGCCGGTCTATTTGACGCCGCCGGATGCAGGCCCCGCCTTTGCCAATGGCAGCATCGAGGCCTGGGCGATCTGGGACCCGTACTTTGCAATCGGCGAGACCAAGCAGAGCGGCCGCATCCTGATCAATGCGCGCGAGGTCACCAAGACCAATTCCTTCTACATCGCCAACCGCGACTTCGCTGGGAAACACGGCGCCATCCTGCAGCAGATCGTCGACGTCACGAGCGCGACCGCCAAATGGGCCGAGCAGCACCGCGACGAAGTCGCGAAATCGCTCGCCGCCGTCACCGGCATTCCGCTCGACATCCAGACCATTGCCGCGAACCGCTCGTCTTACGCAGTCGGCCCCGTCACCGACGACATCGTCGCGACCCAGCAGGGTGTCGCCGATCGCTTCCACAAGCTCGGCCTGATCCCCAAGCCGATCGTCATCCGCGACATCGTCTGGCGCAACCCGGCAGCCTGATCGTGCCGACCGATCTTCCCACATCAAGAGGTCCAAACATGAGGCGCATCCTTCAGCGTGTGATCGCAGCCATCGTCACGTCGATCGGTATCGTCGCTGCCGCCGTCGGCACGACCTACGGCTAGAGCATGATCCGGAAAAGTGTGGAGCGGGTTTCCGAAGGGATCATGCTCAGGCAACAAGTGATCGGAGCACATCCATGAGCAACGCCAACATCCTCTGGTTCCTGCCGACCCACGGCGACGGCCGCTATCTCGGCACCGGCATCGGCGGCCGCGAGGTCAATTTCAACTATCTGCGCCAGGTTGCGCAGGCCGCCGATCAGCTCGGCTATTTCGGCGTGCTGCTGCCGACGGGACGGAGCTGTGAGGATTCCTGGATCGTCGCCTCCTCAGTCGCGCCGTTCACCGAACGGCTGCGCTATCTCGTGGCTGTCCGCCCCGGCCTGCAATCGCCGAGCGTGGCCGCGCGCATGACCGCGACGCTCGACCGCATCACAGGCGGACGTCTGCTCGTCAACGTCGTCACCGGCGGCGATCCCGTCGAGAACAAGGGCGACGGCATCTTTCTTGGGCATGACGAGCGCTACGAGGTCACGCGCGAGTTCCTCAGCGTCTATAGCGAGCTGCTCGCCGGCAAGACCGTCGATGTCGAGGGCAAGCATATCCGTGTCGAGGGCGGCAAGCTGCTGTTCCCGCCGGTGCAGTCGCCGCGCCCGCCGCTCTATTTCGGCGGCTCGTCGGATGCCGGCATCGACGTCGCGGTCGACGCCGTCGACAAATATCTCACCTGGGGCGAACCGCCGGCGCTGGTTGCCGAGAAGATCGCGAAGGTGAGGGAGGTCGCGAGCGCGCGTGGCCGAAAGCTCTCCTTCGGTATCCGCCTTCACGTGATCGTCCGCGAGACCAACGAAGAAGCCTGGCGCGCGGCGAACGAGCTGATCAAGCATGTCAGCGACGAGACGATTGCGACGGCGCAGAAGAACTTTGCCCGCATGGATTCGGTCGGCCAGCAGCGCATGGCGCAGCTCCATGGCGGCCAGCGCGACAAGCTCGAGATCGCGCCCAATTTGTGGGCCGGTGTCGGCCTCGTGCGCGGCGGCGCCGGCACGGCGCTGGTCGGCGACGCCCGGACGGTCGCGGCGCGCATCAAGGAGTATCAGGATATCGGCATCGATACCTTCATCATGTCGGGCTACCCGCATCTGGAGGAAGCCTATCGCTTCGCCGAACTGGTGTTCCCGCTGCTCTCGCTGGAGCAGCCCTCTAACGTGACCAAGCTGCACTTCAACGGCGGTCCCTTCGGCGAGACGGTCGGCAGTGATTACCGTCCGCAACATCGGGTGTCGCAATCATGAGCCTCATTGACAGCATCTCCTTCCCGCGCAGCTTCCGCCTGCCGCGCCTCGATGGACTGGTCCAGTGGATCGTGCCGTTCGCCATCATCGCGATCTGGCAGGTGGCGAGTGTCACCGGCTTCGTGCCGACGCGCGTGCTGCCGGCGCCGAGCGATGTTGCGCTCGCCGGCTGGAAGCTGCTGCTCTCCGGCGAGCTCGTCCGCAATATCTGGGTCTCGTTCTGGCGCGCCTCGATCGGCTTCTTGATCGGCGGCAGCATCGGCTTCGCCTTCGGGCTCGCCAACGGTCTGTCGCAGCTCTCGGCAAAACTTACCGATACCACGCTGCAGATGGTGCGCAACGTGCCGCATCTGGCGCTGATCCCGCTGGTCATCCTGTGGTTCGGCATCGACGAGAGCGCAAAACTGTTTTTGGTGGCGCTCGGTGTGTTCTTCCCGATCTACCTCAACACGCTGCATGGCATCCGCACCGTCGATCCGCAGCTGATCGAGATGGGCCGCATCTATGGCATGACCGACAGCGAGCTGTTTCGTCGTGTGATCTTTCCGGGCGCGCTGCCCTCGATCTTCGTCGGCATCCGCTTTGCGCTCGGCATCATGTGGCTGACCTTGATCGTGGCCGAGACCATCGCGGCGTCCTCAGGGCTGGGCTACATGGCGATGCAGGCGCGCGAGTTCATGCTGATCGACGTCGTCGTGCTCTCGATCCTGATCTACGCCCTGCTCGGCAAGCTCGCCGACAGCGCCTCCCGCGTGCTGGAGCGGGCGACGCTCTCCTGGCACCCCGCCTTCCAGAAACGCTAGCAGAAATACCGGGAATCACATGCAGACAGCGCTTCGTACGTCCCTTCCCGAGACCGAGCTCGCCAGCCGCGCCAATTTCACGCCTCACGCCCGTGTCGTGCACGAGGAGCGGCAAGAAGAACGCCAAGTGCAAGCCACCGGCTTGCCGCTCAGCATCCGGGGCTTGCGAAAATCCTTCGGCGACAACGAGGTGTTGCGCGGCATTGATCTGCACATCCCCGCCGGCCAGTTCGTCGCCATCGTCGGCAAGAGCGGTTGCGGCAAGAGCACGCTGCTGCGCCTGATCGCCGGCCTGGACAAGATCGATTCCGGCAGCATCAGTTTTGGCGACGAAGTCCAGGCCGAGGACGTCCGCGTGATGTTTCAGGAGCCGCGGCTGCTGCCTTGGGCGCGCGTCCTTTCGAATGTCGAAGTGGGGCTCGGTCGCGATCGTTCGTCCAGCGACGCGCATGCGCGTGCCGAGAAAGCGCTGACCGAGGTCGGTCTCGCCGACAAGCGCGACCAGTGGCCCTCGGTGCTGTCGGGCGGCCAGAAGCAGCGCGTCGCGCTCGGCCGTGCATTGGTCTCGCGTCCGCGCGTGCTCGCCTTCGACGAACCGCTCGGTGCGCTGGACGCGCTGACCCGCATCTCGATGCAGCGCCTGTTGGAGCGGGTCTGGCGCGACCAGGGCTTTACCGCCATCCTGGTCACCCACGACGTCGCCGAGGCGGTCGCCCTGGCCGACCGGGTGCTGGTGATCGACGAGGGCCGGATTGCCCATGATGTCGTGGTTAATACGGCCCGGCCGCGCGAGCGCGGCTCGGTCGAGCTTGCCGGCCTCGAAGGCTCGATCCTGAGCCACCTTTTGTCGGCGGACGATCGTACCTAAATAGAAGGGACCCCCGCTTCGGGGAGCAAGCCATGAATGTAGTGCCCCGCGAGCTCATGACCGAAACTCCCGTTTTGCCCGCCGATTTCCGCAGCGCCATGCGCCACCTCACCGGCGGCGTCAGCGTCATCACCGCCGGGCGGGGTAAGGACATCACCGGCATGACGGTGACCTCCGTGGCCTCGCTGTCGGTCGATCCGCCGACGCTGATCGTCAGCATCAACCGGGATGCCTCGTCGTTCCCGCTGATCAAGCGTTACGGCGTCTTCGGGGTGAACATGCTTGCGGCCGACCAGCTCGATGTCGCTGAGCGCTTTGCCGGCAAGGGCGGGCTGAAGGGCGCCGATCGCTTTGCAGGCAGCCGATGGGTGACGTCGGTCTCGGGCGTTCCGCTGCTGGTCGGCGCCTTGTCTGCCGTCGATTGCGAGGTCGAGGAGATCGTCGAACGCCACTCGCACGGCATCGTCATCGGCCGCGTCAGGGACATCAGGAATTCGACCCGCAACGCCGCGCTGGCCTATTGGCACGGTCAGTACGTTGCGGTCGATCAGGACGAAGACGCAGCCAGGCTCGCGGACGTCAGCGTGCCCACGCACAGCCGGCGCGGCGTTTGACCGCCAGCCCGCAGGCTGGCCTTTTCCCCGGCATCGCTCTAGAAGCGCGCCTGAGCCTTCCCGCCGGGACGGCAATGGAGCGGAACGATGAAGCGCGTCGCGATCCTAGCCTTCTACGCCGTCGGCGCGCTCGCGATCGCCTATCTCGCGCTCTACGCCTATGCGATGTTCAGTGGCCGGCCGATCGTGCCGGGCGATCCCATCCACATTTTTCGTAAGCCGGACGCGCCGAGTTATTCGTGAGGAATTTGTAGTGTGGGTTACGCCTAGTGGATGCGCTTGCGCATCCACGGCGCTAACCCGCCCTACGCAGCTATGGCACCTGCGTCACCCCCGCAAAATCGCCAGCGCCAATGCCTGTGCGCGCGGCACGATGCTGTCGATCTCCAGATATTCCTCCGGCGTGTGCGCGAGCCCACCGACCGGTCCGAGGCCGCAGATGGTCGGCGTGCCGACCGCGGCGGTGAAGCCGGAATCGGCGCAGCCGCCGGAGAACTCGCCCTGCAGCGTGGTGAGGCCGACCTTTTTTGCGGCGGCCTGATAGCCTTCGAACAGCACCTTCGAATCCGCGCTCTGCACCACCGGCACGAATTCGCCCTTGATCGTCAGCGTCGCGCTGGTGCCGGGCACGTAGGACGTCGCGATGATCTTTTCGATCGCGGCCATCACCCTCGCGCGATCGGCCGGATCGACATAGCGCAGGTCGATCTGACCCTCCGCGTAAGGCGCCGTGGTGTTGACGGACTGCCCGCCCGAGACGAGGCCGACATTGAGCGTGATGCCCTTGTCGAGATCGGTCAGCGCATGGATCTGCACGATTTTTTGCGCGAGCTCTCCGATCGCGCTGACGCCCGCGGCAAAGTTGGCGCCGGAATGCGCCGCTTTGCCGGTGATGGCCATGTGCATGAAGATGCCGCCCTTGCGCCCCGTCACGACGTTGCCTGTGGGGCGGCCCGGCTCGGAATTGAACACGGCGCGCGCGGCGCGCCCTTCGCGCTCGATCACGGGGCGCGAGGAGGGCGAACCGATCTCCTCGTCGGAGGTGATCAGCAGCTTGATCGGATGCGGGCTGCCGCCGAATTTATGGAAGGCGGTGGCCACGAAGATGTTCATGACCACGCCGGACTTCATGTCGGCCACGCCGGGACCATAAGCGCGGTTGTCCTTGATCGTGAACGGACGGCGTCCGGCCTCGCCCTTGCCGAACACGGTGTCGCGATGTCCCAACAACAGCACCGGCTTCTCGTTGCTGCCGGGCTTTGCGACCTCGGCGTGGATCGCATCGCCGAACGTGGAATCGCCCTCGCGCCGGCAGGGAATGCCATGCTCGGCGAAATGCCGCTCGAACCGCGCCCCGACCGCATCGACGCCTTCCTTGTCGTAGGACCCGGAATCGATGTTCACGACGTCGCGCAAGAGATCGATCATCGCCTGCCGCTGCGACGCCAGCCAGTCGGTGATTTGAGCTTCAGACATGTTGACCCTCGGTGGTTCTCACGCGGGGTTATAGGGCCTGTCGTGCTGGCGGCCTAGTCGCGTGGCGCGGTCCCGTTATGCGGGGAGCGCTCTCAGCGCCGTCATCGCGAGCGTGGCGCAACAATCCAGACTGTTTCCGCGGAGGGTTTCTGGACTGCTTCGCTGCGCTCGCAAGGACGAGGTTGGCAGCCTGCATTCAAATAAAAATGCCCGGGACTGGCCCGGGCATTCGTATTCTCGGCCAGCGTGAAGCGCCTTACGCCCCCACCATCGGCATCCGCGGATATTCCCCCGGCATGCCCGCCGGCGTGATCGGGATGCCGCCGTCGGAATATTCGTTGAGCTTGTTGCGCAGCGTGCGGATCGAGATGCCCAGGATATTCGCGGCATGGGTCCGGTTGCCGAGGCAGTGTTTTAGCGTCTCCAGGATCAGGTCGCGTTCGACGTCCGCAACGGTACGCCCCACCAGCGCGCGCGTCACCTGCTCGGCGGCCATCGTCGCATGCGCCACGGCCGGGGCGGTCTTGGCGAGGTCGAGGCGGTCGCCGTCCGGCGTGAGGATTGCGTCGGGGCCGATCTCGTCGCCCTGCGCCATCAGCACCGCGCGGTGCATGGTGTTTTCGAGCTCGCGGACGTTGCCCTGCCAGCGGTTGGTGGAGAGCACAAGGCGGGCGTCCGCCGAGATCGGCCGCATCGGCACACCGTTGGCCTCGGCATATTTCTTCACAAAATGCTGTGCGAGCTCGAGGATGTCGAGGGGACGCTCGCGCAGCGGCGGGATCTTCAAATTCACGACGTTGAGGCGGAACAGCAGATCCTCGCGGAACGTGCCTTCGCGCACGGCTTCCACCAGATTGCGGTTCGAGGTCGCGATGATGCGGATGTCGACGGGGACGGGCTTGGTGCCGCCGACGCGGTCGATCACGCGCTCCTGGATCGCGCGCAACAGCTTCGACTGCAGGCGGACGTCCATCTCCGAGATTTCGTCGAGCAGCAGCGTGCCGCCGGTGGCCTCCTCGAACTTGCCGATGCGGCGGGCGATTGCGCCGGTGAAGGCGCCCTTCTCGTGGCCGAACAGCTCGGACTCCAGCAGGTGCTCGGGGATCGCGGCGCAATTGATCGAGATGAACGGGCGCTTGGCGCGCGTCGAGCGGGTGTGGACGTAGCGGGCCAGAACTTCCTTGCCGGTGCCGGATTCGCCGGTGACCATCACCGAGGCATCGGAGCCCGCAATCTGCTGGGCGAGCTTGACGACCTTCGCCATCGCCTCGTCGCGATAGATCAGCTCGCGGGAATCGTTGGCGACCGCGGCCAGTACCGCGGCGATCAGCTCCGGATCCGGCGGCAGCGGGATGTATTCCTTGGCGCCGGCGTGGATCGCGGCAACCGCGGCGCGGGCGTCGTTGGTGATGCCGCAGGCGACGATCGGAGCGTGGATGTGCTCGGCCTCGAGCCGCATCACGAGGTCGCGGATGTCGAGGGCGACGTCGACCAGCAGGAGGTCGGCGCCCTTGCCGCCGCGCAGCACGCGCATCGCCTGGTCGTGATCCTCGGCGTGGGTCACTGTGGCGCCGTTGTCCATCGCGATCTTGGTGGCGGTGGTGAGCTGGCCCTTCAATGTGCCAACGATGAGAAGCCGCATGTCAGTCTCCTGTCCGTCTGGTCGCGCTGCCGCGCGTCATTCCCTGCGCTTTAGGCGCGTTCGGTCTTGATGATTTCGGTCATGGTCACGCCGAGCTTGTCCTCGACCAGGACAACTTCGCCGCGGGCAACCAGCTTGTTGTTGACATAGATGTCGATGGCCTCGCCGACGCGCCGGTCGAGCTCGAGCACGGTGCCGGGCCCGAGCTTCAGCAGCTCGCTGACGTCCATCTTGGAGCGCCCGAGCACGGCCGAGACCTGCACCGGCACGTCGAACACGGCCTCCAGGTCGGCGGCGGCGCGTGCCGCATATTCGTCCTCGGTGTAGCCGACGTCCGTGCCGGTCGGCGGCATCGGGCCGTTGAGATCTGGCAGCGGGACCTGTCCGTCGGTGTCGCTCATGGCTTAGCTCCCCCTCCGGGACGCGATATAGCGCCCGACCATTTCGTCGATCTTGGCCGCGATGGCGCCGCGCTCGAGCACGACGCCGCCATCGGCCCACTCGATCCGGCAGTCGCCGGTGGCAATGTCAGGCTCGGCTAGAATCACGAGCCGGCCCTCGAAGCCGCTCTGCTTGGCGAGCCGCTCGATCTTCTCGCGCGCAGCCTCGTAGAGCGCGTCGTTGATGCGAACGACGAGATGCGGGGTGGCGACCAGATGCGAGAAGCAGTCCTTGACCAGCGCCATGATCTCGCCGAGCGGCTCGGCGGCGACCAGATCGGCGCACAGCTTGCGCGCCACCGCGATTGCGACGTCGACCGCCTCGGTCTCCATCTTGCTCTCGATATTGCCGATGCCCGAGGCGATGCCGCGAACCGAGATGCTGATCTCTTCCATCGCGAGCGCGACGCGGCGGTCGCTCTCGGCCTTGGCCTCGCGCTGGCCGGCGTCGAAACCGTCCCGATAGGCGCGCGCCTCCGCTTCCGCCACCTTCTGCGCGATCTCGGCGGCGGTCGCAGCCTTCTCGCGCGTCCGGTCCGGCGCGGCGAAGTCGGTATCAAACAGGAATTTTGCCGGAGCCCCCATCAATACACCAGTTCGTCGTCGGCACGGTTCTTGGTCAGCATGATTTCACCCTTGGCCGCGAGGTCCTTGGCGAGGTTGACCAGCAGCGCCTGGGCCTCGTCGACGTCGCGCAGGCGCACCGGGCCCATCGCCGCCATGTCGTCCTGGAGCATCTTTGCCGCGCGCGAGGACATGTTGCCGAAGAAGAAGTTGCGGACGTCCTCGTTGGCGCTCTTGAGCGCGACGCCGAGCTTGTCCTTGTCGACATTGCGCATCAGCGTCTGGGCCGAGCCGGAATCGAGCTTCACCAGGTCGTCGAAGGTGAACATCAGCGCCTTGATGCGCTCGGCCGATTCGCGGTTGTCTTCTTCCAGCGAGGTGATGAAGCGGGTTTCGGTCTGGCGGTCGAAATTGTTGAAGATTTCCGCCATCACCTCATGGGCGTCGCGGCGGCGGGTCTGCGAGAGGTTGGACATGAATTCGGTGCGCAGCGTCTTCTCCACGCTCTCGATCACCTCCTTCTGGACCGCTTCCATCTTCAGCATGCGGTTCACGACGTCGAGCGCGAGATCCTCGGGGAAGATGCCGAGCACGCGGGCGGCGTGTTCCGACTTCAGCTTCGACAGCACCACTGCAATGGTCTGCGGATATTCGTTCTTGAGATAGTTGGCGAGCACCTCCTCCTGCACGTTGGAGAGCTTCTCCCACATGTTGCGGCCTGCGGGCCCGCGGATCTCGTCCATGATGCCGTTGACGCGCTCGGGCGCCAGGTACTGCTGGAGCAGCCGCTCGGTGGCGTCGAAATTGCCCATCAGCGCACCCGATGCCGACATGCGCGAGACGAATTCGAGCAGCATGTCCTCGACGGTGTCGACCTCGACGGTGCCGAGCGTCGACATTTCCAGCGAGAGCTGGCGCACCTCGTCGTCGTCGAGCAGTCCCCAGATCTTGCCGCCATATTGCTCGCCGAGCGCCAGCATCAGGATGGCGGCGCGCTTCGGCCCCGCCACCGCGTCGACCTTGGCGCCGCCGCGGCTGCCGGCACGCTGTCCGAGCGTGGAGATCACGCTGGTGATGTCGTTCGAGTTGGCGTTTTGCAAATTGCCGGCCATGTCAGTTCACTTCTCGAATCATTTTGCGGGTTCGGTCAGCCATTGACGGATGATGGCGACGGTTTCGTTGGGGTTGCGCTCGGCGAGCTCGCCGACGCGATGAACGGACTGGGCGTGGACCTGGCCCTGGACGGTGGCGACGTCGATCGCGCTGGCGGTGCCGCTCGGCAGCAGCGGCTGGCCGCTGTTGGCCGGCGCGGATTCGTCGGAGGCAGACGGGCCGGAGAGGACGCCGGAGATCGCTGCGACGACTTCGTCGGAGGCGAGGATGCGCTTGACCAGCGGGCGGATCACCATGAACAGCACGACGAGGCCGAGCAGCATCATCACGCCGAGCTCGACGAAGTACATGACGTCGTCCTTGGTGAACTGGAGCATGCCGAGGAAGCCGGAGGGCTCGGCGATCGGGGCGGTGGAGGGCGCATCGGCAAAGCGCAGATTGACGACCTCGACCTGGTCGCCGCGCTTCTGGTCGAAGCCGATCGCCGAGCGCACCAACGCGGAGATGCGGTCGAGCTGCTCCTTGGTGCGGTCGGTGTAGGCGAGCTCGCCCTTGTCGTTCTTGGTGTAGATGCCGTCGACCAGCACTGCGACCGAGATGCGGTTGACCCGGCCGGCCTCGGTCACCTCGGTCTTGGTGGTGCGGGAGATCTCGTAATTGTTGGTCTCTTCGGTCTTCTTGCTCTGGTCCTTGGCCGCGACGCCGCTATTCTGCCCGTTGCCCGGAAGCTCGTTGTTGACGGTGACCTGGCCGTTGTTGTCGGCGGTCATGCTGCTCTCTTCCCGAGTCTGGGTCGAGCGCAGCACGCGGCCCTCGGGGTCGAACTTGTCCGAGGTCTGCGTCACCTTGTTGAAGTCGAAATCGGCCGAGAGCTGGACGCGGGCACGGCCCGAACCAACCACCGAGGAGACGATGTCCTCGACCTGCTTGCGCATCCGCTTCTCGTAGGCGGTGCGGCGCTCGTCGCCGACCGCCTGATCCGCATCTGTCGCGGCACCGTCGGCGAGCAGCTGGCCGGCTTCGTCGACGATCGAGACCCGCTGCGGCTTCAGCCCGTTGACGGCGGAGGCGACGAGGTGGCGGATGGCCCTGATCTGCCCTGCTTCGAGCGCGCCGCGGACCCGGACCACGATCGAGGCCGACGGTTCCGGCGCCTCGCGCGAGAACAGCGGGCGCTCAGGCAGCACGAGATGGACGCGGGCGGCCTGGATGCGGTCGATGGCGCGGATGGTGCGGGCAAGTTCGCCTTCCAGCGCGCGGAGATGATTGATGTTCTGGACGAAAGAGGTGGTGCCGAGCGCGTCCGACTTGTCGAACACTTCGTAGCCGACGCCGCCGCCCTTGGGCAGGCCGCCCTCGGCGAGCTTCATTCGCAGCCGCGTGACCTTGTCCTTGGGCACCATGATGATGCTGCCCTCATTGCGGATCTCGAACTGGATGCCCTGGCGCTCCAAGTCCTTGATAATGCCGGAAGAATCCTCGACCGAGAGGTCGGTGAACAGCGTGGTCATCTGCGGCGTGGTGACGCGCATGATGACAAACGCGAAAAAGCCGACGAGCGCGGCGGTGACCGCGATCATCGCCCCGAAACGGGCGGCGCCGATACCCTTTAAAAAGTCCGCAAGACCTTGCAAGCAACCGCCCCGAAGCTTCGACCCGCAACTGAGCGGCCGACTGGGCAATTATTGCCTAGGTGATGGTTTCGATATGGTTAACGAAGGTTAAGAGCTCGGACAAAAGTAGCGCCAAAACGAAACATGAAAAAAATCGGCCTCGCAAAGCGGGGCCGATTTTCGTCAAAAGCCGCAGATTTCCGGATCGCCTACTGGCGATATTGCTGGATGCGGGTGGTGCGAAGACCCGCCAGACCGTGCTGGTCGATGGAAAACTGCCAGGAAAGGAATTCGTCAACCGTCAGGGTATAACGGCTGCAGGCCTCCTCGAGGGAGAGAAGTCCGCCACGCACAGCAGCGACGACTTCGGCCTTGCGGCGGATAACCCAGCGTTTGGTGCCGGGCGCGGGCAGATCTGCAATCGTCAGCGGACTGCCGTCCGGCCCGATGACGTATTTTACCCTCGGGCGATGGGGTTCTGTCATGGCGTACTCACAAACTCTCAACCACTGAACTCACATTGAAACCCTACGCGCGGCGGCTTAAAAATCCGCTAAGCCTAAGGCTTCAATACAATTCTCGTTGAAACTTGCGGGAACGCGGGTCGTCTCGGCCGGTGGAACGGTGGTCTCCGGGCCGCTCAAGGGGGTCTTCGTAAATACTTTCCTAACAAAAAGGGCGCATCGGGCGCCGCGCGAGCCTTAGTTGCTGCTGGCGGCGACGATGCTCTTCACCTGGTTCAGCGTGTAGCTGTTGCCGTCGATCGTGAGCAGCGGCGGCGACTGGGTCAGGTCGACGGAGGACACCACGCCCTGCACCTGGGCGGCGATGCCGACATTGTTGTTCGCGATGTCCTTGCCGGTGGCCGAGATCGTGTACTTGCCGTCGGGCCATTGCGTGCCGTCATTGCCCATTCCGTTCCAGGTGAAGGGAATGTCGGAGCCGGTGGCAGCGGTATATTTGCCGGTGAACACGGTCTGGCCGCTGGAATTGGCGACGGTAATGTCGACGGTCGAGTCGCTGGGCACGTTGAGATGCCAGGTCGCCGACGACTTCGTCATGGTCGCGGTCGAGCCGTCGACCAGCGCGGTCTTGCCGACGAAGTCCAGCGCCTGCGTCGCCTGCGTGGTCTTCTGGAGGGTGACGAGCTGGGTCAGCGCATCGTTGGTCTTGAGCTGCTGCTCGACGCCGGCGAATTGCACCAGCTGCTGGGTGAACTGGTTGGTGTCGAGCGGGGAGAGCGGGTTCTGGTTCTGCAGCTGCGTCGTCAGCAGCGTCAGGAAGGTCTGGAAATTGCCGGCGAGCGTCGCGCCGGTGGACGAGCCCAGCGAGCTCGACGAGGAGGACGACGATGACGTCGGGGTCGTCCCGGAGACGGGTGTCGGCGCAGTGGCGGCATTCGTGGTGGTCATGGTCGAATACTCCTCACACTCTGATGTCGACGCCGCTGCTCGATCCGAGCATGCGGCCGTAGCCGCGCCCGACGGGCGCGGCAGCAACGGTGTCGTCCTCGCTGATGATCAGCCGGCGGGAATTGCCGCCATTGTCGTTGTTCTGGCCGGACTGCTGGCCCGATGAATTCTGGTCGCGCAGGCTGAAGGACAGCCCGTTGCTGCCGGTCTTGAAGCCGGCATCGTCGAGCGCGCGCTGCAATTGCGGCGCGTCCTGCTTCAGCATCGCCAGCGTCTCCGGCTTCTCAACGGTGAGATGCGAGGTGACCTGGCCGTTGCGGTCGACATTGACGCGGACGTCGATGCGGCCGAGATCGAGCGGATCGAGGCTGATGTCGAAGCGCGTCTTGCCCGCGCGTACGGCGGCGGCAATCTCGATCGGCACGCCGCTGATCGGCACGGCATTGGCATTCGCCGCGGTCGCGGTGAGCGTTGCGGTCGAAGCGGTCGCGGCCGAAATCGTATTGGTCACCGGCGCCTGGATGGCGGATGCCGCCTGCGCGCTGGTGTCGGTCGTGGCGATGGTTGCCTGCGTATCTGCATGCGCGTGCGGCGTTGCCGGCGTTGAATCGGCGCGGTCGGAGGCCGCAGCCTTGGCGTCGGTCGTGCCGGCGTCGACTTGCGGCTTGGCGTCTTGCGGATGCGCGGCGGCCGTTGCGGGAGTCTGCGCGGCGGCGTTCGCCTTGCCGGCCTCTTGGCCGATACTGGAGACGTCGCTGCCGCCTTGCGCGGCGACGGCAGCCTTGAACGAGGTTTTTGGCGTGCCCTGGTCGACTGCGGCGATCAATCCGCCATTGGTCTTGGCATCGGTCGCGGTCGCATCGGTCGTGCCGGCGGCGGCATCGCCAAGTGCCGTCGTGGTGCTCGCATCGACCTTGGCGGCAGCCGTCTTGGCGCTCTTGTCACCGGCTGTCGCGGTATCGGTCTTGCCGCCTGCGATCTGCGCGGCAGTGGATGTGCTGGCGGCGATGCCGGCAGCGGCGATCGTCAGCGGCGAGGAGGTCGCGGCCTGGCTGGCGGCCGCATTCGGATCGACCGGCACCACAGGCGCGGCAACCGGAAGCGCATTCGGATCCGGCACGGCGGCCTGCGTCGTGTCGATTTGCGCGGTCGCGGCGGCATCGACGGCGGCGGCAAGGCCGTCGGTGCCGGTCTTGCCATCCTTGGTCTTGTCGGATTTGTCGGACGATTTGGTGTCGGAGCCCTCGGACTTGGTCTTGCCGTCAGCCTTTGATGCATCCTTGGACGTATCTTTGGATGCATCCTTGGCGGGATCGGCCGTCGTATCGGTCTTGGTGGAATTGTCGGTGTTGTCGCTCGCCTTGCTCTGCGAGGACGGGTCGCTGGCGGAGGTATCGCGCGGGCTCTTGTCCGAGGCGGACGACGACGAATCGGTCCGGCGCGGCGCGCTATCCTGCGACGACGAATTGTTGCTGATCGCCTGCGTGTTGCTGTCGACCAGTGAGCCGAAGGAGTCGCTGCTGGACGTGTCTTTCGAGCTCTGCGACCGGGCAGACTTTTGCTGCGCGCTCTGGACAGGCACGTTTGCCGCTACATCTGACGTACGACCAACCACGGAATACCCCTTGGAAACATCTTCGGCATAAGAGGGAGCAAGGAGCGGGCCAGCCTCGTATTTTTCGATTTACACTAGTAAAATCAATGTATTAATTGATTTTCGCCGCCGCCGCGAGGGCGGCAAAAACCCCGCCATTTCTGCCGCCCCGGCAAGAATTGCCCCAAGCTTTGGGCCAGCCCGATTGCTTCACCGGAATGCCGCCTATATTAAAGAGGCCGCTCTCAGCCGCTTTCGACCGGGCAGCTCGTCCTCCGGGGGAACCAGGGTTCCCGGGGATCGCCGATGTCCCGCCGGAAGCATCAGAATCGCGGATCGCAAAACGCCGCCGTCACACCTTGAAAGCCATGCTCAACAGTCTGGATCTCGAAGGCCGTCCTGAGGATACCAGGGTCGTCGTTGCCATGTCGGGCGGCGTCGATTCCTCGACGACGGCTGCGCTGCTGAAGGCTGAAGGCTACGACGTCGTCGGCATCACGCTGCAGCTCTACGACCATGGCGCGGCGACCCATCGCAAGGGCGCCTGCTGCGCCGGCCAGGACATCCACGACGCCCGCGACGTCGCGGCCAAGCTCGGCATTCCCCATTACGTGCTCGACTATGAGGACCGCTTTCGCGAGTCCGTCATCGACGTCTTCGCCGACAGCTACGCGCTCGGCGAGACGCCGGTGCCGTGCATCGAGTGCAATCGCTCCGTCAAATTCCGCGACCTCCTGAAGACCGCCCGCGAGCTCGGCGCGCAGGCGCTTGCCACCGGCCATTACGTCGCCTCGCGCCGCAGCATTGACGGCTCGCGCGCGCTGGTCTGCGCCGCCGACAGCGATCGCGACCAGAGCTATTTCCTGTTCGCGACCACGCAGTCACAGCTCGACTTCCTGCGCTTCCCGCTCGGCGACATGACCAAGCCCGAGACGCGCGAGCTCGCGCGCCGCTACGGCCTGAGCGTTGCCGACAAGCACGACAGCCAGGACATCTGCTTCGTGCCGACGGGGCGCTACACCGACATCATCACCCGCCTGCGTCCGAACGCGATGGACCCCGGCGACATCGTCGATCTCGACGGGCGCGTGCTCGGCCAGCATCACGGCATCGCCAATTTCACCATCGGCCAGCGCCGCGGCCTCGGCATTGCCGCGCATGCGCCGCTGTTCGTGGTGCGGCTGGATGCCGCCAACCGCCGCGTCGTCGTCGGCCCGCGCGATGCGCTGAGGATGCACCGCATCACCTTGCGCGACGTCAACTGGATCGGCGGCGGCGACATCGACCGCGCCATCGGCGATGGCCTGGAGATGTTCGTGCGCGTGCGCTCGACCCGCGCGCCGCAGCCGGCATGGCTGCGCGGCAGCGATGGCCATTACGAGGTCGAACTCGTCGCCGGCGAAGAGGGCGTCTCGCCGGGCCAGGCCTGCGTGTTCTACGACGCAGCCAGCGGCCAGGCCCGCGTGCTCGGCGGCGGCTTTATTCAGAGCGCCGCGGCCAAGGCCACGAGCAACGCAGCGAGGCCGCTGGTGGAAGCGGTTCGCGGCTAAACATCATGAGATCGAGCCCGACTGTCACCGCAATGACGGTGCGCTCCCTCTCCCGTGTGCGGGAGAGGGTTGGGGAGAGGGCTCTCTCCACCCGCGATATCTCGCGAGTCGGTAAAGCCCTCACCCGCCACGCTCTTGCGAGCGTGTCGACCTCTCCCGCAAGCGGGAGAGGCGCCAGACCGCGCGCGGGGCTGACTTCGATTTCACCAATGAACAACACTCTCTCAAGTTTCGCGTAAGGGCAGGGGGCATGGCAGCAGACATCTCGCGGGCCGGGGTCGAGAAGGCCTATGGCCGCTGGGCGCCGGTCTATGATCTCGTGTTCGGCAAGGTGTTCGACGCCGGACGGCAGTCGACCATCGCCGAGGCCGACCGCATCGGCGGCCGCATCCTCGACGTCGGCGTCGGCACGGGTCTCTCGCTCTCGGACTATTCGCGCACCACAAAAATCTGCGGCGTCGACATCTCCGAGCCGATGCTGCGCAAGGCGCAATCGCGCGTGCGGAGCTTGCGCTTGAGCAATGTCGAAGTGCTCTCGGTGATGGACGCGAAGAACCTCGCCTTCCCCGCAAACTTCTTCGACGCGGTGGTGGCGCAATACGTCATCACCGCCGTGCCGGATCCCGAAGGCACGCTCGACGAGTTCGTGCGCGTGCTCAAGCCCGGCGGCGAGCTGATCCTCGTCAACCACATCGGCGCCGAGAGCGGTTTTCGAAAGCTCTCCGAGCTTGCGTTTGCGCCGCTCGCCCGCCGCCTCGGCTGGCGCCCGGAATTCCCGTGGGCCCGCCTCGTCAACTGGGCCGCCAAACACGGCGGCGTCACGCTTGCCGAGCGCCGCCCGATGCCGCCGATGGGGCATTTTTCGCTGATCCGCTACCACAAATCGTGATCGTGCAGCGGGAACGGGGCACCTGATCCGCGCGTTTCCCTTCCATGCGCACCACATCAAACATCATCCTGGCCAGCCTCCTGATCGCCGCCTCCGGCAGCGCGATCGCGCAGGCCCCGCCCGCCCCCGCGACGCCGCCGCAAGCGACCGCGCCGCCTCAGACTCAGCGTGCCACCGGCTGCGCGCCCTCGGACCGGCTGACAACCACCCCCGGCGGCACCACCACCGGCCAGTCCCGGGAACCGCTCGGCGACAAGCTCGCCAAAACGGACGGCGTGCTCTGCCCGCCCTCCGGCGTCGACCCCGACATGCACGCCCCGGCCCCCGAATCCGGCGCCAATACCCCGGTCATCCCGCCCCCCGGCAGCCCCGGCGGCGACCCGACCGTCCGGCCGAAATAGCCTGTCGCGCCGACTTGTCCGCCGAAGCTTTAGCGAAGGCGGAAGCCTTGCGTAGACGGAGCCCGGTTCTTCCTTCGCCTCTCCCGCCTGCGGGGAGAGGCCGGAGCGCATCGAAGATGCGATCCGGGTGAGGGGGACTCGCCACGAGTCTGGTGCCGAAAATCCCAGGAATCCGGCCAAAATCATCGTTTCAAGCCGACTTGTCCCGCCGAAGCCTTGGCACAGGCGGAAGCTTTTCGCGAAGGCGGATTGACAGCCCGCCGCCCCCTTCCTTATATGCCGCGCGTTCGCGAGATCGGCCCTTCCGCCGTTCGCGACCCTGTGGCGGGGTAGCTCAGCTGGTTAGAGCACGGGAATCATAATCCTGGGGTCGGGGGTTCGAGTCCCTCTCCCGCTACCAAACATTCTCCCGCGCCGTCCCTGAAATCATGGCAGATTCATCGATTCCGGTCCGCAAGGCTGGGCGAGGCATTGTCCGGTTGAGAGCCTGGAAATTCGCCTCAATAGTTCATGACGTCAGATCAGGTCGTCGACCGTGAGCTTCAGCACCGCGGCGAGCTTTTTGAGCGTGGCTGCTGTGCCCGGCTTGTTCCCGGCCTCGATCTCGGAAATGAAGCCCTGCGCGACGCCGCTCGCCTTGGACAAGGCGCCCTGCGTCAAGCCGCGCTTCTTCCTCCAGAAAGCAAGCGGGCTTCTGGCGGCCAACAACTGCTTCGCCTCGGCGGAGGTCAAGGTCTCGATCTCGCCGCGCTCGATGGCCTTCCGGGAGCGCTCGGCAATTTCGCTGTCCCTTTGATCCTCGGCCGCCTCCACCAAGCGCTCATAATCTGCGGCCGACAGCACAACCATGTCCTCGCCGCTGGGACTCTTGATGCGCTGTACCTTGTTCATGGTGCCTTCCTTCAATCGTAAATCCCGCCGCGTGGTCCGACATCGTGAATGGTGATGGTACTTTTCGTTTCCGAAGATCACCCGGAAGTCGCCGACCCGCAACCGGTAGTCCGGACGGCCCTCTGAAGTTGCGCGGTCAACAAGCTGAGGCCGGGCGCCAACGCGAGACCTCGTAGGATCGGTAGAGCACTTGCGAAACCCATCATGCTCGCCATCGGACAGAATCTAGATGGGTTTCGCTGCGCTCTACCCATCCTTACGTACTTGGGCGGTCCTGGCTGCAAATGCTTTGCAGCATTAAAGTTTTCCAGCGGTTAGAAGCCAGGCGGCATTTTCCGGTCGCCGGACTCCTGCCACTCTTCGGGCGCCCAGCCGCACTTCATGCAAAGGCCCTTAAATCCTTCGAGCGCGCTTTGCCATTCGCACTTGCAATCCTTCACGGGGCATGGGCCCGCACGTTGCATCGGATATTCCTTATCGCAAATGACGCATCGCACTCTGTCATCTGCGACCGCGTACGCGGTCGGCACGTCGCTCGCGTAAGGATCGGTATCGCCCAACCCCGCATCGTGGCCGCATTCGTGGCAAATGAAGCGCTCTTCATGGCGGTCATGGCCCATCAGCCACTTGAATTGGCTTTCCGTCAACTGAGGGATCAGGTGCCAGAGTTCGGTGTAAAGACCAGTCCGCTCGTTGAAGTCGCTGTCGAATGAAAAGCCCGCCCATTTTCCTAGAGCAGCGAAGTGAAGGCGATCCTCCATCCAGCGGCGCCCCGGGTAGAGCTCGCTGTAATTCAGTTGAAGGATATCGATGATCGCAAGCGGCTCGATGTTCTGCCGATAGATGCCAAGATGAGATATCTTGTTGCGGCCACGACGGATCTCCTCGTACTTGGTTTGGAAATCCTTCGACAATGTCGTCGAACAGAACATGTTGTGCACCCGGACGAGTTCTGACGCATCGAGCGTCGGAAAGTCCGTGAAATCCCAAACGCCATTTTCGCCGTCGCTCGGTTTGATATCCGTCCGTTTCAAGAGAAGATAAGGGCTGATATCGCAGATGCGGGCCTTCAGTCCGATTTCCTGGCTCTGTTGGATGAGCGCAAATATACTTTGCAGATCGCTCTGCGCGGCGGCGATGTATTTCTGCCATCCCGCCTGAACGTCGACAGCTTCGTCTTCTTCCTGCGCTTCCGAAGCCCACTGGCCGTACTCAGCCCATTCGGTGATGATGCCTGCCAGGTCACCCCATGCTTTGAAATAGAGGCGGAGGCTTACCAGAAGAAGTTCGTCGGCCGTTGGAATGTTTTTGATCACAGGGGGACCATCGTCTGAAGGAACGCGTCGAAAGTGCGTAGGATGGGTAGAGTAGTTGCGAAACCCATCGTTCTGATCATCGGGCGAAGCTTGATAGGTTTCGCTGCGCTCTACCCAACCGTACTACCTGACTTGCAACGTCAGGTGGTCAAGCTAGGATGGAGAGGCTGAATTGGATAATCTCATTCACAATGAAAAGCAGAAGCTTCATGCCACTTATCTTAACAACTTAGGAGTGGCTGCCTTAGTAGGTGGAGTTATTGCTCCCGTGTTCGGCGCCCACCAGTCGAGCGTTTTGACTGTGGCTGGTTCGTTCTTGTTCGGTGGCATCATGAGCGCGATATTTCATGCTGGGGCTATCTGGTGCCTCTCTGCCTTAAAACAGTAAGGTAAAATTCCTATAGGGATTGGTAGGCGCCTCGTGGGGTATTACGGTGACAGTGCACTTAACTCAGAGTCCCCTGCTGCAAGCTCAAGACGAACAGCAGCTGTTCGTGCGGGTCACTTGCTCTTGCTCTTCGCCTTGGATTGCTTCTTTGGCACCGGGTCCGCGGCGGCTTCCCGCGCCAGGCGCTCTGCCTTCAGCCGCTCTCGATTCTGAGCGAAGGCCTTCTCGGCGACCGCGTGTTCGGACATTGCCTTCACAGCATCGACTTCGCGGAAGGCCTTGCGTGCTTCGCGCTCCGCTTTGCTGATCTGCTTCGGCGGCTGGTAGTCACCACTTGGTTTCGTCATTGTTCTCGATCCAAACGCTTCTCGAAAGTCGGTCAATTTTTGCTGGTAGGTCCGGCATCCCGCGCCAGGCGCTCCGCCCTGAGACGCTGATGGTTTTCCTGAAACTCCGGATCGGCGTGGCTGTCCGCTATCGTTTGCCGCGCCCCGATTGAATTTTTTGCCTTTCGCTCCGCTTCATCCGCGACCTGTTGCTCGGCGGAGCGTTTCTGTTTGATCATTGCTCGATCCCTGCACCTGCGGGTTGTTCCGGAACCATCCAAATGAGTCCCGGGAACCACAATAGCCGCTTGTCGCGCCGGCGGCGACCCTCAAAAGTATGGGGCGTCCAGCCCAACGGTCGCAGCGCTCCGGCGAAGCTGCCACCCGAACGCTTGCCGTAGGGAGATTGCAAACGACGATAGAGTCGTCCCGAACCCGAGGACGTGGACACGGCGCGGACCGCGCAGCGCTGTTTCTGCCGTCATGAGTCCGGGCCGGAGGGGCAATGGTTACATTGCGTCACGGCATGCTCTACGCTAGAGAGCAGCCGGAGATGACTTGAGAGGTAAGCCCATGTCATATGCCTACAAGCTGCATGAAGACGTTCGCCACCAGCCCCAAGGCCCACAAGGACGTGAGGCAATTGATCCAGCCATGATTTACACCATCGTTCAATGTATGCCCATCGAGGCGGATGGACGTCTTCGATATCGCATCAAGAGCAAGTCGGGGAACGTCGAGCGAGTCGTGACGGAAGAGCAACTGTCGTACCTTCAGTGAAGTCGCGCTTGTTGGCCGGGGAGTTTCGTCGTGCCGAACGATCGGGAAAAAACTCCTGATTGCGCTTCGAGAGAAGCCGCTCAAAGTCCAGAGATCATGAAACGCGCCAATGTCGCGAACGAGGAAGCTTGCCAGTCCCTCCTGTTGAAAATGCGAGACGAGGGCTCGGTGAAGTTCGATATCCATAAAGGGCGATGGCTCATCGGATGAGCCGTGAAATGCGGCGACGGTCCATGCATGTCTTCCGTATGGGCTGCCTCATGGCTTCGCCAAGCGGCCAAGCCATGAGAAGCGCGTCAGCCGCTCGCCCGTCGGGCAAAACACCGCCCTGTGTCGCCCCCGTCAACCCCTCCCCACAAAAATATTCCACTTTACCGAAATTCGGAAATGGCGTATGTGTCGGTGATCCCGGCTCATCCTTGAGGGGCGATCTCGTTGTCGTCTTGATTGCGAGCCGGGCTTGCGGTGGACGCGGCAGCGTCGGCACGAAACGGTGCGGGTAGGGCGGGTAGTCCCTGTGAGCTCGAAACCACGTGCGGACGAGCGGCGCTGTTAGGCTTCGTCTCGTCTGTAGTTTCCGGCTTTGTCGACAGGGCTGGGAAAACTGCGGCGACATGGCGGGCCGTGCGTACGGCAAAACCGTGTGGTCCTGGCCGTCGTTGCTACGGTCAAGCTTTCGCGGAGGTGTGTGCGAGCCCAACCGGGCGGACAGCATCGTCAATTCGCGGGGCGAGGGAGGCCAGAAGGAAAGTTCGGCTCCCGGGAGAGCACGGCATAAGCCGTCCAACCATCGCGCAGGGAAGGCCGAGTGATTGGCGCCACCTGTATGCTGCTGTGCGGTTCTTTTGCGCTACATCTTCGCGCAGCGGACCGCGGGTGCGAGGTCAGCACCCGGCCTTCCCTGCGCCCTCTTGGATTTGAGGGGGCAAAGACCAGGCAAAGCTCGGGCGAATGCGCCGCGAGAACGCGAAGGCGTGGTCGTTCGATCGTAGGATGGGTAGAGCACTCGCGAGACCCATCGTGCTTCCGCGTTGGTGAGCGATGATGGGTTTCGCTTCGCTCTCCCCATCCTACGAGTGCTTGCGTGCGGAGCTAGCTGCAGCTCAGCGGCAATTGCCGGCCGGGATGCAGCTCGTACCAATCATAGCAATCCGGATAGGCGCCGTAGAATCCATAGCCGGGCCGGAAGCGGCCATAGCTGTGAAACGCGTGCTGGCGAAAACCGCCGGCATGACCACTGAGGCCGACGTGCTCGCCGCCGAACCGGGCGCCGCCGCCAAAACCGCCCTCATGGCCCATGCCGCCGAAATGCGCGCCGCCGCCAAAGCCCGCATGTCCACCGCCGAAGCCGCCACCGCCAAAGCCGCCGCCGTGACCGCCGCCACCACCACCGCCGCCGTGCGCGTTGGCCGCGCCGACGGCGAGCGTCGAGGCGAGTGCTGCTGTCGCCAGAATCATGATTGCTCGCTTCATGGAAAACTCCTCTCGTGTCGAGCTGCCCGGCCATCCCTGATGACCGGGCCTGTGATGAAGGAGAGGTAGGCGCGGTGCGCGGCAATCCAACTGAATTCGGCGTCAGATATCAGGCGTGCCGCTCGCGAAGGTGATCGCGCCGCGCGTGGCGGCGACGCACGCGAGAGAGCGGGCTGAATGAAGCAGCCCGCTCCCTGTCAATTCGATATGCAACGGCCGGTGAAGTCACACGGCCGGCCGCGCTGGCGCGATCAGTAACTGCCGGTGCCCGGCTCGCACGGCACGTTGTTGCCGGTCCACGGCGCGGTCGCGAAGGCGCCGACGCGCGGCGCCGGAATGCAGGCGCGTTCGCCCGGATAATAGAACGGCGTGTTCGTTGCGACCGTATCGGCCTCCATCGCGGGCTGCCGCACGACGCGATGGTGCTCGCGCGCCATGACGGGGCCGCCCAGCATGGCGGCTGCGATCAATCCCATCGACAACAATTTGAACGTGGTCATTCGCTCTCTCCATTGATGACATCAGGCCGAACCAAGCCGGCTCGCCATCAAGGTGTGAGCGATCGCGTCCAATTCAAATGCACGATTCGCTCACCGCATTTCAACCGCCCGTGAGCCGATCCGGCGTCGCAACCACGATCGTGCGAATGCATAACATCCGTGGCCCCTGAAACTACAGCGCGTGCGTTGAGGGCTTATGTTCGACGCTGCACCATTCGGAGCCAGCGAGATGATCATTTCATTTGTAACACGCATCGCCCTTGCACTGGCGCTGCTCGCGAAGCGCGCCGTCCGCAACATGAACTGCAATTTAATGGCAGCGCTCGCGCCGCGAGCCTATCTCGTGCCGCAGCGGGTGGCCGTCATCAGGCGGCGTCAGGGCCGCGGGTTCGACGCGCGCGGACGCCGAACATGACAGCGCGCGCCGCTGAACCCACGCTTCCTCACCGCGCGCCAAAACGCCGCGCGGAACGTGGAGCGAAGATCATGAACCGGATTCTCCTGATCGAGGACGATGCCGAGACGGCCGAGGCGATCGTCGCCGAGCTCGCCGATCGCGGCTTTGAGGTGCAATGGGCAGGCGACGGTGTCGACGGTCTCGACCGGGCGCGCGCGTCGAACCCGGATGCGATGATCGTCGATCGCATGCTGCCGGGCATGGACGGGCTCACCGTCATCGAGGCGCTGCGCAACGATCAGGTCAGGACACCCGTCCTGGTCCTGAGCGCGCTTGGCGCGGTGGACGACCGGGTGCGCGGATTGCGCATCGGCGGCGATGACTATCTGACAAAACCGTTCGCGCTCGTCGAGCTGGTCGCGCGGATCGAGGCGCTGCTGCGCCGTCCGGTCGACAGCTGCGAGACCATTTTGCGTGTCGGGCCGCTCGAGATCGACCTGATCCAGCGCACCGCGCGCCGCGGCGAACGCGAGCTCGACCTGCTGCCGCGCGAGTTCCGCCTGCTCGAATACATGATGCGCAGGAACGATCAGCTGCTGACACGCGCGATGTTGCTCGAAGAGGTCTGGAACTACAAATTCGTTCCGGCGACGACGAATTTGATCGATGTGCATATGGGCCGGCTTCGTCACAAGGTCGACGGCCCCGGAGAGATGCAGCTGATCCGCAACGTCCGCGGCTCCGGCTTCGTCCTGCGCTCGCGGCAATAGGGGCGGGCGATGCATCGGGCTCAGCTGATCCGCTCCGGCACGTTCCTCTGGGCCCTGGCCGTCGCGGCCGCCTTCGCGCTGTTCGTGGTCGCGTTGTTCGCGTTCATCTACTGGAAGCTCGACGACTATCTGGTCGCGCGGTCCGATCGCATGATCGCCACGCAGATCCATTTCATCGCAGACCTGCCGCCGGCGCGTCGCATCAGCGCCATCGCCGATCATCTCGATCAGGATTCCAGGGGCGTGCAATACGCAGGACTGTTCGATGCCGCCGGCACCAGGTTGGCCGGCAACATCGACCACCTGCCGCGCGCATTCGGGCTCGACGGCGCGGTGCAGGGCGTGCGGCTGCATCTGTTCGAGAAACCGACGATTCACAGTCCCGTCGTCAGGGCGGTCGGCCGGCGTCTCGACGGCGGCGATGTCCTGGTGATGGGACGCAACGTCGACGAGACGCACGAGATATCGAGCGTGGTGGGGGAGGCGCTGGCCCTGGGCCTGCTGCCGGCCTTCAGCCTCTGCCTGCTGGCGGGTATCTGCCTGAGCGCGCGTGCGCAGAAGCGTGTGGAGGAAGTCAATCAGCGGGTCCAGCGCATCGTCGCCGGCGAGCTGCGCGAGCGGCTCCCGGAGGGCAAGGCGGACGATTCCTTCGCGCGGCTGGCCAAAATCGTCAACGGCATGCTCGACGAGATGGAGACGATGATCAATGCGCTTGCCGGCGTCGGCAACGACATCGCTCATGATCTCAGGACGCCGTTGACGCGCGTCCGGCTGGCGCTGGAGCGCGGGCGAACGCATGCGGCAACGCTGGAGGAGCTTCAGGACATCGCGGACAAGGCGATCGCCGGCATCGACCAGTCGCTTGCGATCGTCACCGCCCTGCTGCGGCTGACCGAGATCGAGAACAACCGCCGCATGTCAGGCTTCGGCGACGTCGCGCTCGACGAGATCCTGCGGGAGGTCTGCGACGTCTATGAGCCGATCGCCGAGGACAAGTGCATCGCGCTCGGTGTGGTCATCGATCGCAATGTGCGGGTGTGGGGCGACCGCGACCTGCTGTTCGAGGCGATCGCCAATCTCGTCGACAACGCCGTCAAGTTCACGCCATCAGGCGGACGGGTCGAGCTCGCGCTGAAAGCGGAGGACGACACGGCACTCGTGTGCGTGCGCGACACCGGACCCGGCATCAGCGAGCAGGAACGCGAGGCGGTGCTGCGGCGGTTCTATCGCTCCGACAAGATGCGCCATACGCCGGGTGTCGGCCTCGGACTGAGCCTGGTCGCCGCCATCGTCAAGCTGCACGGCTTTCGGCTGATCATCGGACCCGCACCCGGTGGGCGGATCGAGATCCTGGCCTGGACCGGAAGAACGGGCAACGCCGCTAGCCGCCGTTTCAAGACATTGCAGCACGCAGACGCCGACCAGATGGGATGAGCCAAAATGACGCGCCATGCTTTCGAGATCGATCAGCCGGCCTGGAATGTGGGAGTGACAGATGTTGACTAGCCACGACATTGCGAGGACCGAACCGCCTGCTGCGCCGGGTGCATCGCTGCCGGCGCCGTTCCTCAGTGCGTATTCCGCGGCCATCAGGCGCTACGAATTTCTCGAGCCGGATCAGGAGCAGCAGCTCGCCCATCGCTGGCAGCAGACGCGGGACCGGAGCGCGGCCGACGCACTCGTCACCAGCCATCTCCGGCTCGCCGCCAAGCTGGCGCGCGGCTACAAGGGATATGGCCTGCCGCTGGTCGATCTGATCGCCGAAGCGAATCTCGGCCTCGTGATTGCAGCGTCACGCTTCGAGCCCGGCCGCGGCGCGCGCTTCTCGACCTATGCGGTCTGGTGGATCAAGGCCTCCATTCGCGACTACATCCTGCGGTCCTGGTCTCTGGTCAGGATCGGGACGACAGCGGCGCAGAAGAAGCTGTTTTTCAAGCTCCGCAGCGAGATCAGGCGAGCCACCGGCGGGGTGATGGTCGCGCTCACGCCCGACGTCGCGGAGGCGATCGCCGGCAAGCTCGAGGTCACCGCGCGTGACGTGATCGAGATGGACGTGCGGCTGAATGGCGACATGTCGCTGAACGCGCGCGTCGGCGACGAGGAAGGCGGAACCGAGCTGGAGGCCCTGCTGGTCAATGGCGCCGTCGACGCCGAGACGGTGCTCGTCGATCACGACCAGATGGAGCGGCGCACGAAGGCGTTGCGTGTCGCGCTGGGCGGGCTCGCGGCGCGGGAACGTCGTGTCTTCGAGGCGCGGCGGCTGGCGGAATGCCCGGTGACGCTCGATCAGTTGGCCCGCGAATTGTCGATCTCCAGCGAGCGTGTCAGGCAGATCGAGATGCGCGCCTTTGCCAAGGTCAAGCGGGCCGTGATGTGCGCTGCGCAGGATGCGGCACGCGGCACGGCATGGAGTGCCTGAATTCGTTTTCATTTGAACAGAGGTCCGACCGTCCTCATCTCTCCGGCGATCCCGCGTCACTTGCTGCAGGCAGACCCCCATGGGAATTGTTCGCTTCGCACTACGGCTTCCGCACACATTCTATGTGCTGGCCGCGCTGATCCTGTTCCTCGGCGGCATCGCGATCCGCTCGATGCCGACCGACATCTTCCCGGAAATCCGGATCCCCGTCGTCACGGTGATCTGGAGCTACACTGGACTGTCGACGCCCGAGATGGAGCAGCGGGTCAGCACCTATAGCCAATATTCGATCAGCGCCAATGTCAGCGGCATCAAGAACATCGAAGCGCAGACCCTCAACGGACTGTCGATTCAGAAGGTCTACTTCCAGCCGGACGTCAATCTCGACCTCGCGATCTCGCAGATCGTCTCCGCGACCAATGCCATCCGCGCCCTGATGCCGCCGGGCATCCAGCCGCCGATCATCGTGCAGTTCAATGCCTCGAGCGTCCCGGTGCTCCAGCTCAGCCTCGAGTCGAACAGCCTGAACGAGCAGCAGCTCTACGATTTCGGCATCTACCGGGTCCGCCAGCAACTGGCTCCCGTTCCGGGTGTAACCTTGCCCACGCCTGCCGGCGGCAAATACCGCCAGATCATGGTCGATATCGATCCGAACAAGCTGCTGTCGCGCGGATTGACGCCGCTCGACATCGTCAATGCGGTGAACACGCAGAACTTGACGCTGCCGACCGGCACGACCAAGATCGGCGACACCCAATACACCGTTCGCACCAACGCGACGCCGGCCACGATCCAGGATCTCAACATGATCCCGGTCAAGTTCGCGAACGGGGCCACGATCTTCCTGAAGGACGTCGCCCAGGTCCGCGATGGCGCCCAGGTGCAGCAGAACATCGTGCGCGAGGACGGCCATCGCGCCGTCCTGCTCAGCATCATCAAGAACGGCAACGCCTCCACGCTCGCCGTCGTCAACGGCGTGAAGGCGGCGTTGACGTCGATCCGCGCGGCGGCGCCGGCGGGGCTGAAGATCGACGAGCTGTTCGACCAGTCGATCTTCGTCACCCATTCGGTCAATGGCGTGCTGCGCGAAGGCGCCATCGCGGCCGGCCTGACGGCGCTGATGATCCTGGTGTTCCTGGGATCGTGGCGATCGACGCTGGTCGTCCTGATCTCGATCCCGCTGGCGATGCTGTCCTCGCTGATCGTGCTGTATTTCCTTGGCGAGACCCTCAACACGATGACGCTGGGCGGGCTTGCCCTCGCGGTCGGTATCCTCGTCGACGATTCGACGGTGACGATCGAGAACACGCACCGGCTCTGGACCGATGAAGGCATGCCGCTGCCGGAGGCCACCCTGCATGGCGCCGCTGAAATTGCCATCCCGACGCTGGTCTCGACGCTCGCAATCAGCTGCGTGTTCACCTCGGTCGTGTTCCTGGAGGGACCGGCCAAGTACCTGTTCACGCCGCTTGGCCTCGCCGTGGTGTTCGCGATGCTGGCGTCTTACGGGCTGTCGCGGACGCTCACGCCGATCACCATCGGTTTGCTCTTGAAGAGCGAGCATCGTCATGGCGAGGGCGAGCGCCCGACGGGCATATTCGGGCGCGCCTCCGCTGCGTTCGAGCGCGGGTTCGAGCGCCTGCGCGACGGGTATTCCAATCTCTTGCTGAAATTACTGCGACGTCGCGTAATCGTGCCCGTCGTCGCCGTGCTGGTGCTGGCGCTCGGAGCCACCATGTTCGCCTATGTCGGCAGAGATTTCTATCCCGTCATCGACGGCGGCCAGATCCAGCTTCACGTTCGCGCGCCCGCGGGCACGCGGATCGAGCGTACGGAAGCGATTTTCCAGGCGGTCGAGGATAAGATCCGCGACGTCATTCCGGAGCGTGATCGGGCGCTGATCGTCGACAATATCGGCCTGCCGGCGCGCGCCTACAATCTCGCATTCACAGACGGCTCGACGATCGGGGTGAACGACGGCACCATTCTCGTATCGCTGAAGGACGGGCACGAGCCGACCGCGGATTACATCAGGAAGCTGCGGCAGGTGCTGCCGTCGGCATTCCCGGAGGACACCTTCTATTTCCAGGCGGCCGATATCGTCACGCAGATCCTGAACTTCGGTCTTCCCGCGCAGATCGATGTCCGCACGGTCGGTTACGGCAGCAACAATCTGGCCGTCGCCAAGGAGCTGCAGAAGAGTCTCGCGGCGATCCCCGGCGTGGTCGACGCGCATCTGCAGCAGGAAGTCGATGCTCCCGCGTTCTACGCCGATATCGACCGCACCCGCGCAGCGCAGCTCGGTCTCAATGCGAGCACGGTGGCGACCAACATCAATGTCAGCCTCAGCTCGTCCGCGCAGGTCTCGCCGAATTTCTGGACGGATCCGACGTCGGGAATCCCCTACTACCTGGCGGTGCAGACGCCCGAATACCGGGCCAATTCGCTGAACGCCCTGGGCAACACACCGGTGTCGGCCTCGCTTGCCGCAAGCGGACAGACGGTGCCGGGCCTGCTCAGCAATGTCGCGACCTTCAAGCGAGGCACCGTTCCCACCAATGCGAACCAGGCCAATGTCCAGCCGCTGTACGACGTCTATGCGAGCGTCCAGGGCCGCGATCTCGGCAGCATTGCGGCCGACATCGACAAGGTGACGTCCACCCTGCAAAAGCAGCTCCAGCCGGGCAATTCGATTCAGGTTCTGGGACAGATCCAGAGCATGCATCAGTCGTTCCGCGATCTCGGAATCGGGCTGCTGTTCGCGGCTATCCTGGTCTACCTGCTGATGGTCGTGAACTACCAGAATTTTGGCGATCCCTTCGTCGTCATCATGGCGCTGCCGGCGACATTCTGCGGCATCGTGACGATGCTGTTCATCACGGGTACGACGCTGAACGTGCCCTCGCTGATGGGAGCCATCATGGCGGTCGGCGTTGCCTCCGCAAATTCCATCCTGCTCGTGACCTTCGCGCGTGACGAGCAATTGAAGGGACACTCCGCGTTCCAGGCTGCGCTGAGCGCGGGCCGGACCAGGATCCGGCCCGTGCTGATGACCGCGGCAGCGATGATCGTGGGCATGATCCCGATGGCGATCGGCGGGCCGGGCGAGGAGCAGAATGCAGCGCTCGCGCGGGCGGTCATCGGCGGGCTGCTGTTCGCAACCCCGACCACCTTGCTGGTCGTGCCTTATCTCTTTGCCATGCTGCGCAAGGGCAATGACGGCAAGCCGCGCCACGGCGTATTCGAGGAGCAACCCGAATGAGTGACGTTCGCATACGGCTCAATGACGACGAGGCGGGTGACCGCCCCGGGGCGGAAAGTTTGCGGATCGTGGAGCTGCCGGGCAAGGGCGCGCGATCCGGACGCCGTTATGGTGGTGCGCTGCTCGGGGGAGGCGTGCTGCTGCTGCTTGCGGGCGGTCTCGGCATTGGCGGCTGGCGTCACTATGAGGCCGGGCGTGAGGTTGCCGCGGTGGCCGGGCAGGCTCGGACCAACGTCCCGGAGGTTCGCGTGGCGGCAGTCAAGCCCAGCGGCGACATCATGAAGGTGAGCTTGCCGGCGACGACGACTGCGTTCGAGGCGGCCAACATCTTCGCGCGGACCAGCGGTTACATCGAGAAGCGCTACGTCGATATCGGCGATCGGGTCAAGAAGGGCGATCTCCTCGTGGAAATCACCGCGCCCGAGCTGGATCAGCAGATCGCACAGGCGCAGGCGACGCTCGCCCAGAACCAGGCCGCGCTTCAGCAGGCGCAGGCGAGCCGGGAGCTGGCCGACGTCACCAACTCGCGTGACAGCAATCTCGTCAAGCAAGGCTGGTTGACGGCGCAGCAGGGCGACAATGACCGCCTCACCCTGCGCGCGCAGCAGGGGGCGGTGGGTGTCGCGCAGTCGAACATCACGGCGCAGGAGGCGCAGATTCGTGTCCTCCAGCAGGAGAAGTCCTACCAGCGCGTGGTTGCGCCGTTCGACGGTGTGGTCACGCAGCGCAACGTTGACAATGGCAGCCTGGTGTCAGCCGGGTCGACCTTCATGTTCACGCTGATGCATTCCAACGTGATCCGAACCCAGGTCTTCGTGCCGCAGGACGAGGCGTTCGGAGTTGGCCCGGGCGTCGATGCTGATATCCGCGTCCCCGAGATTCCGGGGCGGACGTTTGCCGGCAAGGTCACGCGGATCGCAACCGCATTGCAGCCGGGGAGCCGGACGCTGTTGACCGAGATCGACGTGCCCAATCCCGATGGTTTGCTCAGTCCGGGCATCTATTGCACGGTCGAATTATCGATCCCGCGCAAGACGCCTTCGATGACGATCCCGTCCGACGCACTCGTGTTCGACCAGAATGGTCTGCATGTCGTGGTCGTGCGAAACGGCACGGTTCATTTTCAGCAGGTCTCGATTGCCAGGGATTTCGGCACCAGTGTGGAAGTGCGCGACGGCGTGCAGCCCGGTGATCAGGTCGTGCTCAATCCGGCGGTCAATCTGGCGGATGGCAGCAAGGTCAGCATTCGCAAGACCGAAGTGAGTTAGGGATACGAAAGATGATGCGGATCGCATTCGCTGGGGTGATGGCTCTTCTGCTCGGTGGCTCTCCCGTTCAGGCACAGGTCGCAACGACCGGCAGCACGGCAATGGATCTGCCGACGGTGCCGGGCGCGATCGTGATCTCGCCGCTCAACAGTCCGGGGCCGTTTTCAGCAACGACCGTGTCGGGCGCGCCGGATACGACGCTGGCGCCCGTGCCGCTCGCGTCGGATCCGACCACGCCGGGGACGGTGGTCGTCTGCGCGCCACCGTCGTCGTCGCCGTCGCCGGTGCCGGCGACCCCGACCGTATCGCCCACAGGCCTTTCGCCATCGGGCATCGCGGCCCCTGTCCTGCCGGTCACAGGGCAGAACGGCAGCGCCATCGGGACAATCTCCGCGGCTGCGCCGGCGGGAACGGGTACGACGGTCGCATGCAGCTCAACGCCGGGAGGGCAGCTGACGAGTGCTGCGTCTCTGCCGCTTTCGATTTCGCAAGTGGCTGCAAGCCCAGCGCCCGGCACGATCCTGGCGGACACCAGCGGCGCCGGCGGCACGGGCATAGACCCGAATGCTGTCGTGCCCAGCCCCAACAGCTCGGCCTGCGCGGAAGGGGTCTCGATGAATCTAGCGGAGCCTGCGACAGTGTTGCCGGCCAACGCCTCAGGCGCGGCGCCGACGCCCGGTGTGTCGCCGGTGCTGCCGCCGGGATGCTGAGGTGAGCGGCGGATCGCTACCTAGTGGCAGGTGCAGGACGCGGGCCGATCGCCGTCGCATGTCGAGAGCGAGATGCCCGGTATTTCAGCCAGAGCGCGGGCAAAGGCGAGTGCGGGAAGATCGATTTCCTGATCGAACAGGGCGCTGACCGGGCCGACGAGATCAAGTGCGGTCTGCTGACGGTTCGATCCCGCCATGATACCTGCCCACGCTGCCGCGACCTTCAGCTCGTAGAAGCGGCATTGCTGGTCTCTGGCCACGGACAGCCCCTCGGCGAACAGCAATTCGGATCGCGAGGGATCGGATCGGTCATTGGCCAGGAGAATCTCAGCCTTGATCCTCAAGAGGTCCGCAAGGCACCACAATTGCCGGCCCTGCCGCGACATGGACAAGGCCTCCTCCACCGTGGCCAGCGCCTGCGCAGGATCGCCGCTGGCGAGCAAGCCCTCGGCGAGCGACCCGAGAAACTCGGGATTGCGCATCAACCATCCGTTCTCGGTGCGCGCCTTCAGGCCGCTGCGCAACAGCGCAATTCCGTCGTCATGCTTGCCTTGCAGAACCAGCAATTGCCCCTTCAGGCAGGACGTCCAGCTGGTCCAGAAAGCGATCCCCTCGCGTGTGACGAGCTCGAGAAGAGAGGATATCGCCTGATCGGCGGCGGCGAGGTCATGCGTCATCAGCGCGATCGGGCAGACCGCGTTCCGCAGCGCGTAGGCGATCGCAAGCTTGTCCTTCTCACGCTGAGCCTCCTGAAGGCACTCGGCGGCTAGGGATCTGCTCTGCGCGATCTTTCCCTGCAGCAGCAGGACACGCGCCAACATCGCCTTGGCCAGAACGCTCTGGTTCAGCAAAAACCACATCTGGTTCCCGCCGCCGTCCAAACCGTGAGCCGAATGATCAAGCGACAAGGTCAGTTCGCGTCGCGCATCCTCCTGCGCACCGAAGAAATGGCTGGCGGCGCCGATCAGGCGACGGCCGACCGCCTCGTTGGCGGCGCTTCCGGTGCGCAGTGCGATCTCGAGGTAGCGCTCGCCGACCTCCCTGGCCTCGGCGTATTGGCCCGAGTTGAGGTTATAGCTCCACAACGTCCAGACCGCCTTGAGCTGAAGCTCGAGATCGGACAATTCCTCGGCGAGCACAAGACCGATGCTCAGCGCCGCCTTCATGCGATCCGCCGACCCCGTCGTGTTGAGAAGCGCAAAGCCCAGGGCGACGTAGAGCTGCGCCTTGAGCTTCGGAACGCAGGTGAATTCGGGACTGAAATGCGCAAGAGCGTGCTCGATCCGCGTCGAGCATTCCACGAAGGACAGCAACTGCATCCATACCGGAACGAAGCCGGCCGTCAGCTCGATGCCAAGCGCGGTATCTCCATTGGACGAGAACGCCCAGTCGAGCGCCGCATGCACGTTGCCGATCTCCTGGGCGAACCGGGAGATGTCGTCGGGAGCGTGAGAGCTATCGCCGAGCGGCGCGATGATCTGTCTGAGAAAGTTGGCATGGCGTCTGGCAGCCTGTTCGACGAAGCCCGCGTCCGCCAGCTTCTCCAGCGCATAGGCACGGGTGCTCTCCAGGAGGCGCCATCGTCCCTCGAAGGAGGGGTCCAGCGACACAAGCGATTTCCCGACCAGATTGAACAGGGTTTCGATGACGTCCGACCGCGACAAGGTGTCGTCCATCATCGCGATGGCCGCATCGAGCGTGAAGCCGGCCGGAAACACCGCGAGCCGACAAAGCAGGCTCTGCTCTGCCGGCGGCAACAGATCGTAGCTCCAGTCCAGTGTCGCTCGCAGGGTCTGGTGGCGCGGCAACTGGTCGCGGCGGCCGCCGTTCAGCAGCTCGAAACGCTTGTCCAGCCGAAGCAATACGGTGTCCACCCCGAGATTGGCGGCCCGTGCCGCGGCAAATTCCAATGCAAGCGGAATGCCGTCGAGGCGGCGGCAGATGGCGGCGACCTTCTGAAGTTCCTCCGCGCCCGCAACGAAGCTCGCACGCAGCGCCCGCGTGCGCGTGACGAAGAGCTGCACGGCGCTTTCCCGGAGCAGCAGATCGGGATCGTGCGTATCGGGATCAGGGACCGACAGTGCTGGAATGGCCGCAACGTATTCGCCATCGATGCGGAGGCCTTCGCGGCTGGTCGCAAGAACAGTGACGTTCGGACAATAGCGAAGCACGGCGCTGGCAATCTGCGCGGCGGCTTCGATCACATGCTCGCAATTGTCCAGGACAAGAAGCAGATGACGCGTCCCGATGGCCTGGGCAATGCTTGCGGGAGAGACTTCCTTGTCATTCGAGGCGAGCTTGAGGGCACGGGCGGTCGCAGATGCCGCGAGTGCCGCATCCTGGAGGGTCGCGAGTTCGACCAGCGCCACGGAATCGTTGAACGAGGGCGCGACGCTGCGTGCGAGCTCGATCGCCAGCTTGGTCTTTCCGATGCCGCCGGGGCCGACGAGAGTCACGGCCCGATATGCGGACAGCACATCGGCCAATTGACCGAGACAATCCTCGCGACCGATCAGAGGTGCGCGGACGCTCGGCAGATTGCTGGAAAAGGGTGCATCGGCCGGAATCGTCCCCGGTGCAGTCAAAGAGTGATCCGGATGCCCGCTTCGCCAGGCTCCGGCGAGCGTGTATCCACGGCCCGACACCGTCTTGAGGAGCTTGCGATCCTCGCCGAGCGCCTTCCGGACGGCCGAGATATGAACCTGGAGCGTATTGTCTTCGACGGTCAGGCCCGACCAGACGCTTCCGATCAAATCGTCCTTGGTGACGAGGAGACCAGCGGAGCCGACCAGCTTCTCGAGAATTTCGAACGCGCGGCTGCCGATCGGTACCGTGACGTTGTCATGCCTCAGCTCTCTGCGTTGGCAATCGACGAGCCAATGTCCAAAAGAGTAAGTGCGATCAACCGGCGATGACATAGAGGGTCCGTGCATCAATTTCGCTGCCGTGATCCGGGGGGAATCACGAGCCGCCCTTGAGATCACCGACCCTTGGCAAGAATTTTAAAAGCTTGAATGCGCTCGGGTCTCCTACAGGGGACGCCGTCGGCGTGTCAAGAACGGCTTCCCAGTGATCCGCGACCCGTCCTTGATGATGCTGGCACCCGACGCGCTCATGTTCGATACACGAATTCGTGACAGCGGTCGGAAGTATGTCACAATAGGAGACACGCTCGGAAGAAGCGCGCATCGCGCCGGTCGCAACAACGGCGGCCCCGTCGAGAGCCGCCGTCCTTGCTTTCGTCGTGAGACCCAAAATCCGGAATGCTGAGACGATCAACTTCCGCTTGGCGTCAACCGGACTTGCTCCGGTTCGCGAGCTCAATAGCCAGATGTGGGCTCGCAGGGCGGCCGGCGCCAGGGAGCGCTGGCGTATGCACCGACGTCGGGAGCACGGACGCAGCCGCGCTTGGAGGCGGCCGGAATGCGCTGCGTCGACGCATAGGCCTCGACATTGGTGCGCTTCGCATTGGTGCTGCCTTCGCGGGCCATCACGGGGGAGGCAATCATGGCTGCGACCACGAATCCGGCCGACAAGAGCTTCAGTGTAGTCATCGAACGTCTCCTTGAGAAAGCGATGCCGGGAACGCCTCGGCCCGCTCACGAGACATGCGCATGTGTGTGCCGGATCCGCAGTATTGATCGAACGAACATTTTCGTCTTTGCACGAAGCCGTCGCGTGACGTTGATTCAACAGCGACGGCTCATCCGACAGCGAGCTTCGCGTCCTAGTCGGACGAGGGCGCCGTCTGGTCTGCGCGTCCATCGAGCAGCGGGCCAAACCATTCCCATCTCTCGCCGGTAAAGCGCATCATCTGGAGCTGCTCGATCGGATGAAAGTCCGTTGGCGATGTTTTTATTCTGATGCCGGGAATGTAGCCTTCGATGTCGAGATCGAGATCGGTGGCCACGCGCATGATTCTCTCGTGCGTCAGATCATCGCCGCAGCGCCTGATCACCTCCACGAGCGCACTCGACATGTTGAAGGCCACCAGCGGTCCGCTCTCAGATCGATCCGCTTCCGGATAGTATTTCGCCATGAACGCGCGAAAGTGCTGCATGCCCGGGTGGCTGTCCCATTGCGGATCGGTCACGTCCATCTGATACCCGGCGCTGAGAATTCCCTTGGCGTTGTCCAGCCCCGCGGGCTTCAACACCGCGCCGACCGAGACCGAGATGTTCGTCACGATGTGGACGGGATGCCAGTCCAGCTCGGCGAGCTTGCGGATCGCCTGCGCGGCGAATTTTGGCGTGGCGACGTCGATGAATATGTCGGGTGCGGCGGTCTTGATCGCTACGATTTGTGACTCGATCGTCGGTACGCTGACCTCATATGGCAGGCTGGCGACCACCATTTGCGCGTACTTGTCCTGGAACACGTCCTTCAACCCCAGCAGATAGTCGCGCCCGAAATCGTCGTTCTGGTGGAGGATGCCGATGCTGGCACCTGGATGGTGCTTCAGGATGTAGTCCGCATAGATGCGTGCCTCGGTTCGGTAGCTCGGTTGCCAGCCGATGGTCCACGGAATGTGCTCGGGATCAGCTGAGCGCGACGCTCCGGTGATGGCGAACAATTGCGGCACATGCCGGTTGTTCATGTACTTCTGGATGGCGGCGTTGCTGACCGTGCCGAATGGCGCGAAGATCGCGAGCACCTCGTCGTCCTCGACGAGCCGTCGCGCTTGCTCGACTGCTCTGGATGGATTGTAGGCGTCGTCATATGAGATGAAATTGATTTTCCGGCCGTTGATCCCGCCCTTGTCGTTGATCATGCGGAAATACGCACTCATCGTCTTGCCGATGATGCCGAAAGCCGACGCCGGACCGCTGTAGGGCATGATGTTGCCGATCCGGATCTCCGTGTCGCTTGCGCCGGGATCGTATTGCGGTTCCGCAGACGCGCTGCCGGCTGCAAGCACGGCGCAGGAGATGACGAGCTTTCCCAAGCGCCACGCACGGTGCGAAATCGAGTAGCTAGCTCTGCTCGTGATCAAGCGATGCCTCCATGGCGCTGCCGGTTTTCGCACATGCCAGACCGTGACGACGCGTCACTTGGCCGCGCCTGCTCAGGGCGCGCCGGACCAGCGCATGCGGCAGTCGGCGTCGCGACTATAGCGCGGACGGCGCCGTGGGCTCGGTTACGGATGCTGAAGAACTGTTAAGTTTCGCAGTTGCCAGCCCGGCTAGCGGGATCGATGTGATCGACCTTGCTTCGAATCCCGCAGGGTGCGCCGCATGGCGCGGTCGCACTCCCGGATTGCGGACACCGTCATCTTGGCAGGACGCGTGATGCTCGATTGTGGTGTCTCGTCAGCGATGCCAGTTATGATTGTGAAAATGGCCCATGGGGAATACGGGCGCGGCGCCACCGGGCCGCTCGAGACCCATTCGCCCGGCGGGCGTCAGCGCGCCACCGTTCAGCACGTCGCGATCGGGGTACATCGATGCAAAGGCTGCCGGCTCCTGGTCGGCGAAGGACCAGGCTGCGGATGCGGACGATATCGTTGCCGTTGAGAGTAGCGCCGCAGCGATTAGTATTTTGAATACACTCATAGCGATTCTCCATTGCTCGCTCCGTGCGGAGAAGTCGCTTGGCGATGATCGCTGCTCGGCTGGTGGCGTTTCCGAAAATTGTTCTGATGAAAGGTATGTAGGTCGGCGGAGCGGAAAGTCCCGGCGAATCTGCATCACTCTTGCGGGAAGAGTCTGTCACCGTTGTCAGAATTCTCGCGCGATTGTGGGTGGTCAATCCCGTCCGGTGTCCGTTTCTGGGAGGCGCATAATTTAAACATGAGGAGTGTGAGCAATGAGATCATTTGCTGTTGTTTGCGTCGTCGCCTGCGTTGCGCTCTCGGGTGCTGCGTCTGCCCGTGGCGGCATGGGATCGCATATGTCGATGGCGGGCGGCGGTGCGCTCGGCACGAGTGCCGCCGCGCCGGGAACGAACTCGCTGGGCACCGCGCTTGCGTCTTCGGACGGTGGTGGTCACGCGACGAAGGGGCCGTTGCTCGGCTCGGACCCGACCATCGACAAGGACGACGCCCGGCTCGAGAAGATGCTGAAAGGATCGATCTGCCGCGGCTGCTGAAGCGCGCGCATTGCGACACGGGGGTCGGCGGCTCCGCCGCCCGGCGACCTGTGTCTTTCGAAAAGTTTGGTGGTAAGCTGGGCCGAAAATGATGAACTGCTTGGGGCTGTCCCAATGATGGCCGAGACAGGCCAGCGTCCCGTCTACACTTGCGCGGAATGGGAGATCGATCTTGTCAGACGCGAATTGCGCTCGACGGGAGAGACCGTTCCTTTGGGGGGACGTGCCTTTGAGATTCTCGCGGAATTGGTTCAGGCAGAGGGCCAGCTCGTCACCAAGAACGACCTGACGGAGCGGGTCTGGCGGGGCGTCTTTGTCGAGGAGAGTGCACTTCGCGTGCATATCGCGGCGATCCGAAAGGCGCTTGGTCCTGACCGCGGCATGCTGTCGACCAGTGTTGGCCGAGGCTATCGTTTGCTGGGAGCGTGGCGGATCCGGCATATGGACACGCCGCTACAATCTGCCGCTGCCGAGCTGCTGCCGTCGATCAACATTCCCAGCGCGTCGTTCGATCTCATTGGCCGGACCGCCGCGATTGCACATTTGTGGCGGCTGCTGTCGGCCTATCGCGTCGTGAGCCTGGTCGGGCCCGGCGGGATCGGAAAGACGGCACTGGCACTCGAGGCCGCCAGAACGCCACCGCCCGGCTTCGCTGCGGATCGATTACTGGTCGAACTGGCCTCGCTGTCCGATCCCAAGCTGGTCTGCTCGGTGATCGCCAGCGTGCTTGGCACCAAGCTCGAGGGCGAGGAGATGTCGCCTGATTCCATCGCACGCGCGATCGGCCCTCGACCATTGTTGCTCATTCTCGACAATTGCGAACATGTCATCGATGCCGTGGCGCAGGTGGCCGAGCTGGTTGTCAGCCGCTGTTCCGGGACGATCATTGTTGCGACAAGCCGGGAAGCGCTACGCATCGAGGGGGAGCATGTCTACCGCGTGCCTCCTCTGGGCGTGCCACCTGAAGCATGGCACGAGCCCGCCGGCGCGTCTGCGTACAGCGCCGTGGAATTGTTCACGCGCAGAGCGAGGGCGCTGGGTTCGAGCTTTGCGCCCGACGAGGAAAACATCGGTGCCATCGCAGCGATCTGTCGCCGCCTCGACGGCATTCCGCTGGCGATCGAGTTTGCGGCAGCGCGCGCGGTCATGCTCAGCCCACCGAAGATCGCGGCACTTCTCGATGACAGGTTCAAATTTCTGACGACCGGCCGGCGCACGGCGCTGCCGAGGCAGCAAACGCTGCGTGCAACGCTCGATTGGAGCTACGACCTGTTGCCGGACGACGAGGCCTGGCTGCTCCGGCAGCTCGGCATATTCGCCGGCGAATTCCGGCTCGACGCCGTGATCGCGGTGGCCTGCGATGGCATCGGCGACGTCACCGGCCAGCTTGCCAGGCTGGTGGCAAAGTCGCTCGTTCTCGCGGATATTCGCGGCGAGAGCCCTCACTATCGCCTGCTGGATACCACGCATGCCTATGCGTCGGAGAAGCTGCATACCAGCGCAGAATATCCCGGCGCTGCCCGCCGCGAGGCGACGTACTACATCGGATTCTTCGCCAACGCCGAGGCCGATAGCGAAGTGAGGCCGCAGGCGGAGTGGCTCACCATCTATGGTCGGCACATCGACAACGTGCGAACCAGCCTTGATTGGGCCTTCTCGTCCGGCGGCGACTCGCAAGTCGGTGCGGCCTTGACGGCGGCTGCGGTCCCACTATGGGTGCAATTATCGCTCCTCGGCGAATGCCGCGAGCGGACCGAACTCGCATTGGCGCGGCTCGATCCGACGGCCGCGGACGCCCCGCGGCTTCGCATGCAGCTGTCGGCCGCACGCGGCTGGTCGCTGATGTACGGTGTTGGCAGGGCTCGCGAGGCCGGCCCCGCCTGGGCTGCAACCCTGCAGTTAGCCGAGCAGCTCGAGGACAGAGATTATCTGTTGCGCGCGCTCTGGGGACTCTGCATCGATCAATTCAACAATGGCGAATTCCGCAGGGCCCTCGAATTAGCGCATCGGTTCGCGGAGGTCGTGGCCGATTCCGGCAATTCCGTCGACCGGATGATGGCCGACCGGCTCCTTGCAACCGCGCTGCACTATTTCGGTGATCAGCGGCAGGCGCATCATCATATCGGGCGAACCCTGTCTCGCCTGTCGGATCTGGCGGCGAAGCCGCAGGTCATCCGTTTCCGGTTCGACTTGCGGGCCTCTGCGCGCTACTTCCAGGCGCGGATCCTGTGGCTGCTCGGCCTCGCGGACCAGGCATTGAGCGTGGTCGAACACAACGTCGAGGAGGGGCGGACGAGTGGCCACGCTCTCACATTCTGCAGCGTCCTCGGCCAGGGAGCCTGCCCGATTGCCTTTCTGGCCGGCGATCTCGACGCGGCCGGGCGCTATTGCACGATGCTGATCGAGCACACCGAACGTCACCCGATCCGTTTGTGGAATCTGTGGGCGCGCGCCTTCAGGGGCCTGCTGATCGCGCGCCGCGGCGACCTCGCGACCGGATTGCCACTGCTGCGCAAGGCGCTCGAGCTTGCGGGCGAGGCGCGCTTCCTGCCGCGCTTCCTGCTTCCGCTCGGCGAACTTGCTGCATGTCTCGGCGAGGCCGGCGAGGTGTCGCAAGGGCTTGCGATCGCCGACGAGGCGCTCGCACGATGCGAGGCACGGGACGAAGGGTGGTATGTCGCCGAGCTCTGGCGCATCAAGGGCGAATTGCTGCTGCTTCCCGGCGAGTGCCGCTCGACGATCTCTGCCGAGCAGGCGTTCGACCGGGCGTTCGAAGTGGCGCGGAGCCAGGGCGCGTTGTTCTGGGAGCTAAGGACGGCGATCAGCTTGGCACGATTGAGGATGAGCGAGGGGCATCTGGCCGATGCACGCCATGTTCTCGCGTCCGTGTACGGCAAGTTCACCGAAGGTTTCGAGACGGAGGACCTTCGCGAGGCGCGTACAATGATGGCGAGGCTGGGATCGTAGGCAAGGGATGCGGCGCCGGTCATTTGGCCGCGAGCGAGCACGAGTGTTGAGGGGTTAGCTCCGCAAGCAATCGCCCTGCCGTCTTGAGGCTGCGTGTCTGGAATCCCTCGGTAAATTGCTGATAGACGGGCGCCAGCACATCGTACGCCTCCTGGCTGCGTCGGCCTCGCTGCCGCAGTCTTGCGAGCGCGATGGCCGCGCGAAGCTCATAACCCAGCGCCCCCTGATGGCGGGCGACGTCGAGCGCCTGCAAGAGGCTCAGCTCCGCTTGCGACAGATCCGGATTGCGCTTGTGCATCAGCGCTTCCGCCCTCGCGCGTAACATGTCGGGCATGTCCATCATGAAGTTGCGATGCCGGGCCTGGGCAATCGCCTGGTCAATGGTGTCCAGGGCTTCGTCGCCGTGACCCGTCGCCGCCAGGGCTTCGGCGAGGGGCATGCGAAGTCCTGCCACCGCACCGAAGCTCTGGCTCTGCAGCTTCTCGATCGCGCCTCTCAGCATGGCGAGCCCGAGACCGGTCTCGCTCCGGGCCAGCAGCGTAATCCCCTTCATGGCTTCGCCGACCATCTGGAGCACGGCGAGATTGTGCCTTCGGGCTTCCACGACGAACCTGTCGATATGCTCTTCGCAAGCCTCCATGTCGCCATTCCAGAAGAAGACACCGAATGCCCATGGCAGCGCCCGGCAGAACATGACCGGATGGTTCGCCGCGATGACATCCGAGATGGCCCGGCGCACCACTTGCATCGCCTGATCGGGATATCCCTGAAGCCAGAGGACGCGCGCGAGGGTGATTTGAGCGCGTTTGGGATATTCGAGGGTGAGGCGGCTATGGACCTCCCCCTCCAGGCCCGGGTGCAGCAGCGCCGCTTCGATGTATGAGCGCGAGGCAACGAACTGGCCGAGATATTGGCAGGAGATGCCGAGCAATAAGCGCATGCGCGCCAGCGCCACGGAATCGTTGCCCGCGAGGGCAATGGCTTCGCCGCGTTTGGCGATGCCGAACGCGTCATCATACTTGCCGCCGAACAATTTCAGCAGATGCAACTGGTCGATCAAACGGATCTGCCCAGGTATGTCGCCGATCTTTTCCGTCAGTTCGAGCGCCCGGTTGAGGTGACTTGCGCCCAATTCATCCAGCCGTCCCGTGAGCGTGCGGGCGGCCCCCAGCGCAGTGTGAAGAGCGAGACCGTGCCGGATGCTTCCATTGGTTTCATCGCGTGCTTCGATGGCGCGCGTGACCCAGAGCTCGCATTCCGCCAGGAGCGAGAGCTTGAAAAACAGCGGTATCGCTGCTGCAGCGAGGGCCACGCCGGCTCTGCGGTCTCCCTGATCCGAGAAGCACCATGTCAATGCTGCGCGTATGTTGCCGAGCTCGTCGGCGGCCGCCGAAAGGTCCCGGTCCGATTCGCCGCCGATCTTTTCAAGGAGATCGAGAAAGTAGCAGGCATGACGTCGCGAGACCGCGCCGGCGTTTCCGCTGGCGGCAAGTTTCTCCTGCGCGTAGGCCCGGGTCGAGTCGGCGAGGCGGTAGCGGGTCGGTTGCGAGCCGGTGTTCAGTGCAAGCATCGACTTGGCGACGAGGCCATCGATGATCGCCAGGATCGTGTCGTCGTCCTCCGTGGCCGCGGCAATCGACCGGGCAGCATCCAGGGTCATGCTGCCGACGAACACTGACAGCCGGCCGAGAATCATGCGTTCCGGTTCGGATAGAAGATTGTAGCTCCATTCGATGGTTGCACGCAGCGTCCGGTGTCGGGGCAGCGCGGTGCGTCGCCCTTCCCATAGCAGATTGAGATGCTGGTCGAGGAGTTGCACCATCGCTCTCGCACCGTATGCGCCCACATGGCCGGCGGTAAGCTCGATGGCCAGCGGGATGCCGTCGAGCCGACGGCAGAGGTTGCCGACATCAGAGGCGTTCGCATCCGTCAGCGCGAACTCGCCGCCTCCCGCAGTCGCACGCTCCACGAAGAGTTTCACCGAGGGGTAGGCGATGGCAGTCGCGGCCTTCAGAGCGGCATTCTCCGGCGGGCTCGGCAGGGGCTGGAGCCGGTATATGAACTCGCCCTCGACGCGCAGCAACTCCCGGCTCGTGGCGACGATGTGCAGCCCCGGTGCTGCCTGATAGAGCCGTTCGGCAAGCGCCGCCGCAGCTTCGATGACATGCTCGCAGCAGTCCAGAATCAGCAGCATGCGCTTGTCGCTCAGGAAGGTCGCGAGGCCGCCGGTCGGATCGTTCGATCGAGCCAGAAACCCGAGTGAAGATGCGACGATTGCCGGTACCAGTGCGGCGTTGTCTGTCTCGCCGAGACCGACAAAGTGGACATACCCGGCGAATTCCGCGAGCAGGGCATGGCCCGTGGACACGACAACTGTGGTCTTGCCGATGCCGCCCGGGCCGACGACCGTCACGAAACGTTGCGCTCTCAGTTTGTCCGAGATGTCCTGAATGGTTTGCTCACGCCCCACCATGTATCGGGGATGCGCCGGCAAATTGTGGTCATAGGTCGGATTGATCAGTGCAGATTGCCTGTGGTCCGGGCGCGAGACCGCAGCGACGAAGCAGTAGCCCTGCCCGGAGACGGTGCTCAGATATCTGGCGCCGCCGTTGCCGTCTCCGAGTGCCTTGCGGAGTGCGGCGATATGGACACGCAGGCTGTTGTCCTCGACATCGGCGCCCGGCCACGTCTTGGCAATCAGATCCGTCTTGCTGACGACGTTGCCGGCCTGCCGGACCAGCGCGAGCAGGATGTCGAATGCCCGGCCCGACAGTTGAAGCGGGCTCCCGTCTCTTTCAATCCGCCGCTGCGAGGCGTCGAGGTAAAACGGCCCGAAGAGGAAGATCTCCCGGACGGACTCGTCTTGGTCGGAGCGGCCGGCAGTGGCCATCATGTTGTTGCTTTGCCAGCGGGGGGCCATTTGGGGATATCAACCCCGGCGCACGCTTCGTCACGTTCCATGACTTGGATGCACACCAAGACGTGTGAACGTAGTGGCCTTCAAAGGTAACATCCGGCAGTTTCAGGGTAAAGGATTGCCGCCTATCACTTTCGTCTGGGGCTCCGAAGAGCGTGCTATCCGATAAAGGCGGGCTTGAGGATGTCTTCCAGTCCGATCCGGCGGAGCAGTTCCGCACGGACGCTGTCGGCGATGGCGTCGACGGCTGCGGCTCCGTCGTCGTCCGGACCGAAATGAACGCGCAGCGGACGCTGTCCGAACGGCATATCGACGACATCGGCTATGGCAGCCGCAACGTCCTGCGGCGTTCGATCCTTCGCCGGAAGCTGCGCAAGTGCCGATAGCGCGATTTCGCTGACGTCGGCGGTCGGGCCATCCGCGTATTCCTCGGCCCGAACAGTGTCCAGCGGCCGGCCGGAGCGAATGTAGTGGCCGGGGCCGAGCGCGCTGGGGACGACGATGGTGGTCTCGACGCCCCAGCGCGCGAGCTCGCCGGCATAGCCGAGCGCCAGCGCATCCAGCGCGGCCTTTGACGAAGCGTACGCCCCCAGGAAAGGAACCGAGCCGCCACGCGCACTGCTCGACGAGATCCATATCAGCAGGCCCTGGCCCTGCTTGCGCAACTGCGGCAATGCGGCCCGATTGAGCCGTTGCGCACTCAGCACGTTGATGTCGTAGAGTTCGGCAAGCTGATCCGGCGTGAAGGCCTCCGCCGGTCCGTAGACGACCTGCCGGGCATTGTGCACGATCACGTCGAGGCGATTGTTCTCGGCGACGATGGCATCGATGGCCGAGTTCACGGAGGCTTCCGAGGAGACGTCGAACGCGATGGTTCGGAGTTCCGTGCCGTGCGTCCCGGCCGCCTCGACACCGTGCTCGTCGCGGCCATCGATGTCCCGCATCGAAACGTAGACCGTGTGGCCGGCCTGCGCCAATTTCCTGCAGGTACTTCGTCCGATGCTGTTTGCAGCTCCTGTGACGACGATCACTTTGCTCATTCGATCCCCAATCGCATTCCAGCTTCCGCAAGGACGTCAGCGCCGTCGCGACCCGTTCATCATTCGGCGATCGACCGCTGGCCTTGCGCGAAGAGCATCTGACATAGGCCCCGGCACCAGATGGGTCTTTCGAGCCCGGCGGATGTTTTTCAGATCGCACGGAATATTTCCAGAAAGCCCGAAGCGGGTCCGGACGAACCTCCTCACGGACCGGAGCACGCCGGGCGTGCCTTCACGAAAATGCCGGTGGGATTCAGAAGATCGGGCCCGTGGCTGCCGGCTACAAGGAACCTGAGCCGCTCGACAGGACGGGCCGTGTGACCGGTCGTCGGCGGGTTCGCACGTTGCAAGGAGAAGCGATGAACCAGTCAGGCAACCCGTCGCGCTCCGGATCAGGCTCGCTCGTGTTGATCGCGGCGGTCCTTGGAGGCAGCGCTGCCGCGTTCGCATACACTGCAGGGTGGCTCTCGCCCGGGCGCCTGACGCCGGAACAGATGATTTCGGCGCTGACGCCTCCGAGCGGCGCGCCGTTCGGGCACCGGCGAAATCATGCCAAGGGCATCTGCTTCACCGGCGTCTTCGAGGCGAACGGAAACGGCGCGGAACTTTCCAGCGCGAGGGTCTTCGAGCGAGGCACGTATGCTGCGCTGGGCCGATTCAATCTTGGCACCGCCGATCCGAACGCCGTGGATGCGACCGTGCGCGTGCGGGGCCTGGGATTGCAGATCGCCGCGGCGGACGGCGAGGAGTGGCGGATGGCCCTGATCAATCCGCCGATCTTTGCAGTGTCGACGCCGCAAGCGTTTCACGACCTGCTGATTGCATCGGGCAAGAAGGACCCGGAGGCGATGAAGATGTTCATCCAGGCCAATCCGGAATTCACGGCCTTCGCGACCTGGGCCAAGACGGCGCCGTGGACCACCAGCTATGCGGAGGAGCCTTACCACGGGCTCAACAGCTTCATCTTTACGGATGCAAAGGGCGGCGAGCATGCGGTGCGATGGTCGCTGCTGCCGACGGCGAAGGGCACTGCGGTTTCGCAAGCCGAGCTGCAAAGCCGCGGCCCGGATTTTCTCGAGCAGGAGATCACGGAGCGGGTCCGGATCGCCGGCCCGCAACGCTGGACGATGGTCACGACGGTCGCTGATCCCGGAGATCCAACCGCAGACCCGAGCAAGGCCTGGCCCGAAGGTCGCCGTACGGTGCAGGTCGGAACGCTCGTCGTGCAGCGGATCGAACCGGAGCAGGACGGGCCTTGCCGCGACATCAACTTTGATCCGACCGTCCTGCCGCGGGGCATCCGGCTGTCGGACGATCCTTTCCCCGCCGCGCGCTCCTCGGTCTATCGCAAGTCCTACGATTTGCGCGCGGCCGAAGCCGGCGACTATCCGCGAACCGGGGCGGCCAAGCCATGAGCGCTCCCCGTCGTTTCGCCCCGATCCAGCGGCTTCTGCACTGGCTGATGGCAGCTTGCATCATCGCCATGCTCTTCATCGGCGTCGGCATGGTCTCCACCGTGGCGCCGACATATCTGCCGCTGATCATGATCCACAAGACGCTCGGCGTCACCCTTCTCATCCTCGTCATGATCAGGCTGGCTCTGCGGCGCCATTACGGCGCACCGCCATTGCCGGCTGATCTTCCGCCAACGATCAAGCTGGGAGCGAGATTGTCGCATCTGTTCCTCTATGGCTGCATGATCGTCATGCCGCTATTGGGCCTCGGCATGCTCTGGGCCGCGGCCTATCCGGTCGTCCTGTATGGCGGCATTCAAATTCCGGCGTTGCTGCCGCAGAGCGACCGCGTCCACACGCTGCTGTGGAATGCCCATGTCTATCTGGGCCTCGCGTTCTTTGCCCTCGTGCTGCTGCACGTAGCGGCAGCGCTGTTCCACGCCTTGGTCCGCCGCGACGGGGTGTTCGGGACGATCGCACTCTTTCCACTAAAGAGCAGGACGACGGCGGCGGAATGAGCGCTTCGCGCGCCGGCGAAACGCGTGGCTGAAAAATTTCCAACCCTCCAAGAAGGATGACGACAATGACCAAGGCGGACCTCCAAAGCCCGACCGATCTCGGAGCCAATGCAAACCGGGACGTTCCAGCCGCGCTGAGGGCGCTGCTGGCCGACGTCTTCGCGCTGTACCTGAAGACCAAGAACTTCCACTGGCACGTGTCGGGCCGGCACTTTCGCGACTATCACCTCCTGCTCGACGAGCAGGCCGAGCAGATCTTTGCCATGACCGACGACATTGCCGAGCGGGCGCGCAAGATCGGCGGAACGACGCTGCGCTCGATCGGCCAGATCGCGCGCGAGCAGCGCATCCTCGACAACGACGCCGACTATGTCGATCCGCAGGACATGCTGGCCGAGTTACGCAGCGACAATCAGCAGCTGACGCGGGAAATGCGCCGGGTCCACGAGCTCTGCGACGAATACGGTGATGTCGCGACCGCAAGCCTGCTGGAAAACTGGATCGACGAGACGGAGCGGCGCGTCTGGTTCCTGTACGAGACCGGCCGAAGCGGTCCGATCGTGTAGGAACAAGACGGTGTGACCATGATGACGGGCTCGACATACACGCGGCACCGGGAGATCGCCTGGCGCGGCGGCCGGACGAAATCGACGTCGCGATTGATCGCCGAGGAGAGCGCCGTCGCGCTCACCTACAACGGATCGACCCATGCCGTGATGATGGGGACACCGGCTGATCTGGAGGATTTCGGCATCGGCTTCAGCCTTACCGAGGCCATCATCGACCGCGCAAGCGAGATAGGGAGCATCGAGCTGATCTCGAACGAGCTCGGCATGGAAGTGCGGATGTGGCTCGATGGTGACCGCGCGGCGATACTGGCCGCGCGCCGCCGCGCCATCATCGGTCCGGTCGGGTGCGGGCGATGCGGCATCGAAAGTCTCGAGCAGGCGCGTCGCACGCCGTCGCGGGTCGAGAGCCCCGGCATTGCCTTTCACGCACGGGATCTGCTGAACGCCATGCAGGCGCTGTCTCCCCTGCAGACGTTGAATCAGCACACGCGGTCCGTTCACGCGGCGGCCCTCTGGCGTCCTCGCACCGGCATTGTGCTGGTCAGGGAGGATGTCGGTCGGCACAATGCGCTCGACAAGCTCGCGGGTGCAATCGTCCGCGACGGCATTTCGGCCCGCGATGGCGCCGTGCTGCTGACGAGCCGCGTTTCGATAGAGATGGTGCAGAAGGCGGCGATGATCGGCGTGCCTGTTATCGTCGCCGTTTCTGCGCCGACCGCGCTCGCGATCCAGACCGCGAATGAAGCGGGAATCACGCTTCTCGCCGTCGCCCGCGACGACGGATACGGCGTCTTCACGCATCCGCGCCGCGTTTTGTTGCCTGAAGAGGCCGCGCCGCGCGCCGGCTGCTGACTCGCGGACCGGCGACTATGGCGATGCAAGCCGCATCAACGGAGCCCTTGGCCGAGACAAGCGTCGAGGTCTACGCTCCGGAGCGATCGCTGCTGGTTGCCTCTCTGCTCAGCATGTCCGGAGGTTTCCTCGACGCCTTTACATGGATGTCGCTCGGTGCCTTCGCGAGTTCGCAGACCGGCAATGTCGTCTTCATCGGCGTTTATGCCCTGTCCGGGCAATGGCAGCGCGCGCTTCAACATCTGCTTCCGCTCGCGGCCTTCGTCCTGGGGGCGGTGGTGGCAGTCTACACCCGGGCGGCTCTGCGTTGTCTTGTCGGAGAGATCGTCTGCCTGGCCGCGGCGATGCTGTTGCTCCATCGCATTTCCGATCAGATTACGATCCTCGTCATCTCCTTCGGCGTCGCGTTGCAATCGGCGAGTTTCAGGCAGGTCGGGGGCTGGAAGTATCTCTCGGTCACCGTCACGGGAAATATGTTGCGAGCCATCGACCAGCTTGTTGAGGCATCCGATCTCGATGCGGCGCGTGGCGCCAGAGTCATGCTTATGCTCTGCCTGATGTTTCTGCTCGGGGCCGCTGTCGGTGGTTGCGTGACGAGATGGCTGGGACCCTGGAGCCTCGCTCTGCCGATTGCATCGTCGGCGTGCGTTCTCTGGCTGTGCCGGCATCCAGGCCATCCGCACTGAAGCCACGTCGCAGGCCGAGGCGCCATGCCATTCGGCAAAAGGACGTTCGTTCGCGGAAGCGCGCGCGCGATGGCCTCGCCGATGGAGAGGCGAGGCAGTCTCCGCGGTCGATCACTACTAACCGGCGGCCCGGCCTCGCAAGGTTTGCGGCCCAGCGGACAAAACAAAGGCGCTCCGGCGCCTTTGTCGTTCGGGACCTTGCCCGGTCAGGATTTCGGCATGATGCCTGGACCGGTGTCCGGCCATTTGGCGACCACCTTCTCGTCGATGTTGAAGTGCTGGGCGACCAGTCCGGGCGGGGTGTGTGCCAACCAGTTGGAGAGCGATACCTCCTCATAGCGCGGCGCGCGGAAGACACCGACGAACTGAACCTCGGTGTTGCCGATGTTCTCGACGTAATGTCCGAAATTGCGCGGGACATAGCCGATGTCCCCGGCCGCAAAATCCGTCGTCCGCGCGTTGGGGCCGGTGTCGAACACCGTCATCCGCGCCTTGCCCTTGATGTAATACTGCCACTCATCGGCGTTCGGGTGCCAGTGCATCTCCCTGACTGCGCCCGGAGGCATCGTCACCAGCGCTGCCGCGACAGTGGTTGCCACCTTGAAGTTGCTGCTGTCGGCCACGCGGATACTTCCCGCAGAGCTTTCCTTGAAGGGGGGCGCGCTGCCCAGCGGGTAAATGAACGGGTAGGGCACCGCCTCGGCATGTTTAGCGACGGCCGCTCGATCCGCCGCGAGATCGCCGGGCACCGTGCCCTGGAAGATCCAGAGATTGTGCAGGGGGATCTTGGCGAAGGTTTCGGCCGACACTCCGAAGTTTCTGGCAAGCACATCCGGCGGCGTGTGCGCCAACCAATCCGTCACCAGCAGCGTGTTGAACTCATTCGCGTGGCCATCGTCGAAGCAGAGCACGAACTCGGCGCCATCCGGCCCCAGTCCTTGTAGCGAATGCGGCGCGCCTGCTGGAAAATACCAGAGGTCTCCGGCCTTGAGGTCGCCCACATAGGGGCGGCCCTCGGCGTCGAGCACCGTAACGCGGCAGCTGCCGTAGGTCATGATCGCCCATTCGGCGGCCTGATGCCAATGCAGCTCTCGGATACCGCCGGCGGAGAGCCGCATATTGACGCCGGAGATCTCCTTCGAGATCGCGAAATCCGCGACCGTGACCTGACGGGCCCAGCCGCCGTCCTGGATGCGCCGAGGCGCATTGTTGAACGAGGCCCAGTTCATCGGTAAGCCGCCGACATCGGTCGCCGGCGGACTTGTTGCCGAGGGAAACTGCTTGGCGAGCTCCGGGTTTTGCGGACCGGGATCGGTCAGGCTTCCGGGGCTCTTGGCGTTGATAGCGCCTTGCGGCGGCTCGTCCGGATTGCCGAAGGTTGCGGCCTGCGCACCGGACCCGACCATGGCGGCGCCTGCCGCGGACATGGCCAGCAAATCTCGTCGTGAAAACATTGGGTCGCTCCTGAAAATAGTCGAAAGCCCGCTGCGGCGAAGAGCTCCGGACGCCCACCCTAGTTCGTGGTTGCCGACACAGCTTTCGGGAACAGCCTTCCTTTTTCAGGAACGCACTGACTGCTTCAGCCCGCCGGGCGTGCATGCGTCCGGCGGCCGCAACAAGCCGGCATCGGAGCATCTCCTCAGCGAGATCGCGATCGTCGCCGGCGTCGCCAAGGCGACGCTGGGCGAGCGCACGGTGGTCGATTGGGACGGCTTCGTGACTGATTACGACCGCATCCGCGATGCGATCGAGGCGGTGTTGCCCATTTTCCAGGGCTACAATGCCCGCATCCGCGTCCCAGGTGGCTTTCATCTCACCTCGACGGCACGCGAGCGCATCTGGGCCACGCCGTCGGGCAAGGCAAATTTTTTGGTCTTCCCAGGCTGCGGCGAGGATCCGCCGCAGACCGACCCGGATTCCCTGTGGCTCACCACCATCCGCAGCCACGACCAGTACAACACCACGCTCTACTCGCTGTCCGACCGCTATCGCGGCGTGTTCGGCCAGCGCGACGTGATCTTCCTCAACGAATACGAGTTGAGGAAGCGCGGGCTTGCCGACGGCGACCGCGTCGACCTGATCACCGCCTCGACCGACGGCGCCGAGCGGACCGTGCGCAACTTCCGCGTCGTGGCCTATTCCTTTCCGACCGGCTGCTGTGCGGCGTACTATCCGGAGACCAATCCGTTGGTCCCGCTCTATGCCCGCGACCCCCTCAGCTTCACGCCATCATACAAGGGCGTCCCGATCCGCCTTGTGCGTTCGGCAGCTACCGGGGAATAGCAGCCGCGCCGGAGACGTCGCGATCACGTATCGGCCTGGAGGTCGCAGCGCGGCGAATCCGCCGGCGAAACGGGTATCGGCAGCGTGAACCAGAAGCGGGCGCCGCCATGCGCGCCATTGCCTTCGGCGCCGATCCGGCCTCCATGCGCTTCGACGATCGACCGGCAGATCGGCAGTCCCATGCCCATGCCGCTGTCCTTGGTCGTGAAAAAGCTTTCAAACAGCCGATCGAGATGCTCGGCGGCGATGCCGGGACCGTTGTCCTCCACGGAACAGCACAACGTTGCGGCGTCCTGTGTGACCGTGCTGATGATGATCCTGCAATCGTCATATCCTGCTTGCGTCATCGCCTGCACCGCGTTGATGGCGAGATTGACGATCACCTGCTGCAGCTGGGTGCGGTCACCGAGTACCTGCGGCGCGCTCGGATCGGGCTGGTGCAGGATCGTTACGCTGCGGGATTCCATCTCGTGTCGAAGGAAGAGAAGCGCTTCACGAATGATCTCGTCGAACGACAGGGATGTCTGCTCGGGGGCTTTCCGGGAGGCCATCCCGTGAACGCGCGCCACGATGTTCGCGGCGCGTTGGGTATCGACGACGATGTTCTCGATGGCCTTGCGGATCTCGACGATATCGGGCGTGGGCCTGTTCAACCACCGCAGCCCGGCGGCGCCGTTGGTGGCGATGGCGGCCAGCGGCTGGTTGACCTCGTGGGCGATCGACGCGGTCAATTCGCCGAGCATCGAGACGCGCGCGGCATGCGCGAACTCGGCCTGCACGTGCTGGAGCTTCTGCTGGGCGCGAACACGCTGTGAGATGTCGATGGTGCCGACCAGGCTGACTTCAAGATCGTTGATGGGGCCGACCCGGGCCGTCGTGAAGAGAACGTCGACGACGCGGCCATCCCACGTGACCATCCTGGTCTCTTCCTCGAAGTTCGTCTCGCCGCGATAACGGGACTCCATGGCCCGCCGGAACGTGTCGGGACGTTCCTTCCAGGTCTCGGCCATGGAACGTCCGACATAGTCGTCGACGCCGCCTCCGAACATCTGGATGGCCCGTTCGTTGGCCTCCTGAAACGAGAGCGCGTCCATGCAGGTCCGCAGGAACTCGGGATGGCTGTCGAAATAGGGGCCGAGGTCCTCGACGCCCTCGGCTTTCAATTTTCGGAACAGCACGACCAGCCTGCTGGCGTCGAGCTGCCGGAACGCGATCGGCATGCGGCTGAACAAATGGCGGTAACGCTGCTCGCTCCGCTCCAGCTCGGTATGGGCCTTCTTCAGGGCCGTGATATCCATGATCGCGCCGACGAGCGTCAGCGAAGCGGCCAGAAAAGCGGCGAAAGCGATTGCCGTGAAATTGTCTCCGAGCAGCGAGCAGGCGAAGGACAGCAGGGTCAAAACGAGGCTGCCCCAAGCCCACAGTAGGATGCGATCCCGTATTGTCTGGATAGGCAGCACACGGCGCCACCATCGCTGGGGCTGTACGGGGTTAGAGCCATCCAGGCGATCAAGCATCATGCGGAACGTCTATCGCGACGCCGAAGAACGGTCTTTTGTGTTTTCGCAGGCGCTTTGTCAAAACGCACGAAGCCGCGATCGGGTTGCTTGTTGCCCGCGGCCTGAGCCATCTCTGCGGCGGGTGTCGTCACGCCGCCCGTAATGGTCACCAGCTTCTCCGGCGTGATGCCGGGCGGTGACCTTCTCAAGCGGATTCATGGCTCAGTCCCGTATCTGCCTCGGTCGTGGAAGGGGTGGATGTCCCGGCTGCCCGCGGTTTGCGCCCGGTGAGCCAGTTGCTGAGCCGGTCGAGATAGAGATAGACGACGGGCGTGGTGTAGAGCGTCAGCACCTGCGACAGCATCAGGCCGCCGACGATGGTGTAGCCGAGCGGCTGGCGCAGCTCCGCGCCGGTGCCGCTGCCGATCATCAGCGGCACGCCGCCGAGCAGCGCCGCCATCGTCGTCATCAGGATCGGGCGGAAGCGCAGCGTGCAGGCCTGGTAGATCGCTTCCTCCGGGCTGAGCCCTTGCCGGCGCTCCACTTCGAGGGCGAAATCGACCAGCATGATGCCGTTCTTCTTGACGATGCCGATCAGCAGGATGATGCCGATGATGGCGATGACGCTGAGATCCATGTGAACCGCCAGCAGCAGCAACAGCGCGCCGATGCCGGCCGAGGGCAGCGTCGACAGGATTGTGATGGGGTGGATCAGGCTCTCATAGAGCACGCCGAGGATGATGTAGATCACGATCAGCGCCGCCCCGATCAATAGCGGCGTGCCCGACAGGGAGGACTGGAACGCTTGCGCATTGCCCTGGAAGGAGGCCGTTAGCGAGGGGGGCTTGCCGGTACTCGTCTCGATGTTCCGGATCGCCGTCACAGCATCGCCCAACGCGACGCCGGGCTTCAGGTTGAACGAGATCGTCACCGAGGGAAACAGGCTCTGGTGGTTGATCAGGATCGGTGCGGGCTTGATCACGGTGTGAACCAGCGTGCTCAGGGGCACCTGCTGGCCAGTGGCCGAGTTCAGGTAGATGTCCTTGAGCGCTTCCGGTCCGTACTGGAAGCGCGGATCGACTTCCATCACGACATGGTACTGGTTCAGCGAGGTGAACATCGTGGAGACGATGCGCTGGCCGAATGCGTCGTCGAGCGTATTGTCGATCGTCGTGGGCAGGATGCCGAAGCTCGATGCGACCTCGCGATTGACGGTGACCTCCAGCCGCGGGCCGGCATTGGCCTGGTCGCTCGCGACGTCGGTGATGAGGTCGAGCGCGCGGAGTTTTGCCAGGAAGATCGCCGACCAATTGGTGAGCTCGTTGGAATCGGCGTCCGTCAGCGTGTACTGATATTGCGTCTTCGACAGCCGCGCGCCGATGGTGATGTCCTGCGCCGCCTGCATGTAAAGCCTGATGCCCTGGATATGGGCGAGCGCAGGTCCCAACCGTTCGATGATCTGATCTGCACTGGCTTTGCGCTCAGGCTTCGGCTTCAGGACGATGAAGATGCGTCCCTGGTTGAGCGTCGCGGTCGGGCCGCCCGGACCGATATAGCTCGCGACGGACTGCACCGCCGGATCCTTCGAGAGGATGTCGACGACCGCCTGCTGGCGCTCGGACATCGCGGGGAAGGAGATGTCCTGTGCGGCCTCGGTGATACCGACGATCTGCCCCGTGTCCTGCTGCGGGAAGAAACCTTTCGGAATGATCACGTAGAGATAGCCGGTCAGCGCGACGGTCGAGAGCATCACCAGCAGCGTCGCGAAGCGATGGCGCAGCACGATGCGCAGGCCTTTCGCATAGAGCGCCAGCAGGGCATCGAAACCACGTTCGAAGAAGAGGTAAACGCGGCCATGCTTCCTGCGTGATTCGTCCTTCAGGAGCCGCGCGCACATCATCGGTGTCAGCGTGAGCGAGATGATGAGCGAGAGCAGCAGGGAAGCGGTGATCGTGACGGCGAATTCCTGGAACAGCTTGCCGACGTAACCGCCCATCAGGAACAGCGGGATGAACACCGCGATCAGCGAGAGGGTGATGGAGACGATCGTAAAGCCGATTTCGCTGGAACCCTTGAGCGCGGCCTCCATCGGCGTCATGCCCTGCTCGAGATGGCGCACGATGTTCTCGATGACGACGACGGCATCGTCGACCACGAAGCCGACCGCGATCGACAACGCCATCAGCGAGAGGTTGTCCAGGCTGTAGCCGAGCACGTAGAGGACAGCGAAGGTGCCGACCAGCGACAGGGGAACCGTGATCGCCGGGATGACGGTGGCCCAGAAATTTCGCAGGAACAGGAATATGACCATCACCACCAGTGCGACCGTCAGCATCAGCGTGAATTGAACGTCGGAGACAGCGGCGCGGATGGTGGCGGTCCGGTCGGCGGCGATCGTCACCTTGATCGCCGGCGGAACGGAGGCTTGCAGCTGCGGCAGCAGCTTCTTGATGCGGTCGACGGTTTCGATGACGTTGGCGCCGGGAACGCGCTGCACCGCCAGGATGATGGCGGGCTCCTTGCCGTACCAGCCGGCCAGCAGATCGTTCTCGGGCCCGTCGACCGCTGAGCCGATGTCGCGCATCCGCACCGGCGAGCCGTTGCGATAGGCGATGATGAGGTCCTCATAGGCGGAGGGCTTGAGCAGCTGATCGTTGGTGTTCAGTGTATAGGTGACGCGCGGGCTGTTGAGCGTGCCCTTGGGCAGGTCGACATTGGCGCCGGCGATCACGTTGCGGACGTCTTCGAGGCCGATGCCGCGGGCGGCAAGCGCCTGCGGATTGACGCGAACGCGGATCGCGGGCTTCTGCTGGCCGCCGATTCCGACGAGGCCGACGCCCGGCACCTGCGAGATCTTCGGCAGCAGGATGTTCTCCGCATAGGCATCGACCGTGGTTAGCGGCAGCGAGTCCGACGTCAGCGCGATCAGCATGATCGGCGTCTCCGCCGGATTCACCTTCCTGATCGTCGGGGGGTAGGGAATGTTCGGCGGCAGGAAAGGGCTCGCGGCATTGATCGCGGCCAGCACGTCCACTGCCGCGCTGTCCACCGTGCGCGACAGCTGGAATTGCACCGTGAGCTGGGCGACGCCGAGCGCACTGGAGGAGGTGAGCTGGGTGACGCCGGGGATCTGGCTGAGCTGCTGCTCGAGCGGCGTGGCGAGCGACGATGCGATCGTTCCGGGGTCAGCGCCGGGCAGTTGCGCCGAGATCTGGATGGTCGGGTAATTGACGTTCGGCAGCGCGCCGACCGGCAGCAGCGGATAGGCCGCGAGGCCGCACAGCAGCAGGCCCGCCATCAGCAGGGCGGTTGCGATCGGCCGCAGGATGAAGGGCGCGGAGAGGTTCATGGGATCGCGTCCTGCACGGCGCTCTGCAGGTCGGCTTCGCGCGCGGCCTTGCCGTGCAGTTCGTGAACGCGGCTGCCTTCCGTGAGCCGGTACTGGCCGTCGGTCACGACGATGTCGCCTGATTTCAGCCCTTTGTCGATCAGGGCCTGGCCATCGCTGATCTGGGCGACGTGAACGGGCCGCAAGGCGACCGTCTGGTCTTTGGCCACGACATAGACATAGCTGCCGTTCGGCCCCTGCTGCACGGCCGAGCCGGCGACAGTGAGCGCGTCTTTCTGAATTTCGAGCAGAAGACGCGCGTTCACCAGCTGGCCCGGCCACAGCCGGTGCTCATGATTCGGGAACACGGCCTTGAGCTGCACGGTGCCGGTCGTCCCCGCGATCTCGTTGTTGACCAGCAGCAGCGTGCCTTCGTCGAGCTTCATCTTGTTGTCCTGGCTGCAGGCGATGACCTTCAGCGCACCCTTTGCGGCGTGCTCCTGGATCACGGGCAGATCCGTCTGTGGCAGGGTGAACAGCAGCGAGATCGGTTCGATCTGGGTGACGACGACGAGACCGTTCGCGTCGGTCGGATGAATCACGTTGCCGACATCGATCTGGCGGACGCCGGTGATGCCGGGAATGGCCGACGTCAGGCTGGTATAGCTGAGCTGGACGTTGGCCTCGTCGATCTGCGCCTGGTCCGCCTTCACAGCGGCCTTGAGCTGCGCCACCTGCGCCGTCTGCGTCTCGATCAGTTGCGGGGTCGCATAGCCCTTGTCGCCGAGCTGGTTGTAGCGGGAGAGATTGGCCTCGGCGTTCGCAAGCTGCGCCTGGTCCCTGTCGCGATTGGCCGTCAGTTGTTCGATCTGTGCCTCGTACGGACGCGGATCGATCTGGGCGAGCAGGTCGCCAGCCTTGACGGTCTGTCCCTCGGTGAAGGCGATCTTGATGATCTGTCCCTGAATCTGGCTGCGGACGACGTCGGTGTTGTAAGCGATCACCGTGCCAATGCCGCGCAAATAGATCGGAACGTCCTTGCCCGTGATGGTGGCGGCGACCACTGGTACGGCGGCGGGCACGGGCGCGGCTGCTACCGCCGGCTTCCGGTCGGGGCCGAAGAACCAGAGACCTGAGCCGGTCAGGATCGCGGCGAGTGCAAGCAGCGCAATGGTGAGGTTCCGTTTCACGGCGATGGTCCTTCTTGATTTCAGGGATTGCCGGAGCCGTCGATCGGAGTCGTGCCGATCGTGGAGGTGGGGCCGGGCACGGGCACGGTCGGACTGATTCCAGCGCCGCCGATCTCGGTGGCTCCCAGAGGAATCCCGACGCGCCCGAGCGTCGATGTCGAGGGCAGGGGTGACGCAGCGACGCCGTTGCCGGCGCAATTGGCTGCGGAGCCGCTGGACAGCCCGCCGCCGTCGAACAAGGCTCCAGTCGATGCAGTATTGCTGGATCCGGCGCAGCCCATTGCACCTTGCGCGGGAGTGATCGGAGAGATGCCCTGCGTTGCGATCTCGGTCGATCCCAGCGGAATGCCCACGGGCCGGGTCGATTGCGGATTGAGCGGTGACGTCGCAAGCATGCCGGCCGGAGGCTGCATTCCCGGCACTGTTGTTTGAGCGATGGCGACGCCCGAGACCAGCCACAGGATGGCCGCCGCAAGCATCACACCGTGGTTTGCTAGATGCTGCTTTCGCATGGAACGAGCCTCCGGCTGACTGAGATCGACAATAGGAAGGTGCGCGTGTGCAGGTATTTCCAGAACGCACGTCCTGCTCCCCGGCTGCACGACGGCGAGACACATCGCTTCGCCAACGGTCCTGGAGTCGCCTTTCGCTATCTCAGGACGGCGCGCGCGTGTGCGATTTCCCGGCTGCATGCGGCGACGTCGCCGGTGCGATCGGCGGTGCGGGCGCGATCGAGCGAATCGAGCGCGTCGGTGAAATCGAGGCCGTTATCGCCTTCCGATTCCGCGAGCGAGCGCGGCGTTGGTTGACGGTTGCGCAACGCGTTGAGGCTCTCCGGCTTCCAGCCGTGGGAACCCGCGTCCTTCTCGATGGCAAGATCGAGCTGGGCCTGGGTTTGCGCGATGTCATCCGTGCAGGTTCCAGCATGGGCCGGCATCGTTGCGCAGAGCACGACGAAGAAGGCGACCCGGCACTTCGCGATGGATGTCATTGTTCGATCCTATGCTTGGCTTTCGAGTGGGGTCAGCAAATTTGTCGTGAATGACAGAGCGCGTATCGATCGTCTTTCGTGTCCGAACGCCGGTCGTTCACGGGCGCGAGAGATCCTGTCACGGATGTCAGTTGCATGACGTTCGCCATCGGTTTGAGATGCGTCTCTCAGCTAGGCCGCGTCCGGCGGGTGTGCGAGTGGCGATCGTCGCCAGTCACGCGTGCCGGCGTGCGAAGTCGCAAGGATAGTTGTTTGCGGAAATACGCATGGCAGGCCCCGGACCTAGTGTCGCGTCATTCCAACCCGGAGTGATCCCGACATGAAACACCTCAACGCCGGCCTCGCCTTTGCCGCCGCTCTTTCCCTGCTCTCGACCGTCGCCCCCGCGCGCGCAGAACCCCCGAAGAACATCGTCCTGGTGCACGGCGCCTGGGTCGATGCTTCCGGTTGGAAGCCGGTCTACGAGATCCTGATCAAGGAAGGCTTCCGCGTCACCATGGTGCAGGAGCCCGAGACGTCGTTTGCCGACGACGTCACGGCGGCGAAGCGCATTCTCGATCTCCAGGATGGTCCAACCCTCCTTGTCGGTCACAGCTACGGCGGCTCGATCATCACTGAGGCGGGCGTTCATCCGAACGTCGTCGGTCTCGTCTACGTCGCTGCGCACGCGCCCGACGTCGGCGAGGATGAATCGGCGCTGGGCAAGAAGACGCCGAGCGTGCTCGGCAAGACCGAAGGTGTCATCAAGGTGACGCCGGACAAGTTCACCTATCTCGATCCCGTGCAATTCCCGAAACTGTTCGCGCCTGATCTGCCGCGTGAGCGCGCCGAGTTCGTCGCGCGCTCCCAGGTGCTGGCCGCGACCCAGGTGTTCAGCACGCCGCTGACGGCGGCGGCGTGGAAGACCAAGCCGAGCTGGGGCATCGTCGCCGGCAGCGACCAGATCATCAATCCGGATCTGGAGCGCTGGTACTACGAGCGCGCCAAGAGCCAGACCACCGTGATCCCGGGCGCCAGCCACTCCGTCTACGAGTCGCATCCGAAGGAAGTGGCGGCGATTATCGCCCGCGCCGCGCGCAGTATCCAGCAGCCGGTCACGCGCTGACGAGGCTTTTGCCGGTCCTGACGCACGATCGGCAGAGGAAGGACGGCGGGAGAGTCTGCACTCCCGCCGGCCCGACCGCCCCGAAATTTCACGAACGCAATCGAAGAAGCGCTGACGCCTCGGTGCGGCGCCAGTCTGGCGAAGGAATGACAGTCATGACGAGCTGGCAGAACAACCGCGTCGCGCGTGATGCCCGCATCGTGGCGGGCGCCGGCCTTGCCCGCGGCAAGGTCGTCGAAGCCCACGACGTCACGCGCCTGCTGGAGGCCGTGATCCGGCCGGGCGACCGGGTTTGCTTGGAAGGGGACAACCAGAAGCAGGCGGATCTGCTGAGTCATGCGCTGCTGGCTGTCGATCTCTCCAAGGTCAACGATCTGCACATGGTGCAGTCGGGCGTCGTCCTGCCCGAACATCTGGACCTGTTCGACCGCGGCGTCGCGAAGCGGCTCGACTATGCCTATTCCGGGCCGCAATCGGCGCGCATCGCGCGCATGCTGTTCGGCGGCAAGATCGAGTTGGGCGCGATCCATACCTATCTCGAACTGTTCGCCCGCTACTTCATCGACCTCACGCCGCACGTCGCGCTGATCGCCGCCGTCAGCGCCGACCGCGAGGGCAATCTCTACACCGGCCCGAACACCGAGGACACCCCGACCGTGGTCGAGGCGACGGCGTTCAAGGACGGCGTCGTGATCGCCCAGGTCAACGAGATCGTCGACACGGTTCCGCGGGTCGACATCCCGGCGGACCGTGTCCACTTCATCGTCAAGGCCGACAAGCCATTCTTCGTCGAGCCGCTGTTCACGCGCGATCCCGCCGCGATCACGGAAGGCCAGATCCTGACCGCGATGCTCGCGATCAAGGGCATCTATGCGCCCTATGGCGTGCAACGGCTCAATCACGGCATCGGGTTCAGCACCGCGGCGATCGAACTCCTGCTGCCGACTTTCGGCGAGAGGCTGGGGCTGAAGGGCAGGATCGCGACCCACTTCGCGCTGAACCCGCATCCCGCGCTCATTCCCGCGATCGAGTCCGGCTGGGTGCGGCAGATCCACTCGTTCGGCTCGGAGGTCGGCATGGACGACTACATCCAGGCCAGATCCGACGTCTATTTCACCGGTCCCGACGGCTCGCTGCGCTCCAACCGCGCCTTCTGTCAGACCGCCGGGCTCTATGCCTGCGACATGTTCATCGGCTCTACGCTGCAGATCGATCTGCAAGGAAATTCGTCAACCATCACCACCTCGCGCATCGCGGGCTTCGGCGGCGCCCCGAACATGGGAGCGGACGCCCGCGGGCGGCGTCATCCGAGCGAGCCCTGGCTGAAGGCCGGCGCGGAGGCCGATCCCGACAGTCCGGCGCCGCTACGCCGTGGCCGTAAGCTGGTGGTGCAGATCGGCGAGACTTTCGGCGACAAGAACGTGCCGCTGTTCGTCGAGAAGCTCGACGCGATCGAGCTCGCGGAGAAGCTGAAGCTCGAGCTCGCGCCGGTCATGATCTATGGCGACGACGTCACCCACATCGTCACCGAGGAAGGCGTGGCGAACCTCCTGCTCTGCCGCACCGCGCAGGAGCGCGAGCAGGCCATCCGCGGCGTTGCCGGCTACACCGATGTCGGCCGCCGACGGGACCGCGGCATGGTCGCGCGCCTGCGCGAGCGCGGCGTGATCCGCCGGCCGGAGGATCTCGGCATCAATCCACTCGATGCCGATCGCAGCCTGCTGGCGGCGCGCTCGATCAAGGATCTCGTGCGCTGGTCGGGCGGCCTGTACGCACCCCCGTCGAAATTCAGGAACTGGTGAGGACGCGCCATGGAAGATCTCAGTTTTCGACATCCGGTTCGTGCCCGGGCGAGTGGTGCCAGACAAAGCGCGATCGTCGGCGTGGTCGCCTCGGGCAATCTGGAAGTGCTGGTGGAGCGTGTGCTGCCGGACGCGGAATGCGCCGTCGACATCAAGACCGCGGCGGTCGGTTTCGGCGAAGTCTGGAGTGCCGTGATCGGCGATTTCGTCGAGCGTTATTCGCCCGGAGGGCTAAGATTTTCGATCAATGACGGCGGCGCGCGTCCCGATACGGTCTCGCTGCGGCTGGCGCAGGCGGTGCGATTGATCGCGGAGAACGGCCAATGACCGCGCCGCTCAAGGACGTCACCCCGGCCGAACGGGCCCGCAGCACCAGCTTCTACGAGGCATCGGCCCGCACGCGGCTGGAGCTGCTGCTCGATGCCGGCAGCCTCATTGAGTTCATCGGGCCGGAGCAGCGCGAGGTCAGTCCTCACTTGAAGATATTCGATCTTCCCGAGCAGTTCGACGACGGCATCGTCGTTGGTCACGGTCGGCTTGACGGTTCGCTTGTGTTCGTCGCCGCGCAGGAAGGACGCTTCATGGGTGGCGCCTTCGGCGAGGTGCACGGTGCCAAGCTGACCGGGCTGCTCCGCGCGGCGCGCGAGATCGGCACGATCCCCGTCCTGATCCTGTTTGATACCGGAGGCGTCCGGTTGCAGGAAGCCAATGCCGGCGAGCTTGCCATCGCCGAGATCATGCGTGCCGTGATGGAAGCGCGCAGCGCTGGCGTGAAGGTCATTGGTCTGATCGGTGGCAGGTCCGGATGCTATGGCGGCGGCGGCTTGATCGCGGGCTGTTGCTCCGCGCTCGCCGTCTCGGAGCCGGGGCGCATCGCGGTGTCGGGCCCCGAAGTCATCGAGACCAATCGCGGCGTCGAGGAATTCGACTCGCGCGATCGTGCCCTGGTCTGGCGCACCATGGGAGGTAAGCATCGCCGCCTGCTCGGCGCCGCCGATGTCTTCGCCGACGACAATGTGCAGGATTTTCGCGAGGCCGCGCTCGAGCTGCTCGGCCTGGTCGGACCGTTCGGTCTCGACAGGCTGAAGGCCGAGCAGGAGCGGCTTGCCGGCCGGCTGCGCAGTTTTGGTGCTTGCGGGGATGCCGTCGACATCTGGACGGCGGAAGGCATCGCGGACTCGCAAGCCGTTCCCGAATTGCCGGCCGACCAGTTCATTGCCCTTGCCAACCGGATCGGGAGGACCAGCCGTGATGCTCGATGAAATCTTCGCCTCGCTCTTTCCCGACGGCCATGAGGTGAGGCGCGATAAGGGCGTCATCCTCGGCTCGGCGACGCTGCGATCCGGCGGCCGGATGCTCGTCCTCGGCGTTGCGGACCGGACTGCGCTGGGTGTGGACGAGGCGATCAGATTGTCCGGCCATGTCCTGGACTCGATCGGCCGGGATTCCGGGCCGATCCTGGTGCTCGTCGACAGCGACAGCCAGCGCATGAGCAAGCGCGACGAGCTGCTTGGGCTGAATGAATTCCTCGCGCATCTGGCGAAAGTGCTGATCCATGCGGACACCAATGGTCGCCCGACCATCGGCCTTCTGTACGGTCACTCGGCCGCGGGCGCGCTGCTTGCGACGGGCCTTGCGACGCGCGTGCTGGTCGGACTGCCTGGCGCCGAACCCGCGGTGATGGACCTGCCCTCGATGGCGAAGGTCACCAAGCTGTCGATGGAGGCGCTCCAGGAGAAGGCGAAGTCGACGCCGGTGTTCGCCCCGGGCCTGTCCAATCTCGCGCAAATGGGCGCCGTTCACATGACATGGAGCAACGCCGCTTCGCTGGCCGATCAGTTGGAGGCGTTGCTGGCCAACATGCCGGCCGCACGGGACCAGCGTGATGCGCTCGGCAAGGAACGTGGCGGCCGGCTGAAGGCCGCCGAGATCGCGGAGCGCGTTCGTGACCTCGCCCTGCAAGCGCGCTGAGCGCTCACCCGGTCGTCACGACCTCGTCTTCGTCAGCCCGGCAGGCTGGTGCGCGATGCTGGAGGCGCGCGGCGATCTCGCAACCGATCCTCTTCTCGCGTGCTGGCCAAAAATGAGATGGCCGACGATCAGGCGGCGCGCCTTGCCGGGCGAGGCAAGCGGCCTTGCTTTGGGCCTGCCTTTGCCGCCCTCGGCGGGCAAGAAACGGATCTCCCTCCTGGTCGATATCAACCATGTCGCTTCCGTCGCGCGGCCGCCATTGCTGCGGCAGGCGCGGGCTTACGCCCCGCGCAGCTGGTGGCCGACGCTCGACCGGCTCGACGCGCTGACGCTTCGCCATGCGGTGGAGGCGCGCGTCTTCGGCAGCCTGGCCTGGCAGTCGCTGACCGGGCTCGACTACGTGACGGACCGTTCGGATCTCGATGTCTTGTTCGAGTTTCAAGGCGAAGCCGACATCGATCGTTTCGTCGCCGATGTCGCCGCGATCGAGACCGGCGCGCCGATGCGGCTTGATGGCGAGCTGATGGGCGCCGACGGCGCCGCGGTGAACTGGCGCGAATTCCACGGCGGGGCCAGCGAGCTTTTGGTCAAGCGCATCGAGAGCGTGGTCCTGATCGGCAGGCATCAATTCGTGTCGGGAGCTATGGGATCATGATCACCACGGCCGCAAGAGGTCTGGAACGGCCGACTCTGCGCCAGCGGCAGATGATGCCCGATGCATCTGTGATCGGTGCCGTCGCCGCCGACTGCCTCGTCAAGGAGCTCGAAACCTGGCCGAAGCCGGGGCTGGTGAGCCATATCGACAACGGCAGTCACGACGACATGGATGCAGGCACGTTTCGTCGCAGCGCTGCGGCCATCAAACCCTATCTGCAACGCCTGGCCGATGCGGGTGCGCTCGGCTGCGGCATGGGGCGGCTGCGGATCATCGGACTGGAGGCGGAGCGCGCCATGCTTGCGGCGACCGCGGGGGTCAACACGCACCGTGGCGCGATCTTCGGGCTCGGCCTGCTGTGCGCTGCGGCCGGCGCGAAAGCCGGCGGCTTGGTCGACGATGAACTCCCGCTTGGCGATGTCGTGGCGCGGCTGTGGGGTGACAACATACTGGATGGTCCAGTGCTGCTGCACAGCCATGGCAGCGTGGCCCGCCGCCGTTTTCGCGCGGGCGGTGCGCGCATCGAGGCCGCGACAGGATTTCCGAGCGTCTACGGGATCGGTTTGCCGGCCTTGCGCACAGCGAGGGCTGTCGCGCCGGAGAATGCGGAAGCTGCCCGGGTCGAGGCTTGCTTTGCACTGATCGCATCCGTTGAAGACACCAACCTCCTGCATCGCGGTGGGCTCGACGGCCTTCGCTTTGCACATGATGCGGCGCGTCGCTTCATCGCTTCAGGCGGTATCTGCGCGCCGGGCTGGCGTGCACGGGCGCAATCGATCCACGAAAGCTTCGTCGCCCGTCGTCTCAGCCCGGGCGGATCGGCCGACCTGCTTGCAATGACACTTTTTGTCGAAGCCCATGAGAGGCTGAGCCGATGACGTCCAATGCAATATTGATGGCGCTGGTGCCGGTCTTCTTCGTTCTGCTGTTGGGATACGCCGCCGGCAAGTTTCATGTCGTCGACAATCTCCACGTCGATGCTCTCAATGCACTCGTGATGGATTTTGCGCTGCCGGCCTCCCTGTTCGCGGCGACCGCCTCGGCGTCGCGCCATGAGATGATCGAGCAGGTCCCGCTCTTCCTGGTGCTCGGCGTGACGATGCTGCTGCTCTATCTCGCCTGGTATCTTGCCGCACGCAGGTTCTCCAAGGTCTCCAAGTCGGAGGCGTCGTTACAGGCGTTGACGATTGGCTTTCCGAATCTCGCCGGCGTCGGCCTTCCGATCATGAACTCGGTCGTGGGGCCTACCGGCACCGTCCCGGTTGCCGTTGCATTGGCAGCGGGCTCGATCCTCATTAGTCCGCTGACCCTGATTATCGCGGAAATGGGCGCCGCCAAGGCGCGCGGCGAGCAAATGGCGGCGCGGCAGGTCCTGACAGCGATCCGGCGTGCGATCACCAAGCCGGTGGTGCTCGCGCCCGCGCTTGGCATCCTGTTCGCGTTGTCGGATGTGAGCCTCGACGCACTGGCCCATGCGAGCCTCGCGCTGATCGGAAGTTCGGCCGCCGGCGTCGCCCTGTTCCTCACCGGAGCCATTCTGTCGGCGCAATCGTTTCGGCCGGATTGGAAGGTCATCGCTGCAACATTGGCCTCGGACATCGTGCGTCCGCTGTTGGCCGTTGCGGTCATTCGCGTCATACCCATCCCGCAGGATGCGGCGAAAACGGCCATCCTGCTCGCCGCAATACCCTCGGGCTTTTTCGGAATCTTGTTCGCGGTCAACTATCGGCTGGATTCGGCAACGGCAGGGTCCATGGTCATCGCCAGCACCGGATTCAGCGCCGTCACCTTGGCGATTGCGATCGCAATACTCTTTCCCCATTAGGCCGCGACCATGACGCTCGCGATCCTTTGCTCGGGACAAGGCAGGCAGCACCGGGAGATGTTCGCTCTCACGGGCGATGCGCCGGAAGCCGCGTACCTGTTCGCGCACGCGGCGACATTGCTTGGCGGCAGGGATCCGCGCGATTTCGTGCGCGGCGAAGCCGATGAGGCCCTGCATCGCAATCGTGCCGGCCAGATTCTGTGCACCTTGCAGCCGCTCGCCGCGGCCTGCGCGCTTGGAGATGCGGTTCCACCTGGAGCCATCATTGCAGGCTATAGCGTCGGCGAGGTCGCGGCCTGGGGCGCCGGCGGCTTGTTCGATGCGCTCGCCACGCTCGATCTCGTGGCGCGCCGCGCGGAAGCAATGGATGCGGCCACGAGCGCCGGCGACGGACTGATCTTCGTCCGCGGTCTTTCGCGAGACGAGGTCGGTCGCCTTTGCGAGCGTCACGGCGCAGCCATTGCCATCGTCAATCCCGGCGATGCTTTTGTCATCGGCGGCGGCCGTGAGGCGCTGAGCAGGATTGCCGCAGACGCGCGCGCGATGCACGCGGCAAGGATCGTCGCGTTGCCGGTTGAGGTTGCCTCCCACACCAAACGGCTCGCCGGAGCGTCTGCCGCATTTCGTGAGACCTTGCGCCTGGCGCCGGCGGTGTTCCCGCCGAGAACCGGTGCGCGTATTCTGAGCGGAATAGATGCCGCTCCGGTTGTCTCGCTCGAGACCGGCCTCGACAAGCTTGCCGCGCAGATCTCGCACACCGTGCAATGGGCCGATTGCCTGCAAGCCTGTGTCGAGGCGGGCGCGTCGGGCTTTCTCGAGCTCGGTCCGGGGCACGCGTTGAGCGGGATGGCCGCGGAAATTGCGCCAGAACTTCCGGCGCGTTCGCTGGATGATTTCAGGAGTCTTCAGGGCGTCCGCGCCTGGGTTGCACGTCACCCGAGCGGTTAGCGCCGGCAAGTTTCCGAACGGACGACGCCGTTGATCGTGCTGCGCTGTCGAAAAAAGGGGGCCGTCCTTGGGGGAGGACGGCCCCAAAATGCTCGTAGGCCCAGGGAGGAGAGAGGCTCGAGCGGTGACTTGAGGGGTCTTAGTCACCTAACACGCACAGCATGGCCGATCCCGTAACAGAAGTATTTCACGAACCCCGGCCGTTTCTCATTTCGCATGATTCACAAGAAGTCCGCGAGCAGCACGCAAGGCATGGTCTTGGATGTCGAAATCGGATCGACGCCCGCGAGCCTGGACGAAGCCAATGCGTTCCGGCTGGCGCATCGCCAGCGCGCCGGCGTGTCACCCGTGATCCGTTTGAAGACGGTCGAGAAATGCGCCTGCGTGCAGAAGCCGACGGTCAGCGCCACCTCGGCCAGGGCCGTCTCGGAATTCGACAGCAGCGATTTCGCGCGCTCGATGCGCTGATGCAGCAGGTACTCCCGAGGCCGGTATCCCGTCGCGACGCGAAACTGGGCCGCGAAGTGCATCCGGGACAGTCCCGCGACCTTGGCAAGCTCCGACAGGCTGATGCAGTGGTCGAAATGCGTCGCGACATATTCCTCGACCCGCCGCAGCCGCCATTTCGGCAAGGCATTGACTTTCGCGTGCGGCAGTTCGCGCCGCGCAAGATGCATGGCGAGCGTCTGGCCGATGCAGCGCGCGAATTCCCGGTCGGCCGAATGGCCGCGCTCGGTCAGCGCTTTTGCAAGCTGCCCGGCGAAGGGGTCGCGGAGCAGGACGAGGTCGTTGAGGCTCTCTGCCGAGGCAGGTCCTGCTCCAGGGCGAAGAGCCGGAAAATAACTGTCGGCAGAGACGTGGAAGTGCAGGAAATCGCACGACGCGTAGAACTGCGCACTGAGCTGCTGCGACGGCGCGCCGATATAGAGCGTGCCCGCGGGCATGACACCGTCGAAGATGGTGTGACGGCCTCTGGTCAGTTTGACGCGGGTCGTCTTCAAGGCGATGGCGAAGAAGTATCGGTCGGCAGGCGTCGTCGCCTCTTCATGCCTTATGCCTGCTTGCGCACAGATCCAGCGCGAGATCGTGATGTCCTCGGGCGCGCTCCCGGCACGTTGGTGGGATTGGCGCCACCTTCGTTCGAGGGGAAATGCGCGGGTCTCCCGCGGGGCATCAGGTTCGCGACGGCTGGATTGATACGTCAACCCGGCGCCGGCCGCTTGCATATCATTGAGCATCGTGCGTCCCCGTATCCTGGATTCCGCTGCCGCCGTGACGGCTGCCGAATGCAACTGGTCGATGCTCAAACGATAGGTGCGATTTCACCGCCGGGCTCGTTAAGGATGCTTAAGCGGTATTAGATTTTGCAAATGCGAGGGGTGCGACCGCGTGTCGCAAAAAGCCAAATTAAATCAAATGGATCAAGCGCCTCTGCTGTGAGGTGTGATGTAAGAGCGACGAGAGGCGCACGCCTGATTCAGGGCAGGCGTGGTGACGCATCGATGCCGGGTGTGAGGCCGGGCGCGATCATCTGTGCCGGGGGGAACCGCGGGTTCGCGCGAATACGGAATCGCTTCCACCTCGGGGCACTGTTGGGATGTTGGCCTGGAGGCAGTTCGGACGCGGCGGGCGTCCTGCGCCGAACAGATCGACGAAGGACGGACTATTGCGCGTGACCTGCGAGCGCCTCTTCGAGGCAGCGGATGATCTCGTCACCGCTGGACGGCTTGCCGAGATAGCAATGCGCGCCAGCGGACATCACGCGTTGGCGCACATTTTCGCTCGGAAACGCCGTCATGAAGATGATCGGGAAATGGCGGCCGGCGGCGATCAGCCGGGCCTGCAACTCGTCACCGGTGATGACAGGCATCTGGACGTCGGCGATCATGCATGCCGGATCGTCTCCGGGCGCCTGTCGCAGGAAATCCATGCCGGATTCGTAGGCCTGGGCCTCGTAGCCGATCGAACGCACGAGGCTCGCGAGCGACGCACGAACGCCTTCGTCGTCGTCCACGATCGCAATCACCGGGGTTTTGGCCATTAGTGCACAATCCTGACCGCGGTGTTCCGCAAGGAGGTTATCTCCCTTTGCACGGCCGATGACGCCTTATATGCACCCGGAGCCGTCCCGCCGGAATTATACTCAGGTTTGGTCCGTAGTCCTGCGGGTCTGGGAAACCCCGAGCGCTTCTGCCTGGCGGACGAGGTCGGCAAGGGACCGGACCCCCATCTTGCGCATGACGTTGCCGCGGTGGATCTTGACCGTGATCTCGCTGAGGCCGATCAGGGCGGCGACCTGCTTGTTCATCAGGCCGGCGGTGACATGGCCCATCACCTCGCGCTCGCGCGCCGTCAGGGTCTCGTATTGGGCGCGGATATCGTCCCTGGTTGCGGCTTCGGCGCGGTGCTGGGCATCGCGCTCGAGCGCCGTCGTCACGGCATCGAGCATATCCTGGTCGCGAAACGGCTTTGCGAGGAAATCGACCGCGCCCGCCTTCATGGCACGCACGGACATCGGAATGTCGCCATGGCCGGTCATGAAGATGATGGGATGCCTGATGCCCTGCCGAACGAGCTGACTTTGCAGATCGAGCCCGCTCACGCCGGGAAGGCGGACGTCCAGCACGATGCAGCCTGGGCGGTCCGCCAGCGAGCCGCCGAGCAGTTCGGCGGGCGAGGCGAACAGGCGCGTCTCCAGGCCGACGGATCGGAACAGGCTGTCCAGCGAGGCGCGGATTCCGGCGTCGTCATCAACGATGATGACAACCGAGTTGAGGGATTGGGCAGGCGACTGCACTTGGTCTGGTCGTGTCATGGTCTGGGGTGTTCTTCGCTGTATGGCAGTGTTAGGCGGAATGTCGCCCCCGCGCCCGGCGTGCTCTGGACGGACAACTGGCCGCCGTGAGCTTCCACCGTCGTTCGGCAGATCGCAAGTCCCATGCCCATGCCGCCGTGCTTCGTCGTGAAGAACGGATCGAACAGGTGCGGCAGGTCGTCGGCCCGGATGCCGGGACCGCTGTCCTGCACCGTGATGGCGAGGTTTTCACCGTCGACGGCGCTGGCGCGCAGCATGATGGTGCGGGATCCGGGCTGGTCTGACATGGCCTGGCCGGCATTGACCAGCAGATTGACGAGCACCTGCTGCAGCTGGATCCGGTCGCCGCGGATTGGCTTCAGGCCATGTTCAACCTCGAAGGTGAGGACGACGTCGTCATTGGCAAGCTCCCGCGCGACGAGGAGCGCTGCGTCCTCGATAATCTCGCTGATCTCAAGCAGGTCCCGCTGGGCCGGAGCCTTCTTCAGGAAGGCACGGACGCGGGTGACGATCTCGCTGGCCCGGCGGCCTTGAGCGACGACATGGCCGATCGTCGTTGCAACCTCTTTCAGATCGGGCACGTCGCGCCGTAGCCATCGCAAGCCGGCCTCGCCGCTGGTGACGATCGCCGCCAGCGGTTGATTCACCTCGTGGGCAATGGAGGCGCTGAGCTCGCCAAGGGTGGCGAGGCGCGCGGCATGGGCGAGCTCCGCTTGCGCCGCGAGCAACGCATCTTGCGCCTGCTTGCGTTCGGTGATGTCGACCACGAAGGCGAGCACGTTGCGATCGCCGTCGGGCCCGGAAGGAAAGGTGATCGTGAACAGCACGGGAACCTTGCGTCCGCCGAGCCTGACAAGCTCGGTCTCGCCTTCGTAGAACGGCTCCCCTTCCGCGAACGCGATCAATGCGCCGAGGAAACTCCGGTCGTCCGCGCCGAGAAGCCGCTCCACGTTCTCGATGAAGGCCGAGGCACCGCCGGCACCTGCCATCTTTTGCAAGGCCGGATTGACGTCGGTGATCTTGGCAAGCTGCCGGGCATGCCGGACGAAATCGGGATGTTGCACCAGATGGTCGCGCAGCCCGGCTCCTGCGGTGCCCAGCGATTGCAGCGCGATTCGGACCTCTCTCCAGTCCTCTTCGACCACGCCGATCCGGCTTGCGTCGAACATCCGGCGGTATCGCTGCTCGCTCTGCACCAGCGCGCTGTGTGCGGCCACGCGATCGGTGACGTCGGTGTGCGTTTCAAGAACCCCGACGGGCTTGCCGAGACGGTCGTGCTGCAAGGCCCATCGGGCATCGACGGTGAGCGCGGCGCCGTCTTTCGTTCGCTGCTGCACGCGGCCCTCCCATCGACCGGTGTCGAGCAGACCGGCCTCGATGATTTCGCGCCGGTCGGGATATTGGGTTTGCAGAAGCGTGTCGGCGAGCTGTCCGAGCGCGTCCTCGGCCGACCAGCCATAGACTTGCTCAGCGGTTTTGTTCCAGAAGGTGATCACGCCGCCGCGATCCCTGACGAAGATCATGTCATGCGATAGGTTGAGCAGGCGCGCCTGCGCCGCGAGGCGCTTCGTTGCCGCGTGATTTTGCAGGGCAAGCATCGTCGTGATCCCGATTGCGGCGAGGCTCACCAGCACGCGAAGGGCGGGCGAGGCGATGGTCTCCAGACCGTGCGACAGCAGATAGGCTGATATCGTCAGGATGACGCAGCCAGCCGCGGCCATGATGGTGTCGTCGCGCCGGTTGGTCTTTGCCGCGAGCAGGATCGCCACGACATAGAGAACCGCGACCGCGCCCTCGAGCGGCGTCAGCACGTCAACCAGGAAGACCGCGACGGCGAGGACGGCGGCCCCGAATCGCAAGCCGGCGCGGCTCATGGATGAACCCGTGGTTCGATCATGAATCGTCATCGTCGCTGGCAGTCGTTTGTCTCATACCAGCAGGGTTGATGCCGCGATTTGATCGCGTCCACAACATCCCGCGGCGTGATTTTCGTGCTCTCGTGGAAGACCTGCGCGCCACGCAAAGTGCGAGCAGGTGGCATTGCCCGGAAAAACCGGCCAGCTCGCGTGGTTCCACCGGTGAATCTGCGCAAAGAACGCGTCAACTTACCGCAGGCACCGCACGCCGCGATGCCGGTGAGGCGCAGCACCGGCGCGCTCGCCCGGCGAACATGCCGCGATCATACCTAGGTATGACACGGTTAACCCGAGAACCTATCGATGCACCCGCGCGTAGAATGGATCGCGCGGACCGCCGAACTACTCTGCTCCCATGACATTCGGACAAGCCGGTCAGGCGATGCCGGATCGAAAACGGGACAAGGAGATTCGACGATGTCGCTGCAGATGTCACGCTCACAGACAATCAAGGATCATGACGTTCGCGCGATCGATATCTCGGCGACCGACCGCCATCGGCTCGGGCTCTCGAAACTCCCCGACCGGTTCGGCGAAGACGGAACGATGCTGTCCTTCGTCCACTTGGACGTGGCCCTGGCGGTCGAGACACATGCGGCCGACGTCGAACGAGCTGCCGTTCGCGGGCCTGGCTTCCGGCTCTCTGCAAAATTCCTGGCGGGGCAGCCTGCCGAGAGCGAGCAGGCGTTTGCAGCGGAAGAAGCCACCGATCCGGTCATGCGGCGCCTGTCCGATGCGCTCGCGGCAACCGAAGCCACGCACGACGCCCATTCGGCGATCATGGCCGACGCCCTGCGGCTTGCGATCCTCACCCGTACCTTCAGCCGGCAAGCCTGCGGCGCACGGGCCGAGCTCGACCCGGCCGCTGGTGTTCTCGAAGAGGAGGCCGGCCGGACCGTACGGTCGCTGCAGAACTGGCGCCTCAAGCGTGTTGTGGAATATGTCGACAAGAATCTGGCCGCCAAGATCACGCTTCAGGACATGGCCTCGGTCGCCGGTCTGAGCAGGATGCATTTCGCCGCACAGTTCCGCGCAGCCGTCGGCGCCCGGCCTCACGAATATCTGCTGAGGTGTCGTATCGAGCGCGCCCAGGAACTGCTCAAGCAGGCCGAAATCGCGCTCGTCGATATCGCCTTGACCGTAGGATTCCAGACCCAGGCGCACTTCACCACGGTGTTCAAGCGCTTTGTCGGCGATACGCCGTATCAATGGCGGAGCGCCTATCTCGCGCAATTCATGCCGCTGCCGCGCGCGAAGGCTGGGTCGTCATGAGCAATCTCGGCATTCACACCCTGTTGCTGTCGCTGCTCGGCATTCACTCGGCGCAGATGCACGATGAATTCATGGGAATGGTCGAGATTGTCCGCGCTCTCGGCAATTCGTATCGCCTGGCTGCGCTGGATCCAGGGAGCGGCTTTCTCTACGGACGCTTCGCCTTCAATTTCTGCCGGGTCGTTGTGTCCTGTGTCGCGCGGTAGGCGGCACTTCGGAATCACCGACGGATATCAAGCAAGCTATCAAACGTGCGGGCGAGATTGGAACTCGGTGCATGTCGTCGCGCCGATCAAGTGGAACAAGTGTTTAACCTACATCAATTTTTTCCGGCCAGCCGCGGCAGTGTTGCGGACGCGCTACAGCAGGGATCGAGGGACAAGGATTAGCTAGGCACGGCAGGTGGGCGAACGTCTTGTTTTCAATCCTTTCCTTGGGGAGACACGCGGATGAAAAAACTTCTCGTTACTGTGACCGGGGCACTGGCTCTTGGCCTGTCGGCTCCCGCCGGCGCGGCGGATATGGCGGCCCGGCCTTACACCAAGGCGCCGCCGGCGGCCGTCGCCGCTGTCTACGACTGGAGCGGTTTCTACATCGGCGCCAACGGCGGTTGGGGTTCGAGCCGAAACAGCTGGGATTCCACCGCACCTTTCCTGGTGGGCCCCGAAGGTTCGCACGATGCGACAGGCGGCGTTGCCGGTGGTCAGGTTGGTTATCGCTGGCAGACCGGCACCTGGGTGTTCGGCCTCGAAGCCCAGGGCGATTGGGCCGACCTGCGCGGCAGCAATCTCAGCACCCTGTTCGGACCGGCCTTCCGTAACGATTCACGGATCAACGCATTCGGTCTGTTCACCGGTCAGCTCGGCTGGGCCACCAACAACGTCCTGTTCTACGTCAAGGGCGGTGCGGCCGTGACCGACAATCGCAACCGGATCTACTCGACCGCAACCGGCGCCGTGCTGGCGAGCACCGGCGACGACACCCGTTGGGGCGGCACGGTCGGTGTGGGCCTGGAATACGGCTTCGCACCCGGCTGGTCGGCCGGTGTCGAATACGATCATTTGTTCATGCAGGATCGGACCCTCACCTTCACGGCACCCGGTGGTCTGGCCTTCGGTGCGGATCGCATTCGTCAGGACGTCGACCTCGTCACGGTTCGCGTCAACTACAAGTTCGGCGGCCCGACCGTGGGACGCTACTGACGTCTTCCAGCATTCCGTTCCAGTGAACTTGCCCGGCCGCACCACGGCCGGGCTTTTTCTGGGCTCGTTGGCCGAATGCATACACAGGCGCCTTGGTGCGAGTCCGCGCAAGCAAGGCACGTGCACGTGACGTTCGATTTGCCGCGCGTCCTGTTTCGCCCCCCCGTCAACCCCTCCCCGCAAAAATATTCCACTTTACCGAAATTCGGAAATGGCGTATGTGT
>NZ_JADPJH010000016.1 GCF_023073315.1 Bradyrhizobium sp. 1 | reverse complement strand
ACTCCCGAAATCCAACATTCTTGCCCAGCCTCGTCGGGCAAAACAGGAGCATGATGGCATCATGCAGCGAGTGCCTCGGCGGGTGGCCCCTGCGCGGAAAAGCCGGATGGTCTCGGCGCGGCGAGGATGCTAGGTAGCCCGCGACTCCCTTTGATTTTTGCGGGTTCATTGCGTTGCTGGACGGACTCTACAAGGTTGAATACGGCATCCACGATGCCTCCGGGTGTAGCATCATGTGCCTGCATGACGGCAAGATGCTCGGCGGCAATTCCGCGTTCGCCCATCTTGGAACGTATCAGCAGCGCGACGACGGCGAGATCGTCGCCGAGGTGATCACCGAACGTCATAACGAGGATCCCAACTACAAGCCGCTGATGGGCGCCGATGTCGCCTCGATCGGCGCACGCGGCCGGCTGATCGGCAACCAGATCCGTCTCGAGGGCAGCGCGGACACCATGCCGGGCGGCAACTTCTGGGCCAATCTCACGCGGCTCGACGACGGGGCGCTGCCGCCACGCGGCACGATCGGAGCCGGCGGTATCACCAACGGCCTCTACGGAATCAGCCTGCGCGCGCTCGACGGCGTCGATGCAGGACTCTCCGGCGTGATGCTGCTGATCGACGGCCGCATCCTCGGCGGCGATGCGTTCTTCTACTATCTCGGCTCCTATTCCTCGGCCGACGGCCGCTGGAAGGGCGAGATGCTCAACCAGGAGCACACACCGGCGAAAGGCGAGAACCCCGTGTTCGGCGGCTATGAGGTCGGGATCGGCTTCTCCGGGACCTGCACGTCGGACAGCGGCGAGCTCGAAGGCGTCGCGCTGGCGGGCAAGCGTAGTTTGCGGCTGGCGGCATCGCTCAAGCTGATGCGGAGGGCCTAGAACGGTTACCTAGAATCCTGGGATCTCTGCTTGAGAGTAACGCAGGCCAGAAGTGCTTTTCCCTGCGACGTTGGCAAGTGACCCGAAACGGACATCCGGCCTCGAAAAAGACACCGCTTGTGATGGTAAGGTGCCTCTCCTCAAAATCATGGACACGGAAGTCGAGATGACCGACACCTCTCCTGCGAATGCTCCGTCTGCTTCCTCGATCCCCGCCGACGATCCTGGTCGCGTCCTGACGGTAGCCGATCCCGACGGTGCCGGCGTGCCGCATATCTCGGTGGCGGGCGGCACTTACACGATCCTGGTGTCGGGCGCGCAGACCGCGGGACGCTATTGCCTGGTCGATATGCTGGTGCCCGCCGGCGGTGGCCCCCCGCCGCATCGCCACGACTTCGAGGAAATGTTCTCGCTGCTCGAAGGCGAACTCGAGTTCACTTTTCGCGGCAAGTCGCACACCGTACGCGCGGGATCGACCGTCAACGTTCCAGCGAACGCCCCGCACGCGTTCAAGAACCTGTCCGGCAAGACGGCTCGCATGCTTTGCATGTGTACGCCGGCAGGACAGGATGAATTCTTTCTGGCGGTCGGTTTCCCCGTCGAAGGCCGCACATCGCCACCGCCGAAGCCGACCCCGGAAGAGCTGGCCGAGAAGGGAAAACTGATCGCGGCCCTGCTGCCGAAATATCGCACCGAGATGGTCAAGATGTGAGGCGCACCCGCCTGACTGACAGCCAAGAATGGACGGCGGCCGCCGCAGAGTCGAGGCGGCCGTTCCCTTTCGCCGGTGATCGCTCGTGGCCCATCGCGATGGCTGGCACACCGCAGCGACATGTCCGGAGCGAAAGGTAGACCGGAAGTCGTCCCACTCGGGGCCGACCGCCGCTTTTGACCCGAAGCAGACTCAAACTAGCGCTCACTTCGTGCCCGGTTCATCGGATCTGAAGCTTTTAAGCAATCGCCGCAACCAAAGCTAAACCAAACACGTAAGCGCGAAATTCACCCGCTCCTTCTACCAATGCCTGATGTACTTCCTCACTGCTTGCTTGATCGTAGGAGCCCTGAGTGCCCACGTATCGTCTCGTCGGTCCTGGAACTTGTTGCAGGACTTTCGGGTGGCCAGCGCTACTCAGCGGCTCGCGGCGCGGCGGCGTGCGCTTTTGCCGGTGCTCTGCTTGGGATTTTTTCTGCTGCTGATGCTTCTATTAGGTCGCGTTCTAGGTTCGGAATTTACTGCCGTCACAGCGGACTGTTTGGTATTACTCGTTTCGATTTTTGCCGGGTTGTTTATCGGCGTATTTGGTGTCATCGCCGCGACGGACCGTCGTTGATATGATCCCGCAAAATCGCGCAGGCCAATGAAAGCTCATTAATGGGCACCATTTACGCGATGCTGGTGATCACTACGTTCGTTCTAGGGTTTGTCGCAACCGTCCTGTGGGGGCCAGATTTCGAATGGCTTGGGCGAGATGTCGAGGATGCCTACATCTTCAAGATGGTTGGCATCGGACTGGTCGTGTTCTTCTTAATCGCAATTACCTTCCACCTCATCTGAGGTCCTACAAACTAGACGGTGTTGCGCCAAAGTCAGCTTCGGCCCACAGCCGACTTATCGCCAGCAACCATTCCAGGGCCGCATGTGACCCAAAGCCGACCTTGCAGCACAACCCGAAGCGAACGAAGATCGATCAAGGCGAGCGACGCGAGGACCAAACGGGCATTGAGTCCCCCGTCGTCACAGAGATTACTTGTAGTCCTGCCAAGACCAAAAACTCATAAATACTTCTTCGCCGCCAATCATTCGAAAATCCTGACCGGCAAAGCCGCCAATCGTTCGGAATTCGCCCCCTACATAATAGTTGTTCTTAGCGAACTCCTCAAACTTCGCTTTGTCATTTGGAAAGTGCCAGCCGCATCGCTCTCCGTCCCAGCCTGTTTGGACTGTGAAGACCTGCCCCTCATTGAAACCTTTTAGGGCTTCAATGACGCGAACACGAATGCGCCCCGTCTCACGCCAGCTATCATCGTGCGCCCAATTTGGCCGCACAAGTTCAATTGGCTGGACTCTAGCGACCAGCGGTTTGCTCTCCCATCTGGTCGGTAAGTCTGGGGACATCGGGCCGGGCCCATATAATACACAGGCGGGAGTAGGCCGGATGACGAACAAGGTTGTCGCAATCAGAACAAGCAGTCTCATGCCTACATTCTCGTTTTCAACCCCAGGCACCGTAGCGCAGTTCCGCTTCTGGCCCTTAGCTGACCTGCGGCGCGCAGCGGGTCGCGGACCGCTTGTGACCCAATGCGGACGTTGCAGGTACATCCATTGGGTGTTTGTGATAGAAATTTGTCCATGACGAACAAGCTTTCCGACGAAGAGCATCAAGCCTCTCTCGATAGGAATTTCCCCTATATCGAGCAAGACGCGGAGGCTCCTGGGCGCTGGGTGTCTAACCCTCTATCACCAGCTTCGAGTGGGAAGCGATGGGACGGGCAAAGACATTGGAGCACGCGCCACGGTAATGCGGTGGTGCGTTGGGGCTTGGGCGAGCCAATCAGGATCGACTTCACACTTTATCCCGATCGAACTCGCGGTGTTGTGCAGAAGAACGGCTATGGCCGATGGCGCCGCTTGGCCATGAACGCTCGAAACTGGATCCACGGAACCGTTCAAATCAGGGGAGACGACGTAACATTCAGTGACGGAGAGCAACCTATCTACACGCCGCCTCCCAGAACTTCGGCCCCAAATCTTGAGGCTGATCTGGCTCACGACGCAGGATTCCTCGAAGCGCTTCAGGATGACGGCTTCGCTGATGCGACCTATGAGGTTTTGAAACAGGATCAATTTTACAAAGGCGAACTGTGCGGTTGGCGCGCCGGCGGGGGTAGCGCAGCGCGCCTCATAGCGGACCTACGAGGGTTGGGCGAATGCTCCAGTGATTGGGACCCGTGGGGTGGCCCTCACGATGAATCTCGCATGCGTTCCGTGCACGAGCATTTGGCTCGCATCGGCTGGCGGGTTGAAGCAAAGGAAGATCAGGAATGACTGGAACAGCCGGCTAGATTTGAGGTTCGCTTCTGGCCCATAGCGTCGGCTAAGGCGGTGCCGTGTTATGTGCGTTCCTCGGGGCAGACCGGAAGCCGCTTGCATGGGGTCGGAACGACGTGATTGACCCGAAGCGGACGTTGACCCACGATCAGTTCTAAGTTGCCTGATTGTTCTCTACTGGCCTGTTTCCATCGTCAGTGGCCTAGTTTGTTTTTGGGAGTGGCCAAATCCCCCTTGAGGAACGTATGTACATTTTTGTACTTAACCCCTCGGAATGGAGGGGAACGGTCCAATGGCGGACGAGGGTGAGATGCCCAAGCAGCAACAGCAAGCACAGGCGCCCCGTTGCCCGGCCTGCTACAACCTCCCCAAACGAATGCAGCGCGTCCTAGATACCCAGACCGGACGCACGATCCGCCTATTCACTTGCGAGTGCGGCGAGCACATTTGGGACGACGGCCATTGAACGCCATGGACCGTGACACCTTGTACTACCCCTATCGCTGCTTTGGTTGGCGGTGCTGGTCGGCGGGATTTTGTACTCGCTGTGTTGAAAGGCCGCCTGAGTGGACGGCCTCTTTCATATTGCAAGCACCAGCAATTTCGAATTGGTGCCTGTCGCCGCCAGCCTTCGCTCACAACATTAGCCAAGACAGCCCGGCGATCATGACCAAAAACCCGGTAACTGTTGTCACCGCGAAACCATATTCAACTCTGTCCATGACGTGCTCCTCATCCGCCGGGAACAGATTGCGCCGTCTTGGGACAAGCGTCGTCAACATTCGTGAATCGGGCGTGTCCTAATCTACTGAAATGGGGGTCCTACTTAGGACAGTACCCGGGTTTGGATACTGGCCTGTTTCCGACCTCGGTGCCCTAGTTTGAATCGCCGTAGCCAGGGCATACGATGGGCAACGGTGCTGCCCCCGGCTTACGCTTAGGGCGGCCAGCGCAGTACCAGCTAACGCAATTCTGTACCCGGCCGCTGGATTGGTCGCACTTGTTGCACCTATCGACGCAATCGTCGTAGGTCACCCCCGGTCGTATTTGCTCCATCAGCGTGGGTTCCTTGGCCTTCTGCGCCAAGGCTGGGCCGGTCACCAACGCAAGAAGCAACACTCCAATTTCGCAGCGCATCCCCTGTGTCCTCCCAGCTATGCAGAGGATGCTCGGCGCGCGGCCCGCTTCCTTGACGTGGATCAAGCCGGACCCAATGAGGGCAGCCTCTTTCCCGGCCCGCAAGCACTTCCGCTCGTGGCCCGAAGCTGACCTGCCGCGCGCAGCCGATGGAGGACGGCTTGTGACCCGAAGCGGTCATCAGAGGCGGACAACCAACGATACCGGCATGGACGCTTCGTTCCAACTGTCTTAGGTTCAAGCCGCAGGTAATCTACAGGCGAGCATGGAAGAACGCTCCTCCGGCAATTCTAAAGAGCGCGCGAATAATAGCTCCATTACGCAACCGTTAATATGGTGGTTCGTTCTAGCCCTTAT
>NZ_JADPJH010000009.1 GCF_023073315.1 Bradyrhizobium sp. 1 | reverse complement strand
GAGAGTTGCAAGCAAGATCGGAGGTGCGCAGATGCGCATCCTGGCGATGCTGCTGATGACCCTGCGAGGAACGCCATTCCTCTACATGGGCGACGAGATCGGCCGTGAGCGGGTGTCCATTCCGCCCGATCGAACCCGCGATCCCTTCGAAAAGCTGTTGCCCGGCTTTGGGCTGTGCCGGGATCCCGAGCGGGCACCGATGTGCTGGGACGACCGCCCGAATGGCGGTTTCACCGACGGAGACCCATGGCTACCGCTCGGTCCAGGCGGCTCGCATCATGTCGCCGGCCAGCAACGGGATGAGCGCTCTGTCCTCGCCCTGTTTCGAAGGTTGATCGCGCTGCGGCGCGCGGAGCCGTGCCTGCGCCAAGGCGACCAGCTGCCGCTGCGTTCGCAGAACGACGTCTTTGCCTTCAAACGCGCGCTGAACGGCGAAGAGATGCTGATCCTGCTCAACATCGCTGCCGAACCTCGGAAGTGGTGTTGGCAAGGTCACGGCCGCCTGTTGATATCGACACATCTCGATCGCCCCCCGCAGCCGCTGGCGGACGCCTCCCTCCTGCTGCGGGGCAATGAAGGGATGATGATCGCTATC
>NZ_JADPJH010000013.1 GCF_023073315.1 Bradyrhizobium sp. 1 | reverse complement strand
GCGGCCAACAGCCAGGCGCTGTCGACCCGCCAGTCGATCGCGGTCTCCGCGCTGTCGCTGGCCAACCAGTCGCAGCAGAGCGTGCTCCAGCTGCTCCGCTAAATCGCGGACGACATCGCAAGACAGATAGAGCGGCGGGGCTTCGGCCCCGCCGTTTTCTTTTTGCGCAAGCGAAGACGTGGTGTGGGACGAAGACGGTGCATTCAGGTGCAGCCGTTTGCTCACTCTGAGTTATGGTTGACAAGTAGCAAACGTGTCGCGATTGCACGAAAAAACATCATTCGATCATGATGATACGATCAAGCTCGATTTCTCTTCGGGCACGCATATGGTGAATCCGCGCAAGGACTGGCGCGACGCACTTCATGCTTTGTTAGCCACCTACGTTCACCTTCCCGGCATCGATTAATCCTAATCGAAGTTTGTTGCGTTGCGTACCAGAAGGGTAACAGCTTATGTCCGGTATTGTTCTCTCCTCGTCGGTTCGTCAGAACCTGCTCTCTCTCCAGTCCACCGCTGATCTTCTCGCCACCACGCAGAGCCGCCTGTCGACCGGCAAGAGCGTCAACTCGGCCCTGGACAATCCGACCAACTTCTTCACGGCCCAGTCGCTCGACAACCGTGCCAGCGACATCAACAATCTGCTCGATGGCATCGCCAACGGCGTGCAGGTGCTGCAGGCTGCCAACACCGGCATCACCTCGCTGCAGAAGCTGATCGACAGCGCCAAGTCGATCGCCAACCAGGCGCTGCAGACCACGGTCGGTTACTCCTCCAAGTCCAACGTCTCCACCACGATCGCCGGCGCGACCGCGTCCGATCTGCGTGGCACGACGACCTATGCGAGCT
>NZ_JADPJH010000001.1 GCF_023073315.1 Bradyrhizobium sp. 1 | reverse complement strand
GAGCGTGTCGACCGAGGCACCGCCGCTGACGGTGTCCAGAATGCCGGCCGCAGCCGACGTATAGAGCGAATAGTTGGAGATCGTCAGGGTAATGGACCCGATCGTGGGCGTGCCGCCGACGCGCGAGAACGACGACACCAGATTGAAGGTCGTCGGTGTGGTCGCAGTCGCGCTCAGCCAGTTCACGCCGTTGAAGGTCGCCGCATTGGCGGTGCCCTTCATCTGCTGCTGGATCTGGGTAATGTCAGCCTGGATCTTGGTACGGTCGATACCGGCGGTCTTGGCTTCAACCAGCAGCGCCTGGAGCTTGGTCAGGCCGCCGGTCTGGTCGCCCACCACCGCGGTCAGAGCGGTATATTCGGTGTCGACGGTCGCAGCCGACAGACCGAGCGAGTCCGAGACGGCGGAGAGCGCGGCGTTGTCGGCGCGCATCGAGGTTGCGATCGACCAGTAGGCCGCGTTGTCCGAAGCGGTCGAGACGCGCTGGCCGGTGGAGATCCGGTTCTGCGTGGTGGAGAGCTGGCTGCTGACGTTCCGGAGCGTCTGCAGCGCCGTCATTGCGGAGGAGTTGGTGAGAAGACTGGAACTCATCTTTGACGTCCCTTTGAAAATTGGATTGAGGTTGGGGACATACCGGGCTTGCACCGGTACGAGAGGGCGGCGTCATGCCTTTGGGCTGCGGAAAAGCGGGCTCAACCTGTCGCAATGGCGGCGATAGCACGTGAAGTTTGCGCGAGGCTTGTGGCTCCGTAACCCAGTCACAATAGAGCGGCCGAAATGGCATGCACGGGACGGGACGCCAAAATGAAAAGGGCCGCGCTTCGCAAGAAGCGCGGCCCCCTCAGATGGTTCTTAGGCTTACCTGAACAGCGAGAGGATGCTCTGGCTGTTCTGGTTGGCGA
>NZ_JADPJH010000023.1 GCF_023073315.1 Bradyrhizobium sp. 1 | reverse complement strand
GAGCGTGTCGACCGAGGCACCGCCGCTGACGGTGTCCAGAATGCCGCCCGCGGCCGACGTATAGAGCGAATAGTTGGAGACGGTCAGGCCGATCGAGCCGGTGGTCGGCACGGCGCCGACGCGGGAGAACGACGACACCAGGTTGACCGTCGCCGGCGTGGCGGCGGTCGTGCTCAGCCAGTTCACGCCGTTGAAGGTCGCCGCAGAGGCGGTGCCCTTCATCTGCTGCTGAATCTGGGTGATGTCGGCCTGGATCTTGCTGCGGTCGATACCGGCGGTCTTGGCTTCGACCAGCAGCGACTGGAGCTTGACCAGGCCGCCGGTGCTGTCGCCAACAACCGAGGTCAGAGCGGTATATTCGGTGTCGACGGTCGCGGCCGACAGACCGAGCGAGTCCGAGACGGCGGAGAGCGCGGCGTTGTCGGCGCGCATCGAGGTTGCGATCGACCAGTAGGCCGCGTTGTCCGAAGCGGTCGAGACGCGCTGGCCGGTGGAGATCCGGGTCTGCGTGGTGGAGAGTTGCGAACTCACAGACCGCAAGGTCTGGAGTGCGGTCATGGCGGTCGAGTTCGTAAGCAGGCTTGACATTGCGAATGTCCCTTTGATGTACGCGTTACATTTTCACGAGGGGACATACCGGGCTTTCACCGGTACGGAGGGGCGGCATCATGCCTTTGGACTGAAGTGGGTGGGGTCCAACCCGCCGTGACGCATTGCTAGCACGCCGAATCTTGCGCGCAGATTAAGATCAGCTTGAATTTCACAGCAATATCAGATGGTTAACATTACCTTCCACTAACCATAGAAGGGTACTTCTCGCTAACCATAACCAGCCGGCCGGCGATCGCGGCTGTTACGAGAACGACCGCACCAGGCCCGAGGCCAACAGGTTCCAGCCGTCGATCAGCACGAAGAACAGCATCTTGAACGGCAGTGCGAGGATCGTCGGCGGCAACATCATCATGCCCATCGACATGGTCAGCGTCGCCACGATCATGTCGATGACGAGGAACGGCAGCATGATCAGGAATCCGATCTCGAACGAGCGCCTGAGCTCGGAGATCATGAAGGCCGGAATGATGACGCGCAGATCGACGCGCTTGTCGTCGAACTTCTTGCGGAAGCTCTCGGCCGCCAGCGACTCGAAGGTCTGCAGATCCTTGTCGCGGACATGGGCCAGCATGAAGTCGCGGAACGGATCGGTGATTTTCAGATAGGCCTCTTCCTCCGAGATCTCGTTCTTCATGAGAGGCTGGACACCGGTCTCCCAGGCGCGGTCGAAGGTCGGCGCCATGACGTAGAACGTCATGAACAGCGCAAGGCTGACCAGCACCAGATTGGCCGGCGTGGTCTGGAGGCCGAGACCGGAGCGCAGGAACGACAGCGCCACCGCAAATCGCGTGAAGCTCGTCACCATGATGAGCAGTCCGGGCGCCACCGACAGCACCGTGACCAGCGCCATCAGCTGAATGATGCGGCCGCTGGTCGAGCCGTTGCCGGGCGGCAGCAGCGAGTTGAGGTCCGGAATCTGGGCCAGCGCCACCTCAGGCAGCACGACCAGAACCAACGCAAGCAGCAGGACTTTCACTCTCACTGGATCACCAACGTCTCGATAATCAATTCGCGGATCTTGCCCGACGAGCGGATATTGGCGCGCTCGGTCAGGTCGTCGCGTAGATGCTGGAGCCCGCGCGATCCCTCGAACTGCGCCACCGAGGCCGACCGCAGATAGGTCACAATGTCCTCGCTGACATGGGCGGCCAGGATGCCGGCATCCTCGTCATTCATGCTCTCGGTCACCATGGAAGCCTCGACGCGAGCCCAATTGTTGGCCGGCGCGGCGAGATTGGTCACGATCGGGGACAGTTTTCGAAGCCGCGCGCTGCCGGCATAGCTCGATGCAATCGGCGGCGGCGTGGCGCTCTTCTTCGCGTCGGCAACGCGCTCGGCGGCCGCAAACAGATTCAGGCCGGCAAGCGCGCCCGCGCCGATCGCGACAAGAGTCAGCACCAGGATGGCCGCAATCAGGCGCATAACGTCCCCTGCCCCCGCAAAGCGGCCCGGCGGCTGCGAATCTCAGAATGGTGCCACAGCGTCATAAATCCGATGTCCCCATCCAGGCTGCTGCACGTCAGACAAATTTCCGCGACCACCATATGAGACCCGCGCCTCCGCGATCTTTTCGTAGGAGATCGTATTGGTTCGCGAGATGTCACGCGGGCGCACGATGCCGCCGACGTTGAGCACGCGCATCTCGGTGTTGACACGGAACTCCTGCGAGCCGCTGATCATCATATTGCCGTTCGGCAACACGTCGGTGACGATGGCGGCGATCGACAGCTTGATGTCCTCGGTGCGATCGATCTGGCCGTTGCCCTTGATCTGGGTGTTGGTGCTGAGATTGGCGGTGGTCGAGCCCTTGTCGCTCCATCCCGCGACATCCATCAACCAGTCGAGCCCGAACTTGATCTGCGAATCGCGCGAGCGATCGGTCTTGTTGTCGAGCTTGGCCTTGTCCTGCATCGAGATGATCACCGTCACGACGTCGCCGGAGCGCCGGGCGCGGGGATCGCGGTAGAGATCGGTGCCGTCGTCCCAGGTCGAGCGATAGCTGACGGGCGTACGCACGCGGGGCGTCACCGGAATCGGATCGGCCTGCGTCCTCAGGCCGCTGCCGACCGGCGACAGGCGCGGGCCGGTCAAGACCTCGGCCGGATCAGTCAAGCACCCGGTCAGGAGCACCGACGACAGCAGCAGCGACAGGATGAGGATCGGCTTCTTCATCTATTTGGTCTTTCCGTCATCCACGCGACGCATTCCGCCGAGCAAATCGGCAAGGTGCGCGGCGCGCGCCGTATCCATCTCGTTGAAGATCGCGCTCGAGCTCCTCGGGCTGAGTTTGGCGAGCACGGCGGCGGCGGTCTCGTCCGCCATGCCGGCGATCTGGGTCGCCGCGGCGTCCGGTTTCATGCGCGAATAGATCTCGACGACCTGCGCCTCGGCCTTCTTCAGGAAGTCGTCGCGCAGCGCCATCCATTTCTCGTATTCGGCGCGCTTGGCCTCGACCTCGGCGATCCGTTCGCGGAGCAGGCTCTCGGCCTTCTCCAGCTCTTTGAGCTGCCAGGCGAGCCTCGCATCGACGGCAGGATCAGCCACGTTGCTGCAGAACAGGGCGACCTCGTTGTCTCCGGACGCGGCGGCCTGCGGCGGGGCAGGCTTCGGCGGCGCCGTGACGCTGCCGGGTTTGGCAGGCCGAACCGGTGCTGCTGCGGGCGCTGCTGCCGGTGCTCGCGCCGGTGCGGGCGCAGGCACTTCGGACGCCGGCACCGCGCCGGTGGTTACCGGCCCGGAATCTTCGGCCGCCCACGCCGTCGCCCGCATCGAGGCATCGTCGCCTGGAATCGGCGAAGCGGGCAGCGGCGGCTTCTGCGATCCGGGCGCGCGCGCCCGCGCGAAGGACAGCAGGTTGAGCGGCTTCGACGGCTTGGCCTCGTCCAGAGCAAGCACGGGCGAAGCGCTCATGAGCGCGGAGGTCGCGATCAGGACGAGGAGCTTGGCTTTATGTTCCAGTTTCAGCATCGGGCCGCGTGCGATTCTCGATCGAGACCTGAGCATTGAGCGACCAAGCTTGCACGACGCTTGTGCATCATTGCACGATGACGTCGGCCTGGAGGGCGCCGGCCGTCTTGATCGCCTGGAGGATCGCGATGATGCCGGATGGCTTGAGGCCGATCTGGTTCAATCCGCGCACCAGGCGCTGAAGATCGACGCCGCTCAGGATCGCCACCTGCGACCCGGCCTCATTGGCCTCGACGATGGTCTGGGGAACGACCACGGTCTGCCCTTGCGAGAACGGCGCCGGCTGCGACACCACCGGAAGCTCGGTGACACGGACCGTCAGATTGCCGTGCGTCACCGCAACGGTCGATATCCGCACGTCACGCCCGATCACGACCGTGCCGGTGCGTTCGTTGATGACCACCCGCGCCGGCGTATCCGGCTCGACCGTCAGCTCGCCGATTTCAGCGAGGAAACGGACGGGGCCGACGTGGCGCGGTTTCGACAGCACGATGGTGCGGTAATCGCGCTCGAAGGCGATCTGCGCCCGGTAGCGACCGCCGGCATAGCGGTTGATGGCATCGAGGATACGGGTTGCCGTAACGAAATCAGGGTTCTTGAGCTCGAGCACCAGGTACTCCATTTCATGGAGGCTTCCCTGCACCTCGCGCTCGACCAGCGCGCCGTTCGGAATGCGGCCTGCCGTGGGCGTGCCCTGGCTGACGCTCTGCGCCTGGCCGCCCACGCTGTAACCGGCAACCGTGACCGCGCCCTGCGCCACCGCATAGACCGCGCCATCCGCCGCGCGCAGCGACGTCATCACCAATGTGCCGCCGAGCAGCGAGGTCGCGTCGCCGAGCGACGACACCGTGACGTCCATACGCTCACCCGCCCCGATCGAGGGCGTCAGGTCCGCGGTCACCATCACAGCTGCGACGTTGCGCGTGCGCAGCGTTGTCGGACGCGCCGGGTTTGTCGTGCTCGTGGTCTCGTTCCTGACATTGATGCCCATGTTCTCGAGCATCGATTGCAGGGATTGCTCCGTGAATGGAGCATTCCGAAGCGTGTCGCCGGTGCCGTTCAGGCCGATGACGAGGCCATAACCGACGATCTGGTTTTCGCGCAGGCCCTTGATGTCCGCGATGTCCTTGATGCGGACGGCGGCCTGGGCGCTGACGGCGGAAAGAATGAGGACAAACGCGATTAGAAGTCTTGTCATGATCCGTCCGCGACCTTGACGGTGCCGTCCGGCTGGACGATCGCCCTGATGATCACGCCGGTGTCGGTGTTTCGTACGGTAATGAGCGAACCCGGCGCGCCCGATTGCATGGCGGCACCGTAGGTCACGATCGACAGGCCGGAGTCCTCGACCACGACCTTGACCATGGCGCCGCGGGCGATGGTGAAGGGATCTTCCACCGAATTGGTCGGGATCGGCTGGCCCGGCAGCAGCGCCCGCCGCGCCATGCGGCCGACGAGCACCTGACGCCCCTCAATGAACAGGGCGACCCCGAGCACGTTCGGCGCAAAGGCTCGCTCGGTGATCATGTCTTCCCTGATCAGCTCGCCAGCGCGGATCGAGACGGCCGGCACGGGAAGCCGCTTCTCCTCGGCCGCAGCGACGCGCGCCGAGACGAGAACCAGCAGCACGGCAGCCAACCCGCGCACGATCAGACCCACCCTGTTCAACATGGACACACCGGAACTAGCGAAGGCCCTTCGACACGGTCGAGGCCATTTCATCCGAGGCTTGGATGACCTTGGCATTCATTTCGTAGGCGCGCTGCGCCGAGATCAACTCGGTGATTTCCTTGACCGGATCGACGTTCGAGGCTTCGAGATATTGCTGGTTGATCTTGCCGTAGCCGGAATCGCCCGGCAGTCCGACGACCGGCGTGCCGGACGCCGTGGTCTCGCGATAGAGATTGCTGCCCAGCGGCTCGAGGCCCGCCTCATTGGCGAAGTTGGCGAGGTTGAGCTGACCGATCTGCCGCGGGTTCACTTCCGTGTCCAGCTTGGCGAACATCTGTCCGGTCTGGTTGACCGTGACCTGGACCGTTCCCTGCGGCACCGTGATCGAAGGATCGAGCAGATAGCCGTCCATCGTGACGAGCTGGCCGTTGGCGTTGGTGTTGAACGAGCCCGCGCGAGTATATTGCACCTCGTTGTTCGGGCCCAACACCTGAAACCAACCGCGGCCGTTGATCGCCACGTCGTAGGGGTTGCCGGTCTGCGTCAGCGCGCCCTGGATGTGCAGTTTGCGGATCGCCGCCGATTTGACGCCGAGACCGAGATTGGCGCCTTCCGGGATCGGCGACGAACCGTTGACGTTCGCGACGCCCTGCATGCGGTCCATCTGGTAGAACAGGTCGGTGAATTCCGCCCGCGCCCGCTTGAACGAGGTCGTGTTGATGTTGGCGATGTTGTTCGCGATGACTTCGATATTGGTCTGTTGGGCGTTCATGCCCGTGGCCGCAATGGCGAGCGATTTCACAGTGTGGCTCCTTCAGATCAAATCGACATCCGAGTGACTTCTTGGTAGGCCTGCACGACCTTGTCGCGAACCGCGACCGCCGTCTGCAAGGCCTGCTCGGCCGACATCAGCGCCTCAACGACCTTCCGCGTCGATTCCTTGCCCTGCATCGCCGAGATCGACGCCGCCTCGCCCGCCTTCAGCGTGCCGATCGCGTCGGTCGTTACCTGCTTCATCACCGAATCGAATCCGACATCATCGGTCGACTGGATTGCGGTCGGCGCCGCGGGTGAGATGGCCTGCGTTTCCGTGGCCCGGCTCGCCGCATGGCCCGCGGAAATCGCTGTGGATGAAATCGCCTCAAGCATTGTCAGCTCCTCAGAAGGTCGATGGTCATGCCCAGCATCGACCTCACCTGTTTCACCACCTGGAGATTGGCTTCATAAGACCGGTTGACTTCCCGCATGTCCGCCATCTCGATCATCATGTTGACGTTCGGCATTTTGACGTAGCCGGCCTTGTCGGCGGCGGGATGTCCCGGTTCGTATTCGACGCGGTACGGCGAGGTGTCGACCCCGACCTCCTTGACCTTCGCGAGCTGCGCGCCCGAGGCGCGGTCCATCGCGGCGTCGAAAGTGATGGTCTTGCGCTGATACGGATCAGCGCCGGCGGTGCGCCCGGTCGACGTCGCATTGGCGAGGTTTTCGGAGACGATACGCATGCGCGTCGATTGCGCTTCGAGCCCGGAGCTCGCAACCGTCAGGGAAGCGCTCAGTGAGTCCAGCATGTCAATTCACCTCAGGCCTTTGCGCTCGACAGAACCATGCGGTGGAACGACCGCACGATTGCTGCATTCATGGAGTAGTCGCGATTGACGTCGCTGCCCTTGATCATCTCCTGCTCGAGACTGACGGAGTTGCCGGAATGGACCACGTCCCAGCTGTCCTTCTTGGCGGTCGCGCGCGTATCGGTCTCGGTCGCGGACAGCTGCATGTGCGCCGGTGACGTCGTCGCAAGCCTGACCGGCATCGCGTCGAGCACCTTGTTGAACGGCTCGACATCACGCGCCTTGAAGCCCGGCGTATTGGCGTTGGCAACGTTGGTTGCGATAGTCGACTGGCGGAGTTCGAGGTAACGCGCCTGCGACGATGCGAGTTCGAAGAGATAAAGCGGTCCCACAACAGCCCCATTCTGGTCCATTCGGAAGAACCCTAGGGCGTTAAGCTTTCGTCAAGCTGATGCGCGAAGCACCATCCTCGAAAATCTACTGGACCTTCTCGGGCCGCGGCGCTTGCTTCGACTGGAGGAAGTAGATGATCTCGGCGACGGGGCGGAAGAACTCCGCCGGAATCACTTGATCGACCTGAACGGCCTCGTAGAGCGCGCGCGCCAGCGCCTTGTTCTCGATCACCGGAATGTGGTTCTGCTCGGCGATTTCGCGGATCTTCAGCGCGATCACGTCCATGCCCTTGGCCACGACGATCGGCGCGGGGTTTTCCTCGCGCTTGTAACGCAGTGCGATCGCGAAGTGCGTCGGGTTCGCGATCACCAGCGTCGCGCGCGCAGCCGACGTGATCATCCGCTGCCGCGAGCGGTCGCGCGCCAGCGAGCGCAGGCGCGCCTTGATCAGCGGATCGCCCTCGGCCTGCTTGTGCTCGTCCTTGATCTCCTGCTTGGTCATGCGCAGTTCGCGCCGCCAATGGAAGCGCGCCCAGGCGAGATCGATCGCGACGAGGACGATGGTGGCGATGCAGATCGCCGAGACGATCCGCATCGCGATGCTGAGAATCATCTCCGGCAACGCGACCGGATCGGTGTACATCGCCTCGAACGCCTTCGCTTCCGACGAGCGCAGCACGACGACGACGACGGCAGACACCGAGCCGAGCTTGAACAGCGACTTGCCGAACTCGACGAGGCCCTGCGATCCGAACAGCCGGCTCCAGCCGGCGATCGGGGAGATTCGCGAAAGATCCGGCATGATGCGCTCCAGCACCAGGCCCGGCGCGTTTTGCAGCAGTGAGGAGGCGAGGCCGAACACCGTAATGATGACGACCGGCGGCACCAGGAATCGCAAGGCCTGGAGGCCCACCACATTGAGCAGGTTTTGCACGTCCGCGCCGTTGCTGAGGGGGAAGCCGCCGGGATCGTCGAGCAAGCTCGTCAGCGTCGGCGTCAATTGCAGCACGCCCGGGCCGATCAGGAACGCCAGGATCACCACCAGCGCAGCCAACGAGGCGAAATGGGAAGCCTCCCGAGAGACCGGGATTTGGCCCTGTTCGAGCGCATCGCGGACTTTCTTCTCGGTCGGCTCTTCTGTCTTGCTCTCCTGATCGGATGATTCTGCCATGCCCGTTCAGCGGTCAGCGGAAGACCAGCTCATCCTCCTGGTCGGGGTTGAGTTCGATTTCACCCTTTTCGGCGAGGTCGAGCGCGAGGTCGGTGATGACGCGGCGCGCCTCCAGCACGTCGCGCTGGTTCGACGGCTCGCCGATCGCGAGTTCGTGCTCGACGACGCGGCGAACGCGCGAGGCGACAGACGACAGGATCGCTTCGCGGAAATGCTTGTCGGTCCCCTTCAACGCGACGACGATACGATCGGTCGGCACCTGGTCGAAGATCATGGTGCGTGCCTTCGGCGTCAGGTGGATCACGTCGTCGAAGGTGAACAGCAGCTCCTTCAGCACTTCGGCCGACTTCGGCCGCTTCTCCGACAGGCTCTTCAGCATGTCTTCGATATGGCCGCGCTCCATCTTGTTGATGATGTCGGCGACGCGCGCGTAAGTATCGGCGCCGAGGTTACGGGCGAAGTTCAGCGTCAGGTCTTCGTGCAGCGTCTTTTCGAGGACCTTCATCGCGTCTTCGACGATCGGCTTGAGGCTGAGCACGCGCCGCATCAACTCGTTGCGCAGGCTGGACGGCAACTGGCTCATCACCTTGGCGGCGCAGGACGGCTTGACCTTGGACAGGATCAGCGCCGCGGTCTGCGGATGCTCCTTGGAAAGGTAGGTCGCCAGCGAGTTTTCCGACACCGACGAGACACGGTCCCACACCGACCGGCTCGAATTGCCGAGCAGATCCGACATGATCGCCGAGACCTGGTCGGCCGGGAGCACGTCGTTGAGCACGGCTTCCAGGCCACCGATGGTGCCGAGAATGTTGGCGCCCATCGAGAACTGCTGAGCGAACTCCTCGACGATGCCCTCGAGTTCCTGCGCAGTGATCGGCCGCAGCTCCGCCGCGGCCTTGGTGACGATGCGGATATCCTGCGGCTCGAACTGCGAGAGCACGCTCGCAGCCGCCTGCCGACCCATGGCCAGCAGGAGTGCCGCGACCTTTTCCGTTCCACCCAGCGCGGCAACGCCTCGCTGCTTGATGGGAGCGATGCCTACCTGTGCCGCCATGGTCAGGTATCACCCTGCCCCAGCGGCCCGACGATCTCCGTAAGCGAGACGCCGAAGCGGGAATTGTCCTCTTCGACGACGACCACCTCGCCGCGGGCGACGATGCGGCCGTTGACAACAACGTCGACAGGCTCGCCGACCCGGTGATCGAGCGGAACCACCGCGCCGCGGCCGAGCTTCATCAGGTTCGCCACCGGAATGGTCGCCGAACCGAGCACCACCTGCATGGTGACGGGAATGCGCAGGATCGCGTCGACATTGGCGAACTTTCCGGTCTCCTCCGCCGTGCGCGCGGCGATCTCCGCCAGCCGCTCCAGCGGAGATGCCTCGGCCTCTCCCGATGCAGATGCAGATGCAGAATCATATTCGAAGGGTTGCGCCATTTGGTATCGCCTCTTGGTATTTCCGCTCCCGGACCGCCGCGGCGTTCCGATCGTAATTGTTCTGCCGGTTCGGCTTTAATGCTTGTTCACGTCGGCGCCGCCTGCGGTCGAAGCGGATGCGAGCCCGCTTCTGGCATCGAGCGCCGCGATCGCCTCGTGAGCCTGATCGATCTTGGTGTTGAGCAGATTGGCGAGCCGCCCAAGATTTGCAGTGGAATCATGCGCGGCGGTGATAACCGTGTCGAAGGCGCCGGCCGTCTCGTGGACGATGGTCGAGAACTCGCCCTGGTAGCTGCGCAAGCGCGCCAGCTCGCGGTGCATCCGGGTCACCCGCATGCTGGTGAAGGCGAGCGCGATCAGTAGGACGGCATCAACGAGATAGGATATCATCGACGAACTCCCGCTTCTGATCGACGGGATCTGCCACCTGCATGGCGTAATAGCCATCAAGTTGGCCGATCTGACACCAGAACAGCACCTGATTGTTGCTTTCGAGACGGGCCAGCGTGCGCGGCGTGGCTTCGAGCTCGAGCACCTGCCCGACCTGGAATTTCACGACATCGCCGAGAGTCACCATCTTCTCGTCGAGCACAGCGCTCAACGTCACCTCGGTCCGGTGGACCTCGCTCTCCATCTGCTCGCGCCAGCGCGGATCTGATGCGCGGCCGTCGCTGACGACGACATGGGCGAGCTTCTGGCGCAGCGGATTGAGCGCGGAGTGCGGAACGATGAGGAACATCTGGCCGCCGCGGAACAGCGCCTGCAACATGATGTTCGCGCAGATCGACATGTTGCCGCCACGCCCGATCGCCAGCGAGGCCATCGCGGTCTCGACACGCTCGACACGGAAAGTGACGTTGGACGTCCCGGCGAAAGCGGCTTGCAGCGCCTTGGCGAACCGCTCGAACAGCGCCTGGACCAGGCGGATCTCGATGTTCGAGAAGGTGCGCTCGACGTCGAGCGGTGGTTCGGCGCCGTCGGAGCCGAACATCGCCTCGACCATGGTGAACACGAAATCGCGGTCGAGCACGATGATGACGCGGGAGTCCCACTGCTCGGCATAGAGCACGGCGGCGACGGCGTTACCCTCGTAGTCCTTGATGATGTCGCCGACGCGGTCATTGGTGATGCCGTTGACCGAGAAGTAACAAGGCGTTCCGGCTATCGGCTGCAGGCTGTCGGTGCACGATGCCGCCATGCGATCGAAGATCACATTGAGCATCGGCATGCGTTCGATGGAGATACCCGCCGCATCGAGCAGGTAGTTTGGCAGTTGCTTCCGCTGATCGACTTCGACGTCTTCCATCATCGTCATGCGCGGGCAGCCTTGGGTGCAGCCTTGGGTTCAGCCTCGGTCACGACGGCCTTGGGACCGGCGATCGTCTCGTTCTCGACGACGTCGATCGAGGGACGCTCGTTGCTCGATATCATCTTGCGGCCGTGTTCGACCGCGATCTGCGGCATGGCGCCGTTCATGAAGGCCAGCAGTGTCTGCTTGACGATGATGTAGGGCCGGCACTTCTTCTCGCGCGTCATCTTGATCTTGATCGCGAAGGGCGAAATGATACCGTAGGACAGGAAGATGCCGGCGAAGGTGCCGACCAGAGCCGCACCGATGAAGCCACCGAGCAGCTTCGGCGACTGGTCGAGCGCACCCATTGCCTTGATGACACCAAGCACCGCCGCGACGATGCCGAGCGCCGGCAGCGCCTCGGACACCGTCACCAGCGAATGGTAGGGCGCCAGCTTGCTCTTCACGATGGTGTGGATCTCTTCGTCCATCAGCGCTTCGATCTCATGCGTGCGCGCGTTGCCCATGATGATGAGACGGACATAATCGCAGATGAACTGGAGCAGCGACGGGTCACCGAGCACACTCGGAAACGCCTTGAAGATCTCGGAGGACGAGGGATCGTCGATATGCGCCTCCACCTCGTTGCGGCCCTTGCCCCTGAGCTCACGCATCAGGGCATGCAGCGCCCCGAGCAGGTCGAGATAATAGCGTTGTCCCGGCACCGCGCCGGTGATGGCCTGCATGCAGGCAACCCCGGTGTCGACGACCGTCTTCCACGGATTGGCCACGAGGAAGGTGCCGGCCGCGGTGCCCATGATGATCACGAATTCCCACGGCTGCATGAGCACGGCCAGATGCCCGCCCATGGCGGCAAACCCGCCAAGCAGCGCGGCCACCGTGATGAAAATCCCCACGAAACTGAGCAACGCGCAACTCCATCGCCGATCCCACCGGGAATTTCTAGTCGGCGAGCCTTGCGCGAAGCTGGCTTCCCGATCGCCAGCCTCACGCAAGCAATTCACTGCAGCTTGGCACGGCGTCGCGATGGCGGCGAGAGGGGCACGCGTCATGCTATCCACGATCGCGGACTACACCAGATTGACCAAGGACCTGGGCAAGTCGATGACGCAGGTCGCGACGCAGCCGGATGTCAGCCGCGATACCGATTACTTCCTCAGCCATATCGGCAACGTGAAGACGATCGACGACTTCCTGAAGGACTATCGCCTCTATTCCTATGCAATGAAGGCCTATGGCCTCAGCGACATGACCTACGCCAAGGCGTTCATGCGCAAGGTGCTGACCGAGGGGGTCTCGGACAAGGACGCCTTCGCCAACAAGCTCTCCGACAGCCGCTACCGGGAGTTCGCCACCGCCTTCAATTTCGCCGCCAACGGCGACCATGCGACATCGACCGCCGCAGCCACGACCGGCACGGCGACACAATACGTCACGCAGACGATGGAGCAGAACGCCGGCGACCAGAACGAGGGCCTGCGGCTCGCGCTCTATTTCACCCGCAAGGCCTCCACGATCACGAATGCCCTTCAGATTCTCGCCGACAAGGCGCTGACCCAGGTGGTCCAGACCGCAATGGGCTGGTCGCCGACGATCAGCTCGTCCGACATCGATGCCCAGGCCAAGATGATCACGGACAAGATCAACCTCACCGACTTCCAGGACCCGGCCAAGGTCACCAAATTCGTGCAGCGCTTCGCGGCGATGTGGGATGCGAGCCAGGCCCAGAGCGACACCTCGACCAACCCCGCGCTGGTGCTGATTGCCGGCGCGTCGACGTCGGTCGGCCTGGATACCAACATGCTCACGACGCTTCAGAACATCCGGTTCAACAGGTAAATCATGCAGTCGGCTCTCTATGTCGGCTTGTCGGCGCAGGTTGCGCTCGAGAAGCGCCTCCAAACGATCGCCAACAACGTCGCCAACGTCAACACGGCGGCATTCCGCACCGACGTCGTGAAGTTCGAGACCGTGCTGTCCAAGGCGGGCGCGAACCCGGTCGCCTTCTCCTCGCCCGGCGACAACATCATCTCGCGCGAACAGGGCAGCATCACCGAGAGCGGCAACCCGCTCGACGTCGCCGTGGTCGGACAGGGCTGGATCGCCTTCGCCGGCCCCAACGGCACGGTCTATACCCGCGACGGCCGGCTGCAGCTCGCCGCCAACGGCGATCTCCAGACGGTGTCCGGCTTCCCGGTCGTCGATGCCGGCGGCGCGCAGATCACGCTCGACCCGAATGGCGGGCCGGTTGCGATCTCGCGCAGCGGCGCGATCACCCAGGACAACAACGAGATCGGCACCATCGGCCTGTTCAACATCCCCGCCGATGCCAATCTCGATCGCTACGGCAATTCCGGCGTGACGCCGGACCGGCCTGCGACCGCAATCGCCGATTTCTCGCGCGACGGCTTCAAGCAGGGCTATGTCGAGGGCTCCGGCGCCAACCCGATGATGGAATTGACGAAGCTGATCGCGGCTTCGCGCGCCTTCGACGGCACCAATTCGATGATCGAGGGCACCGAGAGCTCGCTCCAGAATGCAATCCGGACGCTGGGCGAGCCCGGCAAGTAGGCTTGAGTCAAAGTAAGATTTGCGCCTCGCGCGCATTGAGGGTGGACGGTTTCCTTGAATGCTCTTCGGCAACTCGAGTGGGCGCTGCTGGAGCTTCAGCAGAGCACTCCCCTGGCCAGCGTCAGCGGCGCGATCTCCGAGATCGCGCCGACGCATTTCCGTGTCTCCGGCCTGTCGCGCTTCGTCAGGCTCGGTGAACTCATCGGTGTCAACACCGGCGGCAAGCCGCAGATCGGCGAGGTGGTGCGGATCGACAGCGAGGGCATCATCGCCAAGCCGTTCGACCGGGTGTTCTCGGGCGGCCTCGGATCCGCCGCCTACCGGATGCCGCCACTGTCGTTCGCGCCCGATCCGAGCTGGAAGGGCCGCGTCATCAACGCACTCGGGGCCCCGCTGGACGGACAGGGTCCTCTCACCCCCGGGCCGCGGGCTGTCTCGGCGGAGGGGGAGGCGCCGGCAGCGATGAAGCGGGCGCGCGTTCACAAGCCGCTACGCACCGGCGTGCGCGTCATCGACCTGTTCGCCCCGATCTGCGCCGGCCAGCGCGTTGGCATCTTTGCCGGCTCCGGTGTCGGCAAGTCGACGCTGCTCGCAATGCTCGCCCGCAGCCAGGGCTTTGACACCGTCGTGCTGGCCCTGGTCGGCGAGCGCGGCCGCGAGGTGCGCGAATTCATCGAGGACGTGCTGGGCCCCGACCGTCATCGTGCCGTCACCATCGTATCGACGGGAGACGAAAGCCCCATGATGCGGCGGCTGGCGCCGAAGACGGCCATGGCGGTCGCCGAATATTTCCGCGATCGGGGCGAATCGGTCTTGCTCATGGTCGATTCGATCACCCGCTTCGCCCACGCCGCCCGCGAGGTCGCCCTTGCGGCGGGCGAGCCCGCGGTCGCGCGCGGCTATGCGCCGACGGTCTTCACCGACCTGCCCCGCCTTCTGGAGCGCGCCGGCCCTGGCGAGGAGGGATCCGGCACGATTACCGGGATTTTCTCCGTGCTGGTCGACGGCGACGATCACAACGAGCCGATCGCCGACACCATCCGCAGCACACTCGATGGGCATATCGTGCTGAGCCGGCACATCGCCGACCAGGCACGCTATCCGGCCGTGGACGTTCTGGCTTCGGTCTCCCGCCTCGCCCACAACGTCTGGGACCCCGAGGAGCGCGAACTGGTGAGCAAGCTGCGCACCATGATGTCCAAATACGAGGACACGCGGGACCTTCGCCTGATGGGCGGATACCAGCAGGGACGTGATTCGGGCCTCGACCAGGCGGTCGACATGGTCCCGAGGATCTACAGCGCCATGCGGCAGGACGCCTCAGCCCCACCGAGCGCCGACCCGTTCCGTGAGCTGAGGGACATGCTCAGGGGCGAGTAGCAGGTCAGGCCGCGCGCACTGCGCGCCCTCGATCTCCCTGCTCATTGTTTCGACAGCCGATCATGCATGCCGCCGCGTGTCCGGCGCATGGACAGGCGTCGCCGCCACCGCTGTCCGTCGTGAGCCGTCAACCGTCTGGATGAGACGTCGGGCAATCGCGACGAAAGCGACCGAACGGACGATTTCGCGACCGTGGTCACAACAACCGCCGCGTGTATTCCTCGCGGGTTCCCTTGGCGGTTCGCCAACACAACGCACAAGTTGTGGATGACTCGCCAATGCGGATCACCTTTGTCCTGCACAAGCATCGATCAACTGCATCAACGACAGACAGCAACATGCCGTGCAATCAAACCGTCGCATAGTTCCGTGCATGTTGCTTGGGGGACAGCGTATTGCGTTCACTATCATGTGTCCCAAATAGCGCGATTGTCTTGAACGTTACATGCGCCTGCAACGACATCCGGACTGCGAGAGCGTCTCTACTTGATTTTGTTGAGAAGCTCATTCATCGTTTCGACGGGGCATAAGAAACGTCTGCTTGTGACTTGAACTTCAGGGGCTTCGGTTGAATACCTCCGATCCATCGTCCGCCAGTGACGGCAACTCGGACTTTCGTTCGACCACGCCACGATTGGCATACTGTCAGCAACACAGCTTCTCGCGCCGTAGCTTGCAGCGCCCGTCAGTCCAAGTCGGGTGCCGGACAGTCCGTGCTTTCGCGCGAGCAGATGGCGCGGTGCATGTGTTGGACGTTGCGGCCTCTCGCGGAGGACTCGTGCACGACGGCGGAAGGCGGCTCCGGGGCGCCGCAGACGAGATTCCCGGGGCAAGGTAGGAATTCATGCCGTTGGCACGCGAGGCAGTCGAGCTGCTGGTTCAGGCGGCCAGAGCCTGGTATTTCGAAGGCAATCAGCAGGGATTGCGTGATCGCGAATGGATGGCGCTACGCTTTCTCGGCCGCGCCAACAGGTTCTCGCGCACGCCGTCCGCGCTCGCCGGCTTCATCGGCGCCACGAGGGCTACCGCATCGCAGATCGTGAAGACGCTGGAGAGCAAGTCCTTCCTGGTGCGGAAGCCGTCGCATGAGGACAAGCGCTCGGTCGTGCTGCACGTCACTGCGCAGGGCGAGAAGTGCCTGAGCCAGCACGACCCGATCAACCACGTGGTGAACGCGGTCACGGCGCTCGGGACCGACGAGTGCGTCAAGCTGCGCGACTCGCTGCGGGAGATCCTCAATCACCTCGACGCGGCCCATCAGCGACTCGACGCCAGCATCTGCCGCGACTGCATGTTTCTGGCCGAACGCGGCCCCGGCATCGGCCCGGCCGCCGGAAAGGGACGCGCGGCCGCCGAGTTCATGTGCCGGCTGTATCGCGCGCCTGTTTCCCTCGAGGAGACGGAACTGCTGTGCACCAGTTTCGAGCGCACCCGCGACCGACCGAAGATCGAGGAGCGTCTCGACCGCGCGCGCGTAGCGAGCCAGGGATGAAGCAGGGATAAGGTAAGGGGCTCCGCAACCTGACCGCGCAAGCAACTTCCGCACGAATGCCGCGGCTAAAGCTTGCGCAAAGTTTCGCGGCGATATCATTCTTTGAAACGCATCGGCCGGTCCTCGCATTTGGGGAAACCCTGATGCAGGGCTCGCGGCTTCCACATCGCTCTTGCGAGCGCAGCAAGGGGCTGCATCACAGTTCTCCGACGTGTATCCCAAATCGCAGACACACCTCCCCCGCCTCGCGGCGCATTTCGCCCGAGCTTTGCCTCGTCACTCCACCCTCTTAGCCAAGAGGGCGCAGGGAAGGCCGGGTGCCGGCTCGCACCCGAATATCCGCTGTGCGCAGATAGCGTAAAAGAGATGCACAGCGGCAGACAGGTGAAGCCCAACACACGGCCTTCCCTGCGCAGTGGCTGGACGGCTTATGCCGTGCTCTCCCGGGAGCCGAGTTCCTTCTGGCCTCCCTCGCCTTCGCGAAATTCGCCGACACCGCGCCGGTTGACGCGAATGCCGCCTCCGCAAAGGCTTGGCCGTAGCAACGACGGCCAGGACCACACGGTTTTGCCGTACGCGCGTTCGTTGACGCCACATCGTTTCCCGGCTTTGTCGACGTTGCCGGAAAAATGTTGGCGAGACGAACTTAACAGCGCCGCTCGTCCGCACGAAGTCTCAGGCTCACGGAGAGCAATCCGCCCTGCCCTTAACCTCTCGTGCCGACGCTGCCGCGTCCACCGCAACCCGGCTCTCGATAGTGACGACACAAGATCGCCCCTCTTGGTGAGCCGGGATGGGCGACACATACGACAAATCCGAATTTCGATAAAGTAGAATATATTTGCGCGGGCGGATTGACAGCCTCCCGCGTGTTTTGCCCGACGGGCAAGGCATCCGGGATCGCTGCGGGCGGCTGCCCGGTATCGCTTCGCTCACCCGGGCTCCAGGCCTCCGGCTCCAGCCTTGTATGCATTATCCCAGTTGCCATCGCCGGGCACTTCGCCTTACATGCCGCCAACCCGCCCTCGGGCTACGGCCGGGGCGCAAAAATCACACAACATTCCAAGGGACGAAGCATGGCGCGTAACGTATTGATTCTGGGGGCTTCCTACGGCTCACTGCTGGGCACAAAGCTGCTGATGGCGGGCCACAACGTGACCCTGGTCTGCCGCGCCAAGACCGCCGAGCTGATCAATCGTGACGGTACTGAGGTGCGCATCAAATTGCGCGACGAAGCAGTGCACCGGGCGATCTTCTCGCGCGACCTGCCCGGCAAGCTCGACGCCGTGACGCCGGCCGATGTCGACGTGTCCCGTTACGATCTGGTCGGCCTTGCGATGCAGGAGCCGCAATACACCAACCACACGGTGCGCGTTCTCATGGTCAGGATCGCCGCGGCGAAGCTGCCTTGCCTGTCGATCATGAACATGCCGCCGCTGCCTTACCTCAAGCGGATTCCAGCGCTCGCCGACATGGATCTCGAGGAGGCCTACACCAATGCGCAGGTGTGGGATCGGTTCGAGCCGGGCCTCGTGACGCTGTGCTCGCCTGACCCGCAGGCGTTCCGTCCGCCGGAAGAGGCCGCGAATGTGCTGCATGTCGGCCTGCCCACCAACTTCAAGGCATCGGTTTTCGCCGACGACAAGCACAACAAGGTGCTGCGCGAGCTCGAAGCCGACATCGACGCGGTGACGCTCGACGGCAAGGACGTGCCGGTGAAGCTAAAAGTGTTCCCGTCCCTGTTCGTGCCGCTGGCGAAATGGTCGATGCTGCTCACCGGCAACTATCGCTGCATCACGCCGCACGAGCCGCAATCGATCCGCGACGCCGTGCACGGCGATCTCGCACGCTCGCAGACGATCTACGACCACGTCGACGCGATCGCCCGCCGGCTCGGTGCCGACCCTGAGGACCAGGTGCCGTTCGCGAAATATGCCAAGGCCGCCGAGAGCCTGCTCAAGCCGTCATCGGCCGCGCGCGCGGTCGCCAGCGGCGCGCCCTTCATCGAGCGCGTCGACCTGCTGGTGAAGCTGATCTCGCATCAGCTCGGCGTGCCCAACGGCGAGATCGACCGCACGGTCGAGACCGTGGACCTGAAGCTGAACGAGAAGATCGTGCAGGGCGGCTCGGGCGCGCAGTAGCGCGCGAACGATCTCAGTCCCGCGACACGGCTGACTCTACTTTGGTCGCATGGCGGACACACGCCGACTTATGGCGTCGTAGCGACATCACGCGTGAGCAGCACGACGCAGAGTTCCGTGTGTGGCGCGAATCCAATGCGGCATGACTCTGTCTGCCGATTTTCGATGGCCCCGCGCGCATCGACGACAGCGTAATCACGCGATCGTGTCGTGTGTGCTTCTCTCTCGGTCTTGTCCGCAAATATCACGACTGCGTGAGAGAAAAGCATGGTGTTCGTCATATCTCGATGCAACACAGCGCCAAACTGAACCATTTTCGAGCGAATCGAGCCAAAGCGCATCGACTGCATCCGTGCTGCGGCGCGAAACAGGCGCTCGCTGCTCCGCGCACGATCCTTCATTTTCGCAAACGCTGCATGCGTTTGCGTTGGGCTCGACTTCTTGTCTCTTCAAAACACACGAGCAACATGCCGTTGCTAAATGTTTCTTCGTCGGCGTCCTGGAGCTCCGGCGACGAATTCAGAACCGCCGCTCGATAGCCAGTAAAAAATAGAAGAACAAGAACAAAAAAAATGGATCAGGCGATGCTGAGCGTCGTCCGCGCGGTCGAGGCGGGCGCGACGACGATCAAGGGAGTGATCGACGCCACCCGACTGTCCCGTCTCAAGATCGAACGGGCGCTGAACGCGCTGGAAAAGCAGAAGCTGCTGGTGCGCGACGGCCAGGGTTTTCGTGCGACCGGCCTGCCGAGGACGGCCCCCACCACAAGGCAATGCGGATCGTGCAATGCCTGCTGCGATATTCTGGAAGTGGCCGCCGTCGAAAAGCCGGTGAACCAGCTCTGCCGGCACTGGCAGACGGGCACAGGATGCACCATCTACGACCGCCGTCCGCAGATGTGCCGCTCGTTCGTCTGCGCTTGGCTGCAAGGCCATCTCGACGACGAATGGTTTCCGGCGAAGTCGGGGATCATCGTGCATTTCAGCCAGGACGCGGTCAACGTCACCGTCGATGATCATTGCCCCGATCGCTGGCGCGAGGAGCCGTATTTCGGCAAGCTCGCCGAATGGTCGTTGAACGGCGTTAGGCGGATCGGAAACCGCGGCTACGCAACGCTCGTCGTCTCCGGCGAGAACCGGTTCCTGCTGCTCGGACGCACCATCGTTCCGCAACCGACATTGTTCGGAACGGCGTTCCTGCCGCTCACCGCCGACACGTTCCGATTCTGGCGGGCGACATCGCCGGAGCATTTGCGGCGGCTGCACGAGCGCATTGCCGAGATCGAGCGGATCAGGCAGGAATTCGGCTCCTGCGTCATCCCCGAGAACGAGGACGACGATCCGCAAGCCCCCTATCGGCCCGCACTTCTAAGGTTGTCCGGTCACGCCTGAACACCGCCGTGGGCAACACGACATGATTCGCGCTGGAACGCTCGACGTGCCCCGGCCGGATTGATAAGCCCCAGTCCGCGAATGATGGGACTTGAGTCGGGCATGACGGTTGCGATCGAGATGGGGCAGACCACGGCAGGCGCCGCGGCCGGCATGGACCTCGAGGAACTGCTCGCCACCCGTCTCCTGGTGCAGGGCAATTCGGGCTCCGGCAAGTCGCATTTGCTGCGGCGGCTGCTGGAACAGAGCGCGCCCTGGGTGCAGCAGGCCATCATCGACCCCGAAGGTGACTTCGTCACGCTGGCCGAGCGGTTCGGCCATCTGGTGATCGAGGCCGAGGATCATACCGAACGCGGCCTTCAGGTCGCGGGCGAGCGCGCGCGGCTGCACCGCGTCTCCACCGTGCTCAATCTCGAAGGGCTGGACGCCGAGAACCAGATGCGGCGCGCGGCGGCGTTCCTCGGCGGTCTGTTCGACGTGGAGCGGGACCACTGGTATCCGATGCTGGTGGTGGTGGACGAGGCGCAGCTATTCGCGCCGGCCGTGGCTGGCGAAGTCTCGGACGAGGCGCGAAAACTGTCGCTCAGTGCCATGACCAATCTGATGTGCCGCGGCCGCAAGCGCGGGCTTGCCGGCGTCATCGCGACGCAACGTTTGGCAAAGCTCGCCAAGAACGTCGCGGCGGAAGCTTCCAACTTCCTGATGGGCCGGACCTTCCTCGACATCGACATGGCACGCGCCGCCGACCTGCTCGGCATGGAACGGCGGCAGGCCGAAGCCTTTCGCGATCTCGAGCGCGGACAGTTCATGGCGCTGGGACCCGCGCTGTCGCGCCGTCCGCTGCGTTTGAACATCGGCCCGACCGACACCTCCCCGCGCAATTCGACGCCGCGGCTGATGCCAATGCCGGAAGCTGCACTTGAGGATATGCGCGCCGTGATCCTCGCCGCGCCGCCGCCCGATGCCAGCCGCCCGCAGCGCCGGCCGGCGCCTGACCTGCTCGAACAGCTCCGCGCCGCGAACGCCGCCGCGCCGGAAATCCGGCCGGAGGTGGTCGAGGTGCCCGTCAGCGCCGAAGAGCTTGCCGAGCGGCGCGAGCGCGTCGACCGCACCCTTCGCGCCGTGCTCGCCGCGCCCGACGCCGGTTTTCGCGCGATCGGCGTGCTCTACCAGGAGTTCGTGGTCCGCTGCCGCATCGAGGGGCTCGGCTCGGCCGTGCCCGACCTCACCGAATTCCGCCGCATGCTGACGCGCGCTCGCGCCGGCCTCGGCGCCGAGCATGCCGAGGACGATTCCTGGCAGGAGGTGACGCTGCGCGCCTCGATCCTGCCCGACGACATGCAGGGCGTGTTCATGATGATCGCGCGCGCCGCCAAGGAAGGCTGGCCCTGCCCCGGCGATGCCGCAATCGCCCGCGCCTATGGCTCGCATTCGCTGCGCCGCGCGCAGCGCCTGCTCGGCTACATGGAGGAGCAGGGCCTGATCGTCGTCCAGCTCGACGGCGGCGGGCGCAGGTTCGTCACGCTGGTGGAATTGGCCTGGGCGACGGCGCCGGGCGATCCCAATAGCGATGACCAGCCGACAGATCAGGCCGCGAGCGCGGCTTCGGCCTGATCATACGGTTTTAGCGCGCGCTCTCCGCTCACGCCGGCTTGGTCGCATCGGCGCAGTCGAGCACGTTTGGGGCGGCGAACATGCGGCGATAGAGCACGACCGAGACGAGCCAGGCGATCGCGAACAGCGCGATCACGGCAAAGCCGACATTCGCAAGCGACTCGTTGAGGCCGTCGACCAGCGTCCACACACCGCCCGTGAGGCCGAGCCGGTCGGCGATCAGGCCAAGCGCCTCGATGCCACCGATGAACAGCGCAACCGCAACGGAAGCGCCTGTTATGGTGAGGTTATACCAGAGCTTTCGCATGGGATCGACGAAGGCCCAGCGATAGGCGCTCACCATCAGCGCCGAATCCGCAGTGTCGACCAGCGCCATGCCTGATGCGAACAAGGCGGGAAAGACGAGAATTTCGGCGAGCGAGGCGCCGCGCGCGGCTTCGCTCGCGGAAATGCTGAGCAAGCCGACTTCGGTCGCGGTGTCGAAGCCGAGCCCGAACAGGAAGCCGAGCGGATACATATGCCAGGGCTTTGTCACCAGGCGGAACATCGGGCCGAGTAGCCGTGCCAGGACGCCGCGATTGGCGAGCAGGGCGTCGAGGCCCTCGGCGTCGTGAACGCCGTGCTCCCGCGCCATACGAAATGTCCGCCACAGGCCGGCGAAGATGGCGAGGTTGATCGCCGCGATCACCAGCAGGAACAGCGCCGACACCGACGTGCCGATGAAGCCGCCGATCTCCCTGAGCAGGCTGTCGCCGCCAAGGCTGACCACGCCGAGCGCCAGCAGCATGGTCGCGACCACGACAATCGTGGAATGTCCGAGCGCGAAATAGAGACCGACACTGCGCGGCGCACCGCGCGCCTGCATCAGCTTGCGCACGACGTTGTCGATCGCGGCGATGTGGTCGGCGTCAACGGCATGGCGGAGACCAAACACCCAGGCCAGCAGCGCGGTCGCCATCACCGTCGGCCGGTCGCCGAACGCCGCGAAGGCCCAGGCCCATGCGGCGATGTTGGCGGCGATAAGTCCACCGAACAGCAGCACCAGTCCGGGCTCGACCGCCCGCAAGGACCATCTCGTCACGACAATCATTCCGTCCGCTGCACGCCCCATCGCGGCAACGGTATGATATTTTCATGGAATGATCATACGAACCAGTGCAATCCCGCATGTTCGCGACAGTTTTCATGCATGGCGGCCTTACGCCGCCTCTGAGCCGCCGAGATAGGCGTCGCGGATGCGGGGATCGTCTTTCAGCGTCCGCGCCGAACCGGAGAGCACGATCTTGCCGGTCTGCAGCACATAGGCTTCGTGCGCGATCTCGAGCGCGAGGCTGGCGTTCTGCTCGACCATGAAGACCGACACGCCCTCCTGGTTGATGGTGCGGATCAGCTCCAGCACGCGGTCGACATAGAGCGGCGACAGGCCCATGGTCGGCTCGTCCATCACGATCATCCTGGGACGGCTCATCAGCGCACGCGCCATCGCCACCATCTGCTGCTCGCCGCCGGAGAGCGAGCCGGCGCGCTGCGACAGCCGCTGGCCGAGTTTTGGAAACAGCGTGAGCATCTTGTCGAGATCCTGCGCCACCGCATCGCGATCGTTGCGCACGAAGGCACCCATCAGGATGTTTTCACGGACGCTCATGTCCGCGAACAGCCGCCGCGCCTCCGGCACCGACGCGATGCCGCGGCGGACGATCTGCGGCGTGGTCAGTCCAAGCAGCGAAGCGCCGTCAAAGGTCACGTCACCGGAGCGCGGCTTCACGAGACCCAAAATGATCTTCATCGTCGTCGACTTGCCGCTGGCATTGCCGCCGAGCAGGCAGACGATGTGCCCACGCGCGACCGTGATCGAGAGATCAAAATGCACCTGGGCCTGGCCGTAGAAGGTATTGAGATCGGACAGCGTCAGAAGTGGTTCGGGGGCGCTCATCATCATGCCGCGCTCTCCTGCTCCGCCGCTCCCGACAGGCCGTGGCCGAGATAGGCCTCGATCACCTTGGGATCGCCACGCACCTGTTCGCCCGGCCCTTCTGCGATCTTCTTGCCCTCGTCCATGACGATGACGCGATCGGAGAGGCGCATCACCATTTCGAGCTTGTGCTCGATCAGGAGGATCGTGAGCCCTTCCGCCTTCAATTCGGCGACGAGGCCCTGCATCTCCGCGGTCTCGGTCGGATTCATGCCGGCGGTCGGCTCGTCCAGCAGCAGCAGGCGCGGGCCCAAGGCGAGCGCACGGGCGATCTCGACGCGGCGCCGGTTGGCATAAGAGAGGCTATAGGCGGGCTGGTCGATGCGCGGCAGCAGCCGCTCGCCGAAGCGGGCGAGGATGGCCTTCACCTCCTCGCGCAGCCGCTCCTCTTCGTCCCTGACGCTTGAAGGGCGCAGCAACGCCAATCCCAATTCGAGCAGCGGGCCGATCACCGGCACGGCCGGCTTCACCGCGCGGAGCCGCGTGTGCGCGCCGATCAGGACGTTGTCCATCACGCTGAGATTGCCGAAGACGCGGCCGAGCTGGAAGGTGCGCGCGATACCCTGGCCTGCGAGCCGTTCCGGCGAGAAGCCCGTGATGTCCTGCCCTTCGAAGCTGACATGGCCGGCATCGGGACGATCGAGCCCGGTCACGAGATTGAACAGCGTCGTCTTGCCGGCGCCGTTCGGTCCGATGATGCTGATCAGCTCGCCCTTGGCGAGGTCGAGATCGATGGCGTCCACGGCGGTGAGGCCGCCGAAGCGGCGCGTCAGCCCGCGCAGGGACAGCATGGTGTGCTGCTCCGCCATCACATCGTCCCCAGCAGGCCCTGCGGCCTAAACCGCACCAGCAGCAGCAGCACGATGCCGTAAATCAGGATGCGATACTCCGCCGCGACCCGGAAGACTTCGGGCAGGCCGACCAGCGCCACCGCTCCGACAATGGCGCCGACGACGTTGCCGAGGCCGCCGAGGATCACGACGGTCAGGGCCAGGATCGATTGCTGTGTGTTGAAGGTCTCGTGGTTGATATAGGAATAAAGATGCGCGGCGATGCCGCCGCTGATGCCGGCCGCGAAGCCGCCGAAGATGAAGGCCAGCGATTTGTAGCGGTTCAGGCTGAGGCCGTAGGCGCGCGCGGCGATGTCGTCGTCTCGGATGGCGCGGAAGCTGCGGCCGAGATGCGAGCCGAGCAGCCGCGCCTGCAACAGGGCCAGCACGACCATCACGATAAAGCTGAACCAGTAGATCGAGGTCGGGCTGACCAGCTCATAGCCGAACAGCGACAGAGGCGGGATGCCGGAGATGCCGATCGGGCCGCGCGTGACGCTCTCCCAGTTCAAAATCACGAGCGACACGATCTCGCCGATCGCGAGCGTCGCGATCGACACGTAATGTCCACGCAGGCGAAACGACGGCGAGATCAGCGCAGTGCCGAGCGCCGCGCTCATCAGGCCACCGCCGATAATGGCGACGCCGACGGGAGCCGAGAACGTCAGCGAGAGCAGCGCGGAAGTGTAGGCGCCGATCGCGAGCAGCGCGGCATGTCCAAGCGAGACCTGGCCTATCGTCCCCGCAACCAGCGTCAGGCTGAGGGCGAGCATGCCGAGCAGCCAGGCGTTGATCATGGTCTGGAGCACGTAGAAGGACACGGGGAAGAACGGCAGGATCGCGAAGATCGCGGCCGCGACCAGCAAGGCCCAGCGTGGAATGCGCACGGGACGGCTCGGCGCAATGAAGGTGCCGGTGAGCGGCTCGGGCGGGCCCTGCCGCGCGCTGGCGAACAGGCCGTTCGGACGCAACACGAGCACGACGACCAGCAGCAGGAACGCGAACAGATTACGGTAGCTGGTGCCGAACACGGCGACGCCGTAGCTCTCGACCAATCCCAGCAGCAGACTGCCGATCACCGCGCCGGGCACATTGCCGGCGCCGCCGACGACTTCGGCGACGACACCCTTCAGCGTCGCCTGAAGACTCATCGCGGTGTCGATCTGGTTGTAGTACATGCCGACCAGCAGGCCGGAGACGCCGCCGAGCGCGGCCGCAATGCCGAACACGGCCTGATTGACGCGGTTGACGTCGACGCCCATCTGCATCGCGGCGTCGCGGTCCTGCGCGGTGGCGCGCACCGCCCAGCCGAGCTTGCTGTAGCGCAGGAACACGAACAACAACAATGCGCTGGTGAGGCCGACGCCGGCGATGAGCAGATCGAGTGGCCCGATGGTGCCGCCACCGACCTGGAAGCGGACATCAGGCAACTGGCTCGGCAGCGCACGCGGATTCGGCGAGAAGGTCAGCATCACCAGCTGATCGAGCACGAAGCTGATGCCGATGGTCGCAAGCAGCGGCGCGATGCGCACCGAGTTCTGCAACGGCCGCAGGCCGAACCGTTCGATGATCAACCCGACCAGCGCCGAGGCTGCCGCAACGATGATGATCGTCAGGGGGAGCGGCGTATGCAGCTGCACCACGGCGACCCAGCCGATATAGGCACCGACGAGATAGATCGACCCTTGCGCAAAGTTGATCAATCGGCTGACGCCGAAGATCAGCGCGAGCCCGACCGCAACGAGGGCGTAGACATTGCCGACGATCAGCCCGTTGATCGTGTAGTCGAGCCAGGAAGACATCATGTCAGGTCGGCTTGCCGTCCCAGAGCGCAAACTGCCCCTTGCGCACGACCAGCTCTGCGTTCATGGCGCCCTTGACGCGGCGGCTCGCGACGTCGAACGTCGCCGCGCCGAAGATCACGCTCGGGACATCCTTTACTTTCATGAAGGCGTCGCGGACGGCACGGCGATCGGTGCCGCCGATCTTCACCACGGCGGCCGCCATGTTCATCGCGTCATAAGCATAGGCGTTGAAGGCATCGGGCTCGAGACCGTTGTACTTCTTCTTGAAGCCCGCGATGAATTTCTGCACCTCGGGCCGCGGGTCTTCCGGGAAGTAGCGCGTGCCGACGTGGACGTCCTCGACCGCCTCGCCGCCGAGTTCCAGAAATTTCGGCGAGTAGACCGAGCTTGCCGCGCAGATCACCTGCTTGAGCCCGACCTGGCGTGCCTGACGCGCGATCAGTGCGCCGTCGGAGTAATAGGAGATCAGGATCAGCCCGTCCGGATTGGAATCGCGGACGCGCACCAGTGTCGAGCGGAAGTCGCGCTCTTCCGCGATGTAGCCTTCGGTGACCGCGATCTCCGCGCCATATTCCTTCGCGGCGTTGACGAAATAGTCGCGGCTAGTGCGACCCCAATCGGTGTTGAGGTGCAGCACCGCGAGCTTCTTCAGGCCAAGCTTCTTCACGGCATAGGCCGCCAGCAGCGGCTGTTCGTCGGCCTGGCTGACCGACGTGCTCCACATGAAGTCACCGCCCTTGGTGAAATCAGGATGCGAATTGGTGAAGCCGAACTGCACGAGGCCCGCACGCTGATAGATTGGGGATGCCGCCATCGAGGCGGGACTGGAGAAGTCGCCGAGCTCCAGCACGATGCGGGGATCGGAGACGAATTTCTGCGCGATCGCCACCGACTGGCGCGGGTCGCTCTGGCTGTCCTCAAAACTGTAGGCGAGCTTGCGGCCGTTGATGCCGCCGTCTGCAAGGATCGCGTCGAGCGCGAGATCAAAGCCCTGCTTCCACTGCGTGCCATATTGCGCATTCGGTCCGGTGAGGGGACCACTGACGCCGAGCAGGATCGGCTCGGAGGATTGCGCAAACGCGCTGCGCGAGAAGGCGGCGCTCGCCATCATGGCGGCAAGCGAGCCCTTGACCAGGGTACGGCGATCGATGTTGCTCATGAAAGGCTCCATCCACTCAGGTGTTGAAACAAAGCAGCAAGTCTTGTGCCGGTGAGATTGCCTATTTCGAGGGCTCGCCGAGCGACAGCATCAGCCGGTTAGCCCAGTTGAAGAACGAGGCGCCGTTGATGACGTCGACGATCTCGGCGTCGTCGAGACCGGCGCGGCGCAGCTCCTCGATATTGTCGGGCCCGAACGCGATCGGCGTCGCGGCCAATGCCACCGAGGCCTTGACCACGGCATTCCAGCGCTCACCGAGATCGGCCTTGATGCCTTCATCGAGCAGGCGCTGCACGTCGTCGCGGCGCTTGGAATAGGTGCTGGCGAAACGCGCATGCACCGAGGCGCAATAGATGCAGCCGTTGTAGCGCGAGGTCGCGGCCGCCGCGAGCTCACGCTCGGCGCGCGGCAGGCCATCGGCGACGTTGTAGAAGATGTCCTTGTCGGTCTTGGTGCGGGCCTCCAGCACCTCGGGATCGCGCACCAGCAGGCGGAAATATTCCGACTTGGCGCGAGAGCGATCGACCAGGCCGGCGAAGTGCCGCTCCGTCAGCTCAGCCTCGGGCAGCGGCTCGATCCACGACACCCAGCCGAGCTCATCCTGGGTGAAGACGATTGGCGGATTGACGGCGGCGCTCATGATGCAGCCTCTTCTTATGCGTTCACTGCGGCGAGCGTGCGCAAGCCGCTGACGACCCGCACCTGGAACGACAGGAACGCGACGAGTTGGGAGAATGTGACGATGCCGGTGTTCGACCAGCCAGCGGCAAGCAGCGCCTGCATGTCGGCGGATGCCGCATCGCGCGGGCGGAACACCAGCAGATGCGCATGCTCGAGTGCCGCGACGAGCCGGGCGCCGAGACCGGATCTGCGCTCCGCACTCACGCGAAAAATAAGACCGGCCGTGTTCTCGACCGACAGCGGACCGGCGGGAAAGGAGCCGTACGGACCCGAGGTCTTGCCCCGCGCGATCTCGACCTCGATCGCCTCGACCAGACGGGCGCCATCCGCGGTCGCCGCAAGCTTGTCGCGATAGAAGGCGACAACGGGCGTTTCGCCATGAAGCCCGGTCACGAAGGCCGCGACCGCGGCCCGTTCGAGCAGCGAGACATCGCCGGCATCGATCGGTTCGAACAGTGAGAGATAGCTCTTCTGCGCGTTCTCACGCGCTTGCAGGCGCCGTGCGCGAATGCCGTCCAGAGCCGATCCCGGCTCGATTCCGGCAAGCGTATCGATGATATCCGTTGGTGCCATCATTCAGCCTCGTGCAACGTCAGTCATATTCATGTCGACTAGCCCGCCAGAGCCACGTCGGGCGCCGTCCGGGTCCAGCCCAGCGCCGGCGCGACCTTGTCCGCGACCAGCTCGATCGAGCGCAGGACGTAGGGGTGCGGCGCATCGACCGAATGCACCTGGAAAACGAGATCGGTCACCCGCTCCAGCGTTACATCCGTGCGCAGCGAGGCGATGACCTCGTCGGCGCCGCCGACATGGGTGTCGAACGCCTTGATCATCTCATCCAGCGTCTCGCCGGGAGGAAGGTGACCGCCCTTCATGAATTGCGGCAGCGCGCGCCGCAACCCGATGTCTGCAAGACGCATCGCCTCGCGATGATCGTCGGCGACGAAGACGCTGCGTGAGGCCATGATCCGCGGTTCGGCGCCCGGCGGCAGCGCTTCCAGATAGGCATTGATGATCGGGTTCTGGATTTCGGCGAGCGTGGCTTTCGGCGCGTCCTTCGCCCGCGGCTGGGTGCGCGAGAGCAACAGGCCATCGCCGGCCTTGCCGGCGCGGGCGCCACCCGTCACCGAGAACGTCGCCTGCCAGATTCGCTTGTCCAATTGCGGCCGCTGCGGATAGAGCGTGTCGCCGCCGTCGAGCGGCTTGCCGGTCAGCGCCGCGCGGACGACCTCCAGATTGCGCGCAAAGATCTCGTTGCGCTGGGTGCCGTCGAGGCCGAAGGCAGCAAAGGCGGACGGATTGCCGCCGGTGCCGACGCCGAGCTCGAAGCGGCCATCGCAAAGGAGATCGAGCACAGCGGCGTCCTCGGCGACCCTCACCGCATTCTCCAGCGGCAGGGTGACGATGCCGGTGCCGAGACGGATGCGCGAGGTTTGGGCCGCGACATAACCGAGGAACGTGAAGGGCGACGGCAATCCACCCTCGCGCTCGTGAAAATGGTGCTGCGCGATCCACGCGGAATCGAGCCCGGCCTTCTCGGCGCGCACGATCTGCTCGGCCGCGAAGCGATAGCGGTCGGCCGGTGGTGCTTCATCCAGGAGCCGCGTAAAAAACCCCAGGCGTTTCAGGTTTGCAAAGCGTTTCATACGATCCCTGTCGGGCGAGGATGGCCACGGAACCGATGATGTCGGTTGCCGCAGCTCCAGACAAGCGGCCATTGCGCAAGGCTGCCGGCCGGATCATCCCTCCGGCGCTGGACACTGGCTGGGCAGACTGCCTACCAGCTCGGCAGCACCGCGCCCTTGAACTTGGCCAGGACGAATTCCTTCACCTCAGGCGTGTGATAGCTGTCCACCAGCAGCTTGACCCAGGGCTTGTCCTTGTCGGCGGTACGCACGGCGATCAGATTGACATAGGGCCCCTTCGGGTCCTCGCGCAGGATCGGATCCTTGACCGGATCGAGGCCCGCCTGGGTTGCATAATTCGTGTTGATCGCGGCGGCATCGACGTCGTCCAGCGCGCGCGGCGCCTGCGCTGCATCGACCTCGATGAACTTCAGCTTCTTGGGATTCTCGGTGATGTCGAGCACCGTCGGCTTGAAGCCGGTGCCGTCCTTCAGCTTGATCACGCCCTTGTCGCGCAGCAGCAGCAGCACGCGGCCGCCATTGGTCGGATCGTTCGGGATCGAGACCTTGCCGCCCTCGGGGATATCGGCGAAGGCCTTGTGCTTCTTCGAATAGACGCCGATCGGGAAGTTCACGGTCAGGCCGGCAGCCTCGATCTTGTAGCCGCGGTCGGCCTTCTGGTTGTCCAGATACGGCTGGTTCTGGAACGAATTGGCCTGGATCTCGCCGGCATCGAGCGCGGCGTTCGGCACGACATAGTCGGAGAATTCGATGAGCTGGATGTCGAGGCCCTGCTTGGCGGCGACCGGCTTCACCGCCTCGAGGATCTGCGCGTGCGGACCCGGCGTCACGCCGATCTTGATGGTCTCGGCGTAGGCCGCGGCCGACCAGGCGACGAGCACGGTCGAGAGGATCAGGGGGAAGCGAAACGACATCTTGGTCTCCACAGGTCTTCAACAATGATTGGAACCCTATTCGCTTCTCCGCCGTGCGAAATCAATGAAATGGAAATCCATATTGGCTGCCGGGGCGGGCGAGCCTTTCTCCATTGGGCGTGAAACGGGAAACGAATTTTCGGCGACAACGGTCCACTGCGCAAGCGTGACGCGTATCACGGCAAGGCAGCGCGCGCAGAGCGAAACTGGCGGCAGAATTTGCAACAGGACCAGCCAGGAGAGCAGCCATGACCGCCCTCGCCGCGCCAAAGCTCACGACCCAGAACCGGCTCGAATGCTTCGCGCTCTATGCGCTGTTCCAGGGCGTGCCGCTCTATTCCAGCGTCGTGCTGATGATGCAGCTCGTGGCCGCCTCGGAGATCGTGGGCGAGCGCTACGGCGCCACCATCTTCATCGTGCTCGCGGCGAGTTTCCACGGGATGCTGACGCCCTGGCTCGCGCCAAGGTTTCCGCGCTTCTTCCGGCACAACAGCGCGCCGATGTTCGCCGATGCCACGCTGTCCTTCACCGAAAAGGTCTCGCGCTGGCTGGCTGAGCCGAAGACTGCGGTGGAGCTGCTGTCGAATGTGCTGCTGATGTCGGTGCTGGTGATCGGCGTCGCCAGCATCAGGTGAACCAGCCTACCCGGTCCGCCAGGTCGACGGCGACAGCATGATCAGGACGCAGATCGCAGCATAAGCGGCGAGCGACACCGTGACCATGGTGGCGAGCCCCGCCATGCCCGCGCCAAAGCTTGCCACCGCGATCCAGCCGCCTCCGGCCGCGATGAGTATCCGCGCGACCGACGACACGAGCGGGCCCATGGCGCGGCCCGTGCCCTGGACCGCGAAGGACGTCACGAAGCCGAAGCCGAGCGCGGCATAAGCCGGCGCGACGATGCGCAGGTAAGCGATGCCCTCGCTCACCACCTCCGCATCATGGCTGAAGAGGTTGAGCCAGGCCGTCGGATAGATTGCGACGAGCAAGCCGATCGCGCCGGTCATGATCATGCCGACCACGCCGCTGATCCAGCCGATTTTCCGCGCTCGCACCGTCTGGCCTGCGCCCATGTTGACGCCCACCATGGTCAGCGTCGCCGTGCTGACGCCGAATAGCAGCGGAATCATGATGTAATCGAGCCGCGAGGCGATGCCGTAGCCCGCGAGCGCGGAGGTGCCGAACAGGCCGACCGCGCCAGTGACGAGGATGACGGTGAGGTTGGTGAGCACGGCGTTGAACGCGGTGGGGATGCCGACCTTCAGCATGTCGCCGAAGATTTTTGCGCGCAATGGCACGATGTGGAGCTTCAGACCGGTCGTACCCGACGCCATGTAGCGGAGCAGGAACAGCATCGCCGCGCCGTAATAGAGGCCGAAGGCGACGCCGGCGCCGCCGATGCCGAGCCGCGGGATCGGCCCGAATCCGAAAATCAAGGCCGGCGAGACCGGGATGGTCACGATCGCGCCGACCAGCGTCACCAGCGCAGGCACCCTGACATTGCCGGAGCCGCGCAGCGCCGCCGCCTGGAGATTGACAATCCACACCGGAATGGCGCCGGCGAACAGATAATTGGAATAGGTGGTAGCCGCAGCGAGTGCATCGCCCGCTCCTCCGAGGGTGCGATAGAGCCAGGGGCCGCCGAGGATCACGCCGAGCGTGAACACGCCACCGGCAATGATCGCGAGCACCACGGCATGAAACAGCGCCGCCTCGGCGTCATCACGGCGGCCGGCACCGACCGCGCGCGCCACCGAGGATGCAACGCCGGAGCCAAACCCGCCGTTCGACATCATGGTCATCAGCATGAAGATCGGGAACACCAGCGCGGCGCCCGCCAGCGCATCGGTGCCGAGGAAGCCGACATAATAGGCCTCCGCGATGTTCACCGCGGTCTGCGCCACGAGGACGGTGACGGTCGGCAGCGCGAGCTTGAGCAATGTGGGGAGGATCGGCGCATGCAGCAGCGCGGCGCGGCGTTGCTCGGCTGCGCCTGGAGCCGCCGGTGCCGCTGCCTGGCGAAGCGGGGCCGCGGTATGGGCCACGATTGGCGGGGCGGACAGGGCCGTCTCGGCGACATCCTCAACTGACATGGGTTCGGTCCTGTGAATCCGTCGGACCGCCGCATCGGCCGCCCATTGAATTATAACTATAATGTATTATTATGATCGTAATGCAATAGGTTCCGCTGTATAATTTTGGCGGGGGCCGGAAGCCGGGTCGCGGGAGGCGGAATTGGCGCGCTACGACAAGGGACACAGGGACACCACGCGGCGGCACATTCTCGATGTTGCCTCGGCGCAGTTCCGCGAGAGCGGCATCGCCGCGGTCGGCCTCGCCGGCATCATGGCGGAGGCGGGCCTGACCAACGGCGCCTTCTACACGCACTTCGCCTCCAAGGAGGATTTGGTGCGTGAGGTGCTGTGTGACGCGCTGGAACGGCGCGAGCAGCGGCACAAGGACAATCTCGAAAACGGTGTTCCGGTCGAGACCACGATCCGCGACTACCTCTCCCCGCGCCACCGCGACCACGCGGCGGCCGGCTGCCCGACCGCTGCGCTGGCGTCCGAGATCGCGCGGCATCCCAAGGCGACGCGCGATGCCTTCACCGGAAAGATGTCGGACATCATCGCGCTGATGGCGGCGCAGATGCGGGATGGCTCGGCGGCGGAGCGGCGGCGACGCGCGATTTCGGTCTATGCGACCATGGTCGGCGCGCTGCAATTGTCGCGCGCGGTGAACGACAAGAAATTGTCGGAGGAGATTCTGGAGAATGCGATTGAGGCCGCGCTCACGCTTGCGAACAGGCCGTGATGCGTTCGAGACGACGGCCCCCGGACATCTTGCGGCCGCCCAAATCCTGGGGCGGTTCAAGTGTGGCCATTTCCAGGCCGCTGCAATGAATCTCTTGCCGGAGTAACATTACGAAACTTGATGCGCTTGCGCCGGCCGGGTTAGCGTTGCTCGCGGCCTTACAACTTCCCCAAGTTCGTTTAGCTCGCACCGGATCGCCGCCTGAAATGTCTCGGGCGGCGATCCGGCACTCCCGCCGGACGACGGCACTAGATAATTTCGCTTTGCCGAAGTGCCTCGATCGCAGCTGTGTCATAGCCGAGCTCGGCGAGGACACGATCTGTATGCTCGCCGAGAGTCGGCGGGCGGCTCGCGATCTCACCCGGCGTTTCCGACAGCCGCACGGCGGCGCGCGCGACCGGCGCGGGTTTCGGCAGGCCCGGATAATCGACGTCCTGCATGAAACCGGCGGCACGAATGTGCGGATGATCCAGCGCCTGTTGCGGACTCAGCACCGGCCCGGTCGGAATCATCGCACGTCCCAGCGTGTCGACGGCCTCCTGCGTGGTGCGTTCGGCGCACCAGCGCGCCATCCGCTCGCTGATGACGGGGCCGTTGTTGCCGCGGCTGATATCGTCGGCAAAGCGCGGATCGTTCAGCCACTGGTCTTCCTCACCCATCAGCTTGGCCCAGCGCTTGAACAGCGGATGCCCCGTGACCTGGCACAGCACCCAGCCGTCCTTGGTTCGGTAGATGTCGGCGGGCGCGGCGGTCTGGCCGAGATTGCCTGATGGAATGCGGTTGACGTTGATCACCGCCTGCTCGATCAGCGTGGCATTGGTGAAGGACAGCGCGGTCGCAAGCAACGCGCCTTCGACGATCTGCCCGCGCCCGGATTTCGCACGTTCCATCAGCGCCGCGAGCGTACCGAAGGCGCAGTGCAGCGCGGTTCCGAAATCGACCCAGTTCACCGCGGCCCGGTACGGCGGATCGCCGGCGCCGGTCATGTACACCGAACCCGACATGACCTGGCCGACGCCGTCGAAGCCGACGCGGTCGGACCAGGGCCCCGGCCCGCCGAACGCGGTTGCGGTCGTCAGGATGATGTCGGGCTTGGTCGCCTTCAGCGAGTCGTAATCGAGCTTCATCGCGCGCAGGGTCTGCGGCGGCAAATTGGCGACGACCACGTCCGCGGTCGCAATCAGGCGGCGCATCACCTCCTGCCCTTCCGGCTTCATCGGATCGAGCGTGATGCACTTCTTGTTGCGGTTGACCTGGAGGAACAGTGCGCCTTCGCCGCCTTCACCGACCGGCGCCACGAAGCGATCCTCGCTGCCGTCGCGCTTTTCGACGCGGATGACCTCGGCCCCGAATTCGGCCAGCAAGGTCGCGCAATAGGGACCCGCGATATAGCGCCCGAAATCCAGGACGCGCACGCCTTCGAGAACTCCCCCCATCGATCTCTTCCCTTATGCCTTTTGCCCAGATTACCGGGACTGACGACCACGGCAAGGCGGCAACGGGCATGGCGCCCGGCCCTCGATATGTGATCGGCGGACAGTTTCGGCTGGCAGAAATTCTGCTCTAGTATGACCGATCCGTCCCTTAAGCCGGAGCGCACAGCCATGCCGCAACAATTCGATCGATCCGCAGAAGATCTCGGCAACGCCATCCATCTCGAGCACGTCAACATCCAGGTCCCGGATCAGCGCCTGGCGACGTTATTCTACGTCGCGGGACTTGGGCTCACCCGCGATCCCTATCTGATGGTGTCCGACACCAACATGTGGATCAACGCCGGACGGAGCCAGTTTCATCTGCCGAGTGGCAGGCCGCAGGTGCTGCGCGGCCATACCGGCCTTGTCATCGAGGGACGCGAGGCACTGCTGCAACGGCTGGCGTCGGTCGCGAAGAAGCTCGAAGGCACGGCATTCACGTTCGCCGAATACAACGACCATGTCGAGGCCGTCTGTCCGTGGGGCAACCGCATGCGCGTCCATGAGCCGGATGCGGCCCGCTTCGGGCGCATCACGCTCGGCATTCCCTATGTCGAGTTCGATGTGCCGGTCGGAACGGCGCCGGCGATTTGCGCCTTCTATCCCGACATCATGGGCATGCCCGCGGCTTTGCGAAACGGCGACGGCACGGTTGCGGCGGTGAAGACGGGCCGCGACCAGCATCTGCTGTTCCGCGAGACCGATCGGCCGCAGGGCGACTATGACGGGCACCATGTGCAGATGTACATCACCGACTTCTCGGGGCCCTACCGCAAGCTGCTCGCACGCGACCTGATCTCCCGCGAGGACAATCAATATCAGTACCGCTTCTGCGACATCGTCGATCTCGACAGCGGCAAGACGCTGTTCACGGTCGAGCACGAGGTGCGCAGCGCAACCCACCCGATGTTCATGCGGCCGATGGTCAATCGCAATCCATTGGTCACCAATCGCAACTACGCGTTCGGCCACGATCAGACCTCATGGGCGATGGGTCCGGACCTCTACGACGGATAGCGGCAGCACCGTTCTGTCGCACGCGTCTTCGCGCCGGCGAATCGGCGCCACAAAAAGAAAAGCCCCGGCGGTTTCCCGCCGGGGCTAAAGTCAGGTCGTTAGACCGATCTTACCAGTTGCGCTGAGCGCGGAGGATCATGGCGATCGAGTCCTGATCCTTCAGCTCGTAGGTCGCGGCCGGCTTGGCGGTCGTGACGGCCGGAGCGATGCCAACCGTGCCGGAATACTTCTGGTCGAGGTGCGTCCAGGAGAGGTCGGCCGAGAAGGTCAGGTTCTTGACGGGGGTCCAGCGAGTGACGATACCCATCTGGCCGATCGCGAAGTCCGGGTTACAGCCGGTGACACCAGCCAGGCCGCCGAACACGCCGCCAGCACCGCCAGCGCCGCAGAGGGTGGTCTTGGCCAGCGTACCGAACTGAGCCTGAGCGTAGGCACCGTAGAGCGCCGAGTTCCAGTAGGCATCCCAGTTATGGGTGTAAGCGCCGCGGAAGCCCCAGGTCTTGACGGTTTCCTGCGAGCTGCCGGTCACGAACACCGTGTCAGGAGCATTGGCGAAGCCGACGCTGCCGTAGGCACCAGCAGAACTCGAGTTACCGAACAGCGAGTAGCTGCTGCCCGACAGGTTCTGGAAGTTGTAGCGGGTCGCGCCATCGGTGTAGACGCCCTGGATGTTGATCGTGTCACCCGCGCCGGTCGGGATGTTCTTGATCGACAGAGCGAGCTGCACGGCCCAACCCCACTTGTCGTCGGGGTGGCCGGTGGTCTCGGTCGCACCGTAGTAACCGACGTGGTTGTCATGCGCAGCCACCGACGCCTGGAAGAGGCCCCAGGCCTGGTCGACACGCACCTGAGCGACGAGGTTCGGCGAACGCGACCCGCCGATGGCGTTGGTGCCGTACGAACCACCGAGCATGCCACCCGCGGTCGCGCCGGTCATGTTGAGGTTGCCGGCCTGATAGTACTGGGTCGTATCTTCAGCCGAGAACGACGCCGTCACGCCCTGACCAAAGTCAGCGGTGTAGGTGAACTGGTTGACACCGGTGACCGTGCCGCTGCCGCCGACGAGGTTGTCGGTGATGTTGCCGGGATAGTTGGTCCAGGGCGCGTCGAACTGCGACACGGCCTTACCCATCGTGAAGCCAGCGAACTGGATGAAGGCGTAGTACACGCCGAGCGCACCACCCGAGGTGTTGCCGTCGGTGCTGTTGACGTTGCCGCTGCCCGAACCGACGAGGCCGGTGCCCGCTGCGTTGAGACCGAGCGTACCGCTGTACTGGGTTGCGCCCGTTCCCGAACCGGTCGGGGTATAGTTGCCGCTCGTCCAGGTGAACACGCCTTCGAAGAAGGTGCGGACCACGCCGTACTCGGTCGCGGTGCGGGTGTCGATGTTGAGGTCTTCACGAGCGCGCATCGTGTAGTAGTTCATCATGCGGTTGCGTGCACCGGCAGTACCGCTCTGGTTCGGATTGAAGTCCGAATTGGTACCGAGGTTCAAATCGGCGCGCACGTAGCCACCGAGCTTGATGCAGGTGTCGGTGCCCGGGATGTAGTAGAAGCCGGCGCCGTACAGCGAGCAGATCTTCACGTACTCGACCGCCTTGGCCTTCACGGGAAGATCGGCGGCGAACGCACCGGAGGCGGCCATCAGGCCGGCAGCCGTGCCGAGAAGAAGCGTCTTCGTAAACTTCATTAGTAAACCTCCAGGTCGGTTCAGGGGGCCCGGCTCCTGGACGGAGGCCGCTCTACCCTCTTTAATTTCCGTTCAATTCAGATCCGCACTGAGGGTCCGGACTGAAACGACAGCGAGGTGCCCCCCCTCCGTCGTGGCTTCACATATAGTTTATAAAAACAACTGCCTCAATTTATTGATTTGATGAATCGCAAGTTCGAGGGGCGATGTTGCTTGCGAGCAACAGGAAGCCGGCGAGGCAGCCGCAAACTCCTGTATTTCAAAAGAAAAAGCCCTCAGGGGGCATCCCGAGGGCTTTCTTGGAGGTCTCGCATCGCTGTCCGTCGACAAGGTCAAGAGCAGCAAGATTGAGTATGATGAGGCGTAATTTACTTAATTGTTTTTTGCAAGCATTTAATGGCCAGACGATTCCAACCTTTTGGTGTCTAGACTATCGTCGGTGCGCGATGTTGGAGACGCCTCCCCAATATCCCATTACAAGACAGTTATAAGACAAGGGGGGAAAGCCACATGATCGAGAAGAAACTCGACAGGGCAATTACGGACTTCATCTGGAACGTCGTCGAGATCAACTCTCAACTGGAAGATATCCATACCAGTTGGGCCAGACTGCTGGGCATTACCGAGCCGCAGTGGTTGATCTTGATGGCCATCACTGAACTGGACGAGGGACAGGGTGTCGCTGGAATCGACATTGCGAACAAGCTGCGCGTTCACCCGGCCTTTGTGACCAACCAGACCAAGACTCTCGAAAAGAGCGGCTTCCTGTCGCGGCGTCCGGGCGCGGACGACGCACGCTTCGTCCTGATGTCGCTGACGCCAAAGGCGACGGCGGACATCGAGAAGCTCTCCAAGCGAAAGCTCGCCCTGAACTCGACCATGTTCAACGACCTCGACGAGAAGACCTTGGCGACCCTGAACGCCGCGCTTGCAACGATCGCCAAGAACGCCCGACTGGCAGCACGATTGCTGGCCATCGACATCTCGTAGCTCGAACCGCCGAGAACGCTCGCGGCTAGAGATAGGCAAGAGGATCGAGCTGACGGGCAGGCCCGAACTTGTCGTCGAACCAATCGAAAACGAAATCGTCCACGGCAACGAAATTTTCGACCTCTCCCAAAGGGCTCCGGATCGCGTTCGGGATGACGACCGAACAATGCGCCCCGGACTGGCGGTAGGCGGCTTGCAGTTCGAGCGCGTCCTCTTCCCGCACCATCGAGCGACGCCCGACCGCCACGAGAATCGGGCAGGGCACGCGACGCGCCGTCGGCAGCGACCGCGTCGGGCCGCCGCCACCGACCTCATGCCAGACACCGGTTATCCAGCGAACTGACGCGCGAAGCCGATGCGAGGCCCAAAAACCACCGTCACATACCGCAGCGGCGATCCTGCGATCCGAACAGGCGAGGCGTGAAGCGTGGCTGGCGCCCGCCCCTTCGCCATAAACACCGATACGATTTGAATCGACGTCCGGGCGACCGTCCAGATAGTCGAGCCAGCAACCAAGAGCATACTCGGGCCTGGGTGAGCGAGAAACGGATGCATTGCGGCCGTCGACGATCAGGAGCGACACTCCTCGGCCAGGCAAGGCCGGAAGCAACCGCGCCAACATCGCGCTCAGATCGGCTTCCTCGTCGCCGACACAGATGACCGCGGGTGCGGAAGCACCATTGCAAGCCGCCGAGACAAAGAAGCCCTCGAGCATCCCTTGATCAAGATAGTCGATTTCCACGCGCTCAATCCGCTTGGCCCAGCGATCTCCGAGCTTGCCAAGGCTAAGGCCGATCTTATCCGCGAGAACGATGCCTGCAGCCTCTTCGGAGCAGGACAGACTTCTTGCGACTTCGAGCGCCGTCATCGCACACAGATAGGATTCGCTTACAAATCGAGACGGACCAGCCTCGCCCGCGGATTCGGCGAGCACGAGGTAGTCGTCACCTATTCTCGCCCAATCCGACACCCATCTTTGCCTCTGCGCCTCACGCGCGAGTTCGGCGACCGGCAGCCTTTCAAAAAATGCGGAGGCTCGTTCGCGAAGGTGTGCCAGGCTGCCAGAGGCGCCGTCACAGAAGCTGTGGGGCAGATGATCCCCGTCCATCTCTCGTCTCCCAAGCGGCGCTGTTAGCGGCTACTCGGGCTCGCCGGATTCGCGTCGTCGACTGGTGTACTCTTGCAGTATCATCAGAGCAATTCCGATGCCACATCCCGTCGGCTCACGCAGGACGGCATGCGCTGCGCGCGAAGAGTGCTACAAGATGACGCACCAAGTCATGTCGACACCTTGTTTTGCTCTCGCTCTCGAAATCTTCCGCCGCGACAATCGAAAAAACAGAACGATGTTTCGTGAGAAGGCGCGACAGCGATCTGCGCACACCACAAATTGATTTGGCCGCGCGCTGGAGCACTCATTCCGCTGCATCTGGCGTATCAGGACACCGGGCGCTCCAACGCGAAGCGGTTGATTCATGAGCACGCTGCCCAAAGAACAAGCCAGCACCGAGTCCACCGATTCCGAGCGCAAATCCGAAACGATCTGACACCGTATATCCCACGAACAACCCTCGCGTTCAGTACAGCGCTCTGCACGCGCGCGATGCGCTCGTCCGCCTGCTTGATCGTGTCCATCGAGGATCGCAGTCAACAGCGCACAGCGTCGTCGCGACACGCCTTGTCGAGCCTGATGCTGTCGCCGAAAGGACCGATCGCTCACCAGCGCATGCGCGGCGGTGGCTTGGCGGATCGACGATGGATGCGACGAGATCTGCGATTGCAGCCCGTTGATCGCAGCAATCAACGGCGCGGGTCCTCGCCCTTGCGCGGATTCGCACATTTCGCCGCAGGGCATCCCGGCAATGTCGGCATTGCTGCCTGGCCCGCGATGAAACATGATGGGTAGCCGGTGACGACTTGTCTTCGAGGTGCATCCGATGAACGAAAACGAAATCCTTCAGCGCATCGCGGACGTGAAGCAGGGCACGCTGTCGCGGCGCTCGTTCATCCAGACCATGGCTGCGGTCGGGATCGCAGCGCCCGTCGCGAGCCAGATCCTGCTCTGGAACGACGTGGCGATGGCGGATGCCACGCTTCCCTACAAGCCGACCAAGGCCGGCGGCGGCGGCCCGCTGAAAATCCTGATCTGGCAGGCCCCGACCCTGCTCAATCCGCATTTCGCGCTCGGCACCAAGGACCAGGTCGCCTCGCGCATCTTCTTCGAGCCGCTCGCCGGCTGGGACAAGGAAGGCAACCTCATCCCGTGCCTTGCCGCCGAGGTCCCGACCAAGGCGAACGGCGGCCTCTCGGCAGACGGCACGACCGTGACCTGGAAACTGAAGCAAGGCGTGAAGTGGCATGACGGCAAGCCCTTCACCGCCGACGACGTCGTCTTTACCTGGGCCTACGCCGCCGATCTCGCGACCGCCGCCTACACCACGGGGTCCTACCAGAATATCAAGGTCGAGAAGATCGACGATTACACCGTCAAGGTGATCTTCAAGGCTCCGACGCCGTTCTGGGCCGACCCCTTCGTCGGCTCGGTCGGCCAGATCCTGCCCAAGCATCATTTCGGCGACTATGCCGGCGCGAAGTCGCGCGACGCACCAGGCAATCTGAAGCCCGTCGGCACGGGCCCGTACAAATTCGTCGAGTTCAAGCCGGGCGACCTGCTCACGGCCGAGCGCAATCCGGACTATCACGTCAAGAGCCAGCCGCATTTCGACACGCTCGAGCTCAAGGGCGGCGGCGACGCCGTCTCCGCGGCGCGCGCGGTGCTGCAGACCGGCGAATACGATTATGCCTGGAACCTGCTGGTGGAAGACGAGGTCCTCAAGCGCATGGAGGCGAGCGGGAAAGGCAAGGTGGAATTCACGACCTCCGGCGGCGTCGAATTCATCATCCTCAACACGACGGACCCGTGGACCGAGGTCGACGGCGAACGCTCCAGCGTCAAGACAAAACACCCGTCGCTGTCCGATCCGGCCGTGCGCCGGGCCTTCAACCTGCTGATCGACCGCGAGGCGATCCAGAAATTCATCTATGGTCGCGGCGGCATCGCGACCGCGAGCTTCGTCAACCAGCCCTCGCAGTTCAAGTCGGGCAAGCTGAAATACGAGTTCGATATCGACAAGGCGAACAAAATTCTGGACGAGGCCGGCTGGAAGAAGGGCGCGGATGGCATCCGCGCCAAGGACGGCAAACAGCTCAAATACGTCTTCCAGACCTCGATCAACGCCCCGCGCCAGAAAACGCAAGCCATCATCAAGCAGGCCTGCCAGAAGGCCGGCATCGACATCGAGCTCAAATCGGTCACCGCATCGGTGTTCTTCTCGTCGGATGTCGGCAACCCCGACACCTACTCGAAACTCTATTGCGACATGGAGATGTACAACACGACGCAGCCGCAGCCCGATCCGGAGCGGTTCCTGAACCAGTGCGTCTCCTGGGAAATCTCGACCAAGGACAACAAATGGCTCGGCCGCAACGTGTCGCGCTGGTCCGACCCTGAAGCGGACAAGGCCTACAAGGATGCGCAGAAGGAGCTCGATCCGGTCAAGCGCGCCGCGCTGCTGATCAAGGTCAACGAGGCCTTCTGCGAGGCCAACGTGTTGGTGCCGCTCGTCTCGCGCAACGTCGTCGGCGCCAACGTCAACAGCCTGATGGCGGACATCTCGGGGTGGGACGTCACGACCTGGAATCTGGGAAGCTGGTATCGCAGCTGAGGCCAGGACGGGCCTGAGCGGACGGCGCCCCCGCGCTCCCGTTGGCGCATCCGGCTTGCGCTCATCCGGCTTGCCGCTTCGGGCTACTTGCCGCTGCCCTGCGCTGAGGAGCCGGACGTCTGGTTGCCCGTCGCGGGCTGGCCCGTCCGATCCCTGCCGGGACTGACCCCGCCGGCGGCATTGTTGCCGTAGCTGTTGCCCTGGTTGGTGTTGACCGTGCCGCTGACGTTGGTGCCAGCGGTGCCCTGCACGCTCGAGGAGTTGGTGGTCGTCTGTCCCGCCGCCGACCCGCCCGAATTGCTCTGCGCGAGGGCAAACGGCAGGCTGCCGAACATCAGGCTCAGAAACATCGCGATGAACTTCATGGCCTATCTGGGCTCCTTTTTTCGAAACGGATCGGCGGCCTCGTCGTAGCCGCGACGGCTGCTGAAGAACATCAGGGCCATCAATCCGCAGCCGATCACGAGCGAGAAGAACGATCCGAGGCCGAGTGCGATCCAGCCGTTCTCGTCCATGGCGACGTCATCCACGCCGTTGCTCGCATTCCAGGCCCAGACGATGCCGACCACCGCGAGGGCGAGCATCGCGCACAACGCAACGATGAGAATCGCCTGACCAACACTGAGGCTTCGCATGGGCCGCTCCTTCGACCGGCAACCGCAGCGGCATGCGGCGGTTCCTAAAACAGTTTCGCGCCAGGCCGACTCTTCTGTGGGATTCGCAAGCTCGTCTTCGCGGTGTGTGGTTCAGGTCACAGCGGAATCGGGCGGCTTCGCCTAGAAAGTACGCGCATGGCCGCAAACAAGGTAACGGCGGTACGCATGAGGCTGGGTAGACGATCAACAGCTACGGACCTTTGAAGCCGCTGGAGTGAAGAACCCGGCGGCTTTTCTCTGTTCCGGGTCACCTCAGTGCCAGGTGGTATCGGGTTCGACGATCACGACCCGCGTTTCGGGGTCCTCGGTCGTGTTGCAGGTGCAGGGCATCCCCTCGCCGCAGCGGCAGCCGCCCAGCTCTTCACTCCAGGCCCGGAGCGGATGGTTCGCGCAGACCCATCCCAGCCCGAAGCAGAACGGGCATGCCTTGTCGGTCACAGCGTATCCGGCGTCCGCATGGGGTTCGACCTGTCCCGGTTGCGCAGCTCCTGCTCGGCGGCGTGCCAGAACTCGTCCTCCCGGCCTGCGGGCCTGCCGGCTTGCTGCCATAATTCGTGCGCGCGTTCTCTGATGTCCTGCTCAGTCGGCTCAGGCATGGCATCTCCTGCGAAAAGCCACGGCCCCGCCCAGGGGGTATGGGGGCTTGGAGGCGGGGCCGTGCAGACCAGCCATCGGCGGCGACGCTGGCCCGCGGATTCAAGCCACGATCATGCGCAAGAGTTCCTGTAGGACCGGAGGCCGCCAGGCGGCATTCATGTCGAGCGGTATTTTCGTGCTGGCGTCGTTTTTAAACAGCAGACATGGCCTTGCATTCTCGCGGCACGTTTCGCCCGAGCTTTGCTTGATCTCTCCACCCTCAAGTCCAAGAGGGTGCAGGGAAGGCCGGGTGCTGACCTCGCACCCGCGGTCTGCTGCGCG
>NZ_JADPJH010000032.1 GCF_023073315.1 Bradyrhizobium sp. 1 | reverse complement strand
GGTTCGACACGGAGATTCCGGACTGCAGCACTGAGGAACGCGCGGCTATGCCCGGCTTTCTTACGCCCGCCGAAATGCGAGATCAAGTCGGCACCCTCAGGGCGTTTCGACGCCGCCTTCGTAGAGCTGATGAGCAAGCATCACAGGGGCGCGGTAAAGATGGCCGGCCAGATGCTGATCAGCCGCGGCGACCCTCGCCTGCGCGTCATGGCTCATGCCATTCGCCACGAGCAGCAGGGCGAGATCGCACTGATGCAACATACGCAAGGCATCAAAGCGGTGGCCACGGCATTTCGCAACATGTTTTCGGACAACGTAACTGAACGAAACTCCGGCTCGTGACGTCCCGTGCGCCGGAAATCCGCCGCTGGACCGCGTCGTCGCTCCCCGAAGGCTACCCGGGCCACCAAAGTCCCGGCCTCCGGTATCCAGGAACATTTATTTCCGCGTGGCGTTTCCGCAAAGAGAGAGAGACCCATGACTAAATCGGAAATCATAGAACCTTTCCTGAAGAGACTGAGAGTCAGCACCGATATCGTCGAGGAGGATGAGCGTGCGATCAGCAGTCTTCCGATAGTTGCAAGGCAGGTGGCCAATGGCGAGGCGATCGCATCCATCGGGGATCGCCCTTCCGCATGCTGTCTGGTCATCGATGGGTTCGTTCTACGATCGAAGATCGTCGGTACCGGTCAGCGGCAGATCCTGGCATTCCATCAGGCCGGTGACGTTCCCGATCTGCAGAGCCTTTTCCTTCACGTCATGGATCACGACGTCAGCGCGCTCGGCAATTGCGTGCTGGGCTTCATTCCCCATGGTCCATTACGAGATCTCATAAAGCACCGGCCCAACATCGCGCAGGCACTTTGGCGGGACACCCTCACGGACGCCGCGGTCTTCCGCGAGTGGATCTGCAATATCGGGCAGCGCGATGCAACAAGTCGCGTGGCGCACCTCGTGCTCGAATTGTACACCCGCCTGAAGGCCATCGGACGAACCGACGGACTCGCCTTCAGCTTCCCGGCAACCCAAGCGCTCTTCGCCGACGCGATCGGAACAAGCGTTGTCCATATGAACCGCGTGGTCCAGGAATTACGCAGCCGGCGCCTCCTGGATTTTGACAGGGGGCGCATCTCCATACTTGACGAAGCCGGACTCCGAGAAGCGGCCGACTTCGACGCACTATACCTTCACCTGGATCCCTCGCTCTGAGCCATGCGGTATTATTTCGACACTCAAGATGACTTTCTTGCCTTGTCCGACACCGAGGGAACTGAGTACGCCAGCCTCGAGGTCGCGACACGGGAAGCGATCATTACCGCAACCGCTATTGCCAGAGACGTGTTCACGGCAAAGGGATCACAGGTGACTGTGACTGTCAGAACCGAAGACAGCGCTTTATTTGAGATGACCATCAGGATGGCGCGGAAGGAGCTACGCTAACGCCCGTATCCGCATAAAGCGAGCTGATAAGGCTGCGCGAACGCTGGTACACCAGGCCGAGGCAACCGGCTGGTGTCTATTTGGAGCTCAACTGTTTTTCGAGCATGGCCGCGGTATCCGCACAACGGAGTCGCTTCAGCAGCGTCTCCTTTTCTTTCGCATCGGGCGCGGTCTCGACCTGTCGACGAACTTTCTCCGAAAATTTTCCGATGCGCTCTTGAAGCGAGGTCGTTTGCTTGAAGCGCCGTCGTTGCATTGCTGTTCCTTCCGCAACATCACGTTGGTAACCCCGCCCACCAGCGTGGCTACAACTCGAATGCCAAGAGCGCACCGACATAGGTTAATGCTGGAGCAGGACGCCTCTCCATGGACCGAGAGCTGAAGGCATCAGGCGGACAGCCCGTGCGCGTCGGCGACCGTCAGGCCTTTCTCCCGCATCACCAGTTCGGCGACAGCACGCCGACCTGCTTCAGTCAGTTCGCCAAGGGTCTGCCGCCGCACCTTGGCGCATTCGACAATCTTCTCGGCCACGACCTTTCGCGCACTGTGATGCGCAAACGTCGTCGGCAAGGCCATGCAAGCGCTCTCCAGCGCCATGTCCATATACGATATCGTACGTTCGCTGAATTGTTCGGCGATCAGCATCATGTCCACTCCACCTCAGGCGCGGCAACGCCTTCTGCGACGGTCGCCGGCCAAGTTGTATTCTCGAAAAGCCTAGAAGGATCGGGGGCCAGGCTCATTCACAAAGGTTAACTCCCTCCGCATGCTCACTCTGCGGCCGCTCGCCATCGTCCCCCCGGGGGCGAAAAACAATTCTCGCAGCATGGGAAATACGGAGGGTCTCGTCGGTGCCCACCACAGGACGCCTACCGGGGGCGCTCCGGCAAGATCTTGTGAATACGCGTGGCCGCGATTGCGGCATGAGCGGTGCCGACCGCGATCTGGTGAAGGTCCGAGACGACGTCGCCGGCGGCGAAGATCCCGGAAACGCTCGTGCACTGATGCTCATCGACCTTGAGACACCCGGCCGCTCCCGTTGCGGCGCCAAGTGTTACCGCAAGGCCGGATCTGACATTGGATCCCAAGGCCGGATAGAGCACATCGAAGCACGTCTCGCCCTCGCCGTTGGTGACGCAGATCTTCTGGTCAGCCATCCTGAGCTGGCTCTGCCCCGTCAAAACGCAAATACCGGCTTCCTTAAGCTCTTTCCAGGCCCGCGGCCCCGAAACGTGCTGCCAGAGCAGCGTGACGTGCCTTGAGTAGCAGCGCAGAAACTTTGCCTTGCCGATCGCCGCCTCGCTTGCTCCCATGACGGCGATACGTTGATCGGACGCCTCAAAGGCGTCACAGACCGGGCAGTATCGCACGAGCCCTTTGCTGACGGCCTCGTCGAGACCCGCCATCCGGGGTGCGACGTCCACGATCCCGGTCGCCAGCAATATGGTGCTGGCGCGGATTTCGCCTTCACCATGGTCTGCGACGAAGCCTTCGCGGGTTTTTTCGACACGACTGATCCAAGCGCGCACGATCGGCACCTGGTAGGACTCGGCCTGCTGGGCCAATCGCCCGAGCAGTTCGGCGCCGGAGATGCCAGTCGGGAAACCCGGGTAGTTATGGCTCTTCGGGATCAGAGCGGCGCGGCTGGGGCCGGCGTCGTACACAACGGTGGATCGCCGATATCTCGCAAGGTAGATGGCGGCCGTAAGACCGGCAGGGCCCCCGCCGATGACGAGACAATCAATCATGCGCGCTCCTCGATCCCTCGGGAGGATAAGCGCAACACCTGATCAAGGGTTCATCTCTGGGGGCATCGGTCCCATCGAAACGGCTGTGTTACGAGGCGCGGCGGCGCCCTTGCGCCGAATTTACAGGAACCTCGCAGCAGGACCTACGTTGGCGCCGAATGCATAACGATCTGGGCTACAAGACGCCCCCCCCCGAAGGAATGAGCCCTGGTCTCGAGCGGAACATTCAGGCGCTGGTCGAGCGTCGTCATCGTGAGCAGGCCGACGCAGCCGCACAGCAGAAGCTGGCCGACGCCATTACCGCATTCGCGGGAAGCATGACATTTGTCTACCTCCATCTCGCAACGTTCGGAGCTGGATCGTCGCAAATCTGCGATGGATTCCGGGAGTGACGGCGTGGGATCCGACTTTCGTCGTACTGGGCATGGTCGCGTCCGTCGAGGCCATTTTTCTTTCGACGTTCGTGCGGGTCTCTCAGAACCGCATGGCCGCTCAGGCCGACAAGCGGGCGGATCTTGATCTGCAGATCAGTCTTCTGACCGAGCACGAGCTTACCAAGGTCGCCGAATTGGTCTGACATCGAAACCTCAAGGAGAAGACAGATGCGCAAGACGATCCTGAGACGATCCTGACGATCTTTACGGCAGCAATGCTTGCAGGCGCTTCAGTCGGCGCAGCGTTCGCGCAAGGTGCAGGCGGTGGCGCTGGTGGAGCCGGAGGTGGCGCTGGTGCTGGCGGCGCGGGCGGCGGTGCTGGAGCTGGAGATGGCGGTGGAGGAGCCGGCTCGGGCGGAGCCGGCGGCTCCGGTGGCGGCGGCATCACCCATGTCGAGCGGGGCGGACAAGGTGCCTCCAGTCCTTCCGGCATGCGCAACGAGACCACCCCACCTTCCAACGGCACCATGCCGCGCCGCTAACGGTTCGCGGTTCGCAATTTTCTAAAGCGCGCTCCTTGCTGCTGCGCGCATGAGAGCGGCCTCGGGGAGATCCTCTCCTCGCCGGGGCCGCGTTCACGTCGCAGTTTAAAGATTTTCAAAGTCGTCGCTAGCAACTTCATAGGAACGCAACCCGGCAGCACTCATTGCGCAATAGCGTGAACACAAAAGGAGCTGCGCATGTACTACTTCGACAAACGACTGCAATATCCGGTTAGGGTCGAGAAGCCCGATCCGATCTTCGCCCGCCAGCTGCAGCAAGCCATCGGTGGCGTCGAAGGCGAGATCCGCGTCTGCCTGCAGTATTTCTTCCAGGCCTGGGGCGCGCGGGGGCCGGCCAAATATCGCGACGTCCTGCTCAATACCGCGACGGAAGAGATCAGCCACATCGAGATGCTCGCGACCGCTGTCGCGTTGAACCTGGAGAATGCACCGGCAACGATGCAGGAGACCACCCTGCAGGCCAACCCGGTCGTCGGCGCGGTGATGAACGGCGGCGAGCGGCCGCGGCATGTGATCGAGGGCATGCTGCACCGGCATCTGCTCTCGACCGGCATGGCGGCCTTCCCTGCCAATTGCGACGGCGTCCCGTTCGATTGTTCGCATGTCTATGCCAGCGGCAATCTGGCCGCCGATATGTATTGCAACGTCGCCGCTGAATCCACCGGCCGGACCCTCGCGGTGCGTCTCTTCAACTCCACGAGCGATCCCGGTATGCAGGACATGCTGAGCTACCTGATTGCGCGCGACACCATGCATCAACAGCAATGGCTCGCAGTGATCGAGGAAATGGGCGCAGATGCGGCCCTGCCGATTCCGAACAGCTTCGACCGCAGCAAGGAAGCGACCGAGTTCAGCTACATGTTCATGGGCACCGAACGCAATGCGGCGCCGCTGCAGCCGGGTCGCTATTGCGAAGGTCCTTCGCTCGACGGCCAGGGGTCGTTCAGCTTCCGCGCCGGGTTCGAGCCTTTGGGCGAGGAGCCTGTGCTCGGACCAGCACGGCCGGATAGCGGCGCACAGGTGGAGCAGATGAACGAGCCGCCGGTGACGAACGCGCTGGCCTGATTCTCGTGCAACGGCCGGGGTCGCCCAATGAAGGGGACGGCCCTGGCTGACGTCTAGCGACGCCGAGCCACCAGAACGCCCAACAGAAACGCCGCGAAGACCGCTTGCAGCGGCGCCGCTCTGGTCATCCTCCTCAGCTGGTCGGCCAGTTGCGCCGAGGACGCCTGGGAAGGCGCATCGGGTCCTGTTCTTGTATCAGCGTGCGGCGCGTGCGAGCCGTTCTGCGCGGTGACCTGATCGTCCACGAGGCCGGACGCTTCGGTCATGGCGGAGCTTTCCCTGATATCCATCCTGATCCTCCAGTGCGATTTTCCAGTCAACGATCGACCTCGCCGAAGACGATGTCCAGCGATCCGAGAATTGCCGAGACGTCCGCGAGCAAATGCCCCCTGCAGAGAAAGTCCATCGCTTGCAGGTGGGCGAATCCCGGCGACCTGATCTTGCACTTGTAGGGACGGTTGGTCCCGTCCGCGATGAGGAACACACCGAACTCGCCCTTCGGAGCCTCGACGGCGACATAGACCTCGCCGGCGGGAACGTGGAAGCCCTCTGTGTATAGCTTGAAGTGGTGAATCAGCGCCTCCATCGAACGCTTCATCTCACCACGTCGCGGCGGCGCGACCTTGTTGTCCTGCACGAGCACCGGGCCCTGGCCGTCGGCACACTTCAGCTTCTCGATGCATTGCTTCATGATGCGCACGGATTGCCGCATCTCCTCCATGCGAATGAGATAGCGGTCGTAGCAGTCGCCGTTCCTGCCGACGGGGATGTCGAAGTCCATCTCGGCATAGCAGTCGTAGGGCTGCGCCTTTCGCAAGTCCCAAGCCGCGCCCGATCCCCGCACCATCACGCCGGAGAAGCCCCATGCCCAGGCCTGATCGAGCGTCACGCGACCTATATCCACGTTCCGGGCCTTGAAGATGCGGTTGAGCGAGAGCAACCGGTCCAGATCGTCGACGACGCGCAGGAACGGATCGCACCAGGCTTCGATATCGTCGATCAGTTTGGGTGGAAGGTCCTGGTGCACGCCGCCAGGGCGATAATAGTTGGCATGCATCCGACTGCCAGACGCGCGCTCGTAGAACACCATGAGCTTCTCGCGCTCCTCGAAGCCCCAAAGCGGTGGCGTCAAGGCCCCGACGTCCATCGCTTGCGTCGTGACGTTCAGAAGATGAGACAAGATGCGGCTGATCTCGTGATAGAGCACCCTAATCAGCTGCCCTCGCCGCGGAACTTCAAGCCCGATCAGCGTCTCGATCGCTAGGCAAAATGCGTGCTCCTGCGTCAAAGGAGCGACATAGTCCAGCCGGTCGAAATAGGGGATCGCCTGCAGATAGGTCTTGGCCTCGATCAGCTTTTCGGTGCCCCGATGCAGAAGACCAATGTGCGGATCGACCCGTGCGACGACTTCGCCGTCAAGTTCGAGCACGAGCCTCAGCACGCCATGAGCGGCGGGATGCTGGGGACCGAAATTGATGGTGAAATTTCTAAGGCTGGGAGATTGGTCAGGCATACGGCTTCCGATCGATGATATCCGTCACCTTAATCGCGATCGGCACCGAACGGCTTCACACAGGTTAACGATTCGCGTCGAACCCGAGAAAAGGAACCGTCAACGTTGCACTTTGGAACGCCGCTTCACGAGCGACGTTCAATATTGAAATTGGAGATTTTCATGAAACATCGATTGCTCCTGGCTGCCGCGTCTCTCGCGCTTGTGATGGGCTTCGGCTCCTCGACGGCCGCCGTCGCACAAGACCGCTACTGCCTTCAGGGCCGCGTTTGGGGCTATCCGGGCAACTGCCAGTTCGCCAGTTACGCTCAGTGCATGGCGACTGCATCGGGCACGAACGCCTATTGCGGCGTCAATCCTCGCTATGCCTATGCACGGCGATATAGGGGATATCGGTGACCGACCCAGGTTGCGGACCGGCAATCGAGCCCCATTTTGACCCGTCCCGCCGCTGATCCGAGCGGCCCCATGGCAGCAGAGCAAACGCTCACGGCCGTCGTGTTGGCGGGCGGTCTCGGTCTTGGCGCGTATCATGGCGGCGCATTCGAAGCACTCACTTCTGTCTCGCCGCACATCGACTGGGTCGCCGGCTCGTCCGCCGGCGCGATCACGGCCGCATTGATCGCCGGATGTCCAACCGCCGACCGAATCCAGAACTTACGCAGCTACTGGCATGCTCCCGCCGCGCCTCTCGCTACAACGAGCGACAGCCGCCATCTGTCTGCCTGGCTGAGTTCGATCAATACCCGCCTGCTTGGCCACACCGGCTTTTTCCATCCCCGTCTTCCTCTACCGTCGTTCCCGTTCACCGGTCTGTACGATCTCGGCCCAACACGCGAACGCCTTCAACGATTGATCGACTTCGGGCGCCTGAACAACGGCGAGCTGCGCATTTCCATCTGCGCAACGGACCTCGAAAGCGGCGATGCCGTGCTGTTCGACTCGTCGTCGGAGCGGATCGAAATGGATCACATCCTGGCCAGTTGCGGATTTCTCCCCGAATTCGCTCCGGTGCAGGTCGCCGGGAGATGGCTCGGCGATGGCGGGTTCTCGCTCAACGCGCCTTTCGATCCGGTCCTCGAAGCTGCAGCCTCGCTTCGTCTTTACATCGTCGACCTCTTTGCGCGGGATGGCAACGTCCCTGACGGCCTCGAGGCCGCGGCTGAGCGCAAGAGCGATCTCAGCTTCGGCAATCAGACCTTTCAGCGCCTTCGTCACGCCCTCGAAGCTCGCCAGCTTCGCGCTGAGCTACAGGGCCTGGATCGCAACGACAGGATCTATCTCCTGAGCTACCGGCCCGGCCGCGAGGAAGCCGGACCTGAGAAATCATTCGACCTGTCGGAAGCCGCCATGGCGCAACGTTGGCGCGCGGGCTTTTTGGACATGCAGCATGCCGCATCCTCGGCGGCCGGGAACGGGATATGCAAGGTGCGGCGAGGCTAGCAGCGTTTCAGCGCGCCGGGGACTGCTTTAGGTCTCTCGCTCGATACGCTGCTGGATGTCCAGCAAAAACCGGATAACACCATCATCCGGGCTGACGCCGGCAGGCGGCGCGATGGTGGTGATGCCCCAGTTCGCCAATACGGCCTCTTGCACCGGATTGCGCTGCGTCACGAAAACGAAGGACCTCGGTCGGTCCTGGCGGTGCCCGGATTCGTCCCAACTCTGCCAAATTCGGTGCAGCAGGAGCCGAATGTTGGGATCGGACATGCTGTATCCGATGAAAAGCAGCGTGCTTCCCAAGGCGTCGGCGCGAAACCGGATATCGAGTGGCGAGTCGAACGCGAGCCGGTTGAGGAAGTCGGTCTCGGTCAGGACGAGCGAGGCATCGTCGTCGAAGTCGCCATGGAATTTGATGATGTGCGTGACGCCGGAACGGGCGCTTGCAATGTCCTTTGCGTTGCTGATCTTGGCGTAGGGCTTTTCCAGGACCTCGAAGGCTGTCTCGAGGTTGCGGTCGTAGTTCGTGGTGTAAATGGTCGGAAAATCGAGCTCCACGATCAGCCGGTGGAGCCGTGAGGCCGCGATCTTGTCCGGATCGACGCGCCAGTTGCGGTCGAGCCAGCTGCGGAGCGGCCCGATTCCGCCGCGCTTCAGCCGGTAGTACTCCGCCAGCATCTGGTAGCCGCCGTGCATTCCATCGATCACGTCGCGCTCAAGTCCAAGGTCATCCAGCAGATGGTCGATCAGAGATTGCCAGGACGGCAGGCCGACAGCCATCGAGATGCCGGCGCCGACGAACAGGATCGCGCAACGCCGCTTGATCGCAGCGGTCAGGACCTCATGAGGCGGTCGCTCCTCGAATGCGAGTCCGGTCGGTTGGTGGTTCATCTACCTTGAATTATTGGAGGGCACCCGGGTTCCTCGAGTCACAGCATCGACCAGCGGTGAGGAAGCGGTCTTCTCCGTCTGCGCCGCGAAGCGGGCGATCAGACGCCGAAGCTGCGCCTTGTGCACCAGACGGCCCGCCGTCTTCGGCGAGACCCAGATTGCTTCGCGCTCGCCTTTTTCCGGCCACCAGCGCTCCTGCCCGTGGACCCTCATGGGAAAGACGGCGACGTCCATGGTCCGCTTGCGATCACCCTTCCGTTTGCGATGCTTGAAGGACCCGAGGGCGCGCTTTGCGGTGACGCCGACAAGACCGGCCTCCTCGTAAGCCTCGAGCGCAGCCGTACGATGCGGCTCCGTCTTGCGCATCGGCGATCCCTTCGGGACACTCCACCTGCCCTTGCGCCTGGTCGTGATCAGCATCACGCACAATTCGGAATTGTTCAGCGTGAACGGCAACGCGGCGAATTGTTTCTTGCCCATCAGGCGCCTCCAGTTTGGTCGATAAGCCAGCGCCGCAGCCATCGTTCCTTTATGCGGGGAGCGTCCATCTCCGATCAGATCTTCCGTTCGACCATCTTGAGGCGCAATCCGGAAATGGCTTCGCCCGGATTCAAGCCCTTGGGACACGCCTTCGCGCAGTTGAGGATGGTGTGACAGCGATAGATCCTGAAGGGGTCTTCGAGCTTGTCGAGGCGCTCGCCCGTCGCCTCGTCGCGGCTGTCATTGACCCAGCGGGCCGCCTGGATCAGGGCCGCTGGGCCGAGGAAACGCTCGGAATTCCACCAGTAGCTTGGACAAGATGTCGAGCAGCAGGCGCAGAGGATGCATTCGTAGAGCCCGTCGAGCTTCGCCCGGTCCTCATGGCTCTGCCGCCATTCCTTCTGCGGCGTGGGCGACACGGTTTGCAGCCAAGGCTCGATCAATGCGAGCTGGGCATAGAAATTCGTCAGGTCCGGAACAAGGTCCTTGACCACGGGCTGGTGCGGCAAAGGCAGGACGCGTAGCGGCTCACCTTGCGGGACGTCCTCGATCATGGACTTGGTGCAGGCGAGCGTGTTCTGGCCGGCGATATTCATCGAGCAGGAGCCGCACACGCCTTCGCGACAGGACCGCCTGAACGTCAGCGTGGAGTCGATGTTGTTCTTGATCCAGATCAGACCATCCAGCACCATGGGCCCGCAATCGCTCATATCGACGAAGTAGGTGTCGAGCCGGGGATTGCGTCCGTCGTCGGGATTCCAGCGATAGACCTGGAATTCGCGCAGCGATTTTCTGTTCGGCCTGGGCCAGACCGCACCCTTCTCGAGGCGCGAGTGTTTCGGAAGCCTGAACTCGACCATGTTACCTCCGGGCAGACATGAAGCGTTGACGAAAAGCCGCGGCGTTCATCTCAATGGCGCAGGTGAACCGCGCATCAGCCGAGGTTGAAGCAGCGTAGTTGCAGAAGATCATCCAGCGACACACCAAACAGCACGATGCGAAAGGCCGGTGCTGTCGCGAGTATCAGCAGCAATATAAAAATGGCATAGACCAGAGCTGGCGGGGTCTCTCTAGCGAGCCTGTAGACTGCTTTCCGCATGGACCCTCCCTTGCGTGCCCGAGCGTGTCATGGCGGCGCCGATGACCAACATGGCCGCACCCCATAGCAGGAAGCCGAGGTCCCAGAAGATTCGCTGTTCGTCGGGCACCGTCTCATTCACCCGATGCAGCTTGAAGATCTCATGATCCACCACGCCTTCAACCAGATTGAAGATGCCCCATCCGAGCAACACGGCTCCGAGACACCGGCTGCCCGACAAGTGAATGTCGGACCTGCGCGCCCGTTGCCACAGCACATACAGGCCGAGCAGCACAAGCAGATAGGTCCCACTGTGGAAGATGCCGTCCCAAGTCGTATTGAGCTTGACGTTGTCGATGGAGTTGAGCGGGTACCAGCCGCTTAACATATGATGCCATTGCAGCAGCTGATGAAACACGATGCCGTCAAAAAACCCGCCCAGGCCAAGCCCGAGAAGGACACCCGCGGAAATCGGGAAGCTGGATGAATTGCTGTCTTGCATGAATCTGCCCGTGCGCCGGTCTGCATCTGGATGATGGACAAACCGTCCTCAGTGCTGCCGTTCCTATGATCATGACGCACTTGCCGTGCCAATAACCTGCGTTAATCCGCCGGCTCATCTCATGACGCCGAAGACGCTTTGCGGAACGACGCTCGGCTGCTTTTGCCAATGATAGGAACGTTCGAAACGGCCGCAGCGTCTCGTGAATCCAACATTGGAGATTCATCATGCTGAGAAGATCGTTTTTACTTGCATTGGGCGGCCTCGGACTATCGACCTACGCTGCGCAATCCAAACCAGTCCCACAGCGGGATTTTCGAACGGCCGACCTCATGGGTGGGGCGTTTGCGATGCAGACGAGTCAGCTCGCCCTGACGCGCACCGGCAATGCCGACATCGTCAATTTCGCCAATGCAGAGATCGCCGAACAGGTCCAGGTCGCGAGCGCGCTCGGAGCGGCGCCGGGATCGGCACCGCTGCGGCCGGATCATGCCGCCCTCTTTCAGCGCCTTCAGGCCACACCGTCGGGTCCCTTCGACCGGATGTATGTGCAGGGGCAGATCCGCGGGCACCGTGAATTGCTCGCGCTCAACACGTCTTATTTGCGATCCGGCGGCAACCCCGGCGAACAGCAGGTCGCACAGATGTCGCTGCCGATCATTCAGCGCCACCTGGCGATCCTGAGCAATCTCAGAGAAGTCGGCTAGAGCTTCACCCCGGCGACAAGGAGGTACAAATGGCAAGAAGGTCGAGACGGCCCGCCGTGAAGCACGGCAAAGGAAAAAAGGGAAACGGCGCGCAACGTCTCAAGCGCAAGCGGAAGTGACAGCCGTAGCATTGGCGGGGGCCGCGCGTGACGACCGCCGCCAAAGTTGTCGATGATCAAACTGTGAGGACCGACATGGCGTATGCCCTGTTCAAGGATGACGAAAAACTGAGCCGGACATTTCCGACCAAAGAGGAAACGCTGAAGAAAGCCGAAGACGCTGGTCTGGTCGAAAGCAGCGAGGGCAAGCCCAGGCTCGAGGACGATCTGAAGATCAAGCCCTGCTCGCCCGACCCCGAACCTCGAAGCGAGGACGACCTCGATTGGACGCCGGGGAACCCGACGTCCTGATCACCGATCTAGCAACCTTTGCAGATGCTCTTGATCTTCCGATCGACGTGGGAATCCTGAGAGCTCTCCGAGCGTATTTCGGCGTCGCCCGGCATCGACGGACCGGGTGTCGCAGTTCCGTCAATACGTCCGCTGCTGGTCCCTCCTGCGGGATTGCCGGCCCGCCCGACGGTGGTTGATCCTCGGGGGCCACCACCGGTTGATTGGGCCGTTCCAGCGGTGTTCGTGCCGGTAGCCGTCGTGCCGCGCGAAGCCGCGGCCGCGTCGGCTGGATTACCCAGATTGGGCGATGCACCGCCTGTCTGGTTTGTAGCTCCACCAGACCCGACGCCTGCAGACCCGACGCCTGCAGACCCAAGGCTCGAGGGACCGCCGGCTGACCCGGGGCTTGTGGTGGCGCCGGTGCCGCCGCTCGTGCTGCTCGCGCTTGCTCCGCCCGATCCTCCCGAACCGCCACCGCCGCCACCGCCGCCGCCACCCCCGCCACCCTGCGCCGAGGCAGCCCCTATCGACGCGGTCGCCAGGAAGGCGATCAGGATCAAGCTCGAAGTTGTCTTAGCCATTGCTCAGCTCCTCTCGCGATCATTGTGCGTGTGATGTTGGTCGCGCTCACCACCGCCTCCCGAGACGTGTGATTTGCGGTCGTTGGTGGGCATTCCGGGCGCAGGGCGCTCATGCTCGCGACCTCCCTTTTCCGGGTGCTTGCGGTCCTGCCACGAGGAGCCCGGACCACCGAAGCGTTCAGTGTCTGAGTTCTTGTGTGGCATTCATCGGTCCTGCTGGTAACCTTGATTTGTCGTGTTCTGCTTGATGTTGCCGTGACGGCCCTGGGTGTCGAAGTTCTCACGGCCGGGGACTTTTTCGTCCGTCTCGATTCTAGGATCAGATCCGGGTCCCTTGTCGCTGCGCTGCTCTGGCGGTACGGGGGGCATTTTGGACATTGCATGCTCCTTGTTTCGGTCTCGCGACCTCATGCGCTGGCAATGAGATGCGGCGGCGGTCGTTCCTGATCGATGCTGATGCATGCCCGTAGGAACGAACGATTCCTGCTCGTGTTGACTCCGCAGTTCATACCGAAGGCTTTCAGTTCATGGTCAAGGATCTATCGCGTGAAACGGAGAAGGACGGCACCCGGAAGCTGATGATGGCGGGATCGGTAGTGGCCGCGGTTCTGTTTGTAGGTTTCATCGTCTGGTTCGCCGTCCCCCAGATGTTCGGGGCAACGGACTATCTTGGCCGGCCCTCCACAGGAGCAGATAAAGGTGCCGCGGCCACGACGGTCGGCACTGGAGTTCCAACGCAGCACGAAGCCGTGAGCAAAGCGGCGAAGGAAAACCCGGCTGGCAATGAAGATGCGACCGGCGCCCGTGCGCGGGATGTGAAACAGACCGCCCAGCCGGCAAGCCTCAACGATCAGCAACGCGAACAGCTCCGCGCCATCATCTCATCGGCGCAAGGCCCGACGATGGATCGCCCGAATTTCGAGATGATGATCGGTACGTCGGTGCCGCGCCAGACTCAGGTGGCCGACTTGCCGCCCGAGGTCACACAAGTTCTGAACGGGTTCTGGGGCGACCAGTACCTGATCGCCGGAAGTGATCTCGTCATCGTCGATCAACATTCGCGCCGCGTCGCGGCAATTATTGCTGGTGTACGCTGATCGCGTGCCGCCGCATCGAGAGATTGTAGAGAGGACAACTTATGCCAAAAGCAAAAGAACCTGAAAGCGACCCGAGAGAAACACCGGTCGACGATCCGCGACAGCAGACCGATTTGCCAACTCACCGGCAGACGGATCAGCCTTGGCAGGGAAATCCCGAGAAGGAGCAGATCGACCCAAAGCGTCCCCCGATTGATCTGGAGCGGTGGCAAAAATCGAATACCCACTAGCTGCCACGCACGTACCTCGTTCACGCGTCGAGCTCGTGGATGGGGCCGCAGGTCACCGCCTCATCCAGGTCGAGCGTTGCCAGCGTGATCGGCAGCTTGAAGCGCTTCGGACCGGCGCTCCCGGGATTCAGGAAAAGCACTCCGTTTCTCGTGTTGACCTGCACCCGGTGCGAATGTCCTGATATTACCACGTTCACACCGGATGCTGCAGGGTCGATCGCGAGCGCCTTGAGATCATGCAGGAGGTAGAAGCAACGAGCACCGAGGTGCACCGTTGCGGTTTCGGGATAGCGGCTCGCCCAGCTGGCAACGTCGACGTTTCCCCTGATGGCGGTGACGGGCGCTATTCGGCAAAGCCGCTCCAGAACCTCCGGCGAGCCGATGTCACCGGCCGATACGAGCTCGACCGATCCGCGACGCGACCGCGCGAGTGCGGTCGCAAATTGCGGAAATCGTTCGAACGCCCGGCTGGGCGCGAAGTTGAACCGCTCGATGTCGGGCACGTATCTGTAACTGAGGACACGAATGACCGAGTGTGCCAAGCCGAACGACTGGTCATAAGCGGAACGCAAGATCGGAGCCGGGCAAATGATCATCGCCACTTTCCTTAGATACCGCCGTTTCGAATCCGCGTTAACGCCGCGCTGAATTTGCGTACGTCTGCTCGCTGGATCAGGCCGCGCCATTTACAACAAGCGGCACCGTCCCAGCGCAGTCGTTTCAAGCACGGAATGTTTTACGCGCACAACTACCACTCTAAGTAGGTGCGACGAGGTACATCGCGACGTCACATGTGCGCGCGGCGAGCGATCACATTATATATGCTGCAGATATGCTGCCTGACATCTGCCCCTACCGCCCCCACGATATGCGGGTGCATGTCGACTTCAGACATAATTTTGATCAGAGCACCACTCAGCCTCAACAGTGCAAGGCCGACGATATCGAAACGAAATGGCAGAACGCGGGCTTTGTTGGTCGGCGGTGAGCAGCTACCCGCATTCCAAAGTGAGCATCAGGAGATGACGTCTGGCGAACGTCAGGCCTTTCTTATGCTCCCGGCGGGATAGACACGCTAAAGGCGTGAAATGCATTCACCGTGTATACTCCTTGAGCGCCGGGTAAGGCTGAGTTCGAAAGGCAAGAGCATCGATATGGGTCTTGATGCAATCCTCGGCAAAACGCCTCGATGATCTACTTTTGTTTGGCCTTCTGCTGAGGCGTAACGCTGGTGTCGCAGAGACTGAGACGGGGATCATGCCCCAACCAATCGCTTGTTCGATTGCATAGCAGGTAGTGACGAAAACACGATCGCTTCGCCACGCCAAAAGATGTCGCGAAAGCCATCGGGTCCCAGCCCTTCCCGACCGCACCTTGCCTTTTCGCCGCATTCACTGGCCGATATTCCTGCGCAACACGCTGCCCCGGTGGAGGCGACAAAGTCGTGGCGGAATAATGCAAATCGTCGTAGACGGCGGTGTGCGGCGAGTTCGAATATCGAGGCGGCCACGTCGGAGACGGCAACATCCAGTGGCTAAAGAAATTTGGTTGAAGGGAAACTCATGGCGTCTTCTCGTTCGGGCCTGGGCGGGTCAGTCGATCAACCTGATCGTAATGCAAATCCGGATGCGCCCTATTACCCCGATGCAACGTGGCAACACAGGACGCCTTCGGAGTCGGGCGTGAAACCCGGCATGCTGAAGGAAGCCATCGATTTTGCAGTTGCCGCGGAGACGAAGGCGCCCCACGACCTGGTGATGAATCACTATCAGAACTTCGGTCGTGAACCGTTCGGCTATGCAATTGGGCCCATCAGGGAACGTGGTGTCCCGACAGGAATCATTGTTCACAAGGGCTACATCGTCGCCGAATGGGGAGAGCCACTCAGGGTCGACATGACTCACAGCGTGACCAAGAGCTTTCTGTCCAGCGTGATCGGCATTGCCGTCGAGCGTGGCATGATCAAGAGCGTCGATGACGCCGTAAGGGATTACGTCGCGCCGATACAGATCTGCGCCCCAGCCTCGACCACCAACAAATCGGATCGGCTCAACACGCCCGATTTACTTCTGCCGTTTGAATCACCGCACAATCGCGGGATCACATGGGACAATCTTCTCCGACAGACCAGCGACTGGGAAGGCATCCTGTGGGGCAAGCCGGACTGGGCCGACCGGCCCAGCGACAATCCAGCGGAATGGGGGGCTTCGCCACGCAACGCACCAGGCACTGTTTACAAGTATAATGATGTCCGCACCAATGTTCTGGCGCTCGCGGCCCTCAATGTATGGCGACGCCCGCTGCCGCAGGTCCTGAAGGACAATATCATGGACCCGATCGGTGCCTCGAATACCTGGCGCTGGTTCGGCTACGAGAATTCCTGGGTGGTGCTGGACGGCTGCCCGGTGCAGTCGGTGACCGGCGGTGGGCACTGGGGCGGCGGCATGTACATCAATGCCTATGATATGGCCCGCTTCGGTTACCTCACGCTGCGTCACGGGAAATGGAAAGATCGTCAATTACTCTCGACTCAATGGATCGATCAAGCCCTGACGCCGACCAAACCCGAGCCGATCTACGGCTACATGAACTGGTTTCTCAACACCGACGGGAAACGCTGGCCAAGTGCTCCGGCCACCGGATTTGCCCATGTCGGCAACGGCACGAACATGGTCTATGTCGATCCCGAGCACGACCTCGTGGCCGTTGTTCGCTGGATCGACGGAGAAGCCATCGACGGTTTCCTGAAACGGTTGCTCGCGGCCGTCGATCATGGATAGATCGGACGCGTTACAGCGCGGCGGCAGCCATTTCCAGGTAGCTGGCATAGGGGTTGCCTCTGTTCCGGGTGCCGAACCTCGGCACTGTATTTTCCGGCGTCGTTTTGCGTTTCGGAATCAAAAGGACAAAAAAATGCGATCGGATACTTGGCTCCGCGGCGCGCTGCTCGCCGCCTGCACGACAATGGCATTGGCGGCCCCGGCACAGGCGCAAAAATCGGCTGACACGCTGCGCATTACCTGGCGCGATGCGATTCCCGACGTCAACCCGTACTACAATTCGCAGCGCACCGGCATGGTCGTTGCGTTCCAGGCCTTCGACTGCCTGGCGTATCGCGATCCCCAAACCATGGAGATCAAACCGGCTCTGGCCACCTCGTGGAAGCAGGTCGATGACACCACGATCGATTTCACCCTGCGCGAGGGCGTGACGTTCCAGAACGGCGACCCCTTCACCGCTGATGACGTGGTGTACACGATCAACACCGTCATTCAGGACAAGCGGGTGGCGATCCCCGCCTACTACACCTCCTTCGCCGGCGCCGAGAAGATCGACGACTTTCACGTGCGGCTCAAGCTGACCGGCCTGTCTCCGGCCGTGATGGAATATCTGTCGATGGTCACGCCGATCTGGCCGAAGGCCTATCGCGAGAAGATCGGCGCCGATGCCTATTCCAAGGCCCCGATCGGCACCGGCCCCTACAAGATCACCAAGGTCGACGGCACCACCCAGATCGATATGGAACGGTATGACGGCTACTACGCCGGCAGCCCCAAAGGCCGGCCCGCCATCCGATACATCAAGATCCACGAAGTGCCCGACGCCACAACCGAAATGACGGAGCTGCTCGGCGGACGCGCCGACTGGATCTGGGGCTATAATGCCGACCAGTTCGCGAATATCTCCCGGGTGCCGAATTTGGAGGCCGTGCGGTTCGGCACCATGCGCGTCCATTTCATGACCATCGACGCCGCGGGCCGTACAGGCGCGGACAATCCGCTGACCAAGCTGAAGGTTCGGCAGGCCGTCATCTCGGCAATCGACCGCGCCACGATGGCCAAGCAGCTGATCCAGGGCGATTCGCGAGTGATCGACGCGCCGTGCTTCCCCAGCCAGTTCGGCTGCGATGTAGCGGCGGCGGTAAAGTATCCATACGATCCAGCGCGGGCCAAGCAGCTTCTGGCTGAAGCCGGCTATCCCAACGGGTTCGATACGGAACTCGTGACTTATGCTCCCGCGCAGCTGTCGGCTGCGATACAGAACTATCTCAAGGCCGTCGGCATCAACATGCGCATCCAGCAGTTGCAGATCGGCGCAGCCATCCAGCTCGCCGAAGCAGGAAAGGCGCCACTGTATTCGGGCAGTTGGGGCAGCAATTCCGTCAACGATGCCTCGGCATTCATGCCCTATTGGCTCGGCGGCGGATTGGACGACTACGCCCGTGACCCGGATGTGCACAAACTGTTGAATCAGGCCGGGGCCAGCAACGATCCCGAGGTGCGTCGCAAGGCGTTTTCCGAGGCTATCCGCCTAGCGACGGAGCGCGTCGATTTCATCCCGCTGTTCAGCGATGTCCGCTATGTCGCGTTTTCAAAGCAGCTGAATTTCCAGGGCTTCCAAGACGATATTCCGCGCTTCTATCTGTCCAGCTGGAAGTAGATCCTGGCACAGCCTCCCATGGACGGCCGCCACTGGATACGGATCAGGTGGCGGCTGGCCTATGACGTCGTTGCCAGCAGGCATTCGACCAGACGACCATCCTTGCGGATGTTGTCGGGCATCGTTGCCGCGCATTCCGCGAATGCGCTCGGGCACCGCGGGTGGAAACGACAACCTGGCGGGACATTCGTGGGATCCGGATAGGCATCGCCCAGTCCAACATCAGGAATGCCGAGAGCCGGATCCGGCGTCAGCACGGAGGAGAGAAGCGCCTTTGTGTAGGGATGCGCAGGCGTGCGGAACAAGTCCTGCGCCGGCGCCTGCTCGACGATCCGGCCGAGATACATCACCGCAACTTCCGTGGCGATGTGTTCCACCACCGCCAAATTGTGGCTGATGAAGAGATAGGTCAGCCCAAGCTCCCGCCTCAATTCCGTCAGCAGATTGAGAATCTGCGCCTGCACCGACACATCCAGCGCGCTGGTGGGCTCGTCACACACCACGATGCGCGGGTGCAGCACGAGGGCACGCGCGATGGCCACACGCTGACGCTGGCCGCCGGAGAGTTGTCCCGGCATGCGCTCGGCCATCTCGCTGGAAATTCCAACGCGCGCCAGCATCTCCATGACGCGGTCGACCTGCCGCGCCTTCGGAATATCGCCCTGGGAGGCCAACGGCAGGCCGACGATATCGCGAATGCGATGGCGCGGGTTGAGCGAGGAGAACGGGTCCTGGAACACCGGCTGGATCAGCCGGGCGCGTTCGCGTCGGTCCATACCGGTCAGGCTGCGTCCGTCCACCAAAATCTCGCCCGAGGTCGGTGGCAGGAGACCCATGATGAGCCGGGCGAGCGTTGACTTGCCGCAGCCGGACTCGCCCACGACGCCCAGCACGTCGCCCGCCGGGAGCGAGAACGTCACCCCGTCCACCGCGCGCACCGGTCGACCGGAGCGCACGATACCGCCGGGCGGCTTGAACTCCCGGTACACATTCCGGACTTCGATGGCGTAAGTCATGCCGCGCTGACCCGCGTCCAATCCGGCGGTAGCCGGCAAAGATAGGAATGATCGCCGCCAGCATCGCGCAGCGGCACGGCCTGCGCACATTCCGGCGCGGCTGACATACAGCGATCGCGAAACCCACAACCGGCAAAGCCAGGCGGTATGCGGGGCACCACGCCTGGAATGTTGCCCAGTGGCTCGCCCGTCTGCGTCTTGCCGGGTACGGGAATGCAGTCCAGCAGCCCGCGGGTGTAGGGATGCGTCGGCGCGGCAAACACGTCAGCGACCGTGCCGGTTTCGACCACTTCGCCCGCATACATCACCGAGACACGGTGCGCCATGCGTGCCACCACACCGAGGTCATGCGTGATCAACAGCAATGCCAGTCCCAATTCCTGCTGAAGCTTCTGCAACAACCGCAGGATCTGCGCCTGCACCGTCACATCGAGGGCGGTGGTAGGTTCGTCGGCGATCAGCAACTCTGGATCACACATCAGCGCCATCGCGATCATCACCCTCTGGCGCAGGCCGCCGGAGAGCTGATGGGGATATTGGCCCAGGCGCATCCCCGGCGCGGTGATGCCTACGCGCGCCAGCAATTCGGCCGCCCTGTCCATGGCCTGTCGCCGTGTGGCACGACGATGACGTTCGAGCACCTCAGACATCTGCGACCCGATCGTGTAGGCCGGGTTCAGACTCGTCATCGGTTCCTGGAAGATCATCGATATCTTGTCGCCGCGCAGCCGTGACATCTGCCGCTCCGACATAGCAAGCAGATCCTGCCCCTGAAAGCGGATATGATCGGCAGTTCGGATGATGCCACGCGGCAGCAGGTTCATCACCGACAGCGCGGAGATGGATTTGCCGCAACCCGACTCGCCAACCATGCAATGCGTTTCGCCGCGTGCCACCGCGAGCGACATGCCCCGCACCGCTTCCATGCGCCCACCGATGGACACCCGCAGATTGGCGACGCTGAGAACCGGATCTTGCAACGAGGCTGTCATCGCTCCAGATCCGCTCCCAGCATGTCGCGCAGTCCGTCACCCAGAAGGTTGATGCCGAGCACCAGGACGAACAGCACGATCCCCGGGGTCATGATCACCCACGGGCTGAAGAACATGTATTCCTTCGCCTCGGCGATCATCAGGCCCCAGCTCGGTAAAGGCGGCGGCACGCCTAGGCCGAGAAACGACAGCGCGGCTTCAAGCAAAATCGCCAGCGCCATTTCCAGCGTTGCCACCACCACCAAATGATTGGCAATATTGGGCAGCACCTCGCGCACGAGAATGTGCATGCGCGAGGCACCGGCAGCTTGGGCTGCGGCGATATAATCGAGGTTGCGCACCTGCATCGTGGTGGTACGTGCCACGACGGCGAACCGGTCCCACAGCAACAGCCCCAGCGTGAGGATCACCACCGCAAGCGAACTGCCAACCAGCGCCACCACCGTCAGCGCCACCAGGATCAGCGGGATCGACAAACGGCAGGTGATGAGGAACATGACGAAGTCGTCGGTTCGCCCGCCATAGAACCCGCCGACGATCCCGAGCGTGATGCCGATGAGCCCGGATGTGACAACGGTCAGCACGCCGATCAGCATGGAAATGCGCGTGCCGTAGATCAGGCGCGAAAGATAGTCCCGCCCGATCTGATCCGTGCCCAATAGATGCGTCGGTTGGCTACCCTCCATCCAGACCGGCGGGATCAGGCGCAGGTTGAGGTCCTGAGCGAATGGATCGTGCGGCGTCAGATAGGGCGCGAAAATCGCGACCAGCAACGCGATCCCTACGATCGCCACTCCGAGCAGCGTGGCGAGGCGGCGAAAGGCTGGAAAGCGCCGGCGCCCCGGCAGGCCTTGTGCAATCCCGACCGAACTCACGCTCGCAGCCTCGGATCCAGCAGCGCATTCATCATGTCCGCCAGCAAGGTCAGGACGATGTAGATGACGGCCAGGAACAGCACGACAGCCTGCACGACCGGGAAATCATTTTTGATGATCGATTCCCAGGCCAGATAGCCGACGCCCGGCAGCGCGAATACGGACTCGATCACCACTGACCCTCCCAACATGAAACCAAGCTGCACGGCCGCGATGGAGACCACCGGCATTGCCGCATTGCGCAAGGCGTGCTTGAGGATGATCTTCGCCCGACTCAGTCCCTTGGCGCGCGCGGTACGAATGTAATCCGCCGCCAGCGCGTCGATCATTCCCGACCTGGTCAGGCGCATCAATGCCGGGATAGCCGAAAAGGCGAGCACAATCCCCGGCATGATATAGCCTTGCCACGTTTCCACACCCGAAATTGGCAACCATTGCAGGTCCAGGCCAAGCAGAACGATCATGACCAAGCCGAGCCAAAAGCCCGGCATTGCCTGTCCCAGCAACGCCACCATCATGATGCCACGGTCGATCGCCGAGCCCTCCCGCACCGCCGCCAGAATGCCTAGCGGCAGGCCGATCAACAGGGCGATCGAAAGTCCGGTCAGGCCAAGTGTCAGAGTGACCGGCAATCGGTCGCGGATCAGTCCAGAGACCGGGGCATGGTAGAGAAAGGATCGGCCGAGATCGCCCTCCGCGGCATGGCCGGCCCACTCCAGAAACTGCACCACTAACGGCCGATCGAGGCCATAATTCTTCGTAATGATTGC
>NZ_JADPJH010000026.1:382749-415035 GCF_023073315.1 Bradyrhizobium sp. 1 | reverse complement strand
CCCGGATCGCATCTGACGATGCGATCCGGCCTCTCCCCGCACGCGGGGAGAGGCGAAGAAGCGCGCGCATTGCTGATCGACAACGATCCTCATCAAGAAGGACGCGACCGCCATGATGAGCCAGGAGCAGAACGACCTGATCACCCGCACCGGTCCGAAGGACCCTTGCGGCAGACTGATGCGGAGCTACTGGCAGCCGGCGGCGCTGGTCGACGAACTCGAAGGCGCGCGGCCGATCCGTCCCGTCAAGCTGCTCGGCGAAAACCTGGTGCTGTTCCGCGACGAGACCGGACGCTATGGCCTGATCGATCGCCACTGCGCCCATCGCGGCGCCGACCTTGCCTTCGGGCGGCTAGAGGATGGCGGCCTGCGCTGCGCCTTTCATGGCTGGCTGTTCGACGCCACCGGCCAGTGCATCGAGACGCCGGCCGAGCCAAAGGACTCGAAGCTGTGTCAGAACATTCGCCAGCGCTCCTATCCCGTGGTGGAGAAGAGCGGCATCCTCTGGGCCTATCTCGGCGAAGGTGAGCCGCCGGCCTTTCCGGAGCTCGACTGTTTTGTCGCGCCCGGCACCCACACTTTTGCGTTCAAGGGCCACATGGCCTGCAACTGGCTCCAGGCGCTTGAGGTCGGCATCGATCCCGCGCACGCCTCCTACCTGCATCGTTTCTTCGAGGACGAGGACACCTCCACCGCCTACGGCAAGCAGTTCCGCGGCGCTTCGGCCGGCAGCGACCTGCCGATGACAAAAATCCTGCGCGAATATGACCGCCCGATCATCAATGTCGAGCACACCGAATACGGCCTGCGTCTGATCGCGCTGCGCGAGATCGACGAGGAGCGCACCCATGTGCGCGTCACCAACCAGCTGTTCCCGCACGGCTTCGTCATCCCCATGAGCACGGAGATGACGATCTCGCAATGGCACGTGCCGATCGACGACGAGAACTGCTACTGGTACGCGATCTTCACCAGCTATTCGAACCCGGTCGACAAAAAGAAGATGCGCGACCAGCGGCTCGAGCTCTACCAGCTGCCGGATTACAAGTCGCGCAAGAACCGCAGCAACGATTACGGCTTCGATCCGCACGAGCAGCAGACCGCGACCTACACCGGCATGGGCAACGACATCAACGTCCACGACCAGTGGGCGGTGGAATCGATGGGCGCGATCCAGGACCGCACCAAGGAGCATCTCGGCTCGAGCGACAAGGCGATCGTGCAGTATCGCCGCCTGCTGCGGGCCGAGATCGAGAAGGTCGGCGGCGGCGAGAAGCCGATGCTGTTCCTGGACGAGGCCAATGCGCGTAGCATCCAGGGTCCGGCGACGATGGACGGTATCGGGCCGACGCGCGGCTGGGAGACCTATTGGATGGAAGTCGACGTCAAGCGCCGCCGCGGCGCGCCGTGGACCGCACCGGTGCCGAAGGAGATCGCGGACAACGTGCACCGGTTGACGGCGGCGGAGTGACGGTGACGGCCTATCCTCGTCATTGCGAGCGCAGCGAAGCAATCCAGTCTGTCACCGCGAACGCATTCCTGGATTGCTTCGCCACGCTCGCAATGACGGAGAATGTGGCGCATGCTTCGCGCCTCACGACTGAGGAGCAACCAAGGTGACTTTCGTCGCGCGTCATGCGCTGTGGTCGGATGAGCAGAAGGACGCCGCAGCGCGTATGCGCCGTCTCGTCGAGGAGAAGAACCTCGAAGTCATCCGCCTCGCCTTCCCCGATCAGCACGGAATTTTGCGCGGCAAGACCCTCATCGCCTCCGAGGCGATTGCGGCGCTGGAAAGCGGCTGCTCGATCACCACCACCATGCTGGCCAAGGACACCTCGCACCGCACGGTGTTTCCGGTGTTCACCGCGGGCGGCGGCTTCGGCATGAAGGAGATGGAAGGCGCGGCCGACGTGCTGATGGTCGCCGATCCCGCCACGTTTCGCGTGCTGCCGTGGGCGCCGGCGACGGGCTGGGTGCTGTGCGACCTCTACTTCAATGACGGCCGCCCTGTGCCGTTCGCGACGCGTGGGCTCTATCGCAAGGTGCTCGATGAACTCGCCAGCCGTGGCCACGATTTCGTCGCCGGCCTCGAAGTTGAATTCCATATCTTCAAGCTCGACGATGCGCATATGCGGCCCGAGGACGCCGGACAGCCGGGCACGCCGCCCTCGGTGAGCCTGCTCAGCCACGGCTATCAATACCTCACCGAGCAGCGTTTCGATCAGATGGAGCCGGTGCTTGAGATCCTGCGCCGCGACATCGTCGCGCTCGGGCTTCCCTTACGCTCCGTCGAGGTCGAGTTCGGGCCGAGCCAGTGCGAGTTCACCTTCGCGCCGAAGAAGGGCCTGGAGCCCGCCGACAACATGGTGCTGTTTCGGAGCGCCGTGAAACAGATCGCGCGCCGCCACGGTTATCACGCCACCTTCATGTGCCGGCCAAAACTGCCGAATGCGTTCGCGAGTGGCTGGCACTTGCACCAGTCGATCGTCTCGCGCGCCTCTGGTGCAAACCAATTCATGGCGAAAGACGGCGGCGAGCCGCTCAGCGCATTCGGCAACGCCTATCTCGCCGGCCTGCTCGACCACGCCCGCGCATCGACATTGTTCACCACGCCGACCATCAACGGCTACAAACGCTATCGCTCCTATTCGCTGGCCCCCGACCGCGCGATCTGGGGCCGCGACAATCGCGGCGTGATGATCCGCGTGCTCGGCGGCGCGGGCGATACCGCCACGCGCCTGGAAAACCGCATCGGCGAGCCCGCCGCCAATCCCTATCTCTACATGGCCTCGCAGATCCTCTCAGGGCTCGACGGCGTCGATCGCAAGCTCGATCCCGGCCCATCCGCCGACACGCCCTACGAGACCAAGGCGCCGCTGCTGCCAAAGAGCCTGCGCGATGCGGTCTCCGCGCTAAAGGACGATCCGTTCTTCCGCGAGAAGCTGGGGGCCGAGTTCGTCGACTACTACACCCACATCAAGAACGCCGAGATCGATCGGTTCTTGTCCGAGGTGACCGACTGGGAGCATCGCGAATATTTTGAGGTGTTTTGAGCTGCTTCGCGGCGAGATTTGTTGGTGAGCCCCCGCTCTCTCCCCGTCATTGCGAGGAGCTCTCGCGACGAAGCAATCCAGACTGTCACTGCGGAGGCAGTCTGGATTGGTTCGCTGCGGTCGCAATGACGGCGAGAGAGCGGGGGGCTCAAATTCCCAAATACTTATGCTGCAGATCCGGCTCGGCCATCAGCTGGTCCGAGGTGCCGCTCCACACCGTCTTGCCGCGCTCGATGATGGTGTGGCGGTCGCAGATGCGGGCGAGGTGATCGACATTCTTGTCGACGACCAGGATCGACTGTCCGCGGCTCTTCAGCAGCGACAGGCAGTTCCAGATCTCGTCGCGGATCAACGGCGCGAGGCCTTCGGTCGCCTCGTCCAGGATCAGCAGTTTTGGATTGGTCATCAGCGCGCGGCCGATCGCGAGCATCTGCTGCTCGCCGCCGGAGAGCTGGTTGCCCATGTTGGCGGCGCGTTCGGCGAGCCGCGGGAACATCACGTAGATCGCGGCCAGCGTCCAGGGATTGGGGCTATTGAAGCGATCGGCGGCGGCCGCGACCAGGTTTTCTCGCACGGTGAGGTTCGGGAAGATCTGGCGCCCCTCGGGCACAAGGCCAATGCCGAGTTTTGCAATTCTGTAGGACGGCTGCGTCCGCACCTCGGCGCCCGCAAAGCGAATGCTGCCGGCGCGGGCGGGCGTCAGACCCATGATCGAGCGGATCGTCGTGGTCTTGCCCATGCCGTTGCGGCCCATCAGCGAGACCATCTCGCCCGGCTTGATCGACAGCGACAGGCCGAACAGCACCTGGGAGAGGCCGTAGCAGGTCTCGATGCCGTCGACGTCGAGCAGCGTGTCAGCCACCACTTTTTCAGACATGGTGCGTCACCACATGCTGATCGCCAAGATAGGCGCGCTTGACGTCCTCGTTGGCGCGGATCGCGGCGGGATCGCCGGACGCAATGACGCGGCCATAGACCAGCACGGAGATGCGGTCGGCGAGCGCGAACACCGCGGGCATGTCGTGCTCGACCAGCACGATCGAGACTTCTTTCCGCAACTCCTGGAGCAGCTTCACCATGCCCTGGGATTCGGTGACGCCGAGGCCGGCCATCGGCTCGTCCAGCAGCAGCAATTTCGGCTTGCTCGCGAGCGCGACCGCAAGCTCGATCTGGCGGCGCTCGCCATGGCTGAGCCTGGACACCAGGACATCGGCACGATGAGCGAGGCCGACGCGGTCGAGCGCGGCGTGGGCGGCATCGCGCAAACCCTTCTCCTTACGCGCATTGGCGAAGAAGCGGAACGAGGTGCCGGCATGCGCCTGCGCCGCCAGCGCGACATTGTCGGCGGCGGTGAAATCGAGCAGCAGCGAGGTGATCTGGAACGAGCGGGCCAGGCCCAGCGCACAGCGTCGATAGGCCGGCAAGTAAGTAATATCGCGGCCGCCGAGCGAGACGCTGCCGGAATGCGGTTCGAGATGTCCGGTGAGCTGGCTGATCAGCGTGGTCTTGCCGGCGCCGTTCGGGCCGATGATGGCGTGCAGCTCGCCGGCCGAGACGTCGAGCGAGACGTTGTCCGTCGCGACAATGCCGCCGAAGCGACGCACGAGCTTTTCGACGCGGAGCAGCGGTTCAGCCACGGTTGAGCCTCCCGAGCAGACCCATGATGCCGCCACGACCGAACAACACGATCAGCAAAAGCAGCGGGCCCATGATCAGCGCCCAATATTCGGTGAGCTGCGACAAAAACTCTTCCAGCAGCAGATAGACCACCGCGCCAATGACAGGGCCGAACAGCGTGCCCATGCCGCCGAGGATCACCATCACCATGAGGTCGCCGGAGCGGGTCCAGTACATCACGGCCGGGCTGATGAAATCGGTATTGTTGGCGAGCAGCGCGCCGGCAAGGCCGCACATCATGCCGGAGATGACGAAGCAGACCAGCTGGTAGCGTTTTGCGGGGAAGCCGATCGCCTGCATGCGCTGCTCATTGGAGCGCAGGCCTTGCACGACGAGGCCGAAGCGCGAATTGACGATGCGCCAGATCAGGAAGATGACCGCGAACAGACAGCCGAGGCAGAGATAATAGAACTGCGTGCGGTTCGACAGGTTGATCAGCCCGGAGAAGTCGCTGCGCTTGTAGACGGTGAGGCCGTCATCGCCGCCGTAACGTGCGAGGCCCGAGGCGACGTAATAGGCCATCTGCGCAAACGCCAGCGTGATCATGATGAAATAGACGCCGCGGGTGCGCAAGGAGAGCGCCCCAATCACGAGCCCATAGAGCGCGGACGCGGCGAGCGCGACCGGAAACTGGATGAAGCCGCTTCCGACACCTTCCTGCGCGAGCATGCCGACGGCGTAGCCGCCGATGCCGAGATAGGCGGCGTGGCCAAAGCTCATCATGCCGCCAAAACCCATGATGAGGTTGAGGCTCGCGGCGGCCAGCGCCAGGATGACGATGCGGGTGAACAGCGTCAGGATGAAGATGTTGCCGGACAGTTGCGAATAGAGCGGCAACAGCACGAGGCCCGCCAGCATCAGGGCCGTGACGGCCTTGCTCACCGTGAGAGCCTTCATCGGCGGTTGGCCGGAAACAGCCCCTCCGGCCGCACCACCAGCACGATCGCCATCACCAGATAGATCAGCATGGACGACAGCGCGGGCGCGGCGGTGGAAGCAGCGGCGCCGCTCAGCACCTGCCGCAGCAGGTTCGGCAAGAAGGCGCGGCCGAGCGTGTCGATCATTCCGACAGAGATCGCGGCGAGGAACGCGCCGCGGATCGAGCCGATGCCGCCGATCACGACGATGACGAAGGCGAGGATCAGAATGTTCTCGCCCATGCCGATCTGGACGGTGAGGATCGGCGCCTGCATCAAGCCGGCGAGGCCTGCCAAAGCCGCACCGAGGCCGAACACCAGCGTGTAGAGCAGCTTGATGTTGATGCCGAGCGCGCCGATCATCTCGCGATTGGAGGCGCCGGCGCGGATCAGCATACCGATGCGAGTGCGCATCACGCCGAGATAGAGCAGCAGCGCCACCAGCAGCGCCACGACGATGATGGCGAGGCGATAAGCGGGATAGTGAATGCCGGGCAGGATCGGCACCGGCACCGTGAGCCAGGCCGGCAGCGGCAGCGCGAGGCCGGCCGGGCCCCAGATCAGCCGCACGGCTTCATTGAAGAACAGGATCAGGCCGAAGGTCGCGAGCACGTGGTCGAGATGATCCCGGCCATAGAGATGCCGCAGCGCCGCCATTTCGAGCACGATGCCGAGCACCAGCGTCGCGCCGAGCGCCAGCAGCGCGCCGAGCAGGAAGCTGCCGGTCCATGCCGCGAAGGTCGCGGCGAAATAGGCGCCCATCATGTAGAGCGAGCCGTGCGCGAGGTTGACGAGATCCATGATCCCGAACACCAGCGTCAGGCCGGCGGCGAGCAAGAACAGCAGCAAGCCGAACTGCAATCCGTTCAAAAACTGTTCGACGACGAGCAGCATCAAAACTCTTTCAGGCGCACGCGGAGTCGCGCCGATGTTCGAACACAGTCGCCATCAGTGAAAGAGCTCCCCCTGCCTGTTCAAGGCGAAAAAATGGGTAATGGCAGTATCGTTCCGAGGCAAGAGCGATTCGACACCAAACATGCACTTTGTTGCATGCGGGTGCATGCGATCGAAGACTTCCTTGCAAGAGCCCCACCTTGCAACAAGAGCCCACCTTGCAAGAAGACTGCCGCGCAGGATGGGGCAACCTGCCGCACCCAAACGAACACCCTCCCCTCGGAGGCCGAGGAGAGGGTGCCGCATTCGTCGGAATATCGTGAAAGATGCGTCTAGTGCGACGTCATCTGCTGGGGGAGCTCATCCGGTTCGGCGAGCACGCTGTCGGCCGTCGAAGCCTCCAGTGCCGCCATCCGGAAGAGGTAAGCGAGCGTGGTCAGTCCGGAGTCATCTGCCATCTGAGCGAGCTCGAGGGCCATGTCGGACATGTAGCCGAGATTCTCGTCCTTGGTTTGCGCCATGATCTGGCTGTCCCGCATCATGTTCGACATCTCAGGCGCTCTTTCGTTGCGCGGCAAGGCCGCAGAGGTTGGCACGGGCGACGGCGTCCAGACGCGGGCCGTCCTGTTGAACGATCGAAGCCATGCCGATGCGATCATGCAGGGCATCGACCGTCTGCTGGCGAACGTCGACGGTCGCCGCCATGGTCCAGGCGTTCTCCACCAGGGCCGGCAGGCCGAGCGGGGTCACGACGAAGCCGGCCTCGTGGAAGCGCGGCAGCCACCAGGTTTCCATGATCGCGCTGACCTGTGCGATGCCCTGGCCGAGGCAGAACTCCTGCACCGCCGCCATCAGTTGCAGGTTGAGGGCGCCGTCGCGGCGATCACGGACGACGAAGTAGCGCGACCATTCCCAGACCAGCGGATCGGCGGGGCAGCCGCGAACCGACGCCAGATGCGGGAAGACCTCGCTCATCATCGAAGGCTTGGTCGTCGGGTAGAGCCGGTGACCGCCGACGACGCGCCGTCCCTCCAGCGCGAGCAGATAGACAGTGTCCTCGTCGTCATAGGAATCGACCTCGCGGCAATCAGGCCGGCGTAGCGTCTCCCAGTGCCGCTCGTCGACGAAGATGTCGTGGCGTATCCGGAAGTGCTGCTCGAGCACGTCTTCGTAAAGGTGGCGATTGACCGAGGAAATTGCGTGAATCATGAAAACCCCCATTGAGCCTCAATGGAGGAAGCCTCTGCGAAAAGAGGTAGGTTCGATATTGGGAAATTTCCCAGTGCGTCGCTTAGGGATTGATGATCTTGTTGCGAATCGCCAGTGCAACCGCATGCGTACGATTGACGGCGCCGAGCTTGCGCGCAGCGGTTGCAAGATGCTCTTCGGCGGTGCGTTGCGTAATGTGCAGGATCTCGCCGATCTCCCAGGCCGACTTGCCCTGCGAGGCCCACGAGATCACCTCGCGCTCGCGCGGGGTGAGACGCGTCGACGGATACGGCGTCGGCACGAGCAGACGGCGGATGTGGTCGAAGCCGTACATCGCCATCAGGTGCAGTGCCGGCTTGCTGCGCGAGTTGAGATCCAGATGAACGCCGCCGAGCGACACCGCGGCCTCATAGCCGGTGAGCCCGTGGATCGGCACGATGAAACCGCGCGACATGCGAAAATCGGTGGCGCGGTTCATCACCTCGGCCGCACCCGGCTCGAGTTCGGCATTATAGGGCGCTTCCGACCATTCGAACGGATTGACCGATTGCCGGCATAGCCGCACCACGGGATCGGCGCGATCGTAATTGTTCTGGGTGTAGAGATTGAACCAGCCTGCCGGCCAGCGCTTGGCGAGCACCATCTGCGCGAACCGCTGATCGGGATTCGGCAAGCCGGTCACGATGATGGTCTCGAAGCCGAAGCGACCGAAGGCCGTTTCAAGCGCGCACATGGCGTCTGGTACCTTGCGATAGGTATCCAGTCCTTCAATGAAGTCGAGCGCTTCCCGGCCATAGTCGACGGCGGACATCGGTGCGTTTCCTGACCCTCGGCGTCCCGTATAGCACGTATTTGGGGACTGCCTCAATTCGCTGCTCCCGTAGTTCCCCGGTGCCCGTCTGCACCGAAGCTTTATCTACTTGTGGAAGAAGTAACGTCAAGATACACCTAAAGGCGTCTAAAGCGGGAAAACCACGATGGAAGACGAGGACATCGCCCTCAACAGCGTGCTCGGCCTGGAATTGAACCGCGTGTTTTTCGCGGTCCGCGAAACGGCAAACAAGCAGAAGATCATCGAGTTCGCACGCGAGGTGCTGCAAAGCGAGCGCACCGAGTTCGCGGACAGCGCTTCGCCCGAGGGCCCGGCAAGCTAGACCGCGGTTGCAGCAAACGCCGCCGATGCAACAGATCGCGCGCCGACGCCGCCCTTCCATCTGAACGCGCAGATTTTAGTCGAAAGCAGTCTGACCGTTGCCTTCCCTTCTCCCCTTGTGGGAGAAGGTGGATGAACCCGGCCAGGGTCTCGTGCCCCGGACGCAGCGCCAAACGCGTTGCAGCGCGTCCGGGACACGAGAGAAGCTTGCCGCCCCTGTCCTACATCGCCGCACACTTGCCGCTGGATGACATCACGGCTGTCGTGAGATGATCGGCGCCACGATTGTCCTCGGATGCCCTGTTCATGATGACGCTGCGCCAGGTTGAAGTGATCCGTGCCGTGATGGTGACGGGCACCATTGGCGGCGCGGCCAAGCTGCTCAACGTGTCGGCGCCGGGGATCAGCCGCCTGGTCAAATACACCGAGCGCTCGCTCGGAATCCGCTTCTTCCAGCGCCAGAACGGGCGCTATTTCCCGACGCCGGAGGCCGAGACCATCTTCGAGCAGATCAATGGGGTCTACAAGAAGGTCGACGACCTCTCCGAGATCATCTCCAAGATCGGCCGCGGCGGATTGTCGGAATTGCGCATCGGCTCGGTGCCCAGCATCTCGCAAGTGATGGTGCCGCGTGCGATCGAGCGGGTCCGGCGCCGCTATCCTGATTTGGGCATCGACATCAACATCCTCAAGCTCGAGGAAGCCATCGACTATCTCATGCTCGGCCGCGGCGAGTGCGTCGCGATGAGCTACCGCCTGGAGCATTCCGGGCTCGACTTCATGCCGCTCGCCTCGGGCGAGCTCTATTGCATCGTGCCGCCGGGCCACGAGCTTGCCGGCCGCAAGCAGGTCTCGGCGGCCGAGATCACCCGCTATCCGCTGATCGGCATCGATCCCAACGACCCCTACGGCCGGATCATGGCCGAGATCTTCGCGCGCTACCGGCTCGACTACAACATCACCATCCGCGCTCGCTTCGGCACCACGGTCTGCGCGCTGGTGAAGGCCGGGCTCGGCATCGCCATCATCGACCAGTTCACGGTGGCCCATGGCGGCTATCCCGGGATCGAGCTGATCAAGATCACCGAGCCGACGCGGTTCGACACCTATATCGCGGTGAAGCGCGGCGCGCCGCTGTCGCTTCATGTCGAGTATTTCATCGAGTCCCTGCGCGCCGAGATGCGCGCGGTCGAGCCGTCCCGCGGCAACGGCAAGCCAGCGGCGGGGCGCGGACGGAAGAAATAACATTATGTTAGGTTTGCAGGATAAAAGGGTAATTGTGTTAGGCGAGGGAAAAGCTATCGTTCCACGCGTGAGCCCCCTTGGAATTGCGTGCATTTCGCGGCTAATGGCCGGAAACCACCGCTCAGCATCAGGCGATAGTCGATCATGTCAAAGCGCGGACCTGCCGCATCCAAGAAGCTCCTGACCGGCCTGATCGGCGCGCCTATCGCGCATTCCGCCTCCCCCGCCATGCATGAACGCGCCGCCGAGGCGCTTGGCCTGCGCGGTCATTATCAGCTCATCGAAGTGGCCGGCGCCGACGCAGCCGGGCTCGCCATGATGCTCGAAGGCGTGCGGCGGCTTGGCTTTGCCGGTGTCAACGTCACGTTTCCCTACAAGGAGGCAGTGGTCCCGCTGCTCGACGAGCTGGCGCCGGGGGCGGCCGCCATGGGGGCGGTGAACACCGTGGTCGTCAAGGGTAACAGGCTGATCGGCCACAACACCGACACGACAGGCTTTGCGCGCGCCGTTGCGCCGCTGCTGGCTCCCACCGGAAACGCGGTCGCCGTGATCGGCACCGGCGGCGTCGGCAAGGCGATCGCCTTTGCGCTGGCGGGCCTGGAGGTCGCCGACCTCCGCATCTTCGACAGCGAGCCGGCGCGCGCCGAAAAACTCGCCGCGCTGCTTGCCAAACAAGGTGGCGCCAAGGTGACTTCAAGGGTGGCCGCAAGCGTCGAGGACGCGCTCGACGGCGCAACCGGCCTCGTCAACGGCACACCGGTCGGCATGCTGCCGAACCGGGGCATCCCGGTCCCGGCCACGCTGCTGCGCGAAAACCTGTGGGTCGCGGACGCCGTCTATTCGCCGCTGATCACGCCGCTGCTGGCGGCAGCGCAAGCCAAGGGCGCGCGGATCATGACCGGGCGCGAGCTCGCGATCTACCAGGCCGCCGACGCCTTCGAACTGTTCACGGGCCTTGCCCCATCGGCCGAGGTCATGGGAGAGGCATTTGACGAGGTGATGGCAGCACGAAGCGCAGCCTATCACGCAGCGTAACCGAAACGGCCGGACACAAGGCCGTCGCCAGAACTGAAGATACAAAGGGAGGAGTGATATGAAAACCACATTACTGGCAGGCGCCCTGCTTGCGTTCGCGACTGCAACCAGCGCCCACGCCCAGGCGATCAAGCTCGCCGATGTCGCCGAGCTCTCAGGCGGCGGCGCCACGGTCGGCACCAACTGGAAGAACGGCATCGATCTCGCCATCGAGGAGATCAACGCCAAGGGCGGCGTGCTCGGCCGCAAGCTCGAGGTCACCCATGCCGACTCGCAATCCAATCCCGGCGTTGCTCGTGCGCAAGTACAGAAGGCGCTCGACGCCGAGCCCTATGTGCTGCTCGGGCCCGGCTATTCCGGCTCGGTGAAGGTCACCGCGCCGCTCGCCGCCGAAGCCGGCATCGCGCAGATTATGGGCGGCGAAGCCGCCGAGCTGACGCAAGCCGGAAACAAGTTCCTGTTCCGCACGTCTTTCGGCCAGCAGTCGTCGATGCCGAAGGTCGCAAAGTACATCCACGACGACATGAAGGCGAAGACGGTTGCGGTGGTCTGGGTCAACAATGACTTTGGCCGCGGCGGGCGCGATGTCGTCGTCAAGGAGCTCGACCGGCTCGGCTCCAAGGTCGTCGCCGACCTCTCCACTGAAGCGGGCCAGGCCGATTTCGCCGCCGACGTCGGCAAGATCAAGGCCGCCAATCCGGACGCGGTGTTCGTCTATCTCAACGAGGAGGAGAGCGCGCGTATCCTGAAGGAGCTGAAGCGCCAGGGCGTCACCGCGCCGCTGATGGGCGAGACCACACTGATCGGCCAGAAGGTGATCGAGCTTGCCGGCGACGCCGCCAACGGCGCGCGCGGCCATGTCGGCCTCACCACCGATGCGCCGGTCGATTTGATCAAGACGTTCCGCGACAAGTTTGCGAAGAAGTACAAATACGTGCCCGACCATAACGGCCTGAAGGGCTATCTCGCCGTCTACATGGTGAAAGCCACTACCGACAAGATGGGCAAGGTCGATTCCAAAGCGTTCGCCGACACGCTGCACGGACTGACCATCAAGGCCGCGGACGAGCCGGGCATTTTGATGGACGTCACCTTCAGCGACACCGGCGACATCGACCGCCAGAGCTTTCTGGTCGAAGTGGTCGAAGGCAAGCAGGTGGTGAAGCAGGTGTTGCCGAAGGTGAAGTGAGAGTCTTCTTTCTTCGCCCTCTCCCCGTTCTTACGGGGAGAGGAAGACGATAGAGCGGGGCAAGGGACACGAGCGAGGAAAATGTCCAACCTATTCGATCTACTGGTCGCAGGGTTAGCCACCGGCGCAATCTATGCGCTGGTTGCCGTTGGCTTCACGCTGTTGTGGCAGACCTCGCAGACCATCAATTTCGCGCAAGGCGAGTTCGTGATGCTGCCGGCGTTTTTGATGCTGGCGGCGATGCACGCGGGCGCGCCGTTCTGGCTCGCGATCATCCTCGGCATCCTGCTCTCGATGATCCTGCTCGGCCTCGCCTTCAAGATGTTGCTGGTCGATCCGATGACGCGCCATGGCGTGCTGCCACTGGCGATCGCAACCATGGCGCTCGCGATCGGCCTCAAGGAAGCCGTGAAGCAGTTCTTCAGCGCGGAAGCCTCGCCCTTCCCGTCGATCGTGCCCACCGGCGACATCTCCATCCTCGGCCATGCGGTGTCGCTGCAAAGTATCGGCGTCCTCGTCGTTGCCATTCTTGCCGTCTTCGGCCTGACCGCGCTGCTGAACCGGACCTCTCTCGGCCACCAGATGCAGGCGGCCGCGCAAAACCCGACGGTGGCGCGCATCATCGGCGTCCCTGTCGAGCGCATGATCCTCCTGACCTTCCTGATCAACGCCTTCCTGGTCGCGCTGGCCTCAATGCTGATCACGCCGATCTACCTCGCGAAGTTTTCCTCCGGCGAGGTGCTGGGCCAGGCCGCCTTCATCGCCGCGATCGTCGGCGGCTTCAACCAGGTGCGCGGGGCCATCGCCGGCGGCCTCCTGATCGGCGTGCTCGACAATCTCGCGGCCGCCTATGTCTCGACGCAGTACCGCGCCGCCGTGCCGATGATCTTCCTGATCGCCGTCATCCTGTTCCGGCCGCAAGGATTGCTCGGCCGCGCCGAGGAGCGCACGGTATGAGCGGCTTCGCCAAACCGTTGAAGATCGCGCTCGGCCTCATCGTCATCGCCGGCCTGATCATCGTCCCCATGAATTTCAACCGCTACGGCCTGTTCATCCTGAGCCAGTGGGCGGTGATGAGCATCGCCGCGATGGGGCTGAACCTCACGCTCGGCTATGCTGGTCAGGTCTCGCTGGCGCAAGGCGCCTTCGTCGGCATCGGCGCCTATGCCGCCGCCATCATGACCACGCATGGCTGGCCGCTGCCGGCCGCGATCGTGGTCGCGATTGCCTTGAGCTTCGCGGTCGGCTGGGTGCTCGGCTATCCCGCGCTGCGCGTGCAGCACCACTATCTCGCTTTCGTCACGCTCGCCTTCTCGACGCTGGCCTTCCTGGTATTCCGCAACGAGAGCTGGCTCACCGGCGGCATCTACGGCATCTCCAACATCCCGCGCCCGCACTTTTTCGGGATCGCCACCAACAAGCCACTGCCGTTCTACTATGTCTGTCTCGGCTCGCTCGCGATCGTCTCGATCGCGGTGTGGTGGCTGATCCGCTCGCCCTGGGGCCGCGCCTTCATGGCGCTGCGCGAAAACCCGCTACGCGCGCAGTCGCTCGGCATCGACACAAGACGCTACACGCTGATGGCGTTCGCGATCGGCTCGGCGCTCGGCGGCGTCGCCGGCGCGCTCTATGCGCCGCTGACGCAATATATCGATCCCGTACCGTTCAACCTCTCGCTCTCGCTCGACCTGCTGATGATGGTGATCGTCGGCGGCGCCGGCTTCTTCCTCGGTCCGTTCCTCGGCGCGATGATCGCGGTGCTGCTGCCAGAATGGCTGCGCTTCACCGAAGGCTATTATCTGATGATCTACGCGGTCGCGGTGATGGGGCTTCTGATCTGGTCGCCGACCGGCATTTTGGGAATCCTCGATCGCCATATGGCCGAACGCCGCACCAAGGCGGCCTCCGCGCTGCGCGCCGTCGCAAAGTCGCGCCTGGAGACGGCGCAATGAGCGCGGTGCTCGAAGTCACCAATATCAGGAAAAACTTCGGCGGCATCAGCGCGGTCGACGGCGTCTCGTTCGACGTGCGCGAAGGCGAGATCCTCGGCCTGATCGGGCCGAACGGCTGCGGCAAGTCCACCCTTTTCAATTGCATCCTTGGCCAGCTCACGCCCAGCGGCGGCGAGGTCAAGCTCGACGGCAAAATCGTCACCGGCTTGCGGCCTGCCGAACTCAACAAGCTTGGCGTCAGCCGCACCTTTCAGCTGTTGCAGGTGTTTCCAAAACTCTCGGTGCGCGAGAATTTGATCCTCGCGGGACAGGAGCACCAGGGCAGCATGGCCTCGCGCCTGGTCGGCCGCTCCGATGCCGGACTGACTGATACCGCCAACCAGATGATTGGCTTCTTCAAGCTCGATCATCTTGCAGCAGAGCCCGCCGGCGGCCTCTCCTATGGCCAGCAAAAGCTGCTCGATGCCGCCATGGCCTTCATGGGCGGGCCACGCCTGGTGCTGCTCGACGAACCCGCCGGCGGCGTCAACCCATCGATGCTGACGGATCTCAAGGAGCGGCTGGTCGCGATCAACCGCGAGAAGAACGCGACCTTCGTCGTGATCGAGCACAACATGGAATTCGTGATGTCGCTGTGCTCGCGCGTGATGGTGATGGCGGAAGGCAAGGTGCTGGCGATGGGGCGGTCGGACGAAGTGCGGAAAAATCCGGCCGTGATCGAAGCCTATCTGGGACATTAGACCATGAGCGACCCAATCCTCTCGGTTCACAATCTCGTCGGCGGCTACGGCAAGATGACGATCCTGAACGGCACGACCTTCGCTGTGCCGCAGGCGACCATCACCACCATCATCGGCCCCAATGGCGCCGGCAAGTCCACCGTGTTCAAGGCGATCTTCGGCCTCTTGAAGCTGCGCGAGGGCAAGATCAGCTTTGCGGGCCGCGACGTCACGAACTTGAGCCAGCGCGCGCTGCTCAATGCCGGCATCTGCTACGTGCCGCAGGGTCGTAACATCTTTCCCGAGCTTTCCGTGCGCCACAATATCGAGCTCGGCGGCGTTTCCGCGGGCAAGGGCATCGACCTGCCGACGCGGATCGAGGCGGCCCTCGATCTGTTTCCAGCGCTGCGACGGAAGTCGACGCAGCAGGCCTCCACACTCTCGGGCGGTGAGCAGAAGCAGCTCGAGATCGCCCGCTCGCTGTTGCTCGAGCCAAAGCTCGTGCTGATCGACGAGCCCTCGATCGGCCTGTCGCCGCTGATGGTGCAGCAGACCTTCGACATCCTCAAAGGCTTGCGTGATCGCGGCGTCACCATCCTGATGATCGAGCAGAACGCACGCTCGGCGCTGGAGATTTCCGATATCGGCATCGTGCTCGAACTCGGCCAGACCCGCATGGTCGACGACGCGAAGCGCATTCTGAATGATCCCCGCATCGGACAATTGTTCCTGGGCGGCGCGATGGAGGACAATGCAGCATGACCAAGCGCTCGATCGCGACCGTCTCGCTCTCAGGGGCACTGGACGAAAAACTTCGCGCCATCGCCGCCGCCGGCTTCGACGCCGTTGAGATTTTCGAGAACGATCTGCTCTCGTTCGGCGCAGGCCCGCGCGATATCGCAAAGCTCTGCCGCGATCTCAATCTGGAAATCTGCGCGTTCCAGCCGTTCCGCGATTTCGAGGGCATGCCGGAGCCGCAGCGCACCCGCAACTTTGCCCGCGCCGAACGCAAGTTCGACCTGATGCAGGAGCTCGGCACCGATCTGCTGCTGATCTGCTCCAACGTCTCGCCCGCCTCGCTCGGCGGCATCGACCGCGCCGCGGATGATTTTCGCGAACTTGGCGACCGCGCGGTGAAGCGCGGTTTGCGCGTCGGCTATGAGGCGCTGGCCTGGGGCCGCCATGTCAACGACTACCGCGATGCCTGGGAGATCGTGCGGCGCGCCGATCATCCCGCGATCGGCGTCATCCTCGACAGCTTTCACGCGCTGGCCCCCGGCTTTCCGGTTCGCGCGATGGCCTCGATCCCCGGCGACAAGATTTTTCTGGTGCAGCTCGCCGACGCGCCGAAGCTCGAGCTCGACATTTTGTCCTGGAGCCGGCACTTCCGCTCCTTCCCCGGCCAGGGCGATCTGCCGGTCGGCGAATTCATGCAGGCGATCGCGGCCACCGGCTATGCCGGCCCGTGGTCGCTGGAGATATTCAACGACCAGTTCCGCGCCGGCTCGGCCACGCAAACCGCGGTCGATGGCCTGCGCTCGCTGATCCTGCTGGAGGACCAGCTTGCGCCTGACTGGCCGAAACTCATCAGCGAGCCCTTGGCGCCGAAGGCCAGGAGCAGCGGCACGGGGTTCATCGAGTTTGCCGTCAACGAGACCAAGGCCGGCGAGCTTGCCGGTCTGTTGTCGCAACTCGGCTTCCGCAAGACCGGCAAGCACCGCAGCAAGGCGGTGGAGCGTTGGTCACAAGGCAAGGTCGAGCTCGTGATCAATTGCGAGACCGACGGCTTTGCACATTCGCATTACGTGACGCACGGCCCCGGGGTCTGCGCCATCGCGCTCGATGTCGACAATGCCGGGCTTGCCATGCAACGCGCCGAAACATTGAAGGCACGCACCTTCTACCAGCCGGTCGGCCCGGGCGAGCTGGAGATCCCCGCGATCCACGGCGTCGGCGGCAGTCTTCTCTATTTCCTCGATCAGGCCGGCAAGAACTGGGACACAGACTTCGAACCGGTTGCAAGTGACGCAAGCGCGGACGCGCTGCTTGCCGTCGATCACATCGCGCAGTCGATGCCCTATGACGAGATGCTGTCCTGGCTGCTGTTCTACACCGGCATCCTCGACCTCAAGCGGCTGCCGCAGATGGAGATCGCCGATCCGAGGGGTCTCGTGCAGAGCCAGGCCGTCATCAACACCGACCAGAGCCTGCGCTTCGTGCTCAACGGCTCCTCCGCCAATCGCACGCTGCCGGCACGCTTCATCTCGGAGTTCTTCGGCTCAGGCGTGCAGCACGTCGCGTTCACGTGCCGGGACATCTTCGCGGCGGTTGCCGAGATGCGCGCCCGCGGCGCGGACTTCCTGGATATCCCTGACAATTACTACGACGACATCGAAGCCAAATACGATCTCGCGCCGGAATTGATGGCGCAGCTGCGCGCCAACCACATCCTCTACGACCGCGAGGGAGACGGGGAATTCTTCCAGGTCTACACGCACATCTTCGACGAGCGGTTCTTCTTCGAGATCGTGGAGCGAAGGAACTATCAGGGCTTTGGCGCGGCCAATGCCGGCATCAGGCTGGCAGCGCAGGCCCGAGAGGTGCGGCCTACGAGCATGCCGCGGGTGTAGGCGCCCCTCCCCCCTCTCCCCGTAAGAACGGGCAGAGGGGGAGGACACGGTTCGGGAAGAGGATAGAGCTCACTTCATCGGGCACTTCTCGTGGAAGCGGTCCTGGTCGTTCGTGACAATGGTGGCGACGGTCTTCAGCGCGAGCTCGCCCCCGGCGCCCTTCACCACGTCCTGTAGGTAGAAGTTCTGGATCGGGATGTGGTTGTTGCCGTATTTGAACGAGCCGCGCAGCGACTTGAAGTTGGCCTTCTCCATCTCGGCCTTCATCGCATCCTTCTTGGACGTGTCGCCGCCGACGGCGACCACCGCGCTGTTGATGAGTTGCGCCGCGTCATAGGCCTGCGCACCGTAATAGCTCGGCCGGGCACCCGGATATTTCGTGCGGTAGTCGGCCACGAACTTCTTGTTCTGCTCGTTCGGGAGGTCGTTCACCCATTCCTGCGCGCCGGGCACCCCGAACGCATTCTCCTTCTGCAACGGCAGCGTCGTCTCGTCGACCGTGAAAGCGGTGTAGAGCGGCATGGTGGGCTTCATGCCGGCCTGGACATATTGATTGAGGAACTGCGCGCCGGCCGCACCGGGATAAAACACGAAGATCGATTCGGCGCCGGAGGCGCGGGCTTTCGCCAGCTCGGCCGAGAAGTCGAGCTGGCTCGGCCAGACCGTATACTCCTCGCCCTTGACCTCGCCCTTGAAGGTGCTCTTCACGCCTGAAAGCATGTCTTTTCCGGCCGCGTAGTTCGGGCCGATCAGGAACACGCTCTTGACGCCATTCGCGTTCATGTAGAGGCCCATGGCGGCCGGCGTCTGATCGTTCTGCCATGAGGTCGAGAACACGTAGGGCGAGCACAGCTCACCCGCGAGCTGCGACGGGCCGGCATTGGCCGAGATCAGGAAGGTCTGCGAATCCACCGCGGTCTTGAGCGAGGCCAGCAGCACGTTCGACCAGATGTAGCCGGCGATGAAGTCGACCTTGTCGGACTGCACCAGCTTCTCGGTCTTCTGCTTGCCGACATCCGGCTTCTGGCCGTCGTCCTCGTAGATCACCTCGACCGGCTTGCCGCCCATCTTGCGGCCCATGTGATCGAGCGCGAGCTCGAAGGAGTTGCGCATGTCGTTGCCGATCACGGCGGTCGGGCCGCTGAAGGTCGAGACGAAACCGATCTTGATGGTGTCGCCGGCGAATGCCGGATTTGCCAGCGCGAGCGCAGCCGCGCCTGCCAGCCAGAATGCCGTCCTCATAACCACTCCCCTCCTTATTATTGATCCCGGAAACGGGGTGATCGCCGACCCGGGTCTGTCTCTATTGAACGCAAAATCTGTCGCGCCGCCAATGGCTCAGCGCGCGCCCCTGCACCATATTTCGCCCCAATCAGGGATAGCAAGAAATATAATTCTACTCACTCCGACCTAGGACGGGTTGAGCCTGCGGCGCTTTTTCGCGGGGGATCGATACACCCGGCCTATATGCCCATTGATGACGACTATTGGACCGCGGCACCCAATCCGCACTTAAATGCAGAACAGACTTGGCGAGATTCGAGGACACACCATGACCACGACACCGCATCGCGTCGTCATCGTCGGAGCTGGTTTTGGCGGGCTGGAGACGACCCACCGGCTTGCGGGCGCGCCGGTCGAGATCACGCTGATCGACCGCCGCAACCATCATCTGTTCCAGCCTCTGCTGTACCAGGTCGCGACCGCCTCGCTCGCGACCAGCGAGATTGCCTGGCCGGTGCGACATCTGATGCGCGACCGGCGCGAGGTGACGACGTTGTTTGCGACCGTCAGCGGCGTCGATGCTGACAGGCGCTGCGTGCTGATCGACGACGGCAGCGAGGTGCCCTACGACACGCTGGTGCTCGCGACCGGCGCGCGCCACGCCTATTTCGGCCATGACGAATGGGAGCAATGGGCGCCCGGCCTGAAGACGCTGGAGGATGCCACCACCTTGCGCCGTCACATCCTGGTGGCGTTCGAGCACGCCGAGCGCGAGACCGATCCGGCCAAGCGCGCGGCGCGGCTGACCTTCGTCATCGTCGGCGCCGGCCCGACCGGCGTCGAGCTTGCCGGCACCATCGCCGAAATGGCGCATCACACGCTGCCCGCCGACTTCCGCAACATCGACACCCACAAGGCGCGCGTCGTGCTGATCGAGGCCGGCTCGCGTGTGCTCGCCGGCTTTCCCGACGATCTCTCGGCCTATGCGCAGGCGTCGCTGGAAAAGATCGGCGTCGAGGTCGTGCTCGGGCAAGCCGTCACCGAGATCAATCGTGAGGGCGTGGTGTTCGGTGGCAAGCTGCTCGAGGCGAAGACACGAATCTGGGCCGCCGGCGTGCGCGCCTCGCCCGCGGCGGAATGGCTGAACGCGCCGGCCGATCGCGCCGGGCGCGTGCAGGTCGAAGACGATCTCAGCATTCCCGGCCATCCCGAGATCTTTGCGATCGGCGACACCGTTTTGATCAACGCCTGGGACGGTAAGCCGGTGCCCGGCATTGCGCCGGCGGCCAAGCAGCAGGGGCAACACGTTGCCGAGACCATCAAAGCCCGCCTGCGTGGCGAGAACAAAGGAGCGTTCCGCTACAAACACTCCGGCAGCCTCGCGCAGATCGGCAAGCGGCTCGCCGTGATCGACTTCGGCAAGATCAAACTACGCGGCACCATCGCATGGTGGATCTGGGGCATCGCCCACATCTACTTCCTGATCGGCCTGCGTCACCGGCTGAGTGTCGCGCTGAGCTGGCTCTGGATCTACGCGCGAGATCAACGGGCAGCGAGGTTGATCACGCAGGGGAGCAGCAAGGTGGTGTAGGGCGCCTCTCTCGTGTCCCGGACGCGGCGCGGCATGAAATGACGCGACGCAGAGCCGGGACCCAGCAGCCATGGGCCCCGGCTCTGCGGCGCAACGCTTCGCGCTGCACCGCGTCCGGGGCACGAGACCGTTGCCGCCCCCTACTTCACCAGCTCGCACCCACCCTCCGCCAGCGGCCGGAACGCCTGCTCCGCGGGAATCGTCGAGACCAGCTTGTAATAGTCGTACGGATATTTCGACTCGTCCGGCTTCTTCACCTCGAAGAGATACATCGGATGCACGACGCGGCCGTCCCGGCGGATGACGGTGTCGCCGAACAGCTTGTCTTTACCTTTGAACTTCTTCATCTCAGGCACCGCGTCCTTGGCACTGTCGCTGCCGGTCGCCGCGACCGCATTGAGATAGGCGAGCGTGGACGCATAGACGCCGGCCTGGTTGCCGCTCGGCATCTTGCCGTTCATGCCGGGCCGCGCGGCGAAGCGTTTGGCAAAGGCGCGGGTGTCGTCGTTCATGTCCCAGTAAAAGGCCTCCATGAGCTGGAGGCCCTGCGCGACCTTGAGGCCCATGCCGTGGACGTCGTTGATGAAGAGCAGGAACGCCACGAGCTTCTGCCCGCTCTGCTGCACGCCGAACTCGGCGGCCTGCTTCACCGCGTTGATGGTGTCGCCGCCGGCATTCGCAAGCCCGATCACCTGCGCCTTAGAGCCTTGCGCCTGCAACAGGAAAGAGGCGAAGTCGGAGGTGCCGAGCGGATGCTTTGACGAGCCCAGCACCTTGCCGCCGTGCCCCTCGATGTATTTCTGCGCTTCCGCCTCGATGCCCTTGCCGAGTGCGTAGTCGACCGTGAGGAAATACCACTCCTTGCCGCCGCGCGACATCATCGCGGCCGCCGTGGTGTTGCCGGTCGCCCAGGTGTCGTTGACCCATTGGATCGTGTTGGGCGAACAGGCCTTGCCGGTGAGGTCCGAGCTTGCCGTCGACGACGCCAGGAAGGTCATGCGGCTGTCGCGCAGCAGCGTGTTGATGGAGAGGCCGACCGCCGAATTCGGCACGTCGACGATGGCGTCGACGCCCTCGACATCGAGCCATTTTCGCGCGATGGCGTTGCCGACGTCGGCCTTGTTCTGGTGGTCGGCATAGACGATCTCGACCTTGATGCCCTTAGCCCCGCCGTTGAAATCCTCGGCGGCCATGCGCGCGGCCTCGACCGAGCCCATGCCATTGGTGTCCTGAAAAATCCCGGAGATGTCGTTGAGCACGCCGACGCGCACGACATTGTCGGAAATTTCGGCGCCCGCCGTGCCACTGACAAGGCTCGCAGCGAGCGCGAGCGTCCACTTCAAGTTCTTCATCGTTCCTTCCCCCATTCGTTGTTTCGTTGTCAGTCGCATCAGGCCGGCGTGATCGTCACCGGCAGGCTGTCGAGCCCGCGCAGCGTGTTGTTGAAGCGGCGCTTTGGTTCGCCGGTCATCTCGATGCTGGCGACGCGACGCGCCAACGCCGAGAGCATCGTCTCGCCTTCAAGCCGCGCGACGAGCTGGCCGACGCACATGTGAATGCCCGAGCCGTAACCGACATGGCCGGACGTGCGTCGCGCGATGTCGTAGCTGTCCGGTTTGTCCCAGCGCCTGGGATCGCGGTTGGCGGCGGCGAGGAACATCAGCACCTTCTCGCCCTCGCCGATCGTCGCGCCTGACAGCTCGACCTCGCGCGTGGTGGTACGGAAGAAGGTCTGCACCGGACTTTCGAAGCGGACGGCCTCCTCGAAGGCATTGCGCGCGAGCGTGAGGTCGCCGCGCAGGCGCTCCCATTGATCAGGAAAGCGCGCGAGGCAGTAGACCGCAGCGCCGATGCCGTTGACGGTGGTGTCGAGACCAGCCGACAGCAGCGAACGCACCAACAGCGGCGCTTCCGTCGCCGTGATCGCACCCTCGTCGACATGGGCGTGAATGCAGGCGCCGATACCGCCGGGAGTCAAATTGTCGCGCTGACACTGCTCGGTGACATAGGCCTGATGCGGCGCCGAGCGCGCGATCGCCTCCTTGCGCAATTCGTTCGGCGGGCCGAACGCGTTGAACACCAGGCTCGCATAGGGAATGAGGTTCTCGCGGCCCTCGGGCTTCAGGCCCAGCGCATCCGGAAAGATCGAAAGTGGGTAGGCTTCGGCCAGATCAGGAATCGCATCGAAGCTGCGTTTCTCCAGCAGCGCATCCACGCGCTCCTCCGCCGCGGCTGCGAAGCGCTCGCGCAGTCCCTTCATCACAGTCGGCGACAGCACCTTTGAGAGCACGGCGCGGGTGCGAGTGTGCTCGGGCGGATCGGCTTCGAGGATCAGGCTCTGCGGCCGCCACGGCGTCTCCTTCTTGAAGTCGGACAGGCCGACGCCGCGGCTGGAGCAGAAGGTCGCGGGATCGTTCAGCACGGCATGGACCTCGGCATACCGCGCCACACCATAGAGCTTCCACTTGTCGAGATAGACGACCGGCCCCGTCTCCCGCAGCAACTCATGGGTTGGATACGGGTCGGCGAAAAAATTCATGTCGAAGGGATCGACGTCGAGATGCGGGACGCCGGATGCGGTCGAGCCGGGTGCGCTCATAAAGGTCCTCCCTCATTTTGATCTTGTGAAAGCGCCGCGCTTACCCTTAGGTCTTCCCGCACGAAGCGAGACAGAATCCCGATATGCCGCCGTCTACGACCAGAGCCCGCCAAAAGCCTGCGCCCGCCGAGACCGGGCCGACGCTCGATCTCGATCGCTACGTTCCGGCCTTCATCACCTTCATCGCCAACAAGCTCTCGAACAGCGCGACCGCGTTCTATCAGAAGCAGTTCGGCGTCAACGTCACGGAATGGCGGATCATGTCGCTGCTGGCGATCGAGCCCGGCATTCCCGCCTCGCGCATCTGCCACGTCATCGGTTTCGACAAGGGCCCGGTGAGCCGGACGCTCGCGGGCCTCGAAAAGCGCGGTCTGGTGTCGATCCGCACCGACCCGAATGACGGCCGCACCCATTCGATCTCGCTGACGGCGAGGGGCCGCACCACGCATGACAAGGTCATCGTCGCGGCCTTCGAGCGCGAGCGGCGGCTGTTGTCTTGTCTGAGCAAGGAGGAGCGCGAGGTGCTGATCGATCTGTTGCGCCGGCTGCACGAGAATTTGGGGGCGGTGACCGGCGGCACAGAGGCCTGACAGGTCGCGCGCCGGGCGCACTCCGCCGTTATTCCCAGGCATGCGCCAGCGCTTGCCCGCGGCCCCCTCTCTGCCGAGCATCGTTTCCTCCGATCCGACGCAGCGGTTTCCCCGCCGTCATCCTTGTCAGGAACGGTTCGCACAAATTAGTTGCTACGGCAACAAAAGAATCATGCAGGATATTGCGGCAGAATAGCTGGCCTGTTTGCTTTGCCCCCCTCTCGTGTCCCGGACGCGCTGCAGCGTGAGACGCTGCTGCGTAGAGCAGGACCCATGCGACCAAGCGCACTGAGCGAGATAGGCCCCGGCTCCGCGGCGCATCACTGCGTGCTGCGCTGCGTCCGGGGCACGAGAGGAAGCCGACGCGGATAGCGGCGTTTAACTAGCGCAGCCGATCCATTCCGCCGACGCATCATCATTCAACCGCGTCACCGCATCCGCACGTCGCGTCAGCACGGCGCGCTGGTTGATGTAGCCCTTGTCGGTGATCTCGCCGCCGTCGACCGATGGCGGCTCGGCAAGCAGCAGCGCACGGGTGGCGTGGCCGGCGGAGTTGGCGCCCTGCTGCTTCAACTTCGCGAGGCCCTGCGCGGTCGTGGTCCTGACCTTGTCATGCGCGATCACCTCACCGACGCTTGCCGTCTCGGGCAGACCTGCATGTGCGCGGCACGCGGCGATATTCGGGAACACCAGAAACCGCACCTCGTCGCCACCATGACCTGTCACGACGATATCCTGCGCGAGCGGCGCCAGCGCGGCGATGCCGGCGAGGCGGAGTGTGCCGACGCTCACCCAGGTGCCGGAGTTGAGCTTGAAATCTTCCGCGACACGGCCGTCGAAGAACAGGCCGCGCTCGGGCCGCTCGGCATCTGCAAGCTTCACCGCGTCGCCGATGAGATAAAAGCCTTCTTCGTCAAAGGCCTGCTTCGTCAACTCCGGCGCCTTCCAATAGCCCGGTGTGACGTTGGGGCCGCGCACGCGCACCTCCAGCTTGTCGCCGGAGCTGACGAGCTTCAGTTCGGTGCCGGGAATCGGCACGCCGATATTGCCGGAGCGTTCGGCGAGGAAATGGCAGTCGGTCGCAAGCGGCGAGGTTTCGGTCGAGCCCCAGGCCGAAACCATCGGCAGCGCACGGCCGACGGTCTCGACGGAAAGCTGTTCGAGCGCATCCCACAAATTCTGCGGCAAGGCCGCGCCGGCATAGAAGGCGAATTTCACCTCGCCGAAGAAGCGGCGGCGCAGTTCCTCATCACCGCGCAACGCCGCGATCAGCATGTCGAAACCGCGCGGCACGTTGAAATAGACGGTCGGCATCACGCTTTTCAGATTGGCCAGCGATGTCGCAAACAGCCCGGGCGCAGGCTTGCCACCATCGATATAGAGCGAGCCGCCGTTGCGCAGCACGAGATTGAAATTGTGGTTGGCGCCGAATGTGTGGCTCCACGGCAGCCAGTCGAGAATGACGAGATCGCTGCCGGCCTGTTCGAGGAAGGTCCATGTCTGCGCCTTGGCCTGCTGGCTCGAGGTCAGCATACGCTGGGTGTTGATGACCGCCTTTGGCGTGCCGGTCGAGCCCGAGGTGAACAGGAATTTTGCGATCGTATCAGGCGTCACCGCAGCAAAGGCTTTTGCGACGTCCGCGGTTTCAGGCGTTGCCGCAACTGCGCGGAAGGCGAGCGCATCGGCATCGCTCGCATTGCCGCTGATGATCTGCGCATGATGCAGCGGCTTGATCGCGGCCAGCGCCGCCGCGAATGGCTTGGTCGCGGAAACGTAGATCGCACCGGGCTGAAGCAGCGAGATCATGCCCTTGAGCTTGTCGAAGTCCTTCGACATCAGCGAATAGGCAGGCGAGATCGCCGCCGAGGGGACACCGGCATGCTGGGCGGCCAACGCAAGCAACGCATGATCGATACTGTTGTCGGAGAGAATGACGACGGGGCGCTCGGCGCTGAGTCCCTGCGCTAAAATCCACGACGCCGCCGCGCGGACGCGCCGCAGGGCACCCGCATAGGTCATGGTGGCCCAGGGTGCATCGGCGCCGTCACGCTCGGCGAGGAAGATCGTATCGGGCGTCTGCCGCGCAAAATGCTCCAGCCAGTCGCCGATGCAACGCGCGCTCTCGCGAAGAGGCTCGGGCGAGCGCAGCACGACGCTGCCGTCGGCGCGATGCTCGGCGACGGTTTTTGGCGTTGCGAACAGGTTCGAAGCGTCGCCAGGTGCGGCGGTTGTCATGGTTTCCTCCTCCGCCCGGATGCCCGGATCGGCCGCAGCCTCGTTCCGGGCTGCTTTGGTCATAATGTTGGGCAGGACAATTGTTGTCGTCAACAACAATCTTCCGCTCGAGGCATCGAGGCGCTAAGCTTGCCCGCGAGGAGACGAGACGTGACAGCCAGCGCAGCCCAGACTTCCCTACGCAAACTCGCCGGCAACGGCGCCGCGCGGCGGATCGATACGGACGAGATCGGCGTCGACGCGCTGGTCGGGCACGCCGGCTATGCGGTGCGGCGCTTCCAGATCTGGATCTTTCAGGACTTCATCAGGACGCTCGGCGATGTCGACATCAGGCCGACGCAATATTCGGTGCTGACGGTGATCGGCGCTAATCCCGGGCTCTCGCAGATGGCGGTGGCCAAGCGGCTCGGCATCGAGCGCGCGCGACTGGTGCATCTGCTCGACAGCCTGGAGCAGCGCAGGCTGGTGAAGCGAATCAAGTCGAAGACGGACCGCCGCTCCCACGCTCTGCACCTCACCGGGCAGGGCGAAACGGCACTGGCAAAATTCAAGCGGCTCGCCGCCGAGCACGAGCGGCACGTCGAGGCCAGGATCGGCAAGGCGAACCGGGAGCGGCTGCTCCAGATCCTCGCCGACTTCACTTGATCCGGTCTGCCTACGATTTGGGCAGATGCCCGTAACAGGGCGCTGGCGCGGCGACCCGCTCAATCATCGAAATATCCCCCAACATACTGATCTCACGATAATATCCGCGGCACCCGCGCTGCCCGGTTTCTGTACACAATGGCACATCGCTTGCTTCAATCCGGGTGAGGACAAGTTGCCGGAGTTTTGTCGCCATGAGGGCTGAAATGGGGGCTGAGCAGCCTGAAACGATCGCCGCGCTTGTGGCCGCGCATCGCGCCGGCACTGTCACGCCGGTGCAGACGATCGCGCGGACCTATCAGCGCATCCGCGACCACAACGATCCCGCGGTGTTCATCAGCCTGCGCGACGAGAAGGACGCGATCGCGGAGGCCGAAAAGCTTGCCGCAAAAGATGCCGCGAGCCTGCCGCTCTACGGCATCCCGGTTGCGGTGAAGGACAATATCGACGCGCTCGGTTTTCCGACCACGGCGGCCTGCCCCGCTTTCTCCTATACGCCCGCGCATGACTCGACCGCGGTGGGGCGGCTGCGCGCGGCCGGCGCCATCATCATCGGCAAGACCAATCTCGACCAGTTCGCGACCGGTCTCGTCGGGGTGCGCTCGCCCTACGGCATTCCCAAAAATTCGATCCGCGAGGATCTGATTCCCGGCGGATCGAGCTCGGGCTCCGCGACCGCAGTCGGCGCGGGCCTCGTACCGCTATCGCTCGGCACCGACACCGCCGGCAGCGGCCGCGTGCCGGCGATGCTCAACAACATCGTCGGGCTCAAGCCGAGCCTCGGCATGATCTCGACTGCCGGGCTCGTGCCGGCCTGCCGCACGCTCGATTGCATCTCGGTGTTTGCGCTGACGGTGGACGACGCTGCCCTCGCACTATCCGTAATGACAGGGCCGGACCAGGCCGATCCGTTCTCGCGCGACCGGCCGCTTGGCGCGATCACCCCGTTCCCCGCCAATCTGCGCCTCGGCGTGCCGCGAAACGGGCAGCTGATCTTCTTTGGCGACAAAAAGGCGGAAGCGGCATACGCCGATGCACTGAAGCGCTGGACGTCACTCGGCGCAACGCTGGTCGAGTTCGATCTCGAGCCGTTCTACGAGACGGCGCGGCTGCTCTATGAAGGACCCTGGGTTGCCGAGCGCTATCTCGTGATCAAGAATTTGCTCGCGTCCGCGCCTGATTCGATTCATCCGGTGACGCGCGAGATCACCGCGGCCGGCGCGCGGCTGACAGCAGCCGACACCTTCTCCGCGCTCTACCGCTTGCAGGGCCTGCGCAAGATCGCCGAGCGCACCTTCACCAATATCGATGCACTGGTGCTGCCGACGGCGCCGACGGCCTATACGACCGCGCAAGTGCTCGCCAATCCGATCGAGCTCAACAGCCGGCTCGGCACCTACACCAATTTCGTCAACCTGCTCGACCTCTCCGGTCTCGCAATCCCCGCAGCGATGCGCGCGGACGGCATTCCGTTCGGCATCACGCTGCTCGCACCCGCAGGACGCGATGCGCTGCTTGCCAGCATCGGTCGCGTATTCCATGCGGATACGAAGCTGACTGTTGGTGCAAATGGCGTGGCGCAAGCACCGCTCGCGCCGCTTGCTGCAAGCGGCATTGACGAGATTCCGATCGCGGTGGTCGGCGCGCATCTCTCAGGAATGGCGCTGAACGGCGAGTTGAAGGCGTTGAACGGCAAGCTGATCGAAGCGACGAAAACCGCGCCGGACTACAAGCTCTACGCCCTCAAGACCACGCCGCCGAAGCCCGGCATGCTGCGCGTCGAAGCCGGCACGGGCGCGTCGATCGAACTGGAGATCTGGTCGCTGTCGTCGTCCGCCTTCGGCAAGTTCGTCAACGCGATCCCTGCGCCGATGGCGATCGGCACGATCAGGCTCGCAGATGGTCGCAGCGTAAAAGGGTTTCTCGTCGAGCCGGAGGTGCTGGGCGAAGCGCGCGATATCACGGCGTATGGCGGCTGGCGGAAGTTCATGGCGTAAGCCGCGAAGGCGCAGGTCTCGTAGGGTGGGTTAGCGTAGCGTAACCCACCAACGTCTATCTCCGCGGAGGCGAACAGGGGTGGGTTACGCCTTCGGCTAACCCACCGTACGACATCACACCGACACCGCGTAGATCTCATACTCCCCGCGCACCAGCTCGATATGCGCGCGCATGGCGGCGGCGGCGCCCTGCTTGTCGCCGCGCATGATGGCGACGACGACGCGGTCGTGCTCGGCTTGCGACTTCGCCAATCGGCCGAGATTGCGGAACTGGGCGCGGCGGAACGGCTGTACGCGCACCCGGGTGGCCAGCGTGATCTCGGCGATGTAGCCGTTCTGCGAGCCCGCATAGATCGCGTTGTGGAAGCGTTCGTTGACCTCGTGGAAGCGATCGGGATTGCCGGCGTAGCTGAGAACCCGCAGCTCTTCGTGAATGGCTTCGAGCCCATGACGCTCAGTGGCGGTCATGCGTTCGGCGGCAAGCCCGGCGCACATTGCCTCGAGCTCCGCCATCGCCTCGAACATGCTCGTCAGCCGTTCGAACGAGGGTTGCGCCACCACCGCACCGCGATGCGGCCGCGCCTCGACCAGACCGCTCGCCACCAGCTGTCGCAACGCCTCGCGCACCGGCGTGCGCGAGACGCTGAAGCGCCGCGCAATATCGGTTTCATCAAGCGGCGAACCGGGCGCCAGCGTTCCACGCACGATCTCGTCGGCAAGCTGAAGCCGCAGCTCCTCGGCGCGCGTGATCTTGTGCACGCTCGGTTGCGCCCGGTCGACGCGCGGCACCACCGGCTCGGCCGGCATTGTTCCGGGCGGAAGATCGTCAAGCGTCATACGGTCAGGTCTCTTTCGGCTCGTCGATGATGCTGACATGGGCCGCGGCGACGCGCCAGCCCTCCGGGAAGCGAATCCAGGTCTGCATCTGACGGCCGACCCTGCCGGGCGCGGTGTCGCGATAGAACAGGGTGGAGGCGACGGCCGTGTCGCGGCCATAGCTAGTGATCACGGTTTTCGCGGTGCGGCGACTGAGCCCGACCGGAGAGCGGCCGGCCCGAAAACCGGAGATCGCCTCATAGCCGTAGAGGTTCTCGCCGATGCCGTAGCGCAGCGTGCGGGGATCGTTGCGAAAGAGTTCGCCGAGCACGGCGACGTCGTTGGTGATCAACGCCTGCTCGTAGCGGTCGAACGCGGCTTTGACTTCCGCGAGCACGTCCGGGAGATCGATCTCCATCTCAAAATCCTCTCGGTGCGGGTGCTGCGGCTACGCCCATCTTCTCCAATGCGTACGCGACGCGCAGCGCGATGTCCTCGCGCCAGGGCGCGCAAATGATCTGCACGCCGATCGGCAACGGCTCGAGCGGCACCGGCACCGCGACCACCGGCAAGCCGATGAACGAGATCGGCTGGGTGTGGATGCCAATATTGGCGCGCACCGGCAATTCGACGCCGCCGAGCTCGAAATTGACCTGGCCGAGTTTTGGCGCGGTGCAGGGCGTTGCGGGCGCGATCAGCACGTCGACCGATCTGAAGATCTCGGCAAATTGCGCGCGATACCAGCGGCGGAATTTTTGCGCGCGGTCGACCAGCGGCGCCGGCACCATGGCGCCCGCGATCAGGCGGTCGCGCACCGCCGGATCGAAATCGTTGGGGCGCTTGCGCAGGCGATCGAGATGCAGCGAAGCACCTTCGGTGGTGCTGATGACATAGGCCGCCGCACGGGCGCGCGCGGCTTCGGGCACATCGACCACGCGCGTCGCGCCGAGTGCCTTGGCGACGCGGCTGACGGCTTCGACGGCCTCGGGAAACAAATTGTTCTGAAAGTAACCGCCGGCGGTCGCGATGCGCAGGTCCGAAACCGGATTCGCGATCAGCGGCAGCGTCGGCTCCAGGCCACGCGTGGTGCAGGCGGCATCATCCGCATCCGGGCCCTGCATCGCATCATAGGCGAGCGCAAGATCGGTGACGGAGCGCGCGAACGGGCCGAGATGATCGAAGCTCGCAACGAACGGAAAGGAACGCGCGCGAGACAGCCGGCCATAGGTCGGCTTCAAACCAAAGATGCCACAGAACGACGACGGCACGCGGATCGAGCCATTGGTGTCCGATCCCAGCGCAAGCGGCACCAGCGCGCCGCCGACGGCGCTGCCGGAGCCACCGGAGGAGCCGCCGCTCATCCGCGTGGTGTCATGCGGATTGCGCGAGGGACCGTCGTGGACGTTTTCCCCGGTGAAATCGTAGGCGTATTCGCCCATGTTGAGCGCGCCGACGAGGACTGCGCCGGCGGCCTCCATGCGCTCGATCAGCGTCGCATCGCGCTTGGCCTTCGGCAGGTCGCGGTTGATCTTCGACCCGGCGAGGGTCCTCAACCCTGCAACGTCGAACAGATTCTTAACCCCAAAGGGAACACCGGCGAGTGGGCCAACCTGCTTACCGTCAGCAACATCGGCATCGATGGCAATTGCCTTGGCACGAGCGCGCCCGAAAGTGAAGTCAGTGAACGCACCGAGCAGGGCGTTGTTCTCGGTGATGCGTTGCACCGCCGCTTCCGTGACTTCGACCGCAGTCAGCTTGCGGGCGGCAATAGCTGCGGCGATCTCCGCAGCTGTCATTTCGGGATACACCGTCATGGCAGCGTCAGACCGTAAAAATCGGCGCCGGCTCGGTCTCGTCCGGCAGCGCGAATTCATCGACCAGGCGGCCCAGCCGCAGCGACACTTCGAGATTGGCGCGAACCGCCGGCCTCCAGGCCTCTTCGACCGGCAGCGCCAGCGCTTTGGAAACGGCGTCGATATAGTCGTCCAGGGCTTCGGCGGCCATTACGCTCCCAAACAATCTCAGTGAACCGGCAACGGCGGATGCGGGATCGCCGTCAGCAGCTCCTTGGTGTAGTCGTCCTGCGGATCGCTGAGGACCCTTTCGGAGGAGCCCTCTTCCACGATTCGACCCGACCGCATGACAATGACACGATCGCACAACAAGCGCACTACATTCAAATCATGCGAGACGAACAGATAGCTCATACCTAGCCGCGCCTTGAGGTCCTGGAGCAGATTGAGGACCACGGCCTGGACCGAGACGTCCAGCGCCGCTGTCGGCTCGTCAAGGATAACCAGCTTCGGGTGCAGGGCGATGGCGCGGGCGATGCCGACCCGGGCCTTCTGGCCGCCCGACAATTGGTGCGGGAAGCGATCCAGCAGGTTGTGCGGCAGGCCGACCATGGTGGCGAGCTCCTCGCAGCGGAAGCGCAGCGCGTCGCGCCCCCTGACGTCGCCGAGTTGCATGATCGGGTCGGCGATGGCGCGGACGGCGGTGAAGCGCGGGTTGAGGCTGTCGGTCGGGTCCTGGAACACCATCTGGATGCGGCTGCGCTGCGGCCCCCGCGCAAAGGAAGCGGGCGCCATCGCACCGATGTCCTCGCCGTCGAACTGGATCAGGCCGGAGGTCTGGTCGAGCAGCCGCATCACCATCATCGACGTGGTCGATTTGCCGCACCCGGATTCGCCGACGAGGCCGACGCTCTCGCCATGGCCGATCGAGAAGCTGATGCCGTCGACGGCGCGGAACACATCGGGCTCGACCGGCGGCTTGCGGCCGAACAGCTTTCCGAGCGTCGCGGTCGCGCCCTGGCGGGGGTACTCCTTGACGAGTTTTTCAATGAGGAGGAGGGGTGCGCTCTCGCCACTGCGCCCCTTCTCCCCGCTTGCGGGGAGAAGGCTGGGATGAGGGGGA
>NZ_JADPJH010000026.1:324914-382725 GCF_023073315.1 Bradyrhizobium sp. 1 | reverse complement strand
GGGGGGGGGGGGGGGGGGGACTCTCCGCGCGCACGGTGCTGGGAGAGTCCCCCTCACCCGCCGCGCTGCGCGCGTCGGCCTCTCCCCGCGTGCGGGGAGAGGCGAAGGATGCCGCTGCACTTGCATCCTCCTCCGGCAACAGATCCCGCAGGCTCACACCAAGCCGCGGCGTCGCGCGCATCAGCTTTTTCGTATAGGGGTGCTGCGGGTTGGCGAAGATGTCGGCGGCCTTGGCGGTCTCGACCACCCGGCCCTTTTCCATCACGACGACACGGTCGCAATAGGCGGCAGCCAAACCGAGATCATGCGTGATCAGGATGGTCGACATCGCCTTGCGCCTGGTCAGCTCGACGATCAGGTCCATCACCGCCTTCTGCGTGGTGACGTCGAGGCCGGTGGTCGGCTCGTCCGCGATCAGCAGTTGCGGATTGCAGGCCAGCGCGAGCGCGATGACGACGCGCTGGCACATGCCGCCCGACAGTTCGAACGGATAGGCGTGATAGCGCTCGCGCGGGCGGGCGATCTTGACCTGCTCCAGCGCCTCGATCGCCTTTTCGCCGCGGTCCGAAACCATGGCTTGCTGCACATGGGTGCGCAGCACGTCCTCGATCTGGTCGCCCACTTTCCGGATCGGGTTCAGCGCCGCGCGCGGGTTCTGGAAGATCATCGAGACTTCGCGGCCGCGCAGATCGCGCATCTGGTCTTCAGTCGCGGCCTTGACGTCGATGCCCGAGAACATCACCGAGCCCTCGGCGATCCGCCCGGCGCGGTCGAGGATGCGCATCACCGCGTAGGACGTCACCGACTTGCCGGAGCCGGACTCGCCGACGATGGCGAGCGTCTCGCCCTTGGCGACGGAGATGTTGACGTGCTGCACGGCTTTCACGATGCCGCGGCGGGTGGTGAATTCGACGGTGAGATCCTGGACGTCGAGCAGCGGCTGGGCGGTCATGCGGGCCTCCCGTCACTCAAAAGGTCGAAAACAACCCCATGCACAGTAGAGATGGCATTGGAATCGCTGGAGATTTTTTGTGGAGGATTGGCCATCACGTCCTCCGCTGGGGGTCGACGATGTCGCGGAGGCCGTCGCCGAGGAGGTTGAAGCAGAACACGGCGATCATCAGCGCGAGGCCCGGAAATAGCGCGATCCACCATTCGCCGGAGACCATGAAGCCCGCGCCTTCCGCGACCATGATGCCCCATTCGGCGGTCGGCGGTCGGACGCCGAGGCCGATGAAGGAGAGGCCGGCGGCATTGAGGATGGCGTAGCCCATGGTCAGCGACATCTGCACGATCATGATCGGCATGATGTTCGGCAGAATGTGCACCAGCAGGATGCGGAATTCGCCATTGCCGGACAGACGCGCGGCCTGCACGAAGCCGGCATTGCGGCGGACATTGGCCTCGGCGCGAGCGACGCGGGCATAGAGCGGGAAGTTCACGATCGCGGTCGCGAGAATGATGTTCTGCACGGTGTTGCCCAGCGCGGCGACGATGCCCATGGCGAGCACGAACAGCGGAAACGCCATGATGGTGTCGGCGATGCGGCCGACGATGCGATCGGTCCAGCCGCCGAAGTAACCGGCCGCAATGCCGGCGAGCCCGCCCATCAAAAACACCAGCACGACGGAGGCGACCGCGATGAAGGTATCGAGCCGTGTCGCCACCACGACGCGGCTAAAGATGTCCCGACCGAGCTGGTCAGTGCCGAACCAGTGCGCCATCGACGGCGGCTTCAGCGACGCGGCGGTGTCGGACGCCAGCGGATCGTACGGCACCACATAGGGACCGAAGATCGCGGCCAGCAGAATCACGATCAGCAGGGCGAAGGAAAAGCCCGTGACCTTGTTCTCGCCGAGAACGTAACGGGTCTGTTCGAGGAGCGCGACCAGTCCCGACGTACGCGCGGGACCAGCGGGTTCAACAGCAGGTGCAACGGAGCTCATGGTTCAGCCCTCAAGCCTGACGCGTGGATCGATCACGCCGTAGAGAATGTCGATCACGAGATTGAGCAGCACGTACATCACCGCCATGGTCAGCACGAAGCCTTGCACCGGCGCGAAGTCCGACGAGATCAGTGCTTCCACCGCGTAGGAGCCGATGCCGGGCCAGGCGAACACTTTCTCGACCAGCACGTTGGCACCCAACAGGAACGAGAACACCATGCTGAGCGTGGTGATGACAGGCAGCATCGCGTTGCGAAACGCGTAGGTGACGATGACGGTCGCCGGCGACAGGCCGCTGGCGCGGGCGGTGCGCACGAACTCCGACGACAGCACCGCGAGCATCGAGGCGCGCGTCATGCGCGCGATCGGCGCCAGCGAGAAGATCGCAAGCGTCGTCGCGGGCAGGATGAGCTGGCTCGCCGCCGAACGAAACGCCTCGAGGTCGCGCGCGATCAGCGTGTCGATCAGATAGAACCCGGTGACCGTCGGCGGCGCGCTGTAGAATACGTCGAGCCGGCCGAGTGGTGCGGGCGACCAGCCGAGCTGGAAATAGAAGACATAAACCAGCACGAGCCCGGTGAAGAACACGGGTAACGACACGCCGGCTGTCGTCGTCACCCGACATAAATGATCGACCCATGATCCCGGCCGCGTTGCCGCCAGCACGCCGAGCGGAATGGCGATGACGACGGAGACGATGAGGCCGAGCAGCGTGAGTTCGGCGGAGGCCGGCAGGCGGTTGCGGATCTCGGCCGCGACCGGCTGTCCCGTAGTCAGCGAGTTGCCGAAATCGCCGTGGGCGAGGTCGTTGGTGTAGCGGAAGAACTGCTCGATCAGCGGCTTGTCGAGGCCGAGCTTCTTGCGGATCTGCTCGACGGCTTCCTTGGTTGCCGCGGGCCCTGCGAAGTACGCGGCGGGGTCGCCGGGGAGCGCGCGCGTCAGCAGGAAGGTGACGATGACGACGCCGATGAGCGACGGGATCGCGAACATCAGGCGCTTGCCGATCATGGTCAGCATGGGGATGTCCTCTCGCGCTTCGCTTTGAAATGAGATCGCGCAACGCGCTCCGCTGCGTTCCCTCCCCCCTTGTGGGGGAGGGTTAGGGAGGGGGGTGGCTCCGGGAGAGGTCTGAGGTTGTGGCTGCCCCTCTCCCCAACCCTCCCCCACAAGGGGGGAGGGAGCCTGAAAAGCGTGCTCACCTCACTCCGAAGGACAGCGCCCGCCATCCCCTCACCCCTTCGCCATCGCGCGATAATCGAGGCGGCGGTGGAACCAGTATTGGTAGCCGCTGATGTTCTTCTGCATCGCGACGTTGACGAACGGCTGGTACAGCGGGATGCGCGGGATGTCGCTGTAGGCGAGATCGACAAAGCCTTTCACGTCGGTGTCGTAGGTCGCGGTATCGCCGGTCGCAGCGGCGGTGCGGGCGCCGTCAATCAGCTTGTCCATCTCGGCCGACTTGTAGCTCATGGTGTTGAAGACGGAATTGTTGCCGTGATAGCACCAGTAGAAGAAGTATTCGGGGTAATCGAGCCAGCCCGAGAACACGTTGGTGAAGAGCGGCATCTCCTTCTTGTTCAGCTCGGTGCGCCAGTTGGCGCCGGGCACCTTGTTGATGGTGGTCTTGATGCCGATCTGGGCGAGGCTCTCCTGCACCAGCACGCAGAGCGGCTCGTTGACGCCCGCGAAATTCAGGTCGAACGAGATCGTGGTCTCGAAGCCGCCCGCGAGGCCGGCCTCGGCCATCAGCGCCTTCGCCTTCTCGATGTCGGTGTTGTATTTGTGCGGCTGCGGCCACGCGACTTCGGTCGGCTTGTCCTTGGCGGCGCCGAACATCGGGTTCGCCAGCCCGAACATCACGGCGTCCATGATCTTCTGATAGGGGATCGCGTAGGCGACCGCCTGACGCACTTTTGGATTGTCGAACGGCGGCTTGGTGACGTTCATGCCGATGTACTGGATGCCGTTGGAGAACGGCAGCGACACCACGTTGAGCTTGCCGCTCGCCTTCATCTCCTGGAAATCCTTGAACGGCAGTTCGTAGGAGATATCGGCGTCGCCACGCTCGAGCAGGGCGCGACGGTTGCCGGCCTGCGGCACCATGCGCCAGATCACGCGCTTGATCTTCGGCAGCGGGCCGCCGACCCAATCCTCGTTGCGCTCCATCACCACTTCGGTGCCGGCGGTCCACTTCGTCACCTTGTAGGCGCCGGAGCCCGCGGTCTGCTGCTTTGTATACTCGAGACCCCACGGGTCCTTCTCGCTGGCGTTCTTCTTCACCAGCTCGGAGTTGATGATGCACGGCACGATCACGGCGAGATCGGGGACCGTGAGCCGGTCCTTCTTCGCGAAGTCGACCCGCACCGTGTTGTCGTCGATCACGACGAACTGCTCGGGTTTCGTCAGCGAGCCCGCGCTCATCTGGAAGGTCGGGAAGCCGCCGACGGTGACGGCGCGGTCGAGCGACCACTTCACGTCCTTGGCGGTGACGGGCGCGCCGTCGTGGAATTTGGCGTTCTTCTTCAGCTTGAAGGTGACCGACATGTCGTCGATCTTCATGTCGTCGGCGAGCTCGCCCTTGAACTTGTCGCGGTCGTAATAGGGCACGCCGCCGGGGCCGCTCTTCATCTCATGGCTGATCAACCGGTCGTAGCAGTTCCACGACACCTCATAGCCGGGCACGTTGGTGCCGACGCCGTGGATGTCGAGATTGTTGGGGCCGCCTTCCGAGACGATCAGCAGCGTCTCCGAGCGCGCGTCGGCCTGGGCCGAGGAGATCACGGAGGGCATGGCCGGAAGCGCCGCGCCAGCGGCCAATCCGGAAACGGACTTGAGGAAATCGCGGCGCTTCATGAAACTGCTCCAACGCAAAAGTTTCTGGTTGGAACAGGGATTCGCAAGGTTCGTGCCAAAGCTTAATGGTAGCTTAGGAGCTGCCTAAGTCGTTGTTGGACAAAAGATAACTGCAATCCAGGGCGCCGATCATCTGTTGGTGCCATCACCAAAATTGCATACAAAGACAGAATTATGCTTCAAAATTAGGCTGAAAAACTGGCGCTGTTGATTTGAGCAGAGCGTTGACGCCTCAGCCCGGCCAGATCAGCTCCTGCAATTCGACGAGATCGTCGGCCTGCTGCTGCCAGCCCTCGATGCAGATATGGCTGTTGAGATCGCTGGCGTGGTGCAGCAGCATCAGGGCCATCAGGCGCCGCCTGAGCGCATGGTCCGGCTTCGTATAGCCAAAGCCTTCGAGCAGGCTGCGGACGCGGCCGGGCCGGCCCGCCGCCATGAAGGCGCTGGGGCCGAGCAGATCATAGTCGCGCCATCCCGCCCGCACATCGCCGAAATCGAACAGGCCTTTGAGCGACCATTCGCCGTCATCGCAGGCGAGCAGGAAATTCTCCGGAATGTATTCGCCGGTCAGGATCACCGGCGGCGCATCCATCGGAATGAGACCGGTCGCCGCCTCGCGCAGGAGATCGTCGAGCCCTCCAAGGAATTTCGGCGCAAGGCCGAGACGCTCGTGCCTGGCGCGGCAGCCCTGCATCTGGGCGCGCATGAATGCATCCCAGCGCGGTTCGATGCTCGCGAGCGGACCGAGGGGCGCACGCTGCACGGAAGCGATGGTCTCGCCGACCTGGCGCAGCACACGTTCCTTCTGGTCCTCCGGCAGGGACGGCCAGGCCTCCGAGCCGAGCGTGCCCGTGAGGCGCGTGATGACGAGATAGGGCCAGCCGTCGCGCACCCCTTCGGCGACGATCTCGGGGATCGGCAGGGGAAGCCGGCCGGCGAGCTGCGTCAGCGAGCCGCGCTCGGAGACGAATTGCGCACGGAGCAGCGGCGGGAATATCTTCAGGATCAGGCTTTCGCCGAGGCCGACGACGAGATTGGTTCCGGTCGAAAACACATGCGGCGAACCGACATCGAGGCCATGGCTGCGCGCGATGTCGAGTGCGACCGGCAGCCATCGCGCCCGGTCGGCACGCAAGGCGCGGTAGGCTGTGAGGCTCGTCGACGCGGACGGTCCCCAAGCCCCTGCCGAACAGGCACCGGCGGAATCCGGCAGCGTCTCATCCATCACAGCGTCAACCTATTCCAACACATCCTTGACGCTGTTCTTAATGGTCGAGGGGACCGCATGCTCGGGGACTTCGATCGTCGTGGCGCCGCGCGTGATCCGGTAACTGAACGAATCGGCCTGGCCGGGATGCGCGGCAAGACCTTTGTTCGGATCGGCAAACAACGATTCCACCGTCTTCTGATCGGCGGCCGACAGATCCGACAACGCCACTTCACCGCGGCTTTTGAGGTGAGGGCCGCCGAAGCCGGCGAACCCTCCGACGCGCTCGATCTTCAAGCGATCCACGCCTTCTTCCTTTCATAACGCGCCTGGAGCCTCGTTCCGATGGGATCGGAACGGACTCCAGATTCTTGTTTTGACGCGTTTTCTTGACGCGAACCGGTATCCACTTCGCTCGAAAACGCTTTAAAGCCCGACCTTCTTCCATCCCGTATCAACGGCGGCCATGACGGCGGCGTTGCCAGGATACAACGTGTGGGCACCCTGCCGGGTCCTCGCCGCAAACGCCTTCATCGTCATGTTCGGCGTCGGCCCGAAACCGGTGAGCGAATTGTACCACACCTGCCCGATCTTGGCCCAACTGTATCCGCCAAGCGTCGTGCACGCCGTGCAGAAGGCGAGGTTCGGCGGCCCGCTGGAATAATGCGGGTCCATGCCGGGCGTGATTTGCGAATATTGGGTCGGCTGCGGCGCAAGGCAGTGCTTGGCTGCGGGATTGGCCATGTCGCGCAGGCAGGTGAAGCCTTGCTTCTTGGCGGCCGGACCCATGATGTCCTTGCCGATCAGCCAGTCGGCCTTCTTGACGTCCTGCTTGGCCTCCCACTGCCGGAACATCGAGCCGAAACAGTCGGAGATGCTTTCGTTGAGGCCGCCGGCATCGCCGCTATAGGCGAGCTGAAGGCTGTGCTGGGTCACGCCATGGGTCAGCTCATGGCCGATGACGTCGTTGCCTTTGGTGAAGTCGACGAAGATGCTGCCATCGCCGTCGCCATAGACCATCTGCGAGCCGTTCCACATCGCGTTGTTGTACTTCTCGCCGAAATGGACCGACGACATCATGGTCATGCCGTGATCGTCGATCGAATTGCGATTGAAGACCTGCTGGTAGAACTTCGCCACCTTCGTGGTCTGGTTGAAGGTGCGCTTGACGGAGCCGTCCGAGGACGTCTTCGGCTTCGGGACGGGCGTGCCCGGCAGCGTCTGCGTGTGCTTGCAATCGTACACGGTGACGGACGGCGCCGCGGCCAGCGTGATCATACCGCCGGCACGCGCCGCGGCCACGCTGGTCAATTTCGCAGCCTGGTTGCGCAATTCGCGCAGCTCATGGCTGATCTGGACCGTGTCGACCAGCTGCTTGCGCAACGGAGCGGACAGCTTCTTGTCCTGTGAGAGCCTGGTCAGAACGTCGTTCGGGATGATGCAACATGTGCAGGGCATTGAGAATCTCCACTACAGCTTTGTTGAAAATGGATGGGTCAAACAACCCCGGGATTATTCCTGCCGGCGAGCGGCAGGCGTCGGCGCCGGCCTGGCGTCACGCCTTCGAGACTATCGCAGGTGGGCGGCCCATTGCGTGTGAACTCGCACACACTTCGGGGTTGTGCGATGTCCGGCCGCAGTCGCGGGTGCAGCAAGCGGCCGGCGCTAAAGCGCGATGAGCTATCGCGCTTTAGGTTGTTGTTTAGGCATGATCCTATCGGAAAACCGCTTCACACTTTTCCGGATCATGCGCTATCGCTCAGGACTGGCGCGCTCGAACTGGCGCAGCAGCTTGTTGCCGCGCTCGACGGCGGCATCGAGCGCGGCTTGCGCGCTCTTCTGACCGGCGAAGGCATGCTCGAGCTCGTCCTCGATCGCGCCGCGGATCAATACGAAGGAGCCGAGCCGGATGCCCTTCGAATTCTCCGTCGGCGGATGCAGCGTGATCTCCTCGAACGAGATCGCCGAGCCCGGATTGCGCTCGTAAAAGCCCTGCGCGCGCGTCAGCTCGAAGGCGGCGCGGGTCACAGGCAGATATCCGGTGTTCTGGTGCCAGGCCGCCTGCACGCCGGGCTGCGACAGGTAGGCGAAGAACCGCGCCACGCCCTTGTACTCCTCGCGCGGCCGGTCGCGCAGCACCCACAGCGTGGCGCCGCCGATGAACGAGTTCTGCGGCGCGTCCTTCACGTCGGGCCAGTACGGCATCATGCCGTAGCCGATGTCGAACTTCGAATTCGCCTTGATGTCGGCGCGCGTCGCCGAGGAGCCGATGAAGATGCCGCATTCGCCGTTCTGGAAGCGCGGCTCGGCGGACTGCCCGCGGCCGCTATAGTCGAACAGCTTTGTCCTTTGCCACTCGGCAAGCTGGGCGACGTGCTTGACGATAACAGGATTGTTGATGGTCAATTCCGCATCAAGGCCGGCAAAACCATTCGCGCGCGTGGCCAGCGGCAGATTGTGAAAGGCCGAAAAATTCTCGATGTGGATCCAGGACGGCCATGACGTGGTGAAGCCGCACACAGCGCCGCGGTCGCGCAAGCGTTTTGCAGCGGCACCAAGCTCGGGCCAGGTCTTCGGCGGCGTCTCGGGATCGAGGCCCGCGTCGCGGAACATGGTCTTGTTGTAGTAGAGGATCGGCGTCGACGAATTGAACGGGAACGACAGCAGATTGCCGGCCGCGTCGGTGTAATAGCCGGAGACGGCGGGAAGGTAATCGTTGAGCGAGAACGGCTCGCCCATGTCGCGCATCAGGCTGAAGACCGGATAGATCGCGCCCTTGGCCGCGGTCATGGTCGCGGTGGCGACCTCGTTGACCTGGACGATCGCGGGCTGGCTGCGCGAGCGGAAGGCGAAGATCGCGGCCGTCACGGTCTCGGTGTAGTTGCCCTTGTAGGTGGGCACGATGCGGTAATCGGATTGCGCGGCGTTGAAATCGGAGGTGAGTTTTTCGAGCTGCTTGCCGAGCTCGCCGGACATGGCGTGCCACAGCGCGATATCGGTGGCCGCGCGCGCCTGCGCGGTGAGCGTGAGGGCCGCGGCGGCGGCAACGATTTGCAAAAAGCGCAATGCTGAAATCACGATGGCTCTTTCCATCCCGCGCGGCAAAAAGGCGGCTGCATCCTGCTTACGGCGCGGCCTTTGCAGTTTCAACCGGGAATGAGGGCGAGAGGCCACGCACAATCACCCCGCGGGCCCCGCACGGGATGGCCTTCCCTTAACCATCTGCTAGATTGCATTGAACCTTTTGCTCCCGTCATAGACTCCACCACTGAGGGGTTGAGTGTGCCAGTGTTGAACCGTGCCGAACTCTCGCGGGCCGGGGTGGTTTTTGTCGCGCTTCTGCTCGCCATCTGCGCGACGAGCGCCGTTGCGCGCGAGTTTCGCGCCGCCGACACCCAGACCGAGGATTACCCGACCGTGCAGGCGCTGCGCTACATGGGCGCGCTGATCAATGAGCGCACCGGCGGCCGGCACGAGCTCAAGGTGTTCCACTCCCGCCAGCTCGGTGAGGAAAAGGAGACCATCGAGCAGACCCGGGTCGGCGCGATCGACCTCAACCGGACCAATGTCGCGCTGATCGGCAACTTCGTCCCGGCGATGAAGGTGCTGGCGATGCCGTTCCTGTTCCGATCCATCGAGCACATGCAGAAGGTGCTGGACGGGCCTGTTGGCAGCGAGATCCTGGACAGTTTCGAGCCCTACGGCTTCGTCGGACTCGCCTTCTACGATTCCGGCGCGCGCTCGATCTACAACGGCGTCCGCCCCGTCAGCAGCGTCGCTGATCTCCGGGGCCTGCGGATCCGGGTGCAGCAATCGGAGTTGATGAGCGAGATGATCCGCGCGCTCGGCGCCGAGCCGGTCGAGATGCCCTATGGGCAGGTGCTCACCGGGCTTGCCAATCATCTGATCGACGGCGCCGAAAACAACTGGCCATCTTTCGTGACCACGGACCATTACAAACATGCCGGCTACCTCGCGCTCACCGAGCACACGATGAGCCCCGAAGTGCTGGTGATCTCGCTGAAGGCCTGGAAAAGCCTCTCGGCCGACGACCAGCAGACTTTCCGCGAGGCCGCGCTTCGCTCCAGCCGATTCATGCGCGAGAAATGGCGCGACCTCGAGGAGCAGTCGCAGCTTAAAGCGCGCGCGGCCGGCGTCACCATCGTCAAGGATATCGACCGCAAGCCGTTCGAGGACGCGATGGCTGCGATCTACGCCAAGGCCGGACGCGATCCCACCGCGGCCGCGCTGATCGAACGCATTCGCAAGGTGGAGTGAGGCCTGTTGCCTGCACTTGGACATCACGAGCACGCAGACCGGCCGTCCGGCCCGATCGGGCGGCTGCGCGCGCGTCTCGTCGGCGCGCTCCGGGCCGTGCCGATCCGCTGGCGCATCCTGTCGATCGCGGCGCTGAACTCCGCCGTGGTGATCGTGCTGGTGGCGATGATCTGGAACGGCTCGCAGGTGCTCGGCTCAGCCTGGGACGACGTCCGCCAAGTGCGCGAATCCGACCGCATCCTGGCGCTGCTCGAAAGCGAGACCGGGCGGCTGCAGAACCTGATCCACCGCTACATCAACCAGCCGAGCCCGGATCTGTTCGCCGAGATCCTGCTGCTGCGCGAGGCGGTGCTGGGCACGCTGACCAACCGCGCCGCCAAGGACCCGATGCTGTCGGGCTCGGTCGAGGAGCTGGAGCGCACCACCGACCGCTTCCTCAACGGCTTTGGCGAGCTGCGCAGCGTGCAGGCGACCATCGCCAGGACCTATGAGGACCAGGTGCAGGGCCCGGCCCGGGACATGGCGGGCCTCTACTCCGTCATCGAAGGCGCCACCGGCCATCGCGACGCGCTGATCTGGCCCTCGCTCGGCAAGTCGCGCGAGGCTTTTACTGCGATGCTGGTCGCGGCCAACTCGTACTATCTGTCGCTGTCGCCAGGTGCCGCCGACGACGCGCGCCGCAACACCGAGACGATCGAGAAAACCATTCCGGTGATGATCGATCTCGCCGACAACGACCTCCAGAAGATGGCGCTGCAACGGCTGGCTGCCCGCACCATGGCGCTGCGCGAGGGGTTTGCAAAGCTCTCGGAGCAACTGACGAGCCGCACCGAATTGCTGCGCAACACCATCGATGCCAGCCAGGCCGAGGCGATCGGCGCCATCGACGACCTCTCGACCAAGATGCGCCAGCGCGAGCAGAAGGCGCAAGAGACGTTCGACCGCACGCTGGCGGATATTTCGCGGCGGGTGCTGTCGATCGCGGTGATCTTCCTCGGCATCATCCTGACCGCAGGCGTGCTGATCGCGCTGTCGATCCGGCTGCCGCTGCAGCAGATCATGACCGCGATGCGCGCGATCGCGCTCGGCGATCTCGGCCGCGAGGTGCAGGGCACGCGCGCGCGCGACGAGGTCGGCGCCATGGCGCGCGCGGTGGAGGTGTTCCGCGAGAATGCCATCGCGAAGCGCGAGACCGAGGACGAGCTGCGCGCCTCCAAGGAAAAGGCCGAGAGCGCGCTGCTCGAGCTCAACACCGCGCAGCAGAATTTGATCGATGCCGAGCGGCTCGCCGCGCTTGGCGGCCTCGTCGCCGGCGTCGCCCACGAGGTCAACAACCCGATCGGCATCAGCCTGACGGTTGCCTCCAGCTTTGCCCGGCGCACCGACATCTTCGAAGCCCAGCTCAAGGGCGATGGCGGCCTGCGCCGCTCGCAGCTGGAGGAATTCGTGCAGTCCTCGCGCGATGCCTCGCAGCAGCTCGTCGCCAACCTCACCCGCGCCGGCGAGCTGATCCAGTCGTTCAAGCAGGTCGCGGTCGACCGCTCCCATGCCGAGCGGCGGCAGTTCTCACTCAGCGAAGCCACCGACCAGATCATTGCCAGCCTGCGCCCGGTGCTGAAGCGCTCGCCGACCACGCTCCAGGTCGACGTGCCCGAGGGACTGTTGCTCGACGGCTATCCCGGCTCCTACGGCCAGATCCTGACCAATTTATTCCTCAACGCCGCCAACCACGCCTTCGCTGACGGGCGCGCCGGCACCATCACGATCTCGGCGCGGCCGCGCGGGGCCGACGACATCGAGATCATCTTCACCGACGACGGGGCCGGCATGACCCCCGACGTGCAGCGCCAGGCCTTTGACCCATTCTTTACCACGAGGCGCAACGAAGGTGGCACGGGACTCGGGCTTCATATCGTCTATAACCTCGTCACCCAGCAGCTCGGCGGGCGCATGATGCTGGAATCCAAGCTGGGACAAGGCACCACTTTTCGCATTATCATGCCCCGGGTCGCCAAGGGCGGCGCGCAAAGCACAGAGAGTGACGGGACTTCTCAATGGCCGAACAGGACGATGTCCTCCACCTGATCGACGATACCGGTACCGCGTCGGAGGAGACCAACGCCCGGAAATGGAAGATCGCCGTCATCGACGACGATCAGGCCGTGCATGACGGCACGCGTTTTGCGCTCTCGGACTACAATCTCAACGGCCAGGGCCTGGAGATCCTCTCGGCGCATTCCGCGGCCGAAGGTCGCAAGCTGATGGCCGCGCACAGCGACATCGCCGCCGTGCTGCTCGACGTCATCATGGAGACCGATGTCGCCGGCCTCGAGCTGGTCGAATTCATCCGCAACGAGCTCAAGAACGAGACCGTGCGCATCATCCTGCGCACCGGACAGCCGGGCCAGGCGCCGGAGCGGCGCGTAATCGTGCAGTACGACATCAACGACTACAAGGCCAAGACCGAGCTCACCGCCGACAAGCTGTTCACCTCGCTGACCGCGGCGCTGCGCTCCTACCAGCAGCTCGAGCGGATGTTGCAGACGCGGCGCGGGCTCGAGATCATCATCGATGCGGCGTCCACGCTGTACGACTTCAAGTCGATGCAGCGGCTCGCCGAGGGCGTGCTGACCCAGCTCGCCTCGCTGCTCAATGTCGATTGCGCCGGTATACTGGTTTTGCGCGACAATGGCGGCGTCGACCCCGAGCTTTCGGTGCTTGCCGGCAGCGGCTGCTACAGCCGCTTCATCGGCACGACGTCATCCAAGGCGCTCGACCCTGATCTGCGCGCGATGGTGGAAGCCGCCTTCCAGGGCCGCAAGAACGAATTCGCCGACCACCGCAGCGTGATCTATTTGCGCACCGGAAGCGGCCGCGAGGTGGTGGTGCTGCTGCAGGCCGAGCGCGAGCTGTCGGAGACCGACCGCTCGCTGGTCGAGATCTTCTCCAGCCGGCTCTCGATCGCGTTCGACAACGTCATCCTCTACCAGCAGCTCCAGGACGCCAACACGCAGCTGGAAGACCGCGTCGCCCAGCGCACCCGCGCGCTGATGCAGGCCAACCGCCGCCTCTCCGCGCAATGGCTGCGACTGCAACGCGCCAACGGTTTCAAGAACGAGATTCTGGGCACCGTCGCGCACGATCTGAAGAATCCGCTCGGCGTCATCCTCGGCCGCACCGAGATGCTGAAGGAGCTGATCTCGACCGGGGCCTCGGCGAGCGGCGTGGTCGCCCAGGTCGACCACATCCGCGACGCCACCAAGCGCCTGACCACCATGGTCGATCACCTGATTTCGGACGCGATGGCCGATGCCTTCGACATCACCATCCGCCGCGAGCCGGTCGATGTCGCGGCCCTGGTCAAGGAGGTCGCCGACGCCAACCAGCCGCTCGCCGTCAACAAGCAGCAGACCATCAACCTCACCGCTCCCTCCAACATCGTCACCATGTGCGACACCGACCGCATCCGCGAAGCGATCGACAACCTCATCAGCAACGCCATCAAATACTCACCGATCGGCGGCAAGATCAGCGTCGCCGTCAGCCATGAGGGCAGCGACACCGTCGTCCGCGTCAGCGACGAGGGCGCCGGCCTGTCGCCGGAGGATCTCGGCCGCCTGTTCGGCCGGTTCCAGCGGCTATCCGCAAAACCGACGGCAGGCGAGAGCTCGACGGGGCTTGGGCTTTCCATCGTCAAGCGTATTGTGGACATGCATGGCGGCGAGGTGACCGCCGACAGCGACGGCCCCGGCAAAGGCTCGACCTTCACCATCACCCTCCCCGCGACCGAACTGCCGTGATGTAGAGACCATGACCCAAAGCCAGCACATCATGATCGTCGACGACGAGGCCCCGGCCCGGGAGATGGTCGGCGATTACCTCAAGATGCACGGCTTCACCGTGACGCTGTGCGACGGCGGCAAGTCGCTGCGCACCGCGATCGACGGCGGCATGCCCGACCTCGTCGTGCTCGACCTCAACATGCCCGAGGAAGACGGCCTCTCGATCATCCGCGACCTCAAGAGCCGCATCAACGTGCCCGTCATCATGCTCACGGCAACCGCGAGCCCGATCGACCGCGTCGTCGGACTCGAGCTCGGCGCCGACGATTACGTGGCAAAGCCCTGCGAGCTGCGCGAGCTGATGGCGCGCATCCGCTCGGTGCTGCGGCGGAGCACGCCGGCAAGGGCTGCCGTTGCGCAAGCTGCGCCTGCGAAGTCGGACAAGGAGCAGCTGGTACGGTTCGGGACAAAGTGGCTCGATCTCGAAGCCCAGGCGCTACGCGACGACGAGGGCAACGAGCATCCGCTGACCGCGTCCGAATTCGGGCTATTGAAGGTGTTCGCGGCCAATCCGAAGCGCGTGCTGTCGCGCGAGCGCCTGCTTGAGCTTGCGAACGCGCGCGACGCCGAAGCTTTCGACCGCGCCGTGGACCTGCGCATCATGCGCATCCGCCGCAAGATCGAACCCGACCCGACCAAGCCCGCCGTGATCCGCACCATCCGCGGCGGCGGCTATTTGTTCTCGCCCGCGGGCGAGAAGGCGTAGGGGGCGCGTCAGGCGCGTCATCCTCCGCTGTCGTCCCGGACAAGCGAGCGAAGCGGAGCGCTGATCCGGGATTCATATCCACAGACACTTGTCCGGGACGACAATGGCGGGGTGAGGCGCGACGGAACGCAAACGTTCAAAATTCGTTCCGCGCCTCCAAACCCCACTCCCGTATTTTCCGTACATTGAAATTCCACGACTTTTTGCCCCGAATGTTTCGTCGCGCCCCTCCCGACGAAACAATTTGGCGGCGCACGAAACCATTTTCCCCTTTTCGTGCAGACGTCCCGAAACGTTGGCTCATTAACACTTTGGTCCAAGGAAACGCCGCTCGGTTGCGGCGCACCGGGGAGCCAAGTCAATGCCGAACGTCATCGCCATCAACGCCCAGGCCAGCCAGAGCATCATTGCCGCTCAGGCGACTTCGGACGACATGCTTCTGGAAAGCATTGCCGACGGCAACCGGACGTCTATGCACATCCTTTATTGCCGGCACAATGTGCGGGTTTATCGCTTCATCCTGCGCATCGTGCGTGACGCGACCACGGCGGAAGACCTGGTCAGTCAGGTGTTCCTCGACGTGTGGCGGACCGCCGGCCAGTTCCAGGGCCGCTCGCAGGTCTCGACCTGGCTGCTCTCGATCGCCCGCTTCAAGGCGCTCACCGCGATGCGCCAGCGCCGCTTCGAGGACATCGACCAGGAAGACGTGCGCCAGATCCCGGATGATTGCGACACGCCGGAGACCTCGCTCGACCGCAGCGACACGAGCGCCATCCTGCGCGCCTGCGTGCAAAAACTGTCACCCGCGCATCGCGAGATCATCACCCTCGTCTACTACCATGAGAAGTCGGTGGAGGAGGTCGGTCAGATCATCGGCATCCCCCAGAGCACGGTGAAGACGCGGATGTTCTACGCCCGGAAGCAATTGGCCGATTTGCTTAAGGGCGCCGGCGTCGACCGCTTCGCCGCTTAAGTCACATGATTTCAAGGGGATAGGACTGATCTTACCGCCCTATCCCTGGACACGGAAGCGTTACCGCCGACGAAACAATTGAAACAAACCACAACATCAGGCGGAAAAACTTCCTCCCTATAAAGATCACATACGGTTTCGTTAAACCTCCCAAGACCTCCAGCGACCCGGACGATGCCCCCGTCCGGGTCGTTTTGTATTTGGGGGGGTGATGCCGCGGGCTCCCGCCTCTCCCGCTTGCGGGAGAGGCCGACGCACTCGCAGAGTGCGGCGGGGGAGGGAGCGCCCCGTCCGCGCGATCGGCAGGCATCTCCCGTCACGAACGCGTGACGCCACGTAACGACCCGTACATCCAACCCGAACTGCCCTCGTGACCTTCCTCACGAGTGCCCCGATGCTCGAACTTCTCTTCGCCGTCCTGGCCGGTGTCCTTACCATCGCCGCGCCCTGCACCTTGCCGATGCTGCCGATCCTGCTCGGCGCCTCGATCGGGCGCGCGGGACATTTGCGTCCCGCGATGATCGCGCTCGGCTTCGTCGTCTCGTTCTCCGCAGTCGCGTTGCTGCTCGGCGCGCTGACGCGGCTGTTTGATTTCGATCCGAACGTGCTGCGCGAGGCCGCCTCGATCCTGCTGCTCGGCTTCGGCCTGTTGATGCTGTGGCCGGCGCCGTTCGAATGGCTGTCGATCCGGCTCAATGGCTGGCTCGATCTCGGCAACACCAGCGCCACGCAACGCGAAGGCGCGCTCGGCGGGCTCATCCTCGGCACTACGCTCGGCCTGGTCTGGACGCCCTGCGCCGGCCCCGTGCTCGGCTCGATCCTGACCTTGGTTGCGACCTCCAGGAATTTGGCCTGGGCCAGCGTGCTGCTGATCGCCTACGCCATCGGCGCCGCAATCCCGATGCTGGCGATCGCCTATGGCGGACAGGCCGCGACCACGCGCGTGCGCAGTCTCGCCCGCATCTCGCCCCGGCTCCAGCAGGGCTTTGGTGTCGTCGTGATCGCCTTCGCGGTCGCCGCCTATTTCCAATACGACACGCTGATCGTGGCGTGGCTCACCGGCTTCTATCCCACCGGCCAGATCGGCCTGTGAACATCTCGCATCTCAACCGGAGGACGATTTCCATGACTTTCAAACTGCTCGCAGTCTCCGCCGCCCTGATCGGCATCGCCGTCACAGGCGCCGTCATCCCCGGCATCTGCGACGAGGCTGCGCGCGCAACGCCTGTCGTCACCGCTGCCGCAACACCGATCCAGGTCGCTGCCGCGAGCCAGCAGGCCGCGCCCGACTTCGCCGGCATCAGCAACTGGTTCAACTCAAAACCGCTCAACATCGCCGGCCTCCGCGGCAAGGTCGTGCTGGTAGACTTCTGGACCTATGGCTGCGTCAACTGCGTCAACACGCTGCCGCACGTCACCGAGCTCTACGCCAAATACAAGGACAAGGGCCTGATCGTGGTCGGCGTGCACACGCCGGAATTCCCGTTCGAGCGCTCCGCCTCGAACGTGCAGGCCGCGCTGAAGCGCCACGGCATCACCTACCCGGTGGCGCAGGACAATGATTCCAGGACCTGGGATGCCTACAGCAACCGATATTGGCCGGCGCAATACATCATCGACCAGAACGGCAAGATCGTGTTCCAGCATGAAGGCGAAGGCCGTTACGACGAGATCGACCGCACCGTGGCGAAGCTGCTGAACGCCAACAGCTGAGGTCGGACAGGTTAGACAAAGAGTCCTCTATGACGGGAGAACGGCATGAGTCATGATGCATAGGCCGGGCGCGATGGCGTAGCTGAGCAGCCAGATCGGCGCCCCCATAGCCACAACTTGTCGCGTTGTGACGGGAGCGCCGATGCTATCGAACCTTGACCCAATCGTGCTTGCACGCGCGCAGTTTGCATTCACGATGTCGTTCCACATCGTATTTCCGGCGTTCTCGATCGGGCTTGCGAGCTATCTTGCCGTGCTGGAAGCCATCTGGCTGTGGACCGGCCGCGAGGTCTTCCTCAACCTGTTTCACTATTGGCTGAAGATCTTCGCAATCGCGTTCGGCATGGGCGTGGTATCGGGCATTGTGATGTCCTACCAGTTCGGAACCAACTGGTCGGGGTTCGCGGACAAGACCGGACCGGTCATCGGTCCGTTGATGGCTTACGAGGTGCTGACCGCATTCTTCCTCGAAGCCGGTTTCCTCGGCGTGATGCTGTTCGGTCTCGATCGCGTCGGTCCGAGGCTGCACTTCGTCGCAACGCTGATGGTCGCGACCGGCACGCTGATCTCGGCGTTCTGGATCCTCTCCGCCAATTCGTGGATGCAGACGCCAGCGGGATACGCCGTCAATCCCGATGGCCAGTTCGTGGTCGCCGACTGGTTCAAGGTGATCTTCAATCCGTCGTTCCCCTACCGGCTCGTGCATATGGTGCTCGCCGCCTACCTGACGACCTCGCTCGTGGTCGGCGCGGTCGGCGCGTATCATCTGCTGCGCGACCCGCATCTTGCCGGCCCACGGGTGATGTTCTCGATGGCGATGTGGATGGCGGCGCTGGTGGCGCCCATCCAGATCCTGGCCGGCGACCAGCACGGCCTCAACACGCTGGAGCATCAGCCAGCCAAGGTGATGGCGATGGAAGGGCATTACCAGAGCCATCCCGACGGCGCACCGCTCGTCCTGTTCGGCCTGCCCGATCAGGCGGCCGGCAGGGTCGGCTATCAGATCGCCATCCCGAAACTGTCGTCGCTGATTCTGAAGCACTCTCTCGACGCGCCGCTCGCGGGACTAGATACCGTGCCTCGCGAAAACTGGCCGCCGGTGCCGATCACGTTTTGGTCGTTCCGCGTCATGGTAGCGCTCGGTTTCCTGATCTTCGGGCTCGGGCTGTTCAGCCTGTGGACACGATGGCGCGGTACGCTGTTCGTCTCCCGGCCGCTGCACATCTTCGCGCTGTCGATGGGTCCGGCCGGATTCATCGCCGTGCTCGCGGGCTGGATCACCACCGAGACCGGCCGGCAGCCCTTCACGGTCTACGGCCTGTTGCGGACGGCGGACGCCGCCTCGCCACTGGCCGCGCCCGCGGTGGGCTCGTCACTGCTGGCCTTTGTCGTCGTCTATTTCACCGTGTTCGCGGCGGGCGCGATCTACATTCTGCGCCTGATGGCGGCCTCGCCCCATCACGGCGAGCAAGGGCCGCGCGGCGACATGCCGGCGCGCGCCGCCGGCATCACACCGGCCTCGGGCGTTGCGGGACAGGGGGCGCTGCCATGATGGCCGCCGTCGACCTTGCCACCGTCTGGGCCTTCATCATCGCCTTCGCGGTATTCGTCTACATCGTGATGGACGGATTCGATCTCGGCCTCGGCATGCTGTTTCCCTTGTTTCCCGCCAAGGCCGACCGCGACGTCATGATGAACAGCGTGGCGCCGGTCTGGGATGGCAACGAGACCTGGCTGGTGCTGGGCGGCGGCGGCTTGATGGCGGCCTTTCCGCTCGCCTACGCGGTGCTGATGCCGGCGCTCTATACACCGATCATCGCGATGCTGATTGGATTGATCTTCCGCGGCGTCGCCTTCGAATTCCGCTGGCGCACGACCGCGGCACGAAACCGCTGGGACATTGCCTTTGCCGGCGGGTCGCTGCTGGCGACGCTGGCCCAAGGCGTGGCGCTTGGCGCCATCCTGCAGGGCGTGCATGTCGAGGGGCGCAATTACGCGGGCGGCTGGTGGGACTGGCTGACACTGTTCAGCCTCCTGACGGGAATCGCCCTGATGATCGGCTATTGCTTGCTGGGCGCCACCTGGCTCGTTCTGAAGACCGAGGGCGCCCTGCGCGACAAGGCCTACCGACTGAGTTGGGTCCTGCTGTTCGCGATGCTTGCAGCGATCGCAATGGTCAGCCTGGCCACGCCGTTTCTCAGCATCCAGTATGCGCAGCGCTGGTTCGCCTGGCCGAACGTCATCCTGGTCGCGCCGGTGCCGATCGCGGTCGCCGCCGTCACCGCCCTCTTGATGCGCAGCCTCGCGCAGAAACAGGACTCCAGGCCGTTCTTCCTGTCGCTGGTCTTGTTCGCGCTGTCCTATGCCGGGCTGGGCATCAGCATGTATCCCTATATCGTGCCGCAGAGCATCACAATCTGGCAGGCGGCCGCGCCCCGGAACAGCCAGATCTTCATGCTCGTCGGCTTCGCCGGACTGGTGCCGCTGATTCTCGGCTATACCGGCTGGGCCTATTGGGTCTTCCGCGGCAAGGTCCGGGCCGGGAGCGGTTATCATTGATGCCGCGCAAGACGGAGCCGAGACCGCTGGCGCGGCGACTGATGTGGTTCGCCGTTCTCTGGCTTGGCGGGGTGGGCACGGTTGCACTGATTTCGTTTGGCCTCAGACTATGGCTTGCACCCAAATGACCGGCTCGGCTGCTGAAGGCCGAGAGTTGGCGCCGCATGCGGAGGCCTGCGTTGTTGCTTGACTCCACGGACCCGTGCGTGGAGGTTCGCGGCGACGAAAATCAGCCGCCCGCAATGGACGACGCCCCCACCAGCAACGACATCCGCCTTCGTGAAGGCTCCTCGATCGCGCAGCGGCTGGTCATGTCCGGCTTTGCGGCGGCCGTCGCGCTGTGCTTCACGCCGGGCCTGTTCACGCACGACACCCTGGAAATCATCATCTCCGTGCTCGCGCTGCTGGTGGGAGCAGGGTTCGTCGGCGGCATCATGCTGGCGCCGGCGGTGGTGTGGATCATCACGCCGACCGAGATCCTGATCGGGCGGCAAAGTCCGTTCGGAAAGCTCCGCACGCGGATCGTCGCGAAGGACGACATCACGGGGTTACAGGTTCCCGGCAGCAAGCGGGTGAAGGCCCGCTTTCAACTTGTTTTCACGCTCGCTTCAGGGGAGCGCCTGACCTCCCCGCCGATCGCCGACGTCACCCATGTTCGCGACACCGTGGCCCGGATCGCTGCGCAGTTCGAGGTCCCCAATTTCGAGGAGCCGGTCAATCCGCTCGATGCCAGCAATCCCGAGATGCATCTCGGCGAGCCGCTCGAGGCGTTTTCCGCGCGGGACATCAGGATCGTTGCGCTGATCGCCGTTGCCTTGTCCACCGTGCCCTACGCCTACAAGCTCTGGCGCGGATGGCCGCCGAGCCAGGTCGACCTCCTGCTGCTGCCGCTCGGCGCGCTCGCCGCATTCGCGGTTTACCGATACGCCAACCTCGTGATCGGCGCCTTCTGGATTATCCGCGAGGGCGATATCCGCGTCGAACGTCTCTGGGGTGACGGCCAGCCGCGCGCGGACCAAATCGAGGGGCATGAGGTGAAGACGATCACCGTCGACCGCCGCGGCCGGTCCGAAGACGAGCATTGTATCGTCACGATCAGGTTGCGATCCGGGCGACGGTTTCGCAGCCCCCGCATCGGATCGAGGCCGGAGGCCCGCGCGGTGGGAACGGAGATCGTGCGGCGGCTGGGGATCCCGGCGGAGAGCAACAAGATTTAGCTGATGATGAAATGCGACGCCGCCAGCGCTCCGACGGAGGTGCGTTCCCTCCCCCCTTGTGGGGGAGGGCTAGGGAGGGGGGTAGCCCAGGAAAAGGCGTCGGTTATTGGCGATGGCTCGAGTGTCGGCGCGCGACGGAAGGAGTCCCCGTGTGGCACCCCCCTCCCTGCTCCTCCCCCACAAGGGGGGAGGGAACAGAGAGAGCGCTTGTGTTGGCCCAACGCGATTGACTTCAATCCATCACGCTCGAGGACGCCTCAACCCGTGCACGAGCCCAGCTCACTGCTTTTCGCGCCATCCCCCGTTTGTGGCATTGCCAAGGGTCCGTCAAAAAACCAAAGCATTCTCGTGACATACCAGCCGGGCGCGCCATCAACTTGCCACGAAGCTGCCCCTGAGTTCAGATGGTTCCGACAGATTTGCGCTGTGGCAGCGGGGAGAGCTTGAAATGACGGATTTTCGTCGCCTGACCGGGGCGTTCGTGGCTGCAATCGGCCTGTTTCTGTCTGCACCCCACGCCTACGCCCAGCAGCCAGACCGCGGCGACGAGCCGGGCCTGGTCGCCGACGACGCCTATGAGCTCGACCCGGAATGGCAGAAGCAGGTCGTCTACTTCCGCACCACCGAAGCGCCGGGCACCCTCATCATCTCGACCGCGGAGCGCCACCTCTATCTGGTGCAGCCCGGCGGCCGCGCGATCCGCTACGGCATCGGCGTCGGCCGCGATGGCTTTCAGTGGCAGGGGCTGGTGAACATCACCAACAAGAAGGAGTGGCCGGACTGGACGCCGCCGCCGGAGATGATCCAGCGCCAGCCCTATCTGCCGCGCTTCATGGCCGGCGGCCCCGGCAACCCGCTCGGCGCGCGCGCCATGTATCTCGGCACCACGGTCTACCGCATCCACGGCACCAACCGGCCCGACACGATCGGCACCAAGGTGTCCTCGGGCTGCTTCCGGCTGGTCAACCGCGACGTCGCCGACCTCTATGATCGCGTCCCGGTCGGCACCAAGGTTGTCATCCGGCAGAAGCCCGAACTCTAGGGCTATGGTTTGGGCATGATCCTCCGGATCATGCTCCCCGCCTTCGCCAAAATTCCTTTTCCCGATTTTTTCGAGAGAGCAACATGATGCGCACTTTTCGAGGCGGCCTGCTGATCGGGCTCGCGGTTGCCGTGCTGGTCGGCGTCCTCGCGGTGATCTACGAGTTCTACGACACCCGCACCCTGAAGCGCACGGTTCGCCGCGGTGAAGTGCTGTGCGGCGTCAACAAGGGCCTGCCGGGCTTCTCGATCCCCGACGACAAGGGCAACTGGACCGGCTTCGACGTCGATTTCTGCCGCGCGGTGGCAGCTGCCATCTTCAACGACCCGGGCAAGGCGAAGTTCGTTCCGCTCGACGCCAGCGAGCGCTTCAAGGAATTGCAGAGCCGGAAAGTCGACATCCTCTCGCGCAACTCGACCTGGAGCATGGCCCGCGAGCTCGACTACGACCTGTATTTCCCGGCGGTCGCCTATTACGACGGGGCTGGCTTCATGCTGCCGCGCGCGCGCAACAAGGAGACCTCGCTGGACCTTGATGGCAGCAAGGTCTGCGTGCAGTCCGGCACCACGACGCTGCTCAACGTCGCCGACTACTTCCGTGCCAACAACATGAAGTATGAAGAGGTGAAGTTCGACAAGCTGGATGACGTCGTGAAGGCCTACGACACCGGCAAGTGCGACACGCTCTCCGCCGACGTCTCCCAGCTCTACGCGCTGCGGCTGAATCTTTCCAAGCCCGGCGACAGCATGATCCTGCCGGACATGATCTCCAAGGAGCCGCTCGCCCCCGTCGTGCGGCAGCGCGACGACGACTGGATGATGATCGTGAAGTGGACGCTCTACGCCATGATCAACGCGGAAGAGCTCGGCGTCACCTCGGAGAACATCGACGAGGCCCTGAAGTCGAAGAAGCCGGAAGTGATGCGGCTGGTCGGCACCGAAGGCAATTACGGCGAGCAGCTCGGCCTCACCAAGGACTGGGTCGTCCGCATCATCCGAAACGTCGGCAATTACGGCGAGATGTACGAGCGCAATATCGGCGAGAAGTCGAAGCTGAAGATCCCGCGCGGGATGAACCAGCTGTGGAACGCGGGTGGCGTGCAGTATGCGCCGCCGATGCGGTAGACTCGTGTCGTCCTGGCTTAGCGAGTAGGGTGGGCTAGCCCTGCGGCTGCGCGTAGCGCAGTCGCTCGGCGTAACCCACCCTACGAGAGTTCTACGAGCTCAATACCCCCGCGCCCGCGCCAGCTGCTCGGTGTGGTAGCTCGCGTCCCCGAACAATTCCTCGCACACCCGTGCGCGCTTCATGAAGAAGCCGATGTCGAACTGGTCGGTCATGCCCATGCCGCCATGCATCTGCACGCCCTCCTGCACCGCGCGCGTGGCGGTGGTGCCGGCGCGGGCCTTTGCCACGGCGACGCTTGATGCGGCCTTGGCGACATCGGTATCCAGCGCCTGCAGCGCCTTCATGGTGGCGGCGCGGGTGATCTCGATGTCGACATAGAGCTCGGCGGCGCGGTGCTGCAGCGCCTGGAATTCGCCGATCAGCTTGCCGAACTGCTTTCTGTTCTTGAGGTACTCGACGGTGCGATTGAAGACTTCTTCGCTCAAGCCGACCATTTCGGCGGCGACCGCGCCGCGGCCGATATCGAGCACGCCGTCGAGCAGGGCCGCGCCCTGATCGACCTCGCCGAGCACGCTGTCGGCATTGACCTCGACATTGGCAAGCTCGATCCGCGCCGCATTGTGCGCGTCGACCATGATGGTGCGCTCGATCGAAACGCCCTTGGCCTTGGGGTTCACCAGGAACAGCGTCAATCCCTCGCGCTCGCCGGCGGCGCCCGCGGTGCGCGCGGCGATGATGAAGAGATCGGCGACGTGGCCGTCAACCACCAGTGCCTTGGCGCCGGAAAGCTTGAAACCGTTGCCGGCGCGCACGGCCTGCAAGCTGGTCTGGAGCGGGCGATGCTTTGCGCCCTCGTCGATCGCGAGCGTTGCGAGCAGCGAACCGTTGGAAACCTTCGGCAGATATTCGGACTTCTGCGCGGCGTTGCCGCCGCGGTTCAGGGCCGAGGCCGCGACCACGCTGGTGGCGAGGAAGGGCGACGGCATCAAGGTGCGGCCGATCTCCTCCATCACGATTCCGGCTTCCATGAAGCCGAGACCGCTGCCGCCGAACTCTTCCGGCACCAAGAGGCCGGCAAAGCCCATCTCGGCGAAGGAATGCCACAGCTCTTTCGAGAAGCCGGCAGGGTCTCTGGAATCGCGCAAGGACCGCAAATGCGACACCGGCGCCTTGTCGCTGATCAGCCCGCGCGCGCTGTCGCGGAGCATCGATTGTTCTTCGGTGAGGACGAGGGCCATGGTGGTGTTTCCGATTCGAAATCTATTTGTCTTCGTCATTCCGGGATGGCCCGAAGGGCCGGGCCCGGAATCCATTCCACCGCAGAGAATGCCGCCTGATGGATTCCGGGCTCGCGCTATGCGCGCCCCGGAATGACGGCGGCTACGCCCCCGGCAGATCCAGGATGCGCTTGGCGACGATGCCGAGCATCACCTCCGTGGTGCCGCCCTCGATCGAGTTGGCCTTGGTGCGCAGCCACGCACGTGGGCGCGCGCCTTGGCGGGAGCGTTCGCTCTCCCATTCCAGCGCATCGACGCCGCCGGCCGACATCAGGATTTCGTAGCGGCGCTTGTTGAGCTCGGTGCCGTAATATTTCATCGCCGACGAGAACGCCGGATGCGCCTGACCGGCTTTGGCGAGATCGACGGCGCGCTCGGCGCAGGCCGCAAGTGCGGCTTCATCGACATCGAAGCTGGCGATCCGGCCGCGCAGCATGGAATCATCCAGCTTGCCTTGCGCATCGGAGCCGACCGAGTCGGCCGCGATCTGGCCGAGCGGACGGCCGACGCCGCGCTCGCCCATACCCGAGATCATCGCGCGCTCGTGCTGGAGCAGATATTTCGCGACGTCCCAGCCGCGATTGACGGTGCCGACCACATGCGATTTCGGCACGCGGACACCGTCGAAGAAGGTTTCGCAGAACGGCGAGTAGCCTGATATCAGCAGGATCGGCTTGGTCGTCACGCCCTTCGAATTCATGTCGAACAGGATGAAGCTGATGCCGTCGTGCTTCTTCGCAGCCGAGTCGGTGCGCACGAGGCAGAATATCCAATCGGCGTAGTTGGCGTAGGAGGTCCAGATCTTCGAGCCCGTGATGACGAAATCGTCGCCGTCGCTCTCGGCGCGGGTCTGGAGCGAAGCGAGATCGGAGCCGGCGTTCGGCTCGGAATAGCCCTGGCACCAGCGGATCAGCCCCGCTGCGATTTTCGGCAGGTGCTCTTTCTTCTGCGCCTCGTTGCCGTATTTCAGCAGCGCCGGCCCGAGCATCCAGATGCCAAAACTCGACAGCGGCGGACGGGCGCCGATTCTTCCCATTTCCGCGCGCAGCACCTTGTGCTCGGCGGCGCTGAGGCCACCACCGCCATATTCTTTCGGCCAATCCGGTACGGTCCAGCCCTTGTCGCGCATGCGCTCGAACCAGATGCGCTGCGGCTCGGATGCGAATTTCGTATTGCGTCCGCCCCAGAACACGTCGGCATCTGACGTCGCGGGCTTGCGCATCTCCGGCGGGCAATTGGATTCCAGCCAGGCGCGCGTCTCGTTGCGGAATTGTTCGAGATCGACGTCTTCAGTCTCGCTCATTGGTCGTTTCCATCAATCATCACAGGCTTGTTGGACGCGACTCTGGGCCATCGCCTTGCGGAATTCAACCACTTCCGTGGCGCGCATCGGCTATAGTCGAGGTCACGACGGTGCTTGAAAACAAAGAGGAAACGAGAATGCGCCTGAAACTTCTTTCGCCTGGCGAAATGAACGAGAGCCAGCGGCAGACTTATGACGAGTCGATTGCCGGCAAGCGCGGCAAGCCGCCCGCGCCGATGATGGCCTGGCTCAACAGCCCCGACATGGCCCGTCATGCCACGCGGCTCGGCGAGGTGCTGCGGTACGACACGATCTTCCCGGCAAAACTTTCGGAGATTGCGATCCTGGTGACCGCGCGGCACTGGACCGCACATTATGAATGGTACGCGCATAAGCGCCTCGCGCTTGCCGGCGGCATGGCCCCTGAAATCATCGACGCGATCCGCGACCGCCGCACGCCAGAGTTCGACGATCCCAAGGGCAAGATGATCTACGATTTCGCAAAATCGCTGCATGAGGGCCACGGCGTCGAGAAGGGTCTCTATGATGCGGCGGTGAAGCTGCTCGGCGAGCGCGGCGTCGTGGAGGTGATCGGGCTGTGCGGCTATTACACAATGGTATCGATGACGCTGAATACGTTTGAGTTCGAGCTGCCCGAGGGCGAGGTGCGCGAGCTGTGATAGTTTCGCATCCGGAAACGCTGGGTTTCGGGATAGGCCCGTAGCGCTGTCCCGAAGCCGGACCTATCTGGAGTTGATCAACGGAGCAACACCATGTCGCAAAGCCCCGCCGTCGCCGCTGGCACCAGGATCGGCCACGTCCACCTCAAGGTCGCCGATCTCGATCGCGCGCTCGGCTTCTATTGCGGCGTGCTCGGTTTCGAGCTGATGCAACGCATGGGCTCCGGCGCGGCCTTCATCTCGGCCGGCGGCTATCATCACCACATCGGGCTCAACACCTGGGAAAGCAAGGGCGGCTCGCCGCCGCCGCCGGGGACGACCGGGCTATTCCACACCGCGATCCTCTATCCGACGCGGCCAGCGCTGGCGGATGCGCTGCATCGCGTGCTCTCGGCCGGCATCGCGCTGGATGGTGCCAGCGACCACGGCGTCAGCGAGGCGCTGTATCTGCGCGATCCCGACCAGAATGGCGTGGAGTTGTATTGGGACAAGCCGCGGGAGCAATGGCCGTTCGGTCCGGACGGCAAGCTCTCGATGTTGACGAAGCGGCTGGATGTCGAGGGGCTGCTGAAGCAGCGGGAGGAATAGGTCTCGTAGGGTGGGCAAAGCGGAGCGTGCCCACCAAAACCTAATCGTGGGCACGGCGCTACGCGCCTTTGCCCACCCTACGAGAGCTTTGTTTTTGGTTTGCCCCGTACCATGATCAGCGCCGCCGCCGTCACCTCCAGCGCGATGCAGAGATAGAACGGCAGCGAATATCCGCCGGACCAATCGCGCAAGGCCCCGACGATGCCCGGGCCGAACGCATACGTCACCTGGTTGATCGCCGTATTCAAACTGATCAGCACGCCGAACGAGGCACTGTCGAACTCCTGCTGCACGATCAGCGACGGCAGCGTGATGAGGTTGCCGACCGAGAAACCGAACACCGCGCAAGCCGCGATCAGCACATAGTCGTGGTGGACGTTGATGACGACGCACAACGCCGCAGCCTGACTCAGGAACGACAGCGCAGACGCAAGCCGCTGGTTGAGGCGGTCGATCACCATCGAGAACAGCACCCGGCCGACCACCGCCATCGCGGTCAACACCGCGACGGCCACGGCGGCGCGTTCGCGGCCGATCACGGGATCGAGGAACGAGATCAGGTGCACGATGAAGCCGACTTGCGCGAACAGCACCAAAGCAAAGGCAATGGTCACCGTGAGGAAGCCGACATCACGCAGCGCCCAGGCGCGGATCTCGCTTGAGGATTGCGGCTTTGCCTTCGCCGTCGCGTGCCAGCCGTGAAGATCGGGCGGGTGGCCAACGACGAACAGGATCACCGGCAACAGCAGCACCAGCATGGCGCCGGCGGCGGCGTACATCGAGCTTGCAAAGCCGACATGGCCGATCAGCGTCACCAGCAACGGCACGCCGACGATGCCGCCAAAGCTGGCGCCGTTCAGCGCGAGGCTGATCGCCATGCCGCGCTTCTGATCAAACCATAGACTGATCGTGTTGGTGATCATGGCGAGGCTCGTGCCGGCCCAGCCGAAGGCGAGCACGGCATCGGCGAGATACAGCTGCCATGGCTCGCGCACCGCGCCGATCGCGACAGCGGCGGCTGCCATCGCCAGCGTGCCAGCGATGAGACAAAGCCGCGGCCCATATTTCCTGACGGCCTCGCCGACGAAGACGACGAGCAGTGCGCCGAACAGATAGAAGAACGTGGTCCCTGCGGAGACCAGCGAGGTTGGCCAGCCCCGCGCGCGCTGGAGTTCGGCGACATAGACGCTCTGGCCGTAGAAGCCGAGCCCCCAGCCGAAGGTCGCGAGCAGGAAGCAGACCGCGACGATGCGCCAGCCTTCGTAGCCGAGCGAGGATTCGTCGATGCGAGTTGCGTGCCGGGGATTGTCGAGCATTTGCGCTTCTCCTTCGCGTCCCCCGCGTTGCGATTTTCTGTCCATGACGGCCATCATGTAACGATGTGAGGGCAGAAAATCACTTCGAGCTGGATCGAAGTATCAACGTTGCTGACAGCCTCCCGCCACCTCAGATCGCGTCCGGGAACTCGCCCATCGCCGCCTCCAGCCGCGCCTTGCGGCGGCGGCTGTAGGAGATGAGCGAGAGCACGGCAAGACCAAGCACCACCGGCGGGAACACCACCATGTTCACCGCGGACCAGCCGTAATTGGCGAGCAATTGCCCGGAGGAGAACGAGCCGATCGCCATCATGCCGAACACGAGGAAATCGTTGAAGGCCTGCACCTTGTTGCGCTCCTGCGGCCGGTGCGTCTCCAGCACCAAAGCGGAGGCGCCGATGAAGGAGAAATTCCAGCCGATACCGAGCACGATCAGCGTCGCCCAGAAGTGCATCGCGGTGATGCCGGAGAGACCGATGGTGGCTGCACCTGCTTCCAGCAGCAGGCCGGCCGCAACGACTTTGGGCGCACCGAAACGCGCGATCAGCGCGCCGGTGAAGAAGCTCGGGCCGTACATGGCGACGATGTGCCATTGAATGCCGAAATTGGAATCGCTGAGGCTGAGGCCGCACAGCTTCATGGCGAGCGGCGCCGAAGTCATCACCAGATTCATCATGGGATAGGAGATCACGCCGCACAGCGCCGCTGCGATGAAGCGCGGCTGGCTCACGATGGTGAGCAGCGGCCGGCCGCCATGCAGATCGGCCGGCGCCGGCTTCGGCATGTCGACGCCGGCGACGATGCCCATTGCGATCAGCGCGACGGCCGCCTGCACCAGAAAGCTGAAGGCGAACAGGTAGGGCTGCCAGACATCCATGGTCCATTGCACGAGCTGCGGACCGAGCACGCCGGCGAACACGCCGCCCGCCATCACCCAGGACACGGCTTTCGGCCGGTAGGCCGCGCTGGCACCGTCGGCAGCTGCGAAGCGATAGGATTGCGCCACGGAGCCATAGAGGCCGCCGAGGAAGGTCGCGACGCAGAACAGCGCGAACGAGCCGTGCAGGATCGCGAACGAGCCGCACAGACCGGTGAGCATGCCAAGGCCCGTGCCGACGATGAAGGCCACGCGGCGGCCGAAGCGGCGCGAGATCGCGCCGGTCGGCAGCGTGCCGGCGGCGAGGCCGACCACATACATCGAGATCGGCACGGTCGCGAACGACATGTCGGGCGCGAGCGTGGCGCCGACGATCGCGCCGGTCGCGAAGATCACCGCCGAATTGGCACCGGTCAGCGCCTGCGCTGCGGCCAGGCGCACCACATTGGCACGCACCCGCGCGTCGGCGGCGATCTCATTGGCTGAAGTCACGTCTAGCATCGGCATTTCCGCCCGAAAGGCTTGGTTGATTCCCGGCACTATGGAGGGGTGCGGGAGGGCGAGCAACCGGCGCAAACGGGCGCAGGCCATGCCTCTGACGCAATCGGGCCGATGATACCGGAGCGTACCCTTGACGGCTTGCGCTCGATCAAATCCTATCCGCCGCCACTTCAGGAGTTTCGTTCATGTCCGTCGACGACAGGCCCACGCTCAGCGCTCCCGACGACGATCCCTGGCTCTGGCTCGAGGAGATCGAAGGCACGCAGGCGCTCGATTTCGTCGAACGGCAGAATCAACTGACGCTTCAAGCATTCGGCGGAGCGGCCTTCGCGCGCGATCGCGACATCCTCGCGGCGATCTACGATCGTCCCGACAACATCCCCTATGTCAGCCGGCGCGGCAACGATCTGCACAACCTCTGGAAGGACGCCACCAATCCGCGCGGCCTGTGGCGGCGGACCACGCTGGCGGAGTTTCGAAAACCGCATCCGGCGTGGGAGATCATGCTGGACATCGACAAGCTCGCAGCGAGCGAGGGTGAAGACTGGCTGCTCAGCGGGATCGCCACGACGCCGGGAAGCGCGCGGGCGATTTTGAGCCTGTCGCGCGGCGGCAGCGATGCCGTCACCTTGCGCGAGTTCGATCTCGCTACCAAGAGCTTCGTCGCCGACGGCTTTACGCTGCCGGAAGCCAAGGGCGGCGCGGACTGGCTCGATGCCGATACGCTGCTGCTGTCGAGCGCGCATGGCGAAGGCATGGCGACGACATCTGGCTATGCACGGACCGTGCGGCTTTGGCGGCGCGGCCAATCGATCGAACAAGCGACGGTGCTGTTCGAAGCCTCGGCGAGCGACATGGCGGCGTATGGCCATATCGATCGCATGACGCCGGATCGAATCATATGGTTTGGCCGCATGCTGGATTTCTTCAACTACAGTGTCTCGATCGGAGACGAGACCGGCCCCACCTCAAAGATAGACCTCCCCACCAACATCGAGCTGCAAACCCATGGCGACTGGCTCGCGATCAAGCCGCGCGCGGATTGGTCCGTGGCCGGACGAACGTACGAGGCGGATGCCGTGCTTGGCATATCGCTCTCGGCCCTTCTGGCGGGCAGCCGCGAATTTACGGTGCTGTTCGAGCCGGCGCCTCGCCGGGCCGTGCAAGGCTTCTTCTGGACAGCGGGCCGGCTGGTGCTGTCGATCCTCGACGAGCTCAGGCCGCGCTTCGATGTCTGCACGCCTTCCGCCAATGGGTGGAGCCGCGAGGCACTTCCTGGTCTGCCGCAGATTGGCGTCGTCGACATCTGGCCGCTTGATCGCCATCCGTCCGAGAGCAATGGCGATCTGCTCGCCAATGTGCAGGATCCGCTCACGCCACCATCGATGCTGTTGATCGCGCGCGGCGTTGCAAGTCCGACCGTGTTGAAGCAAGCGCCGAAGACTTTCACCGCCGACGGCCTCGTGGTGACGCAGCACGAAGCAGTCTCGATCGACGGCGAGCGCATTCCCTATGTGCAGACCGGCCCCGCCGGGGAGACCGGCGATGCGCCGGTCTATATGAGCGCCTATGGTGGCTTCGCCCATTCCGTGAAGCCGTATTACAACCCCTCGCTCGGCAAGCTGTGGCTGGAGCGCGGCGGCACCACGGTTCAAGCGAATTTGCGCGGCGGCGGCGAGTTCGGCACGCGCTGGCACGATGCCGGCCGGCTCGCCGGCAAGAAGCTCTCGCATGACGATTTCGCCGCAGTGGCCGCCGATCTCGTGCGACGCGGCGTGACCAAAGCAAAGCGCATCGCCGCGCAGGGCGGTTCGAACGGCGGCATCCTCATCACCAACATGCTGGTGCGCTATCCCGAGCGTTTCGGCGCGCTGTTCTGCACCATCCCGCTGATCGACATGCGCCGCTACACAAAGCTGCTCGCCGGCGCGAGCTGGATCGCGGAATACGGCGATCCTGATAAGCCCGAGGAATGGGAGTGGCTCAAGACCTACTCGGCCTATCACAACGTCAAAGCCAGCCAGCCCTATCCGCCGATCCTGATCGCCACCACGCGGCGCGACGATCGCGTCCATCCCGGCCACGCGCGCAAGATGGCGGCAAAGCTCCAGGCGATGGGATACGAGGCCTGGTTCTACGAGCCGGAAGCCGGCGGCCATGGCTACGGCAAGGACAACAAGGAGCGCGCGGGTTTTGAGGTGATCGGTTTTCAGTTCTTGAAGGAGAAGATCGGGTGGCGGGATGGCGAGGCGTGATCTTGATTTGATCGCTGCATGCCAAGGGCGCCGCTTACCTCTCCCGCTTGCGGGAGAGGTCGACGCGCTCGAAGAGCGCGGCGGGTGAGGGCTTTCTCCTCTGGGGGATTGTCCCGTTGGTGAGACACCCTCTCCCCAACCCTCCCCCGCAGGCGGGGGAGGGAGCGCACCTCCTGCGTACTAGCGCGAAAACACCAGCGTCAGGTTGTTCGCAGGCATCTCGATCGTATCGACGAGACGCAGGCCCACGCCTCGCGCTAACTTCTCGACGTCGCTGATATCGCGCACGCCCCAATCCGGATTGCCCTCACGCAGCGACGTGTCGAACACGGCGTTGCTGAGCGCGGTGTGCTTGCCATCGCGCTTGAACGGGCCGTAGAGGAACAGCTTGCCGTCGGCACGCAGATAACGGCCGGCGCCGGCGAACAGGCCTTCGGCCACGCTCCATGGCGCGATGTGGATGACATTGGCGCAGAACAATGCGGCGAGGCTTGTCGGTGCCTGCCCGCTTTTCATCTCCGGGCACCAGTCGGGATCGGTCAGATCGATCCGCAACGGCGAGCGGATGTTTGGCAGGCCCGAATGAACGCGCCAGGCCTCGATGCTCTTGAGGTGGCGCTGATTGAGGTCGCTCGGCCACCAGATCAGGCCGGGCGTGTGGCGGGCGAAATGAACGACGTGCTGCCCGGTTCCACTGCCGAGTTCGACCACGTTGCCGGTGGTGCCTGCGAGATGCTTTTCCAGCGCCGCCCAGAGCGACTCGTGATTGCGATGAAATGCCGGCGCATCGAGCCGTCCATCCGACTCGACCCGTCCGCCGTCCCTGCCAAATTCGACGACATATTCAGCCAATTGAGGTCCCCTTGAAAAAGCGAGAACGAGATAGAAAGCAGTACGAGCGCCCAAACGCCCTGAAAACAGCAGGCCAGCGCCCCTGGCCCGAATCCGCCGAACAAATAATCTCTTTAGTTGCAATGCGGAAGATATTAACTCCATTTTGGCGCATGCATAGTCTTGATTGTCAGGCGATCGCCTTTGTGCTTTGGAACACTATATTTCCGCGAACGAGATCATCGACATAACGCCTCGGAATGACGCCTTGACCGCCTTTCCCCGCACGCCCGTCCTGACCATCCTGCTGGCCATTGCCGCCGGCCTTGCGGCAAGCTCCGCGCAGGCGCAATCCGCCGTCAGCGAAGGCCAGAAGCTCGCCTTCGACCGCGGCAAGGGCAACTGCCTGACCTGCCACGTCATCAAGGGCGGCGACCTGCCGGGAACGATCGGCCCGGAGCTGAAGGACCTCAAATCAAAATACCCTGATCGCAACGAGCTGGCCGCGATCATCTTCGACGAGACCAAGCGCAATCCGCAGACCATGATGCCGCCGTTCGGTCGTAACAGGATTTTGACCGACCAGGAGATCAGCGCGATCGTCGATTTCCTGCAAACCCTGTGACGTCAGGCACGCCAAAAGACCATCCAAGAGACTGCCGAGGAGACTTTTGATGACGACGACCACCGGCTCTCATCCGACGCGGCGCCTGATCCTTCAGGGCGCGGCCTCGGTCGCGCTGCTCGGCCTCGGCAATCTGCCGTTTGGCGCAAGCTTCGCGCTCGCGGCGGCCAACGACAAATATCCGGAAGAGGCGTTCAAGCTGAAGAACGAGGCCGACGCCATCGAGGCGCTCTACGGCAGGACCGCCGAGCCCTCCGACAAGGTCAAGCTGGATGCGCCCGAGATCGCCGAGAATGGCGGCGTGGTGCCGATCTCGGTGACGACGACGCTCGACAAGGTGACCTCGATCTCGTTCTTCGTGGCCGAGAACCCGAACGCGCTCGCTGCTTCCTACAAGATTCCAGACGGCACGATTCCAGGTATCGCCAACCGGCTGAAGATGGCCAAGACCAGCAACGTGACCGCGATCGTGGAGGCCGACGGCAAGCTCTACAGCGCGACCAAAGAGGTCAAGGTCACCGTCGGCGGCTGCGGCGGCTAAGGAGAACCGAGATGGCATCCAGCATTCGCGTACGCGCAACATCCAACGGCGACATCACCGAGGTGCAGACGCTGATCCAGCACCCCATGGACACCGGCCTAGTCAAGGATGCCAAGGGCGAGCCGATCCCTGCGCACTACATCCAGGAGCTGAAGTTCGAATGTAACGGCAAGGACGTCTTCGTCGCCAATTGGGGCACCGCGGTCTCCAAGGACCCCTATGTGAAGTTCAGCTTCAAGGGCGGCAAGAAGGGCGACGACCTCAAGATCTCATGGACCGACAACAAGGGCGGCTCGGATACGATCACCGCGAAGATCGCGTGATGAAGGCCCGCTCCGCTCTCCTGCTTGGCTCGTTGAGTGCCGCGCTCGTCGCGTTCGCCCTCACCTCGCCGCGCGTGGTCGCAGCCGACAAGGTCGATCCCGTTGCGGACGCCAAAGCGTTCCAGAATTTCTTCTTCCAGAAATTTCCTGATGTGAAGCACGAGGACTTCGTCAACGGTCCCTATTCGATGAACGCGGACATGAAGCGGCAGTGGCAGGAGAAGGAAGAATTCCCGCCCTACGAGTTCGCGCTCGACGCCGGCAAGGAAATGTTCGCGACCCCGTTCAAGAACGGCAAGACCTACGCCGACTGCTTCCCGAACCGCGGTATCGGCATCCGCCAGAACTATCCTTATTTCGACGGGAAGGAAGGCAAGGTCGTCACGCTGGAGCTCGCGCTCAACCGCTGCCGCGAGGGCAATGGCGAGGCGCCCTATTCCTACGTCAAGGACGAGATGGCTTCGCTGACGGCGTACATGGCGTTCACCTCGCGCGGCAAGCCGATGGACATCAGGATACCCGACGATCCCCGCGCGCTCGCGGCGTTCGAGAACGGCAAGCGCTATTTCTACACCCGCCGCGGCCAGCTGAATTTCTCCTGCGCGAGCTGCCATGTGCAGAGCCCGGGCGAGCGCATCCGCGCCGAGATCCTGGCGCCGGCGCTCGGCATTCTGAACGCGATGCCGATCTACCGGTCCGAATGGAGCGGCATGGGCACGACCAGCCGCCGCTTCGTCACCTGCAACAGCCAAACCCGCGCGGTTCCGCTGGAGCCGCAGGCGGACGAATATCGCGACGTCGAATATTTCCTCTCCTACGTCGCCAACGGCCTGCCGATTTCAGGCCCGGGAGCGCGGCCATGAAGCGGTCACTTCCACTCGCCATGCTGCTCTCATTGAGCCTGGCGCCAGCGGCGCGCGCGGCAAACGAGGCGGACTACAAGGCGGCCTATGCCGCTGCGGAGGCTGCTTCCAAGGAGGCAGCCGGCATGCGCAACCAATGGACCGTGACCGTATCGGCGCTGGCGGCAGCCAAAAAGGCGGGCGACAGCGGCGATTTCGATCGCGCCATTGCCGCGGCGAAAGAGGCCGAAGCCCTGGCAAAAGCATCAACCTTCCAGGCCACGTCTGAAAAAGAGGCGTGGAAGGCGATGGAAATCCGCTAGACTGAACCTGTTGAAACAGTCGAGCGATCATTGAGGGGCGGAGAATTCGAGATGGCGATCCGCCGCCGCGATTTCCTGAAGAGCACAGCATTTGCCGCCGCATCGCTCGGACTGCCGCGGCTCGCGCGGGGCGCTGAGACTGCCAGCATTTACGACCTCGAACGGTTCGGCAATGCGCGCATCCTGCACATCACCGACACGCATGCGCAGCTCAACCCGGTCTATTTCCGCGAGCCCAGCGTCAATATCGGCATCGGCGAGATGGCGGGGCGGCCGCCGCATCTGGTCGGGCGCGCCTTCCTCGAACGTTTCGGCATCCGGCCCGACAGCGCCGATGCCTATGCCTTCACCTGCTTCGAGTTCGAGAAGTCCGCAGGCCGCTTCGGCAAGCTCGGCGGCTTCGCTCATCTGAAGACGCTGGTCGATCGCCTGCGCAACGAGGCCGGCGAGGCGCGTTCGCTGCTGCTCGACGGCGGCGACCTCTGGCAGGGCACCGGGCTCGCCAACGTCATGCAGGGCCGCGACATGGTCGAGGTCGCCAATCTGCTCGGCATCGAGGCGATGACCGGGCATTGGGAATTCACTTATGGCGAGCAGGCGCTGCGCGACAATCTCGAGCGCTTCAAGGGCGAGTTCCTGGCGCAGAACGTTTTCCTGACCGAGGAAGCCGCGTTCAACGATGCCGCCGCCTTCGACAAGGCTACGGGGCGCGTGTTCAAGCCCTCTGTGATCAAGGAACTCGGCGGCCATCGCGTCGCGATCATCGGCCAGGCCTTTCCCTACGTGCCGATCGCGCATCCAAAACGGTTCACGCCGGACTGGACTTTTGGCATCCGCGAGGAGGAGTTGCAGAAACACGTCGACGCCTTGCGCGGCGCCGACAAGGTCGATGCGGTCATCCTGCTGTCCCACAACGGCATGGATGTCGACCTCAAGCTGGCGAGCCGCGTCACCGGCATCGACGTCATCCTCGGCGGCCACACCCATGATGCCGTGCCGCAGCCTATCCCGGTGAAGAACGCCGGCGGCACGACGCTCGTCACCAATGCCGGCTCCAACGGAAAATTTCTGGCCGTGCTCGACCTCGCGCTCGACAAGGGCAAAGTCAGCGACGTCAAATATCATCTGCTGCCGGTCTACTCCGAGCTGTTGAAGCCCGACCCCGCCATGGCCGAACTGATCGGCCGGCTGCGCGCGCCCCATGTGACCGACTGGGCGGAGAAGATCGCAACACCCGACCGCCTGCTCTATCGCCGCGGCAATTTCACCGGTCCGGTCGACGAATTGATCTGCACCGCGCTACGCACCGAGCTCGATGCGGAGATCGCGCTGTCGCCGGGTTTCCGCTGGGGCGTCACCGCGTTGTCCGGCCAGCCGCTGACCATGGAGGATGTGCTCGCGGAGACCGCGATCACCTATCCCGAGACCTATGTGCAGGAGATGCTCGGGGCAGATATCAAGAACGTGCTGGAAGACATCTGCGACAATCTCTTCAACGCCGATCCCTATTACCAGCAGGGCGGCGACATGGTGCGCACCGGCGGGCTCAGCTACACCTGCACGCCGACCGCTGCGATCGGCAGCCGCATCTCCGACGTGAAGCTCAACGGCGGCAAGACGCTCAGCGCGAGCCACCGCTACAAGGTCGCGGGCTGGGCCTCGGTCAACGGCCAGCAAGGCGCGCCGGTCTGGGACGTCGTCGCCAAATATCTGCGCTCGGGCCGCATGTTTCAGGAACGGCTCGGCACCGGCGTCACGCTGATGGGCGTCGAGAACAACCCGGGCATTGCGGGATAGGATGATGCGCTCGCTGATCTCATCCGCGCTGACGCTGGCGCTGCTCGCCTTCGCCGCGACGCCGCTCGTTTCGGCCCAGCAGGTACCGCTTCAGGACAAGCCGTTCGCCGAGCACAGAATCGTGCTTCAGCTCTCCGACGGCGATGCGAAGAAGCAGGCGCTGGTGCTGAGCGTCGCCAACAATCTGCTGAAGGCGTATGATCCCGACAAGGTTGCGATCGAACTGGTGGCCTTCGGCCCCGGCGTCGATTTGCTGCTCACCGGCAGCGAGCGCCGCAGGCAGGTCGAGAGCCTGATCGCGCAGGGCGTACGCTTCGACATCTGCCTCAACACCGTCGACACGATCGAGCGGGAAACGGGCAAGCGGCCCGAGTTCATTCCGGCGGCGACGCCGGTGCAGGTCGGCGTCGGGCAGATCCTGTTCCTGGCGGAGAATGGGTACACGGTGGTGAGGCCGTAAGCCTTTTGCAGGCACACAGCGGGTGATGCCGCCGCCCCCGACCCGCCCCATCCCTCACAATAAAATTTTTCTAAATTTCCTTGTCTACACAGTGAATTGCTTCTCTTTCCGGCCCCCGGCATAGTAGAATCGTCGAAATCAGTTCACGCCGGGTCTTGCCATGATCTTCCGCCAGCTCTTCGACAGCGTTTCGGGCACCTATAGCTACGTCCTCGCCAGCCGCCCCGGCGGCGAGGCGCTGATCCTTGATCCCGTGCTGGAGAAGGTCGATCGCTACTGCCAGTTGCTGCGCGAGCTCGACCTCAAGCTGGTCAAGGCCGTCGACACCCATCTGCACGCCGACCATGTCACCGGCCTCGGCGAGTTGCGCGACCGCACCCATTGCATGACCGTGATGGGCGACCAGACCAAGGCCGACGTTGTCGCGATGCGGGTCGCCGACGGCGACAAGGTGACGATCGAGGGCCTGTCGCTCGACGTGATGTACACGCCGGGCCACACCGACGATTCCTATTCCTATCTGATGGGCGACCGCGTCTTCACCGGCGATACGTTGCTGATCCGCGGTACCGGCCGCACCGATTTCCAGAACGGTTCTTCACGCGCGCAGTATGACTCGATTTTCAACCGGCTGCTGAAGCTGCCGGACGAGACGATGGTGTTCCCGGCGCATGACTACAAGGGCGACACCGTCTCCACCATCGGCGAGGAGAAGCGCTACAATCCGCGGCTCCAGGTGCGTTCGGTCGACGATTATATCGAGCTGATGGCGAACCTGAAGCTGCCCAATCCGAAGATGATGGACGTGGCGGTGCCCGCCAACATGCGCGTCGGCCTGCATCAGGAAGAGCTGGAGAAGGAAGGCCGCGCGCTCAGCGCGGTCGAGGCGATCCGCTCGCTCGGCCGGCCCGACATCTTGCTGGTCGATTTGCGCGAGAGCAACGAGCGCGCCAAGCACGGCACGCTCGAAGGTGCGCTGCACACGCCCTATCCGAGCGTCGAGGAGAGCCTCAAGCCCGGCGGCATGCTGCGCGAGGTCGCGGCTGCGACCGGGCGCCGAATCGTGTTCTTCTGCGCTTTCGGCGAACGCTCGGCGATGGCGGTTGCGGCCGCGAAGGAATCCGGCCTTTCCAACACCGCCCACATCGCCGGCGGCATCGATGCCTGGAAGAAGGCGGGCGGGCCGATCCTGCATTGACGGCTTCGCCGAGGGCCCTTGAGATAAGTCAGGAACCGCACATATTTTCCGGGTAGAAGCGGATGACGCATCACCATCCGGGACCAGCCATGGCCAAGACCAAGCCGAGCGAACCGCCCAAGACCGAACCGCCCAAGCCGGCTGAAGGCAAGGCGAAAAAGCCCCCGCCTCCGCGCGACACCGACGACGATGATGAGGACGGCGACATGGCCACGCCGAAGCGCGACCGCCATGGCAACGACGACGAGCCGTTGTGAGGGTGTGATGCTTCCCCACGAACAGTGCGTCCCCTCCCCTCGACGGCATCCTCGAGATCGCCAGCGAGCAACCTCCACTACCTGCCATGCGCCTGCGTTCATGGACAAATAACTGCTCTCCCCGATAGTTTGCGCTCCCTCAGGGAGTGAAACGGAACTGCAATGGTCGACGTTTTCGCCGCACCGCAACAAGGCAAGGCGGACAGTGCGCTGCGCACGCTGACCGGAATCTCGATCGCGCATTGGGTCAGCCATTTCCATCTGCTGGTCCTGCCGATGCTGTTCCCGTTCCTGAAGAGCCAGCTCGGCGTCGGCTATGTCGAGCTCGGCTTTGCGCTCACCACCCTCGCCGTCGTATCCGGCCTGACCCAGGCGCCGACCGGCTATCTCGTCGATCATTTTGGCGCGCGGAAGATCCTGCTGATTGGGCTCACGCTCGGCGGCCTCGCGCTGATCCTGCTCGGCCTGCATCTGAGCTATGCCTCGCTGATCGCCTGCGCCGTGCTGCTCGGGCTCGCCAACAGCGTCTATCACCCCGCCGATTACGCCATTCTCGCCGAGCACATGGACGAGGCGCGGATGGGGCGCGCTTTCTCGATCCACACCTTTGCCGGCTATTTCGGCGGTGCCGTGACGCCGGCGATCGTGGCCGCGCTGGTCACCGTGTCGGGCGGCGCCGGCGCATTGATCGCATCGGGCGCGATCGCCATTCTGGTGGCCTTGCTGCTGGTGGCCATCGGCATTCCCGAGACCGGCGCACACAAGACAAAGCCGGGCAACGAAAACGCACCTAAGCAGGCCGTCATCACCCCGGCGCTGATCACGCTGACCGCGCTGTTCATGCTACTCAGCCTGTCGGTCGCCGGCATCAACAATTTCGGCGTGGTCGCGCTGATGAGCGGCTACGGCACAACCTATTCCGTCGCCAACGTCGCGCTCACCGCATTTCTCGGCGCCAGCGCCGCGGGCGTGCTCGCGGGCGGCTTCCTCGCCGACCACACCGAGCATCACGGCTATGTCGCGGCGGCCTGCTTTGCCGCGAATGCGGCAATCGTGCTTTTGATCGCACTGGTGACATTGCCGGGCTGGGCCTTGACCGCGACGATGGCGACCGCAGGTTTCCTCTCCGGCGTGATCGCGCCATCGCGCGACATGCTGGTGCGCAATGCCGCGCCTGCCGGTGCAGCCGGCCGCGCCTTCGGTATCGTCTCCACCGGCTTCAATCTCGGCGGCATCGTCAGCCCGCTGCTGTTCGGCTGGATCATGGACCAGAACGCGCCGCACTGGGTGTTCGGGGCGTCCGTGATCTTCATGCTGGCGACGGTGGTGCTGTCGCCGTTCACGGAGCGGAAGCCGCAAGCCAAGGCGGCCGCGCAACCCTGAGCGCACGTCCCTGCGGTTGACACTGCGCCGGCGCGCCCGAAAATGCGCCCAAGCAAAACAACAAAACGGGAAGAAACACCATGAGCACCCCTGATCTCGTGATCCGCGGCGGCACTGTCGCGGATGGAAGCGGCGGCGAGCTGTTCGAGGCTGATGTCGCCATCATCGGCGGCAGGATCAGCGAGGTCGGGAATATCTCGGCCAAGGGCGCCGAAGAGATCGACGCGCGCGGAAAACTGGTGACGCCGGGCTTCGTCGACGTCCACACCCATTACGACGGGCAGGTCACCTGGAGCCAGGACATCACGCCGTCCTCGCAGAACGGCGTCACCACCGCGATCATGGGCAATTGCGGCGTCGGCTTTGCGCCGTGCAAGCCTGTCGACCACACCCGCCTGATCCAGTTGATGGAAGGCGTCGAGGACATTCCCGAGCCGGTGCTGAGCGCCGGCATTCCCTGGGCGTGGGAAAGTTTTCCGGATTACATGGACTGGCTGTCCAAGCGCGATTTCGACATCGATATCGGCGCGCAGCTGCCGCATGCCGCGCTGCGCGTCTACGTGATGGGCGAGCGCGGCGCGCGCCGCGATCCCTCGACGGCGGACGACAACGCGGCGATGGCAAAACTCGCGGGCGAGGCGGTGCTATCAGGTGCGCTCGGCTTCTCGACCTCGCGCACGCTCAACCACCGCACATCCACCGGCGATTTCACGCCGACGCTGAAGGCGGGCGAGGACGAGCTCACCGCCATCGCCGGCGCGATGCACAGCCAGGGCCGCAGCGTGCTGCAATTCGTGCTCGATCTCTCGACCCTCCACGAAGATCTGCCGATGATGCTGCGGGTGGCCGATGCCACAAAATGCCCGATCTCGTTCTCGATCACGCAGAACGACAAGGCGCCAAACCGCTGGCGCCAGACGCTGGACGAGATCAACGCGGCGGCCAAGCGCGGCCTCTCCATCACCGCGCAGATCGCGGCGCGCCCCGTGGGGCTCTTGCTTGGCCTCGAGCTGTCGCGAAATCCGTTCCAGACCCATCCGAGCTACAAGGCGATTGCCCATCTGCCGCTGAAGGAGCGACTCGCACGGCTGCATCAGAGCGAATTGCGCAAGGCGATCCTGAGCGAGACGGCGACCGCGACCGACGATCCGCTGTTCTTCCGTCCCAACTACGACAAGATGTTCCTGCTCGGCGATCCCCCCGATTACGAGCAGCCGCCGGAGAACGCGCTGGGCCCGCAGGCGCGCAAGCAGGGCCGGCAGCCGGAAGAGCTCGCCTACGATGCGATGCTGTCGGATGACGGGCGCGGCATGCTCTACGTGCCGTTCCTCAATTATGCCGACGGCAATCTCGACGCGACGCGCGAGATGCTGATCGATCCGCAATCGGTACCGGGCCTCTCCGACGGCGGCGCGCATTGCGGCATCATCTGCGATGCGAGCTTCCCGACCTATCTGCTGACGCATTGGACGCGCGACCGTACCCGCGGCGAGAAGCTCACGATTCCATTCGTGGTCGCAGCGCAGTCGCGCAAGACCGCACTCTCGGTCGGCCTCACCGATCGTGGGTTGATTGCGCCCGGCTACAAGGCCGACGTCAATGTGATCGACTACGACCGGCTGCATCTGCATCCGCCGAAGGTGCATTACGATCTGCCGGTGGGCGGGCGCCGGCTGTTGCAGGATGTCGATGGCTATGACGCGACGATCGTGTCGGGCGTCGTGACGCGGCGGCAGGGCGAGGCGACGGGGCGCCGGCCGGGCAAGCTGATTCGGGGCGCGCAGGGGATGAATTAGGCGACGGCTTCTTGCTGACCCTCCCCCTGGAGGGGCAGGGTAAGAGCCACCCTTACGTCGGCGACACCACGCCCTTCAGCGGTGCCGTCTGCGGAGCAGCGCCACGGGTCAGCCTCGCCTTTTCCGTGTTCGGCCAGAGCAGCAGCAGGCCGATGACGCCAGAGCCGACCATCACCACCGCGTTGATGGTGAAGCCGGTCATGTAGCCGCCGACCATGTTGCCGGCGCGCTGGATCACGGTGCCCATCACCGTCGGCGCGATGATGCCCGAAAGCGTGTAGAGCGCGCCGTAGATGGCCAGGACCGCACCGCGCTGCGACGCCGGGGTGAATTCGCCGAGCATCGGCGGACAGACCACGTAGATCGCGCCGCACAGGCCGGAGCCAACCACGAGCAGCGCGATCTGAAAACCCGCGCCCGTGACATGCGGCATCGTCGACAGGATCAAGCCGCCGAGGATCAGCGGTACCGAGCCCAGCACGCCGCGCGAGATGCGCGTGGTGTAGCCGCGCGCCATCATCACCTGCGAGATCCAGCCGGTGAGCATGACGACGGCAGCGCCGAACACCCAGGGCAGGATCGAGACGAAGCCGGCCTGGCTCTGCGAGAAACCGAGACCCTTGACGATGAAGGGCGTGAACCAGGTGAGGCCGAGCGACAGCGCCCAATAAGCGCCGAAGGTCGCGATCACGCAGCCCAGGAAAGTGCGCGAGGTCAGAAGCTGCAAATAGGGGATTTGCGGCTCAGTGGCGGCGAGGGTCTGCGTATCCTCCAGCGGGCCCTCCTTGCCGAAGGTGAGCCAGGCACAGACCCAGATCAGGCCGGCGACGCCGAGCGCGCCGAAGGCGTAGTGCCAGGAATGATTGACGATGACCCAGTTCAGCGCCGGCACGGCGAGGATCACGCCGAAGGCCGAGCCCTGCGACAGGATCGCGGTCGGCAGCGTGCGCCTCTCGTCCGGGAACCATTTGTAGATCGCGTGCGCGGCAACCGAGAAGGCCGGGCCTTCGCCCGCGCCCAACACGATGCGGCAGATCAGCAGCGTGGTGAAGGAGACCGTGCCGACCATCGGAAACTGCGCCAGCGCCCAGATCACCGCCAAGATCAGCAGCACCCAGCGCGTCGGCACCTTGTTGACGATGAAGCCGACCACGATGGCCGAGATCGAGAACAGGATGAAGAACGAGGAGCCGAGCATGCCGAACTGCTCCGGCTCGAGCTTCAGATCGGTCATGATCGGCACGCCGGCGAGGCCGACGACGATCTTGTCCGCGAAGTTCACCACCATGAAGAGAAAGAGCAGAAACGTGACGGTCCAGGCGCCCTTCGGCGTATCGGTCGTCTTCCCCGCCGCATTGGGCGTTCCCTGAGCGCTCATCGTTCTCCCCGTATGTCTTTTTTTGGCACTTTTTGATTTGGTCGTCTCGGGAGCTAACAACGGCTTGAACGGCAACGCAACCCCGGCATTTCCGCAGCAAGTGTGCTACGCAGCATTTCCGTTAATTCCGTCCGGCGCCATCCATCGTGCTGAGTATCCGAAATCTCTCCAAGACCTTCTCCTCGGCCGGCGAACCGGTCCATGTGCTGCGCGGTGTCGATCTCGACCTCAGGGCCGGCGAGCGCGTCGCGCTCACAGGCGAATCCGGCAGCGGCAAGAGCACGCTGCTGCACCTGATCGCAGGGTTAGATGCTGCCGACGGCGGCTCGATCCGGCTGGAGGAGACCGAGGTCACCAAGCTCTCGGACGCAGGGCGCGCCGGCTTGCGGCGCGACCGGATCGGCCTGGTTTTCCAGCAGTTCAACCTGATCCCGAGCCTGTCGGTCGCGGACAATCTGGCTTTCCAGGCGCGGATCGCCGGCCGGCATGACGCCGTCTGGATGAAGGAGCTGGTCGAGCGGCTCGGACTCGGCGACCTCCTCAAACGTTATCCAGAGCAATTATCAGGCGGCCAGCAGCAGCGGGTCGCGATCGGCCGGGCGCTGGCGACAAAACCGTTGCTGCTGCTCGCCGACGAGCCGACCGGCAATCTCGATGAGACCACCGCCGAGGACGTGCTGGCACTGGCGCGCGACCTCGTCGCGCGCACCGGCTGCGGCTTCCTGATGGTGACGCACAGCCTGCATCTGGCCGGCACGCTCGACCGTCACCTCACTTTGCATGCGGGGCGGATCGCATGAGGCGCGCGCTGTGGGTGCTCGCGGTGCTCCTGAGCCATTGGCGGCGGCACAAGATGCAGTTCGCGACGCTGCTGATCGGGCTGATTGCAGCAACCGCATTGTGGAGCGGCGTGCAGGCCATCAACCAGCAGGCCCGCAACGCTTATGACCGCGCAGCGGCGACCTTTGGCGGCGCGCGCACCGCCATGCTGGTCGCGCCCGACGCCGCGACTTTTCCGCAGGAGCTGTTCGTAAAACTCCGCCGCGCGGGCTGGCCGGTGTCGCCTATGCTGGAAGGACGGGTCCAGATCAACGGCCGTTCAGTGCGGCTGCTCGGCATCGAGCCGGTGACGATGCCGGCCGATGTCGGCAATGCACCGCGCCTTGGTGCTTCGGATCTGGGCAGTTTTGTTGCTCCGCCCGGCCAGACGCTGGTGGCGCGAGAAACGCTGAACGATTTGCAGGAGCAGGAAGGCGCCGCGCCACCGATCAGCAGTGGCGCAAAACTGCCGCCGCTGCGCGTGCTGCCGCAGCTCGTCCCCAGCGTTCTCGTCGTGGATATCGGCGTGGCGCAGCGTCTCCTGAACAAGCCGGATCAGGTGTCGCGGCTCCTGATCGGCAAGGCGAAGGGCAAGCCGGCGCCGCTCGCAAGCGTCGTCGGCGACCAGTTGCAGCGGGTCGAGCCGAATGCGGAGACCGAGCTGGAGCGTCTCACCGACAGTTTCCATCTCAACCTCACCGCCTTCGGCCTGCTGTCGTTTTTCGTTGGCCTCTTCATCGTCAACTCGGCCGTCGGGCTCGCCTTCGAGCAGCGGCTGCCGATGCTGCGGACATTGCGGGCCTGCGGTGCCTCGGCGCGGCTAGTCAACACGGTGCTGGTGATCGAGCTGGTGGCGCTGGCGCTGGTCGGCGGGCTGATCGGGCTTGTCTGCGGCTATTTCATCGCGGCTGCGCTGTTGCCCGACGTCGCGGCCTCGCTGCGCGGGCTTTATGGCGCGCAGATCCCGGGGCAGCTCACGCTGCAGCCTGAATGGTGGCTCGCCGGCATCGGCATCAGCATCGCCGGTGCGATGGTGGCGGCGGCAACCAGCTTGATCAAGGCGATCCGGATGCCGGTGCTCGCGACCGCCCAGCCGCACGCCTGGCAGCAGCGGCAGCGCCGCTGGCTGGTCCTGCAAAGCGCTGCGGCCTGCATGGTGTTCGCGGTCGCGCTGCTGCTGCTTCATTACGGGCAATCGCTGATCGCAGGTTTTGGCGTGCTGGCGGCGCTGATGCTCGGCGCGGCGCTGATCCTGCCGGCGTTCCTCGAGATCATCCTGCTCGTCGGCCAGCGTTTTGCGAAAGGGCCGCTTGCGCTGTGGTTCTGGGCGGACAGTCGGCAGCAGCTCTCGGGATTGTCGCTGGCGCTGATGGCGCTGCTGCTCGCGCTCGCCGTCAATGTCGGGGTCTCCACCATGGTGGAAACCTTCAGCCGCACTTTCATCGGCTGGCTCAACGGGCGGCTTGCGGCTGATGTTTACATCAGCGCCTCCGACAATTCGCAAGGTGTCGCGATCCGGAATTGGCTGAAGGAGCGCGGCGACGTGCAGGCGATCCTGTCGGGCGGACGCGCCGACAGCCAGGTGCAGGGTCAGCCGGTGGAGTTGCTCGGCCTGCCCGATCACGCCCTCTATCGCGAACGCTGGCCGCTGCTGGAAACCGCGCCGCGCGCCTGGACCCAACTCGTGCCGGGCAATGCCGCCTTCATCAGCGAGCAGCTGAGCCGCCGCCTCAATGTCCGCGTCGGCGATGTCATCGAGGTTCCGGCGCCTGGCGGGACCTGGGAGCTCGACATCGTCGGCATCTATGCGGATTACGGCAATCCCAAGGGGCAGCTCGCGGTGAACGTCGCGGCGCTGATCCGGCATTTTCCGCAGACGCCGCAGACGCGGATCGGTCTCATTGTCGCGAGGGAAAACATCCCCGGTCTGATCGCAGCGTTGCAGAAGCAGTTTGCGCTCGACGACCGCAGCGTCGCCGACCAGGCGACGGTGAAGGCGGAATCGATCCGCATCTTCAATCGCACCTTTGCAGTGACGTCCGCGCTGAACGCCTTCACGCTCGGCGTGGCCGGCATCGCGCTGCTGACCAGCCTCTTGACGCTGGCGAATTCGCGCCTGCCGCAGCTCGCACCCCTGTGGGCGATCGGCATCACGCGGCCGCGCCTTGCCGCGATCGAATTGACCAAGACGCTGTCGGTCGCGCTGTTCACCGCGCTGCTGGCCGTGCCGCTCGGGCTGCTGGTGGCGTGGTGCCTGATCGCAATCGTCAACGTCAAGGCGTTCGGCTGGCGGCTGCCGTTCCACGTCTTTCCGTTGCAGCTGGTCGAGCTGGTTGCGGTCGCGCTGTTTGCCTCGCTGCTTGCCGCATTGCTGCCGATGATACGGCTGGCGCGGATGCAGCCCGCGAGTCTCGTCAAGGTGTTCGCCAATGAACGCTGACAAAATCTCGCGGCGCACTTTTGCCGGCGGAATCGCGGCGCTCGCTCTTGCGCGGCGCGCTGCCGCGCAGGGATATGCCGGGCTCGGCGAGACCGCCGACGGCTTTGCGAAGGTGACGCCGGGAAAGACCTTCGCCTTTCCGGCGGATCACGGGCCGCATCCGGAGTTTCGCATCGAGTGGTGGTATCTCACGGCGAATCTCACAGATGGCAGCGGCGCGGCTTGCGGCCTGCAATGGACGCTGTTCCGCCAGGCAACGCAGCCGGGGCCGCAAGGTGAAGGCTGGGCCAATCAGCAGATCTGGATGGCGCATGCCGCGGTGACCCGCGCCGACACGCACCGCTTCAACGAGGTGTTTTCTCGCGGCGGGATCGGGCAGGCCGGCGTCACGGCAAAACCGTTTGCGGCATGGATCGACGATTGGGAGATGAAAGGTCTTGAGCGCACCGACGATCGCACGTTGGCGCCGCTGACGCTGAAGGCATCGGGCACCGATTTCAGCTACGCGCTGACGTTGGAGGCCGATCGTCCGGTGGTGCTGCAGGGCGATCGCGGCTTCAGCCGCAAGTCCGAGCGCGGGCAGGCTTCCTATTATTACAGCCAGCCATTCTACCGCGCGCGCGGCACGCTCACCATCGACGACAAGCCGGTCGATGTTTCCGGCCAGGCCTGGATGGACCGCGAATGGAGCAGCCAGCCGCTCGACACTGATCAGACCGGCTGGGACTGGCTGTCGCTGCATCTTTCATCCGGCGACAAGCTGATGCTGTACCGGCTGCGCCAGAAGGACGGCAGGGACTACCCGTTCGGCAACTGGATCAGCACCGCCGGCGACACGCAGATGATTGCGGGTGGCGACATCCAGATGATTCCGAAGGTGACCGCCGAGGTCGCGGGTCGCAAGCTGCCGGTGGAATGGCAGATCGCGATCCCCTCGCGGTCCTTCTCGATTTCCTGCAAGCCGCTCAATCCAAAAGCCTGGATGGGGACCGGCTTCTCCTATTGGGAGGGGCCGATCAGCTTTGCCGGCACGCATAACGGCGTTGGCTATCTCGAGCTGACGGGCTATTGAAGCGCGATCTCTTTTGGGGAATCGCGCGATGTATCATCTCACCGCCCTCGTCACGCTGCTGGCGATCGCATTTTATTTCTTCACCTGCATAAACGTCTCGCGGTCGCGGTCGAAGACAGGCGTAAAGGTGCCGGCGACATCGGGCCATCCCGATTTCGAGCGCGCCTTCCGCATCCAGGCGAACACGCTGGAATGGATGCCGATCGTCCTGCCGGCGCTCTGGCTGTTCGCGATCTATATCGGCGACGCCATTGCAGCCGGCATCGGCGCGGTCTGGGTTATCGGCCGCATCGTCTATTTCATCGGCTATTCCCGGGCGGCGGCAAAGCGCGGCCCCGGCTTTGCGATCCAGGGCCTCGCCGCCATTGCGTTGTGGGCCGGTGCGCTGGGGGCGGTGGTGCTGCGGATGGCTCAATAAGCGCGGCATCACACGCGCTCGTGTCCCGGGCGCGGTGCAGCGTGTAACGCTGCGCCGCTGAACCAGGACCCAGTCAGGCCTCGACTCGTGAAGAAGAGTGGGTCCCGGCTCTGCGCAGCAACGCTACGCGTTGCAGCGCGTCCGGGACACGAGAGGCTACTTCGTCAGCGGGCAGCCGCTTTCCTTGGCGGTGAAGAAGGCCTGATCACCGGGGACGACGGCGAGTTGCTTGTAATAATCCCACGGCTTCTTCGATTCCGAGGGCTTCTTGACCTCGAACAGATACATGTCGTGGACCATGCGGCCATTCTCCAGCACCTTGCCCTTGGCAAAGGCGTCGTCGACCGGCAGCTCCTTCAGCTTCTTGGCAACCGCCTCCGTGTCCTTGGTGCCCGCAGCCTTCACCGCCTTCAAATAGCTCAGCGTCGCCGAATAGGTGCCGGCGTGAATCATGCTCGGCATCCGGCCGGTGCGCTTGAAGAAGCGTTCGGAGAAGGCGCGCGTGGTGTCGTTCTGATCCCAATAGAAGCCTTCGGTCAGCACCAGACCTTGCGCGGCCTGCAAGCCGAGGCCGTGCACTTCGGCCAGCGTCATCAGCAGCCCGGCGAGCTTCTGGCCGCCCTGGACGATACCGAATTCGGCGGCCTGCTTGATCGAGTTGGTGGTGTCCTGACCGGCATTGGCGAGACCGACGATCTTCGCCTTCGAGCTCTGCGCCTGGAGCAGGAAGGAGGAAAAGTCCGACGAGTTGAGGGGAACGCGGACCGAACCCAGCACCTTGCCGCCATTGTGGGTGACGATCTCGCTGGTGTCCTTCTCCAATGCGTAACCGAAGGCATAGTCTGCGGTGAGGAAGAACCAGCTGTCACCGCCGGCCTTGGTCAGCGCGCCGCCGGTGCCGACTGCCAGCGCATGGGTGTCGAATGACCAGTGGAAGCCATAAGGCGAGCAGGCACTTCCCGTGATGTTCGACGTGGCCGCGCCGACCACGATGTCGATCTTCTTCTTTTCCTTCGACAGGTCCTGCACGGCCAACGCGACAGACGACGTCGTCAGTTCCGTGATCATGTCGACGTTGTCGGCGTCATACCAGCGACGTGCGATGGAGGTGGCGAGATCGGGCTTGTTCTGGTGATCGGCGGTGATCATCTCGACCTTCTGGCCGAGCACTTCGCCGCCGAAATCCTCGATCGCCATCTTGGCGGCTTCGACCGAGTATTTTCCACCGTAGTCGGCATAGACGCCGGACTGGTCGTTGAGGATGCCGATCTTGACGCCTTGCGCGGAGGCCGGCGCCGCCAGCAACAGGGCAGAGGTTGCGACAGCGGCCAAAAGTGCTGATTTCATTCGTTAGCTCCCAGCAGTTTTCTGTTTTGAAATCGCGCGAATACTAGTGAAGAACCCCGCGCCTGCCCATCCATTTCATGTTGGTCGTTAGTATGGAGGGCCGGCTACAAAAACGGTGTCTCCCAGCCTTCGCGGGACGGCACCGTGATTGAGGATACGTCGGTGGCCATCGCCAGCATTTAAGGCGCCACCGCGTCCGGCTTCTTCCCCTCGTTGCGCCCCTCGGCCAGGTTCCGCACCACGACGTAGAAGATCGGCGTGAACAAAAGCCCGAACAGGGTGACGCCGATCATGCCGAAGAACACCGCGACGCCGACGGCTTGCCGCATCTCCGAGCCGGAGCCGGACGAGATCACCAGCGGCAGCACGCCGAGGATGAAGGCGAAGGACGTCATCAGGATCGGCCGCAGGCGCAGCCGGCAGGCGTCGATCACGGCCTCCAGCCTCGGTTTGCCCTCCTTCTCGATGTCGCGCGCGAACTCGACGATCAGGATCGCGTTCTTCGCCGCCAACCCGACCAGCACGACGAAGCCGATCTGAGTGAGGATATTGACGTCCTGGCCCATGATGCGCACGCCGATAGTCGCGGCGAGCAGGCACATCGGCACGATCAGGATCACCGCAAACGGCAGCGTCCAGCTGCCATATTGCGCGGCGAGCACGAGGTAGACGAACAGCACGCAGATCGGGAACACGTAGAGGCCGGCGTTGCCGCCGGTGACCTGCTGATAGGACAGATCCGTCCATTCGAAAGTGAAGCCGCTCGGCAGCGTGTCGTCCGCCAGCTTCTTGATGGCGTCGAGCGCGGTGGTCGAGCTCACGCCCGGCGCCGGCTCACCTTGCAGTTCGGACGCCGCATAGAGATTGTAGCGCGCGACACGGTCGGGACCCGAGACGTCCTTGAACTCGACCACGCTGCCGAGCATCACCATGTCACCCGAAGCGTTGCGCGTGCGCAGCCGCGAGAGATCGCTGGGTTCTTTGCGGAACGGGAAGTCGGCTTGGGCTGTGACGTGATAGGTGCGGCCGAACAGGTTGAAGTCGTTGACATAGGTCGATCCGAAATAGGTCTGGATCGTGTCGTTGATGTTGGCGATGGGGACGCCGAGCTTCTGCGCCTTGGTGCGGTCGATGTCGACGAAGAGCTGCGGCGTGCTGGCCGAGAACGGCGAGAACACCGTGGGAGCGAGCAGCATGGGCGATTTGCGCGCCGCGGCGACAAGCTCGTCGGTGGCCGCGGCGAGCAGCTCCGGCCCGCGGCCCTGGCGGTCCTGGATGCGGATGGTGAAGCCGCCGCCGGTGCCGATGCCGGGCACGGCCGGCGGCGGAATGACGATGATGAATGCGCCCTGGATCGCGGCGAGCCGCTTGCGCAGCTCGGCCGTGATGGCGTTCGCCGTCAGCCCCTTCTTCAGGCGCACCTCGGGTTCGTCGAACACCGGGAACAATGCGGCTGCGTTGCCGGCCTGCGTGCGTGTCGCACCGGAGAAGCCCGCGAAAGCGGCAACGCGGACGATGCCCGGCGTATCCAGCGAGATCCGCTCGATCTCGCGAACGATCTCGGTGGTGCGCGCCAGCGATGCCGCGCCTGGCAATTGCACGGAGATGATGACGTAGCCGCGGTCCTGCGCCGGAATAAAGCCTTGCGACGTGGTCCCGATCAGCCAGCCGGCACTGCCGATCAGCACGATGTAGATCAGGATCATCACCACCGAATGCCGGATCACGAAATTGGCAAGGCCGGCATAGCCATGCGCGAGCCGGTCGAACACACGGTTGAAGGCGCCGGTGAACGCGTTCCAGCCGCGTGCGATGAGATTCCAGGCGGCCGGCGGCCGCTTCTCCTCATGCGGGACGAGGAGCAGCGAGGCCAGCGCCGGTGACAGCGTCAGCGAGCAGAAGCAGGAGATCGCGGTCGCCACCGCAATGGTGACGGCGAATTGCTGGAAGAACTGTCCGGAAATGCCCCCGATGAACGCGGTCGGCACGAACACCGCGCACAGCACCAGCGCGATCGAGACCAGCGCGCCACCGACCTCCTCCATGGTCTTGAGCGCGGCGTCGCGCCGGCTCAAGCCATGCTCGAGATGGCGCTCGACGTTCTCGACCACCACGATGGCATCGTCGACCACGATGCCGACGGCGAGCACGAGGCCGAACAGCGTGAGATTGTTGATGGAGAAACCGAGCGCCGCCATCACCGCGAAGGTGCCGACCAGCGAAACCGGGATCGCGATGATCGGAATGATCGCGGGCCGCCATCCCTGCAGGAACACCAGCACCACGATAACCACGAGCAGCATGGCCTCGTAGATGGTCTTGATCAGCTCATGGACCGACTGCGCGATGAACTCGGTCGGGTTGTAGCCGATATTGTAGTCGAGCCCTTTCGGGAAGCTCGCCTTGAGCTTCGTCATCGTGTCGGAGATATTCTTTGCCGTCGCGAGCGCGTTGGATCCCGGCCGCTGCGTCACCAGCATGGCCACCGCCGATTTGCGCAACAGGAAGCTGTTGGTGGAATACGCGAGAGCACCGAGCTCGATGCGGGCGACGTCGCGCAGCCGCACCGTGCGGCCGTCGGAGCCGGCCTTGATCAGGATGTCCTCGAACTGCTTCTGGTCTTTCAACCGTCCCGTGAAAACGAGGTTCGGCTGGAACGCGCGGTCGGCGATCGGCGGCTCGGCGATCTGGCCGCCTGCGATCTGCACGTTCTGGGCACGGATCGCCGCGAGCACCTCGCTCGACGTCAGGCCGAGATTGGCAATGCGATCAGGGTCGAGCCACAGCCGCATCGAATAGTCGCGCGCACCAAAGATCTGGATGTCGCCGACGCCGTCGATGCGCAGCAGTTGGTCGCGGACCTGGAGCAGCGCATAGTTGGAGATGTAGAGCTGGTCGAAGGTGTCGTCGGGCGACAGCATGAACACGACCATCAGGATGTCGGGCGAGTTCTTGCGAGTGACGACGCCGTTGCGCTGCACTTCGTCCGGCAATTGCGGCTGCGCGATCGCGACGCGGTTCTGCACCAGCACCTGCGCCTTGTCGAGGTCGGTGCCGAGCTTGAAGGTGACGGTGATGGTCAGCTGCCCGTTCGAGGTCGCCTGGCTGTAGAGATACAGCATGTCCTCGACGCCGTTGATCTGCTGCTCGATGGGAGCTGCAACGGTATCGGAAACAGTTTGTGCGGAGGCGCCGGGATATTGCGTGGTGACGACGACGGTCGGCGGCACCACTTGCGGATATTCGGAGACCGGCAGCGTGGTATAGGCGAGCGCGCCGACGATCAGCAGCACGATCGACAGCACCATCGCGAGGATGGGCTGGTTGATGGAGAGACGGCCCAGATTCATGACTTGCCACCGGCCGGCGCTGGCGCGGGAGACGGCGCCACCTTGGCGCCGACGCGGGCGCGCTGGATGCCGTTGACGATGACGCGGTCCTCCGGCTTCAGCCCTTCGCGGATCACACGCAGGCCCTCATCGAGCGGCCCGAGCACGACGGGGCGCGCCTCGACGGTGTCGTCAGGCTTCACCACGAACACGATCTTGCGGGACTGGTCGGTTGCAATAGCGACGTCAGGAATCAGCAGCGCTTCATAGGGCGCGCTGCCGATCAGGCGGACGCGGCCGAACTGGCCGGGCAGGATCGACATATCCGTGTTCTTGACGACGGCGCGGCTGCGCAGCGTGCCGGTCGAGACATCGAGGCGGTTGTCGAGGAAGTTGATGGTGCCCTCGTGCGACGGCTTGGTCTCGCCGGCCAGCGTCACCTGCACCGGGTTCGCCGTATCGCGCGAGCTCGGGCGCCGGCCTTCGAACCACAGCTTGCTGTATTTGATGAAGGTTGCCTCATCCATGTCAAAATAGACGTAGATCGGATCGAGCGCGACGATCGAGGTGAGAAGCGTCGAGGTGCCGGTATCGCTGCCCTGCACGAGATTGCCGGGGCTGACGAGATGGCGGCTGACGCGGCCGGTGAGCGGCGCGGTCACATGGGTGAATTCGATGTTGAGCCGGGCGGCCTTCAATGCACCCGCGGCCTGGGTCTCGGCTGCGTGTGCGGCCTGCAAGGCCTGGCGGCGCTGGTCGACGGCCTGCTCCGAGACCGCGCTGGTCTGGACCAGGTTCAAGCCACGATCGAGCTCGCGCTTGGCAAGTTCCACCTTGGCGCGCGCATCGGAGAGCTGGCCATCAGCCTGCTCGGCCACCGCCTCGAACGGACGCGGGTCGATCACGTAGAGCAGATCGCCCTGGTGCACGATGGCGCCGTCCTGGAATTCGACCGAGTTGACGAAGCCGCCGACGCGCGGGCGCACCTGCACCTCCTCGACCGCCTCGAAGCGGCCGGTGAACTCGTCCCAATCGGTGACGGTGCGCTTGACCGGCTGGGCGACGGACACCGGCGCGGGCGGCGGAGCGCCCGCTTGCGAGGTCGGCTGTCCGCAACCGGTGAGCGCAAACGCCGCGGCGAGAAGGCCGGTGATGGCAATGTGCCGAGGCTGAACGAAATCGTGCTTTTTCACAAATGGCTCGCTTCCGTTCGGTCCACTCATCCCATGTCCTCGCATCAAAAGCCGCGGAAAATGCAGGGTACGCCTCTACCCGCGGGCGCCACAAGATGGGTGGAGATGATGAACTCTTCAAGACCAAAACGCGCGCAACGCTCGGAGGAGCGCCCTGGCCGGATGGCGGGTTGACAGCGAGATAGGTGAGTGCGCGCGGCGGTTGGTGCGAGTGAGATTGGCGATGAAAGCGCGGCGGTCGCGACCCGCCCAGGGAGGGGGAGGGTAAGAAGCGGCCAGCGTCTTCGCACATGACGCGCACCGCCGGCTCGGCTAGATTGCCCCTACAAAACAAGACGAATTGTCCGGGAGGACAGCCGTGCACCAGGGACGTGTCGTTTACGGCGCGATCGAGGAGGTCGTGTTCGGCCATCCGGCGGCTGAAGCCATCGTCGCGCAGATGGACCGGCTGGGAACGCGCCGGGCTTTCCTGATGGCTTCGGGCACGCTCAACCGAGAGACCGACGAGATCACGAAGATCAAAGACGCGCTCGGTGCACGCTGCGCGGGCTTGTTCGACGCGATGCCGGCGCATACTCCGCGCGAGGCGGTGATCGCGGCCAGCAACGCGGCGCGCGAGGCGGGTGCCGATTTGATCGTCACCGTCGGCGGCGGCTCGATCACCGACGGCGCCAAGGCGGTGCAGCTCTGCCTTGCCAACGGCATCGACGATATCGACGGCATCGAGCGCATCCGCGTGCACAAGGGCGTCGCGCCCGAGATGATCGCGCCGACCGTGCGCCAGGTCAGCGTGCCGACCACGATAGCCGGCGGCGAGTTCTCATCGATTGCCGGCGTGACCGACCGCAGCACTCATGTGAAGCAGATGCTGCGGCACCCGCTGACGGTGCCGCGCGCGACCATCCTTGATCCCGCCATCACCGTGCACACGCCGGAATGGCTGTTCCTGTCCACCGGCATCCGCGCTATCGATCATTGCGTCGAGGCGATCTGCTCACGCGAAACACACCCTTATGCCGACGCGCAATCGGTCAAGGGGCTTGCGATGCTCGCGGACGCACTGCCGCGGGTGAAGGCGGACCCGTCCGATCTCGACGCGCGGATGGACGCGCAAATCGGCACCTGGCTGTCGATGGGTGCGCTCGCGGCCGGCGTTCCCATGGGCGCGAGCCACGGCATCGGCTATGTGCTGGGCGCGGCCTTCGACGTGCCGCACGGCTACACCTCCTGCATCATGCTGCCGGCGGTGATGCGCTGGAATGCGCGCGACAATGCCGAGCAGCAGATGATCGTCGCGGCCGCGATGGGTTTTCCCGGTCACAGCGCCGCCGACGTGCTCGATGCCTTCATCCGCTCGCTCGGCATGCCGCGCAGCCTCGCGGACGTACGCGTCTCGCCGGAGCATTTCGACGCCATCGCCGAACAGGCGATGCGCACGCCCTGGGTGCCGCGCAACCCGCGCAAGATCGAGAGCCCAGCGCAGGTGCGCGAAATCTTGCTTCTCGCCGCTTAATTCACGTGGAGGATTGATGTATCCCGGTCTGCATGCCCGTCTACGCCCGCTCCAGCCCGCCTTCATCATGGCCACGAGCGGCGAGGCCACCTATCGCGAACTCGATGCGCGCAGCAACCGCCTGGCGCATCTGTTCCGCAAGCACGGCTTGAGGCGGCTCGATCACTACGCGATCTTCATGGAGAACAATTCCCGCTATCTCGAAGCCTGCGGCGCGGGCGAGCGGTCGGGGCTCTACTACACCTGCATCAACTCCTTCCTCACAGCGGGCGAACTCGCCTATCTCCTGACCAACAGCCAGTCCAAGATTTTGATCACGTCCGTTGCAAAACTCGATATCGCGCGCGAGGCGATCAACGCCTGTCCCGACGTCAAGCTCTGCATCGTCGCCGACGGTCCTGGCGAGAGCGAGCGCATCGTCGGCCTTGCGGACGTCACCGCCGGTCTGCCGGCGACACCAATTGCGGATGAACGTCTCGGCACATCGATGCTCTATTCGTCGGGCACGACAGGACGCCCAAAGGGCATTATTCGGCCGCTGCCGGAAGAGCCGCCAAAGCACAATCTGCCGCTGTTCGATTTCCTTTCAAAGCTTTGGCACTACCGCGAAGGCATGGTCTATCTGTCGCCGGCCCCGCTCTATCACTCGGCGCCGCAGGCGGCGGTCAATCTCACGATCCGCATGGGCGGCACCGCGATCATCATGGAGACTTTCGATCCCGAGCGCTATCTGCAGCTCGTGCCGCAATGGGGCATCACCCACACCCAGCTGGTGCCGACGATGTTCTCGCGCATGCTGAAGCTGCCGGAGGAGGTGCGAAAGCGCTACGATTTGTCATCGCTTGAGATCGCAATCCACGCCGCCGCGCCCTGCCCGGCGCTGGTGAAGGACGACATCATCAAATGGTGGGGGCCGATCATCCACGAATATTACGGCGCGACCGAAGGGCTCGGCTTCACGGCCTGCAACAGCGAGGAATGGCTGGCTCATCGCGGCACCGTCGGCAAGGTGCTGCTCGGCGACCTCCACATTCTCGACGAAGACATGAAGCCGTGCCCGGCCGGCACGCCCGGCCAAGTTTGGTTCAAGACGGGATCGCCGTTCGAATATTTCAATGATCCGGAGAAGACCAAGGAAGCGCGTTCGGACGACGGCAGCATGAGCACGGTCGGCGACGTCGGCTATGTCGACGAGGACCGCTTCCTGTACCTGACCGACCGCGCCACCTTCATGATCATCTCCGGCGGCGTGAACATCTATCCGCAGGAATGCGAGAACCTGCTGATCACCCATCCGAAGGTTGCCGATGCCGCGGTGTTCGGCGTGCCCAATCCCGATCTCGGCGAGGAGGTGAAGGCGGTGGTGCAGCCGATGCCGGGTGTGGTGCCGGACGAGGCGCTCGCCGGGGAGCTGATCGCCTTCTGCGGCGCGTCGCTGTCGCGGCAGAAGGTGCCGCGCTCGGTTGATTTCGAGAAGGAATTGCCAAGGTTGCCGACGGGGAAGCTGTACAAGCGGCTGCTGAGGGATCGCTACTGGGGGAACAAGACGTCGCGGATTGTGTGAGATGCTCTTCGCCTCTCCCCGCGTGCGGGGAGAGGCCGGAATGCGCGCGCAAGCGCGGATTCCGGGTGAGGGGGACTCTCCACGAGTCCAACTCTCACCGTCCC
>NZ_JADPJH010000026.1:309678-324904 GCF_023073315.1 Bradyrhizobium sp. 1 | reverse complement strand
TCACCCCAACCCTCTCCCCGTAAGAACGGGGCGAGGGAGCGCACCTCGCACGCGGCGGTCATTCACCTCAAGCACTCACTTGAACAGTGGCGTACCCGGCACGAACGCGTCAAACGCCGCCCAGAACTGGGAGCGGTAGCGGTCTTGCTCCTGAAGGATCTCGTGCCTGGCGCCGGCGATGACGAGATGGGAGCCGGCGCGTAAGTGATAGGCGAATTCCTCGATCGCCGCGGTCGAGACCACGGCGTCGCTGGAGGCCGCCAGCATCAGGATCGGCTGGCGGATCTCGGAGGGGTAGTCCATGCCCTTGAAGGTGTTCATGGCGCGGAAGGCGGTATCGGCCCAGGCGACCGTCGGTGATGCAAGCCCCAGCGTCGGATCCTCCTCCAGGATCGCGGCATTGCGCGCATAGCGCACGGGGTCGCTGGTCAGGGGATTGTTGATGAAGGGATTGAGCCCGGTGATGGCGTCGCTGCCGCCGGGGACATAGCGGCCGCCCATTCCCATCATCCGCATCGTCTTCAGAAGCGCCCGCGCCGGCAACGAGGTGGCGCGGCCGGGCAAATCGATCATCGGCGCCGACAGCACCATGCGGTCGAACCAGCGCTTGCCGGCATGTGCCACCCGCAGCATCACCGTGCCGCCCATGGAGTGGGCGAGTGCGAAGAAGGGTGGCGGGCAATCCGGCAGCACCACCTGCTGCACGAAGGTCTCGACGTCGATCTCGAAGTCGGCGAAGTCGCGCACATAGCCCTTGCGCGGATCGCGCAGGCGGCGCGAGGAGTGCCCCTGCCCGCGCCAATCGATCATCGCCACCGCAAAACCGCGATCGCGCAAATCGCGCACGGTCTCGAAATATTTTTCGATCTGCTCGCTGCGCCCGGTGAAGACGCAGACCGTGCCCTTGCGGTTCGCCGGCGGCGCCCAGCGCGCAAAGCGCAGCTCGACGCCGTCAGGCGTTTTGATGGTGCCGCTGACGACGTCTTCGGGAACGGGATTGGAGGGAATCGAGATCAGCGTCATGATGGGAGGTGCTGGGGCGCGAAGTGCTGCAAATCAAGGGGTGGGAGCGCCGGAAAGGCGCCTGTTGCCGCCCTCTTGAACGCCGTTCCCTTGAACCCATATCACCATGGTGCAGGCCGCTACCAGTGTTTCGGGACCGGAACATCAGGCTGCACACAGACGAAAGCCCGGCCCGATTGGCGGGCGGGTTACTCAACAGTCGCTCAATGGAGGACTTGACCATGCGTACCTACGATTTGACCCCCTTCTATCGTTCCACCGTCGGCTTTGACCGTCTCTTCAACCTGCTCGACCAGACGAGCTCGGACGGCAGCCCCGGTTATCCCCCCTACAACATCGAGCGCACCGGCGAGAACGACTACCGCATCACCGTTGCGGTCTCGGGCTTTGCCAAGGACGAGCTCTCCATCGTCGCGAAGGAAAACACGCTGACGATCAAGGGCGAGAAAGTCGCCAACGAGAACTCGAAAGCCGAGGTGCTCTACCGCGGCATCGCCGCGCGTGCCTTCGAACGCGCCTTCCAGCTTGCCGACTTCGTGCAGGTGAAGAACGCCTCGCTCGAGAACGGCCTGCTTCACGTCGACCTCGTCCGCGAGATTCCCGAGGCCAAGAAGCCGCGCCAGATCGCGATCAACGCCAGCGCGCCGAAGGCGCAGGTGATCGAGAACTCGGCCGCGCAAGCCGCCGCCTGACGCGCACGCCACTTCCAAGTTGAGAAAGCGCCCCGGTGCCCCGGGGCGTTTTTTCGTTTCGCACCGCATCACAGAGCGGTGAAGAGGCGTAACGCCGCTGCCTCACGCTCCGTCCTTTGGGCATCGAACCCAAAACAAGACGGAGAACGATTATGACTTTCTGGCGCAGCCTTTTCGTCGCCGCGAGCCTGCTGGCTCCCCTCGGCCTTGCCCAAGTCAGTCTTGCCCACGCGCAGACCCCGCAGACAGTGAAGGCGACGAATGTCGTGCTGGTGCACGGCGCCTGGGCCGACGGCTCGAGCTGGTCCGAGGTGATCCCGATCCTCCAGGCCGCCGGACTTCACGTCACGGCCGTGCAGAATCCGCTGTCCTCGCTTGCGGACTCTGTCGAGGCGACCAAGCGCGCGCTGGCCGAGCAGGATGGTCCGACCGTGCTGGTCGCGCATTCCTGGGGCGGCACCGTGATCAGCCAGGTCGGCACCGACCCGAAGGTCACCGGCCTCGTCTATGTCGCCGCGCGCGCCCCCGATGCGAACGAGGACTTTGTGGCGCTGTCGAAGCAGTTTCCGACGGGGCCGGTGCGCGCCGGAATCGTCGAGCGCGACGGCTACACAAAGCTGTCGGAAGACGCCTTCCTGAAGTATTTTGCCAATGGCGTGAAGCCGGAGCGGGCCAGGGAGCTCTATGCCGTGCAATGGCCGACGGCCGCCTCGATCTTCGCCAGCCGCACCACTGAAGCGGCATGGCATTCGAAGCCGAGCTGGTATGCGGTGTCGAAGAACGACGACACCATCAATCCCGATTTCGAACGCTTCCTTGCCAAGCGCATGAACGCAAACACCGTCGAGCTCGGTGCCGGTCACCTCTCGCTGGTGTCGCATCCGAAGGAGGTAGCGAATCTGATCCTGGAAGCTGCGGGGTGTCCGCGGAGCTGAAGCGCAGTCGCTATCACGCAAAAGCGCCCGAAATTTTTCGGGCGCTTTTTTGTTTGCTCAACTCTCTCCTTACGTCGTCCCCGCGTTCGGGGACGACAGCGAAGGTGTGATACGCGCTCTCGCACTAAACTCGCGGGCTTAATCAAGCCCCTGTGCCGCCGGCATGTCCTGCGTCGGCAAAATCGTCGCCGCCGGCTTGGCCTGGCCGACGGTTGGCGCGATGGCCTCGGCAGGCTTGGCCTGCACGACGGCCGTCTGTTGCGCGGGCTGGGTCTGCGGCGCCTGGGCCTGCTGCGTCGCAGGCTCGGCCGGCTTCGCGGCCGTCACCGGTGCCTCGGCGCGCTGAGGAGCTGCCTTTGGCAGCGGCACAATGCGGCTTGCGACATGCGGGATCAGGGCCGGCGGGCGCGGCGGGCCGCTGCGGACCATGGTCGGCGGCGGCAGCGCGCTTTGCGGCCCGTAAGGTGCGACTGCGTGCTCCTCATAGGCGGGCGCCATGCCATAGGCGTCGGCGGCCGGCATGAAGCGAATGATCCGTCCGTCGCGGGCATCGATGATCAGCCGGCCGTCATCGCCGCGACGGTCGATCACCGCGATGGTGTAGACGGCGCCGCGCAGGCGCGGGATGCCGAGCGGCGAAAAACCGTTTTCACGCAGCACCGCGTAGACCTCGGTCGACGGCAGCAGCGCCGCAGCCGGGCCGCGCTCCTCGTAGCCATAACCGTAGCCTTGACCATAACCGTAACGCGGCGGCCGTGGCGGGGCGGCCTCCGGCGGCCCATAGGGTCCGTCGAAATCCGACACCGCAATCATGGCCCCGCCAGCGATACCGTTCGCGGGAACTTGTGCAAGAACCTGTGCTGGTGCGGCGGTCGCAGCCAGCGCTAGCGCGGCGGCGGCGACACATCCTGTGAAAAACTTCATGGTCGAGACGCTCCTGTCAGGCCCCAAATGCCTCGCGCTCTTTCGCTTCTTGCGGCGTGATGCGCCTTTCGAAGGGGCGATCCGAAGCTTCATTGGGGATTTCGGCGCCTACAGGGCCGGATCAGGGCGCGTTTGCTTCAAAACCGGGGCCGCGCAACTTTCGGAAAGCGATTGATTGACATATCGGGAATCGGGACTTCCGCGCGCTTGTGTGATAGACAAAAATTTGGCAAGGTGATGGTTAGGACAGGAAGACTGTCTCAATTTTGCTTGCGGTTCCGGCATAGGGATTGCAACGAAAGTCGGTGCTTTCGAGCGCCACGAAGGCAACAGGCAAAGCCGTTCTCGGGGACGAAGAACGCCTAGGCCTGAATTTAAGAAAATGCGGCTCGCAGCGGACGAGCGGTGACCCAGAGGCGGGTGCCGCGGAACGCCCAAGGTGCGCCGAAGATAGTGGTGAGGCAGCTTGCCGCAGGAGAGGATTGGAACAATGAGCGGGTCGCAATTCGAGCGCGGAAACATCGTGGCAGAACAACTGTCGGCGACGGTCGCCTCGAAAACGCCCGATCCGATTCAGGAACACAATTCGCGGCCGCCAGCCGTTGGCCTCTACGATCCGAGCCTGGAGAAAGACTCCTGCGGCGTCGGCTTCATCGCCAGCATCAAGGGTCAGAAGTCCCACGAGATCGTCGCGGACGCGCTCAATATCCTCTGCAACCTCGAGCATCGCGGCGCCGTTGGTGCCGACCCGCGCGCCGGCGACGGCGCCGGCATTCTGGTGCAGATCCCGCACCCCTTCTTCAGCCGCAAGGCCAAGGAACTCGGCTTCGCGCTGCCGGCTCCCGGCGAATACGCCATCGGCGCGCTGTTCATGCCGCGCGACACCGCCTGGCGCAACGTCATCAAGAGCATCATCGCCGACCAGATCAAGGAAGAGGGTCTGACCCTGCTCGGCTGGCGCGACGTGCCGACCGACAATTCCTCGCTCGGCGTCACCGTGAAGCCGACCGAGCCCGCCTGCATGCAGGTGTTCATCGGCCGCAACGGCACCGCCAAGACCGAGGACGATTTCGAGCGCCGGCTCTACATCCTGCGCAAGTCGATCTCGCAGGCGATCTACCAGCGCCGCGACCGGGGTCTTGCCGGCTATTACCCCTGCTCGATGTCCTGCCGCACTGTGATCTACAAGGGCATGTTCCTCGCCGACCAGCTCGGCAAGTACTATCCCGATCTGCACGAGACGGACTTCGAGAGCGCGCTCGCGTTGGTGCATCAGCGCTTCTCGACCAACACCTTCCCGGCGTGGTCGCTGGCGCATCCGTACCGCATGATCGCGCATAACGGCGAGATCAACACGTTGCGCGGCAACGTCAACTGGATGGCGGCGCGCCAGGCTTCGGTGAGCTCCGAGCTCTACGGCAAGGACATCAACCGGCTCTGGCCGATCTCCTACGAAGGCCAGTCGGACACCGCCTGCTTCGACAACGCGCTCGAATTCCTGGTGCAGGGCGGCTACTCGCTGCCGCACGCCGTCATGATGATGATTCCGGAAGCCTGGGCCGGCAATCCGCTGATGGATGAGAAGCGCCGCGCCTTCTACGAATATCACGCAGCCCTGATGGAGCCGTGGGACGGCCCCGCCGCGATCGCCTTCACCGACGGCCGCCAGATCGGCGCCACGCTCGACCGCAACGGCTTGCGGCCGGCGCGCTATCTCGTCACCAAGGACGACCGTATCGTGATGGCGTCCGAGATGGGCGTGCTGACGATCCCCGAGGACCAGATCATCACCAAGTGGCGGCTTCAGCCCGGCAAGATGCTGCTGGTCGACCTCGAGCAGGGCCGTCTCATTCCCGACGACGAGATCAAGGCCGATCTCGCCCGCAGCCATCCCTACAAGGAGTGGCTGGAGCGGACCCAGATCGTGCTGGAAGAGCTGCCGAAGGTACCGACGACAGGCGTGCGCTCCAATCTGTCGCTGCTCGATCGCCAGCAGGCGTTCGGCTACAGCCAGGAAGACATCACCATCCTGATGACGCCGATGGCGGCCACGGGCGAGGAAGCCGCGGGCTCGATGGGCAACGACACGCCGATCTCGGCGCTGTCGGACAAGGCCAAGCCGCTGTTCACCTACTTCAAGCAGAACTTTGCGCAGGTCACCAACCCGCCGATCGACCCGATCCGCGAGGAGCTGGTGATGAGCCTCGTCTCCATCATCGGGCCGCGGCCGAACCTGTTCGACTTGCAAGGCCTTGCCACCACCAAGCGCCTCGAAGCGCGCCAGCCGATCCTGACCGACGCGGACCTCGAAAAGATCCGCTCGATCTCGGAGGTCGCCGAGTCGCATTTCAAGTCGCGCACGCTGGACACGACGTTCCACGCCGGTCTCGGCGCGGCCGGCATGGACCAGGTGCTCGACGAGCTCTGCGCGCGCGCGGAAAGCGCGGTGCGCGAGGGCGTCAACATCATCATTCTGTCCGACCGCATGGTCGGCTCGGACCGCGTGCCGATCCCGTCGCTGCTGGCCTGCGCCGCCGTGCATCATCATCTGATCCGCACGGGCCTGCGCACCTCGGTCGGTCTCGTCGTCGAATCCGGCGAGCCGCGCGAAGTGCATCACTTTGCCTGCCTCGCCGGCTACGGCGCCGAAGCGATCAATCCTTACCTCGCGTTCGAAACCATCATCGCGATGAAGGACCGCCTGCCCGGCTCGCTCGACGACTACGAGATCGTCAAGCGCTACATCAAGTCGATCGGCAAGGGCCTGCTCAAGGTGATGTCCAAGATGGGCATCTCGACCTACCAGTCCTATTGCGGCGCGCAGATCTTTGATGCCATCGGCCTCAGGGCGGAATTCGTCGGAAAATTCTTCGCCGGCACGCACACCCGCGTCGAGGGCGTGGGTCTGACGGAGATCGCCGAAGAAGCCGTGCGCCGCCATGCCGACGCGTTCGGCGATTCGCTGGTCTACAAGACCTCGCTCGATGTCGGCGGCGAATATGCCTATCGCAGCCGCGGCGAGGACCATGCATGGACCGCGGAATCGGTCGGGCTGCTGCAGCATGCCGCGCGCGGCAATTCGCTGGACCGCTACCGCGCCTTCGCGAAAATCCTCAACGAGCAGTCGGAGCGTCTGCTGACGCTGCGCGGCCTGTTCCGGATCAAGAACGCGGACGAAGACAAGCGCAAGCCGATCCCGCTCGATCAGGTCGAACCGGCCAAGGACATCGTCAGGCGTTTCGCCACCGGCGCGATGAGCTTCGGCTCGATCTCGCGCGAGGCGCACACCACGCTCGCGATCGCCATGAACCGGATCGGCGGCAAGTCGAACACCGGCGAAGGCGGCGAGGAATCGGATCGCTTCAAGCCGTTGCCGAACGGCGACAGCATGCGCTCGGCGATCAAGCAGGTGGCCTCGGGCCGCTTCGGCGTCACCACGGAGTATCTCGTCAACTCCGACATGATGCAGATCAAGATGGCGCAGGGCGCCAAGCCCGGCGAAGGCGGCCAGCTGCCCGGCCACAAGGTCGACGCGACCATCGCAAAAGTCCGCCACTCGACCCCGGGCGTCGGCCTGATCTCACCGCCGCCGCACCACGACATCTACTCGATCGAGGATCTCGCGCAGCTCATCTACGACCTCAAGAACGTCAACCCGGCGGGCGACGTCTCGGTCAAGCTCGTCTCCGAGATCGGCGTCGGCACGGTCGCCGCGGGTGTCGCCAAGGCGCGCGCCGACCATGTCACCATCGCGGGCTTCGAGGGCGGCACCGGCGCTTCGCCCCTGACCTCGATCAAGCATGCCGGCTCGCCGTGGGAGATCGGGCTTGCCGAAACCCACCAGACCCTGGTGCGCGAGCGTCTGCGCAGCCGCATCGTGGTCCAGGTCGACGGCGGCTTCCGCACCGGCCGTGACGTCGTGATCGGCGCGCTGCTCGGCGCCGACGAATTCGGCTTCGCCACCGCCCCCTTGATTGCGGCCGGCTGCATCATGATGCGCAAGTGCCATCTCAACACCTGCCCGGTCGGCGTCGCCACGCAGGACCCCGTCCTGCGCAAGCGCTTCACCGGCCAGCCCGAGCACGTGATCAACTACTTCTTCTTCGTCGCGGAAGAAGTCCGCGAGATCATGGCCTCGCTCGGCTTCCGTACCTTCAACGAAATGGTCGGCCAGGTTCAGCTGCTCGACCAGACCAGGCTGGTCGCGCACTGGAAGGCCAAGGGCCTCGATTTCTCAAAACTGTTCGTCAAGCAGAAGGAAGAGAAGGGCCAGAAGATCTATCACTCCGAGCGCCAGAACCATCATCTGGAGGCGGTGCTCGACCGCACGCTGATCGAGAAGGCGCAGCCCGCGCTCGACCGCGGCGCGCCGGTGAAGATCGACGCCAACATCAACAGCACCAACCGTTCCGCCGGCGCGATGCTGTCCGGTACGGTCGCCAAGATCTACGGCAATGCCGGCCTGCCGAATGACACCATCCAGGTCAGCCTCAAGGGCACCGCCGGCCAGGCCTTCGGCGCCTGGCTCGCGCATGGCGTCACTTTCGAGCTCGAAGGCGAAGCCAACGACTATGTCGGCAAGGGCCTCTCGGGCGGCAAGATCATCGTCAAGCCGCCGAAGAACTCGGCAATCGTGCCCGAAGAGAGCATCATCGTCGGCAACACCGTGATGTACGGCGCGACCGACGGCGAGTGCTACTTCCGCGGCATCGCCGGCGAACGTTTCGCCGTGCGCAATTCGGGTGCCGTGGCCGTCGTCGAAGGCGCGGGCGATCATTGCTGCGAATACATGACCGGCGGCATCGTGGTCGTGCTCGGCAAGACCGGGCGCAACTTTGCAGCTGGCATGTCCGGCGGCATTGCCTATGTGCTCGACGAGAGCGGTGATTTCGACAAGCTGTGCAACATGGCGATGGTCGAGCTCGAGCCGGTGCTGTCGGAAGAGATGATCAACGCCGACGCGTATCACGCCAGCGGCGATCTCGAGGCCCATGGGCGGGTGGATGTGTTCAAGGACCTGCTCGCCTCCGACGTCGAGCGCTTGCACATCCTGATCTCGCGCCATGCGAAAGCGACCGGCTCCAAGCGCGCCGCCGACATCCTTGCCAATTGGAAGGATTGGCTGCCCAAATTCCGCAAGGTGATGCCGGTCGAGTACCGGCGTGCGCTGCGCGAAATGGTCGCCAACGCGGACGCCGAGCCGAAGATTGCGATCGGAGCGTAGGACTATCAGCGCCCGTCATTGCGAGCGCAGCGAAGCAATCCAGGATCTTTCGGTTGAGGCAGTCTGGATTGCTTCGTCGCTTCGCTTCTCGCAATGACGGTGGGGAAGCAACAGACGAATTCAAGCGGCAGGGACTTCGGGTTTAATGGGCAAGATCACGGGTTTTCTCGAAATCGAACGGCACGACCGCAAGTACACCCCGGTCGCCGAGCGCGTGAAGCATTTTGGCGAGTTCGTCGTTCCCTTGAGCGAGAAGGAAACGCGCGACCAGGCGGCGCGCTGCATGAATTGCGGCATTCCCTATTGCCACGGCACCGGCTCGGTGGCGCCGGGCACGCCCGGTTGCCCGGTCAACAACCAGATCCCGGACTGGAACGACCTCGTCTATCAGGGCAATTGGGAAGAGGCCTCGCGCAACCTGCACTCGACCAACAATTTCCCGGAATTCACGGGGCGCATCTGTCCGGCGCCGTGCGAAGCCTCCTGCACGCTCAACATCGACGACAACCCCGTCACCATCAAGACCATCGAATGCGCGATCGTCGACCGCGCCTGGGACAATGGCTGGCTGAAGCCGGAAGTGGCTTCCGTCAAGACCGGCAAGAAGGTCGCGGTGGTCGGCTCCGGTCCGGCCGGCATGGCCTGCGCGCAGCAGCTCGCGCGCGCCGGCCACGACGTGCATCTGTTCGAGAAGTTCGCCAAGGCCGGCGGCCTGCTCCGCTACGGCATCCCCGACTTCAAGATGGAAAAGAACGTCATCGACCGCCGCGTCACACAGATGGAAGGCGAAGGCGTCACCTTCCACTACAACAGCCATGTCGGCGCTGACGGCAATGTCGATCCGCGCGAGATGCTCAACGAGTACGACGCGGTGGCGCTGACCGGCGGCGCGGAAGCCCCGCGCGACCTGCCGATTCCCGGCCGCGAGTTTTCAGGCATCCACTACGCGATGGATTTCCTGCCGCAACAAAATCGCCGCGTCTCCAGCGAGCCCCTGAACGGGGTCCAGGAGATTCTGGCCGGTGGCAAGCATGTCGTCGTCATCGGCGGCGGCGACACCGGGTCCGACTGCATCGGCACCTCGCTGCGCCAGGGCGCGCTCTCCGTGACCCAGCTCGAGATCATGCCGGCTCCGCCCGAGCACGAGAACAAGGGCCTGACCTGGCCGAATTGGCCGCTCAAGATGCGCACGTCCTCCAGCCAGGCCGAAGGCGCGATCCGCGAATTCGCCGTGCTGACGCAAAAGTTCACCGGCGAGAACGGCCAGGTCAAGAAGCTGCACTGCGTCCGCGTCGACGACAAGTTCAAGCCGATCGCCGGCACCGAGTTCGAGCTCGACGCCGATCTCGTCCTGCTCGCGATGGGTTTCGTCCATCCCGTGCACGAGGGCCTGCTCAAGCTGCTCTCGGTCGAACTCGACCCGCGTGGCAACGTCAAGGCCAACACGCTCGACTACCAGACCTCGCGCCCGAACGTGTTCACGGCCGGCGACATGCGCCGCGGGCAATCGCTGGTGGTGTGGGCCATCCGCGAGGGCCGGCTGTGTGCAAGGTCGATCGATACGTTCCTGATGGGGAAGACGGATCTGCCGCGGTAGCCGCTAGGCTCGGGCCGCAGCTAGATTTGTCATCGCCCGAAAGCAGGCGATTTGGACCTTCTACTCGTTTTCGACCTTCGAGACCGCGTCTTGCAAGGCATCGCTAATGGATGGTGGCAGATCGGTCATTGTTCCATCTAACGCCGATTCTGAAGCTACCTCCTCGGCAGCACGCTGGCTGTATTCTTTGGCACTTGCTTCCCACACCTCTTGGAATACTGCGTAGCAAGACGGCATAGTCAACGGAGCGGTTACATTGTGATCCCGATTTAGGAGCGGCAGGTCAATCTTTTCATCTTCCATGAACGACCTCAGGAAATCACGAAGATGCATGGGATCAACATCTGTATCCTTGGAGATCGCCTTTTCTCTCTTGCGCACTTCCTTCCGTGTCATGCTCCGTTCGGCGTCGATAGTGACCACTGGATAGGGATGATCAGAAATCACCCCTTTTAAGACCTGCCTCCCGTGGTACGAGAATCGACCCGGAAAGATTTCTACATGTGCCGACTCGGCGAGGAGTAAGGCTAACTCGATCGAGGCAGTGAACCGATCGGATGCCGCATTTTTAGCTGACCGAAAACCAGAATCGATCTCCTTTCCAAGGAAATCGAAGCTGCTTGGATTGTTGTCAGCGAGCAGCTCGAACTCCTCGTCGAACGGTTCTTTGAGTTCGCGTTCCGATGCGCTGCCGAGTACAGATGAACTCCCCAGCACCTCAACAGTGACGTTAGGTGCAGGAAAAGCGGCAACCCACCCTGCTCCTTTGACATCAAGGTGCTTGCCATTAGAATCAAGATAAGCGCCGTAATCCTCAAGTGCACGAAGAAACGAGGATACGCAGTGCGCCAAGTGCTCAAGAGAATGTAGCCGCGTACAAAATAGAATTTCGTCCCCAATCGTTTTCCAAACCTTGGGACAACAATCTTTGTACGTTCGATCTCCCTCGACTGCACCCAGGGCTTTGTTGAACCTGCTGAATAGAAAAATCGGAAACTCTCGATAGAAATGCCTTATCTGGCTAACCCAGAGCGGATTCGAATCGTTTCCTTCTCTCGCGTCGCCTAATCGTGCCTTAAAGGCCGTCGATCCGACGAGATCAACCGAGAGAAATAAGCGCAATCGATATTTTGGGCACTCTGGCAATCAGGGTCCGCCCAATGTCTTTGCGCGTATTTCGGCCGCCTGGACGCTGACGCCAAATCGCGTGGCTACGGACGCAATGTTTCCGCCAAACGCTGCGAGCATTGAACGAAACGGCGCAGATGGCATCAAGAACGCCGCTGCGAACCAATTCGCTTCCCACTCTGCCCTCTTCAGCGGCTCTGTGTCGTTATCGTCCACCCATCGCGTCGCAATCATCCCCGCGTTTGGATCCCTTTCGGACACCATTGGAAAATGCAAAAATAGGTGGCCGAGTTCATGGGCGATCGTGAACCGATATCGCGGCGACGAACCCATGCTTGGAAGAAAAATCTTGAATCGACGAGATGGGTCGATCTTGATCGATTCCGGAATACTCGATTTGAAATCTAAGGCGTTCTTGTATTCAATCTGTCCGCCTAACCGGCCTACCAGTGGTTCGATCGGATCACCAGGCGCGAACGCGAGCTTCTCCGCGACTTCCTCCGCAAAACCATGAACGCGATCCTTGGTCGCGTTGGTTGGTATTGGTAATTTGTAAGTGCTCGCATGCATTGGAACTAGATTTCCAGCCGTGCTGGTGAATTACACGAACGTAAGGTGAACTTTTCGGAATTTCAAGACCCATTAAGCATAATAAGCAACCCCCTAATTCTGCAACCTCACCCCAACCATCACCACCGTCCCCTGCGAGCTTGACCCCGCCTGGTTCGAATCCAGGATGTCATGGCGCAGCGTGCCCTTGATCCAGATGTTGCGGTTGAGCTTGTAGATGAGGTTGCCTTCGAGCGAGTAGGTTTTGTCGTTGCGGCCCTGGTTCTGGTAATCGTAGGTGCCGTAGGTGAACTTGCCCACTGCCGTCAGCCAGCGGCGGAAGTCGTGATCGACCTCGGCGGCGTAGGTGTGCACCAGCACGCCGGAGGAGCCGGGGATCGTGGTCTCGGCGATCTGCGTGTCGGTGGCGAACTTCACCGTGGTCAGGCCGCTCGCGTTCCAGATCAGCGAGCCCGCTGTGAGGAAGCCGGCGAGCTGGCTGAGGCGCGGGTCGGTATAGCTGCGCGCGGAATAGCCGACCGAGACTTCGCCGGTGAGGATGCGCGAGAACTCAAAGGACGAGCCGACCTTGGCGTAGCCGCCGTTTGAATCGCGGAAGTAGCCGTTGCGGTCGGCGGCCTGGTCGTGCACGCGAGTGTCGCCCTGGATCTCGACGAACGGTTTCAGGCCCGGCTTCAGGTCGTAGGAGAAGCGCCCGACGCCGCCATACTGGTTGAAGTCGCGGTCATGGTTGTCGAAGACCGAGCCGTCGGTGAGTTTCGAATCCGTGTAGGCGGTGCGATCGATCGTGGCGCCGGCGGCGACCTGGAAGCGGTTGAAAGTCTGGTCGAAGCCGAAGGTGCCGCCATAGGTGGCATAGATGGGATATTTCTGCAGGCCGGCCTGCACGTTCGGGCTGCCGGGATTGTCGGTGGCGAGCCGCAGGCGCAGCTGCGAGGTCAACTTGAAATCGCGGTCGACGTCGAGGCGGCCGTCGACATGGCCGGTGAAATCAGGACGGTCGATCTCGACCGGCGAGGGCGAGGCAAAGCCGTCGATCGTCGCCGGCATGTTGTTGGTGTAGCCCGAGAACGAGCCGCGCAGATCGGCGACCAGCGCGTGGCGCTCCCAGTCGGACTGGACGAGAAGGTCGGGCGCGACGACATAGACCGGCGAACCGATCGGCTTTTGCAGGCGCGCCGGGTTGGTGTCGTAGCCGGCGGAAAGCTCGAGCCCACCCTTGATCAGAAAACTGCCGGCATAATCGCCAACCGCGCCGAACGCATCGTCGTCGGCCTTGAGACGGCGGCGCAGCGGCTGGCCGGGCACGATGCCCGCCATCGCCGGCGGCACAGGCGTCTTGTGCGCGGTCTCGGACGGCGGCGGCGCGATGCGCGGCGGGCCGAGGGTCCTGTCCTGGGCTGCGGCAGGCACGGGCGAGCCGGGGCCGAGCGGGCGCTTTGGCTTGGGCTGGCCGGGATAAAGCTTGGGCTGCTGCCGCTTGCGGTTGAGCGAGTCGTAGCCGGAGCCGCTGGCGCCATTGGCCGCGGGCAGGCCATAGGTCGGGACCTGACCGATGCGCGAGGTGGCCGGCGTCTCTCGGCTCTTGCGCGGATCGGCATTGGGATCGGGCAACGCTGGCAGCGCATCCGGGGGTGCCTGCGGCACGCCCGCCGTACGGCGCGTCGGCAGCGTCTCGGGCGAGGCAAAGCCGCCGCGGTTGGGATTGAACAGGTCGGGCGTGAGGCTCTGGGCGGCCACCGGGCTGCTTCCAAAGGCCGTTAGCGCGAGGCACGGTACAAGACACGGCAAAGCGGCGCGCAGGAATTGCGCGCGTTTGCTCCGGCCCGTGCCTGGAGACGACCCCACGATTTTAATAACTCCAACGAAATCAAACGCTTCCGTGATTGCTCCCTCCGGCCGGCGGGAACCATCGTTAATGGAGTTAAAACAATTATGGTTAATGACCGGTTGAGGGCTTTTGCGGTCTCGTCGCCTCTCCGGCCCGGGCATGCTAAGCAGGCGCCAACGGGCGAACGCCCCCCTTCCCTGGACGAAATCATGCCGAGCTCGAAACCGCTGATGACCCCATCATCCGGCCCCATCCCTGACAGCGTCGAATCCGCGCTCCGCACGCTGGAGACGGAGAGCGGCGGCATCAACGCGCTCGCCGCTGCGCTCCGCGGCCCGCTGGGCGCGACCTTTGCCAGAGCGGTCGACCTGATCCGCAACGCCAAGGGCCGGGTCATCGTCACCGGGCTCGGCAAGTCCGGCCACATGGCGCGCAAGATCGCGGCGACGCTGGCCTCGACCGGCACGCCGGCCTTCTTCGTCCACGCCGCCGAAGCCGGTCATGGCGACCTCGGCATGATCACGCCCGACGACGTCATCATGGCGCTGTCCTGGTCCGGCGAGCAGCCGGAGATGAAGACGCTGGTGAACTATTCGGCGCGCTTTGCGATTCCCATGATCGCGGTGACGTCGAACGCGGCGTCCTCGCTGGGACAGGCCGCCGACATCGTGCTCGAGCTGCCGAAGGCGCGCGAGGCCTGTCCGCACAATCTGGCGCCGACGACGTCGACGATGATGCAGGTCGCGATCGGCGACGCCATCGCGATCGCGCTGCTCGAAGGCCGCGGCTTTACGGCGCTGGAGTTCGCGCATTTTCACCCCGGCGGCAAGCTGGGCGCCATGCTGAAATTCGTCCGCGACTACATGCGCACCGGCGCGGAGATTCCGGTCAAGCCGCTCGGCACAAAGATGTCGGACGCGGTGATGGAGATGTCGGCGAAGGGGCTGGGCTGCGTCTGCATCGTCGATGATTCCGGCGGGGTCGCAGGCATCATCACCGACGGCGATCTGCGCCGCCACATGCGGCCCGATCTGCTGACGGTGTCGGTCGACGACATCATGACGAAGCAGCCCAAGACCGTGCCGCCCTCGATGCTCGCCACCGAGATGATCGAGGTGCTGAACACAAGCAAGATCACGACGCTGATTGTGACGGAGGCGGACAAGGTGGTCGGCATCGTGCATCTGCACGACCTGCTGCGGGCGGGCGTGGCCTGATTTCTTCGCCTCTCCCCGCTTGCGGGGAGAGGCCGGAATGCGCGCGGTACGCGCGTATTCCGGGTGAGGGGGACTCTCCACGAAT
>NZ_JADPJH010000026.1:216166-309668 GCF_023073315.1 Bradyrhizobium sp. 1 | reverse complement strand
CCCTCACCCCAACCCTCTCCCCGCAAGCGGGGCGAGGGAGCGCACCCGCACTCTCACATTGTGAGAGAAACACCCTGCGGCTTTCCGTCATCCGAATTGTCGAGAGCAGCGCTGCCGTTGCCGGTTGCCTCGCTGCGTCCCCGTCGCTATCGTCCTGACAAACAGGCCACAAAGGCCGATGTCTCGGGAGGACGAGGATGCGGAGCGTTTGGGCGCTCGCCGCGACGGCGGCGCTATCTTTGCTGGCGTTTTCGACCAATACATTCGCCGGCGAGCCCAAGCAGGGCGGAATCCTGCGGATGTACCACCGCGACAGCCCCGGCAACGCCTCGATCCATGAAGGCGCGACCTACTCGCTCAATGTTCCCTTCATGCCCGTGTTCAACAACCTCGTCATCTACAAGCAGGACGAGGCCCAAAACAGGATGGACAACATCGTCCCGGAGCTCGCCGAGAGCTGGGCCTGGGTGAACGACAACAAGACGCTGACCTTCAAGCTGCGTCAGGGCGTGAAATGGCATGACGGCAAGCCGTTCACCTCAGCGGATGTGAAGTGCACCTTCGACATGCTGATGGGTAAGTCGCAGCAAAAATTCCGGCAGAACCCGCGCAAGACCTGGTACGAGCAAGTCAACGACGTCTCGACCAATGGCGATTTCGAGGTCTCCTTCAATTTGAAGCGGCCGCAGCCTTCGTTAATTGCACTGCTCGCCTCGGGCTATACGCCGGTCTATCCCTGCCACGTCTCGCCCGGCGACATGCGCACGCATCCGATCGGTACCGGTCCGTTCAAATTCGTCGAGTTCAAGGCCAATGAATCGATCAAGCTGACGCGAAACACGGACTATTGGCGCAAGGGCCGTCCCTATCTCGACGGCATCGAGTTCACCATCATCCCGAACCGCTCGACCGCGATCCTCGCCTTCGTCGCCGGCAAATTCGACATGGCGTTCCCGACCGAGGTCAGCATTCCGCTGCTGAAGGACGTGAAATCGCAGGCGCCGAACGCGGTCTGCGTGGTCGAGCCGAACAATGTCGCGACCAACATCATCGTCAATTCGTCAGCGCCGCCGTTCGACAACATCGATATCCGCCGCGCCATGGCGCTGTCGCTCGACCGCAAGGCGTTCATCTCGATCATGTTCGAGGGCCAGGGCGATGTCGGCGGCACTATGCTGCCACCGCCGAACGGGCTCTGGGGAATGCCGAAGGAGATGCTCGAGACCATTCCGGGCTACGGCCCCGACGTGAACGCCAACCGCGAGGAGGCCAAGAAGCTGATGCAGAAGGCCGGCTACGGGCCGGAGAAGCACCTCGCCGTCAAGGTCTCGACCCGCAATATCCCGGTCTATCGCGACCCCGCCGTGATCCTGATCGACCAGCTCAAGAGCATCTACATCGACGGTGAGCTCGACGTGGTCGAGACCGCGAACTGGTTCCCGAAGATTGCGCGCAAGGATTACATGCTCGGGCTCAATCTGACCGGCAATGCGGTCGACGATCCCGACCAGTCGTTCTACGAAAACTATTCCTGCGGTTCCGAGCGCAACTACACCAATTACTGCAACAAGGAGATCGAAAAACTGTTCGACGTGCAGTCGCAGGAAACCGACGTCGCCAAACGCAAGAAGCTGGTGTGGGACATCGACAAGAAGTTGCAGGAGGACGTCGCCCGCCCGATCATTTTTCACGCGCGCACCGGCTCCTGCTGGCAGCCTTACGTCAAGGGCGTGACTGTGATGTCGAACAGCTCGTATAATGGCTACCGGTACGAAGACGTTTGGATGGACAAGTAGCGCAGGCGGCTGACGAGCTCGGAGGCGCGAAATGTTTGCCTATCTGGTGCGGCGCCTGTTCCTGATGCTCGTGACCCTGTTCGGGATCTCGGTCGTCATCTTCTTCCTGCTGCGCATCGTCCCCGGCAACATCGTCGACATCCTGTTTGCGGCCGCCGGCTATGTCGATCCCGCAGACAAAGCCAATCTGGAGAAGGAGCTCGGCATCGACCAGCCGCTGATCGTGCAATATTGGCACTGGATCAGCGGCTTTTTGCGCGGCGATTTTGGTTACTCCTATGTCTCGGAGAAGCCGGCGCTTCAGGAGATCTTGCCGCGAATTCCGATCACGGCGCGGCTCGCGGGCCTCGCGCTGCTGTTCTCGGCCTCGATCGGGATTCCCTTGGGCGTCATCAGCGCGGTGAAGCAGGGAACGCGGCTCGACTACGCATTACGCGTCGTCAGCCTCAGCGGCTTGTCGCTCCCCTCGTTCTGGCTCGGCCTGCTCATCCTCACCGCATCAGTGGCGATGTTCGGCCAGATACCGATCTTCAATCCGAACCCGCAAACCTGGCTCGAGGCGTTCGCGACCTATGCCGTACCCGCCGCCGCCGTCGGCTTCCGCAGCGCCGCGCTGACCATGCGCATCACGCGATCCTCGATGCTGGAGGTGCTGCGGCAGGATTATATCCGCACGGCGCGCGCCAAAGGCGCATCCGACGCCGCCGTGAACTACAAGCATGCTTTGAAGAACGCGATCCTGCCCGTCATCACCGTGATCGGCATCGAGGCGGCGTTCCTGATCGGCGGCCTGATCGTCACCGAGACCGTGTTCAATATCCCCGGCGTCGCGCGCTTCCTGGTCGAAGCGATCCGCTGGCGCGACTACCCAATCGTGCAGAACCTCGTGATGCTGATTGCGATCGTGGTGGTGAGCGCGAATTTCATCGTCGACATGCTGTACGCGGTGTTCGACCCGCGCATCAGGTACACGGATTAGCCGCATGATTTTTGCTCTCGCAGCGAGCGCAGTTCCCTTCACCTCCCCCTGCTTGCGGGGAGAGGTCGAATTTGCGCGAAGCGCAAATTCGGGTGAGGGGGAGCCTCCACGCGCTCCGCTCTTACCTTCCTCGCGGAGAGCCCCCCTCTCCCCGCACGCGGGAAGAGGGAGAAGGTAGACCTATGGCCGCGATCGACTATGAGGTTGAACTGAGACGGGCCGGGGCGCATGCGACCGGCGGCTGGCGGCGCGTGCTGTTCCTGGCGCAGCGGCACGTGCTGGGCGCGGCCGGACTCATCATCATGACGCTGTTCGTGCTCACGGCGATCTTTGCCGACTTCATCGCACGCTATGATCCCCTGACGATTGACGCCGCCCGCGCGCTGGCGCGCCCAAGCCTGGCGCACTGGATGGGGACCGATTCCTTCGGCCGCGACGTGTTCAGCCGCATCATTCACGGCGCGCGGATCTCGCTCGCGGTCGGGATCGGCTCGACCGCGCTCGGCGGCACCATCGGCGTCATCGTCGGGCTGACCTCCGGCTATCTCTCGGGCTGGGTCGATCTCGTGTTCCAGCGTGTCTCCGATGTTCTCCAGGCCCTGCCGTTGCTGGTGCTGGCGCTGATCATGACAGCGACGCTCGGGCCGTCGTTGCCAAACGTCATCCTCGCCATTGCCGTTCCGCTGATTCCGACCGTCTCACGCGTCACCCGCGCCAATACCCTGGCGCTACGCGAGCAACCGTTCGTCGAAGCCGCAAAATCGATCGGCATGAGCGAAGTGCGCATCGCGCTCCGCCATGTGCTGCCGAACACGCTGGCACCGCTGATCGTGCTCGCGACCGCACAGCTCGGCTCGACCATCCTGACCGAAGCTTCGCTCTCGTTCCTCGGCCTCGGTATTCCCGAACCCTATCCGTCATGGGGCCGCATGCTGTCGGAATCCGCCGCCGAATATGTTCGCACCGCGCCATGGCTGGTCATTTTTCCGGGCATTGCGATCAGCCTCGCCGTGTTCGGCGCAAACCTGTTCGGCGACGCCCTGCGTGACATCCTCGATCCACGGCAGCGCGGCTGATGGCTGATACAACCGATCTCGTGCTCGATGTGAAGAACCTGAAGACGGTGTTCTTCACGAACTCCGGCCTCTTCAAGGCGGTCGACGACATTTCGTTCACGGTGAAGCGCGGCGAGACGCTGGCGATCGTTGGCGAATCCGGCTGCGGCAAGAGCGTCACAGCGCTGTCCCTGATGCGGCTGGTGCCTGACCCACCCGGTCGCATCGTCGGCGGCTCCATCTCGCTCGAAGGCACGGATCTGCTGGCGCTGGATGAAGCGCAGATGCGCGCTGTCAGGGGCAATCGCATCTCCATGATTTTTCAGGAGCCGATGACCTCGCTCAATCCGGTGATGCGGATCGGCGACCAGATCGTCGAAGCGTTGCGGCTGCATCGGAACCTGTCAACCAAAGAGGCCCGCGACGTCGCCGTCGAGATGTTGCGGCTGGTGCGAATTCCCGAACCGGCGCGCCGTGCGCGGGAATACCCGCATCAGCTCTCCGGCGGCATGCGCCAGCGCGCGATGATCGCGATGGCGCTGGCGTGCCGGCCGGCGCTCTTGATCGCGGACGAGCCGACCACCGCGCTCGACGTCACCATCCAGGCGCAGATCCTGGCGCTGATCCTCGACCTTCAGAAGGAGCTCGGCACCGGCCTCGTGCTGATCACGCACGATCTCGGCGTCGTGGCGCAGACCGCGCAGCGCGTGATCGTGATGTATGCCGGACGGAAGGTCGAGGAAGCCACCGTCGAAGCGCTGTTCGCCGGTCCCAAGCACCCCTACACGCGCGGGCTGATGGCCTCGATCCCGGCAGTGCCGGCGTCAGGTGTTCCGGTGCAGGCGCGGCTCAACGAAATTCCCGGCACTGTGCCGTCGCTGGTGCGGCTGCCGAAGGGCTGCGCCTTCGCGCCGCGCTGCAAGCTCGCGGTGAAACGCTGCGAGGCCGAATATCCGCCGCTCGCCGATTGGGGCGGCGGCCATCTCGCGGCCTGCTGGCGCGCGGCTGACGTGGCGGAGGTGGCATGACCGAGGCGTTGCTCGAAGTCACCGACCTGAAGAAGCACTATCCGGTGCGCGCCGGCGTGCTGCGCCGGCAGGTCGGCACTGTTCATGCGGTGGACGGTGTCTCGTTCTCGGTTGGCACCGGCGAGACGCTCGGCCTCGTCGGCGAATCCGGCTGCGGCAAATCGACGGTGGCGCGCAGCGTGCTGCGGCTCGTCGAGCCGACCTCGGGCCAGATTCGCCTCGACGGCGAGGACATTACCCGCCTCTCCAAGGCCGCGCTGCGCCCACATCGCCGTTCGATGCAGATCGTGTTTCAGGACCCGTTTGCTTCGCTCAATCCGCGCATGACCGCGGGCGACATTGTCGGCGAGCCGCTGTTCGTGCACGGGCTCGCGAGCGGCAAGGAGCTGGAGGCGCGTACCGCAAAATTGTTCGAGCAGGTGGGCTTGCGGCCCGACCAGATGCAGAGCTTTCCGCATCAATTCTCGGGCGGACAACGTCAGCGCATCTGCATCGCGCGGGCGCTGGCGCTAGGGCCGCGCCTGATCGTGTGCGACGAGCCGGTTTCCGCGCTCGACGTCTCGATCCAGGCGCAGGTGATCAATCTGCTGATCGACCTGCAACGTGAACACGGCTTCTCCTATCTCTTCATCGCGCACGACCTCGCCGTGGTCGCCCATATCAGCCACCGCGTCGCGGTGATGTATCTCGGCCGCATCGTCGAGATCGCCGACAAGGACGAGCTGTTCCGCAATCCCAGGCATCCCTATACGCAGGCCTTGCTCGCCTCGGTGCCGATCGCCAACCCGCTGGCAAGGAAGCTCGCGCCGCTGGTCGACGGCGACGTGCCGAGCCCGGTCAATCCGCCGCCGGGATGTGCGTTTCATACGCGCTGCCGGTTTGCGATGGAGCGGTGCAGGACGGAGCGGCCGGCATTGTTGGACGCCGGCGATGGGCATCAAGTGGCGTGCTTGCTCAATGAGGGGACGGGGCGCGGCGACTAGGCCGCAACGTCCGGATCACCGGCCAGGCCGCGAGCGCGGCAGCCAGATGCTTGAGCGTGTGGCCCGAGACGATATGCCCTGTGGCTTCGAACACGGTCACGTCGCCGAGTTCGAAAAGCTTGGCCAGCACATAAAAGAAGATCACGCTGCCCAGCGGCACGCCAAGTGCACCAGGCAGGGGCCGTGTCAGCGCCAGTGCCACGGCAAGCGCCATGCCGCCGAACTGCACGACCACCCATGGCGTGAGGTTCTCGTATGCCACCCAGGCCGCGAGCAGGCCCGCAACCGTCACCAGCACGACCACCGCCCGACCAGCGCGCACGCTGATGCGCTCGCCTGTCGCGATGCCCAGAAAGCCCGCGAACGCCACCGCCATTCCGAGACGATCGGCCACGAGCCGCTGCGGCGCGTCGGGATCCAGATGATAAAAGCATGACCCCACGCAAGTGAGGATCAGTCCTACGAAGAACCAGCGTGCACCCACGGGCGCATCGCGGCAGGCACGCAGGCGTACCAGGCCCCACACGGCCATCGCTACGAAGAGGAGATTGCTGAGCACGTCGCCCGCGTTGGGCACGCCCAGCCAGGTGCGGGTGTCGACGAAATGCGGCGTGTGCCATGCGGAGGCAGGCAATGCGGGCGCCAGCAGCGCCGCCAGCGTCAGCACGAATAACGTGCCGATCAGATATTTTTCGCGAGCCTGCGGCGGGGCGAACGTGAGACGGGGCGACACTGACAGGAGCATGGCATCGATCTCCGGGCGTGCGGTCATCAGCATACAACTTGCCCGCCGTCACGCAAATGAACATTGTTCAATATCTATATCCAAGAAATGAACGACGTTCAATTAAATTCGTCAGGGAGCACCCACAGCTCGTGATGCTTGAGGCAGCCCAAGCCACGCGAGGACAGAATCATGTTGAAATTATTGGAAATTCCGGATTCTCGCCACGGGCATCAGGTGACGTGTTTGCTCAACGAGCGGACGGGACACGAAGCTACGCCCCGATCTCCGCCACGATCCTTCCCGTGGTCACCTGCTCGCCCTCGGCGACGTCGATCGCTGCGACGACGCCGTCGATGCCGGCCTTGTGGACGTGCTCCATCTTCATCGCTTCCAGCGTCAGCACCGGCTGTCCGGCGGTGACGCGGTCGCCGGGCTTGATCAGAATGGCGACGACGCGGCCGTTCATTGCGGCGCGGACTTTTCCGTCGCCGCCATTGGCTGCGGCGGCCTTCGGCGGAGCAAGGGTGAGGTCGGTGACCGCGAGGGGGATGCCGCGATGCTGGACGTACAGCCGATCGCCCTCGCGCAGGAATTTTGCGCTGTCCATTACGCCGTCATGCCGGAAGCGAATCGAGTCGGCATCGAGCTGATCGATCTCGAATCTGTCCTGGCGGCCGTCGTTGGCGACAGTGTAGCCGCCGTCGCGCTCGCGCGTGACTTCGAGCTCATGCGCGTGGCCCGCGATTTCGAGTTTCGCAGGTAGCGGAAACGTTGCGGACAGGCTCCGGCCACTCTGCCAAGCCGGCGCACGCGGATTCGTGGCGTAGAGCAGCAAGCCCGCCAGCGCCGTGTCGAACGCGCCGTCTGCCGGCGGCGCCAATAGCTCGTCGCGATGCGCGGCGATGAACGCCGTCGTCGCCTCGCCTTTGGCAAAGCCGGGATGGCGCAGGCACGACATCAGGAAAGCCTGATTGGTGGTCACGCCCAACGCCGTGAGCTGCTCCAGGCCGACGATCAGCCGCCCCCTCGCCTCCTCGCGGCTTGCGCCATGGCTGATCACCTTGGCGATCATGGAATCGTAAAATGGCGGAATCTCCGAGCTCGATTGCAGCGCATGCTCGATCCGGATTCCATCGGGCACCTGCCAGCGCGCCATGCGGCCGGACTGCGGCATGAAATCCTGCGCGGCGTCTTCCGAGCACAGCCGCACCTCGATGGCGTGGCCAGAGAAGCGGATGTCCTGCTGCTTTACCGGCAATTGCTCGCCGCGCGCGACGCGCAATTGCAACTCGACCAGATCGAGCCCGGTGATAGCCTCCGTGACGGGATGCTCGACCTGGAGGCGCGTGTTCATCTCCATGAAGTAGAACTCGCCGCTCGCATCGAGCAAAAATTCCAGCGTGCCGGCCCCCTCGTAACGCAGCGCCTTTACCGCTGATACCGCGACCTCGCCCATCTTCGCACGCAGCTCCGGCGTCACCGCCGGCGACGGCGCCTCCTCGATCAGCTTCTGGTGCCGCCGCTGCACCGAGCAGTCGCGCTCGCCGAGATGGATGGCGTTACCATGGCTGTCGCCAAGGACCTGGATCTCGATATGGCGCGGATTCTGGATGGCGCGTTCGAGGATCACGGTCGGATCGCCAAACGCCGCCTTCGCCTCCGATTGCGCGCTACGCAGCGAATCGGGGAAAGATGCCGCGTCGGTGACGAGCCGCATGCCGCGACCGCCTCCACCGGCGACCGCCTTGATCATCACGGGGAAGCCGATCTCTTTGGCTTCCCCCAACATGACCGCGTCGCCCTGATCGGCACCCTGATAGCCGGGCACGCAGGGCACGCCGGCCTTCTTCATGATCTCCTTGGCGCCGGCCTTGTTGCCCATCGCCTTGATCGCCTGCGGCGACGGGCCGATGAAGACGAGACCGGCATCCTTGCAGGCTTGCGCAAACTCCTCATTCTCGGCGAGGAAGCCATAGCCGGGGTGCACGGCATCCGCGCCGCTCGCCTTGGCCGCCGCGATGATCGCGGGGATGTTGAGATAGGATTGCGCCGGCAGCGCTTCGCCGATGCGCACCGCCCGATCGGCTTGCCGCACATGGAGCGCATCGCGATCCGCATCGGAATAGACCGCGACGACGCCGAGGCCGAGCTGCCGCGCGCTGCGCATCACGCGCAACGCGATCTCGCCGCGATTGGCGACCAATACCCTGAAGAACGGCCGGTGCTGTACTGATCCGTTCCTCATGGGCGGGCCACCGAGAATTGCATGCGCTGGGGTGTGCGTGCGTCGCCCTCGCGGCAGATCGCGAGCACCTCGGAGAGCACTGCGCGGGTGTCGCGCGGATCAATTACGCCATCGTCGAGCACGCGGGCACTGGTCGAGAACACATCCATCTGGCCGTCGAACACGCCGACGATCTGCGCCTTCAAGGCGTCGAGCTTCTCTTTCTCGACCGGCTTGCCGCGGCGGGCAGCTGCGGCTTCCGTGACGATCGCCATGGTCTCGGCGGCCTGCTCGCCGCCCATCACAGCGGTCTTGGCGTTCGGCCAGGAGAAGCAGAAGCGCGGATGAAACCCGCGGCCGCACATGCCGTAATTGCCGGCGCCGAACGATGCGCCGCAATAGATGGTGATCTGCGGCACCGTCGCCGACGTCACCGCCTGGATCATCTTCGATCCGTGCTTGATCATGCCGGCTTCTTCATAGGCTTTGCCGACCATGTAGCCGGTGGTGTTGTTGAGATAGAGGATCGGGGTGCGGGTCTGGCAGCAGGCCTGGATGAAATGCGTCGCCTTGTTGGCACCGGCGGGATCGAGCGGGCCGTTGTTGGTGATGATGCCGATCGCCTGGCCCTCGATGCGGGCATGACCACAGACGGTGGCCGGGCCGTAATTCGGCGCCATCTCGGTGAAATCGGAATCGTCGACGATGCGCGCGATCACCTGCTTCATGTCGACGGAGCGCTTGTGGTCCATCGGCATGATGCCGAGCAACTCGTCCTGGTCGTAGCGCGGCGGCTTGAATTGCGGCTCCTGCTTTCGTGGCCGCTCCCATTCCAGCGCCGCCATGATCTCGCGCGCGATGCGCAATGCGTCGCGGTCGTCCTCGGCGAGATAGTCGCCGAGGCCGGAGACCTGCGTGTGCATCTCGGCGCCGCCGAGCTCCTCCTCGGTCGCGATCTCGCCGGTTGCGGCCTTCAAGAGAGGCGGCCCGGCGAGGAAGGCGCGGGTGCGGCCGCGGACCATGACGATGTAGTCGGAGAGGCCCGTCTGGTAAGCGCCGCCCGCGGTGGACGAGCCGTGCGTGACGGTAACGACCGGCAACCCTGCTGCCGAGAGCCGCGCGAGATTGCGAAAGATGTTGCCGCCGCGGATAAAATCTTCGACGCGGTAGCGCAGGAGATTGGCACCGGCGCTTTCGACGAGCTGGACGTAAGGCAGCTTGTTCTCCAGCGCGAGCTCCTGGACGCGGATCGTCTTGTCGAGGCCGTAGGGCTGGAGTGCGCCCGCATCGATGCCGGAATCATTGGCGCTGACCATGCAGCGGATGCCCGAGACGAAGCCGATGCCGGCGATGACGCCGCCGCCGGGCACGCTCTTGTTCGCATCCGGCACGTCGAACATGTAGCCCGCGAGCGTCGACAACTCGATGAAGGGCGCACCCGGATCGAGCACGAGTGCGACGCGCTCGCGCGGCAGCAGCTGGCCGCGCTTGTGGAAGCGATCTTTTGCTCCGTCGGACGCAGCGCGCGTGCGATCTTCGAGCGCGCGCATGCGGTCGATCAGCGCAAGCATGCCGTCGCGGTTGGCGTGGTAGGCGGCGCTACCGGGGGAAATGGTGTTTTCGAGAATGGACATGACCCTATCCTACCCGTCATTGCGAGGAGCAAAGCGACGAAGCAATCCAGTCTGTTTCCGCAGATGCATTCTGGATTGCCTCGCTTCGCTCGCAACGACGGTTGAGGCTGTGTTCAGCGATTCGTCCCAAAGATCTTCCGCGCTTCGGCGGGGCTTGCGATCTCGCGGCCGGCGCGACGAGCGCAGGCGGCGATGGCCTCGATCAGCTGGCCGTTCGACGTCACCTTCTTGCCGTCGGCGAGATAGAAGGCGTCCTCGAGGCCAGTGCGTAAGTGGCCGCCGAGCTCGGCGCAGCGCTGGTGCAGCGGCCAGATCTCCTCGCGGCCGATGGCGGTAACCTGAAATTGCGCTTCGGGGCGCTTCAGCTTGATCAGGATCGGCAGAAGGTCGGGATCGGACGGCATGCCGGAGGCGACGCCCATCACAAAATTATATTCGAGCGGACCTTTGTACATGCCGACCTGGTGGTACATGCCGACACAGCGGACGATGCCGACGTCAAAACATTCGAACTCGGGGATGGTGCCGACCGCGTTCATGACGTCGAGATAGTCCTTCACTTTCTCGACCGCGTTATCGAACATCATCGGCGGCCAGGCCCAGCTGTTGTCGGCCTTGACCTTCAGATAATTCAGCGAGCCTGCGTTGCAGGCGGCGATCTCCGGCTTGGTCTCTCGGATACAGTCCAGCGCGCCGCTATAGTTCGGGCCAGAAACACCCGAGGTGTGGTTGATGATCACGCCGGGGCAGGCTTCGCGGATCGCCTGCTGGATCTCCTTGCTGACGGCGACCTCCCAGGACGGCAGATGCCCTTTTCCCGGCGCCTGCTGCCGCAGATGGATGTGCATGACGGACGCGCCGGCATCGAAGGCAGCCCTGGCCTCGCGCGCCATCTGCTCGGGCGTCACGGGCACATTGTGCTGCTTGGGGTCGGTGAGCACGCCGTTCAGCGCGCAGGTGATGACGGCCTTGTCGCTCATGCCCAAAATATCTCGCACGTTGAGAATTCAACGCTTGCGATCATGTGACGCGCGGCATGCGGCTTCTTGCGCGGAGAAGCTAGCTAAACACGAGCTATCGTAGGGTGGGCAAAGCGAAGCGTGCCCACCATCTTTGCCAGTTGCTGAGAGGTGGTGGGCACGGCGCAAGAGCGCCTTTGCCCACCCTACGAGAGCGTTGCTAGCTCGCTTCCGCCAGGCGCACCGTCTCGGTGCTGCGATAGATCGCGAGATCCCGCGAGCCGACGAAGATCGCGCGCGGCTTCAGGCCATAGAAGCGGCGGATCGAATGGCTGAAATGCGTCGAATCGGGATAGCCGATGTCCTGCGCGAGATGGGCGAGGTTGAGGTCCTGGTTGGCGAAGTGCAGCAGATGCCGCGCGCGCTTCCAGGCGCGGAAGGAGCGAAACGAGATGCCGGTCTCTTCCTTGAACAGATGCAGGAAGCGCGAGGCGGAGAGACCCGCTTCGGTTGCACAGGTATCCGCCGTCACCGGCTCACCGGAGAAGCGCCCGATGCGAGCGACGGCGCGCAGCACGCGCGGGTCGAGCACGCGACGCGGCAGCGCCTCGCCAAAACACATCTCGTCGAACTCGGCGGTGTTGATGTCGCCATAGCGGTGCTGGCGCAGCAGCGCGTAGGCGGCGAGGATTTTTCGGGCATAGACCGCACGGTCGGGTCCCATCAGACGCGCGGCCAGGGCCTCGATCACGCCATCCGGCATGCTCTCGGGCTCGAGCGTGACGCTGATTGCAGTGCGGTAGTCGCTGGCGATGGAATGTCGCTGGTTCGGCAGGGTGACGAACAACTCGCCGGTGGCGAGGACGTCGTCGATCGTCAGATGCAGATTGCCCTTCACCGCCACATAGACATGGCAGCAACCAGGCGTCCGCTTGCGGGGACGGCCGAGCAGGCCGGCATAGAAGACCCGCTCCGGCGTGATCAGCATGAGATGGTCGGATTCGCGACCGTTATCTTCCATTGGGATCCTCCTCGCGCGGCTCTCTGGCCGCTGCGGACGGAGGTCACCTTAGCGGAAATTTGGGCGCTGTCACGGCGGGATAGCGCTGTCATGGAGCGCAAAACATCGCCAGCTCAGGGCGGTGATGCACCCGTCCGGAACCGTTATGAGACAATAGTCCCAGTCTTCGCCGGCCTACGCCCTCACGCGCGGCGCAACATTCTGCTCAGCTCCGGCCTTTTGCTCCGCAGCGACCGCGCGCTTGAAACCATCGCGCTGCTGCAATCGCGCCCAATAGGCCGCGACATTTGGCCCAAAATCCTTGGCGAGCCCTATGTTGTCGGCGAGGCGGAGCGCGTAACCGATGACAATGTCAGCGGCGGTGAAACGGCCCGCGCACAATGTTTCGGCATTGGCGGTCGCTGCCTCGACGGCGCGCAGCCGTCCCAGAAACCATTTTGCATAATCGGTGGCGACTTGCGGATTGCGGCGCTCCTCCGGCTCGAGCTGGGTGTATCGGAGCACCAGCGTCTGCGGGAAGGTTAACGTCGCGTCGGAAAAATACATCCAGTTCAGGAACACGCCATAGGCGGGATCTTCCGGTCCGACCATCAGCGGCGTCGGGCCGTGCTTGGCGCCGAGGTAGTGGCAGATGCCGGAGGATTCCGTCATCTTCGCCTCGCCGTCGACCATGAAGGGAATCGTGCCGAGCGGATTGATCGCGAGATATTCCTTGGCGAAGACGCGCGGCGGGAATGGCAGCATCTTCAGTTCGTAGCGAAGCCCCATCTCCTCCAGCATCCAGAGCGGACGGAACGAGCGCGCGGCATCGCAATGATAGAGCGTGATCATGAAGCATTCCCTTTGCTGCCGGGCAGCGTACCCATCATCTTGCACAGGACCATCAGCATGACCTCGTCGGCACCGCCGCCGATCGAGGTCAGCCGGCTGTCGCGATAGGCACGGCTGACCGGCGTTTCATTGGTAAAGCCCATTCCGCCCCAATATTGCAAGCAGGCGTCGGTGAGCTCGCGGCCGAGCCGGCCGGCCCTGAGCTTGGCCATGGTCGCAAGTTTTGTGACATCCTCGCCGGCGACCAGTTGCTCGGCGGCGCGATAGATCAGCGCGCGGAGCAGCTCGACCTCGGTCTGCATTTCCGCAAGCTTGAAGTGGACGACCTGATTGTCGAGAATCGACTTCCCGAACGCCTTGCGGTTGCTTGTGTACTCGATGGTCTCGTTGATGATGTATTCATGCGCTTTCAGGCAGGCGGCCGCGCCCCAGAGCCGCTCCTCCTGGAACTGGACCATCTGGTAGGTAAAGCCCTTGCCCTCTTCGCCGATCCGGTTGCGCTTGGGCACACGGACATTGTCGAAGAAGATCTGCGCGGTGTCCGACGAGCGCATGCCCATCTTGTCGAGTTTTCGCGCGACCGTGACGCCCTTGGCTTTCATGGGCACGCAGATCAGCGACTTGTTGCGGTGAACGGGACCATCGCCGGTGTTGGCGAGCAGGCAGATCCAGTCGGCCTGGGTGCCGTTGGTGATCCACATCTTGCCGCCGTTGATAACGTAGTCGTCGCCGTCGGAGCGCGCATTGGTCTTGATCGAAGCGACGTCGGAGCCTGCGCCGGGCTCGGAAACGCCGATGCAGGCCACATAGTCGCCGGAGATCGAGGGCGCCAGAAACTCGCGCCGCACCTTGTCGGAGCCGAACCGCGCCAGCGCCGGCGTTGCCATGTCGGTCTGCACCCCGATCGCCATCGGCACGCCACCGCAGGTGATCGCACCCAGCTCCTCCGCCATCATCAGCGCGTAGGAATAATCGAGCCCCGAACCGCCGAACTCGACCGGCTTGTTCAATCCGAGAAAGCCGAGGCTGCCCATCTTCTTGAACAGCTCATGCGCCGGAAAGATGTCGGCCTTCTCCCATTCATCGACATGAGGGTTGATCTCGTTGGCGATGAATTTTTGCAAGGAGCGGCGGATGTCGTCGTGGTCGGCGGTGAATAGCATTATGTCCTCACAACCCCATCTGTCTTGACGCCAGATCCTTCATGATCTCCTCAGTGCCGCCGCCGATGGCGTTGACCTTGACCTCGCGATAGATGCGCTCGGCCTTGATGCCGCGCATGAAGCCGGCGCCGCCAAAAATCTGCACGGCTTCCGAGGCGCAGAACGCCATGGTCTGCGTCGCCTGGTTCTTCATCATGCAGATTTCCGCGACGGGGCTCTCGCCCTGCTCCAGCCGCCAGGCCAGCAGCTCCAGCATCGATTGCGACGCCGCGACCTTCTGGGCCATGTCGACGATCTTGTGGCGGATCACCTGGTGCTGGGCGAGCGGCTTGCCAAAAGTCTTGCGCTCCTTGGCGTAGGCGATGGCTTCATCGAGGCAGACGCGGGCGAAGGCGGTGCAGCCCGCCGCCATGCCCATGCGCTCGCTGTTGAAGTTCTGCATGATGATCTTGAAGCCCTGTCCCTCCTCGCCGATCAGATTTTCGGCCGGCACGCGGCAGTCGTCGAAATGCAGCGTCGCGGTGTCGGAGGCCCACCAGCCCATCTTCTTCAGTTTTGTGCGCGACAGGCCGGGCGTGTCGCCCTCGATCAGGAGCAGACTGACGCCGCCGGCGCCTTCGCCGCCGGTGCGCACCGCAACGGTCAGATAGTCGGCGCGGATGCCCGAGGTGATGAAGGTTTTTTCGCCACTCACGACGTAGTGATCACCGTCCCGCTGCGCCCTGGTGCGGAGACCCGCGACATCAGAACCGCCGCCCGGCTCGGTGATCGCGAGCGCAGAGATCTTGTAGCCGGCGAGCACCTGCGGCAGCACGCGCGCCTTCACCTCGGGGCGCGCCGCCCGCGCGATCGGCGGCGAGCCGATGGTGTGGCTCATCAGGCTGGCGCTGACACCGCCGGCGCCGGCCCGCGCCAATTCCTGGCTGGCGACGATCTTCATGAACTGGTCGGCGGCGATCCCGCCATATTCCTCGGGGAATCCGAGCCCCAACAGCCCGATCCCGGCAGCCTTGCGATAGAGCGCACGGGGAAATTCGCCGGCCTCGTCCCATTCATGGGCGAACGGCGCGATCTCCTTGTCGACGAAGCGGCGCATCACATCGCGAAAGGCATCGTGCTCGGCGGTATAGAACGGGCTCTTCATCGCACTCTCGCCTCGCAGACGGATTCGTCGCGTCAACCATGGCCGGAACCATGACGGCTCACTTGCGCGGAGTGGCTGATCGGCGAGAGCCGCTCCAGACCGGTCCTGGCCTAGCAACTCAACGCAAGACGATTTTCGCCCCTCGCAGGCCAACTCCGAAACAAAAAAGACGTCGAGGCACAAACTCGGGCTGGCCCCAGGGCCATGCCGGGCATGGTGCAAAGCAACAGAGACGCAGGCGGCACCAGACCGCCGAGGGAGGGATTTTTGGCCGTTCGTTACTACGACTGGATCGTCCATCATGGCCGCCGCACGCCCGACAAGGTCGCGGTGGTCGACCTCGCGAGCCAGCGCCGCTTCACCTATGCGCAGCTCGATGCGCGCATCTCCCGCCTAGCGGGATTCCTCCGCGACAACCTCAAGGTCTCGCGCGGCGACCGCCTCGCGGTGCTGGCGCTGAACACGACCGATACGCTGGAGGTGCAGTTCGCCTGCGGACGGTTAGGTGCCATCTTCGTGCCGCTCAACACCCGCCTCACCGTTCCCGAGCTTCAGTTCATCACCGGCGATTGCGCGCCTGACGTGATGATCCATGACACCGATCTCGCCGAGACGGCGCTTGCAGTGGCGAAACTGTGCGGCATTGGCACGAGCCTGCTGCTCGGACCCGGCGGCACTTACGAGGCCGGCATCGCCGCAGCAAAGCCGCTCGACCGCGCGGAAGAGGTCACGCTCGATGATGTCTCGACCATCATGTACACCTCGGGCACCACAGGTCATCCGAAGGGCGCGACCATCACCCATGGCATGACCTTCTGGAATTGCGTCAATCTTGGTGGGCCCGCCTGTATCGGACCTGCCTCGGTGCTGCTCACCGTGCTGCCGCTGTTCCACACCGGCGGGCTGAATTGCTACACCAACCCGGCGCTGCATGCCGGCGGCACCGTGATGATCATGCGGGCGTTCGATCCCGGCACGGCGCTCGGCCTGCTCAACGATCCCGCGCAGGGCATCAATGTCTTCTTCGGCGTGCCCGCGATCTACCAGTTCATGGCACAGCATCCGACATTCGCGACAACCGATCTCGGCCGGCTGATCGTCTGCGGCGTCGGCGGCGCGCCGATGCCGGTGCCGTTGCTGAAGGTGTGGGAGACGCGCGGCGTCGCGCTCCAGCAGGGCTATGGCATGACCGAGACCTCGCCGGCCGTGCTGGTGCTGGACCGCGAGGATGCTGCGCGCAAAGCCGGCTCCGCCGGCAAGCCGGTGCTGCACACGGAAGTGCGGATCGTACGGCCCGACGGCAGCGATGCCGTTGTCGGCGAACTCGGTGAGCTCTGGGTGAAGGGACCCAACATCACGCCCGGCTACTGGAACAGGCCGGAGGCGAACAAGACCTCCTTCACCGACGGCTGGCTGCACACCGGCGACGCGACCCGCGTCGACGAGGAAGGCTTTTTTTACATCGTCGACCGCTGGAAGGACATGTACATCTCGGGCGGCGAGAACGTCTATCCGGCCGAGGTCGAGAACGTCCTGCATCAGCTTAACGCCATCGCGGAAGCCGCCGTGATCGGCATTGCCGATCCGCAATGGGGCGAGGTGGGTCTTGCGATCGTCGCGGTCAAGCCCGGCCAGCGGCTGACCGAGACGGATGTCCTCGCGCATTGCGCGGCGAATCTCGCGCGCTTCAAATGTCCGCGCCAGGTTCGGTTCGTCGATGCGCTGCCGCGCAACGCCACCGGCAAGATCCACAAACCAACCTTGCGCAAGGACTTCTCGGTGGCTTCGGAAGTCGACAAGAAAGTCGCCAACGCCTGACCAAAGCGCCCCTCTTGCGGGGCGCTTTTCTTTTTCGACGTGCCTGCTCAACCAAAAGAAACCCCAAAGAAACCCCAAGGAATTTTCATGAACAAGAAACTCTCTCTGCTTGCCGCGGCAGCCGCGCTGACGTTGTTCACCACCCAGGGCGCCCAAGCGCAGAAGGCGTACGACACCGGAGTCACCGACACCGAGATCAAGATCGGCAATGTCGAGGCCTATTCCGGTCCGGCTTCCGCCTACGGCGTCATCGGCAAGACCGAGGAAGCCTATTTCAAGATGATCAACGATCAGGGCGGCATCAACGGCCGCAAGATCAACTGGATTTCCTATGACGACGGCTACTCACCGCCGAAGACCGTGGAGCAGATCCGCAAGCTGATCGAGAGCGACGAGGTGTTCCTGGTCTTCAACGCGCTGGGTACGCCGACCCAGACCGCCGTACAGAAATATCACAATTCCAAGAAGGTGCCGCAGCTCTTCCTCGCCACCGGCGCCAGCAAGTGGAACGACCCGAAGAGCTTTCCCTGGACCATGGGCTTCCAGCCCAGCTACCGGGTGGAGGCACAGATTTTCGCAAAATACATTCTGAAGGAGAAGCCGGACGCGAAGGTCGCGATCTTCTATGCCAATGACGATTTCGGCAAAGACTACCTCGCCGGCATCAAAGACGTGTTCGGCGACAAGGCATCGAAGCTGATCGTGGCAGAAGAGAGCTACGAGACGTCGGAGCCGTCGATCGATGCCCATATCGTCAAGCTCAAGGGCACCGGCGCCGATACCTTCGTCAACATCGCGACGCCGAAGTTCGCGGCACAGGCCATCAAGAAGATCGCTGAGCTGGAGTGGAAGCCGATGCACCTGATGACCGACGTCTCGGTGTCGATCGGCGCGGTGATGAAGCCGGCCGGCCTCGAGGCCTCCGAAGGCGTGCTGTCGGCGGGCTACCTGAAGGACGCGTCGGATCCGCAGTGGAAGGACGATGAAGGCATGAAGAAGTTCATGGTCTTCATCGACAAGTACATGCCCGGTGCCAACATCTCGGATGCCAACCTGGTTTACGCCTATGCCGCGGCCCAGACCATGGTGCAGGTGCTGAAGCAGTCGGGCGACAATCTGACCCGTGAGAACGTGATGAAGCAGGCCGCCAGCCTGAAAGACTTCGTCCCCGACACGCTGATCCCCGGCATCAAGATCAACACCTCGTCCACGGACTTCGCGCCGATCGAGCAGCTCAAGATGTGGCGCTTCAAGAAGGGCCAGTGGGAGCTGTTCGGCGATATCATCAGCGCCGAAACCGGCGGTTAGCTCGACTTGCACTACCGACCTGTAAATACAGAATAGCGGCCGAAGGGCCGCTATTCCTTTTCAGCGCGCCCGACGTCGATGGCCACGATGGACAGGCCAAGACGACGCGAGTCACCGACGCCCCTCAACACAGGGCATACCCATGCGAGGGTGGCGATGCCCGACGGTGGCAGATCGACCCGCAGCGTAAAGCTGTCGTGACCGACGACGATCGCAGCAGGATCCACGGTCGCACCGTCGAGATAGAAATACACACCGATCCGATCCAGCGGCGCACGAAAAGCCGGGCTCAGGATACGCACGATGTTGCGCCCGCAGGCTCCCTCGATGCGGACGGCGGCCTGCGGCTCGCTCCAGCAAAATTTGTGGCCGGCCGAAGATTCCATGCGATGGAAACCGATCTGCGCAAGAACACAGTCACCGAACAATCTCGTAGGGGGCCCCGCATGCGAACAAATGCGGCGGATACAATCGAGCCTCTGAAGCCGGATCAGCGATGCGATGTATCGCTTCATCCATCGCCCGATGGCCGCGCTTGACCCGACCGCGGTTAGGACGGTCAGGACCGCGCGCGCATGCAAGACGGCGATGCGCGCCGCCAGGCGCGCGCGAAAATCGTTGAGCAACGCAGGGGCGGCCCAGCGCCAGCAGGCCCGCAGCATTTCATCCGGCCGTCTCCAGCCCCGGCCCGCGAGGCTGTAGCGCACGAACGCGCTCAGCGCATTGCGGGCGATCGCGGAATCGAGCTTGTCGCGCTCGCTCCATTCGACCGGAATTTCGAGCAACTCGCTGCCGGGATCGCGGCGTGCCTCGCTGAGATAGCGGATCTCGCCCTGCACGAAATCAAGCGTGAACTTCTTCAGTTCGCCGATTTGGCCGACATAGTAGTGGTGGAAGCGTGCTTCTTCGAGATAGCCGATCGCATAGCCCCTCGCGTGATATGCGGCGGCGAGCACCCATTCGGCGAAATGGCCGAGCTCCTCGCGCAAGCCGCCGCATTCCCAGTAGACATCGCGCCGCGTCACGAAGCACTGATCGAGCACCTTGCGCCAGGGATGCTGCGTCATGCCGAACTCGATGTCGGCCTGATACATGGCCGCCTCCGCGACAGACAGGCGGTTGTGGCAGATCGGGACCGATCGGCACGAAAACCCCGCCCAATCCGAATGCGCATCGATCGCACGCAGGCAGAGTGCGATCACGTCAGGTTCGGGACGGCAATGCGATTCCGTGAAGAACAGATATCTGCCCCGGGCCTTGGTGGCGCCGAATGCGCAGAGCCCAATGTCGTGCCCGAAACCGGCATATTCGATCCGGGCTTCGTCGCCTGCGAGCGCCTTCAATTCCTCGCGTGCCGTGAAGTCGGGCGGCACGACGAGGATGATCTCGTAGAGAGATTTATCCGCGGTCTGCGCGATCCAGCCGAGCCAGGACTGCTCCCACTGCCCGCGATGATATTCGAGCGGGATGATCACCGAGAACATGGGGTCGGGACTCATGCCGGATCTCACTCCTCAACATGATCGCGCGGGTCGCCGACTCAGGCGTTTGGCTTAGGCAGGCAGAAATAGCGCAAAAGATTCGTCGACAGTGCGGCGAAGATGATCCTGGTATAGCTTGTAGCTTGCGTGGTCGGATGTGATCCGTCCCACTGACGGGTCGGTAAGATTTCGTGCGGGCACGTAGGCGATCGGGGCCGCGATCGGCGTCAGTTGCGAGCCGGGGCCGGCGCGGAGCGTCGAGATGATCCCGTACATCGCACCAGTCACCGTCGGCCGCGACACCGTGATCACGCGATGCTGGCCGTGTTTGATGATGACGAGGTAGATGAAGCCGGACTGATGCGGCACCGCAACTTCGCCGGTGTGCTCATAGGCCGCATCGGTCCGCTCGCCTTCGCGGAACACCAGTGAAGAGACTTTCGGCTCCCAGACGATCTCGGTGCGGTAGGCGAAGATCGCGTCCTTGTCGCCGAAGGACGGCCGCAGCGTGATGTAGACGTCCTCGATCCAGGTCACGGCGCGATGCGAGTAGGAACCGAGGCTGTCGGGTGCGACATCGTTCGCGGCCGGAGGCGTCACCACGGGGGCGCTTTTGCGTAAGGAGACGCCGAGCGCCTGCTCCAGCCGCACGGTCGTCGCCAGTGTGAACGGCCGGCGGCCGCCGAGCACCTTCTCCAATGTCGACAGGCTGAGCTTGGCCTGCTCGGCCAGCGCCTGCCGGGAAATTCGTCGCCTGGCGAGCTCCTCGCGAATGGTCTCCGCGATCTCGCGGCTCTGCTCGTCGGAAAGCTGCTTGTCGTCCTGCGTCTGCATCGTCAACCCTGCCTTGGGGCCGCCAGTCTAGCAGGGCGGACAAACCAGCACAAAACCGCACTTGACCGCCCGGCGGCGGCCCACCCGGGCCGGCCGGGGCGGAACATTGCCGATCGTTCTGCTCGCGAGACTTGCGCTCCCGGCAGATGCTGAGAGCCAGCAATCATCCTACGGGAGCAGGCCAAATGGATACCTACGACACCACAGACAGCGACGAGCACCCGATGCTGGGGCGCCTGATCAAATTCGGATTGTTTCTTCTGGTGCAGGGCATCGCGGTCATGCTGGTCGCCTTCGTTGCCCTGCTGGTGAGCTTCGAGCCCGGCTGGTCGGCGACGACGGAGCAGGCCGGCCTGCTCCAGCCCGGCGACGCCAAATCCGGCAGCCTGCTGCTGAAGGAAGACGGCGCCTATACCGAAGCGATCCGCCTCGGCACCGATGTCGACATCACGGTATCGGGCCCGACATTGCGCGCCCGCGTCACCCAGATCTTCCGCAACCCGACCAAGGACTGGGTCGAGGCCACCTATGTCTATCCGCTCGCGACCAATGGCGCCGTCGATACGCTGAAGATGGTGGTCGGCGACCGCGTCATCGTCGGCGATATCAAGGAGCGGCAGCAGGCTCGCATCATCTACGAGCAGGCGCGCAGCGCCGGTCAGAAAGCCGCGCTCACCGAACAGGAGCGGCCGAACATCTTCACCAATTCGGTCGCCAATATCGGCCCCGGCGAAACCGTGCTGGTGCAGATCGAATATCAGGAGCCGGTGCATCAGAGTGGCAACGAATATTCGCTGCGCCTGCCGTTGGTGGTTGCTCCGCGCTACAATCCGGCACCCATCGTGCAGAGCGTCGACTTCCGCAAGGACGGCTCGGGCTGGGGCGCGACCAATTCAGACGCGGTGCCGGATCGTGACCGAATCTCGCCGCCGGTGCTGGATCCCACGAAGAATGCGCCGGTCAATCCGACCAGCATCACCGTGCGCCTGAAGGCCGGCTTTGCGCTCGGCGAGGTCAGGAGCCACCATCATAACGTCAAGACGGAAAGCCCTGATAGTACGACCCGCATCGTCACACTCGCCGACGGCGCGGTGCCCGCCGACCGCGATTTCGAGCTGACCTGGAAACCGGCCGCCGAGAAGGCGCCGTCGGTCGGCCTGTTCCGCGAACATGTCGGCGATGCCGATTATCTGCTCGCCTTCGTCACCCCGCCCAGCGCCGAGCAGCCGACGCAAAAGCCGCTGCCGCGCGAGGTCGTGTTCGTGATCGACAATTCCGGCTCGATGGGCGGCACGTCGATCGTGCAGGCCAAGGCGAGCCTGCTCTATGCTCTCGGCCGCCTCCAACCGAACGATCGCTTCAACGTTATCCGTTTCGACGACACCATGGATGTGCTGTTTCCGGCCTCCGCGCCCGCGGATGCCGCGCATGTCGGCGAGGCAACCTCTTTCGTGAGCGCGTTGCAGGCGCGCGGCGGCACCGAGATGGTGCCGGCGATGCGCGCCGCGCTAACCGACAAGCTCGGCGATACCAGCATGGTCCGCCAGATCGTGTTCCTGACCGACGGTGCAATCGGCAACGAGCAGCAATTATTCGAAACGATCACGTCGATGCGCGGCCGCTCGCGCGTCTTTATGGTCGGCATCGGCTCCGCGCCCAACACCTACCTCATGACGCGCGCCTCCGAGCTCGGCCGCGGCGCCTTCACCCATATCGGCTCGGTCGAGCAGGTCGAGGAGCGCATGCGCGGCCTGTTCGCCAAGCTGGAGAACCCGGCTGTAACCGGCCTCAGCGTAAAATTCTCCGACGCGAAGGCTGACATCACGCCGGCGATCATTCCCGACGTCTATCGCGACGAACCGCTGGTGCTGGCGGCCAAGCTCGACAAGCTCGCCGGCTCGCTCGAAATCAAAGGCCGCGTCGGCGACCGCCCATGGTCGGTGACGCTGCCGCTGCAAAATGCCGCCGAAGGCAAGGGGCTGTCGAAACTCTGGGCCAGACGCAAGATCGGCGATGCCGAGGTGGCGCGCACCCTACGCGAGATGACGCCGGATGACTCCGACAAGGCGATCCTGGCGCTGGCGCTCGACCATCAGATCGTCACGCGGCTCACCAGCCTCGTCGCTGTCGACAAGACGCCGAGCCGCCCCGAGGGCGCGCCGCTCAAGCTCAGCGAGTTGCCGATCAACCTGCCGGCCGGCTGGGACTTCGAGAAGGTTTTTGGCGAACGGCCGCAGCAAGCGCCGACACAGCTGCGCGAACACCATGCCGATGCGCGCAGCCAGCCGGCGGCAAGGCGGCCGACCCCCGCCGCGCCCGATGCGATCCGCCTGCCAAAGACTGCAACCTCGGCCGAGCTGAAGATGATCGCAGGCCTGATCTTGATCGTGCTCGCCCTGATCCTGTTCGTGTTCAACCGGCGTCAGACCTTGCTCACTGACGCCGCTTGAGAGAGGAGCCCCCCGAACTCCTCTGTTAGCGCGCGCGGCTGCCCGTCCCGCACCAACGGCCGCGCGCGCCTTTTTCTTGAACACGCCGTCTCAACCGAATTCGTCATTGCGAGCAAAGCGAAGCAATCCAGAGATCCGTCCGCTGAGACAGTCTGGATTGCTTCGTCGCTTCGCTCCTCGCAATGACGGGGAATTGGCACAATGCCCCGCTTCATCTCTCCCCTGGTTCTCGCGCTGGTCGGCGTCATCTTGTTCGGCGACGGCGCCTACATCCATGCAAAAGCCTGGCTCGCGCAGGTGCTGCTGGACCGCGCATTCAACGAGAGCGTGACGACGGGCCGGGCGGTCAAACCGTGGTCATGGGCCGATACCTGGCCGGTCGCGCGGATCGAGGTGAAGCGGATCGGCGCCAGCGCCATCGTGCTGGACGGCACGAGCGGCCAGGCGCTCGCTTTCGGCCCCGGCCACCTCAACCAAACGGTTGATGCGGGCGAACGCGGCATTGCGGTATATGCTGCGCATCGCGACACGCATTTCCGGTTCTTGCGGAATGTTGCCATTGGTGACGCAATCGATGTTACGCGCAGCGACGGCAAGCACTTTCGCTATCGCGCGGATTCCTCGGCCGTGGTCCATTTCGATACATCGGGCATCGATCCTGCGGCACAGGGTTTCGAGCTTGTGCTCGCGACCTGCTGGCCGTTCGACGCAATTACCTCGGGTCCCGAGCGCTACGTCCTGCATGCAACGTTGATTGAAACCCGTGAACAGGGGTTCGTAAACGACCCGTCAGGAGCCCACTGAGCGTCGATAAGCCGCGCTTGAGTGCCGGGCAATCGCGCCTGGTGGAACTGCTGAACTGGCGCCGTCGTCCATAGACCTATAAGAGTGGCTGGTTGATCTTTTGACGCCGCAGTTTTTGGGGCAAACAGTAATGGACGACGAGTACAGGCAGCGTCTCGAACAGCTGGAAAACCGAGTCGCGCTACTGGAAAGGAATCTGAATCTCGTTGCCGCCGGGCAGAGACGCTCCTCGCTTCGGAGCCTCTGGCGTCGCCCGCCGATCTGGACCTTCGAGCAATATCCGCCGCGCCTGCTCAACCTGACCGCGTTCCCGCCCGCACCGGCGATCACCGCGACTGCGCCGCGGATCGCAATGGTCACGCCCAGCTACAATCACGCGCAATATCTCGGCGCCACGATCGAGAGCATCGTCAGTCAGAACTATCCGAACCTGTATTACCACGTGCAGGACGGCGCTTCGATCGACGGCACGATCGATCTGTTGAAGAGCCGTGGCGACAGCATCAGCTGGAACAGCGAGCCGGACAAGGGGCAATCCAACGCCATCAATCTGGGCTTCGCCGGCACCGACAGCGAAATCATGGCTTACCTGAACAGCGACGACATGCTGCTGCCGGGGACGCTGGCCTATGTCGCCAACTACTTCGCGTCCCATCCCGACGTCGACGTCGTCTATGGCCATCGCGTCTTCGTCGATAGCGATGGGCTCGAGGTCGGGCGTGCCGTGTTGCCGCCGCATGACGGCAAGACGTTGCAATATGCCGACTATATTCCGCAAGAAACGATGTTCTGGCGCAGGCGCGTGTGGGACGGGATCGGACCTATCGACGAGAGCTTTCACTATGCGATGGACTGGGACTTCATCCTGCGGGCGCAGGCCGCGGGATTCAAGTTCGTGCGCTTGCCGCGATTCCTCGCCTGCTTCCGGATCCATGATGCCCAGAAGACCGCCGCAACCTACGCGGTCGGCGTCAGGGAGATGGGCATCCTGCGGCGCCGCGTTCTCGGCTTCGATCCGACGCAGCTGCAAATCCGCCGCGCCATCGCATCCTATCTCGCAAAGCAACTGGCCTATCATTACGCCTACAAGCTGAGCCTGCTGCGCTACTGAGCGAGCCGGGATCAGCGGCGTTACGCGGTGCGGGTGCCGCGTTCGAGCCAGATCCGTTCGAGCCCGATGCCGAGCGGCCGCACATCGGAGCTCAACGCCAGATCCGCGGGTGAGCGCGGATCGGATAGCGCCAGGCTGATGGTCAAGGTCCCGTCGGCAGCAATCGCGGCAGGATCGAGCATCAGCCTGCGCAGGCCGGCGAACGCATCCGTCGAGAAATCCAGCTGCTGCGGCACACCGTCGCCGACGCGGCAGACGACACGCAGCTGCGGATTCCTCTCGGAGACAAAAGCCCGGCACGCCAGCACGAGCTCGATCGGTCGGGATGGAACGGGACGGACCTCGAAGCGGAGCACGCATTTCCTGGCAACTGACCAGGTGCCCCATTCCTCCGGCTCACTCCATCCCTCGACCAGGGCGGCGACACCGGTTCTGTCACGCGCGAAGCTGAGTTCCGCTCTGCCCAGGAGTGGCGCGGACACGGAAATGTCGAGGGTGGCCGGATCGAATGGCTCCTGGTCCGGAACGAACTGCGCGATCACGCGCACCGCATCCGCGATCGAAGCGAGCCCAAGCGCGGAGCCGTCGAGCTCGTAAACCGCCCGGTTCGGGCCAGCCGCGTGCATACCCCGTCGGCCAGGCGGCGGACGATCCGCAAGGCGTGCAGGAACGATGATGTCGGCGACGTCGAAGCCGTGCGTGCCGGCGAGTTCGCCGATGGTCTGCACGGTCCGGTCATACAGGAGCGGCCGATCGTTGATGTCGGTCGCAAGGGCCTGCGCCAGTGCCCTGTAGTCGATTTGTACGTGATCGTCGTCCGCCAGCAGCAGGCGTTTGAGGACCAGCATGTCCTTGGCGATGAAGAGATGGAGCGCGTTCAGATCGGGCAACTGCGGATCGCCGTCAATGGCCCCGAAATCGCGAGCCCCTCGCGACGTCGCGAGGAGATTCGTGGTCTCGAAGAACAGCGCGTGACCGGTGCTGTGCTGCGAAATGCCGGACATGCCCAGGGGCCGCGACAGGCGGACGAAGCTGTCGGTCAGCGCAGCGTTGGCGATGCCGGACGCGACATCCGGCGAAAGACCGATGAAATAGCGCCCGCCAATCGCGCGCATCCGATCGATGACGCTGCGGCGGACGAACGAATTGTAGATCATCGGCAGGTACGAATAGTGAGCCTGGAAGGCGAAGATGCGCGCCAGCTCACTGCGCGAGGAGACCCGCTTCACCGACGAGGCAAGGTCGATCTCCGCCAGCAGCCGGTTGCGAAAGGCCGGATGATAATAGTCCGGCCAGTGGTAGCTGTAGGCGCGCCAGCTCAGCAGATCGATCTTCCGGCCCGCGAGAATGTCCGTCGCCGTCGCGCACGCATAGGGCATCAAGCCGTCGTCGTCGCCGATGAACGTGACGTACTCGCCGCTGGCATGGCCGAGCGCCGCCTCCCAATTGTCGGTCATGGTGAGGACGGTGTCGCTGGCGAAGTGTTTGAAGCGCGCGTCCTTCAGGCCTTCGACCATCTCGGCAATATCGGGGTTGCCGCCATTGTTCTGGACGATGAACTCGCAATCCGCGTCCGCGGGCTGGCAGGCCATGGTTGCCAGCGCGTGACGCAGCGTATCGGGACGATTGAGAGTCGGGACAACAACAGAGAGCAGCGGCATGAGCACCATTTGGAGAACGATCGCGCGAATTCCTAGCACTTCGCCGGATCGTTCGCACTTTCGCCAAAAGTCTGGTGATGCTAGCCTTATCGCAATGTCTCAGCCATTCCGCCTCGCGGCATGGTGCCCGTTACGATCAGCCCCGCCCGAACCCGGCGCATGACAGCGCGCTGCAACAAGAACAAAAGCTGAGGAAGCGCCATGGAAGCCCGAGTGTCTGCCGTTTCTCCGCGCCCCTGGTCCCCACCGCCCGACGCCGGCGAAATCGTCAAGGGCATCCACGCCATGCTGCACCCGCACAACATCGTGCTGGTCGGCGCGACCGACAAGCCCGGCAACTATGCCGAGCGCATCTGGAATAATCTGGTCAAATACGGTTATGAGGGCGGGCTCTATCCGGTCAACGCCAAGCGCGAGACGATCTGGGGCGTCCCCTGCTTCAAGGACTTTGCGAGCCTGCCGGAAAAGCCGGATCACGTGCTGGTGCTGGTGCCGGCGCGCTTTGCGGTGCAGGTGATCCGCGACGCCGCCGCGGCCGGTGCGCGTTCGGCCACCATCGTCACCTCCGGCTTCAGCGAGTTGCAGGATGAGGAGAGCCAGAAGCTCGCAGCCGAATTGCAAGCCGCGATTCGCGAAACGGGACTTGCGGTCACCGGCCCAAATTGCCTCGGCAATCTAAGCGCCGGCGAAAAGCTCTTCACCAATATCGACGACCGCATCGTCACCATGGAACAGGGCGCGGTGGCGATCGCCGGGCAGTCCGGCGCCATCGTCATGGCGATCCGCCAGGCGCTGGAGGATCGCGGTGTCGGCGTCGGCTACATGGTCACGACCGGTAACGAGACCGGGCTCGAGACGCCCGACCTGATGCGCTATTTCGCGGAGGATCCGAGCATCAAGGTGATCGTCGTCTACCTCGAAGGCGTGCGCAACACCAAGGCGTTCCGCGATGCCTGCAAGGCGGCGCGTGCCGCGAGCAAACCGGTGATCGCGCTCAAGCTAGGCTCATCCGAGGGCGGCCGCGCCGCCGCGATGGCGCATACCGGTGCGCTCGCAGGCTCGATCGAGACGTTCGATGCCATCGCGACACGCGAAGGCGTGATCCGGGTCGGCGGGCTCGACGAGTTGATCGAGACCACCGAATGCTTCGTCCATTCGACCGTGCCCAAAGGTAACAGGCTCGCCGCGGTCACGCTATCTGGCGGCAAGCGCGGCATGCTGCTTGACGCCTTCTATGCCGAAGGCCTGAATTTTGCGCCGCTGAGCCCGCATGTCGGCTCGGAGCTCGCAAAAATGCTCGGGCCGGGCTCGATCGTCGGCAATCCGCTCGATGCCGGCTTTGCCGCGGTGGTCGATCCCTCGGTCTACATGAAGTCGATCAAGCTGATGATCGACGACCCCGATATCGACATCGTCATCGTCGATGCCGAGCTGCCAAAGGCGCCGCACGAACTGCGCGAGCGCAACTTACGTATCGTCAACGAGATGGCGGGCCAGGCCGCAAAACCCGTGATCTACGTCAGCGCGATGTCGATCGGCTTCAGCGAGTTCACCAAGGACTTGCGCAAATCGCTGCCGCATCTCGCAGTCATGCAGGGCATGGACCGCGCGGTGACAGCGATCAAGTCGCTGCTCGCCTATGCCGAGCTGCGCAAAGAAGTGCCCGACATCGTCTCGAGCTCGAAGCCGGCCGCGCGCGCCGTGCTGGAAAAGGCTCTGAAATCGGCGAGCGGCGCCGCGCTCGACGAGGTCGCTTCGAAGAAGCTCCTGAAGGCCTATGGCATCCCGGTCTCGAAGGAGGCGATCGCGCAGACGGCAGCCGAGGCGGTGAAACTCGCCAAGCAGATCGGCTTTCCGGTCGTCGCAAAGGTCGTCAGCGCCGAGATCCTGCACAAATCCGACATCGGCGGCGTGGTGCTGAATCTCAACAGCGCGGCCGAAGTGAAGAAGGCATTTTCCGATATCACCGCGCGGGTCAACAAGCTGAAGGGCAAGCCGAAGCTCGACGGCATCCTGATCGCGCAGCAGGTCAAGGCCGATCTCGAGCTCGTGGTCGGCGCCTCGCTCGATGCCGAGATGGGGCCGGTGGTGCTGTTCGGCACCGGCGGCATCGATATCGAGCTGATGAAGGACGTCGCGCTCGCCGGCGCGCCGCTGGACGAGGCCGAGGCGCGGCTGCTGATCGGCCGCACCAAGGCCGGGATCAAGATGCGCGGCTATCGCGGCAAGCCGGCGTTGCACGAGGTCTCCGCCGTGAAAGCGCTGGTCGGCCTGTCAAATCTGATCGCGGATGCCGGGAACAGGATCGCCTCGATCGACATCAATCCGTTCCTGATCAACACCAGGACGGGCGTGGCCGTCGACGCCCTGATCGTGCTGAACAACGCGGCCGCCAAACGCGCCGCCGGACATTGATGTCGCGCAGGGCGCATTAGCGCAGCGTAATCCGCCAATTCGACCCAATGCTCGCGCTAGACCGTGGCGGGTTACGCTTCGCTAACCCGCCCTGCGTACCATTGCGACCTTCTTCCAACTTCCCCGCTTTGGCCGTAGAATCGCACCTGATGGCACGCGCGAGCAATCTTGTGATCGGAACGGCGACGCTGGCGGTGATTGCCGTGGCGTTCGGCGGCTTGCTCGGCGTGCAGAAATGGCGCACCGCCCAGAGCCGCAGCCAGTTGCGCGTGGTGTTCGAAGGCGGTTCCGCCAGCGGACTGCGACGCGGCGGGCCGGTCAATTTCGATGGCGTGCCGGCGGGCCAGATCCTGTCAATCAAGCTGGACAATCCGCGCAAGGTTGTGGCGCTGGTGTCGCTCGATAACGCCGCGCCGATCCGCAAGGACACCGTGGCGGGCATCGAGTTCCAGGGCCTCACCGGCGTTGCCGCGGTCTCGCTGATCGGCGGCGCGCCGTCCGCGCCTCCGGTGCCGCTCGATGCCGACGGCGTCCCCGTGTTGACCGCCGATCTCAGCGATGCCGAGTCGATCGTCGACACGCTGCACAGCGTCGACCGCACGATCGTCAGCAACGCCCCGGCGATCAAGGAGGGTCTACGCACGTTCGAGAACTACACCGCAGATCTCAGGAGCAAGGGCGGCGAAATCGATTCCGTCATGGCCAAGGTCGACACCGCCTTCGCCGGCTTCGACAAGGCAGTCACCAAGATCGAAAGCGTGATGCCCGGCTTCGTCGACGGCAAGGCCGACGAGCTGTTCGAGAAGATCAAGGGGCTGCACGAGCTTGCCGATACCATGAAGAGGAAATCGGCGAGCTATCTCGAAGACGGCCGTCGCACCCTGCTCGACCTCAGCGAGGCCGCCAACAAGATGAGCGGAACGCCCGCGCCCGCCGCCGCCCCTCGCCCGCCGCGCAAACCGCCACAGCAGAAGCGATAGAGCTTACCACGCGTAGCGCACGACGCCCTTGCCGGCGTAGGAGCGGGTGACGTTCGAGAATTCACCCTCGAAGGTCGCCGACGCTGACCAGCCGTTCATCCAGTTCACCTGCACCGCCGCCGTGGTCAGCGCTGAATCGCGCGACTGTGCGGCACCGTTGACGACGAAGGCTGCGCCCGGCAGCGCCTGGAACACGGCGCCGACGGTGCGATCAGGATTGAAGTCATGCGCCCAGGCGAGGCGACCGCGCAGGGTCATCAGGCCGCCGGCGGCGGCGAACGACCTGTCCGCGCGCAGGCCGAGCTCGGTGCGCGTGCTGGTGACGTCCTTGGCGGCATAGTTGAGCGCAAAATTGTTGCTGCCGACCACCGCGAACTCCGAATAGTTCGGAAGGCTGAACATGGTGGCCTGGAGCGCCGCATAGGGCGTCAGGCCGATCCATTGCGTGGCATAGCGGTAGCCGCCCTCGACACGGCCCGAGAAGGCGTTGGCGTTGAATTGCGCGCGCAACTGATCGACGCCGGCGGCCGTGACGATGCGGTTGGTGGTGACGTCCTGCCAGCCATAGGCCAGTGCGGCCGTGATGTAGGCCGGGCCGATCGTATGGCGCACGAAGGCGCCGGCCTGGAACAGGTCCGAACGGCCCCAGCCGAGCCCGTTGACGTTGAAGCCGGTGCCGCCTCCGGCCAGCGCGAAACCGGCGATTGTCGACGGCGAGAAGCGATAGTCGAGACCGACGGCAGTGCCATAGACGCTGCTGCTGGTGTTGTTCGAGCCAAGCGCAGCATTCCCGTCGGTCGTCTGCGAGCCGCCAAAGCCGGCTGCCCACACGTCCCAGCGCTGCTCGAACGCCGGCGGGGGCGCCTTGCGGTAGACCGAAGCGAAGGCGTCGCTTGGTCGCTTGCCGGTCGCGGCATAGGCAGTCGCGCTGGTGTCGTCGGCATACGGCGTCGCACCAGGCGTGCCACTGCGCCCCGAGCCGAACACGTCGGTGAGCAGGCTGATGAACAGGTTCATCGCATTGAACGTCGTCTGCTGCGATCCCGTCGCGGATTCGCCGGAGGCCTGCGTCAGGCCGGACGGCGAGAGGTTCGCAAAGGCGGCGTTGATGCCACCATTGGCATTGAAGAAGTTCGTCAGCGTATTGGCGACATTGGCCTGGTTGGCGTTGAGATTGCCCTTGGCGCCGTAATCCAACGCGAAATTCAGATGGACGTTGTTGCCATCGTAGCTGAGGGTGGCTGTCGCTCCCGATGCACCGACCGTGTCGACGCCGCTGAACGTGCCGCTGCGGCCGCTCGTCGTGGTGAGGATCGTATATTGCTTGGCCAGCGTCGTGCCGGCCGCCACGCTGACGCCGACCGAGCCATTGAGCGTCGCGCTGCCGGTCACGTTGGTGAAGCTCGAGGTGGTCGAGTTTATGCTGACAAGATAAAGCGCGCCGGACTGGAAGGCGAGATTGCCGGCAACCGTCATCGACGCGCCCGGCGTACCGTTGCCTGGCAGGAAGATACCGCCATTCGCGATCACGGTGTTGCCGACGGTGCCGACGCCCGTCAGCGCACCGCCGGCATTCACAGTGGTCAGGCTCGAAGATGCGATCGAGCCATCAACCTGCAGGATACCGCCATTGACGGTCGTGCTGCCGGTATAGGTGTTGACGCCGGACAGAGCCAGTGTGCCTGCCCCGTCCTTCTCGAGGTTACCCGGGCCGGGCCCACCGCAGCCGCACGGATTGGTGTCCGCGATCACGCCGCTGACCATCGTCGACAGATTGTTGCCGCCGATCACCAGCGTGTTGCCGGCGCCAATGTAATAGAAGCCGGAGCCCGCAACCGAGCCCACGGGAATACGGCCGTCACCGTTCGGCCCCAGGCCAGGGGAGAAATCGACAAAGCCGGTGCCCGTGGTGATGAACTGCGCGGTGCCGCCGGTCGAATTGTCGAAGAAGTACGTCGCGCCGCCAGCATTGGTGGTGATGACCGCGCTGCCCGCGGTGGCGAAGGCGTTGAAGTCGGTTTCGCCGCCATTGTTGTTGGTGATGAAGGCATTGCCGGCGGTCGGCGCGTCCGTACCGAACGGCTGCCCGAATGAGGTAATTCCGCCGGTGTTGGTGATGTTTGCACCTGATGCCGACGACTGGTCGATGAACACGGTTCCGCCGCCATTGCGGTTGGTGATGGTGGCGGTACCGGCATTTGTCGACGCGGCAAAGATTGTGCTCGCACTATTGTTGTCGATATTGGCATTGCCGGCGGTCGCGGTGTCGGTGCCGCCATTGGTACCGAACAGCATGACGCTGCCACCCTGGTTCTTGATCGTGGCGTTGCCGGCACTGCTCGCATCCAGGAACACAACTGCACCGACATTCTTGTTGGTGATGGTCATCGTGCCGGCGGTCGTCGTATTCATGAACGTGGTGAAGCCACCATCATTAGTCAACGTCGTGATGCCCGACGTATCGGCGTTGACGAAGGCAAGGCGCCCTTCATTGGTGACGTGGCCTATGATCGAGGCCGTGTGGGTGGAATCGCCGAGCACTAGGCTGCCGCAAGAGCAGATGAGCGTGCCGCCGGTGTAGGTGTTGGCGCCGAGCAGCGTGACGACGCCGACCCCACTGAACGTGCCATCCAGCACCGTCAGCTTGCCGGGACCGTTACCGTCGCTGATGTTGCCGGCGATGGTCAGCGAGACGCCGTTGGCGTCGATCGCGCCGCCGGCCGGCGTGTTGTTGATCTTGAAATTGTTGGCGATGGTCAGGTCGGCGGTGCCATCGGTCTGAAACAGGCCGCCATCCAGCGTCACCGTTCCGGTGCCGACCGCGCTGTTGTTACCGACCTGCAGGATGCCGTCGGAGATCGTGGTGCCTCCTGTGTAGGTGTTGGCGCCGGTTAGCGTCAACGTGCCTGTACCGATCTTGACCAGCGAGCCGCCGGTGAAACCGACGCCATCAGAAACGACACCGTCAACCGCCGTTGAGAGGTTATTGCTGCCGACGGTCAGTTGATTCTGACCAAGCATGAATGTGCCGCTTCCAGCAATCGAGCCGACGGTCAGCTTGTGATCATTGCCAGTCCCAGACGTGTACTCGAAGTGGACGTTAGCCAGCGGACCTACGCCGGTGATGGCGGAGCCGTCAGGGGAACTGTTGTTGAAGAACTCCACGGAGTGCGTGGTGATTATGTTAGCGCTACCCGCAGTACTTGTGTTGTAAAACAGAAGCGAAAAGTTGTTCGAGATGGTGGCCGCCCCCGCGGTGCTTGAGTTGTTGAACTGCACACTCCCACCGTTGATGAGGTCGATGCTCCCGCCATTGACGGAGATACCTGCGCCATTGAAAAACAGCGCGCCAACGATATCCGTCGTAATGGTGTAGTTGGACGCCACCGCGGAGAACGTCCAGCCATCCAGGTTCGACACCGTCGAGAGTGTAATATTGGTATTCGCGGAAGCGCCGAATGTGGCGGTTCCGGTCGGCGCCCCGGATGGGGTCCAGTTCTGGAATGCGATGTAGTTGCTGCTTGCTGCACTCGGGGTGCCGCCAACCCAGGTCGCGTCCTGCGCCAACACTGGGGGGGCGACCAGGAGAACGACCGCTGACACGGTCGCGACGGAAGTCGCCCCTAGCCAACCCGGGCGAAGCTCGGTCAATCGTAAACGCACGCCCCACCAACCCCATTCCCTTGGACGCTCTGCGGCGCCACCGGGCGATGGTTAGCACGCAGCATTGCGTAGTTTTGCGGGCATGTTTCGGAATCTTGCCGTGTTGCCCGGAAAACGGGAACTTTCAGGGCGGGTGTTGCACTCGCGCAACGCTTGTCCGGCGCCTCCGCAACCAGAGCACGATTCTGTCCAATGCGATCAGGAGGCCCGTGCCTCAGTAATTGCTGGCTGCGGCCTCGTTCGGGATGCCGTCGATCGGGCACTCGGCGGTCCCCGGCGTCGAGCGGGTCATCGCCTCGACCATGTCGCGCGTGCCTTCGGGATCAGCGATCCAGTTCTTGTAGAAATCATACGGGCACGCCGCGACGCCGCGCGGGCTTTCGCCGGAATTGATCATGCCGGTGTAGCCGCGGTGGACCAGCTTGTAGAGATGGTTCTGCGACTGGCCGTTGCGGCGCGCATCACGGATCAGATGCTTCGACAGCTGGGCGTATTGGATGCCGTAATCCTCCTCGCCGCATTCGCCGAGCGTGCGGCCATCGAAGCCGATGATCGCGGAGTGACCGAAATAGGAATAGACGCCGTCGAAGCCGGCGGCATTGGCGACCGCGACATAGACGTTGTTGGCCCACGCCATCGCCTTGGAGATCATGATCTGCTGTTCCTTGGCCGGATACATGTAGCCCTGGCAGCGCACGATCAGCTCGGCGCCCTTCATGGCGCAATCGCGCCAGATCTCCGGAAAATTGCCGTCGTCGCAGATGATCAGGCTGACCTTCATGCCTTTCGGGCCGTCGGAAACGTAGGTGCAATTGCCGGGATACCAGCCTTCGATCGGCACCCACGGCATGATCTTGCGATATTTCTGCACGATCTCACCCTGGTCGTTCATCAGGATCAGGGTGTTGTAGGGCGCCTTGTTCGGATGCTCCTCGTGGCGCTCGCCGGTCAGCGAGAACACGCCCCACACCTTGGCCTTGCGGCAAGCCTCGGCAAAAATTGCGGTCTCTTCACCGGGCACCGCACAGGCTGTCTCGTACATCTCCTTGGAGTCGTACATGATGCCCTGGGTGGAGTATTCCGGGAAGATCACGAGATCCATGCCGGGCAGGCCGGTCTTCATGCCAACCACCATGTCGGCGATTTTGCGGGCGTTATCGAGCACCTCGGCCTTGGTGTGCAGGCGAGGCATTTTGTAATTGACCACCGCGACGCCGACGGTGTCGTTGCTGCTGGAGATGTCACCGTGAAGCATGTTGAGCGCTCCTGTCTTTTATTCGTTTGAGGTTGCCGCCAATCGAGCGACCGCGTTAGTGGCTGATCATCCAGGGTCGCGCAGTGGGAAAACCCTTGGCGCCGCTCCTGGTCTTGGTCACCAGCCGCGCCGGCTTCTTCCTGTCGGACGAGCCCTTGTCCTTCACGGACTTGCCCGTCGAACAACAGCCACAGCCCGGGCCGTGAGAGGCCTTATACTGCGCGAGCGTCTGCGGCGCGTGCGTGCTGCGCTCGTTGACGGCGTGAGCTTTTCGCTTCTCCGCCGGCATGCACAAGAAATTCGGCGCGGTCAGGATGACGCGCGGCGCCATCGTCTCGCAGTGCGGGCAGTTTTGCGGATCGTCGCATTCCGCCATCGGGCGTAGATCCTTGAATGGACCGCAATCGTCACAGAGATATTCATAGACCGGCATCTTGTATCCCTTCCTCACCGCTATCTCACCCCAACCCTCTCCCCGTAAGAACGGGGAGAGGGAGTGCAGTGTCATTTGTCCGGCGAGATCGGCATCTGGATATCGCCGGTGATGTGCTTGATGGGCCCTGCCGCCGACGGCATCACGTCGAAGTCGAAAATCTCCGTCGGCAGCCACAGTGTGGCGCAGGCGTTGGGCACGTCGACCACGCCGGAGATGTGGCCCTGAACCGGCGCGGTGCCGAGGATCGAATAGGCCTGGGCGCCGGAGTAGCCGAACTTCTTGAGGTACTCGATCGCATTCAGGCAGGCTTGGCGATAGGCGATGGTGACGTCGAGATAGTGCTGCTTGCCCTGCTCGTCGACCGAGATGCCTTCGAAGATCAGATAGTCCTTGTAGTTCGGCGTGATCGGCGACGGTTTGAAGATCGGATTCTTGACGCCGTACTTGGCCATGCCGTCCTTGATGACCTCGACCTTCAGATGCAGCCAGCCGGCCATCTCGATCGCACCGCAGAAGGTGATTTCGCCGTCGCCCTGACTGAAGTGCAGATCGCCCATCGAGAGACCGGCGCCGGGCACATAGACCGGGAAGTAGATCTTCGAGCCGCGCGAGAGATCCTTGATGTCGCAATTGCCGCCATGCTCGCGCGGCGGCACGGTGCGCGCGCCTTCCGCACCGATCTTGTCCTTGACGTCGCCCTTGGCGCGGCCGCCATGAGAGGTCGGCGCGAACGGCGGATTGGCCAAGCCGGGCACGCGGGTCGGGTTGGTCGCGATCAGCTCGGCCTCGCGCTTGTTCCAGGTGTCCAGCATCTTCGGATCGGGCAGACAGCCGATCAGGCCGGGATGGATCAGGCCGGCGAAGTTGACGCCGGGAATGTGACGCGACGAGGTGTAGAGGCCCTTGATGTCCCAGATCGACTTCTGCGCCAGCGGGAAATGGTCGGTGAGGAAGCCGCCGCCATTCTGCTTGGAGAAGAAGCCGTTGAAGCCCCAGAGGCTCTCCTTGAGCGGACCGACGTCGAGAAGATCAACGACCAGCAGATCGCCGGGCTCGGCGCCTTTGACGCCGATCGGACCGGACAGGAAATGCACGATCGAGAGGTCGATGTCGCGCACATCGTCGGAGGAATCGTTGTTCTTGATGAAGCCGCCGGTCCAGTCATAGGTCTCGATGATGAAGTCGTCGCCCGGACTGACCCAGGCCACGATCGGGATGTCGGGGTGCCAGCGATTATGCACCATGTCATTTTCGTAAGCCGACTTGGTGAGATCGACCTTGATCAGTGTCTCTGGCATCGAGAAGCTCCCCTTTTACACGGTTGGTTAGACGGACAGATATTTCGAGACCTGCGCGGCATCGACGGCGTCGCGCGGGTCGTCGCGCACGATCTCGCCGTTCTCGATCACCAACACACGGTCGGCGATATCGAGCGCAAAACTCAGGACCTGCTCGGACACGACGATCGAGAGCCCCTTTTCGTCGCGGATGCGCTTCAGGGTGCGCGCCATCTCCTTGATGATCGACGGCTGGATACCTTCGGTCGGCTCGTCCAGCAGCAGCACTTTCGGCTTGGTCGCGAGCGCGCGCGCAATCGCGAGCTGCTGCTGCTGACCTCCGGAGAGATTGCCGCCGCGGCGGTCCTTCATCTCCAGCAGCACCGGAAACAATTCGTAGATATCAGCCGGCACCTCGGTCCCGCCGGAGACGACCAGACCAGTCTCGATGTTCTCCTTCACCGTCATGGTCGAGAAGATCATGCGGCCCTGCGGTACATAGGCGAGGCCCTTGGCCACGCGATCGTAGCTCGGCAAGGCACCAAGCTCGGCGCCGTCCATGGTCACCGAGCCGCTTTTCGTAGGCAAAATGCCCATCAGCGACTTCATCAGCGTGGTCTTGCCCATGCCGTTGCGGCCCATGATCGCCACGATCTCGTTCGCGGCGACCTTGACGTTGAGCCCGTGCAGCACCTCGCTCTGGCCGTAGGCGACGTGGAGGTCTGAAATTGCCAGCATCAGCGTGTTCCTGGTTCAGCGTGACATTTGGGGCACGAACACCTTCCTTCCCCCCTTGTGGGAGAAGGTGGCGCGGACGCAGTCCGCGACGGATGAGGGGTCTGCATCCGCGGATGCACGAGGCAGTTTGACGCGCGGAGAGATACCCCTCACCCGGATCGCATCTGACGATGCGATCCGACCTCTCCCGCAAGGGGAGAGGTGCACCGTCCAAGCCGCAGTTGCTTCATTCACCTTCGCCATCCGTCAGTGGCCCAAATAAACTTCGATGACCTTGGGATCGTTCTTCACCTTCTCCATGGTGCCCTCGGAGAGGATCTGACCCTGGTGGAGCACGGTGACCTTGTGAGCGATGTCCTCGACGAACTTCATGTCGTGCTCGATCACCAGCACCGAGCGGTTCTTGATGATGCGGTTGAGCAGCTCGGCGGTCTTGGCGCGCTCCGAGACGCTCATGCCGGCGACGGGCTCGTCCAGCATCAACAGGTCGGGATCCTGGATCAGCAGCATGCCGATCTCGAGCCACTGCTTCTGGCCGTGACTGAGCAGATCGGCGTTCATGTTCAGGCGATCCTTCAGGAAGATCATCTCGGCGACTTCGTGCACCCGGTCGCGCACGGCGGCGTCGCGCGTGAAGGTCAGCGCGCCGAACACGGAGCGGCCGCGCGGATAAGAGATTTCCAGATTCTCGAACACCGTGAGATCGTCGTAGATCGACGGGTTCTGGAATTTGCGCCCGACCCCGGTCTTGACGATCTCGTTCTCCCTCATCCGGGTCAGCTCCTTGCCGCGAAACTGGATCGAGCCTGATGTTGCTTTGGTCTTGCCGCAGATCAGGTCGAGCACGGTGGTCTTGCCGGCGCCGTTCGGACCGATGATGACGCGGATCTCGTTCTCGTCGACGTAGAAAGAAAGATCGTTGACCGCCTTGAACCCGTCGAACGACACCGTGAGGGCTTCGACCGCGAGCAGGAATTCCTTGGGCTGATGACCGACGAGCATGATCTATCTCCTCACTGCCAGCGCGGCATCGGCATCGTGATGACCTACGAGCATGATGATCTCCTCACTCGGCCGGGGCGCCGTCGGCGACCGAGCTGTCGGTCCAGCCTTCGGGTTTTGGTTTGCGCGACGGGATCAGGCGATCGATGCGCGGCTGCACATAGTCGCCCCAGATCCCGGCAAGGCCGTTGGGGAAGGCGAGAACCACTGCGATGAACAAGCCACCCAGTCCGAACAGCCACAATTCGGGGAAGGTCTCAGACAGGCTGGTCTTGGCGAAATTGACCAGTAGCGTGCCGTAGACCGCGCCGAGGATGGACAACCGGCCGCCGACCGCGGTGTAGATCACCATCTCGATCGAGGGCACGATGCCGACGAAGGACGGCGACATGAACCCGACATTGAGCGCAAACATCGCGCCGCCGATCGCGGCGAACACCGCGGCGATGCAGAAGGCGAAGATCTTGAAATTCGCGACGCTGTAGCCGGAGAACCGGACGCGGTCCTCCTTCTCACGCATCGCGACCAGGATGCGCCCGAGCTTGGAGTGCCGCACGAACTGCGCGATCATGATGCAGACGAACAGGCATCCGACCTCGAAGAAGTACAGCACCACCTTGGCGTGATCGGGCCGGATGTCCCACCCCTTCAGCGTGCGAAGGTCGGTCATGCCGTTGATGCCGCCGGTATAGCCCTGCTGTCCCACGATCAGGATGGTGAGGATGGCCGCGACCGCCTGGGTGATGATGGCGAAGTAAGTGCCGCCGACCCGGCGTTTGAACATTGCAGTGCCGATGATCCAGGCGAAGATGCCGGGTACCAGAATGATGGCGGCGATCGTGAAGGTGAGGCTGCTGAAGGGCTTCCAGAACAGCGGCAGCGACGTGATCTGATTCCAGTCCATGAAATCAGGAATGCCGGGGGTCGACTGGATCTTGGTGTTCTCGACGCTCGATGCCTCGAGCTTGAGGAACATCGCCATGCAATAGCCGCCGAGGCCGAAGAACACGCCCTGACCGAGGCTGAGAATGCCGCCATACCCCCAGCAGACCACCAGCCCCAGCGCGACGAAGGCATAGGTCAGGTATTTTGCGACCAGGTTGAGCCTGAAGACGTCGAGCGTGAGCGGCAGCACCACCACCAGGAAAACCGCGAGCAACAGAATTCCGATGAACTCCGATCGATTGAAGAAACGATTGTCGGTCATTGCATCAGCCTTCCGTTTCTCACTTCCGAACCTTGAGGGCGAACAGCCCCTGCGGCCGCAGCATCAGGATTCCGACAACGGCGAGCAGCGTCAGCACCTTGGCCATCGAGCCCGACATGAAGAACTCGAGGGTGGATTGCGTCTGCGAGATCGAGAAGGCTGAGGCGATGGTGCCGAGCAGACTCGCGGCGCCGCCGAACACGACCACCAGGAACGTATCGACGATGTAAAGCTGACCGGAGGTCGGCCCTGTCGAGCCGATCATCGTGAAGGCGCTGCCGGCGACGCCGGCGATGCCGCAGCCGAGGCCGTAGGTGTAGCGGTCGACCTTTTCGGTGTTGATGCCGACCGCGCCGGCCATGATGCGGTTCTGCACGACGGCGCGAACCTGGCGGCCCCAGCGCGATTTGTACATGACATAGGCGACACCGACGGTGATCAGGACGGTGAGGCACATCACGAAGACGCCGTTGATCGGCACTTCGATGCTCTCGGTGACGTGGAGCGAGCCGAGCATCCATTGCGGCAGGTCGACGCCGACCTCACGCGCACCGAACACGGAGCGAAAGGCCTGTTGCAGGATCAGGCTGAGGCCCCAGGTCGCGAGCAGGGTGTCGAGCGGGCGCTTGTAGAGGTGCCGGATCAGCACCCATTCCACCAGCATTCCCAGCGCACCGGAGGCGACAAAGGCCAGGATCATCGCGAGGAAGAAGTAGCCGCTGAACAAGCTGGGCAAATAGGTCTGGAACAGATTCGAGGTCATCCAGGTGACGTAGGCACCAAGGATCATGAACTCGCCGTGGGCCATGTTGATGACGCCCATCTGGCCGAAGATGATGGCAAGTCCGAGCGCCATCAGCACGTAGACCGAAAACAGAATCAGTCCTGCAAAGCCCTGCATGACGAAGATGGAGCCAAGGTCACCAATCGAATAGTCGCCGAACATCGATGTCCTCCGTCGGGATAAGGTCCCGCGTCGCGAGCAGGTTCGCGACGCGGGGGTCTTGGGCATGGATTTGCGGTCCACGCCAGGGAGCTGCTTGGTCTTCAGGGAAACGGCGAAGAGCGCCGCGCGTCCTACTGGTAGCCGGTCTTACTGGTAGCCCTTGGGGAACGGATCCGGCTCGACGAGATCGGCGGTCTCGAAGATCAGCTCGAACTGACCATCGAGCTTGGCGCGTCCCACCCGGGTCTTCGACCAGAGGTGATGGTTTTCGTGGATGCGCACATAGCCTTCCGGCGCGCCCTTGAACTCGACACCCGGCGAGGCCGCCGCGATCTTGTCGACGTCGAAGGAGCCGGCTTTCTCGACCGTCAACTTCCACAACCACGGGCCGAGATAGGCAGCCTGGGTGACGTCTCCGATCACGGTCTTTTCGCCCCACATCTTCTTGAACGCGGGCACGAAGGTCTTGTTGTTCGGATTGTCGAGCGACTGGAAGTACTTCATGCAGGCGTAGGCGCCCGCGATGTTCTCGCCGCCGATGCCGTCGATTTCGTCCTCGGTCACCGAGATCGTCAGCAGCGCCTGCTTGGAGAGGTCGATGCCGGCCGCCTTGAGCTGCTTGTAGAAGGCGACGTTCGAGCCGCCGACGACGTCGGTGAAGATCACGTCGGGCTTGGTCAGCTTGATCTTGTTGATGACCGAGTTGAACTGGGTGTTGCCGAGCGGATAATACTCCTCGCCGACGACCTTACCCTTGAGAACGTTTTCGACGTGCTTGCGCGCGATCTTGTTCGAGGTGCGCGGCCAGATGTAGTCGGAGCCGACGAAGAAGAACGACTTGGCGCCCTTTTCCTTGGCGATCCAGTTCAGGCCGGCGAGAATCTGCTGGGTCGCTTCCTGGCCGGTGTAGATCACGTTTTTGGACTGCTCGAGGCCTTCGTAGAAGGTCGGGTAGTAGAGCATGCCGTTGTACTGCTCCATGACCGGCAGCACCGCCTTGCGCGAGGCCGAGGTCCAGCAGCCCATGATTGCCGCGACCTTGTCGTTGACGAGCAGCTTCTTGGCCTTTTCAGCAAACGTCGGCCAGTCGCTGGCGCCGTCTTCCTGGATGAACTTGATCTTGCGTCCGAGCACGCCGCCCATCGCGTTGATCTGCTCGATGGCGAGCTTTTCGGCTTCGATCGAGCCGGTCTCGGAGATCGCCATGGTGCCGGTCGCCGAGTGCAGGATGCCGACCGTGACCTCGGTATCGGTGACGGCTAAACCCGTGGTGTTGACCGCCGAGGTCGCCGGCGCTTGCGCAAACGACGCCTTCGGCAGCATCGTGATGGCCGGCAAGGCGGCCATTCCCATCAATAGTTTGCGCCGTAACGGCGACAATAGGCCCTTGTTTGGTTCGTCTGACATGAGCACCCCACCTTTTTTTCGAGACACACGCTTGGTCTCGTGAGGATGGCTCGAATTTGTGCAGCGCAAGCATACGCAAGATCGCGTATACTGCACCGCAAAATGCCGACGTAGGCTTTGGTACGGGAATTGCGAGTTCACGAGAGGTTTTGACGACTTCGGGAGTGGGGTTCGAGTGGCAGGGCGGCAGCGAATAGACCGCGTCAGGCGCCAGTACAATCAATGGGTCGCCAACCAGACGCTGGAAGACTACGCGCTGCGCTTCACCGCCAAAAGCGCGCGCCGCTGGTCTGCCGCCCGCGTCGCCAACACCGCGATCGGCGCGATCTCCTTCCTGGTACTTGAAGCGATCGGCGGCACCATCACCCTCAATTACGGTGTCACCAACGCCGCCGCCGCCATCCTCGTCGTCTCCGCCATCATCTTCTGCTGTGGCGTGCCGATTGCCTATTATGCCGCCAAATGCGGCATCGACATTGACCTCCTCACCCGCGGCGCCGGCTTCGGCTATATCGGCTCGACCGTCACCTCGCTGATCTACGCCTCCTTCACCTTCATTTTTTTTGCGATCGAGGCGGTGATCCTGGCGACCGCGCTGGAGATGTGTTTGGGCATCCCGCGCCCGATCGGCTACCTCATCAGCGCTGTCGCGATCATTCCGCTCGTGACCTACGGCATCACCCTGATCAGCCGCTTCCAACTCTGGACGCAGCCGCTCTGGATCGTCCTCCATATCCTGCCCTTTGCCGCGATCGCGTGGGCCAACCCCCACTCCTTCACGGAATGGCACAAATTCGCCGGCGAGCACGGCGACCTCGGCGGCCATTTCGATCTGCTGCTGTTCGGCGTCGCATCCTCGGTCGTGTTCTCGCTGGTGGCGCAGATCGGCGAGCAAGTCGACTTCCTGCGGTTTCTGCCGCGCGACCGCCGCACCTCCAGAACGTCGTGGTGGATCGCCCTGATGAGCGCCGGTCCCGGCTGGATCGTGCTCGGGGCGCTAAAACTGCTGGCCGGCTCGTTCCTCGCCTTCTTTGCGCTCAGCCACGGCGTGCCGCCCGAAGAGGCCGCCGAGCCCGCGCATATGTATCTCGTGGCATTTCGATACGTGCTGTCGGAGCCGGACCTCGCGCTGGCGTTGACCGGCTTCTTCGTCGTGCTGTCGCAGCTCAAGATCAATGTCACCAACGCCTATGCCGGCTCGATCGCCTGGTCGAACTTCTTCTCGCGCCTGACGCACAGCCATCCCGGGCGCGTCGTCTGGCTGGTGTTCAACGTGATGGTGGCGCTGCTCCTGATGGAGATCGGCGTCTACAAGGCGCTGGAGCAAACACTCGCGCTCTACTCCAACGTCGCGATTGCCTGGGTCGGTGCGCTGGTGTCCGATCTCGTCGTCAACAAGCCGCTTGGGCTCCGTCCGCCGCAGATGGAATTCAAGCGCGCCCATCTCTACGACATCAACCCGGTCGGCGTCGGCGCGATGACGCTCGCGATCATCGTCTCGATCGCGGCGTTCTACGGGCTGTTCGGCCCGACCATGAAGGCGCTCGCCGCCTTCGTCGCGCTGACGGTCGCCTTCGTCACCGCGCCTGTTATCGCCTGGCTCACCGGCGGAAAATACTACATCGCGCGCAAGCCGAAGCGGAGCTGGGCCAATATCGAGGCGATCCAGTGCTGTATCTGCGAGCACAGTTTCGAACCGGAGGACATGACGTCCTGCCCCGCCTATGCCGGCCCGATCTGCTCGCTGTGCTGCTCGCTCGACGCGCGCTGCCATGATCTCTGCAAGCCGCATGCGCGCGCGCAAGTGCAGTTCGCTGACGCGCTCAGCAGGATTTTGCCGCAAACGATCTATCAGCGGATCAACTCGCAGTTCGGGCATTACATTGGCGTGTTCGTCGTCTCCGCCGGCCTCGTCGCGCTGGTGCTCGGACTGATCTATCTCCAGACCTCGGCGAGCGTGCATGGTGAGAACACGCTCGTCTCCAACGTGCTCTGGAAGGTGTTCTTTTCGCTCAGCATCATTATCGGCGTGGTCGCCTGGCTGTTCGTGCTGGCGCAGCAGAGCCGCCGCGCGGCGGAGGCCGAGACAAAACGGCAAACCACGCTGCTGATCCAGGAGATCGACGCGCACAAGCGCACCGACGCCGAACTGCAGCGTGCCAAGGAAGTCGCCGAATCCGCCAATCTCGCCAAAAGCCGCTATGTCGTGGGCCTCAGCCACGAGCTGCGCTCGCCGCTGAACGCGATCAGCGGCTATGCGCAGCTGCTCGAGCAGGATGCGACGCTCAGCACCAAGCCGCGGGACCAGGTTCGCGTCGTCCGCCGCAGCGCCGATCACCTCTCCGGCCTGATCGACGGCATTCTGGATATCTCCAAGATCGAGGCGGGGCGGCTGTATCTGTCGCGCGACGAGGTGCGCCTGAGCGAATTCCTCGACCAGCTCGTCGGCATGTTCCGTCTTCAGGCCGCAGCCAAGGGCGTCGACTTCGTGTTCAGGCGGCCGGCGCATCTGCCGGTCGTGGTCTATGCCGACGAGAAGCGGCTGCGCCAGGTGCTGATCAATCTGCTCTCCAACGCCATCAAGTTCACCCAGACCGGCAGCGTGCATTTCGTCGTGCATTATCGCAGCCCTGTGGCCGAGTTCGAGGTGGTCGACACCGGCCCCGGCATCCAGGGCGACGATCTCGAACGCATCTTTGCGCCGTTCGAGCGCGGTGCGCTCGGTGTCTCGCAGCCGCAGACCGGAACGGGCCTTGGCCTGACCATCAGTCGATTGCTCGCCGGCGTAATGGGCGGCGATATCAAGGTCGCCAGCACGGTTGGCCGCGGCAGCACCTTCAAGGTCAAGATGCTGCTGTCGGAGGTCACCAATCCGCAGCGCATCGCGCCGGTGGAGGCGCCGGTCTCCGGCTATCACGGCGCGCGCAAGACCATCCTGATCACCGACGACGACCCCGTGCATCGTGACCTCTTGCGCGAAGTGCTGACCCCGCTCGGCTTCATCCTGCTCAGCGCGCCCGACGGGCCGGGCTGCCTGGCGCTGGCGCAGCACTGCCGGCCCGATCTGTTCCTGCTCGACATTTCCATGCCAGGCATGGACGGCTGGACGGTTGCGGAAACGCTGCGCGCGAACGGCCATCATCAGGCACGCATCCTGATGGTGTCGGCCAGCGCGCTTGAGGCTCACGGAACGCCGCTGGCGCAGCCCTTCCACGACGGCTATCTGATGAAGCCGATCGACATTCCGCGGCTGCTGGAAACGGTCCGTCAGCTCCTCAAGCTTGAATGGCAATACGGCTCGGACGAGATCGTCGTGCCGCTGTGGCAGCCCGAGAGCGGCGTGCGGCCGCCGGTGCGGCACATCGAGGCGCTGATCGGGCTCGGCCAGATCGGCTACGTCAAGGGCATCCAATTGAAGCTGGACGAGATCGGCAGCGAGCACCCTGAGCATGCCGACTTCGTCGCACAGATGCGATCGCTGGTCGACCGCTTCGATCTCGACCAGTACATGGCCACATTGAAAACATTGCATGCGTATGAACACTGAGTCGAAAAAGCGTGACGTCGCGCTCGTTGTCGACGACTCGCCGGAGACGTTGCGGCTGTTGACCGACGCGCTCGACGGCGCGGGGATGACGGTGATGGTGGCGCTCGACGGCGCGGCCGCGATGCGCATCGTCGACCAGATCACGCCCGACATCGTGTTGCTCGACGCCGTGATGCCCGGCATTGACGGATTCGAGACCTGCCGCCGGCTCAAGCGCGATGCGGGCCTTGCCAATGTCCCCGTGATCTTCATGACAGGCCTTGCCGAGACCGAGCACATCGTGCGCGGGTTGGACGCCGGTGGCGTCGACTACGTGACCAAGCCGATCGTGATCGAGGAGATGCTGGCGCGCATCCGCGTCCATCTCGGCAATGCCCGGCTGACCCAGAGCGCGCGCGCTGCGCTCGACGTCTCCGGGCGCTTCCTGTTCGCGGTCAACCGCCAGGGCAATCTCCTCTGGGCGACGCCGCAGGCGCAAAAGCTGCTGGCCGATCATCACGGCGCACAGGCCGACGACTTCGTCCTGCCACCGTCACTGCTGCAATGGCTCGAGCTGGCCAAGGGCAAGGGCAGCGCGAAGTCGCAAGCCGCGACACTGCCCGACAATCCGCAACTCCGCTTCTATTACATGGGCGAAACCGCGCCGAACGAGTTCCTGCTGCGGTTGTCCAGGGAGTCCGGCACCTCGCTGCCACCCGAATTCATCGGCGAGCTCGGCCTCACCACGCGCGAGGGCGAGGTGCTGGTCTGGCTCAGCAAAGGCAAGACCAACCGCGATATCGCGCAGATCCTGGGCCTCAGCCCGCGCACGGTCGACAAGCATCTGGAGCAGATTTACGCCAAGCTCGGCGTGGAAAACCGGACGGCGGCGGCGGCGATCGCCACGAATGCGACGAGGCGGAATTCGTAGCGGCAGCGCGAATGAGCTGACACGCCATTCGGCCAACAACCGGTGTCGTCCCGGACAAGCGCAGCGAAGCGAAGCGCAGATCCGGGACCCATAACCACAGGGAGCAGTTTAGGGAAGGCTCGGAGTGACCATCTCGCTCCGCAACTACTCTCTGGGGTTATGGGTCCCCGCCTTCGCGGGGACGACAGCGGAGTAAGAGGCGATCGCGACCGCCCCTTACGCCAGCGCCCCCTCACCCGTACACAAACGCCCCGTCATCCAGATCCGTCTTCGGGATCTCGTCTTTCTCGGTCCAGTAATCCTGGCTGTGCTGCCATTCCGGCTTGTCGCCGCGCTTGGGCAGCAGGTTCATGTCGCGCATGATGTAGCCGGGATTGAAGTTTTCCGGATCGATCCAGGGCAGGATCGGCATGTTGTGGTCTTCGGCGCGCAGCTTGACCTCGACCTTCTTCGTACCCTTCGCCTTCATGTGGCCGAGCAGCCGGCAGACGAAGTCCGCGACGAGATCGACGCGCAGCGTCCAGCTCGCGCGGAAATAGCCGAACACCCAGACCATGTTCGGCACGCCCGTAAACATCATGCCGCGATAGGTGACGGTGTCTCCGAAGGCGAGCGGCTTGCCGTCGATCTCGAAGGCGATATCGCCGAGCGCCGCGAGATTGAAGCCGGTCGCGGTGACGATGACATCCGCTTCGAGCAGCTTGCCTGATTTGAGCTCGATGCCGTTCTCGGCGAAACATTCGATCTCGTCGGTGACGACGGAGGCCTTGCCGCTGGCGATGCCCTTGAACAGATCGGCATCCGGCACGAAGGCGATGCGCTGCCGCCACGGCCGGTACGTCGGCGTGAAGTGCGTCTCGACGTCGTAATCCGGACCGAGGACCGCGCTGATCTGGCCGATCAGCTCCTTCTTCACCTGCTCCGGCTTGGACAGGCAGAGCTTCGTAAAGGCATCCTGCTCGAACAGGATCTTGCGGCGGACGATCTCGTGAATCCATTCTTCGTCGACCTGAAGCCTGCGCAGCTCCTCCGCGATCTCGATCGCATTGCGCCCGAGCCGGAAATAGGTCGGCGAGCGCTGGAGCATGGTGACATGCGCGCATTGGTCGGCGATGTTCGGCACCAGTGTCGCTGCGGTCGCGCCCGAGCCGATCACGACGACTTTCTTGCCCGCGAGGTCGATATCATCCGGCCAGGTCTGCGGATGGACGATGCGGCCCTTGAAGCGCTCCGTGCCCTTCCATTCTGGCGTGTAGCCTTCGGAATGGCGGTAATAGCCCTGGCACATCCAGAGGAAGTTCGCGGTGAACGTCTTGGGCTCACCGGTGTCGGTTACGACCGCCTCGATGGTCCAGAGGTTCTGCTCGCTCGACCAGCTCGCGGAATTGATCTTGTGCTTGTAGCGGATGTGCCGGGCGATATCGTTGTCGTCGATCACCTCGTTCATATAGCTGAGGATCTCTTCGGCGCTCGCGATCGGCGGCCCGACCCATGGCTTGAAGCTGTAGCCGAAGGTGTGGAGGTCGCTGTCCGAACGAATTCCGGGATAGCGATGCGTGATCCAGGTGCCGCCGAACGTCGCCTGCGTTTCCAGGATGACGAAGCTCGCGCCCGGAAGCTGCTTCGTCATGTGATAGGCGCTGCCGATGCCGGAGATGCCGGCGCCGACGATCAGCACGTCGAAATGCTCCGAGGCCTGTTTGGCCGTGGCGTGACTGCGAACAGCGACATTCATTGTTGCTTCTATGCCTTGTCTTTTTCAGGCCGCCATTGATTGGCGACGCGTTTCCTCCGCGACGGGCATTGTTGCCCATCGCGCTTCCGCACCAAAATGACATAGATCAAGTCGCGATCAAACTACAACGCCGCGCCCCAGCCCCGCGCGGTCTGCAAGATCCAGTCGCGATAGAGCGTGAGCGGCGTGACCCCCGTCAATCCGCCGCAGCCGGCGGCGCCGTTCGGCCCCGTCGACCAGCTGATGACGCCGACGAGCATGGGACCGTTCGGCTTGTCCTCGAACACGGGACCTCCGGAATCGCCGGTGCAGGCGCCAATTCCGTCGCGAACACCGTTGGTTACGGGATCAACCAGCCGGATCTGGAGCGTGCCGGGCTGGCCCGTGGCGACGAGGCCGGCGACACGCGTCGCGCCGCCGCTCTTGCCGTCACCGCGCACGGTGACACCGATTCCGGCGATGACGAAGCGGCCGCCGACCTGGATCGGAATATTCGGCGCACCGACCGGCACCGTCGATTTTCCCTTGAGTGGAATTTCCAGTTGCAGCAATGCCACGTCCGCAGTAGCGCGGTGCGCCTGCATCGCCTGCATGTTGAAGTTGGGATGGATCGCGACGGTGCGCACGTTCAGCAATTGCGGCTGGCCGTCGGCGCCACGATCGACGATCTTGTAGTCCGCACCCGGCTGCACGCAGTGGGCAACCGTCAGCACCAGTTTTGGTGCGATCAGGCTGCCGGTGCAGAAATTGCCGCGCGATCCGACGATGGTGACGATCGCGCGCGCAACGCCATCCGTCTGCGGCGTGCCGCCGCCGACGATGGCGTCGGCGGGCGTGGCGAGCAGCAGCGCGGCTGCGACGAGAGTTGCAAGCTTCTTCATGGGAACATGCTTTGGCGTCAGCATCACTGGAGGCACGGGATTGCTTCGGACTGGTCCTTGCCGATAGCGCATGCTAGCCGTCTTGGAAAGGAATTGACGAGGGCAGGATAGTGGCGATCGAGGCTGTGATCTTTGATTTTGGCGGCGTGCTGACCAGCTCGCCGTTCGAGGCATTTACGCGGTTCGAGACCGAGCGCGGCCTGCCCGTCGACATCATCCGGCGCACCAACGCCGCCAACCATCTGGAGAATGCCTGGGCCAAGTTCGAGCGCGCCGAGGTCGATATCGACGCATTCGACAAGCTGTTTGCCGCGGAGTCACTTGCGCTCGGCGCCGAGGTGCGCGGCCGCGAGGTGCTGCCGCTGCTGCAGGGCGATCTGCGCCCCGAGATGGTCGAAGCCCTGAAACGCATCAAGGCGAAGTTCAAGACCGGCTGCATCACCAACAATCTGCCAGCCAACGTGATCGGCAGCATGACCGGGCGGTCACTCTATGTCGCGGAGGTGATGGTGCTGTTCGACCACGTCATCGAATCCGCCAAGATTGGCCTGCGCAAGCCCGACCCGCGCATCTACCAGCTGATGGTCGAAACGCTGAAGGTCGATCCGAAAAAGTGCGTTTATCTCGACGATCTCGGCGTCAATCTGAAACCCGCGCGCGAGATGGGCATGACCACGATCAAGGTGGTCAATGGCGCGCAGGCGATTGCAGAGCTCGAGGCGACGACGGGGCTGAAGCTCGGCTAGTTAACTACTCCGCCGCAGCGGCAATCCGCTCCGGGAACGCCGCCGCCAGCGAAGCGCGATCCGGCTTCAGCACGCCGCGCTCGGTGATGAGGCCCGTCACAAGCCGTGCCGGCGTCACGTCGAACGCGTAGTTCGCGACCGGCGAGCCGTCAGGCACGATGCGCACCGTCTCCAGCCTTCCGTCCGCGGTACGGCCGGTCATGTCGGTGACTTCAGTGCCGCTTCTCTGCTCGATCGGGATATCGCGGATGCCGTCGTCGACGGCAAAATCGATCGTCGGCGAAGGCAGCGCGACGTAGAACGGCACGTTGTTGTCGTGCGCGGCCAGCGCCTTCAGATAGGTCCCGATCTTGTTGCAGACATCGCCATTGGCGGCGACACGATCGGTGCCGACGATGGCGAGATCGACCATGCCGTGCTGCATCAGATGCCCGCCGGTATTGTCCGGGATGACCGTATGCGGCACGCCGTGATGGCCGAGCTCCCACGCCGTGAGGGAGGCGCCCTGGTTGCGCGGACGGGTCTCGTCGACCCAGACATGGACCTTGATGCCGCGCTCATGCGCCAGATAAATCGGCGCCGTAGCCGTGCCCCAATCGACGGTGGCGAGCCAGCCGGCGTTGCAATGGGTCAGCAAATTGACGGTCTCGCCCGGCTTCTTCGCGGCAATCGCCTCGATCAGCTTCAGGCCGTTGGCGGCGATGCCGCGGTTGATCTCGACGTCTTGCTCGACGATCTCGTCGGCGCGCGCGTAGGCAGCTTCCGCCCGCTCAAGCGGATCGATCGGCACGAGCGTCGCACGCATCTCGTCGAGCGCCCATTTCAGGTTGATCGCCGTTGGCCGCGCCACGACCAGCGTGTCATAAGCGCGCTTCAGACCGGCATTGGAAGAATCCTCGCGCATCGCAAGCGCCATGCCATAGGCTGCGGTGGCGCCGATCAGCGGCGCACCACGCACCAGCATGTCACGGATCGCCACGGCCGCGTCCTCGCACGAGGTCAGCTTTGCAACGACGAACTCATGCGGCAGCCTGCGCTGGTCGATCGCGCCGACCGACCATCCGTCGCGCTCGCGCCAGATGCTGCGGAAATGCTTGCCGTCGACGTTCATGGCATTTTGCCTTTCGTATCACGCCCGCAGGATGCGCCCGGCCACCGCGTCGAGCTTCTTCAGTAGCTCCGGATCGCGCGCCTCGGGTGCTGTGATCAGCGCGGTGTCGAGCGCGCGGTCCGAGCCGATCGGGCATGGCTCATGCTCGCGCGGGAAATCCTTGGCCAGCCGAGCCACCAGGGCCTTGGCCTTGTCGGCGTTGGAAGTCAGCACGCGGATGATGTCCTGCACCGTGACGGCGTCGTGATCGGGATGCCAGCAATCGAAATCCGTCACCATTGCGACGGTGGCGTAGCAAATCTCGGCCTCGCGGGCGAGTTTTGCTTCGGGCATGTTGGTCATGCCGATCACGGAATAGCCCAGCGTCTTGTAGGTCATGCTCTCCGCATAGGTCGAGAATTGCGGCCCCTCCATGCAGACATAAGTGCCGCCGCGCGCGATCGCGAGACCTTCGGCTTCGGCGGCAGCAGCAAGATGAATACGCAAGCGCGGCGAGACCGGGTGCGCCATCGACACATGCGCGACGCAGCCCCGGCCGAAGAACGAGCTCTCGCGCTTGTGGGTGCGATCCACGAATTGATCGACGAGCACGAAGGTGCCCGGCGGCATCTCGTCCTTGAAGGAACCGCAGGCCGAGAGCGAGATCAGATCGGTGACGCCGGCCCGCTTCAGCACGTCGATATTGGCGCGATAGTTGATGTCGGAGGGCGGCAGCCGATGGCCCTTGTCGTGCCGCGGCAGGAACACGATCGGCAGGCCGGCAATGGAGCCGCGCCGCAGTGGCGCCGACGGCTCGCCCCAGGGGCTCTTGATCACCTCTTCGTGCGCGCCTTCGAGACCCGGCAGATCGTAGATGCCGGAGCCACCGATGATGCCCAATACCGCCTGCGTCATGCCTGCTCCACCCTGTCAGCTACGTGCGACATGGTTAAGCTATGCCAGTTTTGCGGCGGTTTTGGAACGGGGTGGTGAGATCTTGCCGGGAGGTGAGGCGCGCCTGATTAGGCCGCTGTCGCCGGCTGCAACTGGGTCGCGACCATGCGCTCCAGCGTCTCGACCGACTGGAAATTCTCCGGGGTGATCTCGACTTGCGGGATGGTGAAGTCGAACTCGGCTTCGACGCCGAGCATCAAATTGACCATGTCCATCGAGGTCAAGCCGGCGTCGACGAGTTTCGTCGATGGCGTGACGTCAGCCGTGAGCGAGTTCTGCTCGAGGATGCCCTTCACCAGCTTGATGATGCGATTGCGCACGTCGGTGTCGAAGGCCTGCATGGTTAAATTCCATCTGGATAAAAAGATCGGACCGGTCTGCGGGCTACGATGGGCAGGGACGGCCGATCCCGCAATGGGCGACACCATTACTTCGCGTTTCTTAGTAAACGATGACTCAGATTGTCTGGAATTTTTGGCTTCTTCCAGATCCCTAACGGGATCGCGGAAATCCGGGGGATGCAAACAACCGGGCCTTAACTGTTCGTTGGGAATTGGACTTCGTTTACCCTCTATTTCATCGACGAATTTGAATTAAATCCGTAGCCTCCAGCCGCAAGCTAGAATTGCCGGATGATCGTGGACGGCATCGCGAATGATGCTCTCGATCTCGAACGGCGAAACGGAGGCGGACGAGCATGAACGTGCGTGAAGCGGTCCTCACTGTCGACGAGACGCAATCAAGCTTCCTCGAGCAAGGTCCCTCTTTGATCGAGCGCGCCGCCCAAACCGCCGCTGCGGCGGCAGCCGACGCCGACGGCGTCGATCGCGACGCCCGCTTCCCACATAAAGCTTTCAACGTCGCGCGTGAGCAGAAATTGCTCGGTGTGATGATCCCGGTCGAGTTCGGCGGCTTCGGTGCCTCGATCCACGACGTTACCGACATCTGCTACACGCTCGGGCGCGCTTGCGCCTCGACCGCGATGGTCTATGCGATGCACACGACAAAGGTCGCCTGCGTCGTCAGACACGGCCACGGCATTCCCTGGATGGAAACCATGATGCGCCGGGTCGCCCGCGACCAATGGCTGCTCGCCTCCTCCACCACCGAAGGCCAGAACGGCGGCAACGTCCGCGCCAGCGCGGCCGCGGTCGACCACGCCGGCGATACCGTCTCGCTCACGCGCGACGCCACCGTGATCTCCTACGGCGCCGAGGCGGACGGTCTCGTCACGATCGCCCGCCGCGCCACCGAGGCGGCTGCCTCCGACCAGGTGCTGCTGGCGCTCGCCAAGGACGATTATTCGCTGAAGCGGACGCTGGGCTGGGAGACGCTCGGCATGCGCGGCACCTGCTCGACGGGTTTCGAGCTGAAGGTCGACTGCCCCGCCGACCGTGTCTTCCCTGAGGCCTATGACAAGATCCACGCCCAGACCATGACGCCGTTCGCGCATCTGTGCTGGTCGTCGGCCTGGGCGGGCATTGCCGCTGCTGCGGTGACGCGCGCACAGGCCTTCGTCCGCAAGGCGGCGCGCACCTCTGGTGGCCAGATGCCGCCGGCGGCCGCACATTTCACCGCCGCAAAAATGTCGCTCGCAAAACTCCGCGCGCTGATATCGGCCAATATCGACGCCTTCGCCCGCGCCGAGCATGACGAGCGTGCGCTCGGCTCGCTCGATTTCCAGTCGTCGATCACCCTTCTGAAGGTGCAGGCCTCCGAACTCGCGGTCGAAACCGTGATGCATGCGATGCGCACTGCGGGCCTTTCCGGCTACCGCAACGACGGCGAGTTCACCATGGGCCGCCATCTGCGCGACGTGCTGTCGTCGCCGATCATGATCAACAACGACCGCATTCTGGCCAACGCCGCAACCTCAACCCTGATGAGCGGCGTGCCGACGAGCCTTCGCGACTAAGTGCTTGGCGACGAACGTGCCTTGGCGACCAACAAGAACAATTTTGAAATAGCAGGACATCGAACCATGAACATTGCCGTCCTCCCCGATTCGCCCGAGACCGCGCCGCAAATCGCAGATCCGCTGGATCATCTCGCCGACAAGCTGTTCCACCGCATGGGCGCCGACGGCGTCTATGCCCGCACCGCGCTTTATGAAGGCGTCGTCGAGAAGCTTGCCGCGCTGATCACCAGCAACCGCGAGGCCGGCACCGAGGTGATGCGCTTTCCGCCGGTGATGAGCCGCTCCCAGCTGGAGAAATCCGGCTACCTCAAGAGCTTTCCGAACCTGCTCGGCTGCGTCTGCGGCCTGCACGGCACCGAACGCGAGATCAACGCCGCGGTAAGCCGCTTCGATGCCGGCGGTGACTGGACCTCATCACTCTCGCCGGCCGATCTCGTGCTGTCGCCCGCCGCCTGTTATCCGGTCTATCCGATCGCGGCGAGCCGCGGCCAACTGCCGAAGGGCGGCCTGCGCTTCGACGTCGCCGCCGACTGCTTCCGCCGCGAGCCGTCAAAGCATCTCGACCGGCTGCAATCGTTCCGCATGCGCGAATATGTCTGCATCGGCAGTCCCGACGATGTGTCCGATTTCCGTGATCGCTGGATGGTGCGCGCGCAGGCGATCGCGACCGATCTCGGCCTCACCTTCCGCGTCGACTATGCCAGTGACCCCTTCTTTGGGCGCGTCGGTCAGATGAAGGCGGTGAGCCAGAAGCAGCAGCAGCTCAAGTTCGAGCTGCTGATCCCGCTGCGCTCGGAAGAGCAGCCGACCGCCTGCATGAGCTTCAACTATCACCGCGAGCATTTCGGCATCACCTGGGACATCAAGGACGCCAATGGCGAGCCGGCGCACACCGGCTGCGTCGCCTTCGGCATGGACCGGCTTGCGGTCGCCATGTTCCACACCCACGGCACTGATGTCTCCGCCTGGCCCGCCAAGGTGCGGGAGATCATGGGCCTACAGCCGCAGATCGCGACTGAAGCTCACGGCGAAGGCTGGCGCTAAGATAAGAGGCCGACCATTTCTACGGGCAAGACGAGCGTGATCCACACCAAGGTCCGATGCCGCGAGATCACCGAAGCCGACGTCGATGCGGTCGCGGACCTGTTGACGCGCGGCTTCGTGGGCCGCTCGCGCAACTATTGGATCCAGGGCCTACGCCGGCAGGCTTTCCGGCCCGTGCCGGAGGGCTATCCGCGCTTCGGCTACATGCTCGACAATGACGGCACGCCGGTCGGCGTGCTGCTGCTGATCTACACGGCGCGAAAGGACGGCGAAGAGACCGCCATCCATTGCAATTTGTCGAGCTGGTATGTCGATCCGGCCTATCGCAACTATGCGCCGTTGCTGACCAAGATCGCGCAGCGGCACAAGGACGTCACCTACCTCAACATCAGCCCGGCGACGTGGACCTGGCCGATCATCGAGACCCAGGGTTTTCGCGCCTATTGCCGCGGCATCTTCTTCTCGGTGCCTGCGCTGGCGCGCGCCCCGCGCTGGAGCAAGATCGAGGTGATCTCACCCCACGCCAAGACGATCGAGGGGCTCTCCGAAGCCGAGACCGAGCTGCTGACGCGGCACGCGCGCTACAATTGCCTCAGCCTGGTCTGCCGTACGCCGAAGGGTACGTTTCCCTTCATCCTGCAACCAGTGCGCATCCGCCGCGGTTTCATTGCACCGCCTGCAATGAAGCTGATCTACTGCCGTAGCGCCGCCGAATACACCGCCTGCGCCGGCCGCATCGGCCGGTTGCTGCTGCGGCTCGGCAAGATCTCGGTGGCGATCGACGCCAACGGCCCGATTCCCGGCCTCGTCGGCATTTATACCGAGCGGCGCGGCCGCAAATATTTCAAGGGCCCGCACCGGCCGCGGCTCGCCGACCTCACCGATACCGAGCTCGTGCTGTACGGGCCGTAGCGGCCCACTTGTAGCCCGGACCAACTCTGGCTTGCAGACACTCTGACACTTGCGCGCCGACGCACGCATCTCTCCACCGTCGGTCACCCTCCGTAAACTACTGCGCTTAAGGGAATTTTCCGGCCTCTTCGCTACGCTCGGTGGCTGAATTACGTTGGGTTAAGTCTATTGCCCGCCGAGACACCGCCGATCCCATGACGTCGACCAGCGACAACGAGCTTGGTGCACGCCGCGAAGAAGGCCCGCAGGCCCTCGTCGGACTGAGCCAGCTTGCGCTCGACCATATGGAGCAGGGTGTCTGCGTCTACGACGCCGACAACCGGATCGTACTGGTCAACCAGCGCTACTTCACGCTGTTCAACATGTCGGCCGAGATAGTGCGGGTCGGGACCCGCTATCGTGACGTACTCGGTCACAGCGTCGCGCTCGGCAACATCCCCGCAGGGGAAGTCGATGCGCTCTACGCCAAGCGCATTGCCTTGATCGCGGCCGGAGAGCCATTCCGCACCCGACAGACGCTCGCAAGCGGCCTTGTCATCACGCTCGAGCTGAAGCCGCTTCCCGGCGGCGGCTGGATGACGATCTGCGACGACGTCAGCCGCCTCGCCCGGCTCGAGGCGGAATTGAGCGTGCAGACCGAGCGCAGCCAGCATGCACTCGCCAACATGTCGCACGGTCTCATCATGTATGATTCCGACAGCCGCATCGTCGTCTGCAACGAGCGCTTCCTGAACCTCTACGACCTAGACCCCGACATCGTGAAGCCGGGCGTCGCCCACGACACGACCATCGACCATTGGCTCTCGCGCGGCAACATGCCGGGCATGTCGGCCGACGAGTTCCACGACACGCGCCTGGAGGACGTGCGCAGCAGGAAGGCAAAGACCCTGCTGGTGATGCGCTACGACGGGCGGATGGTACAGGCGGTCTCCCGCTTCCTGCCCGACGGCGGCTGGGTCACCGTGCATGAAGACGTCACCGAACGGCTGCAATACGAGGAGACGCTGAGGCAGCAGAATTTCATGCTCGACGCCGCGCTGGAGAACATGGCGCACGGGCTCGCCTTCTACGACAGCGACATGCGCCTGCGCGTCTGCAACAACACCTACCGCAAGATCTACCGGCTGTCGCCGGAAGAGACCAGGCCCGGCACGCATCTCGGCGAGCTGATCGAGCGATCGATGACGAACGGCGCGTTCTCTTCGGAATACACCCCGCAGCAGGTCCTGGAAGCCGCCAGCGCGCGGATCGCGGACCGCGATTCCTCCGCGATGCGCCGAAGCATGACGAATGGCACCATCATCTCGGTGCGTTACTGCGCGCTGCCCGAAGGCGGCTTCGTCGCGACCTACGAAGACATCACCGAGCGCGAGCACGCAGTCGAGGAACTGAGCGAGCAGTACCGGCGCTTCGACGCGGCGCTGAACAACATGAGCCAGGGCCTCTGCATGCTCGATTCGAGCCTGCGCGTGATCGTCTGCAATCGCCGCTATATCGAGATGTACGGCCTGTCGCCCGACATCGTGAAGCCGGGCGTCTCGATGCGCGAGATCATGGAGCACAGCTGCGATCTCGGCATCCATCCGAACATGACGGGCGCGAAGATCTACGCCGACTATGTCGAGCGGTTACGCGAGGGCGAGCACACGCTGCACCGCCATCTGACCGACGGCCGCATCATCAAGCTCAATCACAAGCGGATGGAGCTCGGTGGCTGGGTCGTCACCTATGAGGACGTCACCGAGCGCCACAAGGCGCAGGCCCGCGTCGCGCACATGGCGCGGCACGACTCCCTGACTGACTTGCCCAACCGCACGCTGTTCCGCGAGAAGATGGGCGAGGGGCTGAACCAGGTCGCGATCGCCGGCGGCGCCATGGCCGTGCTGTGCTTCGACCTCGACAATTTCAAGACCGTCAACGACCGCCTCGGCCACGCCGCCGGCGACCGGCTGCTGCGCTGGGTCGCCGCGCGCCTGAAGGAGAATGTCGGCGAGCACGACACCGTTGCGCGCCTCGGCGGCGACGAGTTCGCTGTGCTCCAGCGCGGACCGCAGCCGCAATCGGCCGAACGGCTCGCTCGCCGCCTGGTCGAGATCATCGGCCATCCGCCGCCACTGGAAAGCCAATCGATCCACGTCGGCGTCTCCGTCGGCATCGCGATCGCGCCCGACCACGGGCTCGATGCCGACGAGCTGATGAAATGCGCGGACCTCGCGCTGTACCAGACCAAGGCCAAGGGACGCGGCGCCTATCAGCTGTTCGAGCCCGAGATGGAGGAACATGCGCGCAGTCGGCACGCGCTGGAGTACGATCTGCGCGGCGCGCTGGAGGCCAATGAATTCCACCTGGTGTTCCAGCCGCAGGTGCGGCTCGACACCACCGAGCTCACCGGCTTCGAGGCGCTGCTGCGCTGGAAACATCCCTCGCGTGGCTTGGTCTCGCCGGCGGAATTCATTCCGATCGCCGAAGAAAACGGGCTGATCGTTCCGATCGGCGAATGGGTGCTGCGCACGGCCTGCGCGACCGCCGCCTCGTGGCCGGATGTCACCGTCGCGGTGAACCTGTCGCCGGTGCAATTCCGCGCGCGCGGGCTGGTGACGATGGTGACGAGCGCGCTTGCCGAAGCGGGGCTACCGCCGCGGCGGCTCGAGCTCGAGGTCACCGAGACTGCGCTGCTCGACGACAGCGAGGCCACGATCGAGATCCTGCATCAGCTCCGCGCGCTAGGGGTGCGCGTCAGCCTCGACGATTTCGGCGTCGGCTATTCCTCGCTCAGCTATCTGCGCAAATTTCCGTTCGACCGCATCAAGATCGACCGCTCCTTTGTCGGCACGCTCGGCGAAAGCCCGGAGAGTGTCGCCATCGTTCGCACCATTGCCAGCCTCGGCTCCGTGCTCGGCGTCGAGACCACGGCGGAGGGTGTCGAGACGATCGAGCAGCTCGACTTCGTCCGCGAATGCGGCTGTACCGCGGTGCAGGGATATTATTTCGGCAGGCCCTGCCCGGCGGCCGAGGTGGGGCGCACCATCGAGACGCTGAACGCGGTTCGAAGGGTGGCGTAATCCGGCTGTTCCCGCTCCCCTCGTGAGGTTTCACGAAAACAACCCCATGCACAGTAGAGAGGGGGTTGATTTCAAAGGGAATTTTGGCAGGCCGGTAAAGTCTCTCACCGATGCGGCGACGAAGCCCTACCCCGCCGCCGGAAACACACTATCCGACACCGCGGCCCATGGGCGCTCGGCTGAGGCCAGCCCGATCAACCTGCCCTGGATGTAGTCGCAGCCCCAGTCGCGCAGCATGTTTGCGGCCTCCTCGTCCTGCACCCATTCGGCGACCGTCTTGATGTCGAGGCGGCGGGCGAGGTCGATCAGGGTCTGCACGAAGGCGCGGTCGTCGGCGGAACGGGTGATGTTCTGCACGAAAGCGCCGTCGATCTTGACGATGTCGACGCCGAGCTTGCGCAGATTGCGGAACGAGGTGTAGCCGGCGCCGAAATCGTCGATGGCGATGCGGCTGCCGAAGTTCTTCAGCCGCGTGACGAAGCCGCGCACGTCGTCGATGTCCTGGATCGCAACCGTCTCGGTGATCTCGACGATCAGCCGCTCGGCGACGCCGGGATGGGCCTGCATCAGCGATTCGATGCCCGCCCACCAATCCGGATCCATGGTCGTATCAGGCGAGATGTTGAGGCTGAGGCGGATGTCGGGCGCGGCCGCGAGCTCGGCAACCACGAGCTCGAGCACGCGGTGATCGACGAGGCGGATCAGGCCGAGCCGTTCGGCGACCGGCACGATGTCGGGCGCGAGCAGCACCTGGCCGTCGCCCTGGTCCATCCGCACCAGGCATTCATGGAACGCGCGCTCGCGTGAGGCGGCCGCAACCACCGGCTCATAGGCGAGCTTGATGCGGCGCTCGTTCAGCGCGGTGACGATCTCGTCGGTGACGCGGATGTTGACGCGGCGCTGCGCATCGCGCGTGGCATCCGGACGCCAGGTCGCAAACGAGCCGGCGCGGCGGCGCTTGGCGGCGTCCAACGTCTCATGGGCACGGTTGACCGCCTCGTCGGTGTTGCGGGCGTAGCGCGGCAGGCTGACCGCGCCGATCGAGGCCGTGACCGAGACCGGACCGGATTTCGTCGGCACCACCTCGTCGCGGATGCCGGCAAGGAAACGCTCAGCGGCGACGTTCATGTCGTCAATGGTGCAGTTCTTCAGGATCAGGCCAAACTTGTTGCCGGAAAAGCGCCCGAGTACGTCGCCGCCGCGCAGGCGCGCGCGGATGCGTTTGCCGATGTCGAGAATCACGGCGTCGGCGACGTCGAAGCCGAAGGCGTCGTTGACGCGGGCGAGGTGATCGATGCCGACCAGCATGAAGGCTGCTGTCGAGCGGAAGCGGGTCGTCTCCTCGATCGCCTCGGCCAGCGCCGCAATCAGATGCGAGCGGTTGAGCTCGCCGGTGAGAGGATCGAGCCGGGCGAGCTTCGTCAGCTCTTCGTCGCGGGCATGACGCTCATTGTTGATGCGAACGGAGCCAATCGCACGCGTAGGGCGGCCGTCGGGACCGGCAAACCAGCGGCCGGTCTCCTCGATCCAGACCACGGGATCGGCGGCGCTCATGCGCACGCCGTACTCGACCCGGTAAGGCGTGCCGTCGGCACCGTGCACGGGGGAGGTCTGCGCCAGCGCGGCGGTTCGGAGCGTTTGCACGGGCTCGATCAGCTTGGCGAATTCGGCGCCGGTCGCGAGCCGCTCGGCGGGGATGCCGGGGAAGACGCTAGTAACCTGGTCGCCCCACACGATGGCGTCGTTGGCGATGTCCCAGACGAAAACGGCCTGGCCGAGGGCAGCGAGGATGTCGGAGGCTTGCGGCAATGCAGGGGTCAAAATCGCCTCGTTTCGGGACAGCGGGTAGTCCTGAGCCGGCACAGAATACGGCCAGATTCGCCTCCGACCCTAGGCAAAGTTCATAAACAATTTGGAAACCACGTTGTGAAGGGGCAAGGGAACCAAACCGGCCCGTCCGGCATAGGCCTTGCGAGTACTGACACGCACCCGGCGCCCGCGTCCCGAAACGCGACAGGCTCACCGGATCAACGGTGATAGCGATGTTGAGTACTGATCGATTGGACGAGGCGGCGAACGGCACGGGCACGGCCCTGGTGCCGATGATCCCGACATTGCAGTGGGTCAACAAGGCCCCACTGCCGCGCCCGGATCCGAGCTTCGTCACCCAGCTCATCGCCAATGCCGAGCAGCTGCCCCAGACCAGCCGGCTCCGGCGGGCGTCCTCGGAAGATGCGCAAATGGCCTATGGCGGCAAACGCCCTCTGCCGAGCGTTACCGCGCGCACGCGGCAGGTGGCTTGAAGTCAATCAGCGCAGCGTATCGGGCGAGGACGGCGTGCCGTTGCCCGGCTGCAAATCCGGTGAAGGAATTTCCGGCGAGGGTGGGATCAGCGGCTTCGGCGCGGGATGATCCATCAGCACGGATTCGGCAACCGACTGCGCAGTAGGCGCGGGTGGCGCGACCGGTGCTGGCGCGGTCACCGGCTCGAACCTGGGCTCGGCCGCGACTTCATCGGCCGGTGGCTCGGCCTGGCGCTTGGCCTTGCGCGGTGCCGGCACTGTTGTCTCGGCGACATAGGTGACACGGCGGCGCGTGCGCTGGGCAATACCGCCGAGGAAATCGGCCATCGCGAGCAGCACCAGCAGGAAAAAAGTGGAGTTGCCGAATTTGGGCCACATCACGAATTCGGCCGCGGCTGCGCCGAACAGGATCAGCGACAACAGATGATCCATCAGGAATTTCGCGCCGGGCCGCGCGCCTTTGACCACCTCGAGCAGCAGCAGCACGACGCCAAGGGCGAGCATCAAGTCGGCGAGCGTGACCGGCCAGGTCTCGCCCGTAATCATCGGCACCTTGAACAGCACGTCCGTAAAGGACACGCTCGGCATCAGGAAGGCGATGATGTTGTAGACCGCGAGCGGAATCAAAAGCAGCGGGAAACCGACCATCGGCGAAATGCCTTCTCGATCAAGATATCCGGACAGGACAATGCGGCAGCGAAGCATTGGCTCCGCCGCCGTCACTGTCATATCTCATAGGGTGGCCGAAATCAGGCAGGCGAAATCATCCTGCCCAAAGAATAAGGTCCTAAAACTCAGGACTCTTTCTTCTTCAGGACCTGACGGCCCTTGTACATGCCGGTCTTGAGGTCGAGATGGTGCGGACGACGGAGCTCGCCGGAGTCCTTGTCTTCCACATAGGTCGGCTTCTTGATGGCGTCTGCCGAGCGGCGCATGCCACGACGCGACGGCGAGGTTTTTCTTCTCGGAACGGCCATTTCAATATCCTCTAGGGATTGGTGTTTCGGGGCATCGTCCGCAAAGGGACGGCTCAGCACCCGCAAACCGAGGCGAGCTGAATGCCAGTCAAGGCCGGGCTTATAGAGGAAGGCAGACCTTAAATCTAGGGTTCTGGGCCGGAAAATACGCCCGAAAAGGACCCGAAATCAGCGATTTTCCCGCCAGCAGGTCGAAAGCGAGGTGGCCTGCGCCCTTGCCACATAGGTCCCGGCCAGCCGCCGGACGCCCGGCCCCGGGGTCCGGGCGCTGCGTTTGACCGGATTCGGCAGGATCGAGGCTAAAAGTGCCGCTTCCCGGGGCGAGAGGTCCTCGGCCGATTTGCCGAAGGCATAGGCGCTGGCTGCCTCGACGCCAAACTGGCCCTGCGGGCCGAGTTCGGCGATGTTGAGGTAAATTTCCAGGATCCGCGCCTTCGGCAGGACGAAGTCGATCCACAGCGCCAGCGGGAATTCCAGAGCCTTGCGGACGAAATCCCGGCCCTGCCAGAGGAACAGGTTTTTCGCCACCTGCTGGGTGATGGTGGAGGCGCCCCGGAAGGCGGTGCCGTCCTCCTTGGCGTCGTCGATGGCCTCGCGCAGTGCGCCCCAGTCGATGCCATGATGCTTGCAGAAATGGGCGTCCTCGGCCGCCACCACCGAGCGCGGCAGATAAGGCGACATCGCCGCCAGATCGATCCATTCCCGCTGCATCGGCGCGCCCCGCAAGCTACGCCAGGCCATCAGCGTCGAAACCGGATGGCCGGTGCGGTAGAACGGCGCAATCACGTAAGGCGCGAGCAGCGCAACCGCGAATACCAGGAGAAGGGTTTTGACGATCCGCAAATCAACCTTTCCGGCGCAAAATGAAATGCGGCCACGGGCTGGGCCATTAAGTCTGTGATAATTCGGGCCTTTTCCAGCACTTTTTAGGCCTTCCAAACGATTGACTGGGACGGGCGCATAAAGGATTGTCCCGCCGAATTTTAGTTCTGGAGCCCTTCTTGATGACCGGCACGTCCCCGTCCGATTTCGCCAAACGTCTGGACAAGACCGCTGATGACACCGAGGCCCTGCTTGGCCGCCTGCTGTCGGACGACATCCTGCACGATGAGATCGCCCGGCCCAAGCGACTGATGGACGCAATGCGCTATTCGAGCCTGAACGGCGGCAAGCGCCTGCGGCCGTTCCTGGTGGTCGAGAGTGCGGCCGTGTTCGGCGTGTCGCGCGAAGCTGCGCTGCTTGCTGGTGCGGCGCTCGAATGCATCCACTGCTACTCGCTGATCCATGACGACCTGCCGGCGATGGACAATTCGGACCTGCGTCGCGGCCGCCCCACCCTGCACAAGAAGACCGACGACGCGACCGCGATCCTCGCGGGCGACGGCCTTCTGACGCTCGCCTTCGACATCATCACCCGCGACGAGATCCATCGCGACGCCAATGTGCGGCTGCTGCTGACGCGCGCGCTGGCGCGCTGCGCCGGCATCGGCGGCATGGTGGGCGGCCAGATCCTCGATCTCGCCGGCGAGGGCCGTTTTGGTGGCAACGAGCCGATCGATGTCGCCCGTATTCAGCAGATGAAGACCGGCGCGCTGCTGCGCTACGGCTGCATCGCCGGCGCGATCCTCGGCCAGGCCTCGCAAAAGGAATATCAGGCGCTCGACGATTACGGCCGCGCGCTCGGCGAAGCCTTCCAGATCGCCGACGATCTGCTCGACGTCGAAGGCGATGCGGCAGCCCTCGGCAAGCCGGCCGGCGCCGATGCAGCGCTCGGCAAGACCACCTTCGTCACCCAGCTCGGCATCGACGGCGCCAAGCAGCGCGTGCGCGACCTGCTCGCGCGCGCCGACAGCGCAGTGTCGATCTTCGGCGACCGCGCCGTCGTGCTGCAGGCCGCAGCGCGGTTTGTCGCCGAACGGAAGAACTAGCCGCGCGATGGCGGGCGGCGACAAAGAAGATCCTGCCCTCGCCCGCTTCCGCAAGATGTCGCGGCCGGTGCGGCTGATTTACGCCCGGCCGCGGACGTTTATCTCGCTCGGCGCCGGCATCCTGGTCTGCCTGCTCGTCCCCGGCTCGCACCGGCTGGTGACCCGGCTCTTGTTCGGCTGGGACGCCCTGATCGCGGTCTATCTCGTGCTGGTCTACACGATGATGCTGTGCAACGACCACCATCACATCCGCCGCGCAGCCGCGATGCAGGACGACGGCCGCTTCGTGATCCTGCTGGTGACGGCGATCGGCGCGTTTGCGAGTATCGCAGCGATCGTCTCGGAGCTTGGCGCTCACCGCGGCGCCGCGGAACTGACCATCGCCATAACCACCATCGCGCTATCCTGGGCTGCCGTGCACACGACTTTCGCGCTGAATTACGCCCATGATTATTACCGCGACCCGACCGGCGGATTGCAGTTCCCGAGCGGCGACAAGGAAGATCACTGCGACTATTGGGACTTCGTCTATTTCTCGTTCGTGATCGGCATGACCGCGCAGGTCTCCGATGTCGGCATCTCCGACAAAATCATCCGCCGCACGGCAACGGCGCACGGCATCGTGTCCTTCATCTACAACACGGCCTTGCTGGCGCTGACCGTGAACATCGCTGCGAGCGCGATTTCGAACTAATCTGCGGTCCCGGGCCTAGTGACACACCTCGGCATTGGCATCATTGCCGGGGCCGCCGCCGCCGCGAAATTCGAGATGGCAACCGCGGTTGACCGGACGGCAGCCGGCGCTGTTGCAGAACAGCTGCCCTCCGCCCGAAGGCCGACTGACGCCCGCGGCGGCAGCAATGCCGGCAGCGGCGCCATAACCACCTGCCGCGCCGCCAGCCTGACGGCGCTGCCGTGCAGGACGGTCCTCGCTATCGTCACGTTTCGCAGTCGCAGGCTTCGCCGGCTTGGCCGCACGCTGCTTTTCGCACTCATTGTCGTCGTTGATCGCGTAGCCATCACGGCAGACGATCTTGCTGCACTTGTCACCGTCAGCCTTGAAGCCGTGCTCGCAAACCAGGGGGCAGACGCGTGACGGCTTGGCCTTGACCGCATCGAGCGCGTCGGTGCTCGCGACCTTCACGTCGAGCTTGGTGCCGGCATAGCGGTTAAACTGTGACAGCGACCGCTGCGAGGATGTATTCCAGTTACCGTCTGCCTGCCCTGAGAAGCAGCCGACGCGACTGAGCTCAGTCTGCATCGAGCGGCTGAGATCGGCCGGCGCAGTGGCCGGCGTCAGCGACGCGACGTTGGTGCTGGCGGGGCTCGCCGTGCTAGCCGGCGCAGTGCTCGGTGCGGCGGCGGCGAGATTGACGCGCTGCTGTTCGGCGGCAGCCGCCTGCTGCTGCGCCTGCTCCTTGGCCTTCTGCGCGGCAACCTGCACCTGTTCGGCGGCTTTCGCATCGGCTGCAGCCTTGGCCTGGGCATCCTTCTGCGCGCCGACCGCGGCGAGACGATCTCGCTCGGCCTCGGCCTGTTTCGCCTTCTCCGTCGCCACAGCGTGGGCCTGCTCGGCGCCGATTTTTTCGACCTGAAGCTTGGCAAGGCTCGCATAGAAACCGTCGGGATGCTGGGCGAGGAACGCATCCCACGCCGCCCTGTTGCCGACCTGAAGCGCGAGCTCGTAGTCGCGGCGGATATCGGCCTGCGGGTTCGCCACTGGCGCCACTGGTGCTGCAGCCACCATTTTGACCGGCACCAGCGGGACGTCTTCGCCGCCGAGCGAGCCGTACACGAACGGCTCCTGCTTGTTGGCGGTCGATTTGAGCACGTCGTCGCGCACGAAACCGAAGGCGCGGCGGACGTCGAGACCCGGTGTCGTCAGATGCTTCGACAGCGCGATCGTGAACGGGCTGTTGGCGCCGTCGCCATCCTGCGCCGTGAAGCCGGCCTTGGCCGAATAGGCAATCAGCGTGTTGGAGCTGGTCGGCTCGACCTGGGCCAGACCACGGCCGATGCCGCGCGAGGCAAGCGTGCGCTTCATGGTTCGGCCGAACGGATTGTCACGGCAGGCATCGAGGATCACCAGGCGAAGCTGTTTTGCCGGCTCGACCGCGACCAGGACGCGATCAAGGGAAAGCGCCTCGTCATATACGTCGGTGTCGCGCTCGAGCTTGGCGTCGACAGGGATCAGATAGTTAGAGCCTTCGACCTCGATGCCGTGGCCGGCATAGTAGACCACCGCGATGTCGGCATCGCGGGTTGTATCGGCGAATTCGCGCAGCACGCGCCGCGTATCCAGGGCCGACAGATCGTGCCGGGAATCGACAATGTCGAAGCCGGCATCCTTCAGCGTCTTCGCCATCACCGAGCCGTCGTTGACGGGGTTCGTCAGCGACGGCGCGTGCTGATAGGCCGAGTTGGCGATCACCAGCGCGACGCGCTTTCCTGCGAATGCGGGCCCGGCGCCGAACAGCAGCGCGGCGGCGAGGAGAAGCGGGCAAAGTCTGAATAAATTGCGCATGACACGATTTCCGAAAATTCTTTGAGCAGCTTTAGCAGGACCGGCCAGCGGCGCTTGTGATGGAGGTCACCAAGGGGCGCCGGCGACCAGCCGAAAGCCCCCTTTTGTATGTCGCACCAGAACGGCCGCGGTTCGCCGGCAAAGGCGGGGCCGGACCGGATTCCCCTAGGTATCCCCGACATGCCCCCGGTGCTGCGGCAGATTGTCCGCGATCTCGTGCCAGGGCGCCTTCGAGCCCACGAAAATATGGGCACTCGGCCGGATCGAGGGGGCTTCGACCAGGGTTCCCATGGCGACATGGACCCATTTTCCCTCGCGCACCCGGGAATAAAGCAGCGAGCCGCAGCGGGCGCAGTGCGCGTCATGGGTGGTGTCGTCGCCGTAGATGAGGCGCTGATCCTCACCATGGACGATACGGAGCTTGTCCTGCGGGATCCCGGCGAACGGCTTGAAGGCGGAGCCGGTGGTGCGGCGGCAGTTCGAGCAGTGGCAGTTCATCGCATAGGAGAACTCATCCGCCACCTCGTAGCGCACGGCGCGGCAATAGCATTCGCCGGTGAGGATACGAGCGTTCGAATTTTCTGATCCGGTCATGGCAAAGCCTTCGCGCAAATGGCTGGCACACCCATAGCGCATTTCGATGTGTACGACTAAGTTCCACCCGCGCCATCATGCAAAGGGATGACCCATGAGCCAGAACCGTTCGAGCGTCGAAGCCGTCGTGCAATCCTATTTCGACGGGCTCTACGAGGGCGACGCCGAAAAGCTCGGCGCCATCTTCCATCCCTCTGCCGATCTGCGCTGGGTCGAGAAGGGCGAGCTTCAGGTACTGACCGTACCCGATTGGCTCGACCGCGTGCGCAAGCGCCCCTCCGGCAAGGCCGAAGGCAAGCCGCGCGAGGATTTCATCGTCACCATCGACCGTTCCGACGACAAGACCGCCTTCATCAAGGTTCGGTGCCAGTTGCCGCCACGTTTCTTCACGGATTATCTGGTGGCGATGAAGCTGGCTGACGGCTGGCAGATCGTGTCGAAATCGTATCGATATGATTTGAGGGAGTGAGGGGGCGCTCCGTTAGCCTCCCTCTCCCCGTTCTTATGGGGAGAGGGTTGGGGTGAGGGGCTGCTTCCGCAAACACAGTGACAGTTGGACTCGCGGAGAGTCCCCCTCACCCGCCGCGCTTTCGCGCGTCGGCCTCTCCCCGCAAGCGGGGAGAGGCGAAGAAAGGAAAGTCCCCCATGCTGCTCGACCGCCGCTCCCTGCTTGCCTCGCTCTGCTGGATGGCCGCCTCTCCCGCGCTCGCGGCAGACGCGCCGCCTGAACTCGAAACCTACGAACGCGAAAGCGGCGGACGGATCGGCCTCTATGCCGAGAATCTCGCAACCGGCGCAAAGCTCGCATGGCGTGCCGACGAACGCTTCGTGATGTGCTCGACATTCAAGGCGTCACTCGCGGCCTGCGTGCTGGCACGGGTCGATCGCGGCGAGGAGCAGCTTGCGAGCATGATCCCTTACGGCAAGGCCGACCTGCTGGAGTACGCACCGGTCGCGAAGCAGAATCTTTCGGCCGGCGCGATATCGGTCACCGACATGTGCAAGGCGATCGTCGAGCTCAGCGACAACACTTGCGCCAATCTGCTGCTGGCGCGGATCGGCGGCCCCGCCGCACTCACCGCATTCTGGCGATCGCTCGGCGACACCACATCGCGGCTCGACCACAACGAACCCGAGCTCAATCGCTCGGCGCCCGGCGATCCCCACGACACGACGACGCCAGCAGCGATGGCGAGCAATCTGAAGCGGCTGGTGACGGGCGAAGCGCTGTCGGCGGCCTCGCGTGCCCAGCTCACCGAATGGTTGGTCGGCTGCAAGACCGGCGCGAACCGTCTGCGCGGCGGCCTGCCGGCAGGCTGGACCATCGGCGACAAGACCGGCAACAACGGCAAGGACGCATCGGGCGATATCGCCGTGGTCTGGCCGAAGCCCGGTACGCCGATTCTGATCACAGCCTATACCCAGGGCGGCACGCCGAGTGCGGCACAGATCGAGGCCGCATTCGCACGCATCGGGCGCATGGTGGCCGACCATCTGGCATGAGGCGCGCCGCATTGACCTCTTGGCTGCTTCCGGGCCAAGACAGGTCATGATCGCAGCGAAATTTCAGACCTTTCTCATTCTGCTCACTGTCCTGGCGGGCACCGCGCTTGTCGCCCGCCGCTTCAGCGTCGCGCCGGCCATTCTGCTGATGCTGGCCGGCGTCGGCCTCGCCTTCGTGCCGGGCATGCCGCCGGTGGAACTGCCGCCGGAGCTGGTGCTGCTGATGGTGCTGCCGCCACTGATCTACTCGGCGAGCGTCGCCATGAGTTGGCGGGAGTTCAGGAACAATCTGCGCCCGATCGTGCTGCTCGCGGTCGGCGCGGTGATTTTCACCGCGGCGCTGGTGGCGGCGGCCACGCATTATCTGATCGGCCTGCCCTGGACCATCGGCTTCCTGCTCGGCGCCATCGTCGCGCCGCCCGACGTGGTGGCGCCGCTTGCGATCGCGCGCCGGCTCAACTTGCCGCGCCGGCTCCTCGTCATCCTCGAAGGCGAAGGGCTCGCCAATGACGCCACCGCGCTGATCCTCTACCGCTTCGCGCTCGCTGCCATCACGGTCGGTCATTTCTCGCTGCCGCTCGCGGCCGGCGAGTTTGCCTTGATCGTCGCCGGCGAGATTGCCTTCGGCATCGGCGTCGGCTGGCTCTCCCTGCGTCTGCGCAAATGGGCGCGGGATCAGCAGGTCGAGCTGACGCTGTCGCTGATCACGCCTTTCGTCTCTTATTGGCTGCCCGAACATGTCGGCGGCTCCGGCGTGATCGCAACCGTGGCCTGTGGCCTCTATGTCAGCTGGAACGGCCCGCTCCTGATCTCGTCGGCGACGCGCCTGCAAGGCATCTTCTTCTGGGACCTCATCATCTACCTGATCGAGGGCCTGCTGTTCCTGCTCACCGGCTTCCAGATGCGGGCGCTCTACGAGAAGTCGAAGGCGTTCCCGCTTGACGACATCCTGATCGCGACCGCCGTGGTGCTGGCGATCATCGTGATCGCGCGTTTCGTCTGGCTTTATCCCGCGACCTATTTGCCGCGGATCCTCAGCAAGTCGCTGCGCGAGCGCGATCCATCGCCGCCCTGGCAATGGCCGTTCGTGCTCGCCTTCACCGGCGTGCGCGGCGCGGTGTCACTGGCGGCCGCGCTGGCGCTGCCGTTCACGCTGCCCGATGGCGATGCCTTTCCCTATCGCGACCTGATCCTGTTCGTCGCGTTCGGGGTCATCTTCGTTACGCTGATCGGCGTCGGACTGACGCTGCCGCCGGTGGTGCGCTGGCTCGGCGTCGCGGAAGCCGGCCGCAACGAGCATGTCGCCGAGCACGAGGCCGAGATCGCCGCGCGCCGCCAGGCGCTCGATGCCGCGCTGAAATCGCTGGACGCGCTGACCGCGGAAAAGGAAGTCTCCAACGAGGTGATGGGGCTGCTGCGCGCCCGCCACGACATCCGCGTCAACCAGCTACCGGACTCGCTCGATCCCGCCAACCATGACGTCTCCGCCGCCGGCACCGCGCTGACCCGCGAGCTGATCGCCGCCGAACGCAAGTTCATCCACGACCTCCTGCGCGACGGCCAGATCACGGACGAGACGCGGCGGCGGATCGAGCGGGATCTGGATCTGGAGGAAGCGAGCTTGGCGAACAGGGAATATCGGGGGGGGCCGCTGTAGGGCGTGCACGTTCCCCCATTATCTGCTAATATCGTGAGATGACTAAGGAAGCGCTCGAAATCCTGTTGGAACGCGTATCGGCCTGGCCCGAAGAGGCCCAGGAAGAACTGATGCGATCGCTGACCGACATCGAGAACAGGCATCTCGGCATCTATCGGCTCAGCGACGACGAACGAAATGCCGTACGCCGGGGTTTGCAGGATATGCGCGAGGGACGGCTGGCGAGCGACGAGGCTGTCGCCGCTGTCTTCAATCGCTATAGCGCATGAGGGTGCGCTGGTCCGAAAGCTCGCTTTCGGACATCGACGGGATATTTTCCTATATCCACGAGCGCAATCGTACGGCCGCAACTGCTGTGATTGAACGCATCAAGGCGGTCGCTGGCCTACTCCAGGATTTTCCCGAGGCTGGCCACCTTACCGATGAGCCCGGTGTTCGTATGTTCCCAACCGTTCGCTACCCTTATCTCGTATTTTACGCGATCAACCCTGCTGAAGACGCGTGATTCTACACGTTCGTCACGGAGCTCAGGAACATCGGCCATAGACGCCCTTTGTTGGGACGCAATCTACCGCCTCTCGCAAAACTCCCCCACCGCCGCCGCCACTGCTCCCGCAATCAGCTCCTGCCGTTCCGGCGAGTTCATCGTCATCTCCTCATCGCGGTTGATGATGGAGCCGGCTTCGAGCAGCACCGCAACGCTTCGGGTCTGCGACAGCACGACGAGCCCGTCATAGCGGTAGACGCCGACATCCTTGTCCAGCAATTGGCGCCGGTAGCGGCCCATCACCGGCATTGTGTACTGGCTGGCATAATGCAGGCCCTGATCCCTCAACTGCCGGCCGATCATCCGGGCCAGCATCAGGCTGGTGGCGAAGTGCGGATTGCGTTCGGATACGAACAGCGAATGGCCTGAGAACCGGTCACTGAAATAGCTTGGCGCACCGTCGAATTCCCAGGTCTCAAGCAGCTTGTCCGGCACCGAATCGTGATGGATCGACAGGAATAGATCGGCCCGGCCGTCATTCGCGGCGCTGACCCGCTTGAGCAGGCTTGGCCGCGCCTTGCCATCCGTGACGAGCAGGCGGGTTGCGGCAAAGCCTTCGGATTTGAGTTTCGTCGTGATCAGTCTCGCAAGACGGACATTGAAGCCGAACTCCGGATCGTTGCGCGCGCTCAACGCGCCATAGGAATCCGGCGTGTGCCCGGCATCCACGACGATCCGAAATTTTGGCTTCTCGCACTTGAGCGGCGGCTCTGGCGGCCTCGGTCTGTGCTTGGCAATCTTTCGCGCAGGAGCTGCTTGGCTGGCATTAAAGGAGGCAACCGACGACAACAGGATTGACGCGACGAGCGACACGGCGAGAACTGCGATGATGCTGCGCGATTGCCCCAAGCGCTACTCCGCTGCCGCAATCTGCGGCCGGCCGACGAAGCCGGCGGCATCGCCAAAGCGTTCCAGCATCACCGCGGGCAGGTCCTTGGCCTTGCTGGTGACGCAGGCGCCGGAGCGCACCGCGTAACGGTCCTGATGCGCGGCCTGCGGCGGCGGCTCGCCCTGCTGGAGCGCGCGCGCCAGCTCCATCACGACTTTCCGGAAATGCATGATGCCGAGATCGGTCGGGCCGAGATGCTCGCGGGTGCGGTCGGCGATCGGGCCCTGACTGTCCTGCACGGCCGCGTCCTGCTCCGAGACACCCTTGATGCCGGTATAGCTCCTGGTCCGCTGGAGCTTGCGGTCGATCAGGTAATCGTTGCCCTTGTGACGGAGCGGCACGTAATTGTCGTCGACCTCCGCGATCACGCCGTTGCCGCGATCAAAGGCATCGCGCTCGGCTTGCGTCAGTGGCCGCTCCGGATTCCAGGCATAGGTGTAGATCCAGCAATTGGTGTCGGTCACGGGCACGAAGCTCTGACCAAAGATGTTCTCGCCCGGCATCGCGCTCGGCGCATAGGCATGGAACGGCATCAGGAATTGCGCGATGCGCCAGTAGATGTTGTCTCCACCGGTGAGCCGGCCGCCGGCAATCGTCAGCCCTGCCTCATGCGGGGCGACCTTGATCACGGGACGCGGGTCCTCGGCGATCCAGCGCATGTGGTCGCTCGACATCCGCGCGATCGGATTCACGAAGTGCTTCTTGATATTCAGAATCTCGTTCTCCTCCTTGTCGAAGGAGAGATGGGCGAAGGTGAAATGCGCGGTGTCGATCGAGCCTTCCAGCGCCTGCACCCAGTTGCAGTCCTGCCATTTCTTGCTGACGTAGCGGTGCGAGGCCGGCAGCAGCGCCATTTCGAGATCGGGCAGCTCGGGCATGGCCTCAAGCGGGCCCATATAGGCCCAGATCATTTCGCCCCATTCGCGCGCCGGATAGGACTTGATGCGGATCAGGTCTTTCGCATTGAGATCGGGATAGGAGGTCGGCATATCGACGCATCGGCCGTCGGTGTCGAACTTCCAGCCGTGATAGACGCAGCGGATGCCGCATTCCTCATTGCGCCCAAGCCAGAGATTGGCGCCGCGATGCGGGCAATATTGATCGATGATTCCGACGACCCCGCGCGAGTCGCGAAAGGCGAGCAGCTCCTCGTCGAGAACGATGATCTTTTTGGGCTCGCCGTCGGGCTCGGGGAGTTCTTCCGAGAGCAGAACCGGGATCCAGAAGCGGCGCAGCAACTCGCCCATGCCTGTCCCAGGGCCCGACTCGGTCAGGAATTTGTTATCCTCGGCGCGGAGCATGGCTGATCCTCCCGAATTTGTTTTCCGGAAGATTGGCGCGGGAGCGGGAGGACGTCAACGCAAGAACGGCTGTCGTAGGGTGGATTAGCCTTGCGAATGCGCGAAGCGCAGTTCGCTGGGCGTAACCCACCACTTCTCTCACCGCGATAAAAGTGGCGGATTACGCTTCGCTAATCCGCCCTACGCCAATCACACCGGCCGCTCCCCCTTCACCGTCACCCGCGTCCCCGACCGCGTGTGCGGCCAGTAATCCCACATCGCGCGGTGCTGGGCGCAGCGGTTGTCCCAGAAGGCGATGGCGTTCTCGGTCCAGCGGAAACGGCACTGGAACAATGGGTTCTCGGCGTGCTGGTAGAGATAGGCCAGCATCGCGTCGCTCTCGTCGCGCGGGACGCCGTTGATGTGGCGGGTGAAGCCACGATTGACGTAGAGCGCCTTCCTGCCCGTGACCGGATGGGTGCGCACCACCGGATGCTCGGCGCTGGGATAGGACGGACGGTCGGCAACGCCGTAGTTCGCGTAGAGCCCGCGATAGATCGGCTCGCCGTCGTGCAGCGCGGTCAGTCCGTCGAGATAAGCCTTCATGCGATCCGACAGCGCCTCATAGGCGGCATACATGTTGGCGAACAGCGTGTCGCCGCCACGCGGCGGGCACTGCTTGATGTAGAGGATCGAGCCCATCGGCGGTTCGAGATCGCAGGACACGTCGGAATGCCAGCCCTCGCCATTGGCGCGCGGCGAGTTCTTGTCGGCGTAGATCTTCATCAGCGCCGGGTCTTCGTCCTCGTGCGGCGCGGCAGGATGAAAATGCAGCTCGCCGAACTTGCGACCGAAAGCAAGATGCTGCTTTGGCGTGATCTCCTGGTCGCGGAAGAATATGACCAGGTTCTCGGCCAGCGCACGATGGATCTCATCCATCTGCTGGTTGGAGCGGGCATCGTCCGAGACGAGCTTGCCGATGTCGACGCCGGAGATTTCCGCGCCGATGATGGGCGTGAGCTTTTCGACCGCGATGGTCTCGTAAGGTGCGCCGTCTTCCGCCGTGTGGCGGTAACGCGGACCCTGCTTGCCGGCGAGTGAGCTCATGGCGTGTCTCCCGATCATTTTGATTGGGAGCCATCGTAGCAATATAGGGCGGGTTGGCGAAGCGTAACCCGCCACTTCGCACACGCAAAAATAAGGCGGGTTACGCTTCGCCAACCCGCCCTACGCATTCGATGTTTGGGAGACGCCTACTCCGCCGCGGTCACCGGCACCTTGGCGCCCTGGCCGTAACGCTGGTCGATGTAGTCGATCACCAGCGCCTTGAAGTCGGCGGAGATCGTGGGCCCGCGCAACGTGCGGAACTTCTTGCCGTCAACAAACACCGGCGCGGCCGGCGCTTCGCCGGTGCCGGGCAAGGAGATGCCGATATTGGCGTGCTTGGATTCGCCGGGGCCGTTGACGATGCAGCCCATGACGGCAACGTTGAGGTCTTCGACGCCCGGGTACTTTGTCTTCCAGCCCGGCATCTCGTCACGGATGAAACCCTGGATCGATTGGGCCAGCTCCTGGAACGTGGTCGAGGTGGTGCGACCGCAGCCGGGACAGGCCGCAACCAGCGGCACGAAGGTGCGGAAGCCCATGGTCTGTAGCAGTTCCTGGCCGACCTGCACTTCGCGGGTACGGTCGCCGCCGGGCTCCGGCGTCAACGAGATGCGGATGGTGTCGCCGATGCCCTGTTGAAGCAGGATGCCGAGCGCGGCGGAGGAGGCAACGATGCCCTTGGTGCCCATGCCGGCCTCGGTGAGGCCGAGATGGATGGCATAGTCGGAACGGCTGGCGAGAACCTCGTAGACCGCGATCAGATCCTGCACTGCCGAGACCTTGGCCGACAGGATGATGCGGTCCTTGGGCATGCCGAGCTCTTCGGCGCGCGCGGCCGAGAGCAGGGCCGACTGCACCATGGCTTCGCGCATCACCGCGCGCGCATCGCGCGGATTGGCCGAGGCGGTGTTCTCATCCATCAGCCTGGTCAGCAGCTCCTGGTCGAGCGAGCCCCAATTGGCGCCGATGCGGACCGGCTTGTTGTTCTTGTTGGCGATCTCGATGATGTCGCCAAACTGGGTGTCGCGCTTGTCCTTGAAGCCGACATTGCCGGGATTGATTCGGTACTTCGCGAGCGCCTCGGCGCAGGCCGGGTAGGCCGCGAGCAGCTTGTGGCCGATATAGTGGAAGTCGCCGATCAAGGGCGTGGTGAGACCGAGCTTCAGCAGGCCGTCGCGGATGTGCGGAACGGCGGCTGCCGCCTCCTCGCGATCGACGGTGATGCGGACCAGTTCAGAGCCGGCGCGCGCGAGCGCTGCGACCTGGGCGATGGTGCCGTCGATATCGGCGGTGTCGGTGTTGGTCATCGACTGCACGACGATCGGCGCACCGCCGCCAACGGCGACGTCGCCAACCTTCACCTGGGTGGTCTGGTGCCGGGGCGCCGGGCCCGCAACGTCGGAATCGAGGGGGTTTTCGAACTTGTTCATGGGGTCCAAATATCAGGTTTTGGTGACGTTCAGCAATGCATCGCGCGGCGCCGCAGCGGATTGGCTGGGACGGTTAACCAGAAAAAGCCCAGCAATTACAAGGACCGCGGCGGCCCCGAATGTCAGGCTCAGGGTGTCGTGCATGATGAAATAGCTACCCACCACGCCAAACAAAGGGGTGATGAAGGTAAAAGCCGACAATTTGCTGGCCGAATAGGTCTTCACCAGCGCGAACCAAAGCGTGAACGTGGTTCCCACCACCCAGATCGCCTGGAAGGCCACCAGCACCATGGACTGCGGCGACGGCGTGTGGGGGATGGTCTCGCCGAACAGCCAGGCGGCAAGGCCCAGGATCGGGATCGAGGTCGCGACCTGATAGCCCAGCGCCTTCTCGGGCGCGATGAAGCGCAGCCGCGTGCTCTTGGCGACCAGCGTGGTCGCCGCCCACAGCCCGGCACCGCCGACGATCATGAGGTCGCCGAGCAGCACCTTGGCATCGACATCCGGCTGCGGCACGCCGATCGCGAGCGCGACGCCGGCAAAGCTCACGGCCAGACCCAGCCATTGCGTGCCGCCGAGTCGCTCGCCGAGCACCTGGTAGGCGCCGAGCGCGACGAAGAACGGCGCGGTGTAGAGGAACACCACTGCGCGGGACGCCGGCGTGAAGCGCAGGCCCTGGTAGATCAGCACGAACTCGATGCCGAACATCAGTCCGGCGATCAGCCCGGCCTTCCAGGTGCCGTCACGTTCGAAGAATTTGACGCCGCGAAACGTGCCGATAATGAACAACACCGGCAGCGCGCCGATCGAGCGGATCGTGGCCTGGAGCATCGGCGGAATCTCCGGCAGCACCAGCTTCACCGCAATCTGGTTGAAGCCCCAGGTCAGGCACAGCATCAGCATCAGGGCGATGGCGCCGGCACTGAGAGGGCGCGCGGCGGATGGGTTGATTTGAGGTGAGGACATGTCTTCCCGGATACCGGCTTGGCCGCCGTTGTTGCTTATGCAGCTTTCTGACAATGGGTGCAGACGCCCGTGATCTCCACCACGGACAGCTTTGGTGCGAAGCCTGACGCTCGCGCCGCGGCGTTGAGATCCCCGGCGAAGGACGTCGACGGGATCTCGCCGACCAAACCACAGCGCTCGCAGATCAGGAACGCCACCGCCGAAGTCGCGTCATGGTCATGGGCGGCGCAGGCAAGATAGGCGTTGCGGCTCTCGATGCGGTGCACGAGGCCGTTGGCCATCAAGAAATCGAGAGCACGATAGACCGTGATCGGCGCCGGCCGCGGCATCGATTTTGCCAATTCGTCGATCACCTCATAGGCGCCGAGCGGGCGATGGCTGGAGAGTAACGCCCCCAGCACCTGGCGGCGTATAGGTGTGAATTTCTGCGCCCGCTGCGTGCAGACCGCCTCGGCATGCGACAGCGCGTCCGCGGTGCAGCGGCCGTGATCATGGTCAGGCGTCGGAAATGCCGGCTTCGCGAAGGTCATGGGATCGGCGTTCTAGCATTTCGGCGAGGGAACCCAAAGCGCGACCGGCCGCACGGCTGCCAGCCATGCTGTTGCCGCGGGACAGCGTCCCGTTAAGCCGCCATGAAATAATCATAAGCTTGCTTATCATAGTCAAGCTCATTGGAGACAAAGTTTATGACCCGCGGGTCGGTCGACCAGAACTTCCTGTTCACGCTCGGTGAACTCTACCGCCTGCTCCGCGTCTACGCCGACAAGGAGGCATCGCGCTTCGGCATCACCCGCGCCCAATGGGCCGTGCTGTCAAAGGTCGAGCGCAGCGAGGGCATGAAGCAGTCGGAACTCGCCGAACTTCTGGAGATGCAGCCGATCACACTGACGCGGCTGATCGACAAGCTCTGCGACAGCGACTGGATCGAGCGCCGCAACGACGCCTCGGACCGCCGCGTCAAGCGCCTGTACCTCAAGAAGGCCGGACGATCGTTGCTCGGCAAGATGAGCGGCCTGAAGTCGGAGCTTACGGCCAACGCGCTCGAGGGCATCAGCCCGGCGGACGCCCACCGTCTTCTCACCCAACTCGAATCAATCAAGGAAAACGTGCGAAACGCCATCCAGACCAGCGGAGCGGAACAAGCGCGTAAGGAGCAGCGCTATGGCTGATCAGGTTCTCAAGTTCCAGCCCGAGCAGAAGATCGACAGCGGCAAGCCCACCAAGAAGGCCGGCACCAATCCGCGCCGCCGCCTGCTGGCAGGCCTGCGCCGCTATCGGCGATTCCTGCTGATGGTCGTGCTGCCAATCGTCGTCGCCATCGCCGGCATCACCTTCTATCTCAACGGTGGCCGCTATGTTGGCACCGACGATGCCTATGTCGGCGCACAGAAGGTGCTGGTGACGCCCGACATTTCCGGCAAGATCGAGAAGGTCGTCGTGAAGGAGGGCCAGATCGTCAAGCAGGGCGACGAGCTGTTCGAGATTGATCCCGTGCCGTTCCGCCTTGCCGTCGATCAGGCCAAGGCCGCGCTCGACCAGTCTCGTACGACCTATGACAATCTGATCGCCAACATCAAGATCTACGCGCAGATGCTCGATTTGGCGCAGCAGGGCGTCGACCTGAAGCAGCGCGACGTCGAGCGCAAGCGGTCGCTGGTGAAGAGCAATTTCGGCTCGCAGCTCGACCTCGACAACGCCGCCAATGCGCTCGTCACCGCCGGCGCCCAAACGCAGTTCGTCAAGCAGCAGCTGTCCAATGCGAAGACCCAGCTGCTCGGCAATCCCGATCTGCCGCTTGAACAATTCCCGCCCTACGTCCAGGCGAAGGCGAAGCTCGACGAGGCCCAGCGCAATCTCGATCACGCGGTGCTGCGCGCGCCGATGGGCGGCGTTGCCACTCAGGTCGAGCAGATCCAGCTCGGCCGCTACGTCACGGCCGGCACACCGGTGTTCTCCATCATCGACGTTGCCCATCCCTGGGTCGACGCCAACCCGAAGGAAAGCGACCTCACCCACGTTACTGAGGGACAGGCCGTTACCCTCGAAGTCGATGCGTTCCCGAACCACGTCTTCAAGGGCAAGATCGGCTCGCTCTCGCCCGGCACCGGCGCGCAGTTCGCGATCCTGCCGCCGCAGAACGCGACCGGCAATTTCGTCAAGGTCGTGCAGCGCGTGCCGATCCGCATCTATTTCGACGAGACCGACAAATACGTGCGGAAGCTGAAGGCCGGCATGAGCGTTTATGCCACCATCGACACCGGCCACCAGCGCTCGCTCGCCGGCCTGCTCGGCCTGTCGGCGACTGCGAGCCAAGACAAAGATCAGGACAAGGACTGAGACGATGGCGGAGTCGAATCCCGCCCTGATGGTCCCCGGCCTGCGCCGGAACATGGTGACGATCTGCGCCATGACTGCGACCATCATGCAGGCGCTGGACACCACCATCGCCAACGTCGCGCTGCCCTACATGCAGGGCACGCTGTCGGCGTCCCAGGACCAGATCAACTGGGTGCTGACCTCCTACATCGTCGCCGCCGCGATTATGACGGCGCCGGTGGGCTGGATCTCCAACCGCTTCGGCCGCAAGCGCATCTTCATCATCTGCGCGGCCGGCTTCACCTTCGCCTCGGTAATGTGCGGCCTCGCGCAGGACATCAACCAGATGGTGCTGTTCCGGCTGCTGCAGGGCGTGTTCGGCGCAGCGCTGGTGCCGTTGTCGCAATCCGTCATGCTCGACTATTACACGCTCCAGGAGCGCGCCACGGCAATGTCGATCTGGGGCATGGGCGTGATGATGGGCCCGATCATGGGACCTTCGTTAGGTGCATGGCTGACCGAGAGCTATTCCTGGCACTGGGTGTTCTTCGTCAACATCCCGTTCGGCGCGATCACGGTGCTCGGGCTCAGCATCTTCATGGATGAGACCGACAAGAATCTCAGCCTGAAATTCGATTGGTTCGGCTTTGCCGCGCTGGCGATCGGGATCGGCGCACTCCAACTCGCGCTCGACCGCGGCGAACAGCTCGACTGGTTCCAATCGGTCGAGATCGTGACCGAGTTCGCCATCTCTGGGATAGCGTTCTACTATTTCTTCGCCCACTCGTTCACAACCACACGGCCGTTCATCCAGTTCGCGCTGTTCAAAGACCGCAACTTCCTGACCGGCTGCATTTTCATGACGGTGATGGGGCTCGTGCTGTACTCCACCATGGCGCTGGCCTCGCCCTATCTTCAGAACGTCGTCGGCTATCCCATCATGACCGCCGGTGGCCTGCTCGCGAGCCGCGGCTTCGGGACTTTCTTCGCCATGATGATGGTCGGCCGCATCATGCGCTACATTGAGGCGCGCACGCTGATCATCACCGGCCTGACGCTGACGGCGGCATCGCTGTTCCAGATGACCGGCTGGACTGACCAGACCCAGGTGCCGGAGATCGTCATCGTCAGCGTGATCCAGGGCTTCGGTTTCGGCCTCGTCTTCGTCCCGCTCTCGACGGTTGCGTTCCTGTCGCTGCCGAACCATCTGCGCACCGACGGAACCTCGATGCTGACGTTGATGCGCAACGTCGCGAGTTCGGTCGGCATTTCCATCGTCGTCGCGGAACTGACGCAGGGCACGCGCAAGACTTATGCGATCCTGTCCGAGCACATCAACCCGTTCAACCACGCGCTCCAGATGCCCAGCGTCAGCGGCCTGATCAACCTCTCCACCGACGCCGGCCGCGCCATGGCCGACAGAATGGTGAGCGTGCAGGCGCAGATTATCGCGTTTGCGCACGACTATATGCTGGTGATGGTCTTCATCCTCTGCACCATCCCGCTCGCCCTGATGATCGGCTCGACCAAGGCGACGCTACGCAAGCAGTCGGCGGGGCCGGAACACGCGGTGATGGAGTAGGTCTCTCCTGCCCCGGACGCAGCGCAGCGCCTCTTCGGCGGTGCGCTGCTGAGCCGGGGCCCATGTCCACGACACGATGGGTCCCGGTTCTGCGGCGCAGCGCTACACGCTGCGCCGCGCCCGGGACACACACCGACTACAACAGCTCCTCGCAGCCCAAATCCTCGACCGCCATCATCACCCGCTCCAGATTATTCCACCAGATCACCGGGGGGATGTTGATGCTCCATTGCCAGACCGGCTTGGTGATGTGCCAGAGCACCGACCAGCGATAATCGCGATCGAGCGCCCCGCGCGTGTAGCCTGTGATGCCGCTTTCGATCAGCGTGTCGTGGTAGAGGTTGAGCATGGAGCGTTCGAGCGCCTGTCGTCGTTCCGGATACCATTGCATCGCCATCATGTAGGCGAGGTCGTTGGTCGGGACGTTGATGCCCCACAGATCGAAATCGAAGATGCGCACGGTATCGGCGACGCCGGCGCGCGGCAGCAGGAAATTCCAGGTATGGGCATCGCCATGGGTGATGCTGAGCTGACGGCGCGAATGATAGCGCTCGGATAATCGGGCCGACTGATCGATGAGGCGACGGTAAAGAATGCGCCGCTCCTCGCTGAGGCGATCACCGAGGAGGTCCGCGAAGCGATCGTAGTGGCCGGCAAAGGTCTCCATGTGCTGCGCACTGTCTTCAGTGCTCGCCCAGCTGCCGACGGTGTCGCCAAGATCGGGATGATCCCACCACGCCGCGTGCCAGCGTGCGAGCGTCGTAACGATCGCGCTCGTTTGCTCGCGTGACGGCGGCAGCGGCCATTGTGTTGCGACATCGTGGCTATCGGTGAGATCCTCGAGCAGCAGGTGCCAGGTAAGGCTCTCCTCGTCGAAATGTCCGTCAAAGCGGCGCGGCACCAGTCCCGGCGGCATTTTCATCGCGAGCTGCGTGTAGTAGGCAACCTCATGCCGGCCACCATTGGCAAGCGTCTCTGCGAAAGCGGAATTCGCGGTCTTCAGGATCAGTGATTGCGGCGCACCGGCGGATTCCCCGACATAGCGCAGGCCAAGACGGATGATGTGTGACACGACGGTGTCGCGCTGGTGCAGCACCTTGACCTCGCGCACCGCACCGGCGTCCAGCGCGCCGCTCCTGCGCAGCGCCGCCGTCAGTCGGGCGGGCTCAACGACCGCCGGCAGTTGTGGAGGTGTCATGACCACGATGCCCCTGTCCCGCGCCATACTGCACGATCAACACCGCGGGCACCAGCGGCCGACCTGATGCCCGGCTCAAGCTGCCGCAGTCGAATCGCGCACGGTCCGGACCACGACCGACCGCAACTGCTCTAGGTTGGCCGCCATACCTGCGATCGCCTGCCTGACCTCCGCGGCGCGCTCGTTCACCGAGGCGGCGTCGCGGCTGACATGGCCGATCTTGGCCGAGACCTCCTTCGCGGCAGACGCTGATTCGGAGATCGAGCGCGTGATCTCCCGCGTCGCGGCGTCCTGCTCTTCCATCGCCGCGGCGACCGAGGTTGCGACGCCGTCGATCTCGACGATGTGGCCCCCCATCGTCTCGACAGCATCGACCGCGGCCTGCGTCGAGGCCTGGATCTCGGCAATCAGCCGGGTGATCTCCTCGGTGGATTTGGCGGTCTGATCGGAGAGGGATTTCACTTCGGCGGCGACCACCGCGAAGCCGCGGCCGGCCTCACCGGCGCGCGCCGCCTCGATCGTGGCGTTGAGCGCCAAGAGATTGGTTTGGCCGGCGATGCCGCCGATGAGGTCGGAGACTTCGGCGATCTTCTTCACTGATCCGGCCAGCGCCTGGATGGTCGAACGCGCCTGCTCGCGGCCGGCGACCGCCGATTTGGTTACCGCGCTGGTACGCGCGACCTGGCTCGCGATCTCCCGGATCGAGGCGCTCAGCTCCTGGGCCGCAGCCGAGACGGCCTGCGAACTGCCCAGCGCCTGGGTGGATGCGGAGGCGACCGCCTGCGACTCCATGGACAGCGATCGGGCAATCTCGGACAGGCTGGCGGCGGCCCGTTCCACGCCTTGCGTCGCCGCACTCGCAGTGTCGACCGAGCGGCCGGTCTCGCGCTCAACGGTTTCGGCCATCTGGTGCAGTGCGCCGCGCTTGGCCAGCGCGGCCTCCCGCTCCGTCCGCAACTGCTCTTCGCGCAGGCGGGAATTCTCGACCGCGGACTGCTTGAACACCAAGAGGGCACCCGCCATCGAGCCGACCTCGTCCTGCCGGTTGGCGAAGGGAATATCGGCGGCGAGATCCCCGGTGGCGAGCTTCTGCATCGTCCCGGTCATGCGCACGATCGGGCGCACCACACCGAGCGCGACGCCAAGCAGGCCGGCGGCGATGAAAGCCAGGACCGCGGCGGAGACGCCGAGGAGGATATAGAGCATCGCACTGTCGCGATCCGCGGCCAGCTTCTCCATGTCCGCGTTCTGCTTGTTGGCGCTCTCGACGATGCTGTCGATGACGGCACGATGCGCGGCGTAGGCGTCCTTGAGCTGCGCATAGGCGCGCTCGGCGGCGGCCATGTCCTTGGCCTTGAGAGCCGGCAGGAGCTGGTCGGACAGGAGCTTCCAGAACTTCTGGACCTCGGCATCGGACTTCGACACCAGCGCGGTCTTCAGGTCGGCCGAGAGGCTGGAGCCGACCCAGAACGCCTTGCGCTCGTCGTAATCCTTGCGGAGCTGGACCAGCCGGTCGCCATGGGCCGCCAGCTGGTCCGGTTCGCGCATGGCCAGCGTCGCCTCGAGATAGGCCTCGATGACATATTCCGGCGGCGGCAAGATGTCCGCGATGAGGTCGTTGCCGAGCTTGATGTCGGAATAGAGCGGACCGCCGACCTTGAGCTCGCGCAGCGCGTACAGGCTGGTGGAGACGACCGCGGTGAAGCCGATGGCGATCACGATGCCGAAAGCAATGATCGCCGAAGACAGCGAAAGACGAATTTTCATGGAACAGTCCGGTTGGCCGCGCCGAATCCAACCGGACCATAAAGGACTACGGTAAACACGGACTTTCTTCGCGCGGAAATTGCAACGCGAAGATCCCGGAGAATTACGGGAAATGCGGCGCCGTCCCGGTCGACGATGCGCTCAGTGAGAAAAGCGTGCCGCCGACTGGTATCGCCGGCACACCCATGTCTCAGACATCGAAGAACACCGTCTCGCTATCACCCTGCAAACGCAGGTCGAGGCGATAGACCGCCTTGCCGGCCTCGCGCACTGCGATCAGCGTGGCGCGGCGGTCGGCCGGCACCAGCGCCAGCACGGGATCGGCGGCGTTGCCGGCCTCGTCGCTGAAATAGATCCGGGTGTAGAGATGCCGCAGCATGCCGCGCGCGAACACCGCCAGAACGATGTGCGGCGCCTGCGGCTTGCCGTCGGGGTCGGGCACGACGCCGGGCTTGATGGTGTCGAAGGAATAGTTGCCGTCCTTGTCGGTACCGCAGCGGGCGAAGCCGCGGAAGCTGGCGTTCGGCAGCGCGCGCTTGTCCTGCGGGTCGGCGTAGCGCCCCTGCGCGTCCGCCTGCCAGATCTCCAGCATGGCGTCGGGCATGGTGGCACCGTCGCCGTCGAGCACCCGGCCCTCGATGCGGACGCGATCGCCGGTGACGTCGGGCGTCAATGTCGAGTTGGTGAACGCGTCGTTCCAGGCATATTCGCCAGTCGGCGTCATGCCGTATTTGAAGAACGGGCCGACGGTCTGCGATGGGGTGATCCCGTTGTCCATCTCGCTTCCCTGCACGTTAGTGGTTCTCCATAGGCGTGGCGTTCTTGCCCCGCAGCACGATGTCGAAGCGGTAGCACAGCGCCCATTCGGGCTGGGTGTTCTCCAGATCGAACGACGAGACCATCCGCGCCCGCGCCTTCTCGTCCGGCACCGAATTGAAGATCGGGTCGAACGGAAACAGCGGGTCGGCCGGGAAATACATCTGCGTCACCAGCCGCGTGACGAAGGAATGGCCGAACACCGAGAGATGAATATGCGCGGGCCGCCAGGCGTTGTGGTGATTGCCCCAGGGATAGGCGCCGGGCTTGATGGTGACGAACCGGTAGTAGCCGGCGGCATCGCTCATTGTGCGGCCTGCTCCGGTGAAATTCGCATCGAGCGGCGCCGGATGCTGGTCGCGGACATGGACATAGCGGCCGCAAGCATTGGCCTGCCAGATCTCGACCAGCGAGTTCGGCACGCCGCGTCCGTCTTCGTCGCGCACATGGCCGTGGACGATGATGCGCTCGCCGATCGGCTCGCCGGTGTGCTGGGTGGTGAGATCGGCATCGCCCTCGCGCACGGTCTCGTGGCCGTAGACCGGGCCGGTCAATTCCGACAGCGTGTGGCGCATCGGGATCAACGGCTTGTTCGGCGCGCGCTTGATCGAGCTCTTGTACTCGGGCGACAGCGGCAGCGGATGCGCCTTGTTGCTGTCAACGGGATAGATGAATGTCATTGGCGAACTCCTCCCCGGCCATTTTGGTCCGGCCGGTCAACGCTTCCCCCCGATCATTATAGAATATAACTAATCTAGGGAAGCGGGTTTGGCGGCCTTCCCGAACCCGGCAGGAGCGTTCTATTTGATCGGCGCGCGCGGCAGCACGGCGTCGCCGGCTTCCAGCCGGTAGGTGTGATCGAGCGAATACCAGGGCATCGCGACGTCGCGTGCGGTCGGATGCGGCGCATCGTGGCGCTGGACCTTGCCGATCAGCGCCTGCGTCACCCCGAACTGCACGTCGCTGTCGATATGGGGATCGTTGGGATCGTAGACCTGCGAGATCAGCACCTTGAAGCCGGGCTTGAAGATCAAGGCATGCAGATGCGCCGGGCGATAGGGGTGGCGGCTCTGCGCTTCGAGCAGGCGGCCAACCACGCCGTTGGTCGGAATGGGATAGCCGACCATCATCACCGAACGGAAGGCGAAGCGCCCGTCGGAATCGGTCGTGAACTTGCCGCGCAGATTCATGTCGGCCTGCTCGGGGTCCTGGTTCTCGTAGAGGCCGACCGGGGAAGCGTGCCAGACATCGATCTCCGCGCCGGCGACGGGACCGCCGTCCTTGTCGACGACGTGGCCGTTGACGAACAGCGGCGCACCCGGCGTTTCCGAGCGGACGATCGAGCCACCGTTCTCCACCCGCGGCGAGTTCAGCCGCCAGAACGGGCCGAGCAGCGACTGATCGGTTTCGGTGTTGCCCTGATCGCCATTGTTGAGCAGGCACACCAGCGGCGAGACGCCGAGCGATCCGGCCATCAGCACGACTTCGTTATGCGTGTCGGTCGTGAGCTTCCCAAGCTCGGCGATAACAGCCGTGGCATCGCGAAACTCCTTCTCGGTCAGCCTGACATCGCGAACGAAGCCATGCAGATGCTTGACCAGCGAGATCATGATCTGCCGCATCCGCGGATCGGAGGTTTGCTCCATCACCGCCAACGCGGCGGCCGTGACGTCCTGCTCGCTTTTGATGATCATGGCACGGCCCCTGAAGGCCCTCTCCCCGCAGGCGAGGAGAGGGAGAGAGCTTAGTTCAGCTTCTCGATCGCAACCGCAACACCCTGGCCGACGCCGACGCACATGGTGGCCAGCGCCAGCTTGCCGCCGCGCTTTTCCATGCCGTGGACGGCGGTGAGCGCGAGACGCGCGCCGCTCATGCCGAGGGGATGACCGAGCGCGATGGCGCCGCCGTGCGGATTGACGAAGTCGGCATCATCGGCGACGCCGAGCTGGCGCATGCAGGCGATGCCCTGCGAGGCGAAAGCTTCGTTGAGCTCGATCAGGTCGAAATCGCTGATCTTCTTGCCGAGCCGCTCCATCAGCTTGCGGGTCGCCGGCACCGGGCCGATGCCCATGATGCGCGGCGGCACGCCGGCCGAGGCAAGTCCAAGGATGCGCGCCCGGGGCGTCAGGCCATGCTTCTTCACCGCGGCTTCCGACGCCAGGATCATCGCCGCGGCGCCGTCATTGACGCCCGACGCATTACCGGCGGTGACCGTGCCGGGGTTGCGCACGATCGGCTTCAGCTTAGCGAGGGCTTCCAGCGTGGTCTCGGGGCGCGGATGCTCATCCTTGTCGATCGTGATGGGACCGGCCTTGCCGCCAGGAATTGTGATCGCGATGATTTCTTCCGCGAAATAGCCGGCCGCAATCGCCGCACCGGCGCGCTGCTGCGAGCGGATCGCGAAGGCGTCCTGGTCGGCACGCGAGACCTGGAATTCCTCGGCGACGTTCTCGCCGGTCTCGGGCATCGCATCAACTCCGTACTGCGCCTTGAGCAGCGGATTGATGAAGCGCCAGCCGATCGTGGTGTCGAAGATTTCAGCCGAGCGCGAGAAGGCCTCCTGCGCCTTGCCCATCACGAAGGGCGCGCGGGTCATGGATTCGACGCCGCCGGCAATCGCAAGCTCGATTTCGCCGGAGCGGATCGCGCGACCGGCCGCGCCGACCGCATCGAGGCCGGAGGCGCAGAGCCGGTTCAGTGTCTGGCCGGGAACCGAATCCGGCAGGCCCGCCAGCAGCAGCGCCATGCGCGCGACGTTGCGGTTGTCCTCGCCGGCCTGGTTGGCGCAGCCGAAGAAGACTTCGTCCACCTGCGCCCAGTCGAGATTGGGGTGTTTTGCCATCAGCGCCTTGATCGGCGCGGCGGCCAGATCGTCGGCGCGCACCTTGGCGAGCGAGCCGCCGAAACGGCCGATCGGGGTCCGCACGGCATCGCAGATAAAGACGTCACGCATCGTTGTTCTCCCTGAATGCCGCGGTTCGGCGAAAATTCTTCCAAATTTCTTCGATGTCGGCGGAGTTTTAGGAGGGCGCCCGCGGCAGGTCAATTGACGGTTTCTTGCCTGTTCCGAGGGGTGCGCACACCGCCGGCGCATGCCGCGGTGCGGACAACGTGGAAAACCTCCCCTCCCCGGCCAAAGCGATAGGAGCAGGTGCCGAAATTTTGTAGGTTGCGCCGCCCATGACCATGCAACAGCCGATACCTGTCCCGCCCCCCGACGAAGTAGCCGCACAGCCAGCGGAGGCCATCGCGCGCGTCACGCCGATGATGGAACAGTACCTCGAGATCAAGGCGGCGCATCAGGGCCTGCTGCTTTTCTACCGGATGGGCGATTTCTACGAGCTGTTCTTCGAAGACGCCGAGATCGCCTCGAAAACGCTCGGCATCGTCCTGACCAAGCGCGGCAAGCACCAGGGCGCCGACATTCCGATGTGTGGCGTGCCGGTCGAGCGCTCCGAGGATTATCTGCACCGCCTGATCATCGCCGGACACCGGGTCGCGGTGTGCGAGCAGACCGAGGATCCCGCAGCCGCGAAAGCCCGCGGCAACAAGAGCGTGGTCCGCCGCGGCGTGGTGCGGCTGGTCACGCCGGGCACGCTGACTGAGGACACGCTGCTCGACGCACGCGCCAACAATTATCTGCTGGCGATCGCGCGCGCCCGCGCCTCCGGTGGCGGCGACCGCTTCGGCCTCGCCTGGATCGACATCTCGACCGCCGAATTCACCGTGCTGGAATGCTCCAGCGGCGAGCTCGCCGCAACGCTGGCGCGCATCAATCCGAACGAAGCCATCGTCGCCGACGCACTCTATAACGACAGCGAGCTCGGACAGACCTTGCGCGAGCTGCCGGCGGTGACGCCGCTGACCCGCGACGTCTTCGACGGCGCCACCGCCGAAAAACGCCTCTGCGACTACTTTGCCGTTGCGACCATGGACGGGCTGGCGCAGCTGACGCGCCTCGAAGCCACGGCTGCTGCCGCCGCCGTCACCTATGTCGATCGAACCCAGGTCGGCAAGCATCCGCCACTGTCGCCGCCGGCCCGCGAGGCTTCGGGCGCGACCATGGCGATTGACCCGGCCACACGCGCCAATCTCGAACTGACGCGGACGCTTGCGGGCGAACGCCGCGGCTCGCTGCTTGATGCCATCGACTGCACGGTGACCTCTGCCGGCTCACGCCTGCTGACGCAGCGGCTGGCGGCGCCGCTGACAGACGCGGCGGCGATCGCGCGGCGGCTCGATGCCGTCAGCGTCTTTGTTGCCGATTCCGCTGCCCGCGAAGACATCCGCAGCATTTTGCGCGGCGCGCCCGACATGTCGCGTGCACTGGCCCGTCTCTCGGTCGGCCGCGGCGGACCGCGCGACCTTGCGGGCTTACGCGATGGCATCGTCGCCGCCGACCAGGTGCTGGCGCGGCTCGGCGAGCTCGATCAGCCACCGTACGAGATCACAACGGTGATGGCGGCGCTGCAAAAACCGTCGCGCGAACTCGCGGCAGAATTTGCTATCGCCCTCGACGAGCAACTGCCGCTGATCAAGCGCGATGGCGGCTTCGTTCGCCAGGGCTACGAGCCCGCGCTCGACGAAACGCGGAGTCTGCGCGACGCCTCGCGCCTGGTGGTCGCCTCGATGCAGGCGCGCTACGCCGACAATACGGGCGTCAAGGGCCTCAAGATCCGCCACAACAACGTGCTCGGCTATTTCGTCGAGGTCACCGCGCAACACGGCGACAAGCTGATGTCCGCGCCGCTGAACGCGACCTTCATCCATCGCCAGACGCTCGCGGGGCAGGTGCGCTTCACCACCTCTGAGCTCGGCGAGATCGAGGCCAAGATCGCCAATGCCGGCGATCGCGCGCTCGGCCTCGAGCTCGAAATCTTCGAGCGGCTTTCCGCGAAGGCGCTTGATATCAGCGACGATCTGCGCGCCGCCGCCCATGCCTTTGCGCTGCTCGACGTTGCGACCTCGCTCGCCAAGCTCGCGGTCGACGACAATTATGTGCGGCCGGACGTGGATGACTCCCTCGGCTTCGCCATCGAGGCTGGCCGCCATCCCGTGGTCGAGCAGGCGCTCAAGCGCAACGGCGAACCGTTCATCGCCAATGCTTGCGACCTGTCGCCAGGACCTGCGCAAAAGTCCGGCCAGCTCTGGCTGCTGACCGGTCCGAACATGGCCGGTAAATCGACCTTCCTGCGCCAGAACGCGCTGATTGCTCTTCTTGCTCAAATCGGAAGTTTCGTGCCGGCCACGCGCGCGCGGATCGGCATCATCGACCGCCTGTTCTCGCGCGTCGGCGCCGCCGACGATCTCGCCCGCGGCCGCTCCACCTTCATGGTGGAGATGGTCGAGACGGCTGCAATCCTCAACCAGGCCGGCGAGCGCGCGCTGGTGATCCTCGACGAGATCGGCCGCGGCACCGCGACCTTTGACGGCCTCTCGATCGCCTGGGCCGCGATCGAGCATCTGCACGAAAGCAATCGCTGCCGCACGCTGTTCGCGACGCATTATCACGAGCTGACCGCGCTCTCGGCAAAACTGCCGCGGATGTTCAACGCGACGGTGCGGGTGAAGGAATGGCAGGGCAATGTCGTGTTCCTGCACGAGGTGCTGCCGGGCTCGGCGGATCGCTCTTACGGCATTCAAGTGGCCAAACTCGCGGGCCTGCCGCCGGCCGTGATCACGCGCGCCAAATCAGTGTTGGCAAAACTGGAGGCCCAGGACCGCGGCCAGACCGCACGCGCGCTGGCCGACGACCTGCCGCTGTTCGCCGTCCCCTCGCGCGCGGCCGCCGAAGCTGCGCCGCCGAGCGAGGCCGAACTGTTGATGGAAGCGGTGAAGGCGCTGCACCCCGACGAGATGTCCCCGCGCGAGGCACTTGATGCGCTGTATGCGTTAAGGGCCAAGCTGCCGAAGCCGTGACCGTGCAGTAGGGCGGGTTGGCCGAAGGCGTAACCCACCACTTCTTTTGCCGCGATGTCGAAGCTGGTGGGTTACGCTGGCGCTAACCCACCCTACGCTTCTGCGCGGGTTGCTACGCGCTAGCGGCCATGGCGGCGGCTTCGGCGGCCGCGCGCTGCATGCTCGTCGACATCTCGTTGGTCACCGTGCTCTGCTCCTCGATCGCGGCGGCCGTCGACGTCACATATTCGCTGACGTTGTTGATGGCCGTCTTGATCGAAGCCAGGGCGGTGACGACGTCACCGGAGATGCCGTTGAGACTGGCGATCTCCGCGCCGATCTTGTCGGTGGCCTGCTTGGCCTGGTTGGCAAGGCTCTTGACCTCGGAGGCGACCACCGCAAAGCCGCGACCGGCTTCGCCCGCGCGCGCCGATTCGATCGTGGCGTTAAGTGCCAGCAGGTTGATCTGCCCAGTGATGTTGTTGATGAGCTCGACGATCCCGCTCATGGCCAGTGCCGCTTCCGTGAGGCGCTGGGCCTGCGAGTCGGCGGACGCGACCTGATCCACCGCACTGCTGGCGGTCTGGCGCGACTTGGTCATGGCTTCGGAGATCTCCCGCACCGAGGCGTTCAGCTCCTCCGATCCGGCGGCGACCGATTCCATCATCGCGCGGACGCGCTCGTTGCCCATGCGCACCAGCACCTGCCTCGTGACATCGGTGGCGTATTTCACCACCTTGTACGGCTTGCCGTTCAGATCCATGATCGGGTTGTAGGAGGCCTGGATATAGACCTCCTTGCCACCCTTGCCGATGCGCTTGTATTCGGCTGCCTGATACTGGCCGCGATTGAGGGCCGCCCAGAACTCGCGATAGCCGGCGCCGTCGCGCTCCGACGGCTCGACGAACATGCTGTGATGATGGCCCTTGATCTCGGCCAGCGAATAGCCGAGCGCGCTGAGGAAATTCGCGTTGGCGGTGATGATGGTGCCGTCCATGTTGAACTCGATCACGGCCTGCGCCTTGTCGATCGCCGCGATCTGGCCGGCGAGGTCGGCGTTCCTGAGCTTCTGTGCGGTGACGTCAGTTGCGAACTTCACTACCTTGCTGGGCCTGCCCTTCTCGTCGAAGACAGGATTGTAGGAGGCTTGGATCCAGACTTCCTTGCCGGCCTTGCCGATGCGCTTGTATTCCGCGGCTTGATATTCACCGCGGTTCAGCGCGGCCCAGAAATCGCGATAGGCCGCACTGTCGCGTTCCGCTGGTGGCACGAACATGCTGTGATGCTTGCCCTGGATTTCATTCAACGCGTAGTCGAGCGTTCGCAAGAAATTTTCGTTGGCGGTGAGGACCGTGCCATTCATCGCGAATTCGATGACCGCTTGTGAACGGTTCGCAGCGGCAACCTGCCCCCCGAAGTCGAGGTTCTGAAGGCGGACCGAGGCATTGGACCATTCCACGACGGTTCCGGCGCGGCTGCCGTCTTCGTTCTTCAGCGGTGTCGCAACGAGGTCGAATTTGTGGCCACCAACCTGGATCATCGCGCGATGCACCGCGCTGAGGCTCGCCAGCATCTGGCGCTGATGCTGGGGATTTTTATGAAACACATCGATGTTGGTTCCAACGAGCGTAGCCACGTTGAAGTGGGGCAGCTCCTTCTTGAGGTCGGACTCAGCCGCGCGCAGCAGGTCTGTCACCGCGTCATTCATATAGACGATGTTCAGGTCGTTGTCGGCCACCATCAGGTTGGCGCTCACAGCCTTGGTTGCCGTCAGAACCAGTGCACCGCTATTCGACTTGCGCTTGAACATGGTCTCTCCAAATTGATCTGGGTTGTGCTCGGTGCCATGAACCGATAGCCGCGAAAAATGGCGTTGAACGCTAAACTGGAAGCCAACGAGCCCAAAGATAAGGCGCAAGCAGAAACAAACCGCTAACTAAACTATCGATAAACGGCATGCGCGAGTGATCGAAAAACGCTCGAAACAACCTGCACCGCAGCGACGACGCATCCGCAGATGAATGATCATTCAATGACTTAGCGGGGCAACATGCCTGGCAAGGACGAAAAGTGCACTGCCGGACGCATCGCTGCCGCACGTGAGCGCACCACCGTAGTACTGCGGCTCGCCGCGAAAAGTTTGCGCGACGATGCTGTCAGGCCACGTTGCCTCTAGGCCTCCGTCGGCCCATCCACCACAGCGTCAGATTCCAGGTCACGCAAGTGCCAAGCGCAAGCCAGAGCCCGATAACGGAGCCGAAGCACACGACCGCAGCGTGCATCACCGCAATCGCCATGCCGAATCCGAGCAGGCCCCAGGCGGAGTTGGCGAGCACGGCGGCCGTCGGTGGACCGCCGATGCGCGGATGCAGGATCACCATGATGCTGGAGAACACGACCGGAAAGATCGCGATGATGCCGCTGATGCGGGGGCCGACCCAGCTGGAGGTCGAGACCACGATGGCGACGAGCGTTGCGACCAGCACGGCCCGCATCGGGACGTCGTACCAGCGGCGTGTCACCAGCGGCATCTTGACGTGGCGATAGCCCGAGAGCAGCGGAATGCAGATGCCGAACGCGATCAGATTGACCGCGAGCCCGGCGGTGAGCGACCAGTCGAACTGGCGGATGATCGAGGCCAGAACGATCCAGACCGCAAACGCGCTCGCGCAACTCATCAGCATGCCGCGCCGCTGCGCCAGCAAGACATAGGTGAGACACATGAAAATCGTCGCCGCGTTGATCGGCAGGCTCGCCAGCGCGCCCTGCGCGATGAAGGCGGCGCCGTGGTCGATCGCGAGGAAGACGTAGGAGGGACCGGCCGACACCGGCAAGGTCGCGATCAGCGCACCGATCACGGGGCCCGAACGCTCGGTGATAACAGACGCCGTCACGACGAACGCCGCCGCGATCGCCATGCGCAAGAGAAGGAAGAGGATGAAGTGGAGGTCGGGGGACATTTTTTTGTTCTTACCCTCCCCTGGAGGGGTCCGGGACGAGCGTGGCTCGCCCGTGGGTCGGCTCATATGAAGCGCAGCGAAATATGAGACGGGGTGGGGTGACAGTCTCTCGACGGAAACGGTG
>NZ_JADPJH010000026.1:145846-216088 GCF_023073315.1 Bradyrhizobium sp. 1 | reverse complement strand
CCCTCCCCCACCAGGGGAGGGTAAGCGCGCTACATCCGCTGCATCGACACCGAAACCTTCGGGCCGTTCTTGATGGTCTGATAGACCACGCAGTAGCGCTCGGTGAGCTTCAGCAGGAGATCGAGCTTGTCCTGAGGCGCATCGGTGTCGACCTCGAAGCGGAGACGAATTTCGGCGAAGCCGACCGGGGTTTCCTTGTCGACGCCGAGCGTGCCGCGAAAATCGAGATCGCCCTCGGCGTAGACGTTGCCGGTCTTCAGCGGAATCTCGACCGCGGTTGCAACCGATTTCAGCGTGACGCCAGCGCAGGCAACCAGCGCTTCCAGCAGCATGTCGCCGGAGCAGAGCTCCAGGCCGGAGCCGCCGGTGGCCGGATGCAGGCCAGCCATCGCGATGGCACGGCCGGTTTCGACCTTGCAGGCGATGCCTTCGCCATCGGTCGAGCCCTTGGCCTTCAGCGTGATCATCGCGGTCTTGGGATCGGTCTTGTAGCGTTCCTTGATCGGGGCCTGCATCTGGCGCAGTTCTGCGGCGTCCATCTTGTTCTCTCCCGGAAAAATCGCTCCTCGATGTACCGGCTCAGAGAGAGAATGTCACCACCACATGGCCTGACCGGGACCCTGGGTTGCGTCACGGTCGGGCACATTGCGGTCGAGCGAACGGTCGAGTGACGTCAGCACACTTCGCTTGAAATTCTCGAACAGCGGCGAATTGCGATCGCGCGGCCGGCCCAGATTGATCTCGATCTGGTCGAACAGCCGGCCCGGCCACGGCCGCATCACCAGCACGCGATCGGCCAGCACCACGGCCTCGTCGACGTCATGTGTGACGAGGATCAAGGTCGGGCGCGTATCGGCCCAGAGGTCGAGCAGATGATCCTGAAGGTCGCGGCGGGTGAAGGCGTCGAGCGCGGAGAACGGTTCGTCGAGCAGCAGCACCTCAGGCTGCGGCACCAGCGCCCGCGCGATCGCGACGCGCTGCGCCTGCCCGCCCGAGAGCTCGCGCGGCCAGGCCTGCGCCTTGTCGGCGAGGCCGACGCGCTCGAGCGCACGCGCCACCTTCTCGCGCCGCTCGGTCGCGGGCAGATCAGCGAGCCCAAAACCGATATTGTCGGCGACGCTGAGCCAGGGCAGCAGGCGCGGCTCCTGGAAGATGATGCCGATCTTGGCGTGTGGTGAGGCGATCGCCTCGCGGTCGAGCGTTACCGTGCCGGAACTGGCGCGATCGAGGCCGGCGATGGCGCGCAGCAATGTTGATTTGCCGCAGCCGGAGCCGCCGATGATGGCGAGGATCTCGCCTTGCCTGATCTCGGCGGAGAAGCGCGCCAGCGCCTGCACGCCGTTGGGATAGGTCTTGCTGACCCGATCGAGCGCCAGCATCGCGTTATGCTCCCTTGTCAAATTTCTTTGGCCCGCCCGAAGGCGTCCTGCCAGCGCAGGAACGGCGCGGCCGCGACCTCGATCAGCCAGTCGGTGAGCTTGCCGAGGATGGCGAAGATCACGATGGCGGCGAGGATCTGCGCGGGCTTGCCGAGCTGCTGGCCGTCGAGCAGGAGATAGCCGAGGCCTTCGGAGGCGCCGATCAATTCGGCTGCGACCACGAACATCCAGCCGAGACCAAGACCGACGCGCAGGGACACGACATAGGCCGGCAGTACCGCGGGCAGCAGGATACGGCGGATCATGGCGGGGCCGGAGAGACGAAAGGTGCGACCGACCTCGACGATCTTGCGATCGACAATCAGGATCGCGCCCATCACACCGAGATAGACCGGGAAGAACACACCGACCGCGATCAGCGCGATCTTCGATGTCTCGAAGATGCCGAGCCAGAGGATGAACAGCGGCACCCAGGCGAGCGACGGGATCGCGCGCAGCGCCTGCACGGTCGGATCGAGCAACCGCCGCGCCAACGACCAATAGCCGGAGATGGCCCCTAACAGCGTGCCCGCGACGACGCCGAAGGCGAAGCCAAGGCCGACGCGCCACAGTGTCGCGGCGATGTGGCGGATCAGTTCGCCGGAGCGGGCGAGCTCGGCGATGGTGGCAAACACGCGCAAGGGTGGCGGCACCAGCCGGCCATTGGACCAGCCGGACCAGACCACGAGCTCCCAGCCGAGCGCGAGGATCAACGGCAACAGCACGCCCAGCAGAGGCCGCGCATAGCGCGACAGCCGCGACGGCGCGATCGTGCTGTCGCCCGGTTCCGAGGTCTGTTGCAGGACTGGCGCGTCGGAGATCATGGCCGGTAGGAAGCGCGTCTTGTGAGGGAATGCAAGGGTGCGCCGCCTTCCACCTGCGTAGCCCGGACGGAGCGCAGCGCAATCCGGGGCCGTGCCGCGTGAAAAGAATCCTGGATTTCGCTGCGCTGCATCCGGGCTACGAGACCAACCTCAATTCGTCGGCAGCGGGACCTGGTCGTCGATCAGGGCGTCCAGCGTCGCCTTCACGTCGACCTTGGCATCGACGACGCCGGCCTGCTGGAGCGCGAGCCCGGCGGCGAGGATCGATTCGCGCTGGGGCGCGCCGATGCGGCTATGGGTGAGCTCGGTGCGCTCCTTGAGCTGCTTGTCGACCACGGCCTCGGGGAGCTTGGTCACCGCGATGAAGGTCTTCTTGAGATCATCGTAGTTCGCCAGCGAATACTTTCGCGCGTCCTCGTACACCGCGAGCACGCGGCGGGCGGCGTCCGGATAATCCTTCAAGAACTGCTCGCGCACATTGAGGATGCCCCAGGTGTTGGCGTCCGCCTTGCGATAGAACAGTTTCGCGCCTTCCTCGACCTCGGCCTGCGCCATCATCGGATCGAGGCCGGCCCAGGCATCGACGTCGCCGCGGATCAGCGCCGTTTTGCCGTCGGCGTGCTGGAGCAGCACCGGCGTGATGTCCTTTTCGGTGAGGCCCGCGCCAAGCAGCGCGCGCACCAGGAAGATGTGCGGATCGGTACCCCGCGTCACCGCGACGCGCTTGCCCTTGAGGTCAGCAACGCTTGCGATCTTGGAATCCTTAGCCGTCACCAGCGCGGTCCATTCGGGACGCGAATAGACGTAGATCGACTTGATCGGGTTGCCGTTGATACGCGCGACCAGCGCGGCCGAGCCCGCGGTCGAGCCGAAATCGATCGAGCCGGCGTTGAGGAATTCGAGCGCCTTGTTGGAGCCCGCCGACTGCACCCAGGTGACCGTGATGCCGTCCTTGGCGAACTCCTTCTCAAGCAGCCCCTTCTGCTTCAGGACCATCGACACCGGATTGTAGGTCGCCCAGTCGATGCGGATTTCCTTGAGCGGATCCGCTGCCCTCGCCGCGGGGGTCATGGCGAGCGCCACCGCTCCCGCCAGCAGAATGCGTCGTGTTATCTTGGTCATGCCCAGCCTCCTCCAAAACTTCATTGTTTTTCAATGAGTTATAGCTAGAGGTCAACGAGAAAATCCACCCCTTGAAAGCCCGCCGTCCGAGAACAGATTTGCCCCATGCCGGCCTTTTCCAGCATGGAACGACTATTGCCAGCGAATGGCGGGTGACAGCGCCTGTCACCTCTTATATCCGATGAAGCATGGACAGCGTCGCGACTGAGCACAAGCCAGAGGTGGACGATCGCTTCGACACCGCGCGGATCACCGCCGCGGTCGATGCGCTTGCCGAAAAGCATGAGGGCCGCGAGGACGCGTTCCGCACCGCCATGGCGCAATTGCTCAAGGCCGAGCTGATCGCGTCGCGCGCCGCAGCACAGGCGATTCTGCTGAAGGACCGTCACGGACGGCACTGCGCCGAGCGTCTCTGCCATGTCCAGGACGAGATCATCCGCATTCTCTATTCGGCGGCGACGCGCCATCTCTATCGCTCGCATATCCCAAGCGGCGCGGAGCGGATGGCGGTGGTTGCGACCGGCGGCTATGGCCGCGGCCTGATGGCCCCCGAATCCGATATCGATCTGCTGTTCATCCTGCCCTACAAGCAGACCGCCTGGGGTGAGCAGGTGGCCGAAGCCATCCTCTATTGCCTCTGGGACATGGGGCTGAAGGTCGGCCACGCCACGCGCTCGGTCGATGAATCAATTCGTCAGGCGCGCGGCGACATGACCATCCGCACCGCGATCCTGGAGACGCGCTTCCTCACCGGCGACCAGCCGCTCTATGACGAGCTGGTCGCGCGCTTCGACAAGGAAGTGGTGCAGGGCACCGCGTCCGAATTCGTCACCGCAAAGCTCGCCGAGCGCGAGGAGCGCCACCGCCGCGGCGGCCAGTCGCGCTATCTGGTCGAACCCAACGTCAAGGACGGCAAGGGCGCGCTACGCGACCTGCACACGCTGTTCTGGATCGCGAAGTACGTCTATCGCGTCCGCGACACCGACGAGCTGGTCGAGCGCGGCGTGTTCGATGCGCAGGAATACCGCACCTTCCGCCGTTGCGCCGATTTCCTCTGGTCGGTGCGCTGCAATCTGCATTTCTATTCCGGACGGCCGGAGGAGCGGCTGTCGTTCGACCTGCAGCGCGAGATCGCGGTCCGGCTCGGCTACACCTCGCATCCCGGCATGCAGGACGTCGAGCGCTTCATGAAGCACTACTTCCTGGTCGCCAAGGAAGTCGGCAACCTCACCGCCATCCTCTGCGCCAAGCTCGAGGACCAGCAGGCCAAGCCCGCGCCGGTGCTGAGCCGGATGATGGCGCGGCTGCGCCCCACCGCCGTGAAGCGGCGCGTGCCTGACAGCGACGACTTCATCGTCGACAACAACCGCATCAACGTCGCCGCGCCCGACGTGTTCAAGCACGATCCGGTCAATCTGATCCGCATCTTCCGCCTGGCGCAGAAGAACAACCTCGCCTTCCATCCCGACGCGATGCGCGACGTGACGCGCTCGCTCGGCCTGATCAACGCGCAGATGCGCGAGAATCCGGAAGCCAACCGTCTGTTCATGGAGATCCTGACCTCCGACAACGCCGAGATCGTGCTGCGGCGGATGAACGAGACCGGCGTGCTCGGCCATTTCATCCGCGCCTTCGGCAAGATCGTCTCGATGATGCAGTTCAACATGTATCATCACTACACCGTCGACGAGCATCTGATCCGCTGCGTCGGCTTCCTCCAGGACATCGAGCGCGGCGGCATTGAGGAATTCACGGTCGCCAGCGATCTCATGCGCAAGATCCGGCCCGAGCATCGCTCCGTGATCTACATCGCCACGCTCCTGCACGACGTCGCCAAGGGCCGGCCGGAAGACCACTCGATCGCCGGGGCCAAGGTGGCGCGGCGGCTCTGCCCGCGGCTCGGCTTCAGCCCTGCCGACACCGAGCTCGTGGCTTGGCTGATCGAGGAGCATCTGACGATGTCCACGGTCGCGCAGTCGCGCGACCTGTCCGACCGCAAGACCATCGAGAATTTCGCCGCCGTGGTGCAGTCGACCGAGCAGATGAAGCTGCTGACGATCCTCACCACCGCCGATATCCGCGGGGTCGGTCCCGGCGTGTGGAACGGCTGGAAGGCGCAGCTGCTGCGCTCGCTCTACTACGAGACCGAGCCGGTGCTGACCGGCGGCTTCTCGGAAGTCGATCGCGGAAAGCGGCTGACGGCCGCCCATGCCGAATTCCGCAACGCCTTCGCCGAATGGCCGAAGGACGAACTCGATGCCTATATCGGCCGGCATTATCCGGCCTACTGGCTCAAGGTCGAGCTGCCGCGAAAAATCCGCCACGCCCGCTTCGTCCGCTCCAGCGAGCAGGCCGGCCACAAGCTCGCGATCAATGTCGGCTTCGACGAGGTGCGTGGCGTCACCGAGCTCACGATCTTCGCCGCCGACCATCCCTGGCTGCTGTCGATCATCGCCGGCGCCTGCGCCTCGGCCGGCGCCAACATCGTCGACGCCCAAATCTACACCACGACCGACGGCCGCGCGCTCGACACCATCTCGATCTCGCGGGAATACGACCGCGACGAGGACGAGGGAAGGCGCGCCACGCGCATCGGCGAGATGATCGAGGACGTGCTGGAAGGCAAGCTGCGCCTGCCGGAAGTGGTGGCGCGGCGCACCGTGCGCAGCAAGGCGCGGCCCTTCACGATCGAGCCCGAGGTGACCATCAACAATCAATGGTCCGACCGCTATACCGTGATCGAGATGTCCGGCCTCGACCGCCCCGGCCTGCTCTACGAGCTGACCACCGCGATCTCGAAGCTCAACCTCAACATTGCGTCCGCCCATGTCGCGACCTTCGGCGAACGCGCCCGCGACGTGTTCTATGTCACCGATCTCCTGGGCGCACAGATCAACGCCCCGACCCGCCAGTCCGCGATCAAGAGCGCGCTGACCCATGTGATGGCCGGCGACAAGGCGGTTCAGCCGGCAGCGTGAGGAAGAGGCTTAAACCTCCACGCCCTCATGCCGCAGCAGCCAGCGTTTGCGCTCGAGACCACCGCCGTACTTCACCAGCGAGCCGTCCGCGCCGATCAGGCGGTGGCACGGCAGCACCACGCTGATCGGGTTGGAGCCGTTGGCATGGCCGACAGCGCGAATGGCTTTCGGCATGTCGATCCCAGCGGCCATCGCGCCGTAGCTCATCGTGGTGCCGGCGGGGATTTTCGCCAGCGCGGTCCAGACCTTCTGCTGGAACGGTGTGCCGGCGATGCGCCAGGCGACGCTTGCGAGCTGGCCGAGATCGCCTTCGAAGTAACGCGACAACGCCGTCCGCATCTCCGTCGGTGCAGTCTGATTGCTCAGGTCCACCGCGCCATAGTGCAGGCGCAAAAGCTCGCGCATGCGGTGCTCGTAATCTTCCCAGTCGAGCGCGCGCAGCGCACCGTCAGCATCCGTGACGAGCAGCGCGATCCCGATCGGCGTGGTCAGCCGGTCGAGGGCAAAGCTTACAGACGGTTTGGTTGATCGCGCGGGCATTGCGGCACCATTGATCGAAACACACCCATCGCACTTGCCACGCCGGCCGTGCTAACGTCCACCCGAAAGCTGACGCTTTTGGGGGGAGCTCAACTTGATCTGGATCGCCAATATCCTGGTGGCGGTGGTCGCCGCACTGCACGCCTATTTCCTGATCCTGGAGATGTTCCTCTGGGACAAGCCGCTTGGCCTGAAGACATTCCGCAATACGCCCGAGAAGGCCGGGATCACGAAAGTGCTGGCCGCCAATCAGGGCCTCTATAACGGCTTCCTCGCCGCCGGCCTGATCTGGGGTCTGGTTCACGGCAACCCGGTCTTCGCGTTCCAGATCAAGGTGTTCTTCCTGCTCTGCATGATCGTGGCCGGCGCCTATGGCGCTATGACCGTCAGCACGCGCATCCTGATCGTGCAGGCGCTGCCGGCGGCGATCGCGCTGGTTGTGTTGTTCCTGGCTTAAGGTTCTTGCCTGAGACGCTTCGGCGCAGCGCCGCGATCCTTGCGCGGCGGCTGACGTTCCTCCACAATCTTCGGCAGCGATGGCGACCGTTGCAATCAGCGGGACAAGACCGTCGACCGGATAAATTCCGTCAGGAGGAACAATCCACCATGACCAATCGCAGAGCCTTTTTAGCTGCCACGGCGGCGCTCGCCTTCGCGTTCTCCGCCACCGAAGCCTTTGTAAGTCCAGCCCTCGCACAAAAGAAATACGACACCGGTGCGAGCGACACCGAGATCAAGATCGGCCAGACTGTGCCGTTCTCCGGCGCCTACTCCGTCTACGCCAATATCGGCAAGACGCAGGCGGCCTACTTCAAGATGATCAACGATCAGGGCGGCATCAACGGCCGCAAGATCAACCTGATCCAGTATGACGATGCCTATTCGCCGCCGAAGACGGTCGAGCAGGTGCGCAAGCTCGTCGAAGGCGACGAGGTGCTCTTCACCTTCCAGATCATCGGCACCGCGGCCAACGCCGCCGTGCAGAAATATCTCAACGGCAAGAAGATCCCGCAGCTGCTGGCTTCGACCGGCGCGGCGCGCTTCAACGACCCGCAAAACTATCCCTGGACCATCGCCTACAATCCCAACTACGTGTCCGAGGGACGGATCTACGCAAAGTACATTCTCAAGGAGCACCCGAACGCCAAGATCGGCGTGCTCTACCAGAACGACGACATGGGCCGCGACTATCTCGCGGGCCTCAAGAGCGGGCTCGGCGACAAGGCCGCCGGCATGATCGTCGGCGAAGTCTCCTACGAGGTCACCGACCCGACGGTGGATTCGCAAGTGGTCAAACTGAAGTCGCTGGGCGCCGATCTTTTCTACGATGCTTCGACGCCGAAATTCGCGGCGCAGGCCATCAAGAAAGTGGCCGAGCTCGGCTGGAATCCGGTGCACATCCTCGACATTAACGCGAGCCCGATCTCGGCGACGCTGAAGCCGGCCGGCCTCGACATCTCCAAGGGCATCATCTCGACTCAATACGGCAAGGAGCCGAGCGATCCGCAGTGGAAGGACGATCCAGGCGTAAAAGCGTTCTTCGCCTTCATGGACAAGTATTTTCCCGAAGGCGACAAGCTCAACACGGTCAATACCTACGCCTATTCGGTGGCCGAATTGCTGACGCAGGTGCTGAAGCAATGCGGCGACGACCTGTCGCGTGAGAACGTGATGAAGCAGGTCGCCAACATCAGGGACTTCACCCCGAGCTTCGCGCTGCCCGGCATCAAGATCAACACCGGGCCGAACGACTACCGTGTCAACAAGCAGATGCAGATGATGAAGTTCAACGGCGAACGCTGGGAGCTGTTCGGACCGATCATCGAGGACAACGGCCCGGCGGGTTAATTGCTTTGTAGGGTGGGTTAGCACCGCGGATTGCGCGACGCGCTGTCCGCGGGACGTAACCCACCCTACGAACGCCCACCTTGCGTTGCAGCAACGCCTCCTCCACACTCGCCCTCAGCGGTGGCATCCAGCCGGATCGATCACCTGCAATAACAAACTGAGGAAATCGCGAATGAGGAATGGAATTCTGCATCTGGCCACGGCAACGGCGCTGACCCTGGCGCTGTCGGTCTCGGCGGCCAATGCCCAAAAGAAATATGATCCGGGCGCCAGTGACACCGAGATCAAGGTCGGACAGACCATGCCGTTTTCGGGTCCGGCGTCGGCTTATTCGTCGATCGGCAAGACCCAAGCCGCCTATTTCAAGATGATCAACGACCAGGGCGGCATCAACGGCCGCAAGATCAATCTGATCCAGTATGACGACGCCTATTCGCCACCGAAAGCCGTGGAGCAGATTCGCAAGCTGGTCGAGAGCGACGAGGTGCTCCTCACCTTCCAGATCATCGGCACGCCCGTGAACGCCGCCGTGCAGAAATATCTCAATTCCAAGAAGGTGCCGCAGCTGTTCGCGGCGACCGGTGCCTCGCGGTTCACCGATCCGAAGAACTTTCCGTGGACGATGGGCTTTAACCCGAACTACTTCGTCGAAGGACGCATCTACGGCCAGTACATCACCAAAGAGTATCCGAACGCCAAGATTGGCGTGCTCTATCAGAACGACGACCTCGGCAAGGACTATCTGAACGGCATCAAGGCCGGCCTCGGCGACAAGGCTGCCAAGATGATCGTGACCGAAGCGTCCTACGAGGTGTCCGATCCCACGGTCGACTCGCAGGTCCTCAAGATCAAGGATGCCGGCGCCGATCTGTTCTTCAGCGCAACGACGCCGAAGCAGGCCGCGCAGGCGATCAAGAAGATCGCCGAAATGGGCTGGCATCCGGTGCAGATCGTCGACATCAACGCCACCTCGGTCGGTGCAGTGCTGAAGCCGGCCGGCCTCGATGCCGCCAAGGGCCTGATCAGTGTCAACTACGGCAAGGAACCGCTCGACCCGACCTGGAAGGACGATGCCGGCCTGAAGAGGTATTTCGACTTCATGGCCAAGTACTATCCCGATGGCGACAAGGACTCGAACTTCAACACCTACGGCTACAGCACGGCGCAGCTGCTGGTCCATGTGCTGAAGCAGTGTGGTGATGACCTGACGCGCGAGAACGTCATGAAGCAGGCGGCCTCGCTGAAGGACGTCGTCAGCGACACCGCGCTGCCCGGCATCAAGGCCAATACCTCGCCGACCGACTACCGCGTCAACAAGCAGCTTCAGATGATGAAGTTCAACGGCGAGCGCTGGGAGCTGTTCGGGCCGATCCTGGAGGATGCAGGTCCGGCGGGTTAGGACTCGCATGCGACTTCGCAGGGTGGGTTAGCGAAGCGTAACCCACCACTTCTGCCTCTGCGGAAGCCAAAGAGGTGGGTTACGCCCAGCGGCGCAGCCGCGAGGCTAACCCACCCTACGAATTACTCCGGTATCTCTCCAAAGCCCTTCCCCACCGGCAGCACGGCGTGGCGGATCAATCGCGAATCCTCCACCCCCGCCTGGCGATGCTTGACCGCTTCGCGATAGACGGGATCGCGGATCATCTCGACGAAGGCTGCGACACTTGGATACTCCGCGATGAAGCAATGGTCCCAGCGCTCGGCCTCGGGGCCGATCAGCATCAGCTCGAACCTGCCCTGCCAGACGATGCGGCCGCCGAGGCGTTCGAACACCGGGCCGCTGTCGCGGCCATAGGCCGCATAGGCTTCCGCACCGCTGGCCTTGCGGCCATCGGGATAGGCAGCGTCCTTGCGCAGGCGCACCAGGTTCAGCATGTGGATCGGGCCCGGGCGGTCGTTGTCCCGGAACTGCGCGAAAATCTCCTTGGTCGGATCGATGTGGCCCATGCGTGTTCCCTCTTCTTTATGGCCCCGATCCTAGCCCCGCCCCCTCGGAAGCGGAACTGCGGCCGGCGAATGCCGCATCTCCTAATCGCGCGTTAACGTCCGCGTAACCGGGCCTTAAACAGCGACCGCTAGCGTGCGGCGGGGCGGGCTGACCGGGCGTTTGCGTATGGGGTTGGGAAAGAAAAAGGGTGGGCGGAAGGAGCCGTTGTTCGGCTTGCCCGCGGCGCTCGCCGATCTGCGCCTGACGGCGGCGGACCGCATTCCCAATGCCGAGGACAAGCCGAAGAAGCCAGCGAAATCATCCGCCAAACGCAAAGCTGAAGATTCCGGCGACGAGCCGCCGCGCGAGCGGAAGCCGCAAGCCAGCCGCAGCGGCGCCAGGCGACGATCAAAGTCCGGCGGGTTCAGCCTCGGCCGCATGGTCTATTGGGGCGCGGTGCTCGGCCTGTGGGGCGTGATCGCCGTGATCGGTGTCGTGATCTATGTCGGCGCCCATCTGCCACCGATCCAGTCGCTGGAGATTCCCAAACGGCCGCCGACGATCCAGATCGTCGGCATCGACGGCAGCATGCTGGCCCAGCGCGGCGAAATGGCCGGCGCCAACGTGTCGCTGAAGGATCTGCCGCCCTATCTGCCGAAGGCGTTCATCGCCATCGAGGACCGCCGCTTCTATTCGCATTTCGGCATCGACCCCATTGGCATCCTGCGCGCCCTCGTCACCAACGTCATGCATCGCGGCGTGTCGCAGGGCGGCTCGACGCTGACGCAGCAGCTCGCCAAAAACCTGTTCCTGACCCAGGAGCGCACCATGGCACGCAAGCTGCAGGAGGCGGAGCTCGCCATCTGGCTGGAGCGCAAGCACTCCAAGAGCGAGATTCTGGAACTCTATCTCAACCGCGTCTATTTCGGCTCGGGCGCCTATGGCGTCGAAGCCGCCGCGCAAAAATATTTCGGCAAGCCGGCGAAGAACGTCACGATCGCCGAAGCCGCGATGCTGGCCGGCCTCGTCAAATCGCCGTCGCGCCTTGCGCCGAACCGCAACCCTGAAGGCGCGGAAGCGCGCGCGAAAATCGTGCTCGCGGCGATGGCGGATGGACAATTCATCACCGATGCGCAGGCGCAAGCCTCGATCGGCCATCCCTCCTATAACGTGAAGCCGGCCGGCGCCGGCACGGTCAACTATGTCGCCGACTGGATCGGCGAGGTGCTGGACGATCTGGTCGGCCAGATCGACGAGAGCATCAAGGTCGAGACCACGATCGATCCAAAACTGCAGAGCGTGGCGGAAGCGGCCATCATCGACGAGCTCGCGGCCAAGAGCGTGAAGTTCAATGTCAGCCAGGGCGCGCTGGTGGCGATGACGCCCGACGGCGCGGTGCGCGCCGTGGTCGGCGGGCGGAACTATTCCGACAGCCAGTACAACCGTGCGGTCACCGCAAAACGCCAGCCGGGCTCCTCGTTCAAGCCGTTCGTGTACCTGACCGCGCTCGAACAGGGGCTGACGCCCGATACCATGCGCCAGGACGCGCCGATCGAGGTCAAGGGCTGGAAGCCTGAGAACTACACCCATGAATATTTCGGCGCGGTGACGCTGACGCAGGCGCTGGCGATGTCGCTCAACACCGTCGCGATCCGCCTCGGCCTCGAGGTCGGCCCGAAGAACGTGGTCCGCACCGCGCACCGGCTCGGCATCTCCTCGAAACTCGAACCCAACGCCTCGATCGCGCTTGGCACCTCCGAAGTCTCCGTGGTCGAGCTGGTCGGCGCCTATGCGCCATTCGCCAATGGCGGTTTTGCGGTGACGCCGCATGTCGTGACGCGGATCAGGACGCTCGGTGGCAAGCTGCTCTACATGCGGCAAGCCGACGAACACAACCAAGTCATCGACCCCCGCTATGTCGGCATGATGAACACGATGATGCGGGAGACGCTGATATCAGGCACCGCCAAGAAGGCGGAGATCCCCGGCTGGCCTGCCGCCGGCAAGACCGGCACCAGCCAGGATTATCGCGACGCCTGGTTCATCGGCTACACCGCCAACCTCGTCACTGGTGTCTGGCTCGGCAATGACGACAATTCGCCGACCAAGAAGGCGACCGGCGGCGGCCTGCCGGTGGAGGTCTGGTCGCGCTTCATGAAGACGGCGCACGAGGGCGTGCCGGTGGCGAACTTGCCGAACTCACCAGGCACATGGGGCCTGTCGAACCTCGCGCAGGCGGCCTCGCAGGTGTCGCCGCCGACGGCGGCAGCGCCCGCTCCGGCACCGGCCAACAACAGCGGCTATCGCCCGCCCCCGACGCGCGCCAATGCGCGGCCGGAGGCAGCGGCGGGGCTGGATGGCTGGCTGATGGACCGGCTGTTTGGCGGGAACAGGTAGCTCCGGCCTGAGGTCATCGGGCTTCAAAACAAAAATCGCGAAAACAACCCCATGCACAGTAGCCGGTGATATCAGGCACCGTGCGCGGTGGATGCTGCGAACTCATTGACGCCTCGGGTCATTCGGTCGCCGTCGCGCAACGCGCCCCGGCTGCGCCGCATTTGACGATTCAGTGCAGCGGATGCCGCTGCACTGCAGCTGCTCGGAACAGGCCGCTCGATACGACCGATCCACGGTTCCCAAGGCAAGTCCTGCCTATGGCGGCAAGATTTACCGAAACCACGGAGCCGCCGAACGCCAAAACATCAGTCTCTTCAAGCCCGAGCAATCGGCCCGGGATTTGCTCTCCTAGGTTGCGCCCCGAAGATTCGGGTTTAGTGGGAAGGAGCGTTCCATGATTACAGGTCTATCCAGCGCGGCGTTGCCCTATCTGCGTCCGGCATCCACGTCCGGTTCCAATGAGACATCGACGTCGGATCTCCAGCCGGAGGCGTCGACCGCAACTGACGCTGCGACCAGCAGCCCCGGCATTAGCGTCTCGCAACTCAAGCCGGTGCAAGGTGCCAAGCCGATATCGGCGGCGGACAATCCTCACCTGCGCGACCTCATGGCAACGAACTGGCTGATGACCCATGATACGAGCGCAACCCAATCGGCCGTCTCGGACGATGCGCCTGAGAACACCTATGCTCAGGTGAAGGTCGACGGCAAGGTGGTCGCCACTCTGTACAATGGCGGGTCCTCGACGATGACCAACGCGGCGGCCGCAAAGATCGGCAAGCTGGAGGATCCTCCCGGTCTGAGCGGACCGGATCTGGCGCAGTGGCGGGCCGACAGCTACGCCAAGCTGCTTGGCGGCACCATCGAAAAGGCTTCCACTGCGATCACGCAATCCGAATGGACACCGCGTGAGAGCAGCTCTGCGACCTATAGCCGCGATCAGCTCGACGCAGCCTTTCAGGCGATGCTGGCCGAGGGCCAAAAGGCCAGTGCGCAATTGCAATCGTCCTATCTCGCGTCGCGCGCGCAGCCGGGGACAAGCGCGGATTTCAACGCCTGACCGAAAGACGGATTGAACACGCGCCGCATCTCGCAACGAATTTTGTCAAAGCACGTCAAGCAAAATAATCCCGGCTGGAGCTGGACAGCGAGCAGTCATCGTCGGTCTTCAACGCGACCAAATTATCGCGCGATGATTGCTGCTCGCATCGATATTCCCTCAAGACTCGAATTGTCGCTGAAAACAAAACACCGCGGCGGCGCTTCCAGCAACAGAGGTGCAATCAATTTACTAAACTACTTCTAGTTGACTCGTCGCTTACGTGTACTCACGATGCGCGCCGTGGTGGCTCAGCACGAACTTCACCTCGGATCGGGCGCTTGCTAGTGCCAGCCATTGCACGGTCACTCGCAAATGAGGGTCACATGGCAGTCTGGAATGGAACTAGTGGTAACGATCTCATTGACTGGAGCACGCACCCGCTCGACGGAACCGGCGATACCGGGCACTCGATGAACGGTTTTGGCGGCGATGATCAGATCAAGGGAAGCAATACGCTTTCGAATATCATCGACGGCGGGGCCGGAAACGATCGGGTCACCGGCGGCAACGCTTCCGATGTTCTGCTTGGCGGCGACGGCAATGACACGCTGATCGGTAACGGCGGCAACGACAATCTGACCGGCGGGATAGGCAACGACGTCCTTTATGGCGGCGCCGGCGCCGATGTCGTGCGCGGCAATCAGGGCGACGACGAATACCAAGTTAGGATCAGCGATGCCGGTATCGACACTGCCGCCGATGATCTCAGCGCCGCCAACGGCACCGGCTTTGGCGGAGGAACGTCGGACTATATCCACGTGCTGGACAGTGCCGGATCGACCTTGATGCTGTACCAGAACGGCAACGACCTGCTGGTCACCAACGCGGCCGACGCCGCGGATGGGGTCATCAACAGCGGCGTGTCGATCTACAATTTCTTCCTGGGCGGCAATAACGTGATCGAATACGCCATCGGCAGCGATGGGAACGGCTATAATTTGACGACGCTGCTTTCGCCGTCACCTTTGGCAAAGGCGGCAGGGCCGCAGGCCTCGGCAGACCACGCCCCTGTCTCGCTCGACGGTCATGACTCCAGCAGGTGCACGCGCTCCCGCTCCATCACGATCTTCTGGTCTAGCCCCGAAACTACGAGTTGCGGAATGCCGGCGACCGGCCGATCACCCCGATGGGCCGGTCGTTGGCGCTTCAGGGCGTCGAGCGGGCGCGAGTGCGCTGGAGCCGCCTCACTCCCGGTGTCGTCCCGGCGAACGCCGGGACCCATACCGCGCGATCTATCGATGGCAAATGGTAGACGTACCGAACGGCCAATCTTCGCCAAATCTCTCCCTGTGGTTATGGGTCCCGGATCGGCGCGCGCTTAAAGCGCGCTTGTCCGGAACGACAGGGAGAATGGAGCCGCGCTCGCAATCACTGCAAGCCTACTCCTCGACCCCATACCGGTGCAGATCATTCCCGTACGTATCGAGCCACTTCTTGGCGCGCTCCATCGACGGGCAGACTTTTCCGCAGACGCGCCAGAAGCGGGCGGAGTGGTTCATCTCGACGAGATGGGCGACCTCGTGGGCGGCGAGGTAGTCGAGCACGAAGGGTGGCGCCAGGATCAGGCGCCAGGAGAACGACAGCGAGCCGGCCGAGGTGCAGGAGCCCCAGCGGCTGGATTGATCGCGGATCGAGAGCCGCTTCACCTTGACGCCGAGTTCGTCGGCATAGGCTTCCGCCGAACGCTGCAGATCCTTGCGCGCCTCGCGCTTGAGGAAGTCGTGGACGCGACGATCAGCATGCTCGGCGCCGCCGGCGACGCAAAGAATGCGTTCACCGCTGTCACGTGTCTCGGTCCACACCGTGCCGCGCGTGCCTGCGCGGTGAACGATGCGATGGGGCGTGCCGCGAAGCGGTATCACTGTGCCAGGTTGGAACGGTGCGGCCTTCGGCAAACGGCCGAGACGTGCGGCGATCCACGCACCGTGACGCTGCGCGAAGTCTTTTGCTTCGGCGAGCGTGCCGCGCGGCGGCATGGTGAGGATGGCTTCGCGATCACTCGGATGAATTCTGAGCGTGTAACGGCGCGCTCGGCGGTGTCTTCGCAGCCGAATCGCGAAGAATTGCGACCCATGGGCGATCAAAAGGGTCTTTGGTTCATGGGGCCGACGGTAGAGGAGCGCGCGAGTGGCCATGTCTGTCAGTCCGGGGAGCAAGAGGTCGCCCGGATTCTGCCATAACCGCCGCCAGGGAAAGCGCTCGGCGCAAAAACAAATCATTTGCCCAATATACAGGGGTCTGGCGTCCGGGAGACCCTACAGACTGGGGTTGGAACCGGCTTTTTTCGCCCCCGCTGGACGCATGCGGCACCCCCAAGCGGTGAGGACCGACTCACTCCTAGATCGCTACCTAATTACCTCGAATCTGGAGTGAACCCACCCCTGTCGGAACCTCCGACAGGGCATCGGTTTTCAGCGGGAAAGCCGAAAAAAGCGATTATTCGGCCGCGAGAGCCTGCAACGAGCTCGGATTCGCAGCCGAGACCATGAAATCATGAATCCGCGGCACGATTTCCGACTTGAAGCGCGATCCGTTGAACACGCCGTAATGTCCGACGCCCTTCTGCACGTAATGAACACGGCGATGATCGGGAATCGCGCTGCACAGCGTGTGTGTTGCTTCGGTCTGACCGAGGCCTGAGATGTCGTCGTTCTCGCCTTCCACCGTCATCAACGCAACGCGCGTGACCTTGGAAGGATCGACGCGGGTTCCACGATGGCTCATCTCGCCCTTCGGCAGCGAGTGCTTCACGAACACGGTGTCGACGGTCTGGAGATAATACTCGGCGGAGAGGTCCATCACCGCGAGATATTCGTCATAGAAGTCACGATGCTTGTCGACGAGGTCGCCGTCGCCCTTCACCAGATTGGCGAACAGCTGCTTGTGGGCGTCCATGTGACGGTCGAGATTCATGCTGATGAAGCCGTTGAGCTGCAGGAATCCCGGATAGACGTCGCGCATCAAGCCCGGATGCGGAAACGGCACCTTGGTGATGACGTGATTGCGGAACCAGTCGATGCCGCGCTCCTGGGCGAGGTTGTTCACCGCGGTCGGATTGCGGCGGGTGTCGATCGGACCGCCCATCAGCGTCATCGAGGTCGGCACGAAGGGATCGCGGCGTGCTTCCATGATCGAGACGGCGGCGACGACGGGCACGGAGGGCTGGCACACCGCCAGCACATGCGTGTTGCCGCCGAGGACGTGCAGCATCTCGATGACGTAGTCGATGTAGTCGTCGAGATCGAAGCGGCCATCGCTCAAGGGCACCATGCGGGCGTCGGCCCAGTCGGTGATGTAGACCTCATGCGCCGGAAGGAAAGCTTCGACCGTACCGCGCAGCAGCGTCGCATAATGGCCGGACATCGGCGCGACGATCAGCACGCGCGGCTGCGGGCTGCGCAGCGGACGGGTGAACTTGCGATCGAAGTAGAGCAGCCGGCAGAACGGCTTTTCCCAGACCGGGCGGACCTCGACGGGGACGCGGATGCCGTTGACCTCGGTGTCGTTGAGACCCCATTCCGGCTTGCCGTAGCGGCGCGTGGTGCGCTCGAACAATTCGCAGGCCGCGGCGACAGACTTGCCGATTTCGGTGCGCGCCCAGGGATTGAGGGGATTCTGAAACAGGAGCTTGGTCGCGTCGGTGATCGCACGCGCCGGATTGAGAGAGGCCTGCCCCATCTCGTACATCCAGTACATCGGCGTCGTCAGGACCGGACTGCCTTCGGCCGACAGGGGCGGCGCGCCGCCAAACTCACCAATAGGCATCGCTAAATTCCTCTTCGCATCGCAGCATACTGCCGAATGCGTAATATTGCGTCAATGCATGGTTCCGTACATCTACGTAGCGAAGACGGTTAAACTAGCCTGAATCCACGAGAAAGTGACGTTATTCGCCGCCCGACAGCAGCGAGCCGCTGTTCTTGGCGCTGCGCAAAAGGGCAAGGAATGCCCAAAAAGAAGCAACCAGCAGCACTGCATTGATGGCCAACGCATCCAGCATCAGATCGATCCGGAAGGTGTTGTCGATCAGCAGCGCGCGCATCCCTTCGAACACGTAGGTCGGCGGCAGCGCCCACGCGACGTATTGCAGCCAGACCGGCAATACGCTGACGGGATAGTAGATGCAGGCGAGCGGCATGATCGCGAACATCAGTGTCCAGACGATGCTCTCGGCGCCAAGACCGTTTCGCAGCACGAGGCCCGAGACGAAGATGCCGACCGACCAGCTGGTGAAGATCAGATTGCAGAAGAAGGCGATCAACGGCAGGCCGAGGCTGTAGACGTTGAAGTGAAAGAAGATCAGCGCGAGCAGCGTCATCGGAATGACCCCGATCGCGAGCCGGATCAGGCTCATCACCATCAGCGACAGCAGAAACTCGATCGGCTTGAGCGGGCTCATCATGAGGTTGCCGAGGTTGCGCGCCCACATCTCTTCCAGGAAGGAGATGGAGAAGCCGAGCTGGCCGCGGAACAGGATGTCCCAGAGGATGACGGCGCCGATCAGCGTGCCGCCGGCGCGCGCGAAGAAATTGGCGTTGAGGGCGATGTAATGCTGGATGAAGCCCCAGGTGATGATTTGCATCGCCGGCCAGTACAGCAGCTCGAGCAGCCGCGGCCAGGACGACATCAGCAAATACCAGTAACGCAGGATCATCGCGCCGATGCGGTGGAGGGAGATGCCGCGGTGGAGGGAGATGTCGGTCATCTCGCCGCCTCCCTCTCGCCATTCACCCGGCCGCGCGCAACGTCCAGAAACACCTCTTCCAGCGTGGTGCGGTTGTAGCGCGCCATGATGGCCTCAGGCGTATCGTCGTCCTCGACGCGGCCGCGCTTCATGATGATGACGCGGTCGCAAAGCCGCTCGACCTCGAGCATGTTGTGCGAAGCGAGCAGGATGGTGGCGTTGTTCGCCTTGCGATAGCGCTCCATATGGCCCCGCACCCAGTCGGCGGTGTCAGGATCGAGCGAGGCGGTGGGTTCGTCGAGCAACAAGAGCTCGGGCTGGTTGATCAGGGCCTTCGCCAGCGCGACGCGGGTCTTCTGTCCCGCGGAGAGCTTGCCGTTGGCACGGTCGATGAATTCGGTGAGATCGAGATCCTCTGCGAGCTCAGCAATGCGGCCCGACAGGTTCTTCACCGCATAGAGCTTGCCGAAGATGGTGAGGTTTTGCCGCACCGTGAGCCGCATCGGCATGTCGACATAGGGGCTTTCGAAATTCATCCGCCCCAGCACGGCGGCGCTTTCCTCTGGCATGCGGTGACCGAGCACCTGCACGCGGCCGGAGGTCGGCAGCACCAGACCCATGATCATCGCGATGGTCGTGGTCTTGCCGGCACCGTTGCCGCCCAGCAGCCCGGTGATGCTGCCGCGCGGCAGCGAAAAGGAGATATCGTCGACGGCGCGGGTCTGCTTGTAGACCTTGACCAGGCGATCGACCTCGATTGCCGCGGATGAAGTGCTACCCGCGACAGTCGGCCGACTTGAAGCCTTGTCATTCCCGGTCATGCTGGCCGTTCTTCTGCTATTGCAGCGGAGAGCGCAAGGCTTGTAATCCGGGTGGTTCCGCGAGCCCTGCGTTTGTGACCGAGGAGGCACCGCCACATTGGCCGATATGACCGAAATTGCCGCTTCCGACTTTCGCCCTGCGCAGCGGCATATCCGCCTGGACACCATCCTGCGGCTGCGCTGGCTCGCGGTGCTCGGCCAGCTCGCCGCGATCTTCATCGTGGCACAGGGGCTGGAGTTCAATGTCGAGATCGTTCCCTGCGTCAGCATCATCGCGCTGTCGGCCGCGCTCAATCTGGCGCTGCAAACCGTGTCCAATCCGCTGCAGCGGCTGGAGCCGATGCAGGCCGCCGGCCTGCTGGCGCTGAACATCGTGGAGCTCGCCGGCCTGCTGTTCTTCACCGGCGGGCTGCAGAATCCGTTCTCGTTCCTGTTCCTCGCGCCGGTGCTGATCTCGGCCACCGCGCTGCCGGCGCGCTTCACCTTCGGCCTCGGCGTGCTGGCCGTGGCCTGTGCCTCGGTGCTGTTCTTCTTCCATCTGCCGCTGCCTTGGGATTCCGACGATCCGCTGGTGTTGCCGCCGATCTATCTCGTCGGCGTCTGGCTCTCGATCGTGCTCGCGATCGGCGTCACCAGCCTCTATTCGTTCCAGGTGACCGAGGAAGCGCGCAAGCTCGCGGACGCACTCGCCGCGACCGAGCTGGTGCTGACGCGCGAGCAGCATCTGACCCAGCTCGACGGCCTCGCCGCCGCCGCCGCGCACGAGCTCGGCACGCCGCTCGCGACGATCTTTTTGATCTCGCGCGAGCTGGAAAAGACGGTGAAGGACCCGGTCTTTGCCGCTGACCTGAAGACGCTGCGCGAGCAGACCCAGCGCTGCCGCGAGATCCTGAGCAAGATCACGCAGCTCTCCTCCACCGGCGCGCCGTTCGACCGCATGAAGCTGTCGGAGCTGATCGAGGAGGTGGTGGCGCCACATCGCGATTTCGGCATCGATATCAAGGTGCGGGTCGCGGTTGCCGCCGTCGCCGAGCCGGTCGGATCGCGCAACCCCGCGATCCTCTACGGCGTCGGCAACATCGTCGAGAACGCGGTCGATTTCGCCCGGACCACTGTCGAGGTGAACGCCTGGTGGAACAAGGATACGATCGAGCTCGTGATCTCCGACGACGGCCCAGGCATTCCACCCGATATCCTTAAACGGATCGGCGAGCCCTATCTGTCGCGGCGGCGTACCCAGGATGAAGGCGGCGGCCTCGGGCTCGGCGTGTTCATCGCACGCACCTTGCTGGAACGCACCGGCGCCAAGGTCTCGTTTACCAATCGGACCTTTCCGGACCACGGCGCCGTGGTCCAGATCAATTGGCCGCGAGAGCGTTTTGAGGCTATCGAGACATCAGAAGAAACAATAGGATAGACCGCGACCTTGCGTCGCACGAGGGGCCCGATCGACTATTGGCGGCCTTGGCACTGCCCGATTGCGGCGCCATATGTAGATGTGCAGGACAGAGGACAAAAACCTTGAACGCCATCGCCGAACTGAACGAACAGACCGACCGCTCGCTTCTCATCGTGGAGGACGACAAGCCGTTCCTGGAGCGCTTGTCGCGCGCCATGGAAACACGCGGCTTTGCGGTGACGTCTTGCGACTCCGTCTCGGACGGCCTGGCGCAGATCGGCAAAGCGGCGCCGGCATTCGCGGTGGTGGATCTCAGGCTCGGCGACGGCAACGGCCTCGACGTGGTGTCGGCGCTGAAGAAGAAGCGCCCGGATGCCCGCGCGATCGTGCTGACCGGCTATGGCAACATCGCCACCGCCGTCACCGCGGTGAAGATGGGTGCGATCGATTATCTCTCGAAGCCCGCGGATGCCGACGACGTCGTCGCAGCATTGCTCTCGACCAGCGCGGAAAAATCCGAGCTGCCGGCCAACCCGATGTCCGCCGACCGCGTCCGCTGGGAACACATCCAGCGCATCTACGAAATGTGCAACCGCAACGTCTCGGAAACGGCGCGGCGGCTGAACATGCACCGGCGGACGTTGCAGCGCATTCTGGCGAAGCGCGCGCCGCGGTAATCTCCGCTATCGGCTCTCGTGCCCCGGACGCTGCGCAGCACGCAGTGATGCGCTGCAGAGCCGGGGCCCACGCTTCAGCTTGAATCGTCGCCTTCTGGGTCCCGGCTCTGCGCAGCAGCGCAAGCGCTGCAGCGCGTCCGGGACACGAGAGCATCTATTCCCAAAGCTCAGCGTGGCCTTGCGGATCGACCAGGCGGTTGATCCGCAAGCCCGCCGCCATTCCAAACCGCACCGTCATCTGCTTGCGCGTGGCGGCGGCGAGCTTGTGCTCGGGCGCCTCGCACTGCATGTGCGCGCCATAGGCGTCCGCAATGATCAGGCCGGTGTCATCAGGAAATATCTCGCACGGCAAATCCTGGGTGAAGGCGAAGAACAGCCGGTCGCAATGGGCGCGGTATTCGTGCCATTTCTGATCGGCGCGCAGATCCTCGACCGATGACTTGATTTCGACGATCCAGATCTCGCCGCGCTCGTTCAGCGCGACGAGATCGGCGCGCCGGCCCGAGGGCAGCGGCAATTCGCTGATGCAGGTGAAACCGAGCGAGCGCAGCAGCCGCGCCGTGCCGCGCGCGATTGCGAGTGCTGTTTCCGACTGGCGACGGTCGGGCGGTGGAACGAGGGCGATGTTGCGGGCGGAGCTGTCCATCGCGGGAGATTAGCCGATTCCATCCCGCCCGTCATTCCGGGGCGCGCGGGCTCGCGCCAAGTGGCGCGGCCCGGGAGGACAGGCGGAACCTCCCCTTCCCCACGCACTTATCACGCAGCCGCCGCACCTCGGCGGAACCACCGAGGCTGCGCACGCATGATCGACGATCTCTGGTACAAGAACGCCATCATCTACTGCCTGTCCGTCGGCACCTATATGGATGCCAACGGCGACGGCATCGGCGATTTCAAGGGCCTGCTGCGCCGGCTCGACTATCTGCACGGGCTCGGCATCACCACGATCTGGCTGATGCCGTTCCAGACTTCGCCGGGCCGCGATGACGGCTACGATGTCGCCGATTATTACAGTGTCGATTCCCGCTATGGCACGCTCGGCGATTTCGTCGAGTTCACCCATGGCTGCAAGCAGCGCGGCATTCGCGTCATCATCGACCTCGTCGTCAACCACACCTCCGACCAGCATCCCTGGTTCAAGGCGGCGCGGAGCGACAGGAATTCGCCCTATCGCGACTGGTATGTCTGGTCCGACAAGAAGCCGGCCAACGCCAACAAGGGCATGGTGTTTCCCGGCGTTCAGAAATCGACATGGACGCGCGACAAGGAAGCCGGCGCCTGGTACTTCCACCGCTTCTACGATTTCCAGCCCGATCTCAACACGTCGAACCCGCATGTGCAGGCGGAGATCCTTAAGATCATGGGATTCTGGATCCAGCTCGGCGTCTCAGGCTTCCGGATGGATGCCGTGCCTTTCGTGATCGCGACCAAAGGCGCCAAGGTGAAGAAGCCGGCCGAGCAGTACGACATGCTGCGTGCATTTCGTGAATTCCTGCAATGGCGGCAGGGCGATGCCATCATCCTCGCCGAGGCCAACGTGCTGCCAAAGACCGACATGGAATATTTCGGCCGCGATGCCGACCGCATGCACATGATGTTCAACTTCCAGGTCAACCAGCACCTGTTCTACGCGCTGGCCTCGTCCGATTCCCGTCCGCTGGCGCAAGCGTTAAAGGCGACCAAGCCGCGGCCGGCCTCGGCACAATGGGGCCTGTTCCTGCGCAATCACGACGAGCTCGATCTCGGGCGATTGACCCCGGCGCAGCGCGACACCGTGTTCAAAAGCTTCGGTCCGGACAAGGACATGCAGCTCTACGACCGCGGCATTCGCCGTCGCCTGGCGCCGATGCTGGGCGGCGACCGGCGGCGGCTCGAGCTCGCCTACAGCCTGATGTGCACGCTGCCGGGGACGCCTGTGATCCGCTATGGCGACGAGATCGCAATGGGCGATGATCTTTCGCTCCCGGAACGCAACTGCGCACGCACGCCGATGCAATGGTCGACCGAGCCTAATGGCGGATTCACCACGAGCGACAGGCCGGCCTTGCCAGTCATCGACGAGGGACCGTACGGCTATCCGCACGTCAACGTCGCCAAGCAGCGGCGCGACCCGAACTCGATGCTGAACTGGACCGAGCGCATCGTCCGCATGCGCAAGGAAGTGCCTGAAATCGGCTGGGGCGATTTTACGGTCATTCCGACGCGCGACCCCGCGGTCTTCATCATCCGCTACGACTGGCGCAACAATTCGGTGCTGTTCGTGCACAATCTCGACGAAAAGCCGCGCGAGACCGCGTTCTCGGTGGGGCTGCCGGGAGAGGCCGGCGAGCACCTGATCAATCTGCTCGCGGAAGACCACAGCCACGCCGACAAGCGCGGCCAGCATCGCGTCGTGCTGGAGCCGTATGGGTATCGCTGGTATCGGGTTGGCGGGCTGGATTATCTGTTGAAGCGGAGTGATATCAACGGGGCTAGCGCGCGTAACAAACATCCGGGGTGACGCCGTAATTTGCTCCACTGCTTCAACGACGGGAAGATAGCGCTGGCCACCTCTTCGCTCTGCGCTTGCGGGGACGACAGCTAGGGCGGCGCGATGATCACGCCCTCATTCCCGCGCAAATCCAGCACGCCTTCGAGCTTCTCGCCCTCGCGATCCAGGAACGTCGACAGCAAGATCTCGCTGCCAAACTTGATCGCGCTGGTCGTCACCGCGATCGGCTCGGCGCCGAGATTGAGCGCGACGATCACGCTCCTGCCCTCGGCCTCGCGGCGATAGATCAGGAGATCGCCTTGCGCGGCGATCGAATGATGGTCGCCGGCAACCAGCGGCGAAGGGGCCTTTCGCAAGGCAATCAGACGCTTGTACAAATTGAGGATCGAGCGCGTATCGGCTTCGAGATTGACGACGTTCTCGTGGATATGATCCTCCGGCAGCGGCAGCCATGGCTTGACGTCCGAGAAGCCGCCGAATGCGGACGGGTCCCATTGCATCGGCGTGCGGCAGCCGTCGCGCCCGAGACCGAGGCCGGGCATGCTCTTCTCGACGGGGTCGCGCACGTCCTCCCGCGCGATAGCGAGCTGATGCATGCCAATCTCGTCGCCGTAATAGAGCGTCGGGGTGCCGCGCAAGGTCAGCAGCAGCATGGCGGCGACGCGGGCCTGCTCGGGCCCGACGCGGCTCGCCACGCGCGGGCGATCATGGTTGCCGAGCACCCAGTTCGGCCAGGCGCCCTTCGGCAACGCCTTCTCGTAATCCTCGATGATGTGCTCGATCGAACGCGCGCTCCAGAAGGTCGAGAGCAGCGCGAAGTTGAACGGCATCTGCGCGCCGGTGAGATCGTTGCCGTAATAGGCCATCAGCCGGTGCAGCGGCAGATAGATCTCGCCGATCAGCACGCGGGCGCGATAGGCATCGGTGACGCGCCGCATCTCGGCAATGACCTCATGCACCTCCGGCTGGTCGGTGGAATATCGCGTCAGGATCTTTTCGTGCGGCGGCCGACCCTCGACATAATGCGGGTTTGGCGGGTTGTCGCGGAATTCGGCGTCCTTGATCAGGTGCCAGATCACGTCGACGCGAAAGCCGTCGACGCCCTTCTCCAGCCAGAACCGCATCACGTCGTAGATCGCGGCGCGGACGTCGGGGTTGCGCCAGTTGAGGTCCGGCTGCTTCGCAAGGAAGGCGTGATAGTAATATTGCCCCGTCGCCTCGTCGAAAGCCCAGGCGCTGCCGCCGAACTCGGACAGCCAGTTGTTGGGCACGCTGCCATCGGGCTTCGGGTCGCGCCAGATGTACCAATCGCGTTTGGGATTGTCGCGCGACGAACGGCTCTCGACGAACCAGGCATGCTGGTCGGAGGTGTGGTTCGGCACGAGGTCGAGGATCAACTTGAGGCCGTTATCGTGCACGGCGGCGAGCAGCGCATCGAAATCGGCCATCGTGCCGAACAACGGATCGATGCCGATGTAGTCGGAAATGTCGTAGCCGAAATCGGCCATCGGCGAGGGGAAGATCGGCGACAGCCAGATCGCGTCGACGCCGAGCGATTTCACATAAGGAAGGCGCCGGAGGATGCCGGCGAGATCGCCGACACCATTGCCGTCCGAGTCCTGAAACGAGCGCGGATAGATCTGATAGAAGATGCCGTCGCGCCACCAAGTCTCGCTGCCCTGAACCATATCGGAGATACCATCCTGAAACTGCGCCTCGCGCAAGAGAACGCGGAAGCAACGTTCCGGTTCAAAACAGCAAGTCAATTGGGACGGTCGTGTGACGCCTTGCGTCGCGGTTCCCTCGGCGCGAATCTTTTGCTTGGCCATAGGCCAAAAATCGGCATTGTGGCGGCATGACCGAGCAAAATGACACCCAATCCAAAGCCGGCGCGATCATCGTCCCGGTGACGCTGTTCGAGCAGAACTGCACCATCATCTGGGACGAGCCTTCCAAGAAGGCCGTGGTGATCGATCCCGGCGGCGATGTGCCGAAAATCCTCGAGGCGATCAAGCAGACCGGCGTCACCGTGGAGAAGATCTGGCTGACCCACGGCCATATCGACCATGTCGGCGGCGCAGCTGAATTGCGCGATGCGCTGAAGGTGCCGATCGAGGGCCCGCATATCGCGGACAAGTTCCTGCTCGACAACGTGGTCGAGAGCGGCGCGCGCTTCGGCATGACGGAGGTGCGCAATTTCGAGCCGGACCGCTGGCTCGACGAAGGCGATACCGTGTCGATCGGCGACTTGACGTTCGAGGTTTTCCACTGCCCCGGCCACTCGCCCGGCAGCGTGGTGTTCTTCAACAAGGATCTGCGTTTTGCCCATGTCGGCGACGTCTTGTTCGCGGGCTCGGTCGGGCGCACCGATCTGCCCGGCGGCAATCACGCCACGCTGATCAACTCGATCATGACAAAGCTGCTGCCGCTCGGCGACGACGTCGGCTTCATCTGCGGCCATGGCACCGGTTCGAGCATCGGCCAGGAGCGGATGGCCAATCCGTTCATCACCGGCGAGATGTAGGGTTATTCGGCGGCGTCCACGAGCGCCGCTGATACACTCAGGTTACGATCGCCCCACTCCCGGATCGCCGCGACCACGGGCACAAAGCTCTTTCCTTTCCGCGTCAGGCGATACTCGACCTTCGGCGGCACCTCGCCGAAATCCTTGCGGTCGATCAGGCCGCTCTCCGTCAGCGCCTTCAATTCACGGCTGAGCACGCGCGGGGTGATCTCGGCGCTGCCTTCCGTGCCGCGCAGCAGGCCGCTCCTGATCTCGCCATAACGGCGCGGGCCGTCCTTGAGGTCCCAGACGATGCGGAGCTTGTACTTGCCGCTGATCATCTTCTGGAACGCCGCGACCGGACAGGTGCGCGCAGGGGAAGCTTTTGCCATGTCGTCTCCTCCATGTGCAGCGGGCTTGCACAAGGATAGGAGCGATGCCGAAAAAGTCCATACTATCAATTTTGTCCATACTTGCAGGACGGTACATAGCGCGCAGATGATGGTGCACATGACGAACAGGGAGCGTCACATGAAGCACTTCATGATCCGATACGAATTCAGGAACGGCACGACGGACGCATGGCACCGGGAGATCGGCCGCTTCATCAAGGCGATCGACGGCGATCCGGAGCTGAAAGGGCGGATCGGCTATCGTGTCCTCAAGAACCGCGACGACGGCCACTATTTCCATCTCGCCAGCGTCACGGACGATGCCGCGCAAAAGACGCTGCAATCGCGCGACTTCTTCAAGGCCTATCAGGAGATGACGCGGAAGGTGGCGGGTGGCGAGGTGACTGTGACGCCGATCGAAATGATCGACGCGACGACGTAACCGCAAACTCCGCTGTCGTCCCGGATCGGCGCGCGCTTAGGGCGCGCTTGTCCGGGACGACGGTGAGATTGGCGTTACTTCATCAGCCCCGCGGCGGTCAGCGCGCGGGTGATGATCTGGCCGAGATCGAGGCCGCGGCGTTCCTCGGGCTTCGGCTCGGCCGGCTCCGCGACCGCCGCGCGGATCGAGCGTGCCAGATGCGGCGCGGGCGAACGTGCCGGCTTTGCCTCCGCCTGCTTCGCGTCCGCAATCCATCCGGTGAGGCCAAAGAACTTTGCGATGTGGTACGACGACGAAATTCCGGCCTCGATCAGGAACGCGCCTTCGACGCCATAGCGCTGGTCGTTGTCGGCCAGCCCAAGCGGCGTGCCGTGGGCCATGTCGGTGATGGCATAGGACTCGACCAGCGTCTCGCCGTCCTTGTTCCACCAGGCCTGGCGCGGATAGCCGTTGACATTGGTTTCCGCCATCGGCACGAGCGGCAAATCGTGCAGATCGAGCCACTGCTTGACGATCTCGTTGGCATTGCCGGGATTGACCGTGCGGTCGGCGCTGCCGTGCCACACCGATATCTTCGGCCAGGGCCCACGATGGTTCGACGCCCGCCGCACGAAATCGCCGAGCTCGCGCTCAGGCCGCTGCGGCGAATGAAACATGCCGTCGAGCGCCTCGCGCAAATTCGACGCGATGCCGTAAGGAAGCCCGGCGATGATCGCACCGGCCGCAAAAACTTCCGGATAGGTCGCGAGCATCACCGAGGTCATGCCGCCGCCGGCGGAAAGCCCCGTGATGTAGATGCGCCTGGGATCGATGCGGTGCGTCTCCGCCATATGCGTGATCATCTCGCGGATCGAACGCGCCTCGCCGCTGTCGCGTGCGGTGTCTTCCGGATTGAACCAGTTGAAGCAGGTGTTGCCGTTGTTGATGCGCTGCTGCTCGGGCATCGCTAGCGCGAAACCATAATGCTGCGCCAGCGTCGACCAGCCCGCACCGAGATCGTAAGCCGCGGCGGTCTGGCCGCAGCCGTGCAGCACGACGACGAGCGCGCGCGACTTCTGAAATTGCTCCGGCACGAATGCGAACATGCGCAACGCCCCGGGATTGTCACCAAAGGCCGTGACCTCTTCCAACGGACTGGACGCATCGGCGCTGCGACCGAACTCGGTCAGGCGCAAACCATCCACCTTGGGCAGATGTCTCAAGAGATCGAGATTTCTGGCGAGCGACACGGCAACTCCTGGCAGGCGACGTTCAACGTTCACCCAACCAAATAGTTGCTGCACTGCAAAATGAAAAGACCGTGTGCTGTCGATCAGCCCTGAATCACGCAAAAGCCCGCAGATATCCGTGCGTATTAACCGCAATGCCTCAACTTCGTGCAGCCGCGCGGCGCATCCACGACAGAAATGCGACGCAGATCATCATTAACACCGCAAACAATGCAAGCGAGATCAGGAATCCTGCGCGCGCTGATTGCAATGATTCGACTGCGAAGAACACGGCGCCGATTGCGGCCACTCCGGCCGCATTTCCGATCTGCGCCGTGGTGCCGTACATGCCGGAGGCTGAGCCTGCGGCGGCAGCTTTGACGGTCGAGAGCACCGCGCCTGACAGCGGCGCCATCACCAATCCTTGACCGTAGCCGAAGATGCCCATGGTCAGCGCGAGCGGAAGTGGTGTCGGCGCATCGACGGAACCTGCAAGAAGCGCGAGCGCCGCGAGGCCCGCGATCTGCAACGCGCAGCCCTCGATCAACACTCTCGTGCCGCGATGCCGTGCGCGTGCGCCGCTGTGGCGTGAAGCCACGACGAAAGCGACGGCAAGTGGAATGCAGGCCATGCCGGCCGTGAGCGGCGGGATCTTCAGGCCTCGCTGCATGAACAGCGTCATCACCAGATAGAACGAGAGATTGGCGACGAAGAAAAAGAACGCCGCACCAAGGCCGCGCAAGAAGGCGGTATCCGCCAGCAACGAAAGATCGATCAGCGGCACGCCCCCGGCGCGCGCGACCGCATGTTCGAGCTTCAGGAATGCAGCGAGGATCATTCCGCCCATCGCCATCACCACCCACAGCCAAGGCGCCCAGCCGACATCGTGACCAAACAGCAGCGGCCCAATCAGGCACAGCAGCCCCGCGAACAGCACGACGCTCCCTTTAATGTCGAGCTTTGTGCCGCCCCGGCGCGGCACCGACGGCATGATGCGCCAGGCCGCAGCGGCGATGGCGAGACCGCAGGGCACGTTGACGAAGAACACCGAGCGCCATCCGGTGCCGGCGAGATCGAGCGTGACGAGGAGGCCGCCGAGCAGGAAGCCTGCCGCGCCCGCAAGCCCAAGCACGATGCCGTAAATCGCGAAGGCGCGGCTGCGCTCGCCGTCCGTGAACAGCAGATGCAGCGTCGCCAGCACCTGCGGCACCATCAGCGCAGCGGTCGCGCCTTGCGCCAGCCGCGCGACGATCAGCTCTGCGCCCGACTGTGCAAGGCCGCACCACAGCGAAGTCGTCGTGAAGCCGAGCACGCCGGCCAGGAACACGTTCTTCGTGCCGTGGATGTCACCGAGGCGGCCGCCGGTGACGACCAGCGTGGCATAAGCGATCAGATAGATCGCAATGACGGATTCGATCTGGGCGGGCGTGGCGTGAAGGTCCACCGCAATGGTCGGAATGGCGACGTTCACGATGAAGGCGTCGACGCCGAACATGAACTGTGCCGCGACGACGATCGCGAGCACCCACCAGCGGCGGGTCGAATCGATCGGCTTTGTGACGGTCTGATGCATCGGCGTGCAAACCCCGGAGAATTTATTTGGCCGCGATGCTCGCAGATCGACCTCATCCGCGCGATTACCTCCGACGTAGGACTTGCTTTCCTCTTGCTGCATTGGCCCGATTGCTGCATGGCAGTTCCTGCTGGTTTTGCGGGCTCGGAAGTCTTCGCGATGTACGATTACGACATGGTGGTGATCGGCTCGGGCCCGTCGGGTCGGCGGGCAGCGGTGCAATGTGCCAAGCTCGGCAAGGCCGTGCTGGTGGTGGAGAAGGGCCGGCGGGTCGGCGGCGTCTCGGTCCACACCGGCACCATCCCCTCAAAGACGCTGCGCGAGACGGTGCTGAACCTGTCGGGCTGGCGCGAGCGCGGATTTTACGGTCGCTCCTACCGGGTGAAGCAGGACATCGCGGCCAGCGATCTCATGACCCGGCTGCAGAAGACGCTCGACCATGAGGTCGAGGTGCTCGAGCATCAGTTCAGTCGCAATTTGGTGCGGACCGCCAATGGCGAGGCAAGGCTGGTCTCGGCGCACGAAGTCGAGATCACCAGCCCGATCGGCGAGACCAAGACCGTGTCGGCCGCGTTCATCCTGATCGCTTGCGGCACGCGCCCGTTCCGGCCCGACTACGTGCCGTTCGACGGCACCACCGTGCTCGACAGCGACGAGATCATCGAGCTGACGAAACTGCCGCGGAGCCTCGCCGTGATCGGCGCCGGCGTGATCGGCGTCGAATACGCCACCATCTTCAGCGCGCTCGACGTGCCCGTGACCCTGATCGAGCCACGGCCGACCTTCCTCGATTTCATCGACAAGGAATTGATCGACGAGTTCATGCACGAGCTCCGCGACCGCAACGTCGCGCTGCGGCTCGGCGCCAAGGTCAACTCGATCGAGAAGACCGCACAGGGCAGCATCGTCACGCATCTGTCGGACGGGCGGCACGTCACTACCGAAATGCTGCTGTTCGCCGCGGGCCGCGTCGGCGCTACCGACCGGCTCAACCTCGAGACCGCCGGCATTGTGGTCGACCATCGCGGCCGCATCTCGGTCGACCCTGTCACCTTGCAGACCAGCGTGCCGCACATCTATGCCGCCGGCGACGTGATCGGATTTCCGAGCCTTGCTTCGACATCGATGGAGCAGGGCCGCGTCGCCGCCTGCCACGCGCTCGGCATGGAGCCGATGGCGCCGCCGGAATTCTTTCCCTACGGCATCTACTCGGTGCCGGAGATCTCGACGACCGGCCTCACCGAGGAAGAGGTGCGCGCGCGCGGCATTCCCTACGAGGTCGGCATCGCGCGCTTCCGCGAGACCTCGCGCGGCCACATCATGGGGCTGAACAGCGGCATGATGAAGATGATCTTCTCGACCAAGACGCGCCGCCTGCTCGGCGTGCATATTCTGGGCGAAGGCGCGACCGAACTGATCCATATCGGCCAGGCCGTGCTCAACCTCAAAGGCACCATCGATTATTTCATCCAGAACACGTTCAACTACCCGACGCTGGCCGAGGCGTACAAGATCGCCGGTCTCGATGCGTGGAACAGGATGACGCGGTGATCTTTCTTCACCTCGCCCCGCTCTTGTCCGCCGAAGCTTTAGCGGAGGCGGATGCGGGGAGAGGTCGGAATTCAAACGCAGTTTGAATTCCGGGTGAGGGGGCACAGGTCTCACGACGATCTCATCTGCGGAGAGAGGCCCCTCACCCCAACCCTCTCCCCGTAAGAACGGGGAGAGGGAGAAGAAGCAACCTCGCCTCGTTTACACGCATGCCTGCATTCCGTAACGCGGGACATCGCGCGATTGCGTTCGTGTCATCAGGCACGTAGCCTCACCGCCTCAACAAACAAAAAATCCAGCCGGAGAGAACGCCATGGCGCGCCTGAAGTTCGGAGCTTTCCTTGCCCCGCATCACCCGATCGGGGAGCATCCGATGCTCCAGTTTCGGCGCGATCTCGATCTGGTCGAGCAGTTGGATGCGCTCGGCTATGACGAGTACTGGTGCGGTGAGCATCATTCCTCCGGCTGGGAGATGATCGCTTCGCCCGAGATGTTTCTGGCCGCGGCCGGCGAGCGCACCAAGCGGATCAAGCTCGGCACCGGCGTGGTGTCGCTGCCATATCACCATCCCTACAACGTTGCCCAGCGCATGGTGCAGCTCGACCACATGACCGGCGGCCGCGCCATCTTCGGCTCCGGTCCCGGCGCGCTCGCCTCCGACGCACATACGCTCGGCATCGACCCGATGACGCAGCGCGACCGTCAGGACGAGGCGATCGCGGTGATCCGCCGCCTGTTCAACGGCGAGCGCGTCACGGCGAAGACCGAATGGTTCACCATGAACGACGCCGCGCTCCAGATCCTGCCGTTGCAGGAGGAGATGCCGTTCGTGGTAGCCTCGCAGATCTCGCCGTCGGGGATGACGCTCGCCGGCAAATACGGCATCGGCATCATCTCGCTGGGCTCGATGACGACGCAGGGACTGATGTCGCTGCAGCAGCAATGGCAATTTGCGGAAGATGCCGCCAAGAAGCACGGCACCACAGTCGATCGCGCGAACTGGCGCGTGCTCCTGACTTTCCACATCGCCGAGAGCCGCGAGCAGGCGCGCAAGGAGGCCGGCGCCGGGCTGATGCGCTGGCACAACGAATATAATGTCGGCACGCTGCAGCGGCCGGGCCTGACCGCGTTCTCCTCAGCCGATGAAGCCGTGGACAAGACAGCCTTTGTCGAGGGCGCGGCCTCCACCATCGGCACGCCCGACGATCTCGTCAAAACCATCAAGAACGTGATGCAAGTGTCCGGCGGCATCGGCGCCGTCATCGGCTTCGTGCACGACTGGGCCAACCCGGAAGCCACCCGCCGCAGCTGGGACATGGTCGCGCGCTACGTCGTGCCGGAGATCAACGGCTACGTCGATTCTTTGCGCAAGTCGCAAAAGTTCGTGATCGAGAACCGCGAGATTTTCGAGCGCGCGGGACAGGCGGTGATGGCCAAGATCATGCAGAACGAGAAGGCCGCCGAGGCGCTCAAGGTGACCGGCCCCGGCCGCGTCGCCATTCCCGCCGTCAATGCGCCGGATCTGCAGAAGGAAGCGGCGAAGCGATAGACGCGGCTACGCCTGTAGCCACTATCATGAGCAAGTGATTGCGGCCTGTGCTATGTTGATCCCGTCAGCGTGGCGCAGGCCATATTAATATCGCGATCGCGCGCTGTTCGGTCAGCCAACCGGAGCAATCGTCATGTCGATGCAGAATGTGGCCACGCCTGCGCTTGGCTTCACCGCGCCCAAACGCAATGAGCTGACGCACATCCCCGGCGACGAGGGCTGGCCGATCATCGGCAAGACCTTTCAGGTGCTGGCCGACCCCAAGGGGCACATCGAAGCAAACGGCGCCAAATGGGGCCCGGTCTACCGCACCCACATTTTCGGCGAGACCAATGTCGTGCTGCTCGGGCCGGAGGCCAATGAGCTGGTGCTGTTCGACCAGCAAAAACTGTTTTCGTCGACACACGGCTGGAACAAGGTGCTCGGCCTGCTGTTTCCACGCGGATTGATGCTGCTCGATTTCGACGAGCACCGTCTGCATCGCAAGGCGCTGTCGGTCGCGTTCAAGTCCGGGCCGATGAAGTCTTATCTTAGCGATCTCGACCGCGGCATCGCCGCGCGGGTCGCGCAGTGGAAGGCCGCGCCCGGCGAGATGCAGCTTTATCCGGCGATGAAGCAGCTCACGCTCGATCTTGCTGCGGCCTCGTTCCTCGGCGCCGATATCGGGCCGGAGGTCGACGAGATCAACCGCGCCTTCGTCGACATGGTCGCGGCTGCGGTCGCCCCGATCCGCCGCCCCCTGCCCGGCACGCAGATGGCGCGTGGCGTCAACGGACGCAAGCGCATCGTCGCCTATTTCCGCGAGCAGATTCCGCTCCGACGCGGCAATCATGGCGGCGACGATCTGTTCTCGCATCTCTGCCGCGCCACCCATGAGGACGGCGCGCTGCTGTCCGAGCAGGACATCATCGACCATATGAGCTTCCTGATGATGGCGGCGCACGACACACTGACCTCGTCGCTGACCTCCTTCATCGGCGAGCTCGCCGCCAATCCGGACTGGCAGGACAGGCTGCGCGCGGAAGTCCAGGCGCTCGGGCTTGCGCCGGGTGCACCCAGCAGCTTCGATGATCTCGAAAAGATGCCGCTGTCGGAGATGGCGTTCAAGGAGGCGCTGCGGATCAAGCCGCCGGTGCCCTCGATGCCGCGCCGCGCGATGCGCGATTTCACCTTCAAGGGATTTACGATTCCCGCCGGTACCGCGGTCGGCGTCAATCCGCTCTACACCCATCACATGAAGGACCTCTGGCCGGAGCCGGATCGCTTCGATCCCTTGCGCTTCACCGAGGACGCCCAGCGCAACCGCCACCGCTTCGCCTGGGTGCCGTTCGGCGGCGGCGCGCATATGTGCCTCGGCCTGCACTTCGCCTACATGCAGGCGAAGTGTTTTGCGCGGCACTTCCTGCAGAACCTCGAGGTGTCGCTGGAGCCCGGCTACAAGCCGGAGTGGCAGATGTGGCCGATCCCGAAGCCGCGGGATGGGTTGAAGGTGCGGGTGAAGGCGGTTTAGCTCTCAAGTCTCGTGTCCCGGACGCGCTGCGGCGCTAGCGCTGCTGCGCAGAGCCGGGACCCAGAATGTTGAGACATTTTCAGTTCGGGGCCCCGGCTCTGCGGAGCGGCACTTCGCGCCGCACCGCGTCCGGGGCACGAAACCTGTCTCCTACGCCCCCTGATCGAACGCGTTGCGCAAGGCCGCCAGGCCCTGCTGCTGCTGGCTCCAATTGCGGCCGCTGGTCATGGCGCCGTCGATGACCAGGTCGTGGCCGTTGATGAAGCTCGACTCGTCGCTCGCCAGGAACACCGCGGCATGCGCGATGTCGTCGGGGATGCCGGCGCGCGGGATCGGCTGTGCCGTCTTGTAGACATCGCGCATCACCGCCGGAGTCTTTTCGGCGGCTTCTGTCGACAGACCGAGGGCCTTGCCGAAGATGCCGGTCGCGATCGCGCCGGGCGAGATCGAGTTGACGCGCACATTGGATTCGCCGAGCTCCATCGCCACGCATTTGGTGAGATGGATCACCGCCGCCTTGGCCGCGCCATAGACCACGGATGAGGAGAATCCGGCGAGACGACCGGCGATGCTGCCATTGTTGATGATGCTGCCGGCCCCCTGCTTCTTCATATGGGGCGCGGCGTGCTTCATGCCGAGCATGACGCTGCGCACCAGCGTCGCCATCGCGGCGTCGAAGCGCTCGACCTCGAGGCCCTCGATGCCGCCGGTCTGCGCCGGACCGCCGGCATTGTTGAACAGGCAGTCGATGCGGCCAAATTTTTCCACCGCGAGCGCGATCAGGGCCTGCATCTGCGCTTCGACAGTCACATCGGTCTGGCGGAAGACGCAAGCGGCCCCGAGCCGCGATGCCAGCGCCTCGCCTTCCGGTATGCGCCGCCCCGCGATCACAATTTTGGCACCTTCGGCAACGAAGACTTCCGCAGTACGCAATCCGATGCCGCTCGTCGCACCCGTGATCACCGCCACCTTGCCGTCCAGCCTTCCCATGGAATGTCCCTGTTTTTGAATGATTTGATGCCAAATGGTGGCCACCGATCGATAACGGTGCCGCGGCGATCGACGCCGCAGCGCTCACTATTCCTGCCGTCTCCCGACAAGGCAAGCTTTGCTTGCGCTGCTGACATGCGTAACATTCACCGCGAAGGCACATCGCGACCGGGCTGCGCATGGAGAAGCTGATCGACGACTTCCGCAAGGGCTGGCAGGGCTTGGCACCGCCGTCACTCGGCCTCAGCATTGCCTTTGCGGTCGCCTGCGTGCTGGTTGCGACGCTGGCGCGCTGGGGGCTCGCGCATGTGCGGCCGGACGTCTACTTCACCCCCTATTTTCCGGCCGTGTTCTTTGCCGCCGCTTTCGGAGGCTTCCGGATCGGCATCGTGACGGCGATCGTCGGCGGCGTGCTCGGCGTGACCCTGAATTTCAGCGATGCCCTGGCCGATCACGCGCGGTTTGCCCTGCTGGCGCTGTACTGGGCGGTCTGCGCGCTCACCATCTGGGGCGTCGAGCATTATCGTACGATGCTGGTCGAGCAGCGCCGAATCTCCAAACGCCTGATCGAGGAAGAAGACTATCGCAAGCTGCTGGTCGACGAGCTCCAGCACCGGCTGAAGAACAAGCTGTCGACCGTGCACGCCGTAATTCATCAGGTGCTGCACGACCAGCCGCAGGTCTGGGCCCGGATCGATCCACGGCTGCGCTCGCTGGCCACGACCGACGATTTGATCTCGCGGATCGACAAGGCGGGCTGTGACATCCGCGATCTCCTGATCTCGGAGCTCGGGCCCTATGGCCATGTCCGCTTCACCCTCAACGGCGACCGGCTGTTCCTGCCGCCGAAGCTCGCGGTGACGCTGTCACTGATGTTTCATGAGCTCGCCACCAACGCGGGCAAATATGGCGCGTTCTCCGCGCCGCGGGGATTGTTGCTGGTGTCATGGACCGTCAGCGGCGACCGCCTGACCGTCACCTGGGACGAGACCGAAGGTCCGAGCATCGGCAAGGTATCGGCGCCCGGCTTCGGCACCAAATTGCTGAAGTCGGCGCTATCAGCCTTCGACGGCAAGACCGAAGTCTCGTATCTGGAGACCGGCCTGCATTGCATCATGCAATGCCGCGTCCCCAAGAACGGATAGACGCGGCTAGACCGGCGGCCAGACTCGGCACAAGCGAAAGAGAAGCGCGCGCTCCGCTTGGGGTTTCGCAAGCGGCATTGACGCTCTGTTAATGACGATTTTCTGCACGCGTCGCATCGCCGCAAAACACCCTCGTATTTCTCCGTACCCCTTAACCAAACTTAAGAGGGAACCGCGCAAGATCGCGCCATTGCAAAGGCGCGCAGAAACAACAAGATTCATGACTTCTATGAACGACAACAAATATTCCGGCGCGAGTGAAGCCGAACTCGGATTTCTCAAGGAAATCGTTAGAATGCTGCCGGCCGGCCTGACCGTGCAGGACGCCCACGGCGAGCTTCTGCTGGTTAATGATGCCGCGGCGTCCCAGCTCGGCATGGACGGCAGCCGACCCTCGCCCGATCCCGCGCCTCGCCGCGAAGCCTGCCAGCGGGCATTGAGGTCCGGTCAGCCAGTCATCTCCGAGGAAGCCCTTCACGACGGCGCCGCGCGCCAAGTGCTGCTGACCACCCATCGCCCCATCAGCCTCGCCGGACGCGAGCTGCTGATCTCGGCCTCCTCCGACATCACCGAACAGAAGAACTTCGAGGACCAGCTGTTCCGTTCGGCCTATTTCGACGAGCTGACCGGCCTGCCCTCGCGGCGCGTGATCGAGCACCGCGCCAACAGCCTGCTCGCGCGCGACGGCAAGGGCGATCGTTTCGCGCTCGCCTTTCTCGACGTCGACAATTTCAAGCACATCAACGATTATTACGGCCACACCGTCGGTGACGCGCTGCTGGTCGAGCTGGCGAAGCGGCTCGGACGCGACTTGCGCGATTCCGACATGCTGTCGCGCATCTCCGGCGACGAATTTCTGCTGTTGCTCTCACCGATCCAGAGTCAGGAGGAAGTTGCCGAGTTCGTGCAATCGACGCTGGAGCGGCTGACCGCGCCGTTCTTCATCGACAATTCGGAAGTCTTCGCCTCCACCTCCGTCGGCATCAGCCTCTATCCCGATCATGGCCGCAGCTTCGAGACGCTGCGCCAGAACGCCGACATCGCGATGTATCGCATCAAGAACGACGGCAAGGGAATGGCGGCGTTCTTCGATTCCAGCATGGAGCGCGAGGCGCTGGCGCGGATGAAGATCGAGCAGTCGCTGCGGCTGGCCATCCTCGAAAAGCGCTTCTGCTGCGCCTTCCAGTCCAAGGTCGACATCCGCACCCAGGCGGTGAAGGGCATCGAGGCGCTGGTGCGCTTGCGCGACGACGAAGGCGTGATCCAGGCGCCGGGCTCGTTCATCAACCTCGCCGGCGAGCTCGGACTGATCGACGAGCTCACTCATCTGGTGCTCGCCGAGATCGTCAAATCGATCGACCTGATCAACGAGACCTTTGGCGCGGAAGCGACCATCAGCATCAATGTCGCCGCCAAGCAGGCCGGCAATCCCGAATTCATGCGCAGCTTTGCGCTGGCGCTGGAGGAGACCGGCTTTCCCCAGCGATTCATGATCGAGGTGACGGAAGACGCCTTCGTCGCCAAGAGTCATTTCCAGTCGGAAATCCTGCCGATGTTCCGCAAGCTCGGCGTCGGCATCTCGATCGACGATTTCGGCACCGGCTATTCTTCGCTCTCGGCGCTCGCCGACATCACCGCCGACGAGATCAAGATCGACCGCTCCTTCATCACCGACATCCATAAGCGCCCGCGCAGCCAAGGCATTTTGCGCGCGATCGAATCCTTGAGCGAAGCGCTCGGCATGACCGTGATCGCCGAAGGCCTCGAATCCTACGAGGAGCTCGCCTACCTCCAGGCCGCAACCAAGATCCGCTACGCGCAAGGCTATTATTTCTCGCGGCCGATCTTCCTGGAGGAACTGAAGCTCGGCACCCCCACCTCCAGCGAGTCACGGGGCAGCGTGGCCAGCCGTCCGATGCAGCAGAACCGGCAGGGATATTCGCGGGCGAGCGGGTATCGGCGGTAACCGCTCCGTCTCGGGCTGCCGATTTCTTCGGCAGCTGCAATCCGCCACCAGCACGTCAAGACATTGTCACACAAGCCCGCAGCAAGCTTCGCCGGAAGGTGGAATTGCAATGTTTGCGTTGTTATGCAAATCGCTGTGGGCAAGGTATTTCATCAGGGAGGGACCACCGTGCGTCGATCGCTCATTCTCACAGCAGCCATCATCGGCCTGGCCGCGAGCAGCTCCGCGCGCGCCGACGACCTCAAGATCGCGCTGATCTACGGCAAGACCGGCCCGCTCGAGGCTTACGCCAAGCAGACCGAGACCGGCCTGCAAATGGGCTTTGAATACGCCACCAAGGGCACGATGACGCTCGACGGCCGCAAGATCGTCGTCATCACCAAGGACGACCAGGGCAAGCCCGACCTTTCCAAGGCCGCGCTCGCGGAGGCCTACCAGGACGACAAGGCCGACATCGCGATCGGCACGACCTCGTCGGCCGCAGCGCTCGCCATTCTCCCCGTCGCCGAGGAGAACAAGAAGATCCTCATCGTCGAGCCCGCGGTCGCGGACCAGATTACCGGCGAGAAGTGGAATCGCTACATCTTCCGCACCGGACGCAATTCGTCGCAGGACGCGATCTCCAACGCGGTCGCGATCGGCAAGCAGGGCGTCACCGTTGCGACGCTGGCGCAGGACTATGCGTTCGGCCGTGACGGCGTCGGCGCCTTCAAGGAAGCGCTCGCCAAGACCGGCGCGACGCTCGCCGCCGAGGAATACGCCCCGACCTCGACCACCGACTTCACCGCGGTCGGCCAGCGCCTGTTTGATGCGCTGAAAGACAAGCCGGGCCGTAAGATCATCTGGGTGATCTGGGCCGGCGCCGGCAATCCGCTGGCAAAACTCCAGGACATGGACCCGAAGCGCTATGGCATCGAGCTCTCCACCGGCGGCAACATCCTGCCGGCGCTCGCGGCGTATAAGGGCCTGCCGGGCATGGAAGGCGCGACCTATTACTACTACGACATCCCGAAGAATCCGGTGAACGACTGGTTCGTCGCCGAGCACCAGAAGCGGTTCAAGGCGCCGCCGGACTTCTTCACCGCGGGCGGGTTTGCCGCCGCGATGTCCGTCGTCGCCGCGGTCACCAAGGCGAAATCGACCGACACCGAGAAGCTGATCACGGCGATGGAAGGCCTGGAGTTCGACACGCCGAAGGGCAAGATGGTGTTCCGGAAAGAAGACCATCAGGCGCTGCAGAGCATGTATCACTTCAAGGTCAAGGTCGATCCGAACGTCGCCTGGGCCGTGCTCGAGCCGGTGCGCGAGTTGAAGATCGAGGACATGGACGTTCCGGTTAAGAACAAGCGCTGATCTCTCTTGCTTCACCTCTCCCGCTTGCGGGAGAGGGCTCTGTTCTCCTGGGGTTCTCGATTGCGGAGACACCCTCTCCCCAGCCCTCCCCCGCAAGCGGGGGAGGGGGCGTGGCGTGGTCGCGGATATATTCTCATCTCATCATTCGCCGGACTTCCAATGACGTTGAGCTTAGAAACCCGCGACCTCACCATTCGCTTCGGCGGCCATGTCGCGGTCAACAACGTCACCTGCACGTTCCGCCCGGGCGAGCTCACCGCCATCGTCGGACCCAACGGCGCCGGCAAGACCACCTATTTCAATTTGATCTCGGGCCAGCTGCGCGCCTCCGCAGGCCACATCCTGTTCGACGGCACCGACATCACCCAGCATTCCGCGCCGCTGCGGACCCGCGCCGGCCTCGGGCGCGCGTTCCAGCTCACGAACCTGTTTCCGAACCTGACGGTGGAGGAAAACGTCCGCCTCGCGGTGCAGGCGGCTGATGGTACGCATTACGACATGCTGCGGCCCTGGATGGTCCGCCGCGACTTGATCGCGCGCGCCGACGCCATCCTCGATCAGGTCGCGCTCGGTGGCCGACGCGGCGTCGCCGCGACCGCGCTATCGCATGGCGATCAGCGCAAGCTCGAGGTCGCGCTGATGATCGCGCTGCAGCCGAAAGTGTTCATGTTCGACGAGCCGACCGCGGGCATGAGCATCGACGAGGTCCCTGTTGTCCTCAACCTGATCGCGCAGCTCAAGCAGGACAAGAGCAAGATCATCCTGCTGGTCGAACACAAGATGGACGTGGTCCGCTCGCTCGCCGACCGCATCATCGTGCTGCATAACGGCCAACTCGTTGCGGATGGTCTGCCGGCCGAGGTGATCGCCTCGCCGATCGTGCAGCAAGCCTATCTCGGCGTCGCGCCCAAGAAAGCTTCAGAGGGCGCAGCATGACAGACCTGCTCAAACTCTCCGGCGTGCACACCCATATCGGCCGCTATCACATCCTCCAGGGCATCGACCTCGCGGTCCAGCAAGGGCAGACCACGATGCTGCTCGGCCGCAACGGCGCCGGCAAGACTACGACGCTGCGCACCATCATGGGCCTGTGGCAGGCTTCCTCCGGCGAGATCAGCCTCGCCGGCGAGCGCATCGAGGGCCGCGCCACGCCTGATATCGCGCGGCTCGGCGTCGGCTATGTGCCCGAGAGCATGGCCGTGTTTTCCGACCTCACGGTGAAGGAAAATCTCGTGCTGGCGGCCCGCGACGGGCCGATGGACGACAAGCAGCTGGACTGGATCTTTGGCTTCTTCCCGGCGCTGCGCCGGTTCTGGCTGTCGCGTGCGGGCAGTCTCTCGGGCGGGCAAAAGCAGATGCTCTCGATCGCGCGCGCGATCATCGAGCCGCGCAAGCTCTTGCTGATCGACGAGCCGACCAAGGGGCTGGCGCCTGCGATCATCGTGGCGCTGATCGAGTGCCTGAAGGAGATCAAGCGCAGGGGCGCGACGATCCTTTTGGTGGAACAGAATTTCTTTGCCGCCCGCGAGCTTGGTGACAACGTGCTGGTCATGGACAACGGCACCATCGTCCATCGCGGCGAGATGGCGGCCTTGGCCGCCGACGTGCCGCTGCAGGAGCGGCTGCTCGGCCTGAGCCTGGAGGCGCATCAGTGACCGAGATTGCCGCTGCCGATCCGCTGCCGAAACCGAAGCGCGACATCGCACCGATCCTGCTGCCGATCGCGCTCGCCCTCGTGATGATCCCCCTGATCGGCTCACCCAGCACCTGGCTGACGCTGACGGCGGCGAGCCTCGCGATGGGCATGATGATCTTCATCATGGCCTCCGGCCTGACGCTGGTGTTCGGCCTGATGGACGTGCTCAATTTCGGCCACGGCGCCTTCATCGCGGTCGGCGCCTATGTCGCAACGCTGGTGCTGGCGCCGTTCGCGGCCTCAATGCAGGCAGATTCGCTCTGGATCAACCTCGCTGTGCTGGCGCCGGCGGCGCTGCTGTCGATGGCGGTCTCCGGCGCGCTCGGCCTGGTCGTGGAGCGCGTGCTGATCCTGCCCGTCTACGGCCAGCATCTGAAGCAGATCCTGATGACGACGGGCGGCCTGATCGTCGCCGAGCAGACGATGTACGCGCTATGGGGACCGCAGATCATCCCGATGCCGCTGCCGACCTCGCTGCGCGGCTCCTTCATCTTCGGCGACGTCGCAATTGCCAAATATCGCGTGCTGGCGATGCTGATCGGGCTGGGTGTCTTTATCGCGATCCAGCTCGTGCTCAACCGCACCAAGCTCGGCCTCCTGATTCGCGCCGGCGTCGAGAACCGGGAGATGGTCGAGGCGCTCGGCTATCGCATCCGACGACTGTTCCTCGGCGTGTTCATGACGGGATCGGCGCTCGCCGGCCTCGGCGGCGTGATGTGGGCGCTGTATCGCGAGCAGGTCCACGCCTCCATGAGCGACGAGCTCACCGTCTTGATTTTCGTCGTCGTCATCATCGGCGGCCTGGGCTCGATCGGCGGCTGCTTCATCGGCGCGATTTTGGTGGCGATGGTCGCCAATTACGGCGGCTTCCTGGTACCGAAACTCGCCCTCGTCTCCAACATTCTGCTGATGGTCGCCATTCTGATGTGGCGGCCGCGCGGCCTCTATGCGGTGACCAGCCGATGATGCTTCTCTCCGGCGATCCGCCGCGCAGCCGCGTGCTCACGCTGCTCCTCGTCGTCATCATCCTGGCGCTGGCGGCGACGCCGTTCCTGTTCCCGGGCGCCAAGGCGCTGAACGTCGCGGCCAAGATCTGCGTGTTCGCCGCGCTGGTCGCCTCCTACGATTTGCTGCTCGGCTATACCGGCTCGGTGTCGTTCGCCCACACCATGTTCTACGGCATCGGCAGCTACGCCATCGCGATCGCGCTATACGGGATGGGCCCGAACTGGGCCGCGGTCGCAACCGGCATCGTCGTCGGCCTGCCGCTGGCCGCGCTGCTGGCGCTAGCGATCGGATTGTTTTCGTTGCGGGTCGCCGCGATCTTTTTCGCCATGATCACGCTCGCGGTCGCCTCCGCCTTCCAGGTGCTGGCCTCGCAGCTGTCCTGGCTGACCGGCGGCGAGGACGGGCGCAGCTTCCAGCTGCCCGAGCTGCTGCGTCCCGGCACCGTGCTGATCTCCAAAAGCCTGTTCGGCTTCGAGATCAACGGCCGGATTCTGACCTTCTATCTGGTGTTCGCCGTCTCGGCCCTGATGATCCTCGCGCTGCTGCGCGTCGTGAACTCGCCGTTCGGGCGCGTGCTGCAAGCGATCCGCGAGAACCGCTTTCGCGCCGAAGCGCTCGGCTTCCGCACCGTCTTCCATTTGAGCTACGCCAACTGCCTCGCCGCCCTCGTCGCCGCCGGCGCCGGCATCCTGAACGCGCTGTGGCTGCGTTATGCCGGCCCCGACACCTCGCTCAGCTTCTCGATCATGCTGGACATCCTGCTGATGGTCGTGATCGGCGGCATGGGCACGATCTACGGCGCGATCATCGGCGCCACCATCTTCATCCTCGCCCAGAACTATCTGCAGTCGCTGATGGGCGTCGCCTCCAAGGCGGCGTCGGAAGCCGGCTTGCCGCTGCTGCCGGGGCTTCTCCACCCCGATCGCTGGCTGCTGTGGCTCGGACTGCTGTTCATTGCCAGCGTCTATTTCTTTCCGACCGGCGTGGTCGGACGTCTCCGCAATGGCGGCGGCGACAAGAGCACGGGCGCCTCGCATTAAGCCACGATTAATGATGCAGCGCAGCGATTGTCGCGGGAACCCGCGCAACCGCGAGGTGATTCCAGCCCCGCTGCATACCGGCCGGACAGCGCAACTGGATTAATGCTTAGGTAACTGGCTTTCCTAAGCTTTACGCCATTTGTGCGGTGTATTCCTGTTCCTCCAGGGAGGGGGGAATGCGCCAGGCCTTTACAGGGATCGCAGCCGAAATGTCCCTAGCCGCGAGACGCGGCTGGGAGGCAGCGATGCGGCGCGGCCCCGTGCTGTGGCTGACCCTGAGCGGCATGCTGCTGGTCGCGGGAATATTCACCGTGACCGCCATGGCCATCGGCGAGTTTCGCGAGCGGACCCTCGCCAACCGCGAGCGCGAGCTCGAAAACACCGTGCAGCTGATCGCGCGGCACTTCGATCAGCAATTCCAGGATTCCGACGTCGTCGCCGCCGATCTGATCGGGCAGATGAAACTGCCGGAGATCAATTCAGCCGCGATGTTCCGCGAGCGGATGTCGGGACCGGCAGCCAATGAGATGCTGCGGGGCAAGATCAGCGCCGTATCCTATCTCGGCGACATCGTGATCTACGATGCCGACGGCGAGATCATCAACTGGTCGCGATCCCAACCGCTGCCCAAGATCAACGTCTCTACGCGCGCCTACTTTCAGGCGTTCAAATCGAATCCGATGGCCGAGCCGGTGGCGCTGGAATCCGTCCGCAGCTTCCTCATCGGCAAATGGACGACGGTCGTCGCGCGCCGGCTGAACGGCACCGACGGCACCTTCTTCGGCGCGATGGTCCGCCGGATCGATCCGGACAGCTACCAGAATTATTTCGCATCCGTGGCGCTCGCCGAGGGCACGGCGATCTCACTGTTCGACCGCGAAGGCAAGATGCTGGCGCGCTACCCGCATATCGAAGCCATGATCGGGACGAGCTACAAGAACGCACCGCTGATGCAGAAAGTGCTGGCTGATGGCGGCCAGCAGACGCTTCGCGTCACAAGCCCCTTCGACGGCGAGGAGCGGCTGGGCTCGGCCGCATCGTTGGGCCATTTTCCGCTGGTCATCGTCGCAACCAACACGATGAGCGCAGCGCTTGCGGACTGGCGGCAGCAAACCGGCTTCATGGTCACCACGGCAATGCTTTCGGCCACCGTGATCGCGCTGATCCTCTATCTGATCATTCGTCAGATCGACCGGCAGAACCGCGAGGCCCAGCAGCGGATCGAGTCGGAGCGGCAGCGGCTCGACACCGCCTTGAACAACATGTCGCAAGGGCTGATCCTGTACGACGCAGGCGGCACCATCGTCACCTGCAACCGCCGCTACGCCGACATGTTCGGCCTCTCCCACGACGTCATCAAGCCCGGCACCCACATCCGCGAGGCCATGTACCATCGCAAGGAGCGTGGCGCGTTCGGCGGCGACGTCGAGGCGTTTTGCGCCGATGTGATGCGGGTGGTCGCCGAAGGCACGGTCTCCACCAGGATCCATGAGCTGCCCAGCGGCCGCGCCTTCCAGGTCATCAACACCCCGCTCGCGCAGGGCGGCTGGGTCGCCACGATCGAGGAGATCACCGAGCGGCGCCATCTCGAGCAGGAGCGCGACCGCAACTACATGTTCCTGCGCGAGATCATCGATCACATCCCCTCCCAGATCACGGTGAAGGACGCTGGAACGCGGGAATATCTGCTGATCAACCGCACCGCCGAGGAGCAATTCGGCCAATCCAGTGAAGCGATCATCGGCAAGACCCCGTTCGACCTCTACCCGGATGACACAGCCAGGATCGTCACGGAAGACGACAGCAAGGCGCTGCAAACCGCCGAGGGATTGTTCAAGGACGAGCATGCCTGGCAAAGCCAGACCAAGGGACCGCGCTATATCACCTCGACCCGCATCGGCATTCGCGACAAGTCCGGCGAGCCGCGCTACCTCATCAGCGTCATCGAGGACGTCACCGAGCGGCGGCGTGCCCATGAGAAGATCGCGCATATGGCGCATTACGATGCGCTGACCGACCTGCCGAACCGCACGCTGTTCCGCGAGCAAATCGAGCGCGAGCTGGAAAAGGTCGCAGGCGGCCAGCAATTCGCATTGCTCTATATCGACGTCGACGAGTTCAAGGGCATCAACGATTCGCTCGGCCATCACGTCGGCGACGAGCTGCTGAAGGCGATCGCGACGCGCCTGCGCGGCTGCCTCAAGAAAGGCGATCTGATCGCGCGGCTCGGCGGTGACGAATTCGCGGTGATCCAGACGGCAGTGCGGTCCTCCGCCGAGGTTCTGTCATTCGTGACACGGATCTACGAGGCGATCCGGCAGCCCTATCATTGCCTCGGCCATCAGCTCTCCACCGATGCCAGCATCGGCATCGCGCTGGCGCCGCAGGACGGCACCGATCTCGACCAGCTCATCAAGAACGCCGACCTTGCAATGTATGGCGCCAAGGCTTCGGGCCGCCGCACCCATCGCTTCTTCGAGCCGGCGATGGACGCATGCGCCAGGGCGCGCCTGACCCTGGAGCAGGATTTGCGCCAGGCCCTGGTGAATGGCGGCTTCGAGATCCACTACCAGCCGCTGGTCGATTTGCGCACCAACGAAGTCTCGGGCTGCGAGGCGCTGCTGCGCTGGCGCCACCCCGAGCGCGGCATGATCTCGCCGGCGGAGTTCATTCCGATCGCAGAGGATACCGGCCTGATCACCGAACTTGGCGACTGGGTGCTGCGTACCGCCTGCAACGAGGCCGCGACCTGGCCGGCGCATGTGCGGATCGCGGTCAACGTCTCGCCGGTGCAGCTCAAATGCGACACGCTGGCGCTGCGGATTGCGGGCGCGCTCGCCGCCTCCGGGCTCGCTCCCTCCCGGCTCGAGCTCGAGATTACCGAGGCCGTGCTGATCCGGGACGACGAGGCGGCGCTCTCGATCCTGCACCAGCTCCGCGCCATCGGCGTGCGTATCGCGCTCGACGATTTCGGCACCGGCTATTCCTCGCTGAGCTACCTGAAGCGTTTCCCGTTCGACAAGATCAAGATCGACCGCTGCTTCGTCGCCGATATCGCGGAGACCAGCGGCGCGCCTGTCATCGTGCAGGCCGTCGTGAACATCGCTGCCGCCAGCAACATGACCACGGTCGCCGAGGGCGTCGAGACCGAGGCCCAGCGCGAGATGCTGCGCGCGCTCGGCTGCACGGAGATGCAGGGCTATCTGTTCAGCAAGCCGAAGCCGGCGGCCGAAGTGCGCAAGCTGTTCAATCCGGGAGACGCCGCGCCTGTCGCGGCGGTGGCCTGAGATGGCCAAGCCCGGAAAAAGGTCAAGCAGGCCTTCAGCCAAAACCGTCGACGTCGCGGATTCCTATGCGGTGCGGCTGATGCAGCATTTGGTGGTGCCGACCTTCGTGATCGATCCCAAGCGCCGCGTCGTGATCTGGAACAGGGCCTGCGAGCGACTGACCGGCGTCGCCGCCTCCGAGGTGATCGGCACGACAAAGCACTGGCAGGCTTTCTACGAAACCAAGCGCCCGTGCCTGGCGGACCTCGTCGCGCTCGACCGCCCCGAGCAGCTGCCGGAATATTATTCGGAGTACGCCGCGCGCGGTCATAACGGGCTCGGCTTCTCTGCGGAGAACTGGTGCGTGATGCCAAAACTCGGCAGCCAGCTCTATCTCGCCATCGACGCCGGCCCGATCCATGACGAGGCCGGTAATTTGATCGCCGTGGTGGAGACGCTGCGCGACCTCACCGACCAGAAGCGCGCCGAGACCGCGCTGAAAGAGCTTGCCACCAAGGACGGGTTGACCGGCCTGTCGAACCGCCGCGCCTTCGACCAGATGCTGATGACGGAATGGGCCCGCGCCCAGCGGACGCAGAAGCCGATGGCGCTGCTGTTCGTCGACGTCGATCATTTCAAGCTGTTCAACGACTGTCACGGCCACCAGAGCGGCGACGAATGCCTGCGTGCGGTCGCCGATGTCGTCAGCCGCCACGCCGTGCGCCCGCTCGACCTCGCCAGCCGCTATGGCGGCGAGGAGTTCGCGCTGATCCTGCCGGATATGGATTGCGACAGCGCCTGCGCCATCGCCGAGGAAATCCGCGCCGCTGTCATGACCCTGCGGATAGCCCATGGCGCCAGCGGTGCCGGCGACCACGTCACCCTCAGCGTCGGCGTCGCCAGCCACATCCCCACTGACGTCAACGGAGCCCCCGACCGGCTGCTGGGCGCCGCCGACGAGGCGCTCTATGCGGCCAAACGGCTCGGCCGCAACCGCGTCATCTGCGCCGAACGCCTGCTCGCCGAATTCGCGGGGCTCGGGCGGGAGGCAGCGCCGGTTCCTGGCCGTATTGCCCGCAAATCAGCCTGACCGAAGACGGCGGAAGCGGTTGCCCGCCCCCCGCCAATCGGCTAAATGAACCTCGACTGCACCCGTAGCTCAGCTGGATAGAGCGTTGCCCTCCGAAGGCAAAGGTCACACGTTCGAATCGTGTCGGGTGCGCCAGTCTCCCCCAGCCGTTTTCACGTCAGCATCGAAATAATCGCCTGGATCTGGTCGGAGGCGGACTGCACCAGCCCGTCATACGACGTCTGGCCGTGTGCGGCAGCGTTCAGAATGCATTCGGCTACGGCTGCTTTCAAACCGAACACCGACTGATGAGCCGGTACGCTCGCCATCACGGTCTCGAGTGCCTGACGCATCGTCTGAATGAGCTCGGAGCTGTATTGCATGGGCTGTCCTCTGCACGCTCATGTAGGATCGCATGCCTAGGCTTGCCACTCACAAGCCTGAGATTGTTCTTTGATGAACTCTAGACTGAATTTCTCAATTCAAACGCCAGATTGCCGCATTGAGCACGCCGGCGAATGCGACCCAGGCTGCGTAAGGCACGAACAATGCGGCTGCCAACCTGTCGCGCGATGTCTCTGTAGTGATGTAGGTCACGATCGCGGCGAACAGGCCGATGAGGATGACCAACGCGAATCCGATCTGGTGCATCGTGAACATCACCGGAGACCAGGCGAAGTTCAACGCCAGTTGCACGGCCCAGACCAGCATCGCTCGACCCGTTGGGTCACGGCGAAAGGTCCGCCAGCCCGCCACCGCGATCATGATGTAGAGGATGGTCCACGCCACCGGGAACGCCCAGTTCGGCGGCACGAAGCCCGGCTTGGCGAGGCCGGCATACCACGCACCGGGGAGATTGGTCGCGCCTATCAGCCAGCCGATGCCGACCACCGCGACGACGAAGACCGACAATTGAAACATCCATGACCTCGCGCTTCTCATCACTCAATTGTATCATCTTTCCATGAGCGAATCCGACACGGTGACCGGCGACGCCTCGCCCGTCCGCAAGATCATCCATATCGATATGGATGCCTTTTATGCGTCGGTGGAGCAGCGCGACAATCCGGAGCTGCGCGGAAAGCCGGTTGCGGTCGGAGGCTCGGCGGAACGCGGCGTTGTCGCCGCCGCCAGCTACGAGGCCCGCAAGTTCGGCGTGCGCTCCGCGATGCCGTCGGTGACGGCGAAGCGGCAATGTCCCGACCTGATCTTCGTCAAGCCGCGCTTCGAGGTCTACAAGGCGATCTCCAGGCAGATCCGCGAGATCTTTGCCGAGCACACGCCCATCATCGAGCCGTTATCGCTGGATGAAGCCTATCTCGACGTGACGGAAAATTTGCAAGCCATCCCGCTGGCGCGGGACGTCGCCTTGCTGATCCGCGAGAGGATCAAGGCCGAGACGGGCCTCAACGCTTCCGCGGGCATTTCCTACAACAAGTTTCTGGCAAAACTCGCCTCCGATCATCGCAAGCCCAACGGCCAATTCGTAATCTCGCCGGAGATGGGACCCGCCTTCGTCGAGACGCTGCCCGTCGGAAAGTTCCATGGGATAGGCCCTGCGACGAGTGCGAAGATGAATGCGCTCGGCCTGTTCACCGGCCTCGACATCCGCAACCAGACGCTGGAGTTCATGAATGCGAATTTCGGCAAGTCCGGCGCCTATTACTACTGGATTTCACGTGGTGTCGACGAGCGGCCGGTCCGGGCCAACCGCATCCGCAAATCCATCGGCGCGGAGACCACGTTCTCGACCGACCTCGACGAATTCGACACGCTGGTCGCCGAGCTGAAGCCACTCGTCGACAAGGTCTGGCGCCATTGCGAGACGACCGGCAACCGCGGCCGCACCGTCACCCTGAAGATCAAATTCGCCGACTTCGAGATCATCACACGCAGCAGATCCGGCACCGCACCCGTTGCAGGCCGGGACGAGTTGGAACGGTTGGCCTGCGGCTTGCTCGAGGCCGAGATGCCGCTGCCCAAGCACGTCAGGCTGCTGGGGGTCTCGCTGTCTTCCCTTCAGGACGGGGATGATGCGGAGCCGCAGCTGACTTTCGGCATTTGAACCAGGCCGGCAACGACAGTGGCGGGATTTTTCAAACCCGCTACTGATGCAGGTCGGTCCGTGGGGCCCAATCAATCCCTCACATGCGCGAACACCACGATCGCGCCGGTCGGCTCCGGCTCATGGACCATCAGGCGCGTTAGATCGATGACCGATTACGCGATGACATCGGGGCTTGAACGACTCCGGGAGCGGCTTTGCCAAACCCTGCACGATCACTTGTGTCCGCCACTGACGACCAGCACCGGCACGCTTCCGTCCCCCAGGACCTCCGATGTTTGGCTCCCCAAAAAAAACTTCCTGAGGCCGCGACGCCCATGAGAGGCCATGACGATCAAGTCGCAGCCTCTGGATTTTGCTGTTTCGATAATCGCAGTGGCCGGATGCGCATTCGGAACATGCAGGAGTTCTGCAGATATGCCGATCCGCTCCGCCATTGCGCGAGCTTCATTGAGCACTTTGCCCGCGCCTTCCTTGCAGGCTGCGTCGAAGCTATCAATCTCCTGCTGCGAGGGAATCCATCCTGAATCGTGTCCGCCGCCATAGTCGATCGGCAGCGCTTCCGTTACGGTGATGACCGTCACTTTGGCGTTCAGGGCCTTTGCCAAAGCAATGCCATGCTCAACGCCCTTCCTCGCGACATCCGATCCATCTGTGCTCAAGAGAATATTGGCGTACATTTGGGGCCTCCCCTGCTTGTCGAACTTTTTCTCCGAGTGATCCCTGGCCTATAGGGCCCGATGGTCGTCGACCAACTATCGGCTTTTATGTCGCCCCGCGTATAGGGCCGGATAGGCTTTGTCGGCGCGCTCACTGCCATTTGAACTGACTTGGCGACGTCGCTTCGTTTCCGACAATTGATCTACAATTTGAGAGCTATCGGCTCGACCGCGTTTGGTCGTTCGCTTCAAACAACGACTCGACACTTGGCACGAGACGCGATTTGTTAGGCGACCTGCAAGCAGGGGAGAATGATGATGCTCGCGAAGCCTATCGGCACCGTCGCAGCTCTTATGACTGCCTATGCGATGATGTGCACTGGAAGCGCACATGCGGAAATACTGATCACGACGGCCGCCATATCGCAGGGCGAGTTGGTCATCGTCGGACGCGTCAGGCGGCCCCGCGAGCCCGGCGTGGAGATCAAGATCAGCCCGAGCAAAACCGTGAAGGTCGAGAGCACTTCGACCGGAGGGTTTCGGTGGATCGGACCGGACTTTCCCTCCACCTGCATCGTGAAGATCACGTCCGGACCTGATACGAGAGATGTGGTCATACAAAATTGCGGCCTCCCCGGACCTCCTGGACCGGCGGGTCCGGCAGGACCGCCCGGCCCGGCGGGCCCGATCGGACCGAAGGGAAGTTAGAGGGCAACTGCCACCCCGGAGCGGGCGCTAGCCGGCGCAGGCATCAGGGACAGCATCACAGCGAACGCACTCAGGATGAGAAGGCAGACCTTCACCTTCAAGTCCTAAGCGACCAGCTTGGTGCGTAGCCGCCCGTACTCGGCATCGGTTATGGATCCCGACTTTTTCAGCTGATCGAGCTTGGCCATTTCGTCTGCGACACTAAAGCCGACGATGTGTCGCAATTCGTCGCGCGCCCGTTGCGCCTGCTCGGCGTTACGTTCGGCCATGCCTCTCCCCTGGGTGATCAGGTAGGCGAAGATGCCGAGGTACGAGGTCAGGACCAGCGCGAGCACCCACAGCGCCTTGCCCCATCCGGAGATGTCGTGGCGCCTGAACAGGTCGCCATAGATGACGATGAGCAGCCAGAACCAGACGACGAATGCGAATATCGCAATCATGTCCATCAGGAAATTTCGATAGGTGAATCCTTCTTGAGCGAAGAACATTGCGATCCCCTCGTTGAGTTTCCGTTCTCGATCTTTCCCGTCGTCCGACCTGCCGCGCGACAGTCTCCGCGCTCACTTAACGGCAGTAGCGATGCGACACGCGGTGCGACCTTCCGCTATTCGTGCGATGCCAGCAGCTGCCGTTCCTCCAATAATATCGATGCCAATGGTTATGCCGCCGGTGGGCTCCGGCGACGGCCCCGGCGGCAGCTCCTATGGCGGCGCCGCGACGACCGCCGATGGCACCACCGATGACCGCACCCCGAAGCGCACTCTGAGCGTACGTTTCGCTCGAAGGAAACATTCCCGCGAGCGAGAGCAGAATAACGAAGAGTGCAAGCTTTCGCATCGGAGGGGGCCTTTCTCGATTGATCGCTTCTGCTGTGCGGTAGCGCCGAATGGCTCATCTTCGAGCGGTGATCAGCGCCGCCGCGGCGCGGCGTAGCGCGGATTGAGGCCGCAAGAGGCGGACGTGCCCGAAGCAGCGGCCAGGCATTGTTGACGGGTGGCGAACTGGCAATTGCCGGGAAAGCCCCAGCGGCGACCTTGCAGGCAGTATCGATCCGTCTGGGCCGACTGGGCCTGCGACGAGCAGGCAAGGCACATAAGGGTGGCAAGCAATGCCAGCATCGGAACTGTGCGATGCATTTCGACCTCCATGGATGGAGGTGAATATATACCCGCGACGCGAGGGCTCTACCGCCAGTAAAAGCCCTTGCCGGACGCTGGGGCGTTTATTGATACGACCGGGGCGAAAAGCGCGCCCGCCAAGGCGAAATCTCAAGCTCGGGCTGCCTGAAGTCAACCGTATCAATTGACGGCAGTCACACCTCACAATCGTCACGGCGGGGATTTCCCCCGCCGCTCTGAACTCCCATCACGACCAGCGACGTCAATGCCTCACATGTTCGAACACCACGATCACGCCGGTCGGCTCGGGCTCATGCGCCATCAGGCGCGTCAAATCGGCATCGCTCCAGTCGGCGAGGCTGATGACTTCGCCTGTCTGGCGTTCCGCCGCTAACGACGGCGTGGGCTCGAGGACCTTCAGGCCCATCTCGTCGACGAAGAAGGTGTGCTCGCCGAACATACTGTTGAGCTGCGGCATGGCGGGATGTTCGTCGGGCAGGACCTGGGCACCGAGCTGGTTGACGGTCTGCTTCACCTGTTCGGAAGTGAGCTTCATGAGCTGCTCCGTTTCTGTCGTGTCGGGTTTCATTGAGTTGACCAGAGCGGGCGTTCCCTGCGCCTGCGTCGCCTGGCTCAAACTCCCGAACGGGTGCTGCGCACAAATGTTCCGGAAAAATGTATTTCGTGATCGCGCGCGGCGACCGCCGCGCTCATGGCACGGGATCGCCACACGATGTCCACGATTACGGGCGCCGCAGCGTTAATTGACGGCTTCGACGATGCGGATGTCGCGGTCGGCGCCGTCGCCGAGCAGATCGTGAGCTGCCTTGTAGGCCGGGCTTTCATACGCCGCCAAGGCGCTCGCGACGCTGTCGAACTCGATGAGGACGACGCGTTCCATCATGCCATGCTCGAAGGCAGCAGCCGGCATCCCGCGCGCGATCACGCGGCCACCCGCCGTTTCGATGGCCTGGCGCGACACCTTGGCATAGGCCGCCATGGCGTCGGGGTTCTTGATCGCGCGGTAGGTGGCAACCCAATAGGCCTTGGCCATTTTGTTTCTCCTGGTTTTTCTTGACCTAATGCTTGCTGCGGTTCTCGCCGACCGAGAGCGCGCAGATGCGTGACATATATGTGTAGGACAGACCACTCTCCTCAGCCCAGGCATTGAACTGCGCCTGCACTTTGGCGAGATCGCCCTTCGACTTCACCTCTTCGGCGATATCGAGGCCGGCCTCGCGCAAGGACGCGACCACGTCCTTGGAGGTGACAAAACCATCCCAGCCAACGAAGCGCAGCAGCATCTGGCCGGTGTTGCCCCCGAGCCGGCTGCCGCGCTTGGTGAGGAGGTCGAGCAGGCCGATCTCGTTGGACGGCGGCCACTTCGCCAGAAACTTGCCGAAGCTGCCATGTTCTTTGGCGATCTCCTGCACGAAGGCGGCGTTCTCGCGCACCGACATGATCTTGGCGCCGTTGCGCACGATGCGCGCATCGCGCAACAGGCCCTCCCAATAGTCCTCGGGCTGGAAGGTGAGCTTGGCCGGCTGGAAGTGCAGGAACGCGTCTTCGAAGCTGTCCCATTTCGAATCGATCACACTCCAGGCAAAGCCCGCGCAAAATACCCGTCTGGTCATCTCGGCGAGGATGCGGTCGTCGCCGAGTTTTGCGAGAGCCTTCAAATCGGGCTCGTCGGGCATCAGCTTTTCGAGCGCCTTGGGGCCGCCCTTGCGTTTCTCGGCGCGGGCGCGAATCGTCTTGAAGGAAGTCATGCGGTCACCGCGTTGAGGCGGCCACGACAACAGAATTCGACGATCCGGTCCAGCCCTGCGATATCAGGTCCCTTGCGCGCTCATGCGCGCCGCAGCATGCTGCCGTCTATTGAGCTTGCGGAAAGAGACAGCCTCCTCTGGTCTGCTTCTTGCTTTATAACATCCTGGAATTCCCCGACATTTTGATCTCCCGCGAACGGATATTCAATGCGCTGCCTGGTCGTGGCCGACCTGCACTATTCGCTGCCGCAGCTCGACTGGCTGGTCAGCGCGGCGCCTCAGTTCGACCTCGTGATCTTTGCCGGCGATGCGCTCGACATCGGCTCGATGGTAGATTTTCGCGCGCAGATCGTGGTGGTGAAGAAATATCTCGCGCTGCTCACGGCGCAGACCCGCGTGATCCTCTGCTCCGGCAATCACGATCTCGACGAGCGCAATGCGGAGGGCGAAAAGATCTCGCGCTGGATCTCGGAGGTGCGAGAGCTCGGCATCGCCTGCGATGGCGACAATCTCACGCTCGGCGACACGCTGTTCACGGTGTGCCCATGGTGGGACGGGCCGCTGGTCAAGCAGCGCATCGTCGAGCAGCTGCGTGACGCCGGCGCCAATCGCCCCAAGCGCTGGATCTGGGCGCATCATGCGCCGCCGGCGAACTCGCCGACCAGCTGGGGCGGCAAGCGCTTCTTCGGCGACGTCGAGCTGGTGCAGTGGATCATGCAGTATCAGCCGTCGATGGTGATCTCGGGCCATGTGCACCAGTCACCCTTCATCCCCGACGGTTCGTGGTTCGACCGGCTGGGTCACACCTGGGTGTTCAACGCCGGCCTGCAACCGGGCCGGCCGCCGACGCACATCGTGCTGGATCTCGATGCCAACAAGGCATTCTGGCTCGCGGCGGGCGAAGCGCAGTGGGTCGACCTCGACGCGCCGCTGAAACGGCCGGCTGCCACCATCGAGGAGCCGCCGGACTGGCTCACATCCTTGGGTCGGATTGCCGATCCGAGCCTGGCGAGACCTCGAGCGGCGGCAGGTTGATCATGCTCTGGAGCACCTCGCCAACCATGGCCAGATGCGTGCCGTGGCCGGCATATTGCCGCTTGAGATCGGCCAGATAGGTGTTGGCGACGTTGAGCCGCTGCGCCAGTGTACGCGCCAGCAGCAGCGCGACCTCCGGCCGCTGGATGAGGAACGACGCCGCGTCCTCGAACTCATAGATAACCGAATGCGCGCTGGCCCGTACCGTTGCCGTATGCGGCAGACCGAGCAGCACGGACATCTCGCCGAACACGGCGCCGGGCTCGGCGATGGTGGCGACCACCGTGTCGCTCTTGAGCACTTCGAGCTTGCCCTCGATGAGCACGTAGAGGTGGCCGCTGCTGGTGCCGCCTTCGCTGACGACGAGCGTGCCGGCCGCAACCTGCCGCTCCGTGCCGCCGGTGCAATGATCCAGAACTGCGCGCATCGCCGAAAGCTCCCATTGCTGGGGAAATCCTGGCGATACTAGAGCACGATCCGTGCCACGCGGCAAATCAAGGCGCGTGTGGCTAGCGCGATAACCGTTTTGCGAGGTGAACTGATTGCCAGTCGAGGCCGGTATCGCAAAACCCCGCCTTCTTCGCGAGGCCGCGCATTTCGGCATTTGCCCGCGCGGTCTCGGCTGCGATCATCTCGTGCCCGAGGTCGCTCGCGCGCCTCTCCATCGCGGTCATCATCTGCAAGCCGAGACCCGTGCGCTGAAATGCATCGGCGACTGAGATCGCGAACTCGCCATGCCCGGCCGCCGCATCATAGGCATAGAGCGTCTCGCCGATGATCATGCCGCGCCCCTCCTGCCTCAGCTCGGCGAGCAAGGTGAAGTGATCGGGATGGCTGGCTTTGGCGACGCATTCGGCCGCGACTATCGCGACGTCCGCCCGTGCGCCCATGAAGCGCTTGTTGCGTGTCGTCGTGGAAAGGCCGGTGAAATAGATCGAGAGGCTCTCCACATCGCAGGCATCGGCCGCCCTGATGCAGACAATGCCTTTGGTCTCGTTCGGCTCGACAACGGCATCCAGAGATAGCTGTGACATGCGTGACGCCCTCGGCAGGTTGCGTAGACCGCACACCTAACCGAGACCGCACGCCGGCGGCTTGGACATCGCTGCCAATCATGCGGCTGAAAACGAACAGCGCGTTTTCCTGTGCGTTGCGTCACACGCGGGAGAGTGACGGCACTTCCTCCGGCATGATCGCCTGAAGGCCGCCGAAGCGACGCTCGCGGCCATGGAAGGAGGCGAGAGCCGCAGCGAGATCGCTCGCTTCGAATTCGGGCCACATCCGCTCGGTGAAGTGCAGCTCGGCATAGGCGCCTTCCCAGAGCAGGAAGTCCGACAGCCGCTTCTCGCCGGAGGTGCGGATGATGAGATCGACGTCGCGCAGGCCGGCCTCACCGGTGACGAGCTGTGAGAAGGCTTCGCGGGTAAGGCTCGTCAGCGCCGCCGCTTTCGCCGCGGCGTTGAGGATGGCATCGCGCGCGGAATAGTCGACGGCGATCCGCAAATGAAGCGTGCTGCCGTGGGCGGTGGCCTGTTCGGCCCGCGCGATCGCATTGGCGATGCCGTCAGGCAGCCGGTCGCGGCGACCGATCACGGTGAGACGCACGCCGTTCTTGACGAGGCTCTGCACCTCGTTGGCGAGATAGAAGCGCAAGAGGGTCATCAGCGCAGCGACCTCGGCTTTCGGCCGGCGCCAATTGTCGGTGGAGAAGGCGTAAAGCGTCAGCGTGCCTATGCCTTGCTTGGGCGCCGCCTCGACGATGCGGCGGATAGCCTCGACCCCGGCCTCGTGGCCGCGCACGCGCGACAGGCCGCGTCGCGTCGCCCATCTGCCGTTGCCGTCCATGATGATGCCGACATGAAGCTTCTCGTTGTGGGACGTGACGTTACTTTGCATTGCAAAGTCTCCGGTCAAAAAAAGGGGAGGATCAGGTCGAGATGATGCCGAGGCGTCCGAGCGATGGCGCCTCGCGGCCGGCGGCTTTCGCAGCGTCGCGCACCAGGCGCTCGAGCACGGCGAGATAGTCGAGGAAGCGGCGGCGGCCGGCCTTGGTCAGGCGGCAGGTGGTGTGCGGGCGGTTGCCCTCATAACCCTTGGTCACCTCGACGAGCCCGGCTTCCTGGAGCACGGCGAGATGCCGGCTGAGATTGCCGTCGGTGAGGCCGCAGAGCTGCTTGAGATCGGCAAACGCAAGACCCTTGGGATGCGCCATCAGCGAGGTCAGAAGCCCGAGCCTCGCCTTCTCGTGGATGACGCGGTCGAGCCCTTCATATGAGAACGGCGCGTTGTCAGTCTTCGACATCATTGTCTCCGGACGCGAAAAAGAGAATGCCCGCCATCACCGACTGCCCGATCACGAAAGGCAGCCCCATGGTCCATGGCGATAGCGTGTGGGTCTGGCTCGCGAGCACCACGACCGCGAAGCCGGAAACGAAATACCAGGCGCCGGCGAGTGCGACGGTGCGCGGCAGCGAACGGACAGAGGCGAAGATGCCGAGCGACACCAGGATCTGCCACAGGCCCGGCAGCAGCCACAGCGTCTCGCTGGCGAACTTCCACATCACCACCGCAAGCAGCACACCGGCCACGCCGGCAGGCAGGAACTGCTCGACCGCCTGGTGGATCATGGCATCGGCCAGCCCCGAATGATGACGGCGCGAACGCGCGCGCATCTCGATGCCGATGATCAGGCCTGAAAGCGTGGCAGCGATCAGCCAGCCGAAGAAGAAGCCGAGCGGCGCGCTGGTCGCATCGCCGAGCAGCCAGAATTGCAGGATCGCGGTGAGAAGCGCAACGGCGCCGGTCGCAGCCATGGTCGCCGGGCCGTAGCCGCGGAAGGCCGTGCCGGCCGCAATCTGGCTGCGGATCGCCCCGATGTCCGCCAGTGCCTTGTCGAGATCGCGCATCGGCAACGCCAAAGCCCCGCTCCGCCCAATTGTCCGGGATTGTCCACCCGTTACTTTGTATTGCAAAGTATATCGCATCGCAAAGTAAAGGCAAGGCCGATTGTCGCCGCTGCAAGGCCGCCCCGCAGGAACAACTGCCGGTTGCGCCGCGCCTCCTCCCGCGGATAAGATGGACGCAGATACGTTCCGGGGGGAAGTATGTGGTTTAAGTCATTTGTCGTTGCGTCTCTTTTGCAGGTCGGCATCGCCGGAATCGCGCATGCGAAGGGGCCGTTCGGCTCCGTCAACGTCGGCAACTGGGTCGGCGGTGCGTTCAGCAATGACGAGACGGGTGCCTTCTCGCATTGCGCGGCAACCGCACCCTACGCCAATGGCGTCATTCTGGTCATTGGCCAGAACACGGCCGGCTCATGGATCCTGAGCTTTGCGAGCCCCAGCTACCAGTTCAAGCAGGGCGAGAACGCCGCGATCGACGTCATCTTCGACGGGCGGGAGCAGGCGAGATTGTTCGCCACGGCCAATCAGCCGAACATGCTCACATCCGTCATGCCGGCAAATGTCGTGCGCACGTTTCAGAAGGCAAGCCTCATGGTCGCGACGAGCGGCCGCACCGTCCTGAACTTCGACCTGACCTCGACCGGGCCCGTGATCGCGGCATTGGCCAATTGCGTGACCAGGGTGAAGGCCGACGGGCTGGGCAAGGCCGGCGACTTCACCAAGATCGCTGCCAAGCCGCAGGCGGCGCCGGACAAGCAGGCGCCACCGGCCCGCGGCAAAGCGACCCTGGCCAAGACCGGCACCGGCTTCGTGGTCAGCGCGAACGGCCACATCGTCACCAACAACCACGTGATCGACGGCTGCGTCGGCGACATCAAGGGCAATCTCACCGGCGAGGCCTCGATGGTGCTGCGTGTCGTGTCGAGCGATGCGAACAACGATCTCGCTCTGTTGCAGGCACCGTCGACGATGGCATTCAAGGACTTTGCACGGATCCGCGACCGCTCGATCCGCTCCGGCGATTCCGTCATCGTCATCGGCTTTCCTTTCCATGGCTTGCTCACGTCGGATTTCACCGTGACGACCGGTATCGCGAGCTCGCTCAGCGGCATGCGCAACGACACGCGTTTCCTGCAAATCAGCGCGCCGGTGCAGCCCGGCAATAGCGGCGGCCCGCTGTTCGACACCACCGGGCAGATCGTGGGCGTGGTAACCGCGAAGATCCCCGCACTGCGCATCGCCGCTGCGACCGGCGACATCCCTGAAAACATCAACTTCGCGATCAAGACCGGCGCGCTGCGCGACTTCCTCGACAATTCCGTGGTGCCTTACCAGACCGCGGAGCCGAAGGCCGAGCTCAAGACCACCGACATCGCCGGCAACGCGCGGCCCTATACGATGCTGATCTCGTGCAACGCCACCGAGCAGGCGGACGCGAAGCGGTGAGGTAAGCTGCCGCATTAATCATCGCCGCGGTCCCTCGATTCAATCACCGCTGTCTCGGCATATTGGATCGCCCGCCTTCGCGGGCGATGACAGTTAAGGGTGAGATTGGCAGCACGCCCCCTTCGCCGCCTGCGGCTCGTACTGGTCGCGCAGGCGGACCCAGTCCATCGGATAGGGCAGGCCCTGCTCGTGACGGCCGAGCGGCGTGAGGTCGAGATATTGATAGGCGGCGTTCATCATGTCGAGGCCGCGGGCAAAGCACGAATAGGTGTGAAAAATCTCGCCCGCCTCGTTGCGGAAGAACACGCTGATGCCGGGTAGCTCCGGGCCGTAGAACGGCGTGGTGCCGAAATTGTATTTCGGCACGCCCTTGTCGATCTCTTCGCGGGTAAACGAGACCTCGTAGTCGTGGTTGAAGTCGTTGCCGCCCGAGGAAACCCAGTCAAAACTCCAGCCCATCCGCTGCTTGAAAGCCTCGAGCTTTGCGACCGGCGCCAGCGAGACCGCAACCATCGCCGTGTCGCGCGCGGCGAGGTGCGGCGCCATGCGATCAAGACCGTCGGCCCAGAACGAGCAGCTCTTGCAGGCGGCCTCCCAATCGGGTGCGAACATCACGTGCTGAATCACGAGCTGCGGACGGCCGTTAAAGAGGTCGCCGAGCGTCACCTGGCCGTTTGGTCCCTCGAACACATAGGCCTTCTCGACCTTGACCCAGGGCAATGCGCGGCGTTCTTCGGCGAGGCGCTCACGTGCCTGGCTCAGTTCCTTCTCATGCGCCAGATGGATTTTGCGGGCCGCGATCCATTGCTCGCGCGAGGCAATCTGATGTTGCTGCATGGTGTCCTCCATGGTGTCAGGCGACGTAGGCATCGAGCTTGTCGAGGAACGAGCTCCACCCGCGCTGGTGGTTGTCGCGCGCGGTCTCGTCGAAGAACTGGGCATGATGAAAGATCATCAGCGTGCCGTCGCTGTCCGGTTTCAGCGTGATCGTCACCAGCGACTCGCGCTCCGGCGTCGAGTGCCAGGCCCAGGTGAACACCAGAAGCTCGTTCGGCACCACCTCGCGATAGGTGCCTCCCGCCTCGAAATATTCGCCGTCATCGCGGGTGAAGCTGATGCGATAACGGCCGCCGGGGCGGACGTCGAGCTCCGCATTCAGCGTCGCCGGCTTTATGTTCGGCGGCCCGAACCATTGCATCAGCTGCGCGGCTTGCGTCCAGGCGGCGTAGACTTTTTCCGGCCGCGCGCGGAGCCGGCGCGTGAGTGTAAGGCTTGGACATTCAAGGCTTGGACGTTCAAGGCTCGGACGTTCAAGGCTTGGCGGGTCGGCTGTACGGGGGTCGGCGTTGACGGCTGCGTTGGCCATGTCTCTTCCTCCACGAACGCGGCAAGACGATCGAGATTGTCGGACCAGAACTGCGCGTAGCGATTGAGCCAGCCCGCCGCCTGTTGCATCGGCTGCGCGGTGAGCCGGCAAGCCACCGTGCGCCCGGTCTTCTCCCGCATGATCAGGCCGGCATCCGTGAGCACATCGAGATGCTTCATGATCGCCGGCAGCGAGACCGGAAACGGTGCGGCCAGCTCGCTCACCGACAGGCCGGCCTGCTCGCCCAGGCGCGCGAGAAGTGCACGCCGCGTCGGATCGGAGAGCGCCGCAAAGGTTCGGTCGAGGGTCTGATCCTGATACTTAACCATATGGTTTAGTATAGGCGTGAACGACGTCGCGTCAAGCAGGAACCCGAGTTCACGAGCCTGCACGACGACGCGATCGGGACAAGGCCGATCGTCGGAGCGCCGAAGGCGCGCCGCTAGTACGGCGCGACGTGGCGCGGGCGCCGGCGTGGTTGCGGCTGAGGCTGCGCCGCCTGCCCATAGGCGACAAGCGGATTGGGTCCGCAGTAGAGCAGCCGGCCGGAGACGCTCGCCTGGCATTGCTCATAGGTGCTGTAGGCGCATTCGCCGGGATAGTCGTATTCGCCGCCCTGGGCGCACCAGGGATAGTTGCGCGCCGCGGCCGGTGTCGTGGTGAGAACGCCTGCAAGGACCGTCGCGCCCAGCGTCAGCAGTGCCAATTGCGTCTTGCGCATGATCCCAACTCCTCTGTTCACGGCACGAGATACGCGTCATCTATCATCAGGTTTCGCCGCGCCGTTTTATTCCAGATCGACGGGACAGACCACGCAAGAAAAAAGCCCTGCCGAACGGCAGGGCTCCATTCCTCGCAATCACAAGATCGCTACTCGACCTTCAGGCCGGCGAACTCGACGACCTTCTTCCACTTCGCGGTCTCGGCTTCGACCTCCTTGCCGAACGCCTCGGGCGTCAGCACCAGCGGATCGCCGCCGAGCTCGACCAGGCGCTTGGTCATGTCGGGTTCCTTCATGAGCGCGTTGATCTCATTGTTGAGCTTGGCGATCATGTCCTTGGGCATGTTCTTCGGTGCGCCCATGCCGAACAGCGCGCTCGCCTCGTAGTCCTTCACGGTCTCGCCGATCGCGGGCACGTCAGGGAGCTGCGCCGAACGCTGCGCCGTGGTGACGCCGAGCGCGCGCAGCGAGTCGGAGCGGATGTGCTGGATGATCGAGGGCATGTTGTCGAAGATCACCTGCACCTGACCGCCGAGCATGTCGGTGATCGCGAGCGCGGCGCCGCGATAGGGCACGTGCTGCATCTTGCAGCCGGTCATCGCCATGAACATCTCGCCGGACAAATGCACCGAGGTGCCGTTGCCGGAGGAAGCCATGTTCACCTTGCCGGGATTGGCCTTCACATAGTCGATGAACTCGGCGACGGTCTTGGCCGGCACGTCCTTGTTCACGGTCATCACGTTCGGCACGCGCTGGAACCCGGCAATCGGTGCGATGTCGCGCACGAAGTTGAACTTGAGGTTCGTGTAGAGCGTGGAGTTGATGTAGTTGGCCGGATTGACCAGCAACACGGTGTAGCCGTCGGGCTCGGCGTTGACGACGGATTCGGTGCCGATGTTGTTGCCGGCGCCTGGTTTGTTCTCGACCACGAATTGCTGGCCGAGCCGTTCCGAAAGCCGCTGGCCGATCAGCCGCGCCAGGATGTCGGTGGCGCCGCCCGGCGGATAGCCGACCACGAACTTCACCGGCCGGGACGGATAGTCGGCGGCAAAGGCTTTCGACAGCGGGCTGGCTGCAAGCGGACTGGCGGCAAGCAGGCCCAGCGCGGAACGGCGAGTGATCATCTCAAGGGTTCTCCCAGTGTTGTTCTTGAAAGCGGATATCTTGAAGGAGTCGGCGGCGCGGTTGTAACAAAGCTTGCCGCAGGCGGAAAGTGCGTGCGGCGCACCATGACGAAAGGATAAGGCATGCCGGTCAGGGTCGAAGCTCTCGATCATCTCGTGATCAACGTCGCCGAGGTCGCTGTCACCACAGAGTGGTATCGCAAGATCCTGGGCATGGAAGTCAAGGTGTTCGACCCCGGCGGCGGCAAAGCGCCGCGGACTTCTCTTCAATTCGGTAACCAGAAGATCAACGTCCGGCCGCGCGATGCCGACAAGGTGGAATGGTTCACCGCGGACCACCAGACCGCCGGCAGCGAGGATCTGTGCTTCCTGACCTCCGCCGCGCCCGACGAGGTGGTGGCGCATTTGAAGGCACATGGCGTCGCGATCGAGGAAGGCCCGGTTGCCAAGCAGGGCGCCCGCGGCACGCTGCGCTCGGTCTATTGCCGGGATCCGGATGGGAGCTTGATCGAGATTTCGTCGTACATGGATGGCGGCCGGTAGGGCTGGCGGCCGGCCCCACGCACCGTCATTGCGAGGATCCCTTGCGACGAAGCAATGACGGAGGAGAGAGCGGCAAGACGCAATAATCAAATAGCGGCCGCCATCAAGATGCAGGCTGCTTGGGAGGACGCATGGCCATCAAACAGACCACAGCCGGAGTCGTGGGCCCGTTCGACGGGCTCGACGTGCCCTGGCTCTTGAGGATGCGCGCCGAGGTGCGCGGCTCACATCCGTTCCTGATCTGGGCGCCGTTCGATGCGCCGGCGCGGCGCTGGAGCTATGGCGAGTTTCACGATCGGGTCGGCGCGCTCGCGGCAGGGCTCGCCAAACGCGGCGTCAAGCCCGGCGAATATCTGCTCATCCATCTCGACAATTGCATCGAGGCGTTGCTGGCCTGGTTCGCCTGCGTCGAGCTCGGCGCCATCGCGGTTACGACCAACACGCGCTCGGCGCCGGCCGAGATCGCGTATTTTGCCGATCATTGCGGCGCCATCGCTGCGATCACACAGCCGGCCTATGCGGAGATCGTCGCCCAAAGCTGCCGCAACATCCGCTGGATGGCGGTGACGTCGCATGATGCAGGTACGGCGCCTCAGCAGGCGGTTTCACGCGGCGACAGTTTCGAGGCGCTGTTCGTCGACGGCGCGGACCGTCCCAAGCGCGCGCCCGATCCGCTGGCACCGTGCAGCGTACAGTACACGTCAGGCACGACAGCGCGGCCGAAGGCGGTGCTCTGGACCCACGCCAACGCGCTGTGGGGCGCCAAGATCAATGCCGCGCATGAAGACCTGCACGCCAGCGACGTACACCAGACCTATCTGCCGCTGTTCCACACCAATGCGCTGGCCTATTCGATGCTGGCGTCGCTGTGGGTCGGCGCGACCTGCGTGATCCAGCCGCGCTTCTCCGCCAGCCGGTTCTGGGGCGTGGCGCGCGAGCACGGTTCGACCTGGACCTCGACGATCCCGTTCTGCATGAAGGCGCTGCTCGAGCAGGAGGTCCCGAAGGACCACAAATTCCGCCTCTGGGGCACCGCGATCAACGAGCCGCCGGCCTTTGCCGCGTTCGGCATCAAGATGATCGGCTGGTGGGGCATGACCGAGACCATCACCCACGGCATCGTCGGCGAGGTCGATCAGCCCAACATCCCGATGTCGATCGGCCGCGCCGCTCCCGAATATCAGATCCGCATCACCGACGATGACGGACGGCCGACCGAAATCGGCGACACCGGCAATCTCTCGATCAAGGGCATCCCCGGCCTGTCGCTGTTCGCCGAATATCTGCACAACGAGACGGCGACGCGCGAAAGCTTTGACGAGCACGGCTTCTTTCTCACCGGCGACCGCGTCGAGCGTCTGACAGACGGCTTCATCAGGTTCGGCGACCGCGCCAAGGACATGCTGAAGGTCGGCGGCGAGAACGTCGCGGCGTCCGAGATCGAGCAAGTCGTCGCCGTCGTGCCCGGCGTGCGCGAAGCGGCGGTGGTCGCCAAGAAACATCCGATGCTGGACGAGGTGCCGGTCGTCTTCATCATCCCGCATGGCGGCGTCGCGGGCGCTGCCGCCGGTCTGCACGACAGCGTAATGGCCGCCTGTCGCAAGGGCCTCGCCGACTTCAAGGTGCCTCGCGAGATCAGGCTCGTCGACGACATGCCGCGCTCGACGCTGGAGAAGGTGGCGAAGGCGGAGTTAAGGAAGATGCTGGGGTGAGGCGGTGCCGTAGGTTGGGTTAGCCCTGCATATGCGCGAAGCGCATATGCTCGGCGTAACCCACCAACTTCGTTCGGCAAGCGTGGAGGGATGGTGGGTTACGCCCAGCGCCCGCGCTTCGCGCAGCCGCGAGGCTAACCCACCCTACGGCATCTCGCCTAGAACGATCCCAGCGCCACCGGGCGGAACGCCTGCAACAGCTGCTGATCCAGCTTGCTGCCCATGCCTTCCATCATCGTGAAGGCGCGCGTGTGGGTGAAGGGCATGCGATAGGCGCGCTTCTCCACCAGGGCGGCGTAGATGTCGACGATCGTCGTCAGACGCACGATGTCGCTGATCTGGTTCGACGAGAGCCCGTTCGGATAGCCGCTGCCGTCGAGGAATTCGTGGTGATGCAGCACGACGTCGAGCATCTCCGGCGGGAAGCCGCCCTGGGCTGCGAGCGCGTCATAGCCGCGGCGTGGATGCTGGCGGACCTCGGCCATCTCCTCGTCGGTGAGCTTGCCGGGCTTGTCGAGCAGCACGGAGGGAACGAAGGCCTTGCCGACGTCGTGCAGCAGCGCGGCGCGGGTCAGGCGGCGCTGGTCGTCCTCGCGCATGCCGAGATGCTGCGCAAAGGAGACGGCAAAGCCGGTGACGAACAGGCAGTGACGATAGCTGCCGGCATGGTGGCAGCCGACCGTGGTCAGCCATTCGCGCAGCGAGGAGTGCTTGATCGCCTTCAAGATCTTGCTCTCGGCGGCGATGACGTCGTCAAAGGTCAACGGTACGCCGAGCGGCAGCTTCTCGAACATCTTCTTCAGCACCGCATGCGCCGCCTCGACGCCGCGGTTGAGCGTCTTGCCGCGATCGGTCGCGTCATAGGTCGTGGTGTCCGGGAACGCGGCGCGGATACGCTGGAGGATGTCCTCAGGCTGGAGCGGGCGCGAGATCGTGTCGGTGGCGCCCAGCGCCCAGGCCTGCATGGTGCCGTGATGCAGGGCATCGGCGAGCACGAACAGCCGCGGCATCGTGCGATAGGCATCGCCGCGCAACTTGTTGCGTACGCGCTGCACGCTCTCGGGCGCGCGCAGATTGATGTCGACGACGAGACCGGAGAGATCGCGCGAGGGCTGCTCGGGAATCTCCCGTGTCGTCACCGTCGAGACATCGCCGACCGCCTTCAAGATGCTGGCGAGTTCGTTGCTCTCGTCGCTCCGGTCGGAGGCGAGCAAAAGCCGGCGTTTGGCGGCGGATTTGGCTGGCGCGTTCATGGCTTCCCCAAAAGCACGGGACGGGATTTGGCATCAGCCTAAGCCGGATCAGGTTCTCTCGCCCTTAAGAGGCGTGCTCAATGGAAGCTTTGGGAATTGCACGCAATTTTACGGAATTCGGGTTCCGTGACGGGAACAGCAAAATGGCGGAAACAACCCCATGCACAGTAGACATACCATTGAAAAGACTGCGTTTTTCGGAACGAAAAAATCCGCCGGAGGTTGCCCTCCGGCGGATTGTCTCAAGCAGCCCTGGACCGCCTTACGCCTTCATCGAGCCCTTCACGGCTTCCGCCGTGATCGGCAGCGCCCGGACGCGGGCCCCTGAGGCGTTGAAGATGGCGTTGCCGATCGCCGGGGCGATGACGGTCACCGCGGGCTCGCCGACGCCGGTGGCCTTTTCGCCATTGGCGATCACGGCGATTGCGACCTCGGGCACCTGGCTCATGCGCAAGGGCGTGTAGCTGTCGAAATTGGTCTGCTCGATGCCACCGTCCTTCAGCGTCGCCTTTTCGTACATCGCCAGCGACAGGCCCCACATCGCCGCACCCTCGACCTGGGCACGGATGTTGTCGGGATGCACCTGCGTGCCGACATCGGTTGCGACCGTGAGCTTCTTCACGGTCACTTCGCCCGACGGCGCCACGGCGACATGCGCGACGCAGGCCGTCCAGCTTGCGGTCGCGCGTTCCTGCGACGACACGCAGGCCACGCCCATGCCCTCGCCTTTCGGCAGCTTCTTGGTGCCGTAGCCGGCAAGGCCCATCGCGGCGAGCAGCGTGTTGCGCAGCCGCTGCGCGCCACCGTCGTTCTTGCCGGCGCCGTCGAGCAGCGAGATGCGGTATTGCGCCGGATCCTTGCCGGTCGCAGCCGCGATCTCGTCGATCATGCTCTCGACCGCCCAGAACGTCCAACCCGGCGCCACTGAACGAAGCTGACCCGACGGGGTGGCGTTGTGCGCCATCTCGTTCTTGATCGCCCGCACATAATGGTTGGGCACGGTGTAGAAGAAGTCCGATCCGTTCACCGTGAACGAATCCAGCGGCCCCTTCTTGTCGACCGAGGGCGTCAGGAAATCGGGGATTCCCCAGCGCTGGGTCGGCCAGGCCGAGACCACGTCGTGGCTGAGCGCGACGAGCTTGCCGTCGCCATCAACACCGGCTTTCACTTTCTGGTAGGTCAGCGGACGCGAGAAATCCATCGTCATGTCGTTCTCGCGCGTGTAGATCACCTTCACCGGCTTGCCGATCGCCTTCGCCGCCTGCACCGCCGGCACCATCATGTCGGCATCCAGCCTGCGGCCAAAGCCGCCGCCGAGCCACATCTGGTGCATCACCACGAACTTCGGATCGATCCCAGCCGCGCCCGCCGCAATCGCGCCGGAGCGGGTTGCGAACTGGTTGCCGGAATAGATGTGCAGGATGTCGCCCTTGAACTCCGCAGTGGCGTTCATCGGCTCCATCGGCGCGTGGATGTTGATGCTGGTGGTGTACTCCGCCTCCAGCACCTTGGCCGCCGTGCCGAGTGCCGCCGCGGGATCGCCGTCCTTGACGAAGAACTGCCCGGAATCGTCGAGTTTCTGAAGCCGCCTGGCTTCATCGAGCAGCGACTGGCTCGACACCTTCGCATTCGGGCCACCGTCATAGGCGATCTTCAGCGCTTCGGCCGCTTTCTTGGCGTTGGCATAGGTGCTGGCGACCGCAACGACCCAACCCGACGTCGTCTGGGTCTTGTCGTCGAGGGTGACGGCCTTGATGAAGCCCGGCACCTTCTTCGCAGCGCTGTCGTCGACCGATTTCACCGTGGCGCCGAAGCGCACCGGCGGCGTCACCACCGCGCCATAGGCCATGCCCGGAATCATCACGTCGATGCCGTATTTGGCCGTGCCGTTGGTCTTGGAGGGGATGTCGAGCTGCGGCACCGATACACCGATCATGGTGTACTGATCCGGCGTCTTCAGCTTGATCGCCTTGAGCTCATCAGGCGTGAAGGTTTTGGTTGCCTTGCCGCTCTTGACGACATCAGCGAACGACATCTGCTTCTTCGACTTCGGATGCACGATCATGGAATCGCGCACCACGAGATCCGACGCCGGCACGCCCATCGCGGCAGCAGCACCTTCTGTCAACGCCATCCGTCCGGCCGCGCCGGCGCGGCTCATGGCGTCAAAATTCATCATGGTCGACCAGCTGCCGCCAGTGATCTGCGCCCCCAGCACGGGGTCGTTGAATTTTGGATCGTTCGAGGCGAGATTGACCCGCATGTCGCTCCACTTCGCGCCCAGCTCCTCGCAGACGATCTGCGCCATGGTGGAGGCGATGTGCTGGCCCATGTCGGCCTTGCCGCAGGTCACGGTGACCAGACCATCGGGCGCGATCGCATACCAGACGCTCGGCTCGAAATTCGACGGCGCGGCAAGCGCCTCACCGATGCCGGGCACGCCGGCATAGCCGAGCACGAGGCCGGTCGCGGCGGTGCCGACGAGGAAGGAGCGGCGGCTGAGATCGGTCGCCTCAGGGGTGATGGTCTTCATGTGCTGATTCATGTGGGCCTCCGCTCGTTGCCGGCGGCGGATGCGGTGCGCATCTCGGTGGCGGCGCGCATGATCGCCTTCTGGATCCGCGAATAGGTCATGCAACGGCAGAGATTTCCGTCCATATGCGCCACGACCTCTTCCTTGGTCGGATTGGCGTTCTTCGCAAGCAGCGAGGCCGCCTGCATGATCTGTCCGGACTGGCAGTAGCCGCATTGCGGCACCTGCTCGGCAATCCACGCCTTCTGAAGCGGATGGTCGCCCTTGGGGGCGAGGCCTTCGATGGTGGTGATCTTCTTGCCGGCGACGTCGCCGACCAGGGTCTGGCACGAGCGCACGGCTTCGCCGTTGACGTGCACGGTGCAGGCACCGCACAACCCGGCACCGCAGCCGAATTTTGTGCCGGTCATCTGCAATTGTTCGCGGATAGCCCAAAGGAGCGGCGTGTCGTTTGCCGCATCCACGGGCATGCTCCGCCCGTTGATGGTGAGCGTTGGCATAGGCGTCTTCCCCTGCCGGTGCATGAAGCCGCTTACGGCGGCAACACTTGTGTGGCGGACGCCCACCGGGCCGGCGGCCGCCTTGATCGCAAGAATGATCGCGTTCGCGCGTGGAGGCAAATGCAATTTGGAATCGATCGAAACTATCGCGGCGGCTCAGTGTTGTGCGTTGCGACATCGGCACCGATGCAGCGACTGGACGCAACAGACAATGCGTCAAGCATGCATGCCATCGCGTTCGCGACGGTTTCCTCCGAGTAACCCTGCGAGCTAAGATGCAACCACCGACGTAGGTGCT
>NZ_JADPJH010000026.1:125448-145691 GCF_023073315.1 Bradyrhizobium sp. 1 | reverse complement strand
TCTCCCGCAAGGGGAGAGGGTACACCGTCGTCGTGCCGAGAATAAAAAGGAGAGGGCGGAAGCAATGCCGAAGATCGATCGGGACGGCGTCGGGATCTACTACGAAGTTCACGGCAACGGGCCGCCGCTGCTGCTCACGCACGGCTACTCCTCGACGTCGGCGATGTGGCATGGCCAGGTCGACGCGCTCGCGAAGAACCACAAGCTGATCTTGTGGGACATGCGCGGCCATGGTCAGTCCGATTACCCCGATGATCCCAAGGCCTACAGCGAAGCGCTGACGGTCGGCGACATCGCGGCGATCCTCGATGCGATCGGCACTGAGCGCGCCATCATCGGCGGGCTGTCGCTCGGCGGCTACATGTCGCTCGCGTTCTATCGCAGCTATCCGCACCGCGCCCGTGCGTTGCTGATCATCGACACCGGCCCGGGCTTCAAGAAGGACGACGCGCGCGAGGCCTGGAACGCGCGGGCGCTTGCGACCGCCGACAAGCTCGATCGCGAAGGCCTCGACATGCTGAAATCGGCGACGCGCGAGCGCGCCACCGCCAGCCATCGCAATGCCAGGGGATTGGCGCTCGCGGCACGCGGCATGCTGACCCAGCGCGATGCGCGCGTGATCGAGCTGCTGCCCGACATCAAGGTGCCTAGCCTGATCGTGGTCGGCGCCGAGGACACGCCGTTCCTGGCGGCCTCCGACTACATGGCGGCAAAGATTCCCGGCGCACAAAAAGTCGTGATCCCCGCCGCCGGACACGCCGTCAATATCGATCAGCCCAAGGCTTTTGTTGACGCGGTCGAACCTTTCCTGAAGAACTTGCCGGGATAGGACGGGCCGGACGAGGACACAGGCAATGAAGCGGGCGATGTTGGCTGCGGGCGCGGTGTTGCTCTCGATGTCTGCGCAGGCGGAACCGTTCGGCGGCCTGCCACAACGCCAGCCTTTCGTCACGACCTTGTCCAACAACATTCCGCTCGCCTTCGGCATGGATGCCGGGCAGACCGCGCGGGCGCTGGGGCAACCGCTGCAGTATGTGCGGGGGCGGCCCGGCAACGAGATCTATCTCGCTTTGCGTAACCTCGGCGGCAGCGGGTTGATCCCCTCCCGCCATCGCCTGTTCCTGCAATTCCGTCACGGCCGGCTGGCGGGATGGAAGGAGGACTACGGCGAGAACTGGATGTGGGAGTAACGAATAACTCTCACTCCTCATGGTGAGGAGGCGCGAAGCGCCGTCTCGAACCATGCAGGCCCCGCTGCTGCATCTTGGCCTGCATCCTTCGAGACGCTTGCTACGCAAGCTCCTCAGGATGAGGGGAGAGAGCGGACTTCGTGATTGACGACCAACCAAGAAGGACAACCCGCGTGGGACAAGACATCAAACTTACGGCTTCCGACAATTTCCAGCTCGGCGCCTATCGCGCTGATCCCGCAGGCACGCCGAAGGGCGCGGTGGTCGTGATCCAGGAGATTTTTGGGGTCAATCATCACATCCGCTCGGTCTGCGACCGGCTCGCAGGCGAAGGCTATGTCGCGATCGCGCCGTCGATCTTCGATCGGACGTCGCCGGGCTTCCAGTCGGGTTACACGCCCGATGAGATCGCCGAAGCGCGAAAATTCGTCGCCAGTCCGGACTGGGAGGCGATGCTGCGCGACACGCAAGCCGCGATCGACGCGGTCAAGAGCGTCGGCCCGGTCGGCATCATCGGCTTCTGTCTCGGGGGCAGCGTCGCCTTCGTCGCGGCCACACGGCTGTCGGGCCTGAAGGCCGCGATCGGCTATTACGGCGGCGCCGTCGTGCGCTTCGCCGACGAGAAGCCGAAAGTGCCGACGCAACTGCATTTCGGCGAGAAGGATACCGGAATTCCCCTGACCGATGTCGAAACCGTCAAGGCGAAGCGGCCGGACGTGGACGTCTTCATCTATCCGGGCGCCCAGCACGGCTTTCATTGCGACGAGCGGCCGAGCTACGACAAGGCGAGCTCGGATATCGCCTGGCCGCGCAGCCTGGAATTTTTCGCGAAGCATTTGAAGTAGCGCGCGGCTGATTCCCTTCGCGGGAAACGGGTGGCTGCTGCCTGGCGCGCGGCGATAGAGCTGGCTGATCGAGCCAACTCACGCCGGGAGATCGCCATGCAGCAGGCAAATACCAACATCGTCATCCGCAATCCGTTCGGCACCATGGACGTGCCCATGCCGGATGACGCTGATGTCATGGACTATGCCGCGACCGGGACGCTCTCCGGCGATGCGGCAGACGGCAACGCGGCGCCATGGGCGTCCGTCGCCGCGCCTTCCGATCCTCTCGAAGGCGTCTGGGCGAGCCGATGGAACGGCGGCGCCGATCCGACCATCGTCGGCGATACGCCGGAAGCGTGGAAAGAGGGGCGCGCGGAAGTCCGCGTCGCGGGCGGGCGGATCTATCTTCGCTTTGACTGGGACAATGGTCGACGGCACGGACTGATCGATGCTGCGCAGGAGGGAGCGCGTCTGGTCGGCAAGTACATCAACCTGACCAATCCCGCGATCATGCGGCCGTGGGTCGGACTCGTGGTCAACGCGGCACGGATCGACGGCAGCTTTCCGAACGGACGGCTTGATTTCAGGCGGTGAGCTAGAACCAGCGTTCGCCGACGAACACAGTGTCGCCCGGGGCCAGGGGCGTGCCGAGCGGGACGACGGCGCGCATGGATCCGCCGGCTTCGGTGTGCGTGACGGTGACGATGTCGCGCTTGGCGCGGGGCGAGAAGCCGCCGGCAATCGCAACGGCGCTCTCGACCGTCATGTTGGGCACGTAAGGGTATTGGCCGGGCGCGGACACTTCGCCGAGAATGAAGAACGGGCGATAGGAATCGATCTCGACGGCGACCGAAGGCTCGCGGATATAGCCGTTGCGCAGGCGCGCGGCGATTTCGCCGGCAAGGCCCGCCGTGGTGCGGCCGCGCGCCGGCACCGCGCCGATCAGCGGCATGGTGATGGAGCCGCCGGCGTCGATGGCGTAGCTGTTGGTGAGACCTTCCTGGCCGTAGACCACGACGCGCAGCTTGTCGCCGGCGTCGAGATGGTAGGAGGCGTCGTAGCGCATCGGCCCCGCCATCGGCGCGGCGTAGCCGACCTGCATGGGCGCGGGCGAGGAGGCAAAGGAATTGCTGAGCGCCGCGATGGCGCCACCGCCGCTGTTGGCAACGACGACCGGTTGCGGCGCGCCATAGGGCTGGCCATAGGCCATGGAATCGAGATCGGCGCGCGGCTGCAAATAAGCGACGGGGCCGGCGGTCTGCATGCAGCCGCCAAGGGTCAGCGCGGCGGACGCTGCCAATATCGACCATCGAAACGCGCGTGCAACCGGCACCGGACCTATCCCTCGGAACGAGACAGCTCCAGTGATGCACCGGTTATGGTTAATAAAGCGTTGTGGGGGCTTTGGTCGCAACCCTCCCCTGGAGGGGGAGGGTCGGCTCATATTGAGCGCAGCGAAATATGAGACGGGGTGGGGTGATCTCTCAACACGGGCAGTGCTCGATACGGAGAGACCGTCACCCCACCCCGCTACGCATTCAGCTTCGCTGCATGCGTAACGACCCTCCCCCTCCAGGGGAGGGTAAGCACATCACCGCTTCGACGTTGCAGTTACGCGCTCACACCGACGCCGATCGGGCAGGACACGCCGGTGCCGCCGAGACCGCAATAGCCGGCGGGATTCTTCGCCAGATATTGCTGATGGTAGTCCTCGGCAAAATAGAATTCGCCGGCGGGCGCGATCTCGGTGGTGATGGCACCGAGGCCTTTTGCGGCAAGCGCCTTCTGATAGAGCGCCTTGGACGCGTCGGCCGTTTTCTTCTGCGCATCTGAATAAGTGTAGATCGCACTTCGGTACTGCGTGCCGACGTCGTTGCCCTGGCGCATGCCCTGCGTCGGGTTGTGACTCTCCCAGAACGCCTTCAGCAGCCGCTCATAGGAAATCTTCTTCGGGTCGAACACGACCAGCACCACTTCGGTGTGGGCGGTACGGCCCGAGCAAACTTCTTCATAGGTCGGGTTCGGCGTGTGGCCGCCGGCATAGCCGACAGCCGTCGTCGTGATACCGTCGCCGAGCTCCCAGAACTTGCGCTCGGCGCCCCAGAAGCAGCCGAGCCCGAACACCGCCTGCTCGAGGCCGGCGGGATAGGGCGCGTGCAGCTTGCTGCCGTTGACGAAATGAGTAGTCGCGGTCGGAATGGCTTGCGCACGGCCGGGCAACGCTTCCGTGGCGCTCGGCAATGCGGTGGTCTTGCGCATGAACAGCATGACGGATCTCCGGAACGAGCTGTCCGTCGCTCGAGCCAAAGCGCTCAGGCGGCGTGCTCGCGATCAAGGTGGGAATATAGGATCTACGTCAGCAAGGGCAGCCCTGTTACGCGGCCGGCAGCGCGAGGCTCGGTTCCGGCGGGAATTGAAGATCAATCCCGGCGGGAATTGAAGATCAATTCCGGGAATAGCCGATCAAGGGTTTCCGCGGCCGGAACAGGATCATCAGCAGGATGCCCAGAATACCCAGGACGGCGAACACCGGCTGATCCAGCACCAAGCGGATCACCGAGGTCCAGAGCCAGGGCGCCTTGGCCTCGACCCAGGTCCGGAACGCGGTCTGGCTCGCCTGATTGATGTCGTTCCAGAACTGGCCGAAGCGGGTGAACTTCAGGGTCTGGTCGGCCACCCAGCGGGCGCCGTCATAGACCATGAAGATGAACCCGCCGGCCAGCAGCAACAGCCCAATCAGTCGGAAAAAGCCGCGGATCATGCCTCACCTTATATGGTCGTCCGATCGGACGACCATCGGAACGCCGCCAGCCAATAGCCGGGAGGCGGCAGAAATTCAACCTCTTCAGGGCGTTACGACACCCGTCCAGCCCGTTTGAGGCCAGTTTTCCAGCCCCGGAAAGCGTTGACGGTGTCGCAGACCCTCTCTATAAGGGCGCCAACTGGCGGTGGGCGCAATCCTGCCGCCGCTGTTCTTTGAGCAGTCGCAGGCTCCTTGGGCTTATAGGCCCTTCGAAGCCTCATGTTCCGGGAACAGCCTAGCAACCGAACACCCTAATTCCGAGCGTCGATTCAGCGGTCCAGCAGCCGGCGCTACCCGACCAAGACGCGACCGGTACCGCAAAGGATATTGAGACCATGGCCAATACCACCTCCGCCAAGAAAGCGACGCGCAAGATCGCCCGCCGCACTGCCGTCAACAAGTCGCGCCGCACCCAGATGCGTGGCGCCGTCCGCACTGTCGAAGAAGCCATCGCGACCGGCGATCGCGCCGCCGCGCTGAAGGCGATGGCGTCTGCCGAGCCCGCCCTGATGCAGGCCGCGCAGCGCAACATCGTTCACAAGAACAACGCCAGCCGCAAAGTCTCGCGCCTCAGCGCGCAGATCGCCAAGCTCGCCAAGTAAGCTTTTCGCGAAGCAAGTGCGCCGAGTCATCTGATCGGTTGATCCGGTTGACATCGCGCTCGTCAATCAGCCCGGCCTCGCGCCGGGCTTTTTGCTGCCTGTCATAGTCACGCAAGCAGTCACGCGTCGGCCAATCTTCGATTGGAAGATTTGCGCTGCCTGCACTATGATGCGTTCCGTCGTTCTACCTGCGGATGATTTTGCAACAGCGGAAGCTTTCACTGCGCTGCGAAAAACCCTTGCGGGGCGGGTTCAAGTTGAATTTGTGCGCGCGCGAGTTCTGCACACCGTAGTTCCCCGGAAGGTATCTCGCGGTGGAGCTACCCTGCGAAACGAGACTCAAAAAACGATGTCTCGCTAACAACTTATCGACATAGTGCCGACAAGCATTTGGAAAAATCGCTCGCGCGTCGGGTGCGTGACGTTTTTGTAAAAAAAAATTGGCGGTGACGGGGAATTGTCACATGACGCGCGGCGTCTTCGAATCTGTGCACGGATTCAAACTCTTGCTCGCAAGCCTGTGCACAACTCCCGCGCGGCGTTAACGCTGGTCAAGTTTTTAAACGCCTCAAGTTGGAATCAATTTCGTTGCGAGTCTTTCCGCTTGGTGTATTCCTTAAGTCGTCCGCAGCGCCCACGATCTTGAGACCAGCGCGGTTTTAGAAACGGGGCGAGCGTGCAAATCGGCGGCGGTGTGCACGTAGGCGACGCTTCAACAAGCGATTGTCGGTTCAAAACCCACAGCAATGTGGGAACGGTAGTTTTTTGTCTGAATGTCTCCAAGCGGGATCTTCTTGATCTCGCTCGCGCCAGGCGCACCTGAGAGACATCTTGCGGCTACCCCGACACGCGTGATTGGCGACGCCGAGCGGACGAACAGTGCAGACGGGCAGGACATCGGCGACTTCATCGCAGTTGTCTCAGGACACGCAGGACCTTGCCGTGAGCAATCACGGCAGGACGGGGAGGTATCATGTCTTACGGACTCAACGCGGTATTGAAACAAGTCTCATACTCCAACGATGCCGTCTTAAATCCGTCGGACGTCCAGCCTCCCGCGTGTGACGGAGCGCCGAGTACGCGCTGACCTCGCGACCGCACCATCTCTGACATCGCTGATCTGACCCAAGGCGTTCGCGCCGAACGGCGGAGCTGTGTCCGACGATGGAATCGCTCGAGGTCACGCCATTGCAGACATCCTGATGGCAGGAACCCTGCATGGCGCTCACAACGCAACTTTATCTCTCAGTAAAAGTTTTCAAATGATGACGACATCGGAACAGGATCGCTGGTCACGCGTGAAGAGCCGGCTGCGCTCGAACGTTGGCGAAGACGTCTATACGAGCTGGTTCGCTCGCATGGATCTCGAAGGCGTGCAGGAGGAGAGCGTGCGGCTCTCGGTTCCCACGCGCTTTCTGAAGAGCTGGATCCAGGCCCATTATGCCGAGCGCGTGCTGTCGTGCTGGCAGGCCGAGATGCCCGAAGTGCATCGTATCGATCTGACCGTTCGCTCCGCGATGCGCCCGGTGGTGCAGCAGAAGGAAGCGCCCGCGCCGGTCGAAGCACGCCGCGCACCTGCGCCGGAGCTGCGCTCGACCGCGACCGCGCCGGTCTCCGCCAATCATGATGCGCTCGGCGGCTCGCCGCTTGATCCGCGCCTGACCTTTGCGAGCTTCGTCGTCGGCCGCTCCAACACGCTGGCCCATGCGGCCGCGCGCCAGGTCGCGGAGGGGCGCCGCGGCGACCCTGTGATGTTCAACCCGCTCTACATCCACGCCGGTGTTGGCCTTGGCAAGACGCATCTCTTGCAGGCGGTGACCTGGGCCGGCAATTCCGGCAATGAGCGCAAGGTGCTGTATCTCACGGCTGAAAAGTTCATGTACGGCTTCGTCGCCGCGCTGAAGACGCAGACGGCACTCGCCTTCAAGGAAGCGCTGCGCGGCATCGACGTGCTGGTGATCGACGATCTCCAGTTCCTGCAGGGCAAGTCGACCCAGGCCGAGTTCTGTCACACGCTGAACGCGCTGATCGATGCCGGCCGCCAGGTCGTGATCGCGGCCGACCGTCCGCCGTCCGATCTCGAAAGCCTGGATGAGCGCGTGCGCTCGCGGCTGGCCGGCGGCCTCGTGGTCGAGATGGGTTCGCTCGGCGAGGAGCTGCGCCACGGCATTCTCAAGTCGCGCGTCGCGGCGGCCCGCGCCCATCACGCGACGTTCGAAGTGCCCGAGGAGGTGTTGACCTATCTGGCCCGCGCCATCACCCATAACGGCCGGGATCTCGAAGGCGCGATCAATCGCCTGCTGGCGCACTCGAAACTCAACAACCGGCCGGTGACGCTGGAAATGGCCGAGCACGAGGTGCGCGACCTGATCCGGCCGCAGGAGCCGAAGCGGATCAAGATCGAGGACATCCAGCGCGTGGTGGCGCGGCAGTATAATGTCAGCCGCTCCGACCTGCTGTCCTCGCGCCGCACCGCCAACGTGGTCCGTCCGCGCCAGGTGGCGATGTACCTCGCCAAGACCCTGACCTTGCGCTCGCTGCCGGAGATCGGCCGCCGTTTCGGTGGTCGTGACCACACCACGGTGCTGCACGCCGTGCGCAAGATCGAGGCACTGGTCTCCAAGGACACCGCGCTGTCCGAGGAAGTGGAGTCGCTGAAGCGCCAGCTTCAGGAATAAACGCCTAGGCCTCCCGCCAATCTCCCGCCGCCCCGGCCATGCGCTGGGCGGCGGTTTTCGTTTGGGCGGGAAATCGTGGGAATCGTTCGGAACTACCCCTCAATCCCTTGAAACGGATGGCTTTCCGCGCCACCTTGCGCGACCCTGACGGCTTTGGTCATATCGGCTGGATGATCCGGCTTTTCGGGGTCTTCGGTGCCGTGGCGCGCTTTTCGGCCGCCCGGCTTTTCCAACGTTATGTTTCCTTGGGATCGGGCGAGTAGTGCAATGAAGGTTACGGTCGAACGCGCGCAACTCCTGAAGTCGCTGGGCCATGTTCACCGCGTGGTCGAGCGCCGCAACACGATTCCGATCCTCGGCAACGTGCTGGTCCGCGCCGAGAACGCGAAATTGTCGCTGAAGGCGACCGACCTCGACCTCGAGGTGACGGAAACGCTGCCCGCGGAAACCGCGACCGCCGGTTCCACCACCGTGCCCGCGCACATGTTCTACGACATCGTGCGCAAGCTGCCTGACGGCTCGCAGATCGTGCTGGAGGCCGACGGCGACCGCGCCGTGCTGGCGATCCGCGCCGGCCGCTCGCGCTTCACGCTGCAAACGCTGCCGGAGAATGATTTCCCGGATCTCGCCGCCGGCGACATGTCGCATTCGTTCAATCTCGCCGCCAAGGACGTCAAGCGGCTGATCGACCGCACCCAATTCGCGATTTCCACCGAGGAGACGCGCTACTACCTCAACGGCATTTATCTGCATGCCGCGGGCACCGCGAACGCCGCGACCTTGCGCGGCGTGGCCACCGACGGCCATCGCCTCGCCCAGCTCGATCTGGTGCAGCCCAAGGGCGCCGACGGCATGCCCGGCGTGATCGTGCCGCGCAAGACGGTCGGCGAGGTGCAGCGCCTGATCGAGGACACCGAAGCCGAGATGACGATCGAGCTGTCGCAGGCCAAAATCCGCTTCACCATCGGCAACGTGGTGCTGACCTCGAAACTGATCGACGGCACCTTCCCCGACTACGGCCGCGTCATCCCGCAAGGCAATGACAAGGAGCTCGTGGTCGACAAGAAAGACTTTGAGAACGCGGTCGATCGCGTTTCCACGATCTCCAGCGAGCGCGGCCGCGCGGTCAAGCTGTCGCTGTCGCCGGGCAAGCTGGTGCTGTCGGTCACCAACCCGGATTCCGGCAGCGCGACCGAAGAGCTCGAAGTCGAATACGCCTCCGACGCCCTCGATATCGGCTTCAACTCCCGCTACCTCCTCGACATCGCCTCCCAGATCGAAGGCGACGTCGCCACCTTGAGGCTCGCCGACCCCGGCTCGCCAACCCTGGTGCAAGACCGCGACGACAAGAGCGCGCTGTATGTGCTGATGCCGATGCGGGTGTGAGGGACGTGCTCCCTCGCCGACGCACCCTGCTTCTAGAACTGAGCGCGATGCGCATTGATGCGCCCTCTCCCCTTGTGGGAGAGGGCTACTCCGCCGGCAGATACACATTCAGTCGGGTGAGGGGTTAGTGCCGCAAGAGCCGTCCCATCGGCCAGTCCCCAAAAATATCCGCCAATTTGCGAAGAACATGCGGCACGAACCGACGGACGCGGAAGCCGCGATGTGGCGCCTGCTCAGAGACCGTCGCCTGTCGACATACAAGTTTCGCCGGCAGGCCCCACTCGGAAACTACATCCTTGATTTCGTCTGCTTCGATAAGCGTCTCGTGATCGAAATTGACGGAAGCCAGCATGCGGAATCACGAAGCGACGCAGATCGTGACGCGGCTCTCTCCGCTGAAGGCTTTGCGATGGCGCGCTATTGGAACAACGACGTGCTGCAACAATCCGAAGCTGTGTTGGAGGACATCCTTGCAAAGCTTGCCGGGCGGTAACATACCCTTCACCCGTCGCCTCACTTCGTGAGGCGCCACCCTCTCCCACAAGGGGAGAGGGGAAGAAACGCGCCCATGACGAATAACTGATGACCCCCTCCCGCATACACCGGCTGACGCTGACGCATTTTCGTAATTATCGGGCGGCGGGGCTCGAGACGGCGGCTGACATGGTGGCGCTGGTCGGGCCGAACGGGGCGGGCAAGACCAATTGCATCGAGGCGATCTCATTCCTGTCGCCGGGACGCGGCTTACGGCGCGCCACGCTGGAGGACGTCGCCGACAACCAGGGCGACGGTTCCTGGGCGGTCTCCGCGCAGGTCGAGGGCGCGCTGGGGCTCGCCACGCTCGGCACCGGCATCGACCCGCCACGCGCAGATGCCGCCGTGAGCCGGCGCGTCCGCATCGACCGCGAGCCGGTCAATTCGGCGACAGCCTTCGGCGACCACATCCGCATGGTGTGGCTGACGCCGGCGATGGACGGGTTGTTCATGGGCGGGGCTTCCGAACGCCGGCGTTTCTTCGACCGCCTGGTGCTCGCCATCGACAGCGAGCATTCCAGCCGCATCTCCGCGCTCGACCGCTCTTTGCGCTCGCGCAACCGCCTGCTCGAGACGCGCAATTACGACGACCATTGGTGTGATGCGATCGAGCGCGAGACCGCCGAGCTTGCGGTCGCGGTCGCCGCCACGCGCGGCCAGACCGCGGCGCGGCTGACCGGCATGCTGAACGCGCGCGCGCAGGCCGCCGCGTTCCCGTCCGCGCAGATCGCGCTCGACGGCTGGATGGAGAACGCGTTGCTCAACGAGACAGCAACGTCGGTCGAGGACCGCTACCGCCAGATCTTGCGCGACAACCGTCCGCGCGATGCGATTGCTGGCCGCACCACCGATGGCCCGCATCTCACCGATCTCCAGGTCATCTACGCGCCGAAAAGCATGCCGGCGCGCGATGCCTCGACCGGCGAGCAGAAGGCGCTGCTGATCGGCCTCGTGCTGGCGCATGCGAGCCTGGTCGCCGAGATGACCGGCATCGTGCCGCTGCTGCTGCTCGACGAGGTCGTTGCCCATCTCGATCCGAGCAGGCGCGCCGCATTGTTCGACGAGCTGCGCAAGCTCGGCGCACAGGTGTGGCTGACCGGCGCGGACCCCGCCGCCTTCACCGAGATTGGCGCAGGCGGCGAGGTCTTTGACGTCGAGAGCGGACGAGTATCGGCCCGGCGATGATCTTCGCATTGAACCCGACCGTTTTCCGCCACGACTAGTTGGCAAGAGGCCGCGCCGACGGTGTCGCAGCCGTTACCCATCGCGCGATGACACGATGCGCGACATTCCTGGAGAGTGAGATGCGGACGGTAGGGCCCGGGGCGCAAGCCCCGGCACGATGGCGGGCGTTTGCGTGCGGCCTCGTCTTCCTCGCAAGCTGCATGCTGGCGGCAAGCGCCAGCGCCTGGGTGCCGCATCTGTCCGCGCTGTTTTCGGCCGAGCTCACGCCCGACCCCGATTCCAAGCTGCCCGCGCCGACCCGTTACAGCTACAGGGGAATCCACACCACCGTCGTACTCGGCGTTGAAACGCCGCTCCGCACCAAATTAGAGGCCACCGTGCCCGCCAAAATGCGTGACGTCCTCGCCTTCTACCGCACCGAGCTTGGGAAGCTCGGCTGGCAGGAACAGCACGACGGCGCGATGGTCTCCGCCGATCACGTCCAGCTTGCCTTCGTCTCCCCGCTCGGACCCGGCATGCTGGCGCTCGACCGCAACGAGAGCGGCACCGCGGTCAACCTCGTGCAGAAGAACGCATCTGTCGCAACCAACGCGAATGTCATGCCCGAGCCCGGCCAGGCGATGCTGGTGTTCTCCAATATCAGCGAGACCGAAGCCACGCTCACGATCAACGACCGGACTATCAAGCGCGCCAGCGGCGCCCACGCGGTGTCGCTGGATCTGGCGCCCGGCAAATACGCCTACGAGCTGAGCGTGCCGGGCCATCCAGCCACCACAAATATCCTTAACTTCGCTGCCGGCGACACCTGGGAGCTCACGGTCGGGCGCGACGGCGAGGCATGGTCGCCACTCCTGCTGTATTGAGCCCTGTTTGAACCTGCCGGGTTCCTGCCGCGACTAGTCGTCTGGGGCCGCGCCGACGGTGTCGCGGCCTGCAATTGCGCAAGGGATTAAGACCCGCGCAAAATCCTGGAGTTTTCTCGATGTCGATCATCAAGCGCGGGACCCAGGTCCCGGCACGCTGGCGGCTGCTTGCCTGCGGCCTTCTGCTCATGGCGAGCGCGTCGCTCCCCGCACGCGCCGACGATGGCATCGTCGATGTTCACGCCCTGCCGAAGCTGCAAGGCGCATTCGAGGACAATTCACGCCCGGATCCCCACCGGGTGCAGTATGGCGTGCCGACCATCGTCGCGGTGACCACCGCTGCCGCGCAGAAGATGCTCAGTGCCGACGGCTGGGTGCCCTATGTTCGCCCGCTCGACGAGGCCAACACCGGTCTCGCTTTCAAGAAGGGACGGCAGGGACTTTCCGTCTCCTTCACGCAGGGCCTCGGCCGGCCCGATCAATCCTCGGTCACCTACACGCCGAACCGCATCTACTCGAATGTTCCCTTCCCCGAGAGCGCGATCGATCTCGTGTTCGACGAGACCCGGCCGTATCTCGGCTGCATCGCGCCGGCCACGCTCGAGGCCACGCAGGATTTCTATGCCAGGGAAATGGCCGCGATCGGCTGGCGCAAGCTGACGCCCGCGACCGCTGCAAGCTGGCCGAACGCGGACCTGACCGTATCAGTCCCGAACGGCGTGCGCGCGTTCTACGACCATCCCGACGGCGACTCGACGCAGTTCTATCAGCAGAAGCCGGTGATGCTGACATTGACCCGTCGTGACGACGGGCGGACCAATGTCGACATCCGGATCGCGCCGTTCGCGCTGCCGACCAATCTCGAGGCGGAAGATATGTCCGGCCTGCCGGCGCCGAAGCCGTACAAATCAGCGGGGAGCAGAGGCGATGCCCGATCGAACCGGCGCGAGCTGACGGTCGCAGCTCTTGCCGATCTGCCCGCCGTGCTCGCCTTCTATCATCGCGAATTTGCGGCGCGCGGCTGGACGGAGGAGGGAAATGCACCGCCTGCCCCAGGCGATGAAGTCGCGCTTAAATTCTCCTCGCCTGAGGAGACCGGCGTGCTGCGGCTCGGCCGCAAATACGATTTCACCATGGTGCGTTTGACCGCACAGGTGAAGGAAGCCGTGCTCGCCGCCCGCGCCAAGGCGAAGAAAGACGCCGACGACAAGTTCATGCAGGACGCCGATGCGATGGTGAAACAGGTCATCGCCGCCGACGAAGTCAGGCGCAAGGCGCAGGCCGCCACGCTGTCCGACACGCCCTTGCAGGCACAGGCCGGCAGCAACACGCCGGTGCCGCTGCCCGAAAACGCCGAAGGCCTGAAGTTCGAAGGCAGCGACGGCCAGCTGGAATTTTCCTCGGCATCGAGCGTGAAGGCGCTCACCGCATTCTACCGCGCGGCGCTGAAGCCCGCAGGCTGGAAAGAGCAGCCCTCCGTCATCAACCAGCCCAACATGGCGGTGATGGAATTCTCCAAGGGCGGCAAGTCGATCTCGATGACCGTGATGCAGATGGGCCCGAAGGTGAATGTCCGCGCGGACGGCACCGGTCTGGTCATGGCTGCCGCAAAGCCGGTCGAGGCTAAATCGGCAGAATCCAGGCCCGCGCAGGCGAAATCGACCGAGCCGCTCAAGCCGGATCCCGACTCCGCCCTGCCGGTGCCGATGCAGCGCAGTTCCAGCGGGGTCAGCTCGACGAAATTCCCCGGCAGCGACCAGTCGTTCCGGACCGAGCTCGAAGCCAGCATCCCCGCCGAGCTGTCAGATGTGCTCGCATTCTATCGCGTGGAGCTGACCAAGCGCGGCTGGCAGGAAAAGGCCGACGGCGCGACCGTCACCGCTGAGCGCGCGGAGCTGGCGTTCACCTCGCCTGACGGACCGGCCATGCTGAAGCTTGGCCGCGTCAGGGACGAAACCACGGTCAGCCTGGTGCAGCGGAATCCGCAGGCCGCGATCAAGGCCGACATCATGCCCAGGGCGGGCCAGGCCAAGGTGATCCTCGGCAATATCGGGCCGAAGGAGGCGTCGCTGACGATCAACAATCAGACCGTGAAGATCGCCGCCGGCGCCGGCGGCCCGCAATCGCCGAAAGGCCCGATGCTCGATCTGCCGCCCGGCAAGTACCAATATGCGTTGCGTGTGGCCGGACGCCCTGCCCGTAACGAGACCCTCACCGCCACCGCCGGCGACGCCTGGGGCCTGCTGGTGGGGCCGGACGGCGATGTGCTGCCGCTGCAGATGTATTGAGGCAGCCACGCAACAGGTGCGCTCCCTCTACCGCTTGCGGGAGAGGGAGCAGCGAGTCCGAGGCCGACCGATTGAACCAAGTTCGCGCGAACGGTTTCAGCCACCTCGAAACATCCCTCCCCAACCCGCAAAAACCACGCCTCTCAGACGCCCAAAACAGCCCCTCGGATTGCGCTTTTTGCGAGCCTCCGAATCGGCCTCCAAAAGCCTTGAAAAGTCGCTAAAAAATCCTATCTGATCAAAGACTTGCCGGAAGATACTTTGCGCTAGGCGCAAGTCCTCTTTCATGGCACAAATAGCCTGCAAATCAGCGCCTTTTGCGCCGCTGATTCGGGCGACATCTCGAAGGCCTCTCATGACAGAACCTGCTCGGCAGACGCCTGCCGAAAACGAACCCTCAAATCCGAGCGATTACGGGGCGGAATCGATCCGCGTGCTCAAGGGTCTCGATGCCGTCCGCAAGCGTCCCGGCATGTATATCGGCGACACCGATGACGGCTCCGGCCTGCACCACATGGTCTACGAAGTCGTCGACAACGCGATCGACGAAGCTCTCGCGGGCCACGCCTCGCGCGTCGAGGTCGTGCTCAATGCCGATAATTCAGTGACTGTGCGCGACGACGGCCGCGGCATTCCCGTCGACATCCACAAGGGCGAAGGCATCTCGGCGGCCGAGGTCATCATGACCCAGCTGCACGCCGGCGGAAAGTTCGACCAGAACTCCTACAAGGTCTCCGGCGGTCTGCACGGCGTCGGCGTCTCCGTGGTCAACGCGCTGTCGAGCAAGCTCGGTTTGCGCATCTGGCGCGACAACAAGGAACACTACATCGAATTCGCCCATGGCGATGCCGTGGCACCACTGGCGGTGGTTGGCGATGCGCCCGGCAGGCGCGGCACCGAGGTGACGTTCCAGGCCTCGACGGAAACCTTCAAGAACATCGAATATGATTTCGCGACGCTGGAGCACCGGCTGCGCGAGCTCGCCTTCCTCAACTCCGGCGTCAACATCGCCCTCTCCGACATGCGTCACGCGGTCGAGAAGCGCGAGGAGATGTACTATTCCGGCGGCGTCGAAGAGTTCGTCAAATATCTCGACCGCAACAAAAAAGCGATCGTGCCGGCGCCGATCATGGTGAACGCGGAAAACAACGGCATCACTGTCGAGGCCGCATTGTGGTGGAACGACAGCTACCACGAGAACGTGCTGTGCTTCACCAACAACATCCCGCAGCGCGACGGCGGCACCCATCTGGCCGGTTTCCGCGGTGCGCTGACGCGCCAGGTCAACGGCTATGCCGAAGCCAATGCGAAGAGGGAAAAGATCGCGCTGACCGGCGACGACTGCCGCGAAGGGCTTACCGCCGTGCTGTCGGTGAAGGTGCCAGACCCGAAGTTTTCGTCGCAGACCAAGGACAAGCTGGTGTCTTCGGAAGTGCGCCCGGTGGTCGAGAACGTCCTCAACGAGGCGCTCCAGGCTTGGTTCGAAGAGCATCCGTCTGAGGCCAAGATGATCGTCGGCAAGGTGATCCAGGCCGCCGCCGCGCGCGAAGCTGCGCGAAAGGCGCGCGAGCTGACGCGCAAGAGCCCGCTTTCGGTCTCCTCGCTGCCCGGCAAGCTCGCCGACTGCCAGGAAAAGGACCCCGCGAAGTCCGAGCTCTTCATCGTCGAGGGTGACTCGGCAGGCGGCAGCGCCAAGCAGGGCCGCAACCGCGAATTCCAGGCGGTGCTGCCGCTGCGCGGCAAGATCCTCAACGTCGAGCGCGTGCGTCCCGACAAGATGCTGGGCAGCGAGCAGATCGGCACGCTGATCACGGCACTCGGGACCAGCATCGGCGAAGAGTTCTCGATCGAGAAGCTGCGCTATCACAAGATCATCGTGATGACGGACGCCGACGTTGACGGCGCTCACATCCGCACGCTGCTGCTGACCTTCTTCTACCGGCAGATGCGCGACATTATCGACGGCGGCTATCTCTATATCGCCCAGCCACCGCTCTATAAGGTCAACCGCGGCAAGTCGGAGCAATATCTGAAAGACGAGCGGGCGCTGGAAGATTATCTGATCGATACCGGGCTCGACGACTGCGTCTACATTCCCGGCACCGGCGGCGATCGCACCGGACGCGACCTGCGTTCGCTGGTCGACGATGCCCGCGCCGTCCGCGGCATCCTGCGCAGCCTGCACACCCGCTACAATCGCAAGGTGATCGAGCAGGCCGCGATCACCGGCGTGCTCAACAAGGCGATCTACGGCGACTCGGAGAAAGCAGCCTCGGCCGCGCAATACATCGCCGCCCGCCTTGACACGCTTGCCGACGAGGCTGAGCGCGGCTGGATCGGTCAATACGTGGAAGGCCAGGGTTTCCAGTTCGAGCGCACGGTGCGCGGCGTCAAGGAAGCCGCCGTCATCGACGACGCATTCCTGGGATCGGTCGAAGCCCGCAAGCTCGACGATTACACGGTGAAGCTCCAGGACGTCTATGTCCGCCCCGGCAAGCTGCGGCGCAAGGATGTCGAGCACATGGTCTACGGCCCGGTCGATCTGTTCGAAGCCGTCACCGAAGCCGGCCGCAAGGGCGTCACGCTGCAGCGCTACAAAGGTCTGGGCGAGATGAATCCGGAGCAGCTCTGGGAGACGACGCTCAACATCGACGCACGCTCGCTGCTGCAGGTGAAGGTCAAGGAGGTCGACGAGGCCGACGACATCTTCACCAAGCTGATGGGCGACGTGGTCGAGCCCCGCCGCGACTTCATCCAGGAACATTCGCTGAGCGCGACGATCGATATCTGAGGCGGGTTGGCCTGATAGGGCGTCATCACTCTCGGTGCAACCTCTCCCGCTTACGGGGAAGGCATAGGCCGCCCTTCGGCGGCCGTTCTAAACAACGCCGAGCCGAAGGCTCGGCCATGGCGAAGCGACGGGTGGGGCCTTTCTTCTCTTGGGGGCATTCTCCGCAAAGTTCGACAATCCCACCGCCGAAGCACCCCAACCCTCCCCCGCAAGCGGGAGAGGGCGCGCACCACCTTTAAGGCGAGACACCGTCTCCTGAACCTCCCCACCTGCCACCGCGACAAAATAGCGTAGCTGGCACTGGTAGAGGTCTGAACGAATGCTGTCGACTTTAGCTGGCCAGCGCCAAATGTACGTGCAGCAGGCCTTCGAATTGGCCGAGCTCTTCGGTTTCGAGACCCGCAACAAATATCGCATCTGCGATGAAAATGGCCGCGATCTGCTCTATGCGGCTGAACAGCAAAAGGGACTTCTCGGCTTCCTGTGGCGCCAGGCATTTGGGCATTGGCGCTCTTTTGAGATCCATTTCTTCGACAACGCTCGACAGCCGGTCATGCGCGGGGTTCATCCCTTCCGCTGGTTCTTCCAGTGTCTGGAGCTGCATGCGCGCGACGGCCGCCTCATCGGAACCATCGAGCGTCAGTTTTCGATTCTCACCAAGACCTTCCATGTGCACGATGCGCAGGGGAGAGTGGTGCTCGAGGTCAGTTCACCCTTTTGGCGCGTGTGGACGTTCCCGTTTATGCGCGGACCGCAAGAGCACGCGCGCGTTGCGAAAAAATGGTCTGGCCTGGCCTCTGAACTGTTTACAGACCGCGATAGTTTTCTCGTGGAATATTTGGACCCCAGCCTGACCGAAGACGAACGCGCACTGGTTCTCGCAGCTGCGATTTACATCGATCTCATGTACTTCGAAGCCAAAGGCGAGGGCGGGGTCATCAATTTGATCCGCGATTGAAACCCCGTTTAACCTCCTGAACCTCGCCACCCGCCATCACGACGAAATAGCGCAGAACCATCGGCCTGTTCGGGTCGGGAAACACCATGTCATGAGCGCCCCCGCATTGAAGCCCACCCTGCCCCCCCGCCGGCTCGGCATCATCGGCAGCATTGTCGGCGTGCTGGCGTTGATGGCGGCTGTGCTGCCGCATTGGGTGGTGCCGATGGTGTTTCCGCCGCCGCCGGCGGACCAGGTCATCGTCGACACTGGCCATCGCATCAAGGACCGCCTGATGGCGCGGGTGAAGGGCATAGAGTATCAGGCGCCGAAGGTCGAAAAATCCGCCGGACGCAGCTGGTCGGAAACCGCTTCCGCGACCGCAATCTCGCTCGGCCTGCTCGCCATTTTACTCTCGGTCCTCTCGCTGGTTTTGCGCGAAGAACGACTTCTCGCCGGTGTCGCCGCCGTCCTCGGCACCGGCGCCATCGCGATCGAAATCTCCTTCGTCATGATCGGCGCGCTGATCCTGATCGCGATCCTCTATGTGGTCGGAAATATCATCGGCCTGCTTTAGGGGCGCTTGCCGCACACACCACCCTCATCCTGAGGAGCCCGCCGGAAGCGGACGTCGCGAAGGGTGGCCACAGGCGGCACAGGGCCTGGCATGGTTCTCCTGGCGATACGCAGCATCGTCCTGATCCGCGCGTTCCGCGCTCCTCACCATGAGGGATTAGCAGTCCCGCCGGGGCTCACGGACCGGCTCCGAAACACCGCCGGCACAATTGCTACCGCGCTCAATTCCCTATAGTTTCCGCCCCAAAGCAGCCCGCCCACCGCAACAGCACAGCGAGAATCCACTTGGCGCCCATCCAGTACATCGTCGAGGGCGGTCACCGGCTCTCGGGCTCGATCGAGCCGTCCGGCAACAAGAATTCGGCGCTGCCGATTATCGCCGCCGCCCTGCTCACCGAGCATCCGGTGACGCTGGAGAACGTGCCGCGGATCCGCGACACCGAGACGCTGGTCGAGCTGATCCGCTCGGTCGGCGCGTCAGCGGAATGGACCGGGCGCAATACGCTGGTGATTCATGCCAAGAGCATCCGCGCCGCCGATCTCGACCCAGAGCTCTGCGTCCGCATCCGCGCCTCGATCCTGCTCGCCGGTCCCCTGCTCGCCCGTTGCGGCGAAGTGATGCTGCCGCCGCCGGGCGGCGATGTTATCGGCCGCCGCCGGCTGGACACGCATATGCTGGCGCTGGAGCAACTCGGGGCCAAGGTCACCGCGACCGACCGGCTCGAATTCCGCGCTTCCAAGCTGACCGGCGCCGACGTGTTCCTTGACGAGCCCAGCGTCACCGCGACCGAGAACGCGCTGGTCGCGGCGGTCGCTGCCGACGGCGTTACATATCTGCGCAACGCGGCGTCCGAGCCGCATGTGCAGGACCTCGCCAACTTTCTCGTGGCGCTCGGCGCGAAGATCGAGGGCATCGGCACCAACACCATGATCATTCATGGTCCGGCGACGCTCGGCGGCGCGACCTACCGGATCCAGCCCGACCATATCGAGGTCGGCTCGCTGATCGGCCTTGCCGCCGTGACGCGCTCGCAGCTTCGCATCACGCGCGCCGGCGTCGAGCACCTGCGCTCGATCCGCATGGGGTTCGAGCGGCTCGGCATCGTCTGCCGCGTCGAGGGCGATGATCTCATCGTGCCCTCGAACCAGACGCTGAAGATCCAGGACGATTTCGGCGGCCACGTGCCGAAGCTGGAGGACCAGCCCTGGCCGGCCTTCCCGGCCGACCTGATGTCGATCGCGATCGTCACCGCCACGCAATGCGAAGGCGTGATCCTGATGTTCGAGAAGATGTTCGAATCCAGGATGTTCTTCGTCGACAAGCTGATCGCGATGGGCGCGCGCATCGTGCTGTGCGACCCGCACCGCGCCATCATCGCCGGCCCCAGCCGCCTGCGCGGCGCATCGATGATCTCGCCCGACATCCGCGCCGGCATGGCGATGCTGCTCGCCGCGGTCTGCGCCGAGGGCACCTCCACGATCAACAACGCCGACCAGATCGAGCGCGGCTATGAGCGCATCGACGAACGGCTGAATGCGCTTGGGGCAAAGATCAAGCGCGTGCCGGAGCGGAAGGGCTAGGT
>NZ_JADPJH010000026.1:95118-125316 GCF_023073315.1 Bradyrhizobium sp. 1 | reverse complement strand
TCTCGCCGCTTCGCGGCGAGCCACCCTCTCCCACAAGGGGAGAGGGGAAGAAACGCGGCCCATGTTTTCGTCGCCCGGCCGTGTTAATGAGCCCGCCATGCTCGATACCGCCCGACATCCTCCGCAGCCGCAAGCCGGCGTGCCGCCAAATCATCTCGCCGAAGAGTTCGTCGAGACGTTGCGGCTGGCCGTGCCGATGATGCTGACGCAGCTCGGGCAGATCGCGATGATCACCACCGATCTCGCGATGATCGGCCACCTCGGCGAGAATGCGGTCGCGGCAGCTGCGCTGGCGCATACGGTTTATTTCGTCAGCTTCACTTTCGGGCTCGGATTGATGGCGGCGGTGTCTCCGCTCGCCGCGCAGGCGTTCGGGGCCGGCGATGTCAGGCGCATCCGCCATTCCCTGCGCGTCGGCCTGTGGGTCGCACTGCTGATCTCGTTGCCGATGATGGCTTCGCCGCTCTACGGCGAGCCCATCCTGATCGCACTCGGCCAGGCGCCGCAATCGGCAGCACTTGCCCAGCGCTATCTCTACGGATTGGCCTGGGGCATCGCGCCGGCACTCGGCTTTATCGCGCTGCGCAGCATGATGAGCGCGGTGAACCGGCCGCAGGCGCCGCTGTGGATCACGCTCGCGGCAATCCCATTCAATGCCGCGCTGGTTTACGCCCTCATCCATGGCCTGTTCGGCCTGCCGGAGCTCGGCCTGTTCGGCGCGGGGCTTGCGACGACGCTGGTCAATCTCGGCACGTTCCTCGCCACGCTCGCCATCGCCGCGTGGCGCAAGCCGTTCGCGGATTATCGCCCGCTCGCCCGTCTCTGGCGGATCGACTGGCCGCTGATGCGCCAGCTCATCGCGATCGGGGCGCCGATTTCGTTTTCCCTTCTGATGGAATATGGCCTGTTCTCGTCGGCCGCGCTGCTAATGGGATTGATCTCGACCGCTGCGATCGCCGCGCATCAGATCGCGCTCCAGATCACGGCCGTGCTGTTCATGGTGCCGCTCGGCATCGGCATGGCGGCCACGGTCCGCGTGGGCCATGCCTTCGGCCGCAATGATCCGGCCGCGGTGAAGCGCGCCGGGCTGGCCGCGGCGGGGCTTGGGGTCGTCCTGGTCTCGGCGCTGACGGTCGCGATCATCCTCGGCCGCTACCAGCTGGGACGGTTGTTCTTCGGCACTGGCGAGGCCAGCGCGGCGACCGTCGAGCTGACGGCGACGCTGCTGGTCGTCGGTGCGACCTTCTTCATCGCCGACGGCCTCCAGACCATCGTGGGCGGAGCGCTGCGCGGCATCAATGACACCAGGATGACACTGGTGTTCGCGGCAATCGGCTATTGGTGCGTCGCATTTCCCGTCGGCTGGATGCTCGCTTTCAACGCCCATTTTGGCGCAGTCGGCGTCTGGATCGGGTTCTCGGTCGGGACGTTCGTCTATGCCGGCCTCTTGATCTTGCGCTTCCGGATGCTGACGCGCAAACTGGCGGGATGATCGGGACAGTCCGCGAAGTCGCCCCCAATGTCGATGCCGGCGCCGTGCTATCAGGCGCGCAATTCATCGACGCGTTTCGCGTGGAGCTCGGCGCGACGTCCTTGAGCGCCCGCGAGGCCTGCACAAGAATGGTGCTGCACGGACCGCGCTGGATCGATGCGCTGACGCGCTTGCGCAACATCCTGGTGAAACCCTTCGGACTGAAGACTTCGGGCGAAGGAGCACCCGCGCCGTATGGCCTGATCGGATTGTTTCCGGTGGTCAGCGAAACACCCGAGCGGCTGGTCGCGGGCTTCAATGATTCCCATCTCGATTTCCGCCTCGTCGTCGAAATTGCCGGCGCGCCGGCGGACCGGCAGGTGACTTCGACCACGCTGGTGCGCACCCACAATCTGCTCGGGCGGACCTATCTCGCCGTCATCACGCCCTTCCACAAGCGCGTGGTCCGCGGCATGATGAAGCGCATCGCGGAGCCGGCGCAATGACCCTGTCCGTCGACCTGTTCTTTTCCTTTCGCAGCCCCTACAGCTATCTGGCGCTGCCCAGGACGCTGAAGCTGGTCGAAGAGTACGATCTCGCGGTGAACCTGCGACCGGTCTACCCGATCGCGGTCCGCGTGCCCGGCTTCTTCAAGAAGGCAAGTCCGCAATTTGCACGCTACATCGTGCTCGACAGCCGCCGCGTCGCCGAGCACGCCGGCATTCCGTTCCGCTTTCCGCGGCCCGATCCGATCGTGCAGGACATGACGACGCTCGATGTCGCGACGGAACAGCCCTACATCCACCGCCTGACCCGGCTGGGCGCTATGGCGCAGCTCGAGGGACGCTCGCTCGCATTCACTGACGCGGTCGCGCGCGTGCTGTGGGACGGCTCGGTGGCGGGCTGGAACGAGGGCGATCATCTCGCGCGCGCCGCCGGGAAAGCCGGCTTCGATCTCGCCGCGATGGATGCAGCGATCAGCGCGGATCCGGATCGCTACGAGCAGGTGATCGCGGAGAACGAAAAGGACCACGCCGCATCGGGCCATTGGGGCGTGCCGACCTTCGTGTTCGAGAACGAGCCGTTCTTCGGCCAGGACCGCATTGATCTGCTGCTCTGGCGCATGCAAGGCAAAGGGCTGGCGCAGCGGTAGGCCGAACTCGCCGGGCCAGCCCTCTCTTCGGCAGAAGCTAAAGCAAACACCGATGACCAAGAGCGGTCATTCAATTTTGATCCGCCAGATTCGAAGGTCAGATGGAAGGCACGGCTCTCTTCGTTCGATGTAGTGTACGAGTTCTCTCAACCGATCGAGGTATCCGCGCTCGGAAGCGGTGGGATTAAGTGTGCAAGAGGCCAAGAAGACCTTCAGTCGGTCGAGTAGCGCTTTCTCCTCCTCGCTTCCTGTTACTACGGGCAAGCAGCCTTCCGGCCGATTGGATCCGAAAAATTCAAAGAGCCAACGGTGATGAAGACCGTAATTGTCGGGCATTTTGGACCGCTGAAGCCAAACATTGTATTCGAGACTGTTTTCGGTTTCGAAAGAGGCGCCATACGAACCGCCGTCGCGGTGAACATCCGCAAATTTGAGCTTGATAAGCTTCACCTTGCTAAGCTCAAGGGATTTGGTCATTGGCATTTCACCCTAACGGGAACTTGATGTACTCGGCTCACTCCGCCACGCGCACCGGCCCATCCGCCGCCGCTTCCGACCATTCGCCGACGACGCGATCGAGATCGCAGAGATTCTGGTGCATCTGCTCCAGCGAGAAGCCGATGGCGAAAAATCGCTCGGCGGTATCGGCCGGCTGGCCGCGGATCAGGCCGTCCTGGCGGACGGCGGCAACCGCCTCGGCATAGTGCTGGAGCGCGACGTGCACGGGATGGATCGGCGGGGCGCCGGCGCCCGCGCGCATGGCTTCGGCGGCCGACTTCAAAAAGCGCACGATCGCGGCGCTGACCTCTGCCAGGGGCGCGGCAAGCCTGACCTGCACCTCGACCGGCAACGGCACCACGGTGGCGCGGCCGATCATCACGACGTCATGGCGCAGCCGCAGAATCGTTCGCAACAGCGGACCTGTATCCGGACCACCCGAGAGGCGCGCGGAGCGCTCGCGCTCGGCTTCGGCGCCGATGGTATTCATGCCGACCATTGCGGTGCCGATGCCGTCCTGAATCCGATGCAACGCATCGTTGTCGCGGCCGCGCGTGAGGCCCGCGAGCAGTTCGGTGAAGGCTTCCGCGATCAATTCAAGCAGCTTGGCCGCGCTGGCGCGGATCTGCCGCACCGCGCGCGACGGCAGCACGAGGAACGAGACCAGCAGCCCCGTCACCGCGCCGACCGAGACCTCGCTGACCCGATCGATCGCCGAGGCCATGGGATCGGCATGATGCATGGTCGGAAGCACCAGCACGATCACGGCCGTCACCGTTGCAGAGCTCAGATTCGGATAGATCGCCGCAACAAAGGCAAGCGGCGCCACGGCCAGCACCAGCAGACCCAGCAGGCCCAGCTCGCCGGAATAGGGGATCAGGATTGCGATCGCGCCGCCATAGATCGCGCCGCCGATCGTGCCGAGCATGTAGTCGCGCGTGGCCTTCAGCGAGCGCCCGACGCTCATCTGGGTCACGATGATGGAGGTCAGCACGGCCCAAAGCGGCAACAACAAATGCAGCGCGGTGGCGAGTGCATAGGCGCCGGTGGCCGCCACCGTGACCCGGACCGCCAGCCCCAATTGCGTCCTGCGCGACCAGACCCGGTCGAATAGCTCTCTTGCGCGTATCATCGTCAAACGTCCCGGTCCCATCCTCGTCGATCGACCAAAAGCATGGCTGATGCCCGCGGCCCCAAGGCCGCTTGAAAGGCCAAATCAGCCCGCCTAACTTGCCCGCCAAAACGAGGAAACACGATGGCCCACGAAACCGCAACGCTCGCCGCCTATGTCGTCAATCTAAAGTACCAGGATATTCCGGCCGAGGTGCTGGATCGCGCCAAGATGCTGACGCTGGACTTCCTCGGCAGCGCCATCCGGGCCCGCAGCGAAGCGGAATCGACCCCGTCTATCCTGAAGATGCTGGAAGCGCTCGCGCTCGACACCAAGGGCGAGTCCACCGTGTTCGGCGACACCAAGACCTGGACCCCGGCGATCGCCGCCCTCCTCAATGGCGCGCTCGGCCATTCCCTCGACTTCGACGACACCCACGCCGATTCCTCGCTGCATGCGAGTGCACCGGTGGTTCCGGCCGCCTTCGCCGTCGGCGAGATGGTCGGCGCCTCCGGCCGCGACGTGCTGACTGCGATCGTGGCGGGCTATGAGGTCTGCTGCCGGCTCGGCAACGCGCTCGACCCGACCTCGCATTACGCGCGCGGCTTCCATCCGACCGCGACCGCCGGCACCTATGGCGCAGCCGCCGCGGCCGGAAAACTGTTCGGCCTGTCGGAGCAGCAGATCATCTCCGCCTTCGGCGTCTCCGGCAGCCAGGCCGCGGGCTCGCTGCAATTCCTGGTCAACGGCGCCTGGAACAAGCGCTACCAGGTCGGCGCCGCCGCGATGAACGGCGTGATTGCCGCAACATTGGCGCGCAGCGATTTCTTGGGATCGACGGAATCGGTCGAGGGCAAGCACGGCCTGCTCGCCGGTTACACCGACGATGCGCATCCGGACAAGGCGGTGGCCGGACTCGGCAAGTCCTATGAGACCATGAAGATCGGCGTCAAACCTTATCCGAGCTGCCGCTACACCCATGCCGCCATCGACGCGCTGATCGCGATGCGGCGCGAGCACAATCTGACGCCGGACCAGGTCAAGCGCGTCGAGATCGGCCTGCATCGCAATGGCATCACCCTGACCGGCGACGCCGCGACCAAGCGGCATCCGACCTCGATCGTCGGGGGCCAGTTCTCGATGTTCTTCACCGGCGCGCTCGCGCTCGACCAGGGTTCTTTTGGCTGGGACGATTACAGCCGCCTGGGCGATGCCGCCATCGACGCGCTCGCCGACAAGTTCGACGTGGTGCAGGACGACCGGCTGGAGGTCGGCCGCACCCATCCCTTTGGCGCGCGCGTCAGCATCACCACGGATGACGGCGTGCATGAGCGGCTCTACGCCGATCCCTCCGGCGAGCCGGCGTCGTTCCCCGATACGCAGGCGATGCAGCAGAAGTTTTTGACCTTGGCGCGCCCGGCGCTGAATGCCCGGGCGGAGAAGTTTGCCGACGCGATCATGACACTGGAGCGGTTCGATCGCGTGGCCAAGGCCACGGAGCTGGGAAGGTAAAAAGTTCTCGCCGCGCAGACGGTGCACCCTCGCCCCTTGTGGGAGAGGGTGCATCGTCTGCGCGGCGAGCCGGGTGAGGGGTCTCTCTCCGCGAGTCCCACTCTCATTTGAATGCGCGGAGAAATACCCCTCATCCGGCGCTTCGCGCCACCTTCTCCCACAAGGGGAGAAGGAAGAAAGCGCAGCGCTCCTCTCGATTCGCCCCCGCCAGCTTCCCCTTCTCGCGCGTGGTCGCCACCACATCCCGCACGAGATCGAACACGCCATCCACCTTAGGCGGCGCGTTCGGTGAACGTCCCATCCGCACGATCACCAGCTTCTCCGACGGGATCACGATGGTGTACTGCCCGATCGTGCCCTTGGCGAAGAAGGCGTCGCGCGGCCAGCCGTGGTCGACACGGAGAGTCGCGCCAAAGCTGTCGCCCTGGTTGGTCCAGAAGCCGGCGCCGATGCCGACCCAGGCATTCGGCGTGGCCGTCGCGGAATAGTTCACCCAGCCCTCCGGCAAAATACGTTTGCCGCCCACAACGCCGTCGTTGAGATAGAGCTGGCCGAAGCGTGCCCAGTCGCGCGCGGATGCGAGCATCTCGCTCGAGCCTTCGATCGTGCCTGAACCATCGAGCTGGAGCGTGACGTGACGCATGCCGAGCGGGGCGAACAATTCGCGGCGCGCGAAGCGAAGCGCGTCCGCGGGTTTGCCGCCGGCGACGTTGCGGATCAGATGCGCGAGCATGATGGTGTTGCCGTCGTGATAATTCCAAACTGTGCCCGGCTCGGTCGCGAGCGGCATGCTCTCGGCATAGGCGACCATGTCGGATTCCATGAACTTCATCCGGTTGACCGGCTCGAAGGCGGAGCCGAGCGAAGCCTGCAACGAGCTTCCGAGCGCGAGGCCCGCGGTGTGGCGCAGCAGCTGATCGACGGTGATGGCGTGGCGCGGATCGTTCGGATCTTTCCAGGCAGCGACCGGCGCAGGCCCGTCGAGTTTCAACTTGCCCTGGCGCACGAGAATGCCCGTCAGTGCCGAGATCACAGACTTCGTCATGGAGAAGCCGAGCAGCGGCGTCTCCGGTCCGACGCCATCGGCATAGCGCTCTGCGATGATGCGGCCCGACTTCATGACGACGATGGCGCGGGTACGGCGATAGGGCGGCTGCGCGGGTTCGGTGAAGGCGCGGTCGAGTGCAGCCGATAGGCCCTCGCTCTGCGGCGGCACAATCGCGGGACCGGCGATCTCGGGCAGCAAGGCGGGCTGCTTGTCGTCCGGTGGCAGCGCGACATCGACGAGCGGCTCGTCATGATCGAGCGTGCAGCCGAGCCCCTCGCGATAGACGGCATGGCTGCGGCCAATGCCGAACAGCGTCACCGTGACGTCCTTGCGCGCGCGATCGACCTGATAGTCCATCGCCCAGGTGAGCAGACCGACGCCGGGCATCGCGTCGGTGGTCTCGGTGAGGTTGCGCCTGGGATCGAGGCCGGAGACGAAGGTCTCGGAGCAAAGAATGTCGGCGATGAAGCCGGTGGCGACCTTGGGCACGTCGCGGGCGCGCGCCGCGCCGAGCGCGAGGCCGATACAGGTGATGGTGAGGAGGACGATCTTGCGGCGGCGGGTCACGGGCTTTCTCCGGCTGCGGGGCGTGCGCCGGAGAAGGAGCAGAGCAGGCCGATGGCAGCTCGCCGGATTTGGAAAATGACCTGGCTGAAACCGATCGGAGCTGGCCGATTCTGGAATTACCCCGTGATTTCAATGGCCTAAAAATCTAGGCCGCATCGACCTTCAGCCGCCGATACTCCGTCGGCGTCACGCCCGTGACCGCCTTGAAGGCGCGGTTGAACGGCCCCAGCGACTGGAAACCCGCGTCCATCGCGATGGTGATGACGGGGACCTCGGCCTGGGTGGGATCGGCGAGCGCGGCCTTGGCTTCCTCGATCCGGTGGTTGTTCAGGAACACATTGAAGTTGCGGTAGCCGAGCCGCTGGTTGATCAGCCGGCGCAACCGGTATTCCGGGATCTTCAGCCGGCCGGCCAGCACGCCGATGGTGATATTCTCCTGCCGATAGATCCGCTCGTCCGCCATCAAACGCATCAGGGCATCGATGAGCTTCTGGTCGGCGGCGGCGTCAGTGGCTTGCGGACTGAAAATCACCGCCGGTGCGGCCTCCGCGGTGACCGGAAACAGATCCGCGGCATCGACGCGCATCATGGCATAGGCGATGGCCGCGACGATGCAGGCGAGCACGCCGGCATTGATCGTGTCGGCGGCATCGCCGACACGATCACCCGCTACGGAGATCTGAAGCAGCGCATTCACCCCGCCATAGAGCGCGCCGGCACAGACGATGAAGACGCGAACGCGGCGGCGGCGCTCGACCAGGTCGGCCGGCCACGAGGCGATCGTCTGCCCGATCGCAAGCGCGATGAAGCCGAGCACGATCAAATTGACCACCGTCACCGAGAACCGCAAATGGCCGCCAGGCGCAATCCAGACGCAGCCTGCGAAGCTGAACGCCGCCACCAGCGCCCAGACCCATCCGTGCCACCAGCTTAAGCGAAACTCATCGTCGAACAGCGCGCGCGTGAACAACCAGAACACCACGATGTTGCCGGTCGACACCGCAATCAGCGGCGCATGCGATACCGGGATCCGCGATGTGACACCAATCGAATAGCTCGCCGCATGCGCGGCCAAGCCCAGTGCGAGAGCAGCACCGAGCCGCCCCGCCAGCACATTGCGAAAATCGGAGACCAGCGATGCCGCCAGCACCAGCAGCAGCGCTACGCTGGCGGAGCGGAAGGCTAGCTCGGTTGCGGCAAGGGTCATCGATGCGATCGGGCGCGGTTGAGATCAGCCGACCATCGTTCGTCGCGCTGTTTTTTTCAAGGACATCCTTCACCACAGCTGTCATCGCCCGGCCAGTGCGCAATTGCGCACCAGGACCGGACGATCCAGTCCTCGGGAACGGCAGTGATTGACTCGATGGGCCGCGGCGTACTGGATGCCCCGCCTGCGCGCGGCATGACAGCGGTGTATGTAGCGCTATTGCTACCCGTAACAGCGGGGCTTTGTCGCGACGACGACGCGAAATCCTGCTACGATCAAGCTCAAGAAAGCGAAAAGGAATCCACCATGAGCTGGCAACCCTCGAACGATCCCGTGCTCGGCGATCCCATGTCCTGCGATGCGCTCGATCTTGTCATCGTGCCGCGCACGCGCGACCTCGGCGACGGATTTGCAGTGCGGCGCGCGCTGCCGCATGGCAAGCGGCAGATGGTCGGACCCTTCATCTTCTTCGATCATTTCGGCCCGGTGCAGTTCGTCTCCGGCAAGGGCATGGACGTGCGGCCGCATCCGCATATCGGGCTTGCCACCGTCACCTATCTGTTCGATGGCGCGATCATGCATCGCGACAGCGAGGGCAATATCCAGGAGATCCAGCCGGGCGCGATGAATTTGATGACCGCCGGGCGCGGCATCGCGCATTCCGAGCGTACGCCGGATGTGCAGCGTGCCTCGGGCCAGCAGATGCTGGGCCTGCAAAGCTGGATCGCACTGCCGGCCGGATCGGAAGAGATCGCGCCGTCGTTCCAGCATTATGGGGCCGGCGACCTGCCGATGATTTCCGAGCGCGACTTCACCGCGAAGGTGATCGCGGGCTCGGCGTTCGGAATCACCTCGCCCGTGACGATGGTGTCGCCCTGGTTCTACACCGAGGTCACAGCGGTTGCGGGCGCCAGCGTGCCGCTCGATCCTGACCATGAGGAGCGCGCGATCTATATCGTCGACGGCGAGGTCGAGATCGCGAACGAGCGCTACGAGGGGCCGCGGCTGCTGATCTTCCGTCCGGGCGACCGCATCACCGTGAAGGCGCTCAAGGCCACGCGGATGATGTTTCTCGGCGGCGATGCGCTGGAAGGCCCGCGCCACATCTGGTGGAATTTCGTCTCCTCCAGTAAGGAGCGGATCGAGCAGGCCAAGCAGGACTGGAAAACCGGCCGCTTCGCCGCGGTTCCGCAGGAACATGAGTTCATTCCGCTGCCGGAATAGGCTAATCCGGTGTCCGGCCGTGCCATCGGGTGCGGCCGGATTTCCTCGCGAAGGCCAATCTTCGAAAGTTTTGCGATGACCACCATGCTCTCCAGCGACCTGCCCCTGCCCAAGATCGGCCGCGGCAAGGTGCGCGATATCTACGCCGTCGATGACGACCGCCTGCTGCTCCTCACCACCGACCGCATCAGCGCCTTCGACGTCGTGATGGGCGAGACCATCCCGATGAAGGGCGCGGTGCTGACGCAAATCAGCGCGTTCTGGTTTGGCGAGCTCGAAGGCGTGGTGCCGCATCACATGATCAGCGCCGACAGCGACGAAATCATCGCCGCCGTGCCGGTCTTGAAGCCGCACCGCGCCAACATTCTCGGCCGTGCGATGCTTTGCCGTCGCACCACCGTGTTCCCGATCGAATGCGTGCTCCGTGGCTATATTTCGGGCTCGGCCTGGAAGGAATATGCGTCAAGCGGCACGCTTGCGGGCGAGAAGCTGAAGGCAGGCCTGGTCGAGAGCGAGAAGCTGGAGCCCTCGATCTTCAGCCCGGCGACCAAGGCCGAGACCGGCCATGACGAGAACATTACGATAGCGAAGATGCGCGAGGTCGTCGGCGACGACACAGCCTACACGCTCGAGAGCATGACGCGCGCGATCTACACGCTCGGCGAGGAACTTGCGCGCGAGCAGGGCATCATCATCGCCGACACCAAGTTCGAGTTCGGCCGCGACAGAGACGGCCGCATCATCCTGATCGACGAAGTCATGACGCCGGATTCGTCGCGCTTCTGGGCGGTCGACGCCTATAAGCCCGGCCAGCCGCAGGCGAGTTTCGACAAGCAGCCGCTGCGCGATTATCTCGACGTCGAACGTCGCGCCGGCCGCTGGAACGGCGACGCCCCACCGCCCCCGCTGCCGGCGAGCGTGGTGGATGCGACGAGCAAGCGGTATCTGGAAGCGTATCGGCGGGTGACGGGGAAAGAGCTGAAGATTTAGGCAGGGCTGCCGCTGCAAACTCCGTTATTGCGAGCGCAGCGGCGCAGCGAAGCAATCCAGAATCCCCCTCCGCCGAAGCAGTCTGGATTGCTTCGTCGCAAGGGCTCCTCGCAATGACGTGGAGAGGCCGGCGCGACTCGCCGGCGTTGCCTGCCAAGTTCCCGGGGTGGGCGCGACGCTGGACGGCGCTTCGATTTTTCCGTCCACCATATGGTTGACCGTTCACACGCCGTGAACGGGAATCCTCACCAAAACCGCCGCAAAACTGTCGGATACTTCATAGTTGCAAGAATCCAGTTGCGCTAAGCCCGTAGTCGTCTACGTCTCGGACGAGACTTTTCAGGGGCGAGCGCAACGGCGTGACCGATCCAGCAATTACTTTCAGTCCGGCTCCGCGAGCCCATCCCGCTCTCAAGCGTGCGCTGAATGACATATTGGGCGGAAGCGCCGCCAGCGTCCTGACCGTCACTTTCGGGCTGTCCTATTCGCTGCTGATCTTCGCCGGGCCGCTGTCGCCCTATCTGTCCTACGGCATCACGGCGACTTTCGTCAGCTCCGCGGTGCTTGCGATCGTCATCGGGCTTGGCAGCTCCCTGCCCTTCGTAGTTGGCGCCCCCGACAGCTCGACCGCCGCGGTGACGGGAATTTTGGCGGCCTCGGTGGTCGAGCGAATCGAAGCGGCAAACCCCGCGGCATCGCTGCTCCCGCCGGTCCTGATCACGCTCGGCCTGTCGACGGTGCTGACGGGATTGGTGCTGTGCGGACTGGGCCTGACGCGGCTGGGGCGCGCCATCCGCTACGTGCCCTATCCCGTGGTCGGCGGCTTCCTTGGCGCGACCGGACTTCTCATTGCTCTCGGTGCTATCAGGGTGATCACCAACTACCCGCTCCAGTTCGCGACGCTGACGCACTTCGCCGACGGCACGATTTTGCTGGAGCTGGCCTCCGCCTGCGCGATGGCGCTGGTGCTGTATCTCACCTGGCATCGCTCGCGCAGCCCGTTCGGACTGCCGATCATCCTGGTCGGCGGCGTGCTGACGGCGCATTTTGCGTTCTGGATCACCGGCGTTTCGTTCGACAGCGCACGCGCGCTGGGCTGGACGTTCCAGCCGCCGCCGCAAGCGGTCTTCGTGCTGCCGTGGCATACCGACGATCTCGCCCGCTATCCCTGGTTTGCCATACCGGACCTGCTCGGCAACGTCGTCGCCGTCATCTTCGTCACGGCCTCCAGCACGCTGTTCAACACCACTGGCATCGAGGTCGCCGTGCACCGCGAAGCCAATCTGGAGCGCGAGCTCAACGTCACCGGCACCGCCAATATCCTGACCGGCCTGCTCGGCGGCTATCCCGGCTGCAGCTCGATCAGCCGCTCGATCCTCAACTACAGCAGCGGCGGGCGCGGGCGCCTGTCCGGCGTCACCGTCGCGGCACTGTCGCTGCTGATGCTCGCGGTCGCGCCCGAGCTGCTCGGCTTCATCCCGAAATTCGTGATCGGCGGCCTGCTGCTCTATCTCGGTGCCGACCAGCTCCATAGATGGATTATCGAGTCGCGCAAGCGGCTTTCGAAGCTCGAATATCTCTCGCTGATCGCCATCATCGCGATCATCGTCGCCTGGGGTTTTGTGCCGGGCATCCTGATCGGCGTGGTCATCGGCTGCGCGACGTTTGCGTTCAGCGCGGCCCGGGTGGAGTCGATCAAGTATAGTTTCGACGGCTCGGAATATCGCTCCTCGCTCGATCGCTCGCGTGACGACCAGGAGGTGCTGCTGGCGCATGGCGGCAAGATCCGGGGCCTCAATCTCCAGAGCTATCTGTTCTTCGGCTCGGCCAACCGGCTCTATCAGCACGTCAAACAGCTGCTTCAGGAGCGCCCGGAATGCCGCTATCTGCTGTTCGACTTCAAGCTCGTCACCGGCGTCGATTCGTCCGCGGCCTACAGCTTCGCCCAGATCAAGCGCAGCGCGGCCGATCTCGGCGTCGAGTTGATCCTGGTGCATCTGCCGGTGACAGCCGAGAAGGTGCTGCGCTCCAGCGACTTCGTCGGCGAAGGCGTCACCATCATCCCCGAGCTCGACCGCGCGCTGGAATGGTGCGAGAACGAGCTCATCTCGCAGCATCAGGAACTGGCCCAGGAAGAGGCCAGCCTGCGCGACTGGTTCACTGCGATCCTCGACAGCGAGGACGACGCCGACGCGCTGATCCGGCGCTGCCAGCGCCTCGAGGTCGAGTCGGGTGACATCATCGTGCAGGCCGGCGACCCCGCCGATTCCATGCATTTCATTCTCGAGGGACGCGTGGGCATCATGGTGCCCGCCGACGAGGACCGCACCACACGCGTGCGCAGCCTCGGCCGTTACACCACGATCGGCGAGATGGGCCTGGTGTCACAGGCGCCGCGCAGCGCGACGATCCAGGCCGAAGTCGACAGCGTGCTCTACGTGCTCAATACGCACCAGTTCGACGCGATCAAGGACGAAGACCCCGCGCTCAGCCACAAGCTGCTGACCTATTTCGTGTCGGTCATGGCCGAGCGGCTGACGTTCGCGAATAGGACGATTGCGGTGTTGCGGCGGTGATGGACGCATAGCCCGCATGAGCGAAGCGACATGCGGGACATGAGGCCCGGATGTCGCTGGCGCTCATCCGGGCTACGACACTCGCTTCGTCATAGCGAGGAGCTCTTGCGACGGAGCAACCCAGACCGTTTCCGCAGAAAGATTCTGGATTGCTTCGCTTCGCTCGCAACGGCCTGGAGAGATAACGGCGGCCTCAGACCCCCGCCATCATCACGTATTTGATCTCGACATATTCTTCCATGCCGTGACGCGAGCCTTCGCGCCCTAGGCCGCTTTCCTTGACGCCGCCGAAGGGCGCGACTTCCGTGGTGATCAGGCCGGTGTTGACGCCGACCATGCCTGACTCCAGGGCCTCGGCGACGCGCCAGACGCGGCCGAGATCGCGGGAGTAGAAGTACGAGGCGAGACCGAACGGCGAGGCGTTGCACATCGCAATCACGTCGGCTTCTTCCTTGAAGCGGATCACAGGCGCAAGCGGGCCGAAGGTTTCTTCCTGTGCCACCAGCGAGTCCGGCTTGACGTCGGAGAGAACCGTAGGCTCGAAGAACGAGCGGCCGAGCTCGCTGCGCTTGCCGCCGGTGACGATTTTGGCGCCGCGCTTGACGGCATCCGCGATGTGGCGCTCGACCTTGTCGACCGCTTTCAAATTGATCAGCGGGCCCTGCGTGACGCCGCTCTCGGTGCCGTCGCCAATCTTCATCGCCGCGACCTTCGCCGACAGCTTCTTCACGAACTCGTCGTAGATCTTGTCCTGGGCGTAGAGGCGATTGGCGCAGACGCAGGTCTGGCCCATGTTGCGATATTTCGAGACGATCGCGCCTTCGACCGCGGCATCGATATCGGCATCGTCGAACACCACGAACGGCGCGTTGCCGCCGAGCTCGAGGCCAAGCCGCTTCACGCCGACGGAAGCCTGCTGATAAAGGATCTTGCCGACCGCGGTCGAACCGGTGAAGCCGACAAAGCGCACCGCCGGATGCTCGCACAGCACCTTGCCGATCGGCGGCGCATCACCGGTGACGATGTTGAGCACGCCCTTGGGGATGCCGGCCTTCTCGGCGAGCACGGCCAGCGCGAGCGCCGACAGCGGCGTCTCGTTGGCGGGCTTCAGCACCACGGTGCAGCCCGCGGCCAGCGCCGGCGAGACCTTTCGGGTGATCATGGAGTTCGGGAAATTCCACGGCGTAATGGCGCCGCAGACGCCGATCGGCTGCTTGATCGCGAGCAGGCGCGCATCGGGCCGCTGGGTCGGGATGGTCTCGCCATAGACGCGGCGCGCTTCCTCGGCGAAGAACTCGATATAGGCGGCGCCGATATCGACCTCGCCCAGAGCCTCGGAGAGCGGCTTGCCCTGCTCGGAGGTGAGGATCAGCGCGAGATCCTCGCGGTTGGCGACGATCAGCTCGAACCATTTGCGCAAAATGTTGGAGCGCTGCTTGGCCGTGTGCTTGGCCCAGGCCGGGAACGCGCGCTCGGCGGCTTCGACCGCCTTGGTCGTCTCGTCCGCACCAAGCTGCGGAACTTTTGCGATCTCGACACCGGTCGCGGGATTGTTGACGGCGAACACCGGCGTACCGACCCAGGCGCCGTCGACGTAGCAGGCCTCCTTCAGCAGCGAAGGGTCTTTCAACCGGTCTCGCAGGGCGGCGGAGGTGTGCTGAGCGCGTGCGGCGGCGGTCGGGGTCATGGCGTTACTCCCTGGGGGGCGATCGGATTGGCCCGGAATATAGGGGCAGACGGTGCGCAATGCACCGCCCCGCAACGCACATCAGCTGGGAATTAAACTCGGAGCCGTGCGATTACGCCGCGCCGCTCAGATAAGTCTCGCGCCGGCCGATCATGCGCTCGGCGGCAGCCTTGGCGTCAGCCTTCGAGGAGGTCGCGCAGGTCCGGTATTCGAGCGCGGGCGCTTCGGAGGTGTCGCGGCGACCGAACCAGGATTTCGAGCCGACCGGCAGCAACGCAAGGGCCTGCGCCAGATTGTCGACTGCGCCGAAGGAATAGAGCGCGCCGGTGCCGGCGATGCGAACCTCGTAGATCCCGGGCGAAATCGGCGCTTCCAGATTGTCGCCTCGTCCGGGACGGGGATAGCGCTTCCATTCGTTCCAGGTCGAAATCATCTGAGGTCCCCTCGCGGCCGATGGGAGGCCGCCAAATTTGCTTCAAGTCTTAAACGTCAGCCGCCCATTGGGCCAAAAGCCAAACGCCGCAACGCACCAAATGTTTCAAGTGCTCCAAACGCTCGAAAGATATCGCCTGAGCCCATCAGAGGTCACGGCTGGTTGCGGCCATCCACCGCAGATTGTGACGGAGTGTTGCAGTTCAGTCGTCCCGCCTGGGGCGCTGACCGTCAAATCACGACATCGCGACCGGCGTTGAAGTTGAGATACTTGCCGCACGCGACGTGCAGGAGGACAATCGATCGCTTCCAACAATAATCAAACCGGAGGAAACGCGCATGCAAAGCCAAGCCCAGATCGACGAGACTTTGCGCAAGATAAGCGACGCCAAGGAGATTCCCGGCGTGGTCGCGGTCGCTGCGAGCGGTAACGACGTGCTGTATCAGGGCGCGTTCGGCAAGCGCGATTTGTCCAAACCTGACGCGATGACCGCGGACAGCGTGTTCTGGATCGCTTCGATGACGAAGGCGGTGACGTCAGCGGGCGCGATGCAGCTGGTCGAGCAGGGCAAGCTCTCGCTCGATGCGCCGATCGGATCGCTGCTGCCCGATCTCGCCGAGCCGCAAGTGCTCGAAGGTTTCGATGCCAAGGGCGAGCCAAAACTGCGGCCGGCGAAGGGACCGATCACGCTGCGCCAGCTCATGACCCACACCGCCGGCTTCGCCTACAACATGTGGAACGGCGATCTCGCGGTCTATCTGGAGAAGACCGGCATCCCCGCCATCACCACCTGCCAGAACGCGGCGCTGAAGACGCCTGTGATGACCGATCCCGGCACGCGCTGGGAATACGGCACCAACATCGATTTCGTCGGCAAGGCGGTGGAAGCCGCCAGCGGCAAGCGGCTCGACGCTTATCTGCGCGACAATCTGTTCGCTCCACTCGGAATGTCTGACACCGGCTTCAAGATCACCGACGACATGCGCAAGCGCCTGGTCGGCATGCATGCGCGCGGCGAAGACGGCCAGCTTGCCGCCATCCCGTTCGAGCTCGAGCAGAACCCGGAATTCCACATGGGCGGCGGCGGCCTTTATGCGACCGCGGCCGACTACATCAAGTTCACCCGGATGATTTTGAACAAGGGCCGCGGCAACGGCAACCAGGTGCTGAAGGCCGAGACGATCGCCGCCATGAGCCAGAACCAGATGGGCGACATCAACATGACCAAGCTGGCGACGGCGGCGCCGATGTACACCAACGACGTCGATCTCTATCCGGAGCAGGTGAAGAAATGGGGCCTCAGCTTCATGATCAACACCGCCAAGACCGCGGAGGGCCGCAGCGCGGGCAGCCTCGCCTGGGCGGGCCTTGCCAACACCTATTACTGGATCGATCCTGCGCGCGACGTCACCGGCGTGATCCTGATGCAGCTGCTGCCGTTCGCTGATGGGAAGTGTCTGGAGGCCTTCGCGGGATTCGAGCGTGGGGTCTATGCCGGGCTCGACGCGGGGAGCGGGCAGAAGGCGGCGTGAGGGGCGCTGCTTTCACCGCACGACATGGCCGGGCTTGTCCCGGCCATCTTTCACGAGAGGATTTCGACTTGCCGGACAATTTGTCAGACAAAGCCGACAGCTACGTTTGCGGCATCTCGGACACGCCGCTGCTCGGCGACACCATCGGCCGCAGCCTTGACCACGCAGTGCGGCGCTGGGGCAATCGCGAAGCGCTGGTCTCACCCAGCCACGGCGTGCGGTGGACCTGGAGAGAACTCGCGGAACGAGTCGATGCGCTCGCCGCGGGCTTTCTGGCGCTTGGCCTCGAACGCGGCGAGCGGATCGGGATTTGGTCGCTGAACCGGCCGGAATGGACGCTGACCCAGTTTGCCGCCGCCAAGGCCGGGCTCATTTTGGTGACAATCAATCCCGCCTACCGGCTCAGCGAGCTGGAGTTCGCGTTGAAGAAGGTCGGCTGCGCCGCGATCGTCACCGCGACGGCGTTCAAGACCAGCAATTACATGGAGATGCTCAACACGCTGCTGCCGGAGTTGGCCGGCGCCAGGCCCGGACGGTTGCAGGCGGCGCGGCTGCCGGCCTTGCGAATGGTGATCCAGATCGGCGGCCCTCCGGCGCCTGGCACGATCCCCTTCGAAGAGGTCGCCCGCATGGGCGGCGCCAAGCATCGCGAACAACTCGCCGGACTCGGCGCGGCGCTGCAGTTCGACGAGCCCGTCAACATCCAGTTCACCAGCGGCACCACGGGATCGCCGAAGGGCGTGACGCTGACGCACCACAACATCCTCAACAACGGCTATTTCACCGGACGTGCGATGCGCCTGACCGAGCAGGACCGCATCTGCATCCCGGTGCCACTCTATCATTGCTTCGGCATGGTGATGGGAAACCTCGCCTCCGTCACCCTCGGCACGACCATGGTCTATCCCGGCGAGGGCTTTGATCCGCTCGCGACGTTGCGGGCGATCGAGCAGGAAAAGTGTACCGCGCTATATGGTGTGCCGACCATGTTCATCGCGGAGCTCGATCATCCTGAATTCAAGACGTTCAATTTGAAAACGCTGCGCACCGGCATCATGGCCGGCGCACCCTGCCCGATCGAGGTGATGAAGCGCGTCAACACCGAAATGAACATGCGCGAGGTCACCATCGCCTATGGCATGACCGAGACCAGTCCGGTCAGCTTCCAGAGTGCGACGGACGATCCGCTCGAACGGCGTGTCTCCACCGTCGGGCGGATTCATCCGCATGTTGAAGTGAAAGTCGTCGATCTTGAAGGCCGTATCGTCAAGCGCGGCGAACGCGGCGAGCTCTGCACCCGCGGCTACAGCGTCATGCTGGGCTATTGGGAGGAAAAGGAAAAGACAGGGGACGTGCTGGATGCCAACGGCTGGATGCACACCGGCGATCTCGCCACCATCGATGCCGCCGGCTATTGCAACATCGTCGGCCGTATCAAGGATCTGGTGATCCGCGGCGGCGAGAACCTCTACCCGCGAGAGACCGAGGAATTCTTGTACCGTCACCCCAAGGTCCAGGACGTGCAGATCTTTGGCGTGGCGGACACCCGCTATGGGGAAGAGCTCTGCGCCTGGATTCGCGTCAGGCCGGGCGAGACGCTGACGGCCGAAGAGGTCCGCGCCTTCTGCGACGGCCAGATCGCCCACAACAAGATTCCGCGCTATGTAGAGTTCGTCGACGAGTTTCCGATGACCGTGACCGGCAAGATCCAGAAATTCGTGATGCGCGAGGCGGTGGAAGAGCGGCTGGGGCTGAAGGCGGCGAAGACGGCGTGAGGTGAGAGCCGTCATTGCAAGCGCAGCGAAGCAATCCAGTTTGGCTCCGCGGAGACAGTCTGGATTGCTTCGTCGCTGCGCTTCTCGCAATGACGGGGAGAGACCGAGGCCTTAAACCGTCAACCCGCGCTGCTGGGCCAGTTCCTTGAGCGACACCTGCGGACGCGCGCCGATGTGCTGGATCACTTCGGCGGCCGCCAGCGCACCGAGCTCACCGCACTGCTTGTGCGCGAGGTTGCGCGCGAGACCGTACAGGAAGCCGGCCGCGAAGAGATCGCCGGCGCCGGTGGTGTCGACGAGCTTCGCGATCGGCGAGGCCGGCGCGGCGACGGCGTCGGTCGGCGTCACCACGACGCAGCCCTTCTCGCTGCGGGTGACCACGCCGAGCTTGATGTCGTTGCGCAGCTGCTTCAGCGCGGTGTCGAAGTCCGAGGTCAGGTAGAGCGAATGCAGCTCGGTCTCGTTGGCGAACACGATGTCGACGGTGCCGTTGCGCATGAGGCCCAGGAATTCGTCGCGATAGCGGTCGACGCAGAACGAATCCGACAGCGTCAGCGCCACCTTGCGCTTGGCGTCATGCGCGATCTGCGCCGCCTTGACGAACGCGTCCTTGGCGTTCTTGGGGTCCCAGAGATAACCCTCGAGATAGACGATGCCGGCGCTCGCGATCTCGGCCGGATCGATATCGGCCGGCGACAAATCCTGCGCCGCGCCGAGATAGGTGTTCATGGTGCGCTCGCCGTCGCCGGTGACCAGGATGTAGGAGCAGCCGGTGGCGGGGCCGTCCGCCGCGGCGGGCGTGTTGAAGGCGACGCCGGCTGAGCGGATGTCGTGGACATAGAGCTTGCCGATCTGGTCGTCCTTGACCTTGCCGACATAGGCGGCGCGCGCGCCCAGGCTGCCGATCCCGACGATGGTGTTGGCGGCAGATCCCCCCGAGACTTCCGTGGCCGGACCCATGTCCTTGTAGATGGCGGCGGCCCGCGCCTCGTCGATCAGGGACATGCTGCCCTTGGTCATGCCGTGCTTGGCCAGAAAGGCCTCGTCGGTCTTGACCAGCACGTCGAACAGCGCGTTGCCGATGCCGAGAACGTCATATTTCACGTCAGCCATTCACCTTGATCCTGTTTGGCGGATTGCGATACCTGCGGAAATCCGCTTCCTGTCGGCCTGAAATCCGGCTCGCGGCCTATCACGACCGGCCCTTCGCGGGCAAGCAACGGTATTATAACAACCCAGATGATCCGCTCCTTCCTGACCGTCTCGACGGGAACACTGGCCTCGCGCCTTTTGGGCTTTGCCCGCGATTCCCTGATCGCGGCGCTGCTCGGCACCGGCGCCGTGGCCGACGCGTTCCTGGCGGCGTTTCAGCTCGTCAATGTGGTGCGGCGGCTGCTCAGCGAGGGGGCGCTGAATGCGGCACTGATTCCCGCGTGGCTGCGCGTCCGTGACCGCGATGGTGAGAAGGCCGCCTCCGCCTTCGCCGGGCGTGTACTCGGCACGGTCAGCGTGGCTCTGATCGTGATCTCGATCGTCATTGCTCTGGTGATGCCGCTGATCATCACGGTCATCGCGCCCGGTTTTCTCGGCAGCGCGACGCTCGATCTTGCCGTCGCGAACGCCCGGCTGATGCTGCCCTATCTCGCGTTCGCCGGCCCGGTCACGGTACTGATGGGACTGCTCAATGCGCAGGGACGTTTCGCACTCACGGCGTTCTCGCCGCTGCTGTTCAACAGTGCGCTGATCTCAGCAATCGCGGCGCTCCTCGCCTGGCATGCCTATGCGAATTTTGCCGCATGGCTGCTGGCGGCAACCGTCGGCATCGCCGGACTGCTGCAATTGCTGATGCTGCTGTCGCAGCGAAGTGCGCGTCTCGCGACACCGCTGGGTGTCCGCTTCGACAAGGAAATGCGCGGCTTCTTCGCCAAGGCGATCCCCGGCATGATCGCAAGCTCGGGCCCGCAATGGCTGATGGTCGCAGGCGCGATCATTGCTTCCGCTACGCCCTCCGCCGTCTCGTGGCTGTATTTCGCCAATCGGCTGATAGAGCTGCCGCTCGGCATCGTCGGCGTCGCCATGGGCACAGTGCTGGTGCCGGAGCTGACGCGCGCGGTGGCTAGCAGCGACCGCGACGCCGTAGCGCATGCGGAATCGCGTGCGCTGGAACTTGCGACCGGACTGGCGCTGCCGGCGACGCTCGGCCTGATCGTGCTGGCCGAGCCGATCGTGCGGCTGCTGTTCGAGCACGGCGCCTTCGGCGCCGATGACAGCACGGCGACAGCGCATGCGCTGATGTGGCTGGCGCTGGGCCTGCCGGCTCACGTGCTGATCAAGGCGCTGTCGCCCGCCTACTACGCCCGCAGCGACACGATGACGCCGCTGCTCGCAACGGCCAAAGGTTTTGTGGTCGCGATCGCCCTTGCTGTCGTGCTCGGACATTTCTGCGGCGCGAGCGGGATCGCCGCCAGCATCGCGGCCGGCGCCTGGAGCAGCGCGCTCGCGCTGCTGCGGCAAGGCACCAGCGAGTTCGGCTTCTCGGTCGACGCCGCCGCCCGCCAGCGGCTGCCGCGGATCGTGCTTGCCGCCGCCGCCATGGGTGCCCTGCTCTGGTTGACCACGGGGCTGATGCCCACCGAGGCGCATGGCCTCATCCGCTTCATTGTGCTGGGCCTGCAAATTGGGGCCGGGATCGCCGTCTATGGCCTGCTGCTGCAAATCCTCGGCGCGGCGTCCTGGCGCGAGGCGGTTAACGCCTTGAGGCGGCCCGCCTAATCCGGCCTCGTCGCGCGAGGCTTTCGAATTACCCCTGCGAATTACCCTTGACGGGGCAGCGCCGCTGTTGGAAACGACGCCCCGTATCTTGCAGGAAAGCTGCCATGCCATTCGTTGAACGGGTTTTTTCGGGCGTCCAGCCGACGGGCAATCTGCACCTCGGCAATTACCTCGGCGCGATCGTCAACTTCGTGAAGATGCAGGAAACCCACAACTGCATCTATTGCGTCGTCGACATGCACGCGATCACGCAAGGCGTGGACGTCTGGGGCGGCCCCGCCGAGCTCGCGCGCAACACCCGCGAGGTCACCGCTGCGTTCATCGCGAGTGGCATCGATCCCAAGAAGCACATCGTGTTCAACCAGAGCCAGGTCTCCGGCCACGCCGAGCTCGCCTGGATCTTCAACTGCGTCGCGCGCATGGGCTGGCTCGGCCGTATGACCCAGTTCAAGGAGAAGGCCGGCAAGGACCGCGAGAACGCGTCGGTCGGTCTGTTCGACTATCCCGTGCTGATGGCGGCCGACATCCTGCTGTATCGCGCCACCCACGTTCCGGTCGGCGAGGACCAGAAGCAGCATCTCGAGCTCTCGCGCGACATCGCGCAGAAGTTCAACAACGACTTTGGCGACTCGATCCGCAACCTCGGCGCCAATGACGGCCTGTTCTTCCCGCTGCCGGAACCCCTCATCACGGGCCCGGCGACGCGCGTGATGAGCTTGCGCGACGGCACCAAGAAGATGTCGAAGTCGGATGCGTCGGACAATTCGCGCATCAATTTGACCGACGACGCCGACACCATCGCGCAGAAGGTCCGCAAGGCGAAGACCGATCCGGAGCCGTTGCCGTCCGAAGAGAAGGGCCTGGAAGCACGCCCCGAGGCCGATAATCTGGTCGGCATTTTCGCCGCGCTCTCCGGCCGCACCAAGGCCGACGTGCTCAGTGAATTCGGCGGCGGCCAGTTCTCCAGCTTCAAGAATTCGCTGGTGGATCTGTGCGTCACAAAACTCGCACCGATCGCCGGCGAGATGAAGCGCCTCGTCTCCGACCCCGGCCATATCGACGCCATCCTGAACGACGGCGCCGACCGCGCCCGCGCCATCGCCGACGAGACCATGAACCTCTCGAAGGACATCGTCGGCTTCATCCGCCGGCGCTGATTCTCGCATTCGCCAAACCGGCCTGCGCCACGGCGCCGGCCGGTTCTCCTCTCCCCAAGCATGCGGGAGTGTGGCAGCATGTCGTCCGTGCACATTCCGGGACATGCATGACCAGCAAGCGACTTTGCTTCGAGCCGGGTCACAAGCCCAAATGCCTCGTCATCGTCGACGACACCGCCGAATGGGATCGCGCGGTCTATTACGCCAGCCGTTGGGCGATCCGTGCCGAAGGCGGCGTGGTGATGCTGCGCATCATCGAGCCCGAGCAGCAGACCCAGGAATGGCTGGGCGTCGCCGACATCATGCGCGCCGAGGCGCAGGAGGCGGCGCAAGCAGCCCTCGACCGCGCCGCCGGCCGCGCCAACGGCATCGCCGCGATCACGCCGGAACGGGTGATCCGTGAGGGTGCTGCGATGGAACAATTGCTGGCGGTGATCGACGAAGATCCTGACATCGCCGTGCTGGTGCTGGCCGCCAATCCCGGCGCGGAGGGACCCGGGCCCTGGGTCGCGCTGCTGGCGCATGCGCTGGGTGCGTTCCCGGTGCCGGTGACCATCATCTCCGGTGCGCTGAGCGACGAAAGCGTGGATTCGCTGTCGTAGCGCCCGTCTTAACCCCCTGATATAACAACGAAACGGCCTCCCGACCCCTTGACCGTGCGTTCGCCGTCGCCATCTGCTAGTGGATAGAGCACGCGCCGGCCTTGAACCGGCGACGTCTGGAGAAAACCATGTTCATTCAAACCGAAGCCACCCCCAATCCCGCCACGCTGAAATTCATTCCCGGCCGCGTCGTGGTCGACGGCGGGCCGATGGAATTTGCCAGCCGCGAATCGGCTGCGCGTTCGCCGCTGGCCGAGAAGCTGTTCGACGTGCCCGGCGTCACCGGCGTGTTCTATGGATCGGACTTCATCACCGTGACCAAGGCGAACGGTGAATGGCAGCAGCTCAAGCCCGCGATCCTCGGCGCCATCATGGAGCACTACATGTCCGGCGCGCCGCTGCTCGCCGACGGCGCGGCCGCAAGCGATGCCGATCTCGACGACGAGGACGAGTTCTTCGACGAGTCCGATGCCGAGACGGTCGACATGATCAAGGATCTGATCGAGACCCGCGTGCGGCCGGCGGTCGCCAACGACGGCGGCGACATCACCTTCCGCGGCTTCAAGGACGGGATCGTCTATCTCAACATGAAGGGCTCTTGCGCCGGCTGCCCGTCATCGACCGCAACGCTCCAGCACGGCATCCAGAATTTGCTGAAGCACTTTGTGCCTGATGTGGTCGAAGTCCGGCCGATGTAAAGGTGCCGTAGGGTGGGTTACGCCTTACGGCTAGCCCACCCTATAAGAACTACGCCGCCTGCCCAATACTCGCAGCCTCTTCCGCCGCCTTGCGCATGCTCGCCGACATCTCGTTCGTCACCGTGCTCTGTTCCTCGACCGCCGCGGCCGTTGACGAGACATACTCGCTGACACCCTGGATCGCGCCCTTGATCTGCTCCAGCGCGGCGACGACGTCGACCGAGATGCCGTTGAGATTGCTGATCTCCTGCTCGATCCGATCAGCCGCCTGCTTGGCCTGATTGGCGAGGTTCTTCACCTCCGATGCAACCACCGCAAAGCCGCGACCGGCCTCGCCGGCGCGCGCGGATTCGATGGTGGCATTGAGCGCCAGCAGGTTGATTTGACCGGTGATGTTGCCGATGAGCTGCACGATCGTGCTCATCGATTCCGCCGCCTTGGTCAGCCGCTGCGCCTGATGATCCGCCACCTCGACACGATCGACGGCGGTCGACGCCGTCTCGCGCGAGCGCGTCATCGCTTCCGCTATTTCGCGCACGGACGCGTTGAGCTCCTCGGCGCCGGCGGCCACCGTTTCCATCATTTCGCGCACCCTCTCGCCGCGCTTGCGCGCAATCACCTGTGCCGTGGTGTCGGAGGCGTATTTCACGACCTTGAACGGCTTGCCGTTGAGATCGCGGATCGGATTGTACGAGGCCTGGATGAAGACCTGCCGCCCGCCCTTGCCGACACGCTGATATTCGCCGGACTGGAATTCACCGGCGTTCAGCCTGGCCCAGAAGGCGCGATAGGCATCGCCCTCACGCTCATCACTGCCCACGAACATGCTGTGATGCTTGCCCACGATCTCGGACAGCGAGTAGCCGAGCGCGCCCAGGAAGTTCTCGTTGGCGGTCAAAACCTTGCCGTCCATGTCGAACTCGATCACGGCTTGCGACTTGCCGATCGCCTCGATCTGCCCGGCGAAATTCGCGTTCGACAGCTTCTGCGCGCTGATGTCGGTGGCGAACTTCACCACCTTGAACGGCTTGCCGGCGTCGTCGAGGATCGGGTTGTAGGAGGCGAGGATCCAGACCTCCTTGCCGCCCTTGCCGATGCGCTTGTACTCGGCTGACTGGAATTCGCCGCGGGCAAGCTTCGCCCAGAACTCGCGATAGGCGGCGCTGTCGCGCTCGCCTGCGCCCACGAACATTCGGTGATGCTGGCCCTGAATCTCGTCGAGGCGGTAGCCCACGGTCGCCAGGAAATTCTCATTGGCGGTGATGATGGTGCCGTCGAGATTGAACTCGATCACCGCTTGCGCGCGGCCGATCGCAGAGATCTTGCCGGCATCCTCGAGGCTGCGGATTTTTCGCGCGGTGATGTCGGTGGCGAACTTGACGACCTTCACCGGCTTGCCGGCCTCGTCGATGATCGGATTGTAGGACGCCTGGATCCAGATCTCACGGCCGCCCTTGCCGAGCCGCTTGTACTCGGCGGACTGGTATTCGCCGCGGCCGAGACGTGCCCAGAATTCGCGATAGGCCGCGCTGTTCCGCTCCTCCGGCACCACGAACATGCTGTGGTGCTTGCCGACGATCTCGTCGAGCCGGTAGCCCATCGCGTCCAGAAAATTCCGGTTGGCGGTCAGAATGGTGCCGCCGAGATTGAATTCGATCACGGCGTGGGATTTCGAGAGCGCACTGACCTGAGCCATCGCCGCGCGCGCGGAAGAGCCGCTTCGCCAAAAAGACATTAAAGAACCCCTTCGCAAATGCCCGGACCGCGCGTGGCCTGATCTGCCAAAATGCATCGCCCGCGTCGTCGTTGACTCGCTTTTCCGCTATGCCCGCAAGGTGGCATTTGATTGCTAATGATTTCTTAAAATGACATTATTTCAAATACTTAGCTATCCCGCAGGTTGCAAATCCATGCAGTTGCTTCAAAATGGGGCGCGAGGGTCCCGGCGCCTTCCCGTGCACGTAGAATTACGGGGCCAATCGTGCGCCTGTCGAGAAATCAAACTTGGACTGGTTCGACCGTGGCGGAACCGACTAAGCTGATTCGATGCTGATCCTTGCCATAGATACCGCGCTGGAAGCGTGCGCGGCCGCCGTTCTCGACACCGACGCCGGCCAGCTCCTTGCGCAGGAGCAGGTCCTCATGAAGCGCGGCCACGCCGAGGCGCTGATGCCGATGATTGCGCGCGTGATGCAATCGGCCGATCTCGCCTTCACGTCGCTGGACCGCATCGCCGTCACCGTCGGTCCCGGAAGCTTTACAGGCCTGCGCGTCGGCATCTCGGCAGCGCGCGGCCTTGCGCTTGCGGCCAAGCGGCCGGCCGTCGGACTGACGACGTTATCCGCCTATGCCGCCACGGTCGTCGGTCAGAGTGGAGCGGTGCCGGTGATCTCGGCAATCGATGCGCGGCACGATCACGTCTATTTCCAGATCGTCGCCGGCGACGGCAGTCAACTGGTGCGGCCGGGCGTCGCTTCGATCGACGAAGCGATCGCGGCCTCGCAATTCGGCGCGCCGCATCTGGTCGGCAACGCCGCAAAAATGCTTGCCGATCGCTGGCCGAAGGATGGGCCGCAGCCGGTTGCGGTCGACGACCAACCCGCGCCCGACATCAGCTGGGTCGCATGGCTCGGCGCCGCGGCCAATCCCGAGACGACGCCGGCGCGGCCGTTCTATCTGAAGGCGCCCGACGCAAAGCCGGCGCGACTTCCGCCGCTCGCAGTTCAAGCCGCAAGCTCATGATGAAATGGTTGTCGGAATGGTGGCGCGGCGGTACCGCCGCCGTCGAGCCAGCGTCCGCGCGCGATGCCGCGCGGCTTGCACAGCTTCACGGCGCCTCCTTCGCGCATGGCTGGGGCGAGGGCGAGTTCGAGACCATGATGAGCGAGCGCAACACGCTCGTGCATCGGTTGCGCCTTGGCCGCAAGACGGTCGGCTTTGCGGTGTCGCGGATCGGCGCGGATGAAGCGGAAATCCTCTCGGTCGCGGTCGACCAGGCCCATCGCGGCCGCGGCCTGTCCCGCACGCTGCTGATGACCCATCTCGGCCATCTCGCAGGGCGCGGCGTGCGCACAATATTTCTCGAGGTCGACGAAAATAACCAGCCCGCGCGGCGGCTCTATGACCGGGCCGGATTCATGGTGGTCGGACGCCGCGAACGCTACTATAAGCAGCCGAACGGGGAACAATTGAACGCACTTCTGATGCGACGTGACTTGTCGTAATATTGATGGCAGAAAGCGCCCCGTCAGGCAGACAACACATGACTGGACTTAAACCTTCCCCCGCATCCAAGGCGTCCGGCATCGAAAACCGCTGTGCCGCCACCGGCATGCGCATGACCGAACAGCGCCGTGTCATCGCCCGCGTGCTCGCGGAGGCGGTCGACCATCCCGACGTCGAGGAATTGTACCGGCGCTGCGTCGCCGTCGACGACAAGATCTCGATCTCGACCGTGTATCGCACCGTCAAACTGTTCGAGGATGCCGGCATCATCGAGCGTCATGATTTCCGTGAGGGCCGCGCGCGCTACGAGACGATGCGCGACAGCCATCACGACCACCTCATCAATCTGCGCGACGGCAAGGTGATCGAATTCACCTCCGAGGAGATCGAGAAGCTGCAGGCGGAAATCGCCCGCAAGCTCGGCTACAAGCTGGTCGATCACCGGCTCGAGCTCTATTGCGTCCCGCTCGACGATGACAAGCCGACGTCTTAAGTGGCGTGATCTTGTCGGAAAACCGCTCCACACTTTTCCGGATCATGCCTTCGTGCCAGTAGATCTCATCATCTTCGATTGCGACGGCGTGCTCGTGGACAGCGAAGTGATCTCCTGTCGCGCGCATGCGGATGTGCTGACCCGGCACGGCTATCCGATCACATCGGAGCAGGTGTCCGCGCGCTTCCTCGGCCGTTCGACAAAACAGGCCAATCTCGAGATTGAAACCGAACTCGGCCGCAAACTGCCCGGGGCCTATCACGACGATCTCCAAGACGAGCTGTTTCGGGCATTCGAAGCCGGCCTCGAGGCGATCCGCGGCATCCACGACGTGCTCGACGTCGTGACGCAACATGTCTGCGTTGCCTCCAGCGGTTCGCATCCGCGCATGCGGGTGAGCCTCGGGAGCACCGGCCTCTATGAGCGCCTCGCGCCGAACATTTTCTCGTCCTCGCAAGTGACGAATGGCAAGCCCGCACCGGACCTGTTCCTGTTTGCTGCCAAGGAAATGAGCGTCCCGCCCGAGCGCTGCGTCGTGATCGAGGACAGCCTTGCCGGCATCGCCGGCGCGCGGGCAGCCGGGATGAAAGTGTTCGGCTTTTACGGTGGCAGCCATTGCGGGGCCGGCCATGCCGAGACCCTGCGCCGGGCCGGTGCCGACCTGACTTTCTCGGACATGCATCAATTACCTGAGCTGGTCCGCCGGGTCGTAGCGGATGCCCTGACGGGCTGAATCCGGCCCAAACCTCTCGATTCCGCACTTCGCGGCTGCATCGCCCCCCGGAACGACCTTTCAGGCACCCAATCGCTGGATTTTCGGCTCTCCAGCCTATATCTGAGGGCTGTCTCCCACCTCATTTCCGGGTTCCATGACGCCGCCGCGCAAGCTGCACATTAAATCATATGGTTGCCAGATGAACGTCTACGATGCGCAGCGCATGGTGGACACGCTGGCTCCGGAAGGATTCGTGGAGACTGATAACGCCGAGGACGCCGACCTCGTCATCCTCAACACCTGCCATATCCGCGAGAAGGCATCGGAAAAGGTCTATTCCGAGCTCGGGCGCTTGCGCCTCGCCAAGGACGAGGCCGCGCGCGGTGGCCGCGCGATGCAGATCGCAGTCGCTGGCTGCGTGGCGCAGGCCGTGGGCGAGGAGATCACGCGCCGCGCGCCCGTGGTCGACGTCGTGGTCGGCCCGCAGAGTTATCATCACCTTCCGGAGCTTTTGAAGCGAGCGCGCGACCAGGGCCGCGCGATCGAGACCGAGTTTCCCGCGGCCGACAAGTTCGGCTTCCTCGCCCAGCCCAGGCCCGATGCGATCCGCGCGCGCGGCATTTCCGCTTTCGTCACGGTGCAGGAAGGCTGCGACAAGTTCTGCACCTTCTGCGTCGTGCCGTATACGCGGGGCTCGGAAGTCTCGCGCCCGGTGGCGAAGATCGTCGACGACGTGAAGCGGCTCGCCGACAACGGCGTGCGCGAGCTCACCCTGATCGGGCAGAACGTCAACGCCTATCATGGCGAGGGGCCGGACGGGAAAAGCTGGCCGCTTGGCCGGCTGCTCGAACATCTGGCGAAAATTCCCGGCATCGCGCGGCTGCGCTATTCGACCAGCCATCCCCGCGACGTCGATGACAGTTTGATTGCAGCCCATCGCGATCTCGATGCCCTGATGCCGTTCGTGCACCTGCCGGTGCAGTCCGGTTCGGACCGGATTCTTTCCGCCATGAACCGGAAGCATACCGCCGATGATTATCGAGGAGTCATCGACCGTTTCCGGTCCGCGCGCCAAGACATTGCTTTTTCATCAGATTTTATCGTGGGCTTCCCGGGCGAAAGCGAGCAAGATTTTCTCGCCACGCTCGCGCTTGTCACGCAAATCGGCTACGCTGCCGCTTATTCGTTCAAATACTCCGCCCGGCCGGGAACGCCGGCTGCGGACATGCAGGAGACGGTGTCCCCCGCCGAGATGGACCAGCGATTGGAGCGGCTCCAGGAACTGATCGACAGCCAGCAATCGGCCTTCAACAAGGCTGCGATTGGCTCAACGGTCGACGTGCTGTTCGAACGTCCGGCACGCAAGGACGGCCAGATCGTCGGCCGCACCGCATTTCTCCAGCCCGCCCATGTGATGGCCTCGGCCGACATCATCGGAAAAATCCTGCCCGTGCGCATCGATAGCCTCGAGCGCTACAGCTTCCTCGGCGAGCTCGTGACGCCACCGAACGCGCACGAACCCGCTTTATCGCAAGCCAGTGGAGCCTGAACCCTTGCCCAAAAGTGCATCGGATTCGTCTTCTTCTATCGCTCCCAGCCGCAAATTTGACCGCGACATGCAAGTTCCGCCCGAGACCCAGGTCGTCATCGACTTCGAGGACAATCGCGCCGCTTCCGCGCTGGTCGGCCCTTACGGCCAGCACCTCGCGCAGATCGAACGGCGGCTCGGCGTCGTGGTCGACTCCAAGGGCA
>NZ_JADPJH010000026.1:12484-95076 GCF_023073315.1 Bradyrhizobium sp. 1 | reverse complement strand
CACCATCGGCGGCTCGCGCGACGGCTGCGATGCCGCCCGCCGCGTGCTGGAGACGCTCTACGCACAGGCCGTGAAGGGGCAGGATCTCGACCAGGGCGAGGTCGAAGGTGCGATCCGCGCCGTGATCGCGCAGGGCTCGCTGTTCGAATTCGACGCGAAGTCGGGCAAGTCAAACTTCGACAGCATCAATTTGCGCAAGCGCCCGGTGCGCGCGCGCACCGCAGCACAGGATTCCTACATTCGCGCCTTGAAGCGCCACGAGCTGGTGTTCGGCGTCGGCCCGGCCGGCACCGGCAAGACCTGGCTCGCGGTTGCGCACGCCGCGCAATTGTTCGAGCGCAAGGAGGTCGACAAGATCATCCTGTCGCGTCCGGCGGTCGAAGCCGGCGAGCGGCTCGGCTTCTTGCCCGGCGATCTCCGCGAGAAGGTCGATCCTTATCTGCGCCCGATCTACGACGCGCTCTATGACCTCATGGATGCGCGCATCGTCGAGCGCGCGCTGCAGACCGGCGAGATCGAGATCGCGCCGCTCGCCTTCATGCGCGGCCGCACGCTGACCAATGCCGCCATCATCCTGGACGAGGCGCAGAACACCACGTCGATGCAGATGAAGATGTTCCTGACACGTTTGGGCGAGAACAGCCGCATGATCGTGACGGGCGATCCCTCGCAGATCGACCTGCCGAACGGCCAGACCTCGGGCCTGGCTGAAGCGACGCGCCTGCTCAGCGGCGTCGAGGGCATTGCGCAAGTTCATTTCAAAGCCGAGGACGTGATCCGCCACGAACTCGTGGCACGAATCGTCTCTGCCTATGAAGGGCAGCCGCAGCGGCCGGCCGCCGGTAAATCCTGACGAGACAACAGCCGGACCACAGGGGGCGCGGACATGTCGCCCCTTCGTTCCGAACAAAGACAATGTCACATCCCAACCTTCCCATGACCGAGGTCCTCGTCGTTGCCGATTGCTGGCAGCGCGAACCTGATTCCGAAGCCGTGATCCAGCGCGCGGTCGCGGCTGCCGCCGAGAGTGTCGACGAAGACGTCGCGGACGCCGAAGTGGCGGTGATGCTGACCGACGATGCCGGCATCCGCACGCTCAACAGCAACTGGCGCGGCATCGACAAGCCGACCAACGTGCTGTCGTTTCCCGCTCTCCAGCCGGAGGGGGATTGGAAGCCGGGCGATGCGCCACGCATGCTCGGCGACATCGCGATCGCCTACGAGACCATGCGGCGCGAGGCGGACGAGGAGCACAAGCCGTTCGAACATCATCTGAGCCATCTCGCCGTGCACGGTTTCCTGCATCTGGTCGGCTACGACCACGAGAACGACGGCGACGCCGAGGAGATGGAAGCGCTGGAAACGGAGATCCTGGCTCATCTCGGCATCCCCGACCCCTATGCTGATCGCGCAGGGACGCACTGAGATGCCGGATTCCGAACCTATCCACGACAATCCCCGCAACACGCCGAACCTGCCAGCCGTGGTGACGCCGAGCGAGGTCCTGCGACCGACCGCGGATGGCTGGCTGCTGCGCGCCATCCGCACGCTGTTCGGCTGGAAGGCGGGCTCGGTGCGCGACGACCTCCAGGTCGTGCTCGACGCCACGACGCCCGATGACACCGGCTTCTCGACCGTCGAGCGCACCATGCTGCGCAACATCCTCAGCCTGCATGAGCGCCGCATCGCCGACGTCATGGTGCATCGCGCCGACATCATCGCGGTGAAGCGCGACATCCCGCTCGGCGAATTGATGGACCGCTTCGAGAGCGCGGGTCATTCGCGGCTCGTGGTCTACAACGAGACGCTCGACGATCCCGTCGGCATCGTCCACATCCGCGATTTGCTCGCCTTCATGACGGCGCGCGCGCGTGTGTCTGACGCGACCAAAACCAAGCGCAAGAAACCGCTGCCGGCCGGGCTCGACCTGCGTACCGTCGATCTCGCGCTGCCGCTCGGCGAGGCGCGCATCATCCGCAAGCTGCTCTACGTGCCGCCCTCGATGCGGGCGATCGATTTGCTCGCGCAGATGCAGGCGACGCGTATCCACCTGGCGCTGGTGGTCGACGAATATGGCGGCAGCGACGGGCTGGTCTCGCTCGAGGACATCGTCGAGCAGATCGTCGGCGAGATCGACGACGAGCATGACAGCGACGAGCCGCCCTCGATCGTCCGGCTACCCGACAATGCCTTCATCGCCGATGCCCGCGCCAGCCTCGACGACGTCCGCACCGTGATCGGCGAGGACTTCGTCACCGGCGAGGCCGGCGAGGAAGTGGAGACACTGGGCGGTTATCTCGTCAGCTTCGTCGGACGCCTGCCGGTGCGCGGCGAGGTGATCTCGGGCCCCGGCCATTACGAGGTCGAGGTGCTCGACGCCGATCCGCGCCGCGTCAAGCGGCTGCGGATCTCGACGCGGAAGGAACGCCCCGCACCGCGCACCCAGCGCGAGAGCCGTCGCCGCGAGACCACGCCGGAGAGCGGCCAGCCGCCGTCCGGCGACACGCCCACCCCGCCGCCAGGCGACGGGACCGGCCCGCAGTGAGCGCCTTCCAGCGATTTCGGCAGATTGCGCTTGCCATCATCCTGACCTGGGGTTGGAAGCGCGCGCTCCTTGCGATGGGGTGCGGCGCGCTGTCGGTGCTGGCGCTGGCACCGTTCAACATCTTTCCGGTGCTGTTCCTCACCCTGCCCGTCATGGTCTGGCTGATCGACGGCGCCGGCGCCGGACGCTACAACGGCGTCCCCGCCGCGGCGCTGACCGGCTACTGGTTCGGGCTCGGCTATTTCGTGCCCGGCCTCTACTGGATCGGCAAAGCCTTCTTCGTCGATGCCGATATCTTTGCCTGGCTGACGCCGTTCGCCGTGCTCGGCCTGCCCGCCTATCTCTCGATCTTCACGGCAATCGGCTTTGCGCTGGCCCGCCTGCTCTGGACCAAGGATGCCACCCGCATCCTCGCGCTCGCTGCGAGTCTCACCATCGCCGAATGGCTGCGCGGTCACGTGTTGACCGGCTTCCCCTGGAACGCGTTCGGCTATGCGCTGTCCGAGCCGTTGCCGCTGGCGCAGGCGGCCTCGCTGATCGGCCTCTGGGGCATGACGTTCCTCAGCCTCGCCATCTTCGCGAGCCCCGCGGCGCTGATCGATCGCACGCCCGATCGCCGCCCGGCATGGCGCGCGCCGGTTGCTGCGATTACGCTTCTGATTGTCATGAGCATCTTCGGCGCGATCCGCCTGTCGCTGCATCCGACCACGATGGTCGCGGGCACCAAGCTGCGCCTGATGCAGCCGGACCTCCAGCAGGACGCCAAGTTCAACTACGCCGCCAAGGCGGAGGTGATGAAGAAGTACCTCGCGCTGTCGGACCGCGCCTCCGGGCCGCAATCAACCGGCGTGCGCGATGCCACCATCCTGATCTGGCCGGAATCCGCCTTTCCGTTTTTCCTGACCCGCGAAGCCGACGCGATGGCGCAAATCGCCGAGCTGCTGCCGAAGGGCACGGTGCTGATCACGGGTTCGGTCCGCGCGCCGGACCTACCGCGAGGAACGCCGGTCACGCGTGCCTATAATTCGATCTATGTGATCGATCACGACGCCAGCGTGCTCGCTGTGTACGACAAATTGCACCTGGTGCCGTTCGGCGAATTTCTGCCCTATCAGGATCTGATGGAGAAGCTCGGCTTCGAGCAGCTGACGCGGATGCGCGGCGGCTTCATTCCCGGAACTGTGCGGCACGCACTCATCGTGCCGGGCGCACCAAGCGCACTCCCATTGATCTGCTACGAAGCCATCTTTCCCGGCGAGGTTGCCGGACGCAACGAGCGTCCGGGCTGGATCGTGAACCTCACCAATGATGGCTGGTTCGGCATCTCGACCGGCCCCTATCAGCATCTGGAGCAGGCGCGGATGCGCGCGATCGAACTGGGATTGCCGCTGGTCCGCTCCGCCAACACCGGCGTCTCCGCTGTGATCGATCCGGTGGGACGAACGATCGCCAGCCTCGGTCTCGGGACCGAAGGCATTTTGGATGCAAGCCTGCCTGCAGCGATCCCGCCGACCATCTATGCGCGGGTCGGCGACGTGCCCGCAGCCATGCTGGTCGCGCTGGCCATGATTCTCGCAGTCCGCCGGCGTGTTGCCAAACGGCACCCGTGATCACACCGTCGCTTGCGGTTTTCGGTCGAACCGGCCGGAATCCTTTGACAACCGTAGTCGCACGGTTGACAGACTGCACGCGGGTTCCTCATTCTGCACCCGCTGCGAAAGACAGTGGGCATTGCTAAATTTCTCCGCAATGTTTCTCAATAACAGGGTTTGATTTTTACGCTGCTGGCACCTGAGGCATTCCGTCGATTGCGCTGAAGGTGGTGTTTGGAGGCTGAGGAAATGTCGAAAGCGCCCAACCCTGTTGACAAATATGTCGGCAGCCGCGTGCGCATGCGCCGCATCATGTTGGGCATGAGCCAGGAGAAGCTCGGCGAAGCTTTGGGCCTGACTTTCCAGCAGGTTCAGAAGTACGAGAAGGGCACGAATCGCGTCGGCGCGAGCCGCATCCAGCAGATCTCCGAGATTCTGCAGGTGCCGGTGTCGTTCCTGTTCGAGGGCGGCCCCAGCGGTGTGGCTGGTCCCGACGGCTTTGCAGAAGGCGCTTCGCCCTCTTACGTCTCGGACTTCCTCGCGACCTCCGAAGGTCTTGCTTTGACCAAGGCGTTCACGCGAATCATTGATTCGAAAATGCGCCGCTCCATCGTCGATCTCGTCGAGCAGATCGCGGCCCGCGAAGGTCCCGACAAGCGCTGACGCGCCACCTCAATCCGATTTGAGGCTGCGTGAAATCTGTCCTATGCCGTCATTTGCGGCCGCGCGTTGATGTGCGCCCTTTCAGATGATGCGATTCAAAGGCACAGATACTTCCATGGTCAGCTCCAACTGGTTCGATACCCAAACTATTCTCGATGGCATCCGTCGCTGGGTGGAGATCGAGACGCCAACGGAAGCTCCTGAACAAGTCAACAAACTCGTGTCGCTGGTTGCGGATCAACACCGCGATCTGCCTGTCACGCTCGAGCGCATCGCCGGCGTCGACGGTTGCGGCGATCATCTTCTGGCCCGCTCGGCCTGGGGCCAGGACCAGCCGGGTATCCTGGTGCTGAGCCACCTCGATACCGTTCATCCCCTGGGATTCATCGAGCGCCTGCCGTTCAAGGTCGAGGGCGACAGCGCGTTCGGTCCCGGCATCTACGACATGAAGGGCGGCGCCTATATCGCCCACCACGCGTTTCGTGCGCTCTGCGCCGACGGCAATCGCCCGCCGCTCGGCATCACCCACATGTTCACCTCCGACGAGGAGATCGGCAGCCCCACTTCGCGTGCACTGATCGAGAAGGAAGGGCGCAAGGCCAAATACGTGCTGGTGACGGAGCCGGCGCGCGACGGCGGCAAGATCGTCACCGGCCGCAAGGGCGTCGGACGCTTCAAGGTGTTCATCAAGGGCGTGCCCGCGCATGCCGGCTCGCGGCCCGAGGACGGCCGCAGCGCGATTCGCGAGCTCGCCAACGTCATCCAGACGCTGGAGGCGATGAACGATCTGACGCGCGGCGTCACCGTCAATGTCGGTTTGGTGCGCGGCGGCACGCGCCCCAACGTGACGCCGGAAGAAGCCTATGCCGAAATCGATCTGCGCGTGATGAGCTTCAGCGATGCGAACGAATTCGTCGGCAAGATCCTGGGGCTGACGTCGAAGACCGAGGGCGTCACTGTCAAGGTCACCGGCGAGCTCAACCGTCCGCCTTACGAGAAGGGCAATGCAGGCGCCTCGCTGTACGAGCACGCCAAGACTCTCGCGACCGAGATCGGCTTCGAGCTGATCGACACCTATACCGGCGGCGGCTCGGACGGCAATTTCACCGCTCCCTACACCGGCACGCTCGACGGGCTCGGCGTCGACGGCAAGGGCGCACACACCCATTATGAGCAGCTCTATGTCTCGTCGCTCGAACCGCGCGCACGGCTGCTCTATCGCCTCTATCAGACGCTGCGATGAACGAGCGCAAGTCGGACCCCGATCGCGACGACAGCGAGCGCGCATTCTTCGGGCGCCGTAAGGGCCACAAGCTCAGGCAGCACCAGACCGAGCTGGTCGATCATCTGCTGCCGCAGCTCGCGCTCGACATCAAGGGTGAAGCACCGGCGAGCGCCAACGAGATCTTCGATCCCGTCGCGGAGGATGTGCGGCTCGAGATCGGTTTTGGCGGCGGTGAGCATCTTGCGGCCGAGGCGCAGAACTTCGCCACGACCGGCTTCATCGGCTGCGAGCCCTATGTCAACGGCATGGCAAAGATCCTCGCGCAGATCGAGGCCGCCAAAATTGCCAACATCCGCCTGTTCGCGGGCGATGCCGCCGAATTGCTGGCCTGGCTGCCGAAGGCCTCACTGTCGCGGATCGACCTGATCCATCCGGATCCCTGGCCGAAGCGACGGCACTGGAAGCGGCGCTTCGTGCAGGACAGGACGATCGCGGCGATGGCGCGCGTGCTGAAGCCGGGCGGCGAATTCCGTTTCGTCTGCGACATCGACGATTACTGTGCCTGGACGCTGTCGCATCTTGCGCGCTCGCCGGATTTCAAATGGCTCGCGGAGCGCGCCGATGATTTTCGGCTGCCCTGGAACGGCTACACCATGACGCGCTATGGCAGAAAAGCCACGCGCGAAGGCCGCAAGGCGGCGTATCTGCGGTTTCGACGGTTTTAGATCGTCTGCCGGTTGCGCCAGAATTTCACGACGCGCTCGGCCGTCGACGGCATCAGGCGCGCGAAGTTCACGCGCGCTTGCTCGAGATCGGCTTCGGCGGGCCTGCGATGCGAACCGTACCACATCAGGATCAGCGCGCGCACCGTGGGCCAGCCGAGATTCAGCACGCGGCCAAGAATCAGGATCGGATCGCAGCGGTCTCCCGCGATCAGGCGGTCGAGGATCGAGAGGCGGATGCCGGCCATCGCCGAAAGCGAGGCGATCGATTCCTCGTATTTGTGCGCCTTTGCGAAGCCAAGCAACGCACTCTCGCCGAGATGACCCTCGCGGTGCAGGGCCAGCACCGTGCGCTGCGCCGCCGAAAAATCGCGACGCGGGCCCGGCGGGAGCGTGGCCTCCTCTATCGACGCCATCGCGCGCTTGATCTCGACCTGGCGCACAGGCTTGACCACGCTGGAGAGGCGGCGGCGAATGACATCGAGCGTGCCGTTCAGAAGCTCTTTAAGGTGTTCGCCCGAAAGGTCGTCGCGCTGGCCGATCTTGAGCGTCAGCACGCCGTCCTGTGACGCGCGCTTGATCATCGCGGAATAGCTGCCTGCCGAGAACACCGCACCGGCATTGCCCGCGGCACGACGCACCACGTCGCGGTCGCCGCGCTCAACCAGTACGTCGGTGATGTCCGCCGACAACGTCGGCCGCTCAGTCATCGCCAGCAAATGGCCTTGACCTTTCAGCCGCGCGATCTCGACCAGAGCCGCGTCGTCGAGCACGGGCGAGCGGCGCAGCACCGGGCCTGCCACCGCGATCTCGTTTTCACGCGCCAGCTGAGTAACCAGATGCGGCGGCGCGTTGTTGAGGTGCGAGAAGCGTTCGGCGAGATCGACGCGCGAGGCAAGCTCGGCATGCGGGACGAGATCGATCAGCAGATTGTCGAAGAGATCGACGAGATCGGGACGGAGCTTCTCGGCGTCCTGGAAGAATAATTGGGAGATCGCGCGCGCGATCTCGCCACGACGCCGGGGGTCGCCGCGTTTGACGATATCGTCCAGTCCGGGAATGAGCGACGTGGCAACGGTCATGAAAACGCAAACTCGTATAGGGCACGCCGCGGGTGCGCCCTTGGTCCAAGCCGCCCCACAATCAGGGAATTTAGGCCTCGGAGGTGAAGGAAGCGTTGCGCGGGGGGCCTGCCAGACGGGCGCAAAAAGCCTCGTCTGGCCCGCGATGGGCCTTGTCCGGGAGGGCGGAAAGGGCTATATCAGCGCCAATTCATCTTCTCATACGATCCGCGTAGTGAGAGTGGGCCCGAAAGGACCCGCTCTTTTTTATTACCTGAACGCGGCTTGGCGGAAGATGCGGCCCGACGCGCTGTCGGGAAAGTTCCGAAGCCGCTTTGAAATCGTAACGAAGCCTTAACCCAAGCCTAAACCGACGAGCGCCTTGACCCCTGATATGACCGAACCGAACGCTGGTTCCAAGGATTCTGAGTTGTTGGCCGAACCGAGGCTCGTGGTCGAGCCGGGTGCGGCTGCACGGGTGTCGGCGGTTGCGGGTCCGGTGCTCGAGGGTATGGGCTATCGCTTGGTGCGGATCCGCATTTCCGGCGAAGCCGGCTGCACCGTGCAGATCATGGCCGAGCGGCCGGACGGATCGATGCAGGTCGAGGATTGCGAGGCGATCTCGCGAGCGCTGTCGCCCGTGCTCGACGTCGCCGACCCCATCGATCGCGCCTACCGGTTGGAAATCTCCTCGCCGGGAATCGACCGTCCGCTGGTGCGTCGTTCCGATTTCGAACGCTATTCTGGTCATCTGGTGAAGATCGACATGGCCGTCGCCCATGAGGGGCGGAAGCGGTTCCGCGGCATGCTGGGTGCGGTCGAAGGCGACCGCGTGCATCTGCGCCGCGACGATGCCAAGGCCGGCGACGATACCGAAGTTCTCCTGACGATGGAAGATATCGGCGAGGCACGCCTGGTGCTGACCGACGAGCTGATCGCGCAATCCATGCGCCGCGGCAAGGCCGCGGCGCGCGAGATGCGCCGCGATCTCGGCATCGAGCCGCCGAAGGCGCCGCACGCCGAGATCAGCGAAAAGACCACCAAGAACACCAAGCCGACGAAGAAGCCGGCCCCGACCAATACGAAGAAACATCGCCTGGCCGCCGACCGCGTGCGGCGGGGCGAGATCGATCCTGACGAAGGAGACTAGCCATGGCAGTCAGCGCCAATCGACTTGAGTTGCTCCAGATCGCCGACGCCGTTGCGCGCGAGAAATCGATCGACCGCGGCATCGTCATCGCGGCGATGGAGGACGCCATCGCCAAGGCGGCGCGGGCCCGTTACGGCAGCGAGACTGACGTTCATGCCGAGATCGACCCCAAGAAGGGCGAGCTGCGGCTGTCGCGCCACATGCTGGTCGTCGAGACGGTCGAAAACCATTCCAACCAGATCTCGCTGGTGGACGCGCAGCGCGCCAATCCCGGTGCCCAGGTCGGCGACACCATCGCTGACACCCTGCCGCCGCTGGAATACGGCCGCATCGCCGCCCAGTCGGCCAAACAGGTCATCGTGCAGAAGGTGCGCGAGGCCGAGCGCGACCGGCAATATCAGGAATTCAAGGACCGCATCGGCGACATCGTCAACGGCGTCGTCAAGCGCGTCGAATATGGCAGCGTGATCGTCGATCTCGGCCGCGGTGAAGCCATCATCCGCCGCGACGAAATGCTGCCGCGCGAAGTGTTCCGCAACGGCGACCGCGTGCGCGCCTACATCTTCGACGTCCGCCGCGAGACCCGCGGCCCGCAGATCTTCCTCTCCCGCACCCATCCGCAGTTCATGGCGAAGCTGTTCGCGCAGGAAGTGCCTGAAATCTATGACGGCATCGTCGAGATCAAGGCGGTCGCTCGCGATCCCGGCTCGCGCGCGAAAATCGGCGTGATTTCCCGCGATTCCTCGGTTGATCCGGTCGGCGCTTGCGTCGGTATGCGCGGCTCGCGCGTGCAGGCCGTGGTGAACGAATTGCAGGGCGAGAAGATCGACATCATTCCCTGGTCGCCGGACATCGCGACCTTCGTGGTCAACGCGCTGGCGCCGGCCGAAGTCTCCAAGGTCGTCATCGACGAAGACCGCGAGCGCATCGAAGTCGTCGTGCCCGATACCAACAACCAGCTCTCGCTGGCGATCGGCCGCCGCGGCCAGAACGTGCGTCTGGCCTCGCAGCTCACCGGCTGGGACATCGACATCCTGACCGAGCAGGAGGAATCGGAGCGCCGCCAGGCCGACTTCGAGAACTCGACCCGCGTCTTCATGGAATCGCTCAACGTCGACGAAGTGGTCGGCCAGCTGCTGGCGTCCGAAGGATTCACCTCGGTCGAGGAACTCGCGATGGTGGACCTCAAGGAACTCGCCGGCATCGAGGGTTTTGACGAGGAAACCGCGCAAGAGCTCCAGAACCGTGCCCGCGAATATCTCGAGCAGCAGGAGGCCGAGATCGAGACCAAGCGCAAGGAGCTCGGTGTCGAGGACGCCGTCAAGGACGTGCCCGGCGTAACCTCCAAGATGCTGGTCAAGTTCGGCGAGAACGACATCAAGACGGTCGACGACCTCGCCGGCTGCGCCACCGACGATCTGGTCGGCTGGACCGAGCGCAAGGAAGGTGGCGAGCAGACCAAGTTCGCCGGCGCGCTCGATGGTCTCGAAATCTCCCGTGACGATGCCGAAGCCATGATCATGCAGGCCCGCGTCAAGGCCGGCTGGATCACCGAGGCCGATCTCGCCAAGCCAGCCGAAGAGGCTGAGGCGGCTGAAGATCAGCCGGCTTAAGGGCAAGGGAGAATGTCGCCCGGATGCTCGCAGATACTGACCACGATCTCGACAATGGCCCGCGGACCGAAAGGTCCGCGACCATGCGGATGTGCGCGGTCAGTCGCGAGGTCCGACCAATCGACGAGCTGATCCGCTTCGTCGTTTCGCCGCAAGGCGACATAGTTCCCGATCTCAAGCGCAAGCTGCCCGGACGCGGCATGTGGGTCACCGCCTCACGCGGGGTGGTTGCGGAAGCCGTGCGGCGTCACCATTTTGGTAAGGCCTTCAAGCGCGAGCTGCGCATTCCCCAGACGTTTCCTGCCGACATCGAGGTGCTCCTGGTCCGGAGCGTGACCGAAGTCCTTGGGATCGCGGCCAAGGCGCGCCAGATCGTCGCCGGTTTCGGCAAGGTCGAAAGCGCCCTGCAGGAAGGCACGGTCGAGGTCCTGATCCATGCCAGCGACGGGGCCGCGGACGGAATCCGCAAATTGGACATGCTGGCGCGTCAAAATGACGGAAATCGCGGTGCCAAGCCGCCGATTCCCGTCGTCAACGCACTGAAATCGATAGAATTGGATTTGGCACTTACCCGGTCAAATGTGATACATGCTGCCCTGCTCGCGGGCCCGGCGAGCAAGTCATTCCTGTCACGTAGCCAGATGCTGGTCCGATACCGGATGGCGGACGCTGACAAGACTGCCGAAAAGCCCGGCCAGGATTTCTGAGAGACAACGACCACCCGATAGGACGGTGCGGCAACGCACAACGTTAACAAAGATCAGGATTAGGACTGCTGAATGGTTGATACCAAGACCCCTGACGACAAGAAGCTGAGTGCTCCGAGCAAGACGCTATCGCTCAAGCCGCGCGTCGAAACGGGCACTGTGCGCCAGAGCTTCAGCCATGGCCGCAGCAAGCAGGTCGTGGTCGAGAAGCGTGGCAAGCGCCGTATCGACGGTACCCCCGAGCCGCAGGCTCCCGTGGTCGTTGCAAAGCCGGCTCCGGCCGCGCCGGCACCCGCTCCCGCGCGCCCGGCTCCGCCGCGCAACGCCGGCTCCGGCGTGGTCCTGCGCACGCTGACCGAGGACGAACGTTCCGCCCGCGCCAGTGCGCTGGCCGATGCCAAGGTGCGCGAAGTCGAAGAGCGCCGCGTGGCCGAGGAAGAGGCCCAGCGCCGCTCTGTTCGCGAAGCCGCCGAACGCGTCGACCGCGAGGCCGCCGAATCCCGCCGCAAGGCCGAGGAAGAGCGCCACCGTCACGAGGACGAAGCCAAGCGCAAGGCCGAGACCGAGGCCAAGAAGCGTTTTGGCGAAGGCGAGCAGCCGGCATCTGCCGCGCGCCCCGCAGCTGCCGCTCCGGCCGCTCCTGCGCCGCGCCCCGGCGCACCCGCAGCGCGCCCTGGCACCACCACCACGGCACGCCCGGGAACCACGACCGCACGGCCCGGAACGACCACGGCGAGGCCCGGAGGCGGCCCGTTGGGTCGCGCGCCCGCGGTTGCAGCCGGACCTGACGAGGACGAGGGTCCGCGCCAGATCCGTCGCGGTCCAGGCGGCGCCGCGCGTCCTGTGGTACCCCCCAAGACCACCCACAAGCCCGGCCCGCAGAAGGAGCGCGGTCGCCTGACGGTCGTCACCGCGTTCAGTGCCGGCGACGTCCGCGAGCGCTCGATCGCCTCGTTCCGCCGCCGCACCCAGCGTCTGAAGGGCCACGCGGCGAACGAGCCGAAGGAAAAGCTCATCCGCGAGGTGATCATTCCTGAAGCCATCACGATCCAGGAACTCGCCAACCGCATGGCCGAGCGCGCGGTCGATGTCATCCGCATGCTGATGAAGCAAGGCGCGATGCACAAGATCACCGACGTGATCGATTCCGACACCGCCCAGCTGATCGCCGAGGAACTCGGCCACAGCGTGAAGCGCGTGGCAGCCTCCGACGTCGAAGAGGGTCTGTTCGACGCGGTTGACGATTCCACCGACAACGAGCCGCGTTCTCCGGTCGTGACCGTGATGGGCCATGTCGACCACGGCAAGACCTCGCTGCTCGACGCGCTCCGTCATGCCAACGTCGTCTCGGGTGAAGCCGGCGGCATCACCCAGCACATCGGCGCCTATCAGGTGACGTCGCCCGAAAGCGGCAAGAAGATCACCTTCATCGACACCCCCGGCCACGCCGCGTTCACCGCGATGCGTGCCCGCGGCGCCAAGGTCACCGACATCGTCGTGCTGGTGGTTGCGGCCGATGACGGCGTCATGCCGCAGACGATCGAAGCCATCAACCACGCCAAGGCGGCGCGCGTGCCGATCATTGTTGCCATCAACAAGATCGACAAGCCCGACGCGAAGGCCGAGCGCGTGCGCACCGAGCTGCTCCAGCACGAGGTGCAGGTCGAATCCTTCGGCGGCGATGTCGTCGACGTCGAAGTGTCTGCCAAGAACAAGACCAATCTCGACAAGCTGCTCGAAATGATCGCGCTCCAGGCCGATATCCTCGACCTGAAGACCAATTCGGAGCGGCCGGCCGAAGGCACCGTGATCGAGGCCAAGCTCGATCGCGGCCGTGGCCCGGTCGCGACCGTGCTGGTCCAGCGCGGCACGCTCAAGATCGGCGACATCATCGTCGCCGGCGCCGAAATGGGCCGCGTTCGCGCACTGATCTCCGATCAGGGCGAAACGGTGCAGGAGGCGGGTCCGTCGGTCCCGGTCGAGGTGCTCGGCTTCAACGGTCCGCCGGAAGCCGGCGACCGTCTCGCCGTCGTCGAGAACGAAGCCCGCGCCCGCCAGATCACCAGCTACCGCGCGCACCAGAAGCGCGAGAACGCGGCTGCCTCGATCTCCGGCATGCGCGGCTCGCTCGAGCAGATGATGTCGCAATTGAAGACGGCGGGCCGCAAGGAATTCCCGCTGATCATCAAGGCCGACGTGCAGGGCTCGCTGGAAGCGATCCTCGGCTCGCTGGAGAAGCTCGGCACCGATGAGGTCGCCGCGCGTATCCTGCATGCGGGTGTCGGCGGCATCTCGGAATCCGACGTGACGCTCGCGGAAGGCTTCAACGCCGCGATCATCGGCTTCTCGGTTCGTGCCAACAAGGAGGCCGCTGCGGCCGCCAAGCGCAACGGCATCGAGATCCGCTACTACAACATCATCTACGACCTCGTGGACGACGTGAAGAAGGCCATGAGCGGCCTGCTCGCGCCGACCTTGCGCGAAACCATGCTGGGCAATGCCTCGATCCTGGAGATCTTCAACATCTCCAAGGTCGGCAAGGTCGCCGGCTGCCGCGTCACCGACGGCACCGTGGAACGCGGCGCCAATGTGCGCCTGATCCGCGACAACGTCGTCGTGCACGAAGGCAAGCTGTCGACGCTGAAGCGCTTCAAGGACGAAGTGAAGGAAGTCCAGTCCGGTCAGGAATGCGGCATGGCCTTCGAGAACTACCACGATATGCGCGCCGGTGACGTGATCGAGTGTTACCGCGTGGAGACGATCCAGCGCTCCCTGTAAGTCCAAATCTTACCGAAGCGCCTGGATCTTTTTGAGCTGAAATTGCGGGAGTGCGATGGCCGGATTTATTCCGGCCATCGCGCCGCATTCGTTTCAACAGGATAAATGACAATGCTCGTGTCCCAAACGCGCGGGCACGACGAGGTGATTTCCAGACTATGCCCCGCCACCATCAGAAGAAAAGTTCCGCACCCGGCGGCTCGCAACGTCAGCTGCGTGTCGGTGAGCAGGTTCGCCACGCGATGGCCGAGATTCTGGCGCAAGGCAATGTGCATGATGATGACCTCGAAGGTCATATCATCACCGTGCCGGAGGTGCGGATGTCGCCCGACCTGAAGCTCGCGACAGTCTATGTGATGCCGCTCGGTGGCCGCGACACCGAGATCATCATCGCTGCGCTCGAGCGCAACAAGAAATTCCTGCGTGGCGAAGTCGCGCGGCGCGTTAACCTCAAATTTGCACCTGATCTTCGCTTCCGCGTCGATGAACGATTCGACGAAGCGGAACGGATCGAGAAGCTTTTGCGAACACCTGCGGTGCAGAAGGACCTCGAACAGGACTTGGAACAGGATCCGGATTCGGATCGGGAAGAAGAACAATGACGATGGACCCGGCTCACGGCACGATCGGCGGCGAAGAAGCCGATCAGCGCGACGTGCAGAAAAATAATTTTGCGGATCTCGGCGACAACTCTGCGCCGCACCAGGAGCCGCGCCGCGTCAACAACGATCCGCGCGCCAACAAGCAGAAGGGTCAGCAGCAGCAGCGCCGCGACCGCCGCGACGTCCACGGCTGGGTGGTGCTCGACAAGCCGATCGGCATGACGTCGACGCAGGCGGTGGCCGTGCTCAAGCGCCTGTTCAACGCCAAGCGCGCCGGACACGCCGGCACGCTCGATCCGCTCGCCTCGGGCGGCCTGCCGATTGCTCTTGGAGAGGCCACCAAGACGGTTCCCTTCGTCATGGACGGCCGCAAGCGCTACCAGTTCACCGTGTGCTGGGGCGAGGAACGCGACACCGACGATATCGAGGGCAAGGCGACCGCGACCTCCGACCAGCGCCCGACCCGGGAGGCCATCGAGGCCCTGCTGCCCCGCTTCACAGGAGTGATCCAGCAAACCCCGCCGCGCTATTCCGCGATCAAGGTCCAGGGCGAGCGCGCCTATGACCTCGCCCGCGACGGCGAGATCGTGGAGCTGGCCCCCCGCCCGGTTGAAATTCACCAATTAACCCTGGTGGATCAACCGGATAACGACCGAGCCGTGTTCGAGGCCGAGTGCGGCAAGGGCACCTATGTCCGGGCGCTGGCCCGCGATATGGGCCGGATTCTCGGCACTTACGGCCATATCTGCGCCCTGCGGCGGACCCTGGTCGGCCCATTTGGCGAGAACGACATGATTCCGCTGGATCAGCTGGAGGCTTTATGCGATAGAGCCGCGTCCGGCGAGGGCAGCCTCGCCGACGCGCTTATGCCCGTTGAGACCGCGCTGGACGACATCCCGGCACTGGCCGTCACTCGGGCTGATGCGGCAAGGCTCCATCGGGGCCAAGCCGTTTTATTGCGCGGACGGGATGCGCCCACTAGTAGCGGCACAGTCTATGTCACGGTGGCAGGCCGCCTTTTGGCGCTTGCTGAAGTCGGCAATGGCGAAATCATCCCCAAGCGTGTGTTCAACCTGACCGGCCTGACTGCCAGCGCCGTTCGCAACGAGAGAAATTGACGATGTCGATTGCCGCAGAACGCAAAGCGGAAGTCATCAAGACGAATGCCAACAAAGCCGGCGACACCGGCTCGCCCGAGGTTCAGGTCGCGATCCTTTCGGAACGCATCGCCAACCTCACGGGCCACTTCAAGACCCACGTGAAGGACAACCATTCGCGTCGCGGCCTCTTGAAGCTGGTGTCGACCCGCCGCTCGCTCCTCGACTATGTGAAGAAGAAGGACGAGGCGCGCTACAAGGCGCTGCTCGAGAAGCACAACATTCGTCGTTAAGAGTTCTTGCGCGCGCCCAACGGCGCGCGTTTTCGCGCGTGGTTTCGAACGAAAGCGTTTGTTTAAAGGTTTTTGATCGAGGCTGCGTGCGCATCGGGTGCGGGTCCAAAGCGCGATAAGAATCGCACTTTGGATTGTTGTTTGAGCATGATCTTTTCGGAAAACCGCTTCGCACTTTTCCGGATCGTACTCGAGTGATGGTTCGCATCCGGGGCATGATGGGCGAAGACCGAAGAATTGGTGTTCGCGTTCGTGCCGACTGACAGTCCAGCAGCAATCCGGCGGCTGGGCACAACGGGCAAGGCGCCCGTATGACCCGAAAGGATGGACGCCATCCGAAATCCAAAAACCATGGCAGGATCGCAGGACGCTGATCGCCCGCTTCGATCAACGTCCCGCAATCTTGCGCATGGTTTTTGTTTTTCGAGCCGTCCCTTCTTTCGAGAACCCATGAAAGAAGACCTCTATGTTCAATAAGCATTCAGTCGAGATCGACTGGGGTGGACGCCCCCTCAAGCTCGAAACCGGCAAGATCGCGCGCCAGGCCGACGGCGCCGTCGTCGCCACCTATGGTGAGACCGTGGTGCTCGCCACCGTCGTCGCGGCGAAGACGCCGCGTGAGGGCGTCGACTTCCTGCCGCTGACCGTCGACTATCAGGAAAAGACCTACGCAGCCGGCCGCATTCCCGGCGGCTATTTCAAGCGCGAGGGCCGTCCGACCGAGAAGGAGACGCTGGTCTCCCGCCTGATCGACCGTCCGATCCGTCCGCTGTTCGTCGACGGCTGGCGCAACGAGACCCAGGTGATCGTCACCGTGCTCTCGCACGACATGGAAAACGATCCCGACATCGTCGCGCTGGTGGCATCGTCGGCTGCGCTGACCCTGTCCGGCGCGCCCTTCAAGGGCCCGATCGGCGCCGCCCGCGTCGGCTTCGCCAATGACGAGTTCATCCTCAACCCGACGCTCGACGAGATGGTCGACACCCAGCTCGACCTCGTCGTCGCTGGCACCGCCGACGCCGTGCTGATGGTGGAATCGGAAGCCAAGGAACTGAACGAAGAGATCATGCTCGGCGCGGTGATGTTCGGTCACCGCCACATCCAGCCGGTGATCAAGGCGATCATCGAGCTCGCCGAGAAGGCCGCCAAGGAGCCGCGCGAGGTCACCACGATCGACAATTCGGCGCTCGAAAAGGAAATGCTCGGCATGGTCGAGCAGGAACTGCGCGCCGCCTACGCCATTCCGGTCAAGCAGGATCGCTACGCCGCGGTCGGCAAGGTCAAGGAAAAGGTGATTGCTCACTACTTCCCCGAAGGGCAGGAGCCGAAATACGACAAGCTGCGCATCGGCGGCGTGTTCAAGGAGCTCGAAGCCAAGATCGTTCGCTGGAACATCCTCGACACCGGCAAGCGCATCGACGGCCGCGACAGCAAGACCGTGCGCAACATCATCGCCGAAGTCGGCGTGCTGCCCCGCGCCCACGGCTCGGCGCTGTTCACCCGCGGCGAGACCCAGGCGCTGGTCGTGACCACGCTCGGCACCGGCGAGGACGAGCAGTACATCGACGCGCTGTCGGGAACGTACAAAGAGACGTTCCTGCTGCACTACAACTTCCCTCCCTACTCGGTCGGTGAGACCGGCCGCCTCGGTGGCACCAAGCGCCGCGAGATCGGTCACGGCAAGCTCGCCTGGCGCGCGATCCACCCGGTGCTGCCGCCCCACCACGAATTCCCCTACACCACGCGCGTGGTGTCGGAGATCACCGAATCCAACGGCTCCTCGTCGATGGCTTCGGTCTGCGGCGCCTCGCTCGCACTAATGGACGCCGGCGTGCCGCTGAAGCGGCCGACCGCGGGCATCGCGATGGGCCTGATCCTCGAAGACAAGCGCTTCGCGGTTCTCTCGGACATCCTCGGTGACGAGGATCATCTCGGCGACATGGACTTCAAGGTTGCCGGCACCGAGCAAGGCATCACCTCGCTCCAGATGGACATCAAGATCGAAGGCATCACCGAGGAGATCATGAAGGTCGCGCTCGGTCAGGCCAAGGATGGGCGTATCCACATCCTCGGCGAGATGTCCAAGGCGCTCACCAACGCGCGTGCCGAACTCGGCGAATACGCGCCGCGCATCGAGACCTTCAAGATCGCCACCGACAAGATCCGTGAAGTGATCGGCACCGGCGGCAAGGTGATCCGCGAGATCGTCGAGAAGACCGGCGCCAAGGTCAACATCGAGGACGACGGCACCGTGAAGGTCGCCTCCAGCGACGGCGAAGCGATGAAGGCTGCGATCAAGTGGATCAAGTCGATCGCCTCCGATCCGGAAGTCGGCCAGATCTATGAAGGCACCGTCGTCAAGGTGATGGAGTTCGGCGCCTTCGTGAACTTCTTCGGCTCCAAGGACGGCCTCGTCCACATCAGCCAGCTCGCTTCGGCGCGCGTGCAGAAGACCTCCGACGTCGTCAAGGAAGGCGACAAGGTCAAGGTCAAGCTGCTCGGCTTCGACGATCGCGGCAAGACCCGCCTCTCGATGAAGGTGGTCGACCAGACCACCGGCGAAGACCTCGAGGGCAAGGTCGGCGACGGCGAGAAGGCTCCGCGCGAGGCGGCCGGCGAGTAAGCCTCGCTACCTGTCAGAAACACGAAGGGTGGCCTCGCGGCTGCCCTTTTGTTTGATGGTGACGGTTCACACATCCGTCCAGGCAGGCTCAACGGCGCGGGCCGTCCGGTACCCGCGCGCCTTCGCCAATGATCGTGAACGGCCCCCAAATCCCGGGATATGCATTGATGGGGTCGCTCTGATCGGCAAGGAAGCTCAGCATGGACCGCCGCAGGGCCTCTGCTCGGCCGAGGTTTGGATTGTCCCTCAAGATTTGAAACGTCGACGTCGTCAACCGCGTTGCGGCAGAGGAATCCACCGACCAATGAGAGACAAGCAGGGCCCGGGCACCGGCATAGAAGAACGCCTTGGCCAGCCCTGAAAGTGCTTCGGCACCGGGCGCCCCGCCCGCGATTGTGTTGCAAGCCGAAAGAACGACCCAATCGGCATTCAGCCTCAGCTCAGTCACCTCGCTTGCCGTCAACAAGCCATCGTCCACTGCGCTCGGAGCTTCGGGAATGGACAGCGCGAGAGCGGGTTGCCCGAGCCCCTTGATGTCTCCAGCAACCAGCCCATGCGTGGCGAAATAGACGATCCGGTAGTCGGAGAGCCGGCTCTGCTTGACGTTCGTTTCAGAAGCATTCCGCTCGAAAAACAGATCCTCAGAAGCCGCGCCCGTGCTCCTGGCAACGGCCCTCAACTCATTCGCGGTGTCGAGCAGGGTAGGAAGCGACTTCGCAAGCTGATCACGATCGATGTTCGCGCCATGCCAGAAATCCGTATACGAGCCGCTCGGCGTCAGGGTGGATCTGCGAGGCGTTGCGGTTGCCGCGAGAGCGACCTTTCGTTCCTGCGGGTCGAACAGGGGATCAGCAAATCCAATGAGAGGCTTGCCTGCTCTCACCGTCGCTGCCTCCGGCATTCGAATGGAGCGCAAACTGCCGACTGAAGGCAGCACGCTCACGGCAAAATCCTTGATCAGCCACCGGGCCTCACGATAGCTCGAAAAGTTGGTGGCGCCAGTTTCTGTTGGGCGTTGCATCACCAGCAAGTGAGCCGGCAGGCTGGTGAGCGGGCCCGAAGCGACGATGAGGAGGTGCCGCTTCCCGGCAAAGACCCCGCTGACTGGTTTCAAGAGCTGATCATAGAGCCCGGCGGCGACGCCGAGATCGAAGATTTTGCTCTTGCCGGATCCGGAGGCGTTCGAGAGCTGGGCCACATCCAGGCCTTCCCGGAACGCGGCGACGCGGTCCGTCAAGTACCGCAACGACATTGCAGTCGGCCGCCAGCTATACTGCTGCTTCGAAATCCCAAAAATATGAGTCTGCTTCTCCGTGGTGATCCAGAGGATCAGCGTTTCGTCGTCGGCAAGGAGACTCTGAACCTGTTTGATGGTGACAGGTTGCGAAATCGACAACTCTGAATATTCCGGAGACTGAAGCTGAATCTTTTGAAAGATGGCCTGCAGCTGATCTTCCGTCTCGCGCTTCTGCTTTCGGACCAGGACTGCCGCATCGTGCTCCCAGGCCGTGCCGCCGTTTGCCGACATCGCGGCGAGTTGATTCGTCAGCGACGTACGACGCGCCTCCAAATCCTGACGCTGACGAATCAGGTCGGAGAGCACCCCGCTACCTGCGGAGATGCGAGCGCTCATCTGCTGCACGGCGAGGCCCGTTGAAGAGGTCGTCGCTCTCTGCGCAACCTCGAACGCCTCTTCGCTCAGTGCTGGAGCGTCCGCGGCTGCGGTGTCCGAGACCTTCGACAGGATCGCAAGCCTGGTCTGGAAGAAAGCGCGATAGGACGCCTGGTCAGCGCTGGCCAGATCTTGCGTGATCCGGGACGAGACGCCCTGCGCTTCACGTGCGCCCGAAGCCAATCGGCTCGAATACTCAAGCGCCTTTGTCATGTCGCCAAGATCGCTCTCGAGCGACGCCAGTTCGTCCAGAGCCTTCAAGGCGTCGAGATCGGCTGCGCCGAAAGCCTTCAGTCTGGTGGCAAGGGCCTGTTCATAATAGGTCACGGCCTCCTCAGGCTTGCTTTGCTTACGGAGCAGTCTCCCAAGACCGAGCTGTGCAGGCGCGACGTTGGGGTTATCCTGACCGAAATAGCGCTGCCTAACGCCCAGCGAGCGCGTGTAGAACTCAATCGCCTCGGCATAATTGCTATCCAGAGCTGCGGCATCTCCCCGGGCTTCCAGTGCCGTTGCCATCAATTCGTGATCGCGATATTCTGCGCGAGCCTGAAGCGTCGCGACGGCCCGATCAGCGAGTTCTCTGGCCCGGGCGTGCCGGCCCTGGAGCCCATTGAGCTTGGACAGGTTTGTGAGCACGAACACGGATTCCGCGCTGCTCGCCGTCCCGCTGAATTTCTGGTACAGGTCGTAGGCCCGCCCGAGCAGGATCGACGCATCGTCGAGTCGGCCCAGTTTCAGATAGAGCATGCCTGCCCTCGAGAGAAACGGTGCCAGATCAAGCTGCCCGGGGTAGCTGAACTGTTCCTTGATCGAAAGTGCCGCCAGCGCCGCCTGGAGGGCCTCATCGTCTCTGCCTTGATCGGAATAGACGTTCGACAGCCCTTCATGGATCGCCGACGACTCATACCGCTGTATTTTCTCCGTGATCTTGAGCGCGCGGTTGAGCGTCGCTTCGGCTTCCGTCAAGCGTCCGGTCTTCCGTTGGATGTTTGCGATCGTGGCGAGAGCATTCGCCGTATCAGGAGCGTCAATCCCCTTGGCCGTTTCCATCGTCTTCAGGGCTTCCACGTACCGGTCCTCGGCCTCCTGAAAAAGGCCGTCATGCTCGAGGCGCTTTCCCTTCTCGTGAATCGCGCGGACAGCGGTGAATACGTTAGGGGGCGCCGGCGCAGCCGGTCCGGACTTCTTGTTCGCCTCTTCCTTGAGGCGATTGATTTCGGCCCATTTCTGCTTGAGAGCCGACATATCCGGCGGCTTGTACCCATGGCCCGATTGCTGGGGCTGGAATTGCTCTTCACCCAGCCTCTCGACCGTGGGCCCATCGAGGACATCGCTGTCGATCACGTCGCGTCTTAAGATGACTCCCTTCGACGCTGTCGCGTGCTGAGCGGACGCAACTCGCCCTGCGTTCGGCGCCTTCGAACCGGGCTGAACGCTCCGCGCCGCATCGTCCAATCCGGCCAACGAAAACGACATAGAAACGCGTATTCTGCGCGCCTCAAAATATTCGATCTCGACTGTCCTGGACTGCCTGATCTTCTCGGACAGATCCGCGCTGAGATAGGCCGACATGCAACCGCTCGCTTCGCAGCCGGAGACTGGCGCACGTCCATATGGCTTGCCGTCGAACGACAGCTTCGTGCCCGCCCGGATAAGAACGCCTTGTGGGAGAACGAAGCCGAGACCGGATCGTCCGTCGTTGGAGATCACGGAGACATTGGCTATCGACGCGTTGTTGCGATCGACGGCTCTGCTCTGAATCGAACACTTCTCGGTCGCTGAAGAATTCCCCGTCTGGCAGAGACGCCGCCAGCCGGAGAAACTTCCGAAAATTTCGCCCAGGGGGGCCGGCTGTACGGCTTTCGCCTCGGGCATCAACCGTGTGAATATGGATTGCTGGGATTCGCTAAGTTCGCGCCAATCCACGTCCGGCCCACGATATGCGGCCTGAAATCCCTTCATCCGGAAGCTGAAGGAGAGCGGCTTCCCGTCGCTGGCCGACGCCTTGACAGCGAAAGTATTGCCATCTCCCGATTGCTCGATCGCCCACCGTGTCGCGCTGATCTCGGACAGGCAGCCGTCTGACGTGCAACTGTCGAGCCACGCCGACAGGCCGCCGCCATCAACCGTCGTGTTGATCCGAGCACCATAGTCCGAACGCACCCCCAAGGGGACCAGCACCCGAAACTTTCTAACGTTGTCGGCGGTCGTCATTGCTCCGAAATGTGCGACGAAACCATCCGGGGCTTTGAACGCCGCGGCCGTCAGGCAGACCTTCTTGTCTGTCAGGCAGCCCTTCACCCATTCCAGCGCCTGCGCGTTCTGGCTCGTGCAAAGAAACCCGGGAATGGCACACACCGCCGCGGCATATCGAACGAAGCGCAACGACATTGGAGGATCACCTCATGGTGCTGGCTTGGCGACATCGCGCGTGTTCGCTCGTCTGGATTTCACAATGGGGAATTGCCCCGGGACGGGATGAGGTGAGTCCTGGCATGCCGCCTTGAGAGGGCAACGCATCAAAAATCGCTTTCTGAGAAGCTGCTCGATTTCGTCGTTGCCCATATCTGCCGCTCGCGAAGATGCGCCGCAAATGAGCGACATGGCGACGGCAAATGTAATGGAGAGGGCTGCCTGGTCTCTCGTCCGCAATTTCATGGGCAGGATTTTCCGAGGTCATGCGTTCAAATAAGTTGCATCAAGCAGTTTTTGCGACCGTGATACAAGTCACAGACTGTAGCGCGTTGTGAACGGTGGCGCTTTCCATGGGCCCTGCGCCTGAGCGCTGGAAGCCTGTCTTGCACGATGTGAGAAAAGCGTGCGCTTTCGCACGGCCTCAAGCGGTCATTCGCGCCTCCAAAAAGCTGGGCGGCGCCAAGTTGCTCTTGGCGCCGCCCCCCTGGGTTTCCAACACCCCGGCCTCCAAAAAAGTCCGGGGATCAGCCGACCTCAGCTCACGCCGCGATGTCGTACCGGTCGAGGTTCATCACCTTGGTCCAGGCCTTGGCGAAGTCCTTCACGAACTGCTCCTTGGCGTCCGACGTGGCATAGACCTCGGCGTAGGCGCGAAGCTGCGAGTGCGCGCCGAAGATCAGGTCGACGCGCGTGCCGGTCCATTTCACCGCATTGGTCTTGCGGTCGCGGGCCTCATAGGTGCCGTCGGTGCCGGCCGGCGTCCATTGCGTGCTCATGTCGAGCAGGTTGACGAAGAAGTCGTTGCTCAGCGTTCCCACCTTCGAGGTAAGGACGCCATCCTTCGAACCGTTCGCATTGGCACCGAGCACGCGCAGACCGCCGAGCAGCACGGTCATCTCCGGGCCGGTAAGCCGGAGCAACTGCGCACGATCGACCAGAGCCTCCTCGGGCATCATGAACTGATGCCGCTTGCCGATGAAGTTACGGAAGCCATCGGCCCGCGGCTCCAGCGGAGCAAACGAAGCAGCGTCAGTCTGCTCCTGCGAAGCATCCATGCGGCCCGGCGTGAAGGCGACCTTCACGTCGACGCCGGCATCCTTCGCGGCCTTCTCGACCGCGGCGGTGCCGCCGAGCACGATCAGGTCCGCGAGCGAGACCTTCTTCGCGCCCGACGACGCGTTGAAGTCCTTCTGGATCGCTTCGAGCTTGCCGAGCACCTTGGCGAGCTGAGCCGGCTCGTTCACTTCCCAGTCCTTCTGCGGAGCAAGCCGGATGCGCGCGCCGTTGGCGCCGCCGCGCTTGTCCGAGCCGCGGAACGTCGAGGCCGACGCCCAGGCGGTCGAGACCAGCTCGGACACCGAGAGGCCCGCAGCCAGAATCTTGGTCTTCAGCGCAGCGATGTCCTGATCGCTGGCCAGCTCGTGATTCACGGCCGGGATCGGGTCCTGCCAGATCAGCGTTTCCTTTGGCACCAGCGGGCCGAGATAGCGCTGGATCGGACCCATGTCGCGATGGGTGAGCTTGAACCAGGCGCGGGCGAAGGCGTCCGCGAACTGGTCGGGATTCTCGAGGAAGCGGCGCGAGATCTTCTCATAGGCCGGATCCATACGCAGCGAGAGATCGGTCGTCAGCATCGTCGGCCGGTGCTTCTTCGACTTGTCGAAGGCATCGGGAATGATGGCTTCGGCGTTCTTGGCCGTCCACTGCTGCGCACCGGCCGGGCTCTTGGTCAGCTCCCACTCGAAGTTGAACAGGTTCTCGAAGAAGTTGTTGCTCCACTTCGTCGGCGTCTTCGTCCAGGTCACCTCGAGACCGCTGGTGATGGAATCGCCCGAGTGGCCCGAGCCGTGCTTGCTCTTCCAGCCGAGCCCCTGATCCTCGAGCGCGCCCGCTTCCGGCTCCGGTCCGACCAGCGACGGATCGCCCGCGCCATGAGTCTTGCCGAAGCTGTGGCCGCCGGCGATCAGCGCGACGGTTTCCTCGTCGTTCATCGCCATGCGGGCGAAGGTCTCGCGGATGTCCTTGGCTGCGGCGACCGGGTCCGGCTTGCCGTTCGGGCCTTCCGGATTGACGTAGATGAGGCCCATCTGCACCGCGCCGAGCGGCTCGGCGAGCTGGCGTTCGCCGCTGTAGCGCTCATCGCCCAGCCAAGTGCCTTCGGGACCCCAATACAGCTCTTCCGGCTCCCACACGTCGACGCGGCCGCCGGCGAAACCAAACGTCTTGAAGCCCATCGACTCCAGCGCGACGTTGCCAGCCAGCACCATCAGATCGGCCCAGGAAATCTTGCGGCCGTATTTCTGCTTGATCGGCCAGAGCAGACGGCGCGCCTTGTCGAGGTTGGCGTTGTCGGGCCAGCTGTTGAGCGGCGCGAAACGCTGCTGCCCGGCACCGGCGCCACCGCGGCCGTCCGTGGTGCGATAGGTGCCCGCGCTGTGCCATGCCATGCGGATCATGAGGCCGCCGTAGTGACCGAAGTCGGCGGGCCACCATTCCTGGGAGTCCGTCATCAGTGCGGTCAGGTCCTTGATGACCGCGTTCAGGTCAAGCGACTTGAATTCCTTGGTGTAGTCGAAGTCCTTGTCCATCGGGTCGGACTTGGGGGAATTCTTGTGCAGCATCTCGATGCTGAGCTGGGTTGGCCACCAATCGCGGTTCGCCGGCACGCGTTTTCCACCCGAAAACGGGCACTTTGAAGAGTCGTCCATGAATACCTCCTCTGGTGGCGTCGAACTCGCGCCTTTGACCAGGTAGAAGCACTCTAAGCTTCTCATTCCATCAGGGGAAGTTGACTTTAATGATCGCTGCGATAGGATTTTCTGATGGCCAACGTGACAATGCGCCAGCTCCGGTATTTCGATGCGCTGGCGCGCCACGGCCATTTCGGCCGTGCGGCGGAGGCAAGCTCGATCTCGCAGCCGGCCCTGTCGATGCAGATCAAGGAGCTGGAGGACGCGCTCGGCGGGCTGCTGCTGGAACGCAGCGCCCGGCAGGTGGCGCTGACCCGGTTTGGCGAAGAACTCGCGCCACGCGTCCGCGACATCCTGCGCTCGGTCGATGAGCTCGGCGATTTCGCCCGCGCCTCGCAGGACCGTTTCTCAGGTCGCCTGCGCATCGGCATGATCCCGACGATCGCGCCCTATTTGCTGCCCACCATCACCAAAAACCTCACGCGCATGCATCCGGAGCTCGACATCCGGGTGCGCGAGACGATGACGCCGCGGCTGATCCAGGAGTTGGTCGAAGGCCGGCTCGACACAGCCATCGTCGCCCTGCCGGTGTCGGAGCCCTCGCTCACCGAGGTCGCGCTGTTCGACGAGAAATTTTTGCTGGTGCGGCCGGGCTCCGATGAGGGCACACCGGCGCCGTCGCGCGAGATGATGCGCGAGATGCGGCTGTTGCTGCTCGAGGAGGGGCATTGCTTCCGCGACCAGGCGCTCTCCTTCTGCAACATGCAGTCGGCGCCGCCACGCGAGATGCTGGATGCGAATTCGCTGTCGACCCTGGTGCAGATGGTCAGCGCCGGCATCGGCGTCACGCTGATCCCGGAGATGGCGGTGCCGGTGGAGACGCGATCGGCCTCGGTCTCGCTGTCGCGCTTCCGCGACCCCGAGCCCTCGCGCACCATCGGCATGGTCTGGCGCAAAACGAGCCCGCTGGCGCGGCAATTGCTCCAGATCTCCGAAGTGGTGTGCCTGTCGGCCGGCAAGGTGCGCACGCGGCAGGCCGTCCGCGGCCAACGGGCGTAGGCCTCGATGTCGGATCCCGTCATCCGCCCCGCCCGCGTCGACGAATATGACGAGGTCGCCCGCGTCTGGATGGAGAGCTGGGTCTCGACCGGACTTGCCGAGGCGAGCGACTTCCTGCTGGCGAACCTGCGTGCACGTGTCGCGCGCGAGATCGAGGACGGCTGGACCCTGTTCGTCGCCGACGACAACGGCACGATCGCCGCGATGCTGGCGCTGCATCTGCCAAAGCTCTATCTCGATATGCTTTTCGTCGGACCCGCCTATCAGGGGCGATCGCTCGGACGGAAACTGCTCGCCTTCACGCGCACGCAAATGCCCGATGAGATGTACCTGCGCTGCGTCCGCGAAAACGAAAAGGCCTGGCGCTGGTACGAGCGCGAGGGCTTTGTGTTCGAGAAGGAAGAGGTCGAGCCGTCGAACGGGTTCGTGATGAAATATTACCGGTGGAAGCGGCGGCCCGTCGGGTAGACAACGATTTCCGGGTGCAGCTTGCGGTTGTCATGATCCCAACTTAGTGTGGCGCGTCTTCCGCATCTCGCCTCCCGGAATCCATGGTTCGCATTGCTGTCTCCATCATGACCCTGCTGGCCCTCATGGCTCCGGCAGCCGCACAGACCCCTCCCGCAACCACCGTGCCCTCGGCTCAGACCGCACCACCCGGAAAGCCGGCTGCCAAGAAAGCGACGGCGAAGCCGAAGGCGCCCGCCAAGCCTGCAGACATCGCCAGCACCGGTCCCTGCCGCCTTGGCGTCATTTCCGCAATCGGCGACCGCTTCTCCGTCGAGAAATTCGGCCTTACGGTGTTCGAGACTGAATTCAACGAGGTTTCGATCGACGATTGGGGCCTCGACGACATCGTGCTGGCCCGTGTCCGTGCCGCGGCCGGCGCCGATCCGGCGATCAGGAAGGTCAGCTATCCCAAGGGGGCATTTGAACCCTTCTACAATCCCAAATCCAGGCTCATCCCGGATCCGAGCGAACGGTTGCCGGCGATCGTTCGTGGCATCACGCCTAATGCGAATTGCGAGCGCTATCTCGTCGTGACCAGGTTCAAGACCGAGTTGCAGGGCTCCAGCCTGACGCTGGATGGCATCGGCGCCTACAGTCGCGGCCTTGGATCTTTCGCCAGGCATTCGCACCTGTTCGCCAACATTGCGATCAATCTGATCGATGGGCGGAGCTACGAGCAGATCAATCGGAATTTCGCCAATTTCGGCTCCAATCTCTCCGAGAGCTTGAGGTTCACGGAAGATCCGATGACCAAACTCGACAATTCCCAATTCCCTGACCCACCCGCCGCGGCTTCGAGCAATGTGACGCTACGGGAGAGGACTCGGGCGCTCGTCGCGACGAGACTCGATCGGACTCTTCCCGGCTATCTCGAGGAGGATTGAATCGGATGGCCTGCGCATCTGCCGTCTTGATTCAATCGACCCTGGCACGCAATAAATCCAATCTGGTTTGGTCTCGCTGATGGAAAGTTCCCACCATGATCAGGCTCTATTGGTCGCCCCGCTCGCGTTCCTTCACGACGCTCTGGCTAATGGAAGAGAGCGGCTTGCCCTATGAGCGCGTGTTGACCGACATCTCGACCGGCGCGCAGAAGGCGCCGGACTTTCTCAAGGTCAATCCGATGGGCAAGGTGCCGGCGCTCAGCGACGGCGATGCCGCGCTAGGCGAAGCCGCCGCGATCTGCGCCTACATCGCCGACCGCTATCCCGAGGCGAAGCTGGCGCCCGCGGCGACCGATCCGCGCCGCGCGCGCTATCTGCAATGGCTGTTCTTCTCGCCGGGCTGCATCGAACCCGCCATCATCCAGATCTACACCAACATCGAGGTGCCGACCTCGACTGCTGCCTGGGGCAGTGCGACGCAGGTGTTCGACGTGCTGGAAGCGGCGCTCGAAAAGGGGCCGTGGATTCTCGGCGAGGATTTTTCCGCTGCCGACATCACCATCGGCTCGGGCCTGAATTTCGCGGTGCGCCAGTTCAAGATGGTGCCGTCGCGCCCGGCCTTCGATGCCTATCTCGGGCGCTGCATGGCGCGGCCGGCGTTCCAGCGCGCGGAAAAGATCGCGGCGGGCTAGGGCGTGTACTCATAAATCGGGGAGGCCGTTTGACGTCCGCTATGCCTCTGATAGCGGCCCGAAATCGGAATGTTGCAGGACTTCCGCCTTGGACCATCAACGGAACAGTAGCGTTCTAACTATTTGGAAGGCTTCTTGGTCCAAGGGTGCCGCCATTTGCAAGGCCCTATTCCCGCGAGATGGTTCTATGGACGCGAAATCAGCTATACGATTTAAACAGCACGTAGAGCGGGTCACTGAGGAGTTGTCCCTAGCGCTCACGCTCGCCAAAGAAGCTTCTCCAGCAGATGAATTTCTGAGATTGAGGACATCGGTCGGCGATATCATTGCTCGGATCGACACCATGCTTCAGGACAATATCTACAAAGAACATCCGGGTCTGGATGGCATGAAAGACTGACCGCTAACGTCCGCTGCGAGCCAAAAGCAGCAGTGGGTGCCAAGCTGTATTGGCGTTCGGTTTGCCCCTGACAGCCGACATGACACGCGCTCAATTGACCTTCGGCTAAGGGCCATAAGCGAGCGCGGCAAAACATGTCAGCGTATGCTCCGGCGAATGCTGTTGGTCCACGCCTGTGCGGAGCTAACGCTGCGCCGGCGAGCCAGAAAGTCCTTGACGCAACAGAACACCATGGATTTGGATCGGTCGGAAGACCTTGATTGATCGTTGGACGGAGCCGCCCCGTGGGACTCTTGCTGAGAATTATGCTCGCAACCGCTTTCGTGAACCTTGCTCCAGCCGTCGCCCAGCCGCCGAAAAAAGCCGTCGCTTCTCCCGCCTTGCAGAAGGAATTCGATGGTTTCATCGAGAAGTTTCGCGCGGCGCTGAGCACAAACGATGCGGCCGCCGTCGCCGGTATGACACGATTGCCGTTCATGAACGACAGCGCAATTCGCGACGCCACTCAATTTCACGCCAAGACCTATCCGATCTCGTTCACGGCGAAAAATCGCGCGTGCATCCAGCGCGGCAAGGCCGTCTACGATCGCGACCAAGAGAACAACGACAATTACTTCGTCTTCTGCGGCGAGACCATCTTCGTCTTTACCAAGACGCCGGCGGGCTTCCTTTTTACGGATGTCGGCGCGAATGACTGATCAGGCAACAATGCTATCGACTGCCGCCTGACGTATGATCGGCGCTCGCTCAGCAACGTATCGGATACCGCAACCTAGGCGATGGGCCGCACTCGTCAACGGCGCTTAACCCTCGAAAGCTGACGTTTATGAGTACACGCCCTAGTCCGGCATCTTCAGATCGTCCGGCCGCGGCATCAAAACGGTGTTGTAGCCTGAATCGACATAATGGATTTCGCCGGTCACGCCGCCGGAGAGGTCCGACAACAGATACAACGCGGAGCCACCGAGCTCGTCGAGCGTGACGCCGCGGCGGAGCGGCGAATGCTTTTGCATGAAGGCGAACATCGCGCGCGCCTCGCCGATGCCGGAGCCGGCAAGCGTGCGGATGGGACCTGCGGAGATCGCGTTGACGCGGATGCCGCGCGGTCCGAAGTCGGAGGCGAGATAGCGCACCGAGGCTTCCAGCGCTGCCTTGGCCACGCCCATCACATTGTAATTCGGCATCGCGCGCTCCGAGGCGCCGAAGGTCAGCGTGATCATGCTGCCGCCCTCGGTCATCAGCTCGGCGGCGCGCTTTGCGACCTCCGTGAAGGAGAAGCAGGAGATCACCATCGTGCGGGAAAAATTTTCGCGGCTGGTGTCGGCGTAGCGGCCCTTCAGCTCGTTCTTGTCGGCAAAGCCGATCGCGTGGATGACGAAATCGAGCTTGCCCCATTTTTCGCGGAGCGCATCGAAGGTGGCATCGACACTGGCGATGTCCTCGACGTCGCAGGGCAGCACCAGGTCCACGCCAAGTGATTCCGCCAGCGGCTTGACGCGCTTGCCGAGGGCCTCGCCCTGGAAGGTGAAGGCAAGCTCGGCGCCATGGGCATGCAGCGCCTTCGCCATGCCCCAGGCGATCGAATGATCATTGGCGATGCCCATGATCAGACCGCGCTTGCCTTTCATCAAACCTTCCATCTCGCAATTACTCTCCACTCTCCGTCATGCCCGGGCTTCCACGTTCTTCGATCCACGCGCCTAAGACGTGGATGGCCGGGACAAGCCCGGCCATGACAAGAAAATCAACAGTCCGCGAGAACGTCACACATCCAGCCGGCTGAACACCAGCGTGGCGTTGGTGCCGCCGAAGCCGAAGGAGTTCGACAGCACGGTGCCGATTTTGACGTTGTCGATGCGCTTGCGCACGATCGGCATGTCAGCGAACGCGGGGTCGAGCTCCTGGATGTGCGCGCTCTCGCAGATGAAGCCGTTGTTCATCATCAGCAGCGAGTAGATCGCCTCCTGCACGCCGGTGGCGCCGAGCGAGTGGCCGGTCAGCGCCTTGGTCGCCGAGATCGGCGGGCATTTCTCACCGTTTCCAAACACGCGTCGCAGCGCGTCGATCTCCGGCGGATCGCCGGCCGGCGTCGAGGTCGCGTGCGGGTTGATGTAGTCGACCTTGGTTTTCACCGTCGACATCGCCATGCGCATGCAGCGCTCGGCGCCTTCACCTGACGGTGCGACCATGTCGTAGCCGTCCGACGTCGCGCCGTAGCCGACGATCTCACCGTAAATGCGCGCGCCGCGCGCCTTGGCGTGCTCGAGCTCTTCCAGCACGAGGACTCCCGCGCCGCCGGCGATGACAAAACCGTCGCGGTTGACGTCGTAGGGACGCGAGGCGGTGGCGGGCGTGTCGTTGTATTTCGAGGACATCGCGCCCATGGCGTCGAACAGCACCGACAGCGACCAGTCGAGCTCCTCGCAGCCGCCGGCGAAGATGATGTCCTGCTTGCCGATCTGGATCGTCTCATAGGCGTTGCCGACGCAGTGGTTCGAGGTCGCGCAAGCCGAGGAGATCGAATAGTTGACGCCCTTGATCTTGAACCAGGTCGCAAGCGTTGCGGAGGCCGTGGACGACATCGCCTTCGGCACTGCAAACGGCCCGACGCGCTTCGGCCCCTTGGTGCGGGTGATGTCGGCGGCTTCGACGATGGTGCGGGCGGACGGTCCGCCGGAGCCCATGATGATGCCGGTGCGGATGTTGGAGACGTCTTCGGGCGACAAGCCAGAGTCCTGGATCGCCTGCTCCATCGCGATGTGATTCCAGCCGGCACCCTGGCCGAGGAAGCGCATCGCACGCCGGTCGACAACCGTCGCAGGATCGATCGTCGGCGCACCCTGCACCTGCGACCGGAAGCCGAGCTCGGCATATTTCTCAGCCCGAGAAATGCCCGACTTCGCCTCGTGAAGGCTTGCAAGCACCTCCTGGGTGTTGTTTCCGATGGACGAGACGATGCCCATCCCGGTGACCACAACCCGCCTCATGACAGCCTCGCCTAAATCGTTGTCTTTCTTGGTGATGCGCGTTAGCTCAGGCTCGTGCCCTGTTTGAACAGGCCGACCTTCAGATCCTTGGCGCGATAGATAATCTGGTCATCGACCGAAAGCCATCCGTCGGCGATGCCGAGCACCAGCTTTGAACGCATCACGCGCTTGATATCGACGTTGTACACAACCTTGCGGGCCTCGGGCAGCACCTGGCCGCTGAACTTCAATTCGTTCAGGCCAAGCGCGCGGCCACGACCTTCGCCCCCGGTCCAGCCGAGATAAAAGCCGACCATTTGCCAGAGCGCATCGAGGCCGAGGCAGCCAGGCATCACCGGATCGTTCTTGAAGTGGCAGCCGAAGAACCAAAGGTCGGGCTTCACGTCGAGCTCGGCCCGCACCACGCCCTTGCCGTACTCGCCGCCAGTCTCGCTGATTTCCGCGATGCGGTCGAACATGAGCATCGGCGGCAGCGGCAATTGGGCATTGCCCGGGCCGAACATCTCGCCACGGCCGCAAGCCAGTAGATCTTCGTATTCGTAGCCGTTTCGCCTGTTCAGCATGCGGAAGCCTCTGTTCTAACCCCGATTGAGCGGCGTTTCTGGCAAAAATGGGTCCCGTTCCGGTCGGAAAGCAATGCCAATTGCCGTCGTCAGCAGGCGCGAATGCCCAGAGCTCGGATGGACTGCGGCCGGGCCTCAATGCCCGCCTGCGCCAAAATCCGCTAAGCGGAACCGCGCGCTCTCTAACACAGGCCTTTTCGGGTGGCAAAGTGATCTCATGAAGGTAAAATGACAGGACGATCGCACGGTTCCAAGTCTGATTAGAACCTCTCTAGTTGCGAGAAACTTGCATCTGCATCTATCTGTCCATATATTGCAGGTAGATACAGTGTCCACGCGTGCCGAAATCTGGAAATGAGCGAGAATACAGCGCATCATCACGACGACGACGCCCATACTGCGGCCCTCCTGTCCGGCCGCCAGCCGGCTTTGACCGGCTGCCCGTGGCACGACGTCAACGAAATGCTGCAGTCCGCAGGCCTCCGCCCGACCCGTCAGCGCATGGCGCTTGGCTGGCTGCTGTTCGGCAAGGGTGCGCGCCACCTCACTGCTGAAATGCTCTATGAGGAAGCCACGCTCGCCAAGGTGCCGGTGTCGCTGGCGACCGTCTACAACACGCTGAACCAGCTGACCGACGCCGGCCTGCTGCGGCAGGTCAGTGTCGACGGCACCAAGACTTATTTCGACACCAACGTCACCACCCACCACCACTACTACCTCGAGAATAGCCACGAGCTGGTCGACATCGAGGATCCGCATCTGGCGCTGTCCAAGATGCCGGAGGTGCCGGAGGGTTACGAGATCGCCCGCATCGACATGGTCGTGCGCCTGCGCAAGAAGCGCTGAGATCGTCTTACATCGCTGATTTGATCGTCATGGCCGGGATTTCCCGGCCATTGTCGTTTCAGGCGGTCATTCGACGCTGCGCGTCAGTTGACCTGCTCGTCCGAGTAGACGCCCCAGAGGCGTTCCTGCTGGATCCAGCCGTCAAAACCGTTGCCGCTGACGCGGCACCAGTTTGCAGTGCACTTCTTGACCTGCGTGACGACGCCGACCTGGAGCTTTGCCGCAATCGCGCTCTCGGCGTCAGCCCGGTCATAGATCGGCGCAAGATCGTCCTTGTGCTTCATGGTGACGACCGCGGTGCGGCGGCCGGACAGCAGCGAATGATAGACCCAGCCCTCGGCGCCTTCGGAATCGCGCACCCGGCGCCAGTTCTCGAACTCGGCGGTGATTTCGACCGGCAGGCCGGAACGGGTGTAGACCCAGGCCACGTCATTGTCCTTGGTCGGGCCGGCGCGGACGTTCACATGATCCGATTTGAGGCTGACATAGCGCGGCACCGGAAGGCCGCTGGCGGTCTGGGGGGTGCTGTCCTTGGCCGAATGCGAGGGGCCGACCGAGGCGCCCAACCAGGTACAAACGAGCGCCATCACCGAACAAAACCGCCCCAACGCCATCAATCCGTCTCCTGTCGAGGACCCAGGCCTCAGCCAGATCCTCACCCCGAATTCCAATACCTGCCGTGCAACCCCAGCCCGCCCCACGCGGGTGTTCCCGAAGCCGGATCTACAAGCCAAACCCGTGGTTCTTGTCTTGGCCCGGCCTTCTGCTAGAGAGGACGGACATCTGAACGACCAGTTTGCCCCGATTTTCCGGCCGGAAATGTCGGGAGAGCTTGAAGGAAACGCCGGGGACGACACGGCAAAAGGCAGTGTCGAACAACCGGGTTAATGAGGCCTCAACGGCCGGCCTTTGGCGACAGAGGCGGCCTGCAATGCCTCATGAGGGCAGGACATGTCGGTGAAGAAAAAGCCCCTCGTCGTGGTGACGCGCAAGCTGCCGGACTCGATCGAGACCCGGATGCGCGAGCTGTTCGACGCGCGGATCAATCTCGAGGACATACCGATGTCGGCCGAGCAGATCGCGGAAGCCGCGTGCACTGCCGACATCCTGGTTCCGACCGTCACCGATCACATCAGTGCCGACATCGTCAACCAGCCCGACTGCAAGCTGAAGCTGATCGCGAATTTCGGTAATGGCGTCGACAATATCGACGTCGAGGCCGCGCATGCCCGCGGCATTACCGTCACCAACACGCCAAAGGTCCTGACCGAAGACACCGCCGACATGACCATGGCGCTGATCCTGGCCGTGCCGCGCCGGATGATCGAAGGCGCCTCCATTCTCACTGAAGGAAAGCCGTGGCCCGGCTGGTCGCCGACCTGGATGCTTGGCCATCGCATCGGCGGAAAACGTCTCGGCATCATCGGCATGGGCCGGATCGGCCAAGCGGTGGCACGCCGCGCCCGCGCCTTCGGCCTGCAGATCCACTATCACAACCGCCGACCCGTCGCGCCGAAGATCGCCGAGGAGCTTGGCGCGACCTATTGGGAAAGCCTCGACCAGATGCTGGCGCGGATGGACATCATCTCCGTCAACTGTCCGCACACGCCCGCCACCTATCATCTGCTCTCGGCGCGGCGGCTGAAGCTGATCCGCAAGGACGCCTACATCGTCAACACCGCGCGCGGCGAAGTGACCGACGAGGACACGCTGATCAAGCTGATCGAAGGCGGCGAGATCGGCGGCGCCGGCCTCGACGTCTACGAGCACGAGCCCGCGGTGAATCCAAAGCTGGTGCGGCTCGCCAAGGCCGGCAAGGTGACGCTGCTGCCGCATATGGGATCGGCCACGATCGAAGGCCGCGTCGAGATGGGCGAGAAGGTGATCATCAACATCCGCACCTTCCTCGACGCCCATAAGCCGCCGGATCGCGTGCTGCCGAGCATGCTCTGAGGCTTATTTGCTGCGCGCTTCGCGCTTGCGCCAGTCCGCGACGAAATCGATGAAGGCGCGCAGCGCAGGCGGCGTCTGGCGCCGGCTTGGATAGTACAGGAACGGGCCGGGAAACGGCTCGCACCAATCTTCCATCAGGCTGACCAGCGCGCCGGATTTCACGGCTTCGCCGACATAGCCGTCGAGGCTTGCCCAGATGCCCGCGCCGGCGAGCGCGGCGTGCATGGCAAGGTTCATATTGGTCGAGATCAGTTTTGCGGGCGGATCGACCTTCATGAGCTGGCCAGCTTTCTCGAATTCCCAATCATGCATGACGCCGCTTGAGTAGCGGGCGCGAATGCAATCGTGGTCAAGCAGGTCCTTCGGATGCTTCGGCCTGCCGCGGCGCGCGATGTAATCGGGCGAGGCGACGACGACATAGCGCTGCGAGCCGCTGAGCGGGATCGCGACCATGTCCTGCGCGAGATGCTCGCCATAGCGCACGCCGGCATCGTAGCCGCCACTGACGATGTCGACGAAACCGCTCTCGGAGACGATGTCGAGATCGACCTGCGGATGCGCCTGCAAGAACGGCCCGACCATCGGCGCCAGCACCAGATCGACCGCCGGCGGCGGCGCGTTGATGCGCAGCCGGCCGGAGGCGACCTCGCGCAGGCCCCGGACCTGATCCAGGGCATCGCCGACATCGCGCAGGGCCGGCGCCACGCGCGACAGCAGCAGCTCGCCCGCCTCGGTCAGCGCGACGCTGCGGGTGGTGCGGTTCATCAGGCGGACGCCGAGGCGCTCCTCCAGGTCCCGTAGCCTCTGGCTAAGGCTCGACACCGACACGCGGATTTCGACCGCCGCACGCCGGAAATTGCGGGTGCGGGCGACAGCCACGAACACGTCGAGATCGCGCAGGTCGGGATCAGCCATTGTTCGCTAATGTGAACAAGCCATTCTAGATTGTCCAGCTTATCGGCGTAATCGGCCGGGCGCATATCTGGCCTCGTCACGCGGCGAAATCAGCCTGCCGCCTTTTCGAGGAGACCCATCATGGAACAGCGCAAACTCGGTTCAACCGGCCCCAATGTCTCAGCCCTCGGCCTCGGCTGCATGGGCATGTCCGAGGTCTACGGTCCCGCCGACCGCGGCGAGAGCATCGCCACGATTCATGCGGCGCTCGATGCCGGCATCACGCTGCTCGACACCGGCGATTTCTACGCCATGGGTCACAACGAGATGCTGGTGCGCGAGGCTCTGAAGGAAGTGCCGCGCGAAAAGGTGCAGATCAGCGTGAAGTACGGCGCGCTGCGAGGCCCTGCCGGCGACTTCATCGGCATGGACACAAGGCCCGCCGCGACCAAGAACTTCCTCGCCTATTCGCTGCAACGGCTCGGCACCGACTATCTCGACGTTTACCGGCCGGCGCGGCTCGATCCGTCCATTCCCATCGAGGAGACCATCGGCGGCCTCGCCGACCTCGTGAAGGCCGGCTACATCAGGCATATCGGCCTGTCCGAGGTCGGCTCCGACACCATCCGCCGCGCGCACGCCGTGCATCCGATCGCCGATCTCCAGATCGAATATTCGCTGATCGAGCGCGGCATCGAACGCGATATCCTCAAGACCTGCCGCGAGCTCGGCATCGGCATCACCGCTTACGGCGTGCTCGCGCGCGGCCTGATCAGCGGCCATTGGTCGAAAGACAGCGGCAAGACCGGCCGCGACTACCGGCTGATGACGCCGCGCTTCCAGGGCACAAATCTCGACGCCAACCTCGCGCTGGTGGAGCAGCTGCGCGCCATCGCGACCGAGATTGGCGTCACGCCGGCGCAAGTCGCCATCGCCTGGGTGGCGGCGCAGGGCCAAGAGTACGGCCAAGCGATCGTGCCGCTGGTCGGCGCGCGCACTCGCACCCGTCTCAGCGAAGCGCTTGGCGCGACCAAGGTGACGCTGACGCAGGCTCATCTTGCGGCGCTAGCAAAAGCCTTCCCGCGCGATGTCGCCGCCGGCACGCGTTACGCAGCCGAGCAGATGGCGCATCTCGACAGCGAGAAGCCTGCCACGACGTAACTGTTACAATCAAGTGCGATGGGCGCTGAGATCGGTGATCACAGGCCCATCGCCGTTGAGCGGATTGGCGGGATCACGGGCGTAGCGCAGCGTCTCGAAGCGCATCGCGCGCGCATCGATCATCAGAAGGCGGCCGACCAGGCCGTCGCCGAAGCCGACGATCTCGCGGATCGCCTCCAGCGCCATCATCGAGCCCATCACGCCCGCGAGCGCGCCCATGACGCCGGCCTCGGCGCAGGCCGGCACCGTGCCGGGCGGCGGCGCTTCCGGAAACAGGCAGCGATAGGTCGGATTGAACACGCCCTCGGCGTTGGTCTCATGTGCGCGGATGGTGGTGAGCGAGCCGTCAAAAGTGCCGAGCGCCGCCGTGATCAGCGGCCGCTTCGCAAAGAAGCAGGCGTCCGAGGCCAGATAGCGCGTCGAAAAATTGTCGGAGCCGTCGAGCACGAGGTCATAGTCGCCAATCAGCGACAGCGCATTGTCGGCATTGAGCCAGGTGGCGTGGCCGACGAACCGGACATGCGGATTGAGCGCCGCGATCCGCTCGGCGGCGCTTTCGACCTTGTGCCGGCCGATGTCGGGCGTGGTGTGGATCACCTGGCGCTGCAGATTTGACAACGAAACGACGTCGTCATCGACCACGCCGAGCGTGCCGATACCGGCAGCGGCGAGATACATCAGCGCGGGCGCGCCGAGCCCGCCGGCGCCGATCACCAGCACGGAGGCCTTTTTCAGCGCAGTCTGGCCGGGACCACCGACATCGCGCAGCACGATATGGCGGGCATAACGTTCGAGTTCGTCCGGGCTCAGCACCTTCTCTTACTCCTGAACCACCCCAACATTGTTCGCGACCAACGAGATGTGCTTCAATGGCATTGCGTTCAATGGGCTGGCTGGATTTGTCATGAGATCGATGCTTGCGGCAACACTGATGTTTGCGTCTGCCACAGGCGCGAATGCCCAGATGACGACGCCACAAATCCCCGGCACCAAGCCGAAGGTGGTCCAGACCGTTCCGATTAAGCCGCCCGCCCTGCAAACGCCGTCGGAGACGGCTGACGGCATGGCGCAGGCCGAGCGGCTGGCGCTCCAGTCTGATTTGGCCTGGGTCGGGCAATACAACGGCGCGATCACCGGCGACGTCAGCGCGCGCATGGTCGATGCCATCAAGGAGTACCAGAAGAACAAGGGCGGCAAGCCGACCGGCGTGCTCAATCCGCAGGAGCGCGCGGCGCTCGCCGAGACCGCACGGCGCAAGCAGGACAGCGTCGGCTGGAAGATCGTGACGGAGATGACCAGCGGCGCGCGGCTCGGGATCCCCTCAAAACTGGTGCCGCAGCAGGCGACCGACGCCAACGGCTCGAAATGGACTTCGCCAACCGGGACAGTGCAGGTGCTGCTCAGCCGCCGCAAGGAGGCGGGCCCGACCACCGCGAAGCTTGCGGAAGCGGAGAAGAAGGAGCCGGCTCGCAAGGTCGACTACACCGTGGTGAAGCCCGACTTCTTCGTGCTGTCGGGACTACAGGGTCTCAAGAAATTCTATGTGCGCGGCACGTTCAAGGGTGACGAAGTCCGCATCATGACGATCCTCTACGACCAGGCCACCGAGAACACGGTCGAGCCGGTCGTGATCGCGATGTCGAGCGCCTTCAATGCGTTTCCGACGGGACCGCAGGCCGGACCAGCGCCGCGGAAAACGGTGGAATACGGCACGGGCATCGTCGTCAGCGACGACGGCGCGATCGTCACCGACCGCCTCGTCACCGACAGCTGCATTGCGATCACGATCGCCGGCTATGGCAGCGCCGACCGCCTCGCCGAGGACAAGGAGCACGATCTTGCGCTGCTGCATATCTACGGCGCGCGCGGCCTGAAGCCGCTCAGCCTTGCCGGCGGCGCAGCGAAGACGAGCGTCGATGTCATCGGTATCGCCGATCCGCAGAGCCAGGGTGGCGCGGCCGGCGTGTCGAGCCTCAAGGGCGCGCTGGCACCGGTCACGAGCAGCGATTCGGCGCTGTCTCCACCACCCGCGGTCGGATTCTCCGGCGGCCCCGCGATTGACGGCGACGGTAAGTTCGCCGGCGTCGCGCTGTTGAAGCCGGCGATGGTCGCGGGTCCCGCGACATCGGTACTGGCGTCACAGGCGGTGATGGTCTCCGCCGAGACGGTGCGTGATTTCTTGAAGGCGAATGCGGTCACGGCGAACGGCACATCGGCAGACGCGAAGGCGGCCGTCGTGCGTGTGATCTGCGTGCGGAAGTAGGTCGAGCGCCAAACCACAATTCTCGTGTCCCGGGCGCGGTGCGGCATGAAATGCCGCGCCGCTGAACCGGGACCCATGTCTCCAAACTCCGTGCGAGGAATTCTGGGCCCCGGCTCAGCAGCGCACCGCTTCGCGCTGCGCTGCGTCCGGGGCACGAGAGCTAGCTCAGCCTGAACCTGATCCCGCTCTTCGCAAGCCCACCCGAAATCCCGACCGGCGTGCCATCCGCGCGCCAGCAGGCCGCGCCGGTCATGGTGCCGTCGTCGTGGAAGGCGATGCCGTTGATGCCGCCGGCGACTGTCGCGACGGGCTGAACCTTGTGGCCGAGCTCCGCGAGCCTCAAACGCACGCCCTCCGGCACCTTCTGCTCGACCTCGAGCGCGTTGCCCTCGGTCCAGACCCGCGGCGCCTCGACCGCTTCCTGCAGGCTCATGCCGTGGTCGATCAGATTGACCAGCGCCTGCATCGCGCTCGGGAAGATGCGCTTGCCCCCGGGCAGGCCGAGTGCATAGCGCAATTTGCCGCCGTTGAGCGCCATCATCGGCGACATCGAGGTCGTCACGCGCTTGCCCGGCGCCAGCGACAGCGCATGGCCGGGGCGCGGATCGAACAGGTTCATGTAGTTGTTGGCGATGGCCCCGAGACCCGGGATCATGATCTTGGCGCCGAACAGATTGTTGATGGTCTGCGTGGTCGCGACCACGTTTCCAAAAGCATCCGCCGCCGTCATGTGCGTGGTGTGTGCGCTTTCGAGCTGCGTGACGCCAGCGCTCCAGGCTTGCGCCCGTGCCGGATCAATCGCGCGGCGGCGCTCCTCGGCATAGGCCTTCGAGGTCAGCTTCTCCACGGGCACGCCGACATAGTCGGGATCGCCGCTGGCGGCGGCGCGATCGGCGAACGCGATCTTCAGGACTTCGGCGAGATAGTGAATGGTCTCAGGCGTGCCGAAGCCGAGGCCGCCGATGTCGTAGCCCTCAAGAATGTTCAGCATCTGCGCGATATGCACGCCGGACGCCGCAGGCGGCGGCGGGCCGAAGATGGTCCAGCCGCGATAGTCGGCGCGGATCGGCTGGCGCTCGACGGTCTTGTAACTGGCGAGATCGTTGCGGCGGATGAAGCCGCCGGTCTTCTCCATGTAGTCGGCGAGGATGTCGCCGAGCGGCCCCTCATAGAGCGCCTGCTCGCCGTGGTCTGCGATGTAGCGGAGCGTCTCGGCATATTCTGATTGCACCACGCGCTCGCCGACCTTGAGCGGCTCGCCGTTGGGCAGATAGATCGCCGCGATCGGCTTGTCCTTGCGCATCTCGGCGGCGCTCTCGCTGATGCATTCGTGCAAATAAGGCGTCGCCGCATATCCGCGTACGGCGTGCTTGATCGCGGGCTGCATGACATCGGCGAGCGACATGGTGCCAAACCGGCGCAGCGTCTCGCACCAGGCTTTCAGCGAGCCCGGCGTGGCGACGGCCTTCGCCCCGTTGAGATTCTCGTTGCCGACGGTGTCGAACACGTCATGGGCCGAGCCCGGCTTCGACGTGTAGGTGGTGTCGCGCACCGCTGCAGGCGCTGCGCTCTGGCCGTCGATGAAGCGGTGGCTGCCGTCGGCGAGGCGGATGTGCGCCATACCGCCGCCGATGATGCCGACCATCATCGGTTCGACCACGGTCAGCGTGAACAGGGTCGCGATCGCAGCATCGATGGCGTTGCCACCGGCCGCCAGCATCTCGGCGCCGGCGCTGGAGGCCAATGGGTGATTGCTGACGACCATGCCGCGGCTCGAGACCGCCGGCATCTTCTGGCAATCAAAGCTCGTCGCCGTCCGGTCGCGCCAGTTTCCGCTCATGCCGCCTGCCTTTCCAATGCACGGCGGCGAGCACATCATGCGCGCGATGACGGGTCCAGTGTTGGTACGGATTGGCTGGCATTCCCGATTCTGCCATCATCTTACCTGTTGATTCGGACATCCGCGGTCCCCTTTGGATCGGGCAGGGCAGGTCCTGAGCGAGAAGAGCTCAGCATCGAGAAGCGATGCACGTTCGCGTGGCGTTATCCCGAGACCCAAGCACTCCAAAGGATTGATCTTCAAATGCACACGATCGTACTGGCCACCCAAAAGGGCGGCAGTGGCAAGAGCACGCTCGCCATCGGCCTCGCGCTGGCTGCCAAGCAGGCCGGCTTCACCGTCCGCCTGATCGAGACCGATCCGCAGGGCACCCTGTCCAACTGGCAGCGCCGCCGCAACAATGACGACCTCGTCGTCGAGCCGATCTATCACGCCGCCGATATCGAGCCGCGCCTGAAGATGCTGGCCGACAGCGGCCTCCAGCTCGCGATCGTCGACACCGCGGCCGGCCTCAGCGCCGCCACCACCGCCGCGATCCGCCATTCCGACCTCTGCCTGATCCCGGCCCGCCCGAGCGTCGCCGACATCGAGGCGACCGTCTCGACGCTGAGCGTCGCGCGCGCCTGGAAGCGGCCCTACAGCTTCGTGCTGAACCAGACGCCGATCCGCGGCCAGCGTATCGACAACGCGGCCAACACGCTCGCCGAGGAAGCCGCGCTCGATCTCGCCGAGGTGCTCGCACGCCCGCTGATCGTGATGCGCAACGACCACCAGGACTCGCTCGCCAGCGGCCTCGCCGTCAGCGAATTCGCGCCGAACGGCAAATCTGCAGACGAGATCCGCGGCCTCTGGCGCTGGATCGAGACCCGTCTCGAGCTCGAAGCCACGACCAATGTCCTGATCGACCAGGTCATCTCGGCCGCGAACGGCATGGTCCATGCCGCCACCGAGCTTGCGGCAGACGAAACACTGGCGTCCTGAGCGGGGCAATCGCTCAGGCGCCAGACGGGCTCTTCGCTATCCGGTGAATGAGCCCAAGCGACGAAGCAATCCGGCCACCAGCCCGGCCGGATTGCTTCGCTTCGCGTTTTTTGTGCGATGGCAGGTGCCCTCGAACAAAAATGTCGAAAACAACCCCATGCACAGTAGAACCGCTTCCAGCCGAATCACCTCGGCGAAGGCGCGCAGGTATTTGACTCATCGGGCGAAACGGCCGTCTGGCGAAAACGCTTTCGGCCAGGTCAAATCTCGCCGGATTTGGCCACCGACCTGCCGCGCAGCCAGGCTTCACGCCGCACGATCCATTTCTCGGCCTTGGACTGCCCGCCGTGATGGGCGAGCTCGATGAATTCGACGAACTCCGCGCCGGTCTTCTGTTTCACTCTGCGCGAGGCTTCGTTGGTGGCGGCGTTGCAGACGTAGAAATGATCGAGGCCGAGCGTGAGGAACGCGAAGTCATTCACGGCGGTGATCGCTTCCGTCATCAATCCGCGCCGCCAGTAAGGCTCGGCCAGCCAGAAGCCGCGATTGCCTTTCAGGCCTTCGGCACGGGGGCGGAGATGAATGTTTCCGATCGCCTCGCCGTCACCGCCCTTCAACACCAGCACCCAGAGATGGATGTCCTCGCCGACTGATATCTTGTCGAGCTGCATCCTGACGAAACTCTCCGCACCATCTGGCGGGTACGGCCAGGGCACGATGGTGGAGAGATGCCGGATGATGTTCCAATTGTCGAAATGCCGCTGGATCGCCGGCACATCGGATAGCGCCAGCGGACGCAGGATCAGCCGTTCCGTTTCAAGCAGTGGCGTCGGCATGCCTGCTATTTCTGACATTTCTGACACCAGAAGGTGGACCGGCCGTTCTGCGTAAAACGCTTCACGATGCCGCCGCAGCGCGGCGTCTTGCAGGTCTCGCCTTCGCGACCGTAGACCTTGAACGAATGCTGGAAATAGCCGAGTTCGCCCGAGGTCTGGCGATGGTCGCGCAAGCTGGAGCCACCGGCCTTGATGGCGTCGTTCAGCACGGTGTGGATCGCACCGACCAATCTCTTGGCATGATCCGTCGGCTCACTCTTTTTGGTCGACAGCGTCGCGGCGATCCGGCGCGGCGACAAATGCGAGCGGTGCAGGGCTTCGCAGACATAGATATTGCCGAGGCCCGCGACCACGCGCTGGTCGAGCAGCGCGGCCTTCAGGCTGGTGGTCTTGTCTTGGCAGGACCGCGCCAGCATCGCCGCGTCGAACTCATTGCCGAGCGGCTCGGGGCCGAGATCGCGCAGCAGCGGCTCATCCTCAAGCGCATTGCGCGCGATCACTTTCATGTAACCGAAGCGGCGCGGATCGTTGAACACGATGTCGGCGCCCGAGGACATCCGAAACAGCACGTGGTCGTGCGCGGAGTCCTTGGCCTTCGGATAGTGAAACTCGCCCGGCTGAGCATCGTTGTCCGGCTTGATGACGCGGAACGAGCCCGACATGCCCAGATGCATCAGCAGCACGTCGCCGGAGGCGAGATCGGCCATGAGATATTTTGCACGGCGGCCGAGCCCGGTGACGACCTGGCCCTGGAGCCGGGCCACGAAATCCGGCTGGAACGGAAAGCGCAGATCGGGCCTGCGGGCCTCCGCGACGAGGATTTTCGCACCCTCCATGACCGGCTGAAGGCCGCGGCGGACGGTCTCGACTTCGGGCAATTCCGGCATGGTCAGGCATTCACCTTATGAGGGCGGTGTGATAGCGCCATTGCGGCGGGCAGGCTATGGTCCGCGTCGTGGAGTAGAGTAATGGATCGGCCGGGCGAAACCACGCATTTTGGCTTCAAAGACGTTCCCCTGGGGGACAAGCAGACGCTGGTGAACGATGTGTTTCACAGCGTGGCGTCGCGCTATGATTTGATGAACGATTTGATGTCCGGAGGCCTGCACCGGGTCTGGAAGGACATCATGATCAACGCGCTCAACCCGCCCAAGGGCGACCGTCCCTTCGCGTTGCTCGACGTTGCCGGCGGCACCGGCGACATCTCGTTCCGCGCCGCCAAGGCCGCAGGCCCTGCCTTCCACGCCACGGTCTGCGACATCAATTCCGGGATGCTCGACGTCGGCCGCGAGCGCGCCGCGAAGCGCCATCTCGAGACCCAGGTCGATTTCGTCGAAGGCAATGCCGAAGCGCTCGCCTTCGCCGACCGCAGCTTTGACGCATATACGATCGCTTTCGGCATTCGCAACGTGCCCCAGATCGACAAGGCGCTGGCCGAGGCCTATCGCGTGCTCAAGCCCGGCAGCCGCTTTCTCTGCCTGGAATTCTCCACCGTCGAGATGCCCGGGCTCGACCGGATCTATGATTTGTTCTCGTTCAAGGTGATCCCGCCGCTCGGCCGCATGGTCACCGGCGACGCCGAGTCCTATCAATATCTGGTCGAATCGATCCGCAAATTTCCGAAGCCGAACGCCTTCGCAGACATGATCCGCGACGCCGGCTTTTCCCGCGTCAGCTGGCAGACATTGTCCGGCGGCATCGTCGCACTGCATTCGGGCTGGCGTTTGTGATCTCTGCCATTACCCACATTTCGCGCCTGATCCGCGCCGCGTTCGTGTTCGCCCGCGAGGGCGTGTTCGGCTCGGTCGATCCGAGCCTGGTGCCGCCGCCCGGGCAACTCGCGCTGAAGCTCGCGCGCATCGTCGAACGAGGCGGCCCCAAGGACGGGCCGCGGATGTCGCGCGCGTTGACCCGGATGGGCCCGGCCTATCTCAAGCTCGGACAGTTTCTGGCGACCCGTCCCGATGTCGTCGGCGTCGCGATGGCGCGTGATCTGGAAAGCCTCCAGGATCGCCTGCCGCCGTTTTCGCAAACCGAAGCGGAAGCCGTGATCGCGACCTCGCTGGATCGGCCGCTGACGGACGTGTTCGCCAGTCTTGGTCCGCCGGTCGCGGCCGCCTCGATCGCACAGGTGCATCGCGGCGAGGTCGAGCACGACGGCATCCGCAAGGCGGTCGCGGTCAAGGTGCTCAGGCCGAACGTCGCCTCGCGCTTCCGCCGCGATCTCTCCGATTTCTTCTTTGTCGCGCACAAGGCAGAGGCCTACTCGTCCGAGGCGCGCCGACTGCGCCTCGTCGAAGTCATCAACACCATGTCGCGCTCGGTCGCGATGGAGATGGATCTGCGGCTGGAGGCTGCTGCGCTGTCGGAGATGGCGGAGAACACGCGCGACGATCCTGACTTCCGCGTGCCGACCGTCGACTGGGACCGCACCACACATAACGTGCTGACGATGGAATGGATCGACGGCATCGCGCTGAACGATCACAAGCGGCTCGCAGAGTCGCAGGTCGATTTGCCCGATCTCGGCCGCAAGGTGATCCAGAGCTTTCTGCGCCACGCGCTGCGCGACGGCTTCTTCCATGCCGACATGCACCCGGGCAATCTGTTCCTGGACGATGCCGGCCGACTCGTCGCGGTCGATTTCGGCATCATGGGCCGGCTCGGCATGAAGGAGCGGCGCTTCCTCGCCGAAATCCTGCTCGGCTTCATCACCCGCGATTATCGCCGCGTCGCGGAGGTGCATTTCGAGGCGGGCTATGTGCCCGCGCATCATTCGGTCGAGAATTTCGCGCAAGCGATCCGCGCGATCGGCGAGCCCATCCACAACCGCACGGCCGAAGAGATCTCGATGGCGCGGCTCTTGACGCTGCTGCTCGAGGTCACCGGCCTGTTCGACATGACCACGCGTCCGGAGCTGATCCTGCTGCAGAAGACCATGGTGGTGGTCGAGGGCGTGGCGCGCGGCTTCGATCCCAGGCTCGACATCTGGAAGGTTGCCGACCCCGTGGTGCGCGAATGGATCGAGCGCAATCTCGGCCCGATCGGCCGGGTGCAGGGCGCACTGGCCGGCGGCGGCGACCTCGCCCGCGTGCTGATGCGCCTGCCGGATATTGCGCAGCGCTCGGTCGCGGTGCTCGAGCAGCTCGAGACCATGACACGGGAGGGCATTCGCCTGTCGCCGGAGAGCATCGCGGCGATGGGCCGCAGCGAGGGCCGCAAGAACCGCTGGCGCACCGTCGCGCTCTGGATCATCGCCGCGACCTTCATCGGAATCCTGATTGCCGTCCGAAATCTGTGATTGCATTGCAATCACAGGGTTGATAGCATCGCTATCATTCCGTGCTGGAGGGCGTCGTGGCAAGCCTGACCATCCGCAAGCTCGATGAGGGCATCAAGACCTATCTGCGTCTGCGCTCGGCGAAGAACCGCAGATCGGTCGAGGAAGAGGTCCGGGTCATCCTGGGCGAGCTGATCGAGGGCCGCGAAGAGCCGCTGACGCCGTTTTCGGCGCCGCCTGCGGCATCCACCGCCCCCACGCCCCAACGCACCGGCGCCGTTCCTGAGGCCAGCGTCACCCTGATCATCGGCGGCGGCATCGCTGCCTACAAGTCGCTCGACCTGATCCGCCGGCTGAAGGAACGCCGCATCGAGGTCCGCTGCGTGCTGACCACGGCGGCGCAGCAATTCGTCACGCCGCTGGCGGTGAGCGCACTCTCGCATGAGCGCGTCTATACCGATCTGTTCGATCCCCAGAGCGAGTTCGACGCCGGCCATATCCGCCTGGCACGCGACTGCGACATGATCGTAGTGGCGCCCGCCACCGCCGACCTGATGGCGAAAATGGCGAATGGTCATGCCGACGATCTCGCTAGCGCGATCCTGCTCGCGACCAACCGAAAGATCCTGCTGGCGCCGGCGATGAATCCGCTGATGTGGAACAACGCTGCGACGCGCCGCAACGTCGCGCAGCTCCAGCGCGACGGCGTGGTGCTGGTCGGGCCGAATTCCGGCGAGATGGCCGAGGCGGGCGAAGCAGGAACCGGCCGCATGTCCGAGGCGATCGAGATCACCGCCGCCGCCGAGCGCCTGCTGCGGCCACCGGTGCCGCGCCCGCTCGCCGGCAAGCGCGTGCTGATCACCGCAGGCCCGACGCATGAGCCCATCGATCCGGTGCGCTATATCGCCAACCGCTCCTCCGGCAAGCAGGGTTTTGCGATTGCCGCCGCCGCGCAGGCCGCCGGCGCCGAGGTGATTTTGGTCAGCGGCCCGGTCGATCTCAACGATCCCGCTGGTGTGACGGTGAAGCACGTCGAATCGGCGCGGCAGATGCTGGAGCAGGTGCAGGCCTCGCTCCCCGCCGACATCGCGATCTTCGCTGCGGCCGTCGCCGACTGGCGCGTCGTCAATGAAGGCGAGCAGAAACTGAAGAAGAGTTCGGCCGGCATGCCGCCGCTTCAGTTGGTCGAGAACCCCGACATCCTCGCCACGATCTCGAAGCTGACCGACAAGCGCCCGGGGCTGGTGATCGGCTTTGCCGCCGAGACCGAGCACCTCGTCGACAACGCCAAATCGAAACTTGTGCGCAAGGGCTGCGACTGGATCGTCGCCAACGACGTCTCGCCCGCCACCGGCGTGATGGGCGGCGATCGCAACACCGTGCATTTGATAACCCGCAAGGACGGCGAGATTGCAGTTGATTCCTGGCCGGTGATGACCAAGGAACAGGTCGCCATCGAACTGGTCGCGCATGTCGCAAAAAGCGTGACCGGCAAATCCTTGGACGACAAAGCCCTGGAGCCGGCATCTTGAGCACGAAAGTCACGGTCGAACTGCAGCAGCTCGCCCACGCCGAGGGCCTGCCGCTGCCGGCCTATCAGACCGCGGAAGCCGCCGGCCTCGATTTAATGGCCGCGGTGCCGGATAGCGAGCCGATGGCGCTCGCCCCCGGCCAATACGCGCTGGTGCCGACGGGGCTTGCGATCGCGTTGCCGCCCGGGCACGAGGCGCAGATCCGCCCGCGCTCGGGGCTTGCCGCCAAGCACGGCGTCACCGTGCTGAATTCACCCGGCACGATCGACGCGGACTATCGCGGTGAGATCAAGGTGATCCTGATCAACCACGGCGCGGCCCCGTTCGTGATCAAGCGCGGCGAGCGCATCGCGCAGATGGTGATCGCGCCCGTGGTGCAGGCCGCGCTGGTTCCCGTCGCAACATTGTCGGCCACCGATCGCGGCGCCGGCGGTTTCGGCTCGACCGGCCGCTAACGCACGGCAGCTTCAGCCGAATCATCCCGAAGAACCACGTGGATGGGAACCCGAGCCCCGCATTTTTTTGGGACCGCCTTTGCGTTCACGATCTGGACTCTTACCGCTGGAGTCACGGTGGGGGTATTGTCGTTTGATTCGCGCGTGACGGGGGTCGTCGCGCGTAAATCTGTGCGGTCTTGGGGCAACTATGTCAGGCGTGATCGTGTCGATGCGTCGGACGCTGTTGTCGTGCACCTCGTTGGCGCGCAACGGCCTGCTGGGCGGCGCTCTCGCAGCGCTGCTGCCGGCTGCGCCGGCTGAAGCCGCCGACTTCCTCGACACACTCTCGATCATGCTGGACTTCAACCGGCAGGAACTCGCGGTGCTGGCCACCGCGCTCTCCTTGCTTGGCTTCTCGGTCGTCGCCGCGATCCTGTTGATGCGCACGCGCGTGGGCAAGGCGAAGACCGAGGCGCGGTTGCGCGCGCGCATCGGGGAACTGCAGCTTCAGGCCGACCGCTACGGCGCGCTGCTGTTCGCCGAGCCGCAGATCCTGATCTCGTGGCCGGCCGGCGACGACCGCGCGCAGATTTCCGGCGACATCGCGATGGTGCTGCCGCGCGATCCCACGCCGCAACGCGTGCTCGCATTCGGAACCTGGCTGCCACCGGAACCCGCGCTGCAGATGGACCACGCCGTCGATGCGCTGCGCGACCGCGGCGATGGCTTCCAGCTCACGCTGACTACCGCCAACGGTCGCACGCTGGAAGCGCTCGGCCGCGCCATCGGCGGCCAAGCCATTGTCCGGATTCGCGAACTCTCAGGCCTGCGCCGCGATCTGGCCGAAACCAATCTTCGCTACAAGGCGCTCTCCGATGAAACCGAGATGCTGCGCGGCTTCGCCAGCGCTGCGCCGTGGCCGATCTGGGCCAAGGGCGAGAACGGCGCGCTGACTTTCGCCAATCCGGCCTATGTGCGCGCGACCGAAGCCAACAGCGTCACCGACGCCCAGGAACGCAAGCTCGAGCTGCTCGACAGCGCCGACCGCACCGCGATGGAGCGGGGGCTGAAGGATGCCGCCAATTTCACCTCGCGGCTGCCGATCGTGATCGGCGGCGAGCGGCGCATCTATGACGTGCGCGCCGTCAATGTCGGCAGCGGCAGTGTCGGCGTTGCCATCGACGCCAGCGAAGCCGACGGGCTGAGCTCAGCGCTGGTGCGGATGGCGGAAGCCCATCGCCGCACGCTCAACCAGCTCTCCTCGGGCGTCGCCGTGTTCGACGGCCATCGCCGGCTCGCCTTCTATAACGATTCCTACCGGCGGCTGTGGGACCTCGACCGCACCTTCCTCGACGCCAATCCCGACGATTCCAACGTGCTCGACCAGCTCCGCGCGGCGCGCAAGCTGCCGGAGCAGCCGGATTTCCGCGCCTGGAAAGTAAAACTGCACGAGGCCTATCGCGCGGTCGAGGCCGCCAAGGACACCTGGTATCTGCCCGACGGCCGCGCGCTCTCCGTCGTCACCACGCCGAACCCGGAAGGCGGCGTCACCTATCTGTTCGACGACGTCACCGAGAGCCTCGAGCTGGCCCGCCGCTTCGACCGCATGATCCGTGTCCAGCGCGAGACGCTGGACAGCCTCGCCGAGGGCGTCGCGGTGTTCGGCAGCAATGGCAAGGCGCAGCTGTTCAATCCGGCTTTCGTGCGGATGTGGAAGCTCTCCAGCGACGCCATGCGCGACGAGCCGCATATCCAGACCGTCGAAGGCTGGTGCCATCAGCTGTTCGACGATCCCGCGGTCTGGCGCCAGATCCGCGAGGCCGTCACCTCGATCGAGAGCCGCGCCGACGTGCCGCTCAAGCTGGAGCGCAAGGACGGCAGCGTGCTCGACGGCATGATCCGGCCGCTGCCCGACGGCGCCACCATGCTGACGTTCCAGGACATCACCGACACCGAGAACGTCGAGCGCGCGCTGCGCGAACGCAACGAGGCGCTGGAGACCGCCGACCAGATGAAGGTGGATTTCGTCCACCACGTCTCCTACGAGCTGCGCTCGCCGCTCACCACCATCATCGGCTTCGCCCATTTCCTCAGCGATCCATCGACCGGGCCACTGACGCCGAAACAGGCCGAATATCTCGACTACGTCACCAAATCGACCAATGCGCTGCTGGCGCTGACCAACAACATCCTCGATCTCGCCACCATCGACGCCGGCGCGATGAAGCTGGAACTCGGCTCGGTCGACGTCAGCAAGACCATCGAGCTCGCCGCCGAGGGCATCCAGGACCGGCTCGCCACCGACCGCATCCGCCTCAAGGTCGAGATCGCGCCGGATATCGGCAACTTCGTCGGCGACGAGAAGCGCGTGGTGCAGGTGCTCTATAACCTCCTCGCCAACGCCGTCGGGTTTTCTCCACAGGATTCCACCGTCGGCATCAGCGCGCGCCGCACCGAGCGCAGCGTGGTCTTCACTGTGACAGATTCCGGGCCTGGGATACCTGCCGATATGAAGGACAAGGTGTTCAACTGGTTCGAAAGCCGCTCGCAGGGCTCGCGCCACCGCGGCGCCGGGCTCGGCCTGTCGCTGGTGCGCTCCTTCGTCGAGCTGCATGGCGGCAAGGTGCGGGTGGATTCGATCGTCGGCCGGGGCACGGTCGTGATCTGCGACTTCCCGACCGACCAGGCGGCGCATCGCGACGCCGCCGAATGATCGCGCCCACCACATTCTCCGTCGCGCTTCACAACGAGACGGCGACTGCGCAATTGATGGCCGACCTCGCGCTGCTGGTCGGCCCCGGCGATGTCATCACGCTCACCGGCGATCTCGGCGCGGGCAAGACTGCCGCGGCGCGCGCGATGATTCGCTACCTCGCCGGCGACGACGAACTCGAAGTGCCGAGCCCGACCTTCACCCTGGTGCAGGGCTACGAGCTGCCGCCGTTTCCGGTGATGCATGCCGATCTCTACCGCGTCGAGGACGAGAGTGAGCTCGAGGAGATCGGGCTGTCGCCGCTGCCCGATGCCACGCTGGTCCTGATCGAATGGCCGGAGCGTGCGCCATCGGCGATGCCTGGGGATCGCATCGACATCGTCCTGACGCACCGGCCGGCGCTGGGCTCGAATGCGCGCGCCGCCGACATCACCGGTTACGGCAAGGCCGCCGCCATCGTCGCACGGCTGAAGGCGCTGCGCGAATTCCTTGACGCATCCGGCTATATGGATTCAACGCGCAAGCGCATGGCCGGCGATGCCTCGACGCGCTCCTATGCGAGATTGGTGCGCGACGACGAGATCGTCATCCTCATGAACTCTCCGCAGCGCCCCGACGGCGCCGCGATGTACAGCGGAAAATCCTATAGCGCCGCGGTGCATCTGGCCGAAAACGTCAGACCGTTCGTCGCGATCGATGAAGGCCTGCGTGCGCAAGGAATCTCCGCGCCCGCGATCCACCATGTCGATCTCGACCACGGCTTCCTGATCAGCGAGGACTTCGGCATCGAGGGCGTGGTCGAGGGCGATCCGCCGCGACCGATACCCGAGCGCTACGAAGCCGCGACCGACGTGCTCGCTGTGCTGCACGGCAAGACGCTGCCGGAGACGCTGCCGCTGGACGGGCAGAGCTACGCCATTCCCGTCTTCGACATCGAGGCGATGCTGATCGAAATCGGACTGATGCCGGAATGGTATCTGCCCGATCGCAACGCGCCACTGAGCGAGGAGAAACGCGCGGAATTCTTCGCGATATGGCGTGAGCTGCTGAAGAAGCCGCTGGCCGCGCCGAAGACGTGGATCATTCGCGACTATCACTCGCCCAATTTGATCTGGCTTGGCGACCGCTCAGGCATCTCGCGCGTCGGCGTGATCGATTTCCAGGACACCGTGCTCGGGCCGAAATCCTACGACGTGGTGTCGCTGCTCCAGGACGCCCGCATCGACGTGCCCGAAAACATCGAGCTGACGCTGCTGTCGCGCTACATCAAGGCGCGGCGTGCTGACGATGCGAGCTTCGATCCGGCCGGCTTCGCCGAGCTCTACGCCATCATGTCGGCGCAGCGGAACACCCGCCTGCTCGGCACCTTCGCCCGGCTCAACCGCCGCGACGGTAAGCCGCATTATCTGCGCCACCAGCCGCGGATCTGGACCTATCTTCAGCGCTCGCTGGCGCATCCGGCGCTTGAGCATTTGCGCGACTGGTATCTCGCCAACGTCCCGCCGCCCCGATCCGGAACCTGATTTACCGGCTGTTAGCCATCGCATCGGTATCATCGCCCGCAGGTCGCCGGATAAATACGGGGCTGGAGCAAGGCAGATGGCGGTCAAGACGGACCAGCGTGGCAACAGCCGGGTTGTTTTCGAGCGCGGGATACCGGCCCAGATGATGGGTATCGACGGCACATGGCGGCGCGAATGCACCATGGAGGACGTCTCCGAGAGCGGCGCCAAGCTGACCATCGACGGTTCGGTCGAAGGCCTGCATCTGAAGGAATTCTTTCTTCTGCTGTCGTCCACCGGGTTGGCGTACCGGCGTTGCGAGCTGGCCTGGGTCAATGGCGACCAGATCGGAGTCAATTTCCTGAAGATCGGCGACAAGAAAAAGGCGCGCTCCACAACCGTTGGGGCGTGACGGCAACACCCGTCGCACAACCGTCACCGCAGGTGATTAAGGCGGTCAAGACGCGGTGCGGCTGATTGAGTCCCGTGCTAGGATTGCTGCAAACGCGAAATCAATTGGTTCGAGACAGAAGAATCTGAGAAAGCAAAGGATGTCCGTCAAGCCGACCAAAGCCATGGTGCTCGCCGCAGGGTTCGGCCTGCGCATGCGTCCGTTGACGGACAAGATGCCGAAGCCGATGGTGCCGGTCGCCGGCCAGCCGCTGCTCGACCATGTGCTCGACAAGCTCGGCCACGCCGGTGTGACCGAGGCGGTGGTCAACGTGCACTACCTGCCGGACCAGATCATCGATCACACCGCATCGCGCCAGCTTCCGCGCGTGACCATCTCCGACGAGCGCGACCAGGTGCTCGGCACCGGCGGCGGCGTGGTCAAGGCGCTGCCGCTGCTCGGCGACGCCCCGTTCTTCCACGTCAATTCCGATACGCTGTGGATCGACGGCGTGCGTTCCAATCTGGCGCGGCTTGCCGAAAACTTCGACCCCGAGCGCATGGACATCCTGCTGCTGATGGCGCCGACCGCGACCAGCATCGGCTATAGCGGCCGCGGCGATTACGGCATGCTCGCCGACGGTGCGCTGCGCAAGCGCAAGGAAAAAGAGATCGTTCCGTTCGTCTACGCGGGCGCCGCGATCCTGTCGCCGACGATCTTCGCGGACGCGCCGCAGGGCGAGTTCTCGCTGACAAAGATGTTCGACCGCGCGGGCGAGCAGGAGCGGCTGTTCGGCCTGCGCCTCGACGGCGTCTGGATGCATGTCGGCACGCCCGATGCGGTGCATGCCGCGGAAGAGGCGTTTCTGGAGAGCGTGGCGTAAGGGCACGCTGCTCGTGTCCCGGACGCGGTGCGGCACGAAGTGCCGCTCCACAGAGCCGGGACCCAGCAAGCTCACAATCCTGACGAAGCAGCATGGGCCCCGGCTCAGCAGCGCATCACTGCGTGCTGCGCCGCGTCCGGGGCACGAGAGCCGTCATGCTCGGCGAACAGCGGGGACTATCTCCCCTCCACCCATATCCATTTGACTCCGTCTCCCTATATTGGCGCCTGATCCTTCGAATCAGGCAGCCCATGCGCGTTTTCAGCGTTCCCCTCTCAGTTCCGTTCCTGCGCACGATCGTTGCGGCTCTGCTGGACGGCCGGCTGGTCGACGGATTCGAGGCGCGCAAGGAGCCGGCGCGGCTGGCGGATGCCACGCTTTATTTGCCAACCCGGCGCGCCATGCGCGTCGTTCGCGAGATCTTCCTCGACGAGATGAAGGCCGATGCCGTCGTGCTGCCGCGCATCGTCGCGCTCGGCGACATCGACGAGGACGAGCTCGCCTTCGCTGAGGAAGGCGAGCAGTTTTCCGGCGCGACGCCGCTCGACATTCCGCCGCGGCTCGGCGAGCTCGAACGGCGGCTGACGTTGGCGCAGCTCGTCGCGGCCTGGGCCAAGGGGCCGGTGCTGTCGCCGCTGGTGGTCGGCGGTCCCGCCTCGACGCTCGCGCTGGCCGGCGATCTCGCGCGCCTGATCGACGACATGGTCACGCGCGGCGTCGACTGGAGCGCGCTCGATGGCCTCGTGCCTGACATGCTCGATCGCTACTGGCAGCACTCGCTCGAATTTCTGCGCATCGCCCGCATCGCGTGGCCGGCTCATCTGGCCGAGATCAAACGGATCGAGCCCGCGGCGCGGCGCGACCTCCTGATTGCGGCGGAGGCCAAACGGCTCACCGCGCATCCCCATGGCCCCGTGATCGCGGCCGGCTCGACCGGCTCGATGCCGGCCACTGCAAAATTCCTGTATGCGGTCGCCTCGCTGCCGCATGGTGCCGTGGTGCTGCCGGGGCTCGACACCGATCTCGACGACGACGCTTGGCGGAGCATCGGCGGCGTCCGCGATTCACTCGGCAAGTTCGCGGAGCATCCGGCGTCGAACCATCCGCAATATGCCATGCACGCGCTGCTGGATCGCTTCGGCATCAAGCGCAGCGACGTCGAGATCCTCCAGCCGCCGGCCGAAGGCGGCCGCGATCTGCTCGCCTCCGAATCGATGCGGCCGTCCGCCAAGACGGAAGTCTGGCACGACCGGCTGAAGCAGCCGGATGTCGCCGCAAAGATCACCGGCGGCATGACAAATCTCGCGGTGGTCGAAGCCCCCAATCCTGAAATGGAAGCGCTTGCGATCGCCATTGCCATGCGCGAGGCGCGGCATCTCGACAAATCCGCAGCGCTGGTGACGCCCGACCGCGCACTGGCGCGGCGGGTGATGACCGCGCTCACCCGATGGGATCTCGCATTCGACGATTCCGGCGGCGACGTCCTGATGGAAACCTCCGCCGGAGTCTTCGCCCGCCTTACAGCGGAGGCGGCGACTAAAGGGTTGGAGCCACCGACGCTGCTGGCGATGCTGAAGCATCCGCTGTGCCGGCTCGGCCAGCTGCCTGGCGCGTGGAGGGCGGCGATCGAAGGTCTGGAGCTCGCGCTCCTGCGCGGGACGCGTCCGCCCGCGGGCACGGCCGGCCTGCTGCGCGAATTCAACCGCTTTCGCGACGAGCTCGCCAAGCTCGAGCGCAAGGAGGTTTCCGCGCTCCATTACGCCGAGCCGCGCGCGCGTCTCAAGGCGGAAGACCTCGAGCGCATCCAGGCGCTGATCGATACCTTGCAGAAGGCGTTGGCACCAATCGAGGGCCTCGCAGCGTCAAAGCCATTTGACTTCGCCGAGCTCGCGCACCGGCACCGCGAGATCATGATCGAGCTTTCGCGCGACGAGCAGGGCATTCCGCTCGCGTTCGAGGAACGCGAGGGTCTCGCACTCGCCGCGGCCTTCGACGATCTCCTGCGCGGCGGCACCACCAGCGGATTGATGGTGACGCTGCCCGACTATGCCGACGTCTTCCAGACCGCGTTCAATGACCGCGCGGTGCGGCGGCGCGACAAGCCGGGCGCGCAGCTCCAGATCTACGGCCCGCTGGAATCGCGCCTGATGCAGGCCGACCGCATCATCGTCGGCGGCCTGATCGAGGGCGTGTGGCCGCCGGCGCCGCGGATCGATCCCTGGCTCAGCCGGCCGATGCGGCACGAGCTCGGTCTCGATCTGCCGGAGCGCCGTATCGGCCTGTCCGCCCATGACTTCGCGCAACTGCTCGGCGGCGGCGAGGTGATCCTCACCCATTCCGCCAAGGCCGGCGGCGCGCCGGCGGTGGCGTCGCGCTTCCTGCACCGGTTAGAGGCGGTCGCGGGCGCCGATCTCTGGAAGGCGGCAACCCGCGCCGGCGAAAAATACGTACAATTCGCTGATGCGCTGGATCAGCCCGCCGAGGTCACGCCGATCAAGCAGCCCGAGCCACGGCCGCCTCGGGCGACGCGGCCGCTCAAGATGTCGGTGACCGCGATCGAGGACTGGTTGCGCGATCCCTACACGATCTACGCCAAACACATTTTGCGGCTCGACGCGCTAGATCCCGTCGACATGCCGCTGTCGGCCGCCGACCGCGGCTCGGCGATCCACGATGCGCTGGGCGAATTCACCGAGACCTATGCCGCGCGTCTACCTGACGATCCCGCCCGCGTGCTGCGCGCGATCGGCGAAAAGTATTTCTTGCCGCTGATGGAGCGACCTGAAGCGCGGGCCTTGTGGTGGCCGCGCTTCCAGCGCATCGCGCGCTGGTTCGGCGAATGGGAGACGGCGCGGCGCGGTGTGATCGAGGCGATCACCGCGGAGACCCGCGGCGAGATTTCGATCCCGCTCGACGGCACGCGCAGCTTCAAGCTGTCCGCGCGCGCCGACCGCATCGAGCGGCGCCAGGGCGGCGGCTACGCCATTCTCGACTACAAGACCGGGCAGCCGCCGACCGGCAAGCAGGTCCGCATGGGCCTGTCGCCGCAGCTCACGCTGGAAGCCGCGATCCTGCGCGAGGGCGGTTTTCCCGATATCGACGCCGGCGCATCCGTGAGCCAGCTCGTCTATGTGCGCCTGAGCGGCAACAATCCGCCCGGCGAGGAGCGCATCCTCGAACTCAAGTACAAGCAGGGCGACGAGCCGCAGCCGCCTGATACTGCCGCCGCGGAAGCGAGAGCAAAACTGGAGGTGCTGATCCGGGCCTTCGACGACGAGAACCAGCCCTACACCTCGCTGAACCTGCCGATGTGGACCAACCGCTACGGCACCTATGACGATCTCGCCCGGATCAAGGAATGGTCTGCGGCCGGCGGATTGGGGATCGAGGAATGGTGAAGTTGCCCCGCCCCATCCCTGACGAGGTCCGCGCGCGGCAGGCGCGCGCGTCCGATCCGACCGCGTCGGCGTTCGTGTCGGCCAATGCCGGCTCGGGCAAGACGCATGTGCTGGTGCAGCGCGTAATCCGCCTGTTGCTGTCGGGCGTGCCGCCGGAAAAGATCCTCTGCATCACCTTCACCAAGGCCGCCGCCGCCAACATGGCCGAGCGTGTGTTCACCACGCTTGGGCATTGGGTGACGCTGGATGATACCGGGCTCGACGCCGCGATCCGCGCGGTCGGCATCCCGCATCCCAGTGCAAAAATACGCCGCGACGCGCGAAAACTGTTCGCCTGCGCGCTGGAGACGCCGGGCGGGCTGAAGGTGCAGACCATCCACGCGCTGTGCACCCGCCTGCTCCAGCAGTTTCCGTTCGAAGCCAACGTGCCCGCGCGGTTTTCCGTGATCGACGAGCGCGACCAGACCGACATGATGGAGCGCGCCAACCTGAAGGTGCTGCTGGAGGCCGCGCGCGATCCCGAGAGTGTCACCGGCCGCGCGCTGCTGACCGCGATGGCGAGCGCCGCCGATATCACCTTCAAAGAGGTCGTGCGCGAAGCTTGTCTCAGCCGCGACCATTTCATGGCCTGGACCGATGAAGCCGGCAATGCCGCCGCCGCGGCCGAACAGATGGGAACGGTGCTGGGCGTTGACGCCGCCGACCGCATCGAGGACGTCGATGACGGCATCCTGAACGGACCACATCTGCCTAATTCGCGATGGACCGAAATCGCCGCCATTCTCGATACCAGTACCAACGCGGATCGAAAGCAGGCGGATCGACTGCGCGACGCATTGGTCCGCACCGGGCCGGAACAAGTTGACACATACCTCGGCATTTTCCTGACCGACGCCGACCGGACGCCTCGTGCCTCCATCATCACCAGCGCCCTCATCAAGAAGAATCCGTCCATCGGCGAACTGTTCGCCGCGGAAGCGCAACGCCTCGATGGATTGATCGAGAAGCGCCGCGCGGTGACCATGCGCGACCGCACCGCGGCTCTTCTGCATATCGCGACCGCAGCAGCAGCAAACTACCGCCGCGAAAAGCAGGAGCGCGGGCTGCTGGATTACGACGACCTCATCGACAAGACGCTGGCGATGCTGAACCGCGTCTCATCGGGCTGGGTGCATTACAAGCTCGACCGCGGCGTCGATCACGTGCTGATCGACGAGGCCCAGGACACCAGCCCGCGGCAATGGGACATCGTCGCCCACATCATCTCCGAATTCACGGCTGGCGAAGGCGCGCGCGAGGGACTCAACCGCACTGTCTTCGCCGTCGGCGACGAGAAGCAGTCGATCTTCTCGTTCCAGGGCGCCGACCCCCATGAATTCGATGCGCGCAAGCGCGAGCTGTATCGCAAGTTCACGGCGGCCGGGCTGAAATTCGATCCGGTCGCGTTCACCTATTCGTTCCGCTCGGGCGCTGCGATCCTGCATTCGGTCGACCACGTCTTCCGCGAGCAGGAGATCTACAAGAGCATCCATTCGGTCGAGATCGGTCATCCCCTGCACAACGCGCTCGCCGATGCGGGCCCGAGCGTGATCGAGCTTTGGGATCTGGCAGTCGCCGACGACAGGCAGGAGATCGAGGGCTGGCGCGCACCGTTCGACGGCGTTGCCGCCACCAGCCCCGAGGTCAAGCTCGCCCGCCGCATCCAGACCGAGATCAAGCGGCTGGTCGAGAGCGGCACGCTGACGGGACACGAAGGCGAGCGCCGTCCCCTGCGCTATGGCGACATGCTGATCCTGGTGCGTCGGCGCGGCAACGCGTTCGACGCCGTGATCCAGGCGCTGAAGCACGCCAACGTGCCGGTCGCCGGTGCCGACCGCCTCAAGCTCACTGAGCACATCGGCATCATCGACCTGATGAACTTAGCCGATGCGCTGCTGCTGCCGCAGGACGACCTCGCGCTTGCGGTGGCGCTGAAGAGCCCGCTGTTCGGGCTCGATGATGACGATCTGTTCCAGCTTGCCCATGGCCGCAAGGGATCGCTCCGCCGCGCGCTCGGCGAGCATGCGGCAGAAAGCGAGAGGTTTGCGGCCGTGCTGCGACGCCTCGAAGCCTGCGAGATTCGTGCACGCGAGGAAACGCCGTTCGCCTTCTACGGCTGGCTGCTCGGCGGCGACGGCGGCCGCGCGCGCATCCTGCGCCGTCTCGGCCACGAGGCCAACGACGCGCTCGACGAGTTCCTGGAGCTGGCGCTCAACTACGAACGCAAGGCGCCGGCCTCGCTGCAGGGCTTCATGGCCTGGCTGCGCTCGGCCGACACCGAGGTGAAGCGCGACATGGAGATCACGCGCGACGAGGTGCGGGTGATGACCGTGCACGGCGCCAAGGGTCTTGAAGCCTCGGTCGTGTTCATGGTCGACACCACGTCGTCGCCCGCGGACTCGCAGCGGGTCCGGCTGATCCACGTCCCGCGCGGCAATGGTGGCGAGGTCGTGGTCTGGGCCGGGCGCAAGGCGGACGATCCAAAGCCCGTCGCCGACGCGCGCCAGGCCATGATCGATGAGACCGAGGACGAATATCGCCGCCTGCTCTATGTCGCGATGACGCGCGCGGCCGACCGGCTGGTCGTCGGCGGCTGCATGCCCGGCAACATGAAGACGGTCCGCAAGCTGAGCTGGTACGATCTGGTCAATACCGGGCTCACCGGATCGGGCCTGGACAAAGAGACGATCGAGACGCCGCTCGGCAAGGTCACCCGCTTCGCCCGCCCCGAGGATGTCACGGTGCTGGGCACGCCCGCGACGTCCGTGGACCAGTCGGTCGCGTTGCCGGACTGGCTGCGGACGGCGGCGCCACGCGAGACTATCGATGATGATCTGGTGCGTCCCTCCGGGCAGTCCGCTGAGGAAGGCCGCAGCGTGCGGACTGGCGAATCGGTCCAGTCCCGCGCACTGGCGCTGCAACGCGGCACGCTGGTGCACCGTCTGCTGCAATCCCTGCCCGACATCGCCATTGAGCGCCGGCGCGAGGCCGCGCTCGGCTTCATGGCGCGCAACGCCTCGGACTGGGCGGAGGCAGATCGCGCCGCGCTGGCCGATAAGGTGCTCGCCCTGATCGCCGAGCCGCGCTTTGCGCCGGTGTTTGCCGCCGGTAGCCGGGCAGAGGTCGCCATTGTCGGCAAGCTCGATCGGCCGGGCCGCCAGCCAGCGCTGGTGTCGGGGCAGATCGACCGGCTGGTCGTTCGTCCGGACGAGGTTTTGATCGTCGATTTCAAGACCAACCAGGCGGTACCCAAAAGCGCGGCCGCGGCGCCGGCGGCCTATGTCCGGCAGCTTGCGCTCTACCGGGCGGTGCTGGCGCGGCTTTATCCCCAAAAGCCTGTCAGGGCCGTCCTGCTCTGGACCGAGGCCCTTGAATATATGGAGATTTCAGCCCCCGCGCTGGACGCGGCGCTGGCATCCCTTCATCTCAGTGTGAGCGTCCTTGACCCGGCAAGGGGCCGTTCATAGGTTGACGCCATGATCCCGGGCGCGATTCCCATGCGCGCCGATTCTCTCAACCGAACGAGGTACTCCCATGGCCGTTGGCAAGGTTTCTGACACCGATTTCGAAGCCGAAGTGCTCAAAGCGGACGGCCCCGTGGTCGTCGATTTCTGGGCCGAGTGGTGTGGCCCCTGCCGCATGATCGCTCCCGCGCTCGACGAGATCGCCGGCGCGATGGGCGACAAGGTCAAGATTGTGAAGCTCAACGTCGACGAGAGCCCGAAGACCGCGTCGAAGTACGGCGTGATGTCGATCCCGACCTTGATGATCTTCAAGGGCGGCGAGATGGCCTCCCGTCAGGTCGGCGCGGCGCCGAAGGCGAAGCTGCAGCAGTGGATCACGTCGGCGGTCTGATCCGCGACGTCTGAGTTTGTGCAACGGCCGGCGAATAGCCGGCCGTTTTGTTTTTCAGGACTTGATCCAACCCGTCGCAAGCGCGTTCGCAAGCTCCGGCTGATTGTTGCGGCGCGCCAGCTCCGACATCGCCTCGTGATCATAAGCCACGTGGCGGAACGTCACCTGCCATCCACCAACGGTCGGTTCAAGAATCGCATAGCGCGCATCCGGCGTACCGGCTTCGACGACATGCGGGAACGGGTGCACATCGCGATAGCCGGGGCTGCCGACGCTGCCGGGATTGACGACCAGCCGGCCGTCACGGAGGCGTACTGCGCGCGCGAGATGGGTGTGGGCGCAAAGGATCAGCGATTGCGTGATGCCTTGCGCGAATTGCTCGATGCGGTCGAGCGGCGATAGCGCGACGGTGCCGTCGGGATGCACGGTGTCGAGCCAATAGACTTCGTCATTGTCAGGCGTCGCGTGGCAGAGGAACACCTGCTCGCGAAAAATGCGAATCATCGGCTGCGCGCGCAGCCAGTCGAGTTGCGCCGCGTTGAGCTGCGCATGGGCGGGACGGTCCCACGCGCCCATCTTCTCCGGCGGTCGGTCGAGCAGATAGCGATCGTGATTGCCGAGCACATGCACGGCATCGAGCTTCATCAGGATCTCGATGGTCCGGCGCGCATCGAGCGGACCGCTCAGCATGTCGCCGAGATTGACGATGTCGGTGATCCCTTGCGCGTCGATGTCGGCGAGCACCGCCTCCAGCGCGAGGTAGTTTCCATGGACGTCGGCAATCGCGGCGAAACGCATTGTTGTCCTCTCGTCCCCCGGACGCAGCGCAGCGCTGCTTCAGCGGTGTGCTGCAGAGCCGGGGCCCATGTTGCAGCATTCTGGGTCCCGGATCAGCGCTCCGCTTGTCCGGGACACGAGACCGACTATGCAGGAGGCGTGCCGTTGAGGCCCAGCACGTGGCCGGCAAGATAGAGCGAGCCGGTGATCAGGATGCGCGGCGGCACCTCGTAGGCGAGCTTTGACAATGCCCGTAGCGCGGCCTCGATCCCGGGCACGGCCTCGACGCGCATGCCGAGGCTGCGCGCGGCATCGACGAGACGGTCGACCGGCATTGCGGCATCTGTGTCGGGGATCGGCACCGCGATGATATGACGGGTGAGGCCGGCGAAATTGGCGAGAAAGGCTTTCGCGTCCTTGTTCGCCATCATGCCTGCGATCACCACCAGCGGCCGCGACACCCGCTCCTCGAGATCGCCGAGCGCGGCCGCCACGACGCGGCCGCCTTCGGCATTATGCCCGCCGTCGAGCCAGATCTCGCTGCCCTGCGGTCCCCAGCCGGGCAGCTCGCCCGAATTGATGCGCTGCATCCGCGCCGGCCATTCGGCACCGACGATGCCGGCCTCGAACGCTGCCTGGTTAATCTTGAACGTCGGAATCGCACGCAGCGTCGCGATCGCGAGGCCGGCATTATCGAACTGATGGCGGCCGAACAGGCGCGGTGCGGTGAGATCCATCAGGCCGCGATCATCCGAATAAACCAGACGCCCGTGCTCGACATTGACGTGCCAGCTCTCGTTCGCCGCAAACAGCGGCGCCCGCATGCGCTTGGCCTGCGCCTCGATCACGGCCATCGCCTCGTCCGTCTGCTCGGCGCAAATCACGGGCACGCCGCGCTTGATGATTGCGGCCTTCTCGCCGGCGATCGAGGTCAGGGTGTCGCCGAGGAAGTCCATATGATCCATGCTGACAGGCGTGATCACGCAGGCTGCCGGCGTATCGACCACGTTGGTCGAATCGAGCCGGCCGCCGAGGCCGACTTCGAGCAGCACCGCGTCGGCAGGATTTTGCGCGAACAGATGGAAGGCAGCAGCGGTCTTCAGCTCGAACAATGTCGCGGCTTCGCCCGCATTGACGCGCTCGACCTCTTCCAGCGCAGCGCGCAATTCGTCGTCGCCGACCAGCACGCCGCCACCGACGCGGCCGAGCCGGAAACATTCGTTGATGCGGACGAGATAGGGCGAGGTGTAGGCGTGGACGCGCAGGCCAGTGGCCTCCAGCGTCGCGCGCAGATAGGCAACGGTCGAACCCTTGCCGTTGGTACCGGCGACGTGGATCACCGGCGGCAGCTTGTTTTCAGGGTGGCCGAGCCGCTCGAGCAGGCGGTGCATCCGCTCCAGCCCAAGATCGATGCGCTTCTGATGCAGGGCCGACAGCCGCCCGATCAATTCACCGAGCGGCGGCTTTGCGCTGTCAGAGGAGGCGTTCACGCGTGGGGCGCAGCCGGCGCCGTCTCAGCGACCGATACGATCTGCGTAGGACTGACGACCGGCTGCACCAATTTCGACGCGGTCTCCAGCGCCGGCGACCTGGTCAGCAGACGGCAGAGCCGCGCGAGCGTCGGGCGCAAATCGTGGCGATGCACCACCATGTCGACCATGCCGTGGTCTTTCAAATATTCGGCGCGCTGGAAACCCTCCGGCAACTTTTCGCGGATGGTCTGCTCGATCACGCGCGCGCCGGCAAAGCCGATCAGCGCGCCGGGCTCGGCGATCTGCACGTCGCCAAGCATCGCGTAGGACGCGGTGACGCCGCCGGTGGTCGGGTTGGTCAGCACGACGATGTAGGGCAGCTTGGCCTCACGCAGCATCTGCACCGCAACGGTGGTGCGCGGCATCTGCATCAGCGACAAAATGCCTTCCTGCATGCGCGCGCCGCCCGAGGCGGCGAACACGATGAAGGGCGACTTCTTCTCGACCGCAAGCTCTAGCCCGCGCACGATAGCCTCGCCCGCGGCCATGCCGAGCGAGCCGCCCATGAAATCGAAATCCTGCACGGCGACGACGGCGGCGGCACCTTCGAGCTTGCCATAGCCGACCTTGATCGCATCGTTCAGATTGGTGCGCGCGCGCGCATCCTTGATACGATCGACATACTTCTTCTCGTCGCGGAACTTGAGCGGATCGGGCGTGACGTCGGGCAGCGCGACGTCGAACCAGGTCTCGTTGTCGAAGACCGACTTCAAACGCGCCACCGCGCCCATGCGCATGTGATAGTTCGAGCCTGGGATGACGAACTGGTTGGCCTCGACATCCTTGTAGAACACGAGCTGTCCGGAATCCGGGCACTTGATCCACAAATTCTCCGGCGTCTCCCGCCGCAGCATATTGCGGATCTTCGGCCGGACCACATTGGTAAGCCAGTTCATGGTTTGCTCCGATGTGCGAACCCCCAAGGGACCGCCTGAAGGGATATATGGCGGCCGGGCCCCTGCCCGGCAAGCCGCCGTGTCGCCCGCCCCAGAAGCGGAATTATGGCCTATCCGGCCGCCTGTTGCGCGCCCTTGACGCCCTGGGCCAGGGCCGCCGTCAGCTCAGCCACGGCGTTAACGGTTTTGGCGGTGGCGCGGCCCTCGGCATCGAGGCTGTTCTTGAGCGCATCGATCAGCGCGGTGCCGACCACGGCGCCGTCGGCATGAGAGGCGATGGCGCGGGCATTTTCCGGTGTTCGAATGCCGAAGCCGACGCAGACCGGCAGTTTTGTATGTCGCTTGATACGGGCGACCGGCTCGCTCACGGCCGTGACGCTGGCAGCCGCCGCACCGGTGATGCCGGTGATGGCAACGTAATAAACGAAGCCCGACGTGTTGGCGAGCACAGCCGGCAGGCGCCTGTCGTCAGTCGTCGGCGTCGCGAGGCGAATGAAGTTGAGGCCGGCCTTCATCGCGGGCAGGCAGAGCTCGTCGTCCTCTTCCGGCGGCAGGTCGACGATGATCAGGCCATCGATGCCCGCGGCCTTGGCATCGACCAGGAATTTGTCGACGCCGTAGATATAGATCGGATTGTAATAGCCCATCAGCACGATCGGCGTGGCGTTGTCGTCCTTGCGGAAGCCACGCACCAGATCGAGCGTCTTCTTCAGCGTCATGCCGACCTTGAGTGCGCGAAGCCCGGCGGCCTGGATCGACGGACCGTCGGCCATCGGATCGGTGAAGGGCATGCCGAGCTCGATCACGTCGGCGCCCGCCTTCGGCAGCGCCTTGATGATCTCGAGCGAGGTCGCGGGATCGGGATCGCCGGCCATCACGAAGGTGACGAAGGCCGAGCGGCCGGCTTTTTTCAGCTCGGCGAAACGGGTGTCGATACGCGTGGTCACTTGCTCTTGCCCTTCAGGATGTCGCCGACCTGCGGAACGTCCTTGTCGCCGCGGCCGGAGAGATTGACGACCATCAGGTGATCTCTAGCGCGCTTCGGCGCGAGCTCCATCACCTTGGCGATGGCATGCGCCGGTTCGAGCGCGGGGATGATGCCCTCCAGCTTCGACAATAGCTGGAACGCGGCGAGCGCCTCGTCATCGGTCGCGGAGAGATAATTGACGCGGCCGATCTCATGCAGCCAGGAATGCTCGGGGCCGATGCCGGGATAATCGAGGCCGGCCGAGATCGAATGCGCGTCCGTGATCTGGCCGTCCGCGTCCATCAAGAGATAAGTGCGGTTGCCGTGCAGCACGCCGGGACGGCCGCCTGCGATCGAGGCCGCATGCAATTGCGTCAACCCGTGACCGGCAGCTTCCACGCCGAAAATCTCGACGGTGGAATCGTCGAGGAACGGATGAAACAGGCCCATCGCGTTCGAGCCGCCACCGATGCAGGCAACCAGCGAATCCGGCAGGCGGCCCTCGATCTCCTGCATCTGGACCTTGGTCTCGTTGCCGATGATCGACTGGAAGTCGCGCACCAGCGTCGGATAGGGATGCGGACCAGCGACCGTGCCGATGCAGTAGAAGGTGTTGTGCACGTTGGTGACCCAATCGCGCAGCGCCTCGTTCATCGCATCCTTCAGCGTGCGCGTGCCGGACTGCACCGGCATCACAGTCGCACCCAGCATCTCCATGCGGATGACGTTGGGCTGCTGCCGCTCGACGTCGACGGCGCCCATGTAGACGATGCATTCCAGCCCGAAGCGCGCACACAGCGTCGCGGTGGCGACGCCGTGCTGGCCGGCGCCGGTCTCGGCGATGATGCGCTTCTTGCCCATGCGCCGCGCCAGCATGATCTGGCCCAGCACGTTGTTCACCTTGTGCGAACCGGTGTGATTGAGCTCTTCGCGCTTGAGATAAATCTTGGCGCCGCCGAGATGCTCGGTGAGGCGCTCGGCGAAATAGAGCGGCGAGGGCCGGCCGACATAGTTCTTGAGATAGCCGTTCATCTCGGCCTGGAAGGCAGGATCAGCCTTGGCCGCGGTGTAGGCTTTCTCCAGATCAAGGATCAGCGGCATCAGGGTTTCGGCGACGAAGCGTCCGCCGAAAATGCCGAAATGGCCGCGCTCGTCGGGCCCGCTGCGGTAGGAATTGGGTTTGGCGATGTTCATCGGACGCTCAACTCTTGACTTGCATCTTGGGTGGCGCGCGCGGCGCGAATGAAGGCCTTGATCATCTCCGGATCTTTCACACCGGGGGTGCTCTCGATGCCGGAGGACACGTCGACGCCACCGGCACGGGTGACGCGAACTGCCTCGGCAACATTGTCGACGTGCAGCCCGCCCGAGACCATGTAGGGCAATTTCAGGTCGAGATTTTCGAGCAGGTGCCAGTCGAACGGCGCACCCAAGCCGCCGGGCCGCGTCGCATCCTTCGGCGCGCGCGCATCGAACAGGATGCAGTCGGCGACCGCGGCATAGCCTGATAGCACAGTGAGATCGGCAGCGGTTTCGACCGGCACCGCCTTCATCACCGGGCGGCCAAACTTCTGCTTGATGTCGCGCAGCCGTGCCACGCTCTCGCTGCCGTGAAGCTGAAAGATATCCGGCGACAGCGCATCCATGATGTTGTCGAGCATGGCATCGTCGGCATCGACGGTGAGCGCGACCTTGAGTGCGCGCCGCGTCACCTGGCGGCCGAGATCCCGCCCGGTCTCCAGCGACACATGCCGCGGCGAGGGCGGGAAGAACACGAACCCCACCATGTCTGCGCCAGCGTCGAGCGCGACGTCGAGCGTCTCGCGCGTGGACAGGCCGCAGATTTTGACGAGCAGGGACATGGTCTCAAAGCGGGTCAAGGCCGCAAGCTGCGGCCGGGAAACGGGTTTTCGGTTGGGGCCGCTTCTACAACGTCGCGCGCTGCTTGTCTCGCCCGGCGGGCCCGTAAAGACCCATCCCGGAGGGAACGGGAAGACGCTGGGACTCGGGCCTTGCTGCGGCCGCCTGGGCCCGCAGATCGGCCAACTCGGTCCGGGCAGCCCGGGCATCTGCCTCATGCCGGCGTGCGGCGCGCCGCCAGCGCCGCTGGCCGAACCAGACCGCGCAACCGCCGGCGATGACCCCGAGGGCGGCCACCAGGATCAGGAGCAGGAACAGCGGCAGGGCGACCGAAAATGACGGGTCGTTGGAGACGAAAGGATCGAAGGAGACCGTGATCAAATGGTGGTTGGCGACGGCAAAGTCCACCAGGATCAGGGCCAGTGGAATCACGATCAGCGCGGTCAGGAATTTTCGCATCGCGATCGCTCGCCTTGAATCAAGCTTGCGGCCGCATCATGCGGCCGTTCGGTTAAACCCGGACGACAATAGCTCTAGTCCGGCGCGCCGGGATCCGGATGGTCGCGGTTCAGGCGCTCGCGCATTTCCTTGCCAGTCTTGAAGAACGGAACGCTCTTCTGGTCGACGGGCACATGGGCGCCAGTGCGTGGATTGCGCCCTGCGCGTGCAGGGCGATGCTTGACCGAGAAGGCACCGAAGCCACGCAACTCGACGCGATCACCGCGTGCGAGAGCCGCTACGATCTCTTCGAGAATCGCATTCACAATGTTCTCGACATCCCGCTGGTACAGATGCGGGTTGTGCTCGGCGATACGCTGAACAAGTTCGGATTTGATCATCGAGAGATAGGACCCGGAAGCGTGCGGATGACCATTTCCGTGAAAATACCGTGATCTGTCAAGACGCTAAATGAAGGTTGAGCGTCTCGAAAATACGTGACATTTGCCGAAAAAGCGGGCTGACCCTCCACCCGTCAGGCGGGAAAAAGGTCCTGGACTCGCTCGGGTCCCGTCAATTTGACGCAGCCGGCTGCCACAGGGCCAGCATTCCATCCATTCCGAGCCGATCGACGGCCTGCGCGACGCCGGTTTGTCCGATTTGATGCGCAATCGAGCCTAAACCAAGCGCTTCCAGCGTTACGACGGCAGCAGTCTTGAGGAACGGCAGATCGCCGAAGCGCGGCTGAAGCTTGTAATCGCGGACTGTGAGACCCTTCTTGACGCCCTTCTGCTCGACCAGCCAGGTCACGGCGGTCTTCTCGTCGCCGAGCTGATCGATCAGCTTGAGATCGATCGCCTGGCGTCCGGTGAAAACACGGCCATCGACGACTTTTTCGAGCTGCGTGTCATCCATGCCACGGCGCTGCTTCACCAGATCCTTGAACCAGGCATAGGAATCCTTCACCAGCGCATCGAGCGCGGCGCGCGCTTCGGGGCTGGTCGGCTCAAAACCGTTCGGCGCAGCCTTCAGCGGGGTGGACTTCACCTCCTCAACCTTGACGCCGACGGTCTTCAGGAGATCGGTGAAATTGGGAAACTGGAACAGCACGCCGATCGAGCCGACCAGCGAGCTCTGCTGGGCAATGATGTGATCGCTGGCAATCGCCGTGATGTAGCCGCCGGAGGCGGCAAGGCCTTCGACCACGACGACGAGAGGCTTCTTCGCCTTCAGGCTCACAAGCGAATCGTAGAGCTGCTCGGAGCCGGCGGTGGTGCCGCCCGGCGAGTTGATGTGGACGATGACGGCGGCGGCCTGCGAATTCTCCAGCCGCTCCAGCGCCTGCGTGCGATCGGAATCGCTGCGGATCAGGCCCTCGATCTGGACCCGCGCGATCGAGCCGGCGGATGCGAAGCTGCCGCGCCCACCGGGTGTCACGACCAGCGCGAAGCCCGCGATCGCCGCGATCGCGATCAGCGCGGCCACGACGCGCCAGAACGTCAGCTTGCGGCGGATCCTGCGGCGATCGACGATGATGTCCGAATCGAGCGACATCGGGATATCTCCAAAATGAAAGGCTGGCTGCGTTGTGCCGTCACAACGTGACCAATGGTTGGTCTGGATACATCAATTGCGGCGCAATTTGAAGAAAACAAGGCCTGCAAGCGGGTGAGGGCCGGAGCGGTGCCACAAACTCATTCGTCGTCCCCGCGAACGCGGGACCCATAACCACAGGGAGAAATTGTCGCGCGAAGCTCGTAGCTCCGAGTCTTCGCCAAACCGCTCCCTGTGGGATCCCGGATCGGCGCTCCGCTTCGCTGCGCTTGTCCGGGACGACAGCGGCGTATGGCGCGGCAACAAAAAAGCCCCGACTTGCGCCGGGGCTTTGATGTCAGCGAAAGAAAGCGTTTCGCTTACTTGCTGTCGCGGTTCTTGAGCGCGGTGCCCAGGATGTCGCCGAGCGTCGCTCCCGAATCGGAGGAGCCGTACTGCGCGATGGCTTCCTTCTCTTCGGCGACTTCGAGCGCCTTGATCGACACCTGGACCTTGCGGGCCTTCTTGTCGAACTGGATCACGCGGGCATCGACCTTCTCGCCGACGGCGAAGCGTTCGGCGCGCTGGTCGTTGCGGTCACGCGCGAGCTCCGAGCGCTTGATGAAGGTCGAGAAGTCGGTCCCGATGATCTTCACCTCGATGCCGCTTTCCTTCACTTCGAGCACTTCGCAGGTCACGACCGCGCCCTTCTTGACATCGCCCGGCTCGGCGAATGGGTCGCCTTCGAGCTGCTTGATGCCGAGCGAGATGCGCTCCTTCTCGACGTCCACATCGAGCACCACGGCTTTCACCACGTCGCCCTTCTTGTAGTTGTCGATCACCTGCTCGCCCGGCTGCTTCCAGTCGAGGTCGGAGAGATGGACCATGCCGTCGACGTCGCCTTCGAGACCCAGGAACAGACCGAACTCGGTCTTGTTCTTGACTTCGCCCTCGACCGTCGAACCGGTCGGGTGACCTTCGACGAAGACCTCCCAGGGGTTGCGCATGGTCTGCTTGAGGCCGAGCGAGATGCGGCGCTTGACGGAATCGACCTCCAGCACCTGCACGTCGACTTCCTGCGAGGTCGACACGATCTTGCCGGGGTGCATGTTCTTCTTGGTCCACGACATCTCGGAGACGTGGATCAGGCCTTCGATGCCCGGCTCGAGTTCGACGAACGCACCGTAGTCGGTGATGTTGGTGACGCGGCCCGTGAAGCGCGAACCCAGCGGGTACTTGGCTTCGATGCCCTGCCACGGATCGTCCAGCAGCTGCTTCATGCCCAGCGAGATGCGGTGCGTCTCGTGGTTGATCTTGATGATCTTGACCTTCACGGTCTGGCCGATCGAGAGCACCTCGGTCGGGTGGTTGACGCGACGCCACGCGATGTCGGTGACGTGCAGCAGGCCGTCGATGCCGCCGAGGTCAACGAACGCACCGTAATCGGTGATGTTCTTGACCACGCCGTCGATGACCTGGCCCTCTTCGAGGTTCTGCACCAGCTCCTGGCGCTGCTCGGCGCGGGTCTCTTCGAGAACCGTACGGCGCGACACCACGATGTTGCCGCGGCGGCGGTCCATCTTGAGGATCTGGAACGGCTGCGCGTTGTTCATCAGCGGCGCGACGTCGCGGATCGGACGGATGTCGACCTGCGAGCGCGGCAGGAAGGCCACGGCACCATCGAGGTCGACGGTGAAGCCACCCTTGACCTGGTTGAAGATGACGCCCGTGACCTTTTCATTGCCCTGGAACGCCTTCTCGAGCTTGCCCCAGCTCTCTTCGCGGCGCGCCTTGTCGCGCGACAGCACGGCTTCGCCGAGGGCGTTCTCGATGCGATCGAGAAACACTTCCACCACGTCGCCGACCTTGATCTCGCTCTCACGGCCGGGGCCGGAAAATTCGCGCAGCGCGACGCGGCCCTCGGTCTTCAGGCCGACGTCGATGACGGCCATGTCCTTTTCGATAGCAACCACCGTGCCCTTGACGACGGAGCTCTCCTGCAGGCTGCCACCTGCGAAGGACTCGTCGAGCATCGCGGCGAAATCGTCGCGCGACGGGCTATAGGTATCAGCAGAAGTCGAAGCCATTTGTTCTCCAGTTGCGGATGTCGTGCCGGCCGTTGGGTTTAAAGGGCGTATCGCACGCGCAGTGTCGGAAGGTCCGCAAGACCTTCGAGCGACCGCTCGTTGCTCCGGCCTTGCGACCAGAACAACGGAAGCGGGCCGGCTGAGGCCCGCGCATTCGATACGTGGAATCTGTGTCCGGAGCCTGGATCGCGCCGGTCCCAAGCGGGGGATCGGGGTATCGACCTCAAAGAGCGGGAGCGGGCGCTTCCTCCAATGACGGCAGCGGCTTAACCCCGCGACCGGCCCGCTCGGACAGCCTCGATAATGTCGATGGCGGCCCGGACGCCGCCTTCTATATCCAGTTGGGAGTTATCTAGCAAGTAAGCATCCGGGGCCGGTTTTAAAGGAGCAATCGGCCGGCTCTTGTCGCGTTCGTCGCGCCGAATGATGTCGGCCAGCACGGCCGCCTCGTCGGCCTCCTCGCCCCTCGCGCGCGCCTCCATGGTCCGGCGCTGGGCGCGGACCCTGGGATCGGCGACGACGAAAATCTTCACGTCGGCATCCGGGCAGATCACGGTTCCAATGTCCCGGCCGTCCAGGACGGCCCCCGGCGGATCGGCGGCGAATTGCCGCTGGAAATTGAGCAGGGCTTCGCGGACCTTGGGGATCGCCGAGACGATCGAGGCGCCCTCGCCGGCGGCTTGCGTCTTCAGGGCGGGGTTGCCGAACTTTTCGGGATCGAGTTCCTGCGCCGCCGCGACCGCCGCCGCCTCGTCCGTGAGATCGTGGCCGGACTGAATCAGGGCGTAGGCCACCGCACGGTAGATCACGCCGGTATCGAGATGACGGTAGCCGTAATGATGGGCGAGGCGCTTGCCGAGCGTGCCCTTGCCCGAGGCCGCAGGCCCGTCGATGGCGATGATCATGAAAACTCGGCCCCAAGCGAACGCATCATCGGGATGAAGTCCGGAAAGCTGGTGGCGATGAAGGCGGTGTCGTCGACGGTCACGGGCTGGTCGGAGGCGCAGCCCATCACCAGCGCGGACATCGCGATGCGATGATCCATGTGGGTGGCCACAGTACCGCCGCCGGGGACGTGGCCGCGGCCCTCGACGATCAGATCGTCGCCGGAGACAGTAACCTTGACACCGTTGACGCGGAGCATCTCGGCGGTGACTTCGAGCCGGTCGGATTCCTTGACGCGCAGCTCCTGCAGACCGCGCATGACGGTCGTGCCTTCCGCGAAGGACGCCGCCACCGCCAGCACCAGATATTCGTCGATCATCGAAGGCGCGCGCTCCGGGGGCACCTCGACGCCGCGCAGTTTTGACGCGCGCACGCGCAGCTGCGCCATCGGCTCGCCGGCATCGCCGCGGACTTCGCTTTCCTCGATCGAGGCGCCCATTTCACGCAACGTCGTGAAAAGACCCGTGCGCAGCGGATTGGTCATGACATCGGACAGGATGACATCCGAGCCCTCGACGATCAGCGCGGCAACGATCGGGAACGCGGCCGAAGAAGGATCGGCGGGCACGACGACATTGGCGCCATGCAGCTCGGGCTGGCCTTTGAGCGTGATGCGGCGACCATGCTGACCTTCCTGCGTCGAGGTGATCTCGGCACCAAAATGCTTCAACATCAGTTCGGTGTGGTCGCGACTGGCCTCGCTCTCGATCACGGTCGTGGTGCCCGGCGCAGCGAGGCCCGCCAGCAGCACCGCCGACTTGATCTGGGCCGAGGCGACCGGCGTCTTGTAGGTGATCGGCAGCGGGTCGCGCGCGCCCTGGACGGTCAGCGGCAGACGGCCGCCCTCGCCGCCGGACACGACCTTCGCGCCCATCTTTTCCAGCGGATCGAGGATCCGGCGCATCGGGCGGCTGCGCAGCGAAGCATCGCCGTCGAACACCGCCGAGATCGGGCAGCCGGCGACGGCACCCATGACCAGCCGGCAGCCGGTGCCGGAATTGCCGAAATCCAGCGCCGCCTTGGGCTGGGCAAAGCCGCCGACGCCGACGCCGTTCACCTTCCAGGCGAAATCGCCTGTGCGCTCGACCGTCGCGCCCAGTGCCTGCATGGATTTGGCGGTGTTGAGGACGTCCTCGCCCTCCAGCAGGCCCGAAATCCTGGTCTCGCCGACCGCAAGCGCGCCGAGGATGAGGGCGCGGTGGGAAATCGACTTGTCCCCGGGCACCCGTACTTTCCCGGTCAGGGGACCGCTTGCGCGCGACCGAAGCGGCGTCGGCTTGTCGGAATGGGTCAAGATTGTGTCCTTGGATGTGCCCTTTGGGCTCGCGGGCAGGTACCACATGGGCTCCCCGCCGTCACGGGCATGTCGTTCTCCCGTAATGCGCTATTGACAGCGGGCCGCCAACTAGCCAAGTGAAACACCGCTTTTCAGGCATTCCCAGGATTCCTCCACCGTGGCCAAGTCCGAACTCGGAACCAAACGTATTTGCCCGACTACGGGCAAGAAGTTCTATGACCTCAACAAGACCCCGGTGATCTCGCCCTATACCGGCGAAGTCGTGCCGATCGCGCCTGTGGCGCCGGCCCGCGTGCCTCGCGGCGCCGAAGCTCGCCACGCGGCGGCCGCCGCCGAGGCCACGCCGGCGCCGGCCGAGGTCGAGGAAGTCTCCCTCGAGGAGGCCGATGCCGAGGAGAACACCGGCAAGGTCAAGGCCGTCGTGCCCGAATCGGAGGACGATATCGAGGTCGACGAGACCCTCGATGACGACGATGACGATGATTCGACCTTCATTGCCGATGAAGAAGAGGGCGATGAGGACGTCACGGACATCATTGGTGATGTCGGGGGCGACGAAGAGACTTGAGATCAGCCCTGATCTGTGAAAAAGGGTGCACCGCGCGAGTCACCAGGCTCGCCGGTCTGGAGTGATCCACCAGGATCACCCCGCTTAAGGACTACGGGGCCATAGCTCAGCTGGGAGAGCGCTTGCATGGCATGCAAGAGGTCGGCGGTTCGATCCCGCCTGGCTCCACCACGCTTCGCCCTTCGGGCTACGCGTGGCGCAGCCACGGGAAGCCCGAAGGGCGAAGACGGGTTCTAGAGAACTCCCCTAATCCCCGATCGCCGCATTGAGCCGATCCCTTAGCGCGACGATCTCGTCTTTCATCGACACCAGTTCCGAGACCGAACAGTCCGACGCCGCCAGGATCGACGGCGGCACGCTGCGCGCTTTCTCCTTCAAAGCGTGGCCTTGCGAGGTCAGCGCGATCAGCACCTGGCGTTCGTCCTCGCTCGAGCGCGTGCGCTTCACGAGGTGAGCCGCCTCGAGCCGCTTCAGCAGCGGCGTCAGCGTGCCCGAATCCAGGAATAGCTTCTCGCCGATGTCCTTGACCGGCACGTCGTCGCGCTCCCACAGCACCAGCATGACCAGATATTGCGGATAGGTCAGGCCGAGCCGGTCCAGCAGCGGCTTGTAGACGCGGTTGAAGGCATGCGCGGCCGAATAGACCGCGAAGCAGATCTGGTTGTCCAGGCGTTGCGGATCCAGGGTCGATAATTTCCGGGGCATAGAGAATCTCACCAGCTAGACCTCATTCTGGGGCCGTCCTGCGCCATATTCAATTGCGAACAATTAAATGTGAGGCATGCAAATTTCAATTGCGCGCAATCTAATTGCCTGCGATAAAGATTGCACCCCAACCGAAAGATCCGAGGAGACGAAAATGTCCGTGAACGTCCTGTACAAGACCAGCGCAAAAGCCACCGGCGGCCGTGACGGCCATGCTGCGACCCTCGACGGCGCGCTCGACGTCAAGCTCACCACGCCGAAGGAGCTCGGCGGTGGCGGCGGCGCCGGCAACAATCCCGAGCAGCTGTTTGCGGCCGGTTATGCCGCCTGCTTCATCGGCGCGATGAAGTTCGTGTCCTCGCAGGGCGGCCCGAAGGTCCCCAACGACGCCTCCGTCACCTCGACCGTCGGCATCGGGCCGCGCGCGGCCGGCGGCTTCGGTCTCGACATCGATCTCGCCGTCTCGCTGCCGGGCCTCGCCCGTGCGGAAGCCGAGGCGCTGGTCGAGAAGGCCCACCAGGTGTGCCCCTATTCCAATGCCACGCGCGGCAACGTCGACGTTCGCCTGACGGTCGTCTGACCTGACCAGCGGATTGGCTGGCCCGGGATCCCCCTCGGGCCGGCCGCTTCCGCGGTGCATGCGGCCCTGCCCGGCAGCCCATTGCTGGCACAAACAAACCTCGCTAGGCCTGTGATCAAATGATCGACACAGGGGAAGCGAAGGCATGACTGAAGCCGCCAATTCTGGAGCAGCATCGGGCGCAATGAGCGGACTGCGCGTGATCGATCTCACGCGCGTGCTCGGTGGTCCCTACTGCACCCAGATCCTCGCCGATCATGGCGCCGACGTAATCAAGGTCGAGCCGCCCGCGGGCGACGAGGTGCGCGACTGGGGTCCTCCCTTCCACGACGAAGACGCCGCCTATTTCATCGGTATCAACCGCAACAAGCGCTCGATCGGCCTCGACCTCGCCTCCGAGGGCGGCCGCCTCGTGCTGCTCAAGATGCTGGAGACGGCCGACGTCCTGATCGAGAATTTCAAGCCGGGCACGCTGGAGAAATGGGGCATCGGCAACGAGGTGCTGCGCGAGAAATTCCCGCGCCTCGTGCATTGCCGGATCTGCGGCTTCGGCGCCGACGGCCCGCGCGGCGGCAATCCCGGCTACGACGCCATCATCCAGGCCATGACCGGCATGATCGCGGCGACCGGCTCGCCCGAGAGCGGACCGATGCGGATCGGCGTGCCCTTGGTCGACATCGGCACCGGTCTTTATGCAGCGATCGGCATTTTGATGGCGCTGTCGGAGCGGCAGCGCTCCGGCAAAGGCCAGTTCCTGGAGACGACGCTGTACGAGACTGGCCTTGCCATCATGCATCCGCACACCGCGAATTATTTCATGCATGGCAAGCCGCCGTCGCTCACCGGCAACGAGCATCCGAACCTCGTGCCTTACGCGATCTTCCCGACCAAGACCGACAACATCTTCATCGGCGTCGGCAATGACGGCACCTTCCGCAAGCTCGCCAAGGAGATCGGCAAGCCCGAGCTCGGCACCGATCCGCGCTTTGCCCGCAACAAGGACCGCATCGCCAACCGCGAGGCGCTGCGCGCCGAGCTCGCCGCGGTGTTCAGCCAGCACGAGGCGGAGCCGCTGTGCAATCGCCTGCTCGCGGCAGGCCTGCCCGCAGGTCCCGTGCAGAAGATCGACCAGGCATTGACCAACCCGCACACCATCGCCCGCGGCGATATTATCGAGAAGGATTGGTACAAGGGCGTGGCCTCGCCGATCCGGCTCGATCGCAGCAAGCCGAGCCTGCGCCGCCTGCCACCGAAATTCAGCGAGCACTCGCAGGAGGTGCTCGGCGAGTTCGGGTACTCTAAGGCCGAGATCGACGCGATGGTCGAGAAGGGCACGGTCTGCGGCCCCGACCGCAAGCGCTAGGGGCCCTCACCTCACACATCCAATGCCGCACTGCGGCGCGACCCACGCATGTGCACCGCGAACGAAGGAGGCTGCGCGCTCCGTCTTCGCCTATTTGACGGCTTCCCTTTTGGCAGCGCTTGCTGCTTTCGTTTCTCCCGCTTACACAGTCATGTGAACGTCATATGGCGCTGCTAGCGCAAGCGATCTTTTTGACGGCCAAGGGACGGCTAAGGGAGGTTTACTTGATGGCTCTTCGACATTTTGGGGCGGCTGCCGCTGTTGCAATCGCAGTTGGCATGACGGCTTCGCCGGCGCTGGCCGTGACCGAGATCCAGTGGTGGCACGCGATGACCGGCGCCAACAACGACGTCATCGTCAAGCTCGCCACCGACTTCAATGCGTCGCAGGCCGACTACAAGGTGATCCCGACCTACAAGGGCAACTATCCTGATACGATGAACGCCGGCATCGCCGCGTTCCGCGCCGGCAACGCCCCGCACATCATGCAGGTGTTCGAAGTCGGCACCGCCACCATGATGGCCGCGACCGGCGCCGTGAAGCCGGTCTACAAGCTGATGGCCGATGCCGGCGAGAAGTTCGATCCCAAGATCTACCTGCCCGCCATCACCGGCTACTACTCGACCTCGAAGGGCGAGATGCTCTCGTTCCCCTTCAACTCGTCGTCGACCGTGATGTGGGTCAACCTCGACGAGCTGAAGAAGGCGAACGTCGAGATCCCGAAGACCTGGCCCGAAACATTCGAGGCCGCCAAGAAGCTGAAGGCTGCCGGTCACGACACCTGCGGCTTCTCCGGCTCCTGGGTCACCTGGGTCAATCTCGAGCAGCTCTCCGCCTGGCACAACGTGCCGCTCGCCAGCAAGGCCAACGGCCTCGACGGCTTCGACACCGTGCTGGAATTCAACGGCCCGCTCCAGGTCAAGCATCTCGAAACCCTGGTCGAGCTGCAGAAGACCAAGACCTACGACTATGCCGGCCGTACCAACACCGGCGAAGGCCGCTTCACCTCCGGCGAATGCCCGATCTACCTGACGTCGTCGGCGTTCTTCGGCAACGTCAAGGCGCAGGCCAAGTTCAACTTCACCGCCGTGCCGATGCCGTACTACCCCGACGTCAAGGGCGCTCCGCAGAACTCGATCATCGGCGGCGCTTCGCTCTGGGTCATGGGCGGCAAGTCGGCCGAGGAATACAAGGGCGTCGCAAAATTCCTGACCTTCCTCTCGGACACCGATCGTCAGGTCTACATCCACAAGGCCTCGGGCTATCTGCCGATCACCAAGGCGGCCTACGCCAAGGCGAAGGAAGAGGGCTTCTACAAGGATCAGCCTTATCTCGAGACCCCGCTGATCGAGCTGACCAACAAGGAGCCGACCGACAATTCGCGCGGCTTGCGCCTCGGCAACATGGTTCAGCTGCGTGACGTCTGGTCGGAAGAGATCGAGCAGGCGCTGGCCGGCAAGAAGACCGCCAAGCAGGCGCTCGATGCCGCCGTCGAACGCGGCAACACCATGCTGCGCCAGTTCGAAAAGACCGCCGTAAAATAAGGCGAAGGCGCCGGCAGGCCGCTCGGTCTGCCGGCGTCGCCCATCATGCAAAAACAAGCCATTTTCCAATCAAGGCTATTGCCCTACGCGCTGGTTGCCCCGCAACTCGCGATCGTCCTGATTTTCTTCTACTGGCCCGCGCTACAGGCGGTGATCCAGTCCTTCCTGCTCCAGGACGCCTTCGGTCTGTCGACCAGCTTCGTCTGGTTCGAGAATTATGTCGACCTGTTCAGGGACGCCGCCTATTTCGAGGCGGTCGTTCGCACCTTCGTCTTCTCGTTCGCCATCGCCGCCACGTCGCTATCCTTCGCGCTGCTGCTCGCAGTGATGGCCGACAAGCCGCTGCGCGGCTCGATGCTCTACCGCACGCTGCTGATCTGGCCCTATGCGGTGGCGCCGCCGGTCGTCGGCGTGCTCTGGATCTTCATGCTGCATCCGTCGCTCGGCGTGCTCTCGCGCTATCTTCGCAACATGGGCATCGACTGGAATCCGCTACTGAATGGCGACCAGGCCGCATCGCTGATCATCCTTGCCGCCGCGTGGAAGCAGATCTCCTATAATTTCCTGTTCTTCCTCGCCGGCCTGCAAGCCATCCCGAAAAGCGTGTTCGAGGCCGCCGCGATCGACGGCGCCCGTCCGATGCGCAGGTTCTGGACCGTGACCTTCCCGCTGCTGTCGCCGACCATCTTCTTCCTGCTGGTCGTCAACATCGTCTACGCCTTCTTCGACACCTTCGGCATCATCGACACCATGACCCGCGGCGGTCCCGGAACGTCGACGGTCACGCTGGTCTACAAGGTCTATTCCGACGGCCTGCTCGGCGGCAATCTCGGCAGCTCCGCGGCGCAATCGGTGATCCTGATGGTCATGGTCATCGTGCTGACGGGAATCCAGTTCCGCTTCGTCGAACGCAAGGTGACCTACTGATGGTCGAGGAAGAAGGCATCCGGCGCTACATCGCTCACGGCATCCTGTGGATCGGGATCGCGATCGTCGCATTCCCGGTCTACATCGCGATCATCGCCTCGACCCAGGACAACGCGCTGATCGCGAACGGGCAGATGTCGCTGCTGCCCGGCGGCCATTTCTTCGAGGTCTACTACCAGACCATCTTCGTCGGCACGAGCGGCTCGACCCGCGAGCCGGTCGGCAACATGATGCTGAACTCGCTGGTGATGGCGCTCGCGATCGCGATCGGCAAGATCGCGATCTCGATCATCTCGGCCTATGCGATCGTGTACTTCCGCTTTCCGTTCCGGATGCCGATCTTCTGGATCATCTTCATCACGCTGATGCTGCCGGTCGAGGTGCGCATCTATCCGACCTACAAGATCGTCGCCGATCTGCACATGCTCGACAGCTATGCGGGCCTGGCGCTGCCGCTGATCGCGTCGGCGACGGCGACGCTGCTGTTCCGCCAGTTTTTCATGACCGTGCCGGATGAGCTGCTCGAGGCCTCGCGCATCGACGGCGCCGGTCCCTTGCGCTTCTTCTGGGATACGCTGCTGCCGCTGTCGCGCACCAACATGGCGGCGCTGTTCGTGATCCTGTTCATCCTCGGCTGGAATCAATATCTCTGGCCGCTTCTGATCACCACGCGCGACGACATGCAGACCATCCAAGTCGGCATCCGCAAGATGATCACCACCACCGACGCGCTGACCGAATGGCCGATCGTGATGGCCACCGCCGTGCTGGCGATGCTGCCGCCGGTGTTCGTCGTCGTCGCGATGCAGAAATTATTCGTGCGTGGCCTAGTCGAGACCGAGAAGTGAGTTTTCATGGCTAACGTCACCCTGCGCAATGTCCGCAAGACCTATCCCGGCGGCTTCGAGGCCATCAAGGGCGTCAACGTCGATGTCGCCGACGGCCAGTTCTGCGTGCTGGTCGGTCCCTCCGGCTGCGGCAAGTCCACGCTGCTGCGCATGGTCGCAGGGCTGGAGACCGTCACCGGCGGCGAGATCGACATCGGCGGCCGCATCGTCAATCAGGTCGAGCCCGCCGATCGGGACATCGCGATGGTGTTCCAGAACTACGCGCTCTATCCGCATATGAGCGTCTTCAACAACATGGCTTACGGCCTGCGCAACCGCGGCATGAAGGAGGCCGAGGTCAAGACCCGCGTCGACGAAGCCGCGCGCGTGCTCGAGCTCACGCCGATGCTGGAGCGCAAGCCGCGTCAGCTCTCCGGCGGCCAGCGTCAGCGCGTCGCCATGGGCCGCGCCATCGTGCGCCAGCCAAAAGTATTCCTGTTCGACGAGCCGCTGTCGAACCTCGATGCCAAACTGCGCATCGCGATGCGCGTCGAGATCCGCAAATTGCAGCGCCGGCTCAACACGACATCGATCTACGTCACGCACGACCAGCTCGAGGCGATGACGCTCGCCGACATTCTCGTGGTGATGAACGGCGGCCAGGTCGAGCAGGTCGGCAATCCGCTCGCGATCTATGAAAAGCCGGCGACGACCTTCGTCGCCTCCTTCATCGGCGCACCGCCGATGAATTTGATGTCAATGCGTGCCGACGAAATCAAATCGCAGATCGGCAATTCAGGCGACGCCGGCATCCTCGGCATCCGCCCGGAGGATTTTGTCATCACCGACCAGACCCCAGTTGGCGGCGTCGCATTGCCGCTCACCGTGGAAGCGATCGAGCGCGTCGGCGCCGAGACCTTCGTCTACGGCTCGCGCGCGCAGGACGAACAGCGCGTTGCCGCGACGCCCGGCGAACTTCCGCCCGGCGAGGTCATCGTCCGCATTCCGGGTTCCGAGGCGCCGCCGATCGGCCAGAAAATCCGCGTCGCCGCCTTGCGTCAAAAGCTGCACCTTTTCAGCGGCGACGGGCGGACGCGAATCGAGGCCTGACCGGGTTTCGCAGGGCCGGCAATCAAAAACTGCGAAAACAACCCATGCACAGTAGAAGGGGGTTTGTTTTCATTGAGATAATTCGCGCCCCGAATTCGCATGCCGAGGGCTCGGCGGCTCAGTCCGGACAAATCCCTGGCGGGCGTTCGGAGACATGGCTGACACATCAGCGATGGTAGAATGGATGAGCCACCGGAATGCCCCATCCACAGGCGCCCCCGCTACGTCCTTGAACCCACACGGGGATATGACCATATTGCTGACCAAGGGGCGCCGTTTCAGGGCCCTGAGGTACCAAAGTCGCTTCGAGAGGACTTTGTAAACTATGTCTCGTGTTCCCACGCTTTCCAGTCCGTTCCTTCTGGGCTTCGATGAGATCGAGCGCGTGCTCGATCGCGTCGTCAAAGGCGCCGACGGTTACCCTCCCTACAATATCGAGAGGTGCGACCGATCGGACGGCCAGCCGGAGCGCTTGCGGATCACGCTGGCGGTCGCCGGATTCACCCGCGACCAACTCGATGTAACCATTGAGGAAAACCAGCTCGTAATTCGCGGGCGGCAGCAGGACGACAAGACCCGGCAATACATCCATCGCGGCATCGCCGCGCGCCACTTCCAGCGCACTTTCGTGCTGGCGGAGGGGATGCTGGTGCTGGGTGCGGATCTGAAGAACGGGCTGTTGTCGGTCGATCTTGCCCGGCCTGAACCGGAGAGGATCGTTAAGACAATCGCTATCAATGAGCACGAATAATGGAACGAGTAGCGGACTCGACCGCTTAGTTTCAGTGAAGGAGTCGAGACCATGAGTGAAGGTCACGTTGTATTCGAATACGAAGCCAACAACGTCTCGCCCGAGACGCTGGCAAACCTCGGCGAAGGTCACATCGCCTATGTGAAGCAGATCCGCTCCGAGGATGTGCCGGGCCTGTTTCCCGAAGCGCCGAAAATCGCGCCGGGCCTCAAGCTGTTCGCACTCCACGCCGCCGACGGCACGCCGATCATGCTGACCGACAGTCGCGAAGCCGCGGTGGCGAATGCCTGGAGCAACGAGCTGCAAGCGATGAGCGTGCACTGAGCGCGCGCATTTCGCATCAATAGAGTTTCAAGCGGGCATGCCTTCACATGAAGGCGTGCCCGTTTTCATTTGTGCGATAGATCGCTGCACTCTCCGCGTCATTGCCCGCGCACGGCTACAGCGTGCTCAACTCTCGTGTCCCGGACAAGCTGCAACGCGCAAGCGTTGCGGCGCAGAGCCGGGACCCGGAAGGCAACACACAAATGTGGAGACG
>NZ_JADPJH010000026.1:0-12474 GCF_023073315.1 Bradyrhizobium sp. 1 | reverse complement strand
CAGCGCATCGTCGAAGAGACGCTGCGCTGCGTCCGGGGCACGAGAGCGCGTTGCGTCGCTTGCTCTCTCGCTAAAGCATGATCCGGAAAAGTGCGAAGCGGTGTTCCGAAAAGATCATGCGCAAACAACAACCTAAAGCGCGATGACGATTCATCCCAATCTCATCGCGCTTTAGTCGGCAATCATGAAAGAGATTACGCCGCAGTCGCCGGCGGCAGGGCCAGCACCGAAAAGATCGCCTGGGCGTCGCGTGAGGCGCGGAGCTTCTTGGCGATGTCCTGGTCCCGCAGCAGGCGGGCGATGCGGGCCAGCGCCTTGAGGTGATCGGCGCCGGCGCCTTCGGGGGCGAGCAGCAGGAAGACGAGATCGACCGGCTGGCCGTCCATCGATTCGAAATCGATCGGACGCTCTAGCCGCGCGAACAGACCAAAAATCTTTTCGAGCTTGGGCAGCTTGCCGTGGGGAATGGCGACGCCGTAGCCGACTGCGGTGGTGCCGAGCTTCTCACGCTGGAGCAGCACCTCGAACACGGCGCGCTCGTTCTGCCCGGTCAGCTCGGCGGCCTTGGCCGCGAGTTCCTGCAGCGCCTGCTTCTTGCTGTTGACCTTCAATGCCGGGAGAATCGCCTCGGGCGCGACCAGATCGGTAATCGGCATGGAAGGTTTCCGAGGTGAATTAAACCGTCAGGTTCCGAATTGGCCCGCTTGGAGAGAAACCACGCGAGGCCGGCGTCAAGAAGGTGAAGCAGGAGGGGGACTTAGCTCCGATCCTGATGTGGGGCGCTTCTACTCCAACGCAATCCCGGTGCCAACTCCCGCGTGCGGCTTTGCCACGGTCATTGTTAAGACCTGCGGATGCTACGGGGGATGCCTTGCGCGGGCCTAGAGCTTCCGTTCCGATCAAATCGGAGCGGAAAACACTCTAACTGCCCGACTTGGCCCCGGGTGGGTCGATCCAGCCGACATTGCCGTCGGCCCGGCGGTAGATGATGTTCACTCGGCCCGAGGAACCATGCTGGAATACCAGGCAGGGTGCCCCGCTGAGGTCGAGTTCCATGACGGCCTCGCTGACTGAGAGCTGCCTCAGGGATGTGGTGGCCTCGGCGATGATGACGGGGCTGTAGCCGGTGACCTCGTCCTCGTCGTCACCCTCGCCCGGCGCCTCCAGCACGTAAGCCGTGGCATCCATGGCGGCGAGCGCGGCGGAGGCGACATGGGCCTTTCGCGCGGAGCGGTCCTTGAGCCGGCTCTTGTAGCGCTTGAGCCGCTTCTCGATCATGATCAAGGCCTGGTCGGCGCTGGCATAGGCATCCGGCGCGTTCGAATCGGCCTCCAGCGTGATGCCGGAATCAAGATGCAGCGCACAGTCGGTGCGGAAGCCGAAGCCGTCCTTGCTGAGCGTGATGTGGCCGGAGTAGTTGCCGTCGAAATATTTCCGCAGGACCTCTTCGGTCCGGTCGTTCACGCGGCCACGCAGGGCCTCGCCGACGCTGACGCTCTTGCCCGAAATCCGAAGAGTCATGTGATACCTCGCTTGGTTTAAGTGCCCAGCTTGGATCGGTCTCGATGGGGAGATGAGAGTAGCGCGATTTCGCGCCAGCGCAATCAGGCCGGCTCGGTGTTGCGGGAGCGATCGGACATTGCGGTGGAAAGGACGTTGCCAAGAGCGCTCTGCTTGTCGCGGCGGCGTTGCACCGAGGACGGAATGCGCATGGCTTCGCGGTACTTCGCGACCGTGCGGCGGGCAATATCAATGCCCGAGGCGCGCAACCGTTCCACGATGGTATCATCCGACAGGATCGCGGACGGCGCTTCCGAATCGATCAGCTGCTTGATGTGGTGGCGAACGGCTTCGGCCGAATGCGCCTCGCCGCCGTCGGCCGACGCGATCGAGGCCGTGAAGAAATATTTCAACTCGAATGTGCCGCGATTTGTCGCCATGTATTTGTTGGCGGTGACGCGCGACACCGTGGATTCATGCATCTGGATGGCGTCGGCCACGGCCTTCAGATTCAGCGGCCGCAGATGCGCCACGCCGTGGGTGAAGAAGCCGTCCTGCTGCCGCACGATCTCGGTCGAGACCTTCAGGATGGTGCGGGCGCGCTGGTCGAGCGCGCGCACGAGCCAGGTCGCGTTCTGCAGCGCATCGGTGAAGTAGGATTTGTCGCCGTCCTTGCCGATCTTCTTCGACAGCTGGGAATAGTAGATCTGGTTGACCAGCACGCGCGGCAAGGTGTCGCTGTTGAGCTCGACATGCCAGCCGCCGTCCGGACCCGGACGGACGTAGACGTCAGGCACCATGGTCTGCATACGCGCCGAGCCGAACTTCATGCCGGGCTTGGGATTGAGCCTGCGGATCTCACCGATCATGTCGGCGATGTCCTCGTCGTCGACGCCGCACAGCTTGCGCAAGGCGGCGACGTCGCGCTTGGCCAGGAGATCGAGATGCTCGACCAGCGCCTGCATCGCGGGGTCATAGCGGTCGAGCTCGCGGAGCTGGATCGCCAGGCATTCGCTCAAATTGCGCGCGCAGACGCCGGGGGGATCGAATTTTTGCAGCACGGCAAGGACGTCGTCGACGGCCGCTTGCGATGCGCCAAGCCGCTCGGCGGCCTGGCCGAGATCCGCGGGCACATAGCCGGCCTCGTCGACGAGGTCGATCAGATACTGACCGATCATCCGCTGCGCAGCACCGGTGAACGCGACCGAGAGCTGCTCGGCGAGATGGTCGCCGAGCGTGGTCTCCGCGGCGACAAAAGCTTCGAGATTGTAGTCCTCGTCACCGGAGGCGCCGCCACCCCATTCGGTGTAGGTGGTCGGCGCGACATCCTGGGCGTTGCGCGCGGCCGCCTCGGCCGGTTCCTCGGAGAAGACGTTGTCCAGGCCCGTGTCCAGGGTCTGCTCGATCTCGGCGCGGGTGCCGAGATCCTTGCTCATCCATTCTTCCTGGCCCGGCTCGAACGCTTCGCCCGGACCGCCGCCCGGCTCGTCGCTGTGACTGCCGCCGAAATCGTCGCTATCGCTGAACTGGCCGGCCTCGGCCCGGGCTTCACCCGCGGGGGGCTCGTCGTTGGCCCGCTCCAGCAGCGGGTTCCGCTCGAGTTCCTCCTCGACAAACGTCGTGAGATCGAGATTGGACAATTGCAGCAGCTTGATCGCCTGCATCAGCTGCGGCGTCATGACCAGCGACTGCGATTGCCGGAACTCTAATCTCTGCGTTAGCGCCATGAAGCAAGAACCGATCCCAAAAAGTTGGTCCGATTTTTGCTTATCCTAGTCTTGGCACGATGTACACGGCTTGACGAAATGGAAAAAAGGGCTAGAGGCGGAATTCCTCGCCAAGGTAAAGGCGCCTGACGTCCGGATCAGCAACGATCTCATCCGGGCTACCCTCGGTCAAGATTTCACCGGCATAGACGATATAGGCGCGATCGGTCAGGCCGAGCGTCTCGCGGACATTGTGGTCGGTGATCAAGACGCCGATGCCGCGATTGGTGAGATGGCGAACGAGGTCCTGAATGTCGCCGACCGCGATCGGATCGATGCCCGCGAAAGGCTCGTCGAGCAGCATGTAGTTCGGACGCGTCGCCAGCGCGCGCGCGATCTCGACGCGGCGACGCTCGCCGCCGGATAGCGCGATCGACGGTGATTTACGCAGGCGCGTGATGTTGAATTCGTCGAGCAGCGAGTCGAGCTGCGCCTCGCGCTTCTTGCGCGAGGGCTCGACCACTTCGAGCACGGCGCGGATATTTTGCTCGACGGTGAGGCCGCGGAAGATCGAGGCTTCCTGCGGCAGATAGCCGATGCCGAGCCGCGCGCGCTGATACATCGGCAGCTTCGTGACATCGTGACCGTCGAGCTCGATCGCGCCGCGATCGGGCTTGATCAGGCCGGTGATCATGTAGAATACGGTGGTCTTGCCGGCGCCGTTCGGGCCGAGCAGTCCGACCGCTTCGCCGCGGCGCACATAGATGCTGACGCCGCGCACGACCTGGCGGCTGCCGAAGCTCTTTTCCACGCTATGCACAGCCAGGAAGCCCGGCCGCTTCAGAAGCTGCGGCCCACCGGCGCCGTTGGGCCGGCTGGCGGCCCTTGCGGGGTGGACCGCCTGCGCCCGCGGCGGCTCGGTTTGATAGTCGGTCTGGAACTGGTCGGGTGCGCGCATCGGCTGGTCGCGGGCGATCGGCGGCGCATCCCTGACAGGGCTGGGCACGAGACCGCCGACGCTGTCACCGAGCGCGGTGATGTCCTGACGCGCAAATCCTGGCCGGCCGCGCTTGGCGGGGCGCCGACGGAACATGCTGAAGAGATCGACCATCCCCGCCTTCTAGCCTTCCAAGCTGACCCTGCGCGATATCCGCGCGATCTGCCGCGCCGGCTTTCGATTCGCCGACGCAGCATGAGTGAAGGGATGTCTCATGCCCAGTGAAACACGCCCGAAAAGCGGCGGACCCCGCTTCGAAAGCCCTGCGCGCTAGATACAGTCTCGCCGGGCAAGCTTCAACCTCGGATCGGGAGCATCAGAACCAAGCTATTGAAATCGCGCCTGGAATTTACTTTTGCTTACTCGGGCCGGGTAACTGCAAAGGCGGGGCGGCGCCGGGAGCCACCGGCGTCCCGCACTTTCCGCTCGAGCCACCTTGGGACTGGATGAACAGGCCCTGCACGCCCTTGCCGCTGTCGGATTCAACCCGGGAGACGCCAGTTGTCATATCGACCATCAGGCGGTCGCCGCGCAGCACGTTCTGGCACTGGGTCAGGACCACCTGGCCTCCCGTCCCGCCCAGCATGGTGATGAGGTTGGTCTTGGTGTCGAACACCGCGGTCTCGCCGGTGACCACCTGGTCCTTCTGGGTGACCACGACATTGCCGCGTGCCTCCAGCCGTTTGATCGAGGAGCTGCCGCCCGGACCCGGTGTCGCCGACTGGATCGGCGCCGCCTTCGCGCCTTTTGCTGGCGCAGGCTGCGGCGTCGCCGGCTTGTCGCCGCCCGATTCGTAGAACACCACCAGCGTCTTCGAGGTCATGGTGGTATCGCCCTGCACGACCTTCACATTGCCGGAGAAGGTCGCCTCCTTCTTCTTGTCGCGCATCTCGAGCGATGCAGCATCGATCTGGATCGGCTGGTCGCGGTTTTGCGAGAAGCCCTGCATCGCGTTGGGTACGCCTTGCGCCGAACTCTGCGCAGACGCAGCACCGGTTTCGGCAAGCGTGACGATGGCAACGAGCGCGGCTGCATTGAGGATGGCGCGGCGCTTGGCTTCGTTGCGCGGAAAAAACCTGATCATGAAAATCACTTTGAATTGGCCGATTTGTTCTTGGACTTCGGTGGCGGCGGCGCGGGCTCGACCGGCGCAGGCTGAGTGGCGGGATCATCCAGCTTGTCCAGGTGCATCACCACATTGCCCTCGAAGCGGACGACGTCGCCACCTTCCGTGATGCGCAGCCGATCGGCTGTCAGCGTGCCGTTGGTCAGCTTGACGTCGACATGCTCGTCCGAGGAGACCGTGCCCTTGTTCATGTCGACGAAGGCGGAGTTCAGCCGCGCCTCATAGCCGGTCGAGGTGCGCAGCAAGATATCCTTGTGCAGGTCGAGCTGCTGCTGCTTGTTGTCGAAGCGGCCGGTGCGGGCATCGAGGAACATGGTCGATTGATCCTCCATCAGCACTTTCGCGCGCAGGTCGGAGAGATCGACATGATCGGGGTCGGTGATGTCCTGTGTCGCGGTCTTGGCCCAGAGCTCGTAGGGCCGCTGATCCGGGGTGAAGCCGGACATGTGCGGCGATTCCATCGTGATCTTGGTGCCAGTCACCACCAGATTTCCGGAGTCGAGTTTGACCGGGATCTGGAAGGGGTTGAGGAAGGTCGAGACGGCGACGATCGCGGCCATGGACGCAGCCACCGTCACCGGCACCGCGATGCGCAGAATCCGCACCAGACGGCTATGGCGCGCCGCGCTGGCAAACTTCGCCGCAAGCGCGGCGTCGTAGGTGGGATTGTGGGCCGAATTCACCTGATCTCCAGAGGTGCCGCTCGCCTTGTCCGGTTGAAGGATGCGCCATTGTAACCCGGCACCGCCAAAATATGCAGGCTGCGAGAGGCCGCATGAAAGTGTCTGAAACGGGGCGGCAGCCCTAGCCTAACTCCCGTTAGAGGCCTCAGGAATGCGCGAAAATGTCCTCTTCCGCCCAGCCCTGGAGGTCGAGCAGGCAGCGGGTCGGCAGGAACTCGAAACAGGCCTTTGCCAGCTGGGTGCGGCCTTCCCGGACCAGCATGGCGTCGAGCCGCTCGCGTAGGCCGTGCAGGTGCAGAACGTCGGAGGCGGCGTAGGCGAGCTGCGGCTCGGTCAGGCCGTCGGAACCCCAATCGCTGGATTGCTGCTGCTTGGAGAGGTCGACATTGAGCACCTCGCGCACGAGGTCCTTGAGGCCATGCCGGTCGGTATAGGTGCGGACCAGGCGCGAAGCGATCTTGGTGCAGTAGATCGGCCCGGTCATGACGCCAAAGGTCTGGTACAGCACCGCGACGTCGAACCGCGCAAAATGGAAGATCTTTGTGATGGCGGGATTGGCCAAAAGTGCCTTCAGGTTCGGCGCGTCGGTGTGGCCCTTGGGGATCTGCACCACGTCGGCGCTGCCGTCGCCGGGCGACAGCTGCACCACGCAGAGCCGGTCACGGTGCGGGTTCAGCCCCATGGTTTCGGTGTCGATCGCCACCGCTCCGGTGTAGCGCGTGAGGTCAGGCAGGTCGCCGCGATGCAGGCGTACGGTCATGGCGTTTCAAAACCTCGGGTCGAATCGGTCCATCGGCATATTAGGCCAATCGGATGGGTTGCGATTTAGCCATTGGAGCCGGGCGGCGCAAGCGCGAGATGCCCTTAAAGGCCAGCTCAGATGGCGGCCAGCATGATGCAGATCATCGCTGCGACCGTGATGCGGCTGGGGCCGTCGCGGAAGGCGTACAGAATCGGATCGTCAGGCATCTCGCGGCGCTGCGCCATCATCAGGGCGCGGCCAAACCAGTACAGCAGCAGCGGGTTGAGCAGCCACAGCATCCAGGGGCGACTGTAGAGCGGCGTGACTGCGGAGGAGGACACATAGAGCGAGAACACGGTCACCGCGTTCATCGCGCTCGCCGCCGCCATGGCGCCGATGATGTGCAGATCGGTGATCCTGTAGTCGCGGTTGGAGGGATCGGCGAGGCCCGCGGTCTCGCGCATGCTGAGCTCGCTGAAGCGCTTGATCAGCGCCAGCGAGGTGAACACGAACAGCGAGAAGATCAACAGCCATTCCGACAGCACCACGCCGACACCGACGGCGCCGGCGATGATGCGCAGCGTGTAGAGACCGGCGAGCGTGACGACATCGACCAGCATCTTGCGCTTGAGCACGAGCGAATAGGCGATGGTGGTGGCGAGATAGCCGCCGAGCACGCCGAGGAACAGCGGCGAGATGCAGAGCGAGGCTGCGACCGCGAATAGCCACAGCACGGGAATCGCCGATAGCGCGGACGAGATCGGCAGGTCACCTGCCGCAAGCGCGCGATGGCGCTTGGTCGGATGCTGCCGGTCCGCTGCGAGATCCAGCAAATCGTTCATCAAATAGGCGCCCGACGCACAGGCCGAGAACGCCATGAACGCCAGCAGCGCATCACCGAGCGCCGCAAGATTCAACTGATGCGCGGTAATCGCAGGCACGAACACCAGCGTGTTCTTGGCGTATTGATAGACGCGCAGCGCCTTCGCCCAGGTCTTCAGGCTCGCACTGTTGCGCGCGCGATTGTCGATGCGGTCGATCGAGGCGCGATCGAACGGCAGCTTGTCGCTCGCGGCAAGATCAGCCGGCGTCACGACGCCGTCAAAGCCGAGATGCGTCGCTATCCCCGCCGCGTGACCGGCAAAGCGCCCCGCGACGAGATATATTTTCGCGCCCCGGGCGCGAGCCGCCAGCGCCTGGTTCAGCACATCGGACTCATAGGGCAGATGGGCGTAGTCGATCTCGGCGCGCGCCAGAATATCCGTGAGGGCCGCCATGCCCGCGCGTCCGCCCGCCCCGAAGCGGGCCAGCATGAGGGCGGGCCTGGAGAACAGCGCTTCCATCAGCAGCTCGGAGCGCAGCAGGGCGCCTTCGAGATCGATCACAAGCGCCCGCGCAGCCGCCGGGGTTACCGACGGTGTGGGGGCGTCAGAATCGTACTGCCGGGCAGGCTGCTCCATCCGAAAACGCTCTATTGACCGCAACATGACCGGCCCAAAGGCTGGGAGGGCCGGGGAGCAGGGAAATGGACGGAAGCGAGCCTAGGGGGCATTCGCTAAGGGCGGCTTAACCGGGTCGGGCAGGGGCCGGCCCCTGGGCTGTTGCATGGATCCCACAATGCGGCGTCAGCTCGCTAGTCCGGCGGAACTTGCGGCTTGGGTCCGGTGAAATTCGTCGCGGCCAACCCCATCTGAGGCCAGCCCCTCGCGGCCCTTGCCCCGCCCCCTGTGAATGAGATGACATGACCGAACAGACGCTCGCTGCGCCGATCGACGATCAACAGGAACGCCCGCGCGGCTTTACGCGCTACCAGGCGCTCCTCATCGCGCTGCTCGCGTTCACGCAATTCACGATCATCCTCGACTTCATCATCATGTCGCCGCTGGGCGCCATCCTGATGCCCGCGCTCGACATCACCGCCGGGCAATTCGGCGTCGCGGTGTCGGCCTACGCGTTCAGCGCGGGACTTTCGGGCATCCTCGCGGCCGGCTTTGCCGATCGCTTCGATCGCAAGCGCCTGCTGCTGTTCTTCTATGTCGGCTTCACGCTCGGGACCCTGCTCTGCGCCGCGGCGCAGACTTACCATGTGCTGCTGCTCGGCCGGATCGTGACCGGATTGTTCGGCGGCGTGATCGGCTCGGTCGTGCTCGCCATCACCACCGATTTGTTCCCGCTGCACCTGCGCGGGCGCGTGATGGGCTTCGTGCAAACGGCCTTCGCCGCCAGTCAGGTGCTGGGCGTTCCGGCCGGGCTGTTTCTCGCCAATCACTGGAGCTGGCACATCTGCTTCATTGCGATCGTCGGCCTGTCGATCGTCACGATCGCCGTCATCGCCTTCGCCATGGCGCCGGTCGATGCGCATCTGAAACTGAAGCAGGACAGAAATCCGTTCCACCATCTGATCGCGACGATCTTCGAGCCGCGCTACACGCTGGCCTTCGCGGTCACGACGTTGCTGGCGACGGGCGGGTACATGCTGATGCCGTTCTCCAGCGCCTTCACCGTGAACAATATCGGCATCGACATGGTGCATCTGCCGACGATCTATCTCGTCTCCGGCCTGTTCAGCATCGTCACGGGGCCGCTGGTCGGCAGGGCGAGCGACGCGTTCGGCAAATACCCGACGTTCGTATTCGGCTGCGCGATGACGGTCGTCATGGTGCTGATCTACACCCATCTCGGCCACGTCTCGCTCGCGACCGCGATCACCGTCAACGTGCTGTTGTTCGTCGGCATCTTCTCGCGCATGATCCCGTCGCAGGCCCTGATGTCGGCGATCCCCGACCAGAACCAGCGCGGCTCGTTCAGCGCGGTCAGCGCATCATTGCAGCAGCTCTCCGGCGGCCTCGGCTCGATGCTCGCCGGCGCGATCATCTCGCAACAACCGGACGGTTCGCTGCTGCATTTCGAGCGGATCGGCTATGTCGTCGTCACGACGACGATCATCACGCTGGTGATGATGTATTTTGTGCAGAAAGAGGTGGCGGAGCGGGCGGGGAGGAGTGTGGTGTGAGGGATTTAACCCACCAAGGACCATGGCTACGGCAATACAAGAGTCGCCGCCCGACCATCTCTACCGATCGGCGGTAGCGCTATTTTGGGTCCAGGTGAACCAACGCTGGGCTTTCGATGACCAAAGTTGCATGTATCACCTATTGGTCGAAAATCTCGTAAGTCAGGTCAAGGCGCATTCAAAGGCATTGATTGGAGAGGGCGTGGCCGAAGCCGCATACCCCGTCGTTTTCCTTTCCCACTCGCCGTCCGGCCCATCCGCCACACCCGCCGGTCTACCGTCTCGCTGAGCTTCATTAGCTCGCGATGGTATTGTGTTCCATATTTTCGATGCGCCGAACGGAGATCCCCAATGAAGCTCAAACTTGCCGCCGCGATGCTCGCCGCAAGCCTCCCGCTCGCATCGATGGCTTTCGCCCAAGGCACCGCGCCAGCCGACCTTGCGGTGATCGATGCCTGCCTGAAGACCGCCGAGAAAACCGGCGGTTTCGGCGGCGCGTGCGTCGGGCTCGTCGCCGACCCCTGCATCAAAGCGGCAAAGGGCGCGAATGACGACGTCGCCAAATGGAAAGCCTGCGCGGCGCGCGAACTCGCCATTTGGACGCAGAAAACCAGTGAGGCGCTAAAGAAAGTTCAGGCCGGCGGGTTCGCCGACGTGATCCAGGCGGTCAATGACTCGCAGAAAACTTTCGCCGCGTCGCGTGATCGCTTCTGCGCTGTCTTCGACAAAGTCGAGCCCGGCATGTACCCGGGCGACGCGAGCTACTGCCGCCTGCGCGAGACCGCGAACCGCTCGCTGAGCCTGATCAAGCTCGGCGCTGCGGTCAACGAGCACTGAGACCTCTTAGGCGCTTGGGGTCATCAGCTTTGCCGACCTTTTCCCACATAGCGAAGACGGCTTCCCAATGGGCTTCCAGCTCATCTTGAGTTTCGTCAACCCGCTTTCCAGCCAACTCCGGGCACGTGCTCCATGGCAGTGCTCCGGGCGGCCCTCGCTATCGGCCCACACACGGTAGAGTTCGCTGGCCAGCGCGGTGGCCTGCTTATCGGAAAGTTTCGTGGGGGCATCATTGCGTAGCGCGCCCCACACGCCCTCAAGGAAGGCTGCGGCGACTGCCTGACGCGTCTTGATCTCGGTCGGATCTGACGAACGGAGCGAAAACCGCACAGCCTGTGCGCTGGCGCTCGGCGTCACGAAAACGAAGCCGTCCCCAAGCTGAATCGCGAGGGGATTTCCGACTGCTTTCTCCCGAACGTCTGCGGGAATACGCTGCACGAAAAGCGAATTACGAGAACCATCCCGGCACATCGCGCCGAGCCACCCTATAGAGCAATGTTACATCCCGTTGTTACACAGTCGGGGCCAACGCAATACTCTGAATGGGCTTAACTTCTTGGAACTGCTTCATATCGATAAGTTGATGGTGCCCAGGAAAGGACTCGAACCTTCACGGCCGTTAAGCCACTGGCACCTGAAGCCAGCGCGTCTACCAATTCCACCACCTGGGCATGCCGTTTGGGGCACGGAGGCGGTTACTACGGTTCGGTGACGCGGTTGTCAAATGGTGCTTGGGGGGTGCGGGGGATGCGGATTGCGCATCGCACACCGGCCCGATACAAGCCTGATAATACGCACTGTTCGCGCAGGAATGGACCCGAGGAATGGCTCCCATGGCATCGAATCTGGACACGCTCGTCACGGTTTTCGGCGGATCGGGGTTTTTGGGCCGGAATGTCGTCCGCGCGCTGTGCAAGCGCGACTACCGGGTCCGGGTCGCGGTGCGGCGACCGGAACTGGCTGGATACCTCCAGCCCTCCGGCAAGGTCGGGCAGGTCCACGTCGTGCAGGCCAATGTGCGCTACCCGGCCTCGGTCGAGGCGGCGCTGCGTGATTCGCATGTCGTGATCAATCTGATCGGCATCCTCGCCGAGGGCGGCGCGCAGACGTTTGACGGCGTGCAGGCCAAGGGCGCCGAGACCATCGCCAAGGCGACTGCTGCCGCCGGCGCGCGCATGATCCACGTCTCCGCGATCGGCGCCGATGCCGAATCGCCCTCGCGCTATGCCAAGGCCAAGGCGGCCGGCGAAGCCGCGGTGCTGGCGGCGGTGCCGTCGGCGACGATCTTCCGCCCGTCCGTGATGTTCGGCCCCGAGGACCAGTTCACCAACCGTTTTGCGGCGCTGGCGCGGATGTCGCCGGTGCTGCCGCTGATCGGCGGGAGTACCCGCATGCAGCCGGTCTATGTCGGCGACGTCGCCACAGCGATCGCGGATGCGGTCGACGGCAAGGCCAAGGCGGGCGCGACCTATGAGCTCGGCGGCCCCGAAGTGCTGACCATGCGCGAGATCATCGAAGCCATCCTCGAGATCGCCGATCGCAAGCCGATGCTGGTGCCGCTGTCGTTCGGGCTCGCCCGGTTCAAGGCCAATTTCCTGCAATTCGCGCCGGGCGCGCTGAAGCTGACGCCGGACCAGGTCACGCTGCTCGCGCGCGACAATGTCGTGTCGGATGCCGCGAAGGCCGCCGGGCTGACGCTGGAAGGCCTCGGTATCACCGCCGATTCGCTGGAAGCGATCGCCCCGCAATATCTCTGGCGCTTTCGCCCGCAGGGCCAGTTCCAGCGCAAGAGCGCGTGAGGTTTTTTCTTCACCTCGCCCCGCCTGCGGGGAGAGGTCGGATCGCTCTTGCGATCCGGGTGAGGGGGTAC
>NZ_JADPJH010000022.1:555916-749734 GCF_023073315.1 Bradyrhizobium sp. 1 | reverse complement strand
TCGCCAACCAGAACAGCCAGAGCATCCTCTCGCTGTTCAGGTAAGCTTCGGCTTTGGACACGACCGTGCTCCCTCGGGAGTACGGTCCCCGCCATGACCGGCGGATTTGGCGGCACATGACGTGCCCGCAATCGACTTCCCGACGCCGGACCCCATGCAACACCTGCAGCCGATCGCGCTGCCTGCGCCCGCGCGCCCATTCGTTGTTGCCGAACCGATTGCTTCACGCAAGAGTCTTGCAAAATTGCAACGTCTCGCCTGCGAACTGACACATTCGTGCCCTCGCGCAACCTTCAGACAAGGTTGGCAGCGGAGTGTCCCATACGTTCGCATTGGTACGAGGTCATATGCTGTTCAGTCGTGCGCAAATACAGCAACTGCTCAATAATCTGCTGGAACTTGGGCCGCGACGCCTGATGGCCCTGGGACTGATCGGCTTTGCCGTTCTCGTCACCGTCGTCGGCGGCGCGTACTATCTGAGCCGGCCTGAGTTCGAAACGCTCTATACCGGCCTTAACCGCGAAGACGTGGCACGCATGGGCACCGCGCTGCGCGAGCAGAACATCGCCTTCGACGTCAATACGGCCGGCGACGCGGTCTCGGTGCGCCCGAGCCAGACCATGCAGGCGCGAATGCTGCTCGCCGAGAAGGGGCTGCCGACCAGCGCCAATTCCGGCTACGAGCTGTTCGATAAGATCGGCTCGCTCGGCCTGACCTCGTTCATGCAGGAGGTCACCAAGCTCCGGGCGCTCGAGGGCGAGATCGCGCGGACGGTCCAGTTGATGAAAGGCGTGAAGGCGGCGCGGGTGCATATCGTGCTGCCCGTGCGCGGCTCGTTCCGCGCGACGCAGCAGCCGCCTTCGGCTTCGGTGGTGCTGCGCACCGACGGTGCGATCGAAGCGCGCACGGCGCAGTCGATCCGCCATCTCGTCGCTGCAGCGATCCCGGGCATGAGCAAAGAAAAGGTGACCGTGCTGGACGCCGACGGCTCGATGCTGCTGGCCGAAGAGGACGAGACGAGCGCCGCGCCAACCAAGATGGCAAGCCTGCAGAAGACGGTCGGCGGCATGGTGCAGGAGAACATCCGCAAGGCGCTGACGCCGTATCTCGGCCTGGACAATTTCGAGGTGAGCGTCTCCCCGCAGCTCTCCACCGACAAGCGGCAGACCAACGAGACCGTCTACGATCCGGAGACCCGCGCGGAGCGTTCCGTGCGGAACGTGCGCGAAAACGAGAAGTCGCAGAACGCGGATCGGTCGACGCCGACCACGGTGCAGCAGAATCTTCCCGACCAGCAGGTCAACGCAGGCGGCACCAAGAACTCCAGCGAGGACAAGACCCGCCGCGAGGACGTCACCAATTTCGAGGTCTCGTCAAAGACCACGACGACGGTGAGCGACGGCTACTCGGTCAAGAAGCTCTTCATCGCCGTGCTGGTCAACCGCGCGCGGCTCGTTGCCGATCTCGGCGACAAGAGCAATCAGGCCATCGTCGACAGCAAGCTCGCCGAGATTAGCCAGCTCGCGGCGACCGCCGGCGGGCTGGACAAGACGCGCGGCGACCAGATCCAGGTGACGGCCGTCGACTTCATCGAAGGTTCGCGCGAGCTCGCACCGGTGCCGCCGATCAGCTTCGTCGAGATGATCAACAAGCAGCTCGGCAGCGTCATCAACGCGGTGACGATCCTTGCCGTTGCTTCGATGCTGGTCTGGTTCGGTCTTCGGCCCGCGGTCAACGGCATTCTGACCCATCGCGCGGCGCAGGAGCAGACCGAGGCGGCCGAGGCCGCCGAGCTCGAAACTGCCGCGGCCCTTGCATTGGTCGAGAGCCAGGATCCCGAGCTCAACCTCGTTGAAGACCTCGAAGGCAAGATGCAACGAACGCCGCAGAAGCGGCTCGAGCAGATTGTCCGGCTCGATCAGATGCAGGCAGCAGCGATCCTTAAAGACTGGATGCGACGCGAGGAGGCAGCATGAACGCGGCTATCGGAAAACTCCTGACGCAATTCGACGCGAATGGCCGGACCAAGTCGCCGCCGCCGCCTCCACCGCCCAGGATCCAGGACGTGCTGACAAGGCCGAAGGAGCCCCGGCGCGAGCCGCAGGCGCAGGCCCAGCCGCAGCGTCAGCCTCAATCGCAACCGCAGCTTCAGTCGCCGGCGCCCGAGCCGGAAGCCCCGCCGGTCAATCTTCTCGACGACGCCTATCGTCGCGGCCATGCCGCCGGTGTTGCGGAGGCCGATGGCAGGGTTGCCGAGGAGCGCGTCCGTAGCGCGATCCGGCTCGGCGAGGAGCGGGCCAAATGGTCCGACCAGCAGGCGGTCGCGATCGTGAGCGGCTTCGAGTCGGCCTGCCGTGAGATCGAGACCAACATCGCGAGCTCGGTTGCGCGAATCCTGTTGCCTTTCCTCGCCGACGCGGTCCGCGACAAGGCGATCGGATCGCTGGTCGAGCAGATTGCGGCGCTGACCGGCAATTCGCCGGTGCCGGTGTTCAAGGTCACCGGCCCGAGTGATCTGCTTGACCTCGTGAGGACGCAGCTCGAGGCTTCCAGGCGCACGGGGATCCAGTACGAGGCCGCTGAGACTCTCGAGGTTCGCGTCGTCGCCGACCAGACCGTAATCGAAACGCAGATCGCGGTCTGGGGCGAACGCCTGAAGGACGCGCGCCGGTAGCAGCCATGGAAGAGGTCAAGCAGGAGCTCGTCATCGTCCGTCGCCGCAGTGCCTTCGCCGAGGAGGCGCATCACGGTGGCGTATGGAAGATCGCCTATGCCGACTTCATGACCGCGATGATGGCGTTCTTCCTGGTCATGTGGCTGCTCAACGCGCTCAACCAAGACCAAAAGCAGGTTGTCGCGAGCTATTTCAACCCGATCAAGCTCGCCGAGAACTCGCCCGCTCCCAAGGGTCTCAAGGATCTGCCCAAGAAAGAGCCGACGACGTTCGAGGGACAAGACGGCAGGCGCCAGCCGGCCGGGCCAAACGAAGAACGTCGCGGCGACTCGCCGACGGCGGAGAAGGCGGCCTCCTATGAAGAGAAGATTCTGTTCCGCGATCCCTATGCGACGCTCTCCGAGATTGCGAACAGCGCGAACCAGGCCGCGGGCCAGCGCCGCGCCGGCGCGCTGACCTCCGCCGAGGAGGATGGCCTCAAGGGCGGTGACGCCTACCGCGATCCCTTTGATCCCGGCTATTGGAAGCTGACACCACAGGCGTCCAAGGATGCGGATCGCTTCGTCGACAGCGAGCCAAAGCCGAATGCTTCCGCGCGCGACAATGCGTCAGGAACAGGGCAGGGCGAGCCGCAACCGCGCCGTGCCACGCAGGATGATGCCGGCGGAAGCATCGCTCCGAATGTGGACGCGTCGTCCGCAAACCTGTCGCCCCTGCTGCCGCCGGGCCCAGCGCCATCGCAGGCCCAACGCGACGGCAGTGCCCAGGCGAATACGCAAGCAGGCGTTGGCGCTCAAGCCAATGCCGCCGCGCCATCGCGCTCCGGCGATCAAGCGAAGAATTCCGAACTGCGCGACGCCGCGCAAATGCAACAGCAGGCCGTCAAGCAGCTTCAGTCCGCGATCTCGGATGCACTGTCGGACATCAAGGCCGGCGCGGGACCGGTGGCCGAGGTGCGTCAGGTCGAGGAAGGCCTCCTGGTCAGCCTGACCGACGATGCGAGCTTCGGGATGTTCGCGGTCGGCTCGGCCGAGCCGCGGCCCGAGCTCATCCGCGTGATCGACAAGATCGGGCCGCTGCTGGCTAAGCGCCCCGGCATGATCATCGTCCGCGGCCACACCGACAATCGGCCGTACAAGTCGGAGAGCTACGACAATTGGCGGCTGTCGACGGCCCGTGCGCAGATGACCTATTACATGCTGGTCCGCTCCGGCGTCGATGCGCAGCGGATCGAGCACGTCGAAGGTTACGCCGATCGTCGACCGAAACTTCAGAGCGATCCGGCGGCCGCGCAGAACCGCCGGATCGAGATCTTGATCCGGGAGAAGCGCCCTTGATCAGGCCGCTCTTCTGCGCAGTGTTGCTGATGGTGATGCCGCTGACGGCCGCACGCGTGTTGGCCGATCCGGCACCGGCACCAGCTCCGGCGTCGACGTCGAGTGAACCCTATGAGCTCGTGCGCGGATTGCAGGCGGTGCAGGACGGCATCGCCAGCGGCGACACCGCGGCGCATGGCAGTCATATCGCGCTGATCCGGCAGATCGGCGAAAAATTTCTCGCCGCCGATGCGAATGTGTGGAGCAATCCGCAGAACGGCCAGGCCGTTGTCATCTACCTGCTCAGCGGCGGTGCGCCGCAAGTTGTGCGCAAGCTGCCGCGCGACAAGATCAATGTCGACGGACGGCTATTCGATGGTGCGCTCGCCTATGTCGAGGGCCGTCAGGACGAAGCACGCGAGCTGCTCAAGGAGGTCAAGCCGCGGACAATTCCGTCGGGCCTGGGCGGGCAGGTCGCGCTGGTGCAGGGTGCGCTGTTTGCGCGTGCCGAGGCATCGTTCGCGATCGAGCGCCTGGACGACGCGCGCCTGCTCCTGCCCGGCACGCTCGTCGAGGAGGCGGCATTGCGGCGCGAGATCCTGCTGGTCGGGCAGGCCGAGGAGTTCGACAAGTTCGAGTTCCTGACGCTGGCCTATATCCGCCATTACCGCAATTCGATCTATGCCGGCGATTTCTGGCAGCGCTTCTCCACGGGCCTGACGCAATCGAGCCTCGCGTTCGACGAGAACCGCTTCGCGCGAATCGTCACTTTGCTGGAGCAGATCGACCGCGCGAGCCGCCTCAAGCTCTATCTCGTCATCGCGCGCAGTGCGATGGTGCGTGGACGGATGGCCGTGACCCGGCTCGCCGGTGAGCGGGCGCTGACGCTCAGCGCCGATGCCTCCGCCGAGCGCGAGCGAGCGCATCTCTTCCGTGGTGCCTCGCGGGCGCTCACCGATGAATATGACGGCGGTCTCGCCGAGCTGAAGGCACTCGACCGGTCGAAGCTGCCCGAGCGCGACGTTCCGTTCCTCAATGCAACGGTTCAGCTCGTGCTCGATGTCCGAAAGCCGTTCGCGGGCGGATCCGCTGCCGCTGCCGAAAAACCTCCGCTGACACCGGCGCGTGTCGATCTCGCCTCATCGAACGCAGCCCTCGCACGCGCGCAGAAGCAGCTCGGCGAACTCGAACTCCTCACCAGGGATCGCCGTCCATGACCAAGCTCAACGGAACTTCCGGGCAGCTCTTCTCCGGTCTCGCCGAGAGCCTCAACATGCGCGGGACGTCGCGATCGGCCAAGGGCGCCGCGGCCAAATCGCAGGCGGATTCGTCGTTCAACGATCTGCTCCACAGCGTCTCGAACATGGCGAAGCGAGCGCTCAAGGACGAGGGCAGCGATACGACCGTGAAAGCCGGAACGCTGCGCACGCGCCTGGCGCATTCGGTCGACAAGGACAAGACGGACGAGACGGTGCAGGATCGCACCGACACGACAGATGAGCCCAAATCGGCCGACAAGTCCGACAAGGCCTCCGACAAATCGGCCGATGCGCCGTCGGACAAGCAAGCGCCGATCGATCAGTTGATGAAGGCGGACGTCCAGAGTCGATCGAGCATTCCCGCGATTGTCGGGCAGGATCTGGCGGCCGTGCAGGCCATGAAGCCGCAAATCCAGCCGCAGACGCAATCGACGACCGGCGACAGGAAGGATGCCGCGCGCGACGAACGGTCGTCCGCAACGAAGCGCGACGTTCAGGGCATCAGTATGGCGAAGGCGGCCGCGGCCGAACCTGCACCAACCGTTGCTACTCCAGCCAATACGCGCGCGCAGGGCCCGGCTTCGCAAGCGGCGGCATCGCCGCAGGCAATTTCGCTACAAGGCGATGAAGCTGCGTCAAAAACAATGCCCGCGTCATCCGGTTTCGAGGCCGTCGCGGCCAATGTTGAACGTGTGGTCAAGGCCTCGGCCCGGGATGCATTGCCCGAGGCGACCAAGGTCACCGTGGTCCAGCAGGAGACCCATCTGCCGCCCATGCAATTCAGCGCGCCGCAGCAGGTCGCCAATGCGGTCGTCGCCGAGTTAAAGGAGACGCCGGCGTCGACGGCGTCTGCCGCCGCCGATCTCGCAACGTCGCAGGGCAACGCGTCGGACCAGCCGCTCAGGATCCTGACCATCAATCTCGAGCCGCCGCAGCTCGGCAACGTCACCGTTCGCCTTCGTCTCGTCGGCACCGAAGTGTCGGTGCAGCTTGCCGCCCAACGCAAGGATACGAGCCAGATGCTGGACCAGCAGCGCGACTCGATCCGCGATTTGATGCAGTCGGCGGGCTACGTCGCCGACGTGGCGCCGGTTCAGCATGGCTCGCTGGACGGATTCCAGAGTGGCTCCGGCCAGTCACAATCGCAGCTTGCGGGCCAGCAACAGCCATCGTCCCAGTCGCAGCAAGGCACGTTCGACGGCACCAGCAATTCGTCGGGGCAATCGGACGGCGGCGCCAAGCAGGCTCGCCAGGAGCGCCAGTCCAACCAGGAGACACGTCATGATCAGGACGTGGGCCCGCAGACTCGTCGCGGCCCTGTTTATCTGTAATGCGGGCGCTGCGGCAGCGGCGACCGACAATGCGCGCCCCTGCGAGCGCGAGATGGCGCGTGCGTCCCAGCAGCACGGCATTCCGCTTGGCATCCTCTACGCCGTCGGGCTCACCGAAACCGGGAGGCGCGGCGCGCTCTATCCTTACGCGCTCGGTGCCGACGGCCAGACCGTGTTCGCCAAGGACATGAATGATGCGATCGCGAATTTCGAGGCGATGCGAGCCAAGGGCATCAAGTTGATCGATCTCGGCTGCATGCAGATCAATCATTACTATCACGGCGACAAGTTCGCCTCGGTGCAGGCGATGTTCGATCCCGCGAAGAACGTCGAATATGCCGCGCGCTTCCTCAAAGAGTTGAAGCAGCGCGAGGGCAGCTGGACCATGGCGGTCGCCCGCTACAATGCTGGCCCCAATAATCAGCCGGCGCAAAAGCGCTACGTCTGCCACATCGTCGCTCACCTCGTCTCCAGCGGCTTCGGCGCGTGGACCGACAAGGCGCGCTCGCTCTGTCAACCCAGGACGACATGAGCAAGACGACATGACCCGGACAACCCGAAAGTTGTGCATGGTTCCCTACCATCAGCCCCGCGCAAGCAAGAACCCGCAATGTAGTTACAACCTGCCAAAGGAGTCTAATTCATGAGCCTGTATGGTGTTATGCGCACCGGCGTTTCCGGAATGAACGCGCAGTCGAACAAGCTGTCGACCGTTTCGGACAACATCGCGAACGTCAACACGACCGGCTACAAGCGGGCTTCGACGGAATTCTCGTCGCTGATCCTGAAGAGCGGCTCCGGAAATTACGACTCCGGCGCCGTCGAGACCACGGTTCGCTACGCCATTTCGGATGCCGGCAACTACCAATTCACGACCTCGGCAACGGATCTCGCGGTCCAGGGCAACGGCTTTTTCGTCGTGCAGGATGCGAACGGCAACAGCTTCCTGACGCGCGCCGGCGCGTTCGTGCCGGACAACACGGGCAATCTCGTCAATACCGCCGGCTTCCAGTTGATGGGCTACAACATCGCGAACGGTGCGACGCCGACCGTCGCCGCCAACGGCTTCGGCGGCCTCCAGGTCATCAACGTCAACCAGTTGGCGCTGCAGGCGGCGCCGTCAACCAAGGCGACCGTGGCCGCCAATCTCGATCCGAGTGCGACCGCGATCGCCGGACCGGCGGGTCCGGGCAGTTACACGTCGAAGACGTCGATGGTGACCTACGACAACATCGGCAATGCCGTGACGCTCGACGTCTACGCTTCGAAGACGGGCGCGAATACCTGGGATGTCGAGGTTTACAACGGCGCAACCGCGCTGACGACGAGCGGCCCCACGACCACGTTCACCTTCGACGTGACCGCGGTGGGCAAGGGTGCGTTGGCCGTGGCTAGCCCGAAGGCGCTCTCGGTCGCGATCCCCGGCGGCTCTGCCACCTTCAACATCGATCTGGCGGCGATGACGCAGGTCGCCTCGGCCTTCGACTTCAAGGCGACGGTCGACGGCAATGCTCCGTCCGCCGTGGAGAAGGTGAACATCGACGACAAGGGCGTGGTCACCGCGGTTCTCAAGAACGGCACCGAGCTTCCGAGCTTCCAGATCGCGCTGGCCACCGTGCCTAGCCCGGACCATCTGACGCCCGAAGTCGGCAACGTCTATTCGCCGAACCTGGATTCCGGCAACGTGCAGGTCGGTCTCGCCGGCCAGGGCGGCCTCGGCACCATCAAGTCGGGTGCACTGGAAGACTCGAACGTCGATCTCGCCGACGAGCTGACCTCGATGATCGAGGCGCAGCGCGGCTTCACCGCAAACTCGAAATCGTTCCAGACCGGCGCCGACTTGCTGGACGTGGTCGTCAACCTGAAGCGCTGATTTCCACAGCGCTCGTCCCCGGCAAGAGCAGATCATGAACCTTACCGCCGCTCTCGAATCCGCCCGCTCCTCGCTCATGGCGTCGGGCATCCAGTCGTCGGTGGTCTCGCGCAACATAGCCGGGGCCAGCGCCGCCGGCTATTCGCGCAAGATTGCCGTGCTGGACAATTTGCCCGGGACCGGCGTCTATGTGGCGGCGATCCAGCGCGCCGCCAGCTCGGGCCTCTACAACAACGTCCTGATCGCGACCTCCTCGTCGGCCCAGCAGACCGCGATCTATGACGGCCTCCAGAAGATCGCAGCTGCCACGGTGGACGATCCGGAGCTCGACCAATCGCCGACGGCGCAACTCAATGCGCTCAAGAAGGCGCTCCAGCAATACGCCAACGCGCCGGACAACGCGACGCTGGCGCAGGCGGCCGTCACGTCCGCCAAGGACATGGCGACCGGGCTCAACGAGGCGACCCAGACCGTGCAGTCGGTCCGTGCGACTGCGGATGCCGACATGAAGACGTCGGTTCAGAACATCAACCGGCTGCTCTCCCAATTCCAGACCGTGAACACCGCGATCGTGAAGGGCACGATCTCCGGTGACGACATCACCGACTACCTCGACCAGCGCGACAGCATCGTCTCCCAGATGTCGCAGGAGCTCGGCGTCACGATGTCGCTTCGTCCCAACGGCGACGCGGCGCTCTATACCGACAGCGGCGCCGTCCTGTTCGACAAGTCAGCCCGTGCGGTGAGTTTCGTACCCACCAACTCTTATACGGCCGGCACCACGGGCAATGCGGTCTATGTCGACGGCGTGCCCGTGACCGGCGCCAATTCGGTGATGCCGCTGAAGTCGGGCAAGCTCGCGGGCCTCGCTCAACTGCGCGACCAGGACACCGTCACCTATCAGAGCCAGCTCGACGAAGTCGCGCGAGGTCTGATCAATACTTTCAGGGAAAGCGATCAATCGGGCGCAGCGCTTCCCGATGTTCCCGGCCTCTTCACCTATCCCGGCGCGCCGGCGATACCCGCGAGCGCCACTGTCTCGGTGGGCCTCGCCGGCCTGATCAGTGTCGCTGCGTCGGTCGATCCGGCCCAGGGCGGAAATCCAGATCTGCTGCGCGACGGCGCGATCAGCGGCAACGTCGCATACCGATACAACACCGCCGGCAACGGCGGCTTCTCGGCCCGGCTGCAGCAGCTCATCGGCGGCATGGATGCGTCGCAGCCGTTCGATGCGACCACGCAAGGCAAGCCGAACGGCAGCCTGATCGACTTCGCGTCGTCCTCGACGAGCTGGATCGAAAACCAGCGCAAGACCGCGGACTCCAACGTCACCTACCAGAAAACGCTGCTCGACCGCAGCACGGCGGCGCTGTCCAATGTCAGCGGCGTCAACATGGACGACGAGATGTCGCTGATGCTCCAGGTCGAGCGCACCTATTCGGCGTCGTCGAAGATCATCTCGACCGTCGACCAAATGCTGCAGAGCCTGCTGGCTGCCGTGGGGAATTAAGCCATGATGAGCGCGAACTACATCTCGACCTTGATGCTGTCCTCGTCGTTGAGGTCCTCGATTACGAACAACCAGGCTCTGCTGAGCAAAGCGTCGACGGAGGCGACCACCGGCCGTTTCGCCGATGTCGGCCTCGAACTCGGTGCCACGACGGGAAGCGACCTCACCCTGCGGGCGGACTGGAGCTTCGCCGATCAGCTCGTCGATACCAACGGCCTCGTCTCGGGACGCCTGGACATAACGCAGAGCCGGATCACCCAGCTCGGCACGACCGCAACGGACTTCCTCAAGGATTTGATCGCGGCCCGCAGCACCGACGGCGGTGGGCGGATCATCCTGCCGCCTGCGTCCTCCAACCTCCAGGACCTGATCGGCGCGCTGAACGTCTCCTATAACGGCTCATACCTCTTCTCGGGCATCAACACGCAGAATACACCGGTTACGGCTTACGCCGCTGGCTCGGCCAGCAAGAACCAGGTCGATGCCGATTTCCTTGCGGCCTTCGGCTTCTCGCAATCCTCGCCCAGCGTGAGCAGCATTACTCCGGCCCAAATGCAGAGCTTCCTCAACACCAGCTTCGACGCCGAGTTCGCGAGCCCGGCCTGGAACACCAACTGGTCGTCGGCTACCGACCAGGTCATGCAGAGCCGTATCTCCACGACCGAGATCGCCGACACATCTGTCAGCGCCAACCAGACCGGCTTCCGCAAGCTCGCCGAGGCCTACACCATGATGGCCGATCTCGGGAATACGAACCTGGACCAGGCAACTTTCCAGGTCGTCGTGGACAAGGCCATCGGCCTCGTCGGGAACGCCATCACTGACCTCGCTACGCTCGGCGGCAACGTCGGCACGGTCCAGCAGCGGATGACCAACGCAACCGACAAGCTGAAGGCGCAGCAGGACATTCTGAACAATCAGATCGTCGGTATCGAAAAGGTCGATCCGGCGGAAGCGTCGGTGCGCGTCAATGTGCTGCAGACCCAGATCCAGACGGCGCTCTCGCTGACGTCGCAGCTCCAGAAGATCAGCCTGATCAACTATCTCTAAGTCCGGGCGGCCGTCGCTTTCTCATTGAAAATTCTGCGCAGAGTTTGTTCGGATGACTTTTGAAGCCTACGAAACGGTCGTTGAAGATAGCGGCCACGAGGCGCGGGGGCGCGAGCGCCAAGCGCTCAGCCTCGGCATCGACCGGCTGGAGCGGCTCCAGAACGGACGCTTCAGCACGGAGGATCAGATCCAGAGCCTGCTCTACGTCCGGCGGCTGTGGACCATCTTCATCGAGGATCTCGCGCATCCGGACAACGGGCTTCCCGAGAAACTTCGGGCCGACATCATCTCGATCGGCCTGTGGGTGGTCAAGGAAGCCGATCGCCTTCGCGAAGAACGGTCGAGCGACGTGATGCAGCTGATCGAAATCAACCGCCTGATCCGAGATGCTCTCTGATGAAAATCTCCTTGCGCGCGGGCGAACGGGTCTACATCAACGGCGCGGTGCTGCGTGTCGATCGCAAGGTCTCGCTGGAACTCGTCAACGACGTGATGTTCCTGCTCGAAGGGCAGATCATGCAGGCCCCCGACGCCACCACGGCGCTGCGGCAGCTCTATTTCATGGTCCAGCTCATGCTGATGAATCCGACCGACATCCGGGATGCCTTGGCGCTCTATGCCCAGCACCACTCGGCCCTGGTCGCGGTGTGCGAAAGCCGCGAGATGCTAACGGGGCTTGCCGCGGTCGACGAGATGGTCGGCGCGACCCGTTATTACGAGGCGCTCAAGCGTATCCGGGCGCTATTCCCGGTGGAGCAGGCCATCCTGGCCGGCGCCGCCGCCCCATTCGAGGCTGCCTGACAGCGGAGAGGCAAAAATGAACGTTAACAGCGCGACCGACAGCACCAGCAAGTCAACCAATTCGACAACCAACACCACGTCCACGCCGAGCACCGGCGTCGACTACAACACGTTTCTTAAGCTTCTCATCGCCGAGATGAAGAACCAGGACCCGACCAATCCGATGGACACCTCGCAATACATGAGCCAGTTTGCGCAGATGTCGTCGGTCGAGCAGGCGATGCAGACCAATACCAAGCTGGATTCGCTGCTGTCGTCCCAGTCGCTGTCGCAGGCCGACGGACTGATCGGGAAGACCGTCAGCTTCACCGACTCGACCGGAGCGACCTTCACCGGCAAGGTCACGTCGGTCTCGATCAACAGCGACGGCTCCGTCGCGACCCTCCAGGACGGCACGAAAGTTGCCGTCGGACCCGGCCTCACGATCAGCCAGTCATGAACGAGCGGGACGCCCTCGACATCGTCCAGGCGGCGATCTGGACCATCATCGTTGCCTGCGGACCCGCCGTTGGTGCGGCAATGCTGGTCGGCACGCTCATCGCGCTGATGCAGGCGCTGACCCAGGTCCAGGAAATGACGCTGACCTTCGTTCCGAAGATCCTCGTCATTCTCGTGGTCGTCGCCGTCTCCGGCTCCTTCATCGGTGCCCATCTCTCCACCTTCACCGAGATGGTCTACTCGCATATCGAGCGCGGCTTCTGAGCCGCTGCTCTCTGTCAGCCACCACCCTCGCGTAAGCTTTACACGGCAGATTGCGGGGCGGACCCCCTGCCGGTGACCCATGGCCGATACGTTAGCTGCTAGCCTGCCCAGCCCCCGCCGTTTAGGGGCGGATGCCTTCTTCGCCGGCGGTATCGTGGCCATGCTCACGATCCTGTTCCTGCCGATACCGCCGATCCTGATCGACCTCGGCCTGGCCTTCTCGATCGCGCTGTCGGCGCTGATCCTGATGGTCTCACTGTGGATCCAGCGGCCGCTCGACTTCTCCGCCTTTCCGACCGTGCTGCTGATCGCGACGATCCTGCGGCTGGCGCTCAACGTCGCCACCACCCGTCTGATCCTGTCGCGCGGCGGGGAAGGCGAGCAAGCCGCCGGCCACGTTGTTGCCGGCTTCTCGAAGTTCGTCATGGGCGGCGACTTCGTCATCGGTCTGATCATCTTCGCCATCCTGGTCACGGTGAATTTCGTCGTGATCACCAAGGGTGCAACGCGCATCGCGGAAGTCGGCGCCCGCTTCACCCTGGATGCCATCCCCGGCAAGCAGATGGCGATCGACGCCGATCTGTCGGCGGGCCTGATCGACGACAAGGAAGCGCAGCGCCGGCGCCGCGAGCTCGAAGAAGAGAGCGCGTTCTTCGGTGCGATGGACGGTGCCTCGAAATTCGTCCGCGGCGACGCCATCGCCGGCCTGATCATCACCGCGATCAACATCTTCGGCGGCATCATCATCGGCGTCACCCATCACGGTCTGACGCTGTCGCGCGCCGCCGACGTCTACACAAAGCTCTCCGTCGGCGACGGTCTGGTCACGCAGATGCCGGCCCTGATCGTGTCGCTGTCGGCGGGCCTGCTGGTCTCCAAGGGCGGCACCAGGGGCTCGGCGGAGCAGGCCGTGCTGCGGCAGCTCGGCGGCTATCCGCGCGCCGTGTCGGCCGCCGCGCTGATGATGTTCGTGCTCGCCCTGATGCCGGGACTGCCGATGCCGCCGTTCCTGCTGCTCGGCGGCGTCATGGCCTTCATCGGTTACTCGCTGCCGAGGCGGCAGGCGGCCTTGCAACGGAAGGAAGACGCCCGCAAGTCCGAGGAGCGCGCCCAGGTCGAGGCCAAGGACTCCGTCAAGGAATCGCTCAAGACTGCCGAGATCGAGCTGTCGCTCGGCGGCCACCTGTCGGTGCATATGCTGGGTTCGCGCACCGAGCTTGGCCACCGCGTGGCCAAGATCCGCAAGAAGTTCGCCAAGCAGTACGGCTTCGTCGTTCCCGAGATCAAGCTCACCGACAATCTGTCGATCGATCCGAAGGGATACCAGATCCGGATTCACGACACGCGTGTCGCCAATGGCGAGCTACGGCTCGGCGAGGTGCTGGTGCTGGTCGACAAGGATGGCAAGCCCGACGTGCCCGGCGAAGAGGTGATCGAGCCCGCCTTCGGCATGAAGGCGCTGTGGGTGACGGAAGCTTTCACCGACGAGGTCAAGCGGCAGGGCTGCAAGCCGGTCGACAATTTGTCGGTGCTGCTCACGCATTTGAGCGAAGTGATCCGGGCCAACCTCGCCCAGCTTCTGTCCTACAAGGACATGCGCGGACTGCTCGACCGGCTCGATCCCGAATACAAGCGCCTGGTCGAGGATCTCTGCCCGTCGCAGATCTCCTATTCCGGCCTGCTCGCGATCCTGAAGATCCTGCTGGCCGAGCGCGTGTCGATCCGCAATCTCCATCTGATCCTCGAGGCGATCGCCGAGATCGCGCCTCATGTGCGGCGGTCCGAGCAGGTCGCAGAGCACGTGCGCACGCGTCTTGCCCAGCAGATCTGCGGCGATCTCTCCGACAACGGCGTGCTCAACGTGGTCCGCCTCGGCAATCGCTGGGACCTCGCGTTCCACCAGAGCCTGAAGCGCGACGCCAAGGGCGACGTCGTCGAGTTCGACGCCGATCCACGCCTGATCGAGCAGTTTGCGACGGAAGCCAGCGCGGCGATCCGCAAGTTCACCGAGAACGGCACCAATGTGGTGCTGGCGGTGACCCCGGAAGCCCGTCCCTATGTCCGCATGATCCTGGAGCGGGTGTTCCCGACATTGCCGATCCTGTCGCATGTCGAGGTCGCGCGCAGTACCGAGATCAGGGCGCTCGGAGCCATCTCGTGATCAGCAGCCTCACCGACAGTGTGCTGGTGACGTTCATCGTGTTCTGCCGCATCGGCGGCTGCCTGATGTTCGTGCCCGGCTATTCCAGCGCCATTGTCCCGGTCCAGATCCGTCTGTTCGTCGCGCTCGTTACGACGTTTGCGCTGACGCCGATCCTGATCGCGGTCCTGAAACCTCTGACGGAGAACGCAGCGCCGCTGACGCTGGCACTCCTGATCGGCTCGGAAATCCTCGTCGGCAGCGTCATCGGCCTCGGCGGGCGCGTGTTCTTCCTGGCACTCCAGACCATGGTGACCGTGATGGCGAGTGCGATCGGGCTCAGCAACATCCCGGGCGTACCGATTGCCGACACCGATCCGGCGCCCGCCCTGGTGCCGCTGATCATGGCGTCGGTCACCACGCTGTTCTTCGTGACTGACCAGCACTGGCAAGTGCTGCGCGGGCTGATGAACTCCTACGACGTCTGGCAGCCCGGCACCAGGCTCGGCGACAGCATGGCGCTCGACCAGCTCGTCGGCCGCCTCACGCAGGCATTCGTGCTGACGCTGCGGATCGCGAGCCCCTTCATCGTCTATTCCGTCATCGTCAACCTGGCAGTCGGCCTGATCAACAAGCTGACGCCGGCGATTCCCGTCTACTTCGTCTCGGTACCCTTCGTGCTATTCGGAGGCTTCCTGCTGCTCTATCTCACCAGCGACGAGCTGCTGACGCAATTCATGCTCGGCGTCTCGTCGTGGCTGGTGGAATGACGGCCATGAAAGCGCGCGCGGACAAGCTCGGTCGGATGGTCTCGCTGGTGAAGCTCCAACTCCGGCTGGCCGAATGGCAGCTCGCACATTTGCGGCAGCAGGAGCGAAGCTTGCAGGACGAGCAGGAATGGTTGGTCGGAACCCTGAACGAGGGCAAGCCGCCGGCGGGCTCGTCGAGCGAATCGATCGCGCGGCGTCTCAACAGGACGAGCGTCGGCGCGCGCGCGGTGAAGGAGCAGGCTTCGCGGCAGCTCGACCAGGTTCGTTCGGAGACCCGCCGCGTGAAGCAGCTCCAGGAAGTCGCCAAGGCGGCGCTCGCGGACAAGCTTCGCGATGCGGAAAAGCGGTCGCTCGAGGAGATGACGGGAACAAGCCTTACCGTGCGCGAGTGGACGCCACGGCCAGCCAGCCGGAACAAGACATGATTGTGACAGCGACCACCGACCTCGTTCTCGACGTCCTCGATGCCGCAGACCCCGTAACCCAGCGCGCCGCGACCGCGAAGCTCGATGCGCTGAAATCATCGGATGCCGATTTTGCCGCCACAATGGATGCGGAGGTCGGCAAGGCGAGGGCCGCAACTGCCGATCAGCCCGCGGCGAGGCTAGCGGAAACGCAGTCGACTGCCGTGAACGGGCCGCCGGTGCATGTGATCAAGGCGCCGGCATCCGGCGAGGTCTACCGGAAGTTCGAGGCTTTCATCCTCCAGACCTTCGTGGAGACGATGCTGCCGAAGGACTCGGAGCAAGTGTTCGGCAAGGGAACTGCCGGCGGCGTCTGGAAGTCGATGCTGGCCGAGCAGCTCGGTAGCCAACTGGCAAAGGGCAAGGGCATTGGCATTGCCAAGCAGCTTGCTGCCGCACATCCGGCGGGGCCGGACGTTACGGCGAAGGCCGGATCATGATCAGGGAATGGGTGACAGACGTTGAGGGGTGAATTTCCTATGCAGGCACAAGAAGGCGCGATGGCCCTGGTGATGGAGCAGCCGGAGTTGGACACCGAGGCGATGACGATCGAAGCGGCATCGGGCGATGCGCTGTTGCCGGTGCTGCTGCCGAATGCCGGTGGCGAGGCGGTGGTTAACGCCACGGAGGCGGAGAAGTCGGAGGAGGTGCGTGGCCTGCTGGCGGCGATCCGCCGGCTCGAGAACATCGTCGAGGAGGAGACGGCCGCGCTCGCGACGGGCCAGAAGATCGATTTCGACGATTTCAGCGCCCGGAAGAGCCGAAGCATGCTCGAATTCGTCCGCCTGATGCGGGCGCGGATGCATCTCGGCGCCGAGGTCGAGGTCACCGAGGAGATCCAGCGCCTGCGCGAGAAGCTCGAGCGCAATCGTTCCCTCCTGGAGATGCATTACGACGCGGTGCGCGAGGTCGCGTCCATCATCGTCAAGGCGATCAAGGATGCCGAGTCGGACGGCACCTATACCGGTCGCACAACGCAGGACGGAAAATGATCAGACTCGTTCTGGCCGGGCTCTGGGTCTGCATCCTTACGGCAGGCACGAGCTACGCGGTGGCCTATTGGAAGGAGAACGGCAGCCTGCTGCCGGCCAAGGACGCGTATCTCGACGGGCTGCAATACCAGAAGACGCGGGCGCTGAGCGTGCCCATGGTCGAGAACGGCGGTGTGCAGGGCTACATCGTCGCGCGCTTCGTCTACACCGTGGAGGCGCGGACCTTGCACCAGCTCAACGTGCCGCCGGAGCCGTTCGTCGTCGACGAGGCCTTCCGCAGGATCTATGCCGACGATCGCCTCGATTTCAGGAAGCTCGCTCGTTACGACCTCTCCATCCTCACCACGGCCATCAAGCAGCGTGTCAACGAGCGGATGCAGGCCGACGTCGTCCAGGACGTCCTGGTTGAGGACTTCAACTACGTCTCGAAGGAAGAATTCCAGTCGAAGCCGTAGGCATCACCGCGCAAGCGTGACGCGACTGTCCGGAATGATCATGTCCGAATGAAGCTCTGAGGCGCGATCCTCGTCCGGTCGCGCCTTGCCGCGGCTGCACGCGTGCCGCGAGGCCTGCATTCCGCGGTTCCAGCCCCAGAAAGTGCAACGGCCTCTGCGAAGGTGATCCGCAGAGGCCGTGGTCGGTGGCGTGGCGGCGTACCGCCGCGTCAGTTTCCGGCCGGATATGCTGCCTGGGCGGCGTGCGCCCTGTTGAGGAGGATACCGACCTCGTCCAGCTCCTGCATCGGCACGTCGATGGTCTCGCCGGCCGGGATGTTGAGGCGGTATCCGACGTAGCGCCTTGCCACGACCGCATCGAAGCCGAGACGGTCGCGGAGCTTCTTGCGCAGTTTGCTGACGTGGCTCTCGATCACGCTCTCGTCGAAGGTCGACTCGAAGATGCCGTAGACCGCGTTGAAGATCTGCGTTTTGGTGACCCACTTGCCGTGATTGCTGACCATATATTCGAGAATGCGCAGTTCGCGGCGGGGCAGGGTGAGGGCGTGGCCTGCGATCTCGGGGTCTCGCCCGTTGAAGAAGACCTGGATCCTGGTCTCACAGGGTTTCGGCAGGTCGCCCACCCGGCGGCGCGCGATCGCGGCCGTTCGGGCGAGGATCTCGCGCAGGTGGATCGGTACATGCACGACGTCGTCGACGCCCGATTCGAACAGCTCCAGCGTGTTCTTGAGCATCTTCTGGCCGCTCATGGCGATGATGGGTGCCGCGGAGCGCTTGCGCATTGCCCGCGGCAGGCTTCCGCGGGCATCGCAATCCCCGAGAAGGAAGGCGTCGACCGCCGCCAGATCCGATTCACTCGCAGATTGCAGCCATTCCCAGAATTCTCCGGAGGAGAAGCCGATCGACGACACGCCTTCGCGAACGAGCCCTCCAACGTAGCTGTTCGTGACGCTCTCGCGATCATCAACGATAATATACATCAGTCTTTTCGCCCCTGTTTCGCATTTGTCGCGGCCGGTGGTTGTTGTGATGCCCGGCTCGGCAACCATGCTGTTTGACGATATTTCCCATCCCGCGAACCGTTGTTATGGGTCCGATTTTCGCGGGCAGCCTTACGCATTCAGTGCCTGCGTTTTCCGCGGGCCTGTTACTTCGACTCGATACTGAACGCTTACTGCGTGAGGCTCGGCGGGTGTCTTACGGATCACCTCGCGGAGCGGATTGAGACAGCGACCTAGAACAGTTGCGCCAAGTTGCTTATCGCGTCCGAACGCTACTGAACCTTGTCGATCTCCTCGCCAACGGGCGAGAATCACTTGAGTAGGACCGTAACAATTGCCGTTTTCCGATCAAGCGTGCGCAACGAAGCGATTGCTATGTGTTCTTGTTGCTGTTTGTTTGTTTCCAGTTGTTTCTTGATATATCCAATCGCATCAGTTGATTTGGATTTCGAACTAGTTTTGCACCGTGACGGTCCTATAGTTCCGCATCCCCGTATAATCACAGCTATTTTGGGTAGTGCTGCAAGGCATGCGCAGGACGGGTTTTTCAACCCCGGATTGACTCTCTCCATCGCGTCACCGCCTGCGACAATTCGACTCATGTATGGCGAAGAGACTCCAGCTTGGCGAAATCTTGGCGAGGGTGTGTCTTTCGAGTCGCACTCTCGCCACGTGCGTGACGCGTTTGAGTCATGTGACGTCGCATCGCGCGCGATGAAAAGTTTTCGATGCGCACGTTTCAGGCAAGCTTCGACGAATAAATTCGTCGCTCGAAAGATCGAAGCGAACGGAGCATTTTCACATGTTGTCCGATGGACAAGCTCGTCCCGGCGCGACCGCCGATATTTCCGCGGCGGCGAAGCCGGCTCCGGAAGTGCGCAATACAAACACGACGCAAGCGGCGCAGCCCGCGGCAAGTGCAAAACGTATGTCGGCTGCGTCGAACGACGAAACTCTCGCGAAAGAAGCGCTCGAGGGGTTGAAGCGCATTCGCGCCAAGGCGCGCCTCGACAAGATGGCGATACCCAAGCCTGCGCCGGTCGTGATGAAGCCGGCCGTGATCGTGGCCAAGCCGCCGCCGCCACGCCCGACATGGGTGGCGCCGCTCGCGACATTGGCGGTCGCCGCGATTACGGTGGTGTGCGCCTGCACGGGCGTGATCGCATATCTCACCACCACGCAGCCCGCCCAGAACAGCGTCGCGGCCAATACGGAGATCAGGAATTTGCGCGAGACGGTCGCGCAGCTGCGCAAGCAGGTGTCCGGCGTGTCCGAAAATCTCGATGGCCTGCGCACCGCGGTCGATCAATCGAGCAAGGCGACCAATGATCGTTTCGGCAGGTTCGGCGAGAATCTCGACCGGATCGAGCGGGTCAGTTCGTCCTCGACCGCGAAACTCGACAAGCTTGCCCTCGCGCAGGTTCCGGCGCCGGCAGCGGTGCAATCGCAGCCGACACAGGCTGCGCCGATGATGGCGTCGCTCGCATCGCCCGAGGTCACGGGCTCGGTGCCTCCGTCAGCACCGCGAAAATTGGTCAAGGGCTGGTCGGTCCGCCAAGCCTATGAGGGAATTGCGATCCTGCAGAGCCCGAACGGCGTCATCGAGGTGGTGCTGGGACAGCAGGTGCCCGGACTTGGCCGCATCGAGGAGATCAGGAACGAGAACGGGCGGCTGGTGGTGGAGTCCAGCGGCGGTGTCATCTATTCGTCACGCAAGGCGACGCCCTGATCGACCCACCCTTCTATTGGCGGTGATGCTCGAAGCTGGTGCATAGCAGCTCGACCTCCGGCTCCGCGATCGGCGCGCGGAACAGGCGGCAGCTGAACTCGAGCGTCGTCTTGCCGTCCGCGGTGGTACGATCCTCCCGGAGGAAGATGCAGCGCTTGCAGACGTCGGTATGGTGCCGCTGCTCGGCGGCATCCGACTGATCGAGCACGTGGCGGAGCGCGTCACGGAAATGAATCTTGGCCTCGTCGTCGAGAACGGCAATCGCCTCGACGAGAACGTTGACGGGATCGCGTGCCAGGAACTTCTTGCCCTGCTGCGTGACGCTGAGCATCACCGACCGCTTGTCCTTGGCTGAACGCTTTCGCTCGATATAGCCGAGCCGCTCAAGCTCGCTGATGATGAACGAAGCCGTGCCCCGCGTGGTGCCGACGTAACTGGCGAGCGCCGAGGGCGTGCGGGAAAACCGGTTGGCGCGAGAGAGAAAACGCAGCGCCATCCACTCGCGGTCGCGCAAGCCGTGCTTGGTGCCTTCGAACCAAAGGATTCGCGCGACCTGCTCCATGAGTTCAATCGATTCGCGAGCCAAATTCATTTTAATTCCGGGTCGGATAAAGCTTTATTCAATTGAGCCTTGGGTAGCGCAATCTGGTGGACGACAATGATGCTCTCGGGCGATCCTTCGTCCGAGACGGACGGCGGAGCGCGCGTGGGAAGATGCCTCTTCCGTGTCCGGAGATGGAACTTCCGGATGTGGAACTAGAGCTTCACAAAGAAAGTTCGAGTAAACTGCACGGCTCAACTCTTCCGAAAATTTCAGTCAAATGACTGCGGTTCGGGTGCAAGATTCCGATAGCGCGAAGCATCCCTGCAACATGATGTGTCGTTGCGGTCACTGCGCAACCTATTTGTTGCGGCAAACGTTTCGAATTGCGCGAAGAGGCGACGTGTCTGCAACTTCTGACCGCCTGGCGCGCGGCGGGAGAACCGCAATTTTCAGTTAATGGATGTTGCGTCGCAGCGCGGCTACGCGGTTAAATCCAACACACGATCAAATCCGGGCAACTGGCGCGGGCTGATCCGTTCGCGCCGACGAAGGGATGAGACTGACAGCAGCATGCTCGCAGGCTGGTGATTTGCGTTTCCCCGGCAACTCATGGCGAATGCGTCGCCCCCCGGGGGTACAGGCAGCAGGAAGGAATAGACCGATGAGCTTCGAAACCACCATGACATCCGACGTCGTTGGGCTGACCAAGGTTGCCCCAGTCTCGCGCCGCGGATTCATGAGCGCCACGGCCGCCGTCGCCGCCGGCTACACGCTCGCGGCCGGTCCAGTCCGTGCCGAGGCCATCACGACCGACACCAGCGGCCTCCAGGTCGGCGAGGCCAAGATCAAGGTTGGTTCGGAGGAGATGCCAGCGTATTTCGCCCGCCCTGCCGGTAACACCAAGGCGCCGGTGATCATCGTGGCGATGGAGATTTTTGGCCTGCACGAATACATCAAGGACGTGACGCGGCGCCTCGCCAAGCTCGGCGCCTTCGCGATCGCGCCCGACTATTACTTCCGCAAGGGCACTGACCTGACCAAGATCACCGAGATCAAGGACCTGCTGCCGATCGTCAATTCCAAGCCGGACGCCGAGCTGCTGTCCGATCTCGACGCGGTGGTGGCATGGGCGGGATCGCAGGGCGGCGACACCGCCAAGCTCGGCATCATCGGCTTCTGCCGCGGCGGACGCACGGTCTGGGAATATGCCGCTCATAGCGGCGCGCTCAAGGCCGGCGTTGCCTTCTACGGCACGGTGGTCGACCCCGCCAATCCGCTGTGGCCGAAGAGCCCGATGCAACTCGCCCCCGAGATGAAGGCGCCGGTGCTCGGCCTCTACGGCGGCGCCGATACCGGCATCTCCGTCGCCCAGGTCGAGCAGATGAAGGCTGCGCTCGCGGAGAACAAGAAGACGGCCGAATTCAAGATCTATCCGGACGCGCCGCACGGCTTCCATGCCGACTATCGCGGTAGCTACCGCAAGGATGCGGCGGAGGATGCCTGGAAGCAGGCCGAGGCCTGGTTCAAGAAGTACGGCGTGCTGAGCTGACGCGGGAATTTAAGAGGGCGGCCCAAGCAGCCGCCCTCTTTGTATCAAGGTGCGGTCTCACTTCGTCATCGCGCCATAGACGATGTCCTGGACCTGCTCGCGATAGTATTTGCGCAGTTCGCCAGGCGCGGCCGTTCCCACCACCACGACGAGACGCTCCTTGGGATCGCAGAAGAACTGCGTCCCGAACGCGCCGTTCCAGGTAAACTCACCGGGATTTCCGGGGACTGAGGACAGCCCTTCGCTGGTGCGGACCGCGACCGCAAGGCCAAAGCCGAAGCCGGCGCGATGCGGCTCGATGTTCGCCACGTTGTTCTTGATCTCCGGGCCGAGGTGATTGGTCGTCATGTGGTGCACGGTCTTAGGCGAAAGGATGCGCTGGCCGTCGAGCTCGCCGCCGTTGAGCAGCATCTGCCCGAAGCGGATGTAGTCGCCGACCGTCGCAAACGAGCAGGCGCCGCCGCAATCGAATTTGGTTGGGGTATCGAGCAGCTTGATGGCCTGCGGCTTCCCCGTCAGCGGATCATTGGCAAACGGCCGGGCGAGGCGAGGGCGCTGCGCGTCGGTCGGGTGGAAGGTCGCGTCCTTCATACCGAGCGGCTGCCAGACATTGGCGGCGAGATAGTCGCCGAGCCGCTGCTCGCTCACCTTCTCGACCACGGCGCCGAGCACGTCGATCGAAAAGCCGTACTCGAATTCGGTCGAAGGCTGGTGCGCCAGCGGCAGTTTCGTCATGCGATCGACGAAAGCCTGCGTGTCGCCTTCAATGGCCGGTGCGACGCCGTCAGGGTATTGCCGTGCCACCGGGCTCGAACTGTCCGGCCGGCCGCCATACATCAATCCCGACGTGTGCCGGTAGAGATCGTGGATGAAGATCGGCGAGGCCTGCGGATCGAGCTTCAGCGAACCGTCGGCCTCGGTTACGCCGACCTTCATGTCGGCAAGCCGGGGTAATAGTCGGAGAGCTTGGCCTGGAGCGGCAGCTTGCCCTGTTCCATCAGCGTCAGGCCCGCGACCGCGGCCATCGGCTTGGTCATCGAGGCCAGCGCGAAGATCGCGTCGACCGAGATCGGCGTGCCCTTGTCCGGATCGAGCATGCCATAGGCCTTGTAGTGGACGAGCTTGCCGTCCCGTGCCACCGCAACGACCGCGCCGGGGACACGCTTGGCGGCGATCTCGCGCGCGAAGAAGCTGTCAAGCCGCGCAAGACCCTGTTTCGAGAAGCCGGTATCGTCAGGGTTGGCTTCGGGCAGCGGTGCGGCGCTGGCTGCACCGAATGTGACAGCGGCAGCCACCGCCGCGATCATGGCGATCGTCTTGTTCATTATATCCTCCCAGGGCGAGCTCATTGTAAGAGTGGCTCGCTCGTGCCTAGATCACGACCGCGCCCGATCGAAGTCAAGCGCGGGCAGGGCATGTCAGGGAGGCGCCGGAATCCTATCGTCCTTCGCCCGCGCGCCACAGTGCATCAAGGGCATGGCGGTAGGTCGGCCACGCCAGCGTGACGCCGAGCTCGCGCTTCAGTTTCGCATTGGAGACACGGACGCTGCTGGCATAGAAGCTGCGCGCCATCGCCGACATCTCGGCCGTCGCGAAGGCTTCTTCCGACGGCGGTGCCACGCCCATCAGTTCCGCGGCATAGGCGATCACGTCCTGCGGCGGCGCGGGCTCGTCGTCGCAGACGTTGAAGATGCCGCTTCCCTGATGACGAAGCGCGGCCATGATCGCACTTGCGATGTCATCGACGTGGATGCGGTTGAAGACCTGTCCGGGCTTGATGATGCGCCGTGCCGTGCCCGCCCGCAGCGTCACCAGCGCGTTGCGACCGGGGCCGTAGATGCCTGCAAGCCGCAGGATCGCGACATCGCCGCTTCCCGTCTCTGTCCAGGCCTGTTCCGCCGCGAGCCGCATGCGAGTGCGCTCGAACATGGCCTGCGGCGGCGTGCTCTCGTCCACCCAGCTGCCGGCGTGATCGCCATATACCCCGATGGTGGAGAGATAGATGATCCTGCGATGGCCCGCTGCCAGCACGTCGGCGAAGGCCGTGAGCGCGGGATCGCCAGCGTTGCCGGGCGGGATCGACACCAGAAGGACATCGGCCTCGCTGATACGCTTGATCGTCTCGTCAGCTGGACTGCCGCCGGCAAAGGCATGCATCTCGATATCTGCGAGGTCGTTGCGCTGCCCGGGATCGCGCACGGTGCCGGCGATTTGCGAGAAGCTGCCGCCGAACTGACGGACGAAATGCTGGGCACTGTAGCCGAGGCCAAGGACGAAGAGCCGCATGAATTTCCCGTGCAGGTCGGAGTTCCCGTTCGCGCCGTGCGCACCCCGCTCATAAGAGATTTTTGGGTCCGGCAAAAGATATTGCGATTTTACTCGCCTGCCAGTGCGGGCGATGGTCGCGTATCGGGAGGAGGTGCCGATCATGCAGGCAGAAGCGATCGCGCCATCCGGCGCCGCCGGACTGATCCGCCATGCGGCCGCGCTGATCTTCGACGTCGACGGCACCCTGGCCGAGACCGAGGAGCTGCACCGGCAGGCCTTCAACCACGCCTTTGCCCGGGCCGGCCTCGGCTGGCAATGGGACCGCGCCGTCTACAAGGACCTGCTGCGGGTGACCGGCGGCAAGGAGCGCATGCGCGCCTACCACGCAAGGCTGGGGGGCGCTCCGCCTTTGCCGGATGCTGATATCGCCGAGCTTCACCGCATCAAGACCGCGCATTATGGGGAGCTGATCGAAACCGGCTGCTGTCCCTTAAGGCCCGGCGTATCGGACCTGCTCACTGCGGCCAGGACGCGCGGCCAGCGGCGCGCAATCGCGACCACGACCTCGCACGGGAATATCGATGCGCTGCTGTCACCGGCGCTCGGCAAGCGCTGGGCCGCGGACTTCGATGCGGTGGTCGCTGGTGATGAAGTCAGGCACAAGAAGCCGGCGCCGGATGTTTATCTCGAAGTCCTGGCCCGACTGCGGCTGCACGGCTCCGAGTGTGTCGCGATCGAGGATTCCGGCAATGGACTGATCGCGGCCTCGCGTGCTGGCATCCCCGTCCTCATTACCAAAAGCATGTTTTTCCGGGACGATGACTTCAGCGAAGCGCGAGCGGTGCTGGATGATCTGTCGGAACTCGGGGGCTCAAAACAAAAAAGTGAAAAACAACCCCATGCACAGTAGATCACGCCCGCGTGAGGGCTGTGGTTAGTGCACCCGGTGGCTCGCTCTATCGTCCTCGGCCTGCTCGACAATCTGCGCGATTGGGCTCGACTGGTGATGCACCAGGCGCCAGCCGTCGCCGACGCGGCGAAAATGGTTGGCGGCGGCCAAAGCGGTGCCGTCGACGATCTCGATGCAGAGCACGCGGGCACTGTCGCCATCGACGATCGCTTGCGGTTCGGCGCAGGTGATCTGCGGCCTTTCAGGGTTTTGCAGGATGTCGCGCCAGCTTCCGATCACGGTGGCACGTCCGATGATCGCAGGCCAGCCCGGATGGATGCAGGAAATGGCGTCGTCATCCGCCCACATCCGCTCCATTCCGTCGAAGTCGCCGGTCGAGAAGGCGTCGTAGAAAGCCGCGTTTGCGGCGATGATCTTGCTGTCCTTTGCCATGCCTCTCGGGTGCGGCAATGGCAGGCAAAAATCAAGCGCGACTTCCGATCGATTTTGCGTTCGATTTTGACCGCAGTGCAGCATTGCTGCCCGCTTTGTAGTCACGCCGAGACTGACGTCTCCACCGCCCGCCGCGCGCCATCCTTATAAAGACGGCCGAGCGCCGAGGTCACGGCCTCGCGCAGGCGCGGTTCAGTGCCCAGCGGTCCGAACACTTTTCCGACGCCGAGCAATGCGGGCGCGAGCTTTTCCGCGACGGGGCCCGCCTCACGCGCCAGCGCGGCGAACTCGGCGGCTAGCGGATCGCGCACGTCGATGGCGCGGCCTTGCTCGTCAAGCGCGGTGACGTAGCGCATCCAGCCGGCGACCGCGAGCGCATGCGTTGCGATCGGCAGGCCTTTTGCGAGGCGGTCCTGCATCGCGCCGAGCAGGCGTTGCGGCAGCTTTTGCGAGCCGTCCATCGCGATCTGCCAGGTGCGGTGATGCAGCGCCGGATTGGCAAAGCGCTTGAGCAGCGAGGCGCGATAGGCTGCGAGATCCGTGCCGGATGGCATCGTCAGCGTCACCGCGGCTTCTTCCATCACCTGCGCGGCAAGGCGCGCGAAATGCGGATCCTGCATGGTGTCGGCGATGGTCTCATAGCCGGCGAGATAGCCGAGATAGGCCAGCGCGGAATGGCTGGCGTTGAGGAGGCGCAGCTTCATCAGCTCGAACGGCTTGACGTCGGTGACGAGCTCGACGCCGGCTGCGGCAAGATCGGGCCGGCCTGCGGCAAAGCGATCCTCGACCACCCATTGCGTGAACGGTTCGGTCATGACCGGCCATGCGTCGCGCATGCCGAGCGCCGAGGCGACCGCATCGCGGTCGGCATCAGTCGTTTCCGGCACGATGCGATCGACCATGGTGCAAGGGAAGGCGGCCGCATCCGCGATCCACTTGCCGAGATCCTTCGACCGCAGCGCCGCGAACTGCGTCACGATCCGTTGCACGGTGTGGCCGTTGGCGGCGAGGTTGTCGCAGCAGAGCACGGTGAAGGGCGCAAGCCCCTGCGCCCGCCGGCGCGCCAGCGCAGCCACGATGAAGCCCGGGGCCGAGCGCGGCGCATCAAAATTGTTGAGGTCGTGCACGACATCAGGATGCCGCTCGTCGAGATCGCCGGTCTGCGGCGTGTGGCAATAGCCCTTTTCGGTGACCGTCAGGGAAACGATGCGAATGGCGGGATCGGCCATCCGTTCGACCAGCGCCGCCGGCTTCTCGCGCGCGACGACGCTGTCGAGCAGCGCGCCGATCACGCGGTGCTCGGTGCCTTCGGCGGCGCGCACGGCGACCGTATAGAGATGATCCTGCGGGGCGAGGGCGTCGCGCGTATCCGGGCTGCGCAGGCTTGCGCCGATGATGCCCCACGATGTGGCCCCAGTGGCGAGGCAATCGTCGACGACGACGGCCTGATGGGCGCGATGAAAGGCGCCGAGACCAAGATGCACGATGCCGGGCGTGACGCGTGAACGGTCATAGGCCGGGCGGCGGATGCGAGGTGCCAGCCGGTCGAGATTGGCGCGGCCAAGGCGCTCTGGATTAAGCCGCATGGTCGTCTCTCCCTGTGTTTGGCCGCTGCTTGACATGGCACCCGTATCAGGTCAATGCTCCGGTCAATTGGTAAGGCCAATTATCCAAAAATTGGCGGGCCGCGGGCGTGAAGTCCCCGTACGACCCTTTCGGGAGGACCAGCGTGCCGCTGGAAGCTGTGGAGGCGAGACGGCTTTATCGCCAGGTCGCCGATCAATTGCGAAGCCTGATCGACAGCGGCGAGTACGCGGTCGGCAGCCGCTTGCCGACCGAGCGCGAGCTTGCCGAGCAGCTGAAGATCTCCAGGCCGACAGTCCGTGAAGCGCTGATCGCGCTCGAGGTTGAAGGTCGCGTCCGCATTCGCGTCGGTTCAGGCATCTATGTGACCGAGCCCGCGGATGCCGCGCCCGCGCTGCCAGCCGCCGGCATCGAAGGCCCGTTCGAGCTGTTGCGCGCCCGCGAATTCCTGGAAGGCGCCATCGCCGAGCAAGCCGCGCGCGTGGCGACTAACGACGATATCGCCCGCATCGACGCGTCGCTTGTCGCGATGGAGAATGTCGAGCATCCCGGCGAAGCCTCGATGGTGCACGACCGTGCGTTCCACGTCGCGATCGCCGGAAGCCTCGGCAATGCCGTTCTGGTGCGCGTGGTCGGCGAGCTGTTCGACCAGCGGCTCAATCCCTATTTCGCGCAGCTTGCACATTATTTCGAGAGCCCGGGCACCTGGCGCACTGCGCTCGATGAGCACCGCGCCGTGCGCGACGCGATTGCTGCGCATGATCCCGATGCCGCCCGCGATGCCATGCGAAAACATCTGGCGCGCTCGCAGGAACGCTTTGCGCAGAATTTTGGCGCCGAGGGCGCCCCGGGTTCGACCAACGGGCGAGCTCGGCCGGCGCGAGCCGCGGCCAAGCCGGCAAAACCAAAGAGAGCGCCGAAGAAGCAGGCCAAAAGCGGCAGTACGCGGCGGCGATGAGATTGGGCGGCCCGCATCCGCGTAGGGGCGGGCGAACAAGAAGCAGACTTAGAAGATGGAGGAAAAGTCAGTGTTGAAGAAAATGACGATGGTGCTGGCGGTCTCGGCCGCGGCAATGTTCGCGGTGACCAATCCCGGCATGGCGCAGACCAAGCTCAAATGGGCGCATGTCTACGAGACCTCGGAGCCGTTCCATACCGCTTCGGTCTGGGCCGCGCAGGAGATCGGCAAGCGCACCAACGGGCGCTATGCAATCGACGTCTATCCGGCGTCGCAGCTCGGCAAGGAAGCCGACATCAACCAGGGCCTCTCGCTCGGTTCGGTCGACATCATCATCTCCGGCTCGAGCTTCGCGGCCAAGAGCTTTCCGCCGATCGGCGTGACCTACTATCCCTACACCTTCCGCGACGCCGACCATCTGCTCGCCTACACCAAGAGCGACATCTTCAAGGAGCTCGCCAAGGGCTATGAGGACAAGAGCGGCCACCACATCGTCGCGGTGACCTATTACGGCGTGCGCCAGACCTCGTCGAACAAGCCGATCAAGACCTGCGCTGACCTCAAGGGCCTGAAGATGCGCGTGCCCGATGTGCCGGCGTATCTCGCAATGCCGCGCGCCTGCGGCGCCAACACCGCGCCGATCGCGTTCGCCGAAGTCTATCTCGCGCTCCAGAACGGCACCGTCGAGGCCCAGGAGAACCCGCTGACCACGATTGAGGCCAAGAAGTTCTACGAGGTGCAGAAGCACATCGTGCTGACCGGCCACATCGTCGACCATCTCAACACGGTGGTGGCGGGCGCGCTCTGGAAGAAGCTCAGCGACGAGGACAAGAGGATCTTCACCGACGTGGCGCAGGAAGCTTCCGCCAAGGCGACCGCGGAGATCAAGCAGAACGAAGCCAAGCTGGTCGCCTTCTTCAAGGAGAAGGGCCTGACTGTGACGGAGGTCGACAAGAACGAGTTCCGCGACACCGTGCTGAAGAACGTTCCGTTCGAGACGTTTGGCTACCGCAAGGCTGACTGGGAACGGATTCAGGACGTGAAGTAACGACGCCAGTCTCGCTGCAAGACCCTCATGGTGAGGAGCGCAGAACGCGCGTCTCCGGACGATGCTTCGCATCGCCGGGCGAACCATGAAGGCCCCGGCGCCACTCAAGTGTCGCCCGGGGCCGTCCTTCGAGGCGCTTGCTTCGCAAGCTCCTCAGCATGAGGAGCGGAAGCGAGTTTGACGCAGAAGAACTAAGTCGTTTGAAGGAGTAGCCACATGTCGAGCGTCGAAGTGCACCGGCAAATCACCGGGGACGAGATCGCCCATACCTTCGAGGAGGAGGCGGTGCCGAAGGTCGATCTCGGCGTCTACGCTTTCGAGGACTGGGTCGCGCTGGCGATCTTCTGGGTGATGGCGCTCGCCGTCTTCCTCCAGTTCTTCACCCGCTACGTGCTCAATGACAGCTATGCCTGGACCGAGGAGATCGCGACCTACTGCCTGATCGGCGTGGTCTTCATCGGCTCCTCGATGTGCGTGCGGCTGTCGCGGCATATCCAGGTCGACCTGATCTATCGCTATCTGCCCCACCTGGTGGCGCGCGGGCTGTCCACGGCGATCGACCTGATCCGGATCGCCTTCTTCGGCTACGCCATCAAGCTGGTCTGGGTCTACATCCAGATCATCGGCGACGAGTCGATGACCACGATCAATCTGCCCAAGGACTACGTCTACTACGCCGTGCTGGCGGGCTTCGTGCTGATGTTCGTGCGCTCGGTGCAGGTGGCCATACAACATTTGCGACAGGGCTACTCGATCCTCGAACGTCCCGGCGCTTACGACGGTTTTGAAGGGTAAAGTTATGCTGCTGTTGCTTGGAGGCTTTCTCATCCTGATGCTGCTCGGCGTTCCCGTGGCGATTGCCATGGCTGCGTCGTCGCTGCTCTACATCCTGGTCAGCGGCGTGACGCCCGATGTTACGCTGGCGCAACGCATGATCGCCGGCGTCGAGAGCTTTCCGCTGCTCGCCGTGCCGTTCTTCATCCTGGCCGGCAACCTCATGAACATCGCCGGCGTCACCGGCCGCATCTACAAATTCGCCGTCGCGCTGGTCGGCTGGATGCGCGGCGGCCTCGGCCACGTCAACATCATCGGCTCGGTGATCTTCTCCGGCATGTCCGGCACAGCCATTGCGGATGCCGCCGGTCTCGGCACCATCGAGATCAAGGCGATGAAGGATCACGGCTACACCACGGAGTTCTCCGTCGGCGTCACCGCGGCCTCCGCGACGCTCGGGCCGATCATTCCGCCGTCGCTGCCTTTCGTGATCTACGGCATGATGGCGAACGTCTCGATCGGCGCGCTGTTTTTGGCCGGCATCATTCCCGGCGTCGTCCTGACGCTGCTGATGATGGCCACCGTCACCTATTTCGCGCACAAGAACAAATGGGGCAGCGACACGCCGTTCTCCTGGCCGCAGCTCGGCTCGGCCGGCCTCGAGATCGCCATTGTGCTCGCGTTTCCGCTCGCGATCTGGCTGATGGTCGTCGCCGGCATGTCGACCAACATGGCGGTGGTCATCGGTCTCGGCGTGCTGCTCGCGATCGACTGGTACTTCGACTTCTCCGCGGTGATGGCGCTGATGGCGCCGGTGATCCTGATCGGCGGCATGACGCTGGGCTGGTTCACGCCGACGGAAGCCGCGGTCGCCGCCGTGATCTGGTCGCTGTTCCTCGGCCTCGTCCGCTACCGCACCATGACCTTGAAGACGGTGGCGAAGGCGACCTTCGACACCATCGAGACCACGGCCTCGGTGCTGTTCATCGTCACGGCCGCCTCGATCTTCGCCTGGCTGTTGACGGTGTCGCAGGCCGCCCAGTTGCTGTCGGACTGGATGCTCAGCATCACCCACAACAAATGGGTGTTCCTGGCGCTCGCCAACGTGCTGATCCTGTTCGTCGGCTGCTTCATCGACACCACGGCGGCGATCACCATCCTGGTGCCGATCCTGCTGCCGATCGTGCTCAAGCTCGGCATAGATCCCATTCATTTCGGCCTGATCATGACGCTGAACCTGATGATCGGCCTGCTGCATCCGCCGCTCGGCATGGTGCTGTTCGTGCTCGCTCGCGTGGCAAAGCTCTCGGTCGAGCGCACGACGGTCGCGATCCTGCCCTGGCTGGTGCCACTGATGCTCGCGCTGATCGCGATCACCTACATTCCCGAACTCACCCTCTGGCTGCCAAAATACATGGGACTCTCCAAATGACCTCGACTGCTCTCGCCGCAACCCTGTTCGGCCCCGAAGATCTGCGCATGATCGAGCATCCGCTCGACAAGCTCGCGTCAGGCATGGTGCGCATCCGCTTCGGCGCCGGCGGCATCTGCGGCTCGGACATGCATTACTTCCGCCACGCCCGCACCGGCGATTTCGTGGTGAAATCGCCGCTGGTGCTCGGCCACGAGATCTCGGGCGAGGTCGTGGAGATCTCGGGCTCGGCGGCGAACCTGAAGGTCGGTGACCGCGTTGCCGTCAACCCGTCGCGCTGGTGCGGCCATTGCGTTGCCTGCCGCGAGGGTCGGCCGAACCTCTGCGAAAACATCTACTTCATGGGCTCGGCGTCGAAGACGCCGCACATGCAGGGCGGTTTCGCCAATTATTTCGACGCCATCCCCGCGCAGTGCGTAAAGATTCCGGACCATGTCTCCTATCAGGCCGCGGCGCTGGCCGAGCCGCTCGCGGTGTGCCTGCACGCGGTCGCGCGCGCCGGCAACATCGAGGGCAAGCGCGGCATTATCTTCGGCGCCGGCCCGATCGGGCTCCTGACCATGCTCGCGGCGCATCGTGCCGGCATGGCCGATGTCACGGTGGCCGACATCGCGCCGGCGCCGCTGGCTTTCGCGACCAAACTCGGCGCATCGCATGTCGAGAACGTCTCGGCCGGCGAGGAAGGACTGAAGGCGCAGGCTGCTTCGCGTCCTTACGATGTCGCTTTTGAAGTCTCGGGCACGGCTGCGGGCCTTGCCAGTGCGATTGGCATCGTCCGGCGCGGTGGCGTGGTGGTGCAGATTGGCAATCTGCCGGGCGGCCAGATTCCGACGCCGTCGAACGCCGTGATGGCGAAGGAGATCGACCTGCGCGGCTCGTTCCGCTTCGGCTTCGAGTTCATGACCGCAGTGGAGTTGATTGGCGCCGGCAGCATCGACGTGCTGTCGCTTGTCACCGCCGAGCGGCCGCTGTCGACCGCGCCGGACGCGCTGCGGCTCGCGCTCGACCGCTCGCAGAGCGTCAAGGTCGTGCTGACCGCGAACTGATCGGAGAGTACGACCATGATGTTAGAAGGATGGCGCTGGTACGGGCCCGATGATCCCGTGTCCTTGGATGACGTCAGGCAGGCCGGGGCGACCGATATCGTCTCGGCGCTGCATCAGGTGCCGATCGGGGAAGCCTGGACGCGCAAGGCGGTCGAGGAGCGCAAGAATTTTATCGAGAACGGCCAGCCCGGCCGCTCGCAGCTGACCTGGTCGGTGGTGGAATCGATCCCGATCCCCGACGACGTCAAGCGTCTCGGCGGAAAGGCGACCAAGTCGATCGAGGCATGGATCGCGAGCCTGGAAACGGTCGCCGCCTCAGGCATCAAGATCATCTGCTACAATTTCATGCCTGTCGTGGACTGGTGCCGCACCGATCTGGAATGGGAGTTGCCGAACGGCGCTCGCGCCATGCGCTTCGACCAGGATCGGTTCGCGGCGTTCGAGCTGCATATTCTGAAGCGGCCCGCCGCCGTGCAGGAATATTCGCCCGAGCAGCAGGCCCGCGCGAAAAAGCTGTTCGACCAGATGAGCCAGTCCGATATCGACTATCTCATCATGGTCATCGCCAGCGCGCTGCCGGGCTCGACCACCGAACCGATGACGATCCCGCAATTCCGCGACCGGCTGGAATCCTACCGCGACATCACGCCAAAAATCCTGCGGCAGCATCTCGCCGAATTCCTTGGTCGCGTCGCACCGGTGGCCGAACAGCTCGGCGTATCCTTGACGCTGCATCCCGACGATCCGCCGCGTCCGCTGTTCGGCCTGCCGCGCATTGCGTCGTCCGCCGACGATTACCAGGCGCTGTTCGACGCCGTGCCGTCGAAGGCGAACGGCATCTGCCTGTGCACGGGCTCGCTCGGCGCGCGCGCGGAGAACAATCTGCCCGCCATGGCCGAGCGCTTCGGCCCGCGCATCGCCTTCGCCCATCTGCGCGCGACCAAGCGCGAGGCTGACGGCCTGTCATTCTACGAATCCGATCATCTCGACGGCGACGTCGACATGGTCGCGGTGCTCAAGGCGCTGCTGAAGGAGAATGCGCGGCGCGCGCCGGACAAGAGAATCGTGTTCCGTCCCGATCACGGCCACCGCATGCTCGACGATCTCGCCGCCACCAAGCGCATCAATCCCGGCTACACCGCAATCGGCCGTCTCCGCGGCTTAGCCGAACTCCGCGGCGCGATCCGCGCGATCGAGCATCGATAGGACAGCAGGGCCTCCCTAAGGCGCGCTCGGCCCGTTACTCGCGGAGATTGTCTTCGGTTCCCATGTGTGCCAGAGTGGCTGCATTGCATTTTGACTGACATTTGCAGCCACAGGCCATTTATAGGAGCTGAACATGAGCTTCCTAGTCGAGCGCCCGCCGGAGCAATATGATCGGGCCGCCTTCTCCGGTTTCAACACATCCAGTACCTTCAACCTCGGCACTGCGCGCGCGATGATGTGGATGTCGCAGCTCGCCTACGAGACGCATGTACCCGCAACGATCAAAGACGTTTCCGGGTTTTTCCAGCTCTCCGGTGTCACGGTGTTGAGCAAGCCCGCCAAATCGTCGCTGCCGATGACGGACACGCGGGGTGTCATCGCCAAACGAGACGATGCGACCATCGTGGCCTTCGCGGGCACTGATCCGCTTCATCTTCTGAACTGGGTCAGTGACTTCACGCTCGGCCGGCCGCAGTCGGCCGTACACGAGGGTTTCCGCGACGCGGCAGCAGCCGTCTGGAATGACGTGAAGGACGCGCTGAAGGCCGCACTCGATGCCGGCTCGCCGATCTTCATCACCGGACACAGTCTCGGAGCCGCCATCGCGGTGGTCATCGCGGATGTCGCACGCCGCGAACTTCAACTTGGCAACGCGCAGATTTATCTGTTCGGTTGTCCGCGCGTTGGCCGGGCCGACTTCGTCGCGCCCTATAACATCTCGCTCGGAGCGACGACCTATCGTCTGGTGCACGGCGCCGACATCGTCCCGACGGTGCCGCCGCCACTCCTTGGTTTCCACCACGTCGGCGGTTATCTGGGCTGTGCTTCCGGTGCGAAATTCGCTGCCACACCGCCGGCTCCCGGTTCAGACGAGCCGATGGCGGAGGCCGGATTGGGAGAGCAGCTCCGCGGTCTCTTCGTGGGCTTCTCGCAGAATGCGCGGAGGGATACGCTCGGCCAGCTTACCGTGGCCCTGCCGCCGGGGATCGGCGACCACCTGCCGGATCGTTACTGTGCCGCGCTGACGCCGGTTTAGTAGCACGCCGCCATCGCGCCGAGTTTTGGATAGAGCTTATCGATCGCCGCGATCTCGCTGTGCATCTGCGCGCTGATCCAGTCGCGGATCTCGGTGGCGATCGGGCGCATCGGCCGGTTGCGCGGCGGAAGAAATTCGCAGATGCGCCGCGTGGTGGTCAGCCGGTCGGAGGCCGGCACCAGCGCGCCGGTCAGCAGCCAATGCGAGGCGACCGTCAGCCAGCCGAGCGCGATGCCCTGGCCGAGCAAAGCGGCCTGCACCACGACGGCATAGTCGGTGAAGCTCAGCGCCTTGGCCGCGCCGCGGCGTCCGGTGAGCAGCGATGCGTAATCCGCGGCCCAGTCGCCGGGCGTCTCGGCGAGGCGGATGATGGTGTTGCTCTCAGTGGGATCGGTGGCGCCGAGATAGCCGGGGCTGCACATCGGCAGCATCACTTCCTTCATCACCAGCGTGCCGCCGGACGACGGCTCGTCGCGATCGCGAAAACGCATGCCGAGATCGACATTCTCCACCGGCCCGCGCAGCGCGCCGGAGATCAGCTGGAAGCGCAAATCGACTTGCGGAAATTGTTTCTGCAGCTTGTCGATGCGCGGCATCAACCAATGCGTGGTGAAGGCGGAAGAAACCGACAGCGTCACCGTCTCGGTGCCCTTGCGGCGCCGCTCGATCTCGACCAGTCCGCTCTCGATGCTGCGAAAGCCTTCGAGCACGCGGCGATAAAGCAATTCGCCTTCCTCGGTGAGCACCGCGCGGCCAGCTTTGCGATCGAACAGGCGGACGCCAAGATGCTCCTCGAACTGGCCGAGCATCCGGCTCACCGCGGGCTGCGTGACGTTCAGTTCGGCGGCGGCCGCGGTGAAGCTGCCATTGCGCGCCGCTGCGTCAAAGACGAACAGGGCGTTACTGGAGGGCAGCATCCGGCGCAGCTCAGGCATAACGCCATGTTATGGGCGCGGTGAGAATTTGGCAATTGCCGGACTTTGCCAAGTCTGGTGTCATTGGCATGACAGCCTAAACACAGGGGTTGCGAGCGAAGATTTGGTGCGGCGCACGCTGCGCCTCTGATTGCTTCAACGCCCTGTCTATAAAGCAGGCTTATGGCGCGCAGTGAGGCACGCCATTGCAGGGACACGGGCGAGGTCGATCGTTGGACAAACGAGCGGAAAGCGTCGAGATCAGGTCGGCCAGCAAGGCCTACGGCGCCGTACGCGCCCTCGACGACGTGTCCCTCAATGTCGGCGCCGGCGAATTCGTCTCGCTGCTCGGCCCCTCCGGCTCCGGCAAGACCACGCTGCTCGGAATTTTGGGCGGCTTCATCCTGCCGACCTCAGGCACAATTCTCTTCGGCGGCCGCGACGTCACTTACATGCCGCCGCACAAGCGCGACATCGGCGTCGTGTTCCAGAACTACGCGCTGTTCCCGCATATGAGCGTTGGCGAGAACGTCGCCTTTCCCTTGCGCGCACGCCGTCTGCCGAAAGCGATCTGGCCCGACAAGGTGCGCGCGGCGCTCGCGATGGTCGGGCTTGCCGGCTACGAAGAGCGCGGCATCGCGCAGCTCTCCGGCGGCCAGCGCCAGCGCGTCGCGCTGGCGCGCGCCATGATCTTCGAGCCGCGCCTGATCCTGATGGATGAGCCGCTCTCCGCGCTCGACAAGCAGCTGCGCGAATCCATGCAGATCGAGCTGCGCGCGCTGCACAAGCGCATCGGCGCCACCATCATCTACGTCACTCATGACCAGCGCGAGGCGCTGACCATGAGCGACCGCGTCGCCGTGATGAAGGACGGCCGCCTGATCCAGATCGACGCGCCCGAGCGGCTGCATGATCATCCCGCAGATTCCTTTGTCGCGAGTTTTATTGGCGAAGCCACGATGTTGCCGGTCCGCCGCCTCGATGCGTCCAGCGTCGCGCTCGGCAATGCGCTGTTGCGCAGCGCCCGCGCCATTCCTGACGGCGATGCGCTGATGCTCGCCGTGCACAGCGAAAAACTCCTGATCGACGACGGCGCGCAGGATGCCGCCTGCAACCGCCTGACCGGGACGGTCACCGACATCGTCTATCAGGGCGAGAGCCTTCGCATTTTCCTGGCGCTTGCCGACGGCATCGCGCTCAGCCTGCGCCAGCCAGCCTATCACCAGGCGTACCAGCGTATCCCGCCGCTCGGCGGCAGCTTGACCGTCACCCTTCACCCCGAGGACACCATCGTCGTGCCCAGGGGCAGCGACTAGCCTCCAGCCTTGTCCAAACCGAGAGAAGAAAAAATGTCGTCAGCAGCCTCGTTCAGCAATTTCAAGGTTCTCACCTTCGACGTCGTCGGCACCTTGATCGATTTCGAGACCGGCGTGCTCTCCGCGGTGCGCAGGATCTCGGGCAAGACACCGGCCGAGCTCAGCGACGACGAGATATTCGAATCCTACAAGCGCGGCCGCGACGCGCACTATGAGCGCTCGAGCGAGGTGATGTTCCACGTCTATCGCTATCTCGCCAAGGAGCTCGGGCTGGCGTCTGACGATGCATCCTGCGACATATTCCAGCTCGCGGTGCTGCGCTGGGGGCCGTTCTCCGATTCCGCCGAGGCGCTGAAGCGGCTACGCACGAAATTCCGGCTGGTGGCGATGACCAATGCCGACCGTGTCGCGCTGTCCTGTTACGCGCATGCGCTCGGCAATCCCTTCGACGATACTGTCTGCGCCGACGACACCGGCGTCGCAAAACCCAATCCGGAGTTCTTCGCCTACAACAAGGGCCGCCAGTCTGCCTTCGGCTACAAGCAGTCGGACATCCTGCACGTCGCGCAGAGCCAGTACCACGACATCGGGATCGCACGAAAACTCGGCTACAAGGTGTGCTGGATCGAGCGCCGTCAGGGCGTCGCGGGTTTTGGCGGCACGCCGGCCGTGGAGACGCTGACAAAACCGGACTTCCATTTCCCGACGCTGAAGGCACTTGCGGACGCCGCGATTGGACCTGTGGCGTAAATCCGGGAGCGCGGGCATGACACGGGACTGGAGCGCGCTGCCATCGGCCAATTCGCTGTGGGAAGCCACGGCGGAGCCGGCGCGCGACTATCCCGTGCTGTCGGGCGAGAGCCAGGCGGATGTGGTGATCATCGGCGCGGGCTATACCGGCCTGTCCGCGGCGCACCACGTCGCCGAGAGCGGGCTCGCTCCGATCGTGCTGGAAGCGAACCGCCCCGGCTGGGGCGCGAGTGGCCGCAATGGCGGCGTGATCACCGCAAAGTTCCGCCTGTCGTTCCGCGAGGTCGACGCCGTGCACGGCCGCGCCATGGCGCGGCGCATGTACGAGATCGCGCATGAATCGACTGATATCGTCGAGGAGCTCGTCTCCGAATTCGGCATCACCAGCGCCGCGTTGACGCGCGTCGGCCAGGTCAAGGCCGCGCATAACGAGACGACGCTGAAGGCCGCGATCGACGAAGTGGCGTGGATGAAGCAGGAAATGGGCGATGCGGAGGTCCGTATCCTCGACAAGGGACAAGTGCGCGAGGAGACCGGCTCGGACGTTTTCGTCGGCGGCGTGCTCAATCCGGGCTCCGGCGGCATTCATCCGCTGAATTATCTGCGCGGCCTCGCCGATGGCGTGGCGCGCCGCGGCGTTCCCATCTTCCAGGAATCGCCGGTGCTGAGGCTGCGGCGCGAGAAGGATGGCATCGTCGCGGAGACGCCGCAAGGCGCGGTGCGCGCCAAGCAGGCGATCATCGCGACCAACAGCTATTCGGACCTCACCGATGCAACCGCGCAGATGCAGCGCACGCTGATCCCGTTCCGCAGCGCCATCATCGCCACCGACCAGCTGCCGCGCAATCTCGCGGGAAGGCTGATGCCGACCGGGCGCACCTACACCGAGACCAAGCGCATGATGCGCTGGTTCCGCATGGTCGACAATCGCGTGATCTTCGGGGGCCGCGGTGCGTTCGGCAAGCAGGACTCGCAAGCCGCGTTCGATGCATTGCGCAAGGCGATGGTCGGCATCTTCCCTGATCTCGCCGATGTCCCGCTCGCCTACAAATGGTCGGGCTTGGTCGCGATGACGCTGGACTCGGTGCCGCATATCGGCCGGCTCGACGACCGCACGCTGGTCTCGATGGGCTACAACGGCGCAGGGGTTGCGATGTCGAGCCTGATGGGCCGCTATCTCGCCGCCTTCGTGCGCGGCGAGACGCCCGATGTCGGGCTGCTCGATGCACGGCGCCTCAAAGCGATTCCTTTCTATCCGTTGCGCGAACCGGCCGTGCGCATGGTCGCCGGCTGGTACCAGTTTCTCGATGCGATCGGTCAGTGATTTATTTGGAGGAGGCGAGGATGACGATGAGACAGCACTTTGGATTGGGCTGCACGCTGCTGGGCGCAATCGGATTTGCCACGACGGCCAGCGCCGCCGAGCAGATCACCTTCGTCTCGCAAGGCGGCGCCTATCAGGCGGCGCAGACGGTGGCGATCCTCGATCCCTCCGCCAAGAAGCTCGGCATCACCATCAACCAGGACTCCATTCCCGACGCCTGGCCCGCGATCAAGACGCAAGTGGGCAGCGGCAAGCCGATCTGGGATGTCGTGGACACCCCGACCGGCTATTGCCTGCGCGGCGGCGAGCAGGGGCTGATGGAGAAGCTCGACTTCTCGAAAATCCCGAACGCGGCGGCAATGCCGGAGGCGTATCGCAGTCCCTATTCGGTGTCGTACGAGTTCTATTCCAGCGTGCTCGCCTACAGCCAGAAGACCTTCCCGAAGGACGTGCCGAACAGCTGGGTCGATTTCTGGGACGTCAAGAAATTCCCCGGCCGCCGCGCGCTACGCAATCACCCGATCGCCACGCTGGAAGCGGCGCTGATGGCCGACGGCGTCGCACCCGACAAGCTCTATCCGCTCGATGTCGACCGCGCCTTCAAGAAGCTGGAAGAGATCAAGCCGCATATCACGGTGTGGTGGACCTCGGGCGCGCAGTCGGCGCAGTTGCTCAATGACGGCGAGGTCGACATGGAGATGGCGTGGAACGGCCGCGTCAGCGCCGTCGCCAAGGAAGGCGCAAAAGTCGCCTTCACCTACAACCAGGGCGTCCTTCAGAGTACCTCGCTCTGCATCCTCAAGGGCGCGCCGAATCTCGATACGGCGGTGAAATTCCTCAACGAGGCCGTCGATCCCGTGCACCAGGCTAATCTGCCGCTCAACATCGATTACGGCCCGGGCAACCCGAAAGCGTTCGAGACCAATGTGATCAAGCCCGAGCGCGCCGCGCAATTGCCGAGCGAGCCCGCGAACGCATCGAAGCAGGCGCTGATGTCCTACGCCTGGTGGTCCTCGCCCGCGGGCGAAGCCGCCGAGAAGCGTTGGGCATCGTTCATGCAGAAGTAAGCGAGCGAGGCAGCGTTGACGACATCAATGTCCGATCCATCGCAAAAGCATCAGCGCCGCGAGCACGGGCTGATGCTGGCATTGGTGTCGCCGGCGCTGCTTGTGATTTTGCTGTTGATCGTGCTGCCGGTCGGCTGGCTCGCCTGGCAGTCGATCTACCATGACGGTTTCACGCTGGAAAACTATCGCCGGGTCTTTACCGAAGACATCTACTGGCGCAGCTTTGCGCTGACCTTCGAGATCAGCCTCGCGGTGACAGCCATTGCGCTGCTGCTCGGCTATCCCGTGGCCTACCTTGCCAACTCGTTGCCGAAAGGGTGGAGCATCCTCATCCTGTCGCTGGTGGTGCTGCCGTTCTGGACCAGCGTGCTGGTCCGTGCCTATGCCTGGCTGGCGCTGCTCCAGCGCACCGGCGTGATCAACCAGTTTTTGCGTTATCTGGATGTGATCAGCGAGCCGCTCGCGCTAGTCCACAACACCTTCGGCACGGTGGTGGCAACCGTGCATATCCTGCTGCCCTTCATGGTGCTGCCGCTCTATGCCACCATGCAAAAGATCCCCGGCGATCTGATGCAGGCCGGCGCCAGCCTGGGCGCGAGCCCGTCGCTGACTTTTGTTCGTGTGTTCCTGCCGCTGTCGCTGCCGGGCGTGCTCGCCGGCTGCACCATGGTGTTCGTGCTCTGCCTCGGCTTCTACATCACGCCGGAACTGCTCGGCGGTGGCCGCACCGTGATGGTATCGATGCTGGTAAGCCGCAATGTCGAGCTCTACAACCAGTTCGGTGCGGCGAGCGCGGTCGCCGTCGTGCTGCTCCTGAGCGTGCTCGTGATCTTCTTCGCCGTCAGCCGCTTCATCTCGCTCGAACGCGTGTTGGGGCAGAAATGACGCGCATCTCGCCCGCACGGATCGCCCTCTACGTGATCAGCACCCTGGTGCTGGTCTATCTGATCCTCCCCGTGCTGATCATCGCGCCGATCTCGTTCTCCAGCGCGCGCTTCCTGACCTTCCCGCCGCCGTCGTTCTCCACGCGCTGGTATCAGCAGTATTTTTCCAACTCCGCCTGGATGCAGGCGACGCGTGTGACGTTGACGGTTGCATTCCTCACCGTCGTGATCGCAACGCCGCTCGGCGTCGCCGCCGCTTATGCCATCAGCCAGTCGAAGCTGCGCATCATGCGGGTTATCCACATGGCGCTGCTGCTGCCGCTGGTGGTGCCGATCATCATCACCGCGGTCGGCATCTTCTTCGTCTATGCAAAGGTCGGCCTGGTTGCGACCATGCCGGGCCTGGTGCTGGCGAACGTGATGCTTGGATTGCCCTATGTCGTGATCTCGGTGCTGGCGGGCATGCAGAGCTTCGACCCCGCGCAGGAAATGGTCGCGCGCAGCCTCGGCATGAACCGGTTGCGCAGCTTCTTCGCGGTGACGCTGCCGCAGATCAAGTCCAGCGTGATCGCCGGCGGCATCTTCGCGTTCATCTCGGCAATGGACGAGACCATCGTCGCGCTGTTCATCTCGGGCGGGCAGTACCAGCCGCTGACCAAGCGCATGTTCACCGCGCTCCGGGACGAGATCGACCCGACCATTGCCGCGATCTCGACACTGATGACGGCGGCGTCCTTCATGCTGGTGCTGTTGGCGAGCACTCGGAGGAAGAAGACCGGGTGAGGGGAGGTAGCTCCACTCCGTTCGTGGTGTCGTGTGCCCCGGACGCAGCGCAGCGCTTCTTCAGCGGTGCGCTGCAGAGCCGGGGCCCATTGGTCCGAGCGTTCCTGTGCCGCTATCTGGGTCCCGGCTCTGCGCAGCAACGCCAAGAGCGTTGCAGCGCGTCCGGGACACGAGAGAGCGTGGCGCGGCCACCATCTCCGCTCTTTCGCTCATCACACCTTCCCCAGCCACGCCAAAATCATCTCCACGATCTGCGTCCTGCTCTTCGCCAGCACCTTCGGCTCGCTGAGGTCGCGGTCGAACAGCGCCCCAAATGTGTGGCGGTTGGCGACGCGGAAGAAGCAATAGGAGGAGATGGCGAGATGCAAATCGATGGCGTCGATGTCGTCACGGAAGACGCCTTCGCCGCGGCCGCGCTTGAGGATGCCGTCGAGCGTCGCGATCACGCTGGCGTTGAGCTGGCGCAGTTGCAGATTCTGTTTCAGGTGCTTGCCGTGGTGGATGTTCTCGATTGAGACAAGGCGGATGAAGTTCGGATTACGCTCGTCATGGTCGAAGGTCGCCTCGATCAGCCGGCGCAGTCCTTCGCGGGCGTCGCAGCTTGCGATGTCGAGCTGGTCCTCCAGCGCGCGGATGCTGCGATAGGCCTCTTCGAGCACCGCGAGGTAGAGCTGCTCCTTGCCGCCGAAGTAATAGTAGATCATGCGCTTCGACGTGCGTGTCCGCGCCGCGATCGCGTCGACGCGCGCACCGGAATAGCCTTCCGAAGCGAATTCGGCCATCGCCACTTCGAGGATGTCGCGCTTGGTGCGCTCGGGGTCGTTGGTGCGCTTCGATGGGGGCGGCATGCGCTCGAGCATTGCTGTTTGTCCCGCCAGTTTCCACGGATGGCCTTGAAGGTGAAGGCAAATTTCGCACGTTCAGGCGCTGATCCAACAAGTATTGCATAAACGTACTAGTTCGTACATTATGGATCCAAACCAAGGTTGCGGCAACAAAAACCAGAAAACGCTCGCAAGGCGCGATCGCCCGATGCGAGCCGCAACGGACACCGGGGGAGGAGAATTCAATGACGTTGACGTCAACCGCACCACTGCGCGCGCCATCAGCCGCGGAAGCTACGCAAAACAAGCTGCCCAAGCGCGCCGCGCTCGTCAGCTTCGTCGGCAGCATGCTCGAATACTACGACTTCTTCATCTACGGCACCGCGGCGGCGCTGATCTTTCCAAAAGTGTTCTTCGCCAATGTCGACCCGGCGACCGGAACGCTGCTCGCGCTGCTCTCCTTCGGCATCGGCTATATCGCGCGGCCCGTGGGCGCCGTGATTCTCGGTCATTTCGGCGACCGCATCGGACGCAAGACGGTGCTGCTGTTCACGCTGGTGCTGATGGGCTGCTCGACGCTTGCGATCGGCCTGTTGCCGGATGCCAAGACGATCGGCAACGCCGCACCGGTTATACTCACGCTGCTCCGATTGTTGCAGGGTCTGTCGGCAGCCGGCGAGCAGAGCGGGGCCAACTCGCTGACGCTGGAGCATTCCGCCAATTCCAACCGCGCCTTCTTCACGAGCTGGACCTTGAGCGGCACCCAGGCCGGCGCGATCCTGGCGACGCTGGTGTTCATTCCGGTGTCGAGCCTGCCGGAGGACCAGCTGCTGAGCTGGGGCTGGCGCATTCCGTTCCTGCTCTCGGCGCTGGTGCTGCTGGTTGCCTATCTGGTGCGGCGGACCATGCCGGAAACGCCTGTGTTCGAAGACATCAAAGGCAAGGATCAGGTGGCGCGCTTCCCCGTGGTTGCGCTGTTGCGCGACTACTGGCGGGACGTGCTGCGCGTCATCGCCTGTGCGCTGATCGCGACGGTGAGCACGCTGACCGCGGTGTTTGCGCTCGGCTATGCCACGAGCAAATTCGGCGTCGCGCGCCCGACCATGTTGTGGGCCGGCGTACTCGGCAACGTCACCGCGCTGATCGCGCAGCCGCTCTGGGCCTTGCTCGCCGACAAGATCGGCCGCAAGCCGGTGTTCATCGGCGGCGTGCTCGCCTGCGCCGTGCTGCTGTTCCCCTATTTCATGCTGGTGACGTCGGGCAGCACGACCGCGATCTTCGCCGCAGCGATGGTCCTGTACATCGTCTATTCCGCGCCAAATGCGATCTGGCCGTCGTTCTATGCCGAGATGTTCGAAGCGCGCGTGCGCTATTCCGGCACTGCGATCGGCACCCAGCTCGGCTTCCTGGCCGCCGGTTTCACGCCGCTGATCAGCGCGAGCCTCGTCGGTGAGGGACCGAACGGCTGGATCCCGGTTGCGATCTTTGTCGCCGGTTGCTGTGTCGCTTCGGCTGCGGCCGCATCGACCGCGCGCGAAACCCACAAGGTCGACATTGCCGATCTCGGCAAGCGGAGCGCGTGAACGAAAGACGGGGACATTATCGCATGCTGACCAACGCTGTTCCCACCACGCACGGCCCTATCATTGGGGCCGAGCAAGGGCACGTCCGCGCCTTCAAGGGTGTGCCCTTTGCGATCGCGCGGCGCTTTGCCAAAGCGACGCCGCCGCCTGCGTGGGCCGAACCCCGCCGCTGCACGGACTACGGCGCTTATGCGCCGCAGCCCGGACATCCCGATCAGGCGGAGCAATCCTGTCTTAGCCTGAACATCTGGACGCCGACCCGCGTCGATCGTCCATTGCCCGTGCTGTTCTTCATTCATGGCGGCGCCTTCGTCACCGGTGGCGGCGCCGACTATGATGGCGCATTCCTCGCCGCGCACGGCCCGGCCGTCATCGTCACCATCAACTACCGGCTCGGCCCGCTCGGCTTCCTGCAATTGCACCGTCACGGATTGGGCGAGGCCAATAACCTCGCGCTCCAGGACGCGCTCGCGGCGCTCGACTGGGTGCATGCCAACATCGAAAACTTCAGTGGCGATCCGGATCAGGTGACGCTGTCCGGCCAGTCGGCCGGTGCGTCGATGGTGATCGCGCTCGCAACCTTGTTGCAAGCCAAGGGCAAGTTCGCCCGCGCGCTCGCGCTCAGTGCACCCGGGCGCGCCATCATGAGCGCCGATCATGCCGACGACGTCGCGCGCCGCACACTGGCCGAGCTCGAACTCGAGCACGAGCCAGGCGCGATCGCGACGGTGCCGCTGCCGAAACTCTTTGCGGCGGTGGAGCGGGTCGGCCGCAAGCTCGGCGACGAGACGGAGTCAAGCACCATATTCGGCCCGGTGCTCGATGGCACAATGATCCCGCGCGAGCCGTGCGATGTCTTCGCCGATGGGACCTTGCGCGACATTCCGCTCTGGCTCGGCTCCTGCCGCGACGAGATGGTGATGTTTTTGAAGAGCGCGCCGCCAGCCGCGATGATCCGCACCACCGAGCGGCAACTGCGTGCCGCGTTCGGAGACGCGGGCTGGGAGCGCCTGCTGGCGTCCTACCGCACCACGGCGCGCATCGACGAAGACGCTTACGAAGCGCTGCTGTCGGATGCGTTCTGGCACCGCCCGATGGCCGAGCTTGCGCGGCTTCATGCTGCGGCCGGCGGCGCGGTGTGGCTGAGCCGGTTCGACCATCGGCCGGCGCTGGAGCCGTTCCTGTCGCAAGGGCCGACCCACGGCGCCGACAATGCCTGCCTCTGGGCGCATCTGCCAAATTTCGTCGATCGTCCGATCCTGAAGCGCAAGGGCGGGCCGATGACGCCTGCCGACATCGACGTCGCCGCGCGGTTTCAAGACAATTTGCTGCGGTTCGTCACGACAGGTGCTCCGGGTGTTGCGGAAGCCTGGCCGCGATTCGAGCTGGCCACGGAGCCGCTCGCAATCTTCGGTCAGCCGTTCCATATTGTGCCTCTCAATGAAGGCGCGCGCGTCCGCATGTGGGCGGAGCTGACCGAACAGTCCCGTTCCGAAGTCGTCGCCTGACAAGAAAAGAAAGGGAGATCGGATGAGCGTTTCAGATAGTGGGCGCGTGCTTTCGCGCGCGGTTCTTGCGATAGCCTCAATCTTCTCTTTGCTGGCGGCCTCGCCCGCGCCGGCGCAGATCGTCGCGACACCCGTTCCCGGAGATCCCGTCAGCATCGATACCGGCGCCGTCTCGGGCAAGGTATTGACGTCGGGCGTAAAGGGCTATTTCGGCATCCCCTACGCCGCGCCGCCGCTTGGCGATCTCCGCTGGCGCGCGCCCGAGAGGGTCGAGGCGTGGAAGGGAACCTATCATGCTGACCGGCTGGCACCGGAGTGCATCCAGGTGCTGCGCCGGCACAATCTCAATCACTATTTTGGTGAGGAGGCGACTAGCGAGAACTGCCTCTATCTGAACATCTGGGCGAGCGCCGATGCGAAGGCGGGCGCGAAGCTGCCGGTCGTGGTCTGGATCTATGGCGGCGGCTTTACGCTCGGCTCCAGCGGCATGGCGGTGTATGACGGCGAGAACGTTGCGAAGAAAGGTACGATCTTCGTTAGCTTCAACTACCGCGTCGGCATTTTGGGCAATCTCGCCCATCCCGAGCTGACCGCGGAATCGCCGCACCGTGCCTCCGGCAATTACGGCCTGATGGACCAGGTCGCGGCGCTGCAATGGGTCAAGCGCAACATCGCGGCCTTCGGCGGCGACCCCGACAACGTCACCATCACCGGGCAGTCGGCCGGCGCCATGTCGGTGTCGGCGCTGGAGGCGAGCCCGCTGGCGAAGGGCCTGTTTCATCGCGGCTTCGCGATGAGTCTCAGCATGTTCGACAATCGCTTCAAATTCCCGGCGCTGCCCGCCGCCGAGAAGATCGGCCTCGAGGTGCAATCGGCGCTCGGTGCAGCGTCGCTTGCCGAGATGCGGCAGATCCAGGCCGACAAGATTTTGGCGATCCAGAAGGATTGCCAGCTCGGCTGTGCCGGCACGATCGCGGTCACGCCCGATATCGACGGTTACGTCCTGCCCGACACCGTTCCGAACATTTTTGCCGCCGGCAAGCAGAACGATGTCGCGACCGTCGCGGGTTTTACCAGCGACGAAAGCTCGAATGATCTGCGCACGGCGGTCAATCTGGAAGGTTACGTCGCGGCTGCGCGAAAGCTTTATGGCGGCCAGGCCGACCGTTTCCTCGCGCTTTATCCAGCGAAGACCGACGGCGAGGCGAAGGCCATGGGCCTAACAGCGGCGCGCGAGGGCCTGGTGGAGATCGGCACGCGCAACTGGGCCGAAGCCCAGGCGAAAACCGGCAAGGCGCCGTTCTACATGTACATGTTCTCGCGTGTGCATCCGTTCGCAGCCAACGTCGAATTCTTCGATAGCCCCAGAAGATCGGCGCCTATCACACCTCCGACGTGCCCTATTGGTTCGGCACCCAGGACGCCTTCAACAAGTTCCGGACCACGCGGGTCTGGACCGAGTTCGACCGCGCGCTGTCCGAGCGCATGATGGACACGCTCGTCGCCTTCGCACGCACGGGAAACCCGAGTACGCCGGCGACGCCGTGGCCGCAATGGGCCGAGGGGACGCAAAAGTTTGTCGAGTTTGGCGACGATAGCGGCGTGCGCGAGGAGAATCGCGCGCGTCTCGACTTCCACACGCCGGCGAACGTCACGCCCTCGACGCCGCGGGTGTCGCGGGACTAACGCGCGGCTGACTTAAGATGAAGCGTTTTTGCAGGATTACCTGTAACCTGCTTCACACGCGAATACGCCAGACAACGCTAGATGAAGTCAGGTCGCGCCTCCGCGCGGCCTGCTTCGGAGCTGGCGATGATGGTTGCATTGGCAAAGGCAATATCCCGCGCGACGAGAATCGACGTTGACGTCGAAACTCTGAAAGTACTGTTGATCTTCTCGGGAGCGGGCCTGCTGGTCTCACTTGTGGCCGCAATGATCTACGGACAGGCCTTCAACACCGCCTTGTTCTGAAATCGGGCGGTTTCACCGCACTTCGAAGTCCATGATGCACTGCCCGAGCTTGAGCTATTTTCGAAACAGCGAGATGTTGTCACCTAGCCAATCGGTTACCGGGCGCGGAGCGTGGCCGGTCAACGCGCGGACGGTTGATGTGGTCTCGGCGAGCACTGATTCGTAGAAAGCTCGATCCAGACCGAGCAGCAGGTCGGCGACAAACTCGCTGAGTCCCGAAGCGAGCAGCTTCTCACGCTGCTCTGCAGGGCTTCGGCGCTGATATGTGACGGTGCGGCCAAGCAATCCGGACAGTTCATCTGCTATCTCAGGCATGCTCACCGCGGTTGGCCCGGTCAGGTGATAGGCGCGCTGAGAAGTCACGTGCGCATCGTCGAGAAGGACGGCGAACGCGGAATCTGCGACATCGCGTGTGTCGATCAGATTGACCAATCCATCGCCCGCTGCCCCGCCCCATGTGTCGTTGGCAACTGGAGCGCCAGCCCGCGCCAGGATGTCAACGAAACTCGAAGGTCGCAAAACCGTAAAGCCTACGTCGCGGGTCGCAAGATGCGCCTCGATTTGCATATGCCAGTCAAACGGATGTAGCCGAGACGGCGGTCCCAACACGGACAATTTGACGATATGGCTGACGCCGGCGGCCACGGCTGCGTCGATCAGCGCGATTTCATTGGCGACCTGCCGGGGAGACGTGCCGTGGGCGAGGAACAAACGGTCAGCGCCGCGCAACGCGTCGTCCAGAGTTGACCGTGCATCGAAGTCCACCGTCGCAACGGAGACCCCGGACGGCAGGCGTTCAGCGCCCGGCGCGCGGGTCAACGCCACAAGCTCAACCGGTTCGGTGACCAGCTTCGAAATCAAGGCGGAGCCCACGCGACCTGTGGCTCCGGCGACCGCAACGCGTGGACGGGCGGCTCCCGGCTCGGAGGGATTGAACATCTGGACAACCTTTCGTATCTTGGAACGATCAGTTCAGGATAATTGGAACGATCGTTCCATGATGTCAAGCGGGAATGTCATGAGCGGAAAACCTCAATTCGATGACGATGCCGTGATCAATGCCGCGATGGATGTGTTTTGGCGTCACGGCTATTCGGCCTCGTCCATCGATCAATTGACGACCGCGATGGGGTTGTCGCGGTCCAGCATGTACAAGCGATTTCAAGACAAGGACGGGCTATTTCAGGAAGTCCTTTCGACTTACGTCGAGCGCGTCGTGAGGCGGATGAGCGCCGTTCGCGGCGACACGAAGCGCCAACAGCTCGAAGCGCTGATGCACGAATTCCTGCCCAGGGGAGGCAAGACGGTACGACCCGCTGGGTGCATGCTGGCCCGATCTTGTGCCGAGATGGTCGATCTTCCTCTGGCGGGACAGTCGGTCGCGCGGCAGGGACTTACGCGGCAGCGCGCGATCATCGGCGAGATTTTGCGCGAGGCGGTCGAAAGCGGAGAATTGGCGGCAACCGACATCGAGGGATTGGCGTGGCACTATCTCGGCGTGTTGCAAGCCATCATGAATTTACCGCAAGCCGGCGCGACTGTCGGCGAGCTTCGCCGCGTTGTAGAACTTGCAATGACGGCGTGGCCATTGCTTCCGGTCGCCGCTCCCCGACGTGCCGTCTGATATGGACGTTGGCCTATGTCCGCTGTGGGATACGAAGCTGGCATCTGTAATGTGTTAGACGCCAATGCGCCAAACAACGCTAGACGAAGTCAGGCCGCGCAATCGCGCAGCCTTCCTCGGAGTTGGGGATGATGGCTGCACCGGCTGGCCGTCAGAACTGGATCTCCGGCGGAATGTCATCCGCGCTGAGGCCGATGGTTTCAAAAGCCTTGAGCATCCATTCGCGGGTCTGGCCCAGCGCGCGGTTGTAGTCGGCCCAGGCGCTGAGGAAATCCTTGTAGCGGCGATCGCCTTCGGCACGGATGCCGAGATTGGTCGGCAGCGTGAGCAGCGGCCGGGGCACCGCGAGCTCGCCGAGCGTCGGATTCTTCTTCAAGGTCGCGACTGAAAGCACGGCGAGCGATATATTGCAGTCCGCGCGCCCGGTGGAGACGGCAAGGATCGCCTCGTTTCGCTCTTTGAAGCCGAGGATCGTCGCCTTCGGGCAATAGCGCCGCGCGATGGTCTCATGCGTGGAGCCGATGTCGACGGCGATCTTGACCTCGGGCTTGTTGATCTCCGCCCAGGTCTGTGGCTTGGCAAAACCCTTCTTGGTGATGACGGTGAAGGAGTGCACCAGAATGGGCGAGGAGAAGTCGATGACCAGCGAACGCTCGGGCGTTGGATTTACCGCAAAGGCAAGATCGATCTTCTCGGCCTGAAGATCCAGGATCTGGTTGCCCCAGGTCGATTCCAGCGTCTCAACCTTGGCGCCGAGCTTGCCGGCAATGTCGTTCGCCATGTCGATGCAGGCGCCCGACCATTGATTTGTCGTGAGGTCCTTGTGGAAATAGGGATCCTGGCCGGCGATGACGGCGATCCGCAGCAGGCCGCTTTTCTTGATGCGGTCGAGCGTGGACGTCGGCGCGGTGTCGGCCTTCGCCGAACCGGCCGCGGCCATCGCGGCGCCGGCGAGAGCGACGGTGGTGAGTGCGTCCCTGCGATTCATGGGCAGTTGCTCCTGAAGAGAGTTCAGCCGGCTTCTGGACTATTCTTGTATTCAGGACTAAATGCAAGGTAGTATTTCTTCTTCCGAGTATGAAAGAGAAGCCCGTGCGCGCCCTGTTCGTCGACGCCAACGAAACCCTTGCTGCCGTGACTGAAAAGCTGCTCCGCGGCGACGAGCTTCCGGTCGGCATCAACCGCAATCCGTCCATCACGTCCGACGACCTGCCACGTCTCATGGAAGGCGTCGAGATCATGATCGTCGATCACACCGCGGTGCCGACGGCGGTCGCCGCGCAGTGCGCGGCGCTCAAACATGTGGTCTTTCTCGGTACCGGCGCGCGCAGCTACATGAATCCGGATGAGTTGGCTGAACGCGGCATCGCCGTTCACACCATCAAGGGCTATGGCGACACGGCGGTGGCCGAATGTGCGATCGCTCTGATGTGGGCCTCCGCCAAGAGTTTTGGCGAGATGGACCGAGGCATGCGCGACGGCAACTGGCTGCGTCGCGATGCGCTCCAGCTCACCGGTAAGACGCTGGGGCTGATTGGCTTTGGCGGCATCGCCGCCGAAGCCGCGCGCATGGCGGCGGGCTGCGGCATGAAGGTGATCGCCTGGAACCGGTCGCCGAAGACGCATCCGGGCGTCGAATTCGTTTCGCTGGAGAAGCTGCTCGCGGAAAGCCATGTCGTCTCGCTGCACCTGCTGCTCAACGACGAGACCAAAGGTTTTCTATCGCGCGAGCGCATCGCGCTGATGCGTCCCGGCAGCATCCTGATCAACACGGCACGCGGCGCCGTCGTCGACGAGGACGCGATGTGTGATGCGCTGCGCTCCGGTCACATCGCGCATGCTGGCCTCGACGTCTTCACCGTCGAGCCGCTGCCGGCGGGCCATCCGCTCACAAAACTGCCGAACGTGACGCTGTCGGCGCATTCGGCGTTCCGCACCCCGGAGGCGAGCGACAACCTCATCGGCGCCGCGCTCAATCATTGCCGCCGCATCATCGCGAATGGACGGTAGTGCAAACAACAGGGGCGGGCATGATGCCTGCGCAGGGTCCGAGAAGCCTTTCGATCTTGCGCGCCCTGTCCGCCTGTCCTACGCCACCTCGGAACAAAATCTGCGCGGAGCCGTGATGTGCATCGCCAAAGCCTGCAGGGAGCCGTCATGACCATTCGCAACACCCGCACCGGGGGCCAGATCCTGATCGACCAGCTGGTTGCCCAGGGCGTCGACCGCGTCACCTGCGTGCCGGGCGAGAGCTATCTGGCGGCCCTCGACGCGCTGCATGACAGCCCGATCGACGTCGTGATCTGCCGCGCCGAAGGCGGCGCCGCGATGATGGCGGAAGCCTATGGCAAGCTGACCGGGCGCCCCGGAATCTGTTTCGTGACCCGCGGCCCCGGCGCCACCAATGCCAGCCACGGCGTCCACATCGCGATGCAGGACTCGACCCCGATGATCCTGTTCGTCGGCCAGGTCGACACCGGCATGCTCGAGCGCGAGGCGTTCCAGGAGCTCGACTACAAGGCGGTATTCGGCACCATGGCGAAGTGGGCCGTCGAGATCGATCGCCCCGACCGCATTCCGGAGTTGGTCGCGCGCGCCTTCCGCGTCGCCATGCAGGGCCGCCCGGGCCCGGTTGTGATTTCGCTGCCCGAGAACATGCTGACCGAGACCGCCGCTGTTGCCGACGCCATGCGCATCGAGCCGGCGGTGAGCTGGCCGGCGCCTGCTGACATTGAGCGTGTCGGTGCGATGCTCGCGAGCGCCAAGGCGCCGCTGGTCATTCTCGGTGGCTCGCGCTGGAGCGATGAGGCCACCAAGAGCATCGCGCGGTTTGCCGAACGCTTCGACCTGCCGGTTGCGACCTCGTTCCGCCGCGCGTCGCTGATCGACGCCGATCATTCGCATTATGCCGGTGATCTCGGCATCGGACCGGCCCCCGGCCTGAAGGCGCGCATCGACAATGCCGATGTCATTCTCCTCATCGGCGGCCGCATGTCGGAGATGCCGTCCTCGTCCTACACGCTGTTCGACATTCCGACGCCGAAGCAGAAGCTGATTCATGTGCATCCCGGCTCGGAAGAGCTCGGCCGCGTCTATCAGCCCGAGCTTGCGATTCAGGCAACACCCGCCGCGTTCGCTGCCGCCGTCGAGACGCTGAAGCCTTCAGGCACGGTTGCCTGGAAGGGCGAGGCCCCCAAGGCGCATGCCGATTACCTCGCCTGGACCGACAAGGCGCGCGAGCTGCCGGGCAATTTCCAGTATGGCCAGGTCATGACCTGGCTGCGCGACCGTCTGCCCAAGGACGCGATCGTCTGTAACGGCGCCGGCAATTATGCCGGCTGGATCCATCGCCACCACCGCTTTCACAGCTTTGCAACCCAGCTCGCACCGACCTCGGGCTCGATGGGCTATGGCGTGCCGGCGGCGGTGCTCGCCAAGCGGCAATATCCGGATCGCACCGTCGTTGCCTTCGCCGGCGATGGCTGCTTCCTGATGAACGGCCAGGAGTTCGCGACCGCCGTGCAGTACGACGTTCCGCTGGTCGTGATCGTCGTCGACAATTCGCAATACGGTACCATCCGCATGCACCAGGAACGCGACTATCCCGGTCGCGTCGTCGGCACCCAGCTCAAGAACCCTGACTTCGCGATGTACGCAAAAGCGTTCGGCGGTCATGGCGAGCGCGTCGAGCGCACCGAAGAGTTCGCGCCGGCGTTCGAGCGCGCGCTCGCCTCGGGCAAGCCGTCGATTCTCCACTGCATCATTGATCCCCGTGCGATGTCGGTCGGCAAGGATTTTGCGCCTGCGGTGAAAGCGTAAGCGATGCCCGAAGGCCGCCATGTTGCCATCATCGGAGCCGGTGCGGTCGGCGTGATCAGCGCCATCGAGGCGCTGCGCGAGGGTCATCGCGTCACGCTGATCGATGCGGGCGAGCCCGGTGGCGAACAGGCGGCGAGCTACGGCAATGCCGGCTGGCTCTCCTCGCATTCGGTGATCCCGCCGGCCGAGCCGGGTATCTGGAAGAAGGTGCCGGGCTATCTGATGGACCCGCTCGGCCCGCTCGCGATCCGCTGGTCGTATCTGCCAAAGGCGCTGCCTTGGCTGATCAAATATCTGCTCTCGGGCTGGACCGAGGCGCGGGTCGAGCAGACGGCGTTTGCGCTGCGTGACCTTCTGAAGGACGCGCCGCTGCTGCACCGGAAGCTTGCGGAAGAAGCCGGCGTCCCCGAATTGGTGGAGCGCAACGGCGTGATGCATGTCTTCCCGTCGCGCGGCAATTTTGACAACGATCTCGGCTGGCGCCTGCGCAAGAAGGTCGGCGTGGAATGGCTGGAGCTGAATGCCGACGAGATGCGTCAGCGCGAGCCGGAGCTACATCCGCGCTACACCTTTGGCGTGGTGGTGGAGGAGGCCGGCCGCTGCCGCGATCCCGGTGCTTACATTGCCGCCCTTGCCCAGCATGCGCTCGCCAGCGGCGTGACGCTGGTGCGCGCCAAGGCGACCGGCCTCAAGCTTTCCGGCAACAAGCTCGTTGCCGTCGTTACCGAGACCGGCGAGATTCCCTGCGATGCCGCGGTCGTCGCCGCCGGCGCGCATTCGAAGCGGCTGACCGCATCGGTCGGCGATTCCTTGCCGCTCGAAACCGAGCGCGGCTACCACGTCATGATCGAGAACCCGGAATCAGGTCCGCGCAGCTCGATGATGGCGTCCGATGCCAAGATGGTGGTGAACTGGACCGACAAGGGCCTGCGCGCCGCCGGCACGGTCGAGATCGCCGGCCTCGAAGCCGCGCCGAACTGGAAACGCGCCGAGATTTTGCGCAACAACCTCCTCAGCATGTTTCCAAAGCTGCCGAAGGACATTCCGGCCTCGCGCATCAAGACATGGTTCGGCCATCGGCCGAGCATGCCCGATGGGCTTCCCTGCATCGGCCATTCGCGGGCCTCGCGTGATATCGTCTACGCCTTCGGCCACGGCCATGTCGGCCTGGTCGGCTCGGCCCGCACCGGCCGTCTCGTCGCGCAGCTTCTGAGCGGCAAGCAGCCGGAAATTCCGCTTGCGCCGTTCGCGCCCACTCGCTTTCTCTGAGATCGCATCATGACCACTCCAGCCAGCTCGCCTTCTCGTATCGCCCGCGGCGGCAAGGCCATCTATGGCGCGCCGCTCGGCATCCTGATGCTGGAAGCGCGCTTCCCCCGCATTCCCGGCGACATGGGCAATGGCACGACCTGGCCTTTCCCCGTGCTCTATCGCGTGGTGAGCGGTGCTTCGCCGGAGAAGGTGGTGCTGAAGGGCGCGGCCGGCTTGCTGCCTGATTTCATTGATGCGGCCAAGGATCTGGTGCGGCTCGGGGCCGAAGCCATCACCACCAATTGCGGATTCCTCTCGCTGTTCCAGAAGGAGATCGCCGCGGCTGTTGGCGTTCCCGTTGCGACCTCGTCGCTGATGCAGGTGCCGTGGGTGCAGGCGACCTTGCCGCCAGGCAAGCGTGTCGGCCTCGTCACGGTGTCGGGCTCGACCTTGACGCCAGCCCATCTCGAAGGCGCCGGCGTGCCGCTCGATACGCCGCTGGTCGGCACCGAGAACGGCAAGGAGTTTTTTCGCGTCCTGATCAAGGCCGAGAAGGACGATATGGACGTTGCGCAGGCGGAGCGTGACGTGGTCGAGGCTGGCAAGCAGCTTGTCGCCAAAAACCCTGATATCGGCGCCATCGTGCTCGAATGCACCAACATGCCTCCTTATGCAGCAGCTTTGCAGGCCGAAGTGGGATTGCCGGTCTATGACATCTATTCCATGATCACCTGGTTTCATGCTGGACTGCGCCCGCGCGCCTTCGCCTGAAGTCCGGCTGTCGTAAAGCTCTGCACAAGCTGCGCTAAACTGTCGTTTGCATTGCAATCACTCCCACAGCCCCGGTATATTGGGCTGTGTTCGGGCATGAATGCAGCTGATGATGAGCAACGTAGAACTGGTTTCCGATAGTATCGTCGATCGCGTCTATGAACAGCTCAAGGCGATGGCCGTGAGCTACGAGTTCAAGCCGGGCGAGCGACTCAACGAAGGTGAGCTGGCCAAGCGCCTCGGCGTCAGTCGCACGCCGCTGCGCGAAGCGCTCAACCGTCTCAACACCGAAGGCTTTCTGCGCTTCACGCCGGGCAAGGGTTTTTTCTGCCGCGAGCTCGACGCCCACGAGATCTTCGATCTCTACGAGCTGCGCAAGTCGATCGAGGTCGCCTCGGTCCGTCTCGCTATCAAGCGCGCCAAGGACGAGGACATCGATGCGCTCTTGAAATTCCTCGAAGCCACCGGCCCCGATCCCGGCGAGCGTTCCTCAGTCGAGCTGGTCGAGCTCGATGAGACTTTTCACGAGCGGCTGATGGGGATGTCGAACAATGCCGAGATGCTGCGCGTCCTGCGCAACGTCAACGCCCGCATCCGCTTCGTGCGCTGGATCGATATGGACAGCATCAACCGCTCCAACACCCAGGCCGAGCATCGTGCCGTGGTCGAGGGCTTGAAGGCACGCGACGAAGAGGCTTGCGTCTCTGTGCTGGAAAAGCACATCGACCGTCGCCTCGATCGCATCACGTCGGCGATCAAGGAAGGCTACGCGCAGATCTATATGCCGGCTGCGGCGAGGTCGGCGGCGAACTAGCTTCGAGCCGCAGTGACGCTGTCCTTCCCTTCTCCCCTTGCGGGAGAAGGTGGCGCGAAGCGCCGGATGAGGGGTATCTCTCGGCGTGTATCGATGCATCCGAGTACGCGGAGAGATACCCCTCACCCCAGTGAGTATGTGTCCACCTGCGGTGATGCCCTCTCCCGCAAGGGGCGAGGGCGCCGCAATGCGCAGCGCGCCCTTCCCGCAGCTATACAATCCCTCGATATCTGCTCATGCCAGACGGTCAGAGCTTTCACACGCGAGCATCGCTAGTGTGCCCTCGAAATTCACGGAGACAAGCGGTGCACAGCCCTCAACCGAATCCTGATACACGTACCAGCGACGACTGGCCGTCCGAGCTCCATCGCATCCTGAAAGCCGCCGACGTGCGGCAGATGTCGTACGTGCCGGATGCCGGCCACAGCCAGCTCATCCGCATGTTCTCCGCAGACCCCGACGTCACCACCAACGTGCTGACGACGGAAGAGGAGGGCATTGCCATCGCCGCAGGCGCCTGGCTCGGCGGCCAGCGCAGCGTGCTGCTGATGCAGTCGAGCGGGGTCGGCAATTGCATCAACATGCTGTCGCTGTCGGCGATTGGAAGATTTCCGCTGCTGATGCTGGTGACGATGCGCGGCGAATGGGCCGAGTTCAATCCCTGGCAGGTGCCGATGAGCCGGGCGACGCAGCCGTCGCTGGAGGCGATCGGCCTGAAGGTGATGCGCGCGGAGACGCCGGACGATCTGGTCGAGACCGTCGAATCCGCGGCGTCGCTCGCCTACGAGTCTGACCAGCAGATCGCGGTCCTGATCGGGCAACGCCTGATCGGCAAGAAGAAGTGGTGATGTCCATGCAAGCTCAACTCGACCGCCGCGCCGCTGTCGCCGTTCTCCTGAAGAATCGCAAGGACACGCTGGTTGTCTCCGGCCTCGGCTCGCCCACCTACGATTTGCATTCGGTCGGCGACCACGACGGAAATTTCTATCTCTGGGGCGCCATGGGCGGCGCCGCGCTGATCGGCCTTGGGCTGGCTCAGGCACAGCCGGGCAAGCGCGTCCTCGCCTTGACCGGCGACGGCGAACAACTGATGGGCCTTGGCGGTCTCGCCACCATCGGCGTCGCGCGGCCGCGCAATCTCGACATTGTCGTGATCGACAATCAGCATTTTGGCGAGACCGGCATGCAGGCGAGCCACACGGGGCGCGGCGTCGATCTCACCGCGATCGCCGCCGCCTGCGGTTTCGCCGCGACTGGAACCGTGCGGACGACGGGCGAGGTGGAGCGTCTTGCTGCGCAAATCGCCGAACCGGCGGAAGGCCCGCGGCTCTTCGTCATCAAGGTTTTGGCGGAAAATCCGCCGCGTTCGCTGCCCTCGCGCGATGCCGTCTTTATCAAGAACCGGTTCCGTGCTCATCTCGGCTTCGCGGCGGCTTGAACCGGGGTCCTCTCCGGGATAGTTCGCTGCCCAAGCAGCTATCCCTGGAGTGAGACTATGAAATTATCCGGCAAGGTCGCCGCCATCACCGGCGCGGCGCGCGGCATCGGCAAGGCCTGCGCAAAGAGATTTTTGGACGACGGCGTCAAGGTCGTCATCTCGGATGTCGATGCCGGGGGCCTCGCCGCCACTGCCGCCGAGCTGGGACGGCCGGATGCCTTGCGCACCGTCGTTGGCAATGTTGCCAAGCGCACCGATGTCGATGGGCTCGTCGCAACTGCCGTGAAGGAGTTCGGCCGGCTCGACATCATGGTCAACAATGCCGGCGTTGCCCGCAACCGGGACATCCTGGAGATTTCCGAAGAGGAATTCGACGAAATCATCGGTATCAATTTGAAGGGTGCATTCTTCGGCGTGCAGGCAGCGGCGAAGCAGATGATCGCGCAAGGCGGCGGCGGGGTCATCATCAACATGTCCTCGGTGAACGCATTGCTGGCGATCCCGGCGCTTGCGACCTACGCGATGTCCAAGGGGGGCATGAAGCAGCTGACTTCGGTCGCCGCCGTCGCGCTCGCCCCGCACAACATTCGCGTCGTCGCGGTCGGGCCGGGCACGATTTTGACCGACATGGTGGCGTCGTCGATCTACACCTCGGAGGATGCCCGCAAGACGGTCATGTCGCGCACGCCGGCCGGTCGTGGCGGCGAACCAAGCGAAGTTGCTTCGGTTGTTGCATTCCTCGCGAGTGATGATGCGTCCTACATCACCGGGCAGACGATCTATCCGGATGGTGGCCGGCTGATCCTGAATTACACGGTACCGGTGAAGGATAAGTAGGGGGACGCGGAAGGTCGCCCCACACTCGCTGTCATCGCCCGGCTTGACCGGGCGATCCAGTACGCCGTGACAGCAGTGATAGAGCCGATGGGCCGCGGCGTACTGGATGCCCCGCTTTCGCGGAGCATGACAGCGGTAGTGGTGCGGGCGGTTTGCCCTTCACTCCGCTGCCACCGTCATTCCGTAGCCCAGCCGCTTCGAAATGCCGCCGGCGCAGTCGCGCAGCGCATGCGCGATCGGGCTGTCCCAGCGCGCATCAAAAGTGCCCTCCGGTCCCATCGCGGTGATGACCAGCGCGACATGGCCGGAATGGTCGAACACGGGTGCTGAGAACGCATTGACGCCGGGCAGAGGATCGCCGAGTGCACGGGCGAGGCCGTGCTTGCGCACCTCGGTGAGCATCTCGGTGACCTTCGCACCTTTCACGGCACGCTTCGGATTGTAGCCGACGCCATGGCGGTCGAGGCCGCTTTCGAGCGCCGCGTTGATCGTCTTCTCCGGCAAGAAGGCCGCAAAGGCGCGGCCGGTAGCGGTCTCCAGCAGCGCCATCACCGAGCCCGCGCGCATCACGATGTGCATGGGCTGGCCGGGCTCTTCCAGCTGCACCACGGTCGGGCCATGCGTGCCCCAGACCGCCAGCGAGACCGCGTGTCCGATCTGGCTCGCGAGCGCGGCGATCTTCGGCTGCGCGATGCGGACGCCGGAGAGACGGCGCAGGCTGATCAGCCCGAGCTCCAGCGCGAGTGCGCCGATCTCGTAGCGGCCGGTGGTCTCGTCCTGCTCGATCAGTCCGATGCGGGAGAAGCTGGCGAGATAAGGATGCGCCTTGGCCGGCGTCATGCCGGCTTCCCGCGCGAGATCGCGCAGCATCATCGGCTCGCCGCTGCGGGCAAGCGCCCGGAGCAGTTCTCCGCCGACCTCGATCGACTGGATGCCGCGACTCTCTCTCTTCATGCGCCTCCTGGCGTGGCTCGCTTACGCCGCGTCGCGCTTGGCGGCGCTGTCGGCGAGATGTCGGCCGGCAATGTAGCCGAAGGTCAGCGCTGGCCCAAGCGTGATGCCGGCGCCGGGATAATTGCCGCCCATGATGCTCGCCATGTCGTTGCCGGCGGCGTAGAGCCCGGGAATCACCCGTCCCTCGGCGTCGAGCGCGCGCGCGTTCTCGTCGGTGACGATGCCGGCATAGGTGCCGAGATCGCCGATCACCATTTTGATGGCGTAGAACGGACCGTTCTCGATCGGCGCGACGCAGGGGTTCGGGCCGTGCATCGCGTCGCCCTGGTAGCGGTTATAGGCTCTTGAACCTTTGCCGAAAGCGGCGTCATGGCCTTGCGGTGCGGTCGCATTGAACTGCTTGACGGTCTCGGTGAAGGCCTTGGCATCAATGCCTGCCTTCGCCGCCAGCGCCTCCAGCGTGTCGCCGCGCATGAGGTAGCCGGTCTTGAGGTGATGACCCAGCGGCATCGGGAACGGAGGCACGCAGCCGAGGCCGTACTTTCGCAGCGCCTGGTGGTCGCAGACGAGAAACGCGGCGATCTCCTCGCCGGGCTTGGCCGCCTTGACCATGGCCTGGACGAAGTGGTGATAGGAGTTGCCCTCATTGGCAAAGCGCTTGCCGTCGCGCATCACCGCGATCACGCCGGGTTTGGCGCGATCGATGAAATGCGGCATCACGCCCTTCGAGCCGTCCTTGCGCGTGGTGAGCGACACCGGCACCCATGCCGCCGCATTCGGCAGGCGATCCTCGACATGTCCGCCGGCGCTTTCGGCGAGGCGCAGGCCATCGCCGGTGTTGCCGGTCGGTCCCGGCGAATAATGCTCGTTGCCGGTCGGCGCGTGCGGAAACATTTTTTTCCGGCGTTCCACATCATGCGGGAAGCCCCCGCAGGCGAGCACGACGCCTTGCCTTGCACGGATACGAACGTCGCGTCCTTCGCGCGAAACGATGGCGCCGGTGACAGTGCCGTTCTCGACAGTCAGCTCGCGCACCGGCGCGGACAGCCACATCGGAATCTTGAGGTCCTGCGCGGATTTGGCGAGACGCCCGGCGAGTGCATTGCCGTTGGTGAGCGTCATGCCGCGGCCATAGCGCAGCACGTCCATGAAGTGGCGCGACAGCCGTTTGGCAACGTAAACCGCCGAATTCAGCGACTTCGTCACGCGCATGAAATGAATGATCTCCTTGCCGGAGCCCAGCATCATACCGAATACGGTGAGCTCGGGCAGCGGCATGCCGAGCGTCTTGATCTGGTCGCCGAGCTCGCGGCCGTCGAACGGCCGCGTCACCATGGAGCGGCCGCCCTGTGCGCCGCCCGGCGCTTCGGCGTCATAGTCCGGAAACACCAGCGGCATGTCGAACTGCAGCGCCGTCCTGGTCGTGAAGAAATCGACTGCCTCCGGGCCGGCGCTTAAGAAAGCATCGACGCGCGCAGCGTCAAAATTGTTGCCGGCCTCGTGCCGCAGATAGGTGCGCGCCTGTTCGGGTGTCTCCTCGATGCCATAAGCTTTTGCGAGCGAGGTGCCGGGGATCCACAGCCAGCCGCCGGAGCGGGCGGTGGTGCCGCCGAAGCGCGGCTCCTTCTCGACGATCAGCACGTCGAGGCCGCGATAACGCGCGGTGATCGCGGCCGACATGCCGGAGCAGCCCGATCCGGCCACGAGCACATCGCACTCGTATGTGTCGCTTGCGTTGCGCTCGTTGCTGGTCATGCGGGCCTCACTTCTTCAAGAGCGGACATTTGGATTCGGAGACCGGGCGGAAGGCGTCCTCGCCCTTCACAGTCTTGACGATCTCCAGATAATCCCAGGGTTCTTTGGACTGCTCGGGCGACTTCACCTTGGCCAGATACATGTCGCGGATGACGCGGCCGTCCTCGCGCAGCTTGCCGCCATGGACGAAGGTATCCTCGATCGGCAGCTCGCGCATCTTGGCCATCACCTTGGCGGGATCATCGGTGCCGGCAGCCTTGATGCCCTTGAGATAATGCAGCACCGAGCCGTAAACGCCAGTGTGGATCATGGTCGGCATCACCTTGGTCCGCTCGTAGAACTTCTTGGACCATGCGCGGGTTGCCTCGTCCATGTTCCAGTAGGAAGCCGTGGTCATGTAGGTGCCCTGCGCAGCCTTGAGGCCGACCGCATGCACGTCGGTGTCGAACATCAGGAGGCCAACGAGCTTCTGGCCGCCCTGAACCAGGCCGAACTCGCCGGACTGCTTGATGGCGTTGTCGGTGTCCTGGCCGGCATTGGCGAAGGCGACCACGTCGGCCTTCGAGCTCTGCGCCTGCAGCGCGAACGAGGAGAAGTCAGCGGTGTTGGTCGGATGCTTGACGCCGCCGAGCACCTTGCCGCCCATCTCGTTGATGAAGCGGGTCGCGTCCTTTTCGAGCTGCTGGCCGAAGGCGTAGTCGGCGGTGATGAAGTACCAGGACTTTCCGCCTTCCTTGATCACGGCAGAGGCCGTCACCTTGGACAGCGCGTAGGTGTCGTAGGTGAAGTGCACTGTGTTCGGGCTGCACAGCTCGTCGGTGAGCGAGCTTGCGCCGGGCCCGGAGAGCAGCGCGATCTTGTTGCGCTCGCGCACCATGTTGTGCACGGCGATCGCGATGCCGGAATTGGGGATGTCGACAACGGCGTCGACCTTGCCGTTGTCGAACCAGCCGCGCACGATCTGCACGCCGACGTCGGTCTTCATCTGGTGGTCGGCGCTGATGATCTCGATCGGCTTGCCGAGCACGGTCGGCCCGAATTCCTCCACCGCCATTTTTGCGGCTTCGACCGAGCCCGGCCCGCTGTTGTCGCGGCCCCAGCTCGACAGGTCCGTCAGCACGCCGATCCGCACCGCGTCGTCGGAGACTTGCGCGTTCGCGACTGTGGTCATGGCAGCCGAAGTCATGGCCGCGAGCATGGCGCAGGCCAAAAACCCTCTCATCGTCGTTCCCTCTCTTTTATGGGCCGCTTGGCGCGGCCGGTTATTCTGACTGTGATTAGATATTAGCGAATTAGTTTGTCAATGGCGAATTGTGGATTCGGCTGGGTTCCACGGTCGCCGGGACAACGTCGCGGAAAAATGCGCGCGACTGCTTCAAGAGCGCAGCGGAGCAATCCAGACTTTTTCCGCGGAGAGTCTGGATTGCTTCGTCGCAAGGGCTCCTCGCAATGACGGGTGTGGGAGCAGTGGGGTGCAAAAGCATCGCGCTGTGATCCTGGTCAGAGCAAACACCTCCGCAGGTTGCAACCAGCATCCCGATTGGCCATGATGCCCGCTGGAATCTGTGGGGCGTGGCATGACGGCAGCAACGGGGGTCTCTGCTTCGGCGGAGAAATCGACGACGGCGCATGTGGTGTGGGCGAGCGCGCTCGGTACTGCGATCGAGTGGTACGATTTCCTGATCTACGGCACGGCCGCCGCGCTGGTGCTGAACAAGCTGTTCTTCCCGACTTTCGATCCCTTCGTCGGGACGCTGGCGGCGTTCTCGACCTATGCGGTCGGCTTCGTGGCGCGGCCGATCGGCGGTGCGATCATTGGGCATTACGGCGACCGGCTCGGTCGCAAGAAGATGCTGGTTGCGACCATGATCGCGATGGGGCTCGGCACCTTCCTGATCGGCTGCCTCCCGACCTACGGCCAGATCGGCGTCTGGGCGCCGATTTTCCTCATCATGCTGCGGTTCATCCAGGGCATCGGGCTCGGCGGCGAATGGAGCGGCGCCGTCGTGATGGTGATCGAGCATGCGGGAAACCGCCGCGGCTTCTACGGCAGCCTGGTGCAGATCGGCTTTCCCGTCGGCGTTGCCGCCTCCACCGGCATCTTTGCCCTGATGACGCAATTGCCCGAGGCCGACTTCATGAGCTGGGGCTGGCGCGTGCCGTTCTGGATCAGCATTCTGCTGGTCGGCGTCGGCTTCATCGTGCGGCTGAGGCTCGCCGAGACGCCGCACTTCAAGGACGTGGTCGAGCGCAAGGAAGTGCTGGCGCAGCCGGTGATGGAAGTGCTGCGCCGCGACTGGCGCAGTTTTCTGCTCGCGGTCGGCATCACGGTGTCGGAGGTCGGGCTCGCTTATCTCCTCACCGTCTTCACCGTGGTCTACGCCACCACAAAACTCGGCCTGCCACGGCAGGTGATCCTGAATGCCGTGGTCTATGCCGCGATCGTCGAGTTCGCGACACTGCCGCTCGCCGGCTGGCTCTCCGACATTTTTGGCCGCAAGGCGCTGTATCTCGCCGGCGGCGTGTTCTCGGTGGCGCTGGCGTTTCCGCTATTCTGGTTCCTCGACACCAAAGAGCCGGCGCTGATCACTTTCGCTCTCGTCGTCACGATGACGCTGACGCACGCGCTGCTGTTCGGGCCGAAGGCCGCGTTCATGCCGGAGCTGTTCCGCACCCAGGTGCGCTACAGCGGCGCATCGCTCGGTGCCAACGTCGCGGCTGCGCTGAGCGGCGGCTTCTCGCCGTTGATCGCAACCGCATTGCTGGCATGGGCCGGCTCGTACTGGCCGGTGTCGGTCTACATCATCGCACTGTCGATTATCACGATCATCGCGACATTGATGGCGCCGGAAACGGCGAAGGATGCGCTGAAGTCCTGACATCGGTCGGCGGCGCGCGGCTTCGTCGCAGGCGCCCGCCGCGCACAACGTTGCGGCAATCCGTGTCGCAAATCCGACCACTCTTGCCGCGTGAACGGGCCCGCACGGTCGTTCGCACAGCCTTGTATGCACGTCCTGACGTCTTCTTATGCGGGTTGCCAAAAGCCGATGCAGCGGCCTGATCCATTAGCCGCGTTTATGCGGCGGATTTTTACTTCCAATTTTACTTCGCAAAATCCTGCCCCTAGCTTCGCGCGCAACTGATCACATAAGCAGCCGGTCAATGGCGACCGGTGCGAGCGTTCATCGTAGCCAACGAGGGTTGCCATGTCTGATGGGGCTAAGAGGACATTCATTTCCGATCCGGCGGGAACGTCAGCGAAGTCGACGAAAAAACTGAGCCGGCGCACACTGTTGAAGGGGGCGGCCGCCGTTGCGGGCGCCGCCGCTGGGTCGGACGCGATCCGCGGATTCCCGACCATCTGGGCGCAGGAAATCAAGGACATCGAGCTGCGCCATGTCGGCGTGTCCTATTCGGTGGTGAAGGCCATCGGCGATCAGGCGGCCAAGGACCTTGGCTTCAAGGTGACGATGCAGAATCTCGACACCTCCGCCGCCATCAATCGCTTCATAAGCCAGCCAAATACGGTCGACATCGCCGATCTCGAGGGTTGGCAGGCCAAGCTCGCCGCCAAGCGTTCTGTGATCCAGGGTATCGAGGTCAAGAAGATCAAGGAGTTCGACAACATCCTGCCGATCTTCACCAAGGGCGAGATCGACGGCCACAAGATCCCGCGCCAGGGCATCTCGCCCTATGAGGCGATGTATATCGCGAAGCCGGATTCAACCGATTTGAATGACGGCGTCACGGAATGGGCGACCTTCCTGCCGCAGGTCTACAACGCCGACTCCATCGGCTATCGCCCCGATCTCGTCGGTCATGAAGTGACCGAGTGGAAGGATTTGATCGATCCAAAATTCAAGGGCAAGGCCGCGATCCTCGACGTGCCCGCGATCGGCATCATGGATGCCGCGCTCTGCTTCGAAAGCGCCGGGCTGATCAAGTACGGCAACAAGGGCAACATGACCAAGGAGGAAATCGACTTCACCTGCAACAAGCTGATCGAGCTGAAGAAGCAGGGCCAGTTCCGCGCGACCTGGACCACCTTCGACCAGTCGGTGCAGCTGATGGCCGCAGGCGAAGTGGTGATCCAGTCGATGTGGTCGCCGGCGGTCGCCGCCGTCCGCGTCAAGGAAATCCCCTGCGTCTACGCGCCTGTCAACGTCAAGAACGGCAAGGAAGGCTATCGCGGTTGGTGCAACGGCATGGGCCTGATGAAACATCTCTCCGGCAAGAAGCTCGATGCCGCCTACGAATATCTCAACTGGTATCTGTCGGGCTGGCAGGGCGGCTTTGTCGGACGCTACGGCTATTACAGCCCGGTGCCGTCGACCGCGAAGAAATTCCTGACCGCGGCCGAATGGGACTTCTGGTACGACGGCAAGCCCGCGCCTGAAGTCATCAACGATCCCTATGGCGTGCCGATGGAGAAGGCCGGCACCAAGCGTGACGGCGGCTCGTTCCTCGACCGCGTCAAGAACATCTCGTGCTGGAACACGCTGATGGACGAGGCCGCCTACATGAACAAGCGCTGGAACGACTTCAAGGTGGCGTGAAACCTGCTTTGCCTGATTTGAACGATGCACCGGCGCCGTGACGCGCCGGTGCGACAAGATAGACTTCGAGGCGTTCGCTGACATGCAGCCAAGTCCAAGTTCAGCTCAAACTCCACCACGCGCAAATCTCGCCGGTTGGCTTTACGTGTCGCCGCTGGTTCTGGTGCTGGTGCCGTTCTTCGTGGCGCCGATCCTGGTGGTGCTTGCCGCGAGCTTCTTCGCCACCGACGGTTTTGGCGGGCTCACGCCCGATTTCACGCTGGCGAGCTACATCGATGTGCTGCATTCGGCGCTGACGCTAAAACTGTATCTGGCGACCATCAAGTTCACGGCGCTAACCTGGGTCTTCACGCTGATCATCGGCTTCTTCGTCGCCTATTTCCTCGTCTTCCACGTCCGCAACCAGCTGCTTGCGATCGGCCTGTTCCTGCTTTGCACGGTGCCGTTCTGGACCTCGAACATCATCCGGATGATTTCCTGGATTCCACTGCTCGGCAAGGAAGGCCTGATCAATCAGGCGCTGCTGGCACTCGGCGTGATCCGCCAGCCGCTGGAGGTGCTGCTGTTCTCCGATCTCGCGGTGGTCATCGCCTATGTCCACCAGCTCACGATCTTCATGATCGTGCCGATCTTCAACTCCATGGCGCGGATCGACAAGAAGCTGATCGAAGCCGCGATCGATGCCGGTGCCAGCCGATTCGACATCATGCGCCTGATCGTGGTGCCGATGTCCAAGAGCGGCATCGCGCTCGGCACCATTTTCGTGGTCTCGATCGTGATGGGCGACTTCTTCGTGGTCAAGGTGATGTCCGGCGGCGGCTCGGCCTCGGTGGTCAGCGCGTTCTACGAGGACGTCGGCGTGTTGCAATATCCGACCGCAGCCGCGAGCGCCGTGCTGCTGACCCTGGTGCTGGTGGCCATCGTCTCGTTGATCCTGCGCACCGTCGACATCCGGCAGGAGATCACGCGATGAGCGCGGTTCTCGCCGACATGCCCGACAGTGTCGCGCCCGAGACGACCAAGGCGATCGCGCCGAGCAAAGGCGGACGTCCCTGGACGTTCTACGTGCTGGCGACGCTGTTTTCGCTTTACGTGATCGCGCTCTACGGTCCGATGTTCTGCATCTACATCCTGTCGTTCCAGGACATCCGCGGCGGCCTCGTTTTCCCGATGAAGGGCCACTCGCTGCACTGGTTCGTCGACCTCTTCACCCAGGTGCGGACCGGCGACGTCAAGGGCTCATTCGACCGCTCGATCAAGCTGGCCGTCATCGTCACCATCATCACGGTGGCGGTCTCGTTCCTCGCCGGGCTCGGCTTTCGGAAGCGCTTTTGCGGCGACACGTTTGTTTTCTACATGATGATCGGCAGTCTGGTCGCGCCCGGTCTCGTGCTCGGCCTCGGCACCGGGCTCCTGTTCCAGGCGCTGGGCCTCAACGCGAGCTGGTACACCTCGGCGCTGGGCGCGCAGCTGTCCTGGACACTGCCGTTTGGCGTGCTCGTGATGTTCGCGGTGATGTCGCGCTTCGACCACGTCTGGGAGGAAGCGGCCTACGATCTCGGCGCCAGCCGCTGGCAGTCGATCCGGCTGGTGATGATTACGGTGCTCGCGCCCGGCCTCGTCGCCGTCGCGCTGTTCGGCTTCACGCTGTCGTATGACGAGTTCGCGCGCAGTCTCCAGACCGCAGGCTCCCTCAATACGCTGCCGCTGGAAATCTGGAGCATGACGCTGAACGTCACCTCGCCCTCGCTCTACGCGCTGGGTACGGTGACCACCATCGTTTCCTTCATCGTCATCGGCGCCAGCCTCGGCAGCATCGTGCTGATCCAGAAGAAGCGCGGCAGCCGGGTAAGAGGTTGAGTCAGGAAATGAAGAGCGATCGCGGCGATATCGAACTGGCAGGCGTCTGCAAGAGCTTTGACGGCATCACCAATGTGGTCGACGGCGTTAACCTCAAGATCGCCGACGGCGCCTATTGCTGCTTCATCGGCCCCTCCGGCTGCGGCAAGACCACGATTTTGCGCATGATCGCGGGACATGAAGATCCGACGGCCGGCGAGATCGTCATCGGCGGCCAGAATGTCGTCGGGCTCGCACCGGTGCAGCGGCGCACGGCCATGATGTTCCAGTCCTACGCACTATTTCCGCATCTCACCGTGCGCGAGAACATCGCCTTTGCGTTGCGCGTACGGGGCCAGTCCAAGACCGATCGCCTGCGTGCCGCGGACGCCATGATCGAGAAGGTGCGGCTGACACAATTCGCCGACCGCCTGCCGGCGCAGCTCTCCGGCGGTCAGCAGCAGCGCGTGGCGCTGGCACGCGCCGCGATCACCGAGCCGCGGGTGCTGCTGCTCGACGAGCCGCTGTCGGCGCTCGACGAGCAGCTCCGCGTCCAGATGCGGCAGGAACTGCGCCGCATGCAGCGAGAGCTCGGCATCACCTTTATTCACGTCACCCACACCCAGCTCGAGGCAATCGCGCTCGCTGATCTCGTCGTGGTGATGGAGCAGGGCAAGATCAAGCAGGCAGGCGCTGCGCGCGATGTCTACGCCCATCCGCATGATCGATATGTCGCCGAATTCATGGGCGGCCAGAATGTACTGTCGGGACGGGTCGAAAAGGTCAACGGTGCGAGCTTCACGCTCGCACAGGCCGCGCCTGATGGCATCGAGGTGCCGCTCCAGGCGCGCTCGACCGTCAAGGTCGGCGACAAGGTCGATATCGCCGTGCGCCGCGACGACGTGGAGCTGGTCAGGCCGGGCAGGGAGCTGCCAACGGGCTGTACCACCTCGCTGCCGAGCCGCGTTCTCGCGATCGAATACCAGGGGTACTTCGTCAAGGTTATGCTCGACACCGTACCGGACGACGAGTTCGTCGCCTACGTGCCGGAAAAGACGTTTTTCGCAGATCCTTTCACCGTCGGCGATGTCGTGATGGCCACATGGGCCACCGGCAGCGCGCTTCCACTCGCCTAAAGACCCGTCGCGCACAGGAGCATGACCGTGCAGATATCCTTTACACTCAACGGCCGGCCAACCACCGTCGACGTCGAACCGGCGACGCTGGTCGCCGAGCTGCTGCGCGAGCAGCTCCACCTCACCGGCACCCATATCGGCTGCGACACCAGCCAGTGCGGCGCCTGCGTGGTGCATCTCGACGGCCTTCCCGTGAAGAGCTGCACGCTGCTGGCGCCCGCGCTCGACGGCGCGACGCTGCTCACCATCGAAGGTTTGCAAGGCACGTCCGGTTCGAACCAGCTGCATCCGATGCAGGAGGCGTTTCGCGAGCATCACGGCCTGCAGTGCGGCTTCTGCACGCCGGGCATGTTGATGACGGCGGTTGCACTGGCCACCGAGAAGCCGGACCTCACTGAGGCAGATGTTCGCCACGGCCTCGAGGGCAATATCTGCCGCTGCACCGGCTACCAGAACATCGTGGTTTCCGTGATGGCCGGCGCTGCCGCCATGAACGCCGCCAAGGGAGAGTGACCATGGGCAATGTGATCGGCATCGGCGCCTCACCGAAACGCAAGGAAGATCAGCGCTTCCTCACCGGCCGCGGCAATTACGTTTCGGACATCAAGCGTCCCGGAATGACGGCGGGCGTGTTCGTGCGCTCGCCGCACGGACATGCGGTGCTGCGCGGCATCGATAAGAGCGCGGTGCTGGCTGCACCCGGTGTCATCGCGGTGCTGACCGGCGAGGATGTTGCGGCCGACAAGCTTGGCTCGCTGCCTTGCGGCTGGGGCATCTCGGACGCTCAGGGTGTGCCGATGAAGGAGCCGCCGTTCCCGATGCTGGCGCAGGGCAAGGTGCGCTTCGTCGGCGACATGGTCGCTTTCGTCATCGCGGAGACGCCGGAGCAGGCGAATGCTGCGGCCGAGCTGCTGAGTGTCGACTATGAGGTGCTGCCCTCGGTCGTTGGCGTGCTCGAAGCTGTGCGGCCTGGTGCGCCGCAATTGTTCGACGACGTGCCCAACAACATCTGCTGCGACTGGGAGCTTGGCGACAAGGCCGCGGTCGAGACCGCATTCCGCAAGGCGGCGCATGTCGCAAAGCTCAGTCTCGTCAACAACCGCCTGATCGGCAATCCGATGGAGCCGCGCGCGGCGGTCGCGGAGTATGAGCCCGGCACCGACCGCTTCACGCTGTGGACCACCAGCCAGTTCCCCCACGTGGTGCGCTTCCTGATGGGCGCGCTGGTGCTCAACATCCCGCAGCACAAGCTGCGCGTGGTGGCGCCCGACGTCGGCGGCGGCTTTGGCGTCAAGCAGTTCCACTACGGCGAGGAGGCCGTGATCACCTGGGCCGCCAAGCGGGTACATCGGCCGATCAAATGGGTGGCGAGCCGTTCAGAAGGTTATGTGTCTGACCGCCACGGCCGCGATCACGTCACCGAGGCCGAGCTTGCGCTGGACGAGACCGGAAAGTTTCTCGCATTCCGCGTCAACACGCTCGCCAATATGGGCGGCTATCTCTCGACCTTCGGACCGAATATCCCGACCAACCTCTATGGCCCCTTGCTCGGCGGCGTCTACACCACGCCCGCGATCTACTGCAACGTGAAGGTGGTGTTCACCAATACCGTGCCTGTTGACGCCTATCGCGGCGCAGGCCGGCCCGAAGCCACGTTCGTGCTGGAGCGCATGGTCGATGTCGCGGCCAGCGAGATGGGCATCGACCGCGTCGAGATCCGCCGCCGCAACATGATCCCGAAGGAGGCCTATCCGTATCAGACGCCGGTGCTGGTGCAGTACGATTCCGGCGATCCGATGGGCTGCCTCGACGGCGCGCTGGTCGCGGCCGACGTCAAGAGTTTTGGCGTGCGCAAGGCGGCGTCGGCCAGCAAGGGCAAATTCCGTGGGCTTGGTTACTCCACCTATGTCGAGGCCTGCGGCCTTGCGCCCTCGCGCTTCGCGGGGCGGCTCGGCGCGCGCGGCGGCCTCTATGAAAGCGCCACCGTGCGCGTGCATCCGACCGGCCAGGTGACGGTGATGATCGGTACCCACAATCACGGCCAGGGCCACGAGACGACGTTCGCACAGATCGTTTCCGAAAAGCTCGGCGTGTCCTTTGAGGATGTCGACATCGTGTTCGGCGATACCGACCGCGTGCAGTTCGGCATGGGCACTTATGGCTCGCGCTCCCTGGTGGTCGGTGGCGCCGCGCTGTCGAAGGCGACCGACAAGGTGATCGTCAAGGGCAAGAAGATCGCGGCGCATCTGTTAGAGGCGGCCGAAGTCGATATCCAGTTCGAGGCCGGCAAGTTTTCGGTCGCGGGCACCGACCGCATCAAGACGTTCGAGGAGATCGCGGGCGCGGCCTATGTGCCGCATAATTATCCGCTCGAGGTGCTGGAGCCGGGGCTGGAAGAGCAAGCCTATTACGATCCCGTCAACTTCACCTATCCCGGCGGCTGCCACATCGCCGAGGTCGAGGTCGATCCGGAAACGGGCACGGTGACGCTCGTCAACTACACGGCCGTGGACGACGTCGGCACGGTGATCAATCCGATGATCGTGGAGGGCCAGTTGCACGGCGGCATCGTGCAGGGCGTGGGCCAGGCGCTGTTCGAGAACGCAGTCTATGACGAAAGCTCCGGCCAGCTGCTGTCGGGCTCGCTGATGGACTATTGCATGCCGCGCGCCGATCACATGCCGATGATGAAGGTGGCGACCCATTCGACGTTGTGCACGCACACGCCGATGGGCGTGAAGGGCTGCGGCGAGGTCGGCACCATCGGCTCGCCGGCTGCCGTCATCAACGCGGTGGTCGATGCGCTGTCGCATCTCGGCGTCACCCATGTCGACATGCCGGCGACGCCGAACCGGATCTGGCGGCTGCTTCAAAACGCATCGCTGCCGGTTGCCGCGGAATAAGGGAGGATGATCATGAAACTGTTTGCCTATCACCAGCCCGACCAAATTCCCGACGCGGCCAAGCTTTTGACCTCAATCGAGGACAGCAAGCTCGTTGCCGGTGGCATGACGCTGATTCCGACGCTGAAGCAGCGGCTGGCCAGCCCGGTGGCGCTGGTCGATCTCTCCAAACTCGGAAACCTCAAAGGCATCACCGACGACGGCGCCACGATCACTATTGGTGCGATGACGCCGCATGCGGTGGTGGCAGCTTCGAAGCTGGTGCAGTCGAAAATCCCGGGGCTTGCGGCACTCGCGTCCATGATCGGGGATCCCGCCGTGCGCCGCCGCGGCACCATCGGCGGCTCGGTCGCGAACAATGACCCGGCGGCCGATTATCCCGCCGGCGTACTCGGCCTCGGCGCCGGCATCGTCACCAGTACGCGCGAGATCGCGGCCGACAAGTTCTTCCTCGGCCTGTTCGAGACGGCGCTTGAACCCAGCGAGATCATCACCGCGATCCGCTTTCCCGTGCCGCTCAAGGCGGGCTACGCCAAGTTCAAGGCGCCGGCCTCGCGCTATGCGCTGGTCGGCGTGTTCGTCGCGAAATTCGCCGATGGCGTCCGCCTCGCCGTCACGGGCGCGGGCTCCGGCGTATTCCGTGTGCCGCCGATGGAAGCGGCGCTGTCGCAAAACTTCGATCCATCCGCGATCGCGGCGATCAAGATCGATACCGACGGCCTCACCTCCGATATCCATGCGGAAGCCGACTACCGTGCACATCTCGTCACGATTATGGCCAAGCGCGCCGTCGACGCGGCGCTCAGCTAACTCTCAGGGTTGATGATGACTGATGGTAACGGCCGAACGGCCTTCCCGCCGGCGCCGACTGGCCTTGGCGCGCTTTCTGCAGCCGAGATCATGGCCGGCTATCGGCGAAAGGCGTTTACTCCGCGCGATGTCGTTGACGACACAATTGCTGCGCTGGAGGCGACGAGCAAGACCTGCAACGCGGTGGTGACGCCGATGTACGAGCAGGCGAGGTCGGATGCCGATCGTCTTACGAAGGAGATGCGTGCGGGCGAGGCCAAGGGGCCGCTCGCCGGCGTACCCGTCACGATCAAGGATCTGGTCTTCGTTGCGGGTGTGCCGGCTTATGGCGGCTCGCCGATGAACAAGAGTTTTGTGCCCGAGGCCGATGCGGCCGTGGTGTCGGCGCTGAAGGCGTCAGGTGCGATCATCACCTGCAAGACGACGACCTGCGAGTCCGGCTACAAGCTGACGGCCGACAGCCCCGTCACTGGCACCACGCGAAACCCCTGGAATCCCGGCCGCACCAGCGGCGGATCGAGCGGCGGCGCTGCAGCGGGTGTTGCTGCGGGCTGTGGACCGATTGCGATCGGCACCGACGGTGTCGGCTCGATCCGCGTGCCTTCATCGTTTTGCGGTGTTTTCGGATTGAAGCCGACATTCGGTCTCGTGCCGCGCTCGCCCGGCTTCTCGCCGCCGTCCTGGGCCTCGCTCGCCCATACCGGGCCGATCACGCGCACGGTTGCGGATGCCGCGCTGACGCTGGAGATTATCGCTGGCTATGATATGCGCGATGCCGCGAGTCTGCCCGTGCCGTCCCGTCGCTTCGATACCAGCGCCGCCCCGTTGAACGGCATCCGCATCGGCGCCAGCGCCGATCTCGGCTATGCTACGATCAGCGCCGAGGTGCGTGCGGCGTTCGAGAAGGCGCTCGCCATTCTCGATTCCTGCGGCGCGCAGGTCACCATGGATGGTCCGGGTCTCGATCCCGGCATTCTGGAGCATACGCTGAAGCCGATCGCCTTCACCGAGCAGGCGGCGGCGGTTGCGACCAAGACCACGGCCGATCTCTCAAGCTCCGAAGCCGATTATCGCGATGTCGTCAGCGCCGGTCGCAGCTACAGCGGTACGGACTATATCGAGGCTGGTTACCGCCGCGGCCAGGCGCGCAGCGCTTTCGTGAAATTGTTCGAGCGCGTCGATGCGTTGGTGACGCCGACAGTTGCGGTAACAGCGTTCGAGGCCGGCCAGATCGGCGTCGGCATGATCGACGGCAGCAAGGTCGATCCACATCTCGGCTGGTCGCCTTTCACCTGGCCGATCAATCTCGCCGGCCTCCCGGCCGCGACGCTGCCCTGCGGCTTTGATCGCGACGGCATGCCGATCGGCCTTCAGATCGTCGCGCCCTGGCTGGATGAGCCCACGATCTTCCGCATCGCCGCGGCGTTCGAACAGGCGCAGCCCTGGGCGAAGTTCTGGCCGAAGCTGGCGTTGCGGGAGGAAGCCCGCGCGCGGGCGAAGGGGTGAGGGAAATCCGCGGTTGGGACCGGCAGGCTGGCGGCGGGCTGCCCCTCGAAAATTTTTTGACCGGCCTCTTGAAACCAACTTGCCTTTTTCTAATTCATTTTTTGCCGCGAGAGCGGTGTGCCGGATGCTCAATCGGGTCCGGCACGGGCGCCGGGCCGGTCTTCGGATCAAGTCTGAGATCTGTCTTGCGCTCCTTCGTATCCATCTTGCTCTTAGGAGGACTTGGTTATGAGGACCAGTTTCGACTTCGCGCCCCTGTGGCGCTCCAGCATCGGCTTCGATCACCTGGCCGACCTCGTCGACAGCACGTTGCGCCAGGCGACCGAGGACCATTATCCCCCCTACAACATTGAGCGTTCCGGCGAAGACCATTACCGGATCAGCCTTGCCGTGGCGGGTTTCGGCGCCAGCGACATTACGGTCACAGCCGAGCAAAATGCGCTTAGCATCGAGGGCCGCAAGCCCGAGACCGCTGCGCGCGAATACCTCTACCAGGGCATCGCCGCGCGTCCGTTCCGGCGCGTGTTCAATCTCGCCGATTACGTCCAGGTGAAGCAGGCCTCGTTCCGGGACGGGCTCCTGATCATCGACCTCATCCGCGAGCTTCCGGAAGCCATGAAGCCCCGCCGGATTCCGATCTCGGGCGGCGCCCCTGCAGCATCGCAGATCGAGCAGAAGAAAGCGGCATAAGCGCTCGATCCATCCAATGGCGGAACGCGGCGCGCGGATGCGCGGGCCGCGCTCCCTGATGCATCAAGGAGAGAACCATGGCTTTTCGTGATCTCATTCCCTGGTCGAGGAACCAGGAGCTCGCGCCCGCGCGCGACAGCTTCGATCCCTTCCTGACGCTTCATCGCGAGATGAACCGTCTGTTCGACGACGTCTTCCGCGGCTTCGGCGGGGCCAGCCTGTCGCCGCTGATGGAGGGTCGTTTCGGCTGGCCGAAGGTCGAGCTCAGCGAGACCGACACGACGCTGACCGTTTCGGCCGAGCTTCCCGGCCTGACCGAGAAGGACGTTCAGGTCGAGATCGCCAATGGCGTCCTGACCGTCCGCGGCGAGAAGAAGGCGGAGCGCAATGGCGAAGGCAGGTACTTCACCGAGCGCTACTACGGCGCCTTTGAGCGGCAGATCCCGCTGGAGGGCGTCGAGGAAGACAAGGCCGAGGCGTCGTTCAAGAACGGCGTCCTGACCGTGTCGCTGCCGAAATCAGAGAAGGCGCGCGAAGACGTCAAGCGCATCGCGATCAACACGCACTAGCGTGAAACGGGACGGCGGCGACGCGCGCCGCCGTTCCATCGTCAATCAATCCGTCTCTTGGAAAGGAGTATGAGGGAGGCGTAAGAGATGACCAATGTGAATCCAAATGCCAGTACGCTCAATCCGCTGTTTCATCCCGCTGCCCACTACGACGCTCCCGCTGACGTCCTGAACGCGGAGGATCTCTCCACTCCGGAGAAGCGGATCATCCTGTCGTCCTGGGCGTCCGACATGTACGCGGTCGAGTCCTGTCCGGCGTTGCGCGAGATTCCCGGCATGGGCCACACCATCCGGCTCACCGACGTCCTGGCGGCGTTGCGCCAGCTCGACGCCGACAATGACAATGATGATCCGCCGCGGGGCGGTGGCGTACCGATGCGATTGCGGCGGCCGTGGGCCGCCGCAAAGGGGCGGCGCCTATGATGCTCACGCAGACCGTCCTGGCACTCGCGCTGCTCGGCTCGGCCTCGGCGGCCTGGGCCGTTCCGTTCCTGGCCTTGCAAGGCTGGGTCACCCCGCTGCCTGACGCGGCGTGAGGTTCGCGAACCTCTTCCGATTTATTTCCGACAATAGCAGGTGACGACGATGAAGGCTGTCCGTTTGCTGTTGCTGGCGATGCTGGTGCTCATGCCGTTGCAGCCTGCCGCCGGCCAAATCCCCGATCTCAGAGCGGGCAGCCCGGTGCCGACCCTCGCGCCGCTGGTCCGCCAGGTGACGCCGGCCGTCGTCAACATCTCCGTGCACGGCCGGGTGCGGGAGGACAATCCGCTTTACCGCGACCCGCTGTTCCGGGAGTTCTTCGACGTTCCCAAACAGATCGAGAAAGAGGTCAATGCGACCGGATCCGGGGTCATCGTCGACGCACAACGCGGCTATGTGCTGACCAACAATCACGTGGTCGAGGGCACCTCCGCCGTTCAGATCACGACCAAGGACGGCCGGCAGTTTTCCGCCAAGGTGATCGGCCGGGATCCGCCCACGGATGTGGCGGTCCTCCAGATCCAGAACCCGGCCGGGCTCAAGGCGCTTGCGTTCGGCGACAGCGATGCGATCGACGTCGGCGACTTCGTGCTTGCGATCGGCAATCCCTTCGGTCTCGGCCAGACGGTGACATCAGGCCTCGTCAGCGCGCTGGGCCGCACCGGCCTCGGCAAGCAGGGCTATGAGGATTTCATCCAGACCGACGCAGCGATCAATCCCGGCAATTCCGGCGGCGCGCTGGTCAGCCTGCGCGGTGAGCTGGTCGGCATCAACTCGGCGATCATTTCGCCTGCGGGCGGCAATGTCGGCATCGGCTTCGCGATTCCCGTCAACATGGCGCGCAAGGTGATGGAGCAGATCATCGCCAACGGCCGCGTCGAGCGCGGCCGCATCGGCATCTCGCTGAAGGACTTGCATCCGGCGCTCAACAAGGGGCTCGTTCAAGGTGCCGTCATCGCCGACGTTGCGGCGGATTCGCCCGCCGAGCGGGCAGGGCTGCGCAAGGGCGATATCGTCACCGGGGCCGACGACCGCCCGATCCGCACCGCCGCGCAGCTCCGCAACACCATCGGTCTTGCCCGCGTCGGCGAGGAGGTGAAGCTCGCCGTGCAGCGCAACGGCGCGCCGCTCAGCATTGTCGTGAGGGTTGCGCCGGCGTCAGATACGAGCCGTGCGGCCGCTGGCGGCAATCGTCTCGTTCGCTGAATCCGATGAGCTTCGCGCCGCCGCCGGCGTGCTGCAAGCCGGCGGGAAAACCCCTTTGCAAACAAGGGCCGTTCTACTGTGCATGGGGTTGTTTTCGAGTTTTTCCGGTCTAGCCCAGCTCGATCGGCGCGCCGCGGCCGCTGAGTTCTTCGTCGAGCCGCAGGTAATGCGCGAGATAATCGTGCAAGGCCGTCGCCGCCTTCGAGGTCGCGCCGCTGGATTTGTAGAGCAGCAGCTCGATCTTCGGCAGCGGCGGCAGGCCTTCGTTCGGTCCGATCTCGCGCATCGCCGGCACCAGCGCGCTGCGGCCGAGCACGGTCACGGCCATGCCGGCAAACGCCGCAGCCTGAAGGCCGCCGACGCTTTCACTGACGCAGGCGATGCGCCAGCGCAAATTCGCGCGCTCCAGCGTATCGATGGCGTAGTCGCGATAGATGTTGCCGGGCGGCAGGAGCGCCAGCGGGATCGGGCGTTCCTGGTGCGCCGCGGATTGCTCGCCCGTCATCCAGACCAGCTGTTCGCGCCGCACCACCTGGCCGCCGGTGAAATCATTCATGCGGGTGACGAGCGCGATGTCGACATCGCCGCGCTTGACGAGGCCGACCAGCGGCGTCGACAGCGCGCAATTGAGCTCGACCTGGACACGGGGAAAGGATTTTCGGAACACGCTGAGGATCTGCGGCAGCATGAACGCGGCATAGAGATCGGGCGTGCCGAGCACGACCTGGCCCTCGATCTCCTGTGATGCCAGTTGCGAGATCAGCTCGTCATGCAACCTCAGGATGGATTTGGCGTAAGTGAGGACCGTGGTGCCGTCGTCGGTCAGCGTCAGCCTTCGACCGGCATGATCGAACAATTGCTTGCCGGTCAGTTCTTCCAGCCGCTGCAATTGCAGCGTGATCGCCGGCTGGGTGCGGCCCAGCCGGCGCGCGGTCTCGGTGATGCTGCCGGTCTCGACCACCGAGATCAGCGACCGGAGCATGCGGATATCGAGACTGATGAGGTTCATGCGGCGTCCATGTCGCCCAGAATTTATGCAAGTTCCATGCTAGGGCTGTCGGGCAAGGGCGTCACCTTGCCCGTGGTGCAGGCGAGGCGGATTTTCCGCCCGCGCGGCCCTTTCGAACAATATTCCAGAAATTTTCGGCGGCGCGGGTCATGCGGGCGCGCGGGCGGAACAGGGAGACGGTGATGGCGATGGCCCAATCCGTCCCGCCGGCGTGCATCAGGCGGCCGCTGTCGAGATCGGCTTGGACCAGGCTCTGCGCAGCCCAGGTAATGCCGCGGCCCTCGCGCGCCATGTCGACCAGGAGCATGACCGGCGCGGCGAAGCTCGGAACGAGAAAGGCCGACGGCTCCTTCACAGCCAGAAACGACGTGACGATGCGTCCGACGCCCGAGCCCGGGTGATAGGCGAGATAGGGCAGCGGCGCATCGGCCGTCCCGGGCAGGGTGTAGCGCGGCTTGGCTTTGCCGCGGCGCGCGCCGCGCGACGGCTTCGTCATCGGCGCGGTGATCGGGATCAGGAGATCGTTCGAAAGCTCAAAACGCTGGAAGCGCTCCATGTCGAGCCGGGTCACAAGCGATGGATGATGATGGGCCAGCAGGAAGTGGGCGTGCGCATCCAGCAGCAGCTTCTCGCAACCGGCAAAGTTGGAAGCGACGAGCTGCACGGCGGAGTCGGCCCGTGCGCTATCGGAATTGCGGATCCATTCCGGAAAGAAGGTCTGCGACAGCGCGTGCGTGGCCGCAAAAGTGATGGTCTCTGCTTTCAGCCGAGCGACCTCGAGCGCTTCCTCGCGTCCGACTGAAACCCTGCGCAGCACGTCTTCCGCAACGGGGCGAAAACTTTCGCCGGCCGGCGTCAGCGTGATCGTGTGTGTGGAGCGTTCGAACAGCGGCGTTCCGAGCCACTCCTCGAGTGACCTGATGCGACGGCTCAGCGCGGGCTGCGTCACATGCCGGCGCTTGGCGGCACGTGAGAACCCGCCCTCCTCGGCGATGGCAAGGAAATCCTCGAGCCAGACCAGGTCCATGATGCAGTTTTGTCCTCAAATCATACCGATACGGCATTAGCGCCTCGGTCGCTGCTGGTCCAATGTAAACGTCGCAAAACCATAACAAGGCGCCACTCCGCATGGCGCGACAATGCGTTGGAGGAAATCAATTGCAGATCGCCGCAACTCCGCTGTCTGAGCCAATATCGGCCCCCGTTTCCGGACGGCGCCGCAAGCCGCTCTGGCGCGAGCAGTATGTTCTTGTGGTCGCCGGTGCCGCGCTCGGCGCGCTGCTTGGCGCTCTGTTTCCGGCCTTTGCAGTCGAGCTGAAGCCGCTCGGCGATGCCTTCATCTCGCTGATCAAGATGACGATCGCGCCGCTGATTTTCCTGGTCGTCGTCACCGGGATCGCGCAGGTCGGCGACATGAAAGCGGTGGGCCGCATCGGGCTCAAGGCTTTTGCCTATTTCGAGGCCGTGACCACCGTCTGCCTGTTGATCAGTTTTGTCGTGGTGCGCTGGGTTCAGCCCGGTGCGGGCGTGGCGCATGCCACCGCGCAGCAGGCCGAGACTGTTGCCCGTTATCAGCAGGCTCATGTCGGATCGCTGTCAGCCTATATCCAGCACATGATCCCCGAAAGCTTCGTCGGTGCGTTCGCGGCCGGTGACGTGCTCCAGGTACTCGTGCTCGCGCTTCTCTGCGGCATCGCCCTGTTGCTGCTCGGCGAGAAGGCCGCACCACTACGCACCGGCCTCGAGCGGATCACCGAGCTGGTGTTCAGCGTCGTCCATATCGTCGTGGCGTTGGCGCCGATCGGCGCCTTCGGCGCCATGGCGTTCACTGTGGCGAAGTTCGGCGCGGCCACGCTCTATGCACTGGCGCTGCTGGTCGGCACCGCCTGGGCGATGATGGCGTTCTTCATCTTTGTCATTCTCGGCACGATCTGCCGCCTCGCCGGCATCCGCTTGATGGACCTCTTGCGCCTGCTCCGCAATGAGCTGCTCGTGGTGCTCGGCACCTCGTCGTCGGAGACGGCGATCCCAGGCATGATGGAGAAGCTGCCGAAGGCGGGCGTGGGGCGTGCCGTCGCCGGACTCGTCATTCCCTCCGGATACTCCTTCAATCTCGACGGCGTCGCGCTGACGCTGCCGCTCTCGACCATGTTCGTCGCCCAGGTCTACGGCATCGAACTCAGCGCTGGGCAGCAGCTCAGCCTGTTCGTGGTGATGCTGTTCACCAGCAAGGGCGCAGCCGGCGTCACCGGCGGCGCGTTCGCCGCCCTGGCCGCGACCGTGATCGCGGCAGGATTACCGGCGGAGGGTCTCGCGCTGCTGCTCGGTATCGACCGCTTCATGTCGCTGGCCCGTGCCATCACCAACACCATCGGCAACGCGGTCGCCGCGATTGTGGTCGCGAAGTGGGATGGGGAATTCAACCGGGCGGACTGGGCTCAGTCCGCCGCTCAAATCCAACAAGCGAAGTAAGGATTCAAGGTCTCTAGTATGGCTACGAACAGCAACGAACTGCCCGTCATAGCGCTGACCCCCGGCGACTGCACCGGCATCGGCCCCGAACAGGTCGCGCGCATTCTCTCCGATAACAGGCTCGCGGATGCCGCCCGCCTCGTCGTGGTTGGCGATGCCCGCGTTCTCGAGATGGGCATGGAACATGCCGGCGTAAAACTGAAGGTCGAGCGGATTGCCTCACCCAAGGCGGCCAACTGGGGCAGCAACGCTGTGCAGCTCGTCGATCTCGGCAACACCGACCCGTCGAAAATCCCTCTCGGCAAGGCCAGCGCCGAATCCGGCCGGCTGACTGGCGAAACGCTGTCGCGCGCAATCGATTTCTCCAAGGCAGGTGAGGTCGACGCCATCACCTTCGCGCCGCTCAACAAGCGCGCGATGTTCGACGGCGGCTGGAAATTTCCCGACGAGCACAAGATGTTCGCGAGCCTGCTCGGCCAAAAGACTTACTTCTCCGAGATGAACGTGCTGGACGGACAGTGGATGTCGCGCGTCACCGGGCATCAGTCGCTGCGCGAGGCGCTGGACGGCATCCATCCGGCCAGCATCACCGAATCGATCGAGCTGGTCGACCGCATGATGCGGAAAGCCGGCGTCGCCAAGCCGCGCATCGCGGTGGCCGCGCTCAATCCGCATGCGGGCGAGAACGGCCTGTTCGGCCGCGACGAGATCGAGATGATCCGCCCCACGGTCGAAGCCGCCGCAAAGATGGGCATCAACTGCACCGGGCCTTATCCGGCCGACACCGTCTACATCCGCGCCTTCGCCGGCGAATTCGACAGCGTGGTCGCGATGTATCACGACCAGGGCCAGATCGCGACCAAGCTGCGCGGCTTCAACCGCGGCGTCACCGTGACCGCCGGGCTCGAGACCGTGTTCACCACGCCGTCGCATGGCACCGCGTTCGACATCGTCGGCACCGGCGTCGCCAAGACCGGCGCGCTCGAAAGCGCGGTCCGTCTTGCTGCGCAACTGGTCTCGATCAAGGTCAAGGAGGCCGCCTATGCACACTGATCGCAGGACCCTGCTCCAGGCGGCGGCCGCGCTTCCGCTCGCCACCGTTGGCGCCAGCTCCGCCTTCGCGCAAGCCCCGGCCGCAACGCCCGCCGCAGCACCCCCCAAGGACGTCACGCGCGCGCTGGCGCACTATCTCGTCACCGCGACATATGAGGATTTGCCGGCCAATGTCCGAAAAGAGGGCGTGCGCACCCTGCTGAACTGGGTCGGTGTCGCCATCGGCGGGTCGCATCACGAGACGGTCGATATCGCGGTCTCGGCGCTCGGCCCGTTCTCGGGGCCGCAGCAGGCCTCGTTGTTCGGACGTCGCGAGCGGTTCGACATCTTGAACGCGGCCTTCATCAATGGCGTGTCGAGCCACATCTTCGACTATGACGACACCCATCTGAAGACGATCATCCATCCCGCGGGGCCCGTGGCCTCGGCCATCCTCGCGCTGTCGGAAATGCAGCCGGTCTCGGGCAAGGAGTTTCTCAACGCGCTGGTGCTCGGCGTCGAGACCGAGTGCCGGATCGGCAACTCGGTGTATCCGAACCACTACGATGTCGGCTGGCACATCACCGGCACGGCCGGCGTGTTCGGCTCGGCCGCGGCCGTCGGCAAGCTCTTGAAGTTGAACGAGCAGCAGATGACATGGGCTCTGGGTCTTGCCGCCTCGCAGCCGGTGGGGCTGCGCGAATCCTTCGGCTCGATGAACAAGAGTTTCAATCCGGGCCGGGCCGCCTCCAGCGGCATCTTCGCGGCGATCCTGGCTTCGAAGAACTTCACCTCGTCCGACGCCATGATCGAGGCCAAGCGCGGCTGGGCCAACACCATCAGCACCAAGCAGGACTACAACGAGATTTTGGGCGATCTCGGCAAGCGCTATGAGGCCGCGCTCAACACCTACAAGCCGTTCGCCTGCGGCATTGTGATGCATCCCGCGATCGATGCGGCGATCCAGCTCCGCAACGAGAGCAAGGTGACCGCGGACCAGATCGAGCGCGTCGACCTCAAGGTCCACCCGCTGGTGCTGGAGCTGACCGGCAAGAAGACGCCGGGCCAGGGTCTCGAAGGCAAGTTCAGCATCTACCACGCGGTGGCCGTCGCGATCGTCGAGGGTGCCGGCGGCGAGAAGCAGTTCAGTGATCGTGCCGTGACCGATCCGACCATCGTCGCGCTGCGCGGCAAGGTGAACCCGGTCATTACACCGGGCATCAAGCCGGAGCAGGTCGATCTCACCATCGTGCTCAAGGATGGCCGCAAGCTCAACCGCTACATCGAGCATGCGATCGGCAGCGTTGAGAAGCCGATGACCGACAAGCAGCTCGAGACCAAGTTCTCCGATCTCGCGGACGGCATCATTCCGACCGCGATGGTCCGTCGTGTCATGGACGCATGCTGGAACGTCGAAGGTCTGGCCAGTGCGGCTGATATCACCAGGATGTCGGTCGCGAGCTGATCGCAAGGGAGAATAGCATGCCGTCACGCCGCCATTTCCTGCAATCCGCCGCGGCGATCACCGCCCTGGCTGCCTCCGGTGCCCGCACGGCGGTTGCGGCGGGACCGGGCGTAACGGAGCGATTGGCCGGCTACATGGTGACCGCCCGCGATCAGGAATTGCCCGCGCAGGTTCTGCTCGAATGCAAGCACCGCATTCTCGATACGCTCGGTGCGATGATCTCGGGTTCGCGAATGAAACCCGGCGCGATGGCGCTGAAGTATGTGCGCACGCTTGGCGGCGATGCGCAGGCCTCCGTGATTGGCTCGGACTTCCGCACCACAGCGGTCAACGCAGCGCTGGCGAACGCGATGTTCGCTCATGCTGACGAGACCGACGATTTCGAGCCTGTGACCAAGGCGCATCCGGGATGCTCGGTGGTGCCAGCCGCGCTCGCGTTCGGCGAGCGGGAGCATCGCAGTGGGCAGGAGTTCGTTCGCGCGGTCGCACTCGGCTATGACCTGACCTGCCGCCTGCTGACGGCGCTGGGCCCGGATCTCGTCCGCGGCTCGCACCGGAGCGCCGAGGGAACGTCATCGACCTTCGGCGCGCTCGGTGCCGCCGCCTCGCTGGCACGACTCGATGAGAAGGAGATGCGCTACGCCATCTCCTATTCCTCGCAACAGGTCTCCGGCCTCTGGAGCTGGGTGAAGGATCACGACCACATCGAGAAGGCTTTTGATTTCGCCGGCATGGGCGCCCGCAACGGCGTCATGGCGGTCGACATGGTCAAGAATGGCCTGACCGGCGTCGACGACGTGCTCGACGGCACCCATAATCTCTTCATCGCACTCTCGACCGATCCGAAGCCGGAGGAGATGGTGAAGGATCTCGGCAGTCGCTTTTACGTCACGGAGACCGCGATCAAGACATTCTCGGTTGGCTATCCCATCCAGTCGCCGCTGGATGCGATGCTGACGCTGCGCAGGCAGCACAGCCTCACGCCAGATAACGTCCGTAGCATCCTGGTCAAGCTGCCGACCGACGCGATGGGGATTGTGGGCGAGAGCGCGATGCCTGACGTCAATTGCCAGCACCTCGTCGCGGTCGCTCTGGTCAAGGGCGCGGTGTCGTTCAACGACAGCCACGATGTCGCGCTGATGCATGATTCAAAGATCCTGGAACAGCGCGCCAAGGTGACGCTGGCCGGCGACAAGGCGCTGATGGATCCGGCGGCGCCGCGCGGGGCTGTCGTCGAGGTGACATTGACCGATGGCAAGAAGGTCGAGCACCTCACGAAATATCCGCCGGGCACCAAGGAAAATCCACTGAGCACCGAAGCCGTCGCGGCGAAAACGCGGGACCTGATCGCGCCTGTGCTGGGCAGCGACAGGGCCGAGAAGCTGATCGATCAGATCGGCAATCTCGAACGGCTTGACGACGTCGGCAAGTTGAGGCCATTGCTGACGGCGTGATGAAGCAATCAACAACAAGACAAACATCAAGGAAGTGCCCATGCGCGGGGTTATGCGACGCACCTTTCTGGCCGCCTGTGCGGCCGTTCTGTTCTCCGGCTTTGCTATGGCGCAGGATTATCCCTCCCGGCCCGCCAAGATCATCGTGCCGTTTCCGGCCGGCGGGTCCAACGACATCATCGCCCGCATCGTCGCGCAGAAGCTGACCGAGCGGAACGGCCAGACCTTCCTGGTGGAGAACCGTGGCGGCGCCGGCGGCAATATCGGCGCCGAGACGGTCGCGAGTGCCGAGCCCGATGGCTACACACTGCTTCTGACTGCACCGCCTCCGCTGACGATCAACGGCTCCCTCTACAAGAAGCTCCCGTTCGATCCGGCCAAGGCGTTTGCGCCGGTGGCGCTGATCGCCTCGGTGCCGATCGTGCTGGTCGTCAATCCGTCGGTGCAGGCAAAGAACGTGGGCGAACTGATCGCGCTCGCCAAGGCCAAGCCGGGCTCGCTGAATTTCGGTTCGTCCGGCATTGGCTCGACCAATCATCTCGCCGGTGAGCTGCTCAAGAGCATGGCCGGCGTGGACATCGTCCACGTGCCCTATCGCGGCGCGGCGCCGGCGATGAACGATCTGCTCGCGGGCCAGATTCCGTTCATGTTCGACAACATGCCGGCGGTGCTGCCGCAGGTGCAGGGCAAGGCCATCAATGCGATTGCGATCGCGGGCGCCAAGCGTGCGGAAGCGCTGCCTGACGTACCGACGGTCGCGGAAACGATTCCGGGGTTCGAGGCCTCGTCCTGGTTCGGACTGGTGGCGCCGGCCAAGACACCTGCGCCCGCGCTTGCCAAGCTGAGCGGCGAGCTCGAGACCATTTTGAAGATGCCTGACGTCAAGAAGCGGCTTGCCGAGCTCGGGGCTGAGCCCGGCGCGGTTTTCGGTCCGGCGTTCGGGCAGTTCATGGCGGACGAAACCACGAAGTGGGGCAAGCTCGTCAAGGCCTCCGGCGCCACGGTGGATTAGGGCAGCGTCATGGATCTCAATCTAAGCGGCAAGGTTGCCGTCGTTACCGGTGGCAGCATCGGCATTGGCCGTGCCATTGCCGCCGAGCTCGCGCGCGAGCAGGCGAATGTCGTGATCGTCGCGCGCGACGCCGACCGGCTCGCGGCGGCAGCGCAGGATATCTCGCGCGACACGGGCCGGCGCGTAATCGCCTGCGCCGGTGACATGACCAGGCCGGACGACATCGCCCGCGCCATGGACGCGGCGCGCGAGGCCTTCGGCCGCGTCGACATCCTGGTCAACAATGCCGGCGCTTCGCCGATGGGCCGGATCGCGGAGACGCCGGATGCGATTTGGGCCAAGTCGATCGAGCTGAAGTTGCTCGGCTACATGCGCTGCGCGCGCAACGTCCTGCCGGAAATGCGCGACCGCCGCTGGGGTCGTGTCATCAACATCATCGGTCGCAGCGGGCACCAGCCGCGCGCGGCCTATATGGCTGGCGGCGCGGTCAACGCCGCGCTGCTGAACTTCACGCTGGCGCTGGCCGAGGAATGTGCGCCTGATAACGTGCTGGTGACCGGCGTCAATCCCGGTCCCGTGCAGACCGATCGCTGGGACAGCCTCATCTCCCAGGGCGCGGCGATCGCGGGGCAGGATCAGGGCGCGACCAATGCCGCTGCGATAGCTTCGGTTCCGCTCGGCCGTGTCGGGCAGCCGCACGAGGTATCCGGCGTCGTCGCGTTCCTCTGTTCAGACCGCGCATCCTTCATTACTGGTACCTGCATCAATGTCGATGGCGGTGGAACGAGGTGTATCTGATGGGTAGCGAACTGCGGAAGATCGGTGTCAGCGAGGATTGCGAGCTTGCGGTTCGCATCGACGACTATCTGCTGCCATGGGACACCAAGCCGCCGGTCGTGATGCTGCACGGGCTCGCCGAAAGCGGCGAGGCGTTCCGGCGCTGGGTGCCGTATTTCGCCACGCATCATCTCGTGGTGCGCCCGGATCTGCGCGGTTATGGCGATTCGACGCCGATGCAGGGCGATTATGTCTATCGCTTCGCCGGCCTCGGCGACGACGTCATTCGGATGCTGGATGCGCTGAAGCTCGATCGTGTCTTCCTGGTCGGCGGCAAGATCGGCGGCACGTTGGCAATGCATCTCACGGCCAAGTATCCGGACCGCGTGATCGCGGTCGCCGCGGTCGGCGCGCCGGCCTCGCTGACCTCGTTCAACGAGCGGGCGCCGACCTGGCGCAAGCAGATTCGCGAGCAGGGCGTCGAGCCCTGGGTGCGCGAGACCACGGCTGGCCGGCTCGGCTCGTCGCTGCCGCCGGCGGCGCTCGACTGGTGGATCAAGCTGATGTCGAAGACCAAGGCGTCGACGCTGGAAGCGTTTCTCCAGATGGTGCCGACGGTCGACGTCACCGGCGAGCTTCCGTCCATCAAGCGCCCGGCGCTGGTCATCACCACGACCGGCTCGGGGCTCGGCAGCGTCGATTCCGTCAAGGTGTGGCAGGAAACGATTCCCGGCTCGAAGCTCGAAGTGCTGCCCGGCGATTCCTATCACGTCGCCGCGACGGACCCGGACATCTGCGCACAGAAGGTTCGCGCGTTCTTCGATCGACTCAAAACATGAGAGACGAGTCCGAATAAGGCCCGCAAAGCGGCCCGGACGAAACACAAAAACGATTGGGAGGGAATGATGAGCTTGAGGCGAATGCTTTCCGTCTATCTCGGGGCGACCGCGTTGTTGCATGCGGGCGCCACGATGGCCGCGAATGTCGAGATATCCGCCAACGACATCGGCGGACAGGTGACGAGTGACAAAGGCCCCGAGGCCGGCGTCTGGGTCATCGCCGAGACCCGGGACCTGCCGACCAAATATGCCAAGGTGGTGGTGACCGACGATCAGGGCCGGTTCGTCATCCCACAGCTTCCCACCGCCAACTACAAGGTCTGGGTGCGCGGCTATGGCCTGCAGGACACGGCGCAGCAGGAGGTTCATCCCGGCAAGCTCGTGGACTTCAAGGCTGTTATTGCTTCGCCCAAAGAGGATGCCCAGAACTATCCGGGCATGTACTGGTATTCGATGCTCGATATCCCGAAGCCGGAAGAATTTCCCGGCACCGGGGACAAGGGCAATAAGATGCCGGAGACCATGAAGTCGCAGGCCCAGTGGGTCGATACCGTCAAGAACATGTGCCAGTCCTGCCACGCGCTCGGCACGCGCGGTATCCGCGAAATCCCCAAGATGTTCACCGACGGCTATGATTCCCATACGGCGTGGGCGGTCCGCACCCAGGCCGGCCAAGCCCAGGAGTACATGGCGACGGTGCTGGCCAGTATGGGGCCGGAGAAGGTCTACCAGCTGTTCTCGAAGTGGACCGACCGCATCGCATCCGGCGCGTTGCCCTTCGACAAGCCCGAGCGGCCCAAGGGCATCGAGCGCAATGTCGTCTATACGATGTGGGACTGGGCAGCGCCCACGCGCTATCAGCACGATGCGATCTCGACCGACAAGCGCAACCCGCGCGTCAACGCCAATGGCCTGATCTACGGGTCGTCGGAGGAAAGCTCCGATCTCGTGCCGACTCTCGATCCCGTGAAGAACGTCGCCGGCACGATCAAGCATCCCTATCTCGATCCGAACACGCCGTCGTCCACCGATGCGCCGCGCGGCCCATCGGCCTATTGGGGCGATGAGCCGATCTGGGACGGCCACACCAGCATCCACAACGTGATGATGGACGAGCAGGGCAAGGTCTGGTTCACCGCGCGGCTGCGTCCGCCGGCTAACCCCGATTATTGCAAGCAGGGGTCGGACCTGCCGTCGGCGAAAGTCGCGCCGCAGGCGACGTCATTGCGCCAATTGTCGCGCTTCGATCCCGCGACCGGCAAATGGGACCTCATCAACACCTGCTTCACAACCCATCACCTCTACTTCGACGACGATGCCAACCAGACGCTGTGGACCAGCTCCGGCGGCCCTGGACTTGGCGGCGGCCTGGTCGGTTGGCTCAACACCAAGCAGTACCGCGAGACGCTCGACGCGGTGAAATCGCAGGGCTGGACGCCGCTGGTCATCGACACCAACGGCAACGGCAAGCGCGATGCATATGTCGAGCACAAAGACCCGGTCGATCCCGCCAAGGACAAGCGCATCGCGGCGTCCTTCTACGGCATCATGCCGAGCCCGGTCGACGAATCGATCTGGGGCCAGGCGATGGACCGCGGCTTCTCCCGCATCGACCAGCCCGGCTACATCGTTCGCGTGATGCCCGGGCCTGATCCCGCCAACACCGCGTTGTCCGAAGTATACCAGCCGCCGGAAGGCACGTTTGGTCCGCGTGGTCTCGACATCGGCCTCGACGGGGTGGTGTGGACGGTGCTGTCCAGCGGGCATCTTGCAAGCTTCGATCGCAAGCTCTGCAAGGGGCCGCTGAACGGGCCGACGACGGCGGAAGGCAAACAATGTCCGGAAGGCTGGAAGACCTGGCGCATGCCCGGACCGCAGTTCAAGGGATTAGATGCCAACGGCAGCGCCAACCACGCCTATTATGTCTGGGTCGACCGTTACAACACGTTCGGCCTCGGTGCGAACGTGCCGATCGCCAGCGCCAATGGCAGTGAGTCGCTGCTGGCGCTGGTCAGCGGGCAGTTGGTCAACCTGCGCAATCCATACCCGCTCGGTTTCTTCACCAAGAATGTCGATGGCCGGATCGACGACCCCGACACCGGCTGGAAGGGCCGCGGCCTGTGGAGCACGACCGGAACGCGGGCGAGCTTCCACGGGGAAGGCGGCAAGGAGTCCTCGCCTAAAGTCTACAAGGTGCAGATGCGGCCTGATCCATTGGCCCATTGAGTGTTTCGCCCTAAGAATAGCCACGCAGGAAACGAGTGCCCAAGCCAGGAACAGAACCATGACAAAGACCTCTCGACGTGACGTGCTCACGGCCGCAGCCGCGATGACTGCGGCCGGCTTCGCCGACGCCGCGCCAGCCGTAGCGCAGGCCGCACCCAAGCCGATCTTCGCGGTGCCGATGGTCGCGATCCCGATCGTCGGCGAAACCAGTGTGTTCCAGGTCCGCCGCATCTACTGCATCGGCCGCAACTACGCCGCGCATGCGATCGAGCGCGGCTCGGATCCGAACCGCGAGCCGCCGTTCTTCTTCCAAAAGCCGACCGACGCGATCCAGAACGTCGCGGTCGGCGAGGTCGCGGACCATCCCTATCCGTCGCTGACCAAGAACTATCACCACGAGGTCGAGCTGGTTGCCGCACTGAAATCGGGCGGCAGCAACATCCCGGCGGACAAGGCGCTTGAGCATGTCTATGGCTACGCGCTCGGCCTCGACATGACACGGCGTGATCTCCAGAACGGCATGGCCGCGGAAAAGAAGCCGTGGGAGATCGGCAAGAGCTTTGACCACGCGGCGGTGATCGGACCGATCCACCCCGCGAGCAAGACCGGCCATTTCGAGAAAGGCGCGATTTCGCTCGCGATCAACGGCACGGTGAAGCAGAGCTCGGATCTCAGCAAGATGATCTGGAGCGTCGCCGAGCAGATCGCAAAGCTGTCGGAAGCGTTCGAGCTGAAGGCCGGCGACATCATCTATTCCGGCACGCCGGAGAATGTCGGCCCGGTGGTGAAGGGCGATGTGCTCCTGTGCAAGCTCGAGGGCCTGCCGGATATGTCGATCAAGATTGTCTGACTTTTCGCCTCTCCCCGCACGCGGGGAGAGGCCGACGCGCAAAGCGCGGCGGGTGAGGGGACTCTCTGCGAGTCTCACTGTCACCATCGTTGCGGAAGCAGCCCCTCACCCCTACCCTCTCCCCGTAAGAACGGGGCGAGGGAGCGGACTGCCGGCTTTGCTGACGCAATCGTCCAACTTTGGAGGCGCAAGATGTTGCGGCATGGTTTGATTGTTGTGTTGGGTTTGGCCTTCGCGATGACCGACATTCCCAGCGTGAAAGCCGAAGGCCTCGCCGACATCGTGCCCTCGGGAGCGTTGCGCGTGGCGGTGGCCGTCGGCCCTGCCGCGTCGGCGTTTTGGACGACGCGAGATCCCTCGACCGGCAAGCCGCACGGCGTCACCGTCGATCTCGCAAAGGCCGCGGCCGACAAGCTGCACGTTCCCCTTCAGCTCGTCGAATACCAGAGCTCCGACGAGATCGCAGCCGCCAGCGACAAGGACGTCTGGGATCTCTCCTTCATGCCGGCGGACGTCAAGCGTGAGGCCTTCGTGGACCAGGGCCCGGCTTACGTCGCCTATATGAGCGGCTATCTCGTGCGCGCCGGCTCGGACATCCGTTCGGTGGCGGATGTCGATCGCGCGGGAATGCGGGTCGGCTGTATCGAGGGGACGTCGACGTCGCGTACGGTCGAGAAGTCGCTGAAGCAGGCTAGGCTGAAGAAGTTCGTGAAGCCCGAGGAGGCGGCCGAGCTGATTGGCAAGGGCGAGCTTGATGCGCTCGCGATGGGCATGGGGGCTTTAGAGGACCTCTCGCGAAAACTGCCGGGAACGAAGGTGCTGGATGAAGTGATCCAGTCGACTGGCGTGGTTGTGGTCGTGCCGAAGGGCAAGGCGGCAGCGAAGGTCTGGGCCGCGCATTTCATGGGTGAGGCCAAGGCGGACGGCACGGTGCGTCGTGCGCTCGACGGCAACGGGTTCAACGCCGACAAGGTCGCGCCGTAGGAATCCGCACCCGCGTTACGCAGCCGCCTTCGGCCGCAGCCGGTCGACAGTACGCGCGATCAGCGCAGCCACTTCCACGACCTTCGGGCCAATCCGAAACTCAGGGCCCGCAACGACGACCGAGAGCCTGCGATCTCCAATCGGCAGCGGAATCGCGGCGCCGGCGAGGTCGCGGCTGTAATCGGCAAAACTCTGGCAGTAACCGCGCGAGACCGAGTTGCGCAGCTCGAGTTCCACAGCCTCGATGCTGATCGGCGTCGAGGGACCGTATTGCTTGAACTCGATCTTGCGATAGACGGCATCGCGCTCTTCCTGCGAATATTGCAGCAGCAGCGCGCGGCCGCTGGCGGTGGCGTGGATCGGAACGCGATGGCCGATGGTCGCGAAATAGCGGATCGCGGCTTGGGATTCGACGACGTCGATGAACACGGCCATCACGCCGGCCGGTGCCACGATGGATGCGGTCTCGCCGGTCTCGGCAGAGAGATCGGCGATCAGCGTGTGGGTCCAAGTCGGCAACGGCTCGACCTCGGAGATCATCCGCGCCATCGCCAGCCATCGCGGCGTCGGATAGAAGCCGGCGCGCGGCCGCGGCTCATAGAGATAGCCCTTCTCCGACAGCGTCGCGAGCAAATTGAAGGTCGACGAGCGCGGCCAGCCGAAATGATCGGCGATCTCGGCAAGCGTCGCCGGCTTCCTCGTCTGCGCGAAAAATTCCATGATCTCCAGAACATTTGCGGCTTGGCGAACGATCATGGCGGGGCTTTGCGTCCTGATCTAGGGCTGGCCGAGGATTTTCTTCGCGGCGCGAAGATGCGGCTTGTCGATCATCTGGCCGTCGAGACGCAGCGTACCGGAGTTCGGATTGCCCGCGAACGCCGCGATCACCTTCTCCGCCCAATTGCGCTCGGCTTCCGTCGGCTCGAAGGCCGCGTTGACAACATCGACATGTTTGGGGTGGATCAGCGCCTTCGCCGAAAAACCGTCGCGGCGCGCTGCGCGCGTTTCCTGTTCGAGGCCCGCCAGATTGTCGATGTCGGTATAGACCGTGTCGATCGGCGCGACCTCGGCGGCGGCGGCCGCCATCAGGCAGAGATCGCGCGCAAGACGATAGGGGCTATGGAACACGCCGCCGCTCGCCTTCTCGGTGGCGCCCAGCGAAGCCGAGAGATCCTCCGCGCCCCACATCAGGCCGGCGAGGCGAGGGGAGCAGCCCTTGTAGCTGCCGAGTCCGAAGATCGAGCTGGCAGTCTCAGTCGCGACGCAGACGATGCGTGTCGCGCCGACCGTGATGCCGGACGCAGCTTCCAGGGCTTCGAGCCAGGTTGAGACCTGCCGCACATTATCACCGCCTTGCGATTTCGGCAGCACGATGCCGTCGGGCTTGCCCGGCATCACCGCGGCGAGATCGGCGAGCGTCATGTCGGTGTCGAGCGCATTGACGCGGACATAGAGCTGGTGTGGCTTGCTGCGGCCCTTCAGCATGGCGAGCGTCAACCCGCGCGCCTCTGGCTTCTTGTCGGTGACGACGGAATCCTCGAGGTCGATGATCAGCGCGTCGGCATTGCCTTCGCTCGCCTTCTCGAATTTGCGCGGGGAATCGCCCGGCACGAACAGCATCGAACGCATCAGACCGGCCTCTTGTGCATCATCGCCATGCGGCGGCATTTGCCGACGATCTCGTCGTTCTGGTTCAAAGCGTGGTGCTCGAACTCGACGATGCCCGCCTTGGGCCGCGATTTGGATTCCCTCAACGAAAGCACCTTCGTCGTCGCCCGCAAGGTATCGCCATGGAAGACCGGTTTTGGAAAAGTGACGTCGGTCATGCCGAGATTGGCGACGGTGGTCCCCATGGTCGTATCATAGACCGTCATGCCGATCATGATGCCGAGGGTGTAAAGGCTGTTGAAAATGCGCTGGCCGAACTCGGTCTTTTCGGAGAAATGCGCGTCGATATGCAGCGGCTGCGGGTTCAGCGTCAGCAGGCTGAACATGGTGTTGTCCATTTCCGTGACGGTCCGGCTCAGCGGATGCCTGAACTCCTGGCCCACGGAAAACTCTTCGAAATAAAGTCCGGCCATCGCGGTTTCCTCCCTGTCTTGTTGCGATTTGGCCCGCGCTGCCCTTTACGGCGGCGTGGCCAGGTGAACTGCTTTTTGCCCTGCGAGCTGCGCGATCTCGTCACTTGAGAAGCCGGCTTCGCGCAAAATGTCGCGGCCGTGCTGGCCGAGCGTCGGCGCGGGGCCGGCGGGTTCGGGCTGGGTCACACTCCAGGTCGAGGGCACGCGCATCTGGCGGATGCGGCCTTCCACGGGGTGATCCACCGTCCGGAAGAAGTCGATCGCCTTGAGATGCGGATCGTCCTGGATCGTCTCCAGCGTATGCATCGACATCACCGGAATGTCGGCGCGCTCCAGCAGCTCGCGCCATTCCGCGGTGGTGCGCGTTGCGAAGATGTGGCCGATCTCTTCGTAGATCTCGTCGATGTGCTTTGTGCGGGCCGCGTGGTTGGCAAAGCGCGGCTGCTGCAGGAATTCCACCCGGCCGATCGCCTCGAAAAAGCTGCGCCAGTGCTTGTCGTTGTAGATGAGAACGCAGAGATAGCCGTCGCTGGTCTTGTAGGGCTTTCGATAGCGCGAGAGCAGGCGGGCGTAGCCGCCATGGTCGAGCGGCGGATCGTAGGTGAGTCCGCCCAGATGATCGACCAGCACGAACTCCGTCATCGATTCGAACATCGGCACATCGATGCGCTGGCCCACGCCGGTGCGGCTCTGATGCATCAGCCCGCCCATGATCGCGTTGACCATCATCAAGCCGACGATGCGGTCGGCGATGGTGACGGGGACGTAGCGCGGCGTGCCGTCGCCGGCCGCCGCGAGCAGCGTCGGAATGGTCGCGGCGCCCTGGATCAGATCGTCGTAAGCGGGTTTTGCGGCATAGGGGCCGGACTGGCCGTAGCCGAACGCGCCGACATAGACGAGGGCGGGATTGATCGCGCGAAGCGCTTCGTAATCGAGGCCGAGCCGCGCCATCGCCTGCGGGCGCACATTATAGACGAGCGCATTAGCGCCCTTCGCCAGCCGCAACAGCGCGTCGCGCCCTTCAGGCTTCTTCAGGTCGAGCACGATGCTGCGCTTGCCACGGTTGGCATTGAGAAACATCCCGCCCATGCCGGGGGTGCGGCCGGGACCGATCTGGCGAACGATGTCGCCCTCGGGGCTTTCGACCTTGATGATGTCTGCGCCCATGTCCGCCAGCACCTGGGTGCCGTAGGGGCCCATCAGCACCGATGTCAGGTCGAGAATGGTGAAGCCGGCGAGCGGTCCCATGGGGCCTCGTGGGGTAAATTCATATGCATGGAGTTAGAGTTCAGAAAATATGGGTGTCAATCCCACTATGCCGTCCAGCGGAGCATAGCCGCATGCTTAGTTCATATACTTGACAGATAAATTCACACATATGTACATCTTCCTCAAGCAAGAAATGGAGCGAGGGCCGGACGGCTGGCGGCATGAGGCTGCCACCTTCGGCATGGGGACGCGTGAGGGAGAACGATATGAAGACGAATCTGGTCCGGGCTGCCGCAGCGCTCGCTCTTTCGCTGCCGGTCTCGACACTTCAGGCGCAGGCACTCGAGCTGAAGGTCGCCGATAGCTTCCCCGCCGGACACTATCTCGTCCGCCTGATGCTCAAGCCCTGGATGGACGACGTCACCAAGCGCACCAACGGCGCGGTGACCTTCACCTATTATCCGAACCAGCAGATCGGAAAGGCCGCGGACATGCTGCGGCTGACGCAGTCCGGCGTGGTCGACATCGGCTACATCGGGCCGTCCTATGTTTCCGACAAGATGCCGCTGTCGGAAGTCGCGCAACTGCCGGGCGCGTTTGCGACCAGCTGTCAGGGGACGCTCGCTTACTGGAAGACCGCGCGCGAAGGCATTCTGGCCAAGCAGGAATACGCACCCAACAAGATCAAGCTGCTGATGGCCGTGGTGCTGCCGCCCTACCAGGTGTGGACCATCAAGTCGAAGGTGGAAACGACCAAGGACATGCAGGGCCTGAAGTTGCGCACCACAGGCGGCGCGCAGGACCTGACCTTGCGTGCCCTCAACGCCGTTCCGGTGCGCATGGCCGCGCCCGATGCCTACGAGTCGCTGTCGCGCGGCACCATGGACGGCCTGCTGTTCCCGCTCGACAGCGTCGTGTCCTACGGCCTCGACAAGCTGGTCAAGCACGCCACCGAAGGCGTCAGCTTCGGCAGCTTCATCGTCGCCTATTCCATCAACCAGTCGGTCTGGGACAAGCTGCCCGATAATGTGAAGACGGCGATGAACGAGGCTTCGGAAGCGATCACGCCGCAGGCCTGCGCCGGCGTCGAAAAGGAGGGCGAGGTGACCACGAAACATCTCAAGGACCAGGGCGTCAGCTTCGATCCGCTTCCGGAAGCGACGCGCGCCGAGATGAAGGACAAGCTGAAGGGCGTCGGTCAGGAATGGGCGGCTGGTCTCGACAGTCGTGGCAAGCAGGCATCCGCCGCGCTGAAGGAGTTCGAAGGTCTGCTCGCCGCCGGCGGCGCCAAGTAACTCCACACGACAGCGCAAGGAGGCGTCAAAGGTGATCAAGCGGGCGATCGATGTTCTCGGCATGCTGGAGCGCGCGCTCACGGTGATCGCGGCGATTTCGCTGTTCGCGATCATGGCACTGGTCGTGGCCGACGTTTTCATGCGCTACGTCCTGAATAGTCCGCTTTCGTTCACCTACGACCTGATCGGCCTTTATCTGACGGCCGGCGTGTTCTTCCTGACGCTGTCGGATACCTTGCGCGTGCATGCGCATGTCGGCGTCGACATCCTGCTGTCGCGCGCGCCGCCAGCCGGGCGGCGTCTGTCGGAAATCGTCACCGCGCTCACGGGACTGTTTGTCTTTATCCTGATCTCGAAGGTCGGGTTCGAGCGGGCGTTGGAGAACTACGAGCAGCACGACGTGCTCGCCGGCGCCATTCCGTGGCCGACATGGATTTCGGCGGCGCTGGTCCCGTTCGGCTGCGGCGTTCTGGTGCTGCGGCTGGCGCTGCAACTCGTGGGCAATGTGCTCAGCCTCGCATCGGGGCGTGATCTGTTTCCATTGCCGCCTTTGACCGACGAAACCCGCAGCTTCGAATAAGAGCAGCCTGAAATGACCGTCATCATCGTACTTGGCCTGCTCTTCCTTCTGCTTGCGATCGGAACGCCGGTCGGTTTCGCCATGGGCTTCGCCGGCTCGGTCGGCCTCCTGATGGTCGGCGGCACGAGCACGCTGTTCGGCATTCTCCAGACGGCACCGCTCTCGACTGTGTCGTCCTATGAGCTGATCACGATCCCGATGTTCCTGCTGATGGCGGAGCTTGTCCTGCTGTCCGGCGTCGCCGACGACATGTTCAAGACGGCATCCGCCTGGATCGGCCGCGTTCCCGGCGGGCTCGGCATGGCGACCGCCTTGGCGGGCGCCGGTTTCGGCGCGATCTGCGGCACCTCGACGGCGTCCGCAGCGACGCTGTCATCGACGAGCCTGCCCGCGATGATCAAGCAGGGCTATGAGCCGAAGATGGCCGCCGGCGTCGTCGCCATCTCGGGCACGCTCGCCATGCTGATTCCGCCAAGCGTGGCGCTGGTGATCTTTGGTCTGCTTGCGGAAGTCAACATCGGGCAATTGCTGATCGGCGGCATCCTTCCAGCGGTGCTTGTGACCGCGACCATCATGGCGACGATCTATTTCCTGGTCTGGCAGGATCCTTCACGGGCTCCGCGCGTCGAGCCGGTGTCCTGGCGCGAGAAGTTTTTGTTGTTGTGGCAGGTCGGCCCGATGGTGCTGCTGTTCTCGCTCGTCACGGGCACCATCTATCTCGGAATTGCGACGCCGACCGAAGCCTCAGCGCTGGGAGCGGCGGGAGCGTTTTCGCTCGCGGTCGCGAAGCGCAAGGTGAATCCGGGCTCGCTCTACCGCGCGCTGCTCAGCGCCTGCCACGGCACCTGCATGATCGTGACGATCCTGGTCGGCGCCTCGATCTTCGGCTACTTCTTCACGCTCACCCATGTCACGCAGGACCTCGTCGCCTGGATCGGCAGCTTGCCGACCTCCCGATGGGTGATCATCGCACTGATCTTGTTCGGCTATATCGTGCTCGGCTCCTTCATGGATCAGATCGCGATCCTGGTTTTGACCGTGCCGATCGTGCTGCCGCTGATCAAGACGCTCGGCTTCGATCCGATCTGGTTCGGTGTCATCAAGATCGTTACCGCCGAGGTCGGCATGATCACGCCGCCGGTCGGGCTGAATTGCTTCATCGTCGCCCGCTACGCCAAGCGGCCAGTGTCGGAAGTGTTCCACGGCACCTTCCCGCACTTCATCGCACATCTGATCGCGATCGCGATTCTGGTGGCCTTTCCGTCTATCATCCTCTGGCTGCCCTCGCAGATGGGGCGCTAGGATCGGAGCTCGGCTCCCAAGAAGGAGATCAACAACATGGATTTCGCGCTTACCGACCAGCAGGAAGCCATTCGCGGCGCCATCGCAAAAATATGCGAAGGCTTTCCCGACGCCTATTGGCTGAAGAAGGACCACGACGGCGGCTTCCCGCATGATTTTCATAAAGCACTTGCCGACGCCGGCTGGCTCGGCATCTGCGTGCCAGAAGCCTATGGCGGCTCCGGGCTCGGCATCACCGAAGCGGCGGTCATGATGCGCGCGATCGCGGAATCCGGCGCGGGCATGTCCGGCGCCTCCGCCGTGCACATCAACGTATTCGGTCTCAATCCGGTCGTCGTGTTCGGCTCCGAGGAGCAGCGCAAGCGCATGCTGCCGCCGATGGTCGACGGCCGCGAGAAGGCGTGCTTCGCCGTCACCGAGCCCAACACCGGCCTCAACACGACGCAGCTCAAGACCCGCGCCGTCGCCAAGAACGACCGCTACATCGTCAACGGCCAGAAGGTGTGGATCTCGACCGCGCAGGTCGCGCACAAGATCCTGCTGCTGGCGCGCACCACGCCGCTGGAGGAGGTGCGCTCGCCGACGCATGGGCTGAGCCTCTTCTACACCGATTTCGATCGAAAGAAGATCAAAGTCCACGAGATCGAGAAGATGGGCCGCAAGAGCGTCGATTCCAACGAGCTGTTCTTCGAGGACTTTGAAATTCCGATGGAAGATCGCATCGGCGAAGAGGGCAAGGGTTTTCAGTACATCCTCGAAGGCATGAACCCCGAGCGCATCCTGATCGCGGCGGAAGCCGTTGGCCTCGGCAAGCTCGCGCTGGCGCGCGCGACCGAATACGCCAAGACGCGCGTGGTGTTCAACCGTCCGATCGGCAAAAATCAAGGCATCCAGCATCCCCTCGCGGTGAACTGGGTCGAGCTCGAGGCGGCCTGGCTGATGGTGATGTCGGCGGCGTGGCAATACGACAAGGGCATGCCCTGCGGCGGCGCCGCCAATGCCGCGAAATACATTGCGGGCGAGGCCGGCTACCACGCCTGCGAGCAGGCGGTGATGACGCATGGCGGCTTCGGTTATGCCAAGGAGTTTCACGTTGAGCGTTATCTGCGCGAGGTTCTGATCCCGCGCATCGCGCCGGTCAGTCCGCAGCTTGCGCTCAGCTTTATTGCAGAAAAGGTACTGGGCCTGGCCAAGTCTTACTGAAGTCGCGTGGATAATTCGGCACATGAACCTCGCTCATCATCTCCTGCGTGCCGCCAAGGCCGATGCGTCCGCGCCGGCGCTGCTCAAGGGGCTGATACCGGTCGCGAACTACGGCCGGCTCGCCACGACAGTGGCCTCGCTGGCGGCGTCGTTGCAGCAGCGTTTCGGCCTCGCCAAGGGCGCTCGCGTCGCATTGCTGATGAAGAACGTGCCTGATTATGTCGCGTGCCTCTATGGTTGCTGGCACGCCGGGCTGGTCGCCGTTCCCATCAACGCAAAGCTGCATCCGCGCGAAGTCGCATTCATCCTCGACAATTCGGGCGCGGCGGTGGTGTTCGTGACCTCGGACATGGCGAGCGTTGCCTCGGAAGCGCTGGCGCTCGGTACAGCCAAGCCGCAAGTGGTCGAGATCGGCTCGGCCGAACATCGGGACCTCGAGAAGACCGACGGCATCGCCATCGCCGATGTCGCCATCACCGACCCGGCCTGGATCTTCTACACCAGCGGCACGACCGGCCGTCCCAAGGGCGCGGTGCTGAGCCATCGCAATCTGCTTGCGATGTCGATGAACTATCTCGCCGAAATCAACCCGGTCGTATCAGGCGAGGCGCTGCTGCACGCCGCGCCCATGTCGCACGGCTCCGGCCTCTACATGGTGCCGCATGTGCTCGGCATGGGGGCGCAGATCATTCCCGAGAGCGGCCGCTTCGAGCCGGACGAAATTCTGGAACTGACGGCAAAGCGCGACGGCATCTCCTTCTTCGCCGCGCCGACCATGGTGCGGCGGCTGACGGTCGCGGCGGAAGCCTCGGGCGCCACCGCGCCGGGGCTGAAGGCCATTATCTATGGCGGCGGCCCCATGTATGTCGCCGACTGCAAGGCCGCACTCGCGGTGTTCGGGCCGAAGCTGGTACAGATCTACGGTCAGGGCGAGACGCCGATGACCATCACTTACTTGCCGAAGTCCATGCACATCGACGCCGGGCATCCGCGCCACGAGGAACGCCTCGCCTCTGTCGGCATCGCGCAGGGCGTCGTGCAGGTGCGCACCGTGGATGAAGCGGGGCGGGACGTTGCGCCTGATGAGGTCGGTGAGATCATCGTGCGCGGCGATACCGTGATGTCCGGCTACTGGCAGAACCCGGAGGCGACCGCCAATACGCTGCGCGACGGCTGGCTCTATACCGGCGACATGGGCGCCTTTGACGCCGACGGTTTTCTCACGCTGAAGGACCGCTCCAAGGACGTCATCATCTCCGGCGGCACTAACATCTATCCGCGCGAGGTCGAGGAAGTACTGCTGCGGCACGAGGCCGTGGCGGAGGTCTCGGTGATCGGCCGGCCGCATCCGGAATGGGGCGAGGAGGTGGTTGCCGTCGTCGTTCCCGTCGCGGGCAGGGCGGTGACCCGGGAGGAGCTCGACCAGATGTGCAACGCCTGGATCGCGCGCTTCAAGCGGCCGAAGCATTATTATCTCACCGGCGAGCTGCCGAAGAACAGCTACGGCAAGATCGTGAAGACGGAGCTGCGGACGCTGCTGGGCGAATCTTCCGCACGCCTCACGCGTATGGACTGAGGCGGCGATGCGAGGATACGCTGCGCCGATCGCCTTTTCCGACTTGATCCGTGAGGGTGATCTCGTGGTGTGCGGGCAGGCGACGGCCGAGCCCATCACCCTGACCGAAGCGTTGATGGCGCAGGCGTCGCATCTTCCGCCCTTTCGCATGATGGTCGGGCCGGTTTTCTCAGAGACGTTTTCCGCAGGCCAAGCGCCCAACGTCTCGTTCCAGAGCTATGGCGTGATCGGCAATGCGCGGCGGCTGGCAAAAGCCGGGCGGCTCGATGTGATCCCGAGCAACTACAGCGCCTTCTGCGCGGACTTCGCCGCGCGCCGCCACAAGGCCGATGTCGTTCTGGTGCAGCTTGCGGAGTCCGCGGGCCGGCTCAGCGCCAGCCTCTCCAATGATTATGTCATCGACGCCGCGCGCAGCGCACGCCTCGTCGTCGCCGAGATCAATCCGGATGCGCCCTTTACGTTCGGCGCGGAATGGCCGGCCGAAGTGCCGATCCATATTCGCGTGACGGCACGCCGCCCGCCGGTTGAATTGGCGTCACCGCCGCTTGACGACATCTCGAGTCGTATTGCCGCCCATGCGGCGAGCTTGATCGTAGACGGTAGTACGCTCCAGTTCGGCGTCGGCCGAATTCCGGACGCAATCCTCTCCTCGCTGTCCCATTCGCGCAATCTCGGTATCCATTCCGGCCTGATCAACGACGCCGTCGTCGAATTGATCGAGCACGGTGTCGTGACGAATGCGGAGAAGGGCATCGATGCCGGGATCACCGTCACCAACCAGGTCATCGGCACGAAGCGGCTCTATCGCTTCGTGCACGAGAACAAGGAGGTCTCGGTGCGGCCGACGTCCTATACGCACGGCCAGGGCGTGCTGGCGCGGATCAACCGGCTGGTCGCGATCAATTCGGCGCTTCAGGTCGGGCTGGACGGCAGCGTCAATTCCGAGACGCTGAATGGTGTCGCAATCGGCGCGATCGGCGGGCAGCTCGATTTCGTACGGGGTGCCAATGCGTCTCCCGGAGGCAGGGCGATCATCGCGCTGCCGGCGACGGCGTCGGATGGCGCCAGCCGGATCGTCGCGAATGTCGAGACGGTGACGACCCCGCGCGCTGATGTCGACGCCATCGTCACCGAATGGGGTGTGGCGGAGCTGCGCGGTTGCGGCCTTGCCGAACGCGCGCGCCGTATGATCGCGATCGCGGCGCCGGAGCACCGCGACGCCCTGTCAGCTCAGCTCGGTCGCCCCGCGCGTTAGTTCATCATTGCAAGCGTCGGGCGCTGGCTCTCGCCGGACCCGATGATTCCAGGGAGATCCGTCGCCTCGCCGGCGATCATGTGCGACATTCCCCAGAACAGATGTGCAAGGCGGGAGAACACCAGCCGCTCGCGCTCGGCAGGAACGGTGCCATCCGGGATGGTTACGGTTTCCAGCCCGACGACCTTCTTGAAGTCGGGCCAGATTGTCATTGATTGCGCGATCACGGAGTAGCATCGCGGATCTTCGTCGCCCTCGTCGGGCGCCGGCGGCAAGCCCGGATATTGCGTCGGTGCGGCGTAGAACTTGTAGGCGCCATGGCCGAGCCTGAGCAGGAATTTTTCGGGGACGGCGACGTCGGCGGCGAAAGACACCAGCCGAGCCTCGCTCAGCACGTCCGGCGCGATGCCGCTGAGGTCCTGGGCGCGCAGTGCAGAGCAGAAGGCGAGCCCGCGATTGTGCTCGCGGAGCAGATTGGCCAGCGGTTGCTGCTGTTGCACGGTGTCGGTGAGCAGGATGATGGTCTTGAGCATCTTGTGACGTCCCTCAGGGGAAGAGATGGCGGGCGGTCATGACTGCGTCGTCGGTCGCGTGGGCGGCAAAGAAATCGTTGGCGATGCGCTGGCCCGGCGCGATCTCCAGGATGCGGTAGCGCGCCATGGCCGCGGCATCGCGCGCGGCACCGACGTCGTCCTGCCAGGCGCAGAGCGACAGCTCGAGGCGGCCATATCCGCCGCAATCGGCCGCATAGGCGCCGGTCACGGCCTCCACGGTCGCGGCCACTGCATCCGCATCACCGGCCGAGACGTCGCGCAGGATCACGGCGATGCCGTTGCCGGTCTCGGCTTTCGAGGTCATCACCATGAAGGCGTCGCGGGCGCCGGTGCGTCCTGCGCGGCGGGCCGCACGCGCGATGCCGGCAAAGGCCGGATCGGGTCCGAGCTCCAGCGTCGTCGTCTGCTGGTCGTGCAGGATCGTCGCGCGCATCGCGCCGAGGTCGCCCTTCAGCGCGTGATAGGAGCGCGGCAGCCACACGGTGTCGAGCGGCATCTGCGAGGATGTCAGGCTCCAGGCTTGGTCGAGCAGATAGCCATCCCAGATCGCGGGGTAAGACGCTGCAAGCTGTTGCCAGGTGCGCAGAAGCCGTTCGGCGCGCTCGGTGCGGCCGAGATAGAGCGTGCGCGCCGACATCTCCCAGCGGTTCCACTTGTGGAGGGCGACGTCGCAGCCGAGGAAGGACGGCAGCAATGGCGCCTCGCGCAGCACGGCGCCGGTTTCGACGAACAGCAGCGGCTCGCGATATTTGTTCCACATCCGCAGCATGAACTCGGCCTTCTCGAAGCAGAGGAGCCGGTCGCTGAACTCCGTATCGATCGGCTCGATATGGCAGGCGAGATCGAACCGCTCGAGCGAATGCCGGAGCGCGAACGCTGCGGTTGCGTCGCCGCGGCGCGGATAGCAGGAGACGATCCGGGGGCGCAGGGTGGTTGCATCGGCAGCAGTGAGGAATTTCGACCAGCCGATGCCGCCCCACCACATCTCATGCGGGCCGTCTGCGCCGCAGGGAGCGACGGTGCCAAACTCGGTCAGCTTGGACTTGAGGAAATCGAAGCCGGGATTCTCGCTTCTGGGAATGACGACGGCGCAGCCGGGCGTAAGCGAGCGGTAGAGCAGCTCGGCCGCCGCGCCGCTCGGTGGCTCCCTGAGAATGATGACGCCGTTTCGCCGGCGCTCGCTGACGTTGTCGAGCGTCGGTAGGCCGTACTGGCCGACCAGCCAGCCGAGACGGTCGCGCTGGGCCGGGCCGAGCCTGACGCCGCCTGTTAGCAGCAGTCGATCAAGGTTCTCGCGCGTCTCGTCCGTCAATTCCGTGCCCCTCACGTCGCCAGCCCCTCGCACTTGAACGGCCGGAGCGGCACGATCAGGCGCATTATTTGGGGCTGGAGCCGAGCGGCGTGATCGCGACGGAATAGATCGCGATCTCCTGCGTCATCGGGGCGATCGGGATCAGCAGGCAGCCGTCGTCGCTCTCGGCGCGATATTGCGCGCCGGTTCGCTGCACGCCGGCATAGACCAGGCTATCGGCCGCGAGGCCGATGACGTCCTGGCTCTCGGCGGCATCGCGAACGTCGTCACCCTGCTGCACCGTGACGCCGTGAAGAAGACCTCCGGGCGCGAATTTGGCCAGCGGCAGCGCGATCATGGTGACCGCCATGGTCCGGGACAGGGGGATGCGCAGACGCAACTCGCCGAGACCGGTGCGATGGACAGTCACCGTCTCCAGCGTCGCATCGGCGCCGGCACGAAACAATCCGACCTGAACCAGGCCGCACGGCCGTTCCTCAAAGACGTCGGCGGGCAGACGGTTGGCGCCGAACAGCGCATAGAGATAACCGTAGGACGGTGACAGGCCGGCAAAGCTGCCGGCGAGCCACATCGGCGGTGCCGCCGAGGTGCAGGCGGCAGAGAGGCCACGGGCGGTGATCTGATCGCGGACGAATTTTTCGTCGAGCATCGGTGCCAGCGCGTGGGTGCCGAGATTGACGTCGTGCTTCAACGGACCGAGCAGCGCGAGCTCGTCGTCGTCGGGCAGCAGCAGAAGTCGGCCTAGCGTCGCCGCGCACCAGCGCGCGGCGACGTCGGACGCAGCATAGGGATAGAGGCCATGGTCGAGCGCGACATCGCCCGCGCTTTTCGCGAAGGCCTCCGCGCCGGCCTGGATCTCCGCGGCAAGCGCCATTTGCTCCGCAGGACGCGGATTGATCTCGCGCTGCACCGCGCCGCCGTCGTAATCGCGAACCGAACCATCGGCCGAGCAGCAGGCCTGCTCCAGCAATGCCACGTTGCGGATCAGCATGCGTTTGACATGCGGCGTGACGACGAGGTCGGAGATGAAACCCTCCGCGCTGCCCTCGTCGGCGATATCGTCGAAGGCGTCGTCGAGTGACATCAGATAGGCGCCGTGGAGACGGATCTTGATGCCGTCCATGTCGAAGACCCGGCGCAGCGCCTTCTGCACGCTGCCGGAATAGCCGAGATCGGCGAGCACGAGGTCGGTACAATCGTCGAAGCCCGGGATGGCGTGACGGAGATAGGCGAGCAGCCGGGCCCGCAGGCCTGCGGCGAGCGCTGTGATCTCAGCCGGATCCATCAGACCGGGCAGCGCCTCGGCCAGCTGTTCGCCGGCGGCAATGCCGCCGGGACAGCTGGCAAAGAACGCCGCGACTTTCGGCGGCATGATCTTCACCATGTCGCGAAAGGTCGGAGCGTCGATCTTGAAGACCTTGCTGAGCAGATCGACCAGCGGCTGCATCGTGTCGGCCGAGGCGATCAGGCTGACACGGCGGTTGATCTCGACATAGGCCGACGACATGCCGTGCAGATCCTGCCAGATCCGGTACGACAGGAAACCGTCGCGGCCGAGGAAGCCGAGGGCGACTTTCCGGCCGGGTCCCGCGACCGCCTCGCAGCGCCTCGCGACGAAGGCGTCGAACGCTGTCATCACCGGGCCAAGCACCGTGAGGCCCAGGTGAAAAGCCGGCGACCTCTCGGCGCTGCGCGCGGCGACCATGCGCCGCAAGGTGCGCGCACCGTGGTCGAGCCGGGACGGCGCGCCGGTGCAGATGAGCTCGAACAATGCGGTTTCGCGCTGAAAAATCGACGCGAGCTGGGCGGTCGCCTGCGGATAATAGCGCGCACGAATGCCGTGGCGCTTGGCGCCGTTAATATCAGCCTTGTCATTGTCGCCGACGTGGAAGGAGGCACTGGCGTCGATGCCCTCGTTGGCGAGGTATGTCGCGAACAGCGCCTCGCTCTTGCTGCTGCCGTGGTCGCAGGAGGCATAGAGGAAGTCCCAGGCCAGACCGGGGCGGCAGGCCCGCAGCAGCCGCGCCAACGAAGCGGAATCCCAATAGGTGTCGGAAATGAATCCGACGCGGTGGCCGGCGTTCTTCATGTCCAGATATTGCCGGAGCATGTCCGGATTGGCGCGGCAGAGCTCGAGCTCGGCTGCGAACTCTGATTCGGCGAGGACGCTCAGATCGCGGCGCGCCAGACCGAACAGCTTGAACGGAAAATAGGAATAGATCTCGTCGATATGAACTTCGCTGGCACCGCGCTTCTCCTTCGCGGTCTTGCGCGCGCGTGCTTCAGCCTGGATGCGATGCTGAACGAAACTCACAGAAACATTCGGACAAGTTCTTGAAATGCCCGATAGCTCGTAAGTCCTTTCAAATACGCCATCTGGCGTCGTGCAGGCACGAAGCAGAAATGTATCGAAAACATCGAACGACCAAGCAGAAACAATTTGTGCGCGGCGCGCCGCGCCGGCCGTTGCTATTTTCATGCTGCAATTCCCCGTCCACACGAGGATTAACGCGCGTATGCGTGGAGTCAGGCGCCACAGATGCGAAAAAAAATCACGCGTGATTCAAAAACGCGTTCGTCGCGACTGACAGATTCAAAAAAATCGCTAGGTTCGAAAAAGGTGATTCGGAAAAAATTGCCGAGTGCAGAAGTCGTCTCGCGTTCATTCACACTCGGAAACAATCGTGTCTTCACGCGCGGCGCGCGTGTCGTGTTCGATCACCTAGTGCCGCGTAATGTCAGCGTTTTCTCCCGAGTACATCTGTTCAGGATGGATGATCCGCCATGGCGCGAGACGATGTGATGATTGCTGGTGTAAGGCGCGGGAGCATCGCGCAGTCGGCAATTATTGCCCGATACTCGGCAAAAGATACCGGCTAACATCTTGAAAAATAACAAAAATTCTTCGCCTGGATTGTTTTGGCCTCGCGTTCAACGCTTGGAAGCCGTGTGGCATATGCGCCGCCGGCATTGCGGGTTGGAGATTGCGGGATGAGTTACGCTGCTGATGTCATGGCTCCCGCCGAGGCCGAGATCGCGACGACGGTGCCGACTGACGCGACCGTGCCGATGATGCCGTCGGCGCCGCTCGCGCCGGACAGCGTGCCTGTCGGCGACGATCTCGTCTTTGATGAAGACAGCGAACTCCTGGACAGGCTCGCGACCGGCGACGAGGCGGCCTTCCGCATGCTGGTCGAGCGTCATATCGATCGCGCCTACGCGATCGCACTGCGCATCGTCGGCAACGCGGCGGATGCCGAAGACGTAGTGCAGGACACCATGCTCAAGATCTGGAGCCATCGCGGACGTTGGCAGCACGGCCGCGCCAAATTCTCGACCTGGCTCTACCGCGTCATCTCCAACCGCTGCATCGACCTCAGGCGCAAGCCCCGCAACGAGAACGTCGAGACGGTGCCGGAAGTCGCCGACAGTCAGCCCGGCGCCGTGGAGATCATCGAGCGCAACGAGCTGAACGGCATGCTGGAGCTCGCGATGCAGCGCCTGCCGGAGCAGCAGCGCATCGCAGTCATCTTCTCGTACCACGAGAACATGAGCAACGGCGAGATCGCCCTGGTGATGGACACCACGGTGGCCGCGGTCGAGTCGCTGCTCAAGCGCGGACGCCAGCAGCTCCGGCAGCTGTTGCGCAAGCACGAGCGGGACATCCGCACCGCGTTTACCGATTGCTAACCATAAAAATCGCCTCACAAAAATTTCCGCGCCTGATCTCCTTGCACTCCGCCGTTTGAGCGAACGGACGGGGCTGCGGTCTGCGTCGTCAATCGTCTTCAACGATGCGGCACGCCATGCCCATCAGCACAGGAGCTTCCAATGCCCGCAATCAACACCAACACCGCCGCGAACTCCGCGGTCCGTTACCTCAACATCAATTCGGCGCAGGAGAGCAGCTCGCTCGCGAAGCTGTCGAGCGGTTCGCGCATCACCTCGGCTTCCGACGACGCCGCGGGCCTTGCGATCTCCACCCGCATCTCCTCGGACGTCACAACGCTGCAGCAGGCCGCGACCAACGCCTCCCAGGCGACCGCGATCCTCCAGACCGCCGACGGCGGTGCCTCCAACATCTCCGACATCCTGGCGCGTATGAAGTCGCTGGCCTCCGAGTCCGCCTCGGGCACCACGACCGATTCCAGCCGCGCCTATATCAACTCGGAATTCACGCAGCTCACGAGCGAAATCGATTCGATCGCGAGCGGCACGCGCTATTCCAGCCAGAGCCTGCTCGACGGTTCCAGCGTGTTTTCGTCCGGTGTGTCCGTGCTGGTCGGTTCGTCCGGCTCCGACACGATCACCATCACGCTGTCGAACCTGACGGCGTCGTCGCTCGGCGTATCCTCGCTCGACGTCAGCTCGCTGTCGGACGCGACTTCGGCGCTGACGACCCTTGATACCGCGATCGATACCGTCTCCGCCGCCCGCGCCAGCATCGGCGCGCAGGAATCGCGGTTCAACTTCTCGTCCGACTCGATCTCGACCCAGACCCAGAACCTGCAGTCCGCGAACTCGGCGATCAAGGACGTCGACATCGCATCCGAGCAGGCCAAGCTGTCTTCCGCCGAAGTAAAGACCCAGGCCGCGGTGTCGGCCGAATCCGCGGCGAACCAGATGCCGCAATATCTGCTCAAGCTGCTCGGCTAAGGCGCGAGGCCTGAACGACCGTCATACCGGGCCGGCTTGATGCCGGCCCGGTTCTTCCTGGGATGGAGCGGGCACCACAGTGACCAGCGTTAGTTCGAGCACCAGCAGCACGTCGACCGCCTCGACGTCATCGAGCAGTTCGTCGGTCACCACGACCGGGACCACGACATCGACCAGCGTCGACTGGAGCGCGCTGATCACGGCGGCGGTGAACGCCAAGCTCGTTGCGGCGACGACGATCTCGACTTCGATCACCAACAACGAAGCCAAGATCACCGCCTACACGACGCTTCAGACCAATCTTTCCACGCTGTCGAGCGGGCTTTCCTCGCTCGCGACCTCCGTCATCAATTCGCTGGCGACCAACGCCTTTGCCACGCGCGCGGCGACCCTCAGCTCGACCGGCGACGTCAGCGCGTCCTCCGCGCTATCGATGTCGGTCAGCAACGGCGCTGCGACTGGCGACCATACGCTGACGGTCAGCCAAGTCGCGACCGCGCAGAAGGTGGTCGGTACCTCGCAGTCGAGCCAGACCGACGAGCTCGGCTATTCCGGTACGTTTTCCATCGGCCTCGATGGCGGCACGGCGTCCGACATCTCAATCACCAGCACGATGTCGCTCCAGGACGTCGTCGACAGCATCAATGCCCAGACCTCGACCACCAACGTTCAGGCCTCGATCGTGCAGGTGTCGAGCGGGTCCTACGAGATGGTCCTGACGGGAACCGAGGATGCCGCCGACATTACCTATTCCAGCACGACCGGCGACGACATCCTGAACAAGCTCGGCGTGACCGACAGCACCGGCGCCTTCGCCGACGTGCTTCAGACCTCGCAGGCCGCGATCTTCGCCCTCGACGGCATCTCGATGACACGGGATACCAACGATATCACCGACGTGCTCACGGGCGTGACGTTCAACCTGCTCCAGGCGACGCCCAGTGGCTCCACGCTGAACATCAGCATCGAGGCCGACACCAGCCAGATCACGACGGCGGTCGGGAACCTCGTCACCAATTACAACACGTATCGCGATGCGGTGATCGCGCAGCAGGCTACCGGGTCGGATGGTACGGCGGATTCGAGCGCCGTGCTGTTCGGCGACGGCACCATGCGCGACATCATGGACGCGCTCCAGAACGCGCTCAACAGCACCGTCGGCGGCCTCACCATGGCCGACCTCGGCCTGTCCTTCAACGAGAAGAACGAGCTCGAGCTCGATACCTCGACGCTGTCCGAGATCCTCAGCACGAATCTGAGCGGCGTCACCACGCTGCTGTCGGCGCAGACCAAGACGTCGTCGAGCCAGCTCAGTGTCGTCAACACCGGAACCTCGCCGCAATCCTTCACGCTCGACCTCACGGTGGATTCGGACGGAAACCTCTCCGCCGCTTCCGTCGGCGGCGATTCCTCGCTGTTCATGGTGAGCGGCACCACGATCCTCGGCGCTACCGGAACCGCTTATGCCGGCATGGCCTTCACCTATTCGGGCTCGACCTCGCAGTCGATCACGGTGACCTCGACCCAGGGCATTGCCACGCAGCTCTACCAGGTCGCCAAGACCTACTCGTCGAGCTCGGGCGCATTGCAGACGTTGATCACGAACCTGACCGATCGCGACAACGTGCTTCAGCAGAAGGTCGACGACATCGATAGCGCCGCGTCCGCCTATCAGGCGCAACTCCAGGTGCAATATGCGGCCTACCAGGCCGCGATCGAAAGCGCCAACAACACACTGACCTACCTCAAAGCCCTGCTTAACTCCAGCTCGAGTAGTTGATGATGCATAATCCGATGGCGTACATGGCCAACCAGGCCTATCGGGGCGCCGCGACCAGCGTGCCGCCGCTCAAGGTGATTTCGATGCTGCTCGGCGGCGCGATCACCTTCCTGCAGAAGTCGCTCGCCGCGCAGGAGGCACGGCGCTTCGAGGAGGGGCACGAATATCTGATGAAGGCGACCGCGATCTTGCGCGGGCTTGGCCACAATCTCGATTTCGCCAAGGGCGGCGCGGTGGCGGAGCGGCTGTTCCAGACCTACAACACCCTGATCCTGGCGAGCCACAAGGCCTATGGCCGGCCGTACGCCCGCGAGAGCTTTCGCCGCATCATTGCCGGGTTGACCGAGCTGCGGGAGGCATGGGAGCACGTCGATGCGACGGTGCGCGGCGGCAAGGCCGCGCCGGCCGATTCGGCCCGCAAGGGGTGACGCAACCTGGTTCTGCGCGACGCGGGGAGGGGCGGCAATGGGTGCGGCCGGCGATTTGGCCGCTTTCCGTAGTGCTGCGGGCGGTTTTGGCGCCAGTAACAGCCGAAATCCGGTTTCCGCCGCGCCTGCATTGCTTTATGACGGGCCTGACCGAGGCGGGACCGGCAGGCGATGGACGTCACCGAGTTTGAGGAATTGATCGATCGGCTGGGCGAGGATCTCTCCCTCTGGCCTGACGATCGACGTGTGCCCGCCGAACAGCTGCTGGTGCAATCGCCTGCCGCGCAAGCCCTGCTGGAAGAGGCGCGCGCCTTGCGCCTCGCGCTCACCGCACCTGCGGTCCGCGCGCCTGCGGGCCTCGCCGATCGCATCGTCGCTGCGGCCGCGAAAATGAAGAGCGACACCGCCGAGCCGCGCACCGAAGGCGAGACGGCGGAGAGCTGAGCGGCTCTTTCCGAGATCGAATATCAAATATTGTGAGACGTCGTCATGCCCGGGCTTGTCCCGGGCGGCATCCACGTTCTTCGTGCTGCGCAGCAGGTCGTGGATGGCCGGGACAAGCCCGGCCATGACGCTGTGGAAGCCTCCGCTCTCCCAACGCTGAAATCACCGCTCTTCCAACGCGCGCACGCGGCAGATTTTGCCGTGTCGAAAGCCGTTTTTACGCGCGTGAATCCTCGCCTGAATCCGCGCGCCCACCCGTTTCATCAGCACACAGATTTCAAGCGCCGCCGACCGACATCTGGTCGCTGCTCGCGCAGGAAAGCCGGAGTTTCTGATGACCGTTTCCGCCACGAGTTCTGCAGCGACTGCGACCACGACGACGTCGTCGTCCTCGAGCACATCGTCCAGCTCGTCGCTGACCTCCAGCGACTTCCTGAGCCTGCTTGTCAGCGAGCTGCAGAACCAGGATCCGCTGAACGCGACCTCGACCACTGATTTCATCAACCAGCTCACCTCCTACGCCAATTTCACCCAGCAGCAGTCGATCAACTCCAACATGTCGTCGCTGGCGAGCTCGTTCTCGAGCCTCGTGACGCTCAACTCGGTGAACTATATCGGTCACACCGTCGAGGCGAAGACCGACACGTCGACCTTGAGCAGCGGCTCGGCGACGTTCGGCTACTCGCTGTCCTCGGCCGCTTCGAATGTCTCGGTCAGCATCTCGGATTCTTCCGGCAACGTCGTTTACACCGGAACCGGCGCGGGCAATTCCGGCTCCAACAGCTTTACCTGGGACGGCAAGGACTCCAGCGGCAACCAGCTCTCGGACGGCGGCAAGTACACCATCGCGGTGACCGCGACTGACTCCGCCGGAAACTCAGTCCTCAATTACACGACCGTCACCGGCACGGTGACTGGCATCGACACCTCGACATCCACGCCTTCGCTCACGGTGAACGGTGTCTCTGTCAGCGCCGCCAATATCCTCGGCGTCACGTCCTGATCTCTTGTCCTGATTTCCTCGGAGTTTTCATCATGAGTCTCACCGGTGCATTGTCCTCAGCGATCTCGGCCCTCAGCGCCCAGAGCCAGTCTTTGTCGATGATCAGCGACAACATCGCCAACTCCGATACGACCGGCTACAAGACGACGTCGGCAATGTTCGACGCGCTGGTGACCGCGTCGAGCAACACGACCTCCTACGCGTCCGGCGGCGTCACCGTCGCGGGCCGGGCCAACATCACCCAGCAGGGTCTCTTGGCCACGACCTCCAACGCCACTGACGTTGCGATCCAGGGGACGGGCTTCTTCGTGGTGAATAGCGCCACATCCGGCGGCATCACGTCCTATACCCGCAACGGCGCCTTCACGATCGACAATGCCGGCTACCTCGAGAACAACGGAAGCTATCTGGAGGGATGGCGCACCGACGCGGACGGCAATGTCGTCGGCAGCGAATCGGCCAGCAATCTTTCCGCCATCAACACCCAGATCGCCTCGACCAGCGGCAGCGCGACGACCAAGACCACGATCGCGGCCAATCTGCCGTCGGATGCCGCCACTGGCGACACCTATACCAGCTCGATGACGGCGTATGACTCTCTCGGTGCCGCAAACACGATGCAGATCACCTGGACCAAGACCGGTACCAACGCCTGGAGTGCGAGCTTTGCCAATCCGACGACGTCGTCGGATACCACGACCGCGACAGGCACGGCGTCCGGCACGATCGCCATCACTTTCAATAGCGACGGCTCGCTGGCCAGCACCAGCCCGAGCCCGGCAACCGTTGCGGTCACGGGCTGGACCGACGGCGCCGCCGACAGCACCATCACGATGAACCTCGGCACGGTCGGCGGCACCGATGGCCTGACGCAATACGCCTCCGGTGAGACCACGCCGTCGGTCAACGTCACCAGCATCGATTCCGACGGCCTGTCCTACGGCAAGCTGTCCAGTGTCTCGATCGGCAAGAACGGCGTGGTCGACGCCACCTATTCCAACGGCGAGACCGTCGCAATCTACAAGATCGCGGTGGCGACCTTTGCGGATCCGAACGGCCTCTCCGCCGCCAGCGACGGCCTCTACTCGGCGACCGTGACCTCGGGTAACGCCGCGTTGCAGGCTTCCGGCGAGAACGGCGCCGGCACGGTCTACGGCAGCGAGCTGGAATCCTCGACCACCGACACCTCCAGCCAGTTCTCGAGCATGATCTCGGCGCAGCAGGCCTATTCCGCCGCATCCCAGGTCATCTCCACCGTCAACAAGATGTACGACACCCTGATCTCGGCGATGAGGTGAGTGATGCCAGGTGAAAAAGCGAGCGCTGCCGGAGAGGCGCTGCTGCGCCGGCTCCAGCGGCTGGTGGCACGAGCCGCGACCGCCAAAGGCGGCGACCGCAAGCAATTGCTAGGGCTGCTCGACGACGTCGACACGACTCGTCGTGGTCTCTTGCGGGAACGCGCGGAGATCGAAGGCGAGATGAAGCAGGCGACCGTCAGGGCGACCGCGATCGGCGCGTATTTGCGCGGCTCGCAAGTCCAGCGCGGCAAACGACAAAATTAGAAGGCGATGACCATGACTGTAGCCCAGGCCAAGAGCCAAGCCACGAGGACGAACGCCGCGAGCGGCGACACGCGAATCAAGTCGCTGATCACGCTGATCGACAATTTGACCTTGCTGGTCGCCGACGAGAACGCCGAGCTCGCCAAGGGCCTGCCGGCCTCGCGCCTCAAGCAGGTCGACGAGAAGAGCCAGCTGGCCGAGATGTTCGAGCGCATCGTCGCCGAATGCGCGGTGGGCACGACCAGCCTCAACGTGCACGACCGGATCCTGCGCGAGCAGCTGATGGAGCGGATCCTGAAGCTGCGTACGGCGATGGACGAGAATCTGGTGCGCCTGCGCGCGGCGATCGAAGCCAGTAACCGCCGGATCGAGGCCGTCATGCAGGCGATCCGCGAGCAGATCGCCGCAGTGTCGCCCTATGGCGCCTCCGGCCGTCTCGCCGCGCGCGCGGTCTCCAGCGGCACCAGCCGCAGCGCCTGACGGATCGAGAGGTTCGCCGTGTCACTCGATATCGCAAGATCGATCGCCTTCAGCGGCCTCTCGGCCACCTCGGTGCAGATCAGCGTGACGTCGTCGAACATCTCGAACGCGGACACGACGGGCTATACCGAAAAGACCGCGAACCAGTCGAGCAGCGTCACCAACGGCGTCGGCACCGGCGTCACGGTGACGGGCATCACCTCGACGGTCGACAAGCTGTTGTTGAAGTCGCTGATCTCCGCGACCTCCGACCTCGGGTCGGCCGACACCACCAACACCTATCTGACGTCGCTCGAAAAACTCTACGGCTCGACCAGCAGCACCGACAGTTCGTCGACCGGGACCTCGCTTGCCAACAGCATCGCTTCGCTGGAATCGGCGCTGTCGTCGCTGGCGAGCACGCCGAGCAGCGCCTCGCTGCAATCCAATGTCGTCAGTGCGCTCGATGACGTCGCGAGCCAGTTGCGGGAGACGTCGAGCAGCATCCAGAAGCTGCGCTCCAATGCCGACCAGGACATCTCGTCCTCGATCGACGACGTCAATACCGACCTGCAGCAGATCTCGGATCTGAACGCACAGATCAAGCAGACGGCGGCGTCCGGCCAGTCGACCGCGGACCTGGAGGACCAGCGCAACACCGCGCTGCAGGATCTCGCCTCGAAGATGAATGTCAGCTACTTCACGGCATCGAACGGCGATCTCCAGATCTACACCAAGTCCGGCCAGGCGCTGGTCGACAGTTCCGCGCATACGATCAGCTATACCGCTGCGGCCAATGTGACGGCGGCGACGACCTATACCGCCGGTTCCTCGTCCAGCGGCTTCAGCGCGATCACGGTGAACGGGGTGGATATCACCTCGCAGATCACGGGCGGGGACATCGGCTCGCTCATCACGCTCCGCGACACGACGCTGCCGGCGGCGCAGTCGCAGCTCGATCAGCTCGCCCAGCAGCTTGCATCCGCGATGAATAGCGTTTCGAACAGCGCCTCCGCGGTACCGGCGCCGACGAGCCTCACCGGAACGACCAGCGTCACCAGCAGCACGGCGTTGTCCGCCACCGGCTCCGTGCGCCTTGCCGTCACCGACCAGAGCGGCAGTCTGGTCTCTTACAGCGATCTCGACCTGTCGTCCTATTCCACGATCGGCGATCTCGTCACCGCCATCAACGGCATTTCCGGACTGTCGGCCGCGGTCGATGCGGACGGCCATCTCGCGATCACGGCAACCGGCTCGAGCAACGGTGTCGCCATCAACGAGATGACCAGCTCGATGGGAAGCTCGGGGGAAGGATTTTCCGAGTATTTCGGTCTCAACGACCTCGTGACCGGCACGAGCGCGGCGGATATCGCGGTCAACGGCAAGATCCTGTCCGGCACCAACGAGCTTCAGCTCGGCACACTGGATTCCTCGTCGAGCCTGACCGTCGGCAGCACCGTGTTGTCGTCCGGGTCGGCGACCGTCGTCAACGCCTTCTATGATGCGCTGACGGGCTCCCGGACATTCGCCACCACCGGCGGGCTTGCGGCCACCACCGGCTCGCTGGCCGACTATGCCTCCGCCATCGTGGCCGAGGTCGCCAGCAAGGCCTCGCAGGCATCCACCAATTACACCGCGAAGGAAACCACGCAGTCGACCTATGCGAGCTCGCTGTCCTCGCAATCCGGCGTCAACCTCGACGAGGAATCCGCCAAGCTCAGCACGCTCCAGAACAAATACACGGCGGCGTCCGCGCTGATCCAGGCCATCAACACCATGTATTCGGCGCTGCTGTCCGCCGTGCAGTCGTAACAGCCGGGAGTAGGCTCATGGTCGCGATGCGGGTCGCCACCTTCGCACAGTCGAACAGGATGATCGCCGACGCGATGCGCGTGGAGACGGTCATGGCCAACAAGCAGATCCAGGAATCGTCGGGCGTGATCTCGGGCGATTTCGGCGGCTATGGCTCGGATGCGCAGCATGTCGTCAACCTCCAGGTCTCGGTGACGCGCGCGCAATCCTATATCGATGCCGCGACGCTCGCCGACAGCAAGGTGCAGGTGATGTACTCGGCGGTCGGATCGATGACGGACATCCTTACGCAACTCCGCTCCCAGCTCAGCGCGGCCTCGACCGGTAGCTCGACCGAGAGCAATTCGGTGATCACCACCGCCCAGCAAATGCTGCAGGAAATGGGCTCCCTGATGAACACGCAATATGACGGCCAATATGTGTTCGCCGGCGGCAAGACCGACACGGCGCCGGTCGATCTCACGAGCTTCGCGTCCGGCATCGGCTCGCTGACCGCGACCGATTCCAGCTACTACAACGGCGACGACGAAATCGCCTCGGTGCGGGTCGCGGCCGACGAGACGGTGTCCTACGGCGTAACCGCCGACAATTCGGCGTTCGAGGAGGTGATGCGGGTTCTCAAGTTCGTGGCCAACAGCACCTCGCTATCGTCCTCGGATATCACCAGTGCGCTCGATCTCGCTAGCACGGCGATCGACGACACGGCAGCGGTGCAGGCCAAGCTGTCGAACAACGTGTCCTCGATCGAGACGGCGAGCACCCGCCAGACCGACTACAAGAGCTATGCCGAGACCCTGTCGAACGACCTGACCGGGGTCGATGTCGCCGCCGTCACGGCGCAGCTCTCGACCTATCAGGCGCAGCTCACCGCATCCTATTCGGCGCTCGCCAAGATCCTGAGCATCAATCTGGCGAGCTATTTGAAATAGCCGAGGGCTATTCGGCGGCGATGCGCTCCACGGCCATGGTGCGAAGCCTGGCGCGCTGGATCTTGACGCCATTGGCGCTGTCGGTGACGGGGAAGGCGTCCACGACATAGATCCGTGCCGGCACCTTGTAGCCGGCGAGCCGCTCGCGCAGGCGCGCGACCAGCGTCTCCTGATGCGGTGGCTCGTGGTGCGGGATCACGAAGGCGACGCAACGCGCATGGCCCTTCAGATCGACCGCCACGACCTGGGCATCGGCCACGCCGGTGCAGGATTTGAGCTCGTCCTCGATCTCGCCAGGCGCCACGAGAAATCCGCCGAGCCGCATGGCGTCACCCGCACGAGTCTCGTAGACGAAGGCACCGTCGCCACGCAGCCGGCCGATGTCGCCGGTGCGGAAGAAACCCTCCGCGGTGATCGCCTCGCGCGTCGCGTCCGGATTGTTGAAATAGCCAAGGAAGCGTGACGGCGCGCTGATCTCGATCTCGCCGGAGATACCGGGATCTGCGAACTCGCCGGTCTCGGTGTCGCGTACGCGCACCTTTGCGTCGGGCGACATCGGCCAGCCGCCGCCCTCGATGCGATCGGCGAAGGCATCGCCGACACGCGCGATCGAGAACAGGGCCTGCACCTCGCTCGAACCGTAGAGACCGAACAGCGGCATGCCGCGCGCCTCGGCTTCCGCGGCAAGCTCGCGCCAGCCGGGCTGGAACGCGGCGAAGCCGCAGATTTCGAGATGCGGGAAGGGGCGCGGCGCATCGGTGAGCGCGAGGATGCGGCGGAACATCTCGTCCGAGCCGAACGAGTGGGTGATCTTCTGCTCTTCGAGGATATTCAGTGCGGGTGCTGCTTCGAAGGCATCGAGTACATGAATAGTCGCGCCCGCTGCGATGAAGCCGAGCAGGCTGGTCATACCGAAGGTGCCGCAGAACGGCAGCATCGCCAGCAGCGAATGACGCTGCGACGACAGCTTGAGCGCCGTGGCGACGGAGGCGGCGTGCGTGACCAGCGTCCGCTGCGAATGCGCGACGAGTTTTGGTCCTTTGGTCGTGCCTGATGTCGTGTAGAGCAGCACGGGCACATCGACGTCGTTCTGGGCCGGCGGCGCCGACGGATAAGGCCTCTCGAACGCATCGAACCGCACGCAAGGCCAGTGCGCCGGGATCGTATCCGCACCGACCACTGCGAGCTTTTGCAGCGCGGGGACCTCGTCCCCGGCGATATCGGCGAGGATGGCGGCAAAGTCGATCGAGCGGAACGCGGCCTCGACCACCATCAGCTTCGCGCCGGACAGGCGAAGCAGATGCGCAACTTCTGCGCTGCGGTAGCGCGTATTGACGGCTGCGACGATGGCTCCACGCCGGGCGGCGGCGAACAGCAGTGCGATCCATTCGACCCGGTTGACCAGCCAGACCGCGACGACGTCGCCCTTTCCGATGCCTTGCGCGGCGAGCCAGGCAGCGGTCTGCTCGACTTTCGTTGTGAATTCTGCGCGCGAGACCTGTGTGCCGTCGAACACGAAGGCTGGGTCGGCAGCCTCGGTGCGGATCAGCGATTGCAGCGAAAATTCGTTGGCGCTCATGGCAACCGGAGTAACCCGATCGCGCAAACCTGTCTACTTGGTGCCGAACATCCGGTCGCCTGCATCGCCCAGGCCCGGCACGATGTAGCCGTGGTCGTTGAGCCGCTCGTCGATCGCGGCGGTCCAGACCGGCACGTCGGGATGCTCGCTCTGGAACTGCGCGATGCCCTCGGGCGCGGCGAGGAGACACACGAAGCGGATGTCGCGAGCGCCGCGCTGCTTGAGCAGGGACGCACCGGCGCAGGCCGAGTTGCCGGTCGCCAGCATCGGGTCCATCAGGATCACGGTGCGGTCGGACAGGTCCTGCGGCGCCTTGAAGTAATATTCCACGGCCTGCAATGTCTGGGGGTCGCGGTAGAGCCCGATATGGGCGATGCGCGCCGAGGGCATCAGCGCCAGCATGCCGTCGAGGAAGCCGACGCCGGCGCGCAAGATCGGCGCCAGCGTGAGCTTCTTGCCGGCGATCTTCGGCGCCCGCATCGGCGAGATCGGCGTCTCGATATCCACCAGCTCAAGCGGCAGATCGCGCGTCACCTCGTAGCCGAGCAACATCCCGATCTCGTTCAGGATCTCGCGAAAGCTCTTGGTCGAGCGGTCCTTCTCCCGCATCAGGGAGAGCTTGTGCTGGACCAGGGGGTGGACGACGACATTGACGCTGCTTGTGCTCATGAAACCGATCTACACGGTTCCGTGAAATTACGCCAGATCGGCAAGTCTGTTCGTTTAAGCCTTTTTCCGCGGGACAGGCGGCCTCAGACGGGCATCGCGACGGCGCTGCGCGCCCGGCTGCTTGCCTCGTAGGCAGCCATGGTCAATTCGCGGTCGATCGCCGCGCGCATGGCAACAGCGCAGGCTATACTCCGAGCCCGCGCGCAAGAAGCGTGATCACGATCGTCAGGACCGCACCCCAGACGAGGCTCAGCGTCATGGTCAGGACCGTCGTGGTGACCGCGTGCTCGAGATGTCCCTTGGGGAGCTGCACGTTACTTGTCCGATGCGGGCGCCGGTCCGATCCGCAGGCCGAGCAGCAGCGCACCGATCAACGCAACCAGGATGGCGATCTTGAACTCGATCATGACGTCAGCCTTGCCAGTGCGCGCGCAAGCATCCGGCTGGCTGATTCCGCCACCAGGATCAGAAAATTGCCGCGGTTTTCGACGTCGAGCTCGAAGGTCTCGGTCGGGAATACCAGGGCGCAGCGATCCGGCGCGCTCTCGCGGTTGGCGAAATCGACCGCCGAGCTCTTGAACAGGAACAGTCCGCCGACACGCCCATGCGCCTCGCGCGCGACCCAGAGGCCGGCGCCGTTGCGTCCGATGAAGAAGGCGGGGATGGCGGCACTGACGACGTCGGGATCGAGTGGCCTGAGCGCCGTCGCCGGTTTGGTTTCGGATCGGCGGCGGGAAGCCTGAAGGGCAATTGCGGCCATCGCGGCCTCCTCACACATCTGCAAGGTCATGGCAGCCTCCCTGTCGGTCAGGCGTGCATGTGCCAGACATAGATCGCCGTCCTCAACGCGATGAGCGCAGTGAGCACGCTGCCCATCGAGAACAGAGTCAGAGCGCCGAGGGCGAGGTCCTTGAGTTGCGCCTGGCGCTCTGCCGAGATGCGCGGCAGGCGTTCGGACCCGAACGGCCGGTCGAGGCCATGTGTCAGGATCGACATTGTGTAAGTCCTTGTCTGGTGCGGTGAGACGACCGCTCCAATCTGTCTTCCATGATGATGACTGCTGCGTAGGATTGCGAGATGAGTGGCGAGGGGTCCGCATAGGAAAGTCATAAGTGCGCGAGCCGTCAGGCCCCGACGCTGTCGATCAGCTCCTCGTCTGCGATCGCGGCGAGGGCGCGCACCACCTCTCTCTGCCGGGCCGCGTCAAGCGGCACGATCGGCAACCGTGTGGCCGGCGACATCAGACCCAGCACGCTCAGGCCGCTCTTCAGCGCCGCCGGGCTGTCCTTGGAGAGGCAGGCGATGAGCGGGACCAGGCGCTTGTGCAAATAGCGGGCGGATTGCAGGCGGCCTTGCCTGACTTGCGAGAAGATCATGCGGCAGAGATCCGGGGCGATGTTGGAGACTTCCGAGATCGCGCCGTCGCCGCCGCTCGCGATGCTGCCGAAGGCGGTGGCGTCGTCGCCTGAGAGCAGGCGAAAGCCTGATGGCAGTAGCCGGTTCAGGCGCGTCGGGCGGGTGATGTCGCAGCTTGCGTCGCGCAGGCCCATGAACTGGCGCGATTCGACCAGACGCAGAAGCGTCTCGTCGGCGAGCGGGCGCAGCGTGCGGGAGGGAACGTCGTGCAGGATCACGGACAGGCCGATCGCGCCGGCAAGGCTGCGGAAGTGCGCGAGCATCCCGTCCTGCATCGGCTTGTTGTAGGCAGGCACCACCGCCATGACGGCATCGGCGCCGGCCGCTTCCGCGCGCCGCGCAAGCTCGATGACCTGGCTGGTGGCATTCGACAGCGCGCCGGCGATGATCCGCACGCGACCGCGGGCGACATCGACCGCGGTGCGGATGACCAGCTCCTGCTCGGCCGGCGAGAGCGTCGGCGCTTCGCCGGCCGTCTCGCAGACCACGATCGCTGGGACGCCCGCCGCGATCTGGCGTTCGCAGAGCGCGGCCAACGCCTTGAGATCGATGGCGTCAGCCGCATCGAACGGCGTCGGCAGGTCCGGAATGAAGCCGGTGAACCAGGCAGAGGGAGGAATGAACATGGCTTTTTTCGCTTGGTGGCGCCGGCTCAAGCGGCGCGTTGCGAGACGACGGTGTTGGGGCTCTTGCCCATGTCGAGCTCGATCTCGCGCGGCAGCTCGACGATGGTCTCCGGATGCTGTCCGTTCTCGAACAGCGCATATTTGACGGCCTGGGCGCGGCTGACGAACAGGCCGCCATAGACGCCGTTCTGCTCCTGCGCGACCCATTGTCCCCTGTGGTTGCGGCCGATGAGGACGATGGTCGAGGGGGAGCTGCACGAGGGAGGTTCGACGAGTTTCATGGACGTAGTCCTTCCGATTGACGGCGGCGGCGGACGCAGGCCCGCAACCGTTCGATCAGTATCTTTTCAAGCGCATATGATTTCGAGTGAGGCGGGGCTGCGATCTCATAGGAAGCTCATAAGGCCCGCGTTCAGGTCAGCTCGCTGACGACATGAACCAGCGCGAACAGCGCGCCGAATGCGGCGCATTCGTCCCAATGATTGAGAACGCCGCCAAACAGCACCTCGCGCCTGAGAACAGCGACCGCAGAGCAGAGGATGATCGACATCCAGAGCAGGGCGGCAAGGCTTCGTCCGAAGCCGACGCTACCGAATGCGGCAAAGGCCGCCAGCAGGACGACGCGCACGGCAAAGCGCGCGATCACCCGTACTGGGCTCAGGGTCCGCGATATGTCCGAAGATTGCGGCAAGGCGCGAACCTGTTGGGCCAGTCTAGCTGAAGTTCTCGCAACCAACCGGCTCGTAGAGCGAATCCAGGGCGGGCCGCACAGTGGGAACGCTTGGCCGTGACGTCTCGACGGCCAACGCCTGCACCTCGATGAACGCCGACAGCAACGCGAGCGCGAGGTCGGCATGATGCGCCTCGACCGCGGCGTCGAGCCAATCTGGCAATTCGCGTTCGCGCGACAGCGCGCAGTGCCATTCGCCCTCGTCATAGGCGAGGCGGCGAACCTGCCACAGCGGCAGCTCGAGCTCCATCAGCGCCAGCGCCGCGTCGGCCCACGCCTCCGCCTCGATCAGGCGCATGACGCGCGCGGTGCGCTCGCTTCCGCCGCGCGACGCGACGCGCCGGCAGGCGTGCACGATGTCGAGCATCAGTGGCCGCGTCATTGTCTGCGCGCGACGGAGGCGCGCACTGAGCGATGGTGGATCTTTGTGACGGAGAGCGGCGGTCATGTCAGGCCTCCTGGAATGGGTGTCGGTCAGTCGGCCGGCCTCTCCAAGATCGCCGGAAGGCCATTTGAAAACGAGATGGGGAGGGGGCGAGAGATATAGGGATTTCATAAATGCACGGACGCTGCCGGACACGACATGCGGCTAGCACCCACTTTCGACTGTCGTTTTTGCGACAAGCCGGCGGCGCATGGGGGCAGGCGTTCTTGGAAGACCATGGCGGCGGTCTTCCGTAACATCAGGCAATGAAGGCGATGCTGGATCGGCATCGTCGAGCTGGCCGTCTCGGACGAACGCCTGGAGTGTCTTGCCGGTGCCACTCGGCCGCCCTCGACCACGGGCCGGCCTTTATGGGATTCCTATAAGGTCGCCATAGGGCTCATCTCGAAAACCTATGCGCGTGATGGCACTTCAGCGCAGTGAAAGTTCCGGCCTATTGCCGGAGACATTCATTGTATTCGCGCGCAGCGGACGGCCGGAATCCAGAGGCAGGTTACGCCGGATATCGCGCAACGAGGAGAACGCCATGATGGATATTCTGATGCTGGCACTGGGCTTAGCCTTCTTTGCCCTCGCGATCGGCTACACCTACGCCTGCGAACGGCTGTGAGGGAGCGGACCATGATCTTCGATTACGCACTCGCCGGCACCGTTTCGTTCGGCCTCCTGATCTACCTCACTTATGCGCTGCTTCGGCCCGAGCGGTTCTGAGCCGTTCTGCTGCTTCTCGAATTGCTGCTGGCGGACGTCGCGCTCGTCGCCTGCCTATTGACGGTGCTCCTGGCGCTTTTGCGCCGGGCACCAAGCCTGAAGGGTTGATTCCATGACTGTGATCGGTTGGCTCCAGATCATTCTCTTTTGCGTCATTGTCGTCGCGCTCGCAAAACCGCTCGGCTGGTACATGACGCGCGTGTTCAACGGCGAGCGCACCTTCCTGTCGCCGGTGCTGCGGCCGATCGAGGCCGGCATCTACTGGTTCTCCGGCGTCGACGAGAGGCGCGAGCAGCATTGGCTGACCTACACGGTCTCTATGCTGCTGTTCCATGTCGGCGGCTTCCTCATCATCTACGGCGTGATGCGGCTCCAGGCCGTGCTGCCGTTCAATCCGGCAGGGCAATCGGCGGTCGCCGAGGACCTCTCCTTCAACACCGCGATCTCCTTCATCACCAACACCAACTGGCAGAACTACGGCGGCGAGAGCACGATCTCCTATCTCGTGCAGATGGTGGGCCTGACGCACCAGAATTTCCTGTCCGCGGCAACCGGTATCGCGCTCGCGGTCGCCCTGATCCGCGGCTTCTCGCGCGCCTCGATGCGCACGGTCGGCAATTTCTGGGTCGACGTCACCCGCACGACGCTCTACGTGCTGCTGCCGATCTGCGTCGTCTACACGCTGTTCCTGGTCTCGCAAGGTATTCCGCAGACGCTCGGCGACTATGTTGAGGCCACCACGCTCGAGGGCGCCAAGCAGACCATTGCGGTCGGCCCGGTGGCCTCGCAGGTCGCGATCAAGATGCTCGGCACCAATGGCGGTGGCTTCTTCAACGCCAATGCCGCGCATCCGTTCGAGAACCCGACCGCGCTGTCGAACTTCGTGCAGATGCTGTCGATCTTCACGCTCGGTGCCGCACTGACCAACGTGTTCGGCCGCATGGTCGGCAACCAGAGCCAGGGCTGGGCGATCCTCGCCGTGATGGGCGTGCTGTTCATCGCCGGCGTCGCCATCACCTATTGGGCCGAAGCCAACGGCACCTCGACGCTGCATGCGCTGGGCCTCGCCGGCGGCAACATGGAGGGCAAGGAGGTCCGCTTCGGCATCGTCGCGTCCTCGCTGTTCGCCGTGATCACGACCGCGGCCTCCTGCGGCGCGGTCAACGCCATGCATGACAGCTTCACCGCGCTCGGCGGCATGATCCCGCTGATCAACATCGAGCTCGGCGAGATCGTAGTCGGCGGTGTCGGCGCCGGCATGTACGGCATGCTGCTGTTCGTCATTCTCGCAATCTTCGTCGCGGGACTCATGGTTGGCCGCACCCCGGAATATGTCGGCAAGAAGATCGAGGCGCGCGAGGTCAAGATGGCGATGCTGGCTATCCTGGTGCTGCCGCTGATGATCCTGGGCTGGACCGCGGTCGGCGTGGTCTATCCGGCGGCGGTCGCCTCGATGGCGAATGCCGGGCCGCACGGCTTCACCGAGGTACTCTACGCCTTCACCTCGGCGACCGGCAACAACGGTTCGGCCTTCGCGGGCCTCACCGGCAACACCTTGTTCTACAACATCACGCTTGCCAGCGCGATGTTCGTCGGCCGCTTCTTCATGATCATTCCGGCGATGGCAATTGCGGGCTCGCTCGCGGCCAAGAAATCCATCCCCCCGTCGGCGGGCACGTTCCCGACCACGGGCGGGCTGTTCGTCGGCCTCGTCGTCGGCGTGATCCTGATCATCGGCGGCCTCACCTTCTTCCCGGCGCTCGCGCTCGGCCCCATCGTCGAGCATCTCGCGATGAATGCCGGTCAAGTGTTCTGATCTTCTGACTGTTTGGAGTGACCTCCATGGATACGATGAAACTGCAAAAGCGCGCTTCCGGCTCGGCCATGCTCGATCCCAAGATCGTGCTCCCCGCGATCCGCGCGTCCTTCACCAAGCTTGACCCGCGGCTGATGATCAAGAACCCCGTGATGTTCGTGGTCGAGATCGTGGCCGCGCTGACCACGGTGATCTTCCTGCGCGATCTCCTCTCGAGCGGCGCGAATCTCGGCTTCACCTTCCAGATCATCATCTGGCTCTGGTTCACTGTGCTGTTCGCCAATTTCGCCGAAGCGGTCGCCGAAGGCCGTGGCAAAGCGCAGGCCGAATCGCTGCGCAAGACCCGCACCGAGAGCCAGGCCAAGCTGCTGACCGGCGCCGGCCAGGCTTTCAAGCTGGTTCCGGGCACGAGCCTCAAGGTCGGCGATGTCGTGCTGGTCGAAGCGGGGGACACCATCCCCTCCGATGGCGAGGTGATCGAAGGCGTTGCCTCCGTCAACGAAGCTGCCATCACCGGCGAATCCGCGCCCGTCATTCGCGAGTCCGGCGGCGATCGCTCGGCGGTGACCGGCGGCACGCAGGTGCTGTCCGACTGGATCCGCGTCCGCATCACCGCGGCGCAGGGCTCGACCTTCATCGATCGCATGATCAAGCTGGTCGAGGGCGCCGAGCGGCAGAAGACGCCGAACGAGATCGCGCTCAACATTTTGCTCGCCGGCCTGACCATCATCTTCGTGTTCGCCACTGTCACCATTCCGAGCTATGCGGCCTATGCCGGCGGCTCGATCTCGGTGGTCGTGCTGGTCGCGCTGTTCGTGACGCTGATCCCGACCACCATCGGTGCGCTGCTGTCGGCGATCGGTATCGCCGGCATGGACCGCCTGGTCCGCTTCAACGTGCTGGCGATGTCCGGCCGCGCGGTGGAAGCAGCCGGTGATGTCGACACGCTGCTGCTCGACAAGACCGGAACGATCACGCTTGGCAACCGCCAAGCGACGTCTTTCCGGCCGGTGCGCGGTGTGACCGAGCAGGAACTCGCGGATGCAGCCCAGCTCGCCTCGCTCGCTGACGAGACGCCGGAAGGCCGTTCCATCGTCGTGCTGGCGAAGGACAAATACGGCATCCGCGGACGCGACATGGCCGAACTTGGTGCGACCTTCATTCCGTTCACGGCGCAGACCCGCATGAGCGGCGTCGATGCCGGCGGCTCGTCGGTGCGCAAGGGCGCGGTCGATGCTATGCTGAATTATGTCGGCGGCGGTGCGACGATGGCCGTGGCCTCCGGCAACACCGCCCGTGCCATCCAGCCGATGGCGTCGTCGGACGTCGGCCGAGAGGTCCAGACCATTGCGGACGAGATCTCCAAGGCCGGCGGCACGCCGCTCGCGGTCGCCAAGGACGGCAAGCTGCTTGGCGTCATCCAGCTCAAGGACATCGTCAAGGGCGGCATCCGCGAGCGCTTCGCCGAGCTGCGCCGCATGGGCATCCGCACCATCATGATCACCGGCGACAACCCGATGACGGCGGCCGCGATCGCGGCGGAAGCCGGCGTCGACGACTTCCTGGCGCAGGCAACGCCCGAGGACAAGCTCAAGCTGATCCGCGACGAGCAGGCTAAGGGCAAGCTGGTCGCCATGTGCGGTGACGGCACCAACGACGCGCCGGCGCTCGCCCAGGCCGACGTCGGTGTCGCCATGAACACCGGCACGCAGGCGGCACGCGAGGCCGGAAACATGGTCGACCTCGATTCCAACCCGACCAAGCTGATCGAGGTGGTCGAGATCGGCAAGCAGCTGCTGATGACGCGCGGTGCGCTGACCACCTTCTCGATCGCCAACGACGTCGCAAAATACTTTGCGATCATCCCGGCGATGTTCCTGGCGTTCTACCCGCAGCTCAACGTGCTCAACGTCATGAACCTGTCGAGCCCGCAGAGCGCCATCCTGTCGGCGATCATCTTCAACGCGCTTGTCATCATCGCGCTGATTCCGCTCGCGCTGAAGGGCGTCGCCTACCGCGCCGTCGGCGCCGGCGCACTGCTCCGCCGCAACCTCTTGATCTATGGGCTTGGCGGGATCGTCATTCCCTTCATCGGTATCAAGGCAATCGACCTCGTCGTTGTTGCCTTGCACCTGGCCTAACCCCGTCGTTGCGAGCGAAGCGAAGCAATCCAGAGATGTTTCTGCGGCTGACAGTCTGGATTGCTTCGTCGCCTCGCTCCTCGCAATGACGAAAGAAATAGGAGAAACACATGCTCAGAGAAATCCGCCCCGCCATCGTCCTGTTGCTGGTGCTGACCGCGATCACGGGACTGGCCTATCCGCTCGCGATGACGGCCATTGCCGGCGCGATCTTTCCCGCGCAGGCGCAAGGCAGCCTGATCGAGCGCGACGGCAAGGTGGTTGGCTCCGCCCTGATCGGACAGGAGTTCAAGGACGACAAATATTTCCACGGCCGCCTCTCGGCGACGCTGGCGCCGGACCCCAATGATTCGACCAAGGCAGTGTCGGCGCCCTACAACGCCGCCAACTCGGGCGGCTCCAATCTCGGCCCGACCAGCAAGGCGCTGGCCGACCGGCTGAAGGAGGACGTGGATAAGCTGAAGGCCGAGAACCCGAACGCCGCGGTGCCGGTCGATCTGGTCACCACCTCGGCCAGCGGCCTCGACCCCGACATCTCCCCGGAGGCGGCGCAATTCCAGGTGCCGCGCGTGGCCAAGGCCCGGAGTATCTCGGAAGATCAGCTCAGGCAGCTGGTTGCCTCCAATACCCAGGGCCGGCTGCTCGGTCTGCTTGGCGAACCCAGGGTTAACGTTCTTGCGCTGAACCTCGCGCTGGATCGTGCATCCGCGAAGTAGCGGTCTAGGCTCGCGGCGCCCAGATGATTATATTGGCCTGATGGTCCGAGAGCGCCGCGATCCCGAACAACGTCCGTCTCCCGAGGCGCTGCTGGAAGCCGCGCGCCGGGAGGAGAGTGCGAACGGCAAGCTGAAGATCTTCGTCGGCGCCGCGCCCGGCGTCGGCAAGACCTACGAGATGCTGCAGAGCGCCCACGCCAAGCGCAAGGCCGGTGTCGATGTCGTGGTTGGATTCGTCGAGACCCATGGCCGTGCCGAGACCGAGGCGCTGGTGCGGGGGCTGGACGTGATCCCGCGCAGGAAGATTGATTATCGTGGACAGACGGTCGAGGAGTTGGACCTCGATGCCGTCATCGCGCGCCGGCCCCGAATTGTGCTGGTCGACGAGCTTGCCCACACCAACGCGCCCCTTTGCCGGCATCCCAAGCGCTATCTCGATGTCGAAGAGCTGCTGTCCCACGGCATCGACGTCTACACCGCCGTCAACATCCAGCACATCGAGAGCCTGAACGACGTCGTTGCCCAGATCACCCATGTCCGGGTGCGCGAGACCGTACCGGATTCGGTGTTCGATCGCGCCGATGCGATCGAGCTGATCGACCTCACGCCCGACGATCTGATCCAGCGCCTGCGGGAAGGCAAGGTCTACGTCCCCAAGCAGGCCGAGCGGGCGCTGGAGCATTATTTTTCGCCCGGCAATCTGACGGCGCTGCGCGAGCTTGCGTTACGCCGCACGGCCGAGCGGGTCGACGAGCAGCTTCTCACCCACATGCAGGCGAACGCCATCGCCGGTCCCTGGGCCGCTGGCGAACGCATCCTGGTCTGCGTCAGCGAGGATCCGCGTGCGGCCGGGCTCATCCGCTACACCAAGCGGCTGGCCGACCGGCTGCATGCGCCATTCACGGCGGTCTCGATCGAGACACGGCGATCCCTGCAATTGTCCGACGAGGAGCGCGACCGACTGGCCGATACGCTGCGGCTCGCGGAGGCGCTCGGCGGCGAGGCGATGACCATTCCGGCCGTCGGCCGCCGTATCGCCGACGACGTCATCAATTTCGCGCAAGGCAACAACGTCACTCAGATCGTGATCGGGAAGTCGACCCGCTCGCGCTGGTTCGAGATGACGCGCGGCTCGGTTGTGCACGATCTGGTCCGCCGCGCCGGCAATATCAGCGTTCATGTCGTTCCCGGCGACGAACTCACGAGCGAGCCGGCGCCGAAGACCTCGGTGCAGACCGCGGCACGATCAGAGCCGTTCGATGCGCGTCCCTATCTGAAGGCGCTCGGGATCACCGCGCTCGGCCTTGCGGCAGCGGTGGTCATCAAACCCTATGTCGGTGTCGAGAACGTCGACCTGATGTTCCTCACCGCGGTGGTGGCCGTTGCGGTTCGCTACGGATTGTGGCCGTCGCTGCTCGCAAGCGTCGCGGCATCCCTGGCCTACAATTTCTTCTTCCTGCCGCCGGTCTACACGTTCACCATCACCGACCCGACGAACGTCGCGGCGTTCTTCTTCTTCATGCTGATTGCGTTTGTGGTGTCGAACGTTGCGGGACGGGTCCGCACGCAAGCCGATACTGCGATCGGCCGCATCAGGACCACCGAACAGCTTTATGCCTTCAGCCGCAAGCTCGCCGGTACCGCCACGCTCGATGACGTCTTGTGGGCGACCGCCTATCAGATCGCGCTGATGCTGAAGGTGCGCGTCGTGCTGCTGCTGCCGGAGGACGGCCTGCTCACGGTGAAATCCGGCTATCCGCCCGAGGATCAGCTCGACCAGGCCGACCTCGCCGCCGCCAACTGGGCCTGGAGCAATGATCGCTCCGCCGGCCGTGGCTCGGACACGCTGCCGGGAGCAAAACGGCTGTTCCTTCCGATGCGAACCGGGCGCGGCCCGATCGGCGTCATCGGCATCGACAATGACCGCACCGGGCCGCTGCTGACGCCGGACCAGCGCCGGCTGCTCGACGCGCTGGTCGACCAGGGCGCGCTCGCGATCGAACGCGTGCTACTGGTCGAGGACATGGACCGCGTCAAGCGCACGGTCGAATCCGAGCGGCTGCGCTCGGCGCTTTTGACGTCGATCTCGCATGATCTGAAGACGCCGCTCGCCTCGGTGCTGGGCGCCGCCTCGACCATCCGCGATCTCGCCGGCGCGCTCTCCGACACCGAGAAGCGCGATTTGCTTGCGACCGTGATCGACGAATCCGAGCGGCTCAACCGCTTCATCGCCAATCTGCTCGACATGACCAAGCTCGAATCCGGCGCCATCGTGCCCAACACGGCGCTCCATGATCTCGGCGAGATCGTCGGCAGCGCACTGCGACGCGCGAGCAAGATTCTTACTGCCCACAAGGTCGAGCTGGTACTGGCGGCCGATCTGCCGATGCTCCAGCTCGATGCCGTGCTGTTCGAGCAGGTGCTGTTCAATCTGCTCGACAATGCCGCAAAATATTCGCCGCCCGAGACCACAATCTCGATCAAGAGCCGGCGTGAGCGGGATCAGGTGGTGCTGGAGGTTGCCGACGAAGGCGCCGGCATTCCGCCCGGTGAGCTCGAGAGCGTGTTCGACAAGTTCTATCGCGCGCAGAAGGGCGATCACGTCCGTCCCGGTACCGGCCTCGGGCTCGCCATCTCCCGCGGCTTTGTTGAGGCGATGCACGGCACGATCTCGGCCGCCAACCGCGGCGACCGCAGCGGCGCGGTCCTCACCATCCGTCTGCCCGTCCCGGCACAGACCCACGCATTGGATACTGCCGCATGAGTGCTGCCCCGATCAAGGTTCTGGTCATCGACGACGAGCCGCCGATCCGCAAATTGCTGCGGATGGGCCTCTCGACGCAGGGTTATGAGATCCTGGAAGCGTCGAACGGCAAGACCGCGCTGGAGAAGCTCGCTGAGGAGCCTGCGCTGATCATCCTCGATCTCGGCCTGCCCGACATCCAGGGCCATGAGCTGCTGCGCACCATCCGCGCGCGCAACGAAGCCGTGCCGATCGTGGTGCTGTCGAGCCGCGGCGACGAGGCCGGCAAGGTGCAGGCGCTCGATCTCGGCGCCGACGACTATTTGACAAAGCCGTTCGGCATGGACGAACTGCTCGCACGCATGCGCGCCGCGCTGCGGCACCAGCTGCAGGTGCAGGGCGAGCGTCCGGTTTTCCGCTCCGGCGATCTCTCCGTTGATCTGGTCCGCCGCATCGTCAGGGTCGGCGAGCGCGACGTCAAGCTGTCGCCGAAGGAATACGACCTGCTGCGCGTGCTGGTGCAGCACGCCGGCAAGGTGCTGACCCATCGCTTCCTGCTCAAGGAGCTCTGGGACGAGTTGACCGACGCGCAATATCTCCGCGTCTACGTCCGCCAGCTCCGCCAGAAGATCGAAGCCGATCCGGAACGCCCGCAATATGTGCTGACGGAGACGGGGATCGGGTACCGGTTGAAGGCGGGGGATTGATTCTCACAGATTTGTAGGATGGGTAGAGCCCTTGCGAAACCCATCATGCCTCTGCAACCGCCGACGGTTGATGGGTATCGCTTCAACGAAACCCATCCTACGACAACTGCATCAATGACAGAGCAAAATCAGCTCGCTTTCCTGTGCCGTGCCCTCGCTCGCTGCGTTTTCTTCGCAGCCCGCTGCCGCCCGGTGGCCCGGCGCGCATGCGACTTCGCCGCCGTCTTCTTCCCCCCACGCCCCTTCAGGCTCTGCTTCAGCGCGTCCATCAGGCTGACGACATTGCTCGGCCGCTCCTCGCGCTCCGGCAGCTCGATTGTCTTGCCGCTCGCCTTGCGCTTCACCAGCGCCTTCAGCGCGGTCTCGTACTCGTCCTTGAACTTGCTCGGGTCGAAATGCGCGGCCTTGGTGTGCAGGATGTGGCCGGCGAGCTCAACCATGTCCTTGGTGATCTTCGGGCTCTTGATATCGTCGAAGAATTCGTCCTCGTCGCGCAGCTCGTAGGGAAAGCGCAGCGTGGTGCCGAGCAGGCCCTTGCCGAGCGGCTCGATCGCGATGAGGTGCTCGCGGTTGGTGAGCACGATCTTTGCGAGCGCGACGCGCCCCTCATCCTTCATGGCGTCGCGGATCACCGCAAAAGCGTCGATCGCGGCCTTGCCTTCGGGCGCGATGTAGTAGGGATGGTTGAGATAGCGCTGATCGATCTCCTCGCTCGGGACAAAACTCTCGATGTCGATGGTGTGATTGCTCTCGATCTGCACGGCCTCGAGCTCCTCCGGCTCGATCTCGACATATTTGCCCTTGCGCAGCTCGTAGCCGCGGCCTTTCTGGTCGCTGTCGACGATGTCGCCGGTCTCGGAATCCACCATCTGCTGCTTGAGCCGATTGCCGGTCTCGCGGTTGATCATGTGAAACCGCGTCTTCTCGGCCGCCGTGGTCGCGGGATAGAGCACGACCGGGCAGCTGACCAGCGACAGCTTCAGCGTTCCCTTCCAATAGGCGCGCGGGGCCATTCCATTCTCCAGTGATTTCAAGGCATTTCAGGAACTCCAACCGGTCTCCGGGGTTTTGGTTCCGGGTGGGACTTTTGCCATGATAGGCTTCAACATCGAAAGAGAAGCGGGATCTGCTCGTGCTGCGAAAGCTCTCCACCTACCGCCAGAAGCGTGATTTCGAGAAGACGCCGGAACCCTCGGGCAAGACGGCAGTGACACCCTCGAAGCAGCGGCGATTCGTGATCCAGAAGCATGACGCCACCCGGCTGCATTATGATCTTCGGCTTGAGTTCGACGGCGTCTTCAAGTCCTGGGCGGTAACGAAAGGGCCGTCGCTCGATCCCCACGACAAGCGGCTGGCGGTCGAGGTCGAGGACCATCCGCTCGACTATGGCGATTTCGAAGGGACTATTCCTGAGGGACAGTATGGCGGCGGCACGGTGATGCTGTGGGACCGCGGCACCTGGGAATCCGACAATCCCGAGGCCGGCTTTAAAAAGGGAGATCTCAAGTTCACGCTCCACGGCGACAAGCTGCATGGCAGCTGGGTGCTGGTGCGCATGCGGAACGATCGCAGCGGCGGCAAGCGCACCAATTGGCTCCTGATCAAGCACCGCGATGAGTATGCCAGCGAAGACGACGATATTTTGGCGGAAGACAAGTCGGTCGCCTCCGGCCGCGCGATGGCGCAGATCGCCGGTGGCAAGGGCCGTGCGCCAAAGCCGTTCATGCTGGCGAAGGGCACGGGCAAGGCGAATGCGGTCTGGCAGTCCAACCGCGCTGAAGAGACCAAAGGACGAACCGTCAAGCCGGCGCCTCGCGCGGCTTTGAAGGCAGGCAAAGTTGCAAAGAAAAAAGCGACGACCGCAACGACCGCAAAGAGTATCTCCGAGATGCCGGACTTCGTCGCGCCGCAGCTCTGCACGCCGGTCGAACGGCCGCCGGCCGGCGAGGGCTGGTGCCACGAAATCAAGTTCGACGGCTATCGCGTGCAGCTCCGGGTCGAGGATGGCAAGGCGACGCTGAAGACGCGCAAGGGCCTCGACTGGACCGAGAAGTTTGCTTCGATAGCGAAGGAGGCGGGAGCGCTTCCCGCCACCATGATCGATGGCGAGATCGTCGCGCTCGACCACAACGGGGCGCCGAATTTTTCTTCGCTCCAGGCCGCGCTTTCGGATGGCAAGACTGAAGATTTGATCTTCTTTGCCTTCGACCTTCTGTTTGCCGAGGGCCTCGATTATCGCCGTCTGCCGCTTGGCGAGCGGAAGGAGCGGCTCAAGGAGTTGCTGCAGGCGCGCAAGACAAAATCGAGCCAGATCCGCTATGTCGAGCATTTCGAAAGCGGCGGCGATGCCGTGCTGCAATCGGCTTGCAAGCTCGAACTGGAAGGAGTCGTGTCCAAGAAGCTCGATGCGCCGTACCGATCGGGGCGAACGGAGAGCTGGACCAAGGCGAAGTGCCGTGCGGGCCATGAGGTCGTGATCGGCGGCTATAAGACCACCAACGGAAAATTCCGCTCGCTGATGGCGGGGGTGCATCGCGGCGATCATCTCGCCTTTGTCGGCATGGTCGGCACCGGGTTCGGCGCCGACAAGGTCAAGCGAATCATGCCGTCGTTGAAGGCCATGGAAGCGAAGGAAAGTCCCTTCGGCGGAAAAAACGCACCGAAAAAGACGCGCGACGTACATTGGTTGAAGCCGGAGCTGGTCGCCGAGATCGAGTTTGCCGGCTTCACCGCCGACGGTAATATCCGTCAGGCCGCGTTCAAGGGCTTGCGGCAGGACAAGTCCGCGGAGGAAGTCGAGGCCGAAACGCCCGCGGATACTAAGCTCGCCGAGCCCTCAGTCAGGAAGCGCGCCGCGCCGAAAGTCGGCAAACGGGACACCGGCACCGCCGAGGTGATGGGTGTCGTCATCTCCAAGCCGGACAAGGAGCTCTGGCCCGACGACGCCGAGGGCAAGCCGGTCACCAAACTGGATCTGGCGCGCTATCTCGAAGCCGTCGGCGAATGGATGATCGTTCATCTGAAAGGGCGGCCCTGCTCGCTGATACGCGCACCGGATGGTATCAAGGGCGAGTGCTTTTTCCAGCGCCACGCCATGCAGGGTACGTCGAATCTTCTGGAGCTCGCAAGGGTCTCCGGCGATCGCAAGCCGTATTTGCAGATCGATCGGGTCGAGGGGCTGGCGGCCGTGGCGCAGATCGGCGGCGTCGAGCTGCATCCCTGGAACTGTGCGCCTTATGCCTATGACACGCCGGGCCGGCTGGTGTTCGATCTTGACCCCGCGCCGGACGTCAAGTTCGCCGATGTCGTGGAAGCCGCCAAGGAGATGCGGCAGCGGTTGACGGATCTCGGCATGGACAGTTTCTGCAAGACCACCGGCGGCAAGGGCCTGCATGTGGTGGTTCCGCTGCTTCACGGCGCGCGTGACAAGGTGAGCTGGAAAGAGGCGAAAGCGTTTGCGCAAGGCGTCTGCCAGTGGATGGCCGATGACGCTCCCGAGCGTTACCTGCTCAACATGTCCAAGAAGCTGCGCAATGGAAAAATCTTTCTGGATTATCTGCGCAATGATCGCATGTCGACGGCAGTCGCGCCGCTATCGCCCCGCGCGCGCGATGGCGCGACGGTATCGATGCCGGTGACCTGGGCGCAGGTGAAGGGCGATCTCGATCCGAAGCGATATACGGTGCGGACCGTGCCGGGCCTGCTGGCGCGGTCGAAGGCGTGGGATGGTTATGACGATGCGGCCGCGTCGATCAAGGCGGCGATGAAGAAGCTTTCAACAAAGAAGTAGGGTGGGTTAGCGAAGCGTAACCCACCACTTCTGTCTCTGCGGACACCTAAGCGGTGGGTTACGCCTTGCGGCCAACCCATCCTACGAAGCCTCCCCTAGATCCGTCCGAGCAACAGTAATATCAGCAGGATGACGATGACCAGCCCGAGGCCGCCGCCGCCGTAATAGCCGGTGCCGTAGAATGGCCCGCCGCCGATGCCGCTGAAGCCGCCGAGCAACGCGATAACCAAGATGATCAGAATGATCGTACCGATAGACATGCTAGTCTCCTCCAGCCCTTCAGGAAAAAAGGGTCGTTTGCACCTGTCCCGTTGTGCGAGGGCAACTTGCCGCAGGTTTTATAGTTCCCACGATGAAACACCGGTCACGGGCCCAACTTGCATGGAACCTTTGGCGCTCCGGCCGGCATGATCCGGCACGATGATGAGGGACCAATCATGTCAGCACCGCTAATCGTTTCGATTCCGCATAAGCTCGGCCGCGAAGAGGCGGTGCGCCGGCTCAAGACCGGGCTTAGCCGTGCGGCGGCCAGCATTCCCGTGATGCAGGTCGAGGAGGAGCGCTGGAGCGGCGATACTCTGGCCTTCCGCATCCGCGCGCTCGGTCAGATCGCGAGCGGCCAAGTCGATGTCACGGACGATCAAGTCAAGGTGCAGGTAGTGCTGCCTTGGTTGTTACAGCGCTTTGCCGAGATGGCGCAGGCGACCATCCGCAAGCGCGGGCAGCTTCTGCTGACCAAGGACGATGGGAAGTAGATCTCAGGCGCGCACGCGCCGCCGGGCAGACCTGATGGCGCTCGCTGCCCGGGCCTTGATGACCCCGGCGGGAAAATCGCGGAAAGCCTGCCCGACCGGCAATTCGCTGCCGGCCAGACCCGGTGCGGTGTATCCGGTGATGTCGATGGTGGCGTCGAGAGCCTCGAGCGCAGGCCATTCCCGGCCCGCCTGTGTGAAGGCTGCGAATTGGCGCCCGACCACCACGATCGCCGCGGCACGGCCGTACCGGCGCGCATAGGCGATGACGTGATCGGCGTGCGCGCCGCGCACCTCAAGCGGCTGGTAGTCGCCTTGGGCAAAGACGTCGGCGAGCTCGTTGCGCAGCTTGAGGAGGTGCCGCGTCCAGGCCAGCTTGATCTGGCCGTCCGGCCAGCTCTTGATCAAGACGCGCCAATCCGGCGCTTCCAGCGATGTCAGTGCTGCCTGGCGTGCCGTAAAATCCACCGGGCAGCGGTTATCGGGATCGACCAGCGACAGGTTCCAGAATTCGGTGCCCTGGTAGAAGTCGGGCACGCCCGGCAGCGTCGCCTTGAGCGTGAGCTGGCTCAGTGAGTTGAGCGCCCCTAACAGCGCGACGCGGCGAGCCAGAGTCTGAAGCGCCTCCAGGAATTCGCCTGACAGCACGGGATCGAGAATTTTTGCGATAAAGCTCTTGACGCCGTTCTCATAGGCCTCATGCGGATTGAGCCAACTCGTCTCCTCCTTGCCCTCGCGCGCGGCCTTGAGCGCATAGGCCTGGATACGCTCGACGAAGCCGGCATCGGCCGTCTCCCCGAGCGGCCAGGCGCCGAGCAGGGTCTGGTAGAGCATGTATTCGAACGTCGCCGACGGCGCGCGCAGATTGCCGTTGAGCGCAAGATGCGGCGCGTTCAGTACCTTCCAGCGCGAAACCGCGCTGGTCCATTCGCCGGGAATTTCGCTGAGCGCTGCGATCCGCGCGCGCGCGTCCTCGCCGCGTTTGGTGTCATGGGTCGCGGTCGCCGTCATCCCTTGCGGCCATTCCCTGGCGCGCGCCCGCATCGCCTCGTGGAAGGCGGGAATGGTGACACCGGCGCTGGCCGGATCGCCGCCGACCTCATTCAGCGCGAGCAGCCGATGGAATTGATAGAATGCAGTGTCCTCCAGCGACTTTGCCATCATCGGTCCGGTGAACTGCTGCACCTTCAGCGCGAAACGTCTCACGCGCGGTGCACTGTGCGGCGGACGGCCGGGCTTGAGCAGGTCCATGGTCAGGGCGTCGCGCAGGAAGTCGAAAATGCCTTCGTCCGCGGCGAACCATTCTCCGCGCGCGTGCGCGATGGTGTCGTCGATCAACTTGCGGTCGAGGGCGGTTGGGCCGCTATGCGTCAGATAGGTGCGGTACACCGGAAAATGCAGCACGTACAATTCGAGCGCTTGCCGCAAACTGTCGGCAGAGAAGTCGCGGGTCGAATAGTGCCCGTTGGCGATGCGCGCGAGCAGCCGCGTCAGCACGGTGAATTCGCTGGTCAGCAGCGTCTCCAGCACGCGACGCTTGGCGTCCTTGACGTAAGGCACGAGCCGCGGCGGGCGGTTGCTGATCTGCCGCCAGGTCTCGTCCAGCGGCTCCAGCCCCTTGGCGTCGACCAGGACCTGGGTGATGACATTCATCCATTCATAGCCGGTGGTGCCCTGAACGCCGGCGAAATGCGGCAGCTGCTCGTGCTCGCACAGAATCTTTTCGATCACGGTATAAAACGGTTTCGTGTTGCCCTGCGCGTCGCGCACCAGCCGGCGCAGCCGCTGGCAATATTGCGCGGGATCGCGCAGGCCGTCGATGTGATCGAGACGGATACCTTGCAACTTGCCGTCGGCAATCAGCTGCTTCACCAGCCGGTGCGTGGCGGCGAACGTGCTCGGGTCCTCGACGCGCAGGCCCGCGAGCCCGTTGACGTCGAAGAAGCGGCGATAGTTGATGTCGCTGGAGGCGAGCCGCCAGTGGCCGAGCTTGTAGTTCTGGCGCTCCAGAAGGTGATGCAGCGCCAGTGTCGGTGCGGGACGGTCCTCGGCCGGGCGATAGGCTGCAAGACCGCGCGCGATGATGTCCGCGGCGCCCGCGATGTCCTTCAGCTCGGCTTTGAAGCCAGGGGCTTCCTTGCGGTTGGGGCGGCGCAGGCCGGTATAGCGCGCCGCAAGCGCGACCATGTGCTTGCCGGCCTCCGTCTCGGCGGCATCCGCTTCCTTGACCACCATGCGGAGCATTTCGCCGTAGCGTTCGGGCGCGATCGGCAGGCGATGCTCGAAATACCAGGCGGAAAAACTGCCTTCGCCGGCATCGTAGCGCAGCTCGATGTCACCGCGCTCCAGCGCTTCGCCATAGAAGGTGCCGAGGATCGGCAGCAGCACGCCGCCGCGGGCGCGGTGCGGCAGCAGATCCCAGTCGATATCGAATGCGACCGCGTGCGGCGAGGTCGGTCCCCATTCCAGCACGTCCAGCCACCAGGGATTGTCGGCAAAGTGCACGCCGACATGGTTCGGCACGAAATCGATGATGAGACCGAGATCGTGTTTGATCAGCGCCTCGCTCAGCCGTGCAAAGCCGGCTTCACCGCCGAGCTCGGGATTGAACTGGCTGTGATCGACGGTGTCGTAGCCGTGGGTCGAGCCCTTGCGGGCCTTCATCACCGGCGAAGCATAGAGATGCGTGATCCCCAATGCCTTGAGATACGGCACGACCGCAGCAGCCTTGTCGAAGTCGAAATCCGCGGTGAGCTGAAGCCGGTAGGTCGCCAAAGGAATTGCGGGAGGCATGCTAACCCCCGAGATGCCAGATCACCGACCAGGGCGGGAGCCGGTCGCCGGTCATGCCGCCCCAGATCGGCGCGCCCGGAGCGTTGCTGGAATAAGTGATGTCCTTGTCAGACAAATTAGCGGTCAGGCTCAGTGTCGTGCCGTCGCCCATGCGCCAACGTGCCGTCAGCAAGCCACTATCGGCCGCCGCGGCATCGCCGAAGCTCGCACCGTTCAGCCGTGGTGCGATCTCTTTGCCACGCAGTGCGAGCAGCTCACGCACCAGCGCAAGCCGCGCCTCCTGCTCCGGCGTGCGGCCAGTCCAGTCGAGTACCGCCGATTGCATCGTCGCGGGATCGAGCGGATCCGGCACCTCGTCGCCATACTTCTCGTAGGCCCAGGCATATTCCTGCTTGCGCCCCTTGCGTACGGCATCAGCCAGGCCACCCTGGAAATCGCAGAAGAACGGGAAGGGCGCGGCCGATCCCCATTCCTCGCCCTGAAACAGCATCGGCACCATCGGCGCGAGCAGGGTGATTGCGAGTGCGGCCTCGATCTGCTGCGGCGATGCCAGGCTCTCGAGCCGGTCACCGAGCGGCCGGTTGCCGATCTGGTCGTGATTTTGCAGGAAGTTGACGAAGGTCGTCGGCGGCAGCTCGCCGCTGGCCTCGCCACGCGGCTTCTTGCCCCAGAATTCCGAGATCTCGCCCTGATAGACGAAGCCTGAGGCGAGCGCCCGCGCGAGGTCCATGCGTGGGGTCTGGTAGTCGGCGTAATAGCCGGCGAGCTCGCCCGTCAGCAACACATGCCAGACGTGGTGATAGTCGTCGTTCCACTGTGCGCGGTATTTGCCGTTCGGCGGCTCCTGCGCGGCATCGAGCAGGCTGGCGCGGTTGTCACCATTCTCCAGTACGAGATGGATATGCCGTCCCGTTGCCTTTGCGAGCTCGCCCGCGGCGACGCTGAGATCGTGCAGCATAGATGGCTCGCCGGGCAGCGCCATGATGTGGTTGGCGGCGTCCAGCCTCAAGCCATCGAAGCGATAATCGGTCAGCCATGACAGCGCGTTCTCGACCGCAAACGCCCGCACCTGCGGCACGCGAAAATCGATCGTGCTGCCCCAGGGCGTGTGCGCGTCGGTGAAGAAAGTCGGCGCATAGCGGCCGAGGTAATTCCCTTCCGGACCGAAGTGATTGTAGACGACGTCGAGAAACACCATCAGCCCGCGCAGATGCGCTTCGTCGATCAGCGTCTTCAGGTCTTCTGGGCGGCCATAGGCATCGTCGGGCGCATACCACAGCACGCCGTCATAGCCCCAGCCGCGGCGGCCGGCGAAATCGGCCAGCGGCATCAATTCCAGCGCGGTGATGCCGGTTGCTGTGAGATGATCGAGCTTGTCGATCATGGCGCGGTAGGTGCCCGTAGCTGTGAAGGTGCCGACATGCGTCTCGATTAGCACCGTCTCTTCCCAGGGACGCCCGCGCCAATCTTGCGCGCGCCACGCGAAGGAATCGTGATCGATCACCTCGCTCGGGCCGAACACATCCTCGGGCTGGAACGCCGACGCCGGGTCGGGCACGTCGATCTCGTCATCGATCCTGAATTTGTAATTGCTGCCAACCGGCAGCCCGGCAATCTCAGCCACATACCAGCCATCCTGCCGGCGCTGCATCGCGTGCCGCCTGTCGAGCAGCAGATCGACGCGGCGCGCGCCGGGCGCCCACAGGCGGAACGACACGCCGTCCTTCGTCGGCATTGCCCCGAAGGATGGCCTCATAGCGCCCCCGCGAAAGCGAGCACGGAACGCGGCGGCGCCTTGCTGTCGCTTCCAGGCAGGAAATCAACGCTGTTCAGCTTGGCGTCCGTCGTGTTCAGGATCTGTTGCCAGCTCTTGTATTCGGGCATTTTGGGCAATCTGAATGCGATCTCTTCGGGGGCGGCGTTCAGTACGATAAAGATCGCGGCGCTCCCCGGTTCCATTGGCCCCATCACATAGGAGAGGAACCGCCCTTCGGGAAACTTCCAGTCGTTCTCCGTCATCTCGTCGCCCGCGGGCGTCAGCCACAGCGCGCCGTAGGAGAGGCCGTCCTTGGGCCGGCCGTCGAGCCAGCGATGGCTGCGCAGCTGCGAGAACCGGCGGCGGATGTCGGCGAGATCGGCGACGAAATCGACCATGTCGTCGCCGTCCTTGCCGAGATTGTCCCAGCCGACCCAGCCGACCTCGTTGTCCTGGCAATAGGCGTTGTTGTTGCCGGATTGCGAATTGCCGACCTCGTCGCCGGCAAGCATCAGCGGAACGCCTTGTGCCAGCATCAGGCAGGCCAGCACGTTCTTGCGAAGCTGCCGCCGCAGGGCAATGATCCCGGGATCGTCGGTCGGGCCCTCGACACCGCAATTGTTGCTGTGGTTGTCGCTGGAGCCGTCGCGATTATCCTCGCCGTTGGCCTCGTTGTGCTTCTCATTGTAGCTGAAGAGGTCGGCGAGCGTGAAACCGTCGTGGACTGTGATGTGGTTGATGCTGGCGCGCGGCCGCCGTCCGTCGTGATTGAACAGATCGGATGATGCGGTCATGCGGCTGGAGATGTCGCCGATCAGGCTGCCTTCGCCGCTCCAATAGCGGCGCATGGCGCTGCGATAGCGATCGTTCCACTCCGACCATTGCGAGGGGAAGGCGCCGACTTGGTAGCCGCCGAGACCGAGATCCCAGGGTTCTGCAACGAGCTTGACGGTCGCCAGCACCGGGTCCTGCCGGATCGCGGTGAGGAACGAGCTGCCGCGATCATAGCCGTTAGCTCCGCGCGCCAGCGTGGTGGCGAGGTCGAAACGGAAACCGTCGACATGGCAGACCTCGACCCAGTAGCGCAGCGAATCCATCACCATCTGGAGCACACGCGGATGGGTGAGGTTCACCGACGAGCCGCAGCCGGTGAAATCGTCGTAATAGCGCGGGTTCTCGCGGTTCAGCCAGTAATAGGAGGCGTTGTCGATGCCGCGGTAGCACAGCGTCGGGCCGAGGTGATTGCCCTCTGCGGTGTGGTTATAGACGACGTCCAGCATCACCTCGATGCCGGCATCGTGCAGGCGCGCGACCGTGGTGCGGAAGGAGTCCAGCGCGTTGTCCTGGGCGTAGCGCGCCTCCGGCGCGAAAAAGGACAGCGTGTTGTAGCCCCAGTAATTGGCGAGCTTCTTCTCGACCAGAACCCGGTCGTCGACGAAGGCGTGGATCGGCAGCAGCTCGACCGTGGTGACGCCGAGCTTCTTCAGATGCTCGATCATGGCCGGCGACGACAGCCCGCCATAGGTGCCGCGCAGATTTGGCGGCACGTCGTCGCGCTTCTGCGTCAGGCCCTTGACGTGGGCCTCATAGATGATGGTGTCTTCCCAGGGAATGTTGGGGCGGATCTCGCGCCGGCCCCAATTAAAAGTCTCGTCGACGACGACGCCCTTCGGCATGCCGCGCGCATTGTCGCGCCGGTCGAACGACAGATCCTCGCGCGCCGAGCCGGTGCGATAGGCGAAATGCGCATCGCTCCAGACCAGCCGTCCCGCAAGCCGCTTGGCATAGGGGTCGAGCAGCAGCTTGTTGGCGTTAAATCGGTGGCCCTGCTCGGGCTCGTAGGGGCCGTGCACACGATAGCCGTAGAGCTGGCCCGGCGAGACGTCGTTGAGATAGCCGTGCCAGACGTCCTCGGTACGTTCCGGCAATTCGATACGTTCGAGCTCGCGCCGCCCCTGCGGGTCGAACAGGCAGAGCTCGACCTTCTGCGCATTAGCCGAGAACAGCGCGAAATTGGTGCCGCGTCCGTCCCAGCTTGCACCGAGGCGTGCGGGCGATCCAGCAGTCAGGCGCATCGGTCAGCTTTCCGGAACGAGGAAGATCGCGGCGAGCGGCGGGATGGTGAGGCGAAGCTCGGGCGCCTTGCCGTCAACGGTATGGACCTCGCCGATGTTCCCGACATTGGTACCGCCATAATGGGCGGAGTCCGAATTGAACACCTCTTTCCACTTGCCGGCAAAGGGCACGGGGACGCGGTAGTTCCGATAGACGTTGGGGGAGAAGTTGACGATCACCAGACACCGCGCGTGCTCGTCAATTCCCTTGCGCAGCCAGGCGAAGACGTTGCGGTTGGCGTCATCCGTGATCAGCCACTCGAAGCCGGCCGGATCACAGTCCATCTGATGCAGCGCGGGCACGGCGCGATAGAGCCGGTTGAGATCGCGGATCAGGGCCTGGATGCCCGAGTGGTTTTTGTATTCCAGCAGGTGCCAGTCGAGCGACTGGTCGTGATTCCATTCGCGGCTCTGCGCGATCTCGGAGCCCATAAATAGCAGTTTCTTGCCGGGATGGCCGAACATGAAGCTGTAGTAAGCGCGCAAGTTGGCAAAGCGCTGCCATTCGTCGCCGGGCATGCGGCCGAGGATCGAGCGCTTCCCGTGCACGACCTCGTCATGCGACAGCGGCAGGATGAAGTTTTCCGAGAACGCGTAGTGCAGACCGAACAGGATGTCGCCGTGATGATGCTTGCGGTGAATGGGATCCTTGCTGATGTAGTTCAGCGTGTCGTGCATCCACCCCATGTTCCACTTGTAGCCGAAGCCGAGCCCGCCGAATTCGACCGGGCGCGAAACCTGCGGCCATGCGGTGGATTCCTCGGCCGCCGTGGTTGCCTGCGGAAAACGCGCGAACAGCTCGGTGTTGAAGCGGCGCAGGAACGCGACCGCCTCGATGTTTTCGCGGCCACCATACTGGTTCGGAATCCAGGCACCGGGCGGACGGCTGTAGTCGAGATAGAGCATGGACGCCACCGCATCGACGCGCAAACCGTCGATGGCGTAACGCTCCAGCCAGAACAGCGCGTTCGATACCAGGAAGTTCGTCACTTCGGTGCGGCCGTAATTATAGATCAGCGTGCCCCAGTCGAGATGGCGGCCCTGGAGCGGGTTGGCGTGCTCGTAGAGCGCGGTGCCGTCAAAGCTGCCGAGCCCGTGCGGATCGTCCGGGAAGTGGCCGGGCACCCAGTCGAGCAGCACGCCGACGCCTTCGCGGTGGCAGGCATCGACCAGCGCGGCGAAATCCTCCGGCGTGCCGAAGCGGCTGGTCGGCGCATAGAGGCCGGTCGGCTGATAGCCCCAGGAGCCGTCGAATGGATGCTCGCTGACGGGCATGAATTCGAGATGGGTAAAACCCATGTCGCGGGCATAGGCCGGCAGTTGTTCGGCCAACTCGCGATAGGTCAGCCATTCATCGCCGTTCTTGCGCCGCCACGAACCAAGGTGGACCTCGTAGATCGACATCGGCGCCGATAGCGCATTGATGCCATCTTGCGCCGGGCGCGGACGTGCGAGGTGCGCCTCGTCGAACACGATCGACGCCGTTTTCGGCCGCACCTCGCTCGCAAAGGCCATGGGATCGGACTTCAGCGGCAGCTGATGACCGTGCGGCCCGATGATGTCGAACTTGTAGTGATCGCCCGTCTTGGCGTGCGGGATGAACAATTCCCAATAGCCGGCGCCGCGCACCCGCATGGGATGGCGCCGCGCGTTCCAGAAATTGAAATCGCCGACCACGGCGACGCGCCGCGCATTCGGCGCCAGCACCACGAAGCCGATGCCATCGATACCCTCGAGTGTCATCGGATGCGCGCCGAGCTTATCGTAGAGCCGCTGATGGGTGCCCTCGCCGAGCAGATAGAGATCGAAGTCGGTCAGGATCGGTGGAAATCGGTAGGCGTCCTCGAACTCGACGACGTTGTCGCCGAATTTGGCGCGGAGCTGGTAGCGCTTGGAGCCGTTGGGAAGCGCGCCGATGAACAGGCCGGAATCGTGGACGCGGTCGAGCTTCGCCACCTCGCCATGCTCACCGACCGCCTCGACATTGGAGGCCTCGGGCAGGAACGCGCGCACCACGCTCCTGTCGCCCTCGGGATGTAGCCCGAGATAGTGGAAGGGGTCGGAGTGGCGGCCCTCGATGATCGCATAGGCCTCGGCTGGCAGTTTAGGCATGGGCTTCGCTCTCACTGGACAGAATGCGAAGCAGTCCGGTCAGCGGCGCATGGAGCCCCTCAGGCCGGTGGGACAGCTCGTACTCTACTTCGTCGAACGCTTGATCAAGCAGGAAAAACCTTAACAGGCCCTCCGCCGAGTGCTGGTCTTCCGGCCACAGAAGCCGGTCGGTCATGGCCTCGCGATAGGCGGACAGGAACGTCGCGGTGGCGCGTTCGCGCCATTGCCCGAGCGCGGCCGTGAGCCGGCCCTGCTCCTCAATCCCCCCCGACAGCGCCCGGTTAAGCGCGGCGTTAACCGAAAGATCAATCGAGCGGATCAGGCCGGCGACGTCGCGCGCGGCAGGCAGCTTGCGCCGCTTGTCGGCCAGCGGCAGGCGCGGATCGCCGTCGAAATCGATGATGAAGATATCATCCTTCACGATCAGAGTTTGCCCGAGGCGGAAGTCGCCGTGATGACGGATGTTCAACCCGCCGATCCCGGAAGGCAATAGTGCATTCAAATGGTCGGGCAGAGTCGCACGGACTGCGGTGAGCTGGTCGACCAGCGGACGGTCGGCTTCGCGCAGGCCATCGCGGCCGTCGGCCAGCCGTTCGAAGACCCGCTCGGCACGTGCCTTGAGGTCGGAGGCCCAGCGCTTGATGTGCGTGGAGCCGATCGGCTCCGGCGCGAGATCGGTGGGCTTTGCAGCGGCGAGAGCCACATGAAGCTCGGCCAACCGCCGGCCGATCTGCGCGATGAAATGCAGATAGAGCGCCTGCTCCTGGGTCTCGCGGGGGGCTTCGCCCACTGGCGTGAGCCGCTGCTCGTCGATATAGCGGTCGAGATAGCCATTGGTCACGGCCCAGCCGTCGCCCTGGTTCTCGACATAGGCGTGCAGCACGCCGACCGCGCTTCGGCTCCCACCTTCGACCAGCTCGACGCTGCCGAGCAGCGCCGGCGTATTGGCAAAGTGGGCGATCTCGGTCAGGTAGCGGCCGATCTCGATCTCGGGATTGATGCCGCTTTCGAGCTGGCGATGAATCTTGGCGACATACTGATTGTCGACCAGCGCCGTGCTGTTCGACTGCTCGATGGCGCGGATGCGTCCGGGCTCCTTGATGGTGTAATCGGCAAACCTGCTGGTGGCCTTGAACTCAAGCCGCAGATTGTTCTCCTCCACCACCAGGTTCTGCGAAAGACCACGCAGGAAAAGTCCGATGAAGATCTGCTCGGTCGCGACGTCGAGCAGTGTGCCCTCGCGCGCGCCCTGGCGCACGGCGGCGAGCGCTTTCGGGTTGAAGCGTTCGCGGTCGAAGCGCACCCATTCGATCTGCATGGGCAGTACGTAACGCGTGGTCGCATCGTCCTGTGTGGTCTCGAAAAACGCAATCCAGGGCCTGTTGTCGCCGATGTCGCTGAAAGGCACCGCCGAGGTCAGCGTGGCCTTGATGTGCTTGGGATTGTGTTCGGGATACCAGCGTGTCCGCGACAGGAAGCCCGGCAGCACGTCGCGCTCGAACATGCCGCGCTCGCGCGCAAGCGACACCCAGTTCGAATTGACCGGCACCACCAGCGTTTCGAACTCCGGCACCGCGTGCGGTATCACCGGCTCGGATTTGTCGCGCTCGTTGAGCTGGAACCAGTAGAAGCCGTAGGGCCCCAGCGTGATCATATAAGGCAGTTCGCCGATCGCCGGGAAACGCGTGCGTCCGAGCATCTCCAGCGGGATGCGGTCCTTCCACGGCGACAAATCAAGCTCGGTCGCCTGTGCTGCGCGGGAGAGGTTCGAGACGCAGAGGATCACTTCGTCGCGATACTGCCGGACATAGGCCAGCACGGCGCGATTGGAAGGCCGGATGAAGGTCATGGTGCCGCGGCCGAAGGCCAGCGTCGACTTGCGTACCGAGATCAGCCGCTTGGTGGCGTTGAGCTGCGACGACAGGCTGCGCGACTGCGCCTCCACGTTCACGGATTCGTAGCCGTAGACGGGGTCCATGATCGGCGGCGCGTAGAGGCGGGCCGGATCGGCGCGTGAGAAGCCGCCATTGCGGTCCGGGCTCCACTGCATCGGCGTCCGAACGCCGTTGCGGTCGCCGAGATAGATGTTGTCGCCCATCCCGATCTCGTCGCCGTAATAGATGATCGGCGTACCGGGGAAGGACAGCAGCAGCGAGTTCATCAGCTCGATCTTGCGACGATCATTGTCCATCAGCGGCGCAAGGCGCCGGCGGATGCCGACATTGATCCGCGCGCGTGGATCGTTGGCGTAGGTCGACCACAGATAATCGCGCTCGACGTCGGTGACCATTTCCAGCGTCAGCTCGTCATGGTTGCGCAGGAACAGCGCCCATTGGCAGCTCGCCGGAATGTCCGGCGTCTGGCGCAAAATGTCGGTGATCGGGAAGCGGTCCTCCTGCGCGATCGCCATGTAGATGCGCGGCATCAGCGGGAAGTGGTAGGCCATGTGGCATTCGTCGCCACGGCCGAAATATTCCTGCACGTCCTCCGGCCATTGGTTGGCCTCCGCGAGCAGCAGCTTGCCTTTGGAATACGCGTCCAGTTCATGGCGCAGCCGCTTGATGATCGCATGCGTCTCGGGAAGGTTCTCGTTCGAGGTGCCCTCGCGCTCGCAGAGATAGGGAATGGCATCCAGCCGGAAGCCGTCGACGCCGGCATCGAGCCAGCGCTTCATTACCTGGATGAGAGCGCTGACCACGCGTGGATTGTCGAAATTGAGATCCGGCTGGTGCGAGAAGAAGCGGTGCCAGTAGAAGGCGCCGGCCTCCGGATCCCAGGTCCAGTTGGATTTCTCGGTGTCGGTAAAGATGATCCGCGTGCCCTGGTATTTCTGGTCGGTGTCGCTCCAGACATACCAGTCGCGGGCACTCGAGCCTGCCGGACTGCGGCGCGCGCGCTTGAACCAATCGTGCTGGTCCGAGGTGTGGTTGACGACGAGTTCGGTGATGACGCGCAGGCCGCGCTTTTGCGCTTCCTGGATGAAGCGCTTGAAATCCTTCATGGTCCCGAAATCGGGATTGATCGAGCCGTAATCGCCGATGTCGTAGCCGTCGTCGCGTCCGGGCGACGGATAGAACGGCAGCAGCCACAGCGCGGTGACGCCGAGCTCCTGGAGATAGGGCAGCTTCTCGGTCAGCCCGGCGAAGTCGCCGATGCCGTCATTATTGCTGTCTGCAAACGCCTTGACGTGAAGCTGATAGATAATGGCGTCCTTGTACCAGAGCTCATCCACGATCTCGGCAGCCTCGGCTTTCTTGGTGTCGACGGAAGACAAAACATTCATGGCGTGATCCTTACGCCAGGCAGCGGAACAGCAATGCCGGATCGCGGTCGGGATCGATACGCAATTTGATCCCGCCCCATTCGATGCGGGACTGTTCGCCGGTGATGAGATTTTCGAGTGCGGAGACGGGACAGCGCTCGCCGCCAACGTCGATGGTGAGGTCGCCGAGCGGCAACCAGAACTCGCGCACATGGCGCGAGAGAGCGACGACCGCAACGACGCTATTGGTCGCGTCGGTCGCCGCCTTGGCGAAGGCGATCGTCTCGCCATCCTCGATGCCGAGGAAGCGCAAATTGGCCGTCTGCTGAAGTGCCGTGTTGTCGTTGCGGATGCGGTTCAGCGCGGCGATGTAGGGCTTGATGTTACCCGGCTTGTTCCAGTCGCGCGGCTTGATCTGATATTTCTCCGAGTCGAGATATTCTTCGCGACCGGGTGCGGCCTCATGCTCCAGCAGTTCGAATCCGCTGTAGACGCCGTAATTGCCCGAAAGCGTTGCCGCCAGCGCAACGCGGGATTTGAACGTCCAGGGCTCTCCGCTCTGGAGATGATAGGGCAGCAGGTCAGGCGTGTTCACGAACAGGTTCGCCCGATAAAAATCCCGCTCAGGATAGCGCGTCAGCTCGCCAAAATATTGCTCCAGCTCCCACTTCGCCGTGCGCCAGGGGAAATAGCTGAAGGACTGCGCGAAGCCGAGTTTTGCGAGGCCTTTCATCGGCTTCGGCCGCGCGTACGTTTTGGAGAACAGGATCACTTCCGGATGCCGGCGGCGGATGTCGCTGATCAGCCAGTCCCAGAACGGAAGCGGTGCGGTGTCGTGATTGTCGATGGCGAAAATCGTGACGCCATGGTCGATCCAGAACAGCATGGCGTCGCGGAACGCGTTCCACAGTCCGGTCCGGTCGACGGAGGCGAAATCGGGGATGACGATGTCCGAGTACGGGCCATCTGCCGTCCGCACCGAGCGATCCGGCCGCCATTTGAACCATTCCGGATGCTGCGTCAGCCAGGGATGATCCGGCGAGCACTGCACGGCGAAGTCGAGCGCGAGTTCGAGGCCGTACTCAAGACAGGTCGCGACCAGCGCGCGAAAATCCTCGATGGTGCCGAGCTCGGGATGCAGCGCATCGTGTCCGCCGTCGGCACTGCCGATCGCATAGGGCGAGCCGGGATCGCCTTCGCTCGCCACCAGCGCATTGTTGCGGCCTTTGCGGCGGGTGCTTCCGATCGGGTGGATCGGCGTGAAGTAAAGCACGTCAAAACCCATCGCGGCGATATCCGACACGCGCGCGATGCAGTCGCGCAGCGTGCCGTGCTGGCCGGCGGCGTGGCTCAAGTCCTGGCTCTGGCTGCGCGGCATCATCTGATACCAGGCGCCGAAGCGCGCTCTGTCGCGGTCGATGATTAACGGGAACAGTGGCGAGCGCGTCAAATCGGGGCGCGATTGGCTGTCGGCCATGGCTTCGCCGAGCTCGGTTGAAAGCAGCGGGGCGACGTCGCCAGTCTGAAGATAGTCCTCGCATTGCCTGACGATGACCTCTGCTGCGTCCTGCCGCACGCCATGCACCTTGGTCAGCAGGCTGGCGCCCTCGATCGCATCGAGGCTGACATCGGCACCCGTGCGCTGTTTTCGCGCGACGGCGTGGGACCAGGTGGCGAATTCGTCGGTCCAGGCTTCGATCGCGTAGACATATGGGCCGGGTTCACCGGGGGTGAACGCGCCGGACCAGCGATCATTGCCGTGAGGAATCATCGGCTTGCTCTGCCATTCCCGGTCCTGCTCGCGGCGCCAGATCAGCGCGGCACTGATCACGGCGTCGCCATCGCGGTAGATGTCGGCCCAGACCTCGACACGCTCGCCCGCGATCCGCTTCACGGCGAAGCGGCCGCCGTCGATCAAGGGATAGACGTCCTCGATGATGAAAGTGCTGCCGGCTGCGGCACTCTCGACAGTTTGAATTGTCTTGTTCACGGTGATGCCATTGACAAGAAAGCAGGAGCCCGTTTCCCTTGTCGGGAACCTACGCTTTATACCTATATAGAAAGCCGCTTGTGTGTCATTGGTTCCCCAGGGAACGGCCAGCGCGGTTTGCGAGTTAACCCTGACTAACGCCTTCCACCGCCTCGTTAAAATCGATGCCCCCGATAATCGGGTGGCTTGCAAGCCGCGTGCCGAATGGATCTTTTAGCTCAAGCCCAGATCAAGGGCGTTCAGTCCGAATTCGTAGACGCCCTCGGAAAGTTGCGGGTCACCGCGCCCGAGGCGCTCAAATCCATCCTCGACGCCCTCCCGGAGAAGCGGGTCTATCGCTTCGTCGGCGGGCCCGTCGTGGTGCGTGCCTTGCGACGTGCGCGCACTGAATTGGCGGCCATCGGCGCGCCGCCGCTGAAATGGACGATTACCGGCAACGGCAATTTGATCGCACAAGGCGAGACGCGCGAGCCCGTGATCGCCTGGCCCGCCGAACTGCCGCTCGGCTATCATCGGTTGACGCTCACTGATGCCGAAGATGCGACGGAAGATGTGCCCATGATCGTGGCACCCGAGCGCGCCTTCGGCGGCGATTTCGACCGCGGCTGGCTGCTCGCCGTGCAGCTTTACAGCATCCGCTCCGACCGCAATTGGGGCATCGGCGATTTCACCGATCTCGCCGGCCTCGTTCGGCTCGCCAAGCAGTTGGGCGCCGACGGCGTCGGGCTCAATCCGCTGCACGTGTTGTTCGACAATCATCCGGCCGATTGCAGCCCTTATTCGCCGAACAGCCGGCTGTTTCTCAATCCGCTCTATATCGACGTCGAGGCGATCCCGGAATTTTCCGCTGATCTCGTGCCTGACGCCACCGCGACCGCCGCGCGGCTGCGCGACGGCGATCGTGTGCCATATGTCGAAATGGCGGCGTTGAAATGGCTGGGCCTGCGTGCCGCCTTTGACAGCTTTGTGAAAAATGCGACCGGTATCCGCCGCAACCAGTTCGACGCCTTCCGCGCCGAGCGCGCACCGTTGCTGTCCCGCTTCGCCTGCTTCGAGGTGCTGCGCCACCGCTTCTCGACGCCGTGGTGGGAATGGCCGCAGGAATGGCAGCAGCCGGATGAGGCCACATGCGCCGAGCTGCGCAACGGCCCCGACAAGCACGAGGTCGAGTTCGTTGAATTCGTGCAATGGACGGCCGATAGCCAGTTGCAAGCCGCCAAGGAGTTGGCCGGCCAGCTCGGCATGCGCGTCGGGCTCTATCTCGACGTCGCCGTCGGTGTGCAGTCCAACGGCTTCGATGCCTGGAACGAGCAGACGGCGATTTCCCGCCATCTCGCCGTCGGCGCGCCGCCCGACGTGCTCAACACCGCAGGCCAGGACTGGGGGCTCGCCGGCTTCAATTCCGGCGGCCTCGAAGCGCAATCTTTCGTGCCTTTTGCCGATATGCTTGCAGCCTCGATGCGCCATGCCGGAGCGATCCGGATCGACCACGTCCTCGGGCTGAAGCGGCTTTACCTCGTGCCGCGCGGCTTCAAGCCTGATAGCGGCGCCTATGTGCAGATGCCGTTCGAGGCGCTGCTTGGCGCCATCGCGCAGGAGAGTATGGCGCATAAGTGCATCGTGATCGGCGAGGACCTCGGCACCGTGCCGGAAGGTTTTCGCGAGACCATGCAGGATTTCGGCATCTGGTCTTACCTCGTCATGATGTTCGAACGGGACGATGCCGGCCATTTCCGCAACAGCGACTTTTACCGGCCAAACGCGCTGGTGACGTTGAACACGCATGATCTTTGCACCTATGCGGGCTGGCGGTCGTTCAGCGATCTCAGGATGAAGCTGTCGCTCGGGATCGATCCCGGTGAGAGCGATCAGGCGCGCTGGGATGCGCTCGGCCAACTCGACGAGATCCTGCGCCAGAACGGCATCAGAGCCAATGATCTCTATTCGGTGCTCGCCTTCCTGTCGCGCACGCCGTCGCGTCTCCTGGCAGTGTCGCTGGAGGATCTGCTCGGCGTGCTCGACCAGCCCAACATCCCCGGCACGATCGACGAGCACCCGAATTGGCGCCAGCGCCTGCCTGTTTCGCTCGACAAGATCGCCGCGAAGATCGATCTCGCGGCTTTGAAAGCCGCGACGCGGGAACGTTCGCTCATCGGCGGGAGTTGATCAGCCGAGATTTTGCAAGGCGCGCAAAACATTGTCGCAGAAGATCGAAGACTATGCGCTGATCGGCGACTGCGAGACCGCGGCGCTGGTCGGGCGCAACGGCTCGATCGACTGGCTGTGCTGGCCGGCCTTCGATTCCGACGCCTGTTTTGCCGCCATCCTCGGCGCCCCCAAGAACGGCCGCTGGCTGATCGCGCCGGCCGAGGACGTCAGCGGCATCTCGCGCCGCTATCTCGGCGACACCCTCATCCTCGAGACGCGCTTCGAGACGAAGAGCGGCTCCGTCGCACTGATCGACTTCATGCCGCCGCGCGGCAAGGCCTCCGACATCGTGCGGCTGGTGCGCGGCGTCAGCGGCACGGTGAAGATGCGGATGGAGCTCGTGATCCGCTTCGGCTTCGGCGTCGACATTCCCTGGGTGCGGCGGATCGACCATTCGCTGCTCGCGGTCGCCGGCCAGGACATGACCGTGCTGCGCACGCCGGCCGAGACCCGCGGCGAGGATCTGACCACGGTGTCGGATTTCGAGGTGGCGGCCGGCGAGACCGTGCCGTTCGTCCTGACCTACGGTCCTTCGCATCTTGATCCGCCCGCGCCGATCGACCCGGAGATCGCGCTCCAGGAGACCGAGAAGTTTTGGCAGGATTGGTGCGGCCATTGCACCCGCGACGGTGATTATCACGATCTGATCATGCGCTCGCTGATCACGCTGAAGGCGCTGACGTTCGGTCCGACCGGCGGCATCGTCGCGGCGCCCACCACCTCGTTGCCGGAAAAGCTCGGCGGCGCCAGGAATTGGGATTACCGCTTCTGCTGGCTGCGCGATGCCACCTTCACGCTGCTGGCGCTGATGAACTCCGGCTATACCGAGGAAGCCTCGGCCTGGCACAATTGGCTGTTGCGCGCGGCCGCCGGCTCGCCGGCGAACATGCAGATCATGTACGGCATCTGGGGTCAGCGGCGGCTATTGGAATGGGAGGCGGGCTGGCTCGACGGCTACGAGGGCGCCCGGCCGGTGCGGGTCGGCAATGCCGCGCATGCGCAGCTTCAGCTCGACGTCTATGGCGAGCTGATCGACGCCTTCCACCAGTCGCGCATGGCCAAGCTCAAGCTCGACGACGAAGCGACCTGGGCGCTGGAATGCGCCGTGCTCAAGCATCTGGCCGAAGTCTGGGACCAGCCCGATCACGGCATCTGGGAGCGGCGTGGCAGGCCGAAACACTACGTCTTCTCAAAAGTCATGACCTGGGTCGCGTTCGACCGCGGCATCAAGAGCGCCGAGACCTTCGGCTTCAAGGCGCCGCTGCTGCACTGGCGCGCTTTGCGTGAAGCCATTCACCGCGACGTCTGCAACAACGGCTTCGACGCCGAGGAAAATGCCTTTGTCGAGTCCTATGGCTCGAAATTGCTCGACGCCAGCGTGCTGCTGCTGCCGGCGGTCGGCTTCCTGCCGGCGCACGACCCGCGCATCCGCGGCACCATCGCCGCCGTCGAGAAGCGCCTGATACGCGATGGTTTTGTGCTGCGGCACGATCCGCGCGAGCTGCCCGCGGGACAGCCGCCGCTGGAAGGGGCATTCTTGGCCTGCACTCTGTGGCTGGCTGACGCCCATGTGCTGTCGGGTGATCTCGACACGGCGCAGGTTCTGCTGGATCGTGTCGTCGCAGTTGCGAACGATGTCGGGCTATTGGCCGAAGAGTATGATTCAGACGCCCGGCGTCAGACCGGCAACTTCCCGCAGGCGCTGACCCACATCGCGCTGGTCAACACCGCGCACAATCTCTCCGCGGCGCGGCAGGAGAGCGAGAAGCCGGCGGTGCAGCGGTCGAAGTAGAGAAGGGGGGTAGTCTCGATTGTATTCCGAGCGGAAGTGCGCTCCCTCCCCCGCTTGCGGGGGAGGGCTGGGGAGAGGGTCTTTCCGCGAGCGAGAACCCCCAAGAGGAGAAAACCCTCACCCGCCGCTACGCGGCGACCTCTCCCGCAAGCGGGAGAGGTGGAACGAGCCGGCCCGTCTAACCACTTCCGTTCCGCTTCAAGATCACCTCCATCGCTTCCGCAAAACCGTCCTGTTCGTTGGTCGCGGTGACATGCGTCGCCTGGTCCTTGACGTTGGCGGCGGCGTTGCCCATGGCGATCGAGGTGCCGCTGACGCGGAACATCGCGAGGTCGTTCTGCATGTCGCCGATGGTGGCGACCGCGTCGGTTGAAATGCCGAGGCGCTTGGCCATGGCCTGCACGAAGGTGCCCTTGTCGAAGCCGGGCGGGGTGATGTCGAGATAATAGGTCTGCGAACGGACGGCGGTCGCCTCGCTGCCCAGCGCCTGCTGCATCGCCTTTTCGCAAGCTTCGAGCCCTGCGGCATCGGCGCTGGCGCCGACGATCTTGCAGGCGCTGGAAAGATACGGCGTGAAATCCGTCACGATGGTCGGGTCGGCGCGGATCGTGTGCTGCTCATGGGCGACGTACTTGCCGCTGGGATTATCGATCAGCCATTGGTCGGTGGTGAACAGCCAGATGTCGGCGCCGAATTCGCGCAGGATCTGCAACGACCGCTCGGCCGCGCTGGCGGGGATGAGATGCTGCTCGACCGGGTGCATCTCGGGATCGACGATCGAGGAGCCGTTGAACGGGCCGACCGGCAGCCACAGCGCCAGCGGCTCGATCAGGAAGCGCATGCCGATTGCGGGGCGGCTGGAGGTGATGGTGAAGCCGATGCCGGCCTTGTGCAGCCGCTGCACCGCGCTCCGCGCCCGCTCCGTCAGCGTCTTGTCCTTGGTCAGCAGCGTGCCATCGACGTCGGAAACCACGAGTGAGATTTGCGTCATGGCAGGACCTCAGGTTTCACGGCTGTCTTGTCGCCGCCCAATTTCAACTGCCGCATGACGCCGTCCACGATCGCCTCGACGGATTCGTCGATCGAGACGGTGATGACGTGCTCGCTCGCTTCGGGCGGCTCCAGCGTGCTGAACTGGCTTGTCAGCAGCCCGGGCGGCATGAAGTGTCCCTTGCGCTGCGCGAGCCGTTCGGCGATCAGCTCCCTGGTGCCTTTCAGGAAGACGAAGCGAACGTCGTTGCGTCCGCGCAGCAGCACGTCGCGATAGGTGTGCTTCAGTGCCGAGCAGGCGATGATGATATGCTCGCCCTTGTCGCAAACCCCTGCGATCTCGTCGGCGATGGCTTTGAGCCACGGCCAGCGGTCCTCGTCGGTGAGGGGATGGCCCGCCCGCATCTTCTCGACATTGCTGGCGGGATGAAAGCTGTCGCCGTCCTCGAACCGCCATCCGAGACGTTTGCCGAGCAATTCCGCAACCGTGCTCTTGCCCGAACCCGACACGCCCATCACGATCAATGCACAAGGTGCTTCAACGCCCGCCACGTATTTCCTCCGGAAGCGCGGCCTGGTCGACCAGCCAGACGGTCTCACCATTCGAGCGCGCGCGTACAGCCGGCAGAGTCTCGCCATTGAGCAGGCGCGTCAAGATCGGTTGCTTGTCATGCCCGGCAATCTCGAACAGCATTTCGCGGCAGGACGCCAGCGCGGGCAGGGTAAGCGAGACCCGGGGCACGAACGGCGCGACATTGGCCTTGGGGACGCCGACGGCCCAGCGCGGGGTCTCCTCGATCTCGGGATAGCCCGGGAAGAGCGAGGCGGTGTGGCCGTCCGGGCCGGCGCCCATCAGGACCATGTCGAACAGGGGACGCTCCGGATCAAGCCGCTCCGCGCCGTAGAAGGATTGCAGCTCGCGCGCGTAGGCTTCAGCGCTGAGATCGGGATTCTCGACCGTCGTCGGAATTGGATGGACATGACCGGACGGCGCGTTGCGGTCGAGAAAGGTCGCGCGCGCGACCGCCATATTGTTGAGGGGATCGCTCTCGGGGACAAAACGCTCGTCGCCGATGAACCAGTGCACGCGGTCCCACGGAATCTTGCCGCGCCAAGCATCGCTGCCGAGCAATTGATAGAGCTTCTTCGGGCTCGAGCCGCCGGTCAGGCAAATCGCGATCCGCCCGGGGTTGGCGGCGATCCGCGCCATCACCCGTTCAGCTGCGGCCTGCGCAAGCGCCTCGGCGTCGGCCGCGACGATCAGCTTCGGCTGCTCGGCCGCCGCCATCACGAAAATTTCCGCCAGCTTCGCCCGTCGCGCCGCAGCAGCTCGTCGGCGCAGGCCGGGCCGTCGCTGCCGGCTTCGTAGGTCTCGATGCCGTTGGTGCCTGCGCTCTTCCAGGCGTCGAGGAACGGCTGCACCGCCTGCCAGCCGGCCTCGATGCCGTCGGCGCGCTGGAACAGGATGTTGTCGCCGATCATGCAGTCGTAGATCAGCGTCTCGTAGCCGGTCGAGGGATCGGCGCGGAAATAGTCGCCGTAACGGAATTTCATCTCGACGCCGTCGATGGTGATGCTCGGCCCCGGGATCTTGGCGTTGAACTGGAGCTCGATGGTCTCGGTCGGCGCGATGCCGATGGTCAGGAAATTCTGCGACAGGCGGTCGACCGTCGTTCCCGAAAACATCGACAGCGGCGCCTGCTTGAACTTGATCGCCACCTCAGTGCGCTTGTGGCCGAGCGCCTTGCCGGTGCGCAGATAGAACGGCACGCCGGCCCAGCGCCAATTGTCGATCATCAGCTTCAGCGCGACAAAAGTCTCGGTGGTGCTGCCCGGTTTGACGTCCTCGGTCTTGCGATAGTCGATGATCTCGTCGTCGCCGATGCGCCCCGCGAGATATTGTGCGCGGACCGAATTCCTCAGCGCGTCCTCGTGGCCTGGCAGCTGTATCGCACTCAGCACCTCGGCCTTCTCGGAGCGCACGGAATGCGCGTCGAAGCGCGCCGGTGGCTCCATCGCGACCAGCGACATCAGCTGGAACAGATGGTTCGGCACCATGTCGCGCAGCGCGCCGGTGGCATCGTAGAAACCGCCGCGATGGCCGACGCCGAGCTTCTCTTCCACGGTGATCTGGATGTGGTCGATATGGTTACGATTCCAGATCGGCTCGAACATGCCGTTGGCGAAGCGCAGCACCAGGATGTTCTGCACCGTCTCCTTGCCGAGATAATGATCGATCCGGTAGATCTGGTGCTCCTCCATGATCTTCAGCAGCTCGGCATTCAGTGCCTTGGCCGACGCGAGGTCAGTGCCGAACGGCTTTTCGATCACGAGACGCCGCCAGGCGCCGTTCTCCTGCGTCATGCCGGTGCGGCCGAGCTCGCGCGCGGTCGGCGCGAACGCAGCGGGCGGCGTTGCCAGATAGAACAGCCGGTTGCCGCCGGTGTCCTGTGCGCATTCCAGTGAATCCAGATGCTCGCGCAGGCGATCGAAGGAGGGCGGGTCCTTTGCGTCGGCCTCGACGAAGGTCACGCATTCCAGCAGCCTTTTGGCAATGTCGTCGTCCACGGGCCGGGTCGCGAACTGGCGCAGGCCCTTCATCAGGCTGTCGCGCAGCTCGTCATCCGACTGGCTCCTGCGGCCGACACCGACCACGCAGAACTTTTCCGGCAGCAGGTGCTCGGCCGCCAGATTGTAGAGCGAGGGCATCACCAACCGATGGGTGAGGTCGCCAGTCACGCCAAAGATGACGAAGGCGCAATTTTCCGGCTTGCGCTTGGCTTGCGGGTCTTTTGTCACGAATGATCGGCCTTCGCTCTGTTACTTGTTACTTCGGCTCTTTATTTGGGTTTCGAAGCGCCGGGCAGCTTCGGCTCCCTGTGGCCGCCGAACCCTGCACGCATCGCGGAGAGAATTTTTTCGGCGAAGGTGTGTTCCTTGCGGGAACGGAAACGTGTGTAGAGTGCGGCGGTCAGGACTTCCGCCGGCACGGCCTCGTCGATTGCCGCATTCACGGTCCAGCGGCCCTCGCCGGAATCTTCCACGAACCCGGAATATTCCGCCAGCGCCGGACTGTCGGCAAGCGCAGTTGACGTAAGGTCGAGCAGCCAGGACGGAATCACGCTGCCGCGCCGCCACACTTCGGCGATGTCGGCGAGATCGAAATCGTAGCGATGATCGGCGGGCAGCGCTTCGATATTCGCGTTCTTGAGGATGTCGAACCCTTCGGCATAGGCCTGCATCAGGCCGTATTCGATGCCGTTGTGGATCATCTTGACGAAATGGCCGGCGCCGACGGGACCTGCGTGGATGTAGCCCTGCTCGATGCGGGGATCGCGGCCGTCACGTCCGTCCGTGCGCGGAATGTCGCCGGCGCCGGGTGCGAGCGCGGCGAAGATCGGATCGAGCCGGTCAACCACCTGCTTCTCGCCGCCGATCATCATGCAATAGCCGCGGTCGAGCCCCCAGACGCCGCCAGAGGTGCCGACGTCGACATAGTGGATGCCGCGCGCCTTCAGCGTCTTGCCGCGGCGGACGTCGTCCTGCCAAAAAGTGTTGCCGCCGTCGATGATGACGTCGCCCTCCTGCATCGCGCCCGCGATCGTATCGATCGTTTGCTCGGTAATGCGGCCCGCAGGCAGCATCACCCAGGCCGTGCGCGGCCGCTCCAGTTTCGCGATGAACTCTTCGAGCGTCGCCGAGCCCACCGCGCCGTCGGCGGCAAGGCCCGCGACGGCCTTGGCGTCCTTGTCATAGACCACGGTCGTATGGCCGTGGCGCATCAGGCGGCGAACGATGTTACCGCCCATCCGGCCGAGGCCGATCATGCCGAGTTGCATTGAGATATTCCCTTAATTCAGTGCGTCGTTAAGCGCCGCGTTGAGCGCCGCAAGACCTTTCTTGAGCGGTCCCTTGAGGTGAACCCGCAACGCGCGTCGGCCGCGCTCGGTGAGCACGTCGAAGTCGCCGCGGGCTTGCGCCGCCTTGATCACACCAAAGCTTGCCTTCTGGCCCGGCACCGGAAGATCCTTCGCGTCGTCAGCGGTGATCTGAAGGAACACGCCGCTGTCGGGCCCGCCCTTGTAGGCCTGCCCGGTCGAGTGCAGGAAGCGCGGTCCGAACTCGGCGCAGGTCGCGACATGACGCTTCTCCCGCACCTCCAGCCGCATCGCCTGGAGCGCGTCGATCGTGGCCTTGTCGCGCGCGATGTAGCCGAGCAGGGCGACATAATCGCCATGGCTGGAGCGCGAGAGATGCGCTTTCAGCCAGGAGGTGAGGTCGCCATTGGCGCCGGCGGCGCGCAGCGCCGCGGCGTTGGCCTCGTCGGTGTAGAGATCGGCTTCATCAGTGCTGACCACCGGCTGCTCGGCCGGCAGCGCGCCGGTCTTCTCGAACGACGCGGTGAGCTCGCGGGTCTTGATCTTGGCCTCTTCCACGTCCGGCTGGTCGAACGGGTTGATGCCGAGGATGCTGCCTGCCACGGCCGTGGCCATCTCGAAGCGGAAGAACTCCTGGCCGAGATGGTCGATCGATTTCATGACGATGCGCACGACGGGATGGCCGGCCGCTTCGATCGCGGCAAGCTTGGAGTCATGCGCGGCGTCCGCCTCGCCTTCGGTGCGGATGTCGATGAAGAACCGGTCGTTGCCGTAAAGCGAGGATTCGCCCAGCGGTTCGCCGGCGATCGGGATCAGGCCCTTGCCTTCCTTGCCGGTCGATTCTGCGATCAGCTGCTCGGCCCAGGCGCCGAAATCGGCGATCTTCTTCGACGACAGGATCGTCACCTTGTCGCGGCCTTCGAGCCCGGCGAGTCCCATGGCAAGGCCGAGCTGCACGCCCGGGTTCTCACTCGGCGGCACGTCCGGCCCGCAGGAGCGAGCCATCGCCAGTGCATGCTTGACGAAGGTTTTGACGTCGATGCCCGCGGTTGCCGCCGGCACCAGGCCGAACGGCGAGAGCACCGAATAGCGGCCGCCGATCGAGGGCTCGCCATGGAAGATGCGGGCGTAGTTCAGCTTCTTGGCGGCCTTTTCCAGCGACGAGCCGGGATCGGTCACTGCGATGAAGCGAAAGCCGGTCTTGGCCTTGGGGCCGAGGGCCTGCGCGACGCGCTCATGGAAATAATCCTTCATCGCGTTCGGCTCGGTGGTGCCGCCTGACTTGCTCGACACGATGAACACGGTGTTGGCGATGTCGATCTTGGCTTCCATCGCCCGCACCTGCGCCGGGTCGGTGGAGTCGAGCACATGCAGCTTCGGGAAGCCCGGCTTCCGCGCAAAGGTCTCGGCCAGCACCTCCGGTCCGAGGCTCGATCCGCCCATGCCGAGCACGACGGCGTCGGAGAACTTTTGCCCCTTTACGCGATTGGCGTAATCTTCGTAGTCGGCAACATCGGCCTTCGCTGCGCTGTCGAGCCAGCCGAGCCATTTGTTCTCGTCTGCGCCGGTCCAGACCGATTTGTCGCGCTGCCACAGCCTGCGGATCTTGGCGGATGCGCGCCACTCTTCCGTGCTCTTGGCCAAGGCCTTGCCGAGGCCATCGCCGAGCGAGAGAAGCTGGCGGTCGATCGCAGGCCCGAGCACGGTTGCGCGCTTGTGGGCGACGGCGCCGTAGAGCTTGTCAGCGGCGTCCGCAAACTGCTTGACGCCGTCCTTGACGAGCTCCTCGGTGATCGCGTCGAGCGAGACGCCGGAGCGCTCCAGCTCTTCCAGCACGCGGTAAGCGTCGTCGACGTTTTCTTCAAGACTGTCGCGTGGCTTGCCGTGGTCGCGGAATGCATCGAGCGTCGCTGGCGGCACGGTGTTGATGGTGTCGGGGCCGATCAGCTCCTCGACATAGAGGACGTCGCTGTAATCCTTGTTCTTGGTACCGGTCGAGGCCCACAGCATGCGCTGCGGCCTGGCGCCCTTGGCGGCGAGCTTGTCCCAGCGGGGACCCGAGAACAGGCGCTTGTAATCCTGATAGGCGACCTTGGCGTTGGCGATCGCGACCTTGCCCTTCAGCGCGGCGAGCCGCTCTTTCTCGGATGGATCGTTGGCGCGGGCAATCTTCTCGTCGAGCTGCTTGTCGACCACGGCGTCGATGCGGCTGACGAAGAAGCTCGCCACGCTCGCGACGTGCGAGGGGTCGCCGCCGCCGGCGACGTATTTTTCGAGACCGGCGAGATAGGCTTCGGCGACCTGAAGATAGACCGCCTTCGAGAACAGCAGCGTGATGTTGATGCTGATGCCGTCGCCGATCAACGTCTCGATCGCCGGCAGGCCCTCCGGCGTCGCCGGCACCTTCACCATCAAATTCTTGCGGTTGACGTCTTTCCAGAGGTGGCGCGCCTCGGCGACCGTGCGGGCGGTGTCCATCGCCAGATAAGGCGAGACTTCCAGGCTGACATAGCCGTCGCCGCCCTTGAGGCGGTCATAGACCGGACGGAGCACGTCGGCGGCGGCCTGGATGTCCTCGATCGCGACGGCCTCGAACAAATCGGCGACGGTCCGGTCGCCGCGCTTCAGCGCCTTGCCGATCGGGGCGTCGTATTCATCCGAGCTGCCGATCGCCTTCTCGAAGATCGAGGGGTTCGAGGTGACGCCCTTGACGCCGTCGGTGTCGATCAGCCGCTTCAGGTCGCCCTTGGCGATGAAGCCACGGGCCAGGAAGTCCAGCCAGACGGCTTGTCCGTGCTTTTCCAGTTCTTTGACGGGATTCATGATGCCTATTTATCTCCAAGCCTGCGGGCGAGGGGTTTCCGCGCCGGTCCTGACGCGCTATCCTCTAGCTTACATGCTCCCGGGAGGGAACCAATCAACCGTATAGGCGTCATACTCTCAGTCTAACTCCGTCGTGATCAGGTCGATCCAGGCGGGAGTGGCGGTGTTGCGTAAAAGGTCGTTGGCCGGTGGAATTGGCCAAGGTCTCGTTGCGTAACGTCATCGTGGCTCGGTCGCGAATGGCCATGCTGGGGGAAAGCATGCACGCACATCCTGACGGCTCTATGGTTGCCGTCGCCGAAAGTCCACCATCGATCGCGCCGGCCGTGTGCATCGACGCGGCTCACGATCTCGAAATCAATCAATGCGCGACGCGCCTGCGGCTGCTGGTCGCGGCGGGCTTTGCGATGACCCTGCTCAGCGCGAGCCTCGCGTTCGACTGGTGGGATGGACTTTGGGGGAATGGTCTTGGCGACTACGACACGACGCTCGGCTATGCCGGCGTCGCCGTGTTCGGCCTGATCACCAGCCGGCTGATCTGGTTGCTCCCCGCCGAACGGGGCTCGGTGGTGATCGTGACCCCCTATGGCATCCGCGATCTCCGCATCGGCAATGAATTTCTGCTGTGGGAGTCGATTGCGGAGGTTTCGGCCGAGGAGCGCCGTGGTCACAGGATGATCGTGCTGACGCCGACGCCGGCCTTGCAGCGGCAGCTCTGCTGTATCCGAGCCAGGATCGGAGGCAAGGTCGGAGGCAAGACGGGATCGAAGTCGGATGGTGTGCGGGATGATCGCATCGTCATTCGCCTCGATGGGCTGGCGACCGATTTTGAGACATTGCTGCGCGCCTGCCGTGACTGTCATGCCGCCAGCGATTCACGCACTGCATTGCGGCGAGACCGCGATCAAGGCAGGCAGGACTCGGTCTCGGCAGCCTCGATCTCAGAAACCCTTGCCGTCCGAGCGTCATAAAGCTGCCGCCAGCTGGCACCTATGCTGCACCGCCGGAAAGGCCGATCCCCGGTATTGCCCGGATGTTGCGACCGAGTGACATTTTCTGGAAATGAGCGAAGATGGATATAGATTCGCACAAATAACAGGCAGGTGCCTGTTCGTAACTCACCCGATGCCTACGTAGTGCGTTGCGTGGTGAAGGCCCCCGGGTGTCGAATGATCGTCATGTGCTCACGCTGATTCGAGAGTGGCGCTGCGGAACGGTCCAGTCGCTGCTTTAGTTCAGTTGTGTAGCGGAACTCATGCGGAGAGGGATCATGTACAACGATTCTCTATTCAACGCTTTCGCTCGGTCGTTCGAGGCGAGAAGCCAGCTCGACATGTCGATGGCGGAATATCTGGAATCGTGTCGAAGCGATCCCATGAAATACGCCAACGCGGCTGAACGACTGCTGGCAGCGATCGGCGAGCCCCAGATGATTGACACGGCCAAGGACCCACGCCTTGGCCGTATTTTTTTGAACCGCACCATCCGTACCTATCCGGCCTTCGCCGGCTTCTACGGCATGGAAGAAACCATCGAGCGCATCGTCGGCTTCTTCCGGCACGCGGCGCAGGGCCTCGAAGAGCGCAAGCAGATCCTCTATCTGCTCGGCCCGGTCGGCGGCGGCAAATCCTCGCTCGCCGAGCGGCTGAAGTCGCTGATGGAAGTGCATCCGATCTACGTGCTGAAGGCCGGCGATGAACTCTCGCCGGTGTTCGAGAGCCCGCTCAGCCTGTTCGATCCAGATAACCTCGGGCCGATGCTGGAAGAGAAGTACGGCATTCCGCGCCGGCGCCTCTCCGGCTTGATGAGCCCGTGGTGCTACAAGCGGCTCGAAGCCTTTGGCGGCGACATCTCGCAGTTCCGCGTCGCCAAGATTCAGCCGTCGCGGCTGCGCCAGATCGCAGTCTCCAAGACCGAGCCCGGCGACGAGAACAATCAGGACATCTCCTCGCTGGTCGGCAAGGTCGATATCCGCAAGCTCGAGACCTACGCGCAGAACGACCCCGACGCCTACAGCTATTCCGGCGGCCTCAACCGCGCCAACCAGGGCGTGCTCGAGTTCGTCGAGATGTTCAAGGCGCCGATCAAGATGCTGCACCCCCTGCTCACCGCGACGCAGGAAGGCAATTACATCGGGACCGAGAACATCGGTGCGATCCCCTTCACCGGCGTGATCCTTGCGCACTCCAACGAAGCCGAGTGGTCGAGCTTCAAGGCCAACAAGAACAACGAAGCCTTCATCGACCGCATTTGCGTCATCAAGGTGCCTTATTGCCTGCGGATCACCGAAGAGCAGAAGATCTACGAGAAGCTGATCCAGGGCTCCGAGCTCGCGGCCGCGCCGTGCGCGCCCTCGACGCTGGAGACGCTGGCGCGGTTCTCGGTGATGTCGCGGCTGCGCAAGCACGAGAATTCCACGGTGTTTGCCAAGATGCGGGTTTACGACGGCGAAAGCCTGAAGGAATCCGATCCGAAGGCACGCAGCGTCCAGGAATATCGCGATGCCGCCGGCGTCGACGAAGGCATGGATGGAGTGTCCACCCGCTTCGCCTTCAAGATCCTGGCTGCGACCTTCAACCACGATCCGCAGGAAGTTGCCGCCGACGCCGTGCATCTGATGTACGCGCTGGAGCAGTCGATCCGCCGCGAGCAGCTGCCCGAGGAAATCGAGAAGCGTTACCTCGAATTCATCAAGGCGGATCTGGCGCCGCGCTACGCCGAGTTCATCGGCAACGAGATCCAGAAGGCTTATCTCGAATCCTACTCGGATTACGGCCAGAACCTGTTCGACCGCTACGTCGACTATGCCGACGCCTGGATCGAGGACCAGGACTTCAAGGATGCCGACACCGGCCAGCTGCTCGATCGCGAGCTTTTGAACCAGGAACTGACGAAAATCGAGAAGCCGGCGGGCATTGCCAACCCCAAGGACTTCCGCAACGAGGTGGTCAAATTCTCGTTACGGTCGCGGGCCCAGAACGGCGGCAAGAATCCGACCTGGATCTCCTACGAGAAGATTCGCGAGGTGATCGAAAAGCGGATATTCTCTCAGGTCGAAGACCTGCTTCCGGTCATCTCCTTCGGGTCGAAGAAGGACGGCGAGACGGAGAAGAAGCACGGCGAGTTCGTCGCACGCATGGTGGAGCGCGGCTACACCGAGCGTCAGGTTCGCCGGCTCGTCGAATGGTACATGCGCGTGAAGCAGGCCGGTTGAGGCGGATGGAAAAGTGCCGATTCACATTATTGACAGGCGCCTGAATCCAGGCGGCAAGAGTCTCGAGAACCGCCAGCGGTTCTTGCGTCGGGCCAAATCCCTGGTGCAGGGCGCCGTCAAGAAGACCTCGCAGGAACGCGACATCAAGGACGTCCTGGAGGGTGGTGAGGTCACCATACCGCTCGACGGCATGCATGAGCCGCGTTTCCGCCGCCAGGGCGGAACCCGCGACATGGTGCTGCCCGGGAACAAGAAGTTCATCGAGGGCGACTATCTCCAGCGCTCCGGCCAGGGCAGCGCCAAGGATTCCGGCCCCGGTGAAGGCGACGGCGAGGACGCCTTCCGCTTCGTGCTGAGCCGCGACGAGTTCGTCGATCTCTTCCTCGACGATCTCGAGCTTCCCGATCTCGCCAAGCGCAAGGTTGCACAGACCGAAAGTGAAGGCATCCAGCGCGCCGGCTACACCACCTCGGGCTCGCCATCCAACATCTCGGTCAGCCGGACGGTCCGGCTCGCGCTGGCACGCCGCATTGCGCTCAAGCGTCCCAGCAAGGACGAACTCGAAGAGCTGGAAGCCGCGATCGCCGCCTGCACCGACGAGGACGAGCGTGCGGAGCTTGTCGCTCAGCTCGAAAAACTGAGGGCGAAGTCGAAGCGCATTCCCTTCATCGATCCGCTCGACATCCGCTACCGCCGCTTCGAGACGGTGCCGAAACCCGTCGCTCAGGCCGTGATGTTCTGCCTGATGGACGTCTCGGGCTCGATGTCCGAGCACATGAAGGATCTCGCCAAGCGCTTCTACATGCTGCTCTACGTGTTCCTGAAGCGCCGTTACAAGCATGTCGAGATCGTCTTCATCCGCCACACCGACCGCGCGGAGGAGGTCGACGAGCAGACCTTCTTCTATGGCCCGGCCTCGGGCGGCACGCTGGTCTCCAGCGCGCTGCAGGCGATGCACGAGATCGTGCGCGAGCGATTCAATCCGTCGGACTGGAATATCTACGCAGCGCAAGCCTCCGACGGCGACAATTCCTATTCCGACGGCGAGCTCACGGGCATGCTGCTGACCGACAAGATTTTGCCGGTCTGCCAGTTCTTTGCCTATCTCGAGGTCGGGGAATCCGGCGGCAGCGCCTTCGATCTCTCCGACTCCTCGCTCTGGACCCTCTACGACCGCCTGCGCAACAGCGGGGCGCCACTCTCGATGCGCAAGGTCAGCGAGCGCAGCGAGATCTTTCCGGTGTTCCACGATCTGTTCCAGCGCCGCGAAACTGCCAAGGAGAAAGCCGCTCCATGACGGAAAGATTGTTCGAAGGCGCGGATTGGGATTTCCACACCTTGCAGCGCATCACCGATGCCTGCGAGGAGGTGGCGCTGAAAGATCTCGGTCTCGACGTCTATCCGAACCAGATCGAAGTCATCACCGCCGAGCAGATGCTGGATGCCTACTCCTCCGTCGGCATGCCCTTGTTCTACAAGCACTGGTCTTTCGGCAAACAATTTGCGTACCACGAAGCGTCCTACCGCAAGGGCCTGATGGGGCTCGCTTATGAGATCGTGATCAACTCCTCGCCGTGTATCTCCTATCTGATGGAGGAGAATACGGCGACGATGCAGACGCTGGTGATCGCGCACGCCGCCTTCGGCCACAACCACTTCTTCAAGAACAATTATCTGTTCAAGCAGTGGACCGATGCCGATGGCATCCTGGATTATCTCGATTTCGCCAAGAACTATGTCATGCAGTGCGAGGATCGCTACGGCCGCACCGAGGTCGAGCGCACGCTGGACGCGGCGCATGCGCTGATGTCGCACGGTATCGACCGCTATCCCGGCAAGAAGAAGCTGGATTTGCGCGAGGAAGAGAAGCGTGCCGGCCGTCGCCGCCAGCACGAAGAGGAAGTCTTCAACGATCTCTGGCGCACCGTGCCCAAGGGGGTGTCGAAGACCCGGTCGGCGATCTCCCTCGAACGCCGCCGCAAGCTGCTCGGCCTGCCGCAGGAAAACCTGCTGTATTTCCTGGAGAAGAGCGCGCCGCGGCTGGCGCCCTGGCAGCGCGAGCTGCTGCGCATCGTCCGCCACATTGCGCAATATTTCTACCCGCAGAGCCAGACCAAGGTGATGAACGAGGGGACGGCGACCTACGTCCACTATCGCATCATGACCAAGCTGCACGAGCAGGGCCGCATCACCGACGGCAATTTCCTCGAATTCTTGGGATCGCACACCAACGTGGTGTTCCAGCCCGAATTCGACGATCAACGCTTCTCAGGCTTCAATCCCTATGCGCTCGGCTTTGCCATGATGCAGGATATCGAGCGCATCGTCACCAGGCCCGAAGACGAGGACCGCGAGTGGTTCCCCGATATCGCCGGCAAGAACGACGTGATGGGCGTGCTGCGCGACGTCTGGGCCAACTACCGCGACGAAAGTTTTATCGCGCAGTTCCTGAGCCCGAAGCTGATGCGGCAGCTCCGCATGTTCCATCTGCACGATGATCCCGAGGAGCGCGCCGGCATAAGGGTCGACGCCATCCACGACGATCGCGGCTTCCGCCGCGTCCGACGCGAACTGGCGCGGCAGCACGATGTCGGCTACATCGACGCCAATATCGAGGTGGTGGATGTCGATCTCTCCGGCGACCGCCGGCTGATCCTGCATCACCACGTCATCAAGGGCTCGCAGCTCAACGAGACCGACGCCAAGCGCGTGCTCCAGCATCTGGCCGATCTCTGGACTTACGACGTCTCGCTGATCGAGGTCGATGCCAACGACAAGGTCTTGCGCGAATATGTCGTGAGCCCGCGCCCGATCACCGCGGCGGCCTGACGCCGCCGGTTATGCCGAACGCTTCCTGGCGGGCTTCTTCTTCGACGCGTTCAGCTCCATCGCCGCTCGGATCAGCGCCTTCAACGCTTTCTCGTTGATCTTTTCGCCTTCGCGAATATCGATCGCGCGTCGCACATTGCCGTCGAGGCTGGAATTGAACAGGCCGGCGGGATCTGCGAGCGCCGCGCCCTTGGCAAACGTCATCTTCACCACGGCCTTGTAGGTTTCGCCGGTGCAGATGATGCCGTCGTGCTCCCACACGGGAACGCCGCGCCACTTCCATTCCTCGATGACATCTGGAGCGGCCTCCTTGATCAGGCCGCGGACCCGCGCCAGCATCTCGCCGCGCCAGTCGCCGAGCTCCTTGATCCGGCCGTCGATCAGCTTGGAGGGCGAGGGCCCAGTCGCGTCCTTCGCGCTGGTCTTCTTTGCGGTCACGGCTTGCTTCATGACCTCGCCTCGCCTCGCGTGTCGTCGCGCCGGCCGAGATAGGGCAGCGCGAACAGATAGAGCCCGGTGATGAGCATTGGAATCAGCGGGACGAGCGCCAGGAAGCCGATCCACGCGGCCTGGACCTGCTGCGTCATGGCGACGATGTTCGCGACGACGGCGAGCGTGAAACCAATCGACAGCCAGCGATGGATCTGCCGAACCCACATATTTCCGGTCAATGAAACCTCCTCTTGAGACGATCGAATGAAGGCCGGCGGCCGGGCTATTCCGCCCGCGCCAGCAGCTCGTCCAGCTTGGTGAAAAACTGCTTCCAGCCGGCATGCGCGCCGCCATAGGCCTGCTTCTGCGTCGGGCTGAAGCCAGCCTGCTCGACGCGCAAATGCGTGCCGGCACCCGTCGGCGTCAGCGTGAATGTCACGACGCTTCGCAAGTCGAACGCGGCATCCTCATGCGAGAAATTCCAGGTGTAGGCGAGCGTCTTCTGCGGCTCGATGGTGAGCACCTCGCAATCGAGCACGCCGCCCCATTCGCCGCGCAAATTGAAGCGATGGCCGACATCGGGCTTGAAGTCGTTCTTCATCAGCCATTCCTCGATCAGATGCGGCTGCGTCAGCGCGCGCCAGAGCCGCTCCACTGGGGCGGTAAACTCGCGTTCGACGACGACGGAACGTGTTTCAGCAGAAGCTTCGGTCATTGGTCCATCCTCTTCAGGAGATCGTCGAGCGCATCGAGCCGGTTCTGCCAGAAGCCGGCCATCTGGCTGGTCCAGTCGAGCAGCGGATTGAGCGCCCCGGGCTGCGCGCTGTAATGGGTCTGGCGTCCTTCATGCCGGTCGCGCACAAGGCCAGCCTGCTTCAGCGCGCCGAGATGCTTTGAGACCGCCGGCTGGGAAACGCCCGACTGCGCCGTCAGTGCCCCGACCGTCTGCTCGCCCTCGCGGCACAGCCGCTCGAAGATCGCCCGCCGGGTCGGATCGGCGAGTGTTCGGAACAGGAGGTCGGGTGCGGCAGGCATGTGAGATCCATAACTCATAGGTTATGAATTAATCCATAACCCTGGAGTTATGAGTAAGTCAAGCGGGATCAAGATCAGTTGGGAAAGGGGAGCCGCGGGCTCCACCTTACCTCTCCCGCTTGCGGGGGAGGTCGCGCACCTTTTCCTTGGCGCTCACGGCCGCAAATAAAGATACCCCTGCGACTGCAGCTCGGCCAAACGAACCACGCCGCCCTTTTCCGCGCTGACGAAGCCCGGCAGCAGGTCCGTCAGCGTGACGTTCTGCGCCTTCATCGTGTTGCCGCACGCCGCGAGCTCGACGCCGTCCTTGGAGAAGTCGCCGACGCGTTTGCTGATGTCAGGATTGGCCTGCGCCCAGTGAAACGCCTTCAGCGCGGGTCCGTGAATCACCAGCGCGATCGTGACGTGGTCGGGCCCGCCGACGCCGTCGATGTGGTTCTGGATATTGCCGAGCACGAAATTGACCTTCTCGGCGTCGCTGAGATGGTAGACGACCTTCAGCTTGTTCGATGCAGGAGCCTCAGTCGCGGCCTTTGCGCTGGAGGCGCCAAGAGCCGCCCCCAAAGCCGACATAGCGCTCCACAAGATGTTCCGGCGGTTCATGGCGATCTCCCTCGACTGCGCCCCACTTTGCCGGAGACATATCACTAGTGACGTAGTGCGGCGAGTTCCTCGTGGTCGGTCACCAGCGAGGCGCATTCGCTGTTGTCGGTGCGATCGAGGCGGAAAATCCCGTCATCGGCGCCGGCCACCAGCGACTCCTCGGCTTCGCTATCCGGCTTCTCGTTCTGCCAGACCCTGACCCTTCCGAGCCGTACAATGGCTGACTTGTCGTTGTTCGCGAGCGCCACGCCGAGGCTGCCGCCTTCGCAGTCGACGCCGCAGCCGAAGCGGATCTCGTTGCCATCCTTCGCGAACACCACCTGGTGACAGGAGCCGCCGGACCTGAAATCTCCGGAGCGATGGCGATATCTGAAGCCGAGGCGGAACGAATTGTGGAGCTGCTTGTCCTCCGTGTCGGCCTCGGCCGAGATCAGCAGCTTCATCGCGGTGACTTTCTGCTTCGGATGCCGGGCCAGATGCCGGGCATCGTAGCGGCGGACGAAGCAGGCAAAGGCTTTGTTGCCGGGGGGGCCCGCATACATCCGCGTATTGAAGGTTTCGGCCTCGGCCTGGCTGGCCTCCCGGATGTCGTCGGCGGTTTCCGCCCGGGCGGCGCCAACGAATGCGGCAAGGACAAGCGGAAGGACGAGGGCAAGCTTCATGGCCGCACCAGCGCGAGAGGCGTCGAGACCCGCATCGGGACGATGAGGGCCAATCGGCCTTTAGTCGCGAGCCAGCCGCCGCGCGTTCAAGTGCCCCTGGCCCGCAATGCCGTGGGGAGCCTCGCGCAAGGTTCCAGTCTTAACACTCTGGAAGGAGGGGCGTTGATAAACCCCTGGTTGTTGCAAATGGCTGGTGGCGCTCAAAATGTCCGAAAGTCACAACTTGCCCAACCTTACGGTCGGCTATTCCCTGCCGCGGCTGTTCATGCTGCTGGGGACCGGCCTGGTGCTGACGCTGCTGTGCGCCGCGCTCGCATTCAACTGGCACTACGTCAAGGACATCAGCACGTTCCAGATCGCGCTCTGCTATTTCGGCATCGTGTTTTTCGGCCTGGCCACCTGCAAGATGCTCTGGACCTTGATCTCGTCCGGTGAGCCGGTCGTCTTCATCACCCGTGTCGGCATTCGCGACACCAGGATCGCCGATGACACCATCTCCTGGAGATCGGTGCGGGACATCTCGATCTTTCGGTATCGCAGCCAGAAAGTCGTGGTGCTCCAGCTCGATCCTCTCCTCGCCGAGCGGTTCGACGGCGGCTTTCTGAAGCGCGTCTTGGTGCTGCTGAATAAGCCAATTGGTGCGGACGGCGTGCTCGTCAATGCGGGCGGCCTGACCATGGATGGCGAAGCCCTGTTCGACACCTGCAAGCATTATTGGTCGGCCGGCCGATTGGCATATTCGGGCCGCGCCGCAGCCGAGCCCGAACCCGTCCATTAGAACACGGTGTGTTTTCGCCGAACCGGAGCAAGCGTCAGCGCAGGCTGGCGTTGAACTTGTCCAGCGCCGCCGAGCCGGGGCACAGCGTGTCCGCTTCCAGCGTGTTCAGCGGCGTCTCGACCGTGTCGAGATGCGCATGCAGATCTTCCGCATCGGGATCGACGTACAGGAGCCCGGTGACGATCTGGCCCTTGGCGGCATGCCTCGCGAGGAAGGTTTGCGCGCCGAGCCGGTCGTGCGGATCGTAATCGGCGTCGATCTTGCGCAGCGCGATCTTGCTGCCGTCGTGCTGTTCGACCACCTGCACCGTGCCCGGCGCATAATCCACCGCAATGGGATCGCGGCCGACCAGCACGTCGAGTCGGTTCACGGCGTCGTTGTGCTCGCGGACATAATCAAAACTCTTGGTCGAGCCGGCGTGGTTGTTGAAGGCGATGCAGGGGCTGATGACGTCGATGAAGGACGCGCCCTTGTGGCCGATCGCGGCCGCGATCAGCGGCACCAGCTGGGTCTTGTCGCCTGAGAACGAGCGCGCGACGAAGGTGGCGCCGAGCTGCAGCGCGATGGCGACGAGGTCGATGGCGTTGTCCGTGTTGGTGACGCCCTTTTTGGACTTCGAGCCGCGGTCGGCCGTCGCCGAGAACTGGCCCTTGGTCAGGCCGTAGACGCCGTTGTTCTCGACGATATAGGTCATGTTGACGCCGCGCCGGATCGAATGCGCGAACTGGCCGAAGCCGATCGACGCGCTGTCGCCATCGCCGGAGACGCCGAGATAGATCAAATCGCGGTTAGCGAGGTTGGCGCCTGTCAGCACGCTGGGCATACGGCCGTGCACGGTGTTGAAGCCGTGCGAATTGCCGAGAAAATAGTCCGGCGTCTTCGAGGAGCAGCCGATGCCGGAGATCTTTGCCACCCGGTGCGGCTCGATCGACAGCTCGTAGCAGGCCTCGATGATCGAGGCCGTGATCGAATCGTGGCCGCAGCCGGCGCACAGCGTCGAGATCTTGCCTTCGTAGTCGCGATGGGTATAGCCGAGCTCGTTCTTCTTGAGGCCCGGGTGATGGAATTTCGGCTTGGCAATATAGGTCATGACACGGCCTTGCGGAGCGGGGTCACCTTGAGGTGATCCTGGTGGTCGCCAATGGCTTTTGCGATGTAACGGGCGGTGATCGGGGTGCCGTCATAGTGCACGATCGGCACGAGGCGGACCGGATCGATACCGTTTTCGTTGACGATGAGCTGACGGAGCTGGGCGTCGCGGTTCTGCTCGACGACATAAACGAAATCGTGCTCGGCAAGGAAGCTCGCGACGCTCGAATGGAACGGGAAGGCGCGGATGCGCAAGCGGTCGAGCTGATGCCCACGCGTTTCCAGCAGTCCGATCGCTTCGTCCATCGCGGGCGAGGTCGAGCCGAAATAGATCACGCCATATTTGGTCGGCCGTTCTGCATTGGCCTGCAGCGGCCGCGGTACCATGTCCTGCGCGGTTTCGAATTTGCGTATCAGGCGCTGCATGTTGTCGGCATAAACCGAGCCTTCCTCGGAGTAGCGCGCATAGCGGTCACGCGAGGTGCCGCGGGTAAAATAGGAGCCCTTGGTCGGATGCGTGCCGGGATAGGTGCGGTACGGAATGCCGTCGCCGTCGACGTCGAGATAGCGGCCGAAATCGCGGCCCTCGTCCAGCATCTCGGCGGTCATCACCTTGCCGCGGTCATACTGCTTGGCATCGTCCCATTTCAGCGGACGGCAGAGGCGGTGGTTCATGCCGATGTCGAGATCGAGCATCAGGAAGATCGTGGTCTGGAGCCGCTCGGCGAGATCGAAGGCGGCGGCCGCGAACTCGAACGCCTCGGCCGGATCTTCCGGGAACAGCAGCACATGCTTGGTGTCGCCATGCGAAGCATAGGCACAGGCGATGATGTCGCATTGCTGGGTGCGCGTCGGCATACCCGTCGAGGGGCCGGCGCGCTGGATGTTCATGATCACGGCCGGGATCTCGGCGAAATATGAGAGGCCGATGAACTCCGTCATCAGGGAGATGCCGGGGCCGGAGGTCGCGGTGAAGGCGCGCGCACCGTTCCAGGAGGCGCCGATCACGATGCCGATCGAGGCCAGTTCGTCCTCGCCCTGCACGATCGCGTATTTCGCCTTGCCCGTCTGGGGATCGTGCCGGTACTTCTTGCAATGGGCGGTGAAGGCCTCCGCCACCGACGAGGACGGCGTGATCGGATACCAGGCGCACACGGTGGCGCCGCCATAGACGGCGCCGAGTGCGGCCGCGCTGTTGCCCTCGATGAAAATGCGGTCGCCGACCTTGTCGGACTTCTTGATGCGCAAACCCAGCGGACATTTCAGATTTTGCAGCGCCCAGTCACGGCCGAGATGCAACGCGTGGACATTGGAGGAGAGCAGCTTCTCCTTGCCCTTGTACTGCTCGCCGATCAGCTGCTCGATCAGCTTCGGATCCATGTCGAGCAGCGCCGAGAGCGCGCCGAGATAGATGATGTTCTTGAACAGCTGGCGCTGGCGTGGATCGGTGTAGGTCGAGTTGGTGATGGCGGTCAGGGGGACGCCGATCACGGTGATATCGTCGCGGAATTTGGTCGACGGCATCGGCTTGGTGGAATCGTAGAACAGATAGCCGCCGGGCTCGATGCCGGCGACGTCCTTGTCCCAGGTCTGCGGATTCATCGCCACCATCATGTCGACGCCGCCGCGGGCGCCGAGATGGCCTTCTTCGGTCACCCGCACCTCGTACCAGGTCGGCAGGCCCTGGATGTTGGAGGGGAAGATATTGCGCGGGGACACCGGAACGCCATGACGCAGGATCGCGCGTGCGAACATTTCGTTGGCGCTGGCCGAACCGGAGCCGTTGACGTTGGCGAAGCGGACGACGAAGTCGTTTACGCTGCTGATCGGCTTTTTGTCGGACATGCTGAACCTGCGTGAGTCATTTCGATCAAATATTTCTGCATGTCCCAGGCCCCGGTGGGACAACGCTCGGCGCACAGCCCACAATGCAGGCAGACATCCTCATCCTTCACCATGACGCGCCCGGTCTTGAGATCGCTGGACACGTAGAGATCCTGGTCCGGATGCAGCGAAGGCGCCTTCAGGTGCTGGCGCAGGTCGGCTTCCTCGCCGTTCTCCGTGAAGGTGATGCAATCCATCGGGCAGATGTCGACGCAGGCATCGCACTCGATGCACAGCGAGGTCGAGAATACGGTTTGCACGTCGCAGTTCAGGCAGCGCTCGGCTTCGCCCAGCGCCAGCTTGACGTCGTAGCCGAGCTCGACCTCGGTGCGGATGTCCTTCAGCGCGATCACCTTGTCGCGATGCGGCACCTTGTAGCGCTTGTCGTTGGAGATGTCGTTGTCATAGCTCCATTCGTGGATGCCCATCTTCTGCGACGAGACATGCACCTCCGGCAATGGCCGCTCGGTGATGTCCTCGCCCGACAGCAGCTTGTGGATCGACAGCGCGGCGTCATGGCCCTGCGCCACCGCCCAGATGATGTTCTTCGGCCCGAACGCGGCGTCGCCGCCGAAGAATACTTTGGGATTGGTCGAGACGAACGTCTTCGGGTCGACCTTGGGCATGTGCCATTTGTCGAACTCGATGCCGCAATCCTGCTCGATCCAGGGGAAGGCGTTTTCCTGGCCGACCGCGACCAGCACGTCGTCGCATTCGATGGTCTGGTCGGGCTCGCCTGACGGCACGAGATTGCGGCGGCCCTTGGAATCGTATTCGGCCTTCACCTTCTGGAAGGTGATGCCGGTGAGCTTGCCGTTGTCGTGGACGAAGGCGACCGGGACCAGGAAATTGAGGATCGGAATGTCCTCGTGGAGCGCGTCCTCCTTCTCCCAGGGCGATGCCTTCATCTCCTCGAAGCCGGAGCGCACGACGACCTTCACCTCTTCGCCGCCGAGCCGGCGCGCGGTGCGGCAGCAATCCATCGCGGTGTTGCCGCCGCCGAGCACGATGACGCGCTTGCCGATCTTGTCGGTGTGGCCGAACGAGACCGAGGACAGCCAGTCGATGCCGATATGAACGTTGGCGGCTGCTTCCTTCCGGCCGGGAATGTCGAGCTCGCGGCCGCGCGGCGCGCCGGAGCCGACGAAGATCGCGTCGTATTTCTCCGCGAGCAGCGCCTTCATGCTCTCGATGCGGTGACCGCCTTTGAAGTCGACGCCGAGGTTGAGGATGTAGCCGGTCTCCTCGTCGATGACCGAATTGGGCAGGCGGAATTTGGGAATCTGCGTGCGCATCATTCCGCCGGCCTGGGGATCACCGTCGAACACGGTACAGTGATAGCCGAGCGGCGCGAGGTCGCGCGCCACCGTCAGTGAAGCCGGGCCGCCGCCGACGAATGCAACGCGCTTGCCGTTCTTCGCGGAGGGACGCGGCAGGCGCAGCGTGATGTCGTCCTTGAAGTCTGCGGCGACGCGCTTGAGGCGGCAGATCGCGACTGGCGTCTCCTCGACGCGTCCACGCCGGCACGCCGGCTCGCATGGACGATCGCAGGTGCGTCCCAGAATTCCGGGAAACACGTTCGATTTCCAATTGATCATGTAGGCGTCGCTGTAGCGGCCTTGTGCGATCAATCGGATGTATTCGGGAACCGGAGTGTGCGCAGGACAGGCCCATTGGCAATCGACCACTTTATGAAAGTAGTCGGGGGCCGCGATATCGGTCGGTTTCATTCCTACCCTGTCCGCGCAGGCTCAAAGACCCGGCGGCCTCTTGTGAGCTTGTCGGACGCTTAACGCGCGTCGATCTGGTTTCTGAATGACGTCATTGGGTTAGCTTATTAGAACCGTTTCGAAGTACAACGGCAAATTTTCGCGATTGACCGCTTTCATGGGAGCTGCGCGCGCACAGCATTAACGCACCGCGCGGAGCAATGCGGCGGTGCAATATGTTGCGATGCGGATGGCTGCTTAGCTGCGCGCGATGTCGCTCTTCGCGAGGTCCCACATCAGCGCGTAAGTGCCGACGGAGACGGGCGGCGGGAAGGGCGCGGCAGCAGGGCCGGTGAAGCGTTCGGCGATGACAGCCGAGACCGCGCCGACATGCGTGCCGTCGATCAGCACGAACCAGTCGCGCGCGCCTTCGTTGCGCACGGCCGGAATGTCGGCAGTTGCGCCCGACAATTCCGGCTCGCTTTCGAGCAGATGCATCGAGATGATGCCTTCGCGAGTCCCCGGCGCCAGCTTTTCTTGCAGTGCATCACGCCATGCGCTGGCGTTGTCGGCCGTGGGGCGCAGCCGCACCAAGCCGAGCGTAGCGCCGCGGCCAGTGCCCTTGCTGATCGTGATGCGCGCGACCACGCGCAGCATGTCCTTGAAATGCGCCATGCTCCGCCGCGACCATTCGGTCTGGTTGGCGAGCCGCGCCCGGTAGGCGGGACTGTCGAGCACGTCGAGCGTCGCGGTTGAGTACAGCGAGAGATATTTGGGATTGGCGGCGTGCGCGACATAGCGCCGTGCCTCCAGGAAACCCTCGATCGCGACGCGCTCTTCCAGATGCTCGCGATCGTACCAGCGGTTGAAATCGGCTTCATCCGCCGCGTCGATGTTCATCGACGTCAGCAGCATGCCTGTCCCGGCGAGCGGCATTTTCTTGTTGTCCTTGTTTCGCGCGTCAGCGTGCGGCCTTCGACGCGAGGTCGGCGATCGACTTCATGACCGCATCCCGCACGCCGGCATCATAGAGCGAATGCCCGGCTTCTTCCACGATCCTGACCTCGGAACCCGGCCAAAGTTTCGCTAGCCGCTGCGATGTCTCAGGAGGGCACAACAGATCATAGCGGCCCTGCACGATGATGCCGGGGATGCCGGCGAGCCTATCGGCGTTCCGCAACAACTGGTTCTCTGTCATGAAGCTGTCGTGGACGAAATAATGCGCCTCCATGAACGGCGTCGCAGGCAGCGTGCGCCAGACATTCAGCGAGGCGAGGTCGAGCCGTGTCTTGGCCGGCTTGTGCTCTGACAAGGCGCGCTCGGTGTCGTGCCATGCCCGCGATGCCGGACCGTGCACGGCCGGATCGGTATCGAGGATGCGGCGATAGTAAGCTTCCACCGGCCGCTCGCGCTCCTCCAGCGGCAGCACACTGAGAAAATCCTCGTAGAGGGCCGGATAGAACTGAGACAGGCGCGAGGTGAAGGCGGTCTCGACTTCCGCCCGCGTGCCCAGAAAGGTTGCCCGCAGCGCAATGCCGGAGACGCGCTCGGGATGCGCCTGCGCATAAGCCAGCGCCAGCGTCGCGCCCCAGGAGCCGCCGACCACCATCCAGCGGTCGAAGCCGAATTTCTTGCGGATTGTCTCCATGTCGGCGATCAGGTGCGCCGTCGTGTTGTGCTGGCGCGAGCCCTTGGGACGGCTGCGACCGCAGCCGCGCTGGTCGAACAGCACCGCGCAGAAGCGCTCAGGATCGAAAAGCCGGCGATGATCCGGCTGGCAGCCGGAGCCCGGCCCGCCATGCAGATAGATTGCGGGAATGCCGTCGGCGCGGCCAACGCTTTCGACATAGAGCTCGTGGCCGTCGCCGACATCGAGCATGTCGGAGGTCAGCGGCGCGAAGGGATCGGCACGCTTGACTGAGCTGGCCGCGTCGGCGTCAGGCATCATTCCCGGATTCCAGAGTGCCGCCGGCGAAATTGCGATAGAGAAAGCGGTTGGTCTCGCCCTCGGCCTCGCGCTCGGCCTGCTTGAAGATGGTTTCGTGCAGCGGCGACAGCGCGCAGGCCGGATCGGTGTTGGCGGCGTCGCCGGTCAGCGCAAAGGCCTGGCAGCGGCAGCCGCCGAAATCGATCTCGCGGAATTCGCAACTCTTGCACGGCTCCTTCATCCAGCCGGTGCCGCGATAGCGGTTGAAGGCGTCCGAGTTCTGCCAGATCCAGGCGATTGAATGATTGGACCGCACCGATTCGAAGTCGAGCCCGGTGATGCTCTCTGCGGCGTGGCACGGCAGCACCTTGCCGGCCGGCGAGATATTGAAAAACTGACGGCCCCAGCCGCCCATGCATTTCTTCGGCCGCAGCGCGTAATAGTCCGGCATGACGTAGTCGATCGTCAGTCTTCCCTTGAGCCGCTCGCTGGCCTCTTCGACGATGCGCGTGGTCTCATCGAGCTGTTCCACCGTCGGCATCAGCGCCGCGCGGTTCTTCAGCGCCCAGCCGTAATATTGCACATTGGCGACCTCGAGCCGGTCCGCGTCGAGATCAACAGACATCTGGATGATGTCGGGGAGCTGATGCAAATTCTGCCGGTGCATCACCGCATTCACGGTGAGCGGCAAATCGAGCTCGCGCGTCCACTTCGCGACTTCGAGCTTCTTGCGGTGGCCACCTTTGTAGCCGGCGACGCGATCGGCGAGGCCTCCTTCGATGCCCTGGAAAGAAATCTGCACATGGCAGAGCCCGGCATCGGCAAGCTCGCTGAGCCGCTCGCGCGTCAGCAGCACGGCCGAGGTGATCAGATTGGTGTAGAGCCCGACATCGCTGGCATGCTTGACCAGCTCGACGAGGTCTTTCCGCGCCGTCGGCTCGCCGCCGGAGAAATGCACCTGGAGCACGCCGATCTCGGCAAGCTCACTCAGCACCTTCTTCCATTCATCCGTGGTCAGCTCCTTGCCCGAGCGGTCGAGCTCGACCGGGTTGGAGCAATAGGGACATTGCAGCGGGCAGCGATGGGTGATCTCGAGCAGCACCGCGAGTGGAATGCCAAAGGTCTCCGCGGTCGAGCGGCTTCCCTCCAGCACTGCGAGGCTGTCGCTGGCGTCGGGCGGGATGATCGGGAGCACATCGCTCATTACGTCTTCTCCCTGATCTCGGTGAGAAAACCCTTGTCGGCGAGATCCTGCAACATGACGATGACGTCGGCCAGGATCGCCTCGCGCGGCGCCGCGTATTTCACCGCCAGCTGATCGGACAGGTCGCCGACACTGCGCTGACCGTCGCAGAGCTGCAAGACCTCGACCGCGATCTCGTCGGGCGCCAGCACGCGCTCCGGCGCCAGGATCACCCAGACTTTTCGCGTGTCGTCATATTTCAGCTTGGCATGCCGCGGCAGCACCGGGCGGCTAGCCTCGTTGACGCTGATGTTTCGCGGCCCGGCCATAGCTCTTGTCCCTCAGCTCGACTTTTTAGTTTCTTGGGGCACGAAGGCGCCCGGCGGAATGTGGCCCTCGACATAAGCATGCTGGAGTGCGTCGAGCTGCACCCATAGCACGTTGGTCTTGAAGATCAGCGCGTTGCACACAAGAGCGCGCTGTTCCGGCGTGGTGGCATGCGCCTTGACATAGTCGAGCGCAAAACCAGCATCGCGCGGCGCCTGCGCCAGCCGCCGCTTGAAGTAGCTCATGATATCAGGATTGACGAAGTCGTAATGCTCCAGCATGCCGGAGATGCGCTCTTCGTGCAGGTTCGGCGCAAACAATTCGGTGAGCGAGGAAGCGATCGCCTCCAGCGGGCTCTTTTCGCGGCAATAGTGGACATAGGCTTCCACCGCGAAGCGCGTCGCCGGCAGGATGCCTTCGGTCGATTCCACATAGGCCGCGTCGAGGCCGAGGCCGCTGGTCAGCTTCAGCCAGCGCTCGATGCCGCCTTCGCTGCCGATATCGCCGTCATGATCCTCGATGCGGTGGCGCCATTCCAGCCGCGTGGCGCGGTCGCGGAAGCGCGAGATCACCACCGCGTCCTTGATCGGGATCGTGCTCTGATAATAGTAGCGGTTCAGCGCCCAGGCCTGCACCTGGCCCTTGTTCAGCTTGCCGCCGTGCAAGAGCTTATGGAACGGATGCAGGCTGTGATAGCGCGTCGCGCCGATATGGCGCAGCGTCGCCTCCAGCTCCTCCGCCGAGTTGAGCCTGATGTCCTTGCCAACAGAAAGCGCAGTCATTCCAGTCAGTGACGCGGCATTCACAGCACGATCTCCGTTCCGTCGGCGGGTATCTGCCAGCCCGCTTCTTCAATTGCCTTGCGCTCGGGGGAAGAGGGCAGCAGCGCCGGGTTCGAGTTATTGATATGCAGAAACATCTTCCTGTCGAGTGTGAGATCGGCTAGCCGGGCGATTGCGCCATCGTGACCGGACATCGCGACATGGCCCATGCTCTTGCCGGTCTTGTGGCCGAGGCCAGCCCGGATCATCTCGTCGTCCTGCCAGACCGTGCCGTCGAAGAACACCAGCGAAGCGCCGTCGATCTCGGCCTTGAGCGCGTCGGTCACCTCGGCGCAGGCGGCAATGAAGTAGAAGCACTTGCCGGTGGACTTGTCGGTGATCTTCAGCCCGAGCGTATCGCCGTCGCCGGTCTCGCCGCCGGGATGGGCCTTGCCTTCGAGATACCAGGCCGATTTGCCCGGCACCGCAAAGGGCAGCACCTCCAGCCCCGAACGCGTGCCATCTACCAGCCGTGGCTCGAATGGCTCGCTGATCCCGATCGACTGGCGCTTGACGTTCTTTTCGTTCAGCACGTTGAAGATGCTGTTGCTGGCAAGAATCGCCAGCACCTTCTCATGCGCATAGACCGTGAAGGGCGAGCCTTCCCGCATCGACAGCAGGCCCGCCACCGCATCCACCTCGCTGTTGGTCAGGATCACGCCTGCAACAGGCGTATGGCGTAGCGTGCCCGGCTTGGGATGCAGCTGCGGCGTGGCGTTTAATTGCTGGCGCAGATCGGGGGAGGCGTTGATCAGGAACCAGTGCTCGCCGTCGCCGCTGAAGGCGACCGAGGCCTGGGTTCTCTGGAGGTCATGTCTGCCGCTACGTGCCGCCCGGCAGCCCTCACACCCGCAATTCCATTGCGGGACCCCGCCGCCGGCCCCGGCGCCCAGGACGACGACGCGAAGCATGATACGTCTCCTGGAAGCAACGTCGCCAGGTGGATATCAGGCCGACACAGTTTCCGTCGTCCGGAAACGGTTCGTGACCAAAATACCCACCTGCGCAGAACGCAAACTCACCAACCGCTTACTTGCGGGTGGCGCTCACATACATATTGATTTCCATGCCGCAGGGCACTTCGACGATCTTCGGGGTTTTCCAGGCCATTTTGGCTCTCCATATTCGCGAATTCGGACGTATCCGCCCAACGGTTAAGGTAATGCGGGCGCAAAAGTTCGCCAGTGAAATTTTCCCGATAAAGCCCATGTTGCGCCGCGAAAAATGATCGGGGAACATCAGTTCTGGTGATGCTGCCTTGCGCCTGGCGCATTCGGTCGCGAACCCTGCCCTGATAAAGCAGTTGTGAGTGCAGTGCGGCTTTCAATCCGGTACAGGCGACCCAAGTGGAATTCGGTGATGCCCAAATATTTCTTCAACACCCGTATCGGCGACGACTTGATCGTGGATCCTGACGGCGAGGATTTGCGCAATCCCGACCGCGCGTGGGAAGTCGCCCGCCAGATGATCCTGGAAGTCCTGAAATCAGAGGGCACCCAGCCGGCCCTGATGGAGGCGGTGATCGAGGTGACCGACGACGACGGGGAGGTGGTCCTCGAATTCCCCTTCACCGAGGCCCTGCTGGACGTCCCGGACCAGTCCGCGACGCGGCATTAGAGGGGTCCGCCACTCTCTCCCCGTCATTGCGAGGAGCCCTTGCGACGAAGCAATCCAGGCTGCTTCCTCCGAGGCAGTCTGGATCGCTTCGCTTCGCTCGCAATGACGGAGAATGAGGCGGCCGGCCGCACCAAACCCGCCCTTCGCCTCTGCGAAATCCGCATGGCTTTGCTGCGTTCCCGGCGCTAAAAGACGCGGGTCATACGGAGCAAGCCATGCAAGACCTCTGGCGCCTGTCGGCCGCCGACCTCGCCACCCTCGTCAAAGCCAAAAAAATCTCCGCCCGGGAGGCCGCCAAGGCCGGTCTTGCGCGTCTGGACGCGGTCAATCCCCAGCTCAACGCCGTGATCGACCACCGCCCCGAGGACGTGCTCAAGCAGGCCGACGCCGTCGATGCCGCGATCGCGCGGGGCGAGGACCCTGGCGTGCTCGCCGGCGTGCCCGTCACCATCAAGGCCAATGTCGACCAGGAGGGCTTTGCCACCACCAATGGCCTGAAACTCCAGCGCGACCTGATCGCGCGCGAGGATAATCCTGTGGTCGCCAATTTCCGCAAATCCGGCGCCATTCTCCTTGGGCGCACCAATTGCCCGGCCTTCTCCTATCGCTGGTTCACCACCAATCTGGTCCATGGCGACACCAGGAACCCGCGCGACGCCTCGCTGACCCCGGGCGGCTCGTCCGGCGGCGCCGGCTCGGCGGTCGCGGCCGGCATCGGCCACATCGCCCACGGCACCGATATCGCCGGCTCGATCCGCTATCCTGCCTATGCCTGCGGCGTGCACGGCCTGCGCCCGACCTTGGGCCGCATCCCCGCTTTCAACCCGGCGCTGCCGGAGCGTCCGATCGGCCCGCAGATCATGGCGGTGTCGGGCCCGCTGGCGCGCACCGTCAACGATTTGCGTATTTCGCTTGCCGCCATGTCGGCCCGCGACATCCGCGACCCCTGGTTCGTGCCGGCACCGCTGGAAGGTCCGGCGCGGCCCAAGCGTGCCGCGCTCTGCCTCAACCCGGATGGCCTTGCCACCACACCGGAGGTGAAGGCCGCGGTGATCGACGCCGGAAAGCGGCTCGAGCGCGCCGGCTGGACCGTCGAGACAATCGAGAACACCCCGCCGATGCGCGAAGCCGTCGAGTGGCAGATAAAACTCTGGCTTGGCGACGGCTATGAGGCGCAGCTGGAAATGGCCGAACGCGAAGGCGATCCCGGCGCGCTGGCGTGCCTGCGCGGCAACCGCAGCAGGGTCACGCCGATGGACCAGGCCAACTACGCCAAGGCGCTGACGCGCCGCGCCACGCTGACCCGCGACTGGATGCTGTTCTTCGAGCAATACGCGGTGGTGCTGACGCCGGTGTCCGGCGAGCTGCCATTCCCGGATCATCTCGACCGCAAGGACGAGGAGTCCTTCAAGCGCGTCTGGGAGGCGCAGCTGCCGCAGATCGCGACGCCCTTCATGGGATTGCCGGGCCTCGTGGTCTCCACCGGTCTCGTCGGCAAAGCGCCGGTCGGCGTGCACATCGTCTCCGGCCGCTACCGCGAGGACCTGTGTCTTCTTGCAGGCGAAGCGATCGAGGCGGGCGGCGTGCCGCCGTCGCCGATCGACCCCGTGGGTTAGCGATGTCTGTTATCTACGACTTCAAGGCCAATTCGCTTGCGGGCGATGAGGTCCCGATGAAACGTTTCGAGGGACAGGTGCTCTTGATCGTCAACACCGCGAGCAAATGCGGTTTCACGCCGCAATATCGCGGCTTGGAGGATCTGCACCGCGATCTCTCGCCGCGCGGCTTCTCGGTGCTCGGCTTTCCCTGCAACCAGTTCGGCGCGCAGGAGCCGGGACCGGCGAGCGAGATCCAGGCGTTCTGCTCGACCCATTACGACGTCACCTTTCCGCTATTCGCCAAGATCGACGTCAACGGCGCCCACGCGCATCCCTTGTACGCGTACCTGAAACGCCAGCAATCCGGACTGCTCGGCGCCTCCATCAAATGGAATTTCACCAAATTCCTGGTGGACCGTGCCGGCAAGGTGGTCGCGCGCCACGCGCCGACCGCACGGCCCGAAGGATTGCGGAATCAAATCGAGACCCTGTTATGAGCGAGACAATCATGAGCGACGAATTTCCGGACCGCCTGTCGGTCGACCCGAACAGCCCCCATTACAACGCGGATATTCTCTCGCGCGACGTCGGCATCCGCTTCAAGGGCGTCGAGAAGACCAATGTCGAGGAATACTGCATCAGCGAAGGCTGGGTCCGCGTCACCGCCGGCAACGCCAAGGACCGCCACGGCAACCCGCTGACCATCAAGGTGCACGGACCGGTGGAGCCGTATTTCAGGGATAAGAAGTAGAGCACGACACTCTCTCCTCGTCATTGCGAGGAGCCTTTGACCTCTCCTCGTCATTGCGAGGAGCTCTTGCGACGAGGCAATCCAGACTGTTTCCACGGATGCATTTCTGGATTGCTTCGCTTCGCTCGCAATGACGAAAGGAAACCCCATGTCCGTCCGCATCGTCGACGTCCGCGAGATCACAAAACCGATCTCATCGCCGATCCGCAACGCCTATATCGACTTCACCAAGATGACGACGAGCCTGGTCGCGGTCGTCACCGATGTCGTGCGCGACGGCAAGCGCGTCGTCGGCTACGGCTTCAACTCCAACGGCCGCTACGGGCAGGGCGGCCTGATCCGCGAGCGCTTCGCCTCGCGCATCACGGAAGCCGATCCGAAGTCGCTGTTGAACGTATCAGGCGACAATCTCGACCCCGACAAGGTCTGGGGCGCGATGATGACCAACGAGAAGCCGGGCGGTCACGGCGAGCGCTCGGTCGCGGTCGGCACCATCGACATGGCGGTGTGGGACGCGGTGGCGAAGATCGCAGGCAAGCCGTTGTTTCGTTTGCTCGCCGAACGTCACGGCGTCACCGCCAATCCGCGCGTGTTCGTCTACGCCGCCGGCGGCTATTACTATCCCGGCAAGGATCTCTCGATGCTGCGGGCTGAGATGCGCGGCTATCTCGACCGCGGCTACAACGTCGTCAAGATGAAGATCGGCGGCGCCTCGATCGAGGACGACCGCACCCGCATCGAAGCCGTGCTGAAGGAGATCGGCAAGGACGCGCAGCTCGCCGTCGATGCCAACGGCCGCTTCAACCTGGAGACCGGCATCGCCTACGCAAAGATGCTGCGCGATTATCCCTTGTTCTGGTACGAGGAAGTTGGTGATCCCCTCGACTACGCGCTGCAAGCAGCACTCGCCGAATTCTATCCGGGCCCGATGGCCACAGGCGAGAATCTCTTCAGTCACCAGGACGCCCGCAACCTGATCCGCTACGGCGGCATGCGCCCGGATCGCGACTGGCTGCAATTCGACTGCGCCCTGTCCTATGGCCTGTGCGAATACCAGCGTACGCTGGAAGTGTTGAAGACCCACGGCTGGTCACCCAGCCGCTGCATCCCCCACGGCGGCCACCAGATGTCGCTCAACATCGCGGCCGGCTTGGGCTTGGGCGGCAACGAGAGCTACCCCGACCTGTTCCAGCCCTATGGCGGCTTCCCTGATGGCGTCCGCGTCGAGAACGGCCACATCACCATGCCGGACCTTCCGGGAATCGGGTTTGAAGGCAAGGCGGATCTCTACAAGGAGATGAAGACGCTGGCTGAGTAAGCCTGCTTGCCGCCACGCAGACAGCTGTCATGCCCCGGCTTCACCGGGGCATCCAGTACGCCGCGGTCTATCGATTCAATCGCATCGTCTTGGAGTACTGCGCCCGCCTTCGCGGGCGATGACACCGAGGTTGTAGCTCACGCGCGCTGCAGCAGCGGCTGCAGCGCGCGGATGTCGGGCACGGATTCGATCGCGTAGACCGATTTGATCAGCTGCTCGGCCTTCTCGCCTCCCACCACCGGCGCAATGAGGTCGCGCGCCTTGTCGATGACCTCGTCCCGCGTCATCGGGTTGCGCGGGGTGCCGCGGACGGCGGTGACGCGTTCGGAGAGGCGGCTTCCATCGGTGAGCTCGATCTCGACGATGGCGACACGCACCGGCAGCAGTTTGGCCAACTCCTCGTCACGCACCAGAGTAATCTTGGCGCGCTCCTTCAGCACCGCGGCATCCTGCATGCGCGGCTTGTCATGCGCGGCGTGGAACGAGGCGGTCTTGTCGAGCAGCATCACGGCGACCATGTGCTGGAGACAGATGTCGGGGATGTCGCGATTGTCGACGACTTCGGCGACCGACGGCGCAAGGCGCACCGTCACCCGCTTGACCTGATCGGCCTCGAACGCCTGCTTGCCGCGGATCGCATAGATCGCGTCGAGCGGTCCCTGGATCGGCGAACCCACGGTCCATTTCTTGATGTCGGTGCCCGCGATCTCGTAACGCTCGCCGAGCCTGTCCACGAGCTTTGCGGTCACAACCTTCGGCGCATAGGCGAGGAAGTAATTGTCCGGCCCTGAGAACACGTCGTCGACGCCATTCCAGTCCGAACGCACCAGCAGCGCCGCGGTCACGCCGTTGCGGGCCGGCATGCCCGCGAACACAAAACCCTTCTCGATATGATCGACGTCGCGCCGCCACACGATGAAGCCGGAGGATTGCTGCGCGGCATAGTCGAGCGCCCAGCGCATCCGCCGCGCGTCGAAGCCGGCGACGCAGGCTGCGGCCGCCGAAGCGCAGAACGTGCCAGCGATGCTGTGCGTGCTCAGCACGCTCTCATAGCTGAAATCCGCGCCGCCCATCGCCATCACCACGCGGGTGCCGACGTCGTAACCGAGCGTCACCGCCCTCAGGAAATGCGCGCCGTCGATGCCGAGATGTTCGCCAAGCGCGAGCGCGGCCGGAACGGTCGAGGATCCCGGATGCGAGCGTGACGGGCTGTGTGAATCATCCGTTTCGTCAGCATGCGCCATGACGCCGTTGGCAAGCGCGGCTTCGATCGGCGATGCCGTGAGCGGAGTGCCGACGACGGTCGCCGTCCCCTGCGAGGCGTTGGCGCGGATGTAGCGCTGCGCGGCTTGGCCAGGCGGCAGCTCAGATCCTGAAATCATCGCGGCCAGCGTGTCGAGGATGTGGTGTTTTGCGTGTTCGACGATTTCGGGCGGCAGTGCGCGGGTTTTCGCTGCGCTCATGTAATCGCACAGCGCCGTCATCTCCGGCCCCGAACCGGAGCCCTCCGCAACACTGCGCACGGACGATAGCGAGAGGCTGCTGGCAGCCGCGGCGGTCAGCCCGAGAAAGTCGCGTCGTTTCATGGTGTCCCGTCTTTGGTGCAGGAGTTCGATGAAACGTCTAGCGTATATTCTCCGTCATTGCGAGCGCAGCGACTTGTCCGCCGAAGCCCTGGCGAAGGCGGAAGCAATCCAGAATCTTTCAGCAGAGGTAGCCTGGATTGCTTCGTCGCAAGGGCTCCTCGCAATGACGATGGGGTGGGAGCCGGGCAATTACGACAGCCGCATATCCAGAAGTCGCCGTCCCTCGCCCTTCAACAGCTTCTTCACTGCGCTCGACGCCACGACCTCTCCGTCATTGGCGTAGGCCTCGTGGTTCTTCTCGATGTCCTCGAGGCGGTAGAGGTAGTTGACCATGACGCCGGCGGATTCGCGCACGCCCTTGGGCGAGAGGTCGCCGAGCCAGTTGATGCGCTCGAGCCTTGCGCCGTTGCCGAGATGGAAGCGGGCGACGGAATCGATCAGCTTGCCCTTCGGCGTCCGCGCCTTGAGGAAGTAATGCGCCGCGAGCGGCTCGATCAGACCGCGCAGCAGCGTGGTCGTCTCGGGGTTCTCGAACCATTTGGAATCGTCGAGGCGCTTCATCACCTCGCGGTCCTCGTCCGTCAGCGGCAGATCCTTGTCCTGCTTGATCCACTGCATGAAGCCCGGCACCGGCGACAGCGTCACGAATGTGTCGAGTTTCGGCGTCTCGCGGCGCAGCTCTTCCACCACCTGCTTGATCAGGAAGCTGCCGAAGGAGATGCCGCCCAGCCCGCGCTGCGTGTTGGAGATCGAATAGAACACGGCAGTGCGCGCCTTCTCGATCGGAAGGTACTGGCGATCGACGGCAAGCAGCGGCGCGATCGCACCGGGAATGGTTTCGGTCAGCGCCACCTCGACGAAGATCAGCGGCTCGTCCACCATCGCGGGATGGAAGAAGGCGTAGCAGCGGCGGTCGACCGGATCGATGCGCCGGCGCAGATCGTCCCAGTCGGAGATCTCGTGCACGGCTTCGTAGCGGATGATCTTTTCGAGAATGTTGGCCGGGGTCGACCAGTCAATCCGGCGCAGCACGAGAAACCCCCTGTTGAACCACGACGAGAGAAGATGGGAGACGTCGCGATCGAGCGCGGCGAGATCGGTGTGTCCATTGGTCATGCCGAGCAGATCGGCACGCATGCTGACGAGATCGCCGGTGCCGCCGGGCGCACGGTTGAGGCGGCGGATCAGCTCCTGCCGCCGCGGTTCCGAGGCGAAGTGCAGCGAGCTCGCATCCTCGTCGCTGGGCTTGGCGCGCCATTTTTCGATCGCCTTGGACAGGCGTTCGCGGTCCGGGCCGAAATCGCGCACCAATCCTTCGAAGAAAGCGCGGCGTCCTGCCGCATCCAACTCCTGGTAGATGTCGAGCACCTCGCGCGCCATGGCCGTGCCGGAGGCTTCGCCCCGGCCCGACAGCAGCGCACCGCAGAGCTCGATCAGCCCGTCGGCGTCCTGTTTGGTGTCGGCAGAATCGCGGCGCAGCAGCGTGCGGCCGCGCTCGGAGATGGTGGCGAGCAGGTCGGAGAAGAAGGCGTTCGCCATCTGGGCCTTTCGAAACCGGGTTGTGCGGTGCGGGAAGCTTACACGGGATTTAGGCGGAAGCCGATCACAATCAAGCAGGCGAATTTGGCAACTTTAGCTGGGCCGTGCGTTTCGAGAATGCTGTCATGCCCGGCGAGGCCGTCGCATCCGGTACGCCGCGGCCTGTCGCCCGCGTCGCGAGTGGCAGCCGGTGCGTCCATGATCCGGTCCTCGACGTCAGCGTCAGAGAAAAGCCTGCTCAATTGCCGGATCAGCTGAACTGGACCAGGCTGAACGAGCCGATCCCGGTCGTCCGGACGAAAGCGAATCCGGCCGAGCCCGCCAGCCTGCGATACTCGGCTTCCGTCCGCTCGCAGCCGCCGGGTCCCCGCAGCATGTTGAGGTCGCTCATGACGCAGGAGCGATCCTCGGGTTCCGTCGTGGCAAGCTCCGGCATGACCCGTTCGATCACGATCAGCGTCCCGCCCGACGGCAACGCGTCCCGGCAATTGCGCAGGATGATCCGGCAACGGTCGTCATTCCAATTGTGGAGAATGCTCTTCATCACGATCGTATCGGCGCCGCCCGGGATCTTTTCAAAGAAGCTGCCAGCGACGAACCGGCAGCGGTCGGCGATACCGAGCCGATCGAAATGCGCGCGCGCATCTGCCTCGCAACGCGCGAGATCCACGGCGATGCCCTCGAGATGGGGGTTGTGCTGCAGTACGGCGCCGATCAATTCGCCGGTGCCGCCGCCGAGATCCATGACGAGGCGCGCGGCTGCGAAGTCGTGGGCCGCAACGATCCTCGGAACGATCGACCGCGTGAGGCTGACCATCGCAGCGTTGAACCGTCGGTTTGCGTCCGGCGCATTGCCCGAGGCGGCATAACGGTCATCGCCTTCTCCGCGCAGCTGGGTCGCAGTCTTTCCGGTGCGAACCGAATCGACCAGTCCGCTCCAGGATTGCGCGAGCATCTCGCCCTCAAAGAGAACCCAGTCCTTGAAGGATGGGTCGGCGGTCTCGCCGAGTTGCCGGCCGAGATCGGTCATGGCAAACCGGTCCAGGCCTGCCTGCCTGCACAGGCCAATTGTCGTCAGGCCGACGAGCAGTCTGCGTAGCGCGCTTTCGTCGGCGGACACCAGCCGGGCAAGCTCGGCCACCGATTTCGCCTCATCGCCGATGGCCTCGGCGAGATTGAGCTTCGCTGCAGCATAGATCACCGCGGTGATGCGATGCGACTGCACGAGATCATGCACGGATGCCGGCCCGTTCATGTGTTGCCCCCTGTCAATGCCGCGCTCAATCGGTCGGGACGAACCCCGTTTCCTGCACGATCGCCTTCCACCGGTCGGATTCCGATGCGATCAGCCGGGCGAAGTCTTCTATCGCGATCGTATCGGGTTCGACGGCCAGCTTTGCCATGCCGGCCCTGACCTCGTCGGTGCGCACGGCCGCCTGGATCGCGGCATTGAGCTTATCGACAATCGGCGCCGGTGTCTTCGCCGGAACGAAGAACGCAAACCATGTGAGGTCCTCGAGCGACGGATATCCGGCTTCCCGCACCGTCGGTACCGCCGGAATGAACGGGCAGCGGCGCGGTCCGGTGGTCGCCAGCGCGCGAAGATCTCCAGACTGGACAAGCCCGAGCGAGCTTCCGATCGGCATGACGGTCGCTGCAATCACGCCCTTGACCAGATCCTGAATCGCGGCACCGCCTTGATAGGGTATGTGAAGAAAATCGAAGCCCGCGCTGCGGCCCAGCATCGTACCGAGAAAATGCAGCGGGGTTCCGGCACCCGGCGTCCCGAAGGTGGCGAGCTTCGGATTGGCGCGGCACCAGGCAACGAAGTCCGCCAGCGTCTTGACGTCGGCCGGTACCTGCGGGCCGACCGTCAGCAATGTCGGGGTCGAGGCGACGGTCGACACCGGTGTGAAATCACGCGGCTGGTATCTCAGCGTCCGGTAGACGTGCGGAAAGAACATCATGAAGCCGAGCGGCGAGAACAGCATGGTCGATCCGTCGGCATCGGCGTTCTTCACCGCCTCCACCGCGATGCGACCCGCTGCGCCCGGCCGGGGCTCGACCACGATGGTGTCCGCATAGCCGCTCATCTGTCCGGCCACGAGCCGCGCCATGGCGTCCTGCAACCCGGGCGAGAAGCCCGTCAGAATGTGCACGGTCTTTGAGAGCGGCTGTGCGAGCGCGCGCGGCACAGGACACGTGGCGGCGAACGCGGCAGCGGCGGTCGATAACACATGACGACGCGTGATCATTGCCTGTCTCCCTGACCAAGCCCGACGTTTCCGCGCGGCTCTACCTTTGAATGTATCACGTCGGGAGGCCGGCGCGCTTGGGTCGCCGGCTTACATTTTCCTTACCGGCAGCTTATTCTTGAACGGAAGGATTTCAGCGATCGACCGCGACTGCAGGGACACGGCTTGCGCTATCTCTTTGAAAATTTCTCTCTCGACACCGAGCAGCGTGAGCTGCGCCGCGGAGCGGATGCGGTCGCCATCGCGCCACAGGTGTTCGACCTGCTCGGCTATCTGATCGGCAACCGCGAGCGCGTCGTCAGCAAGGATGACCTGATCCGTACCATTTGGCATGGCCGCGTCGTCTCCGATGTCGCCCTGACCACGCGACTTAATGTCGCGCGCAAGGCGATCGGCGATTCCGGAGACGCGCAGCGCCTGATCAAGACGTTTCCCCGCAAGGGCGTCCGGTTCGTCGCGGAGGTGCGCGAGGTGCCGACGACAGCAACTGTCGCCGTGTTGCCGAGCCCCGCCGCAGGCAAGCCGTCGCTTGTGGTTCTTCCCTTCGCCAATCTGAGCCCGGATCCCGCGCAGGAATATTTTGTCGACGGCGTGACCGAGAGCCTGACCACGGATCTGTCGCGAATGGCCGGCATCTTCGTGATCGGCCGTAACACCGCCTTCACCTACAAGGGTACGCATGTCGATCTGAAACGGCTCGGCCGCGAACTCGGCGTTCGCTACGTGCTCGAGGGCTCGGTGCAGCGGGTCGGAAGCCGGATGCGCATCAACATCCAGCTCATCGATGCCGGGACCGGCAATCATTTGTGGGGTGAACGTTTCGACAAACAGGTCGCCGACCTCTTCGACATGCAGGACGAGATTGGTGCCCGTCTTGCCAATCAACTGGGGACCGAGCTGGTCATGGTGGAGGCGCGGCGCGCGGCGCGGGCGCCCCATCCGGATTCGATGGACCTGTATTTTCAAGGCATGGAATATATGAATCGCGGAACGGATCCCGCGAGCCTGTCGCAGGCGCGCCCGTTCTTCGAACAGGCGCTCTGCCTGGATTCCGCGAACGTCGAAGCCATGGTGGGTATAGCCTCTGTCGATACCATGCGGGCGACCTCCATGTTGATTGACAGGACGGCGCCTCTGCAAGCGGTCGAGACGTCCTTGACGAGGATACTTGCCCACACGCCCAATCACGCGAGAGCGCATTGCCTGATGGGCGTCGTCCAGATTTTCACAAAGCGTGCCGCCCAAGGCATCGCCGAATGTGAGCGGGCGTTGGTGCTGGACCGGAATCTGGCCACGGCCCATGCTTGGATTGGGCTCGGTAAAAACAATCTCGGTCGGGCCGAAGAGACCGAAGCCCATGTCATGGAGGCCTTCCGGCTTTCTCCCCGCGACAACAAGGCCTCTTCCTGGATGAATACGGCGGGCGTCGCGCAATCATATCTCGGCGCCGACGAGGCAGCCGTTCACTGGTTCAAGCGATCGATCGAGACCAACCGGAATATTGCGCCGTTCATGTATTTCTATCTCGCCGCCGGACAGGCGCATCTTGGTCAGATCAAGGAAGCACGGGCCCATGTACAGGCGGGGCTCACGCTCGCTCCGAACTTCAGCATCGCCCAATTCCACGCCAGTTCGCCGTCGGATCATCCGACCTGTCTTGTGCAGCGAGCTCGCATTGCCGAGGGCTTGCGCAAGGCAGGACTCCCCGAAGAGTCAATGTTGAACAGGTAGGCCGCTCGCATCTGTGCCTCATTTCCCCGCAAATTCCGTCGGCGTCCGCCCCGTCACCTGCCGGAACGCCGCCGAGAACGCCGGCACGCTGGCATAACCGAGCTGCGTCGCGAGCTGTTTCACCGACACATTGGCATCCGTCGACATCCGCTGGATGGCCGCCGCAATCCGCGCGCGCTGGCACCAGCTCTTGAAGCTCAGCTGGGTCTGCGTCGAGAACAGCCGCGACAGCGTGCGTGCGGAGGTCCCGACCTCGCGCGCCAGTGTGTCGATGTCGTGCAGGCCGGTGGGATCGTCGAGCACGATCATCGCGGCGCGGCGGCAGCGCGGCTCATGCGGCAGCGGCACGAAGGTCGCGGAATCCTCCGCTTGATGCAGCTCCAGCATCACCAGTCGAACCAGCAGCTCGGTGCGCTCCTCCGTATTGCGCGCGTCGAACAGCGCGAGGATCGCCTGGTTCAGCAGCGGCGACACCCGCACCACGAATTCCCTGGTCAGTCCCTCATAGCGCTTTTCGCGCTTCAGCCAGGACAGGTCGAAATACAGCGTGCGCATCTCGATGTCGGCGAGCAGGTCGATGGCGTGCTCAAGCCCGGCTGGCACCCAGACCGCACGGTCCGGCGGCACCAGCCAGCGTCCCCCGGGCGTCGTCACCTGCATGGTGCCCCTGGCCGCATAGATCAGCTGCGCCTCGCGGTGCATGTGCGGATCGATCCGCATGCCCTTGGGATAGTCGCGCGCGACCAGATGCACGCCGGCGGGCGAGCGATGGTTGCTCCGGACCTCCCGCAGGATTGGCGTTTCCAAGATTGGCGTTTCCAAGACAGTCATTGGCAGCATCCCGTCATCGCTACGACATATAACTCATTTCGGAGCAGGAGAGGATTCGGAATGAACAGCCCCAGCCGGGTCATCAGTTTCGTCAACGCGGGCCATTTCATCGACCATTATGCGATGCTCATTTTCGCCGCCGCCGTGATCATCATGGGGCCGGCGCTCGGCATGGCCTATTCGGAACTGCTTCCCTACGCGACCCCCGGCTTCGTCGCCTTCGGCGCCGGCTCGCTGATCACCGGCTGGCTGGGGGACCGCTGGAGCCGCCGCCACATGATGCTGATCTTCTTTGTCGGCATTGGGCTCTCCATGATCTCGGTCGGCTTCGTGCAGACCCCGGCGCAGCTCGGCGCGGCGCTGTTCACGATCGGCATTTTTGCCTCGATCTATCATCCCGTCGGCACCGCGATGATCGTGTCCTATGCCGACAGGCTCGGCCGCGAGATGGGGCTGAACGGCGTCTGGGGCAATCTCGGGGTTGCTTCCTCGGCGCTGGTGACCGGCGTGGTCGGCCAATATCTCGGCTGGCGTTTTGCTTTTATCGTCCCGGGTATCGTCACCATCCTGATCGGCATCGCGTTCGCGATGATGGTCGTGCATGAGGATCGCAAGGGCTCGAAGCAGGCGGCAGCGCAAGCGCGGGTGGCGAAGAAAGACATGTGGCGCGTGATCCTGTCGCTGCTGATCGTGGTGATCGCGATCTCGACCACGTTCAACGCCGTCACCGTGGCGCTGCCAAAGCTGTTCGCGGAACGGCTCGCGGACCTGACGAAGAGCCCGGCACTGCTCGGCGTCATCGCGGCCTGTGTCTACGTGTTCGGCGCGATGACGCAGTACACCATCGGCAGGCTGCTCGACCGCTACTCGCTCAAGACCGTGGCGCTGCCGCTGTCCTTCATGCTGGCGCCGTTCCTCTATCTCGCGGCGAGCCTGTCCAATCTGCCGCTGATTCTGGTGTCGATCGGCATCGTCATGGGCGCGTTCGGGCAGGTCACGGTGAACGACGCCATGGTCGGCAAATACACCAGCGAGGAATGGCGCTCGCGCGCCTATGCCGTGCGCTATTTCATCGGCTTCACCGCGGCCGGCGCCTCCGTCGGCCTGGTCGCCTGGCTCTACGAGCAAGGCGGCTTCGTCACCATGCTGCACGCCTTCGCCGCCCTCTGCCTGCTGGCGATCGCAGCCGCAATCATCCTGCCCCGCGAGATCAGAACGCCGCAGGTGGCGTGAAATCTCGCGTT
>NZ_JADPJH010000022.1:516501-555906 GCF_023073315.1 Bradyrhizobium sp. 1 | reverse complement strand
ACGCGCTGCAGCGTGCAACGCTGCTGCGCAGAGCCGGGACCCAGAAATTTTCCGTTCGCCGAGACATGGGCCCCGGCTCTGCAGCGCACCGCCGAAGAGGCGCTGCGCTGCGTCCGGGGTACGAGCGCAGCGTGAGGCCGGCACTCTCTCTCACCGTCATTGCGAGGAGCCCTTGCGACGAAGCAATCCAGACGTCACACCACGACAGCCGGGAACCCGCTCCACCTCTCGCGGGTTCTATCCGCTGTGGCCCCGGCGGCCGGGGCGGGTGAGGGAAAAGACATCTGCATGCAGTGGCGCCTGCTTCGACCGGCCGGCCTTGTCCCCGTGGCGCTTGTCCTCACCACCATTGCGGCCAGTGCCGAGGGTGGCAAGTCCGCCAGTCCGTCCGAATTCCTGCTGGTGGCGCAGATCGTGCTGTTGATCGCCGTCGGGCGCGGCCTCGGCGAGATCATGCAGCGGATCGGCCAGCCCTCGGTGATCGGCGAATTGCTCGCCGGCATCATCCTCGGACCCTCGCTGTTCGGCTGGATCTGGCCCGAAGCGCAGCACGCGATCTTCCCCAAAACGCCCGAGCAAAAGGCGATGATCGACGGCATCGCGCAGTTCGGCATCCTGTTGCTGTTGTTGCTGACCGGCATGGAGACCGACCTCAAGCTGGTGAAGAAGGTCGGCAAGGCCGCCGTCGCGATCTCGATTGCCGGCATCCTCGTGCCCTTCGCCTGCGGTTTTGCGCTCGGCGAATTCCTGCCCGACGCGCTGCTGCCCAATCCGCAACAGCGGCTGGTCGCCTCGCTGTTCATGGGCACGGCGCTGTCGATCTCTTCCGTGAAGATCGTCGCCGTGGTCGTGCGCGAGATGAACTTCATGCGCCGCAATGTCGGCCAGATCATCGTCGCGACCGCAGTGATCGACGACACCATCGGCTGGATCATCATCGCCGTCATCTTCAGCCTCGCCTCGCACGGCACGCTGGACATCGCCTCGGTGGCGAGAGCCGTGCTGGGCACGCTCGCCTTCCTTGCCGTGAGCTTCACCATCGGCCGCCGGCTGGTGTTTCAGCTGATTCGCTGGGCCAACGACAATCTCGTCAGCACCGCCGCGGTGATCACAGTCATCCTCCTGCTGATGTGTGTTATGGCGCTAATCACGCATGCGATCGGCGTGCACACGGTGCTCGGCGCCTTCGTTGCCGGCATTCTCGTCGGCGAGTCCCCGATCCTGACGCGGCAGATCGACGAGCGCCTGCGCGGCCTGATTTCGAGCTTCTTCATGCCGGTGTTCTTCGGGCTCGCAGGACTGAGCGCCGATCTCTCGGTGCTGCGCGATCCCAATCTGCTGATGCTCACCGGCCTGCTGGTCGTGATCGCCAGCGTCGGCAAGTTCGGCGGTGCCTTCGTCGGCGGCACCTTGGGCGGGCTGAGCACAAGGGAGTCGCTGGCGCTTGCGAGCGGCATGAACGCGCGCGGCTCGACCGAGGTGATCATCGCGACCATTGGTCTCTCCATCGGCGTGCTCAGCCAGAACCTGTTCACGATGATCGTGACCATGGCGATCGTGACCACGATGGCGATGCCGCCCATGCTGCGCGCTGCGCTGGCAAAATTGCCGATGAACAAAGAGGAAATGGAGCGGCTGGAACGGGAGGAATTCGAGAAGCGCGGCTTCGTCGCCAATCTCGAACGCCCCCTGCTTGCCGTGGACGAAAGCATCAATGCCACCTTCGCCGCGCATATCGCGGGGTTGATCGCCGGCATGCGCGGCCTGCCGATCACCGTGCTGCATATCGGCAAGCGTGCGAAGGATCAGGAGAAGGGCCGCGACGAGGAGGCGAGCCACGAAGCCGTGGTGAAGAAGGCGGCGGAAACGGTGTCCGCGAACAGCGCCGAAGACGTCGGCAACGTCGATGTCGCCACGCGTGTCCGCAAAGCCGGGCTCGGCGAGACGATCGGAGATGAAGCGAAGAAAGGCTTTGATCTCCTTGTCGTCGGCGTGGACAAGGTCGCGGCCACCAAGGATCGCTTCGACCGCAAGATCGAGGATATCGCTGCAAAGTTCGAAGGACCGCTCGCGATCGTGGCGGTCAATGGCACGCACCTGAAGCAGCCGATGCCGGATGCGCTCAACATCCTCGTTCCGGTCTCCGGCAGCGGCGTCTCCAAGCGCGGCACCGAGGTCGCGGTGGCGCTGACACAGGCGGGCTCAGGTTCGCTCCGGGTGATCTATGTCGCGACGACAAGGGACAAGGGCGCGCAGCGCGGCGCCTCGCGCGGCCTGAGCCAGGAGGCCGGCATCCTCAAGGACGCCAGCGATCTTGCCGCCCGCTACGAGGTCGATATCACGACGACGCTGCGTGTGAACCGGGCGCCGGAGCTGGCGATCCTGCGCGAGATCGAGACCACCGATGTCGATCTCGTGGTTATGGGTGTCGATCGCATCCAGGGCGACCATCTCTCTTTCGGCGGTGTCGCCGATGCGGTGCTCAGGCAGTCGAAGGTTTCGGTGCTGCTGGTGTCGAGCGGCGAGGCACGGCAGGCGCCGGCGGAGAAGGCCTAGGGCTTCGCCTCCGCCACCGGCTGCGCCTTCGGCGCCTTCTTCGACGCCCGCCAGTTCTCGAACCGCTGCACCACCACGAAGAAGGCGGGCACGAACAGCACCGCCAGGCAGGTCGAGGCCAGCATGCCCGAGAACACGGTGATGCCGATCGACTTGCGCGCGCTGGCGCCGGCGCCGGTCGCGATCACCAGCGGCACCACGCCGAGGATGAAGGCGAACGACGTCATCAGGATCGGGCGAAAGCGGGCGCGCGCCGCCTCGATCGCGCTTTCCAGCACCGGCTTGCCGTCGCGGCCGTGCAGTTCCAGCCCGACCTCGACGATCAGGATCGCGTTCTTGGCCGACAGCGCGATCAGCAGGATCAGGCCGATCTGGCAATAGAGGTTGTTGTCGATCTTGAGGCCGGAGAGGATCAGCATCGGCCCGAGCAGCGACAGCGGCACCGCGAGGATCACCGAGATCGGCGCGTACCAGCTCTCATACTGACCGGCCAACACCATGTAGACCAGCAGCATCGCGAGCCCGAACACCCAGTAGATCTGGTTACTGACCGCCTTCTCCTGATAGGACATTGCAGTCCATTCGAAGCCGGTGCCCGGCGGCAGCGTCTTTGCCGCGATATCTTCCATCAGCGTCAGCGACTGGCCGGACGAATAGCCCTGCGCCGGCAGGCCGATCACGGTCGAGGAGGGATAGAGATTGTAGAGGCTGATCAGCGACGGGCCGGTGGCCGGCGTGATCGTGGCGACGGTACCGATCGGGATCATGTCGCCGTTCGAGTTGCGCACCTGCATGTTGGCGATGTCGCGCTCGGTGACGCGGAAGGCGGGATCGGCCTGCGTATAGACCTGGAACACGCGGCCGAACTTGTTGAACTGGTTGACATAGGACGAGCCGAGATAAGTCGACAGCGCCGAGAACACCTGATCGGTGGTGACGTGCAGCGTCTGGGTCTTGATGCGGTCGATCTCGACGTTGAATTGCGGCACCGACGAGCGGAACGAGGACTGCACGCGCTGGAGCGCGCTCTGGCTCTGGCCGTTGGAGACCATCGCGCCGGTGATCGCCTGAAGCTTGGCGAAATCGCTGTTGCCGTCGCGCAGCTCGACCTGCATCGAGAAGCCGGCGGCGTTGCCGATGCCTTGAATGGGCGGCGGCGGCAGCACGAGGGTGCGTGCTTCCATGATCACCGCTAGCTTGTCGTTGAGCCCGTAGACCAGCGAGCGCAAATCCTCGCCGGGGCCTTTGCGCGCGTCCCAGTCCTTCAGGATGATGTAGGCGACGCCGGCATTGGCAAGGCTGGCGCTGCTGTCGAGCGCGGAGATGCCGGCGATGGTGATGACCTGCGCCACGCCGGGCGTTTCCTTGATGATCCCGCTGGCCGTGTCGAGCACCTTTTGGGTCCGCTCCAGCGAAGCGCCGTCGGGCAGCTGAATGGCGGCGATCAGATAGCCCTGATCCTCGATCGGCAGGAAGCCGGTCGGCACCCGCGACAGGCCGTAGCCGCTGAGCCCGATCACCACCAGCGCGAAAGCGACCGAGATCGTTGCGTGCCTGCATAGGAAGGTGATCAGCCGCGTATAGCCACGCTCGACGCGGTTATAGACATTGTTGAAGCCGCGATAGAAGAAGTTGCGCTGCTCCGGCGGCACCGTCGGCCGCAGCCACAGCGCGCATTGCGTCGGCTTCAAGGTCGCGGCGTTGATGGCGGACAACAGCGCGGTCGCCGCGATCACCAGCGCGAATTGCGAATAGATGCGCCCGGTGAGGCCGGCGAGGAACGAGGCCGGCAGGAACACCGAGATCAGCACCAGCGTGATGCCGACGATCGGCGCGAACAGCTGGTCCATCGCCTTGATCGCGGCGTCGTGGCCGTTCATGCCCTGCTCGATATTGTGGGCCGCGCCTTCCACCACGACGATGGCGTCGTCGACGACGATGCCGATCGCGAGCACGATCGCAAACAGCGTCGACATGTTGATGGTGAAGCCGAGTGCCGCCATCGCGGCGAATGCGCCGATGATGGTGACAGGCACGGTCGTCGCCGGCACCAGCATCGCGCGCCAGTCCTGCAGGAACACCAGGATCACGGCCAGCACCAGCAGGCCGGCCTCGATCAGCGTCATGTAGACCTCGTGCACCGAGGCCTGCACGAACTTGGTGGTGTCGAACGGCGTGTCGTACTTCATGCCCTGCGGGAAGGCCTTCGCAAGCTCCGCCATCTTCTTCTCGACGGCCTGCTCGACCTCGAGCGCATTGGCGCCGGGCGACTGGAATACGCCGATGCCGGTGGCGGGCTGCTTGTTCAGCGAGAAGATCTGGCTGTAGGTCTGCGCGCCTAATTCGACCGAGCCGACATCGCGCACGCGCGTGACGTCGCCGCTGGTGCCTGATTTGACGATGATGTTGTCGAACTGGCTGGTGTCGTCGAGCCGGCCGTTGACATTGAGCGTGTACTGGAACGCCTGGCCCGGCGGCGTCGGCGGCGCGCCGACCTGGCCGGCCGAGACCTGCTGGCTCTGCTGCTGGATCGCCTGGATGACGTCCTGCGGCACCAATCCGCGGGCCTGGAGCTTGTTGGGGTCGAGCCAGATGCGCATCGAATACTGGCCGGCGCCGAACACGGTGACGTTGCCGACGCCGGGCAAACGTGAAAGCTCGTCGCGGATGTTGATGGTGGCGTAGTTGCTCAAATAGAGGCTGTCGAACCGGGAGTCCGGCGAGGTCAGCGTCACGAACAAAAGGATCGAGGTCGATTTCTTCTGGACGGTGACGCCCTGGTTCTGCACCGAGGACGGCAACTGCGACAGTGCGCTGGAGACGCGGTTCTGCACCAGCACCTGCGCGAAATTGAGGTCGGTGCCGATCTTGAAGGTCACGGTCAGCGTATAGGTGCCGTCGGAGGCGCTGTAGGACTGCATATAGAGCATGTCCTCGACGCCGTTGACCTGTTGTTCGATCGGCAAGGCAACTGTGTCGATCACGGTCTTGGCGCTGGCGCCGGGATAGCGCGTGGTCACCTGCACGGTCGGCGGCACCACGTCGGGATATTGCGCGATCGCGAGATTGAACAGCGCGACGCCGCCGATCAGGATCATCAGCAGCGCGATGACGTTCGAGAGGACCGGCCGCTCGATGAAGAATTTTGAGATCATGGCGTCCGCTCCCTACTTCGCAGACGCCTGGGGCTGCTCGATCTTCGTCACCTGCGGATCGATCTTCTGACCCGGGATCACGCGCAGGAGTCCCGCGGTCACCACGCGGTCATCGGGCTTCAGGCCGCTTTCGATCACGCGCAGACCGTTGTCGACGGGACCGATCTGCACCTTGCGCTGCTCGACGACATTGTCGCTGTTGGCGACGAGGAGATAGCGCCCGCCCTGATCGCTGCCGAGCGCGGTGTCGGGGACGAGGAGCGCGTCCTTCTCCTGGCTGAAGGGCACGCGGACGCGGACGAAATAGCCGGGCAGCAGCACCCGCTTGTCGTTGGGCACGAGGCCGCGCACCGCGAGCGTACCGGTCGACTGGTTGATGGTGGGCGCGACATAGTCGAGATGGCCTTCATGCGGATAGCCGGTCTCGGTCTGGAGGCCGACCAGGATCGGAAACTGCTTGAGGTCGGCGGACGTCAACCCGCGCCGCTGCGCCTCGGCCCGAATCCGCAGCACGTCCTGCTCGTTGACGGTGAAGTTCACCCAGATCGGGTCCATCGCGACGATGGTTGCGAGCTGGGTCGGAGAGGCGACGCCGACGAGCTCGCCGGTCGAGACCAGATGCGCGCTGACGATGCCGTCGAACGGCGCGCTCACTTTGGTATAGCCATAATTGAGTTGGGCGAGCCTCGTGTTGGCCTGCGCCTGCTGGAGATTGGCCTGGGCGTTGTCGCGGGTCGCTGTCGAGGTATCGAGGGTCGCCTGCGAGACGGCCTGGCGCTGAACAAGGTCGACCTGCCGCTTGAAATCGGCTTCCGCCTGTTTGAGCGAGGCCTGCGCGCCGGCCTCGGCTGCCTGCGCCTGTTCGAGCTTGAGCTTGTAGGTCTCGGGCTCGATCGTGAACAGTTGGGTGCCCTGCTTGACAAAGGTGCCGTCCTGATAGTCGATCGATTGCAGAAAACCCTGCACGCGCGCGACCAAATCGACATTCTTGATCGGCGCGGTGTTGCCGGTGGCCTCGACATAGCGCGTCACCGGGCGCTGCACCGGCGTCGCCACATCCACCTTGGGCGGAGGCGGGGCAACGAAGGCGTTCTTGTCCTCGCAGCCCGCGAGGACGGCCACGGCCGCCAAGGCGGTCAGCGCCCGCCCGATCTGTCTCCACTCTCGATTGCGATGTGCGAGATGAGCGGGAATAGCGCAGGTCATTCGGAGGCCCCCGATTGCGGTCTGTCGGTGCGGCAGGCTAGCAACAAATGTCCGGCCGTGGAACACCATAGCCATGGCAGTCTCTTGGCAGCCACCGGCCTTGCACTGCAAACAGCGATGTGGCCTTTGACAGGTTTATCATGACAAACCGCTTTTCATCGGGCGCACGATCGACCAGAATTATGTTAAAGACCGTGTGACGGCACGCGAGCGGTCTGAAGAAGAAAAGGTGAGGAGAACATGACATGTCCACATCGCTCCACTCGGCGCTCGCCGGCCTCGTTCTCGCAGCGGCCCTCGCCATGCCCGCGCTAGCCGATGGCTTGAAGGACGAGATCGCGCCGACCGGCAAGCTGCGGGTCGCGATCGCGATCAGCCCCGCGGGCGGTGCGTTCTGGTCCACGAAGACGGAGGCCGGCTATGCCGGCGTGCCGGTCGATCTCGGCAAGGAGATGGCGGCGCAGCTCGGTGTGCCCGTCGACTATGTCGTGCACCAGAATTCCGGGCAGATCACCGACGCCGCCGGCAAGGGCACTCTTGAAAAAGGTGCTTGGGACGTCACCTGGCTCCCGAAGGATCCCGAGCGCGAGGCCAAGATGATGTTCGGCCCGATCTACGAGGTCGCCGACGCCACCTACATCGTCAAATCAGGATCAAACGTCACCAATTTCGCGACGCTCGACCAGCCCGGCATCAAGGTCGCGGCCGTCAACGCCACCACCACCATGCGCGGCGCGGTCGCGCATTTGAAGAATGCGAAAGTCACGGGCTATCAGACCTATGACGAAATATTCGGCCTCCTCAAGAGCGGCGAGGTCGACGCCTTCGCACTGTCGCGCGACCAGCTCAACAAGATGTCGCAGAAGATTCCGGGCACGAAGGTGCTCGATGAGACCTTCAAGAAGACGGTGACGGCGGTCGCTGTGCCGCTTGGCCACAGCCAGGCTCTGACGTTCGTCACGAAATTCATGACCGAGGCGGTGACGAACGGCACCTTGCGCAAGGCCTATGACAACAACGGCCTGAAGGACACGCCGATCCGCACCGAGTAGCGCGGCGCAGGATGGCTGCGCCGCTGCTCAGGCCCTACGGCTCGGCGGTGCGAATGCCCGCGGGGCTCACCTGCAGTTTGAGTGTGGACGTCTTGGTCAGCGCCTTGCCGTCGAACGAGAAGGCGATCAGCTCGTTCTCGACCATGCACTGGGCCACGACGTGCTTGGAGTCCTTCGACCACACCATGCCCTGGCACCAATGGCCGATCCTGGCTTCCGCCACTGGCGTGATGTCGGTGCCGGAAATCCTGTAGACCTTCAGCAGGCCGAAATCGTTGAAGAAGGGCGAGGCCGACGGCTTGTTCGAGCCGTTCATGACGGTGACGGCCACATGATTGCCGTCGGGCGACATTTTTACGGCCTCCGGCGTCTGCCCGACGGTAACAGTCGTGACGATTCGGATCGGCTTGGCCGTCATGTCGATCAGGCTGATCGTGTCGCTGTCGCCGCTGCTGGCGCCGACATTGCCGACAACCGCCACCGCGCCGCCTGTGAGATCGATGTCGTAGGGGCGGATGCCGGCGGAGAGGTCGCGCTTGGCATATTCGACCTTGGTTCCGTCCACGGTGAGGAGCGAGATCTTGCTGTCGCCGTCACGGGTGACCAGCGCGGTCGCGCCATCACGCGAGAACACGGCGTGGCTCGGGCCCGACTTGGCATCACCAAGCTGGATCTTGCCGGCCGGCGTCAGCGTGCTCCCGCTGATCGCAAAGACCGAGACGGTGCCTTCGCTCCGGTTCGCAACCAGCGCCAGCGTGCCTGCACGGTTGATCGATACCCCGGCCGCGCCGGCGCCAGCCTGAAGCGTCGCGAGCACTTTTGGCGGCGAAGATCTCAGGTCGATGACCGAGAGCTTGTCGTCGGGCACAGCCTTGGTCGGATCCGCCGGATCGACCTTCATGGCGCCCGTGACCAGCGCGAAGGCGCCATCCGGCGCAATCGCCACGCTCGGCGGCGGCCCGACCACACTGGCGGGAGCCGCCACCTCGCCGAGCAGTTTCAGCGCGCCATCGGTGAGATCGATGACGCTGACCGTGTCCGGCAGCGGCTGCTTGCGCACGACCGCGTTGCCGTTCTCCAGCACCATCTTGCCGTCATTGGCGGTGACGACGATCTCGGCATGCGCGGCGATAGTCGCGAGGCCAGCCAGGGACGTTGCGACCAGAGCTGATGCAGCATGGCGCGTGCGCCTGCGAAGAGCGGCTTTCATGTTTCCCCCGAAAGATATGTTCTTGTCCGGCAAAGCTAAATGCACCCGGCCGTATAGCGCAACAACTTAGCGGCGATCATTTTTGCATCCGCCCGGGGGAATAAAGCGGCGTGCCGTGGTCCGGCGAGGTGAAGCAAGCGCCAGCGAAATAAATTGTGTTTCGACCACCGCGCAAAGTGTCTCGTGCGTCAAACTGACACAGCTCTGTCACTCCCGATGTTTAGAACATTTCTGATCGTAAACATCCTCATTTCCGGGGCGTCAAAAAATGAAATCCAGACTGCTGACGACGGTGGCGATTTTCGCCGCCGCGAGCGCACTCGCGTGCACGCTTCCCGTCCTCGCGGACGATTTCGGCCGCGACCGCGATCACGGGCATGATCAGGACGATCATCACCGTCATCCCCATGACATCCACACCGAGACGCCGATCAAGCATCTCGTGATCATCTTCAACGAGAACCGCTCGTTCGATCATTACTTTGCGACCTATCCGAACGCGGCCAATCCATCCGGCTCGATTCCGTTCGTGCCGAAGCCGCATACGCCCAAGGTCAACAACCTCGCCAACGCCCATTTGCTGGTGAACAACCCGAACAACAGCGCGGCCAACGGCACCGGCGCGACGGACCCGTTCCGGCTCGACCGCACCCAGGCCAACACGCGCTCGCAGAACCACGCCTATACGCCCGAACAGCAGGCCGTGGACAACGGCAAGGACGATTTGTTCCCGAAATTCACCGGCCGCGGCACTGCCGGCGGTGCCGGCGCGTTTGGCACCAACGGTCAGGTGATGGGTTATTTCGATGGCAACACCACAACTGCCCTCTGGAACTACGCCCAGCACTTCGCCATGAGCGACAATGCCTGGACCGACACCTTCGGTCCGTCGACGCCGGGCATGCTCGAAGTGATCTCCGGCCAGACCAACGGCGCGCAGAACATCGTCGGCACTTCGACCCAGACCGTTCCCGACGGCCAGGGCGGCCTGACGCTGATCGGCGACACCGATCCGGGCAACGATCCCTGCTCGAGCGCGACCAGCACGATCCTGATGGACGGCAAGAACGTCGGCGATCTTCTCAACGCCGAGCACATCAGTTGGGGCAGCTTCATGGGCGGCTTCGACCTGACGCTCAAGAACGCGAACGGCACCACCGGTTGCGGCCGCAGCACCTTCTCCAGCAACGTCAACGGCACTATCGTGGACTACATCCCGCACCACGCCTGGTTCCAGTACTACAAGTCGACGGCCAACCCGACCCACGCGCGTCCGAGCTCGGTTCACGCGATCGGCCATACCCATGACTTCAACGGCAAGGTGGATCCGGCCAATCACGGCTACGATCTCGAGGATTTCTACGCCGCGGTGAAGGCCGGCAATTTCCCGGCCGTCTCCTACATCAAGATGCCGGCCTTCCAGGACGGTCACGCCGGCAACTCCGATCCGCTCGACGAGCAGGCCGGCAATGTCGAGCTGATCAACTTCCTCCAGAAGCTGCCGGAATGGCGCGAGACCGCGGTCATCATCACCTATGACGACTCCGACGGCTGGTACGACCATCAGTACGTTGCGCCGAAGAGCGCCTCGTATGATCCGACGGCCGACCAGGTCAACGGTCCGGGCCTGTGCGGCCCGGGCGCCAGCAAGCAGCCTGCGCCGAAGGGTCTGGTCGGCAAGCCGGTGAACGGCCGCTGCGGTCCGGGCACCCGCGTGCCCTTCATCGTGGTCTCGCCCTACGCCAGGACCAACCACGTGAGCAGCACCTACATCTCGCAGGCTTCCGTGGTGCGGTTCATCGAGGACAATTGGCTGCGCGGCCAGCGTCTCGGTGGCGGCTCGTTCGATGCGAGCTCCGGCTCGATCATGGATCTGTTCGACTTCGATCAGGATCATCGCCACGATCTCCGGGTCGATGCGCTGTTCCTCGACCCGACTGCCGGCACGGTGATCACCAGCCCGCCGGACGAGCACCACCACCACTAGCACGTCTGGTCATATGAACAGCCGCACCATGTGGCTTCTCGGCGCCGGCCTGCTTTGTCTGGCCGGCGCCGTCTTTGCTGCCGGGACGCAAGGATTTGCCGAGGCGAACCAGACGGGTTTGAACCCGAACCCGGTTCGTCTGATGCGTCCGCCGGTCGCGCCGCTGTCCGCGATGGCGCTGCTCGGCAGGGAGATCTTTTACGACGCCTCGCTGTCGTCATCGGGCATGCTCTCATGTGCGTCCTGCCATAGCGCGGATCATGCTTACGGTCCGCCCAATGACGGGCCGGTCATGCGCGGCGGCGCCAACCTGTTGCGCCAAGGCGCGCGCGCGGTGCCCTCGCTGACTTATCTCGACCGCCACCCGAATTTCAGCATCGGCCCCGACAAGGGCGACGACGACAACGTCATCGACCTCGCGCAGATGGCCGCGCTCGGCCAGCAGGCGGCGCGCACGACGAAGACCGCGGGCGGCACCGGCGCGTCGACGAACATCGTGCCGCAGGGCGGCCTGTTCTGGGACGGCCGCGCCGACACGTTGCAGGATCAGGCGCTGTTTCCGCTGCTCGATCCCAACGAGATGGACGGCGGCAGCGCCGAGGTCGTCGCGGACAAGCTGCGCCGCGCGCCCTATGTGCAACGCTTTGTCGAGCTGTTCGGCGCCGGCGTGCTGAGGAATCAGCGGCTCCTGATCGCGGAGGCAATGTTCGCGGTCGCGCGCTATCAGGTGGAGGAGCCGAGCTTTCATCCCTACACCAGCAAGTACGATCACTGGCTCGAAGGCAAGGCGCGGCTGTCCGAGAGCGAATTGCGCGGGCTGCAATTGTTCAACGACCCTGATAAGGCCAATTGCGCCGGCTGCCACACCTCGACGCCGACCCGCGACGGCCTGCCACCGCTGTTCACCGATCACCAATACGAGGCGCTCGGCGCGCCGCGCAATGCCGCGCTCGCGGGTAATCGCGACCCCGATCATTTCGACCTCGGCGTCTGCGGTCCGCATCGCACCGACATCTCCGAGCAGACGCAATATTGCGGCATGTTCCTGACGCCGACGCTGCGCAACACCGCAACGCGGCACGCCTTCTTCCACAACGGGGTCTTCAGCACGCTCGAACAGGTGATGGATTTCTACAACTTTCGCGATACCAATCCGGAGAAAGTGTTTCCGCGCGCCGCCGACGGCACGGTGCAGAAGTATGACGACCTGCCGCAAAAATATCACGCCAATGTCGACATCACCGATCCGCCCTTCGATCGTCACCCCGGTGACAAGCCGGCGATGACCGATCAGGACGAGGCCGACATCATCGCGTTCCTGAAGACGCTGACGGATGGCTACAAGCCGGAGAACTAAGCCGTCCTCTTCGCGTGCCATGCGGCGAGAACGTCCTTCTCTTCTTCGCTGGTGAGGCCGATGACCGGCCCGTTGTTGGCGTTGAGCCAGTCGAGCGTATCGCGCGCAGTGTTGCCCAATGGCCGCGAGTTCAATCCAGCCTCGCGCGCCGGCCTGGTATCGCGCGTGAGAAAACCGGCGAAGTCGGGCAGGGGCAGCCACATCGGCAGTGACCGCGGGCCGGCCCAGCGCCTGACGTCATGGGCTTCTAGAAACGCGCGATCGATCCAGGTGAATTCGCAGGACGCGTTCAGCGCCGACGCGCATTCCGTCAGGAACTCGCCGCGCGTGCTGATTGGTCCAATCCCGTCATAGGTGCCGGTGAGGCGAACCTCGGCCGCATGCACGATCCAATGTGCGAGATCGCGCACGTCGATGAACTGGACGGCATCATCAGGCGATCCCGGCGACAGTACCTCGCCGCCGCGCGCCAGCCGCGCCGGCCAGTAGGCGAAGCGTCCTGTCGGATCTTCCGGTCCGGCGATCAGGCCGGCCCGGCAGATGAAGGCGTCCGCGCCAACGGCCTGCTCGCAGGCGACCTTCGCCGCGCCATAGATGGCGTCGGTGCTGTGCTCCACATCCTCGGTCGCCGGCTCGCGCAGCGGGGCTGTGTCCGCGCGCTGTCCCGGTATGCGGTTGTCCGCGTAAACGCTGATCGTGGAGACGAAGGTCCAGTGGATGCCGGGCCGTTTCAGCGCCGCGACGGCGCGACGGACCTGGCCGGGATGACGGGCGACATCGACCACGGCATCGAACGTCTCACCCGCGAGCGGTGCAAGACCATCTGCAATGTCGCGGTCGATCCGGATAAGGCGGGCGCCTTGCGCAATCGGCCCTGCGAGCCCGCGGGCGGCGCAGGTGACGTCATGGCCGGCAATGCAGGCATGGGCCGCGATCGCGCGCCCCAGAAACTGGCTGCCGCCGAGAATGAGCATGCGCATGAGATTGTCCGTGCTGCCGATCGGATCGAGAGCCTACAATTTCCAGTAGCGGTTGCAACCGATGCCTCAACGCCCCTTGATCTCCGAATATTTCGCCATCGCCTTCTCGAACTTCCGCTTGAACAGCCACATCGCAGCGAGAATTTCGCGGAAGCTCGCCGAGCTTCGCGCGCGGTCGGCCTGTCCGAAGGCGAAGATGCTGTTGTTGCGCAGATGTTTCATGATGGTGGCACTGGACACCCTGTAGTTCAGGAGATCGCCCGATCTGAGCGCGGACCGCGTCGGCGTCGGGATGATCTGGATCAGCTCGAACAGCTTCATCTGGTCAATCGGATCGGGCAGTGTCTTCACGATTCCCGGGATATCGCGGAAGACATCCGCATGTGCGTTCATCAGGCCGTCGCGCACATTGGTCCAGTGATTGAAGCGGTGGTCGGTGCCGCGGGCGCGTGCCTCTTCCTTGTCGTCGCGCGCGCTCAGTTCGGGATTGGCGGCTGCGATCTCGGACTTGATCGCCTCCCATTTCCTGTGGCCGTTGCGGTCTTCGGACGGGCCGGTCTGGAAGCTGCCCATGTAGGTGTTCGAGCGCCCATTGCGAACGTTTTGCTTGCCGTTCGTCTCCGCAAAGAACAGTCCCAGGCTGATGCGACCCGCGGCGTCGGCGTCAGCCGGCGCAAGCCCCTTGGCGCGTGCGATCGCGGCGGCGAGATTGACGACGTCCTCGAACGGCGTCGCCGAATTCTGTGCGCTTGCGGGCGGTGCCTCCATGATCTCAAACAGGTTCGCATATTCGTCGACCAGCGGCTCGATCGCGGCGTCGAAATAGGCGGGTGGAATCCCGAACTTGTTCGGCTTGCCGATCCGCGACGGCACGGCGTCCGTAAGATCCTTGTAAGTGCTGATCATCGCGACGCGGGCAAGATAGAGCGCCTGGCCCGGCAGGTTCGGCAGCGGCTGCTTCGCCTCGATCTGGCTGCGCCGCTCGGCGAGGATGGATTTGAAATCGCCGAGCGCGCGATCGTAGGCCGCGGCCGCCTCCGACTGCTTCGCGTTAAGCGTTTGCGCCCGGCTCGCGGCGGGCGTCATTAGCAACAACCCAAGCGCGCCTATGGCCGCAATAATGTGACGTCGTGCAAGCATGGCCGGCTCTCCCAGCGATTCGTCAGCCGGGAGATCGTAGCCTAGTCGTTGGCTTCGGGCGGCAGGAAGTCGACCTCATGCAGTGCCGAGATGCGTACGACTTCGGCGGGGTCGGTGAGGTTGTGAAGCTGGTTGAACAGCGCCTCCAGCTTCTGCATCGGCGAGACCCAGAACAGCGCGCGGGCCGGTTTGTCGGATTTGTTGAAATAGCCGTGCGGGATGCCGCGCGGCAGGCGCACGAGGTCGCCGGCATGGGCTTTCACCCATTTGCCGTCGAGCTTGAGGTCGAGCGTACCTTCCTGCACCAGGATGAACTCGTCCTGGGTCGGATGGATGTGCACCGGCACGAACTGGCCCGGATCGCTGTTGGTCTCGAACGCGAAGGTGGACTCGGTGACGGCCTTTGGGAAATAGACCTGGCCCAGAATGTTCCAGGTCTTGCCGCCATAGCCGGTGCCGTTCGCGGTGATGCCTTTTTCGAGTGCAGTCATGGCTCGCCCTCCATTGGAACTTTGCTGGGGCGGAGTTTTGCGCAGGCGGCGAGCGGAGTCCATCCACCACCCTTGCGCTAACGACCGTCGCGATCGGACGCCTGCCTGCGCAGGAAGCCTTCGACCTCGGCCTGCACCGAGTACGGCGTCGGGATCGGATCGCCGGCGACATCGACGGCGGTGTCGAGCGAGCGCCGCAGCATGCGCGCGAGTTCGGCCTTGCGGTAGGGTTTTGTCAGAAGCGGCGCGCCCATGGTGGCGTGTCCCGGCCCATGCGGGGCGTCGTGGGCATAGCCCGACGTGAACAGCACTCGCAGCGAGGGACGCGCAGCCACCATCTCGTCGGCGAGCTCCCGCCCGTTCAAGGCTCCGGCCATCACGATATCGGTGAAGAGCAGATCGAACGGCGTGCCCGCGGCCGCGATGGCGAGCGCCTCGGCGGCGTTGACGGCGGGAATGACCTTGTAGCCGAGGCTTTCGAGCTGGACCGTGACGTATTGGCGGACGTCGCGATCGTCCTCGACGCACAGGATGGTTTCCGTCCCGCCCACGACCTTGCGCGCGTCATAACCGGTCGGGCGAAGCGTGCTGGTCTCGGCCTTCGGCAGGTAGATCGTGAATGTCGTGCCGCGGCCTTCGACGGAAGAGACCTTGATGCCGCCGCCGGACTGCTTGACGAAACCGAACACCATGCTGAGCCCGAGCCCCGTACCCTTGCCGACGTCCTTGGTCGAGAAGAAGGGATCGAAGATGCGCTCCAGGATCGCCTGCGGAATGCCGGTGCCATTGTCCGCGATCTCGATCTCGACATAGTCGCCGGCATAGCCGGCGCCGACCGCGACCGCCTCGCGCACGCCGAACACGACGTTGCGCGTCGACAGCGTCAGCCTGCCGCCATCCAGCAACGCGTCGCGGGCGTTGATCGCGAGGTTGAGCAGCGCCGAGCTTAATTGGCCACGATCGGCGAAGGCGAGCCAGGCGTTGCCGTCGAGCCTGGTCACGATCTCGATCTTCTTGTCGAAGGTCGCCAGCAGCAGTTTGGCCAGCTCTGCGAGCAATTCGTTGACGTCGATCTCGGCAGGCTGCAGCGCCTGCTTGCGCGCAAAGGACAGCAGGCTCGACGTCAGCGCGGCGCCGCGATCGGCCGCCTCGCTGATCAGCTTGGTGATGGTCGCAAGCGGCGGGTTGTCCTTCACCGCATCGGCCAAAATCTCGATCGTGCCCGTGATCACGGTGAGCATGTTGTTGAATTCGTGCGCGATGCCGCCGGTGAGTTGGCCCACCGCCTCCATCTTCTGGGCCTGGATCAGCTGCTCCTCGGCGGCACGCTTCTGGGTGACGTCCTTGACGAAATTGTTGATGAGGGTGCGGCCTCCGAGCCGGAGCACCGAGCTCGACGCCTCGATCAGGATCGCCTCGCCTTCCCGGTGCAGCAGGGTCGCTTCGAAGCGGATGCCGATGGGCGTATCCGACAGTTCCGGCAGCAGCCGCATCATGCGTTGCCGAAAGCCGTCGCGGAGCGGCTCGGCGATGAGGAGGTCGACGACGTCGGCGCCCAGCGCCTCCTTGCGCGTCCATCCCGTCAGCGCCTCAGCCTGAACGCTCCATTCGAGGACGATACCTCTTTCGTCGGTCTGAACGAAGGCATCGAGCGCGGTCTTGATGACGGCTTGCGTGATCTGTGCGCTGGCCTGGGCCTGCTCGGCGAGTTGCGCGGCGCTGCGCTTGTCTTGCGCCGTCTCGATCTCGCGCGTGCAGAACCGTGCGAGCAGCACCGCGACGATGCCGCACGCAAGCAACGCGATGATCTGGGCAATGCCGAAGCCGGCTCCGGTGACGGCATAGGAGGCGAGGAGGGCCGCCGCGGTCACGATGACCTGCGCGGCCATCGCGAGTGTCAGAAACCCCCTGAGTTTCATGCTCTCATACCAAACACGTCGGCCGCGGGTTGCTCCCGGCCGCCCTGTCGAGGAGTCCGGCATCATGTGAGCTACCGATTCCGCGCCCCTCCGTCGAGGGGCAATTTCCGGAGCGGATGGCCGGGGGCTTCAACCTGCTGGCGAATCGGTCTGGCGCAGCGTCGTGACCCAGATCACGCGCGCGGCCTGCTGGGTCGGGTTGTCGAACAAGTGCGGCACGATGCTTGGGAAACGAAAACTGTCACCCGCTTCCAGCACATGGGCCTGGTTGTCGAGCCATAGCCGCAGGCTGCCGGACAGGATGTAGCCGGCCTTTTCGCCGGTGTGCTGCAAGAAATCGGTGCCCGAGGAGGCGCCGGGATTGAGCGTGAGCTCGTAGAGCTCGAGCTGGCCTTTGTCGGCCGGCGTCAGCGCTTCCTTGACGACGCCGCTGGCGGTCAGGCGCAGCAGGCGACGGCTGTTCTTGCGCACGATGTAGCGCTGCAGGTCGGCAGAATCGGTGGTCTCGAAGAAATAGGAGATGGGAACGTCGAGCGCGATGCTGAGCAGGCGCAGCGTCCGGATCGACGGCATGGCGCGGGCGCGCTCGAGCTGGCTGATCATGCCGTTGGAGAGGCCGGTCTTGGTGGCGACGTCCTGGATCGAGAGGCCGGCGCGCTGGCGCAGCAGCCGCACGGTCTCGCCGAGGCGCTGGTCGACCGCATCGTCGGTCCGGATCGGCGGGGCGTCCTTGGTGCCGTTGGTATCGCCGCGACCATCCATGTCGCTCTCCCATGCATCGTCTCAGCCCCGGACCACATCGGTTCGAGGCCCACTCAGAGTGAAAACGTCGCGCATCCTAGCAATGTGATTGACAGCTGTATTTAGTCATGATGAACTTTTGACTGAAAAATATAGAAGCACTAAAGCCCACTCCTGTCCCTTTGCCGGGGTCTCGGGGCGCGGGAGAGGTGCCGCGTGCGGGAACGGAGACTGGTCATGGCAGACAGCACCGGCAAGTTCGGCACTGGCGGACTGCATCACCTCGGCATTCCGAATCGCCGACAATTGTTCCAGCTCGGCGCGGGCGCCGCGGCGGGATGGAGCCTTGCAGGCAACGCGTTCGCGCAGACCGAACGCCCCTCCAATCCGCCGGACAAGCCGCGCGGGCAGGTGATCGCGGCGCTGTCGCAGGAGCCGACGGTCTTTCATCCGCTGATGCCCGGCATCGAGGTCGACCAGGGCATCTGGTGGCAGGTGTTCTCGCTGCTCTGGTACATCGATCCCGAGGGTAATTTCGTCCCTGATCTCGCGCGCGAAGTGCCGACCATCGAGAATGGCGGCCTGTCCGCCGACGGCCTGACCTGGAGGATCAAGCTGCGCAAGGACGTGAAGTGGCACGACGGCACGCCGTTCACGGCGGACGACGTCAAGTTCTCGCTCGATCTGATCAACGATTCCAATTTCCGCGCGCGCAGCCGCGTCGGCCACAGCCTCGTCAAGGACATCAAGGTCGTCGCGGCGGACGAGATCCACTGGCGCATGGAAGCACCCTATTCGCCGTACATGTCGATCCTGGGCTCGCTGACCTTCATCGTGCCCAAACATATCCTGGAGAAGGTGACCGATCCGAACGCCTCGCCGTTCCACAATGCGCCCGTCGGCACCGGACCGTTCCGCTGGGGCGAGCGCGTGCCCGGCGACCACATCCTCCTCAATGCTCACACCGGCTATCACGGCAAGGGTCCGTACGTCGAACGGGTGGTCTTCAAATACATCCCCGACCTCACCGTGCTCTACACCCAGTTCCGCACCGGCCAGGTCGACTACACTGGTTTGCAAGGCATTTTGCCGAACTTCGTGCAGGAGGCGAAGACGCTGAAGGGCCGCAAGATCTTCGTGTCCTCGACGTCCTCGGTGGAGCACATCGCGCCCAATCTGGACTTCGGTCCCTTCACTGACCGCACTGTACGCGAGGCGCTCTATCTCGCGATCAACAAGCAGGCGATTATCGATGCGCTGAATTACGGCCTGCCGAGTCTGACTGAAAGTTTCGTGCCGCAGCAGGCCTGGTCGTTCCAGCAGGGATTGCCGCAACACAAATACGATCCGGCCAAGGCCAATGCGCTGCTGGATGCGGCGGGATGGGTACGCGGCTCCGGTGGCGTGCGCGAGAAGGGCGGCGTCAAGCTCGAATTCACCAACTCGACGACGTCGGGCAATGCGGTGCGCGAGCAGACCCAGCAGCTCCTGATCCAGGACTGGCGCGCGATCGGCGCGACGATGCGCGTCAACAACATGCCGGCTGCGGTGATCTGGGGCGATTTCTGGCAGCAGTCGAAATTCAACTCGGTGATCGTGGGGGTGAACTTCATGCTCGGCAGCGACCCCGACGTGACGCCGCGCTTCGGCTCCGGCGCCATCCCCGCCAAGGGCGGCCGCGGCTACAACACCTACCAGTACCAGAGCCCCGAGGCCGATCGTCTTCTCGCCGAAGGCGCCAAGCAGTTCGATCTGGCGCGGCGCAAGACCATCTATGGCGATCTGCAAAAGCTGATCCGCAACGATCTCGCGATCCTGCCCATGTTCCAGGGTTTTATCGCCGAAGGCGTGAAGGAGGGGCTGCAGGGCTTCCGTCCCAACATCAACGCCTCCATCAATTGCTGGAACATCCGCGAATGGTACTGGGCCTGATGCTTCGGGCGCGCTGGATCGGCTGAGATGGCCCGTTACGTCGCAAATCGCCTGGCGCAGGCGATCATGCTGCTTGTGATCGTCTCGGCGATCGGCTTCGCCATCCTGCACATGGCGCCCGGCGGGCCGCTCTCGCAGTTTGCCGTCTCCGGGCAAATGACGCAGGAGGATCTCGATCGCGTCACCAGACAGCTGGGGCTCGATCGTCCGCTGCCGATCCAGTATCTCGACTGGTTCGGTCGCATGTTGAAAGGCGATTGGGGCCGTTCCTATCGCGACGGCGAGGCGGTGCTGTCCGTGATCTCGTCGCATCTCGGCGCCACGCTGGAACTGATGGCGACGGCAACCATCATCGCGGTGCTGCTCGGCTGTTGGATCGGCGTGCTCGGTGCGCTGCGCCGCTATTCGCTGTTCGATTCGCTCGCGACCGTCGGTGCCATGATCGCGCTGTCGATCCCGACCTTCTGGTTCGGCCTCGTCACCATCTACGTGTTCTCGGTGAAGCTCGGCTGGCTTCCGGCCGGCAATCGCGAGACCATCGGCGACGGCTCCTTCCTCGACCTCTTGCATCATTTGATTGCGCCTTCGCTGGTGCTGGCGCTGGTCGAGACCGCGATGTGGGGCCGCTTCATGCGTTCCTCGATGCTCGAGGTCATCAACCAGGACTACATCCGCACCGCGCGCGCCAAGGGCATGCCGGAATGGCGCATCCTCACGGTCCACGCGCTGCGCAACGCGCTATTGCCGATGATCACGGTCGCCGGCCTCCAGTTGCCGACGCTGCTCGGCGGCGCGCTGGTCGCCGAGACCGTGTTCACCTGGCCCGGCATGGGCCGGCTGTTCCTCGATTCCATCGGCTATCGCGACTATCCCGTGGTGATGGGCATCCTGATGTTCTCGGCGACCATCGTGCTGATCGGCTCGCTGCTTGCCGACATCCTGTATGCCGTCGTCGATCCGCGTATTCGGGTGGGCTAGGGATGGCAATCGCGGCTCTCTCCGATGTTCAGCTCGCGCCCGGCCACGCTGCGTGGCGGCGTTTCCGCCGGCACCGCCTTGCGCTTGCGGGCGCCGTGATCATCCTCGTTCTCGTCCTCGGTTCGGTATTCGGTCCCTTTCTGCTGCCGTTCGACGATACCTATATCGACATCATGAAGCGGTTCGCGCCGCCGCTGTCGGGCGCGCACATCCTCGGCACCGACGAACTCGGCCGCGACGTGCTGGCGCGCCTGATGATGGGCGGGCGTGTCTCGCTCTCGATCGGCATCGTCGCGATGGTGATCGCGACGGTGGTCGGCATCGTCGTCGGCGCTTTTGCGGGCTTCTATGGCGGCGTGGTCGGCGCGATCCTGATGCGGCTCGTCGACGCCGTGCTGTGCTTTCCGACCATCTTTTTGCTGCTCACGCTGGCGGCGCTCACCGAGCCTGGTCTGGTCACTACCACCGTGCTGATCGCGGCGACCGCCTGGATGTGGGTGGCCCGCGTCGTCGAGGCCCAGGTGCGCTCGCTGCGTGAACGCGAGTTTGCGGTCGCCGCGCTCGCCTTCGGCTCGTCGAATCTGCGCATCATGTTCCGCGAGCTCGTGCCCAATGCGATCGCGCCGATCGTGGTGGCGGCGACGCTGAACGTGGCCAAGGCGATCCTGCTGGAATCCTATCTCAGCTATCTCGGCTACGGCATCCAGCCGCCGGCGGCGAGCTTGGGCAACATGCTCAACAACGCGCAGATCTATCTGACCAGCGCGCCCTGGCTTGCGATCGCGCCGGGCGTTGCGATCACGCTGGCGGTGACGAGCTTCAACTTCCTCGGTGACGGCCTGCGCGACGCGCTCGATCCGCGAATGAACATCCCATGATCTGCAAATTCATGACGAGCAAGCGCTCGATCGAACTGAAGTCCAGACGGACGTACAGGAGTGTCCTATGTCCCCGCCGCTCACCCGTATAAACAGCGACGAACGCCTGCCGGCGCAGGTGGACGTCGTCGTCATCGGCGGCGGCGTGATCGGCGTGTCCGCGGCCTATCATCTCGCCAGGAAGGGTCTTTCCGTCGCGCTGGTCGAGAAGGGCCATGTCGGCGGCGAGCAGTCGAGCCGCAATTGGGGCTGGTGCCGCCAGCAGGGGCGCGCGCGTGAAGAGATTCCGTTGGCGCGCGAGGCGCTGCGGCTGTGGGAAGACATGCAGAACGATGCCGGCGTCGATGCCGGCTTCCGCCGCACCGGCGTCTTGTTCCTGACCAAGAACAAGGACGAGCTTGCCAGCTGGGAGCGCTGGGCTGCAACGGCGCGCGAGATGCAGGTCCACTCGACCGTGCTGACGCCGGCCGAGGTCGCCGAGCGCATGCCGGGCAATACCGACACATGGGTCGGCGGCCTGCATACGCCGAGCGACGGACGCGCCGAGCCGTCGATGGCGGTGCCGGCGCTCGCCACGGCGGCGCGAAAACATGGCGTCACGATCCATCAGGGCTGCGCCGCGCGCGGGCTGGAGACGACCGGCGGCAAGGTCAGCGCCGTCGTCACCGAGAAGGGCACCATTCGCACGCAATCGGTGCTGCTGTCGGGCGGCGCGTGGTCGTCGTTGTTCTGCCGCCGCCACGGCATCGAGCTGCCGATCGGCCTCGTCAACGCCACGGCATGCCGGACCACGCCGGGGCCGGAGATCACTTCGGGCGCGCTTGGCACTGATTTCTACTGCATCCGACGACGCCTCGACGGCGGCTTCACGCTGGCGCTGCGCAACCGCGGCACGGTGGAATTGTCACCCGACCTGTTCCGCTATGCGTGGACCTTCTGGCCGACCTATCTGCATCGCCGCAACGGTCTGAAGATGTCGTTCGGCAAGTCGTTTTTCGATCAGCTCACGCGGGGCACCAACTGGAGTTTCGACAAGCCGTCACCGTTCGAAACCGAGCGCGTGCGCGATCCCGCGCCCGACATGTCGCTGGTCAATGCGGCGCTGGCCGCGCTGATCAAGTCGAACCCTGAATTGAAGGACATCGAGGTCGCGGAGGCCTGGGGCGGCACGATCGACTGCACGCCGGACACGATCCCGGTGATCTCGCCGGTCGATGCGCTGCCGGGCTTCTTCCTCGCCACCGGTTTCTCCGGCCACGGTTTTGGCATCGGTCCCGCGGCCGGCAAGCTTGCTGCCGACCTCGTGACCGGCGCGACGCCGCTGGTCGATCCCGCAGCTTACAGCCACAAGCGCATGATCGACGGCCGCCGGCTCGCGCCGGTCAGCCCGTTCTAACCGCGGCGGTCGAGATGACATTCCTCTACAAGGCCAATCTGGTACGCGGCGCCGAATGGGCGCGTCTCTTCGCCGAGCGCGCGCCGGATCTGCCGTTCCGGCTCTGGCCCGATATCGGAGATCCCCACGCGGTGCGCTATCTGGTGGCCTGGCAGCCGCCGGACGACATCGCAACGAATTTTCCCAATCTCGAACTGGTGTTCTCGGTCGGCGCCGGCGTCGATCAGTTCGACATCACAAAACTTCCGCCGCATGTGCCGCTGATCCGCATGCTGGAGCCTGGTATCACCGACCGCATGGTCGAATATGCCTGCATGTCCGTGCTCGCGCTGCATCGCGATCTCGTGCAGTTCATCGCCCAGCAGCGCGAGCAGGTCTGGCGTGAGCTCCCCGCCACCTACACCGCGGAGCGGCGTGTCGGGGTGATGGGGCTCGGTCTGCTCGGTCAGGCCCTGCTCGAGCGACTCAAATCATTCGGCTTTCCGCTGCTCGGCTGGAATCGTTCGCCGCGCAGCATCGAGGGCGTCACCTGCTATGCGGGCGCGGACGCCTTGCCGGATTTCCTCGGGCAGACCGACATTCTCGTCTGCCTGCTGCCGCTGACATCGGAGACGCGCGGTATCCTCGATGCAAAGCTGTTCGCGCGTCTGCCGCGCGGCGCGCGGCTGCTCAATGTCGGACGGGGCGGGCATCTGGTCGAAGCCGACCTGGTCGCGGCGCTCGACAGCGGTGTGCTCTCGGCTGCCGTGCTCGATGTCGCCGAGCCCGAGCCGGTGCCTGCGGGCCATCCGTTCTGGAGTCATCCGCGCATCCTTCTGACGCCGCACATCGCCAGCACGACGAAGCCGGAGACCGCCGTCGACTACGTGCTCGACACCATCGCGCGCCACCGACGTGGCGAAGATCTGCCGGGGCGTGTCGACCGTGATCGCGGTTACTGAGGGCTCGATGGTGATGATGACATCGGTGCAGCGACGAGCTCCTCTTACCTCTCCCGCTTGCGGGAGAGGTCGCGCCAAAGGCGCGGGTGAGGGTTCTCTCCTCTTGGGGGTTCTCGATTGTGGAGGCACCCTCTCTCCAACCCTCCCCCGCAGGCGGGGGAGGGGGCGCACTGTCTTTGCGGCAGGCGTTAGGGTCCTCGCATGAGCATCGGCGCAAACGCACCTGAACAGGTCTCCGCCGTCGCACAGGCGCCAGTGCTGTCGGTTGCGGGCCTGACCACGTCCTTCTTGCGCGAGCGGCAGTGGCTTCCCGTCGTTCGCAACGTCTCGTTCGATATCGCGCCACGCGAAACCGTGGCGATCGTCGGCGAGTCCGGGTCCGGCAAGAGCGTCACCGCGCTCTCGATCATGCGGCTCGTTCCGAAGGAGAGCGGGCGTGTCGAGGGGCGCATCATGCTCGCCGGCCGCGATCTGCTGGCGCTGCCTGAAGGCAGCATGACGGATATCCGCGGCAACGATGTCGCGATGATCTTCCAGGAGCCGATGACGAGCCTCAATCCGGTCCTCACCATCGGCTTCCAGATCGCGGAAGCCTTGATCCAGCATCGCGGCCTGTCGCGTGCGGCAGCCGAAGCCGAAACGATCCGCCTGCTCGATCGCGTCCGCATTCCCGCGGCGAAGTCGCGCTTCCACGAGCATCCGCATCGCTTCTCCGGCGGCATGCGCCAGCGCGTGATGATCGCGATGGCGCTGGCCTGCAGGCCGAAGCTGCTGATCGCGGACGAGCCGACCACCGCGCTCGACGTCACCATCCAGGCCCAGATCCTGGAACTGCTGAAGGAGCTTCAGCAGGAAGAGGGGATGTCGATCCTCTTCATCACCCACGACATGGGCGTGGTCGCCGAAATCGCCGACCGGACCGTGGTGATGTATGGCGGGCAGGCGGTGGAGACGGATGCGACGTCGCGCATCTTCGCAGCGCCCTCGCATCCCTACACAAGCGCGCTGCTCGCAGCGGTGCCGCGGCTCGGCTCGATGGACGGGCGCACTCGGCCGATGCGTTTCCCGATCGTCGACAAGGTGACGGGCACCTCGGACGAGCCCGCGGAGACGCCCGACACGGTCTCGACCGCCGAGCGTCCGCTGCTCGAAGTCGCGGGCCTGACCACGCGCTTTCCGATCCGCTCCGGCCTGTTCGGCAAGGTCTCCGGCCACGTCCACGCCGTCGAGAACATCTCCTTCACCTTGCGCGCCGGCGAGACGCTGGCACTGGTGGGCGAATCCGGCTGCGGCAAGTCGACGACGGGCCGCTCCATCCTCAAGCTGACGGAGCCGGACAGCGGCACGGTCCTGATCGATGGCCAGAACGTCCTCGCCATGAATGCCCGCGCCTTGCGCGACTTCCGCAAGCAGATGCAGATCGTGTTTCAGGACCCGTTCGCGAGCCTCAATCCGCGCATGTCGGTGGGCACGGCGATCGCCGCCCCCTTGCTCGCCAACGGGCTCGCCACGGCGTCGCAGGCGCGCGACAAGGTCGCCGACCTGCTTGTCCGCGTTGGCCTCACCGCCGACATGGCTGCGCGCTTCCCGCACGAATTCTCCGGCGGCCAGCGCCAGCGCATCTGCATCGCGCGCGCGCTCGCGCTCGGACCAAAATTGATCGTCGCGGACGAGGCGGTCTCGGCGCTCGACGTCTCGGTCAAGGCGCAGGTCGTCAATCTGATGCTCGACCTTCAGGCCAGCATGGGGCTTGCGTACCTCTTCATTTCCCACGACATCGCGGTGGTCGAGCGCATGAGCCACCGCGTCGCGGTGATGTATCTCGGTGAGATCGTCGAGACCGGCCCGCGCGCGGCCTTGTTCGGCAATCCGCAGCATCCCTATACGAAGAAGCTGATGGCCGCCGTGCCGGTGCCGGACCCGTCACGCCGCGGCACGAAGCGCGAGGCCTCGAACGACGAGATCAGAAGCCCGGTGCGCGCGCCGGACTACCAGCCGCCGGTGCGGCAGTATCGCGAAGTATCACCGGGGCATGTCGTGCAGGTCTGGGGCGAGGAGTGGTCGGCTTAAGCCGGCGGGGCGCGGCGTTGAAGCGCCCACACGACGTGAGTCAGAGCGATGTGCTCTGATGCGATTTGCGCCATTTGCGCAAGGATCGCCGTTGCCGAGCTGCTCGATGTTGATCATCTCCGCGCGAACGAGGCGACCAGCCGCGTCGCCAACTGAGCCGCTATCAGCGTGCCTGGCTCGAGCACGCGAAAGCCGCTGAGCGGACCTTCCGGGTCGCGCCCGCTTCAATTGATGCAAATCTCCTATAGAAGATTTGTCTTTTATAATAGAAAATTTCTGTTAGGCTTCGTTTTGTGAAGGCGCAGTCAAAGACGCCACGCAGGGACGACAACGCAAACAGGGGGTCGCCGTGAGACTGAAGTCAGCGGTACCGGCCGCAGCATTGCTGCTGGCCGCAGGAATGCCTGTTGCCTGCGCGCAGGCGCAACAACTCGGAACGATCTACGGATTCGGCGACAGCCTGCTCGACGTGGCGCGCAATTGCCCGATCGCGTTTCCGCAATCGGCGCCCTATGGCGCCTGCGGCAACGGGCGCGGCTCGCTGCAATTGCTGTCACAGTTCACGAGCTACGGCTTCCTCAAGTCCAACGATTACGCCTACAATGGCGTGGGCAATGGCGTCTTTCCGGCGTTCAACGGCGGGCCGACCGTGGCCCAACAGATCGTCGAGTTCACGAGCGCCGGCCGGAGCTTCCAGCCGAACGACCTGATCGTCGTCGGCGGCATGCCCAACAACTCGGCTGCGCCGCTGCTGGGAATCCTCGATTCCAACGGGCTTCCCTACACGCCGCAAACGCTGTCGGCAGCAACCCTGTCCCAGCAGTACAGCAACATCTCGCAACTGATCAAAGCGGGCGGGCACAATTTCATCGTCGAGAACATGTTCTCTTCGTCGACCTATAATTTCTACGTCATCGGCGGCTTCTATCCGCTGGGCGCGCCCTACGCGTTTCCGAACATTCCGGGGGCAACGACGTTCTTCGGCCTCGTGAACACCAATCTCGCAAGCACACTCGCGCCGCTCGCAGCTCCCGGCGTGCGTCTTCATGTCATCGATCTCGCCGCGATCTACACCAAGGCCTACACTGATCCGGCCAGCCTCGGCTTCAAGACCGGCACCGCCTGCATTTTCGACGGAAATTGCCTCACGGCGTCGAAGGACGTGCAGAACCAGCACTTCATGTTCGACCTGCATCCGACCGATGCCGGCTATGCGGTGATAGCCCGCTATGAGGCCAATCTGCTCGCAGCGCAGGATGGTCTTGCCGCGCAGGGCGACCTCGCCCAACTCACGGCGCAGAATTTTTCCAACTCGATCTTCTCGCGGCTGGACGCCTATCGCGCCAATGATCCGCGGGTCACGGGGACGGTCTCGCCCTCGCAGGCCTTTGCGTCCATGGACCGGCCCGGCATGAGCACGAAAGCGCCGCCGCGCCTTGCGCCCGACTTGCCGATTTCGGTCTATCTCGCGGCGGCCTATGGCAGCGGCAGTCGCGGCGACCGCTTTGGAGCCGACGGCAACGCCGTCGGTTTTGACTACACGCTGGCCGGCGGCACCTTCGGCGCCGATGTCAGGCTCGATCCCAACATTCGCGTTGGTGGCGCGCTGAACTATACCAATCCGGTCGCCAATCTGCATGGCGGCACCGGCCATCTCAATCTCGACAGCTATCAGGTCGGCGGCTATGCGTCCTTCACCTATTCGCATCTGCTGACGGACATCGTCGCGACCTACGGCTACAACAATTACCGCATCGATCGCCCCGGTGTCGTCGACACCATCCGTGGCGGCACGAGCGGCGACACCTTCACGATCGGCGCCAAGTCCGCCTATCTGTTCGACGTCGGTGCCATCAGGGTCGGACCGCTCGCCGGGTTGGTCTACGACTACACCAACGTCAATCCCTACACCGAGACGGGTGATCCCATCATCACCCAGGCGGTCGCGCGGCAAAGGCTCGAGGGCCTGACCGGTAGCGCCGGCGTGCAGGTCCGTGCGCCCTTCGTGGTCGGGACCCGTCCGGTCAATTCCTTCGTCAACTTGACCGCGGAGCATGACTTTCTCGGCGGCGCGCGGACCCTGCTTGCAGCTGAAACCGTGGCGCTCGCCCTGCCGATCTACACTGTCGTGGCGGGCAATCCCGATCGCACCTACGGCAAGGTGGTGGGCGGCCTCAGCACGGCGCTCTCCGGCAATGTCAACGCGATGCTGACCGCAGCCGGAACGTTCGGCACCAGCAATCCGCAGTTCGCCCTGCAGGGCGCGGTCAAGGTGGCATTCTGACGATAAGTACGAGCAATCAGGGATACACAGGGAGGCTAACATGACCTTGTCACGGCTTCGCGCGGCGGCGCTTGCAATGCTGTTGGGCGCCGCTCCTGCCGCGGCGTTCGCCGAGGACGCGCCATTCAGGATCGGCGTGATCGACGACATGTCCGGCGTCTATTCCGGCAATGGCGGACCCGGCACGGTGCTCGCGACCCGGATGGCCGTCGAAGATTTCGGCGGCAAGGTGCTGGGCCGTCCGATCGAGGTGATCTCGGCCGACCATCAAAGCAAGCCCGACATCGGTGCGGCCCTTGCGCGCCAGTATATCGAGCAGCAGGGCGTGAGCGCGATCATTCCGGGCGGTGCGAGTTCGGTCGGGCTCGCAGTGCAGGCCATTGCACGCAACCTGAAGAGGACCACGCTGGTCAGCGGCGGCTATGCCTCGAATTTCAGCGGCGACGGTTGCTCGCCCTACGGCACGCAATGGGCGCCGTCGACCAGCGAACTCTCCAAGACTATTGCCAGGGGCATTGTCGATGCCGGCGGCAAGAAGTGGTTCTTCATCGTCGCCGATTATGTCTTCGGCAAGAACCTCGCCTCCGATGCCGGCGAGACCGTCAAGGCGTCCGGCGGCCAGGTTGTCGGCCAGGTGCTGCATCCGCTCAATGTCACCGATCTCGCCTCGCAGATCCTGGCGGCGCAGGGCTCCGGCGCCGACGTGATCGGGCTCGCCAATGCCGGGCCCGATCTCGTGCTTGCGATCAAGCAGGCCAGGGAGTTCGGCGTTAGCGCCAAACTCGCGACCATGCTGGTGTTCGAGAACAACGTCACCGCGCTCGGGCTTTCCACTGCGCAGGGGCTGCGGCTCGCGGCCTCGTTCTACTGGGATCTGAACGACGAGACCCGTGCCTGGTCGAAGCGTTTCATGGCCCGCAACGGCAATGCGGTCCCGACCATGGGGCACGTGCTGGCCTATCTCGCCACCACCCATTACCTGAAGGCGGTCGCCGCAATCGGCTCCGATGATGCCGCACAAGTGCAGGCCAGGATGCTGCAGCAGCCGATCGAAGGCAATTTGATCCAGCACGCCCATATCCAGCCCAATGGCCGGGTGGTCTCCGACATGCACATTTTCGAGGTGAAGAGCCCGCAGGACTCCAGGAGCCCCGCGGACCTCTACAGGCTGGTTGCGACTCTCCCGGGTGATGGCCTGTTCGTCTCCGCCGAGAAGAGCGGATGTCCCTATCTCGCCGTCCGGTGAGACCAAGAAGTTGGAATTGGAGTGTTGTCATGAATGCCGAAGGCTCCAAGCGCACGACGTCGCCGCCGGGCGAGGTGCGGGACGACGTCCCGCACCAGCTCGAAGTCTTCAAAATGTACATTGATGGTGAATGGTGCGAATCCACCTCGGGGCGCTGGCTGGAGACCCAAAACCCGTTCACGGGAAAGCCATGGGCCGTCATTCCCAGGGGAAATGCGCAGGACATCGACAGAGCCGTGCAGGCGGCGAACCGGGCCTTCGTTGCCGGTCCCTGGGCCAGCACGCATCCGAGCGATCGCGGCGCGCTGTTGCATCGCCTTGCCGACCTGATCGCTGCGAACGCGGAGCGGCTGGCCGAGCTGGAAGTGCGCGACAACGGCAAGCTCAGGGTGGAGATGCTCGGGCAGATGCGATATCTGCCGCGCTGGTTTCAGTACTATGGCGGCCTTGCCGACAAGGTCGAAGGCCGCATGCCGCCGACGGACAAGAAAGGCATGCTCCACTACGTCTCCTACGAGCCGATCGGCGTGGTCGGCGCGATCACGCCGTGGAATTCGCCGCTGCTGCTGACGGTCTGGAAACTTGCACCCGCGCTTGCCGCGGGCAACACCGTGGTCATCAAGCCGTCCGAATTCGCGTCCACGTCCCTGCTCGCTTTGGTCGAGCTATTCGAGCAGGCCGGCTTCCCGAAGGGCGTGGTCAACGTCGTCACCGGCCTGGGCGCCGAGACCGGGGAGCCGCTGGTCGAGCATCCCTTCGTCGACCGGATTGCCTTCACCGGGGGCAATCTTGCCGGCCGCAAGATCTATGAAGCGGCGGCACGGCAGTTCAAGCGCGTCTCGCTCGAGCTCGGCGGCAAGTCGCCGAACATCGTATTCGCAGATGCAAGCATCGAGGATGCGGTCAAAGGGGTCATCTCCGGCATCTTCGCCGCAAGCGGGCAGACCTGCATGGCCGGCTCGCGGCTGCTGTTGCATTCCTCGATCCATGACGCGTTCCTCTCGCGTCTCGTCGAGGTGATGAAGTCGGCGCGTCTGGGTGATCCCAACAGTCTCGAGACCGACGTCGGGCCGGTGGCAACCGAGCAGCAGTTGCAGAAGGTGCTTCAGTACATCGAACTCGCCAAACAGGAAGGCGCCCGCTGTGTTCTCGGCGGCCGGCGGGCCGTTCGGCCGGAATGCGGCGACGGCTGGTTCGTGGAGCCGACCATCTTCGCCGACGTCACCAATGACATGCGGATCGCGCGCGAGGAGGTGTTCGGTCCGGTTCTCAGCGTGATCAGATTTGATTCCGACGACGAGGCGGTCGCGCTCGCCAACGACACGCCGTTCGGCCTTGCGGCAGGCCTATGGACCACCGACCTCGCGCGCGCGATCGCAATGCCGAAGCGACTGCGGGCGGGAACAGTCTGGGTCAACGCCTATCGCGTCGTCAGCTATCTGTCGCCCTTCGGCGGCTTCAAGGAGTCCGGCATCGGCCGCGAGAACGGGCTCGATGCCATCTACGAGTATCTGGAGCCGAAGAGCGTCTTCATCAATCCGACGCCGTCGATCTCCAATCCGTTTACGTTGCAATAGGGCGGGGGCAATTCGGGTCAGGCGCGGCGGCGCCGGATGACGAGATAATACGCGCACGGCATCTTGCCGGCATTGATGAAGCGGTAGGATTCGCGCACATCGAAGTAGAAGGAATCGCCGGTATCGAGGACGTAATTCGCCTCGCCCGTCTGCACCGTCAACTGCCCCTCGTGCACGACCAGATATTTTTCCGTCGGCACCTTGTAGGGCGGCAGTTCGCCGGAGGATTCGCCCGGCGGAATGCGATGCAGAAGGAACTCGAGGTCGTTGTCCAGATGGGATGGCGACAAATTGTGGCGCTCGAAGCCGGTCTCGGGGTCCTTGAAAGCCAGTCTGTTGGCCCTGCGGATCACCGCGACCTGGGCGAGATCGGGCTCTGCGCCCATCAGCGCGGACATCGAGACATTGAGCCCCTTGGCGATACGCACGATGATCGCAAGCGTCGGGCTCTTCTCGCCGCGTTCGACCTTGGACAGCATGGCGCGGCTGACGCCCGATTGCGACGCAAATTCCTCCAGCGTCAGGCCCGCCTGGGTCCGCAGCCGCTTCACCCGGCCACCGAGTTCGACGATGAGCGCGTCTTCACCCGCGCGCCCGGTCCGCGGCTGCCGCTGCGATTTTGTCGGTGCTTTGCGGGAAATTGCGCCCTCGTTGCCGGGCGCTTCCGAGGTCTTGTGTCGTCTTGCAGGCAATCTGTCGTGCATGCGGCGCATATTTTCAGAAGTTGGGGCGCCTCACAAGGTTGTATGTGCCGCGGCTCTCGCTGAAGCGCCGGTCCAGTGCCTCAGGTCGTCTGCGGCTGTCAGTCACGGCGCCCGCCGTGACGCGCGACGTCCTCACGAATTGACGTGCACGAAGTCCCGCAGCAGCGGGTAGATCTCGTTGTTCCAGCGCTTGCCGGAGAACACGCCGTAATGGCCGACGCCGGCCTGCATGTGGTGGACGCGGCGATAGGCGCGCACGCCGGTGCAGAGGTCCTGGGCTGCAAGCGTTTGGCCGATCGAGCAGATGTCGTCCTTCTCGCCCTCGACCGTCATCAACCCCATGCGGCTGACCGCCTTGGTGTTCACCGGACGGCCGCGATGCACCAGCTTGCCCTGCGGCAAGAGGTGCTCCTGGAACACGTCGCGCACGGTCTCGATGTAGAACTCGGCCGGCAAATCCATCACGGCGAAATATTCGTCGTAGAAGGTCTTGATGCTCGCCGCCTTCTCCTTCTCGCCCTTGGCGATGTGGTTGGCGAGATCCATGTGCTGCTTGATGTGGCGCTCGAGATTCATCGAGACGAAGGCGGTGAGCTGCACGAAGCCCGGATAGACTTTGCGCAAGGCGCCGCGGCACTGCACCGGCACGTAGTTGATCAGGTTGCTCTCGAACCAGTCGATCGGCTTGCTCTTGGCGAACTCGTTGACCCTGGTCGGCTGGATCCGGGTGTCGATCGGGCCCGCCATCAGCGTCAGCGTCGCCGGCCGCGAGGGATGATTGCCCTCGCACATGATCGCGGCGGCCGCGAGCGCCGAGACCGACGGCTGGCAGATCGCGACCATGTGCGGGCGCGGGCCGAGCTGTCCGAGGAAGTCGATCAGGTGCTCGGTGTAGTCTTCGAGCCCGAAGCGACCCTCACTGCGGGGGATGTCGCGCGGATTGTGCCAGTCGGTGATGTAGACATCGTGGTCCTGGAGCAGCGTCTTCGCGGTGCCGCGCAGCAACGTGGCGAAGTGACCGGACATCGGCGCCACCAGCAGCATACGCGGCTGCTCGCTCACGCCTTCCTTCTTGAAATGCAGCAGCGAACCGAACGGGGTGGCGTAGGCGATCTCCTCGGTCACCGCGACCTCGCGATTTCCGACCATGACGCTGTCGATGCCGTAGGCCGGGCGATGATAGGTGAGCGTGGAGCGCGAGATCATCTCCAGCGCGGCCGAGAGCCGGCCAACCACCTGATCCGACGTCCCCTGCGGCACCAGATGGAGGAATTTGAGCGCGGACGAGGCTCCCGCCCGAAACGGCGCCGTCAAATCCATGTGGTTCTGAAAGGCCTGATAATTCATCGACATCATTCTGAAACGCCCACCTGTCCCGTGCTGCTATGCAATATCGAAGCCAAACCGGAGTCAAATCGCCCTCAAAATTGGCACGTCGCTTGCTGCTCATTTCAAGGGAAGCACAGGTAATGGGCACGCCGCGGGCCGGGCGGGTGCAAAATCCATTGCGAGTCACAGGCGTGAGGGAATGGCCATATGGCGAAGGCGACACTGACCATCAGCAGCAAGAACTACTCGTCCTGGTCGCTGCGTGGCTGGCTGCTGACGAAGTTTTCCGGGCTCGATTTCGAGGAGCTCGTGACCGCGCCCGACGACGCGTCGGCGCGCGCGGAGATCCTGCTGCTATCGTCATCGATCCTGGTGCCATGCCTGCGGCACGACGGCGCCACCGTCTGGGATACGCTGGCGATCGCCGAATATCTCAACGAGGCGATGCCGGACGCCGGCCTGTTGCCTGCGGACCGCGTCCAGCGCGCGCATTGCCGCTCGATTTGCGGCGAAATCCATTCCGGCTTCACCACGCTGCGCGCCTCGCTGCCGGTCAATCTGAAGGGGCATTTTCCCGGCTTCAAGATCTGGTCGCGGGCGCAGGCCGACATCGACCGCATCTGGGCGATCTGGAGCGACTGCCTGGAGAAGTCGGGCGGTCCCTTCCTGTTCGGCGAGAAGCGCACCATGGCGGACGCGATGTACGCGCCCGTGGTCACGCGCTTCGTGACCTACAACGTCAAGCTCGAGCCGCGGCTGCAGGCCTATGCCGATACCATCATGGCCATGCCCGAGATGAAGGAATGGGTCGCGGCGGCCAAGGACGAGCCGGCCGAGATCGAGGAGCTCGAGGTCGAATATTAGGCAGGTCTGCCTCCGCCCTGCCTGTTTCGGGGGCGGGGATCGCCTGGGGCGGCGGTGAGAGCCGTGCCTTTTCGCCGTTAACTTTTGACGCCGGCTCCAAGTCTGAGCCGGCCCGCCCGTCTCGTAGATGTTGTGCGGGCCAGACGGGGCGCACCGACATCTAGCCGTGAACAACTGCGTACAGGGCCACTCCGCTGATTCGGACGTGATTCGTTCGGGCCGCGTTCCCAAGGTTAAGGCGGAGCGCGGCCCCGTTGCATTTTGAGACAGAAACCGCCGCCAGCTCAGGCGACGCTGGTGTGCTTCAGGCGCGGCAGGCGCCAGCCGATCACGGTCGCTTCCACCGCGACGCCGGCCGCATCGTTCTGCCAGCGTCCCCCGACATAGCGGCAGGCGAACGGCAGTTGATACGTTCCGCTGTGGTCCTCGCACAAAACTTCGACCGGCAGGCCAGGTGGCGGCTCTCCGGCGCCATCGAATTCCGCCAGACGTCTATCGCGCGTTGCCATTGCAAAAATCTCCCCTAAACAAAGCCGCGGAAAGAGCGCCCATTTCTCCCGCATGCGGATCATCGTTCCCCGTCCGAGGGAACAGGCCAAGCTCAACGCGAGAATGCGGTACGAGTGTGGTAGCCTTTGGCAGCTGTGCGCAAACAGCGCACATTGCTGTGATTGATTTGGTGAGGAACCTGCATGCCGTTTCGAAGCGCCGGCGGTTGTGTCTTGATGTTGCTGCTCGCCGCGCAGGCGCCGGTCCGCGCGCAGGACGTGCCCGGCATCGAGATCTGCACCGTCGAGAAGACCATGGAGCGCCGCACGAGCTGCCTGCAGAGCAATGTCGACTTCCTGCAAAAGACGATCACCAAGCTGAACCTCGACCACCAGCAGAAGCTGGATGCCGCGGCTCGTCAGATCGACGCGCTGAAGACGACAATGGCTGGCCTGCAAAAGACGCTCGGCGATCTCCAGACCGCGCAGACGAAGATCGCGGAGGATGTGAAGAAGAAGCAGGACGCGCCGCCGCCGAAGGACGCGAAGGACAAGTAGGGCCGACCGCAACGCCGATCAAGCGCGGCGTCTCGCCATCGCCTAAACCGGTCCTGCTTCGAACGAGGACCATTATGAACCCAGCCCAGGGCGCGCTCTGGTATATCGAGAGCCATCTGGCGGAGCCGATGACGCTCGACGAGATCGCTGCGATCTCGGGTGTGTCGCGGTTCCATCTCGTGCGCGCGTTTGCCGCAGCCGCCGGCCTGCCGGTGATACGTTACGTGCGCGCACGTCGATTGACCGAAGCGGCACGCAGCCTCGCGAAAGGCGCGCCCGACATCCTGTCGCTGGCACTCGAGGCGGACTACGGCTCGCACGAAGCATTCACCCGCGCGTTCCGCGACCAGTTCGGTGTGACACCCGAAGCGGTGCGGGCCGCGACATGCACCAGCCATCTCAAGCTTCAGGAGCCCATCCTCATGGATTCCACGATGCTCGATACTCTCGCCCCGCCGCGTTTCGAGACCGCAAAGGCCTTCCTCATCGCAGGCATCGCTGAGCGCATCTCCTGCGACAATGGTGCCATCATTCCGAGCTTGTGGCACCGCTTCCACCAGGAGGTCGCCGACATTCCGACACGCGCCGGCCAAGGAAAAAATCAAGTCGCCTATGGCGTCTGCTGCAACGGCGACGATGCCGGCAATTTCGACTACATTGCCGGGGTGGAGGTCGCCGATTTCTCTGAGCTGCCGCGCGGCTTCGGCCGCATCCGCATCCCCGAGCAGCGCTATGCGGTGTTCACCCATACCGACCACGTCGCCTCGATCCGGCGCACCGTGAACACGATCTGGAATCAATGGCTGCCGGCGTCCGGCCTGAAGGCTGCGGATGCGCCGAGCTTCGAGCGCTACGACGAAAAGTTCGATCCCGCAACCGGCAATGGCGGCTTCGAAATCTGGGTGCCGGTGAAGGAATAACGCGCAACGCAGCATTGCGCCCGCTTGCTTGGCAAGGCGGACCTACTTTGTCATAACCACGGGCAATCTTGCGTGTGGGGCCCGTGCCGGACATCCCGTGCAAGCCATAACAAGCAGCCGGGAGGGTCTCACATGTCCAACGTCCGCGTTCTCGCCACCGACCTCGAATTTCCCGAAGGGCCGGTGGTGATGCCGGACGGCTCGGTCGTGCTGGTGGAGATCCGCGGCCAGCGATTGACCCGGGTTTATCCCGACGGGCGGAAGGAGATCGTCGCCAAGGTGCCGGGCGGCCCGAATGGCGCCGCGCTGGGCCCCGACGGCAAGATCTACATCTGCAACAATGGCGGCTTCTCCTGGATCCCAACCGGCCAGATGATCATGCCGGGGCCGCAGCCGGACGATTATCTCGGCGGCTCGATCCAACGCATCGACCTGCAATCCGGCAAGATCGAAACCGTCGTCACGAAATGCGGCGAGCACGATTTGCGCGGGCCGAACGATCTGGTGTTCGACAAGCATGGCGGCCTGTGGTTCTCCGATCTCGGCAAGCGCCGCCCCCGCGAGATGGATGTCGGCGGCATGTATTACCTCAAGCCCGGTATGAAGGAGATCGTCGAAGTCGTGCACGGCATATTGCCGGCCAACGGCATCGGTCTGTCGCCGGACGAGAACATTGTCTACATCGCGGAAACGCCGACGGGACGGCTCTGGGCCTATGAGCTCTCGGCGCCCGGCACGCTCAAGCCGCGCGAGGTGATCTATCGCGGCGAGCGGGGCAAGCCGATCTGCGGCCTGGGCGGCTACCAGATGTTCGACTCGCTCGCGGTGGAGGCGAACGGCAATGTCTGCGTCGCGACCCTCGTGTCCGGCTGCATCTCGGTGATCGCGCCCGACGGCACCCTGGTCGAGCAGGTCCAGACCGGCGACCGCGTCACCACCAACATCGCCTTCGGCGGCCCCGAACTCAAGACCGCCTACATCACGCTGTCTGGCAAGGGCGAGCTGATCGCCATGGACTGGCCGCGCGGCGGTTTGCCTCTCAATTTCCTAAACAAGTAAACGGTGCTAGTGACCGTCATTGCGAGCGACTTGTCCGCCAAAGCTCGCAGAGCGACGGCGGAAGCGAAGCGATCGCTCCTCGCAATGACAAAAGAGAGAGTCTCAAATGCCCTGGCCTGATCCCATCACCCTGCGCGGACAGCACGCCCGTCTCGAGCCGCTGTCGCATCAGCATCGCGAGGGGCTGACGGACGCCGTCAAGGACGGCGAGCTGTCAAAACTCTGGTACACCGCGATTCCGGCGCCGGAGAACATGGGCAAGGAGATCGACCGCCGCCTCGGCTTGCAGACCGCGGGCTCGATGCTGCCGTTCACCGTGTTCGATGCCGGCGGCACGATCGTCGGCATGACCACCTACATGAACATCGACGCCGCCAATCGCCGCGTCGAGATCGGTTCGACCTGGTACGGCAAGGGTGCGCAGCGCGGGCCCCTCAACACGCAGTGCAAGCTGTTGCTGCTCCGGCATGCCTTCGAGACGCTGAATTGCATCGCGGTCGAATTCCGCACGCATTTCTTCAACCACCAGAGCCGCCGCGCCATCGAGCGCCTCGGCGCCAAGCAGGACGGTATCCTGCGCAGCCACCAGGTCACGCCGAACGGCACGTTGCGCGACACCGTGGTCTACAGCATCACCGCTGCTGAATGGCCGACGGTGCAGACGCATCTCGAATATCAACTCAACGACAAGCCGCGCTAAAGGCGGCCGAGGCACCATGGACAGATTTGATTATGTGATCGTCGGCGCGGGCTCCGCCGGTTGCGTGCTCACCAGCCGGCTGAGCGAAGATCCCAACACCAGCGTCTGCGTGCTGGAGGCGGGGCCCAGCGACTGGCACCCCTACATTCATCTGCCGGCGGGTTTCATAAAAACCTTCCACATGAAGAGCATCAACTGGGCCTACCAGCAGGAGGTCGGGCCCTGGACCGGCGGGCGCAGCATCTACGCGCCGCGCGGCAAGACGCTCGGCGGCTCGTCCTCGATCAATGGCCACATCTACAACCGCGGCCAGCGCATGGATTTCGACACCTGGGCGCAGATGGGCAATCGAGGCTGGGGCTATGCCGACGTGCTGCCTTACTTTCGGCGGCTCGAGAAGCGTGTCGGCGAGGGCGAGGACACTTATCGCGGCCGCGACGGCAATCTGACCGTCACCACCATGAACTGGCGCGATCCGCTGTGCGAAGCTTTTATGGAAGGCGCGGTCTCGCTCGGCATTCCCCGCAACCCCGACTACAACGGCGCCAAGCAAGAGGGCGTCTCCTACTGCCAGCGCACCATCGACAAGGGACTGCGCGTTTCCGGCTCGACCGCGTTCCTCAAGCCCGCGATGAAGCGGCCCAACGTGCATGTGCACACGCATGCGCACGCGACCGAGATCATCTTCGAAGGCAAGCGCGCCGTCGGCGTGCGCTACATGAAGGGCGGTTCTGGCGGCACACCGGTCGAGGTGCGCGCCAACAAGGAAGTCATCCTCTCCGGCGGCACCTATAATTCGCCGCAGCTGCTTCAGCTCTCCGGCATCGGCTCGCCCGATCTGCTCGGCGCCCACGGCATCGCAGTGCGTCACGCGCTGCCGGTCGGCGAAGGCCTGCAGGACCACTACGCCCCGCGCACGGTCGCACGTGTCAAAGACATCAAGACCATCAACGAGCTCCGTCGCGGCGTCTCGCTGTGGATCGAGGCGCTGAAATGGGCGACCGCGCGCAAGGGCCTGCTCTCGTTGTCGCCGACCATGGTCTATTGCTTCTGGCATTCAGGCGAGAGCGCGGACTCGTCCGACTTGCAACTCACCTTCACGCCGGCGTCCTACAAGGAAGGCGTGCAGGGCCAGCTGGAGGACGAGCCCGGCATGACTGTGGCCTCCTGGCAGCAGCGCCCGGAGAGCCGCGGCTACGTCCGCATCCGCTCATCTGATCCGTTCGCGCCGCCAATCATCCAGACCAACTATCTCGACGCCGAACTCGACCGCCGCGTCATCGTCGGCGGCATGAAGCTCGCGCGCAATCTCCTGAAGTCCGCGCCGCTCTCGCCCTATTACGCCTACGAGGATTTTCCGGGGCCCAACATCAACACCGACGACGAATTCCTGGCGGCAGCCACCGAACGCGGCACCACTACCTTCCATCCCGGCTGCACCTGCCGCATGGGCCCGGCGGATTCGACCTGGGCGGTGGTGGACGACCAGCTCCGCGTCCACGGATTGCAAGGCCTCCGCGTCATCGACGCCTCGGTGATGCCGCGCATGATCTCGGCGAATTTGAATGCGTCGACCATGATGATCGCGGATCGTGCCTCGGACCTGATCCGCGGCAAGCAGCCGATGGAAGCCGCGCGTGTGCCGGATGCGGCGGTGGCGTAGGCTTCGTTGGCCGTCTGATACTCT
>NZ_JADPJH010000022.1:515526-516491 GCF_023073315.1 Bradyrhizobium sp. 1 | reverse complement strand
GACGCAGCGCAGCGCTTCTTCAGCGGTGCGCTGCAGAGCCGGGGCCAATGTCTCCGAACAATCCCTGTTGCCTTCTGGGTCCCGGCTCTGCGCAGCAGCGTTGCACGCTGCAGCGCGTCCGGGACACCGAGAGCGTTGGATGACGCTGTAACGTTGCCCGTCGGGCAAAACACCCCGCCACCCCGTCAACCCCCTCTCGCAAAAATATTCCACTTTACCGAAATTCGGAATTGCGGCATACATCGAAACAGCCCGGCCCGACGAAGAGGGGCGGTTCGCGAGTCGTTCGAAACGCGGGCCGGGTTGCGGTGGACGCGGCAGCGTCGTGCGCGAGAGGCGCGGGCAGGGCGGGTAGTCCCTGTGAGCCCGAGGCTTCGTGCGGACGAGCGGCGCCGAAGTCCGGCGAAGCCTGTTGGCGAAGCCGGATGAGCTGCGTACGGCAAAACCGTGTGGTCCTGGCCGTCGTTGCTACGGTCAAGCTTTCGCGGAGGTGTGTGCGAGCCCAACCGGGCGGACAGCATCGTCAATTCGCGGGGCGAGGGAGGCCAGAAGGAAAGTTCGGCTCCCGGGAGAGCACGGCATAAGCCGTCCGACCACTGCGCAGGGAAGGCCGTGTGTTCGGCTACACCTGTATGCCGCTGTGCAGTCCTTTTGCGCTATTTGCGCACAGCGGACCGTGGGTGCCAGCCGGCACCCGGCCTTCCCTGCGCCCTCTGCTTGAAGAGGGTGGGATGCAAGCAAAGCTCGGGCGCAATGCGCCGCGAGGACGTTAAGGTGTGTCTGCAATTAGGATGCGCGTTGGAGGATGGCGCCAATGCCACTTGCTCCGTCATTGCGAGGAGCCCTTGCGACGAAGCAATCCAGACTGCCGCCGCGGAGGGATTCTGGATCGCTTCGCTGCGCTCGCAATGACGGTGGGGAGAGCACGCGCCATACTCCACTCTCGTGCCCCGGACGCAGCGCAA
>NZ_JADPJH010000022.1:472245-515516 GCF_023073315.1 Bradyrhizobium sp. 1 | reverse complement strand
GAAGCATCGTCCGGTGCAGCGGTGCGCTGCAGAGCCGGGGCCCATGTCGCCGCAGAGTACCGTGTCGCCTTCTGGGTCCCGGCTCTGCGCAGCAGCGTTGCACGCTGCAGCGCGTCCGGGACACGAGAGGCCTACACTTCCCTTCTGCTCAAAAACGCCAGCCGCTCGAACAGATGCACGTCCTGCTCGTTCTTGAGCAGCGCGCCGTGCAGCGGCGGGATCAGTTTTCGCGGGTCGCGCTCGCGCAACTGCTCGACGCTCATGTCTTCGTTGAGCAGCAGCTTGAGCCAGTCGAGCAGCTCCGACGTCGACGGCTTCTTCTTCAACCCCGGGACCTCGCGCACCTCGAAGAAGATGCGCAACGCTTCCTCGACCAGGCGCTTCTTGATGTTGGGGAAGTGGACGTCGACGATGCGGGTCATCGTGTCGACGTCGGGGAATTTGATGTAGTGGAAGAAGCAGCGGCGCAGGAAGGCGTCCGGCAGCTCCTTCTCGTTGTTGGAGGTGATCATCATGATCGGGCGCTGCTTGGCCTTGATCGTCTCGCCGGTCTCGTAGACATGGAATTCCATGCGATCGAGTTCGAGCAGGAGGTCGTTCGGGAATTCGATGTCGGCCTTGTCGATCTCGTCGATCAGCAGCACCGGGCGCTGCTCGGCGGTGAAGGCGTCCCACAGCTTGCCGCGCTTGATGTAGTTCTTGATGTCGGACACCCTGGCATCGCCGAGTTGGCTGTCGCGCAGGCGCGATACCGCGTCGTATTCGTAGAGGCCCTGCTGCGCCTTGGTGGTGGACTTGATGTGCCAGGTCAGAAGCGGCGCGTTCAGCGCCTTCGCGACTTCTTCCGCCAGCACCGTCTTGCCGGTGCCGGGCTCGCCCTTGATGAGGAGCGGGCGCTCCAGCACGATCGAGGCATTGACGGCGACCTTGAGATCGTCGGTCGCAACATAGTCCTTGGTGCCGGTAAATTTCATTGCGCGTCCTTGTTGGTCGTCGTCCCGGGCATTGCTTCATTGCCCCGGTCGCGACATGGGAACGGCCGCGCATGGCGGCCGTTCCTGGTTCGGTCAGGCTTTCAGACCCGTTTTATCAGCGAAAGGATGACCAGCACAATCACCGCGCCGATCGTGGCATCCACGATGGCGCCGACCGTGCCGGTGGCGAGCTCGATATGGAGCTGGGGCAGCACCCAACTCGCGACCAGCGCGCCGATGATGCCGACAACCATGTTGCCGATCAGCCCAAATCCCGCCCCGTGGACAATCTTGCCGGCAAGCCAGCCGGCGATGGCGCCGATGATGAGTGCCGCGAGAATTCCCATTGCAAACGTCCCCAAAACAACTCCGTGAGATGGTCAATTCTAGAGCAAAAAGCCTCCCGGTCCAGCGCCCCGCGGCGATCTCCGCCCCTTGACGTTCGTCCCCCGACGGGCAATCTGTCACCCATGTTCCTGCAATTCTTTACGTCTCTGCGCGATGCGCAGGTCCCCGTGACGCTGCGCGAATACCTCACGCTGGTGGAGGCGCTCGACGCTGATCTGGCGGACTACTCGGTCGAGAATTTCTACTATCTGTCGCGCACCGCGCTGGTGAAGGATGAGCGCAACCTCGACAAGTTCGATCGCGTCTTCGGCACGGTGTTCAAGGGGCTGGAAAGCCTGCTTGACGCCATGGAAGGGGCCGAGATTCCCGAGGAATGGCTGAAGAAGCTCGCCGAGAAATACCTCACCGAGGAAGAGAAGAAGCAGATCGAGGCGATGGGCTGGGACAAGCTCATGGAGACGCTGAAGAAGCGCCTCGAGGAGCAGAAGGGCCGGCACCAGGGCGGCTCGAAATGGATCGGCACCGCAGGTACCTCGCCGTTCGGCGCCCACGGCTACAATCCCGAAGGTGTCCGCATCGGCCAGGAAAAGAACCGCAACAACCGCGCCGTGAAGGTGTGGGACAAGCGCGAGTTCAAAGACCTCGACGGCAATGTCGAGCTCGGCATCCGCAACATCAAGGTGGCGCTGCGCCGCCTGCGCAAGTTCGCGCGCACCGGCGCGCCCGACGAGCTCGACCTCGACACCACCATCCGCGAGACCGCCAATCACGGCTATCTCGACGTGCACATGCGTCCCGAGCGGCGCAATGCGGTGAAGCTCCTGGTGTTCTTCGACATCGGCGGCTCGATGGACGCGCATATCGAGCAGGTCGAGGAGCTGTTCTCGGCGGCGAAGAGCGAGTTCAAGCACATGGAGTATTTCTACTTCCACAATTGCCTCTATGAAGGCGTGTGGAAGCAGAACAAACGCCGTTTCACCGACCGCACCCCGACCTGGGACGTGCTGCACAAATATCCGCACGACTACAAGATCGTGTTCGTCGGCGATGCCTCGATGTCGCCTTACGAGATCATGGTGCCCGGCGGCTCGGTCGAGCATGTCAACGAGGAGCCCGGCTCGGTCTGGCTCGACCGCATCATCCACACCTATCCGCATTCGGTGTGGCTCAATCCGGTCGCGCAGAAGCACTGGGACTATTCGGAATCGACCACGATCATCAAACGCATCTTCGCCAACCGCATGTATCCGATCACGATCGAGGGGCTCGAGGGTGCGATGAAGGAATTGACGCACTAACTCCTTGTCATTCCGGGCTCGATGCTGCGCATCGCCCCGCAATGACGAAAGAGAAGGGAAAAGACATGCCCCAGACCATCACCCGCGGCATCAAGGCGCTGATCGACGAGGCCAATGCCGAGATCGAGACGCTGTCGGCCAAGGACGCCATCGAGATTTCCAAGAACGGCGACGTCATCATCGTCGACATCCGCGACCCCCGCGAGATCGAGCGCGACGGCCGCATCCCCGGCGCATTCGCCTGTACTCGCGGCATGCTCGAATTCTGGATCGATCCGCAGAGCCCCTACGCCAAGCCGGTGTTCCAGGAGGACAAGAAGTTCGTGTTCCACTGCGCCGGCGGCCTGCGCTCCGCGCTCGCCGCCAAGACCGCGCAGGACATGGGCCTGAAACCCGTCGCCCACATCGCCGGCGGCTACGCCGCCTGGCGCGACGCCGGCGGTCCGGTGCAGCAGTGGGAGCCGAAGAAGAAGGGTTAGTTCTCTCCCTTCGTCATTCCGGGGCGCGACGAAGTCGCGAGCCCGGAATCCATTCATCCACCAACTCTGCCGCACAATGGATTCCGGGCTCGCCCTCCAGGCGCCCCGGAATGACCACAAGGAAAGACTCGCATGACCGATCCCCTCGTCTCCACCGAATGGCTCGCCGCCCACATCAACGATTCCAACGTCAAAGTGCTCGACGCCAGCTTCAAGCTGCCGGGCGTGCTGCCGTTGCCGAAGGACGATTATCTCGCCGCGCATCTGCCGGGCGCCGTGTTCTTCGACGTCGATGCTGTCTCGGATCATTCCAACCCGCTGCCGCACATGTATCCGAGCGCCGAGCAGTTCGGCCGTGACGCAGGCCAACTCGGCATCTCCAATGCCGACACCGTCGTGCTTTACGATGCCGGCGGCTGGGTGGCCGCGCCCCGCGCATGGTGGATGTTCCTGGCCTTCGGCCACGCCAATGTGCGCATCCTCAACGGCGGCCTGAAGAAGTGGCGCGCCGAGGGGAGGGCCACCGAGACCGGCGAAGTGAAACCGAAGCCGGCGAGCTTCAAGGCGAGCTACGATGCAAAGCGCGTGCGTAGCATGCAGCAGCTCGTCGCCAACGTCGAAAGCCGCGCCGAGCAGGTGATCGACGCGCGCGCCGCTGAGCGTTTCGAGGGCCGCGCGCCCGAGCCGCGCGCGGGCATCCGCTCCGGCCACATCCCCGGCGCGCGCAACGTGCCTTATAACCAGCTGTTCGATGCGGCGACCGGCACGATGAAGCCGCTCGAAGATCTCCGCGCCGCCTTCACTGGCGCAGGCGTCAAGCTCGATGCGCCGATCGTGACAAGCTGCGGCTCCGGCGTCTCAGCCGGCGTGCTGACGCTCGCGCTCTATCGCCTGGGGATTACCGACACCGCGCTCTATGACGGCTCGTGGTCGGAATGGGGCCAGGAAAAAGGCCCGCCGATCGCGACGGGAGCGGCTTGAACGGTTGATAGCGGCCGCGGCGGTGGTGCGGTCCCTCGCCCCGCAAGCGGGGCGAGGTGAACCAAGTGTCAGCGCGTGCGCGTGGCTGTCGTGGCGAGCGTTTGCTGCGGCTGGCCGAACGGATCGAGCGCCTGGTTGATCTGCTGAGGCGGCGGGCGCCGCACGATGCGGTGACGCTTCTTCGGCTTGTGCGCACGTGGCTTGCTCCCGGGCGTCGCGCTGCCGGCTTTGGTCGTCGCCGGCACAAGCTCGTTCAGCGCAGCCATCCTGGCCGCTGCAATGTCGGTCACGCGCGATGCCGGCGCCAGCGTCGCGGTTCGCGGCACTTCGGGGGCGGTCGCTGCTGGTGCGGGTGTCTTCGTGGCGATGGAAGCCGTCGTGTCGGCGGGGGTGAGTGTGTCCGCAGGCGCGGGAGGCGCAGCCTCACTCTTGGCGGGCTGCGCGACTGGCGCTTCGGCGGCGGGCGGAGCCGCCTCTGGAACCGGCGCGATGGCGGCGACCTGAGCCTTAGCCTCGAGCGTCACCGCGGCCATCTGCTCGGGGCTTGTTTCGACCGCGGGCAGCCCAATGCTCGGGATCTGGTCCGGCATCGCAGGCGTCGCCTCATTGGCGGCGGGCTCCACGCGGAGTGCCGCGAGCACCGGTTGGGCCGGGGCCGGCTCGGACGCCTGCGCAAACATCTGCTCCTGCGGGCCGTTCCGCCAGGACGGGTTGCTGACATACTGCTCGTGGCTCGCCCGCAGCAGCGAGGCGGCCCCTAAGCCGAACACCAGGATGGAGGTAGACAGCAGGATCGCGGCAAGCAGAAAGCGAAAGCCGGGAAGCATTGACGGATTACGAATTTCCGCCCCGGCGGCGTGTGGCCAGGGCCCATGAGCCATCTGAACGCGGTGACGGTACTGCTTGCCGCGTTCGCCACGCGGGGATTTGAGCTCAAAGCGGTGGCGAATCAGGCTGATTCGACCATATCGCAACGCCTCTGCGACGTTCCGTAAAAAACAGGGCGGTGGCTCCGGCAATCTACGGCGTGATGCGATTTCCGCCCCGTGATGCAACGGAGCAACTGTGTGCGATTGCATCACAAATCGCTAAATCAGGCACAATCAGCCTGTTATGTCTTGAATGTGCCGCTATCTTCGGTCATTTGGCCGTTAACGGCTCGGACGGGGCCCGGGGACTACATAAGAGCGATGATGATCAAACATTTTCTGACGATATGCGCTGCCGCAACAGTCGCTGCGGCGGGAACCTCGCTCGCACAGGCCCAGAGCTATCCGGTCCAGCAGGCGCCGAGCTATGGCGCGCCGGCCGAATATCGCCCCGGCGACCGCACGCCGAATTTCGACGCGCTAGAAGATGACGACGACGCGATGCCGCAGGCCTCGCTGCCGCCGCCAGGCCCGGGCGGCCCGATGAGTTCACCCAACGATCCGCGCTATGGCCGCCCCGTTGGTCCGCCGGTCTATTCGGCCGCCCCGCCGCAAGGCCCGGTGATGTCGCCGGATGATCCCCGTTATGGCCGTCCCGCCGGCGCGCCCGTCTATTCGGCTGCGCCGCCGCAGGGACCAGTGATGTCGCCCGACGATCCGCGCTATGGCCGCCCCGCTGGCGCGCCGCAGGTGATTTATGCCGACCGCCCGGGCCAGGCGCCGGGCAGCGACGGCATGCGTCCGCCGGAAGCCGTCGGTGGCCCGGCCGCGACCGGAGCAGTCTCGCAGCAGCCCGCCGTCGGCGCCGATGGCCGGCCGATGGCGATCGCCTCATTGCCGCCCGAGGAGCAGCCTGACGCGGCTCCGGCGCAGCTGGCGCCGAACCTGCGCCGTCAGGAAGTGTCGCTGGCGACCAAGGAGCCGGCTGGCACGATCATCGTCGATACCCCGAACACCTATCTCTATTACGTCCTCGGCAACGGCCGTGCGGTCCGTTACGGCGTCCGCGTCGGCCGCGACGGTTTCACCTGGACCGGCGTGCAGAAGATCACCCGCAAGGCCGAGTGGCCGGATTGGCATCCGCCGACCGAGATGATTGAGCGCCAGCCCTATCTGCCGCGCTTCATGGCCGGCGGCCCTGGCAATCCGCTCGGCGCCCGCGCGATGTATCTCGGCTCGACCGTGTATCGCATCCACGGCACCAACCAGCCCTCGACGATCGGCAAGTTCGTCTCCTCCGGCTGCATCGGCATGCTGAACGATGACGTCTCCGATCTGTTCGAGCGCACCAAGGTCGGCACCCGCGTGGTGGTGATGCCGGGCGGTCCGGCGCCGGGAACGGCGACCGCGTCCGCTGCGCCCATGCCTGGTGCCGCTGGTCCGGCTCCGATGGCGGCCCAGGCAGGTCCCGTCCCGGGTACGCAGCCGACAGTGGTCCCGCCGCTGCCCGCGCCGGTCACCGTGCGCTAGGTTCGCGTGGAACAATCGAGTTGATTTGCGGCGCGTGTGCCTCGGCCACGCGCCGCAAATGTTTGTGGCGCCGATTCCGCCCGCCAGTGTGTTCGCCGGGTTGAATCCCTGCACGCGTCGACTACCTCACGGAAGAATTGCAACGACGTGAGGAGCACAGGATGCGAATCTTTGTTGCAGGCGCGACCGGTGCGATCGGTCGTCATCTGGTTCCCATGCTCATCGCCAGGGGACACACGGTCGTCGGCTCCACGCGAGCCGCGGAGAAGGCCGGGATGCTCATGGCATTGGGGGCCGAACCCGTTGTCGCCGATGGCCTCGATGCCGAAGATCTTCGCGCGGCGGTGATTTCGGCCAAACCCGAGGTCGTGATCCATCAGATGACGGACCTTGCGGCGGCCACAGATCTCCGTCATTTCGATCGCGCCTTTGCGAAGACCAATCAGCTGCGAACGCTGGGAACCGACATCCTGCTGAGCGCAGCACGCGAAGCCGGAGCCGGACGTTTCATCGCGCAAAGCTTCTGCGGCTGGACCTTCAGCCGCACCGGCGGGGCGGTCAAGGCGGAAGCGGATGAACTCGATCCGGATCCGCCGGAAGAGCTGCGCCGTACCCTCGAGGCTCTCCAATATCTCGAGCGGACCGTATCGGCATCATCGGACCCCGCGGGCATCGTGCTGCGCTACGGATTCTTCTATGGCCCCGGGACCGGGACGCTCTCGCCGGCGATGATCGACCAGTTGCGCCACCGGCGCGTGCCGCTGATCGGCGATGGCGGCGGTACCTGGTCGTTCACTCACACCGAAGATGCCGCCTCTGCCACGGTCGCAGCAGTCGAGCGTGGCCGCCCGGGCAACATCTACAATGTCGTCGACGATCACCCGGCACAGGTCAGGGAATGGCTGCCGGCGTTGGCCGAGCTGGTGGGCGCCAGGCCGCCGCTTCACGTGCCGGCATGGCTCGGCCGGTTGCTGGCCGGTGAGCATATGGTCTCGATGATGACGCAGGTGCGAGGTGCTTCCAACGCCAAGGCCAAACGCGAACTCGATTGGCGCCCTGCTCATACTTCCTGGCTCGACGGTTTCGCCGACGTGGCAAGGCAGTCCGCCAGCCAGCGCTCGGCGGCCTGAGGCATCAGGCGAGCTTCCGCGGCAGCTCATTGCCCCTGGTGAAGGCGTCGATCGCCTCGACCATCTGGCCGTAATGGATGCGCAGACCGTCCTCGGTGGCGTAGCCGAGATGCGGCGTCAGCACGAGATTGTCGAGCTTGCGGAAGGGATGATCGACCGGCAGCGGCTCGACCGAGAACACGTCGATGCCGGCGCCCGCGATCCTCTTCTGCTGCAACGCCTCGAGCAGCGCCTGCTCGTCCACGATCGGTCCGCGCGCGGTGTTGACAAGGAAGGCGGTCGGCTTCATCCGCGCGAGATCGGCAGCTCCGACGAGTCCGCGCGACCGATCGCTCAGCACCACGTGGATGGAGATGATATCGGCCTTGGCGAACAGCTCCTCCTTGGTGGCGTAGCCGACGCCGGCCGCCGCGCACTTCTCGGGCGTCAGATTCGGGCTCCAGGCGATCACGTTCATGCCGAACGCCTTCGCAATGCCCGCCATCTTGCTGCCGAGCTTGCCGAGGCCGACGACGCCGAGCGTCAGGCCCTCGATCTCGACGCCGGCAAAGGTCTGCCAGGGCTCGCCGGCATGCATGCGCACGTTCTCGCGGCCGATGCCGCGGGTCAGTTCCAGGATCAGGCCCATCGTCAGAGGGGCGGTCGGATCGCGCGAGTACTGCGTGCCGCCGACGGTGACGCCTTTCGCCTTCGCAGCCTCCATGTCGATCGAGGCGTTGCGCATGCCGGAGGTCAGCAGCAGCTTCAACTTCGGCAAGCTGTCGAACAGGCTCTTGGGGAACGCGGTGCGCTCGCGCATCGCGCAGATGATGTCGAAATCGGCGAGCGCGCTGGCCGCGGCCTGCTCGGAGGCGAAAGGATGGCTGAACACCGTGGCGTCGACGCGGTCGGACAGTTTCGGCCAGTCGGCGACGTCGAGGGCGATGTTGAAATAGTCGTCGAGAATTGCACAGCGCAGCCGCGTCATCAGCGTTCATCCATGGCGAGAGGTGGAACCAGGCCATGGTTGCGCGCAATCGCGACCGTGCGCAAGGCGCTCGCGTCTTCAAAAATTCGATAGGTGATAAGGGCTCAGAGGTCGCGGGGCTTCAGCCGGAACGGCGCGTTCATGCCGTGCTTGGCGCGCCAGGCGGGGCCGGGGCCGCGCATGTAGTGCAGCTCGGGCCGGTAGGGGTTGAAGGCGGTGGCGAAGAAGCGCTTCCAGAAGCCCTTGACCTCGGACACGCTCCCGGCGTCGGCCGGAACGGCGATGGAGTGGGTCTCGATCAGAGCCATGGGTCGGCCTCGCTGTGCTCCCCGTTCATTCTGAGCGGGTGGCGCTGTTTCCGCGCGAGACCGAGCTTTGGCCTGATTTATTAAAAGAAAGTTTCAATTGTCCGGATCGGGGCCCGGATGGTGTCCGTCCAGTATTCATCCGTGGTGAACGGAGGGAAAACATTGCCCTTTGGGGGCGGGATCGCTACATCGGCGGCAAGCAAATTTCCTCAAATCGAAGGTATTCGGGACCCATGGCGCGCCAGTTCGTCTATTTCATGCAGGGCCTGACCAAGAGCTACCCGACCCGCAAGGTGCTCGATAACGTCCATCTGTCGTTCTATCCGGACGCCAAGATCGGCGTGCTCGGTGTCAACGGCTCGGGCAAGTCGACGCTGCTCAAGATCATGGCCGGCCTCGACAAGGAGTATAACGGCGAGGCTTGGGTCGCCCAGGGCGCCCGCGTCGGCTATCTCGAGCAGGAACCACATCTCGATGCGACGCTCTCCGTGCGCGAGAACGTCATGCTGGGCGTCGCCAAGCAGAAGGCCATCCTCGATCGCTACAACGAATTGGCGATGAACTACTCCGAGGAAACCGCCGACGAGATGACCAAGCTGCAGGACGAGATCGAGGCCCAGGGCCTCTGGGATCTCGACAGCAAGGTTGACCAGGCCATGGACGCGCTGCGCTGTCCGCCTGACGATGCCGACGTGACGAAACTCTCGGGTGGTGAGCGCCGCCGCGTCGCGCTCTGCAAGCTGCTGCTCGACCAGCCCGAACTTCTGCTGCTCGACGAACCGACCAACCATCTCGATGCCGAGTCGGTGTCATGGCTGGAAGGTCATCTGCGTAGCTATCCCGGTGCGATCCTGATCGTCACCCATGATCGCTACTTCCTCGACAACGTCACGAGCTGGATCCTCGAGCTCGACCGCGGCAAGGGCATTCCCTACGAGGGCAATTACTCGTCCTGGCTGGTGCAGAAGCAGAAGCGGCTGGAGCAGGAAGGTCGCGAGGACGCCGCCCACCAGAAGACGATTGCCCGCGAGCAGGAATGGGTCGCGTCCTCGCCGAAGGCGCGTCAGGCCAAGTCCAAGGCGCGCTACCAGCGCTACGAGGATCTGCTCAAGCTGGCGAGCGACAAGCAGAGCCAGACCGCGCAGATCGTCATTCCGGTCGCCGAGCGTCTCGGCGACAACGTGGTCGATTTCGAGGCCCTCAGCAAAGGCTATGGCGATCGCCTTCTGATCGACGATCTCACCTTCAAGCTGCCGCCCGGCGGCATCGTCGGCGTCATCGGTGCCAACGGCGCCGGCAAGACCACGCTGTTCAAGATGATCACCAAGCAGGAAACACCGGACAAGGGCACGATCACGGTCGGCGAGACCGTGCATCTCGGCTATGTCGACCAGTCCCGCGATGCGCTCGACGGCAACAAGAACGTGTGGGAGGAGATCTCCGGCGGCAACGAGTTGATCCTGCTCGGCAAGAGGGAAGTGAACTCGCGCGGCTATTGCTCGTCGTTCAACTTCAAGGGCGCCGACCAGCAGAAGAAGGTCGGCGCGCTCTCCGGCGGTGAACGCAACCGCGTGCATCTCGCCAAGATGCTCAAGTCCGGCGCCAACGTGCTGCTGCTCGACGAACCGACCAACGATCTCGACGTCGACACGTTGCGCGCGCTCGAAGAAGCGCTGGAAGACTTTGCCGGCTGCGCCGTCATCATCAGCCATGATCGCTGGTTCCTCGACCGCATCGCGACCCACATCCTCGCCTTCGAAGGCGAGAGCCATGTCGAATGGTTCGAAGGCAACTTCCAGGATTACGAGAAGGACAAGATGCGCCGTCTCGGTCAGGACAGCATCATTCCGCACCGCGTGAAGTACAAGAAGCTGACGCGGTGATGTCGGCATGATGCGGCGGGTGCTCATTGCTGCGGTGATCGTTTTCACCTGTGGCCTTTCGCCCGCCCGCGCCGCCGACGCCGCTTTCACGCAGTTCATCGCCTCGCTGTGGCCGGAAGCACAGGCCGCAGGCGTGTCGCGGGCGACGTTCGAGCAGCAGACGCGCGGGCTCGAGCCGGACTACAAGCTGCCCGATTTGATCCTGCCGGGACGGCCCGCGACCGGCGCGCCGTCGCAGGCCGAGTTCGTGCAGGTGCCGGCGGACTACGTCAGGGAAGCCTCGATCGCGCGGCTTGCGAGCGAGGGGCAGCGGCTGCTGCAGAAATATCGAGCGCAGCTTACCCAGATCGAGAAAAGCTCTGGTGTGCCCGCGACCGTGATGCTCGCGATCTGGGGACGTGAGACCGATTACGGCCGCTACACGCTCCCCTACGATCTCGTCCGCGTACTGGCGACACAGGCCTATGTCGGACGCCGCAAGGACACCTATCGCAACGAGTTCATCCTCTCGCTGAAGATTCTTGGCGAGGGCGTGGTGACGCGCAAGGACATGCGTTCGTCCTGGGCGGGCGCCACCGGGCTCACGCAATTCCTGCCGTCGGAATATTACAAGCACGGCGTCGACTTCGACGGCGATGGCCGCATCGACATCTGGCATTCGGTGCCGGATGCGCTGGCCTCGGCCGCGCAGCAGCTCGTCAACAAGGGCTGGCAGAGCGGTGTGCGCTGGGCCTACGAGGTGCAGGCGCCGGCGAAGGTCGATTGCACCACCGGCGTCCCCGAAGTGACGAAGCCAATCGGCCAGTGGCTGCGCGAAGGTTTTGTGCCGGTGCGCGGGCAGAAGTTAAGCGCCGCCGAGCAGGCGCAGCCGGCGTCGTTGCTACAGCCGGAGGGTATTTACGGTCCGGCGTTTCTGACCACGAAGAATTACTTCGTCATGAAGGAATACAATTTCTCGGATCTCTACGTGCTGTTCGTCGGCCATCTCAGCGATCGCATGACGAGCCCGCTTCCGTTCGCGACGCCGTGGGCCGCGTCGAAGCAGTTGCGCACCAAGGACGTCGAGACCATGCAGCGCGGGCTCACCCGCGTCGGGCTCTACAAGGACAAGATCGACGGCAAGGCCGGGATGCAGACGCGCGCGGCGCTCGGCGCCTATCAGAAGTCGGCAGGACTGAAGGTCGATTGCTGGCCGAGCGAAGAGGTGCTGCGCTCGATCCAGGCGGCGCGTTAGGCCGACCAAGAAAAAAGCCCGGCCGAGGTGCTCGGCCGGGCTTCGATCGCGGCGCTCATGAGCGCCTCACGATCAGATCTCGCAATCAGATCAGTAGCAGACGCGAACCGGGCGAACGGCCCAGCCGTAGCCGTCCCAATAGCGCTGGCGCTGCCAGTAGCAGGGCGGGGGCGGCGGGCCGGGTTCGGCCACATAAACCGGTCCGCCATAGGCCGGACGGCTCGACGCGATGGCGCCGCCGATGATTGCGCCGCCGAGCAGGCCGGCCGCGATGCCGACGCCGACGCCGTCATGGGCCTGAGCGGACGGAGTGGCGGTCACCAGCGAACCGGCGATCGCCGCAACCGTGAGGGCGGCAACTAAAGTCTTCTTCATGCTCTTGGCTCTCCTGGGAGATGAACGCATCTTGTTAGAGGCGTCCAGGTTTCAAAGGTTCACGCACACGCTGATCGAATTGGCCTTGCAGCTAGGAAGCGCGCAAATGGTCAATCCATCGTAAACGCGCACGGAGCTGTGACGAGAAAAAGCGGTCTTTTTCGGGCCCCAAAATGAATAGCGCATCCGTAGTGAACCGGCCCAAGCAACTGCTCCGGGCGAAGCGATTCACACGAACGGGCTCACGGCGTCTCAGCCGCAAACCCGGACGCGGCGGACGCGCCAGGCATAGCCGTCCCAGAAGCGCTGCTTCTGCCAGACGCAGCCATCGCCATAATAGTCGTCGGCGACGTAGCCCGGACCCGGCGCGTAGTAACGAGGCGGGTAGTAGCCGGGGCCATAACCCGGACCATAGCCATAGGCCGGACCGGGGCCGTAATACGGGGAGGCCAGCGCGCCACCGACAATGGCACCACCGATGATCCCCGCGGCCACGCCAGCAGCGACACCGCGCTGTGCATGGGCCGGCGTTCCGGCGGTCAGGACCAGGGTGGCGGCGGCAGCGATTGCCATAAGCGTCTTCTTCATGGGTCGACCTTTCACACACGGATACGGAACTGTTCCGGCCAAAGTTCCATACTTCGTTTGAATGATCAATGAACGGCAAACTGCCCGGTGCGACCAATAATTAGGAAATGCGACTTTTGGCCCCGGGAGACGATGATGAACGTCCTGACCAATGCCCTGATCGCCGTCGGGGCTGTCGGTGTGATCGGCTATGCCCTGATGACCCATATCCAGAACCGCGGCCAGCGCCGCTCGCGCGCTAGCGCGGGCGGCGATGCCGGTGGGGGCGACAGCTATTCGGATACGACGAATGACGGCTTCTCGCTGGGCAGCTGGTTTTGCAGCGACAGTTCCGGGAGTTCGACCGACAGCGCCGGCTGCTCCACGAGCGATAGCGGCGGAGGTGGAGATTGCGGAGGCGGCGGCGATGGTGGCGGGGGCGGCGGCGATTAGGTCCCGATCTGGCTCCATCTTGATCCAGCGCAATCGCCTATTTTAGAGCCGTTCTAGGCTGGTTCCGGGCCAGTTTGGAATAGCTTCAAATACCGGTTTTTCCCTTTGCATCCGGACGGTCCCTTAAATATCGATGATGGCGCATCACCGAAGGGCCTGCCGCTTCCATGATCGTTTGTTCCTGTAACGTGCTGAGCGATGACGACGTCCGCGCCGCTGTCGCCGAGTCCGAAGACGCCGTGCGCCATGCCAAGCAGGTCTATGGATGCCTCGGCTGCAGCGCCGAATGTGGCCGTTGCGCCCGGACGATTAAGACCATCATCGACGAAGCGCTTGGCCCCTGCGCCAAGTCCTGCTGCTCGGGCTGCCCGCATAGCCACACCGTGGCCGCCAATGACGAGACGGCCGAGCCCGTCCAGTTCGCCCTCGCGGCTTGCTGAAAACTTCCCCATTCTGGCTGAGCTTTTCCCCGGCTGCGCTCCCGTAGCCGGTTGCCCTCGTGTTTAAACTGACTTAGAAGCATTCTAAAGTCGGTTAGGGCCGATTTGGACGCAAGATTTGGAGTGCATCATGCAGGGCGACGCAAAAGTCATCGACTATCTCAACAAGGCGCTGCGCCACGAGCTGACTGCAATCAACCAGTACTGGCTGCACTACCGCTTCCTCGACAATTGGGGCCTGCGGGACATGGCCAAGGTCTGGCGCAAGGAATCCATCGAGGAGATGGAGCATGCCGACAAGCTCACCGAGCGGATTCTGTTCTTTGACGGCTTCCCGAACATGCAGGTGCTCGATCCCTTGCGCATTGGCCAGAACGTCAAGGAGATCATCGAATGCGATCTCGCCGCCGAGATGAGCGCGCGGGCGCTCTACCAGGAAGCGGCCGGCTATTGCAACAGCGCCAAGGACTACGTCACGCGTGACCTGTTCGAGAAGCTGATGAGCGACGAGGAGCATCACATCGACTTCCTCGAAACCCAGCTCGATTTGATCGGCCGCATCGGCCTCGAACTCTACACCCAGAAGCACGTCGGCGGGCTCGAGGGCGAGGGGCACTAGGCTCCGCTCTCGCCACGCATTCCATCGTCATCCCGGCGAAGGCCGGGGCGACGTTGTGATTTACAGCTGCGTCTTGTAGCGCTCTTCCACGATTTCCTGGCTCTCCGGTTCGCCGAGGCCGGTCTGGTCGTGGATGACCTGGCCGATGCTCGGCATCACCGAGCGCTGCACCTTCTCCGGCGACCACAGCTTTGAGCGCATCAGCGCCTTGCCGCAGTGGAAATAGACTTCGCTGACCGCGACGCTCAGCACCGCGCGCGGCGGCTTGCCGTACTCCACCATCGAGGCGAGCAGATTCGGGTCGATCGACAGCGTGCCGCGGCCGCCGACGCGCAGCGTCTCGTCGATCCCCGGCACGAAGAACAACATGTGCACGAAGCCCGAGCCCTCGACGACGTTGCGAAAACTGTCGATGCGGTTGTTGCCGGCACGGTCGGGCATCAGCAATTGGTTGGGACCGGCGACATGGACGAAGCCGATGCCACCCCCGCGCGGGGAGGCATCGACGCTGCCGTCAGTGCCCGACGTCGCGAGCACGCAGAACGGCGACATCTCGATGAATTTTTTCGCATGCGCGTCGATCGCGGGGCGTGCCTTGGCGATCACGCGCGGGCTCGGCTTCGCATAGATGGTGGCGAGGTCTTCGGTGCAAAGGTCAGTCACGAAGGTCTCCCTGTCTGAAGACTTGAGGATATCATCCTCTGGCCCGATCGCTATCGGCTTTTGTCACGCCGCCACGGCCAGTCGATGACGCCGGCGCAATAAAGCGCCGACCAGATCAGAACCGGCTGGAGCGCCAGCCGTGGCCCGTGATAGAGCCAGCTGTTGGGAATGGGTGGGACGTCGATGCCCTCGATGGCGTGCTTGATGTTCGCCGGCCACACGCAGAGCCCATAGAGCGCGAGCGCGACGCCTGCCCACCAGCGTAGCGGCTTCGTCACCAGCGCGATTGCGCCGGCGATCTCGCACAGGCCGGTCAAGAGGATGACCTGGGCAGCGAACGGCACCCAGGACGGCGTCATCGCGAGCAGTTTGTCCGGAACCCAGAGATGCGCGACGCCGGCTGTGAGATAAAATGCCGCCAGAACGAAGCGCATCACGGTGCGCGTGAGATCGCTTGCAGGAGCCATCAGGCGAACTAGCATGCGTGGCTCCAGGGCGCCATCGCAGAACGGGCCTACACTGCGTCCGCCGGAACGAAGCAGCTGATGATGATGGTGCCGCGATGATGGACGTACCACACCACGGCCTGGCCGACCGGATTGCCGCGATCTCGGATGAGGGCGCGCTCCGGCACCTCCATCCACTGTCCCTCGATCGGCACCCAGTAGGTGCCACCGCGCACGTCGTAGTCGGTGCGGTGACCGTCGGAGATGTCGCAGCAGGGCACGCCGTTCGGCGCCATCACGCTCTTGAACCAGGCGCGGATGTCGGGCGGGACGTTGTCGTATTGCCCGTTGTCGAACGCGAACGCGGCGCTCGTCAGCGCCGTCGTCGCAGCGAGCCAAACGCACAGCGCGAGCCTGTGCATGCGGTCCTCCTCATCGCGAGTCGATTCTAGTTGCGATGATTAAGCCCGAGCTGTCAGCGCATTGCATGCTCAAATAATATGCGACGCGAGGTGCGCCGCATATGATGCGTTGCGATATGGGCGGACGCGATCTTACATCGTCCGCTGCGGCGCAGTTTGCAGCAATTGTCGGACCTGCTCGACGTAGAATTTCGCATTGCCGGTCGTGCCGTGGCCGCGCGTCTCGGTGCTTGCCGGGATGAGATACAGTTTGCCGTTCTTGATCCTTTTCATCGCAGCATCCGTGACGCCGGTCTCCGGCGGGTTGCGCTCGTCGTCGGCGGAATTTATCAGCAGCAGCGAGGCTTCGATTCCCTCCAGCTTCCCGGCGGCATTGTAGTCGTGCGAGGCTTCCCACTGGTAGATGAAGTCGTTGGCATCCGCCGTGATCGGTATCGTGAGCCGCTCGTCGACGATCTTGTCGGCCTTGGCCGCCGTCGGCGCCTGCGATTGATAGGCCAGCGTTCCGCCGATGCTGGCGATGCCGTAGGCGGTGATGGCGTATTTCATCATGCGCGGTTGGCTGGCGTAATTGCCGCCATTGTAGTCGGGGTCGTTGCGTATGGTGTCGAGCATGATCCGCCGCAGCATCCAGTTGCGCGACGCCATCTCGGTCGGCTGCGAGGCCATCGGGATCAGCGCGTCCATCGCCTGCGGATATTTCTCGCCCCACAGCCAGGTGTGCATGCCGCCCATCGAATTGCCGAAGACGAGCCGCAGATGCTTGACGCCGAGCCCCTCCGTCACGAGGCGGTACTGCGCCTCGACCATGTCGTCGTAATCGTATTTCGGAAAGGCGGTCTTCATGCCGTCGGACGGCTTTGACGATTTGCCGTGGCCGATACCATCGGGAATGATGATGTAATATTTGGATGCGTCGAGCGGCTGTCCCGCACCGAACAGCTCGCCGGCAAAGGCAGGTGTCAACATGCTCGCCGCTGATCCGCCCGAGCCGTGCAGCACCAGCACGGGCTGGCCGCCCGGTTCGCCGACGGTGGTGTAGTGCAGCCGCAGCTCCGGCAGGGTCTCGCCGGTGTGGAACTTGAAGTCTTTGGCGATCCAGTCGCCTTGCTTGAGCGCCGGATAATCGGCCGCCATGGCCAGCGTCGAAACGGACAGCAGAACGGCCGCTAGTGCCGCGCAAGAAGCCTTCATGTTTCTCTCCCCATGCGGCTCATCATTGGCGGCCGCGTTGCGGCGGACCTTAGCAGAAGCGTGCGGAAGGATGTAGGATTTCGCCGCCGCCGATCGTCTTCAAGAAAACCGGAGAGACTGCATGTGCCGCAACATCAAGACGCTGTTCAATTTCGAGCCACCGGCCACAGAGGACGAGATCCATGCCAGCGCGATCCAGTTCGTGCGCAAGCTATCCGGCTTCAACAAGCCGTCGCAGGCCAACGAGGCGGCGTTCGACCTCGCTGTGGCCGAGGTCTCGGAATCTGCGCGAAAACTCCTGACCTCACTGCACACCCATGCGCCGGCGCGCGACCGTGAGGTCGAGGCGGAGAAGGCGAAGGAACGCTCACGGTTGCGCTTTGGCTAGCGGCTCCGGCGGACACTTCCGTGATCTGGCTCACGGTAGGGGCCGCCGCAACTTGCAATGATGTCTGCCGGGGTTTTGACAGCCCGGAGCACGACCATGAGCCGCCCCCTTCTTCCGCTGAAAGCAGGTGCCATCGTCTTCACGCTGTTGTGGACCGCGTGGATGATGTGGTGGAGCGGCTCGTTTTCGAGCGCGAACGTCGTCATCCTGGCACTGTGCGGCGCTGCGGTCGGTTATCTCTGGTATCGCGCCATGCGCTGGCAATTCGAGCGCATGGGCATGCTGCCGCGCAAGGATGATTCCTCCGGGACCTCTTGAATATCTTGCGTGTCCCGGACGCGGTGCGGCGCGAAGTGCCGATCCGCAGAGCCGGGACCCAGGAATTGCGCGCATTGCTCCTGAGAGGGGCTCCGGCTCAGCAGCGCACCACTGCGTGCTGCGCTGCGTCCGAGGTACGAGCGCTAGTCCTTGTGGCCGTGCTTCTTCTTTTTCTTCTTTTTCTTGTGCTCGTCGTCTTCGCCGTCGTCGTCGTCCTCGAGGTCTGTCTCGCCGGCCTCCTGCACGGCGGCCTCCAGCGCCGCGCGCTCGGCGGCTTCCTGTGCTTCTTGCTCGGCGGCTTCGCGTTCGCGCTGGCGGCGGCGTTCGTCCCAGGCGTCGAAGAGCTGATCCAGCCACGGCAGCACCTGCTCGATCGAGGGCAGCTGGCCGGGCGGTCCGGCCTCGCCGCGCGGGCCCTGCGGTCCGGCTGCGCCCCGCGCACCGGCTTCACCGGGCTTGCCCGGCAGCCCGGCCTTGCCCTGCGCGCCGGCCTTTCCGGCCGCGCCGGGCTTGCCTTGCGGCCCCGGCTTGCCGCGCGTGCCGTCCGGTCCGCGCTTGCCCGGATGCCCCTGCGGACCCGGCCGTCCTGGCTCGCCCTGCCGCCCACGCGGCCCCTGCCGTCCCTGATCGTCTGCCACGCCACTACTCCCTCTGCGGAAGCAAGCTACTTAGCGGCGTTTGACGACAGCAGCAATTCCACACGCGCATCGCGACAGGCTTGATCAACATCAATCGGCGGCAGGGGACGCCGTGTCATTGAGTTGCGCACGGCCACAACCTTCCCGAGGAGCGCGTGATGCGAGCTGCGTGTACCATCTTCTGCCTGTCGGCAGTCATCCTCGCAGTTGCAGTCGGGCTTGCCCATCTGCTCGTGCCTGATGTCGTGCCGGTCGCCTTTGCCGAGGAGCCGCAATCGTCATGGCCGTCATGACAGCCTTCGTGCTGCGCGCCATCGAACTGATCGCGGCTGCCGTCGCGATCATTGCTCTTGCGGTTCTCGCCGGCGGACTGATCGGTCGCGCCGTCACGCGCTAATCGTGATAGGCGGGTACCTCGATGCCCGATGCGGCATAGATCCTGATCTTGTTGCGCAGCGTGCGCACCGACAGGCCGAGCACGCGCGATGCGCGGGTGCGGTTGCCGTCGCAGCGCGCCAGCGTCTGGAGCACGAGCTCGCGCTCGACTTCGTCGACGGTTGCGCCGATCAGCAGCGGAACGATCTGGTTGGGAGCAAGGAATTGCGCGTCCTGCGGCGCCGCGACATGAACAGTGGTCATCAACACACCCCGATCAACGCCCGCTTCCTTCGCTGGAAGCGGATCGAGAACAACGACCCCCAGGCCGTAGATCTACGGTGGGCGGGTTTGGTTAATGAAAGGTTAATCGCGGGCGATCGCACGAGATGACCTTGGGAATGCCGCGCCGCCGCCGTGATTGGCACGAGATGCATAGCGAAGCGGACGTATTGCGCGCCTTGCTCACACCGTCCGGTACCCACCGTCCACCATCACGATCGTTCCGGTGACGTAAGCCGACATATCCGACGCCAGAAAGATCGCGGGCCCCACGATATCCTCCGGCTTGCCGGTGCGCGCCAGCGGCGTGTGATCGACGAAGGCCTGCACCAGCGCCGGATTGGTCGCGCGCACATTGGCGTTGATGTTGGTTTCAATGAAGCCCGGCCCGATCGCGTTGACGCGCACGCCTTCCTTGCCGAGCTCGACCGCGAGCGCCTTGGTGAAGCCGAGCACGCCGTGCTTCGAGGTCGTATACGCCGCCGAGCTTGGCGTGCGCAGATGCACGAAGGACTGGATCGAGCCGATATTGACGATGCGGCCTTTGCTCGCGCGCAGCGGGCTGAGGAACGCCTGCGTCATGTTGAAGACGCCGTTGAGGTTGAGCGAGATGATGTCGTTCCAGTCTTTCGCCACCGTCTCCGTCTCGGCGGTGAAGGCGTTGCGGCGGGTGATGCCGGCATTGTTCACGAGGATCGAGACCTGTCCGACCTTGTCGGCGACTTGCTTGGCGAGCGCAAAACAATCGTCGCGTTTGGTGACGTCGAGCGCAAAGCTCACGGCCTTGCCGCCGGCCGTGCGGATGCCCTCGGCGGCTTCCGCGACGGTGTCGGCGTTGACGTCGAGCAGTACCAGTTGCGCGCCCTCGCGCGCGTAGCCGGCCGCGATCGCCCGGCCGATGCCGGAACCGGCACCCGTGACGACGGCGATGTGATTTTGGAGAAGAGGCATTGGGGTTTCCTCGGCTGCTTGTTTTTGATGTTGATGGCGAGACTAGTTGAAAACGGAAGCGACGGATACGTCGCGCGGCGCTCGCGCCTTGTGCAATTCGGCGCCGCGGCGGCTCGCGGTGGATGTGGCAGAGTTACCACGGCACGGCAGGAAAGCCGTCGGTTCGCTTTTGTCCAACTCGCGGTCGCTTGCGCCCAAGAAGCCCGGAGCCGTTGGCCTCACACCGTGTCTCGCATACAGGGGGCGGCGGCGATTCCGCGCGGACGGGGATATTGGGCGCATGAAGAAGGTGATCTGCGGAAGTACGGCGCTGATAGCGTTCGCGGTGGCGGGGCCTGCCCTGGCGGCGGATATCGGGGCCGCGCCGGCCTACAAGGTCCCAGCGGCGGTCGCGTCGGCTTGGAGCGGGTTCTACGCCGGTCTTGGGCTTGGCTTCCGTGCCGCGCGCACCGACGCCGTGACGACATCGGAGACGATTGCCGGCATCCCGCAAAATCTGGCGGATGGACGGCCGACCGGCGCGTCCTTCGACGGGCTCGGCTTCCGCACCAGTTCCTATGTCGGATTCAACTGGCAATTCGCGCCGCAATGGATCGCGGGCCTCGAAGGCGATGTCGGCTTCGCCGACCAGTCCACCAGGCGCCAGTCGCAGGCGTTTTCGCCCGGCTTCAGCTTCTTTGCCCGGCCGCCGGACAGTCTGGCGGTGAAGACCGATTGGGACGCCAGCCTGCGTGCGCGTCTCGGCTTCCTGCTCACACCCGCCACGCTGGCCTATGCGACCGGCGGCGTCGCCTGGCAACGGAGCGAGTTCAGTTCGATCTGTGCCATCGACGGCTGTCTTGACTTTGGCCTCTCGCCCTCCGTGATCTCCGCCTCACGCATACAGGCCGGCTGGACCGTCGGCGGCGGCATCGAGACCGCGCTCGGCGGCAACTGGATCGCACGTGCCGAATATCGCTACGCCGATTTCGGCGCGGTACCTTTCACCATTGCGCGAACTGCTGCTTCCGGTTCGCCCCTCAATTCGACCTCGGACAATTTCGATCTGAAAATACGGACTCACAATGCCTCGTTCGGCGTGGCCTACAAATTGGGCGACCCGATCGTGGCGGGAGCGCAGGCATCGTTGATCACCAAGGCAGCGCCGATCGCGATGTCGTGGACCGGCCCCTATGTCGGTCTTGGTCTCGGTGCCCGCGCGCTGCAGGCGAATGCGGCGGCGAGATCGGAACTATTTGGCGGTGCACCGATCCCGATTTCCGAGCATGCCGTGCCATTCAACGGCACTGCGTTCCGCGCCAGCCCCTATGCCGGCATCAACTGGCAATTCGCACCCAAATGGGTCGCCGGTATCGAGGGCGACGCCGGCTTTGCCGACCAGAGCGCCACGCTCGCCGGATATCCGGTCTCGGCCGCCTTCGGCACCTTCCACGAGGCCGCCGATTCGCTCGTGGTGAAGGCGACATGGGACGCGAGCCTGCGCGCGCGGCTCGGCTTCTTGGTGACGCCGGCGACGCTGCTGTTCGCGAGTGGGGGCGCCGCGTGGCAGCATGACGAGGTGATCTCGACCTGCGGAAGCGCGCCCTGCCGGCGCACGTTCAGTGTCTCGCCGTCCGTGATCGCGAACTCCACGACGAAGCTCGGCTGGACCATCGGCGGCGGCCTAGAGACGGCGCTCGGCCATCACTGGCTGGCGCGCGCCGAATACCGCTTCGCCGATTTCGGCACCTCGAGCTATACGATCAGCCGGACGTCGGCCTTCGCGCCAGCCAACACCATCGACACTTTCGACGTCACGCTGCGCACCCACACTGCGACTTTCGGTCTCGCGTATCAGTTCAACTGACCAGAGCCGGGTCTGTCCTGGCCGGCCGCGATCGCCCGGCCGATGCGGAACCGGCGCCCGCGACGGCGGCCGCGCGGTTTGCGCGCAATGCCGGGACAATTTCCTCGCGATTTCGTTTCCAAGTTTCATGAAAGGCTAACCCGAAATTAAGGGGTCAGAAACGGCGGCCTTGGCATACTGATCTTCATTGCTAAACGTTGCGCGCATGATGGAACGGCTTGAATCCTGGAAACTGGCGCTTGAGCGCCTGCGGTCGGCGGAGCCGGCCGATTGGACCGACGCGGGCCGGCTCGTGGCCGAGATCGCGCGGATGAGCACCGACACCACGCTGCGCCAGGCGGCCGAGCAGGCGCTTCCGGTGCTGCGCCAGGCCGCGGACAATGACGATCACGGCGTCACGCTGGCGGCCCGGCGCCGGATCGGCGTGGTCCTCGAGGTCGTTCACGATCTGACCGCGCCGCGCTTCGGCCGCCGCAACGCCGCGCCGAAGAAGCTCTCCAGCGAGGATCGCGCCCGCAAGATGCTCGGCCTGCCGCTCGCGGTGCAGCTCACCTGCGAGGACATCAATCAAGCCTATCGCCGCGCCGCCAAGGGCATGCATCCCGACCAGGGCGGCAGCGCGGAGGCCTTCATCAACCTCGCCGCCGCGCGCGATATCTTGATTCATCCCGGCGCGCACAAGGACGCGTGAGAGCGCTCAGCTCTTGTCGACGCAGCTCGGATAGGGCGCGGTTTCGCCCGCTACGATCGGGCAGAGATCGATCGGGCTCAGTTCGAGCAGTCGCTTCTGCCAGCTCTCGTCGTTGACCGGCGGCTCATCGCTCTCGGGGCCGCGCTCGGCCCATTGGATGGTGTAGTAGTCGGTCGCACCCTTCAGCGTGATCAGCAGTGCGGTCTCGCTGTGGCGCGTCGCGCCGCTGTCGACGCGGCCGCAGCCGATCACCGCGCCAAAACCCTCGAAGCGGCCGAACTTCAGGGCGCCGAAGGGCCGCGCCGCAAAGCTGTCGGGGCAGGCCGATTTGAAGCCGCCGGCGATGGTGCCCGCGAACATCTCGGGCGAGGCGCCCGGCGTCAGCGTCATGCCCTTCTCGCCCGTGACCGTGATCATCTGGGTCCAGCGCTCGGGCGTCTCGCCTTTGAGCACGGCCTCGCGGATGTAGTGGCCGCCCTTGGTGTTCTCGAACACCGCAGAAAAATTCGACGGCATCGCGAAGGAGACGAGCTGGCCGAAGATCGGCGAGATCACGCGGAAGGAATTTGGCGCTTGCGCTTGCGCGGTTGCGGCGAGCAGGAACGATGCGGCGAGAATTTTTGCGGTCGTCGTTGCACGCATCGATCTGCTCCAAGGTCGCGAGGCAAAAAAACGGGCGGGCAAGGACGCTAGCATCGCACCCTTGCCCGACCCTTGTCGTCCGCCGATCGAATTCTTACCAGCTGCGCCCCGGACAAGACGTGAGTGGTTCCGCATCCCGGTCAGGTTCAAAGCGCGCACGCGGGTTTGCGGCTGAAACCGAGGGGATGCCTGCAAAAGAAAAAGGGCGGATCGCTCGCGCGACCCGCCCTCGAAATCCGATCTGTCGCGTCAGGCTCAGAGCGTGCAGCGGCGCTCCGCGCGCAGCTTGATCTGGAGGTCGGAGGCGGCGGTGAAGGTCGGGAGCGGCTTGCTGACGACCTTGTAGGTCGAGGCGCCCCACTGGAACGGCTTGTAGCGAAGGTCCTCGTTCCAGACCTGGCAGATGCCGGTGTTGTCCCAGCGGATCACGTAATAGCCGGGTGCCGCCGAGGCCGGCGCGGCGAACACTGAGGTGGCAATGCCGGCAACGGCACAAAGGGCGAGAACGCGACGCATGAAATATCTCCTGATGGGGAACGTGAGGGAAACTGGTGCGGCAAAATGGTGCGGCTGGCAAGCCGCACCACGGTCGATCACGGATATGTCAGGAGAGGTCCCCCTTGCGGGCTATCCTTTGGCCAGCGACGCCACTGCCTCGATCTCGATCAGCATCTTCGGATCGGGCAGCGCCTGCACCACGCAAGTCGTACGTGCAGGATAAGGCGGCGGGCCGAAGGCGCCGGCATAGAGCGCATTCATGGCGGCAACGTCGGAGGCGCGGGTCAGGAGCACGTTGACCTTGGCAAGGTTGCGAACGGTTGCACCGGCCTCGTCCAGCACGCGTTTGATGTTCACGACGACATTGGCGAACTGCGCCTCGAAACCGTCGGGCAGCGCGCCATTGGCGTCGAAGCCGGGAATGCCGGAGACGAACAGGAGGTCACCGACACGCGTCGCAAAGGACAGCGGCGGCGACTTCACGTGCGGCGGGGGCGCGAAATGCTGGATCGGCATGGGATCACCTCGGAAGGGCTGAGACGCGTGAAGGGTAGCGACATGCGAGGGAGTTGCAATCGGGATCGGGGAAAGGGGGCAAAACAAGAAAATGCGAAAACAACCCCATGCACAGTAGAAACCCAGTGGAAATCATTGGTCTTTTTTAAAATCGGGAAAAGCGAAATAATCGGTTGCGCCGTCGGGCAAAACAGGGGCAGAATGGCATGATGCTCTTCGCCTCTCCCCGCGTGCGGGGAGAGGCCGGAATTTGCGGAGCAAATTCCGGGTGAGGGGGAGCCTCCGCCAATCCAACTGCGAGTGCTTATGCGGAGGCAGCCCCTCACCCCAACCCTCTCCCCGTAAGAACGGGGCGAGGGGGCGCGCCTTGCAAGCGGGGCAACGCTCGTTCCCACACCCGCTCCCATCATGTTGCCGCCGCGATCGATCGGATAGATTCACTCCGTCTGATTCGCTTCCTTCCTTGAAAAATAGCCCCGGAGATACTCCATGAAGATCGCCACCACCCTTCGCGCCGCGCTGGTCGGCCTTGCTGCGCTTGCCGGCCTTTCGACCTCGGCGATGGCCGACGGCGGCACCGTGGTGCTGACGATCTACAAGGCGGGCTGGATCATCGGCGGGTCCGGTGGCTCCGGCGTGCTCAGCTTCCGCGGCCGCTCCTATTCGCTCTCGACCGGCGGGCTCGATTACGGCCTCGTCTTCGGCGGTTCCAAGACCGTGCTGCGCGGCCGCGTCTCCAACATCAACCGTCCCTCCGATATCGCCGGCGTCTACGGCGCCGCGGGTGCCGGCATTGCCGTGGGCCGCGGCGCCCGCGCCATCGTGCTCACCAACCAGAAGGGCGCGGTACTGGAGCTCAGCGGCACGCAGGTTGGCCTGATGGCGAACGCGGATCTCAGCGGACTGGCTATCACGATGCGGTAGGACGGCGGTGCCGTAGGGTGGGCAAAGGCGCGCAAGCGCCGTGCCCACCATCGGTGCCGGTACGACACGAAACAAGTTGGTGGGCACGCTTCGCTTTGCCCACCCTACGAGATACGAAGCCCGGACTACGATCTCACCGCCGCATGGATTCGCTCGCAATGCGCGACCAGATTTTTGTGCGTATCGACGAACGCCTTCAGCGGGGTCGGGATCGGGAAGTAATAGATGTTGGCGATGAAGCCGTAGATGCCGGCATCAATGCTAGCAGGCGCTGCGCCGTGCACGAAGCCCGCGGCGGGGACGATCTCGGCCAGCGCCTGCAAATCGGCGAGACCTCGGTCATAGGCCTGCTCGGGCGTGTAGCGGCCGATGCCCTGGTAATGATAGCGCTGCGAATTGTAGGCCTTGGCCTTCTCGAATCCGGCCGCATCGATCTGCGGATGCTGCGCGATGAAGCCATCGCGGAACGCCGGATAATAGCGCTCGTCCTTCCAGCGCGAATACGACATCACCCAATAGAGATCATCCAGCATCCGGGTGACCAAATGATTGGTCCGGCGCTGTTCGGCTGACAGCGCCGCATCGATGCTCAGCCGATATTTCGTGCTTGCATGCGCGATGATGGTCTCGCTGTCGCCGACGGTCTCGCCGTCGTCGACGACATAAGGCAGCTGCCCGCGCGGCGCGGCGGAGGCATCGAAGACATGCTCGTGCACGAACGGCACGCCCGCGAGTTTCAGGAAGGCGAAAACCTTGAGGCCGTAGCCGTTGTTGTCGGCGACGCCGAACAATTCCGGGTAGGAGTAGAGGGTCAGCATGCGACGCTCCTGACGCTCCTCTTGACCGGGGCAGCATGCAGGGGCGCCGTGCAGGGCGCAACAGTATTCGGTGAATGCATCTGACGTCGAGGTATTGCGGACTGCCTGTTGCGCAATAGAATAACCTCAATCCACTTTCCGGGAGGTCAAGATGGCCATCAACGAGGACAAGATCGACGACGCTGCGCTCGCCCTGCTCTATCTGACCCTGCACGATGGCTATCGGGCATGGAAGGGCATGGACTGGGACGTCCTCGGCCGCTTGTACGACAAGGGGATGATTCATGATCCCGTTGGCAAGGTGAAGTCGGTGGTGTTCACCCCCGAAGGACTGGACCGCGCGAAAGCGCTGTTCACGGAATTGTTCGAGGAGTGATGCCCTGCTTCGTAGGGTGGGTTAGCCGCCCACAAACTCCCTCTCTCCACGCATGACGGCGCAAGGCGTAACCCACCTCTTCTTTGTCCGCGGAGACAGACGTGGTGGCTGACGCCCTGCAGATTCGCTTCGCGTATCTGCAGGGCTAAGACGCAGTACGACTAACCCACCCTACGAACCCGATGCAGCCGTAAACACCGCCAACTGCGCATCGAACGCGCGCCGGAACGCCGGCCGCGCTTCGCCGCGGGCGACATAGGCGGCGATATCAGGATATTCGTCCAGCAATCCCGTTGCGTTCAGCCGGCGCAGCACGGTCACCATCATGAGATCGCCGGCACTGAACGCGCCGTCGAGCCAGTCGACACCGCCGAGGCGACGCGACAATTCGCCGAGCCTGACACGAACGCGATCCTTCAGGACAGGCAAGCGCTCCTCGTACCAGCTCTTGTCGCGCTCAAACAGCATCGCCATCCCGAGCTCGACGATCGGCGGCTCCAGCGTGTTCAGCGCGGCGAACATCCACGCAATCGCGCGCGCTCGGGCGTTGGCATCCTTCGGCAGCAATCCATCATGGCGTTCGGCGATATGCAGCACGATCGCGCCGGTCTCGAACAGGGTGAGGTCGCCGTCCTCAAAGGTCGGGATTTGCCCGAACGGATGCAGCGCAAGATGTGCCGGCTCCTTCATCGCCTTGAACGAGATGAGGCGAACATCGTACGTCTGCCCGACCTCCTCGAACGCCCAGCGCACCCGCATGTCGCGCGCCTGTCCCCGGCCGCGGTCGGGCGAGCTTTCAAAGGCGGTGATGATGGGCATCGGGGGGCTCCGGGGTGATTGGGCGTTGTTTCAGAGGACGAACGGGCGGGAGGGATTCCGACAGGCTAGTGCGAAGTGCGAGTGGCGGCGTGCCCCGGACGCAGTGCAGCGCGCCGCCACTTGCGGCGTGATGCGCTGCAGAGCCGGGGCCCATGGCGAACGCATGCCGGACCTTCTGGGTCCCGGGTCTGCGCTGCGCTTGCCCGGGACACGAGAGCAGAGGCAATTCGTGAGTGCGCCGTTCAGCGCGCGCGAGCGATCCACGCCGCCAACTCCCGCCAGGGCTCCAGCGTCCAACGCCCCGACGCAGCCCCCGACGGCGACGGCAGCACGAACACCTCGGGCAAGCCTGCATCGCGCTTCTGCCGCCCCAGCGCAATCCGGTTCGATGGCCTGCCGTAAAACAAGCTCGCCGCCTTCTTGCTCGTGAACGCAACCGTCCTCGGCCGATATGTTTCGATCTTGGCCCTGAAGCCGGGCACGTCGATCGACTCAGCCGCGATCTGGTGATCCATCCCGGCGCCCGACTTGGAGAGATCGGTGAAGCCGATCCCGAGCTCGATCAGCGATGCGAACTCGCCCGGCTGATACCGCCGCGGCGTGATCCCAGCCTCATGGATCGCGCGCCAGAAGCGGTTGCCGGGATGGGCGTAGTAGTGCCCGAGCTCGGCCGAGCGCGTCGAGGCGGCGGTGCCGACGAAGACGAGGCGGAGGTCGGGAAGGAGTTGGTCGGGGAGGCGGTGGGGCTCGGGTGCGGGCAAATCATCCATCCGCAGAGTTGTAGCCCGCATGAGCGTCAGCGAGATGCGCGGCCGCTGTCAATCCCGGATTTCGCTTCGCGCATCCGGGCTACGCTCGCTACTTTCCAAAATAGAACTCCCACATTTGAATATAGCTTACGGTGGTAGTCCCCAAAATCGTGACAGCGATAATGATGGGCGGGACGATGCTCTTCGAGACCCTAAAAAAGAACAGCACCAGCAAACATATTGAGGCCAACACCAAGTTCAGTTCAATCCAAGGGACGACAGGGGCGCCGCGAAAATAAGCTGAGATCGCCCAAAGCGTGTCAATAACCATCAACGCCAGAACACACCAATAGAAGCTTTTCCATTGGCCCGGCGAAAGAGCCCGCGACATAACAAAGAAGATCGCGGACTCCAGCATGAAGACAACGCCGTCTATCATAAGAAAACTGGAATAGAAGGCAGGTACGCTTTTAACGTCCAGATACGCCCGGAAGATGTGGCGGCTCATCCCATGAAAGAACGGGAAAATTAGCAGCAAAAAACCAAGGAGAGTTGGCAAGCGCTCCCAATAAACAATCTGTTCATCGGGTTTGGTCGCCTTATCCGCGATGGCTTGCTTGAACGCCTCGCTCAGTGCGAGCGCGAGCACAACTGTAAAGGCGCGCTGAAAAAACGAAACTGCATCTTGGTAGTCGGCGCCTAAAGGCATTCTTGCTCTCTGGATGTCTCGATGAACGAATGGTCTTCGACCCGAGGGTAAGGTAGCCGATTAGACTACGAATCCATTGTGCCAGCTATTGCCCCGGTGCCAGCGTCCGATGGGCTTGGCTAATCACAAGAGGAGGCCTTCGCGATCGCGCTCGTTCAGGCCGGCTTCTGGACAAATCTTGACAGTGTTCACGTTTTGTTTTAGTCGTGAGGTGGTGGATTGATCTTGATGAGCGAGCCATTAGGCGAAGTCAGGCATCAACTTGGCTTCACGATGCACACGATAGGCGCAATAAGTGCTGATTGAAGCGCGTCCCTGAGGATGTGCCGTACCGCTCTAGCATGAGACGTCCAAGAATGAAAAAGACTGCTCTAATCACTGACCTAGATAATACGCTCTTCGATTGGGTAGATCTCTGGTTCGCGTGCTTCTCGTCGATGCTCGACAGCATCGTGGACATTAGCGGAATAGCCAAGGATGTGCTCGTTCCCGAGATTGCAGCTGTCCACCAGAAACACGGAACTTCCGAGTATTCTTTTCTGATTGAAGAGATACCTTCTCTGAGGCCTATTCTTCGTGGTCGTAAGGCCACAGAGGTATTTGCTCCGGCTATTGAAATCTTTCGCCGTAAGCGACGCGATCACCTAGTCCTGTTCCCCACCGTCGCGGAAACCCTCTTGAAGATCAAAGGTAAGGGGACCCGAATAATTGGCTACACAGAATCGATGGCCTTCTATTCTAACTATCGCATACGGCGCCTGGGTTTAGATGGGGTGCTCAACTATGTTTTTTGCCCAGAGGATCATCGGCTACCCGAAGGGCTCAGTGAAAGCGACCTCCGGAACTATCCGGCCTCTCACTATGAACTGAAATACTCCAAACAGGAGTTCACGCCGCGTGGATCGAAGAAGCCCGATACGGCAGTCCTAGATGCGATTATTGCTGATCTGAACTTAAATAAGCGCGACTGCGTTTACATCGGCGATAATCTTTTCAAAGATGTCGCGATGGCACTTGATTGCGGCGTAGAAGACGTTTGGGCCAAGTATGGTCAAGCGCACAAGCGGCCTGAGTATCAGCTGCTAATTGACGTCACTCATTGGTCTCCTGATGAGGTTCAGCGCGAACAAACGATAAAGCAACGAGACGTAAATCCGACGCACGTTCTCGATAAGAGCTTCGCGCAGCTCACAGAAATGTTTGAGTTTGGAGATTTTCATGGCCAGTGATCTTCGGCTGCGAGATGAGCGGGCGAAGCAAATTGCCGACGTTTGGAAAACGGTCGTCGGTGTGCAAATGCATTTCAACGACATTGGGATGCGGATACGCGGTCTTTTCGTAACAATGCTGTTGGCCTTATTCGCGTCGATTGGCTTCTTGCTTGACAAGAAACTCTCTCTCTCGGTCTCTCGGGTCAACATTCAATTCGCAACCGTTGTGCCGATATTCGGCGTCTTTGTTACGATGCTGTTCTACTTCATGGACCGGTATTGGTTTCATAGGCTTTTAAAGGGTTCGGTGAATCATGCGATCGCAATCGAGAACAAATATCGAGAGCAGCTACCCGAACTCGCGTTGAGTGATCAGATCGGCCGGGAAAGCTTCTTCAAACCAACGGGCGTCATTTGGCTGGCCGCTAAAATTTTTGTTCGCCACGAGAGATTCAAAGAGAAGGGCCTCCTGCATTCCGATGGCAAGCTGGAGCTGTTCTATAAGCCTATGATGGTCGTCTTGGTTCTGACGTCCATTCTGTTGGCGGCACTAGGAGGTGTATCTCTGAATGGTAAGCATGATAGTGAGCGTGTGATCTCTACTCCCGCCGTCAGACCGGCGGCGGCAGCCGTGACACCAAGTCCACTGCCTTCGGCAACGCAAACTGCCTTACCCGTATCCTCGCCGCAACCCGCCTTGCCGACGCCTCCACCCAGCGTGACCACGCCACCAGCATCGACGAAACAAAAATAGGATTCGCTCCAAGGGTGATCGGCTGCGGCTTGCATTCAGCTTGGTCTAAAAGACAGCCGGGCCTTGAACCCCGGCACGTCGATCGATGCGGCCGCGATCTGGTGAACCATCCCGGCGCCCGACTTGGACAGATTGGTGAAGCTGATCCCGAGATGCAGCAGCCCGGCGAACTCGCTCGGCTGATAGCGCCGCGGCGTGATGCCCGCCTCATGGATCGCGCTCCAGAAGCGGTTGTGGAGATGGGCGTAGTAGTGCCCGACCTCGGCTAAGCGTCGCGCCTTCTCTTGCGAGCTGAAATCCATTTCCAATTGCTCTTTATAGTAGTATAGTAGAATACATACTCGTAAAAAATTGATCTCGTATTCATTTGGAGCCAATATGAAAATACCCGAAGTCGCAACGAAGATGCGCGAGATTGCCGGACAGATTCAAGGCGATTATCCGAAGGAAGCTGCTGAGCTTCTGGAACTGACGGAAGAGCTTCGGCGACGATCCGCAGCAGGACCGAGAGCTCCGGCCACAAGCACGCCAATGACGCCCGAGCTTGCGGAGGAAATCCGAGAATTCGCTAAGGACAATCCCGGTATGTCCCATCAAGACATCGGGGTGGTGTTTAACGTGAACCATGGTCGCGTCAGCGAAGCTATCCGGGGCAAACGGAAATAAACTTCGTTCGACAGGCGAATACTAGCCACTGCGTCCTTCACTCATTGCGTGTTGGCGTACACTCGCGTGGTGATTCGAATTCAATGGGAACGCTATGCAAAATGTGTCGCACGCTGTTATGTCCCAACGAATCGAGGCAAGGGATAGCCCCGATGATTTCCCTACGCCGCCTTGGGCAACGCGTGCGCTACTTGAGCACATCTTGCCGACCAAGGAGACCTTAATCGAGCAGTCGTGTTGGGAGCCGGCATGCGGGGCGGGGCATATGTCGAAAGTGCTGGGCGAGTATTTCCGAACAGTTAGGTCATCAGATGCTTATGACTATCAGTACGGTGATATCCGCGATTTCGTGACATCTTCGATCGAAGAAGGTTCATGTGATTGGATAATCACCAATCCGCCATTCCGCCTTGCTGAAGAATTTGTGTTGCGTGCCATGAGGGGTGCTCGCAGAGGGGTCGCCATTTTGGCTCGTAGCGTGTTTCTAGAAAGCGTAGGTCGATACAATGCGATCTTTCGCGACCGTCCGCCGACAAAGTTTGCGCAATTCAGCGAACGCGTTCCAATGGTGAAGGGTCGTCTTGATCGAAAGGCCTCGACTGCAACTGGCTACGCTTGGCTAGTCTGGGAAAGAGATGCAACAGCGCAGGTGCCGCAACTGATGTGGATTCCCCCCTGCCGAAAACAGCTAGAACGCGCTGAAGACTATGAAAATCCTCAGCGCGCAAGTATGAGCTATGATCCGTTCGGTAGTTTGCGTCCGCTCCCGTAACGATTGGCGCAGCGTCGCCCCCTCACAACACCCGATTACTCTCCTTCACCTTCTCCGCATCCAGATAAACGCTTGAGCCCATCTCCTTGAACTTCGCGCTCATCTGCTTCATGCCGTCCTCGGCGGTCCCGCTCAGCGACATGCCGATGCTGTTCGGATCATTCAGCGTCGCCGCGTAATCCCGCACATCCTGCGTGATCTTCATCGAGCAGAATTTTGGACCGCACATCGAGCAGAAATGCGCGACCTTGTGGGCTTCCTTCGGCAGAGTTTCGTCGTGGAAGTTTTTTGCGGTCTCGGGGTCGAGGCCGAGGTTGAACTGGTCGCTCCAGCGGAAGTCGAATCGGGCGCGGGAGAGCGCGTCGTCGCGGAGCTGGGCGGCCGGGTGGCCCTTGGCGAGATCGCTGGCGTGGGCGGCGATCTTGTAGGTGATGACGCCGACCTTGACGTCGTTGCGGTCGGGGAGACCCAGATGCTCCTTCGGCGTGACGTAGCAGAGCATGGCGCAGCCGAACCAGCCGATCATGGCGGCACCGATGCCTGAGGTGATGTGGTCGTAGCCCGGCGCGATGTCGGTGGTCAGGGGCCCGAGGGTGTAGAACGGCGCTTCGCCGCACTCCTTGAGCTGCTTGTCCATGTTGATCTTGATCTTGTGCAGCGGCACGTGGCCGGGGCCTTCGATCATGACCTGGCAGCCCTTGTCCCACGCGACCTTCGTCAATTCGCCGAGCGTTTCGAGCTCGGCAAACTGCGCGCGGTCGTTGGCGTCAGCGATCGAGCCCGGACGCAGGCCGTCGCCGAGCGAGAACGAGACGTCATACTTGCGCATCAAGTCGCAAATTTCGTCGAAGTGGGTGTAAAGAAAACTTTCCTTGTGATGCGCCAGGCACCACTTCGCCATGATCGAGCCGCCGCGCGAGACGATGCCGGTGACGCGGCTGGCGGTGAGGTGGATGTATTGCAGGCGCACGCCGGCGTGGATGGTGAAATAGTCGACGCCCTGCTCGCACTGCTCGATCAGCGTGTCCTTGTAGAGCTCCCAGGTCAGCTTGACCGGATCGCCGTCGCACTTCTCCAGCGCCTGATAGATCGGAACGGTGCCGATCGGCACCGGCGCGTTGCGCAAAATCCATTCGCGGGTGGTGTGAATGTTGCGGCCCGTGGAGAGGTCCATCACGGTGTCGGCGCCCCAGCGGATCGCCCACACCATCTTCTCGACCTCTTCCTCGACGGAAGACGTCACTGCCGAGTTGCCGATATTGGCGTTGATTTTTGTGAGGAAGTTGCGGCCGATGATCATCGGCTCCAACTCGCTGTGGTTGATGTTGCAGGGGATGATGGCGCGGCCGCGCGCGATCTCCGAGCGCACGAACTCCGGAGTGATGAAGGCGGGGACTTCCGCGCCAAAGCTTTCGCCGTCGGCGAGCGCTGCTTCGGCACGTTCGAGCTGTTCTTTGCGGCCGAGGTTTTCACGGGCGGCGACGTAGATCATCTCCTTGGTGATGATGCCGGCGCGGGCGAATTCGAGCTGCGTGATCTTGTGGCCGTCGAGGCCGCGCAGCGGCTGGTGATAGGCCGAGAAGGCGCGCGCGGCCTTGTCGGTGGAGACGCTGCCATTGTCTTCCGGCTTGATCTGGCGGCCGTCATATTGCTCGACGCCGCCGCGCTCCAGCACCCAGGCTTTGCGGCCGCGCGCGAGACCTGCGTTGACGTCGATGGTCACGCTTGGGTCGGTGTAGGGGCCCGAGGTGTCGTACACCGGCAGGTTCGGCTCGCCGGCGCCTTCGGACAGGATGATCTCGCGCAAGGGCACGCGGATGTCAGGGGCGGCGTCGGGCGACGCGAAGATTTTTCGCGAGGAGGGAAGGGGGCCGGTGGTGACGGCGGGGACGGTCTTGTCGGGGTTGGAGCGGATGTTCATGGGATCCTCCGGTTTAATTGGTATGCGTGTGCGTCGGGGCGACGCTGGTGAGTTCTTGCTCCGTCATTGCGAGCGCAGCGAAGCAATCCAGAATCTCTCTGCCGAGGCAGTCTGGATTGCTTCGTCGCAAGGGCTCCCCGCAATGACGAGTGGAAAGAGCGAGGCGCATCACGCCGCCTCCGCAGATAGGCCGAGCCATTGCCGTACCCGTGCGTCGGGGTCGGCATTCTGGGTGACGTCGGAAACGACAGCAATCGAATCCGCGCCCGCGGCAAAGATCTCCGCAGCGTGCTCGAACTTGATGCCGCCGATCGCGACCAGCGGGATGGTGCCGATACGCTTCTTCCATTCCGCGATCTTTGGAATGCCCTGCGGTTCGAAGCGCATCGACTTCAGCGTGGTGAAGAAGATCGGGCCCAATGCGACGTAATCGGGCTTTGCGGCAAGCGCGGTTTCGAGCTCAGCCTCGTCATGGGTGGAAACGCCGAGCGACAGGCCGGCCTCGTGGATCGCGTTGAGATCCGCGTCCGCCAGATCTTCCTGGCCGAGATGCAGATATTTTGCGCCGGCAACGACTGCCGCGCGCCAATAATCGTTCACCACGAGCTTGGCCTGCGTGCCGTTTGTGATCGCCAGCGCATCGGTGACGATCTGGAGCGCGTCGGCATCGTTGAGGTCCTTCGCGCGCAGCTGGATGGTGCCGACGCCGAGCTTTGTGAGACGCTCGACCCAGGCAAGGCTGTCGACGACGGGATAGAAGCGATCAGGATACGGCATGCCAGAACGGGGTCCCAACGACAGGGGTGGAGGGGGAGGCGAAGTCGCGGGCGTTCATCAGCCCGGCTTCGTAGGCGGAGCGGCCGGCATCACAGCCGAGGCGGAAGGCGTTGGCCATCGCGACGGGATCAGCGGCTTTGGCGATGGCGGTGTTGAGCAGCACGGCGTCATAGCCGAGTTCGAGCGCTTCGGCGGCGTGCGAGGGCGCACCGATGCCGGCGTCGACCACCAGCGTGATGTCGGGCAGCCGCTCGCGCATCAGCTTGAGCGCATCGCGGTTGGTGATGCCGCGGGCCGAGCCGATGGGAGCTGCCCACGGCATCACCACCTTGCAGCCGGCATCGACCAGGCGGTTCGCGACCGAGAGATCCTCGGTGCAATAGGGGAACACTTCAAAGCCGTCCTTGATCAGGATGCCGGCGGCTTCGACCAGGCCAACGACGTCGGGCTGCAGCGTGTCGTTGTCGGCGATCACCTCCAGCTTGATCCAGGACGTGCCGAACAATTCGCGCGCGAGCTTTGCGGTCGTCACCGCTTCGCGCACGGTGCGGCAGCCGGCGGTGTTCGGCAGCACGGCCACATCGAGCTCGCGGATCAGCTTCCAGAACGCATCGCCCGACTTGCCGCCGGCGGATTCGCGGCGCAGCGACACCGTCACGATGTTCGAACCGGAGGCGCGGATCGCCGATTGCATGATCGCCGGCGAGGGATAGAGCGCGCTGCCGATCAGCAGGCGGGAGGCGAAGGTTTTGCCGTAGAAGGTCACCATATGGGAGGTGTCTCCTCGTTAGCTCCCTCGCCCCGCTTGCGGGGAGAGGATTGGGGTGAGGGGGGCACTCCGCAGGGACGGTGACAGAGAGACTCGCGGAGAGTCCCCCTCACCCGGAATTTGCTTTGCAAATTCCGGCCTCTCCCCGCAGGCGGGGAGAGGCGAAGGAAGGCGGCGATGGCTTTCATCACCTCACCCTCCCTGCCGCGGCGTGATGATCTCGATCTCGTCGCCGGCCTTCAGGCTGGTCTCGGCCCAGCGGCTTTTCGGCACGACGTCGTAATTGAGTGCGATCGCGAAATGGGTGCCCTCGTAGTCGAGCTCGGAGAGCAGCGCGTCGACGCTGGCCGAGTTCACCTCGCGCTGCTCGCCGTTCACCATCACGCGCATTGCATCACCTCATTGTCGATCTGGCCGCGCTGGACGTATTGCAGTGTCAGCTCGGCCAGTGCCGGCGCGATCAGGAAACCGTGGCGGTAGAGTCCGTTCACGCTGATCTGGCCGCCGCGAATGCCGATACGCGGCAGATTGTCGGGATACGCGGGGCGAAGGCCCGAACCAAACTCGACGATGCGCGCCTCGCCAAACGCCGGATGCACGGCATAGGCCGCGCCCAAAAGCTCCAGCGCGGAGCGGACGCTGACGCCGGTATCCTCGGCCTCGATCGAGGTGGCGCCGAGCATGAACAAATTGTCCTCGCGCGGGATGACGTAGAGCGGCCAGCGCGGATGGATCAGCCGCACCGGGCGGGCCAGCTGCACCTCGCTGGTCTCGATCAAGATCATCTCGCCCTTGACGCCGCGCAGCTCAGGCTGCTCGTCGCGGGCGCCGAGGCCGCGGCAGTCGATCACGATGCCGTCGAGACCTTGCAGATCTCGGGCGGTGACGTCGCTGGAGAATTTGATGGTGCCGCCGGCAGCTTTGATGCGCTCGTGCAGCTTTGGCAGCACGCGGCGCGGCTCGACATGGCCCTCGGTCGGGAAGAACAGCGCATCGCGAAAACGGCCTTCCAGCGACGGCTCGAGCTCGGCGAGTTCAGCAGCATCGAGCCGGCGGTGGCCTTCCGTCATCCGCGCAAAACGCTCAAAATCGTTGCGCTCGCGCGGATGGGCGACGACCAACGAGCCGTTGAAGGGCGTGTCGGGCAGCTCGCGGCGCCAGATATCGAGCGAGCGCTGGCCGAGCCTGGAGATGATGGGCTCGGAAACCTCCGCCTCGCACCAGGGCGCGAGCATGCCGCCGGCCCAGTGGCTGGTGGCATCGGTCATGGCCGCGTCACCGCGCTCGTGGAGGGTCACGCAATGGCCGGCCTGCGCGAACAACAGCGCTTGCCAGGCCCCTGCAATGCCTGCCCCGATGATGGATACCGGTGAATCCGGACGTTTGGTCGTCTGCAACATCCCTGTCCCTTCGCCGGCATGACCCGGATCAGGTTCAAAGGGTCACCGCGGTCCTGGGCCGGCTTGCTGAAGTGCAGGCTTGCCCATTTAGCGGTATCTCAGCTCCTCCTCGGAGCACCCCTCGGAACGGCTCTAATGTAGGCCAGTGACGGCTGGTGTCAACGCATGTTCCCGGGAACCTGCGCCCGCGCATTGCGGACGCGCTGGGCCAGCTTCTTGTGCGGGAGGGTGCCGAATATCGGCTGCGGGTTGCCGTTCGGCTCCAGCCAGGTCTCAGTGCTGGCCTGTTGCACCATCTGCTGCCGCTGGTGCTTGGCAACGTAGTAATAGCCGCCCGCGAAATAACGCACCGCCCGGGCGTGGTCGCCATTGGCGGCGTGATAGGCGCCGGCGAGGTATTTGACGGCGTAGGTGAGATTGGTGTTGGGATCGCGCAGGCCTGCGGCATCGCCGGTGTAGCCGACGCCGCGCGCGGTCGCGAGCTTGATCTGCATCAGGCCGATGGTGCCGCCATGGCCGACCAGACCTGGCTGGTAGCGGCTCTCGCGCATGATCACGCGGTGCACCAGCGCCTCCGGTACGCCGTTGGCGCGCGCATGGGCCGCGACCATCTCGGAATAGTCGGCTTCGCCCGCGAAGGCGGCCTGCGACGACATCAGTCCGGCCGCAATGAGCGCGGCAACGCGTAAAATTTTCATCATATCCCTGATGTCCCCGAGCGGCGATGTCTTAAGTCACCTGCGCCCGGTGCCGTTAGGCCCCCCGAACGCGGCGATGATGTGACCAAACGCCGCCGCTCTCGATTTCGCGGCGCAGAGCCGTCGTGACGACTCAATTCTGGCGCAAGAGTTCCCTCAGGCGGGCAACTCGCGACAGCACGCCTGTCTATTCGCGCTAGGATGCGAAAGCGAGTATGAAGCGGTCTGCGAATCGGGAGAGGTGCCATGACAAAAACAAACATGGTCAAAGCCCAGACCAGCGATATCCCCAGACGGAATCCCTGTGCCCAGTGCGGCACGCCGATCGCGCAGCCCGACTGGATCGAGCCGGGCGAGGGGCGCGTGTCCTATCTCTGGACCTGCCACGCTTGCAACTATCGCTTCGAGGCGGTGGCAATCTTCGACGAGATGCCCATCGCGCACCCGCCGCTCGCGGCCTGAAGCTACGCAGCCAGCCGCGGCTGCTGCCACACCGGCAATTGCATCCGCACGATGAGCCCGTGCGGCTCGCGGTCGTGCAGCGACAGCTCGCCGCCATGGGCGAGTGCGATCGCGCGCGCGATCGACAGGCCGAGGCCGAAGCCGGTGGAATCGTCCATGGTGCGGGCGTCGTCGCCGCGCACGAACGGCTCCAGCATCTCCTGCTTGCGCGCGTCGGAAATGCCGGGGCCGTCGTCCTCGACGTCGATGACGAGTTTTGTGCCCGATATGTCGAGGCGGACCGTGACCTCGGCGCCGAAGCGCACCGCGTTCTCGACGAGGTTGGTGACGCCGCGATGCAGATCGTCGGGACGGGCCGCGGCGGTTGCAGATAGCGGGCCCTCGTAATGCACGACATGGCCCATGTCGCCGAACTGGTCGGCGATCAGTTGCAGCGTGCTGGCGATGTCGACCAGGGTCACCGCCTCGACCTTGCGATCGTTGCGCAACAGCGACAGCACGCTTTCCAGCATCGAACGCATCTGGTCGAGATCGATCAGCATGCGCTTGCGGTTGCCTTCGTCCTCGATGAACTCGGCGCGCAGGCGCAGCCGCGTGATCGGGGTGCGCAGATCGTGGCTGATCGCGGCCAGCATCTTGGTGCGATCGGACATCAGCCGCGCGATCCGCTCATGCATGCGGTTGAGCGCGCGCGCGACCGAGCGCATCTCCTCCGGGCCGCGTTCGGGCAGCGGCTCGCCGGCGACGTCCAGGCTGAAATTCTCGGCGGCCTTGGCGAAGGACGACAGCGGCGCCGCCAGCGCGCGCGCCGCCCACAGGCCGAGCACGCTGATGGAGATGAAGGCGGTCATCAGCGTCACCAGCCACGGCGCGCCCCAGAACCACGGACGCGGACCGCCGTCGACACGGCCGGCGATGATGGTGCCGTCGGGCAATTGCACGCCGATGCGCCGCGCACCGCCTTCGGGACCGAGCTGCATCACCTTGTAGGACTGGCCGAGGTGGCGGCGCATGCCGTGCACGTGCATGCCTTCGCTCTCGTCGACGATCGTCGCCGTGCCGGGCGCGATCGTCTCGAGGCCGAGCTTGGGGAAGGCACGGCTGAGATTGGCGATGAGGCGCGGCCGTTCACCGGCTTCGCTCGAGCCGAGCAGCAGCGCGGCATCGGTCAATTGATGGGCGCCGTCCGGCGGCGTGTCCAGGCGGTCCGGCCGGCTGATCAGGAAGGCGGCGGTGACGACGAGATGGAGCGTGACGGTGGACGCCAGCACCAGCGCGGCGATCTGCCCGCCGATACCCTTGAGATGGAAGAACCCGAACGGCCTCATCGTCGGCGTTCCGTCAGCTGCTCATGGGCGCAGCGACTGCTTCAGTCCTGGGCGTGAATAGATAACCGCCGGAGCGCACCGTCTTGATGATGGAGGGATCGGCCGGGTTGGGTTCGATCTTGCGGCGGATGCGGCTGACCAGCACGTCGATCGAGCGCTCGAACGAGCCGGTGTTGCGGCCCTGCGTGAGGTCGAGCAGGCTGTCGCGCGACAGCACGCGGCCGGGCCGTTCGCAGAACGTCCTGAGCAGATCGAACTCGGCGCTGGTCACCGCGACGCGCGCGCCTTCCGGATTGCGCAGCTCGCGCAGGCGCAGATCAATGCGCCAGCCCTCGAAGGCGAGCGTGCTTGCGCCTTCGATCGAGCTCGCCGCCTGTGCCGCGGCCTGGCGGCGCAGCACCGCGTTGATACGGGCGAGCAGCTCGCGCGGGTTGAAGGGCTTTGGCAAATAGTCGTCGGCGCCCATCTCCAGGCCGACGATGCGGTCGACGTCCTCGCCGCGCGCGGTCAGCATGATGATCGGCGTCTGTGCCTCCGCGCGCACCTTGCGGCACAGGCTGAGACCGTCCTCGCCGGGCAGCATGACGTCGAGGATGATGAGGTCCACGCGATGATCGGCCATGGCGCGCGACATCTCGCGGCCATCGCTCACGGCGGTGACATTGCAGGCGTTGTTGCGCAGGTACTTCGCAATCAACGTCCGCGTTTCGCGGTCGTCCTCGACGACCAGGATGTTGGGATTGGTGATGGCCATGCGCTTTGTTTGTCCAAGATTCGGGCCAAAAGGCGAAGATTTTTGTTTCAGATTGTTTCTGGACGTCTCTACGTAACACGCCGCAACGAGCAGGCAGTGGAGCGGCAAGATCTCGTTAAGGCCGTTAACCATATCGTGGCGCAATCGCGTACGAAACCCCGCAAAAACCACGGTATCATCATGACCTCGATTTCGGCGGCCTCCGCCGGTAATTACCAGTCTCCGCTGCAAAAGCTGCAGCAGGAATTGCAATCGGAAGTGTCCGACGGCACGATTTCGTCGTCGGACCAGTCCGCCCTCACGACCGCCCTGCAAGACATCGATACCGCGCTCCAGCAGAGCCGCTCCAGCGATCAGTCGAGCGGCGCCAGGCCGTCCAAGGACGGCCTGAAGTCGAAGATCGACGACCTCATCTCCGGCGAGGTCTCGAACGGGACGCTGACGTCGGACCAGGCCACCGAGCTGAAGGGCGTGTTTCAGTCCGCCTTCGCCAAGGGGCCCGGCGGCCCAGGCGGTGCGGGCGGCCCCCCGCCCGGTCCGCCGCCGTCGGATGGCGGCTCCCCTTCAGACTCGTCGTCGACATCGACCACGGATTCGACAAGCAGCAGTTCGACCGACAGCAGCACGGCCAAGCTCCTCGAGCAGTTCCTCCAGGCGCTGCAGCAGTCGCAATCGTCGAGCTCGTCCTACGGGGCCAACGGCAGTTCGACGAGCGCATCGAGCAGCTCGGACTTCTCCGCACTTCTGATCGACTACCAGAGCTGACTTCAAGAGCTGACTTCCAGAGCTGACCTGACGACGCAGGTCGGCGCGTTCCCCGCCACGCTCGTGCTCACCCAGGCGCACGGTCGTCGGCGGGGAATTGTGCATCTGGAACGTTCCCGCGCGCGGGAACTTTCATCGCAACGCAGCGCCATTATTGCGCGACGAAATTGCCGCGTCTCAGGAACTGCGAGTAGGCAGCGTTGTTCTCCCAGCACAAGTTTTCTGCTGAAGGAGAGGACAACAATGTTGATGAAATCGATCGCCGCCGGTCTTGCCGGCACGGCTCTACTTGCGACCGTTACGTTTGCGCAATCGCCGACCGCCACGACCGACACCAGCAAGGCACCTGCCGCGGCGGCAACCACCGCCACTTCGGCTTCCGGCGAGTGGCGCACGTCCAAGATGGACGGCATCAATGTCTACAACGACGCCAACGAGAAGATCGGCTCCATCAGCGATCTGTTGATGGACAAGAGCGGCAACGTCAAGCTCGCGGTCATCGGGGTCGGCGGCTTCCTCGGCATGGGCGAGCACATGGTTGCGATCCCGTTCGAAAAGCTGAAGTTCGTCAACCAGCCGGTTGCCAACACGACCGCGAACAACAGCGCCAATCGCCCGGCTGCGACCACGACTACCGGCGCTGCGACCACAGGCACTGCCAACAATAATGCGTCGACGACGTCGTCTTCGTCGAAGTGGTATCCGGACCACGCCGTGTTCAACGCGACCAAGGACGAGCTGAAGAACATGCCCGAGTTCAAGTACTCGGAGTAATGCGGCTCAGAACGCCTGCTAAACGAAGCGCGCCCGGTTTTCACCGGGCGCGCTGTCGTGACTTTGTTAGCCCGCCCCTTGCGGGGCGAGGGAGAATCTCAGTGCGTCACCAGCGGGCAGCCGCCCTTGTCGAGCGGGCGGAACGCCTCGTCGCCGGGCACGGTGGCAATCAGCTTGTAGAGGTCCCACTCGCCCTTGGATTCCTCGGGCTTCTTCACCTCGAACAAATACATGTCGTGGACCATGCGGCCGTCGATGCGGATCTTGCCGTTTTTGGCGAAGAAGTCGTTGACCGGCGTGGCGCGCATCTGCGCCATCACCTTCGGCGCCTCGTCGGTCGTGATGGCCTCGATCGCCTTCAGATAGTGCATGGTCGCCGAATAGAGCCCGGCCTGGATCATGGTCGGCATGTGCCCGACCTTGTCGTTGAAGCGTTTTGAGAAGGCGCGCGTCTCCTCGTTCATGTCCCAGTAGAACGCGTCGGTGACGATCAGGCCCTGGGTGGCCTTGATGCCTAGCGAATGCGTGTCGGTGATCTCCTGCAGCAGCGCGATCATCTTCTGCCCGCCTTGCACCAGGCCGAACTCGGCGGCCTGCTTCAGCGCATTGGTGGTGTCGCCGCCGGCATTCGCGAGCGCGACCACCTTGGCCTTGGAGGCCTGGGCCTGGAGCAGGAAGGAGGAGAAGTCCGACGAATTGAGCGGATGGCGGACCTCGCCGAGCACCTTGCCGCCGCTCTCCTTGACGACGTTGGCGGCGTCGCGCTGCAGCGCCATGCCGAAGGCGTAGTCGGCGGTGACGAAGAACCAGGTGTCCTCGCCGCGCTTCACCATCGCCTTGCCGGCGACGTTCGACAGCGCGTAGGTGTCGTAGGTCCAGTGCACGGTGTTGGGCGAGCAGGCCGGGCCTGTGATGTCGGAGGAGCCGCCGCCGGAATTGATGTTGATCTTGTTCTTCTCGCGCGTCAGCGCCGAGATCGGCAAGGCGACGGACGACGTCGGCACGTCGAAGATCGCGTCGACCTTGTCGTTGTCATACCAGTTGCGGGCGATGTTGACGCCGACGTCAGGCTTGTTCTGGTGATCGGCCGCGACCACCTGCACAGGCTTGCCGGCGACCTTGGCGCCGTAATCGGCAACCGCCATCTCGACGGCGGCAAGCGAGCCCTTGCCAGTTGCGTCCGCATAGAGGCTCGACATGTCCGTGAGCACGCCGATCTTGACGACGTCGTCGGAAATCTGCGCCTGCGCGGCGCCTGATGTGGCGGCGAGGGCAAGACCGGCCGCGACCACGGCGATGAGTTTTTGCATGTTGTTTCTCCCTTGGCGTTGTTGTTTGGGTTTGTTGCGGGGACCGTTGTAGCCACAATCGGTCGCGGCAGGTAAGCCAAAGATGCGTGAGGGGGCGGCGAATATGCAGGGCGCGATGGTGCTCTTACGCCTCTCCCCGCTTGCGGGGAGAGGCCGCAGCGCATCGGAGATGCGATGCGGATGAGGGGGA
>NZ_JADPJH010000022.1:315943-472167 GCF_023073315.1 Bradyrhizobium sp. 1 | reverse complement strand
CCCCGACCCTCTCCCCGCAAGCGGGGACAGGGAGAAGTTGCACCGCCGCTCAGGCGCCGCTGCCCTTGAGCCGTTCGTTGCGCCGGCGCAAGCCTTCCAGGGTCGCGAGCAGGATGACCGAGACCGTCGTCAGGATCACGGCCGCTGCCGTGATGGTCGGGCTGATGTTCTCGCGGATGCCGCTGAACATTTCGCGCGGCAGGGTACGCTGCTCGGGACCTGCCATGAACAACACGATGACCACCTCGTCGAAGCTCGTGGCGAAGGCAAACAGCGCACCCGATGCGAGGCCCGGGAGGATCAGCGGCAGGATCACGCGGCGGAACGCATAAAGCGACGAGGCGCCGAGCGAGGCGGCGGCGCGTGCGAGGTTGGTGTCGAAGCTTTGCAGCGTCGCACCGACTGTGATCACCACAAAGGGCGTCGCCAGCGCAGTGTGGGCCAGGATCAAGCCGAGATAGCTGCCGGTCAGTCCGATCGGTGCGAAGAAGAAGTACAGACCGACGGCGGTGATGACGCCGGGCACAACGACCGGCGACAGCACGAAAGCCAGCACGAGCGGTTTGAACCGGCTCTTCCATTGCGCCAGCCCCAGCGCGGCCAGCGTGCCGAGAATCATCGACAGCAGCGTCGAGGCGACGCCGATGATCATGCTGTTCTTCAGCGAATTCATCCAGCGCGGCGAATTGATGAAGTCGTCGTACCAGCGCAAGGAGAGGCCCGGCAGCGGATAGGTGAGGTACGAGCCCGAGCTGAAGGACAGCGGCATGATCGCAAGGATTGGTGTGATCAGGAAGATGAACACCAGCGTGGAGACGACGATGGTCGCGCTCCACGCGATGCGCTGGCTGGGCGTGCGGAGGGAGGAATTGTCGCTCAATTCTTCATCCCTCCCGTGACCTGCTGTCCCTGCACCAGCTTGCCGTAAACGAGAGCGAGCAGAACGGTGGCCAGCAGCAGCACCGCCCCCAACGCCGAAGCAAGGCCCCAATTGGCCGTCTCGGTCGTGTAGAGCGCGATGAAGTAGCTGATCATCTGATCGGCGGCGCCCCCGACGAGGGCCGGCGTGATGTAGTAGCCGAGCGCCAGGATGAAGACGAGCAGGCTTCCCGCGCCGATGCCGGGCAGGGTTTGAGGAAGATAGATGCGCAGGAAGGCGGTGAGTGGAGGCGCACCGAGCGATGCGGCGGCACGCATGTAAGCGGGCGAGATCGCCTTCATGCTGCTGTACAGCGGCAGGATCATGAACGGCAGGAGAACGTGGGTCATGGCCACGCAGACACCGAAGCGGTTGTAGATCAGACGCAATGGCTCGTCGATGATGCCAAGCCAGTGCAGGCTGTCGTTGACGACGCCTTTGCTCTGCAACAGCACGATCCAGGCGCAGGTGCGGACCAGAAGCGACGTCCAGAACGGCAGCAGCACGAAGATCATCAGCAGGTTCGACCGGCCCGGCGGCAGCGTCGCCAGCAGGTAGGCGACGGGGAAGCCAAGCATCAGGCACAGCGCCGTGACGCTAAGGCTGATGAGGAAGGTGCGGGCGAAGACCTCGCGGTAGATGGCTTGATCCGGCGCGGTTGCCACGATCGCGCCGTCCACGTTGCGCGTCAGATCGAGCGCCGCGAGCAGGTAGAAACCGGTCACCGGGCCACTGGCGTCCTTGATCGTCGTCCAGGTGGTGCGCTCGCGCCAGGCCGGGTTGATCTTGACCAGCGCCTCCTTCGCCGTGCCAGGCTCCGGCGCTGCCTTCAGATTGCGTGCCGTGCTAGTCAGGATCGTGCGAAATCCGTTCAGGGCGTAATTGAGCCGCTTGGCCGCGATGGCGATGGTGCCGGAGGCGCGCGCCGCCAGGATGTCGCTTGCCAGCGCCGCATAGGCCTTTTCGTCCGGCAGGTCCTTGCTGTCCCAACTGGCGAGAGCAGCGACGGCTTGCGGCAGAATCTGACGCACCTCGTGGTCATCGACCGCGCGCCACAGCATGCCGGCGATCGGGCCCGCGAAGGTGAAGAGCAGAAACAGCAGAAGCGGCAGCACCAGCGCCAATGCCTTGGCCTGGCGTCTCCGCTCCGCACGTCTCAATCGGCGCTTGAGCGGCACCTCGGTCTTGGCATCGGCACCGGTAAGGAGCGCGGCTGTCATCGATTGAGCCTTTTGGAGCGGCGTGAGCGCGCGCCTCGTCCTTCGAGACCACCGCTTCGCGGTCTCCTCAGGATGAGGCTCCTCGACATCGAGGCCTGTGGAGTCGCGACCACAGACTCAGACCTCATCCCGAGGGCCCGCCGTAGGCGGGCGTCTCGAAGGATGCGCCGCGGGCGAGCTATCCGCCACGTTGTTGTCGCGCGCTATTTCGCGGCCCATTTGTTGAAGCGCTCGGTCAGGCGGTCGATGTTCTCGAGCCAGAAAGCAACGTTAACCTCGACCGCGTTCTTGATGTTGTCGGGCGCGGTCGGCAGGTCCTTCAGAACGGCTGGCTGGATCAGACCGGCCGCGTCCTTGTTCGAGGTGCCATAGGCAATGTTCTCCGACAGTTTTGACTGGTTCTCCGCCTTGCCCGCGAAGTCCAGGAATTTGTAGGCGGCGTCCTTGTTCGGGCTGCCCTTCAGGATGACCCAGCTGTCCAGGGTGAAGAGCGCTCCGTCCCACACCATGCCAAAGTTCTTCTTCTCGTTCTTGTTCGCGGTGTCGATGCGGCCATTGTAGACCGAGGTCATCGCCACTTCGCCGGAGGCGAGCAATTGCGGCGGCTGGGCGCCGGACTTCCACCAGACGATGTCGCCCTTGATGGTGTCCAGTTTCTTGAACGCGCGCTCGATGCCCTCGTCGGTCGCCAGCACCTTGTAGACGTCCTTCGGTGCGACGCCGTCGGCCATCAGCGCGATCTCGAGCGTGGTCTTCGGGCCCTGGCGCAGGCCGCGCTTGCCCGGAATCTTCCTGGTGTCGAAGAAGTCGGCCCAGCCTTTAGGCGCCTCCTTCAGCTTGTCCTTGTCGTAGCCGAGAACGAAATCGTAGAGGATGGCGCCGACGCCGCAGGGATTGACCGACGGCGGGATGTAGGCGGCCTCGCCGCCGATCTTGGAATAATCCAGCTTCTCGAACAGGCCTTCCTCGCAGCCGACCGCGAGCTCGTCGCTCTCGACCTGGACGACGTCCCAGGTGGCGGCGCCACCCTGCACCTTGGCGCGCAACACGCCGACGCCGCCGTCCCAGGACTCGTCGTTCATGGGAACGCCGGCTGCCTTCTTGAACGGCTCGAAATAGACCTTCTTCTGGGCGTCCTGATAGGCGCCGCCCCACGACACGACGGTGAGATCACGCGCCTGCGCGACCGTTGCGAGCGCAGTGCCGGCGCCCAACGCCACGGCGAAACCCAGAGCAATCTTGCCAATCTTGCGCTTCAGCATGGTCATCGTTCCTTCTTCATGTGCGTTGCGTTGATGTTGATCGCTGCATCAGACGGGATTGAGGGCGAGGCAATCTTCGGGGCGGAAGGTGATGAAGACACCTTCGCCATGCCGCAGGCTGTCATGCGTCCCCGGCTGAAGCTTGACCATGAACTTCCCGTTGCCGGCGACATCGAGCACGGCCAGCGCGTGGTCGCCGAGATAGATTGTGTTCTGCACCTTGGCCGGCAGTCGGTTGGGTCCGTCGCCGGCACCGCCATCCGGGATAATGGCGATCCGCTCCGGCCGCACCGACAGCGAGGTCGATGCGCCCACACCTGATACATTGACCGCCCGTGCGGTCACGGCGCCGCCACCAGCCAGCGCGACGCGGCAATATTCTTTTTCGACCGTCTCGACGGTGCCGGCCAGCACATTGTTCTCGCCGATGAAATGGGCGACGAAGCTGTTGACCGGATGCTCATACAGCGCGTCGGGCCTGTCGATCTGCTGCACGATGCCGTCGTTGAACACGGCGATACGGTCCGACATGGTGAGCGCTTCACTCTGATCGTGGGTGACGTAGACGACGGTAATGCCCATCGTCTCGTGCAACTGCTTGATCTCCAGCTGCATCTGCTCCCGCAGGCGCTTGTCGAGGGCGCCCAGGGGCTCGTCCATCAGCACGAGTTGCGGATTGAAAACCAGCGCGCGGGCCAGCGCCACGCGCTGCTGCTGACCGCCGGAGAGCTGCCCGGGGCGCCGGTGCGCCAGGGCTTCCATCTTGATCATGCGCAACGCCGCGCTGACGCGCTCCTGCGCCTCGGCCTTGCTCGTGTTGCGAACGGAGAGCGGGAAGGCGATATTCTCGGCGATCGTCAAATGCGGGAACAGGGCATAGTTCTGGAACACCATGCCGATGTCGCGCTTGTGCGGCGGCACGTTCTTGATCGGCCGTTCCGCGAGGTAGATCTCGCCCTGGGTCGGAACCTCGAAGCCGGCCAGCATCATCAGCGTGGTCGTCTTGCCCGATCCCGACGGGCCGAGCAGGGTGATGAACTCGCCCTTCCTGATGTCGAGATCGAGGTTCTTCACCACGAGGTGCTCGCCATCATAGGTCTTCTGAATGCCGGAAAAGCGCACCAGTGCCGGCGCAGGCTTGACCATGCCGGCTTCCATATCGTCCTCGCGTCATCAGCACCGATGCTGTCGCCACCTCGTCCGAGGTCGCGAAAAACAGCTTAGCATCCTGCGACGAGAATGCCAGCGGCGCAAGCGACGCGCGCGGGGCGGTGAGTGAAGGCGCGCTATATCCCCGACAGCTTCGTCACGGCCACATTCACAGAGCCGCCGGCTTCCGCGACGATGCGCAGTGTCTTGGAATCGAAGGCGATGTCGGCCAGCGTCAGGCTGTCGATCTTGGCATCGACCTTGACGCCGTCCTCGCTCTTCTGGAAGTCGGCAATCACGGCGGCAACCTTCTCGCGGGCGTTGGCGGCGATGGGCTTTAGATCGATTGTTGCTTTCTGCACCAGCGCCTGCTGCATCTGCGGCACCACCGCGCGCGCCGCTGCGCCCAGCAGGCCGAAGGCTGCTTCAGACTCGACCGCGAGCTGGATGTCGGCGAGCCGCAGCGTCTGCTGCGCCTGATCGAGCATCGGCCGGCCCCAGATGTGCACGGTCGCCTCCGCACCGAGACCGAGCCAGCTCTTCTTTTCCTTGGCGCGCACCAACAGCGAGATCAGCAGCCGGTCGCCCGAGGGGATCACGTTGACGCTTTTCACGGTGACATCGACCGGACCGGAGCCGTCCTCGGGATAGGTATGGCCGACCATTTGCGCTGCGATCAGCTTGTTGATCTCGGTGAAGGGCACGTCGATGGGAACGCCGATGTTCACGCCGGTGCCGGTCGGCGGCACGATCGAGATTTTTTCGGGGAACGGGCAGTCCGGCTTGGTCGGCGTCGAGGTCACGCGCGTCTCGAGCTCGAGGCCGAGTTGTAGCGTCACGTTCTGCGCGTCGACGCGCGGCTGCGCCGCGATGGCGCGGATCGGCTTCATCTCGAGCCACAGCGGCGGCAGCGCGGCCGATGATCCCGAGCCTTGCAGTGCGATCGAGCGGCAGGCCTTGGCCCATTGCAGCTTCGCATTCTCGCGCAGCGAGGGGTCGTTGCGGATGCGCTCGGAGACGATGTTGATCTGCTCGCCGACATTCTTGTCGATCAGCGGCTTGACCTGCGCCGGCACGTTGACCTTGGCGCCGGCGACGTTGAGGTTGGTGTCGCCGAGATTGACCTGGGCGCCGAGATTGGGCTCGAGATGCCAGTTGGCCGCGAGTTTCGGGCGCGAGGTGACGATGACGTTGCCCTTGATCTCGGCGCTGGCATTCAGATTCTTGATGTTGACCGCGCCGATCCGTTTCGCCGCATCGCCGCCGAGCACGCTGCCGAGTGCTTCGCCGAGCGCGCCGGTGGCCTTGGACGACAGCGAGCCCGTCACGTTCAGCTTGCCATTGAGCGGCGTCGAGATCGTCAGCACATCCTTGTCGCCGGCCGCCGCCATCGGTCCGCGTACGGCGGACCAGCCGATGTCGGCGTCTTGCAGGATCTGCGAGATCGGGTTCTCGGCCTTGCCGGCGAAATTGCGCGGCGCGGCCTTCTCGGCCTGCTCGCGGATCGCGGATATCGCAATCGCGACCGGCGCGACCACGATCGAGGTCTTCGCGACCGGCGGCAGCGGCGGCAATTGCGCGACAGGCGGCGCGGAATTCGTCGCGCGCGGCGCCAGCCAGTCCATCGCCTTCAGGCTGACGAAAAACGACGCCGCGAGCACCACGACGGCAATCAGGACAGTCTTCAAATTCAACGTTAGACGCATCAATCCCCCAGGCCGCCCGGGCAAAAGTCTACAGGGCAGGCGAGAAGGGCGCTAGAGCGCACCGGTGGGGTGAAATTGGGGCGAATGTGTTAACGGGCTGGAATGCCGTTGCCGCACATTTGGGCTGTCATTGCGCAACCTAACCGCGCCGGGGACGGCGGACCGCTCTCACATTGCCGCGATCTCCACCTCCGCAGAAGAAGCGATCGCCGCCATCGGATTCCAGGCCCGAGACCATGGTCCCAGGGGGCAGGTCGAGCTGCTCCAGCACCTTGCCCGTCTCAGGATCGATCCGCCTGATGTCGCTATCCTCGCCTTCCCAGGTGCCGTGCCAGAGCTCGCCGTCGACCCACGTCACCCCGGTCACGAAGCGCTTGCTCTCGATCGTGCGCAGCACCGCCCCGGTCTCCGGATCGATCTGGTGGATCTTGCGCTCACGGTATTGTCCGACCCAGAGCGAGCCTTCCGCCCAGGCCAATCCGGAATCGCCACCACCGCCGGGCGCGGGAATAGTGGCGAGCACCTTGCCGGTCGCGGCGTCGATCTTCTGGATGCGGTCCTCGGCGATCTGGAACAGGTGGCGGCCGTCAAACGCCGTTCCCGCATGGGCGGCGACGTCGATCGAGTGGGCGACCTTGCCGCTATCAGGATCGACGGCATTCAATCTGTCGCCGGACGCGAACCAGACATGGGCGCCATCATAGGTGACGCCATGCACGTTCTCGACGCCGGGAAAGGGCCCGTATTCCCTGACGATCTCGGCCGCTGAACGCTTCATGTCTTCATCCTTGTGAGGTGATGCATCCTACGTCTTCATGAGCGGTCCGGGGAGTAACAAGCCTGTCGGGAAACCCGGGACGGGCGGGGTCATCCACCGGCGCGCGCGGCCGTGACCGAACGACTGCACCTTGTTCGATCTTGCGAGCTCCTCGAGAGCCCGCTGGACCGTGCGCGGGCTGGTCCCGAGTGCAAGCGCGAGCGCCGAGCTCGACCACGGCTCGCCGTCGGAGAGGAAGGCCAGGACGGAGGCGTGCTTCTCCTCGACTGGTCGCGCCAGCACGAGGACGTCGCGCGTCTTCCTAGGCGACAGCACAAAACCCTGCCTGGTCGCGCTGATGTCGGCGAGCGGTTTGAGTTTCGTGCGCAGCCGCCCGATCTCGACGCGCAATCGCGCGCGGTGGGATTCATCGACGTGCCTGGCTTGAAATGCACCTGAGATCAACGCCTCTCGCGAGACATCCGCAGGCCAGGCCTGCGCCAGCAGACGGGCGAGGGCGAACAGCACCGGCCGTGTTCCGAGCGAGGCGACTACGCCTTGCCTGCGCACGACGTGATGGAAGGTGTCCACGACGAGCGCGGTCGAGGTCGCCAGTCTTTCGACCTCCCCGAGCAGCAACGGGTGTTCGCTGCCGCGCGCGATCAGGCGCGCGGCCGGCGTGTCGAGGATGAGCTTTGCGCTGTCGACCTCGGCCGCGAGCGCGGGAATGCCGGCCTGCCGCGCTGCTTTTGCCGCGAGGTCGAGCGCCGCGCGCGCATCTTTCGTTTTCAGCCGCCGGATGGCGATGCCGGCGACCACGAGCTCGCGGACGACTTGCGAGGCCGGCGGCAGCGGGGAGGTGCCGAGCTCGGTCAGCGTACGCTCGGCATCGTCGGGGCGTCCGACGAGGAGCAGGCGGCGCGCCTCGATATGGCCTGCATGCGCGGCGTTGGCGAGATCGCCGTGCCTTTCGAGCGTCGCACGCGCGGCCGCGAGCGTTTTCACCGGCCAGTTCAGGTCGCGCGAGACCAGCGCGATCTCGGCCTCGGCCACCACGCATCTTGCGCGCGCCACCGCCTCCCTCGGACCGAAGGCGCGCGCAGCGCTCCGCAGCAGCGCCTTGGCCTTCGCGAGATCGCCGAGCTGCGCCATCGCGATGCCGCGCAGCGCCAGCGAGGGGGCATCGTTGCGCAGTGCAACGCGGTTCAGCGCACCGAGCGGATCGCCGGCCTCTAACGCGCGCGCCGCGGCGGTGATCAGCGACTCCATGTCAATCCCGCCACACTTGTTACTCCCACCGCGCAACCGCTTGGTGCCAGAAATCGTTGACGGCCGACAAGGTGCGGTGAGCAAGAGGTTTGGAGAACGATAATGACATCAGCAGAAAAAGCAGGAACTAACGCCGCCATGCAAACACCGCCAGTGGTGTCGCCGCAGGACTGGGAGGCCGCCCGTCAGCAACTGCTCGTGAAGGAAAAGGCGCATACCCGCGCCCGCGATGCCCTCGCCGCCGAGCGCCGGCGGATGCCGTGGATGGCAGTGGACAAAACCTATGCGTTCGAGGGGCCCGGCGGCAAGGTCAGTCTGACTGATCTGTTCCAGGGCCGGCGGCAGCTGATCGTCTACCGCGCCTTCTTCGAGCCCGGCGTGTTCGGCTGGCCCGATCATGCCTGTCGCGGCTGCTCGATGGTGGCCGACCAGGTCGCCCATGTCTCCCACCTCAACGCCCGCGACACCACGCTGGTCTTTGCTTCGCGCGCGCCGCAGGCCGACATCATCAGGCTGAAGCAGCGGATGGGTTGGGAGATTCCGTGGGTCACCATCACCGACAGTTTCGATGCCGATTTCGGCGTGGACGAATGGCACGGGACGAACGTGTTCTACCAAGACGGCGGCCGTATCTTCCGCACCTACTTCATCAAGAGCCGCGGCGACGAGCAGATGGGCGGCACCTGGAACTACCTCGACATCACGCCGCTCGGCCGCCAGGAGGTCTGGGAGGACTCGCCAAAAGGCTATCCGCAGACGCCGACCTACAAATGGTGGAACTGGCACGACAGCTACACCGAAGGCGCCGCGCCCGACAAGAAATGGGTCGAGGTCACCGATGCCGGCGAGAAGGCTTTTCGCGAGGAGGCCGCGGAAGGACGTGACTAGTCCCGTCAGCGCAACTGCCGGCGCCAGCCGCGACGGCGTGGTGGCCGCGCGCCACCTCGCCAGGTGCCTGGCTTTAGCGGCGACGCCGACCTTCGCGATCATGGCCGTGTTGACGGCCATGATCGGCAGCGGTCCGGCGGACATGCTTTGCTCCGCCGGGCACGGGTCTCTGCTGGGCGGGATGGTGCCGATGTATCTGCTGATGAGCGCGTTTCACTCGGCGGCGTGGCTGAGGCTGATTTCGGAGCGGCGGAGGGGCGGTTGGCCATTAAGACGGTCGCCGCATCACCGCGCTTCGCTCTCGTCGAAGAACAAGGCCATCAGGATCTCGTCGTAGTAACGGCCGTTGGATTTCAGCGCCTTCACCCCGCGACCGTATTCGACAAATCCTGAGGCCGCGTAGAGCCGCAACGCGGCCTGGTTCTCGCTGACGACGACGAGCTGGAGCTGCTCGACCCGCTTTGCGGCATGCGCAGCGACCGCGTCGACGAGGAGCCGCCCCGTACCGGACTTCCGCGCTTGCGGCCGTACATACATGCCCCAGAGCACCCCCTTGTGCGCGGTCTTCGCGCCGTCCTCCCGGCGGAAGCCGGCGGTACCCACGAGATCGCCCCCGATGAACGCGCCGAAGACGTCCGATGTCGCGAGGCGTTCCTCGAACCAGGCGAGGGGCTTGTTCTGCTCTCGTTCGAGCGTGCTGGTAAAAGCTTCGGGATGGGTCGCGAGCGCTTCCAGCCTGATCGCACGATAGAGAGCCGCGTCGGTTGGTGTGAGCAGCTTGATCATGGCTATGCGAGATGCGCCAGCGGCAGGGGCGCGCCAGCTTTGAGCGTCTGGATCGCGATGCTGCTGCGAACCTCCCGCACAAGCGGCAGGTTGAGCAGCTTGTCGACGAGGAAGTGCTGATAGTCCTCGAGCTCTGGCACGACGATTTCGAGGAAATAGTCGACCTCGCCAGACACGAGATGGCAGGCAACCACCTCAGGCATGGCCACCACAGTCTTCTCGAACGCGAGCGCCTGGTCGTTGGCGTGGCCATTGATCTTGACGCCGAGAAAGGCCGAGAAGCCGAGACCGATGCGGCCCCGCCGCAACGAGGCGCGGTAGCCGTCGATATAGCCGTCTTGCTCCAGCCGCCGCACCCGTCGCAGGCAGGGCGATGGCGACAAACCGACCTTGTCCGCCAGTTCGATGTTGCTCACTCGTGCATTGGTCTGGAGTTCGGTGACGATGCGCCGGTCGATCGCATCCAGCTCGCATTTTGGCATGAACCGCATCCTGTTGGACCACGAAGGGCGCAATGTTGCGCCCGAGCCGTCCAGACTAGCCTAGTTCGCAAGGACATGCCTCGCCTTTCCGTGGGATGGCTTGCTCTGATCTTGCCTGGATGGAGTGAGCCACGACGGAAAGCCCTGATGTCGCGCCTCTACTGGACGCCGTCGAGCGTTACTTCACGCTGATGTACGACAACGATGTTTCGCAGTTCGACCGCGTCTTTGCGCCGACGGCGCAGCTCCACGGCTTTCGCGACGCCGAATTGCGGATATTGCCGGTTCGCGACTACAGGACGATGCTGGCGTCGAGCCCGTCGCCCAAATCGAAAAATGCGCCGCGCCTTCAGGAAATATTGCTGATCGATCTGGCGTCGCCCGTGCAAGCTCTGGTGAAGGTTCGCGTTCGGATCGATCTACTCCAATACGTCGACTATCTGGCGTATCACTGCATCAAGGATGCGTGGCTGATCACGGCGAAATCGTTCCAGGTCGAGCGGCGGTACGAGCCGGCGGGCACGTAGCGCCGCTGCGATCCTATTGCCCGCCCGCGGCCTGCAGATAAGCAACGATCTTCGTCGCCTCGTCGGCCGAGACACCGCCATAAGGCTGCATCTTGTTGCCCGACACGACCTCGTCCGGTTTGACCATGAAGCGCGCGAGCTTGTCCGGGTCCCAGACCAAGCCGGCATCTTTCATCGACGGCGAGTAGTTGTAGTTCGGCAACGAGCCGGCCTTGCGGCCGACGATCTTGTTGAGGTTGGGACCGAGGCGATTGTCGCCCTCTTTCACCGAGTGGCAGGTGCGGCAGGAATTGTTGAAGGCCTGCTGGGCTGTTTCGTCGTTCGCCGGTTGTTGCGCGAGCGAGGAGGGTGCGATGACGAGCAACGTCAATGCTCCGGTGCTGGCTATCGCGCGCAACCATGTGCTGGATGAAGTTAGCATCTGCGCCTCCATCGTGGATCGCGCCGCCGCGAGCGCGCGACGTCGAGGGCAAACGAAAACGGCCCCGGTGGGTTCCGGGGCCGTTTGCGTCACAATGTCCTGTCGGGTTACCGCGTCGCGGCGCCGAGGTCCGCGCGGCGCTCGCTCATCGGCATCACGATCACCTTGGTGCCGACGTTGACGCGGGAGTAGAGGTCGGAAACGTCGTCATTGGTCAGGCGAATGCAGCCGGAGGAGACGTGCTTGCCGATCGTGTCGGGCGCATTGGTGCCGTGGATGCGGTAGATGGTGCCGCCGAGATACATGGCGCGGGCGCCGAGGGGGTTGCCGGGACCACCGGCCATGTGGCGCGGCAGATAGGGCTGGCGGGCGATCATTTCCGGTGGCGGGGTCCAATCCGGCCACTCGGCCTTTTTGGTCACCGACTGGGTGCCGGACCAGGTGAAGCCGTCGCGGCCGACGCCGATGCCGTAACGGACGGCCTGGCCGCCTCCGAGCACGTAATAGAGATAGGTGTTGGGCGTATCGATGATGATGGTGCCCGGCGCTTCACGCGTCGCGTAAGAGACGGTCTGGCGGCGGAAGCGGGCCGGCATCTCAACCGCGTCCTGGTCCTCGGATGGCGCCACCTGGGAGGGCGCCGCCTGGTAGGGCTGGTACGGCTGCGGCGCAGCCATCGGCGGCAGCGGCTGGAAGAAGGGGAAAAGCTGCACCGGCGCGGCCTTGGCCGGGCCTGCGAACGCGATTGCGGTAACAGCCACTGCACCGAGAGCAACGGCGCGCGAATACGTTCTGAACGTGTCCAGCTTGAACATTGGTCGCCCCTGTTTGCTTTGGTGTTTCTTGGTCACCCCGGCACCGTTTCGGTGCTCCGTTGCGTAATTCACTAACGACAAAAAGTTTCGGGACGTTTGCGCGGAAAACCGAAAACGGTTTCGTCGCGGAAAGGATTGTTTCATGACAGTTTCGTGGCCGGGGGGACGCGTTAACGAACAAAACGGTGGGCCGACACTTCTGTGACGTCACACGCCTGAAATATCCGTGGTTGATGGTCCTAAGCCGAGAATCATCAAAATCTCGGGATTTCCCCATGCGGGTATTAATAGCGACTGACGCCTGGCATCCGCAGGTCAACGGTGTGGTCCGCACCCTGACCTCGCTGGCGAACGCGGCCAAGGCGCTCGACGTCGAGATCGACTTTCTGACGCCCGAGGGCTTTCCGTCCTGGCCGCTGCCGACCTATCCGGGCCTGCGCATCGCGCTGCCGAGCCGCAAGGAGATCGCGCGGCGGATCGAGAAAGCTGCGCCCGAAGCGCTGCACATCGCAACCGAAGGCCCGATCGGCTGGGGCGCGCGCGCCTATTGCCGCCGCAACCGGCTGGCCTTCACCACCTCCTACACGACGCGCTTCCCGGAGTACGTCTCGGTGCGAACCGGCATCCCTGATGCCGTCGGCTATGCCGTGCTGCGCCATTTCCACGATGCCGCCGCCATGACCATGGTGGCGACGCCCTCGCTGCGGCAGGAGCTCGCCGGGCGCGGCTTCAAGCGCCTCGGCTTCTGGGGGCGCGGCGTCAACACGGAACTGTTTCATCCCGATCATCCTGCCAAGCTCGACCTGCCGGGTCCGATCTTCATGACCATGGGCCGCGTCGCGGTGGAGAAGAATCTCGAAGCATTCCTCTCGCTCGACCTGCCCGGCACCAAGGTCGTCGTCGGTGACGGCCCGCAGAAAGCGCAGCTCGAGAAGAAATACCCCGACGTCATCTTCCTCGGCGAGAAGAAGGGCGCGGATCTGACGGCGCATCTCGCTGCCGCTGATGTGTTCGTCTTCCCGAGCCTCACCGACACGTTTGGCGTGGTGCAGCTCGAGGCGCTCGCTTGCGGCACGCCGGTTGCGGCGTTCCCGGTCACCGGCCCCAAGGACGTCATTGCCGATCACCCGATCGGCGCGATCGACCATGATCTGCGATCCGCGTGCCTGCGCGCACTCACCATGTCGCGCGAGACCTGCCGCAACTTCGCGCTGGAGCGCTCCTGGGAGAACAGCGCGCGCCAGTTCGTCGGAAACCTCACCTCACTTCAACCCAGCCGTGCCTTGCGCGCCTCGCCCGTCATGGCGCGGCGACCGGTGCGCGGCTGACCCTTACGTCTTGAACCACAGCGAGAACCTCATCGATGGCTAAGATCATGAACCTTGACGGCACCCAGCAGCTCGACCTCACCCGTGGCACGGTCGAGCAGGCCTATGATCGCTGGGCGCCGGTCTATGACCTCGTGTTCGGCGGCGTGTTCGCCAAGGGCCGCGCAGCGGCGATCGCAGCCACCAACAAGATCGGCGGCCGCGTGCTCGAGGTCGGCGTCGGCACCGGCATTTCGCTGCCGCTCTACGCTCCGCATCTGCGCATCTTCGGCACCGACATTTCGGAAGCGATGCTCGACAAGGCGCGCCAGCGCGTCACCGAGGGCAATCTGAAGAACGTCGAGGGCCTCGCGGTGATGGATGCCGAGAAGCTCGAATTCCCCGACAATTCCTTCGATGTCGTGATGGCGCAATATGTCGTCACCGCCGTGCCGAATCCGGAAGTGGCGCTGGACGAATTCGCCCGCGTGCTGCGCCCTGGCGGCGAGCTGATCATCCTCACCCGCGTCAGTGCCGATACCGGCATGCGCCGCTTCATCGAGCAGAAGCTCCAGCCGGTGGTGCGTCCGCTTGGCTTCCGCACCGCCGAGTTCGCCTGGTCGCGTTACGTCAAGTGGCTCTCTGGCGCGAAGGGCATCGAGCTCGCCGAGCGCCGTTTGATTCCGCCGCTTGGCCATTTCTCGCTGGTGCGCTTCCGCAAGGTCGACGTCGCCAAGGCGGCTTGAGTCAGGCTGTGAGAGCGGCGGTTCGATCCGCCGCTCACGCGTTCCCGTGCGTCATCGCGCCGCTGCATATCGTCATGTGACAAAATGATGATGTCACACGACCTACATCGAATCCCTGTAAATCCAGAACCCGAAAGCATTTTGGGGGAGAGCATGATCAAGAATTATCTCGAGCAGCTGCGGATCCAGCGCTGGGACGACCATCGCTACTATCACCACAGCCGCATCAATCAGAGTCTGCACTTCGTCAGCGCGCTGAGCTTCCTCTTCGCCTATGTCTGGCTGTTCGTCGATCCGATGCTCTCGGCGCTGGTCGGCTGGCTGGTCTCGATGACCTCGCGCCAGGCCGGTCATTTCTTCTTCGAGCCGCACGATTTCGATCACATCAACCAAGCGACCCACGAGTACAAGGAAGACATCAAGGTCGGCTACAACCTTCAGCGCAAGGTCGTGCTGATGGCGATCTGGGCGCTGTCGCCGCTGGTGCTGGTTGTCGATCCGACGCTGTTCGGCCTGTTCACGCCCTGGGCAAGCGCGACCGACTTCATGCGGCAGGTCGCAAAAATCTGGCTCGTGATCGGCGGCGGCGGTCTGCTGTTCCGCACCGTGCACCTGTTCTTCATCCGTGACGTCGAGACCGGTCTCGTCTGGATGACCAAGATCCTGACCGACCCGTTCCACGATCTGATGCTCTACCGCACTGCTCCGCTCGCTTTGATGCGCGGCGAGCTGATGGATCCCGGCCTGCACCTCAACCCCGAGCACACGCTGGGCTTGATCTCCGAGCCCACGCTCGAAGAGCAGCACGCCTGAGCGCGCTGTTCTCACCAAACACTCCGATGTCTGATGGTTGCGTCATGCCCGGCCTCGTGCCGGGCATCCACGTCTTGGGGGATACCTTTAACGTGACTCAGCGGAGCCGCACGCTCTCTTCACCTCGCCCCGCTTGCGGGGAGAGGTCGAATTTGCGCGTAGCGCAAATTCGGGTGAGGGGGAGTCTCCGCGAGTCTAGCTCTCACCGTGATTGCGGAAGCGGCCCCTCACCCCAACCCTCTCCCCGCGAAGGGCGGGGCGAGGGGGAGGAGAGGGCGGTGCTCGCGGCGAAGCGCAGAAAGGCCTCAGCGGCCAAAGCGCTTGGCCAGCATCTCTTTCAAAATCTGCCGCTTGATGTTCTTGTTGGTGAGCACGCCGTCATGCCACCAGAAGCCGTCGGCCTTCATCTTTTCGGCCGCGCGGACGAAGCGCTCGGCGACTTCGGTGAAGTCGGCGTCGGTGTAGTTCAGGCTGAAGATCAGCCGGCCGGTGCCGACCCAGCTCAGCGACAGGCCTTCGGCGCGCAGGTAATATTGCAGCATCCAGTTGTAGCGGGACGGGGTGGTGTATTTGACCGTCCAGATCGACGAGAAGTTGGCGAACCGCACCGGCAGCTCGGCGTCGGTCATCATCTGGTTGAGCTTTTCGGCGCGACCGTTCCAGGTGGCGTCCAGCCCGTCATAGATGGCGCGGAAGTTCGGGCTGGCGAGCCGGCTCAGGAACTCGTCCATCGCCGTCATGACGTAGGGGTGCGAGTTGAAGGTGCCGCGGGCAAAGCAGATGTCGGCGGGGCGATCGTCGTTGAAGCGGCGCATCAACTCTTTCTTGCCGCAGACCACGCCGACCGGCAGGCCGCCGGCGAGGCTCTTGCCGTAGGTCACCATGTCGGCCTTGACGCCAAAATATTCCTGGGCGCCGCCGGCGGCGAGGCGGAAGCCGACGAACACTTCGTCGAAGATCAGCACGATGCCGCGCTCGGTGCAGACTTCACGCAGCTGCTTCAGCCACTCGGTGTAGGCCGCGCGGTCAAAGTTGCCGCCGCGCGACGAATCGACCAGCGAGGAATCGCCGAGCGCGTTGCCGTTCGGATGCAGGCCCTGGAGCGGATTGACCAGCACGCAGGCGATGTCCTTGCGCGTGCGCAGCACGTGCAGCGTCTTCCCCGACATCTCGGCGAGGGTGTAGGTCTCGTGCGCGGGAATCGGATTGCCGACGCCGGGCTGCACGTCGCCCCACCAGCCGTGATAGGCGCCGGCGAAACGAACCAGATGCGTGCGCTTGGTGTGGTAGCGCGCGAGCCGCACCGCCTGCATCACGGCTTCGGTGCCGGACATGTGGAACGAGACTTCGTCGAGGCCGGAGATCTGGCAGAGACGCTGCACGTTCTCGAGGATGACGGGATGGTAGGGGCCGAGCACCGGACCGAGCGCGTGTGCGCGCTTCTCGGAGCCCTCGATGCACTCCTTGTAGAAGTCGTTGCCGAAGATGTTGACGCCGTAGGATCCCGTGAGATCGTAGGAGGTGTTGCCGTCGACATCCGTGACGGTGACGCCGCTCGAGGATTCCATGAAGGTCGAGGTGCCCAGATGCTCGCGGACGAGACGCGAGAAGGGGAACGGCACGCGGTAGGTTTCGGTGAAGTGCAGGTCGGAGATCGTCTCCGCCGCTTCCTTCGTCATCGCGCGGCCCCTGGGGTAGCGCTCGGCGTAGAGGTTGGCGAGGCGGAAGAAGGCCTCCTTGCGCTGCCTCACCACATTCGCGGGCGCGCCGTCGCAGCCGAAGTACTTGTCGCCCTCGAATTCGTAGAACGGGAGCAGCTTTGCCACCCGGCGCGACATCTTGGAGTGCCCGGCGAGCGACCGGTGCTTGGCGCGGGACAATGCGAGCCGCGCCTTGAGCTTCGGGAAGGCGGCGGCAGCGGACGCTGCGGCGGCCACGGACAAAGAAAGAATCGGGAGTGTCGTTTCCATGACAACAAGCGCTAATACTGCGAGCTGACAGATTCATGACAGTCAAAGCCTTCATCGCCTCTTTCACCCAGCAGGAAGACCTCAACTTCCTGTTGACCAACCGCATCCCTCGCGCGGCCCTGACCCGGTTCATGGGCTGGTTCTCCAAGATCGAGAACCCGCTCATTCGGGACGGCTCCATCGCGCTGTGGAAGCTGTTCTCCGACCTCGATTTGTCGGAGGCGAGCAAGACCCATTTCAAGAGCCTGCACGATTGTTTCACCCGGGAGCTCAAGCCGGGTCTCCGGCCGTTCGATCCGGATCCGTCAGTCGTGGCCAGCCCCTCGGACGGCATCGTCGGCGCCCATGGAAGGATCGCCGACACCGAGCTGTTCCAGGTCAAGGGCGCGCCCTATTCGCTGCTCGACCTGCTCGGCGATTCCGCGCTGGTCGATCAGCATCGCAACGGAAGCTTCGTCACGCTGCGGCTGACGTCGAGCATGTATCATCGCTTCCATGCGCCCTTCGACGCGCATATCGAGCGCGTCACGCTGATCCATGGCGATGTCTGGAACGTCAACCCGATCGCGCTGAAGCGGGTCGAGCGGCTGTTCTGCAAGAACGAGCGTGCGGTGATCCGCACGCATTTGTCGACCGGCGAAGCGGTGACGCTGGTGCCGGTTGCGGCGATCCTGGTCGCGAGCATCCGGCTGCATTTTCTCGACATGGTACTGAATGCGCAGACAAGGGGGCCGGTCAATTTCCCTTGCGACGTCAATGTGAGCAAGGGCGAGGAGCTCGGCTGGTTCGAGCACGGCTCCACCATCATCATCCTGGCGCCCGGCGATTTTACATTCTGCGACGGCATCTCCGAGGGCACGCGCATCAGCGCGGGCCAAGCGCTGTTGAGGAGAAAATAGCCTTCAATCTGCCGTGTCGGCGGCCTATATCGTTCGCGGGGACAAAGCGACGACACGGATCTGATGATGGCGCGGGCGCCGGTGATGGCGGCGGGTGGTATTGTGCTGCGGCGTGGGGCGCCGCTGATCGCGATCGTGCGTCAGCGCAAGCGCAACGAATGGGTTTTGCCCAAAGGCAAGCTCGACGACGGCGAGACGCCGAAGCAAGCCGCGCACCGCGAGGTGCTGGAGGAGACCGGCCACGAGGTCGCCATCCATGAATTTCTGGGCACGCTCGTCTACCAGTCGGGCGGGCGCTCAAAAGTCGTGCATTTCTGGCGCATGGAGGCCTATGGCGGTCCCGTCCGCAAGCTGATGAACGACATCAAGGCGGTCGACTGGGTGACGCTGGAAGAGGCGCTCGCGCGGCTGTCGCGCGAATATGAGCGCACGTTCCTGACGCAAATCGGCCCGATCGCGCTTGCGGCGGCGGGGCTTGCGCCTGTGGCGGCTCCGGAGGCGATCCCCGTTCCCGAACCGGCGCTGCCACTGGCGGCCGACGACATCGATGCAGCCTTGCCGACACTGACGCCGGCCGAAGCGGCGTCCGTTGAAGAGTTGCAACACGGGTTGTTGCAGAAAGTGAAGGCCTGGCTGCGCGGCGAGGCCTGAGTTATGTTCACCTCGCCCCGCTTGCGGGGAGAGGTCGGATTGCATCGAAGATGCAATCCGGGTGAGGGGGACTCTCCGCGAGTCTCTCTCCCACTATTTTCGCCGAAGCAGCCCCTCACCCCAACCCTCTCCCCGTAAGAACGGGGCGAGGGAGCGCACCGACGGCGCGGCGCGCACTACACTCTATCGCCGCTTCTTCTCCTTCGGAGCGGGCGCTGGCTTGCGCGGCGCTGCGGGGCGTTGCGCGCCCGGCAGGCGCTGCTGCAAGCCGGGTTGGCGCGGCGCAGCGCCTTGTTGCGGCTGGACGGCCGGCTGCGCGCCGGGCTGGCCCGGCTGCAATCCGGTGCGCGGCGTCTGTGGTTGCGGTGTCGTGCCCGGCTGCGGCGTGACCGCTCCAGGCTGAGCCGGGGTCTGTCCGTTTCGTTGCGGCTGCGTCACGCCGCCGGGCTGCGTGCCTTGCCCCGTGCGAGGTTGGGCGGCCGGCTGCCCGGGACCCTGCTGGCCGGGTTGTCGCTGCCCCTGGCCTGCGCGCGGCGTGCCCGGCCGCGCGGCGCCGCCTTGTCCTTGCCGTTGCGGCGTCTGTGCACCCGGCTGCTGCTGACCCGGACGGTTGTTCTGACCGGGCTGGCCGTTCGGCCGCTGCTGTTGCTGGGCCGGCGCTGTCGATGGCCGCAATTGCTGCTGCTGTGGCGGCTGGGCCGGCCGCGGAATCCGGCTGATCGCGGCCGGATTGGCGCGGCGGAAATCGCGCTGCTCGGTGACGATCTGCCGGCCCGTGGTCTGTGCCAGATGCACCTGGCTGACGAAGCCGCGGTCGCGCGCGATCTGCTGCGCGGGAATCGTGATCGGCACGGCGGCAAAGCGCATTCCGCCTGTGCCGCCTGCGCGGATTGCAAAGCCGCTCGCGCCTTGTGTCAGCGCGCCGAGCCGCGTGCCGCTCGTGCGGTCGTTGACGTCGATATGTCCGACCCGGCCGTCCGCGTCGGGATAGAGCTTGATGTTGACGTTGTTGGCGCCGCTCGCCGCCGCGCCCTCGGGCACGTCGACGACGCCGGTGGTGCCGCGGATGCCGAGTGTCGCGGTCGGCGTCGCGATCTTCATGTCGCCGGTCTTCGCCACCGCTGCCGCAACGAAGGCGACGGTGCCCTTGCCGATGTCGAAGATCGCCGAATTCTGCTTGCCGCGGTCCTCATAGACGTAATTGTCGATGGTGATTTTTGCGCTGGCGGAGAGGTTGAACGTGGTCGCATCGTTGAAGGTGATGCCGAGCGAGGAGTTCGACGAGGTCTGCACGACGTCGTTGAGATAGATGTCGTCGCGCGCTTTCAGCGGATAGGAGTTCTTGTCGCGGACCACGGTGGCGATCCCCGTGACGGTCGCGACGTTGCCGATCGGCTCGACGGCGGCGGGCTGTGCGTCTGCCGCGGGAGCAGGCGAAGCTGATGGCGCCGGGGAGGGCGCCGGCGTTGGCTGCGCTTGTGACTGTGCCTGCGCAAGCTCGATTGTATCGGAGGCGCAGGCATGACCCGCGCCGGCCAGCGGCAATGCCAGCAGCGGAACAGCAAACACGAAGCGGCGCCAAGCCACCATCAAAGCCACGAATGAGGTCCCGGTGAAAACGCAAGGCGAGGTCTGCCGATATCAGACTGATATGGCTGAACGGCCGATGAACATCTGTCGCATGGCAGGGGCGAATGTTCAAACGCCACGTCCCGGTGTCGGGGACGTGGCGCCATCATGAGAACAAGAAGGCTTGTCAGCCGGGATGCGTTCGGTGTCAGCTCACGCGCTTCCAGGTCTGGCCGCCGCAGAACATGCCGCCGAAGGCGCAACCCTGCACGCGCATCGCGTTCGGACCCTTCATCGCGATCGTCGAGTCGTAGTTCTTGCCGGAGTCGGGATCGTGGATGCGGCCGCTCCACTTCGCGCCGTCGGGCTTCATGTTGATCAAAATGCGCTCGTTGGTCTTCGCGGCGAAGCCGCAGAGATTGGTGCCGCACTGCTCGACGCGGACGTTGCCCTTGTTCTCTTCGGTTGCCCAGACGCCGATCGGCGTGTTGGCGGCTTGCACAGGTGCTGCGGCAACCGGAGCCGGAGCGGGCGCATAAGCCGGCGCTGCTGCGACCGGAGCAGGAGCCGCAACAGGCGCGGGCTGCGTCGTCGTATCGACGGACGGTGCGGCGGCAATTGTCGTCGCCGGCGCGGCGGGAGCGACAGGCGCGGTCGCCTGGACCGGCGCCTGTTGCACGGGCTGCTGCTGCACCGGAGCGGGCGCGGGTTGCGCGGTGCTGGCCGGAGCCGGCGTGGTGTCGACATCATCGTCCTTGGAACCACCAAAGCCCTTGAGGTTGATGTTGTTCAGCTTGATCGGCTTGTCCGAGAGGCCGGGCGCGACGATGGTCACGCAGTTGAGCGATGCGCAGTTGCGCGGCGTCTCGATGCGGATGTGCTGGCCTTCGATCTGGAACGAGAGCGAATTGCCGGCATGGGCTGCGGCAGTGGAAGCGAGGAAGAGCGCGGTGGCGGCGATGGTGAGCTTGTTCATGACAACCTCCGAAAAATGTGCGGTCCCGATATGGACGAAGTCGCTGGTGGATGAAGCGTGGTTCGACCCTATGCCGGGGCTCTCCGGCATTCTGTGATGGGCGTCACAACGGCTCGCGCGCGCTGGGTGAGCCAGCGCACATTCAGCCGCGGTTCCTCCCGTGTAACATTGCCGGGACACAGCGGGAGGCTCCGATGACGCGGCTTGCGACTTCGCTTGGCACATTGATCGCTCTGATGGCGATGGCGCCCGCGGCTCAGGCCGGCTCCTATTCCTTCTCGATCGGCGGCCACCGGTTCCACGTCGAAGCGCCGCGCAACTGCCGATCCGGCTCCTGTGTTTCGGTGTCCAGCCACAGCCTGCGGACGACGGAAGATGTCGGCACGGCACCGGCCCCGACGCCCGCGCGGGTCGTGCAGGCGCCGCAGCCGGTCTATCCGGCTGCTCCAGCGAGGCCACCGCAGGCGACGGTCGTCGCCCCGCCTCCGGCACTGCCGACCCCCGTCCTCGCCGCCACGACGTCACAGCCTGTCGTGCCGCCGGCGCCAAAACCCGCGGCGCTGAGCCCGAATCCACCGCGGGTTGAGCTGTCGCGCCTGGATACGCCGAAGACGATCACGCCCGGACCGCTGCGGACCGAGCCGCCGGTCGACAATCCGGTCCCCACGCTTCAGCCGGCCACAACGATTCCGAATGGTAACGACGACGAGCCTGACTATCTGCCGCTCGGGCAATGGGAGAGCGACGGCGCCAAGAGCATGGTCCGCATCGAACGCTGCGGCCCCGCATTGTGCGGCTATGCGCTGACCGAGAATTCGGCCAAGGGCGAGAGCGTGCTCGTCAACATGAAGCCGAAATCGCATGATGCCTGGACCGGCAGCATCTACAGCCGCTCGAGCGGCAACACCTATTATGGGGCTATGACACTCAAGAGCTCCGGCAAGCTCTATGTCGAAGCCTGCGCGCTCGGCCGCTTCTGGTGCTCCGGCAACGACTGGACGCGCGTCGAGGGGCAGCCGGACAAGGTGGTCACGAGGTCGCGGCAGTGGGGCGCGCGGTCGTGAAGCGCACGATTATGTCGGTCGACGAAGTCTCTAGATCATGCCGAGCACGATGGCGCCGACAAAGGCCATGGCGAGGTACGCGGCGACAACGCTCAGTCTCCCGGCGAAAGTCATGACGTCGCTCCATGCGCGCCTCTCTGCGCGCGAGCGTCATGGTTAACAGAAAGTCTCTTTTCGAAAAAGTCAGTCCTGCTGTCGCTCATCTTCGGCAGCAACCGCGGGGCCGCGCCCGGTATGGTTAAAGAACACTGAAATCAACGTGTTGAAGAGTCTTTAAGTAAATTCACCGAACGTGCGTGCATGACGCGCGGAGTTCGTTTGTATCTCGTCGGCTCCATCGTCCTTGTAACGCTTGCGGGTTGCGGACGCGGCTTTTTCCAGGCCGAACGTGAACCGTGGCGGGCCGAGGCCGAAGCCGCATGCCTGAAATCGGGCGCGGTCAAGGAGAGTGCGGACATCGTCCGCATCGAACCGATCTCCGGTCCGGGCATGTGCGGCGCCGAGTATCCTCTGAAGGTCGCCGCCATCGGTGACGCCTCCAGCAGCTACGGCTTTGCCGATGAGGAATTGCGCCCGCCGGGGAGCGTCGGCAACCAGCCGCGCTGGCCGGTAACGCAGCCGCGACCGAATTATCCGCAGGGGCAGAACTATCCGCAGCGCTCGAACTATCCCGAGAGCGCGGTGCGCCAGCCTTCCGGCTACGGCGCGTCGTCCGGGCCGATGCAACTGAATGCACCCGGCGTGGCGCCGCAGGAGGACGAGATCGACCTGCCGCCCGAGGGCACCGATGCCGCGGGTGCGGCGCGCTACATGAATGCGCCGAGCTATCCGGCGCGGTCGGCGGCACCTTACGCGCAGCCGCCGGCACAGCAGCCGCGCCTCGGCCCTGTGCAAGGCAATCCTGTCACCGCCGTTGGCCCGGTTGTCGTGAAGCCGACTGCGACGCTCGCCTGTCCGATCGTCTCCGAGCTCGACCGCTGGCTGTCCGACACCGTGCAGCCGTCGGCGATGCGCTGGTTCGGCGCCCGCGTCGCCGAGATCAAGCAGATCTCCGCCTATTCCTGCCGCGGCATGAACGGCAATTCGCACGCCCACATCTCCGAGCACGCCTTTGGCAATGCGCTCGACATCGCCGCCTTCGTGCTCGCCGACGGCCGCCGCATCTCCGTAAAGGACGGCTGGCGCGGCATGCCGGAAGAGCAGGGATTTTTGCGCGACGTGCAGTCGGGTGCGTGCGCGCATTTCACCACGGTGCTGGCGCCGGGCTCCAACGTCTATCACTACGATCACATCCACGTGGATCTGATGCGCCGCGCCAGCCGCCGCCTGATCTGCCAGCCCGCCGCGGTCTCCGGCGAAGAGGTCGCCGCGCGGGCGGGTGGACGCAGTCCTTACGCCAGCACGCGCGATCCGTCCGTGACCGGCTCGCTCGGTGCGCGCAAGAGCAACAAGCGCGAGAAGATCAACGAGGAAGACGAGTTCGCGGACGATTGAGATGGCCGCCGATATCATCCGCTATCTCACCCATCCGCAGGTGCACATCGACCCTGATGTCCCCGTGCCGCAATGGGGGCTCAGTTCGATCGGCCGAACGCGGACCGAAGCGCTGGTCAATGCGAGCTGGCTCGCGAACACCACGCAGATCATCTCCAGCGGCGAGCGCAAGGCAATCGAGACCGCGGGGATCATTGCTGTCAGGCTCGGCGTCATGGTCGAGATCCGCGAGGCCATGCACGAGAACGACCGCTCGGCGACCGGCTTCCTGAAGCCGGCCGAATTCGAAGAGGTCGCCGACCAGTTCTTTGCGCAGCCACATCTCAGTGTCCGCGGCTGGGAGCGCGCCGTAGATGCGCAGTCGCGCATCGTGCGCGAGGCCGAGGCGGTGCTCGCACGCAACGGTCCCGGCGACGTTCTCTTCGTCGGCCACGGCGCCGTCGGCACGTTGCTGTTCTGCCAAATTGCCGGCCATCCCATCGATCGCCGTCACGATCAGCCCGCGGGCGGTGGCAATTGCTTTGCGATCACGCGGGACGAACGGCAAATCGTGCATGGCTGGCGCAGGATGGAAGAGATCGGGCCGTAGCTCTGCAACATCATTTCGGCGTCGGCCTCGACGGCGCCTGGACCAGCCCCATGCACAGCTGCACCTCAGCCGGGACGTTGTAGGTTCGCATGATATGGCGGCTGTCGCGCAGGCCGGATGCCTCACGTTGCACCACGAACATCCAGAGCGCCTGGCCGGCTTCCATCACCAGCTTGCGCCGGGCCGGCCGCATCGAAGCAGGTAGCTCCGCCGCAGCGTGCGCGGCGTCGAACTCACGCAAACGCGTGAGCGCCTGTTCAAGCGTGCGGCCCATCCGGCCGAGCGCCGAGGCCTGTTCCTGGACGATCTCATAATGGAGGATATCGACGGGCGGGCGATCACGAGACATGAGCCCAAATATAATGCCGCCGGAGCGGCCGACGCAACGCGCGGCCTGCTTGCCGTTACTTCGCGCGGTACGCCGCCAGAAACATCCGCGTCGCGCTGTCGACCACCTCGGTCATGCGCTCTTCCGACGGCGGGGGCGCGGCCTGGAACACAAAGGGCAGGAAGAGCGAGGCCTTGGACAGTTCCATGAACTGTGATGCCGCAAGGTCGCAATCGTCGATCTTGAGATCGCCGGAGGCGACGTGGATTTTGAGATACTCGGACAGACGGTTGATGGTCTTGTCCAGCACGCGCAGATAGTAGCGGCGCCCGACATCGGGCATGCGCTCGGCGATCGCCATCACGGTGCGGATCGCCGATCCGCCGCCGGGCCGGCACAGCAAATGGATATAGGCCCGGCCGAAATCCTTCAGCGTGGTCTCGGCGTCGCGCGCGGGGTCGAAATTGAACACGACCTGGCCGTGAAAGAGTGCTTCCTGCTCGAGGATGGCTTCGAACAGCGCGCATTTGTCGGCGAAGTAGACGTAGAGCGTGCCCTTGGAGACCTGCGCCGCGCGCGCGATCTCGCCCATGCTGGCGCCGTCAAAACCCAGATCCATGAACACCTTACGGGCACCGTCCAGAATCTGGCGGCGCTTCGAGCTGTCCTCCTCTTGGATGACGTGCAGTTGTTCGCTGGCAGCTACAACCATTGGTTCAGGGTCTCGGAAGGTTTCGGACGGGGTGCCGAACTATGAAACGCAAATAAAGGATTCGGGCCAGTAGGGTCCACGCTTGAGAATATTATGTATATTGACCGAACCGTTCGGTCAATGATATTTAGGATAGCGAGAGGAGCTGGCCGCAAGGCGGCCGTCCTTGATCGCGCTTTTTTGGGGGGAGGCCTTTATGGCCGTATCGAGAGACCAGGCTGCGCGCGTCCTTCGCCAGGAAGCGGATGAGACGGTAGCGGCGAACGGTGACGCCGTGCCCGAGACGCCGGCGGCGCTCGCCGAGCAGCTGCGCTCCCATGTGGCCGAGGAAACCAAGCGCCGCACCGGCGATGCGCCGGAGAAGCCCGTGACCGACAAGCCGGCCCCTACCGCACCCGCCGCTGCCGCGCCAAAATCCGGCAAGCGCAAATTCGTGCTGATGGGCGTCGGCCTCGTGCTGGCGCTCGCGGCCGCGAGCTACGCCGGCTACTACACGCTGGTCGGCCGCTTCTACGTCGCTACCGACGACGCCTATGTCCGCGCCAACAACACCATGCTGGGCGCGCGCGTTGCCGGCCACATCTCCTCGATCCTTGCCGGCGACAACACTACGGTGCGCGCGGGCGACATCGTGATGCGCATCGACGACGGCGACTACAAGATCGCGGTCGACGCTGCCGCGACCAGGATCGCGACCCAGCAGGCCACCATCGACCGCATCGGCCGTCAGGTCGCGGCGCTCGACAGCCAGGTCGCACAGGCCAAGGCGCAGCTGGCTTCGGCTGAAGCCGGCCTCAAGCGCGCCGATCTCGACTATGAGCGCCAGCAGGCGCTAAGCAACAAGGGCTTTGCCTCGCGCGCCACCTTCGAGAGTTCGGAAGCCGGACGCGACCAGGGCGCCGCCGCGGTCAAGGCCGGGCAAGCCGCCTACGACGTCGCCGTCAGCAATGTCGACGTTGCCAAGGCGCAGCAGGCCGAAGCGCAGGCGCAGCTCGCCGAGCTCAAGACCACGCTCGCCAAGGCCGAGCGCGACCTCAGCTTCACCGCGGTGCGGGCGCCGGTCGACGGGATTTTTTCCAACCGCCTCGTCAGCGCCGGCGACTTCATCGCGGTCGGTCAGCGTCTCGGTAATGTCGTGCCGCTCGACAACGTCTATATCGACGCCAATTTCAAGGAAACCCAGCTCAAGCGCATCCGTCCCGGCCAGCCGGTGACGATCAAGGTCGATGCCTACGGCATGCGCAAATTCTCGGGCGTCGTCGACAGCATTGCGGCGGGCTCCGGCTCGGTGTTCACGCTGCTGCCGCCCGACAACGCCACCGGCAATTTCACCAAGATCGTGCAGCGCGTGCCGGTCCGCATTCGCGTGCCGAAGTCTGTCGCGAAGCAGAACCTGCTGCGCGCCGGCATGTCGGTCTATGCGACGGTCGACACCAACAAGGGCGCGGCCGACGCCGACAGCGAGATCGATCTCGACGATCCCACCACGGTCCATCCGCAGTAAGCGCGCCCTCAAGCCCTGCGAGGTCAGACCATGGCGAACGCCACCACTGCTTCACCGGCCATGATGGCGAACCCCGCTTCGGAGCGCATCGCGCCGAAGCGGCTGTTCGCGTTCATCATCATGGTGTTCGGGATGTTCATGTCGATCCTGGACATCCAGATCGTCTCGGCCTCCCTAAGCGAAATCCAGGCCGGATTGTCGGCGAGCTCCAGCGAAGTCTCCTGGGTGCAGACCGCCTATCTGATCGCCGAAGTCATCGCGATCCCGCTATCAGGGTTTTTGTCGCGCGCCCTCGGCACGCGGCTGCTGTTCGCGATCTCGGCCGCCGGCTTCACGGTCTCGAGCCTGCTTTGCGGCTTCGCCACGACCATCGAGGAGATGATCCTCTGGCGCGCGCTGCAAGGTTTCCTCGGCGCCGGCATGATCCCGACGGTGTTCGCTTCGGCCTATACGGTCTTCCCGCGCTCGAAATTCCACATCGTTGGTCCCATCATCGGGCTTGTTGCGACCTTAGCTCCCACGATCGGCCCGACGGTCGGCGGCTACATCACCGATTTGATGTCGTGGAACTGGCTGTTCTTCATCAACGTCGTGCCCGGCATCGCCATCACGCTCGGGGTGATCGCGCTGGTCGATTTCGACGAGCCGCATTTCGAATTGCTCGACCGCTTCGACTGGTGGGGCCTGATCTTCATGGCCGGCTTCCTCGGTACGCTGGAATATGTGCTGGAGGAAGGTCCGCAATATGAATGGCTGCAGGACACCTCCGTCGCGATCTGCGCCTTGATCTGCGTCATCTCGGCGATCGCCTTCTTCTGGCGGGTGTTCACAGCCGCCGAGCCGATCGTCAACTTACGCACCTTCTCCAACCGCAATTTCGCGATCGGCTGCGTCCTGCAATTCTGCATCGGCATCGGCCTCTATGGCCTGACCTATATCTATCCGCGCTATCTTGCCGAAGTGCGCGGCTACAGCGCACTGATGATCGGCGAGACCATGTTCGTGTCGGGCATCACCATGTTCCTGGTCGCGCCGCTGGTCGGCCGGCTCATGGTGAAGGTCGACATGCGCTACATGATCGCGTTCGGCCTTATCGTGTTCGCGATCGGCTCCTACCAGATGACCTGGATCACCCGCGACTACGATTTCTACGAGCTGCTCGTGCCGCAGATCCTGCGCGGCATCGGCATGATGTTCGCGATGGTGCCGACCAACAACATCGCGCTCGGCACGCTGGCGCCCGACCGGGTGAAGAATGCGTCGGGCCTGTTCAACCTGATGCGCAATCTCGGCGGCGCGGTCGGCCTTGCCGTCATCAACACCGTGCTCAACGACCGCACTGATTTGCACATCACGCGCCTCCAGGAGCGCGTGACCTGGGGCAATGCGACCGCGACCGAAACCCTGACCATGCTGATGCAGAAGTTCCAGGGGCTCGGCGATTCCACGCTGATGGCGATGAAGCAGCTCAGCCAGATCGTCCATCGCCAGGCCGCGGTGATGAGCTATGGCGATGCATTCTTCGTGCTGACGGTGTTCTATCTCAGCCTGAGCCTGCTGGTGACGCTGCTGAAAAAGCCGGCCTCGCTGGCCGGCGGCGGCGATGCGCACTGAGCAGCCCCACACTCGGTGTCATCGCCCGGCATTGACCGGGCGATCCAGTACGCCGAGACGGCGCGGCTAGAACCGAGAAGCCGCAGCGTACCGGATTCCCCGCCTTCGCGGCGCCTTCGCGGGGAATGACAGCGGAGTGTGAAGTGGCACCCCGCACCAAATTGCAACACTCGTCCGTGATCTTGCGGGAGCCCCGTTGCAAACCGCAAACGGCACATCTATAAAGCGCACCTCATTCATTCGAACCCGGGAGAGATTTGCATGACTATGTCGCATTCGCAGATCGCACTTCCGCGCTCGATGATGTCCTGGCTCGGTATGTGCTCGACCTCCTAGAGGTCCTTTCCGCCAGCTTCGATTGGGTTTTGCGTCCCGATCGCTCCGCTTCCCAAGTCAAAACCAGTCTCAAGTGACGCCGTCCCGGCCCTCGCGGCCGGCCCGCGTCCATCGATGGAGCCGGCCTGCGCGAGATGCAGCCGGATGATGCCATGACCGCTCTGTCAAAAAAGCCCGCGGCGATACGCGTGGTGCTGCCCTTCGTGTTCCGGCACTGGCTGAAGCAGCCGTGGCGCATCTTCGCCATCGCCGTCGCTCTGCTGGGTGCGACGGTCGCTGACCTGTTCATGCCGGTATTCTCCGGCCATTTGGTCGATGCGCTGACGCGCGGGCCGTCCGATCCCGAGGCGCGCCACGCGGCATTGCTGGCGTTCGGCGGCATCGTGGTGCTGGGCGCGGCCTCGATGGTGCTGCGCCTGGCCGGGTTGCAGGTGATCGTGCCGTTCACGCTGAAGATCATGTCCGAGGTGGCGCAGGATGCGTTCCGGCGCGTGCAGCGCTTCTCGACCGACTGGCACGCCAACTCCTTTGCCGGCTCCACCGTGCGCAAGATCACGCGCGGCATGTGGGCGCTCGACCTGCTCAACGACACCATTTTGCTGGCGCTGCTGCCGTCGCTGGCCGTGCTGATCGGCTCGATGATCCTGCTCGGCGTGCACTGGGCTTCGCTCGGCGCGGTGATCGCGCTCGGGGCGGCTAGCTATGTCACGATGACCGTGCTGTTCTCGACCCGCTACATCGCGCCGGCGGCGCGTGTCTCCAATGCCTGGGACACCAAGGTCGGCGGCACGCTGGCGGATTCGCTGACCTGCAACGCGGTGGTGAAATCCTTTGGTGCCGAGGCGCGCGAGGATGCGCGGCTCGCCCGCGTCATCAGCCGCTGGCGCGTGCGCGTGCGGCGGACCTGGTATCGCTACAACTACACAGCAATGTCGCAGCTCTCGCTGCTGCTCTGCTTGCGTGCGTCCGTGATCGGCGGATCGGTGCTGCTTTGGATGTCCGGGCATGCCTCGCCCGGCGACGTCACCTATGTGCTGACGAGCTACTACGTCATCCACTCCTATTTGCGCGACGTCGGCATGCACATCAACAACCTCCAGCGCTCGGTCAACGACATGGACGAACTCGTCGCGATCCATGACGAGCCGATCGGCATTGCCGATGCCGCCGGTGCGCGGCTGATCGCAATCGAGGGCGGCGAGATCGTGTTCGACGATGTCACGTTCCACTATGGCGGCCATCCTGCGCCACTGTACGACGGGCTGTCGCTGACGATCCGCGCCGGCGAGCGGGTCGGCCTGGTCGGCCGTTCCGGCTCCGGCAAGACCACCTTCGTCAAGCTGGTGCAGCGGCTCTACGACGTCACAGATGGCCGCGTGCTGATCGACGGGCAGGACATCGCGCTGGCCACGCAGCAATCGCTGCGCAGCCAGATCGCGATCGTGCAGCAGGACCCGATCCTGTTTCACCGGACGCTTGCCGAGAACATCGCCTATGGCCGGCCCGGCGCCAGCCTGGAGGCGATCGAGCAGGCGGCGCGGCTCGCCAATGCGCATGACTTCATCCTGCGCCTGCCGAAGGGCTACGGCACGCTCGTCGGCGAGCGCGGCGTCAAGCTGTCGGGCGGCGAGCGCCAGCGCGTGGCGCTAGCGCGCGCCTTCCTGGCCGATGCGCCAGTGCTGATTTTGGACGAGGCGACGTCGAGCCTCGATTCGGAATCGGAGGCGCTGATCCAGCAGGCGATGGAGCGGCTGATGAAAGGCCGCACCTCGATCGTGATCGCGCACCGGCTGTCGACGGTGCGGAGCATGGATCGGATCCTGGTGTTCGACCGCGGCGAGATCGTCGAGCAAGGCACCCATGCCATGCTCGCGGGCAAACCCGGCGGCATCTATCGCGGCCTGTTCGAGCGCCAGGTGGTGGAGCTCGGACAGATCGCAGCGGCGGAATGAGGCGCGCGGCGGCGGGCGAAAGTCCCGCCGTCATGCCGCTTAAGGATGGAATGAGATGAAAGACCTGACAGACGGCTCCATCGTGAGACACATCCTGGCCATGACACCGCCGATCATGGCCGGCATGATCTCGATCATGGTTTGCCAGCTGGTCGATCTGTATTTCGTGTCTGGCTTGGGCGATGCCGCCGTCGCGGGCGTCGCCGCGGCAGGCAATGCCGGCTTTCTCGTCAACGCGCTGCTGCAAGTGCTCGGCGTCGGCACGGTGGCGCTGGTCGCGCATGCCGTGGGACGCAAGGATCGAGCGGACGCCAATCTGATCTTCAACCAGGCGGTTGCGCTGTCGGTGCTGTTCGGCCTGTTGACCCTGGTCGCGGCAGCGGCGCTGTCGCGCCTCTATATGCGTTCGGTCGCCGCGGACCAGGCCACGATCGAGGCCGGAACAATTTATCTGTTGTGGCTCATGCCGGCGCTCGCGCTGGAATTCGTCATGCAAGTGATTGCTTCCGCGCTGCGTGCCACCGGCATCGTGCGCCCCGCCATGCTGGTGCGGGTCCTCGCCGTCGCCATCAACATCGCGCTGGCGCCGGTGCTGATCTCGGGCTGGGGCACCGGCTATGCGCTCGGCGTCGCCGGCGCGGGGCTGGCGACCTCGATCGCGGTCGCCATCGGCACCCTGATGCTGCTCGTCTATTTCCGCAAGGTCGAGCGCTATGTCGTCTTCAATCCGGCGCAATGGCGTCCGCAGCCGCGCCATCTGATGCGCATCCTCAATGTCGGCCTGCCGGCCGGCGGCGAGTTCTTGATGATGTTCATCTTCATGGGGGTGGTCTATTACGTGCTGAGCGATTTCGGCGCGGCGGCGCAGGCGGGATTCGGCATCGGGCAGCGGATGCTCGGCCTGATCCAGATGCCGGCGCTTGCGGTGGCGCTGGCGGCCGGGCCGATCGCCGGCCAGAATTTCGGCGCCGGCAACGGGGCGCGCGTGCGCGAGACCTTCGTCAAGTCGGCGCTGATCGTCACCGTCGTGATGGTCGGCTTCCTGATCATCGCGCAGTTTGCGCCGGGTCTGCTGCTGGCCGGCTTTTCGAACGATCGGGAGACCATGACGGTCGCTTACCTGTTCCTGCGGATCATCTCGCTGAACATGGTGGCGCAGGGGCTGATCTTCACCTGCTCGAGCATGTTCCAGGGCCTCGGCAACACCAAGCCGGTGCTTGTGAGCTCGGCGACGCGCGTGTTCACCTATTCGCTGCCGGCGATCTGGCTCTCGACGCGGCCGGGTTTCCACATGGAGTACGTCTGGTACCTGTCGATCGCGGCGACCACGCTCCAGGCGGTCTTGAGCCTGTGGCTGCTGCGCCGCGAGTTCAGGAAGCGCCTTGGGATGCCGCTCAAGGAGAAGGCTGCGGAACCGGCAGGCCCCGAGCCGGTCGCGCCTCTCGCCCGCGAGCCCGCGTAGCGACAGCTTGTTCTATCCCTGCTGCTCCGGCTAATTTGCCGGGCGGCGGGGATGGTGAGCTGCAGAAGGGCCGAATGACCGAAGTGACGAACGAGCTGCAGCCGGCGTCCATGCTCTCCGCGATCTGGGCGGCGCGCTATCGCACGCCGGCCCGCTTCGTCGCGCTGATCGCGCTGCTGCTGCCGTGGACGACGACCGGACTGATCTTTGCGCTGGTGCCCTGGCTGATCGCCTTTGCGTTCGTCGATCTCCGCGAATTTCCGCGTTCGCTGCTTCGCCCGATCTGCCTGCTGCCGATCGCGCTGGTCGTCCTCGCCGCTGTCGGGACGCTCTGGTCGGATGCGCCCTGGCCGGAGCGGATCCATGCGATCGGGCCGGCGGCGAAGCTGCTGGTGATTCCGCTGCTGATCTACCAGTTCGAGCGCTGGCCCTACGGAAATTGGGTGTTTTCGGCGTTCCTGGCGTCCTGCGCGCTGCTGATGCTGTACTCCTTCGCTGTTGCGATCGCCCCCGATGTCTCGCTGAAGCTTTACCTCTCGCGCGGGCCTTACAAGGTCGAAAGCGGAATTGCCGTGCGCAACTATATCGACCAGAGCCAGGAGTTCGCACTCTGTGCCCTCGCGCTGGTCTATCCAATGGTGGCGCTGTTCGGCCAGGGCCGCGTCCGCATCGCCGCGCTGTTCGCCGTGCTCGCAATCGGCTTTCTCGCCAACATGATGTTCGTCGTGGTGTCGCGCACGGCGCTGGTGACGCTTCCGGTCCTCGTCGTGGTGTTTGCGCTGCTGCATTTGCGCTGGCGAGCGGCGGTCTTAGCCGTCGGCGCGATGGCGCTGCTCGCGGTTTCGCTCTGGACCGTCTCGCCGCATCTGCGTACGACCGTCGCAAAGTTCGGTGGCGACTACGACATCAGCATCGTCGGAAACGATGTCAGCGGCATGGGCTCGCGCCTGGAATATTGGCGCAAGTCAGCGCAATTCATCGCCGACGCGCCGCTGATGGGTCATGGCACCGGGTCGATCCGCAGCCTGTTCGCAGGCGTGGCGGGTGATGCGGATGTCGATCGCTTGCGCGCCGAAATCGTCAGCAATCCGCATAATCAGACCCTCAGCGTTGCCGTACAGTGGGGCGCCGTCGGAATCCTGGTGCTCTACGCGCTGTGGGTTGCGCACCTGTTGATGTTTCGCGGCGAGGGGCTGGCTTGCTGGATCGGCCTGCTGGTCGTGGTGCAGAACATGCTGTCCTCGCTGCTGAACACGCATTTGTTCGATTTCACCTCGGGCTGGATCTACGTGCTCGGTGTCGGCGTCGCCGGCGGCATGGCGCTCGCCGCGAAGAAGATGAAGAGCCAGGCCAGTCATCCCACCGCGGTCGTTCGCGCGCAGGACCGATATCAGTCGCCACAGATTGATCGGAATGAGAGTGCAGTGGAGAAGAAGGATCGGCGTCAAATGCAGGCTCGCGGCGTAGACGATGAATACAACATTACTGCACAGTGCGGCGGTTCGCAGAGCGATCATGTCGTTCATGTAAAAGGTCAGAAGAACGAGACCTGACGCAATGCAGCCGATAAGGTCGGTCGAGGGCATGACAACCCCGCTCTCAATCGTGATTGATTGTGCAATTCGATCATCCCGCGGAGCGACTTTCCTGGCGCGGGCGGACCAGGTGCACGACATGACAGCGCTGAAACGCGCAGGTTGCGATATTCCATGCCGGGCGCCTGCTACTGGATCGGCGCGATCCCAACCTGCTTGATCAGTTTGGCCCATACCGGAGCTTCGTTCCGGATCAATGTTGCGAACTCGTCCGGCGTGCGCGTCACCACCTCCATACCGAGCGCTGCGAATTTTTCCTTCGCAGCGGGGGCTGTAACGGCCTTCAGCGCCTCGTCGTGCAGCATCCCGACGATCTGGGCCGGCGTTCCGGCAGGAGCCATCAAACCAAACCAGGCGCTGGCATCAAAGCCGCTGAAGCCGAGTTCGTCGAGCGTCGGCAGATCGGGCATGGCCGGCGAGCGCCGCAGCGAGGTGACCGCCAACGCGTGCAACTGACCGTCGCGGACCAGCGGCAGCACCGAGGCAATACTGCCGAAGAACATGGTGACGCGACCAGCAACGAGATCGCTCAATAATGCCGTGCTGTCGCGATACGGCACGTGCTGCATCTTGATGCCCGCCATGGTCTGGAACAGCTCGGCGGCGAGATGGGTCGAGGTGCCGATTCCGGCCGAGGCAAAGGTCAGCGCGGTGGGGCTGCGCCGTGCCAACTCGACCAGATCCCGTACGCTTGCGGCTGGAACGTCCTTGTTCAGCACCAGAACGTTCGGCGCAATCGTCACCTGCGCGACCGGGACGAGATCGTGCGCCGGATCATACGGCAGCTTGGCGTAGAGGGAGGGGTTGATGACGATCGCCGCATTGCCCGCCATCAGCAGAGTGGCGCCGTCCGGCGCCGCCTTGGTAACGTGATCTGCAGCGATATTGCCGCCCGCTCCCAGCATGTTCTCAACCACGACCGGCTTGCCCCACGCCGCTGTAAAACGTTCGGCCAGGATGCGCGCGGCCACGTCGGGCGCGCTTCCCGGGCTGAAGCCCAGCACGATGCGGATCGTGGTTTGCGGATAGGCGGGTTCCGCGCGCAACGGGTGCGCCAGAAACAAAAGCGTTGCCAAAGTGAATGCCAGCCGCGTCATGATCCGTCTCCTGTCAGCGCGGGGCATTGTCCGCGCCGATGGGCCGTTCGTCGTCACCCCGCGGGGTGAGGACGACACCAGCCCCCAATGAGGACGGCCGCCTCAGATCGCCGGGCCGAGCGTACCGGCGATCTGAGCGATGGCTCGCACCAGCTCAGTGTGGCCGCGGATTCCGACCTTGGCGTAAATCCGCTTGGTGTGGGTTTTCAGTGTGTTCCGGCTGATGCCGAGCATCGCGGCAACCGCCGACATGTCGTTCGCTTGCGCAAGCGCGGTCGCCACCCGCATTTCGGCCGCGGTCAGGCCGTGGCGTGCGGCCAGCAATGCGCTCGCCGCGTCGTGGCTGCGCGACACGTCGACCAGGAGCGCGATCGCGACAGGGCGCGCCATCGCGTGGTGCGACGAGCGATCGAGCGCATGGCCCCTTACCGGTGCCACAGTTACGCCGATGTCCCCGCCGTCGCCCCGCGGCAGGCGGATCGCCCCTCCGGCGCCACCGCGTACGGCGTCGCCGACCAGCGCGCGGAACGCGTTCGTGACAGACGGCGGACCGGATACGTCAGTGCCGGTGTTGAGGTGAAGCGACAGTTTTTCGGCGTGTGCCCGAGCCGTGGCATTGGCGAACAGCACCCGGTGCCCGGCATCGAAAGTGATAATGCCGGTCGACAGTGCGTCGAGCGCATCGCGCTCGGCCTGCGCGGCCACCCGATAATCGAGCATGCGTAATCGCAGTTCGGAGGCCCGCCGCAAATGCGGAAGCAGCGAATTCAAGACCGCAATGTCTCGTTCGCTGAACGGTCCCTTCGTTTCGCTGCGCTCGACGTTGATCGAGACTCTGAAGTCCGGGCGGTTGATTACGTTGACGATGGTGCCGTGCGCGATGTTCTGTGGCCGGAGCACATCGTCGTAGAACGTCGTACGTTTGAGCTGCGCCAGCGAAATCAGGTCATCGGAGCGCACCACATGGCCGGCCTTGAATCGACTCGAGCGCATCCATGGATTGGCGACATGATAGAGTTCATGGCGGCGCTTGCAGTCTGGGTCGATCCGGCCAAGTTCGTGGAACGTGTACATCTCGCGATTGACGCTGAAGCCGTGGATCAGCGCGCCCGCGCTGTCGGTCAGATCGGCAATGCCTTCCAGCACGGCGCTCCAGAGCGATGCGTCAAGCACGGCATCGTACATCGATCCGATCAGCGCTTCTCGCCTATGTTCGAAATCCGTCGACATCGCCAGGCCCTCTGCGGCGGGATCAGGATCGCCGATAAGCAATCAGTGCGCAAGCAGGCCGGCGAAATGGGCCCGCGCCCTAAATCGCGCCGATACTGTTCCAGACGAGAGTCAGGCCCGACAGGAACAAGAGGCCGAGCACGACATCGCCGAAATGCTTGTCGTTCAGCACGTGATAGACGCGCGCGCCGGCCCATGCGCCGATCAGCGTGCCGGGGAAGGCGACAGCTGCGAGCCAGACCACTTTCACTTCGACGAGGCCCGACGCCGTCTGCAACACCAGCGCCGTGGCGAGCACGGTGAAATTGAACAGCTGGAAGATGCCGCGCCGCTCATGCTTGTTCCAGCCGCGGATGTTGGCCCACAGGATCGGCAGCGGCCCGGAGAGGCCCGCAAGTCCGCCCAAGATGCCGCCAGCAAAACCGATTGCACCGTCGGCGATCCGGCCGCCGAATTTCACGGCGAGCGGCCGCTTGTTCAGATAGAGCGCGCTGGAAAAGATCAGCAGCAGCACGCCGATGCTCAACTTGAACACTTTTGGATCGGCGGAGGCGACCATCATGATCCCGAGCGGCACGCCGATCAGCCCGCCGATCAGGAACGGCCACACCAGCGAGAGGTCAAAGCTCTTCCACATCGACGGCAGCGTCGAGGTCTGCGCGATAACCGAGCAGATCAGCACCAGCGGCACCGCGAGCGAGGGCGGCAGCACGTAGAGCCAGATCCCAAGCGCCATCAGCGCGGTGCCGAACCCGGCCAGCCCCGAGACGAAGCCGCCGGCCAATGCGCCGAACAGCAGCAGCGCGTAGGTGAGCGTTTCCACCAATCATTTCCCGTCGTTAGCGGCGATGCCAAACGGTTGATCGCCGCTTGGCGCATAGCACAGATGCGGCAGGGAAGGTCAATTTCAAAACCGCACGCAAGCGTGATCCCCAAGGGGCCGACAAGCGGCCGGACCGACGGGCGTTCGCGGAAGACGCACCTACATGATGCTCCTACAGCAATTTGGGGGACCTGCCGGAAATCATGCCGCCCCGTCCCTGATGAGATGATGGAGCATGATCATGACCCGCACGACCATTGCAATTGCCGCTGCGCTTTTATCGGCGGCGGCCCTGATGCCGACATTGGCGCTGGCGCAGCTTTCCGAGCCCGCGGCCTATCAGGCCGCCCATCCCGACCGCGATGTGCTCAATGGCGGCCAGCTCACGCCCGCAGGCAGAGCGGCCCGTGGCGAGACGGCGGCACCGAGCGAAGCCTATGCGGCCTATCCGTCAGGTGTGGCACCGGTGGTTCGCTCCCGACATCGCCGTCACCACCAGTAAGAAGGTCTAGACGATTTGCCTTGTGTCGGCGGGCTTGTGCAGCGCGCTGACCAGGATGCGTAGTGCTTCCGTCAATTCGGATCGGTTGCGTGCCGCGCCCAGCGAAACGCGCGCTGCATGCGGCGGCGTCCCGTCCACGGCGAAGGCATCGCCGGCGACGATTGCGAGCCCATTGCGCAATAGATGCGCTGCGATGTCGGGCCGGCCTTCCGGCAGCCGCAGCCAGAGATGATGGGCGGCGGGCTTGGCGAGGAACTGAAAGCCTTTCAGCGCGCGTTGCGCCAACTGCTGGCGGCCGATGGCCTCGTTGCGAATGGCGGTGATGATGCGATCGGCGATGCCGGTCTCGATCCAATGCGTCACCAGCGCGACCATCAGCGGCGCCGGCATCTGCACGGTGGCCTGCAAGCAGGTTCTCATGTCCTGCTGGACAGAGTTGTCGGGCGTCACGAGATAAGCGACGCGCAGCGCCGGCGCGATGCATTTTGACAGTGTGGTCGCGAGATAAGTCCGCTCCGGAATGAGGTTGGCGATTGGGGACGCCGAACGGTCGAGCAGCCCGTAGGCGTCGTCCTCGATCAAAATCGCATCGGTATCGCGAATGATCCTTGCGATCGCGCTGCGCCGCTCGGCGGACAACGTCGCTGTCGTCGGATTGTGCAACGTCGGGATGAGATAGACGGCCTTTGGCTTGTGCGTGCGGCAGGCCTTCGCCAATGCATCGGGCAGGATGCCGCCATCATCTATCGCGACGCTGACAAGCCTGACGCCGAGTTGCGCCGCGGCCGCCTTGATGCCGGGAAAGGTGAGGGCTTCCGTGAGGACGATGTCGCCGGGTCGCGCGAGATAAGAGAGCAGGTTGAACAGGATCGTCTGCGCGCCCGGGAAGATCACGAGCCTGTCGGCATGCGCGTGCGGAACGCGTGCGCGCATCCAGCGTGCCGCGACCTCGCGCTCATGCGCGCTGCCGCCGGGCGGCTGGTAGTTCAGGAATGCGGTCAGCCCCGATTGCGCGCGGAGCGCTTCCATCCCGGCGATGATGCGCTCGTCGAGCTGCGCTTCCAGCGGATGCGGCGGCACGTTCATGGAGAGGTCGATCGCGACCGGATGCGGCAGGTCGACCGCGCGGCGCGCGCTGGTCTCCGACACGAACGAGCCCTGGCCGACGCGGGCCTCCATGATGCCGCGGCGCCGCGCCTCGGTGTAGGCGCGCGTCACCGTGGTGAGGTCGATGCCGAGCGCCTTTGCCAGTGCGCGCTGGGTCGGTAGTTGCTGTCCCCGCACCAGCCGGCCGGCGGCGATATCGGCCTCCATGGCCTCGACAATGCGCTGATAGCGCGGCCCTGATAGCTCCGAGATTGTAGGGGTCCAATCCATGCAATTTAGGTCCATATCCTTTGAATGTATGGATGCAGGATATTATTGTATGGATCAGCGAAAAGGAAGAGGTGCTGTGATGGCAACCGGTTCAGTCTCTCTCTCAAAGGCCATGTGGCGCGGCTTCCTGGGCAAGTGCCCGAACTGCGGCGAAGGACATCTGTTCGGCCGTTTCCTGAAGGTCGCGGACAGCTGCGACCATTGCGGCGAGGAGCTGTTTCACCAGCGCGCCGACGATTTTCCGGCCTATCTCGTGATGGTCGTGGTCGGCCATCTCGTGGTGCCCGCCATCCTCGCGGTCGAGACCGCCTATGCGCCGCCGGTCTGGCTGCAACTGGCAGTGTGGCTGCCGGTGACGCTGTTCGCCTCGCTCGCGCTGCTGCAGCCGACCAAGGGCGCCATCGTCGGCCTGCAATGGCAGATTGGCATGCACGGCTTTGAGGCGGGCAAGCTGCGGCGCGAAGCCGCCGGGCTCGCGCCCGTGCTCGTCAAGGCGGACACGCGCACTGCCTGAGGGGAGCCGCAGCGTTTACATCGCGCGGCCGGCCGCTACATTCCATCGTACAAACAAGAACGATGGAAACGCCGATGGCCCCACGTGCGAAGACTTTTCTCCTCTGTCATGGTGCATGGTCCGGCGGATGGGCCTGGACAAAGATGCATCCGCTGATGGCGCAGGCCGGTCACCGCCTGGTGGCGCCGACCTACACCGGGCTCGGCGAGCGCGCGCATCTCGCCAGCCCCGCGATCGATCTCGATACGCACATCCAGGACATCCTCAACGTCATCAAGTTCGAGGACCTCAGCGACATCGTGCTGCTCGGCCACAGCTATGGCGGCATGGTCGCGACCGGTGTCGCCGATCGCGCCCGCGAGCGCGTGACGCAATTGATCTATCTCGACGCCTTCGTGCCGCGCGATGGCCAATCGCTGCTTGATCTCAACGAGGGCGCGCGCGAGCCGATGTGGAAGGCGGTCGCGTCCGGTGATGGCTACCGCATCCCGCCGAATCCCCCGCCGCCGGATACGCCGCAGGCTGCTCTCGACTGGCTCAACGCGCGCCGCGTCAGCATGCCGCTCAAATGTTTCGAGGCGAAGCTGAAGCTCCAACACGGCGAACCTGCAATGCCGCGCAGCTACATCTACTGCAAGCGCATCCCGCCCGGCGACGTGTTCGGGCAGTTCGCCAAGCGGGCCAGGAGCGAGGAGGGTTGGGGCTATTTCGAGCTCGACGCCAGTCACGCGCCGAACGTGACGGCGCCGGAGGCGCTGATGGGTGTGTTGGACGAGATCGTCGGCTAGCTCCTTCGTCACCAGAAATGGTGAGGGGTCCGATGCGGTTAGCATCGAACCCCTCGTCGCTTCTTTAGTAAGACGCGTTTTCTTCATGCGAACCGGAAACCCACTTCGCTCGAAAACGCCTTTAGAGTATCAGCCGGCCTGTAAGCCGGGTTCTGTAAGGCACCGCCCGCTTGCGCGAACGATACGTGACGGCCATTCCTCTGGGACCATGTTTGCACATGGCCTCGAGCAACCTACCCGGACGGCGGGCCTGACATCGCCCCGCGGCGTTATCGCTTGCGCGAACAGCCCGCTACGCCGTCCCTATTCGGTTTTGCTCCCGGTGGGGTTTACCATGCCGGTCCCGTTGCCGGAGCCGCGGTGCGCTCTTACCGCACCTTTTCACCCTTACTTCCTCCGAGGAGGGAGCGGTTCGTTCTCTGTGGCACTTTCCCTGGGGTTGCCCCCGCCGGACGTTATCCGGCACCGTATGTCAAGGGAGCCCGGACTTTCCTCCCCGGCGGCCTTTCGGCACTTGCCGGAGCGGCCGTCCGGCCGACTGACGGGGTACGCATGGAGCATTTGTGACGGTTCCGTCAAGTCGAGATCGCAGCGCACGCGCGGCTGAAAATAATTTATCCTGAAGATGTCGTTTGGTCCGTGCCCCGTTCGACTGGATGTCGGTGATCCCACCGACCACAGGAGTGAGCAATGCAGTATCTGCTGCTGATCTACCGGAACGAAGCGGAATTGAGCAAGATGACCCCGGAGAACCGCCAGAAGATGTCGGCGGAGTACGGCACCTATACGCAGTCCATCGTCCAGAGTGGCCATTTCAAGGCAGGCGACGGACTGCAGCCGACGACCACCGCGACCACCGTGCGCGTGCGCGAGGGCAAGACTCTCACGACCGACGGCCCGTTCGCGGAAACACGTGAGCAACTCGGCGGCTATTATCTGGTCGAGGCCAAGGATCTCGATGCCGCGATCGAGCTGGCCGCGCGGATTCCTGGGGCCCGGGACGGGTCCATCGAGGTCAGGCCGGTGATGATCTACAACACGTGATCTCTCCTGCCGACATCGAGACGGTCTTTCGCGACGAGGCGGGGCGGGCGCTGGCCACGCTGATCCGCCTCGTCGGCGATTTCGATCTCGCCGAGGAGGCCCTCCAGGACGCCTTTGCGGTCGCGCTGGAGCGCTGGCCGGTTTGCGAGATGCCGGACAATCCGCGCGCCTGGCTGGTCAATGTCGCCAAGCACAAGGCGATCGATCGGGTCCGTCGCCGGATCGCTTTTCGCGGCAAGCAGCAGGCGTTTCTGCACGAGATTGAGCTGAACGCGCAAATGTCCGACGAACCGCCGGCCGTGCTCGACGACGACATGCTGCGGCTGATCTTCACCTGTTGCCATCCCGCGTTCGCGCCCGAGGTCCAGGTCGCGCTGACGCTGCGCACCGTCTGCGGGCTCTCGACCGCGCAAGTCGCGCGCGCCTTTCTGGCCAGCGAGGATGCCATGGCGCAGCGCCTCGTCCGTGCCAAGCAGAAGATCAGGCTCGCCGGCATTCCCTATGAAGTGCCCGAGCGCGATGCGCTGGCGCCGCGGCTCGATGGTGTGCTCGCCGTGATCTATCTCGTCTTCACTGAGGGCTATGTCGCGACCGAGGGCGCGGATTTGATGCGGCCCGATCTCGCCGCCGAGGCGATCAGGCTCGGCCGCCTGGTGGAGCGGCTGATGCCCGATCGCGCCGGCATCAAGGGCCTGCTGGCCTTGATGCTGCTGCACGATGCGCGCCGCGCCGGGCGCGAGACACAGACCGGGGACATCGTGCTGCTGGAAGAGCAGGACCGCACGCTCTGGGATCGCGCGCAGATCGACGAGGGGCTGCGTCTGGTGGACGATGCGCTGCGCGTGCCCGGCTTGCCGCAACCGTATGTCGTGCAGGCCGCGATCGCCGCGCTGCATGCGCGGGCGCCAAGCTATGAACAAACCGACTGGCCGCAGATCGCCGGGCTCTACGAGGTGCTGCTGCGCATCAACCCGTCGCCGGTGGTCGAGCTCAACCACGCCGCGGCAGTGTCGATGGTTGACGGTCCGGCACGCGCGCTCGATCTCGTCGATGCGACCGCTGCCCGCGGGGGCTTGCGTGGCTATGAGCTGTTGCCCGCAGTGCGCGCGGATCTGCTGCGACGGTTGGGGCGCAAGGACGAGGCGCGCGAGGCCTATCGCGCGGCAACGGAGGCGACGCACCTCGAGCCGTTGCGGCGGCTCTATGCGCGGCGGCTGAGGGAGATGGGGTAGGCCTCTCTTGCCCCGGACGCAACGCAGCGCTTCTTTAGCGATGCGTTGCAGAGCCGGGGCCCATCTCACCGTCGCCGATCTTGTCGCCGACTGGGTCCCGGCTCGCGCTTCGCGCGTCCGGGACACGAGACTGGCGCAAGCCTCACTGTCACTTCGACGCGACGGCCGTCGCATCCGCCGGCAAGCTCGCCAGCAGCGCCTGCAAGGTCGACAGCGTCGAATGATCCGCAACCCCATCCAGCCGCGCCGGACGGAAATGCCGCTGGAAGGCGGTGACGACTTCCATCGTCGCGGCGTCGTATTTGCCGGTCAGCGGCACGCCATAGCCGTATCGGGCGAGTGCCTGCTGCAGGCTCAGCACCTCGTCGCTGATGGTGCCGAGCATCAGGCTCTCGCCGCGCACGACCGGCGCCGGCGTCACCCAATGTCCGACGCCGGAATTGGCCAGCGAATGCCACGGAAATTTTTCGCCGGGGTCCTTCTTGCGCGCGGGCGCGACGTCGGAATGGCCGAGCACCCGGTGCGCCGGCACCTTGCGGCGGAGCATGATGCCGCGGCACAGCGCGATCACGGCCGCGATCTGGCGCAGCGGATATTCCGGATAACCCCAGTCGTGGCCGCGATTGACGATCTCGATGCCGATCGAACAGGAATTGATGTCGTCCTCGCCGGCCCAGGCCGAAACGCCGGCATGCCAGGCGCGCCTCGCCTCGGGCACGCTCTGCACGATGCGGCCGTCCTCCAGCACGATGTAGTGCGCCGACACTTCGGTGCCCGCCGTGCACAGCCGCGCCAGCGCGCCCTCGACGTCGGGCATGCCGGTGTAGTGCAGCACGATCATGTCCGGCTGTCGTGTCTTGGCGCGCTCACCATGGTTCGGCGAAGGGATGATGTCGGAGACGGTCGAGGAATCCGGTTCGAACGTCCGCATGCTCGCCGCGGCCTTGGGAACCGGGAGAACGCGCTGACGTTTCGAATCAGTTCCAGGTGGTGTGGACGAACCGGACGACATAAACAGCTCAAGTCGGACAGGAGAGTGGGCCAAGCCCTTCTCTTTACTATTCCTTTACCCTCCGCTCCGCGCAATCGAGCGGTTTGGTTAACGGGCGCATTTTGGCGCATGTGTGTGGATGACGCATCACCGCGGAACGACCTTTTCGACTTGTAACAAGCCGGTCAACGCTTTCTTAACGCTAAGGGCCGTTACTGAGAGATGAAGAGCCGACCCGCGTCCGGAGGCGGCCAAAGCGTATTTTGGCTCGAAATCCCATGGCTGCCCGACAAATTCCAAGGGGAATACTGGGTTGGCGGCCCGGGACGACCGGGCGCGGTAACCATGATGGGCAAGGGTTGGGTCGTGGAACCGGCGCGAGGCGGAATTATTCGAGGCGTTATGGGCTCGCTCGTCTCCGATCTCGCATGCGCGTTCGGCAGGCGTTACCCATGAGTTCGGCTCCGCACATCCCCGTTCTCGGTCGCGAGGCTGTCGACCATCTCGCGCCGCGCGAGAGCGGTATTTATGTCGATGCCACCTTCGGTGCGGGCGGCTACAGTCGCGCCATCCTCGATGTTCCGGGAACCCGGCTGATTGCGATCGATCGCGACCGCACGGCCATCGCAGGCGGCGCCGAGCTGGTCGAACGCTCCGCCGGCCGGCTGACACTGGTCGAGGACCGCTTCTCCAATCTCGCCGAGGTCTGCGCGGCGCAAGGCGTCGATGGCGTCGACGGCGTCGTGATGGACGTCGGCGTGTCCTCGATGCAGCTCGACCAGGCCGGCCGTGGCTTTTCGTTCCGTCTCGACGGCCCGCTCGACATGCGGATGGGGCAGACGGGACCGACCGTGGCCGACGTGGTCGCGCGTGCCTCGGAAGGCGATCTCGCCGACATCATCTATCTCCTCGGCGAGGAACGGCATTCGCGCCGCATCGCCCGCGCCGTCGTCGCGGACCGCGGGGAGACGCCGTTCACGACCACGCGCCCGCTCGCCGATCTCGTCGGCAGGGTGGTTCGCTCCAAGCCCGGCGATATTCATCCGGCGACACGGACGTTCCAGGCCCTGCGCATCTTCGTCAACGAAGAGCTTGACGAGCTTCAGACCGCGCTGGCGGCGGCCGAGCGCGTGCTCAAGCCCGGCGGCCGGCTCGTGGTGGTCTCGTTCCATTCGCTGGAAGACCGCATCGTCAAGAATTTCCTCGCTGAGCGTTCGAAGACCGGCGGCGGCTCGCGGCATCTGCCGGAAGTGGCGCAAACCGCTCCGAGCTTCCAGCTGCTGACGCGGCGGCCTGTCATCGCCGGCGAAGAAGAAGTCGCAAACAATCCGCGCGCGCGGTCTGCAAAGCTGCGTGCTGCCGAACGCACCGACGCGCCCGCGCATCGCGATGACGAGCAATCGCCCTGGCCAAAACTCTCCGACGTGATGAGGGGAGGCTAGCGCATGCGCTTCATCCACCTCCTCGTCATCGGCGCGCTGATCTTCGCGGCGGCCTATGTCTACCGGATCAAGATGGACTCCACGGCGCGCACCGAGAAGGTGCTGCGGCTGCATGCGGAGATCCGCGAGCAGCGCGATGCGATCGCCTCGCTGCGCTCCGAATGGGCCAAGCTCGATGCGCCCTTGCGCCTTCAAGGCCTGTCCGAGCGGCATCTGCCGCTCAAGCCGGTCAACGGCACGCAATATGACCAGCTGAAGAATTTGCCGGAACGTCCGCCGCGGATGTTCAGGCCCGGTGAGCCAGATCCGATCGGGGCCATGCTCAACACCATCGAAGCCGCAAGCGATCCAGATACCGTGACAGGCTCCGTGCCTCAGCCCGAGGGCAAGCAATGAGCGCTGCGACTCCGGCCAGACCTGGTGAGAAGCCGACTGAGCCCTGGCGGCAGCGGCTGATCCGCAGTCTGCTTTATGGGCGCAATGTCGATCGCGCCGCGAAGGCGCGCGCGCGCGTTGGCCTCGCAATGCTGGCGTTCGCCTCGGTCTACGCGCTGATCGGCGGCCGGCTCGTGATGTTTGCGATCGGCGCCGACGCCCACAGTGCGCGCCGTGCGGCGTCGCAAGAGGTGGTTGCGACCGCGCGCCCCGACATCGTCGACCGCAACGGCGCCATCCTTGCGACCGACGTCAAGGCGGCCAGCCTGTTCGGCGAGCCGCGCCGCATCATCGACAAGGACGAGGCGATCGAGCTTCTGACCGCCACGGTGCCCGACCTCGACGAGGTCGAGGTGCGTGAGCGTCTGTCGGGGCGAAAGGGTTTCGTGTGGCTCAAGCGCGAGATCACGGCGAAGCAGCAACAGGACATCCACAAGCTCGGCATTCCCGGCATCGGTTTCCTGCGCGAGAACAAGCGCGTCTATCCGACCGGCAACGAGGTCGCCCACCTCATCGGTCTGGTCAATATCGACAACCAGGGCATCGCCGGCATGGAGAAGTGGCTCGATAATCAGGGCCTCGCCGATCTCCACCGCGCCGGCTTTGCCACCGACCGGCTGCAAAAGCCGATCGAGCTCTCGGTCGATTTGCGCGTCGAGCATGCGCTGCGCGACGAATTGCTCAAGGCCAAGGAGAAGTACCACACCAAGGCGGCGTCCGGCATCGTCTCCAACGTCAAGACCGGCGAGATCGTGGCAATGGTTTCGCTTCCGGACTTCGATCCCAACAATCCAAAGGAAGCGCACGACCCCGACCGCATCAACCGCCTGACCACCGGCGTCTACGAGATGGGCTCGACCTTCAAGGCGTTCACGCTGGCGATGGCGCTCGACTCCGGCAAGATCAATCTGAACTCGTCGTGGGACGCGCGCGGAAACCTGCACTACGGCAAGTTCACCATCCACGACAGCCACTCGCTGGGACGCTTCATCAACACCAAGGAAGTGTTCACCTACTCGTCCAACATCGGCGCCGCGCGGATCGCGCTCGGCCAGGGCGTCGAGGCGCACAAGGCGTTCCTCGCCAAGATGGGCCAGCTGACGCGGCTGCGCACCGAGCTGCCGGAGAGCGCGGCTCCGCTGATCCCGCGCCGCTGGGGTGAGCTGAACACGGTCACCATCGCGTTCGGCCAGGGTCTGTCGGTGGCGCCGCTCCAGGCGGTGATGGGGATTAACGCACTCGTGAACGGCGGCTATCTAATTCCGCCGACCTTCATGAAACGCAGCGAGTCCGAAGCGGCAGCGTTGGCCAAGCGCGTGGTCAAGACGGAGACCAGCGACAAGATGCGGTTCCTGATGCGGCTCAATGCCGAGATCGGCACCGCCAAGACCGCCAACGTCAACGGCTACTATGTCGGCGGCAAGACCGGCACGTCCGAAAAGGTCATCAACGGACGCTACGCCAAGAAGCGCGTGCTCAATTCCTTTACCGCGATCATGCCCTGCGACGATCCGAAATATCAGATCCTGATCATGCTGGACGAGCCGCAGCCGCTGAAGGAGACCTACGGCTTCATCACGTCCGGCTTTAATGCCGTGCCGACCGGCGGCAAGGTGATTGAGCGGATCGCGCCGCTGCTCGGCATCGAGCCCCGCTTCGACCTGCCGCCTGCGGACCGCCTTATTCTTGCAGCATCCAGGACAACCCAGTAATCAACTGGGGTGGCCATCGCCGGTGCTGAGTCGGGGCTTTTTCCGAAGATTCGGCTTTCCGGCACGGCATGTCGACTGGAAGACCATGAAGCTGCGTGACCTCCTAGGCAATGATGCCGCAATCGAGCCCGCTGTCGCGGCGCTCGATGTGAGCGGGGTTGCGCTTGACAGCCGCGTGGTCAGGCCGGGCGATCTCTTCTTTGCGCTCGCAGGCAGCAAAACGGACGGCGCGCGCTTCATCGATGCTGCGATCGCGGCCGGCGCGGTGGCTGTGGTTGGCGACCATGCATCTGATGGCCGCAAGGTGCCGTTCATCACGGTGGCCAATCCGCGCCGCGCGCTGGCGCTGGCTGCAGCAAAATTCTTCCCCGCGCAGCCCGCGACGATCGCCGCGGTAACCGGCACCAGCGGCAAGACCTCGGTTGCCGCGTTCACGCGCCAGATCTGGGAGCGGCTGGGGCATGCCTCCGCCAGCATCGGCACCATCGGCCTCGTCTCGCCCAAGCGCACCGTCTATGGCTCGCTGACGACGCCGGATCCGATCGCGCTGCACCGGCAGCTCGACGAGATCGCACGCGAGGGCGTGACGCATCTTGCGTTCGAGGCGTCCTCGCACGGGCTCGACCAATATCGCCTCGACGGCGTACGCGTCTCGGCCGGGGGCTTCACAAACCTCTCGCGCGACCACATGGATTATCATCCGACCGTCGCACATTATCTCGGAGCGAAACTCAGGCTGTTCCGCGAGCTGGTCGCACCCGGCGGCGCGGCGGTGATCTCGGCCGATCATGATTGCTCGGCGGAAGCGATCGAGGCGGCGAAATCGCGCGGCCTGCGCGTGATGGCGGTTGGCCGTAACGGCGACGGGGCAGGCGAGGGCATTCGTCTCACTGAGGCCGTGGTCGAGGGGTTCTCGCAAAAGCTTGCGCTCGAACATCGCGGCAAGAGCTATTCCATCCGGTTGCCGCTGGTCGGTGAATTCCAGATCGAGAACGCGCTGGTATCGGCGGGCCTGGCGATCGGCACCGGCAGCGATGCGGCAAAAGTCTTTGCAAGCCTGGAGCATCTCGAAGGCGCCAAGGGCCGCCTGGAGCGCGTCGGTGAGCGCAACGGTGCGCCGATCTTCGTCGACTACGCGCACAAGCCCGATGCATTGGCCAAAGCGTTGCAGGCGCTGCGTCCCTACGCCAGGCGCAGGCTGGTCGTCGTGTTCGGCGCCGGCGGCGACCGCGACGCCGGCAAGCGCCCGATCATGGGCGAGATCGCGGCCGACAACGCCGACGGAATCATCATCACCGACGACAATCCGCGCAGCGAGAAGCCGGAAGCGATCCGCGCCGCGATCCTCGCCACCGCAAAGGGCGCCCGCGAGATCGGCGACCGCGCGGCAGCGATCCGCACCGCGATCGAGGAGTTGCAGGAGGGCGATGCGCTGCTCGTCGCCGGCAAGGGCCACGAGACCGGGCAGATCGTAGGCCACGAGGTGCTGCCCTTCAGTGATCACGAGGCGGTCGCCGCCGCATTGACGTCGGGGGTTGCATGAGCGCGCCGATATGGACGGTGGCCGAAGTGGCACGCGCGCTGGGCGCTGCCGGATCGTTCCCGGACACGCCGATCGATTTCGTCACCCAGGACAGCCGGCTGGTGAAGCCGGGCAGCCTGTTCGTCGCGCTGAGCGGCACGCCGAGCGGCGGCTTCATCTCGGCCTTCGCCAGCGCGCGCGACGGCTGGGAGTTCGCGGACAAGGCGGAGGCTTCGGGCGCGGTCGCGATGATCGTGCCGCACGAGATCGCGGGGATCCGCATTCCCCAGATCGTTGTGAAGGACACGCTGATCGACGGCCTCTGGGGTCTCGCGCGCGCCGCCCGCGCGCGCTTCAACGGCCCGGTGATCGGGCTCACCGGCAGCGCCGGCAAGACCAGCACGAAAGAGTTTTTGGCCGCTTATCCCAACGCCTATGCCAGTCCGTCGAGCTTCAACAATTTCTGGGGCGTGCCGCTGACGCTGTGCAATGCCAGGCCCGATGCCAGCCTCTGGGTCGTCGAGATGGGCATGAACCAGACTGGCGAGATCGCGCGGCTCAGCGAATTGACGCGGCCGACGGTCGCGCTCGTCGTCAACGTCCAGCCGGTGCATCTGGAAAAGCTCGGCTCGCTCGAAGCCATCCGCCGCGAGAAGGTGTCGATTGCGCTCGGCCTGCCCGAGGGCGGCGTGCTGGTTCTGCCGGCCGGGATCAAGGCGTCCGAATGGAAAGGCAAGGTGGTGCGCTTCGGCGAGCGTGCCGAGGTGCACGAGGTCAAGCACGCGCCGCATGGCGAGAGCTGGCAGGTCGTGGCCATGATCGGCAAGAAAGAGATCGCTTTCAGCCTGACGCCGGGCGCGCCGCACCGCGTGCAGAATGCGCTCGCCGCGCTGGCGTCGATCCGCGCCGCGAACCTCGATGCGGCGACCCTCGCGATCAAGCTCGACCGGGTCGGCATCATGACCGGCCGCGGCGTCGAGCAGGCGGCCGGCGGCGTCACCGTGATCGACGACAGTTTTAACGGCAATCCGGCCAGCGTGGCTGCTGCGCTGCAAAGCCTCCAGGCCCGCAATGTCAGCGGTGGCCGCCGCATTGCGGTGCTCGGCGACATGCTGGAGCTGGGCGATGACGCGCCCGGCTATCACACCGGTCTCGCCAAGCATCTCGACGGCATCGACGGCATCTACTGCGTCGGCCTCCTGATGCGCCATCTCTACGACGTATTGCCATCGGGCAAGGGCCTCGGCTGGCACGACGATCCCGCCACGCTTAAAGCCAGCGAGGTCGCAAATCTCCTGAAGGCAGGCGATGTCGTGGTTGTCAAGGGCAGCAAGAAGATGTTCTGGGTCAACAAGTTTGTGCCGGGCCTAGTGGCCGCCTTGCAGGCAAAGGCGTAAACTGCTTGGAACGCGCTGCTCCCGAATTCCACCCCAGGATTAAGGCCAAGATTGAGGCCAAGACCGTGTACCAACGGCGCCATAGGACCGTCTGAATGTTTTACTGGCTGATCGAGCTCTCCAACACATTTCCGGGCTTCGGTGCCGTTCGCACCGCCCTCAACGTCTTCCGCTACATCACCTTCCGCACCGGCGGCGCCGTCGTCACCGGCGCGCTGTTCGTGTTCCTGTTCGGCCCCTGGATCATCGACCACTTACGCATCCGCCAGGGCAAGGGGCAGCCGATCCGGGCCGACGGTCCGCAGTCGCATCTCGCCAAGAAGGGCACGCCCACCATGGGCGGGCTGATGATCCTGTCCGGCCTCACGGTCGGCACGGTGCTGTGGGCCAATCCGCTCAACCCCTACGTCTGGATCGTGCTGGCGGTGACGCTCGGCTTCGGCTTCGTCGGTTTCTATGACGATTATCTCAAGGTGACCAAGCAGACCACGACCGGGTTCGGCAGCAAGCTTCGCCTGCTCATCGAAGCCGCGATCGCGCTGGTCGCCTGTTACGCGCTGGTGCGGCTCAATCGCGATCCCGCATCGACCGCGCTGACGATTCCTTTCCTGAAGGACACCGTGCTGCATTTCGGCTGGTTCTTCGTCATCTTTGGCGCCTTCGTCATCGTCGGCTCCGGCAACGCGGTGAACCTCACCGACGGCCTCGACGGCCTCGCCATCGTGCCCGTGATGATCGCGACCGCGAGCTTTGCCATGATCGCCTATCTCGCCGGTAACGCCGTGTTCGCCGACTATCTCCAGATCAAATATGTCGCGGGCACCGGCGAGCTGGCCGTGCTCTGCGGCGCGCTGCTCGGCGCCGGCCTCGGGTTCCTCTGGTTCAACGCGCCGCCGGCCTCGATCTTCATGGGCGACACCGGCTCGCTCGCGCTCGGCGGCATGCTGGGCGCGATCGCGGTCGCGGTGAAGCACGAGATCGTGCTCGCGGTGATCGGCGGCCTGTTCGTGCTGGAGGCGGTCTCCGTCATCGTGCAGGTGGTGTCGTTCAAGATGACCGGAAAACGCATCTTCCGGATGGCGCCGATCCATCACCATTTCGAGCAGCTGGGCTGGACCGAGCCGCAGATCGTGATCCGTTTCTGGATCATCTCGGTGATGCTGGCGCTCGCCGGTCTCTCCACCCTGAAGCTGCGCTGATGATCCCGGTCACCTCCTTCGCCGGCAAGACGGTCGCGGTGTTCGGCCTCGGCGGCTCGGGGCTCGCCTCCTGCCACGCGCTGAAAGCGGGCGGTGCCGAGGTGATCGCGGCGGACGACAATGCCGAGAACGTCGCCAAGGCCGCGCAGGCCGGCTTCATCACCGCGGATTTGCGCAACGTCTCCTGGGCCAATTTTGCGGCCCTCGTGCTCGCTCCCGGCGTGCCGCTGACCCATCCGGTGCCGCATTGGAGCGTGCTGAAGGCGCGCGAGGCCGGTGTCGAGGTGATCGGCGACATCGAGCTGTTCTGCCGCGAGCGGCGGCGGCATGCGCCGAACGCGCCGTTCGTCGCGATCACCGGCACCAACGGCAAATCCACCACGACGGCTTTGATCGCGCATCTGACGAAGGTCGCCGGCTATGACACCCAGATGGGCGGCAATATCGGCACCGCGATCCTGTCGCTGGAGCCGCCGCGCATGGGCCGCGTCCACGTCGTCGAGATGTCGTCCTACCAGATCGACCTCACGCCTTCGCTCGATCCCTCCGTCGGCATTTTGCTCAATGTCAGCGAGGACCATATCGATCGCCACGGCACCCTCGCGCATTACGCCGCGGTGAAGGAGCGCCTCGTTGCCGGCGTGCAGGCCGGCGGCACCTCGATCGTCGGCGTCGACGACGGTTTTTGCCGCGACATCGCCGACCGGCTCGACCGCGGCGGCAAGAATGTGGTGCGCATCTCCGTCAGGAATCCGCTGGCGAGCGGCATCCACGTCGAGCACGGCACCATCGTGCGCACCTCGGGCGGTGCGCGTAGCGAGGTCGCAAAACTCGGCGGCATCGGCTCGCTACGCGGCCAGCACAATGCGCAGAACGCGGCCTGTGCGGCCGCTGCCGCGCTTGCGATGGGCATCAGCCTCGACGTGCTCCAGAACGGCCTGCGCAGCTTTCCCGGCCTCGCGCATCGCATGGAGCAGGTCGGCCGCCGCGGTAACGTGCTGTTCGTCAACGATTCCAAAGGCACCAATGCCGACGCCACCGCGCATGCGCTGTCGTCCTTCGCCGACATCTTCTGGATCGCCGGCGGCAAGCCTAAGGCGGGCGGCATCACGAGCCTGACCGGCTATTTCCCGCGCATTCGAAAAGCCTATCTGATCGGCGAGGCCGCACAGGAGTTTTCGGGAACGCTGGGCACAGGCGCACACGAGATCAGCCAGACGCTGGACGTCGCCGTCGAGCATGCCGCGCGCGATGCGGAAGCCTCAGGTCTCGCCGACGCGGTCGTGCTGCTCTCGCCCGCCTGCGCCTCGTTCGATCAGTACCGCAACTTCGAAATCCGCGGCACCAAGTTCCGCGAGCTGGTGCAAGCGCTGCCGGGTGTGAAGCCGGTGGTGTGAGGATGTCGCGGCGACGCTGGATCGGGCTGATCGCCGCCGGGCTTGCTGTTCCGGTCATTGCGGGTTTCGTCTTTGTTGTCGTCGTTGACAACGTCATGAGCAGGCTCGGCGCGTGCCGCGTCGTTCGCCAGAAAGCATTCGCCTCCCCAAGCGGCAGCAAGTTGGTTGTCGTCGTCTGGAAGGAGTGCGGAGCGACGGTGCCCGATAGCACGCAAGCCAGTATCGTGGCTCGCGGCCGGACGTTCTCGCCAGAGAGCACGCCGACTTTCCTCAGCGTGCGCGGGCATCTCGATGTGCTCGTTGCCTGGAATAGCGAGCAGGCCGTCAGGATTGGGCGCATTCCCGGGGCAGACCAGATCTACAAGCGCGATCAGCGCGCCGGGGATGTCGCGATCAATTACGAATAGGGCTCTCGTGTCCCGGACGCGGTGCGGCACGAAGTGACGCTCCGCAGAGCCGGGACCCAGAAGATGCACGGGAGGTATCGGAGAGATGGGCCCCGGCTCTGCAGCGCACCGCAAGAGCGCTGCGCCGCGTCCGGGGCACGAGACTTCCCACAACTTCATCAATTCCTTAACCCCCCGGTAACCAACCTCGGCGACCAATGGACTGACCTCTGTCCGAAAGCGGCCGCCCATGCTCTCCCGTGAAGAACGCACCCCCTTTTCCGAGTGGTGGTGGACCGTCGACAAGCTGCTGCTCGGCGCAATCCTGGTGCTGATGCTGACCGGCGTCATCCTGTCGCTGGCGGCAAGCCCGCCGGTCGCGACCCGCATCGGGCTCGATCCCTTCCACTTCTTCAGCCGCCATGTGATGTTCCTGGCGCCATCCTTCATGGTGCTGCTCGGGGTCTCCTTCCTGTCGCCGCGCGCGATCCGCCGCAGCGCGCTGATCATCTTCGCGGCCAGCATCATCCTGATCGTGCTGACGCTCGCGATCGGTCCTGAGGTGAAGGGTTCGCGGCGCTGGATCACGCTGCTCGGCGTCAATATTCAGGCCTCGGAAGTCGCAAAGCCATCCTTCGTCGTGATCGCCGCCTGGCTGTTCGCGGAATCGACCAAGCGGCCGGAGATGCCGGCGACCTCGATGGCGCTGGTGCTGCTGCTGATGCTGGTGTCGCTGCTGGTGATGGAGCCGGATTTCGGCCAGACCATGCTGATCCTGATGGTGTGGGGCTCGCTGTTCTTCATCGCGGGCATGCGCATGATCTGGGTGTTTGGGCTTGCGGGCGCTGCCGCCGCCGGCCTGTTCAGCGCCTATCTCTTTGTTCCTCACGTGGCTGGACGCATCAAGCGCTTCATGAATCCGGCCTCAGGCGATACGTTCCAGGTCGATACCGCGATGGAGGCCTTCTACAACGGCGGCTGGTTTGGCCTCGGACCGGGCGAGGGCATCGCCAAGCGCAGCCTGCCGGACAGCCACACCGACTTCGTGTTCGCGGTCGCCGCCGAAGAGTTCGGCATCATCCTGTGCCTCGCCATGCTGGCGCTGTTCGCCTTTGTCGTCATCCGCACGCTGTCGCGCGCCTATGCCAATGAGGACATGTTCTCGCGCTTTGCAGCGTCTGGTCTCGCGATCCTGTTCGGCGTGCAGGCGGCGATCAACATGTCGGTGAACCTCCAGCTCATTCCCGCCAAGGGCATGACGCTGCCGTTCATCTCCTACGGCGGTTCCTCGATCGTGTCGCTGGCCTATGGCGTCGGCATGATGCTGGCCCTGACGCGCCTGCGCCCGCGCACCGAGGTCGAGGCAACCGGCCACGCCGACGCGATGCGCAGCTACGCGTAACAGGTCTCGTGTCCCGGACAAGCGCAGCGCAGATCCGGGATCCAGAACTGTCGCAACCATGGGCCCCGGTTCAGCAGCGCACCACGCCGAAGGGTGGCCCGCTGCCCCGCGACCGGGGCACGCGCGTCGTGTAGCCGGCTCGCAATGGCGAAAAACTCCCTGTAAAACGTCCCTCCATGGACACTTCCCCCCTGATTCTTCTCGCCGCGGGCGGCACCGGCGGTCATCTGTTTCCGGCCGAGGCGCTCGGCGTCGAGCTGATCCGGCGCGGTTTTCGCGTTCGCCTCGTCACGGACGATCGGGCGCTGCGCTATAGCGGTCTGTTCAGCAAAGACATGATCGACGTCGTCGCAAGCGAGACCGCCCGCGGCCGCAATCCGTTGCAGCTCGCTTACGCCGGCCTCACGCTCGCCACCGGTACGCTGTCGGCTTACAGCCTGATCAAGCGATTGAAGCCCGTCGCTGTTGTCGGCTTCGGTGGCTATCCGACATTGCCGCCGCTGGTCGCGGCGAAGTTCGCCGGCGTGCCCAGCATCATCCACGACGCCAATGCCGTGCTCGGCCGCGCCAACCGGTTTCTGTCGAGGCGCGTCCGCGCCATCGCGACGTCGCTGCCCGGCGTGCTCGACCGCGATCCGGCGCTATCGGGCAAGACCACGACGGTCGGTACGCCAATGCGGCCGGCGGTCCTCGCCGCGGCCGCTGTGCAATATGCCGCGCCTGAGGTGAATGATCCGCTGCGCCTGCTTGTCGTTGGTGGCAGCCAGGGCGCGCGCATCATGGCCGACATCGTGCCGGGTGCGATCGAGCGGCTCGAGCCTGTGCTGTGGAGCCGGCTGGTCCTCACCCAGCAGGTCCGCGACGAGGACATGAGCCGCGTGCGCGCGGTCTACGACAAGCTCAAGATCAATGCCGAACTCGCGCCGTTCTTCACCGATTTGCCGGCGCGGCTTGCTTCCAACCACCTGATCGTGTCGCGCTCCGGCGCGGGTACCGTCGCCGAACTCGCGGCGATCGGGCGGCCCTCGATCCTGGTGCCGCTGCCGGGCTCGATCGACCAGGACCAGTTCGCCAATGCCGGCGTGCTGGCCAAGGTCGACGGCGCCATCCGCATCCCGCAGACCGAGTTCACCTCCAACCGGCTGGCGTCCGAGATCTCCGCCTTCGCCGCCGAGCCTGCGCGCCTCGCCGCCATGGCCACGGCCGCCCGCAGTGCCGGCCGGCTCGACGCGGCCGAGCGGCTGGCTGATCTGGTGGTCAAGGTCGCGGGAATCTGACGCGAAAAAGCCCTTGTCTTCGCCTTCTAAAGCGGGGCATCCAGTAAGAACGGCGCGGCTGATTTGGCCGTGACCTTCGCCAGTTGCCGCCGTTTTGGGCGGCGAGGTCAGGGAACAGAGCATGAGACTGCCGCGCGAGATCGGACCCATCCACTTCGTCGGGATCGGCGGGATCGGCATGAGCGGCATCGCCGAGGTGCTGGTCAATCTCGGCTATGCCGTGCAGGGCTCGGATGCCTCCGACAATTACAATCTCGACCGTCTGCGCAAGGCGGGCGCGAAGGTTTCGGTCGGCCACAAGGCCGACAACGTCGACGGCGCCGAGGTTGTCGTCGTCTCCACTGCGATCAAGCGCGACAATCCGGAATTGATGGCGGCGCGCGAGCGCCGCATTCCCGTGGTGCGCCGCGCCGAGATGCTGGCCGAGCTGATGCGGCTGAAGAGCTGCGTCGCCATCGCCGGTACCCACGGCAAGACCACGACGACCACGATGGTCGCGACGCTGCTCGATGCCGGCGGCCTCGATCCCACCGTCATCAACGGCGGCATCATCAACGCCTACGGCTCCAACGCGCGGCTCGGCGCCGGCGACTGGATGGTGGTGGAAGCCGACGAGAGCGACGGCACGTTCCTGAAGTTGCCGACCGATGTCGCTATCGTCACCAATGTCGACCCCGAGCATCTCGACCACTTCAAAACGTTCGAGGCGGTGCAGGACGCGTTCCGAAACTTCGTCGAGAACCTGCCGTTCTACGGCTTTGCCGTGATGTGCATCGATCACCCCGTCGTGCAGAGCCTGGTCGGCAAGATCGAGGATCGCCGCATCATCACTTACGGCGAGAATCCGCAGGCCGATGTGCGGTTCGTCGATCTCACCCCGATGGGCGGTGGCTCCAAGTTCAAGGTCGCCTTCCGGGATCGCAAGACCGGCGCCGTGCACGAGATCCCGGATTTGATGCTGCCGATGCCGGGCCGCCACAACGCCTCCAACGCGACGGCTGCGATTGCAGTCGCGCGCGAGCTCGGCGTCTCCGACGATGCCATTCGCAAGGCCATCGCCGGCTTCGGCGGCGTCAAGCGCCGCTTCACCAAGACCGGCCAATGGAACGGCATCACCGTGATCGACGATTACGGCCATCACCCGGTCGAGATTTCGGCCGTGCTGAAGGCGGCACGCGAATCCAGCAACGGCAAGATCATCGCCGTGGTGCAGCCGCACCGCTACACCCGCCTGCAATCGCTGTTCGAGGAATTCTGCACCTGCTTCAACGATGCGGATGCGGTGATCGTTGCAGATGTCTATGCCGCCGGCGAAGCCCCGATCGACGGCATCGACCGCGATCATTTCGTTGCCGGCCTGCGTGCCCACGGCCACCGCGAGGTGGTCCCGCTGCGGGGGGCATCGGAACTCGCGGGCATTGTGAAGGGACTGGCGAAGTCCGGCGATCTCGTCGTGTGCCTCGGTGCAGGCAACATCACGCAATGGGCCTATGCGCTGCCCGGTGAGTTGAAGGCGCAAGAATGAGGGTGCTCTGGCTGCAGGTACGAGACGCTGCCAGCGGCTTCGGCATTACCGCTAGGGATTGGCAAGATGCGATGTGTCTTCTGGCCCAAGCGAGGAGAGTTCTAAACGGCCGAGCAATCGAAGAGTCTATGATCGAGAGCTGGACAGACGTGCGAAGCATCGACGAACTTGATCAAAACCATGTTGTTCCAAATATGGGCATAATGCTTCATCGTGGTGTCTGGTTTCCAAACCTTCCGTACATCCAATGAGCTTCCCCGACATCACGCCCACCCTCAAAGCCGCGATGCCCGATCTGCGCGGCCGGTTGCTCGCCAACCAGTCGCTGGCCGAGCTCACCTGGTTTCGCGTTGGCGGTCCGGCGCAGGTGCTGTTCACGCCCGCGGACGAGGACGATCTCGCTTATTTCCTCGCGCATCTCGCCAGCGACATTCCCGTCTATGTCGTCGGCGTCGGCTCCAACCTGATCGTGCGCGACGGCGGCATCGCGGGCGTCGTGATCCGGCTTGCGCCGCGTGCCTTTGGCGAGGCAGTCGCGAGCGGCGACGTCGTCACAGCGGGCGCCGCGGCGCTGGACAAGCGCGTCGCGGAAGTTGCCGCTGCAGCCGACATCAGCGGGCTCGAATTCTACTTCGGCATTCCCGGCACCATCGGCGGCGCGCTGCGCATGAATGCGGGAGCCAATGGCGGCGAGACCAAGGACGTGCTGATCGAGGCGCGTGGCGTCGCGCGCGACGGCACGAAGCACAGCTTCTCGAACGCCGACATGAAATTCGTCTACCGCAACAGCGGCGTCGATCCCTCCATCATCTTCACCTCCGCGCGGTTTCGCGGCGAGATCAGGGATATTGATGCGATTCGCGCGCGCATGGCGGAAGTGCAGAGCCACCGCGAGACCGCGCAGCCGATCCGCGAGAAAACCGGCGGCTCGACCTTCAAGAATCCGCCCGGACATTCAGCCTGGAAGCTGGTCGATGCCGCCGGCTGCCGCGGCCTGCGCGTCGGCGGCGCGCAGGTGTCGGAGATGCACTGCAATTTCCTGATCAACACGGGCGACGCCACCGCGCGTGACATCGAGACGCTGGGCGAGACCGTGCGCGAACGCGTGAAGGCGAATTCCGGAATCGAGCTGCACTGGGAAATCAAGCGGATCGGGATTTCCGGCTAATTTGGACAAGCGACGAGAGAACATGCGCATCACCATCCTCTTCGGCGGCTCCAACCGCGAACGTCTGGTTTCGGTCGCCTCGGCTCAGGCGCTGCATGAGGCGCTGCCCGAGGCCGATCTCTGGTGGTGGGACGTCGAGGACAAGGTACATGTGGTGCAGTCCAAGCAGCTGCTCGAACATGCCCGCCCGTTCGAGGACGAGTTCAAGCCGGGCACGCGTGGCATCCCGCTGGCGCAGGCGCTCGACCAGGCCAAGGCTGAAGGCCGCGTGCTGGTGCTCGGCCTGCATGGCGGGCGGGCGGAAAACGGCGAATTGCAGGTGATGTGCGAGGCGCGCGGCGTGCCGTTCACCGGATCGGGCTCGGCCTCCTCGCATCTCGCCTTCGACAAGATCGCGGCCAAGCATTTTGCCGCGCTCGGTGGCGTGACGCCGCCGGCCAGCATTGCGCTTGAAAACACCGACGAGGCCTTCGCAGAATATGGAAGGCTGATCGCGAAGCCGGCGCGCGACGGGTCGAGCTACGGCCTGATCTTCGTCAACGCGAAGCAGGACCTTGTCGCCGTTCGCAATGCCGCCAAGCACGAGGAATACGTGATCGAGCCCTACATCGCCGGTGTCGAGGCCACCTGCGCCGTGCTGGAGCGCACCGACGGTTCGATCATCTCGCTGCCGCCGATCGAGATCATTCCGGGCGAGGGCAGTTTCGACTACGCCGCAAAATATCTTTTGAAGTCGACCCAGGAGATCTGCCCCGGCCGTTTCTCACCCGAGATCACAGCTGCGCTCAAGGTGCAGGCGATGCTGGCGCACCGGGCGATGTCCTGCACCGGCTATTCGCGCTCGGACTTCATCGTCTCGGCCAAGGGCCTCGTCTATCTCGAAACCAACACGCTGCCCGGGCTGACCAAGTCGTCGCTCTACCCCAAGGCGCTGAAGGCCGAGGGCATCGACTTCGTCGACTTCCTGCGCGGCCTGGTCGAGCTCGCCGGACGGGGCGTGCGGAAATAATTAGGATTGGTTAACGGCCGAAGGGGCGAAACGGCCGGTTTTGGAACCCAAAACCGGTAAAATGCCGGACATCGCGGCATAAATGCCTCACATGCCTGGGCAAAACGCATTCCGCGTTAACGAACTTTACCTTTTGTTTACCAGGACATCCGAAGGTTAACGCTGGCGGCGCATATGGCGTTTTGGCTGCCGGTGCGTGAGCTGTTTTGGGTGATGTCCTGCAGTGAACGCTCTGATGGGGAGAGGCTTCTTCTGCTGAAGACCAGTACCCGGCCCGGCAAGACCGAGACGTCATGTTCGCCAGGACCCGCGCGGTGTCGCGGGCAAACTGTTGACGAGCTCGTGCAATGGATCGTGCAGGAAGCCTCACCCGATCGGTTTTGAGATCGCTGAGGCCCCAAGCTGACCTGAAGGCGGCCGCTATCGGAGCGGTCGTGCTTCTGCGCGAGTGGGTGCAAGAGAAGCGCGAGCACAAGCGCGCTGCCGCTCAGGACAAGATCAGGTCCAGGACCAAGTTGAAAGCCAAGTCCGTCATCGAGCGGGAGCCGCCGCCGCGCGTGGTCGCGCTGGTCGAGCGCTATGCGCCCCGCCGGGTCGGGATCACCATGACCGTGCTGCTGCTGATCGGAAGCTGCGGCTTCGGTATCGTCAAGGGCGGCCACCTCCAGGATTTCATCACCGCGGTCAGCGATGCCCGCAACGCGATGGCCAATTCCGCCGGATTCCGCATCACCTCCGTCGCGATCAACGGCCGCAAGCAGCTCAGCCAGGATGAGATTCTGGCGATCGGCGGCGTCAGCGGCCGCTCCTCGCTGCTGTTCCTCGACGCCGATATCGTGCGCGAGAAGCTCAAGGCCAATCCCTGGATCGCAGACGCGACCGTGCTGAAGCTCTATCCGGGCCGGCTCATGATCGACATCACCGAGCGGCAGGCGTTCGCGCTGTGGCAGGAGGCCGGCCGGCTCTCCGTCATCGCCGATGACGGCGCTGTGCTCGAGCCCTATGTCTCGCGCCGGTTCCTGTCGCTGCCGCTCGTGGTCGGCAAGGGCGCCGACACGCAGGCGCGCGATTTCCTGGCGCTGCTGGCGCGCTATCCGCAGGTCAATACCCTGACCAGGGCCGCGGTCTATGTCGGCGAGCGGCGCTGGAACCTGCGGCTCAAGGACGGCCTCGACATCCGCCTGCCCGAGCAGGACGTCGGCAACGCGCTGGCGATGCTGTCCAGGCTCGACAAGGAGGACAGGTTGTTCTCCCGCGACATCGTCGCCGTCGACATGCGCCTGCCCGATCGCCTGGTGGTGCAGCTGTCCGACGACGCTGCCAAGGCGCGCGAAGACTTGTTCAAGGACAAGAAGAAAAAGAAGGCCGGGGACGCCGCATGACCGGTCTTGATCGCACGCAGACGCCGAAGACGCGCCAGATGCCGCACAAGCGCGGCGGCCTCGTCGCCTGCCTTGACATCGGCACCAGCAAGATCGCCTGCATGATCGCGCGGCTGAAGCCGTCGGCGCCGAGCGAAGCCCTGCGCGACCGCACCCATGCGGTGGAATTGATCGGCTACAGCCAGATCCAGTCGCGCGGCATGAAGGCCGGCGCGGTGGTCGATCTCGGCGAATGCGAGCAGGCGGTGCGTCAGGCCGTCGGGCTTGCCGAGAAAATGGCCAAAGTGCGGGTTGATTCCGTGCTGCTGTCGGTCTCCGGCGGCCGGCTCTCCGGCCAGCTGGTCGAGGCTGCCGCCGACATCCGCGGTGGCGCCGTGACGCAGGCCGACGTCAGCCGCGTCACCTCAACCGGCATGCGCCACGCCACCGGCGAAGGCCGTACCGTGCTGCACGCGCTGCCGGTCGGCTACACGCTCGACGGCGTCAAGGGCATCCGCGATCCCCGCGGCATGGTCGCCCATCAGTTCGGTGTCGACATGAACGTCGTCACCTGCGACGCCACCGTGGCGCGGAACCTGATGCTGGCGGTGGAACGCTGCCACATCAACGTCGAAGCCATGGCGGCGAGCCCCTATGTGGCCGGCCTGTCGGTGCTGACCGACGACGAGGCCGATCTCGGCGCCGCCGTCGTCGAGATGGGCGCGGGCACCACCACGATCGCGGTCTATGCCGGCGGACGCTTCGTGCATGCGGCGGGTTTTGCGGTCGGCGGGCAACACATCACGATGGATCTTGCACGCGGACTCTCCGCGACCATTGCCGATGCCGAGCGAATCAAGACGTTATACGGGACCGTCATCACCGGCGGATCGGACTCGCGTGAGCTGATGTCTGTACCGACAGCCGGTGACGAGCAGGATCTGCCGCAGATCGTCTCCCGCGCCACCATCGCCAACATCGTCAAGCACCGTGCCGAGGAAGTCTTCGAAATGGTTCGGGACAAGCTGAAGGATTCGCCCTTCGCCTCAGAGCCGAACGGCCGCGTCGTGCTCTCCGGCGGCGCCTCGCAGCTGACCGGTCTCGTCGAACTCGGCACCCAGATTCTCGGCCGGCCCGTTCGGGTCGGTCGTCCGCTCGGCTTCGGCCGGCTGCCCAACGAGGCGAAGAACGCCGCGTTCGCGGTGCCGGCCGGCCTCCTCGTCTACCCGCAATATGTTCACCAGGAACATGTCGAACCGCGGCATACGCGGCAGCAGGTCAGGACAGGAACCGGCGGATATTTCGGAAAGGTCGGACGATGGCTACGCGAGGGCTTCTGATGACCGCTTTCCGCAATCTTCGATTTTCACCAACTCCCGCGGCCGACGGCCGGGGCGAACCCACGCGCACGTGATCGAGAGGCAAACATGACCATCAGCATCAACGCTCCTGATATTCACGAGTTGAAGCCCCGCATCACCGTGTTCGGCGTCGGCGGCGCCGGCGGCAACGCCGTCAACAACATGATCACGGCGGGCCTCCAGGGCGTCGACTTCGTGGTCGCCAACACCGACGCGCAGGCGCTGACGATGTCGAAGGCGCAGCGCATCGTGCAGATGGGCACGGCCGCCACGCAAGGCCTCGGCGCCGGCTCGCAGCCGGTCGTCGGCGCGGCCGCGGCCGAAGAGGTGATGGACGAACTCCGCGACCATCTCTCGGGCGCCAACATGGTGTTCGTCACCGCCGGCATGGGCGGCGGCACCGGCACCGGTGCTGCTCCCGTCATCGCCAAGATCGCGCGCGAGATGGGCATCCTCACCGTCGGCGTCGTGACCAAGCCGTTCCACTTCGAGGGCGGCCGCCGCATGCGCACCGCCGAGGCCGGCATCAACGAACTGCACAAGGTCGTCGATACGCTGCTGATCATCCCGAACCAGAACCTGTTCCGGGTCGCCAACGAGAAGACCACCTTCGCCGACGCCTTCGCGATGGCCGACCAGGTGCTCTACTCCGGCGTTGCCTGCATCACCGATTTGATGGTCAAGGAAGGCCTGATCAACCTCGACTTCGCCGACGTCCGCGCCGTCATGCGTGAGATGGGCAAGGCGATGATGGGCACGGGCGAAGCGTCCGGCGACAAGCGCGCGCTGACCGCCGCCGAGGCCGCGATCGCCAACCCGCTGATCGATGACTCCTCGATGAAGGGCGCCAAGGGCCTCCTCATCTCCATCACCGGCGGCAAGGACCTCACCCTGTTCGAGGTCGACGAAGCCGCGACCCGCATCCGCGAGGAAGTCGATCAGGATGCCAACATCATCGTCGGCGCCACCTTCGACGAAGCGCTCGATGGTCTGATCCGCGTTTCGGTCGTTGCCACCGGCATCGAGCAGGACGCGATCGCCCGCAGCAGCAAGGGCACCAGCGCTCCGATCGCGAATGCGGCGCCGCAGCAGGTGCAGCAGGTGCAGCAGGCTCCCGCTGCTCCGGCCGCTGCCGCCGAAAGCCGTCTCGCCGACCTGACCGCGCGCCTGCGGGCTGACAACCAGCGCCTGGCCGAACGTGCCCAGAAGCTGGAAGCGCAGGTCCCGGCTGCCGCGCCTGTCGCGCCGCGTCCCAATGTCGAGCGCGCTGCGCTCGCCGCCATCGCCGCTGCCGTTGCCGAAGTCCCGCACGCGCCCGCGCCGATGCAGACCTATGGCGACGTCACCGTGCGTCCGATCGCGCAGAAGCCCACGCTGTTCCCGGAGCCTGAGCAGGCGCCGATAAACATGCATGAGCCGATGACGCCGGAAACCTTCATCCCGCCGCAGGCCGAGCGTGGGCCTATGCGTGCGCCGCGGATGCCGCGTATCGAGGAACTGCCGATGCCGGCCCAGGCCGAGATTCGTCAGGCCCGCGGTGAGCTCGAGGAAGAAACTCCGCAGAAGAGCCGCCTGTCGCTGCTCCAGCGCCTCGCCAATGTCGGCCTCGGCCGCCGCGACGAGGAGAGCGAGGCGCCGATCGCCGCCCGCACCGCCGGTCCCGCGATGCCGCCGCTGCCGGATCGCCGCCCGCAGAAGTCCGTGGCGCAGCAGATCGCAGCCAGTGAGCCGGTATCGGAGTACGCCCGCCGTCCCGCGCCGCAGGGCTTGGACATGCATGGCCGCCCGGCGCCTGTTGCGCCGGCGCCACAGGGCGACGACCATCTTGATATCCCGGCCTTCCTGCGGCGTCAGGCGACCTGAGGATCGTTACAATAAGGCAGACGAAAAAAGGTCCCGGCGAGCAGCTCGCCGGGACCTTTCCTTATCGCCCCGTGCATATCCGGATTGCGCGACCAAGCAACTGATTTTAAATCATTAATTACGTATTCAATGGTTCAGTAAAACTGCCGGAAGCGGCTCCAAAACTCGGCGCAATTTGGTTAAGCCTTGGCGCGAATACGGCAGGTTTGGGGTAACAATCGGTAAAAAAGCGTGAGTTGGCGCTGTTTGAGGCAGCAACTATGGTTTGCCGTGACTTGGGGATACGGATTCGGACGACGGCCTTGGTCGATCGATCGAGTTTAGTATAAGTCGCAGTGGTCGTAGTGGGGCGGTTCCTGATGAAATTTAGCCGGCAAACAACGCTTCGTGCGCAAGCCACCGTGGCAGGCGTGGGCGTTCACTCCGGTCTTCCCGTCACTCTCACGCTTGGGCCTGCACCTGTTGACGCAGGTTTTATTTTTGTCCGCACCGGCCTTGAGGGAAGTGACCGCGAAGTTCAGGCGACCGCCGATCAGGTGATCGCGACCGACTTCGCCACCGTCCTCGGTGATCGCAACGGCCCGCTGGTCTCCACCGCCGAGCATGTGCTTGCTGCGCTGCGGGGCATGGGCGTCGACAACGCCACCATCGAGATCGACGGTCCGGAAGTGCCGATCATGGACGGCAGCGCCGCGGCCTTCATTGCGGCGATCGACCAGGCTGGCATCGTCACTCAGCCGGCGCAGCGTCGCTTCATTCAGGTTTTGAAGCCGATCTCGGTCAAGATCGGCGACTCCTTCGGCGAAATCCGGCCCTACGCCAACGGTTTCCGCGCCGAGGTCGAGATCGACTTCACCAATCCCGTCATCGGCCAGCAGAGCTACGGCTTCGACCTCAACCCGGAACGTTTCCGCCGCGAAGTCGGCCGGGCCCGGACCTTCGGCCTGATGAGCGACGTTGCCCGGCTCTGGAGCGCGGGCTACGCGCTCGGTGCCTCCTTCGACAATACCGTCGTGTTCGACGAAGAACGGCTGCTCAACACCGAGGGCCTGCGCTACGCCGACGAATGTGCCCGCCACAAGGTGCTGGACGTGATCGGCGACCTCGCGCTGGCCGGCCTGCCGCTGCTTGGCGCTTACCGTTCGGTGCGTGGCGGCCACAAGCTCAACCACGCCGTCCTGACCGCGCTGCTCGCCGACCGTACCGCCTGGCGTGTGGTCGAGGGCGAGGCGGTCCGCCGCACCACGCGTCCCGTGGGCGAAGTCGGCCGCGGTATCGTCGGTGGCCGGATCGCTGCGGCCTACGGGCCGGACGTGTCCTGACCTGCCGCAGGCGATTGGCCGGACTTTCTCCGGGAAACTCCTGGTAACGATGATCGGCTAGGATTGCGGCGCATTCGCCTTAATCCGGGCGGAATGCCTGCCTATCCGGTTGGTTCAAGATCGCTTTTCGGTTACACCGGCGTGGTCGCATGGCAGGCGCCACGGCTACATTTCGCGCCCATGATGGGGTTCATCGGCTGGCGGGCACCGCATCACAGGGCGTCAGGGCTTAAACTCATGTCGGCACAGCGTATGACGCGCGGATATCTCCAGGTCTCGTCCCGAGTCCGCGGGCTGCTTCACGCCGCGACCTTCGTCATGCTCGCGCTGCCGCTGGCCGGCTGCGGCACCGGCGCGCTCTGGGACAAGTTCACCGCCAAGGACGACACCTTCACCGAGGAGCCCGCCGACAAGATCTACAATGAGGGCCTGTACCTCATGAACGAGAAGAAGGACATGAAGGCGGCGAACAAGAAGTTCGAAGAGGTCGACCGCCAGCATCCTTATTCCGACTGGGCCCGCAAATCGCTGCTGATGTCCGCTTACGCCTCCTACCAGGGCGGCGACTATGACGGCTGCATCGGCGCCGCCACCCGCTATGTCACGCTGCATCCCGGCAGCCCGGACGCGGCCTATGCGCAATACCTGATTGCCGCCTCGCATTACGACCAGATCCCGGACATCAGCCGCGACCAGAGCCGCACCGAGAAGGCGATCGCCTCCCTGGAAGAGGTGGTGCGCAAATATCCGACCTCCGAATATGCGACCTCCGCCAAGGCCAAGATCGAAGGTGCGCGCGACCAGCTCGCCGGCAAGGAAATGAACGTCGGCCGCTATTACGCGCAGAAGCGCGACTACACGGCGGCGATCAACCGCTACAAGACCGTCGTCACCCAGTACCAGACCACGCGCCATGTCGAAGAGGCACTCTACCGGCTGACCGAGTCCTATATGGCGATCGGCATCGTCGGCGAGGCCCAGACCGCGGCCGCCGTGCTTGGCCACAATTTTCCTGACAGCCGCTGGTACAAAGACGCCTATAATCTTGTAAAATCCGGTGGTCTCGAACCGAGCGAGAATCAGGGTTCCTGGATGAGCAGGGCCTTCAAGAAGATAGGCCTCTAGGTCTCGGCTAGGAAATTTGGTTCCATGCTGGCGCGTCTGTCGATCCGTGACATCGTCCTGATCGAACGGCTCGATATCGAATTCGCAACCGGCCTCGCGGTTTTGACCGGCGAGACCGGTGCGGGCAAATCCATTCTGCTCGATGCCTTTGCACTGGCGCTTGGCGGCCGCGGCGACGCGGGTCTCGTGCGCCACGGTGCGGAGCAGGGGCAGGTGACTGCCGTCTTCGATATCCCCAAAAATCACCCCGCAGCGAAAATCCTCGCCGAGAACGGCCTGGAGGATACCGGCGAGATGATTCTCCGCCGGGTGCAGCTCGCCGACGGCCGCACCCGCGCCTTCATCAACGACCAGTCGATCAGCGTGCAGACGCTGAAGGCGGTCGGCGCCGCCCTGGTCGAAATCCACGGCCAGCATGACGAGCGCGCGCTGGTCGATGCCGCCACCCATCGCCGCCTGCTCGATGCCTTTGCCGGCATCGAAAAGGACGTCACGGCGGTCGAAGCGCTCTGGGATGCCCGCCGCACCGCCAACACCGCGCTGGAAGAACATCGCGCCGGCATGGAGCGCGCCGCGCGCGAGGCCGACTATCTGCGCCACGCCTCCGATGAGCTGAAGCAGCTCGCGCCCAAGGAGGGCGAGGAGACTTTGCTGGCCAACCGCCGTACCACCATGATGCAGGGCGAGAAAATCGCCTCCGATCTGCGCGAGGCGCAAGAGGCGGTCGGCGGCCACCATTCGCCGGTCGCAACACTCGCCGCCGCGGTTCGCCGACTGGAGCGCCGCGGCGTCAATTCGCCGGCGCTGGTCGAGCCTGCCGTGAAGGCGATCGACATCGCGATCAACGCGCTGGAGGAAGCCGACCAGCATCTCCTGGCAGCACTTGCCGCAACCGATTTCGACCCGGCCGAGCTCGAACGCATCGAGGAGCGGCTGTTCGCCCTGCGCGCCGCCTCGCGCAAATATTCGACGCCCGTAGATCAGCTCGCCGCACTCGCCGCCCAATACGCCGCCGACGTCGTGCTGATCGACGCCGGCGCCTCGCGCTTGAAGAAGCTGGAGCAGGCCGCGATCGAGGCCGATGCGCGCTATGCAGCTGCGGCGAAGAAGCTGTCGCTGGTGCGGCAGAAATCGGCGGAGAAGCTCAACAAGGCCGTCAATGCCGAGCTTGCGCCGCTCAAGCTCGAACGCGCCAAATTCATGACCCAGGTCGCGACCGATGAGGCAGCTCCAGGGCCGCAAGGGTTCGACCGCGTCGAGTTCTGGGTGCAGACCAATCCGGGCACCAAGCCGGGGCCGATGATGAAGGTCGCCTCCGGCGGCGAGCTGTCGCGCTTCCTGCTGGCGCTCAAGGTCGTGCTGTCCGACCGCGGCTCGGCGCCGACACTCGTGTTCGACGAGATCGATACCGGCGTCGGCGGCGCGGTGGCGGATGCCATCGGCGGGCGGCTGGCGCGGCTTGCCGGCAAGGTCCAGGTGATGGCCGTGACCCACGCCCCGCAGGTCGCCGCCCGCGCCGACCAGCATCTGCTGATCTCCAAGGACGCGCTGGACAAGGGCAAGCGCGTCGCCACCCGCGTCAACACGCTCGCCGCCGACCACCGCCGCGAGGAAATCGCGCGCATGCTCGCGGGTGCCGAGATCACGGCCGAGGCGAGGGCGGCCGCGGACCGGCTGCTCAAGGCGGCGAGTTAGGCTGAGACAGCCCTCACCGTAGGCGAAATGCTAGCGAGATGTTCTAGGTCCGTCTGCTTGAAACCGCACATTGGAATACGGGCGCGTCTTTCAATTTGTAACTTCGGTGCTATTTTCGCTGGATGAAGAAAAGCAAGCGATCTCAGCCTGACGAGAGCCTACTCTTTGAAGACGGTTCTGCCCTGCCAAACGACAAGGCAATTGAGGCAGATCAACTGGCTCGTGATTTTTCAAGATTCATCAAGCAGTTCAAGCGGGAAACTCTGAAGAAGGCTTTGTCAAAGCTTCCGAAGGGGACCCTAGATAATCTGTACGTCTCATTTCACGATCAAATTGCTAATAGCGTTACTTCGGAGGCTCCCGAACGATGGCGCGAGCAACTATCAACTGCGCCGATTGCAGGTCTTCACAATGCCTATGAGGGCCTTCTGTCTTTCAAAGGCATTTTGGACAGTCAGTATAACACCACGCTGGGAACTGACTATAAGGATGCAGAATACGACGCTCTGAAAGCGATAGCGCAGCTTCTTCTGCGGATGCGCCCCGATTTACAAGTATCCCCCGTGACCGTTGGCTCAAGGCCTTCACGAGCTTTCGGAAAAGTGCGCCACACGGTTCCGATGCTTTCTCTCGATAATGCATTCGTCGAGGAAGATGTTCGTGACTTCGTAGGACGCATTGTTCGCTTTTTGAGGCTCAATGATGATCATTTAGATTTTAGTGCGGAGCCGAAGATCGATGGACTGTCAATGTCGCTGCGCTACGAAGGTGGGGAATTGGTCAAGGCTGCGACCCGCGGAGATGGTTCCGAAGGCGAAGATGTTACGGCAAATGTTCGAACGCTCAAGGACGTGCCAGAGAAGCTGGAGGGACGAAACGTTCCGGATGTTTGTGAGGTGCGTGGCGAAGTCTATATGACGAAGAAGGCTTTCCTAAAGCTAAATGAGCGACAGAAGTCAGCTGGTGAAGCCGTATTCGCCAATCCGCGGAATTCTGCAGCTGGTTCTCTCAGGCAAAAAGATCCCTCGATTACTGCTTCAAGGCCATTGGGCTTCTTTGCGTACGCTTGGGGGGCTATGACTAATGTGCCGGAAAGTACGCAAGTCGGAATGCTGCATTGGTTCGAACGATGCGGCTTCAAAATCAATCCGCTTACAAAACGCTGTCATTCAATCAGCGATTTGTTGAAGTTCTATCACAACATTGAAGAACGGCGCGCAAAGCTCGACTACGATATTGACGGAGTGGTTTACAAGGTCGACCGCTTGGCTTGGCAAGAGCGTCTAGGTTCTGTTTCCGACGCGCCGCGCTGGGCAATCGCGCACAAGTTCCCCGCTGAGCAGGCCATGACTGTATTGCGCGACATCGAGATCCAGGTCGGCCGCACCGGTTCGTTCACGCCGGTCGGTAAGCTCGAACCGGTCGGGGTCGGCGGCGTGATCGTACAGAACGTCACTCTGCACAATGAGGACTACATCAAAGGCATCGGCAACAAGGGCGAGGTGCTGCGCGAGGGCCGCGACATCAGGATCGGCGACACCGTCGTGATCCAGCGCGCCGGCGACGTGATCCCGCAGGTCGTCGACGTTGTCCTCGAAAAGCGACCGAAGAGCGCTAAGGAATACCAATTTCCGAAGAAGTGCCCGTGCCCGCTGCACACCGACGTCGTGCGCGGGGAGACGGCCGCCGGCGAAGAGGAATCACGCGCCCGCTGCACCGGCGAGTTCGCCTGCCCCTATCAGAAGATCGAGCACTTGAAACTGTTCGTGTCGCGGCGGGCCTTCGATATCGACGGTCTCGGCGAGAAGCAGCTCCAGTATTTCTTCGACGAAGGTTTTGTGAAGGAGCCCGCCGACATCTTCACGCTAGAGAAGCGCAACTCGAAACTTAAGCTCGAGGAGATCGAGGGCTACGGCGAGACCTCGGTGCGCAATCTGTTCGGTGCCATCGAGAGCCGGCGCAAAATCGCGCTGGAGCGTTTCGTCTACGCGCTCGGCATGCGCCATGTCGGGGAGACCACGGCGCTGGCGTTGGCCCGCGGTTACGGCTCCTGGGATGTCTTCCACGATGCCTGCCTGAAGGTCGCCAGGGGCAACGAGGAGGCGATCGCCGAGATGGATGCTCTCGACCAGATCGGCGACACCGTGATCAAGAGCATCGCCGATTATTTCGGAGAGAGCCACAACCGCCGCATCGTCGAACGGTTGACTGGGGAAGTCGAGATCGTCGACGCCGAGAAGCCGAAGAGCAATTCGGCTGTCGCGGGCAAGACCGTGGTGTTCACGGGCTCGCTGGAGAAGATGACGCGCGACGAGGCCAAGGCGACGGCCGAACGGCTGGGAGCGAAGGTGTCGGGCTCGGTATCGAAGAAGACCGATCTCGTCGTCGCCGGCCCCGGCGCCGGCTCGAAGCTCGCCGAAGCCAACAAGCACGGCGTCCATGTGCTGACCGAAGACGAGTGGCTGAAGCTGATCGGGGAGTGAACGGATTCTTCCCTTCTTCCACAAGGGAGAAGGAAGAAAGCGAGCCGCCCCTCACATCATCCCGCTCTCTTCCTCTTCGGCCTGCTCGATCAGCGCCTCGCTCACCACCAGTTCGCGGCGGGGGACGACGAAGATCATCATGCAGGCGCAGAGCAGCGAGATCGCGAGCACCGCGGATGTCAGCGGTAGCGTTGTCGCGGAGTGGCCGCCGAGATAGGCGCCGAATTGCGACATCAGCGCGCCGATGCCCTGCTGGAGAAAGCCCATCGCGCCCGAGGCGGTGCCGGCTGCTTCGGGGCGGATGCTGATCGCGCCGGCGGCGGAGTTCGCCATCACGAAGGCATTGCCGACCATCACGATCATCTGCGTGCCGAACAGCCAGCCTGGTGCCTCGTTCCAGCCGCTAAAACTCCAGAGCAGGTTCAGCAGGCTGCCGCACAGTTGCAGGCCAATCCCAAACCAGATCAGCTTCTCCAACGAATGCCTGGGCGCAAAGCGCACGCAGAGCAGATTGCCCACGAGATATGCAAAGCCGGTCGTTGCGAACCACGCGCCGTATTCGGCGCTGGTCCGGCCCATTTGCGTCACGACGATGTAAGGACCGCCGCCGGCGAAGGTGAAGATGATTTGCGAGGCCAGCACCTGGCACATCACATAGCCGATGAAGGCCCGGCTCTTGATCAGGGTGCCGACGTCACCGCGAAAGCCGCCGCTGCCGGCTGCGCGGCTGCGACGCGTCTCCGGCAACGCGATCGCGATGCCGACTGCAACCGCAAGCGCGCCGATCGTGACGGCGTAGAAAATGGCCCGCCAGCCGAATGCGGTCTCGATCAAGCCGCCGGTGAGAGGCGACACCATCTGCCCGATCATCAGGGCTGCGATCACGAGGCTGATCATCGAGGCGACGCGTTCGCGCGGATAGATGTCGCGAATGATGGCGCGGCTCACGACCATGCCGGATGCGCCGCCGAGCGCCTGGAAGAAGCGCGCGGCGATCAGTTGCGGCAGGGTCTCCGCGAAGATGCAGGCGATGCTCGCGGCGACCATCAGTGCGAGGCCGGAAAGCAGCACCGGGCGTCGGCCGAATTTGTCCGACAGCGGCCCCATGATGATCTGCGACAGCGCGATGCCGACCATGTAGAGCGACACCGTCATCTGCGCGATCGAGATGTCGCTGCCGAATGTCGTGGCCAGCACCGGCAGCGCCGGAACCAGGATGTAGAGCGAGATCGGCGCGATCCCGGTCATGACGACCAGCAGCAGCAACACCACCCGCGAGGTCGCGAGGTTGGTGGCCGCTCCCGGCGGCTTGCTGATCATGCCGTGCATAATTGTCCGTCTCGTCGAAATTCGAATCCGACTGTAGCGTGCTCGCGCAAGACGGATATCGGTGTTTCGGAATGCGGCTATACCGATTCCGGGACGGTTATAATAGCAGCGCGATGGCGACCGATTGGGCGCGCAGGGGACGCGATATTCGCGCCGCAAACTCGCCGTCATCACCCGCGAGAGCGGGTGATGACCCGCCTTCGCGTGGCATGACAGCTAAGGTGGGGAAAGAGCCTTGCGCAAATCGCGTGGCGCTATGCGCACTACGCCTTCAGCTCTGCCGTCGCCTGATCGAGCCAGGCCTTCGTCGCCTCATCCAGCGCCGGCCCGACCTCGGCCCTCACGCGCGCGTGGTAGGCGTTGAGCCAGTCGAGTTCGTCCTTGCCCAGCATCGCGACGTCGATCAGCCGGCGATCGATCGGCGCCAGGGTCAGCGTCTCGAACGCGTTCATCGGCTTCTCGGCGCCCTTGATGTCGGCGGCGACCACCAGCTCGAGGTTCTCGATGCGGATGCCGAAGCCGTCGGTCTTGTAATAGCCGGGCTCGTTGGAGAGGATCATGCCGCGCTTCAGCGGCGTGGTGCCGAGTTTCGAGATCCGCGCCGGTCCCTCATGCACACTGAGATAACTGCCGACGCCGTGGCCGGTGCCGTGCTCGAAATCGACGCCGGCGGCCCAGAGATATTGCCGTGCCAGCGTGTCGAGCTGCGCGCCATTGGCGCCGTCGGGGAACACCGCGCGCGCGATCGCGATATGGCCGCGCAGCACGCGGGTGAAGCGGTCGCGCATCTCGGCCGTCGGCTCGCCGATAGCCATCGTCCGCGTGACGTCGGTGGTGCCGTCTTCATACTGCGCGCCGGAATCGATCAGCAGGAGATCGCCGGGCGCGATGCGCCGGTTGCTCTTGCGGGTGACGCGGTAGTGCACGATGGCGCCGTTCGGGCCGGTGCCGGAGATCGTCGGGAACGAGACGTCCTTCAGCGCGCCGGTGTCGCGGCGGAATGTTTCGAGCGCCTCGACCGCGTCGATCTCGGTCAGCTTGCCGCTCGGCGCCTCGCGATCGATCCATGCGAGGAAGCGCGCCAGCGCCACGGCATCGCGGCGATGCGCCGTCTGCGTGCCCTTGATCTCGGTCGCGTTCTTGACCGCCTTGAGCAGCGCAATCGGATCGCTGCCGCGCACCGGCTTGCCGCCGGCGCCCGCGATCAGCCGGCTGAGCGCGTCGGCCGCGGTGGCATTGTCGAGCGCGATCGCCGCGCCGCTCTTGGCGAGCGCCATCAGCGTCGGCGCCATCGCATCGGGCTCGCGCACGTCGGCGGACTGCTCGAGATGGTCGCGCGAGAGGTTGGAGAGTTTGCGGTGGTCGATGAAAACGGTCGGACGTCCCTCCTTCGGCACCAGCGCATAGGACAGCGGCAGCGGCGTATGTGCGACGTCGGCGCCGCGGATGTTGAAGGTCCAGGCCACGGCGTGGCTATCGGACAAGACCAGCGCGTCGACCCCGAGCTTGCCGATCTCGCTCTTGATCTGCGTCAGCTTCTCGGCCTCGGCGACGCCGGCATTTTGCAGGCTGTGCACGGCGACCGGGGCGAGCGGCGGCTGCGGCCGGTCCTGCCAGGTGACGTCGACCGGATTGCTGTCGACCGCGACCAGCTCGGCGCCAACCTTGTTGCAGGCGGCGGCGAGGCGCTCGGCTGCTGAAGAAGTGTGCAGCCACGGATCAAATCCGAGGCGGTCGCCGGCTTTCAGGTGCGCCGAGACCCAGCTTTCCGGCGGCGGATCGATCAGCGATTCCACCGTCCAGGCCTTGGCGTCGACCTGCTTGGCCGCCTGGATCGTGTAGCGGCCGTCGACGAAGACCGCGGCTTCATGCGTCAGCACCACAGCCAATCCCGCCGAGCCGGTAAAGCCGGTCAGCCAGGCGAGCCGCTCCTCCGACGGGGGGACATATTCATTCTGCTGCTGGTCGGCGCGGGGAACAACGAAGCCGGTCAGCTTGCGGCGGGCGAGTTCTTCACGGAGCGCGGCAAGGCGGGCCGTCAACGCGACGCCGGCCTCGGGCTCCTCGAATGTCTGGAAGTGTGCTTCGAACATGGCTCAGTTTAGGATCATGAGGATCAGTCCGCAATGTAGACGCATTTGAGGTCGCAACTGGCATGGACTGTGCTTGAAAAAGCTCCATCCGAATTGAGTGGAGTACAGGATGCAGCAGTTGCGCTTCGTCCGGATAACAGGGAAATTCGAGCAAGTGGTTCATCTCAACGGCGAGGGGACACACGATGCCAGCGTTCACGTTTGAGAAGATTTCGCCGCCGGCGCGCCGCGCCCCGGCCGCGGCGCTACCCAAGAAGCCGCGCGGCCTCATCAGCCAGGTGATCGACCGTTTCGCCGAGCGCCGCGCGAGGCGCGCATTGCAAAGCGAGCCCGCGACGCGCCGGGACGAGAAGCCGGCGGAGTAAGGCGGCAATGGCGGTGTCGTAGGGTGGGTTAGCGTAGCGGCGGCGCGGAGCGCAGTCCGCTGGGCGTAACCCACCACTTCTGTCACCGTGGAAACTAAAGAGGTGGGTTACGCTGACGCTAACCCACCCCAACGGCACCTTACCCAACCTTCCGCAGCAACAAACTGCTCCACCCCTCGATCCGCTGATGCCGCAGCGGCACCAGGCCGCGCGCGCGGTAGGCGGCGATCACAGCGGGGGCCTGGTGCGTCAGTAGGCCGGAGATGATGACGCGCCCGCCCGGCGCGAGATGCCGCGTCATCGGGCCCGCCAACTGCCGTAACGGATTGGCAAGGATGTTGGCCAGCACCAGATCGAACGGGCCACACCTCGCAAAATCCGGCGCGGCGAAGCCGGTGGCGCGGATCACCCGAACATGGTGACCTGTTTCATTCAGCGCCGCGTTCTCGGCCGCCACGCGCACCGAGAGCGGATCGATGTCGGAGGCCAGCACCGCGCGATGCAGCGCCTTTGCCGCCGCGATCCCCAGTACGCCGGTCCCGGTGCCCAAGTCGAGCAGGTTCCTCGGGCGGGAACTCTTCAGGACATGGTCAAGCAACAGTAAACAACCGCGGGTGGTGCCGTGATGCCCGGTGCCGAAGGCGAGCGCCGCCTCGATCTCGATCTTGAGCTTGTTCGGCGCGATGCGGTCGCGGTCGTGGCTGCCATGCACGACGAAACGTCCGGCGGGGACCGGGACGAGATCTTCCAGGCTGGCCTTGACCCAGTCCTTGGCCTCGACCGTGTCGAAGGCAAGCGTTCCGGCGACCTCATTTCCTGCTGAAGTTGCAACAAGTTCGCGCAGCAATTCCTGGTCCGGCGCCTCAGCAAAATGCAGCGCGACGTCCCATTGTCCGTCCTGCCGCTCGAATGCGACGACTGCCGCATCGTCCTCGAAAAAGACTTCCGAGAGGACGTCGACGACACGCTTGGCGGCCGCCTCGGTCCCGATCGAACAGCTGGCGCGATGGGTGAGAGAAGGCTGCATCATGGTTCCATTACGTTCAATTTTGGGAACTTTTGTTCCCATTTTTTCGTATAACTTGCAGTTCCAGGATTAACCCGACCATAGGTTGTATCACGTAGATATACGGATGTTGGAACCAACCAACACACCTTGGAATGGAAATGGAGGCGAGTCTTGAAGCGCATGGTTTTGAAGTTCTGGTCCGACGAATCAGGTGCGACGGCGATCGAATACGGCCTGATCGCAGCCGGTATCGCGTTGGCGATCATCACCGTGGTGAACAGCCTGGGCACCACGTTGAACGACAAGTTCGGTTCGATTAGCACCTCTTTGAAGTAATTTCCGCGTCCCTTTTCCCAGCGGGGCTGATTTCTTCATAGGCTGCTGTTACCTGACGATCGCCCGCACGGGGAATTGCCCCCTGGCGGGCGAAGTCGTTTTTGATGTGCGGTTCTCAGTCGCAATCCACAGGTTGTCCGCCCTTTTGCAAAGGGCATTATCCACCGACTTTCTCCGCTCCTTGCCCTGCTGTTTTCCACCGGTTCTCCCCAGCCTGTGCCGATCAGTTTTGCGCAGATGTCGTCTGCCTGACCACAGGCCTTTCAACAGGCCTGTCCACAGCCCGTCCACAGACCTATCCACGGCTTCCGAACAGCGAGCGGTGATCCCGCAAGATCGCCTGCGCGGCGTTGTGGCCGGGGGCGCCGGTGACGCCGCCGCCGGGGTGGGCGCCGGAGCCGCAATGATAGAGGCCCTTCAGGGGGCCGCGATAATCGGCATGGCCCAGCATCGGCCGCGCCGAGAACAGCTGGTTCAAGCTCAGCGCGCCGTGAAAAATGTCGCCCCCTAACAGGCCGAACTGCCGTTCGAGATCAAGCGGGGAGAGGATCTGGCGGCCGAGCACGCTCGCCGCAAAACCTGGTGCGTATTTGTCCACCATCGCGATCATGAGATCGGCGACCTCGTCGCGATGGTCGTCCCAGGATTTTCCATCAGGAAGCTCGGGCGCGACATGCTGGCAGAACAGGCTCGCGACGTGCTTGCCTTCCGGCGCCAGCGTGTCGTCGAGCGTCGAGGGAATCAGCATTTCCACGACGGGCTCTCGGCTCCAGCCCTGCGCGCGCGCATCGAGATACGCGCGGTCCATGTAGCCGAGGCTCGGCGCCAAAATGATGCCGGAGGAGAGATGATCGCCGTCGCCTGGCAGCGCCGTGAAGGAGGGCAGGCGGTCCAGCGCCACGTTCATGCGGAACGTGCCGGAGCCGTTCTTCCAGTGCCGGATGCGGGCGAGGAAGTTCTGCGGCAGGGCGTCGGCCGCGATGAGCCGCGTATAGAGCAGTTTTGGATTGACGTTGGCCGCGACATACTTTGCGCGGATGATCTCGCCGTTCTCCAGCACGACGCCGACCGCGCGATCGCGCTCGACGATGACGTCGCGCACGCCCGCATCGGTGTCGATCGCAACGCCCTTGTCGCACGCGGCGCGCGCCATGGCTTGCGTGATCGCGCCCATGCCGCCGATGGCGTGGCCCCAGACGCCCTTCTTGCCGTTCACCTCGCCGAAGGCGTGGTGCAGCATCACATAGGCCGACCCCGCCGCGTAGGGGCTCGCATAGTTGCCGACGATGGCATCGAAGCCGAACAGCGCCTTGACCAGATCGTGCTCGAACCGCTCGTCCAGCATCTCGCCGGCCGAGCGGGTGAAGAGATCGAGCAGGCTGCGGCTTTGCTCCAGCGTCAGGCCGCGCAGAATGTTGGCGCTCTGCAATGCGTTGACGGCCTCGCGGATCGCGTTCGTGCCAAAACCGTCGAGCAGGTTCGGCGGCGCGCGCAGCACGAATTGCCTGAGCACGTCGGCGATGTCTTCCAACTCGCGCGAGAAGCTGTCGAGCGCCTCGGCATCATGCGCGCTGAGCCGCGCGACTGACGCTTGCGTCCGCCCCTCGCCGGTGAGGAGATAGCTGCCATCCGGCGCGGGCAGGAAGTTCTGGGCGCGCCGTTCGACGACACGCAGGCCCTGTTCAGCGAGCTTGAGGTCACGGATCACCTGCGGATTGAGCAGGCTCACCGTATAGGCTGCGACCGAATTCCTGAACCCGGGATGAAACTCCTCTGTGACCGCGGCACCGCCGACCACCTTGCGGCGCTCGACCACGCGCACGCGCAGGCCCGCCATCGCGAGATAGGCCGCGCAGGTGAGGCCGTTATGGCCAGCGCCGATGATGACGACGTCGGTTTCGGTCATGACGAGTTCGAGTTGCTCCGCTGCCATTCCGGGATGGTCCGAAGGAGCGGACCAGAATGACATCTGTATATCAGGCATTTCTCGCTGCAACATCACGAGCCCCTTTATTGCCCGTTCAGGCGCCTTGTGCTCCATTGCGCCCGTCCGGCGCCCGCCGGGGTTTTGCTGGAGCTTCCATGGATTCGATCGTGCAACCCCCCGCCACGGAGCAGCCGTCGTCGTCGCGCAACCGGCTGCTGCTGACGGTCTACACCGCTGCGATCTTCGTCAGCGCGCTGCTGCTGTTCTCGGTGCAGCCGCTGTTCACGAAGATGGTGCTGCCGCGGCTCGGCGGCTCGCCGGCGGTGTGGTCGGTGGCGATGGTGTTCTTCCAGTCGCTGTTGCTGGCCGGCTACGCCTACGCGCACCTGCTGATGCAGGTCAAAAGCCGAATCGTTCCGGTGGCGGTGCATCTGGTGCTGTTGATCGTGGCCTTCGCCACGCTGCCGCTTGGCGTCGCCGTCGCCTATGGCGAGCCGCCGGCGTCGGGCTATGCGTTCTGGCTGCTCGGCCTGTTCGTGGTCTCGATCGGGCTGCCGTTCTTCGCGCTCGCCGCCAACAATCCGCTGCTCCAGGCCTGGTTCGTCCGCACCGGCCATCCCGCCGGCCATGATCCCTATTTCCTTTATGCGTCCTCCAACATCGGCAGCTTTCTCGCGCTGTTGTCCTATCCGTTCCTGCTGGAGCCGATGTTCACGCTGCACACGCAGAACCGGTTCTGGACCGGCGGTTATGGTCTGCTGATTCTCCTGATCGCCGCCTGCGGCGTGCTGCTGTTGCGCTCGCCGAAGCTCGCAATAGTCGATGCGCAAACCGAGGAGATCAATGCGCCGGCGCCCGGCCTCGTGACGCGGCTGCGCTGGATCTTCCTGGCCGCAGTGCCGTCGGGCCTGCTCATCGCCGTTACTGCGCACATCTCGACCGACGTCGCGGCAGCACCGCTGCTGTGGGTGCTGCCGCTGTCGCTGTATCTCTTGACCTGGGTGGTGGTGTTTCAGTCGCGTCCGCTGCTGCCGCACAAATGGATGCTGATGCTCCAGCCGGTCGCGATCGCGGGCGTGGTCGTCCTGCTGGCCTTCGGCGGCGAGCAGAACCTGCTGCTGACGCTCGGCGGTCATCAATTGTGCTTCTTCGTCATCGCCATGGCCTGCCACGGCGAACTGGCGCGGACCCGCCCCGCAGCCAAATATCTCACCGGCTTCTATGTCGCGCTGTCGTTCGGCGGCATGGTCGGCGGCCTCTTTGCTGGCCTGCTCGCGCCCTTCACCTTCTCGTGGATCGCCGAATACCCGATCCTGGTCGCGCTCGCCGCGCTGTGCCGTCCGTCCGCGGACGAGCGCCTGGCCGGCATCGTCAAATGGTACTGGCTGGCGCTTGCTGCGCTCGCGTTAGCGCTCGTCGTGCCGTCCTACAGCACCGGCAGCCTCTCGACCTGGTTCGAGGATCACCGCGTCTGGGTCGCCGGCTCCGTCGGCGTGCTGGCCGCTCTGCTGACACTCGCGCTCAATGTCGGCCGCTGGAAGATTTTTGCCACCGTCGCGCTGGCGCTGGCATTGATCCGAATCTATCCGGCGGACGAGGGGCGCGTCACCACCGTGCGCAGCTTCTTCGGCGTGCACAAGATCGTGGAGACCCCCGGCGGTTATTTCCACGTGCTGATGCACGGCACCACGATCCACGGCGCCGAGCGCTTCCGCAACAATGACGGCACGCCGGTCACAGGCCGGCCCGAGCCGATCACCTACTACCACAAGGATGGCGGCATCGGTCAGGCCATCACAGCGATCCGCGCGCGCAAGGGCGCGCCGCTGAAGGTCGCGGCAATCGGCGTCGGCTCCGGCACGCTCACCTGCGCCGCCGAGCCCGGCGAAAACTGGACCTTCTTCGAGATCGACCAGTCCATGGTCGACGCCGCGAGCGACCCGAAGAATTTCCGCTACATCTCGAGCTGCATGCCGGGCCTGAAGCCGGTGATCGGCGACGCGCGCCTCACCTTCGCGAAAGAGCCCGACGGCGTCTATGATCTCATCATTGTCGACGCCTATTCGTCGGATGCGATCCCGATTCATCTCGCCACCGAAGAGGCGATGAAGATCTACAAGGACAAGCTTGCGCCCCACGGCGCCGTGGTGATGCACGTCTCCAACCGGCATCTCGATCTCGAGACCGTCGTGGTCGGAATTGCCGACGCCAACGATATGAAGAGCTGGGTCTTCAACGAGGATTCCGGGCGCGATGGGGACTACATCTTCTCGACCGACGTCGTCATCTCCGCGCGCGAGGAGGAAGATGTCGGCAAGCTCGCCTCCTCAAAGGCGTGGGAGCTGACCGAAGCCGACGACAGGGTGCGGGTCTGGACCGACGATTACTCCAACATCCTTGGCGCACTGTACCGGCGTTTGCGGGACGGGGAGTAGGCTCCGCACCACGCAAATGATCTCGTACCCCGGACGCAGTGCGACGCTTCTTCAGCGGTGCGCTGCAGAGCCGGGGCTCATGGTGCGGCTTTCTGGGTCCCGGCTCCGCGGAGCGGCACTTCGCGCCGCACCGCGTCCGGGACACGAGAGGTTCGCGTAGCCCCTCAACGCTCGGGGACGGCGGCCGCCAGCTGGTCGATGGTGGGACGAGACTTTGTGAGGCGCGGCATATTCAACGGGCTGTCCTCCTCGCCGAGCTCGTTGAGGAAGTCGCGGACCGCGCCTTCGATGAAGCCCTTGACCTGGTCCGAGCCGCGGTCGCTGAGATCGTTGTGCTGGAATTCGGTCTTGACCACCTGGATGCCGGCCCTGGCGCAGGTCTCGTCGTCGGGAACGACCCCGGGATCGGCTTTGAACTGCGGATCCTTCGAGCGGAAGGACAGGATCCTGACCTTGCCGTCGGTGACGAAGGGCACGCGCAGATTGTCGAGCGTGACGACCTTCTTCACCAGTTCCGGATGGAGCCTGGCGAAATACATCGAGATGTCGCCGCCGTTCGAATGCCCCACAAGGGTCAGGTGGTGGTAGTCCGCATTGGGGTAAATCTGCTTCAGCCGTTCAATCGTGAACAGGATGTTGGCGATGCCGCGGTTGTATTGCGAGCGGCGGCCGACATATTCCTCGCCGGCCTTCGTGGCCATGGGATCGTCGGTCGACAGATCGTGCTGGATGCTGACGACCAGATAGCCGCGGGCGGCGAATGTGTTGGTGAGGAACGAGTACTCGGTGTGCTTGACTGTGTTGCCGTGGCTCAGGATCACGACCGGCAGGTCGATCATTTCGGCCATCGACTGAATCTCGCGGTCGCGGCGGACGGAGATATCCAGGGTCACATCGCGGTCGCCGCGCAGGATGTCGGCCATCTCGACGGTCTTGTGGTGGATCACCCATTTTCCGGCAACGAAATAGAAGAAGCCCATCAGCGCCGCGGCTGAGGCGAAAACGGCAATGCCTCGCTTCATGACAGTCTCCGCACCCGGTGATTGGACCCGGACGGTATTGGCGGGTTTTTACAGCCAGATGACCAGCCATCTTCCAGCGTTGCCGCAGGACGGGATTCTCTCGCAAAAGTGAGGGAATTGCCCGCTTTCGGGTCCTGTCATGCCCCGGCGGTCCAATGGGCAAGACCTGTTGAAACTTGAGGCGGCAGCTTGGGTTGCACTCGCCTGGCGGGTATGTACTCATACCAGCCGCCTTGGAATCCCCAACCGTGCAACAGAAACGCGATCACCGCATCATTCGCAGCCGGCATTTTCACAAGATGCAGCGGCGGCATTTCATCATCTTCGACATTTTGCCCTTCATGGGCACGCTGGTCGCGCTGGGCCTGTTGTTTGTCCGTCCGATCGGGATGATGGAGTTTTGCCTGTTCGCCGGCTTCTGGCTGATCACCGGGCTCGGCCTCACGGTCGGCTATCACCGCCTGTTCACCCACCGCGCCTTCGCGACATCCACGACGATGAGCGCGATCCTGATCATCATGGGATCGATGGCGGGCCGCGGTCCGATGCTGTCCTGGGCGGCGATGCACCGGCGCCATCACGAATTGTCCGATCACGACGGCGATCTGCACTCGCCGCGGCTGCACGGCGATAGCATGCTCGGCCGGCTGCGCGGTTTCCTGCATGCGCATTTGACCTGGATGATCGAGCACGATTACCCCAACGTCGCGCATTACGTACCCGATCTGATGGCGGACCGCAGGCTGGTTGCCGTCAACAGCTACTATTACAGCTGGGTCGCGCTCGGCCTGGTGCTGCCGGCCGTGATCGGCGGCTTCGTCACCATGACCTTGTGGGGCGCGCTAAGCGGCTTCTTGTGGGGCGGCGTGGTCCGAATGTTCGTGGTCGAGCAGACTTTTTCTGCCATCAACTCGATCATGCACACCTTTGGCGCGCAGCCCTTCGTCACTCGTGACGACAACAGCCGCAATCTCGGTGTGATGGGCTGGCTCGCCTGGGGCGAGGGCTGGCACAACAATCACCACGCTTTTCCGTATTCCGCGGCCTTCGGCCTGCGCTGGTTCGAGTTCGATCCCGGCTTCATCTTCATCCGCGCGCTGGAGGCGCTCGGGCTTGCCTGGGACGTCAAGGTGCCGAGCGAGGACAAGATCGCGCGGCGCATGCTGCGGCAGCCGGGCGATACGGCGCCCGATCTCGAAACGGGCTGAGCATCATCGACCGGCGCAACGCCGGTGATGGCGCGGCTTTGATCCGATGCTCTTCAACGACTATCCATTCCTCCTTGTATTTCTGCCGGCGGCGCTGCTGATCACCCGGCTGGCCGATCCGTATCCGTCCCTGCGCATCGGCGTGCAGGTCGCGCTGTCGCTCGCCTTCTATGCCTGGGGCAGCCCGTTTTTCATCCTGCTCCTGATCGCCTCGATCGCGATCAACTGGCTCGCCTCCGTTATCTATGGGCGGGTGAAATGGCGGATGCTGCTGACGCTTGTCATCGCGCTCGATATCGGCGTGCTGGCGCTGTTCAAATACGCCAACTTCCTTCTTGCCAATCTCGGCCTTGCGCTGGGTACGACGCTTCCGGAGCTCGACATCGGGCTGCCGCTCGGCATCTCGTTCTTCACGTTCCACCACATCATGTATCTCGTCGATCTGAAGCGTGGCCGGGCGCCGCTCTACACGATCGACCGCTACGCGCTCTACATCGCCTTCTTCCCGCAGGCGATCGCAGGCCCGCTGGCGCGCTGGTCGGAGGTGATGCATCAGTTCGGCAAACAGGTCTATGCGCCGGGCTGGCAGCGGCAGTTCTGCATCGCGACCTGCTTCATCGCGCTCGGCCTGTTCGAGAAAATCGTGATCGCCGACAGCATCGCGCACCTGCTCGATCCCATCTACGCGCAGGCGGCAAGCGGGCAGCTTGCGAGCGGCGATGCCTGGCTCGCCTTCTGCTTCTCGTTCCAGATCCTGTTCGACTTCTCCGGCTATTCCGATATCGCGATCGGCCTTGGTCTCCTGTTCGGCGTGCAGCTCCCCTACAATTTCAATGCGCCGCTGCGCTCGACCAACATCCAGGATTTCTGGCAGCGCTGGCACATCACCCTGATGCTGTTCCTGCGCGACTACGTGTTCTATCCGCTGGTCAATTGGCGCCTGCTGACGCGGCGCTTTCTGCCCGTCCAGTTCTTCGGCGCGATGATGGTCACGATGGCGCTGTGCGGCCTGTGGCACGGCGCCAGCTGGACCTTTGTGCTGTGGGGTGTGCTGCACGGCCTCGCGCAGGTCGCCTGCACGCTGTGGCGCCGCTATGGCCCGCATTTCCCTTCATGGCTCGGCTGGGCGCTCACCGTGCTGTTTGTGCTCGCCACCGGCGTGATTTTTCGCGCCGGGTCGGTGGAGGCAGCCTGGCATGTTTTCGCCGGGCTTGCTGAGCCATTGCCGCTGGCGCGAGGCGGGCAATTGTGGCCGCTGGTGGCGGCACCGCTGTTCGCATTCCTGCTGCCGGCGAGCCAGGACATCGTGGCATTCTTCACGCGCCGTCCGAATGTAGTGATGGCCGGCCTGCTCGGCATCGGCATTCTGGCCTTGCTGATTCAGATCGGCGAACGAGGGATTCATGAGTTCGTCTATTTCCAGTTCTGACGTCTCATTCGGATGGGGCCGCTGCCTTGCTGCCTGCTTCGGTGCGCTCGCGCTGGGCGCTGCGTCGATTGCGGTGCTCGTGATCCTTGTCGATCCCTATGACAGCGGCCGGTTTGGTGACGCCTTCGGCATCGTCGGTGTTGGCGACCGCAATCCCTGGACCGCCAATGTCAGCCGAGCCCGCGACCCGCAATTCGACTCCGCCATTCTGGGTAATTCCACCGCGCAGTTGCTCGAACCCGCCAGGCTGGACAAGGCAGCGGGTCTGCGCTTCGTCCAACTCGTCGCGCCCGGCGCCGATCCGCGCGGTGACCTCGCGATCCTCGATTTCTTCGCCAGGCACCACCAGACGATCCGCGCCCTGGTCGTCTCGGTCGATCAGCCCTGGTGCAGCAATGTGCTGTTGCCGCCGCCGCAGGACCCGTTTCCGTACTGGCTCTATCAGGGCGGTACGCTGCGCTATCTCGGCAATCTCTTCACCTGGGCCGCGCTCGATCGCTCTTTCCAGCGCATCGCCATCGCTCGTGGTGCACGCCAGCCGGTCCGCGCCGATGGCTACTGGAATTACGAGGAGCTATGGGCACCCGGCGCGAAGCATCCCGCTGTCGCGGAGCCCGCGGAGGCGGCGCCGTTCACGGGCAAAATCGCGGATCCTTTTCCCTACGCCGTGATGCTGGCTGCCGCGATCGACAAGCTGCCGCGCGATGTGTCCGTCGTGCTGGTGATGCCGCCGACTTTTTACACGATGGTGCCTGTTTCCGGCAGTCGTGACGGCGCGGTTCATGCGGCTTGCAAGGAGGCGTATCGTTCCATCGTCAGCGGGCGCGCGAACAGTAATTTGATCGACTACCGCGTCGATAATGCGCTGACGCGGGATCCCGCCAACTTCGCCGACCTCGTCCACTACCGCGCGGCCATCGCCCGCAAGATCGAGCAGGGTATTGCGGCCAGCCTGCACGCCGGCGAGGCGGCCGAGATCAACTTCTGAAGCCTAGCTGATCTCCTCCAGGCTGCCATCGAGCCAGAGCCTGCGCGCCAGCTTGCGCTGGATCTTTCCGCTGGTGGTCTTCGGCAGCGCGCCGGGCCGGATCAGCGTGATGTGGCGCGCGGAGAGCTCATGGTTGTCGGCAATGGCCTCGCGGATCTGTCCCTTGATCTCATCAGCGTCGATCGTATGGCGCGCGGTGCGCTCGACCTCCTGCACGATGACCAGCGTCTCCTCGCCGCTCTCGTCCGGAACCGAGAACGCCGCGCCACAGTTTTCGCGCAATGCGCCGTCCAGCGACTGCACCGTGCGTTCGATGTCCTGCGGATAATGGTTGATACCGCGGATGATGATGAGGTCCTTGATCCGACCAGTAACGAATAGCTCGCCTGTGACGTCGAGGAAGCCGAGATCGCCGGTGCGCAGCCACGGCCCGTCCTCACCCGCGATCTCCGCGTTGAGCCCCTCACGTGTGGCCTCGTCGTTGCGCCAATAGGCGCGGGCGATATTGGCGCCGCCGACCCAGATCTCGCCGACGCGATCGGCAGGCAGGCGGACGCGGCGCTCCGGCTCGACGATGGCGATCCGCTCGCCGGCCAGCGCGCGACCGCAGCCGACCACGATCTGTCCATCATCGGTGCCGGAAGGCGTTTCCGCCGCATGCGCCTGAAGCGCTGTGCGGCTGATGTTGCGCGTGGCGTGGCCGTCGCCGCGCGTTCCACCGGAGATCAGCAGCGTGGCCTCCGCCATGCCGTAGGCCGGATACATCGCACGCGGATCGAAGCCGTGCGGCGCGAATGTCGCGTTGAACCGATCGATGGTTTCTGCATGCACCGGCTCGGCGCCGTTGAGCGCGATTTTGAGCGAGGAGAGATCGATGCCCTCCATCTGGTCGGCGCGATAGCGGCTGACGCAGAGGTCGAAGCCGAAATTGGGGCCGCACGCGACTTCCGCGCGGTAATGCGAGATCGCACGCAGCCAGCCGAGCGGCCGCTGCATGAACGCATTCGGCGCCATCAGCACGCAGGTTGCGCCGACATAGAACGCCCCAAGTGCGTTCAGGATCAAACCCATGTCGTGATAGAGCGGCACCCAATTGACATGGGTCGACTGCCCAGTGTTGCCGAGCGCAAGCCGGATCATCTCGAGATTGGCCAGCAGATTGGCGTGGCTCACCATCACGCCCTTGGGCTCGGACGTCGAGCCGGAGGTGTATTGCAGAAGGGCGATATCATCCGGCGCCGGCTCCGGCAGATTGGCCGTCGCGCCGTCGCCGGCGAGATCGACCTCGATCCACCGGATGCTCTCCTGCGCAAAGCGCGCCTGCAGATCGCCGCGCAGCGCAAAGGCCGAAGTGGTCAGCGCGAGGGCCGGCGTGCAATTGGCGAGGATCGCGGCGCTGGCATCGCGCGCGCTGTTTCGCCGCGGCATCATCATCGGCACCGCGACGATGCCGGCCATCAGGCAGCCGAACAACGCCACCAGAAATTCGAGGCCGGGCGGAAACACCAGGATGGCGCAATCGCCGGGCCGTGCAGCCAAGGTCAGGCGCGCGGCAAGCGCGCTTGCGGAATCATGCAACTGGCGGAAGGTGAGGGTGGCTTCCTCCGTCCCGCGATCGGAGACGAAGACATAGGCGCGATCACCGGGCTGCTCCGCCGCGCGCCGGGCCAGCACAGCCACGAGCGAGCGGAAGGTGTCCATCGGAGGGTGCCGGGTCTAGCCGCTCTCAGGCGGCGGTGCGGATCGCGCGCTTGTCGGCGAGAAATCGCGACAAGGCCTCGACGGTCGGATGGTCGTAAAAGTCGTCGGTCGACAATTCGATGTCCAGCTTCTCCTCCAGTTCCATCATGAGGTAGACGAGCATCGCCGAATCGAGGCCGAGGCGGTTGAACTTTGTGGTGGTGTCGACCCGATCCCTCGAGATTCGCAGGATGTTGGCCAGGGCGGTCACGCAGAAATCCGAAATCTGCTCGCGAGTCATGTCATTTCCCAGAAACAATCGGAAAGACAATACGGGCGACCCCAAGGTTGTCAATTTGGCCGAAACGCCGCGGCGTTGAAGGTTGGGGACTGTTGCTTTCCTGCGTCGCCGGTCGCTCATTTCACGCGCAGACCGGCGCGATTTCCGCTGTCGACAGCGGCATGCCGGCCGGTGAGGGCAGTTGACGGCCGTCGCGGAAGGGAGAGACTAACCCTCAAAAAAGACAGGGAGCACCTCACATGCGGCCTATCCTCATCGCAGCGATCGTGATTCTCATGGTTGGACAAGCGGCAGCCAAGGATGTGCTTTCGGGAGCGCGTCTCTACGAGGACGTGGCGCGCTATGCCTCCTTCGGCCTGCACCGATTCGGCTCGCCCGGCGATCGCGCGACGGCCGACTGGATCGCCGGCGAGATGAAGCAGGCCGGGTTCGACGTCAGCTTCCAGCCCGTCGTCCTCGGCCGGCAATATGTCGCCGAGCAGGCCAGCGCCGAGGCGGCCGGCACGAGGGTCGAGGCGACACCGTTCTGGTGGCCGCCGGAGGACAAAGCGAGCTTCCACCTCGCCGCGCCGCTGGCGCGCGACGGCGATGTCGCCGGAAAGATCCTGCTGCTCGACCTGCCGTTCGATCGCGGGGCCTATCTCGGCCCAAATCATCGCGCGGCGATCACGGAAGCGGCAGCGAAAAAGCCCGCGGCGATCCTCTTGATGATCGGCAATCCCGCCGACGAGCGCTTCGCCTACAATGTCACGCAGGAGGATGCGCCCTGGCCGGTGCCGGTGCTCGTGGTCGGCGCCAAGTCGCGAGCCTTGTTCGAGCGCGCGCTCGCCGCAGGCACGCCCGTCACCTTCGACGTCAAGGGCCATTACGAGCGCGACGTTGCCGGCCGCAACGTCATCGCCGGGATCGGCGCCGGACGCGGGCCGACCATTGTCGTCTCGACTCCGATGACCGGCTGGTACTCCTGCGTCTGCGAGCGCGGTCCCGGCATCGCCAACTTCCTCGCGCTGGCGCGCACCGTCGCCGCGGAAAAATGGCCGGCGCATTTTGTCTTCATCGCCACCGCCGGCCACGAGATCGGCCATGGCGGCATGGAGCTGTTCCTGAAGAACGGTGCACCGGCGCCGAAGGACACGCTGGCGTGGATCCATTTCGGTTCATCGAACGCCTGCTATACCTTTGCGGAAGGCGCCCGCACCGATCGGCCCGAGGAGGAGCGCTATCTCGTGCTGAGCAAATCCGCGGTCGCTCTGACCGATGAGGCCTTCGCCAGGGTCGACGCAAAACGTCTGGTGACGGAGAAGCAGGCGGTCGGCGAGCTGCGCGACGTGCACGCGGCGGGCTATGCCAATTTCCTCGGCATGGCCGGTCGCCATCGCAGCTTCCACACGCCGTCGGACGATCTCGCCGCGACCGGACCGGAAATCCTCGAGCCGGTCGCCCGTGCCTTCGTCGATGCTGCGCGAAAGATCGTCGAGCGCGGCGACGCCGCGTTCAGATAGAGCATGATCCGGAAGAGTGTGGAGCGGTTTTCCGAAAGGATCATGCTCAGATAGCAGCCTCAGTTCTGATAGTAATAACCGCGCGGCTGATAAACCTGCCGGGGCTGCGGCTGATAATAGGTGCCCTGCTGGCCATTGCCCTGATTGTAGTACTGCTGCGGCTGCTGCTGTTGATAGACCTGCGCGTCATAGAGCGGGCGGCTGCCGCGCGGTGCCGGATAGCGCGCGCCGGTGTCGCTGCCATCGGCTGGATAGATGTAGTTGTCGTCCTGCGGCATGTAGCGGCGGCCGGGCTGTGCCGGCGGCGTGAGGTTCACGGGATCGCCTGATGTGGCGTACTGCTCTTCGGCAGGCTGCTGCGGGGCGCGGGCCACCGCTGTGGTGTTGCGGCCGCGCGGATTGCGCGCCAGCGCCACCTGCGCCGAGCCGGTCAGCGTCACCGTGGTGTTGAGCACGCCCTGCTGCTGCACCAGCGCGTAGAGCGTCGAGGCATTCTGGCGCGACAGCCGCACGCAGCCATGCGATGCGGGCGAGCCGAGACGTCCGACCGAGTCCGTGCCGTGGATGGCGTGGCCGACTTTCGTGAAGAAGATCGCGTGCGGCATCGGCGCGTCGTCGAATTCCTTGGAGTAGTGATCCTCTTCCATGCGGAAGGCGCGGAACGAGCCGCCCGGCGTTTCACGTGAGGGGATGCCTGTCGACACCGGCCAGTGATAGCGCGCGACGCCGTCAACGGCGACGGTCATCTGCTGATTGTCCTTGTCGACGGTGATCTCGACCTTGGCTTGGGCGGTGCCGGCGCTCAAAAGCATCAGGGAGGTGAAAGCGATGAAATATGAACGCATCTGGAAACGCATTTGAGTTCTGGCCTCCGGCCTGTTCGTGCAAGGCGCCGCGGCTCTCCGTCCCCCGGCGTGCACTATGCCTGCAATCCGGCTTTCGTTCCAGCGGCCCGCAAACCTAACCTTATTGCCATCGTTAACGTGATGCCGGGCGTAAGCAAGTCCGCTTTGTGCCGCGTGGCCAGCGGCGATGCTGACATTTTCGCGAGCGGACATCCGTTCACAACGCCGACAATTCGTCACAAAGGCGCAACCATTTGGCCGCCTCGGACGTTGATCATGGCCTACCCAACCAGGCGGCGCCCGCCGCCGGTACCCCCTTATTTTCCTTGGGATCGAAGATGAACAAAGCCCGTATCGCCGCCGCGTCATTGCCGGCCGGTTTGCCCGTCCGCCTGCTGTTCGCAGCCGGTGCCATCCTGCTCGCGCTGTTAGCGCTGCCGCACGCCGGCCATGCCCAAGGAATCGTGCGCGGCGCCCAGGAAGGCTCCTATGAAGGTAACCGGATCGCTGGCCCCGTGGGCGGCGTAGTTGGCGGCGCGGTCGGCGCCGGTGTTGGAGGGGCCGTGGGTGCGGTGGAGGGCGTGTTCGGTATTCCGCATCACCGCCACTACCGCTGCCGCGGCTACTATGACGGCTACCATCGCTTCCACTGCTACAGGTGAGTCCAGTGTCGTCATTCCGGGCTCGCCCTTCGGGCGCCCCGGAATGACAGATCAATTCTTCAGCCGGTACCCCGTGCGGAAAATCCACCAGATCACGGCAAGGCAAATCACCAGGAACGCCGTCGTCATGCAGATGCTGACGGCGACGCTGACGTCGGCGATCTCGTAAAAGCTCCAGCGGAAGCCGGAGATCAAATAGACCACCGGGTTGAGCAGCGCCACCGAGCGCCACGTCGGCGGCAGCATGTCGATGGAATAGAAGCTGCCGCCGAGGAAGGTCAGCGGCGTCACCACCAGCATCGGGATCATCTGCAGCTTTTCGAAGCCGTCGGCCCAGATGCCGATGATGAAACCGAACAGGCTGAACGTCACCGCAGTCAGCACCAGGAAGGTCAGCATCCAGACCGGATGCTGGATGTGCAGCGGTACGAACAGTCCGGCTGTCGCCAAAATGATCAGGCCGAGGATGATCGACTTCGTTGCAGCCGCGCCGACATAGCCGAGCACGATCTCGAAATAGGAAATCGGCGCCGACAGGATCTCGTAGATCGTTCCGGTGAATTTCGGGAAGTAGATGCCAAACGACGCATTGGCGATGCTCTGCGTCAGCACCGAGAGCATGATCAGGCCCGGCACGATGAAGGTGCCGTAGCTGACACCCTCGACCTGGCTGATGCGCGAGCCGATCGCAGCGCCAAACACCACGAAATAGAGCGAGGTCGAAACCACAGGCGAGACGATGCTTTGCAGCAGCGTGCGCCAGGTGCGTGCCATTTCGAACAGATAGATGGCGCGGATGGCGCGATGGTTCATGACGTCCTCACGAGGTCGACGAAGATGTCCTCGAGCGACGATTGGGTCGTGTCGAGATCGTTGAAGCGGATGCCGGCGTCGCGGAGGTCGCTGAGCAGGCTGGTGATGCCGGTGCGCTCGCCCTTGGTGTCATAGTCATAGACCAGCGTCGCGCCGTTGTCGCAGAGGTCGAGCTGATAGTGAGCGAGACTTTCCGGCAGCGAGGTGACCTTGCCCTGCAAATGCAGCGTCAGGCGCTTCTTGCCGAGCTTCGACATCAAGGTCGCCTTGTCCTCGACCAGAACGATCTCGCCCTTGTTGATGACGCCGATGCGGTCGGCCATCTCCTCGGCTTCCTCGATGTAGTGCGTGGTGAGGATGATGGTGACACCGGATTGCTGCAGCGTGCGCACCACTTCCCACATGCCCTTGCGCAGCTCGACGTCGACGCCGGCGGTGGGCTCGTCCAGGAACAGGATCTGCGGCTCGTGCGAGAGTGCTTTCGCGATCATCACGCGGCGCTTCATGCCGCCGGAGAGCGTGATGATCTTGCTGTCCTTCTTATCCCAGAGCGAGAGATCCTTCAGCACCTTCTCGATGTGCGCCGGATTCTTCGGCTTGCCGAACAGGCCGCGGGAGAAACTCACGGTCGCCCACACGCTTTCAAAGGCATCGGTGTGCAATTCCTGCGGCACCAGGCCGATCAGCGAGCGCGCCTTGCGATAGGAGGTCTGGATGTTCTCGCCGCCGACGAGGACCTTGCCCTCGCTCGGATTGGCGATGCCGCAGATGATCGAGATCAGCGTGGTCTTGCCCGCGCCGTTCGGCCCGAGCAGCGCAAAGATCTCGCCGCGCTTGATATCGAGATTGACGTTCTTGAGCGCCTTGAAGCCGGACCCATAGGTCTTCGACAAATTGGCGACGGAAATGATGGAGGACATGATGGCCGCAGGGCTGAGGGGCTAGGACTGGGGAGGGAGGCTGGAACCATCCCGGAGGGAGGTCAGCGGAGCCCTGAGATAGGAATGCCCTTGCCCCGTCGCAATTGCCCGGAGAAAAATGGTCTCAAAACAGGCGCTTCGGTGGCAGGTTTAGGGCAAGTGTTGCGCGATGGTCACGGGCTGCGGCTAACATTTGTCGTTCACGCGCCTCTTTGTTGCGTCTGCGAGCAGGCCGTGGCTACGATTCCAGCCAATCGCAAAGCGTATGTCCCCAGGGAAAAGATCGATGAGACCGAACGGCCGTCACACCGCCGGCGCCAGCCAATTGCCCGCCCTCCGGACGTGGGCGATCTGCCTGCTTCTGCTGTCAGCTATTGCCGTCAGCCCGGCCCCTGCCAACGCAGCGCCGAGCCAGGCTGCGGCCCAGGCCACGCATGTCTACCTGCTTCGCGGCGTGCTCAACATCTTCTCGCTCGGGCTCGACACGATCGGCTCCCGCCTCGAGGCGCAGGGCATCCCGGTGACTGTCGCCAACTTCGTATCCTGGTCCTCGCTCGCCAATGAGGCCGCGACCGCCTACAAGGCCGGCCGCATCAAGACCATCATCCTGGTCGGTCATTCCTCTGGCGCGACCGCGCTGCCGGACATGATCGCCAAGCTCAACCAGCTCGGCGTTCCCGTGAAGCTCGCGATCGGCCTCGATTCCGTGTTCAAGACCAAGCTGTCGACCGGCGCCGAGCGCTACATCAACATCTATATTGGCGACGGCCCCGGCGAGCCGGTGCGGGCCGCGGCCGGTCTGCGCGGCAAGCTCGACAATGTCGACGTGCGCGGCACCGGCGTCGGCCACATCTCGATCGACAAGAACGAGGCGATCCAGCGCCGCGTCATCGGCGAGATTGACGCAGCCATCATGCGCTCGCGCGCGCCGGCTGCTCCCGTTGCCGAACCCGGCGCGCCGCGTCCGGCGCGCTCGGCGGCGGCAACGGCTCCGGCAAGGAATTGATGCGTTAGCCCGAAATAGCTGATCCGATTGCGCCGCCGTCGACTTCATTGTCGGCGGCGGCGTTGTCTTGTCGGCGATGAATGAAGCAGTGTCAGACGTGAGAGGGCTCGCCGCGGTTGCGGCGAGCCCTCTCGACGTGTCGGTATCAACGGCTTTACTTCTTCCCGGGCACCCAGGTCGTGCTCGCCTTGTCGTATTTGAAAGCCGGTGCTCTTCCGGACCCTGAGGAACCCGGCATTCAATCCGGTGTTGTCGAACTATGGCTCAGAAACGCAGTACCGGACCGATGTCAGTTCAGCCTCATCGCATGTGGGCTGCTCTCCCGGTTGGCGAGAATGCGCCCGCGAAGAAGCCACGGTCGCGATCGAGGCTTTTGAACGCGAAGCGCGCCGGCTGGTTAAGGCAGCAGGCCCTTCGGATGCAACGTGCGTTGCTAGCCGGCAAGAATGATCGCAAGAGTTCCTGATAGGCCGATCTTCCGGTGTGCCGTTTGTTTGGGACCAGAAAACGTGAAGCTATTCCAGTGTCCGTCGTGTCGGCATCCCGTCTCGTTCGAGCACACCGCCTGCGCCAACTGTGGCACCCAGTTGGCGTTCGATCCTTCGTGCATCAACCTGACGAAACTCGCCTTCAATCAGGCCTGCCGCAACCGGGAGATCATTGGTTGTAACTGGTGTGTCGATGGCACGGACTGGTACTGCGACTCCTGTCGCCTCACGCGGACCATCCCGCATCTTGGCAGCACCAGGAACGTCATGCTTTGGCGGCGAGTGGAGCAAGCCAAGCGCCGTCTTCTCTACGATCTTCGCCGGCTGGGACTTCCGCTCGAATCCCGTGGTGGTGACCGTGTCGCATTCGATTTTCTCTCCGACGAGATCAATCCGATCCTGACGGGGCATCTGTCGGGCGTGATAACGCTCAATCTCGCAGAAGCCGACGATGTCGAACGCGAGGCCCGTCGTGTGGCGTTCCGGGAGCCGTACCGGACCCTGCTCGGGCACTTCCGGCACGAGATTGGACACTTCTACTGGGACCTGCTCGTCAACGGCACGACATTCCAGGCGCCGTTCAAGCTGATCTTCGGCGACGAGACGCAGGATTATCAGGCCGCGATCAGCGGCTACTACGGACGAACCGAGCGTTCATACGACCAAAGCGGCTTCATCAGCGAATACGCGACCTCCCATCCCTGGGAGGATTGGGCGGAAACATTCGCGCATTTTCTCCACATCCTGTCGACACTCGACTCACCTGCAGGTCTGCCGCTGTCGTTGGACGAGCGCGCACGGCAGACCTTAACGGATCCCTATCTGGAGAGCGACTTCGAGGCGCTGCTGGCATTGTGGACCCCTCTCGCCCGCGGCCTCAACGAGCTCAACCGCTCGCTCGGCATGAGCGACGCCTATCCGTTCGACATTTCGCCGGCGGTGCAAGGCAAACTGCACCTCGTGCACATGGCGATCAGCGCATTTCGCGATCAGCAGAAGCTCGCGGCGTAGAGGGTGTATCTTCGTCGGCACCCGGTGCCTCCGGTTTCAGGTAGCCGAGCAGGCAGCAGCAACACATCACGAGCCCGATGACCGGGAATTTCAAGGCGACCACGGCCGCGAGCGCGAAGATGCCAAGCGTCAGGATTGCACGGATGCGCATGAGCCGGCGCTCTCGCGGCGGCACCTCGCTGACCGGCGCGCGTCCGACCAGATCCCAGATCAGCGCGACATAGGTCGCGTTCACCAGGAAGAACACCGCGGCATAGAACGCGACCGGTTGCGGCGCGAGCTCGCTCACTGCCATCCAGGCGGTGGAGAGCGGCAGCAACGACACCGAGAACAGGTGCGCGAAGTTGAACCACATCAGCCGCGGCGTCGCCTCGCTGGCATAGCGCATCAGATGATGATGGTTGACCCAGACGATCGCGATGAAGACGTAGCTCACGGCGTAAGAGAGCCAGGTCGGCCACAGCGCCAGCAATGCCGCGAAGGTCGGGGTTTCGGGCGGGCGAAGCTCCAGCACCAGCACGGTAATCAGGACGGCGAACACGCCGTCGGAGAATGCGCTGAGCCGTTCCGGAGTCCGCCTCGCATGCGCCATGATGGTCGCCCCCTTGTCATTTGCATCATACCCATCGCGACTGCTGTTGTCCGATAGCGGCCAATTGAGGATGCCACGCGTCCGTTACGTCAGGAACGCCCGAATGCTGGCCGCGATCTCCCGCGCATGCGTCTCCAGCGCGAAATGGCCGGTGTCGAAGAACTGCACCACGGCATTGGGATTGTCGCGCTTGAACGCCTCGGCGCCGGGCGGAATGAAGAACGGATCGTTCTTGCCCCAGGCTGCGAGGAACGGCGGCTTGTGCGTGCGGAAATAGGTCTGGAAGGCGGGATAGAGCGCGACATTGCTCTTGTAGTCGCCGAACAGATCGAGCTGCACATCGTCGGAGCCTGGACGTGCGAGATAATAATTGTCGAGGTTCTGGCCATCCGGCGACACGGTCGTCGGATCGGGGACGCCATGGGTGTACTGCCAGCGCGTCGCATCGGGTGTGAGGAAGGCGCGCAGCGCCTCGCGATTCGCAGGCGAGGGGTCCTGCCAATAGGCCTTGATCGGAGTCCAGCCATCGCTGAGGCCGTCCTCATACGCGTTGCCGTTCTGCGAGATGATGGCGGTGATCCGCTCGGGATGGCTGAGCGCGAGTCGGAAGCCGGTCGGCGCGCCGTAGTCGAAGACGTAGACCGCGAAGCGGTCGAAGCCGATCACCTCGGTGAAGCGCTCGATGACGTGCGCAACATTGTCGAACGTGTAGCGGAAGGTTTCACGCGACGGCATGTCGGACTGGCCGAAGCCGGGAAGGTCCGGCGCCACGATGTGAAATTTGTCAGCCAGCAGCGGGATCAGGTCGCGGAACATGTGGCCCGCGCTCGGGAAGCCGTGCAGCAGCAGCAGCTTCGGTGCGCCGGCAAGGCCGGCCTCGCGATAAAACACCTTGAAGCCGTCGACGTCGGCCGTGCGATATCTTGTGGAGGTCATGACATTCTCCGTTGCTGGTCACTGCTGTGGTTGACTTGACGAGATGAGATCCGGTCGCGCGCTACTTGCCGCTCACGGCATGCAGCGCGTCGCGAATGATGTCGGCAACGGCCTTGGGGGCGGTGACGCTCGGGGTGTGATCGACGGCGAGCGTGCGGATGTTGGCCTTCATGCGCTCCGCCATGAAGCGCTGCGTCTCGGGTGCAATCATGCGGTCCTGCTCGGCAATCAGGAACCAGCTCGGGAGGTCCTTCCAGAGCGGCCGCCCGGCCGGGACGGTGATGCAATTACCGGAGATCGGCCGCTGCACGGCTGCAAGAACGGCACGATCCTCCGTTGAGGCGTTCTGTGCGAACGCCGTTGCGAAAGCGTCCTCAGGCAGCCAGATCAGGCCGTTGTCGTCAGGCGCAAGCTTTGGTGCCTGCCGGTGCGGGGGCAGGCGGTAGAATACGTCCGCAACCTTCTCGCCTTCGTCGGGAGCAAGCGCCGCCACATAGACCAGCGCCTTCACGCGTGCAGGGCGCGCGAGCGCAATGACCGCTCCGGCATAGGCGTGTCCCGCGAGGACGATCGGACCATCGGTACGATCCAGGCTCCGGTTGAGGGCTGCGACATCATCCGCAAGCGAGGTCAGCGGCAGCGGCGCCGCCTTCGCCTTGATCCCCTCGGCCGCAAGCGCCGTGACGACGCGCGCCCAGCTCGACCCGTCTGCCCACGCGCCGTGGGCCAGAATCACCGCGGCATCGCCCTTCGCCATCGTCACCTCCTTCATAACCTATTTGATCGACCTTATAAGGTTACGTCTTGGCGGCGTAACTTGTCAATATGCATTTTACAGGTTACGTAGAGGGCGTTTCCGGCTGGAGAGCCACACGTGCCAAACAGACCGCCTGCCATGTTCATTGCCGACTCGCTCGGTCTCGATTTCCTCAATTCGATCGCCACGCCGGTCGATACCCCGGTCGACTGGATCGACGACGGCGAAGGGCTGATCGATTGGCTGGCACAGGCGAAGTTGGTGCCCACGGAGAAGCTGGATGCGCTGAGCGCGCGCGCGAAGCCGGGTGAGTTGGACGAACTCGCCGATCAGGCGCGGGCCTTGCGCGAGTGGTTCAGGGAATTTGTTCGCAAGCATGCGGGCCGGCCGCTCACCTCGACGGCCCTGCAGGAGCTCGGTCCGCTGAACAGCCTGCTGGAGCAAGACGAGGTGTTCAGCCGGATCGAACCGCGGCACGACGACGGCAATCACGGCCTCGCGCTGCGGACGACGCGGCGCTGGCAATCACCCCATTCCCTGCTGTTGCCCATCGGTGAGGCGATGGCGAAGTTCGTCTGCGAGGAAGATTTTTCCGACGTGAAGGCGTGCGAGGGCCATGGCTGCACGATGCTGTTCGCCGATCACACCCGCCGGCGCGCGCGACGATGGTGCGCCATGGCGATTTGCGGCAATCGCGCCAAGCAGGCGGCGCATCGCAGCAGGCTCAAGAGCAGGCAGTGATCACGATGCGCTTGCCTAGCAGCCGCGGCAGATGCTGTTGAGCTTCTTCAGCACGCGCTCTTCTTCTTCGAGCGCCGCCTTCACGTAGGGGTCCTCGGCTCGCTTGCGGTCGCCGGCAAAGGCGTCGGCGCCGTTCGCGTGCATCCCGTGCCCGCTATGGCCAAATCCGCCGCCACCGAGGCCATGATGGCCGCCGCGTGCCTGCGTTGCTGCGGGCACAAGCATCAGCATGATTGTGGCGAAGACCACGGCGGAAAATCTCTGCACGGCGTATTCCGTCTCGGACATCGGTCGGAATGGCCTAAGATGGAAAGTCGCCAAGCCGCATCACGTCTGCGTAAGTGCGAGACCTTGTCACGGGGCTTTGATCCGGATCAGGTCTTTCTTTGACATCGCGCAATATCGATACGCATTGCGCAACATTGGCGCGCTGGTACGACGCCCCGGCAGGTTGCGGACATGGCGGCTCGGGCTTGACGAGAAGGCGACCGTCTTATCGCTTCCTGACCAGCTTGAGCGGACGACTGGCCTGATTGCGCGGCTTGTTCGCGGTGCCCTGCACTGCGGTCGGGCTCAGGAAGCGCTCCAGCATCGTCCTCAGATGCGCCACGCTCTGCTTGATATCCAGCTTCGGATTGCGGATCGGCATTGCGCGGGATCCGTCGACGAGGGCGATCAGGATGTTCGCCGTCGCCTCCGGGTCCAGTCCCGGATCGACCCGTCCCTGGCTTTGCGCCTGGCGTAGGAAATCGCTCCACATGCGGCGGACGGTCGCGGTGTGCCGTTCAATGACCTTGGCGAATTCCGGATTGCGCGCGGCCTCCGCGAGGCCATCCAGGTTGAGGATCTGGGCGGGACGAAACCGCAGGCTGGTTTCCTCGATGTCGGCGAGCAGCGCCTCGATCACGTCGGTGGCCGCGAGGATCTTTTCAAACCGCAGCGCCGTACGCGCGAGACCCATGTCGATCAACGTCTCGACGATCGCCAACTTGCTCGGGAAGTAGTGATAGAGGTGGCCCGGGCTGATCCCGGCCTCGGCGCAGATGTCCGTCGTGCTGGCGCCGCGGAAGCCGTCCCGGGTGAAGCAGCGTAGCGCGGCGCCGATGATCTCGCCGCGCTTCTGCTCATGCTTGACCGGGTCGACTTTCCTCAAAGCGCGCGTCTCCCATCCCCCTGACGCCTCATTTAGCACGGTCGTTCGCCTCGATAAAATCAAAATTAGAGAGTTCCATCTAATTATGTTGACGGGGTGCAGGGGGTGTGAGAGTGATTACTAGAGTGATCTATCTAACAATTAATCGGGCGTGAGTGGGACCATGCGCTTGCAACGGGCGGCCCTGATGTGCGTCACGTTCGCGCTCGGTGGGTGTGCGACTGCGCCGCTCGAACGAGCCGGTTCGCTCGGGAGCTACGACCGGATGTCGGACGCCAACGGGCTGGTCACCAAGTCCCAGATTCGCGTCAACAAGAAGGATCTGCTGGCGGCAAAGACCGTGCGGATCGCGACAACCGTCTTTCCCGCGCGCGGCGACGTCGCCCTGAATGAAAAGGAGCGCCGCCTGGTCGCGAACGCCATCAGCCGCGAACTGTGTCTCCGCCTGAGCGAACGCTTCCGGATCGTTGCCGCCGAAGACGACGCCGACCTCACGGTTCAGGCCACGGTGACTCATGCGACGCCGACCAGCCCGACCGCCTCGGGCACATCGAGAGCGCTGTCGCTTGCCAAGACCGTTGCCCTCCCCGGCGTGCCGGTGCCCGTGCCGAGGCTTCCGGTCGGGCTCGGCACTCTCTCGGTCGAGGCGGAAGCGCGCGACTTCGCCGGATTTCAGAAGGCCGCGATGCTCTGGGCGCGTGGCGCCAACTCCATCACGAATTCCGCGCGGATCGCGGACGAGGGCGATGCTTACGATCTGGCCGCCGATTTCGGCGCCGACTTCGCCAAGCTGGTGACGACAGGAGAATCTCCGTTCGGCGGCATGCCTGCGCTGCCTCCGATGGACACCATCCCCGTGCGGCTCGGCGGCGCGCCGAAATATGTCGCGTGCGAAGCATTCGGGCGGTTTCCGGGCCTGACCGGCATGGCGGGGCAGGGGCTCGGCCTGCCGCCTGCCTGGACGGATTCCGGTGCGAAGGCCAGTCCGGCACCGGCACCTGCGCCCGCGGTGAATTCAGAGCAGACGCTGACGCAATGAATTGGACGCGTTCCTGACTGCGTTCCTCGTGGCGTCCGTATTCGACATATTCGTAACCGACCAGAGTAGATGACATGCTGACATCCCGAACAATTGGTCTCTCCCAGCGCCCTCTGCGCGAAAGCGCCGCGCGCTCCGAAGCTCGCGCGAGCGCGGGGAGCGCTCCGCTGTTCACCGCCGACGAGACGTGGAGCCGAACCAACGTGGATCGGCGTGTCGCCGGCGAGAAGGATGACCCGATCCTCGAGCCCGGCTTCTGGATGACCGCCCTGATCGCGTTCCTGCCCACGGTCGCGGGCTGCTTCTATCTCTTCCTGACCCAGGGGTGAGGCGCGCGCATCGATCGCGGCGCCGAGGGTAAGCGATGCATTTACGATTTGAGCTGGCGCGAAGGTCGGCCTTCGTCTGCCGCAGACCCCTGCAAGCCTTGTCCGCTGTCTTGATACTCTTGCTGGCGGGGTGTGCGTCGAGCGCGAATCTGCCTCCGGCCTATCAGCCTGCGCGCGCACCGAGCACCAAGGCGGTGCAGGAGGGCGTCACAAAAGGGGCCACCGAGGCCAAGCTGACCGGGGGAATGGAGACAACCGCCGTCCGCCCTACCGACCACGGGCCGGGATCGTATTTCGTCTGCCTGAGGCAGCGCGGCCCTTCAGCCGGCGGACGCCCCGCCTATTCGGTCTTTTTCGACGATGATGCCTACAAGGGTATCCAGAGTTCGGTGATCTTCGATGCCTGCGAAGCCCAACCATGGGTTCCTTTCAATTAAATGGGGTTCCTTTCAATTAAATGGGTTCCGTTCGATTGATGCCGGGCTGCCGGCGGGCAGGCTACGGGGCCCCGATGGGGCGTCGTGGCCGGTTCCGTGCCCCAAAATCCACCCAATCGGTGGTCACTAAGCCCGCGGGGGAGGCGGCGGCCTCCCGTGGTGGGACTGCTGAACTGATGCTTGATCCAAGGCGAGTCGTCGCGCTGGCAGTGGTTGCGCTGCTCGCCCTGGGCACCGGCGTGGCCGTTGCCTCACCTGCCAAGTCGAAGCGCGCGGCGGTGGCGGCCACCGCGCCGCCTCCTGCTCCGCCGGCCGAGCCGCTGCCACCGCCAAAGATCTACCTGTTCCGCGGCGCCATGGGCCCGTTCTTCTCGACCGGCATGGACCGGCTCGAAGAGAAGCTGACGAAGGCCGGGTTCTCGGCCGACGTCAACGAATTCACCATCTGCCGGTGGATCGGCGATCGCGCCATCGCCAGCTACAAGGAAACGCCGGCGCCGATCGTGCTGATCGGCCATTCCATGGGCGGGTTGTGCTCGGTCATCATCTCCGAGATGGCGGCCAAGGAAAACATCCCGATCAGCCTCGTCATCACCATCGACCCCGCGCATGCGACCGACGACGTGCCGCTCAATGTCGAGCGCTTCATCAATATCTTCCTCTCCGACAGCGTGCTCGGTGGGGGCAATGTGGTGGCGTTGCCGGGCTATCGTGGCCACTATGCGAGCTACGATTTGAAGGAGAACTCGCGGGTCTCTCACATCAACATCGAGAAGTCCGACGACATCCATCGCCAGATCATCGAGATGGTGACGCAGCTGCCGCGCATTCAGCCGCAGGCTCAGGGCGACACCGTGCCGCTGCGCTATCTCGTGCCCGGGGATACGCTGGTCGAATTGTGGGATAGCGGCGTGCGGGTGCCGGTACGCCGGGGCGACACTATGGAAAGCATCGCCGCAGCCAATCGCGTGCCGGTCTGGACGCTCGCGCAGAGCAACTCGCTTGCCGAGAACGCGCCGCTCACGCCGGGCCAAACCATCATCGTCCCGCGCCACCTGACGCCGCCGGAGCCTGCCGCGGCGATGGCGACGCCGCCGTCTCCGCCGGCTGGACGGCGGTAAGCGGCCACGACGGGACACCATGGCCGGGACGGGCATCTGATGCCGTCCCGGGCCTGATCTTGTCATTCGCGCATCCGATGCCGGGGCAACCATCTCGATGCAGGTGTCGACAAGTTGGAGCGAGCCATGGCGGAAGCATGGCTCGCCGATCGATAGGGCGCGGTCAGAAGCATTTGAAACAATGCCCTTTCAGCCGCGTATTTGGCGGCGGGTCGACCATTTTCGGACCCGTGCATGACCAGGCGTCCTTCCGTCGTGCAAACACGCCACCGCCATGTCCTTCGGCCGCACCTTTTCAAGAACATTTCGAATGTCGGGAGGTCATCGGACATTCAATTAGCCGTGGCTGCTTGCTGTCAGGGGCGCGGTTGCGTTCTCGCTCGCCCTGTTGGGAGTGTGAAATGCGAGAGGAAACGTGAAGGCCGCGAGCTTCTCGATCGCGGAGCGTTCCTCAGCCAGGCGCCTCTCAATGAACCGCCGCTCGAACTCGGTCAGTTCGGTCTTGAGCAAACGCTGGTAGCGGCTGATGTTATTGCGGTGCGTGCGTAACAAGGCGAGCTCTGTATCAATCATCGTCGTAATCCCGTTGAGCGGTCGTTGCCTAGGCTGCGAGATCGGTCCGCGAGACGGATCTCCTGCGGACCGGCTTGCCACCCGGAGGCCCCTTTGGATGGTGGTCCAGTGTCGCGAGCGCTTCCAGAATTTCGTCGATGGTGATGGGCCTGTCTGAGCCCGGCAGTTCCCTCAGCGCCGGGTTCGAGGCAACGCTGGCTGCGTCCGAAGCCCAGGACGCGAGGATCGCCCGTTTCTCGCCGATCGACAGAGTTGCATCGGCGACGACGTCGCGGGGATGATCGTAGACAGAGCCGGGGTGCAGTATCGCTTTCAGGTCGATGATGTTGTCGGCATGATCGATCATGAGAGGTCCTCCTTCTCCTTTCGCTAAAACCTCTGGCTGCATTCGGGTACACGATCGAAGGCAATGGCCGATCCCGCCCGACGATCGGGCGAGATCACCAGGCCTCCGATAAACGAAATTCAGGCGGCTTTATCCTCGAGTTGATGCACGGTGCCGGACGGCGCGCCGTTGATGGCAATTCGCCGCGGTTTCATCGCTTCAGGGATTTCCCGGATCAGTTCGATCTTGAGCAGACCGTTCTCGAACGCTGCGCTGTGCACCTGAACATAGTCGGCCAGGTTGAACTGCCGCTTGAAGGCCCGCGCGGAAATGCCGTGGTAGAGATATTCGCGTTCGGCTTTGTCCGCCTTGTTTCCTTCGACGATCACCGCGTTCTGCTCGGCAGTCACCGAGATCTCGTCTGGGGAGAAGCCCGCAATCGCAAGCGAAATCCGATAGCGATCGTCGCCGACGCGTTCGATGTTGTAGGGGGGATAACTGTCCTCGCCGGCACGCTGTGCCGCATCCACGAGGTCGAAGAGGCGATCGAAGCCAATGGTCGAACGCCATAGCGGAGAGAAGTCGTAAGTGCGCATAGCCAGATCCTCCAAAGAGCAAAATGGATACGAGCGGCACCGGACACGACCGGTGCCCGTCTCAACCTTTCCCGACCCATCAGGCGTCGGGATTGCCACCTCACGGCGGCAACGGAAAAATAAAAAAAAGCCATTCTGGTTTCAAGAGGGAATCCAAAAAATTTTGGAAACCCCCCTCCGCCTTTCGGGAAGCAAGCGGAAGATCGCCTCCCGATCGTGATCGCAGTGCCGATGCCATCCACCCTCTAGGCGTTCGACCCGTGGATCGCGTCGATCACGGCATCTGTGACTTCCTTGGTCGTCGCCTTACCGCCGACATCAGGCGTCAGCACGCCGGCCGCGCAGACGCGCTCGACCGCCGCCATCAGCCGCAACGCCGCGTCCTTCTCGCCGAGATGCTCCAGCATCTGCGCGCCGGTCCAGAACGTCGCGACCGGATTGGCGATGCCCTTGCCGGTGATGTCGAAGGCCGAGCCGTGGATCGGTTCGAACATCGAGGGAAAGCGGCGCTGCGGATCGATGTTGCCGGTCGGTGCCACGCCGAGACTGCCCGCGAGAGCGCCGGCGAGGTCGGACAGGATGTCGGCATGGAGATTGGTCGCAACGATGGTGTCGAGGCTCTTCGGATGCAGCGTCATGCGCACCGTCATGGCATCGACCAGCATCTTGTCCCAGGTGACATCCGGGAATTCGTCGGCGACCTCGGCTGCGATCTCGTCCCACATCACCATGCCATGGCGCTGCGCGTTCGACTTGGTCACGACGGTGAGGAATTTGCGCGGGCGCGACTGCGCGAGCTGGAACGCATAGCGCATGATGCGGGTGACGCCGACGCGGGTGAACACAGCCACTTCGGTGCCGACTTCTTCCGGCAGGCCCCGGTGCGCGCGGCCGCCCATGCCGGCATATTCGCCTTCCGAGTTCTCGCGTACGATCACCCAGTCGAGATCGCCGATGCCGACATTGCGCAGCGGCGAGGCCACGCCCGGCAGAATCTTGGTCGGCCGCACGTTGGCGTATTGGTCAAAGCCCTGGCAGATCGGCAGACGCAGGCCCCACAGCGTGATGTGGTCGGGCACATCAGGCGCGCCGACCGCGCCGAAATAGATCGCGTCGAACTTCTTCAGCTCCGCGAGGCCATCGGCCGGCATCATCACGCCGTGCTTCTTGTAATAGTCCGAGCCCCAGTCGAACGTCTTGATGTTGAAGGCGAGGTCGCCGCTGCGTTTTGCCAGAGCCTCCAGCACGCGGACACCGGCGGTGATAACCTCGGGGCCGATGCCGTCGGCGGGAATGGCTGCGATCGAATGGGTGCGCATGAAGATGCTCCGTGTGAGATGTCAGTGGGATTGCGGGACGGGTTCGACCGGCGCGGTCTGCGCGCGCGACAATAGCAGGGTCAGGACCGCCGAGAGAACCAGCAGGCCGCTGACGAAGTAGAGCCCGCCGACAAAACTGCCGGTCTGGTCCTTGATCCAGCCGATCATCGCGGGACCGACGAAGCCGCCGAGATTGCCGATCGAGTTGATGGTGGCGATGCCGGCCGCGGCCGCGGGTCCCGACAGGAACAGCGTCGGCATGCTCCAGAGCGGCGGCTTTGCCGAGGAGATGCCGATATTCACGAGCGCCAGCGCGACCAGCACGGCGACGATGCCAGTCGCGAGTCCCGCATAGGCGAGGCCTGCGGCCGCGATCAGGCAGGCCCACACGACGTGCCAGGTGCGTTCGCCGGTACGGTCCGAATGCCGCGCCCACAGGATCATGGCGATCACGGCAGCGGTTGCCGGTAGCGCGTTGAGGAATCCGACCTGCAGCGAGGATAGGCCGAATTGCTTGATGATCTGCGGCGCCCAGACGCCGAGCGTGTAGAGCCCGGCCGAGGTGCCGAAATAGATCAGCGACAGCGCCAGCACGCGCGGATCGGCGAGGCCACGCCAGATGCTGTGGCTCGCGGTCGCGGCCTTGCTGGTGGTTTCCGCATACATGGTCTCGATCAGCCAGCGCCGCTCGTCATCAGCGAGCCATTTCGCCTTCTCCGGGCGGTCGGTCAGGAAGCCCAGCACGACGAAGCCGAGCAGCACGGCAGGCACCGCTTCCAGCACGAACAGCCATTGCCAGCCCTTGAAGCCGAGCAGGCCATCCATCTCCAGCAGCGCACCTGAGATTGGCGAACCCAGCACGGTCGAGAGCGGTGCTGCCGCCATGAACAGGGCGGTCACCGCGGCGCGCTGGCGTGCCGGGAACCAGTAGGAGAGATAGAGGATGATGCCGGGAAAGAAGCCGGCCTCGGCGACGCCGAGCAGGAAGCGCAGGATGTAGAAGCTGGTCGCGCCTTGCACGAACACCATGGCAGCGGACACGATGCCCCAACTGATCATCACCCGCGCGATCCAGATCCGCGCGCCGACCTTGTGCAGGATGATGTTGGAGGGGACCTCAAAGAGGAAATAGCCCCAGAAGAAGATGCCGGCGCCAAAACCGTAGACGGTCGGCGACAGGCCAATGTCCTTGTTCATCGTCAGCGAGGCGAATCCGATGTTGACGCGGTCGATGAAGGCCACGAAGTACAGCAGCATGATGAAGGGCACGATGCGCCAGGTGATCTTGCGCAGCACGCGCGTCTGAATCTCGCTCGCCACCCTGGCCTCCTGAATCCTGGTTTTTCGTTATGCAGCAGTGAGCCTAGGCGGAAGCGGGAGGTTCACTCAATTGGCGCTGGTTTATACAAAAAAATGATATAATCATCGCTGGGCGAGACAAGAGGACCCGGGATGGAATTGCATCAGCTTCGATGCTTCGTGGCGGCGGCCGAGCAGTTGCATTTCGGCCATGCGGCGCAGCAGCTCCAGATGCTGCCCTCCGCGCTCGGCCGGCAGATCAGGCTGCTGGAAGAAGACCTGGGCACGCGGCTGTTCGCACGGACGACGCGCGCGGTCTCGCTTACGGAAGACGGTACGACGCTATTGCGCGATGCCCGCGCGATCCTCGCCAAGGTCGAGGCGGTCGAGAGCAATCTGCGCAACCGCTCGCGCGCGGGCGCCGCGCGGCGGCTCCGGGTCGGCGCCATCGACAGCGCGGCGGCGGGGTTGCTGCCGCCGCTGCTGCGGGATTTTCGGGCAAAGCATCCGGAGATCGCAGTGCAGCTCCTCGAAGACAAGACCGTCCGGCTGCTTCCAAAAATCCTGACCGGCGCGCTCGATCTCGCTTTCGTCCGCCCGCCCGACAGTGCGGACAAGCGGCTCGAATTCCGCGAACTGCTCCAGGAGACCGCCATCGTGGCGTTTCCGCAGCGGCATGCGCTGGCCGAGCGCAAATCGATCGCGCTGGCGCAGATCGCCGACGAGGCGATGCTGGTGCCAGACCGCCGCTCACGGCCACACAGCCACGACCTCACGATCAAGCTGTTCGAGCAGGCCGGGCTGACGCCGCGCATCGTGCAGGTCGCCGACGAGAAGCAGACCATCATCCATCTGGTCGCAACGAAGCTCGGGGTTGCGATCGTGCCGCGCTGGACCACGCGGATGGCGGTGACCGGCGTGCGCTTCGTGCCGCTCCGGCCAAAGCAAAGCGGCCCGGTCGGCCGGCTGCCGCTCGCCGCAGCATGGCTGCGCGGCTCGCGCGATCCGGCCCGCGATGCCATACTGGCGGTGCTGGAGGCGCGCCTGCGCCGCTATGCACGGGAGGCGTGAGAGGTTATGACATTGGCTTGGGTAAAGGGTGCGATGCGATGACGGATCGGAAGGCTCAGAACGAATTGCGAGTGGCCATCGCGGGGCTGGGCTCGATCGGCAGCAAGATCGCAGCCGCGCTCGATCAAGGTATCGAAGGACTGACACTGTCCGCCGTCGCTGTGCGCGATCCCGCAAAACATCAGGCGTTTCTGGGCGGCCTGCGCTGCCCGCCGCAAATCATGCCGATCGATCAGCTCGGCGACGCCGCCGATATCGTGGTCGAATGCGCGCCGAGCAGCCAGCTGCGCGCGATCGTCGAGCCCGCGGTGAGGCGCGGCAGGGCCGCAGTCGTCGTCAGCGTCGGCGGGCTGCTCGACAATTTTGATCTCGTCGATCTCGCCCGCGCCAATGGCGGCCGCATCCTCGTGCCGACCGGCGCACTGATCGGGCTCGATGCCGTGAACGCTGCTGCTGTGGGCACTATTCATTCGGTGAAAATGGTCACGCGCAAGCCGATCGACGGGCTTAAGGGCGCGCCGTTCATCGTCGAGAACAACATCGACATCGACAAGCTGCGCGAGCCGCTGAAATTGTTCGAGGGCACAGCGCGCGAGGCCGCGAAGGGCTTTCCGGCCAATCTGAACGTCGCGGTGGCGTTGTCGCTCGCGGGCATCGGGCCCGACCGCACCATGGTGCAGATCTGGGCCGATCCGACCGTGACGCGCAACGTTCACCGCATCGAGGTCGAGGCGGATTCGGCGCGCTTCGCGATGTCGATCGAGAACATCCCGTCTGAAAATCCCAAGACCGGGTTGATCACGGCGCTATCCGTGATCGCGCTGCTCCGCAAGCAGCGCGCCACGCTGTGCGTCGGGACGTAATTCTTACGCCCCGGTGACGCGCCAAATCACGTTACCGACGTCGTCGGCCATCAGCAGCGACTTCTTGTCCGGGCCGATCACGACGCCGACCGGTCGGCCGTAGGATTCTTTCTCGTCCGGCGCGAGGAAGCCCGACAGGATGTCGCGACCGGGGCCGGAGGGCTTGCCGTTCTCGAACGGGATGAACACCAGCTTGTAGCCTGAGAGCGTGCTGCGATTCCACGAGCCGTGCTGGCCGATCACCATGCCGTCGGGGAAACCGGGCAGGGTCCCTGCGGGCATCCAGCACAGGCCGAGCGAAGCGGTGTGGCCGCCGAGCGCATAGTCCGGTTGAAGCGCCTTCGCGACCATCGCCGGATCCTGCGGCACGCGATCGTCCACCGTCTTGCCCCAGTAGCAATAGGGCCAGCCGTAGAAGCCGCCGTCGCGCACCGAAGTGAGATAGTCCGGCGGCGTCTCGTCGCCGAGCCCGTCGCGCTCGTTGACGACGGTCCAGAGCACGCCGGTCGTCGGCTCCCAGGCAAGGCCAACGGGATTGCGCAGGCCCGCGCCAAAAATACGGTGCGTGCCGGCGGCGAGGTCGAGTTCATACACCGCGGCGCGGCCTTCCTCGACCTCCATGCCCATTTCGGCGATGTTGCTGAGCGAGCCGACACCGGCATAGAGTTTTTTGCCGTCGGGGCTCGCGAGCAGGCTGCGCGTCCAGTGGCCGTTCGGCTTGAAAGTCGTGAGCCGCTTGCCTGGCGCAGTGATGCTGTCGGCATTGGCGACATAGGGGAAAGCCATCACGCCGTCAGTGTTGCCGACATAGAAGGTGTCGCCGATCAGCGCCATGCCGAACGGCTGGCTGAGGTTCTCCATGAAGGCGCCGCGAACTTCGGCAACGCCGTCACCGTCCTTGTCGCGCAGCAGCGTGATGCGGTTGGCGGAAACGCCGAGCGCCGCCGCGCGCCGCATCGTCGCCTGCATCGCGTAGTGAAACACCGACCTCGGCGCGCCCGCGATCTGCGTCGCCTCCGCGATCAGCACGTCGCCATTCGGCAGCACCTCGATCCAGCGCGGATGGTCGAGGCCGGCCGCAAACGCATTGACCTTGAGCCCGGGCGCAGCCGTCGGCTTCTGACCCTCGCTCCAGCCGCGCGCGGTCGGCATCTTCAGGGTGGGAAGGGCCCCTTGCGGCTTGGCTTCGGGAATGGCGGGCGCCTGGCCCCAGGCCGGCGCCGGCGTGGTGCCCGACAGCTTTCGCCATTGCAGCGCGACTCCGCCGACGAGCGCCACGAACTGCGCAAAGATGCTGGAAAAATTCATGAGAAGCCCCTGTTGAACTCGAAGGCACAGTCCAACGCTGGATCGCCCAAAGCCCCGCGCGGGCCAAGGCCTAATTCCTGCCTGATCGTTGACCTCTCCAGATCCACGATGGATGTCGTCATGCCCAGTTGCGCGCGCATCCAACTGGTTAGCGGTCAAAAGGTCAACCGGCTGGGAACTCGACCGACGCCTATTCCCTCGGAATGGCAGCCGATCAAATTTGCATGGGCAGAAATATCAGCGGCCAATCTGCCGCTCGACGCGCCGCGCCGCGCGAAAATCATCGAGATGATGGACGTTCGGCTTCAGCGCGGCCTCCCTGGACAGGAGATGATAGACCCGCGCGACGGTGCGCTGCTTCTGCTTCGGCCGTCCGGGCGGCAGCGCCCGCGCCTTGCGCACGGCGGCGATCGCGTGCTCGCGAAAATAATCGTAGGCGTCCGACATGGCTCGATGCTCTGCGGCGATTGCAGGTGTCGAGACGTTAACGGGCTGGCGCGGGGGCGGTTCCTGGCCGAATGTTCCGCGCTCACCGCGGCGACAGGAACGGGATGATCATCGGCACGCGGCGGCAGTACGCGCCGTAGGCGTCTTCGCCAAGCTCCTTCGACAAGAACACCTCTTCCATCCGGCCCTTCTGCCACATGCCGAGCGAGATCAGGATGGCGCCGAGGATCGTCGTCACCAGGCCGATCGCAACGCCGGTCACCAGCATGCCGAAGATCAGCCCGGTGTAGATCGGGTGGCGCACGATGCCATAGGGGCCGGTGTCGATGACGCGGTGGTCTTCCTTGTGGGTGATGGTGTTGGACCAGAACTTTCCGAGATGCAGCCGGCCCCACCATGCGAAGGCGATGCCGGCGACCGAAAGGACGGCGGCAACGGCGATGCCGGTGTTGCCGAGCACCCAGAGCGGCTTCCAGCCAAAGATCTCCGCAATAAAAGGCGTGTACAGGATGCCGCCGACTAGGATCGGCAGGCGATAGCGCTGCGACTCCAGCGTCATGACCTGCTTCTTGGTCTGCCCCTGCCAGAACGAGGCGCCGACCCAGCTGGCGAGAAAAGCGACCCAGATCAGAGCCAGGAGTTCGGTCGGCCACGTCGTGGTCCAGCCGCCCCAGGCGACAGAGAGAATCTTGCTGAAATCGAAGGACATGAAGGTTCTTTGCGTTGGGCGGCGGCGTCAGCTCGCGCGCGAGGACAGCGCGTGATGCTCGATGGCGCCGGAGGGCCGCTGGCCGTTGCGGGCGAGCAGATGGGTGATGGTCTCGCGCAAGACCGGTTCGATCGGGCGCGGCGAATAGCCGAGTTCGTTACGGGCCTTGCCGATCGAAAGATCGCTCGCGGCGAGCGCAATGCGCACGCCCTCGGCAGTGCCGTTGGGCGGACGGCGCGTGATGCGATCGGAGATGGATTCCAGCATGATTGCGGAGAGCTCGGCGATCCTGCCGGGCACGACGACCGGGAACTGCCGGCGGCCGCTCATCGCCGACATCATCCGCAGGATGTTGCCGAGCGGCACGCAGTCGCCACCGAGGATGTAGCGCTGGCCGAGGCGGCCGCGTTCCATGGTCAGCACCAGCCCCATCGCGACGTCGCGGACATCGACGAGATTGACCAGGAAGTTGAGATGCGGCTGCACCTTCTTCTGGAGGAAGTACCAGAGCATCGCCGTCGGCGGCGTCAGATTGTGGTCGGCGGCACCAATCGGCATGGTCGGCGTACCGATGACCAGAGGGAAGCCCGCGGCCGCGGCCTTCGCCGCAAAATGCTCGGCGAGCGACTTCGACCGCGTATAGGCGCCGGGCATCGCGTCGGCCGGCTGCAGGGCCTCCTCGGCGGCAGCGCCGCCCAGGTCCGAATAGGGGAACAGGATCGATTCCGTCGAGCAGTGCAGGAAGCGCGACACACCGTGCTTCATCGCGGCTCCGAGCACGATTTCGGTGCCGCGGCAATTGACGTCGTGAAAGTCCTGCTTGTTGGCGACCCACATGCCGGGCAGGCCGGCGAGGTGATAGACCTGATCGACGCCGGCAAGCGCGGCCTCGACCGCGGCACCGTCCAGCACCGAGCCGTAGGCATATTCAACGTCGGCATTCGCCGCAGCCGGCGGACGGACATCGAGAACGCGGACCCGCTGCCCGCGGGCGCGGAGCGCTTCTACGAGGTGATGTCCGATGAAACCGCTGCCACCGGTAACCAGTACGAGAGCCATGAAGAAGGTTTACTGTTTCGCTTCTGGAGCTATCGGGTTGAAAGGGAGTTGGCCGGAACAGGCGCCAGAATCGCGGCAAGGTCGCGACGGAAGCCCAGTGCAATGAACAATTTCGCCATGACAAACATCGGTCCAAGCAGGAAATGCGTGGGATGGTCCACCATCGACGGCTGCCGTTCCTCGAAAACCCTGTGACCGACGATCTGCGATGCGACGCCGAACCCGATCAGCACCGCAAAAATGGACCACATCATGACCATCGAGACCTGATTGCCGATCGCGGTTGCGACCGAAAGCAGCACGATCATCGCCGCGAGGATGCCGAGGCCGATCCCGGCGTCGAGCATCAGCCAGTAGACCAGCACCGGCAGGGCCAAAACCACCGCCAGGCTCACCTCGACCCCGAACACGGAGAAATGCACGAGGGTGAGCGGCAGCACGGCGCCGGTGAAGAGCAAGAGAATACCGGCCACGTGCATCGCGCAATTCCAGGGATCGCGATGATATTCGACGTAATCGGCCAGTTGGCGTTGGAAATAGCCAGCCATCTCGGTCTCGTGCAGCATGGGGGCGGGGAAGGACGAATAGAGGCTATAGCACCGGATAGGGCAGTGCACAAACCGGCGCTAGTGTCGCGCGAAACCGTGCTGTCGCGCTGTGAGACAGGTCACAAACGGTCAGAACTTCAAAGGGTTCCGTCAGACGCCGAGGCGTGTTCGCTCAATGCTTCCTGGCGGGCTTTTTCGCCGCGGGCGCGGGTGCCGCAGCCGGATGCGCGGGCGCCTCCTCGGGGACCTTGGCAAAGGTTGCGATTTGCAACTGGCTGTTGACGACCGAAGTCGGCTTCGCGCGGTCGAGAAACTGCTCCTCGCCGAGGCCGATCGGATGTAGCCGCTTGGTCGAAATCTTGAACGTGTTCACCAGCACGTCGCGGATCGCGTCGGCCCGGCGCTGGCTCAGGATCGCGTTGGCCTCACGCGTCTTCGTGTTGGATTCGACATGTCCGACGATCAGGAACGTGTAGGGCAGCAGCGAGGTATGAACCAGCGCGTCCGCGATGCGGCCGACGGTCTGGTAGGACGCCGGCTGGATGATCGGCGTATCGGCATCGAACTGGATCTGCGTGGTGAAGGTTGGCAGATTGGCCAGATCGGGTGCGATCGGCGGACGGTTCACCGGACCGGGATCGTTCTTGATCCTGGCCTTGGCGCGCTCCATCACCTGCGTCTTCAGCGCGGGAAGGTCGAGCTCGGCGGCCTCCTCGAAATGGTTGAGCTTGCCGACGATGTCGTCGCGGGTCGGCGGCGTGGTCTGCGCGCTTGCTGCGCCCGCGAGCAGGACCAGGCCAAGCGTGAAGGCGATTCTGGTCGCGCGCATCAGCGATACCCCGCGTCGTCGACGGCCTTCAGGCAGTTGTTGCTGATGCCCTTGGGCGTCGAGACCAGGCAGGGGATCGACTTGCTGGTCTCCTTGGTCGAGCCGCCGCAGACCTTGACGATCTCGCGCTGACAGGCGTTCGCCACGGTGACGCGCGCGGCGACGCGCTTCTGGATGGCATCGAACGCGCCGAGATAGTCGCTCTGGCACTGCTGGGACAGCACGTCGCGGTTGCGCGACAGGCATTCCTTCAGGCGGGTCGAGTCCGGGTTGACGCCGCGGCAATTGGCGACGATTTCCGCACCGCAGCTCTTGGCCAGCAGCCCGAGCGAATCGCCAAAGCTCATGGTCTCCGCCGCCGCAAGCGACGGCATCCCCAATGCCAGCAAGATCAGTGTGATGGAGCCCCGGACCATGGGGTTATCTGATACGGGGAAGTTCGCGGTGGTCAAGGGCTGTTCGGGCGAGAACTGTCGAAGGTCCGGCCAGTGCGGCGAACAGTCCTCACTCCTCGGCCTCAGTGAAGGGCGGCCATTCGATCAGGGCGACGGTGTATTTCCCCAAGTCGTCGGCAAACTCAGGATCGGCCTTAAGCTGGTCCAACGTTCGCGGCGGGGGAAGCTGCCGGCCGTCCTCGACAAGCTCCTGCGCATAGAGCGTGAGCGCTTCGGGTGCATTTTCCAGAGCCTCGTCGATGTCGTCGCCGCCGGACATGCAGCCGGGAAGGTCCGGAAACCACATGCCAACGGCTTCTTCCGGGCCATTGTCTTCGATGATAGCAACGTATTGGGCCATTTCAGGCCTCACGCCCGCTGCACGAAACTGTCCACGACCTTCTTCTCGCCGGCCTTGTCGAAATGGATGGTGAGCTTGTTGCCGTCGATCCTGGTGACGTGGCCGTAGCCGAATTTCTGGTGGAAGACGCGGTCGGAGAGCGCGAATTCCGAGGTCGTGCCGGTGGATTTGGCGACCAGCTCGCCCTCGATCGTCATCGGCCCGCGGCGGCGCGAGGAGAAGCTGCCGAAATCGGGTCCGGATGAGGATGAGGACGAGAACGTCGACGCCTGTTCCTCGAAGCCGCCGCTTCCGCCGCCATTGCGACCACCGCCCCGGTTGCGGTTGGCTTGCGCGCGCTGCCAGCCCGGCGTCGAATAAGTCGAGCCGAACGCCTCCATGTCGTCGAAGCGCGAGGCGCCGTAGCCGCCGGTGCCGCCCCAGGCCGAGCCGCCCTTGGATTCCGTGATCTCGACATTGGCCGCCGGCAATTCGTCGAGGAAACGCGAGGGGATCGTGGTCGTCCAGGTGCCATGGATGCGCCGGTTGGTCGCGAAATAGATTTTGGCGCGGCGGCGGGCGCGGGTGATGCCGACATGGCCGAGCCGGCGCTCTTCTTCCAGGCCGGCGCGGCCCTGTTCGTCCAGCGTGCGCTGGCTCGGGAACAGGCCTTCCTCCCAGCCGGGCAGGAACACGTTGTCGAATTCGAGACCCTTGGCCGAATGCAGCGTCATCAGCGACACCGCGTCCTCATCGGCGCCGCTGTCGCGGTCCATCACCAGCGAGATGTGCTCCAAAAACCCTTGCAGGTTTTCGAATTCTTCCATCGAGCGCACGAGTTCTTTCAAATTCTCCAGCCGGCCCGCGGCATCAGCCGAACGGTCCTTCTGCCACATCTCGGTGTAGCCGCTCTCGTCGAGCACGATCTGGGCGAGATCCGTGTGCGCGGTGACCTCGCGCTGGGCGCGCCAGCGGTCGAAATTGGCGACGACGTCGCGCAAGCTGCCGCGCGCTTTCGGCTTCAGCTCGTCGGTCTCGACCACGGCACGGGCGGCTTCGAAAAGTGGAATGCGGCGCTTGCGGGCGTGGTCGTGCAGCATCTGCACGGTGGCGTCGCCCAAGCCGCGCTTGGGCGTGTTGACGATGCGCTCGAAGGCGAGATCGTCGGCGGGCGAATTGATCACGCGCAGATACGCCAGCGCGTCGCGGATTTCGGCGCGCTCGTAGAAGCGCGGGCCGCCGATGACGCGATAGGGCAGGCCGAGCGTGACGAAACGGTCTTCGAATTCGCGCATCTGATAGGACGCGCGCACCAGGATCGCGACCTCGTTGAGCTTGTCGCCCTTGCGCTGGATCTGCTCGATCTCCTCGCCGATGCCGCGGGCTTCCTCTTCCGAATCCCACGAGCCCGTCACCGTGACCTTCTCGCCGTCATGGTCCTCGGTGCGCAGCGTCTTGCCGAGTCGGCCTTCATTGTGCGCGATCAGGTGCGAGGCGGCGGCGAGGATGTGGCCGGTCGAGCGGTAGTTGCGTTCGAGGCGGATGACTTTTGCACCGGGGAAATCGTGGTCGAAGCGCAGGATGTTATCGACCTCGGCGCCGCGCCACCCATAGATCGACTGGTCGTCGTCGCCGACGCAGCAGATGTTTTTGACAGGGGCTTTCTGCTCCCGCGCCGCGCTTGCGGGGAGAGGGGCTGTCTCCACGAGCTCAGCTTGTGGAGAGTCCTCCTCACCCGCATCGCTCAGGCGCGCAATTGCGCTGCCGGGCGATGCGACCTCTTCCCGCACGCGGGGCGAGGTGAAGGACGGAGCCGACGGCGCTTGCGACAGCAGCCGCAGCCACAGATACTGCGCGACGTTGGTGTCCTGATATTCGTCCACCAGGATGAATTTGAAGCGCTGCTGGTATTGCCGCAGGATATCCGGATGCTCGCGGAAGATCCGGATGTCTTCGAGCAGCAAATCGCCGAAATCAGCGGCGTTCAAGATCTTCAGCCGCTCCTGGTAGCTCGCATAGAGCTTGCCGCCCTTGCCGTTGGCGAAGACGGCGCCTTCGCCTGATGGCACCTGCGACGGCGTCAGGCCGCGGTTCTTCCAGCCGTCGATCAGGCCCGCCAGCATGCGCGCCGGCCAGCGCTTGTCGTCGATGTTGTCGGCCTGGAGCAACTGCTTGAGCAGACGAACCTGGTCGTCGGTGTCGAGCACGGTGAAGTTCGACTTGAGCTGCGCCAGTTCGGCGTGGGCGCGCAGGATGCGGCCGCCGATGGAGTGGAAGGTGCCGAGCCACGGCATGCCCTCGACCGCATGGCCGAGCATCTGGCCAAGCCGGTGCTTCATCTCGCGCGCGGCCTTGTTGGTGAAGGTCACCGACAGGATTTCGGCGGGCCGGGCGCGGCCCTGGCTCAGGATATGGGCGATGCGCGTGGTCAGCACCCGTGTCTTGCCGGTGCCGGCGCCGGCCAGCACCAGAACCGGGCCGTCCAGCGTCTCCACGGCCTCGCGCTGCTCCGGATTGAGCCCGGCCAGATATTTCGGGCCCACAGAGGCGCGCGCACGCGCGGCGATGCCGCCGGCAGCGGGCTGGTGGTCTGGGACGCTCTGGGACGTGATTTTGCTCGGCTCGGTCATGCGAATCATTGGCCCCACGATGGCACCGCGGGGTGGTGGAAGGGAGCCTTCTTAACAGGGATTGTTGCCTATATGGGGGCGCGATCAGGGGTTTTCCACGTACGCGGACGACCGATTTGTTCCTGATCGATGTGCGAATTTCCGGCGGCCGCGGGCAGGAACCAATGTTCCGCATTGGAGATTGTTTGAACAAGTGAGGCGCGCCAGCCGCGCCGATCGCAGACAGTCATCGAAATAGAGGTTTTGACCATGCTGAGCTGGGTTGCGACGTTTCTGGTTATCGCACTGATCGCCGGTATTCTGGGCTTTGGCGGCCTCGCCGGCGCATCGATCGAAATCGCCAAGATCATCTTCTTCGTCGCGATCGTCCTGTTCCTGGTCTCGGCCGTGGTCGGATTGGCCCGCGGCCGCAGGATCTAGCGGAGTCTATGATCGGTGCATGATCTTACCGGAAAACCGCTTCACACTTTTCCGGATCATGCACGCTTCGAGGGCATCGCCACGTTCCGGCCGATTCCCTCGGGCCGCGTCGCGGCGCTGTGGGCTTTGGTGACCGCAACGATGCGCTCCTGAACATCGGGCGGAAACGGCCCAACGCGCCGGGCCGTCATGTCCATGTGCAGCGACATGTTTTCCGAGGTGGCCGACAGCCAGCCCTCGGTCGCATGCCGCATCTCCTCGAACGTGTGCAGCCGCTTGTCGTCGGCCTCCAGCAGCCACACCAGAATCCGCACGGGATCGCCGAGATGGATTTCGCGCAGATAGCGGACATGGCATTCGGCGGTGAAGGTCGAGCCATGGCGCTCCTTCTTGTAGGCCGGCCCCATGCCGAGCTCGAGCCAGAGTTCGTCGATGGCGCGGTCGAACATCACGTTGTAATAGGCCATGTTGAGATGGCCGTTATAGTCGATCCATTGCGGCTCGATCTGCATGATCGAGGACCGGAACGGCTCGACCTTGGTTGCTGCGGCAGCGGTCTCCGGCATGTTTCATTCCCTGCTATGCGTCCGGTCGCTTGACTTGACCGGTTAGATGTCCTTTGCCACGGTTCATCTCGTCGGGAGGAGTTTCCGTGGGCACCACCATCACCAATAATCCGCCGCGGCCGGCGCCGAAAGCCCTCGCGAGCGCGCTGGAGCAGCTTGCCGCACGCTTCGGCAACCGGCTCATCACCTCGCAGGCCGTCCGCGAGCAGCACGGCCATACCACCACGTGGATCGTCAACCAGCCGCCTGATGGCGTGGTGATGGCGCAGGACACTGCCGACATCCAGGACGTGGTGCGGATCTGCGCCAAGAACGGCGTGCCCGTCATCGCCTTCGGCACCGGCACCTCGCTCGAGGGCCAGGTCAACGCGCCCGCCGGCGGCATCTGCATCGATTTGCGCGACATGAACAAGGTGCTCGCGGTACATGCCGAGGACCTCGACTGCGTGATCCAGTCCGGCGTCACCCGCAAGGCGCTCAACGAGCATCTGCGCGACCAGGGCCTGTTCTTCCCGATCGATCCCGGCGCGGACGCTTCGCTTGGCGGCATGGCCTCGACCCGCGCCTCCGGCACCAACGCGGTCCGCTACGGTACCATGCGCGACAGCGTGATCGCGCTGAAAGTCGTGCGCGGCGACGGCGAGATCATCACCACGGGCACACGCGCCAAGAAATCGTCTGCGGGCTACGACCTGACGCATCTGTTCGTCGGCGCCGAGGGTACGCTTGGCATCATCTCGGAACTGACCATTCGGCTGCGCGGCATCCCCGACACGATCGCGGCCGGCGCGGTGTCGTTCGAGACCGTGCAGGGGGCGTGTCAGGCCGTGATCCTGGCGATCCAGACCGGCATTCCCGTGGCGCGCATCGAGCTGCTCAATGCTGCGCAGGTGAAGGCCTGCAATGCCTATTCGAAGCTGACTCTGCCGGAGACGCCGCTGCTGCTGATGGAATTCCACGGCAGCGAGATCGAGGTCGCCGAACAGTCGAAGGCGTTCGGCGAAATCGCCAAGGAGTACGGCGGCGGCGATTTCTCCTGGACCACCAAGCCGGAGGATCGCACAAAACTGTGGCAGGCGCGGCACGACGCCTATTGGTCCGTCAAGGCGCTGCGCCCCGGCGACAGCATCGGCGTGGTCGCGACCGACGTCTGCGTGCCGATCTCGCGTCTGGCTGATTGCGTCAACGAGACCGAGGAAGACCTCAAGCGTCTCAATCTGTTATCGCCAATCGTCGGCCATGTCGGCGACGGCAATTTCCACTGCTCGCTGGTCTGCGACACCAACGATGCCGACGAGATGGCGCGCGGCGAGGAGTTCATGCATCGCCTGGTCGAGCGCGCCCAGGCGATGGACGGCACCTGCACCGGCGAGCACGGCATCGGCCAGGGCAAGCAGAAATATCTCAAGGCTGAGCTCGGCCCCGAAGCGATCGATGCGATGCGGGCGTTGAAAAAGGCGCTCGATCCGCAAAACATCTTCAATCCCGGCAAGATCGTGCCGGAGGCATAGCGCGCGAGGTCGCCGCCGTTTATGCTCGCTCCATCAGACGGAGCGGGCAATGCGCTGGTTCGCGCGCAAGACGCGACACGACATCTGGGACGAGGCCATCGAAGGACCGCTCGGCGACATCGAAGCCGCCGAGCGCATCCGCGCGATCTGCGAGGCCGCGGCCGCAAGCGCGGCCGCCTGCAATGACAAGCGCGAAAATGAGCGCTACGAGCGCGCGGCAAAAGTCGCGATGGAAATCGCGATGAAGATCTCCGACGCGCTGATGCGCGACGACGCGGTGCGTCGCATCGTCGATCTCTGCATGAAGGCGGACGACCTCAAGACCGCGCAAATCCTGTTCCGCGCGATCCATGCGAGCTGGATCCGCGAGACGATCCAGCGCGATCACCCGACGCTGGCGCAGTGAACGCTGATTGCAACCGCAGTGAAGGTGCGCTCCCTCCCCCCGCTTGCGGGGGAGGTTGCAGCGAGTTCGCGGCTCAGCCGGTGTACCCAACTATTCCACTTTTGCCAGTTTGCGCACGGCCTCATCGACGCTGTGGAAGACGTGCTCCCGGGGCAGCACATCGAACAATTTGAACCGCTCGAACGCGTCCTGCGCGCGGACTGACTCCAGCCGCGCCAGCGCGACGGTGGCGCCCTGTTCGCCGCACGCCTTGAACACGTCGAGCAGGATCTGCGCGGCGGTGAAGTCGATCTCGACCATGCCGCTGGCCTCCAGCACCAGCAGTTGCGGCGTCGACGTCGTGAGCACCTTGGTCACGTCGCTGCGAAAACCCGGCGCGTTGAGGAAGGACAGCGGCGCCTGGAGCCCGATTACGGCGACGCCGGCGATGCGTTCACCGGTGATGTGCGGATGCGCCGGCCACCAGATCGTGGTGCCCGGCACGCGCTCGAACTCGATCAGCTTGGCGCGCGTGGTGCTCCAGATGCCGTGCAGCAGCGACAGCACGATGCCGAGGAATGCGCCCTGCTGGATCGGCAGCACGATGATCAGCGCCGCGGTCGCCGCGATCAGCAGGAACTCGCTGAAGGACTGCTTGTAGATCGTGACGATCTGCTTCAGGCGGATGATGCGCAGCGCCACGAACAGCAGGATGCCGCCGAGGGCGGCGTCCGGAACGTGCTGCAACAGTCCGGTGCCGAATGCGAGCAGCGCCAGCACGATGGCCGCGGCGGCAAGGCCCGCGAGCTGCGATTGTCCGCCGGTCTCGGCAACGATCCCCGTTCGTGGCGGGCTGGCATTGACGGGAAAAGCGCCGAACAGGCCGGCCAACACGCTGCCTGCGCCCGCGCCGAGGAAATCGCGGTCGACATCGGCGGGCTTGTCGGGATCGGACGGGAAGGATCGCGTGGTGGCGGCGGTCTGCACCATCACGACGACGGTGATGACGAAAGCGAGCGGCACCAGGTGCACCCATTGCTCCGGCGCAAGCACGGGGAAGGTCGGCCGCGGCAGCGTGCCCGGCACGCTGCCGACGACGTTGACGCCCTTGCTTTCGAGGCCGAGCGCGATGGTGGCCAGCGTCGCCGCGACCAGCCCGATCAGCGCGCCCGGAATTTTGGGGCTGATCTTCTCGGAGATGAAGACCGCCGCCAGCACGCCGAAGCCGATGCAGAAGGTGAGGGGATTGGTACGGCCGAGTTCGGTTGCGAGCACGCCGATGCGATCGAGCGTCGGGCCGCTCGGTGACGGAAGTCCCAGCACGCCCGGCAATTGCGAGATGATGATGTGGACGGAGATGCCGGCGAGGAGGCCGACCATGACCGGCATCGACAGCAGATTGGCGATGCCGCCGAGACGAAACGCGCCGCCGGCCAGCATCATTGCGCCGACCATCAGCGCCAGCGCGATCGCAAGGCCCTGATAGTCAGGTGAGCCGGCGGCGGCCAACGCGGCGAGCCCGCCGGCAAAGATCGGAGTGATCGTGGAATCGGCGCCGCAGGACAGGAAGCGATTGCCGCCGAGCAGCGCAAAGCCGAGCGAGCCGGCCATGAAGGCAAAGAAGCCGATCTGCGGCGCGAACCCGCCGAGCCGTGCGGTCGCCATCTGCTCGGGGATCGCGATCGCCGCCAGCGTCAGCCCCGCCATGAGATCGCCGGGCACGGAATAGGACGCGAGCGAGCGGAATAGCGGCCAGGCATGCTTGGCGTAAGCGTCGTGCGGCATCGAAGTGGAATCCCTGGCAGGCTGGCGTCAGTCGGTCAGACTACAGCATTTTCCGATTGGAAGGTGGTGGGCGCGAATATCCGCGACCTTCGTGTCCCGGACGCGCTGCAATGCGCAGCATTGCTGCGCAGAGCCGGGACCCATCGTGCCGCACACTACGTCGCAATGTGGGCCCCGGCTCTGCAGCGCACCGCCGAAGCGGCGCTGCGCTGCGGCCGGGGCACGAGAGGCGAGCGAGCAATGAGTTCAGTACCTGCTGCGATAATTGTCGCCGCGTCCCGGGCCGCCGTAGCCGCCGCGCCCCCCCATGCCCATTCCCATGCCGAGACCGATCCCGATTCCGACACCAACGGCTTCCGGCGGTGGGCCGGGGGGCGGCGCGCGCTCGTAGACCACTTCGTCGGGCGGCGGCCGGCGCGGCTTCGGCGGCGTGTCGACGACCTTGCGCTTCGGCGGGGTGTCGTCGACGCGCTTCTTGATGATCGGCGCGACGGTCGGATTGACCGGCGAGACTGGCGGCGTAGGCGTCGAGCACGGGCAGGTCGGTGCCATCGCGACGGCGATCTGAGCAGGGATCGCAGCAGCCGCAACCGGCAAGGCATAGTTGCGGTTCTGCACGCGGAGCAGCAGCCGGCGCGCGGTTGCGGCGAGGTCGCTGTTGTCCCAGTTGTTGAGATAGGCCTCGAACGAAGCGCGGGTGTTGATCGCGGTCGCACGCTCCCAGGCCAGCATCTGGCGTCGGCGCTCCACGATGGTGCGCAGGCGCGGCGTGCGGGTGTCCTGGGCGTAGAGCTCGATATAGGCCTGATACGCCTCCACGGTGTCGTCGGTGAGCACGAGCTCATAGGCGACCTTCGGGTCCTTGCCCTGCAAATCCTTGCGCCAGTCGGCGACGCTGCGCGTGCCGCCGGCGAGCGCCATCGACGATGCGCCAGGAAGAGGAGGTTGCTGGCTGCTGCTCTCGCCGCCGAAGAATTTGAAGTCGGTCGTCAGCGAGGAGCTTTCCCAGGGAATCTGCCGTCCGTCGGTCGACTGCGCAACCGCGATGCGGATGCGCTTGAACACTTCCTCGATCGGGATGTTCGGTTGCTTGGCGACCGAAAGCGCAGCGGTGGTGTAGGGGCTGTCGGCGCCGGAGCCGTCCTCGGCCTCCGCGCCTGGCGATGTCGAATAGGAGATGAAGGTGCCCTGCGCGCCGGCCTTGGTGTCGACGATCGCAAGCCCGTGGCCGGCGCCGCTGAGCGCGGGGAACGGATTGTTGCGGCAGGCATCGAGCATGAAGATGCGCGCGCGCGTCGGCAGCGCGCCGAGCGTGTTGAGCAGATCGTTCAGCCGCACGCCCTGGAGCGGAATGTCGGCCTCGCGCTTGGGATCGAGATCGACAGGCACGAGATAGTTCTCGCCGTCGATCTGAAGGCCGTGGCCGGCGTAGAATACCAGCGCGACTGTGTCGGCACCGCTGGCGCTGACCTTGCCGGCGAAATCCGAGATCGCCTGACGCATGTCGTTCTGCGACAAATTGGGTGCCGCGGTGACGGTGAAGCCGGCATTGCCGAGCAGCTCCGTCATGCCCTTGGCGTCATTGGCGGCGTTGGGCAGCTCCGGCACCGTGCGATAGGCCGATTGCCCGATCACCAGCGCGAGCCGCGCTTCGGCCGCGGCATCTGTCGGCGTCATCAATTGCGTGAGCGCAAGAAGGCTGGAGGCAAGGAATAAATTGCGAAGGACTGGACGGGGCATGGTGTCTCCTCCATCGGCAATGCGCGCGAGGATGTCACCTTTTCTAGGAGGCCGCCACGATTCTGTCTGTGCGCTATCTCACGCTGCGAGCTGCGGCAAAATGGGGCAGAGGAACTGCCGGAATTGGCGCGCCAGGCCAGCCGGCGTCAGAACAGTCCGCGGTCCCAGGGCGTGACAGGCGCAAAACGCGTGGCGAGAAAGTCGATGAAGGCGCGCACTTTCGCCGGCGGCCGGCGATCGGGCAGGTAGACGGCATGCACGGCCGAGGTCTGGATTTCCGGCTGGTCGAGCGGAAGCGCGACCAGCGTGCCGGCGCGCAGATCGTCGGCGATGATGAAGGTCGGCTGCCGCGCCAGCCCCAGGCCGGCCAGCGTCGCCGCGCGCAACGCATCGCCATTGTTGGCGCGCAAGGTGCCGCTGATTTGGACGCGGATCTCGCCATCCGTGCCAAACAGCCATTCCGCCGCGCTCGCCTGCTGCGAGAGCGTGTAGCCGAGACAATTATGTCCGGCGAGGTCGGCGACGCTGCGCGGCGTGCCGTGCTTTTCGAGATATGAGGGCGCGGCGCAGACGACCAGGCGGTTCGGTGCGAGCCGCCGCGCGACCATGCTGGAGTCACGCAGCTTGCCGATGCGGATCGCGAGGTCCCAGCCTTCCTCGGCGAGATCGACGAGGCGGTCGTTGAGGCCGAGCTCGACGGTGACCTCGGGATGAGCTGCCGAAAACTCGGCGATCGCAGGCGCGATCTGCCGCGTGCCGAACACGACGGGCATGTTGACCCGCAGCAGCCCGCGCGGCTCGACGCGTTCGCGTGCGACCGCGGAATCGGCGGCCTCCATGTCGGCGAGGATGCGCTCCGAGGATTCCAGATAGCTTCGTCCGGCCTCGGTGATCGATAGCCGCCGCGTGGTGCGGTGGAATAGCCTGGTGCCGAGCCGCGCCTCGAGTGCGGCGACATGCTTGGTCACCATGGTCTGCGACAGGCCCATGGCCCGGGCCGCGCCCGAGAGGCTGCCGATCGCGGCGACCTTGGCGAAGACCTCCAGGCTGGTCAGCCGGTCGAGCATATATCTCACTCTATTGGTGTGAAGTATAATTCCAAAATAGCCGATTATCATTTAAATGGGAATAGATCATAGCGCAGTGCAGCAAAGGAGACCGCCATGATCGATTCCCGTACCGCCCCCTACGCCGCGCTCGTGCTGCGCGTGACGCTGGGCGCACTCTTCCTCGCCCATGCCAGTTTGAAACTGTTCGTGTTCACGCCCGCCGGCACCGCAAAGTTCTTCGGCAGCCTCGGCTTCCCGCCGGAGCTCGCCTATCTCATCATGACCGTGGAAGTGCTGAGCGGGTTCGCCCTGATCCTCGGCGTCTGGACCCGCTACGCGGCGCTGGCCGGCATTCCGATCCTGCTCGGCGCGATCTTCACCGTGCACGGCGCCGCCGGCTTCTTCTTCACCAATCCGAAGGGCGGTTGGGAATTCCCCGCCTTCTGGGCGATCGCGCTCGGGGCGCAGGCCCTGCTCGGCGACGGCGCCTATGCGCTGCGTCCGTCCCGCGACGTCGCGGCGGCGAGCGGGCAGCTCAGCGGTGCACATTCGCGCTGACGTCACCAACTCGTTCGAACATAAGAGCTGCGGGGTACGATCCCGCAGCTCTTTTTGCTGCGTGCCCATCAATCTGCGTTCGGCATTGATCCATGCCAGAATTGGATCGATCTGCGTCAATCTTGCATGGCAGGTATTATCGCTGCCGTGCGGCATGATCGAAAACAGCTTTAAATAGCGGCGTTCCGCTGCGGTCTCTGCCGATGTGCCGGCCGCTCGCGCCATCGCGGCACCCCGGCCGCGTCCCTTGCCTGTGCCGTCGCTTTGGCCATACAGTCCGCGCAACAGGCTGCGGCAACGATCGCGGCCGTAAACAAAAATATCGGAGAGAGACCGCACCATGACCATCGTGCCCGTGAACCGTCGCGCGTTCATCAAGTCATCGGCGGCGGTCACCGCCGGCCTCGTGCTTTCTCCCGCGATCATCGGCCGCGCCGAAGCTGCGACGCTGAAGCTGAAATGCTCCTCCTCGCTGCCGAACGATCCCAAATTCGCCAACGGCCGCGTCTACTACGACAACCTCGTCAAGAATTTGAAGGGCAACGGGCTCGGCGAGCAGGTCGAGGTCGCCTTCTTCCCCGACAACCAGCTCGGCCAGGAGATCGACGTCATCAATTCGGTGAAGCTCGGCGTCATCGACCTCATGGTGTCGGGATCGTCGATATCAGCCAATCTGGTGCCGCTGGTCGGCACCTTCGATCTCGGCTTTCTGTTCTCGAGTTTCCCGCAGCAGACGAAGGCGTTCGATTCCGGCGCCGCCAAGCCGATCGAGGATGCCCTGCTCAAGGGCAGCAACATCCGCATCATCGCCTGGGCCTATAATTTCGGCTCACGCAGCGTGCTGGCGAGGAAGCCGGTGAAGACGCCGGAGGATCTCGCCGGCCTCAAGATCCGCACGCTGCCAAATCCCGTCATCACGGAGTGCCTGCGCCTGATGGGCGCTGCCGCGACGCCGCTGGCCTTCGGCGAAATCTACACGGCGTTGCAGGCCGGCGTGCTCGATGGCCTGGAGCATGATCCGCCGACGATCCTCGCCAGCAAGTTCTTCGAGACGGCGAAATTCTACGCGCTGACGCAGCACAATTTTTCGCCGCTCGCGATCTACTTCAGCGACATGACCTACAACCGCATGGATTCGAAGCTGCGCGACGGCTTTCTCGATGCCGCCAAGAAGGCCGCGGTCGACACCCGTGCCCATGGGCTTGCGGTCGAGAAGGAAGCGCTGGCGGCTTTGACCGAGAAGGGCGTGACGGTCGCCGAATGCGACCGCGAAGCCTTCAAGAAGCGCGTCGCGCCGCAGCACGAGAACTTCATCAAGGCACGGCCGGACTCCAAGGCCGTCATCGACATCATCCGCGCGACGCAAGCTTGAGATGACGATAACAGCCGCCGTGCCGCTCTCGGGCGGCCGCCACGGGAGCATTGCACTGCTGCTACGTTGCAGCGACGTGATCGCGGCCATCCTTCTGGCCGCCGATCTCGCGGTCGTCTGCGGCTCCGTGCTGCTGCGCTTCTGCTTCAATGCGCCGGTCGAATGGTCGGATGACGTCGCGCGCGGCCTGATGGTCGGCTCGGCCTTCTTTGGCGCTGCGAGCGCACTCGCGCGCGGCGAGAATGTCGGCGTGTCGTTCTTCCGCGACCTGTTGCCGCGACGGCTGCGCGCGCTGGTCGATGCCGCCAGCGCCCTGCTGATCGTGCTGATCTCGGGCTATGTCGCCTTTAACGCGATCAAGCTGGGTTCGCTCACGGCCGGCCAGACCACCGGATCCGGCCTGCCGCTGGAGCTGACCTTCTATCCGATGGGCGTCGGTGCGGTGTTCATGACCGTGTTTGCGATCGACCATCTCTGCGCGCGGCCGCTGCCCGACATCGTCAGGGGCCTCGTTGCGATCGTCATCGTCACCGGCCTTTATCTGGCCTGGGACTATCTGTCGCCGTCCACGGTGCCGTCGGCGGGCACGCTGATGCTGATCGGTTTCTTCGCAACGCTGTTCGGCGGATTGCCGATCGGTTTTGCGCTGGCGCTGGCCGCGCTGGTCTTCATCTGGGTCGAGGGCACGCTGCCCGGCGTCATCTTCGCCCAGCAGATGGCGCGCGGCATCGACAATTTCGTGCTGCTCGCGATCCCCTTCTTCATCCTCGTCGGCTACCTCATGGAAGCCAACGGCATGTCGGTGCGTCTGATCGAGCTGTTGCAGCGTGGCGTCGGCCGCATGCGCGGCGGGCTGAACGTCGTGATGGTGGCGTCGATGGTGCTATTCTCGGGCATCTCGGGCTCGAAGATGGCCGACGTTGCCGCAGTCGGCTCCGTGCTGATCCCGGCCGCACGCCGCTCGAAGCAGAATCCGGGTGGCGCGGTGGCATTGCTCGCCGCATCCGCGGTGATGGCGGAAACCATTCCGCCCTGCATCAATTTGATCATTTTGGGCTTCGTCGCGAACCTGTCGATCGGCGGGCTGTTCATGGCAGGGCTGCTGCCGGCGGCGCTGATGGCGCTGGTCCTGATCGCGGTGTCCATCATCTTCGGCAAGCCGCCGGCAGAGGCCGAGGACGTCGAGCCGCAGGCGCCGGTGTCGGGTCTGTGGAGCGGCGCGATCGCCGCGTTCGGCCTGATCTTCATGATCTTCTTCGGCTTCAAGAGCGGCTTTGCCACGGCGACCGAGATATCGGCCTTCGCCGTGGCTTACGCGCTCGTCGTCGGCAGTCTCGTGTTCCGCGAGCTCACCTTCAAATCCGCTGCGGACAGCTTCGTGCAGGGAGCGACGCGCGCGGGGCTCGTTCTGTTCATCGTCGCCGCCGCGCAGTCGCTGGCGTTCACGCTGACCTTGCAGCAGGTGCCGCATGCGGTCGGCGATTTCATGCTCGGATTGTCCAAGACATCAGGCACCTGGCTGTTCATCCTGCTCGCAATCGGCGTGCTGATCGTGATGGGCTCGGTGCTGGAGGGCGCGGCCGCGCTAATCATCTTCGGGCCGCTGCTGCTGCCGGTCGCCGTGCAGCTCGGGATCGATCCTCTGCATTTCGGCGTCGTGCTGGTGATCGCGATGGGCATCGGCCTGTTCGCGCCGCCGCTCGGGCTCGGGCTCTACGGTGCCTGCCTGATCGGCAACGTGCCGATCGAGCAGACGGTGAAGCCGATCATGGGTTATCTTGGCCTGCTGACGCTGTGCCTGCTCGTCATCGCCTTCGTGCCATGGCTCTCGACGGCGCTCCCGCGGGCGTTTGGCTATTGAAGGAGTTTTGCCGTGAAGGTCCTGCTCGCGCACACGCCGGAGATGCGTCGCAATTACTACGGCGATCGCAGCCTCAACGGTCTTCGGGCGACGGCGGAGGTGATCCTGCACGAGAGCGACGATACGCTCGACGCCGCCGGCCTCGTCCGCGCGGCGAAGGATGCCGACATCATCGTCGCCGACCGCATGACCGAGGGGCGCGGCGAGATCTTCGGTCAACTGCCGCGCTTGCGTGCCTTCGTCCGCTGTGCCGTCGACATCCGCAACGTCAATGTGGAAGCGGCCTCGCAAGCCGGCGTGCTGGTGACCCGCGCCGGTCCCGGCTTCGTGCAGGCGGTGGCCGAGCTCGCGGTCGGCTACATGGTCGATCTCTCCCGCGGTGTGTCGCGGACGACCGCTGACTATCACGCCGGCCGCAAGGTCGAAGCGCGAATGGGCCGCCAGCTCGCCGGCAGCAAGGTCGGCATCATCGGTTATGGCAGCATCGGGCGTTACCTCGCCGAGATCGCAAAGGTGATGCGGATGGAGGTGCTGGTCGCAGACCCCTTTGCTGATGTCAGCGACAGTGCCATCCGGCAGGTCAGTCTCGACGAGCTTCTCTCTACCTGTGACTATGTCGTTTGCCTCGCAGTCGCCAACGAGCAGACCGAAAATCTGATCGGCGAGGCGGCGTTGGCGCGCATGCAGACGCACGCCGTCTTCATCAATCTCTCGCGCGGCAATCTCGTCGATGAGGCCGCGCTCGGCAGGGCGCTGCTTGAAGGCCGTATCGCGGGTGCCGCGATGGATGTCGGCCGCGCACCCGACCAGATGCCGGCGCCCGAACTGGCGAGGCTTGCGAACGTCGTCGCCACGCCGCATGTTGGCGGCCTGACGCCGCAGGCGATCGAATACCAGTCGCTGGAAACCGTGCGGCAGGTCGAAGCGATCGTCAAAGGCGAAGCCCCGCAAGGCGCCGTCAACGCCGACCGCTGGACAAGGCGGCCCTAAAGCTTATCCACCGCCCTGAACGTCCCGTCCTTCTGGATCACCGTCAAGAACACTTTTGGCGGTGTGTCGATCGCGCGGATGCCGACGGTGACGATGCTGCCGCTGATGTTGAAACGGCCGACATCGTTGATGGCGCGCAAGAGGCTCGCGCGCGTCGGCTGCGGTCCGGCCTTTTCCAGCGCCGCGGCCGCGAGGCGGCCGGAGAGATAGCCTTCGAGCGACACGAAGTCCGGTGTCAGCGTCGGGTCGAACGCCCTTTGCGCGGCCTGATAGTCGGCGACGAGTTTGAGCGAGCGATCCCAGGGAAACGGCACCACCTGCGAGACGATGACGCCCTCACCGTCGGGACCGAGCTCCTTGGCGAGCGCGTTGGCGCCGACGAAGGAGATGTTGACGAAGGTCGGATAGGCGCCGCTGCGGTGCGCGAGCTTGATGAACTCGGCGCAGGGCCCGTAGGTCCCGACCATGACGATGGCCTCCGCTTCGGCGCGCTTGATCATCCGCCAGGCCGAGGCGACGGCGCGGGTGTTGCGCTCGAAGGTGCCTTCGGCGGCAAGTTCGAGGCCGCGCTTGGCCAGCGCGCGCTTCACGCCGGCAAGACCGTCGCGGCCGAAGGAATCGTCCTGATAGAAGATGCCGATGCGGGTGAACTTGCGATCCTCGGTGAGGTGCTTGACCCAGGCCTCGGCCTCGGCGCCGTAGCTCGCACGGATGTTGACGACATTGGCGAGCTCGAGGTCGCGCAGGAATTCGGCGCCGCTGAACGGGCCGATGAAGGGAACGTTGCGGACGCTGGTGATCGGGATCGTCGCCATCGCGGTCGGCGTGCCCACCGCGCCGATCAGCGCGAACACCTTGTCCTCCTCGATCAGCCGCAGCGTCTGCGCCACCGAACGATCGGGATCGTAGCCGTCGTCGCGGCTGATGAGCTGGAGCTTGCGGCCGTGGACGCCGCCCTTGTCGTTGATCTCGGTGAACGCCGCGACGATGCCTTGCCGCATCCGCTGCCCGAGTGCGGAGGAGGGACCTTCGAGCACAGCTGCCTGGCCGAACAGGATCGCATCGTCACTGACGCCGGCCTCGTCGCCCCTCGCAGGCAGCAGGCTCGCTGCCAGCAATGCGATGGTCAAGGCGAGGCATGTCGCAGATCGCAATCGTCTCATGAGGATGCTTGCCGGATACAGAACGGGTTCGCGGAAACGATAGTTCTGCGGGCTGAACAGGTCGCTAAGGCGCGCCGCACCAATGGTCCGTAAGATTCCGGGAAAAATCGGCAATCTATTTCCAGATTGGCGCGATTTGCAGGGGCAATCATTAACTAAATCGCGCAATGCGGAACACCCGCGACCTGAAATTGTGCGCTTCTTAACTCCGATCCTGGTCCGATAGCGGTTCCGGTGGCTCAACCAGAAGTGGGCCGACGAGGGGGACGTGCGGATCAAGATGGGCGGTCGCGATCAGAACGATCAGGATCGGGAGCGGAAGACCGGATGGTGGCGCGCCGCGCCGCTGCTCGGGCTGTATCGCCCTGCGCTGGTCGCGATCGGCGTCGGCCTTCTGTTCTCGATCGTGGGCGCCGCTGCGGTCGCGCGATGGGAAGATCGCGTCAACAGGATCGAGTTCGAGAACGCGGCCGAGACCGAAGCGATCGTCATGCAGTACGGCATGGGCGAGTACATCTCCAGGCTGGTCGCACTGCGGACGCTGTTCGAATCGACCAACGAGGAAATCACCCGTAGCGAATTCGAGACCTTCAGCGCCCGCCTGTTCGAGCGCCATCCCGGCATGTTGCGCATCGCCTGGCTGCCGCGCGTGAACCGCAAGGAGCGCGCCGAATACGAGGCCGCCGCGATCACGGACGGCGTATCGGGCTATCGCATCAAGTCGCTTCAGGGCGATGCCTTCGCGGTCGCGCCGCAGGGTGACGAATATTTCCCGGTGTTCTATTCGACCCAGCCGAAGACCTCGTCGGTCTACGGCATGGATTACGCGACCATCCCGGAACGTCGCGCGGCGCTGGAGCGCGCGCGCGACAACGACCGCGTCGCGTCCATTCGCACACGCCTCTACGAACCGAAGGAAGGCGGCCGGCTGCCCGACATCCTCGTCACCATTCCCGTCTATGCCAAGGGGACGTCGCGCGAGACGGTGGCGGACCGGCGCCGCAACCTCGCCGGCTTCGTCGTTGGTGTCTTCGACCTGCCGCTGCTGATCCAGGCCATTCGCGTGACCACCGGGGCAAGCCCCGCGGTCAGTGTGAATGTCTATCCGCCCTTCACGGGGCAGATCGGCAGTCTCGAGGAGATGCTGCCGGATTTTTCGTCGGCAGCCACGGCGCCGCAGTCGATGCGTGACGTTGCCCGGGGCGTGCACTGGTCGGGCGGTCTCAAGATCGGCGACACTGAATGGCAGGTGCGCGCCATTCCGACCGCCGGTGGCGCGCTGGAGACGGCCTACGACCGCGCGGCCGCGGTTCTCATCGTCGGCATGCTGCTCACGCTGTCGCTGTCGATCTATCTGGTGCTCGCAAGCCGCAATTCACGGCGGTTGTCGCTGGCGAACCGCCGGGTGCTCGAGCTCGCCCAGACCGACATCCTGACCGGCTTGCCGAACCGTGCCTTCTTCCTGGCCCGGCTCGACGAGCTCAATGGCCTGCTGGGCGATTCCGGTTCGACCTTCTCGATCCTGATGCTCGACCTCGACCGCTTCAAGAACGTCAACGATTCGCTCGGTCACGGCGCCGGCGACGTGCTGTTGCGCCAGGTGGCGCAGCGGCTGAGATCCGCGCTGCGTGCAAGCGACGTGCTGGCGCGGCTCGGCGGCGACGAGTTCGCCATCATCCAGGAAGCTTGCGAGGACCAGCGCGCCTGCTCGACCGAGCTGGCGGGACGGATCGCCAAGCTCGTAGCCGAGCCGTTCCTGCTGCCCGGACATCGCGTCGAGATCGGCACCAGCATCGGCATCGCGATCGCGCCGGATCATGGCAGCGACCAGGAGCAATTGCTCAAGAAGGCCGACCTCGCGCTCTACCGCTCGAAATCAGCCGGCCGCAACTGCTTCACCATCTACGACGAGGCGATGTCGGCAGAGCTCGAGGCGCGCAGCACGCTCGAAGGCGATCTGCGCGACGCCATCGCGCGCTGCCAGCTCGAGGTCCACTACCAGCCGTTCGTCGATGCCCACGGCAGCGAGCGGCGCGGCTTCGAGGCGCTGGTGCGCTGGCGGCATCCGACGCGCGGATTGATTGCGCCGGACCAGTTCATTCCGCTTGCGGAGGAGACCGGGTTGATCGTTCCGCTCGGCGAGTTCGTGCTGCGGCGCGCCTGCGCGGACGCGGCCGGATGGCCTGCGGGCCTCGCGGTCGCCGTGAACCTGTCGCCGATCCAGTTCAAGGAGGCCGAGCTGTTCCAGATGATCTGCGCGGCGCTCACGGATTCCGGCCTGCCGCCGCAGCGGCTGGAGATCGAGATCACGGAATCGGTGCTGCTGGAGCGCGGGGTCGAGAACCTCGCCTTCATGGAACGGCTGAAGCATCTCGGCATCGAGCTTGCACTCGACGATTTCGGCACCGGCTATTCGTCGCTGAGCTATCTGACCACGTTTCCGTTCGACAAGATCAAGATCGATAAGTCGTTCATCCGCAACCTCACGCATCAGCCGCGCAGCTCCGCCATCATCGCCTCGATCGTGACGCTGGCGCGCGGGCTGGACATGTCGGTCACCGCCGAGGGCGTCGAGACAGCTGAGGAGTTCGAGCGGCTGACGGCGCTCGGCGTCAATTTTGCGCAAGGCTATCTGTTCGGACGCCCGCAGCCGGTCGACCAGATCGCGTTCGACGCGCCCGTTCAGCCGTCGCAGCGCGACGCGGCCTGAGCCCTTAGCCTCGTCCTTCGAGACGATGCGCTTCGCGGTCTCCTCAGGATGAGGCTAAGCGGCATCCGTGCCTGTTGACACTGCTGCCGCGCGCTCCGTCCTCATCCTGAGGAGCCCGCCTAAAGCGGGCGTCTCGAAGGATCGGCGGCAGGAAGACCGCTCCCCATGAGATTGCGCTGCTGCTCAGGGGCCAAACGCGAAAATAGCTTGACCCAGGCATTCCCGGATGGTCGGTAGGACCATCTAGGGATGAAACAAGCACATCATGCGACTTCCGTTCTTCTACGGCTGGGTCGTGGTCGCCGTGACCTTCGTCACCATGGCCATCGGCGTCAACGCCCGCACCGCCTTCTCATTGTTCTTTCCGCCGATCATCTCCGAATTCGGCTGGGAGCGCGGCGTCACCGCGGGTGCGTTCTCGTTCGGTTTCGTGGTGTCGGGCGTGGTCAGTCCGCTGATCGGCCGTCTGATGGATCGCGCCGGTCCCCGCGCGGTGATGGAGCTCGGCGTCGTGCTGATGGGCGGCGGGCTGCTGCTCGCCCCGCTGACCAGCCAACCCTGGCATCTCTACGTCACCATCGGCGTCATGGTTGGCGCCGGCAGCGTCTGTCTCGGCTATTCCGGCCAGTCGCTGTTCCTGCCGAACTGGTTCATCCGCAGCCGTGGCTTCGCCATCGGCATCGCCTTTGCCGGTGTCGGCATCGGCTCGGTGACGCTGCTGCCCTGGGTGCAGCACATGATCGAGCAGACCGGCTGGCGCACCGCCTGCACCGCGATGGGCCTGCTCATCCTGATCGTGCTGGCGCCGATCAATTTGTTCCTGCACAAGCGTCCGGAGGATATCGGCCTTCAGCCGGACGGCGATGCCGCGCCTGCCACTGGTGCCGCAAAATCAGTCTCCAACGTCGTCGATCCCGTCTGGGTCAATACCGACTGGACACTGAAGCGTGCGGTCGCGACTACGCGGTTCTGGTGGATCGCGCTCGGCTATTTCTGCGGCCTGTACATCTGGTACGCCGTACAGGTGCATCAGACAAAATTCCTGCTCGACATCGGCTTCAGTGCGAACGTTGCGGTGTGGGCGCTTGGCACCGTCAGCCTGCTCGGCATTCCCGGCCAGATCCTGCTCGGCCATGTCTCCGACCGGATCGGGCGGGAGTGGGTGTGGGCGATCAGCTGCGCAGGCTTTGCGATCTGCTTTGCGGCGCTGATCGCGCTGAAATTCGAGCCGTCGCCGTGGCTCGTTTACGTCGTGGTGTTCGCGCAAGGCGCGCTCGGCTACGGCCTCACCTCGATCATGGGCGCGGTGGTGTTCGAGATTTTCCAGGGCAAGCATCAGGGCAGCATTTTCGGCATGATCATGCTGGCGGCATTGGCTGGCGGCGCGGCGGGTCCCTGGCTCACCGGCTTCCTCTATGATCGCAGCGGGGATTACACGCTCGCCTTCGCCATCGCCATCGTCGTGAGCGGAGTATCGGCGCTCTCGGTCTGGCAGGCCGCTCCACGCAAGGTGCGGGCCGTGGCCGGCCGGCTGCACATGCTCAATCCTGGAACCGTCGCGAAATAAGTTCCGCACGCACCGGATTACCTTTGCAGCTTTCGCGAGATGTTAAGCATGTCGCGTCTTGGCCAAACGCGGCGGGATTGCAAAAACGTCTTGGACACCATCGGAGCGTTAGCTTCGGGCCGATTGCCTCTTCTTCCCGATGCTGCCGGGTCCAACGATGCCTGTCTCCGATTGCCCAGTGACCGAACTGCCGGACGTGCTGCGCGCCGCGCTCGCATGCGCCGACGATGCGATCGTTATCGTCGATGACGCGCATCGCATCACGCATTTCAATGCCGCCGCGGAGCGGATCTGGAAGCTTGCCCGCGCTGATGTACTCGGCCGCGATGCCGACATTCTCACACTCAGGTTCCTCAAGGCAGGTCCCGTTGCCGACTTCCGCGAGGAGATCAGCCTCGTGCGGCGCGACGGCAGCCGCATCAAGGCGCAGGTCGCGATGTCGTCAGCGACCGTCGGCGGCGCGACCCATCACATCGTGTTCGCGCGCGACGTCACCATCGATGCGGAGCGTCGCGCCAGGATCGGGCTGCTCCACGCCGTTTCCGATCAGACCAACCGCGCGGTCATCATCACCGACATCGAACAGAACATCGTCTATGTCAATTCGGCGTTCACGGCGCTGTTCGGCCATACCAGCGAGGAGGCCGAGGGACGCCACGCCGGCGAGCTCATCGCCGGCTGCCACACCGATCGCAAGGCCATCGCAAAACTCGTCAAGCGCCTGATGACTGGCGGCCGGCGCGGCGAAATCGAGACACTCGTCTACAACAAGGACGGCGAGGAGATCTGGGTGTGCGCCCGGATCGACGCCTTCCGCGACAAGAAGGGCCGGGTCAGGCACATCTTCGCGCTGCTCGAGGACATCACCGAGACCAAGCAGCTGCGCTCGCTCCAGCAGCTGATCATGAGCGCGCTCGCCGACGAAGTCCCGATCACCGACATCGCCGACAGGCTGTGTCGCCGGGTCGAGGAGATCGCACCTGACGTGGTCTGCTCGCTGCTTCACGTCGATGCCGCCGGCCTGATCCATCCGCTCGGCGGCCCGAGCCTGCCCGAGGACTATTCCCGCGCGCTCGACGGCATCGCGATCGGCCCCAACGTGGGCTCCTGCGGCACGGCCGCCTTCTACGGCGAGCCGGTGCTGGCCGAAGATCTCGACACCGATCCGCGCTGGCAGCCCTACAAGGCGATGCCGCTCGAAGTGGGCCTGCGTGCCTGCTGGTCAACGCCGATCAAGTCCAAGGACGGCCGGGTCATCGCCACCTTCGCCTTCTATTTCCGTGAGCCGCGCGCGCCGAGCAATTGGCACCGCCGCATTGTCGAGGCCTGTGTCGGCCTCGGCGCCTTTGCGATCGAGCGCAAGGAAGCGCGCGCCGAGATCGCGCGACTCGCCTATCACGACATCCTCACCGGCCTGCCGAACCGCGCGCAGCTGCGGCACCTGATCACCACCGCGATCGACGCCTGCCCGACCGGCAGCCACGTCGCGCTCGCTTTCCTCGACGTCGATCATTTCAAGGACGTCAACGACACGCTCGGACACGCCGCCGGCGACGAGCTGCTGATCCAGCTCGCGCAGCGCCTGCGCGAACACATCGGTCCCGAGGACATGCTGGGGCGGCTCGGCGGCGACGAATTCGTCATCCTGCTGCCGCAACGCACCGCCGAGGGCGCCGAGCGCGTCGCGGCCGGAATCACGGAGGCGCTGTCCGCGCCGTTGCGGCTCGGATCAAAACTGATGCCGATGTCGGCCAGCATCGGCATCAGCCTCTATCCCGATCACGCCACCGACATCGACACGCTGATGCAGCAGGCCGACTCCGCCATGTACATGGCCAAGCAGGCCGGACGTTCGACCTATCGCCTGTTCAGCGCCGAGATGAACGGGCTCGCCGAGCAGCGGCTGGCGCTGATTGCGGCGCTGCGCAAGGCCATCGCGGAGGGCGCGCTGACGCTGAGCTACCAGCCGCAGGTCCGCAGCTGCGACGGCGCCATTCACGGCGTCGAGGCGCTGGCGCGCTGGCACGATGCCCTGCTCGGCGATGTCTCGCCGGCAAAATTCATTCCGCTCGCCGAAGAGTGCGGCCTGATCGAGCAGATCGGCCTGTGGTCGGTGCGCGAGGCCTGCCGGCAGATGGCCAGCTGGCGCCGCGCCGGGCTCAACATCCCCAGCGTGTCGGTGAATTTGTCGCCGATCAATTTCCGCAATGTCACGCTGGCCGCGCGGCTCAAGGACATCCTTGCCGAATACGAATTGCCGTCGGATGCCCTGATGCTCGAGATCACCGAAGGCGCGTTCATGCAGGACAGCGTCGCCGCGCTCGAGACCATGAACGCGATCCGCGAGCTCGGCGTCGGGCTCTCGGTGGACGATTTCGGCACCGGCTATTCCAGCCTCAGCCGCCTCGCGCATCTGCCGATCCGCGAACTGAAGATCGACCGCAGTTTTATGCGCGATATCGAGAAGGATGCGGGCGCCCTCGCAATCGCCACCGCCGTGGTGCGCGTCGGCCAGGGTCTCGGCATGACCGTCGTCGGCGAAGGCGTCGAGACCGAGGGGCAGCGCAAGGTGCTGTCCGAGCTCGGCTGCGACGTCGTCCAGGGCTTCCTCTACGCCCCCGCGCTGCCGCCGGTCGCCTTCGAGCGCTGGCTGATCGAGCACTGCGCCGAGCAGGCGCGGGCGATGCTGGGTCGGCTGGATCTTGCGGCGGTTGATAAACTTGCGGTTAAGCGCTCGGCGTAGATAAGCGACCGGGCCGGTTACACTGCAACCAATCTGGAGGTCATTGCTTGGTCTTTGCAGGGAAAATCAGCGATTGATCATCAATATCCTGGTCCGGAAGCCGATGCACGCCCGCCATGGTATGCAGCTCGACCAGGGACGGCATCGCCGCAGTGGAGAGTTCGACCGCGCGAGGCTGCCCCCTGAAGATCGTGGCGGCAGCGATGATCAGTGTCAGAACGACGAAAGAAGCGACCAGGAACCGGGTCATGAAAAATCTCCGACTTCGCCTATGTGGAGAACAAAAAGCTTAATAAACAACGCTGCCGCTAAACGCGGGCACTCGGCTCGGCAAACGCCGTAGTAGCGGATTCCTGCACGAAACTCTCAAGGATAGCGGCGGCGCCGAGCCCGACGATGGCGGCGAAGAGACAGGCAATTGTAAAAGCGCGCATGTTGTTGATCCCTGCATCCGCAACGTAGCATCTGATTTTTGCAACTCTCGTACAAAACAACGTGTTCAGGTCGGAAGCGCGAAAGCCTTCACCTCAATATCGATAAGCGTTCGTCCGGCCGCGCCAACGGCCGCATAGAAGTCAGCGGAACCTGCCCGCTCGAGATCAGCGAAAAACCGTCCCATCCAGCGTGAGACATGCTCTTCAAAAAATATCCTCTCGGCGTCCGCTGACGCTGGAATGCTCCCGCCGGCCAAGCCTGACATGATCTCGCAGAGAAATCCCGCGTGATCTTCGGGCTCCGTACGGTCCGGAGCCTTTTGGAGGCCGAGACCCTCCAGAGTTTCCCTCAACCGCGCGAGCGGGCGGCCATACAGGGTTTCCGACAAATAGTGTGACGCATAAGGCAGCAATGCCCCGTTGCCCAATCCTGCAAAGAGGGCGAAGAACTCGCGTGACGCGGCTTGCTCGTTTGTCCGGCGCGCTGCATCCGCCAGCGCAATGTGCGCCATGCCCATTGGGCTCGCATCGCCGCGCAATCCGGAGATGCGGCTCAGCAGATGCGCGTCCGGGCTGCGCGTCAGCAAAGTTGCCAACAGCGCGTATTCCTGCGCCCGGGCGCGGTCGAATTCATCGACAGTACGCACTGAAGCGATCCTCGAGGCTTGATCCATCATCGTTCGATCGCGCAAGACATAAAATCTGGCCGGTTGTTAGCGTGGCAACGCGCTGCCATGACGTCGTGTTCGCCGGGAGGGCGGCACTTCGGCGGCAGGGCCGTCGGGCTGCATGAGCTGATTGCGGTCATGGTCCGGCCGAGCCGTGGCATCATTGGGCAGCGATTGAACCGCCAATGTCGGGTCGGGAATAGACGGTTCCGCATCGGGCCGTCCTTGCGAAATCGGCTCTGCCGGCAACGGCACGTCTGCAAGTGCGTCGCGCACCTGCTCCAGCCCCTTTGACATCTGCGCGAGGAAATCGGCGACGTTGTCTGCCGGATCGAGCGGGCCAAATCCCGGAATTGCGTTGGGATCGTTGAAATCCCACTGGTTCTCCGCGATTCCGATGAAGTCGCGGATCGCAGGATCGGTCGCCCAGGCTCGGCGCAATGCCAGGCGCTTCAATTCGGCCGGAACGCCCGTCTGCAGGAACGCAGCAATGTCGGTCTGAGCGGTGATAGATTCGATCGACGGCAAGCTGGCGAGATCGAATGGCCGGTCAGTCTCGCCGTTCGCTGCGGACGGCTCAGCAGCTTGCTCACCGTCGGTCGGAGCAGGTTCAGCGTCCAGGCTTCTCGAAGCTTGCTTGAGCCGCGCCCAGCGAACGAAGACGTTACTCTCTGACACTGATCTCTCTCATGCCTTTGCTAACGGTTGCGTTGCCGTTTGATGAATGGCCGTTCGACATGGTGCTCGGCAATGAAACGGCTGATGATTTCGGAGATGCCAATCGGCATCGGTACTGCTTCAATCAGGTTACTGCCCGCGTCGGTAAACGCCTCGCCCTCGGCCGGATCGGCCGTGACAGCGAGCAGTTCATAAGGCGGTTCGGAGCCGGTGGGACGCAAATTAACCCATAATTTTGGCGAGCCTGATGTCAGATTTTCGCGATAGTTGATGGTCTCAGTACGGTGCAGCTCGATCACGGCGTCGCCTGCATAGAACAACGTGACGTCGCCTTCGCCGCCAATCGGAGTCCACGGCGTTGCAGACGGTTCTCCCGCAAAGACCGACACGGGGCGCCACAGAAAATCGGCCCACACGCTCTTCGCTTTGCGCCGTTCGACTGCGACACTGACAGCAATGCGTGCAAGACTTGTCGATATCAATTTCCCGTCTCCATCGAAGTGCGGTCTCCGATACAGGTCGCCTTTTGCGGCATGCGGAGTATATACTCTGAGGATAGTCCGGCCAGTAGGTGGCCGCTCTATTTGGGAGCCGCGGGATATCGTGACCGTCGTACCTGAAACCAGCCGGCGCCTCCTGATCTGCTCATGCGAAGGGACGATGCCGCTCGACGCCGGCGCGATCCAGCGCGGCTGCCGCGGCAAAGCGACGGCCGCGACGCAACTCTGCGGTGCGGAGCTTGGTCTGTTCGAGGCTGTCGTGGCCGAAGAGGGGCCGCTCACTGTGGCCTGCACGCAGCAGGCGGCGCTCTTTTCAGAGGTTGCAGCCGAAAATAATCGTGCGAATTCGATACAGTTTGCCAATATTCGCGAGACCGCCGGATGGTCCAGCGACGCCGACCGCGCGGGGCCGAAGATGGCCGCGTTGCTGGCCGCCGCGACTGAAGTCGCCGCACCCGCGCCAATGATCCAGCTGGAGAGCAGCGGAATCATCCTGATCTACGGCCGCGATGAGGCTGTCATTCAGGCTGGCGATTTGCTGAAGGAGCATCTCGACGTCACCGTGCTGATTGCGCCGCCAGCCGCGCTGGCGACGCCGCGCAGCGCCGACTTTCCGATCGCCAAAGGTCGGATAACGAGTGTCAAAGGACATCTGGGCGCGTTCGAATTGGTGGTCGACGAGTTTGCCGAAGCGGCGCCGTCCTCGCGTCGCGCCCTGACGTTTGGCCCATCGCGCAACAACGCTCGATCGACCTGCGACATCGTCCTCGACTTGACCGGCGGGCCTGCGCTGATCCCCGCCGACCTGCGCGACGGTTATCTGCGTGCTGATCCCGGTCATCCCGCAGCTATTCTCCAGGCCGTGCTGAAAGCACGCGATCTCGTCGGGACTTTCGAGAAGCCACGTTACATCACCTTTGATGCCGGGCTTTGCGCCCATTCGCGCTCGAAGCAAACCGGCTGCACTCGCTGCCTCGACTCCTGTCCTGCCGGCGCGATCACGCCCGCGGGCAACCATGTGGCAATCGATGCCGACATCTGCGCGGGCTGCGGTCAATGCGCGACGGCTTGTCCCACGGGTGCGGCGTCCTATGCCCTGCCGCCGGAAGATGCGTTGGTCAGAAAGCTGCGAGCCATGCTGCTCGCATATCGTCAGGCGGGCGGCGAGCGGGCTGTTGTCCTCGTTCATGACGAAAGTCACGGCGCGCCGCTGATCGATGCGCTGGCGCGGTTCGGCGACGGCTTGCCCGCGAACGTGTTGCCGTTTGCCGTCAACGAAGTCACGCAGGTCGGGCTGGAGAGCGTCATTGCAGCTTTTGCGTATGGCGTGTCGGCGGTTTGCTTCCTGCTCCGGGCCAAGCTGCGCCATGACGTCTCCGGGTTGATGCGGACGATCGCGTTGGCCGATCCGATTTTGACCGGCCTTGGCTTCGGCCCGGACCGGCTTTCGGCGATAAAGACCGACGATCCCGACCACCTGATCGAGGCGTTGCGCACGGCGCCCACCGCCGCACCGGCTCCGCGCCCCGCGAGCTTCCGCCCGGTGGGCGGCAAGCGCGATGTGCTTCGTTTTGCGCTGGCCGAACTGCACCGCGCAGCACCTGCACCCGTCGATGTCATTCCGTTGCCGGACGGGGCGCCGTTCGGCGCCGTCGAGGTCGATACCGCGGGCTGCACACTTTGCCTGTCCTGCGTGTCGGTCTGTCCGACGAGTGCCTTGCGCGACGACCCCGAGCGTCCGGCATTGCGTTTTGTCGAAGATTCCTGCGTTCAGTGCGGTCTGTGCCGGACGACGTGTCCGGAGAAGGTCATCACGCTGGTCCCGCAAATCGACTTCCGCGCGAGCCGGGCGCCAACCCGGGTTCTCAAGGAAGAGGAGCCGTTCTGCTGCATCCGCTGCAGCAAGCCGTTCGGCGTCAAGAGCAGCATCGAGCGCGTCGTCGCGAAGCTCGAAGGCCAGCACTGGATGTATTCGGGGTCGGCGCAGAGGCTCGACGCAATCAAGATGTGCGGCGACTGCCGGGTGAGCTTCGTCGCCGAACAAGGTTTTGAATCCTATGGTGCGCCGGGCCCGACCGTCCGCACCACCGACGATTATTTGCGTGACCGGGAGGCGCAACAAGATCCGGACAGCCGCTCCAGCTGAACTATCCGGTTCGGGGGCAGCCTGCGCGGCATCGCTCTACTCTGCCGGTGTCGCCGAGGCTTGCCGGCCTTCCGCTTCGAGCTTTTCGGCAAGCCAGCGGTCGTGATGCTCTCTCGCCCAATTGATGTCGACCTCGCCCGTTCCCATGGCTTCGAACGCGCCTTCCATGCCGAGCGTGCCGATATAGATGTGTCCCAGGATCAATGCGATGAAAAGGATTGCGATCACGGCGTGAGCGACCTGAGCGACCTGCATGTCCGCGATGTCAGTGCCGTAGAAGGGAAACAGCAGCACGAACCCTGATGCGGATACGAGGAGGCCGGCTGCGACCGACAGCCAATAGACCATTTTCTCACCGAGATTGAAGCGTCCTGCCGGCGCATGCTTCGACTTGATGAAGCCGCCGCCCTGCTTGACCCAGTCAATATCGACTCTCTTGAAGAGATTGTCCCTGAAGAAAAGTACCGTGATCAGGACAAGGCCCGCCACGAAGGCGAAGCTCGTAAAATTGTGCACGTACTTCGCGAACTGGGAGATGTCGGAGAACAGATCCGGGCCGACCAGCGGCCGCAGCAGGACCTTGCCGAAGGTAATGTTCAGGCCGGTCAATCCGAGGAGTACAAAAGAGACGGCCGTCAGCCAGTGAGAAAACCGCTCAAAAGCCTTGAAGCGGACGATCGTCTGGCCGGAGCGTCCCGCCTCGATACGAAGCCGGCCCATGATCAGATAGGCGAGCGCGAGCACTGCAAGCATGCCGACGATCACCAGCGCGGCCCCCCAATGCAGCAGCACCTCGTGGAAATAATCCCAGGTCCGTCCCATCGGCTGCATCAACACGCTTGCCTTGACATCGGGGATGTCGATCCGTCCCTGGATGAGCGGCGCTTGCTCCAGCAGCGTCCTCTGATTGGTCACGCTGGCGGTTGGATTGGGTGCCCCATCGGGACCGAGCTTCTGGGCGAGCACCGAGGCTGTCGTGAGACCGAACAGCATCAACAAAAGCGCTGCGAAGCGAATGCGTACGAAAGCCGTCATGACGGATACCCAATCTTCGTCCTTGATCGTCGCGCTTTCATCGACCGCAAGCGCAGGTCCTGTTATTTCTTGACGTCCTCGTGATAGGCCGTCGTCCAGCCCCAGGCTCCGGAACCGTAGCCGCGCGTCTCGACGCGTTCCTCGTAGAGTTGCGCGATGATGTCGCCATCGCCTGCGAGCAGCGACTTGGTGGAGCACATTTCGGCGCACATCGGCAACTTGCCTTCTCCGAAACGATTCGAGCCGTACTTCGCATATTCCTCGGCACTGCCCGGCGCCTCCGATCCGCCACCGCCAGCACAATAGGTGCACTTGTCCATCTTGCCGCGCGAGCCGAAATTCCCGACCTGGGGATATTGCGGCGCTCCGAACGGACAGGCGTAGAAGCAATATCCGCAGCCGATGCACAAATCCTTGTCGTGCAGGACGATGCCGTCCTCGGTCGGATAGATGCATTTGACCGGACACACCGACGCGCAGGGCGCATCGGTACAATGCATGCAGGCCATCGACACCGACCGCTCGCCGGGCTTCCCATCATTGATGGTGACGACGCGACGTCGATTGATGCCCCAGGGCACCTCGTTCTCGTTCTTGCAGGCGGTCACGCAGGCATTGCAGTCGATGCAACGGTCCGCATCACAGAGGAATTTCATGCGTGCCATGGGTCTAACCTCTCATGCGGCTCTGATCTGACAAAGCGTGGCTTTCGGCTCCTGCATGCCGGTGGCAGGATCATAGCCATAGGTCGTCAGCGTATTGACGCTCTCACCGAGCACGATCGGATCGGCACCCGCCGGATATTTCGCCCGGAGATCGGCTCCCTCGTACCAACCGGCGAAATGGAATGGCATCCATGCAACGCCCTTGCCGACGCGTTCGGTCACCTGCGCCTTCATCCTGGCGCGTGAGCCGTTCTCTGCACCTGTCACCCAAACCCAGCCGCCATCGACGACGCCGCGCTCGGCCGCGTCCGCCGGATTGATCTCGACGTACATATGCTGCTTGAGTTCCGCGAGCCATTTATTGGACCGCGTTTCCTCGCCACCGCCTTCGTATTCGACCAAACGGCCCGAACTCAGAATCAGCGGGAATTGCTTGGAGATTGCGCGATCGACTGCGGCCTTCTGCACGGAGAAGCCGATATTGGGCACGCGAAATTGCTTCGCGTCCGGCAAGGTCGGATAGTCGGCGACGAGGTCGGGACGCGGCGTGTAGATCGGCTCGCGATGCACTGGAACCGGGTCGGGCAAATTCCACGCTATCATGCGGGCCTTGGCGTTTCCGTAAGGCGAGCACCCGTGTTCGATCGCGACCCGCTGGATGCCGCCGGAAAGATCGGTCGACCATGACACCTTGTCGGGATCGGCCGGATTGATGCGCGCGATCACTTCGAGCTCTTGCGCAGTGAGATCCTTGTCCCAGCCGAGCTTCTTCAGCACGCCGAGAGTGAACTCGGGATACCCGTCCTTGATCTCCGAACCGACGGAGTACGAGCCCTCGGCAAGAAGATTATCGTGATCTTCCCGCTCCACTTCCTGCCCGTTCTCCGTCACCTTCCGCTTGACGACGCGTTCGACTCCGAACCGCGCGCGAAAGGTGCCCCCGCCCTCTTTCACCGGAAGGTTGGTGTTGTAGAGGATCGGCGTACCCGGATGCTTGAACTCCGGCGTACCCCAGCATGGCCACGGCAGGCCGTAATATTCCCCGCCAACCTCGGGATCGTCCTTCGGCGCCCGCAGTGTCACCAGATCGAACTTGTGCTGGTTCCTCATGTGGGCCTTGAGCCGCTCCGGCGACTGCCCGCAATATCCCGTCGACCATCCGCCGCGGTTGATCTCGCGGAGGATATCCTCCGCCGAAACCGCGCCGTTCTCGACCTTGATGTTCTTGAACATCAGGTCGGCAAATCCAAATTTGTGGGCGAACATGTACATCATGTCGTAGTCGTTCTTCGCCTCGAAGACCGGATCGACGATTTTCTCACCCCATTGCAGTGAGCGATTGGAGTTGGTGCGCGAGCCCTCCATCTCGAAGCTCGTACAGGCCGGGAGCAGGTAGGTGCCGTTCTTGCGCTCCGACAGCACCGACCACGCGGTCGGATAGGGATCGCAGACCACCAGCAGTTCGAGCTTCTCGATGCCCTTCACGGCCTCCGGCATCCGGGTTATGGTATTGACGCCATGTCCCATGATGAACATGGCCTGCACCGGGTTGGGCTGGCTGATCTGGTTCTTTGGCAACAAGGTGGCGTCAAACCAGCGCGTGCTCGGAATGCCCGGCGTTTCCATCAGCTTCTTGTCGGGGAAACGCGACTTCATCCAGTCGTAATCGATTTCCCATACCCGGCACCAATGTCGCCAGGCCTCCTCGGCGAGACCGTAATACAACGGCAGCGAGGTGACATCGAGACCGAGGTCGGTTGCGCCTTGCACGTTGGTGTGGCCGCGGAAGATGTTGGCGCCCGCGCCGGGCTGCCCCATGTTGCCCGTGGCGAGCAGCAACAGGCAGCTGGCGCGGACATTCGCGGTGCCGGTGGTGAACTGGGTTTGTCCCATCGCCCAGATCAGTGTGGCCGGCTTCTGCGTCGCGAACAGCTGAGCGACGTGCTTGACCTGCGCTTCGGGCAAGCCGGTCACGCGCTCGACCTCCTTGGGAGGCCACTTCGCAATTTCCTTTCGGACCTCATCGAGGCCATAGACACGCTGGCTGAGGAATTCCTTGTCTTCCCACCCATTCTCGAAAATGTGCCACAGCATGCCGTAGATCGTGGCGATGTGCGTGCCGGGGCGAACCCGGACGTACTCGGTCGCGTGCGCAGCGGTCCGCGTCATCCGGGGATCGACAACAATCATGTTGGCGCGGTTGAGCTCCTTGCCTTCGAGAATATGCTGCAAGGAAACCGGATGCGCCTCGGCGGGATTGCCGCCCATTAACAAGATGGTCTTGGCGTTGCGGATGTCGTTGTAGCTGTTGGTCATCGCGCCGTAGCCCCAGGTATTGGCTACGCCGGTGACCGTCGTCGAGTGACAGATCCGCGCTTGATGGTCGGAATTGTTGGTGCCCCAGAACGCTGCGAGCTTGCGATTGAGATAAGCGGCTTCGTTCGTGAACTTGGCGGAGCCGAGCCAGTACACCGAGTCGGGGCCGGCCTTCTGACGAATGTCGAGCAGCTTGTCGCCGATCTCGTCGATTGCCTTCTCCCAGGAGATGCGCGTCCATTGTCCGTTGACGAGCTTGACGGGATAGCGCAGGCGCCGCTCGTTCAGCACGTCGTCGCGAACTGCAGCACCCTTACAGCAATGCGAACCACGATTGATCGGGCTGTCGTAGTCGGGCTCCTGTCCGATCCATACCCCGTTGGTGACCTTGGCGATCACCGAGCAGCCGACCGAGCAGTGCGTACAGATGTTCTTCCGGATCGTGACCGGTGCGCCGACCGGCGGTGGTGGACCGGCCTCGGCCTTTCGCACGCCGTGCAGCGCGATTTCACCCACTGCCGCCAATGCGCCTATTGTGATGCCTGAGCGCTTTAGGAAAGTTCGTCGATCCAGACCCGAAGACTGTTGGCCGGCCTCCGCACCGGAAGGCTTGGCACGCTCTGGACGACGCTCGGACTTCCTGATCAGCACGGATGTCTCCTATCGAGCGGCGGGATAGCCGTTGACGCGGTAGAAGTTCCGAACTTCCTGTGAGTCGGCTTGGTAGCGACCCTTGCGCTTTTGATTCAAGTCGACCGGCTTCGCGGAGGCCGGGGAGAGCGGCAACACGCCGGCACTGACTGCGCCGACGCCCGCAATCGTCAGCTTAAGCAGGTCGCGTCGAAGAAGCTTTCGCGGAGGGTCACTCTTCAACGAAGCATACTCCTGTTTCAGGCTAGCCCGTCGATACGTTATCCGAGTTCGGCGCCGGACATCAATCGCAATGCTGTGTTGCTTCACCCGCAGGGCCGCTGACGCTGGCAACTTTCTGGCTGCAGCCTCGTTCAGATCTGAAGATTGTCGTGCGAATTGGAAACGGTGAGGCGACACGTTTCCAGCCACCTTACTCCGCCGCCAACCCCGTCCTCCGCCGCAAATCCGTGATCGCGCGCAAAAAACTGTCCGCCGGCGTCGTCTCCGGATCGATCAGCCGGTGCAGGCGAAAGCCGTCTTCCAGCGCCAGCACAATGGATGCCATCCACGGCGGGTTGAGCCTGTCGTTCCGTCCGTTGCTCTTCAACGTCGCCTCGACGATGTCGGCGACCAGCTTGCGCCGCGCGCGCAGGCGTTTTGCCAGTTCCGGGCGGCGCTTCTCGGCGCGTGCGACGAACAGGATCATCTCCATGTGGAGGAGGGGCGAGCGACCGAGCGGGTCCTGCCTGGTGCGGTCCATTGCCTTCAGCGCGGCGATGAAATCGTCGAGATTGTCGTGCTTCGCCAGGATGTCCATGTTGCGCCGGATCGACTGGTCGACATGGTCCTCCAGCATCGCGATGATCAGCTCGTCCTTGCTCTTGAAGTTGGAATAGAACGCGCCGCGGGTGAAGCCTGCCGCCGCCGCGATCGTCTCGATGCTGGCGCCGCCGATGCCGTCCGCCTCGAACACGCGTGCGGCCGCCTCGAACAGCTTGTCACGCGTATCGTCCCTGGTCGGCCGTGTTCTCACCCTTGACATCCTGGCAAGTTAGGGCAGAATGCAACTCGATACAACAATGTATCGAGTTGATAATTCCAGGGATGGTTACGCCGGGCGTTGGGGCTGCGCTCTGCGTATTCGTGTCATCGGCAACCGGTTTGAGGTCACCATGAACGAGCAAGTGCAACCCACCCAAGTTGAACCCACCGGCGGCGGACCGCTGTTCAACCCGCTGTCGCCGGACTTCATCCGCGATCCCTATCCGCACTACGACCGGCTGCGCGCGATCGATCCGGTCCATGTGACGCCGTTCGGCCAGTTCGTTGCCAGCCGCCATGGCGATGTCAGCCTCGTGATGCGCGACAAGCGCTTCGGCAAGGATTTTGTCGAGCGCTCCAAGCGCCGCTATAGCGACAAGATCATGGACGAGCCGGTGTTCCGCAGCATGAGCCACTGGATGCTGCAGTCCGATCCGCCCGATCACACCCGTTTGCGCGGCCTTGTCGTGAAGGCGTTCACCGCGCGCCGCGTGGAAGACATGCGGCCGCGCATCCAGGAGATCGTCGACCAGACCATCGATGCCGTGATCGAGCGCGGCCACATGGATCTGATCGAGGACTTTGCCTTCCGCCTGCCCGTTACCATCATCTGCGACATGCTCGGTATCCCCGAGGACCATCGCGAGACCTTCTACAAGAGCTCGCGCGACGGCGGCCGGCTGCTCGATCCCGTGCCGCTCACGCCGGAGGAGATCGCCAAGGGAAACGCCGGCAACATGATGGCGCAGATGTATTTTCAGCAGCTGTTCGAGCTGCGCCGCAAAAATCCCGGGGACGATCTCATCACCCAGCTGGTGCAGGCCGAGGAAGACGGCAACAAGCTCACCAACGAGGAATTGACCGCCAACATCATCCTGCTGTTCGGCGCCGGCCACGAGACCACGGTCAATCTGATCGGCAACGGCCTGCTCGCGCTCCATCGCAATCCGGACCAGCTCGCGCTGCTGAAAGCGCGGCCGGAACTGATGGTGGGCGCGATCGAGGAATTCTTGCGCTATGATTCGTCGGTGCAGATGACCGGGCGCGTCGCGCTGGAGGACATCGAGGATCTCGGCGGCAAGAAGATCCCCAAGGGCGAGACCGTGCTCTGCCTGCTCGGCTCGGCCAACCGTGACCCCGCGGTTTATCCCGATCACCCCGAGCGGCTCGACGTCACCCGGCAAAACGTCAGGCCGCTGTCGTTCGGCGGCGGCATTCATTTCTGCCTGGGGGCCCAATTGGCGCGGATCGAGGCCGAGATCGCCATTGCCACGCTGTTGCGCCGCCTGCCTGATCTGAGGATCGACGACGTCGAGAACCCCAAATGGCGGCCGACTTTCGTGCTGCGCGGCCTGACGCAGCTCCCTGCCAGTTGGTAAGGCCACCGGCGTTAACCTCCGCGCGCAACAGTCGCTGTGACTTCGCCACACTTCCCCTTATATAAGGGGAAGTTCCGGCGCGCCTGAGGCCCTCAGGTTTGGCCCGGGCCGGTTTGGCCGAGGGGAGACCCGTGCAGACGACGCTGCTCGGATTGGCGATTGCCTTCATCATTGCGCTTCTGGCCGCGCTGATCGGGCCTTACTTCATCGACTGGAACCAGTTCAGGCCCCAGTTCGAGGCGGAGGCTGGCCGGATCATTGGCGTGCCGGTGCGGGTGGCGGGTGAGCTCGACGCGCGGCTGCTGCCGGCGCCGACCCTGCGGCTGCGTTCGGTCACCTTTGGCGGCAACAATGATCTCGGCCGCCTCCGCGCCGAGAAGCTCGACGTCGAGTTCAGCCTGAGCTCCCTGATGCGCGGCGAATGGCGCGCCACCGAGCTCACGGTCAACGGCATGGCGGTGGATCTCGGCCTCGACGCCAGGGGGCGGGTCGATCTGCCGTCCACTGCCAGCGGCACCTTTAACCTCGCCTCGCTCGCGATCGAGCGGCTGAACCTCACCGGCCGCATCGCCCTGCATGATGCCGCCAGCCGCTCGACGCTGGAGCTCACCGACATCGCCTTCTCCGGCGACGTGCGCTCGCTGGCCGGCTCGGTCCGCGGCGACGGCAGCTTCAAGACCTCCGGGGTGCGCTACCCGTTCCGAATCTCCTCCGGCCCGAGCGCCGACGGCAGCGCCACCCGCCTCCATCTCAACATCGATCCCGGCGAGCGTCCTGTTTTGGCCGATCTCGAAGGTGTGCTCGCCTTCGACAACCGCCTGCCGAAATTCGACGGCGCGCTGACGCTCGCCGTGCCCGCGACGAAGAAGGCGGGCGAGGCGGGGCCGACGCCCTGGAAGCTCACAGCAAAACTCAAGGCCGATCCGGCCGGCGCCAAGCTCGACCAGATCGATGCGAGCTTCGGCGTCGAAGACAATGCGCTGAAGCTCGGCGGCGTCGGCGACCTCAGGTTCGGCGCCTCGCCGCTGCTGCGCGCGGTGCTCTCGGCGCGCCAGATCGATGCCGACAAGCTGGCAGGGAAGGACGATGCCGAGCCGCTGCGTATCCTGCCGGCGTTGCGCGCCGGGCTCGCGGCGATCCCGCAGGCGCCGATCCCGGCGCAGATCGAGTTCAACTCCGACCAGATCATGCTCGGCGCACGGCCGCTCCAGAACATCGCGGCCGAGCTCAGGACGGACGGACGATCCTGGACCTTCCAGCGGCTCGAGCTGCGTGCGCCCGGCATGACGCAGCTCTCGCTCAACGGCTCTGCGCCCGGCGCCGACAGTTTTAGCGGCCGTCTCAGTGTCGAGTCCTCCGATCCCGATACGCTGGTGGCCTGGCTCCAGGGCCGCAGCGAAATCAACCGCCGCAGCACGCGGCCGCTGCGCCTTGCCGGCGACGTCACCATCGCCGCCAACCATCTCGCCATCGACAAGCTGAAAGCCGACATCGAAGGCGGCGCGGTGGAGGGCCGCATCGGCTTCGTGCAGACAGGCGCCAGCAAGGGCTCGCGGATCGACGCCGAGCTCAAGGCCGACCGTCTCGACCTCGACGCCGCCGCGAGCTTTGTGCGCGCGCTTGCCGGGCCGCAAGGCGAATGGCCGGAGGAGGCAAAGCTCTCGCTCGATATCGGCCGCGCCATCTCGGCCGGCCAGGAGCTGCGGCCGTTTGCGGCAAAACTCGGCTACGGCCCGAATGCGTTGTCGCTGGAGCAATTGCGGTTCGGCCAGACCAGCGGCGTGACCACCGAGGCGAGCGGCAGTTTTGATCGCACCAAAGCCACCGGCAAGCTCGCGCTGAAATCTTCGGCGAATTCGCTGCGTGAGCTGATCGCGCTGATCGAGCCGTTTGCGCCCTCGGTGCGCGCACGCTTCGATGCCCTGCCATCACTGCCCGGTGCGACACGCCTGAAGCTCGATCTCAGCCTCGACAAGAACGCCGAGCATGCCGATCGCGGCGACGCCCGTGCGGTGCTCGATCTCGATGCGCCACAGTTGAATGCCACCGCGACGCTGACGGCGCAGACGCCGCTCGCGGCCGTCAACGGCATCGACATCGAGAAATTGCGGAGCAGCGACTTCACGCTGGAGACGAAAGTCGCCACCCCGCAGGCCGGCGCATTGCTGGCACTGCTCGGCCTCGATCGCATGGTGGCCGCAGGCGAGGGCGCCTCGCAATTCGACGGCCGGTTAAGCGGCGCCTGGCGGCGGCCGCTGCAATTGAACGCAAAGCTCAGCGGCGGCGGGCTCGATGCGGACGCGCAAGGCAGTGTCGAACTGTCGGAGCCGAAAGCAAACGTGAATCTGCGCGTGCGCAACGCCAACCTCGCGCCGTTGTTCGGCACTGGCACGGCAGACAAGTCAGCGCAGAGCGTCAGCCTGTCGTCTCGCCTCACGCTCTCCGGCAATCGCCTGACCTTCGACGATCTCGACAGCAACGCGGCTGGCTCACATCTGCGCGGCCATCTCGCGGTCACGCTCGATCAGGAGAAGAGTGTCGACGGCGAAGTGGGCCTCGATACGCTCGACCTTGCGCCCGCGCTGGCGATGGCGATCGGTGCGGCCGGACGCGAGGCAAGCGAGCCGCTGAGCGCAGGGCTGCTCGGTGGCTGGCGCGGCCGCATCGCCTTCCAGGCGTTGCGCGGCACATTGCCGGGCGGGCTCGAGCTGCGTCCCTTCGGCGGCACGATCCGGAGCGACGGCCAATCGCTCGCGCTCGATGCCCTCAAGGGCGGCGTCGGTGGCGGCGAGATGTCGGCGAGTTTCGATGCGCGCAACGGCGCCAATGGCGTCGCGATGAATGCGCGCATCGAGCTTGCCAATGTCGATGCGACCACGCTGCGCTACCGCGATCTTGCGTTGCCCAAGGGACGCGCCTCGATGCAGATGGCGCTGACCAGCCAGGGCCGCAGCGTCGCAGCTCTCACCGGTGCGCTCGCCGGCAACGGTACAGTGACGCTGGACTCCGCCGAGATCGCCGGCCTCAATCCGCGCGCCTTCGAGATCGCCATTCGCGCCAGCGACGGCGGCCAGATTGCCAACGAGGACAGGCTGCGGCAGCTGGTCGAGCCCGCGCTCGCGGCAGGTCCGATCGCGGTCGCTTCGGCGCAGATCCCGTTCACGATCCGCGACGGACGGTTGCGCGTCGGCGCGACGCCGTTGGAGGCCAAGAACGCCCGCGCCATCGTCTCCGGCGGCTACGACATTCCCGCCGACCAGGCCGACATCCGCGCCAGCCTGACGCCGATCATGACCGGGCTCTCGGGCGCGCCGCCGGAGATCCAGCTGTTCGCGGCAGGTCCCCCCGACAGGCTCAACCGCACCGTCGATCTTGCGCCGCTGTCGTCGTGGCTTGCGGTGCGCACGATCGATCGTGAGACGCGCCGGCTGGACGCGATCGAGCGCGGCGAGCCGCCGCCCGCCACCGCCGCGCTGCCGACGCTGGTCTCGCCCGAACCGGCGGCGGAGCCGTCGCTGACCGACGTGCCGATGCCCGGCCGCGATCCCCGCCGCGCGCCGCCGCCCAAGCCCAAGGCCGCACCGACGCCAAAGGCCCCGCAGGCCGCGCCCGCAGCGCCAAGTCCTTCACTCACAAGTCCTCCCCCCACAAGCCCGCCGCTCGCAAGCCAGCAGCTCGCCCCGCTGCCACCGCCGATCGAGGTGAGGCCCGCGCCGGGCCCTGCGCCCGCAAAGCCCAGGCCGAAGCCGCCGCTGGTGCTGACGCCGTCGAATCCGTGAGGCGAAGTTAGTTCGGAGAGATCGAGCCGCGGGCTCCTCTTACCTCTCCCGCAAGCGGGAGAGGGAGCGCACCTTGCTCCTTACCCGCCGGTAAACCCATTCCTTCGCATTTGAACGAATTTTCATCGGCAAAACTGCTGCACCGATTTTACCGGATCTGCGCGTTTGTTCCCTAGTCTCGATCCCAGAGGAATTCGACATCGCGCCAGCACAGGCGGGATGGCTCGCCAAGGAACGACCAAGAACTGGGGTGATCGAGATGAACGGGGCGAATTCGCTTTTACAGGATCTGGACGACGCAATCGCGCGCGGCACCGACGAGAGCCGGGCGAAGGCGTTGTGGCATGCGACCGACATTCTGATCACCGGCCGCTACAGCGACGATGAGATCAGCATGTTCGGCGAGGTCATCGGCAAGCTCGCCGACGAGATCGAGGTCGCCGCGCGGGCGCAGCTCTCGGACGTGATGTCGGCGTGCGATCACGCCCCGTTCAACGTCATCGCAAAACTCGCACTCGACGACGAGATCGCCGTCGCCGGCCCCGTGCTGCGCGACTCCAATCGCATCGACGAGAAGATGCTGGTCGAGAGCGCCATGACCAAGGGCCAGTCGCACCTGCTCGCGATCGCCCAGCGCAAGTCGATCGGCGAAGCCGTCACCGACGTGCTGGTCAAGCGTGGCGACCAGGAGGTCGTGACATCCGTCGCCAAAAACGAGGGCGCGCGCTTCTCCGGTTCGGGCCTGCTGCACATGGTTCGCCGCGCCGAGGGCGACTCGATTCTCGCCGAGCAACTCGGCCTGCGCAAGGACGTGCCGCGCCACGTCTTCCAGCAGCTGATCTCGAAAGCGTCGGAAGACGTCCGCCGCCGGCTCGAGAGCGAGCGCCCCGAGATGATGGCGCAGATCCAGAACTCGGTGAGCGATGTCACCGGCGATCTGCAATCCAAGTTCGGTCCCTCGTCGCGCAGCTATTTCGTCGCCAAGCGCGTGGTGACGACGCAGTACCGCCAGGGCAATCTCAACCAGGACTCGATCTCGAACTACGCGCGCCAGCACCGTCTCGACGAAGTGCAGATCGGCCTGTCGCTGCTGTCGTCGCTGCCGGTCGACGTGATCGAGCGCGCGATGATGGACCGCAACCGCGAGATCCTTCTGGTGCTGTGCAAGGCGCTCGATTTCTCCTGGGACACGACCATGTCGCTGCTGTTCCTCGGCGCCAAGGATCATTTGATCACGGCGCGTGAACTCCACGATAACGAGCGGGATTTCGGCAAGCTCAACACCGAGACCTCACGCAGCGTTCTGAAGTTCTATCAGTCGCGCAAGACCGGCGCGGGTGCCGATTCCACCACGGGCCGTCAGCCCGAGCTCCAGGTGCACTAGGCAGCCGCACTGAGCGAGAGGGGAGTATTTGCCATGTTACCTCAATTCGGTACCGCCGTTCGCAAGAACAAGAGCCTCAACGCCGAGACGAGCGGATCGGCTCCCGAGAAGGCTTCCGTCGACGTCGCCTGGCTCGTGATGGAGGCCGCCAACGATCTCGGCGACCACGCCGCGATCGAAGCCTGCCGCCGCGTCATCGACGCCGAGCTGAACGGCACGGTCGCCGGCAGTGCGGATGTAGACCTGGTGATGGGTTACTTCAGGTAAAAACCGTTACCTTCGTAGCGAAACAAATTTTGCGCTTGCGACGAAGCAATCCAGACTGTCTCCGCGGGAAGAGCCTGGATTGCTTCGCTACGCTCGCAATGACGGAGTCCAGGGCGCCGTCATCGCTCCTTCAGGAATGCATCAGGCATTCGCGCCGCCATCGACGGTCTTTGTCGTGCCGGTGATGTACTTGGCCTTCGGGCTCGCGAGGAACGCCACGGCATTGGCGATGTCGTCGGTCGCGCCATACCGGCCCAGTGCCATGAATTGCTTCAAGGTCTCCGCGGTCTGCCCGCTCGCCGGATTCATGTCGGTGTCGATCGAGCCCGGCTGCACCAAAAAGCTCAGGCTCGACATGTACGGCAGTTTGCGCGCGCGGCTGGAAGCAGCGGTGGCCAATGGCGAACTGTCCGCAGCGACTGACGTCGATGCCCTGAGTCGTTTCTATCTCAGCGTCTTCCAGGGGATGGCCATCCAGGCCAAGGACGGCGCGACGCCGGCGGAGTTGAGAGGCGCGGCCAAGGCGGCGATGGCGGCCTGGCCGGACGAGGGCTAGCCTAGGGCATGCACCAGCTTCGACCAGGACGCGAACACGCGCATCGCACGCAGCTGTGATCCGCGGGACCTGCGGATGCAGGTAACGAGCGAACCTCCTCTTCGTACAGCCTTTAGCGAATGCATTTTTGCGCGCTAATGGATCAGCAATCCGGGAGAGGACGTCGTATGAAAGGGTTCAATATTGCTGAGGACGGTGGCGGTTCTTATCGTCCGCTCGCCATTCTCCGCTGGGTCATGGTGATCATATTCGTATCGTTCGGGATGCAGAAATTCACGTTGCAGTCGGCACAGGGTATCGTCCAGTTCATCATCAACAGCCCGTTCACCTCCTGGCTGTCGGTGTTCGGCTTGCGAGGAGAGGCGTATTTTCTCGGTGTTGCTGAATTCGTGATTGCGGCGCTGCTCGCGGCAGGCAGCGTCAGCCCGGTCCTGTCCGCGCTCGGCTCATTGATGGGCATGGTGACCTTCGCGATCACATGGTCGTTCTTCTTCACGACGCCGGGCGTGGTCACATGGAGTCTTTCAACCGATCCGATGGCGTGGAATCTGACCGGCGAATTCCTGTTCAAGGACATCGTCCTGCTGTGTGTCTGTGCGGTGTTGTTTCTCGCCTCCCTGCCGCAATCGGTCGCGCGGCTGCGCACCGGCTGAGCTATCCCGTGCGGCCGTGCCGCCAGAACATCGGCGGTTTACGGCGGCAAGCTCTGTGCGAGCTCGAACATGATGGCCCGGCGCCTGACGGAATCGTTCGTCTCCGATGCGAGCGCGGCGGCCGACTTGATATCGCCGGATTTCGCCGCTGCGATGGCCAGCGCGCGCTGAAGCGTTCCGCGAATCTTCGGATCGACATTGTCTCCGAGCAAGGGAAGGATCGCGCGTGTTTCGTCGGAGCGACCATGCTCGCCATCCCAGAGCGCGACAGTCATGAGGCTCAACGTCCTGTACGGTTCCGGCCCGGATTTGGCGATCTCGAGTGCGACCGCGGGATTCTCGAGCGACAGTAGAAATCCGACAAGTTGCTGATAGCCGACATTGCGGTTCATCTCGGCTCGATCCGACCTGCCCGACACCGCGGGCAATTCCTTTAACGCTGTCCGGACTCCATCGATATCACCGCGCACGGCCTGTAAAACGATCTGCTTGAAGCGAAGCTCGATGGCGGTGTCGTCCGTAACCGAGTAGACCTTTTTGCCTTCTATGTTGGCTTGCGCACGCGCGTAAAAGCGAGCGGCGGTCTTGCCATCGCCCCGTTTGGCATAGGCGACACCCAGCCACGTCAATGTGTCCTCGTCCGGCAAGCCGGTCGGATGAAGGGCGGTGAGGACAAGAGCCTGCTCGATATTGCCTTGATCAGCCAGGGTCTTGACGGCTGTGTTGAAGACGTGTCGCGGATCGGCCAACACCGGCCTGCCGAAGACGGGGATCTCGTCCGGCTTGCCGGCTTTGATGAGCGCCCGGATCACCTCATCCAGAGCGCTGTTAACCCACCTGGCATCCAGTTCCGACATCAAGTCGTAGGCTTCCTGGATTCGATCTGCGGCGACCAACCCCGTCGTAGCCAGCGAAAAGTACTGCCACGGTAATGCCGGCGAGGAGGCCTGCCGGTCCATGACCTGCTGCTTAGCCTCCTCGATGTCCGCCGGCGCGAGGTATTCCGGATGATTCCGGTAGCCGGTCAGAACCATCACATCGAGACGTTCCTTGCCTGTCAACTGCCCGTCACCGCTGCGCAGAGCCTCGTCGAGCAGGCAAGAGCGCGTCGGCTTGCTCTGGCAACTTGCCCAGTCGGCCCTTGCCGTGGATCCCCAGCCGACCCAGCCAACGACGGCTGCGGCCATGGCCAAGCGAATGCAATTCACCCTCACAGTCTGCTTCCCCCATGTCGGACTCGTGACCACGCGCAACCGCAAGAGCGTTCCGGATGCAAGGTTGCGGCATAGCACGCAAAGCGAGAAAATTCCAAATCTCGGGTTGGCTACGGCCGGCGCGTGGACGCGCGCGGTGTGTCCAGCTTCGCCCGGGCCGCTTGCCGCAAGCAGGTCCGTAGGATGGGGAGAGCGAAGCGAAACCCATCACTGCTTCCGAGCGCGTTGAGACACGATGGATATTGCTTGCGTTCTATCCATCCTACAAATCGAGCGTTAGGTCTCTGACCGTCGGATGCGGTAGATCACGACGTCCTCGCCGTGATGCGTCGTGCTCTTCTCGAGCCGGTCGTTCGCCTTCTCCAGCACGCGGCGCGACGCCGCCCTCATCATCGCGCCGGCTTGATCTGAATCAAGCGCTCGGACGACCGTCACGCCACAACCGCAACTGTTGGGGCTGGTGACATGTTGGGGGCCCAATGATCCCGACCTGGTACGTCACATCTGAAGTTCGAAACCGCGGTGTTTTGCCGAGGTTGCGTAGTCCGCGCGAGACGAAGACGTTTGCGACCGAGGACGAAGCGAAGCTTTTCGCGCGCGCAAAGCTCGACGAGGGCCTCGCCGTCTTTGCGGGCACGATCAACCCCCATCTTCCCAGGCGGCTTATTTCGGGAGCGGATATCCATGCGTGGCTGAGTGATGACGGGGGCGCTCCGCCGCCGGGAGTTTTGAAGACCGAGTAGGCATTCTACCGTGCATAGAGATGGCGCTTGAGTGTTGCCATTTTGTTACGGGCTTGAAGTCTCCTGCCGCATAAACTTCTGGATGTTTGCGGAACTTATGCACGCCAGCCAGCATAAGTTCCCATTTTTGAACGAAGAAGCAAAAAGGGGACGAGACGATGAGAAAGCTTTCAATCGCTGCGATCGGCTTCGCAGCGCTGAGCATGACGGCTCCGGCCATGGCCGCCGATATGGCTGTCAAGGCGGCGCCGCCGCCGGCACCGGTCGTGGCGATCTACAACTGGAGCGGATTCTACATTGGCGCCAATGGAGGCTGGGGGCAGAGCCATGGTTGCGTGGATTTCGTAACGCCCGCAGGGACAGTCGCAGGCGGTTGCGCCGATCGCTCCGGAGGCCTTGCCGGCGGACAGATCGGATACCGCTGGCAG
>NZ_JADPJH010000022.1:235347-315701 GCF_023073315.1 Bradyrhizobium sp. 1 | reverse complement strand
CCGGGGTCGGCCTGGCCTCGGCGGGGCACACGCGCTGGGGCGGTGCCCTGGGCGTCGGCTGGGAATATGGATTCGCGCCGAACTGGTCGGTTGGTGTCGAATACGACCATCTCTGGATGGGGCGTGACAACACATCCTTCGCAGGCGTGGTCACGCCCGGAGGCTTCACCCTCCTCGGCAACGGGGTCAGCCAGGATGTGGACATGGTCACACTTCGGGTGAACTACCGCTTCGGCGGTTACGGTGCGCCGGTCACCGCTCGCTATTGAGTTCGCGTCTTCCCGGCAATTTCAGGCCCCGGCTTGCGCCGGGGCCTTTTCATGGGACGACGAAAAACGGCGGAATATTGCTCGCTTCCAGCATCAGTCCGTAGGATGGGTAGAGCTCTTGCGAAACCCATCATGCCTGCGCCTCTCACCGCCGGATGCGGTAGATCACGACGTCCTCGTCGTGTTGCGTCGTGCTCTTCTCGAGCCGGTAGTTCGCCTTCTCCAGCACGCGGCGCGACGCGCCATGTGCGACAAAGACGAGGCCAATGAGTGACGGCAATTTCAGCTGTGACATTCCGATCTCCGTCAGCGCGATCGCGATCTCGCTGGCAAATCCCTGTCCCCAGAATTCGCGCTTGAACGTGTAGGCAATCTCGATCTCGTCGACGTCATCCACGATGATGTGCCTGATGCCGGCCCGCCCGGCGAACGTCCCGTCTTTCGTTCGCAGCACAAACAGCCCAAAACCGTTCTGGTCCCAATGGGCCATGTTGACGGCGAGATAGGTTCTCGTTGCCTCCGCCGAGCGCACCCCGCCGAGATAACGGGACACTTCGGCATCGAGATGCAGTGCGACCAGATCGGAGAGGTGGCTTTCGTCGAGCTTCTCGGCGGTCAGTCTGTCAGTACTGAAGCGATTCATGGTCGTATCTGCCGGACATTCTGCGGAACTACGGATGTTTCTAGATCCCAGTCGGGCGAGAGAGTCATCGCGCGAATGACTTCACTGATGCTCATGGTTTCTAACACAACCTAACGAGCAATTTATGGAGTGTCCGGTCAATGTCGCGCATGCATGCGATCGCGACCAAGGCCACCCCGCCGTAGCGCCTGCTTGAGGAGAGGTCCATGAACAGCACGGACGGGCAATCGGCACCATCCACTCCGCAAGGCGGCAAGCTCGCGAGATGGCTGGTCATCGCGCTGTTATGCGCGATGCTCGTGGCCGCGTGCATTCTCGGCTATCTCGGCTGGACCAGCACGGACACGAGCGTGCCGGCGTCGGGCTATGTTGCGCTGGTGCTCGGCGTCGTGTTCTCGCTCATCGTCGGCGTCGGCCTGATGGCGCTGGTGTTTTACAGCAGTCGCAAAGGCTATGACGAACCCGCGGTGTTGATCCGGGAGCAGGAGAGCGATGGGGAGGATGGACCCGGCCGCTCCTGATGAGGGGCAGCGCGATATCAGCGCCGGTTAAGTCGCTTGGACTCCGTGTCGCGTCCCGATTCTGCCTTCACCGCGCCGAGCGCCGCGGCCAGTTCGTCGATATGATAGGGTTTCGGCAAAATCTGGATACCCGCTAGTTCGGCGTCGTGAACCGCCGCCTCGGAGTATCCGCTGGTCAGGAGGACAGGTAAGTCGGTTCGCCGTCTCTTGATTTCCCGCGCCAGTTCGACCCCATTCATCCCGCCGGGCATCATGATATCCGAGAAAACGAGGTCGACGGCGCGGCCGTCAGCCAGGGCACCAAGCGCGGCGACGCCGCTCGCAGCGCGCGTGACGTCGTAGCCGAGCTGTTCCAGCATCTCGCTCACCAGTGCTGCAACCTCGTCGTCGTCCTCGACCAGAAGGATTCGGCCGTGATTGTTCTTTTTTGGCCGCACCATGTTGAGATCAATGAGGTGGCGCTCCCTGGAAGGAACGTTGTGCGATCGCGGCAAATAGAGCTCGATGCTGGTGCCTTTGCCAAGCTCCGATCGAATGCGAACCGTGCCCCGTGACTGCGTCGCAAATCCATGAACCTGGGCCAGCCCGAGGCCCGAGCCCTTTCCGATCTCCTTGGTCGTGAAGAACGGTTCGAAAACGCGCGACAGGATCTCCGGCGCCATGCCGGCGCCGGTATCGACGACGGACAGGCGCACGTAGTCTCCGGCAATCTGCTCGTCATTGAGATCGGCAAGGTTTTCTCCGCGCACGACAATCGTGCCGCCATTGGACATGGCGTCGCGGGCGTTGACGGCGAGGTTGAGGATGACGAGTTCGAGCTCGCCGGGATCGACCTCCACCGGCCAGAGCGTGTCCGGAAAATCGAACTCGACGTGAACGTCGCCTCTCAGGCTTCGATCCAGCAGTTCGCGCATGCCGCCCATCTGCGCGGCGACGTCGACGGGCTCCGGCCGCAGCGTCTGCCGGCGCGAGAACGCCAGAAGCTGCCTGGTCAGGCTCGCCCCGCGCTGTGCGGCCTGCACCATTCCGTCCATCAGGCGGCGACGGCGGGCCGGGTCTGCCTGGCGGTCGAGCATGTCCAGGCCACCCGAAATGACCATCAGCAGATTGTTGAAGTCATGCGCCACCCCGCCGGTCAATTGACCGATGGCTTCGATCTTCTGGGCCTGCCGGAGTGTCTCCTCGACCCGGGCGCGCTCTTTCATTTCCAGGCGCAATTGCTCGTTGGCTTCCTCCAGTGCGCTCGTGCGGTCGACCACCAGCTGCTCGAGCTGTTGAGCCGTCTGCTCGCGCGCTTCGAGCAGAGCCCGGATCTCGTATTGGCGCCTCCGGGCGCGCATGGCCGACTGGATGGCGCTTGTCAGCGTCATCGGCTGGACGGGCCGCTCGAGCAGCGAGACGTTACGGAGGAGCGCGACGATACTACGGCGCCATGCGACGACAGCGGGCTGCTCGCGATGACTGGTGAGGATGACGAAAGGCAGGTCCGACCAGGGAGGCTGGGTCGCGATCCATTGCGCCAGCGGCGCCGTGTCTTTCCCGAACAGGCCTTCCTCGGCCAGGAAAACCGCGCCCACGCCCGCGGTCATCTCGCTGACGAGCTCAGGGAGACTTCGACAATTGATAGCCGCAAGGTTCGCGTTACGGAAAAGCTCGGCGGAAGCCTGTCCGTCGCGGCCGATCGGAGCGAATATCAGAACCTGCTGATCGCGGTCTGCGCTCATCCGGCGGACCCTTCCGGCGTGGCCTTGCCGGTATATTGGGGATTGCCGGAGAAGATGCCGCTGAAGTCCCGGAGCGGCGGGCCGAGTTTGATGCCGGCGCTGCCAAGGCGAAACTCGCGGATCGTATGCTCGTGATGGCCGCTGCGCTTCTTGACGACCGACAAGGCGCGCCGCACCGTCCCGCCCATCTCGAAGTAGCGCAGCATGACCACCGCATCGCTCAAATAGCTGATGTCGAGCGGCGTATCCATGGGGCCGACCAACCCATGTTGAGCGAGGACGAGGATCGTGAGGACGCCCTGCTGGCCGAGATAGGTCAGGAGCTCGTGCATCTGCAGGATGAGAAATCGCTCGTCCGGCATCGCGGCCAGATAGCCGTTCAGACTGTCGATGACGACGACGCGGGCGTTGTCGATTTCGACGCTCTTCCGCACATTTGCGGCAAACTCGCCCGGCGACAGCTCGGCGGGATCAATCTGCTGAAAGCGGATAAGTCCGGATTCAACGTACTCTTCAAGAGGTAAACCGAGCGTCCGGGCACGCGCCTCTACCGTGCCGCGACCTTCGTCGAATGCGAAGAAGGCGGCACGCTCGCCGCGCTCTGCCGCTGCCGTCGCGTAAGTGAGTGCAACGGATGATTTGCCAACTCCGGCAGCGCCAATGAGAAGCGCGTTGGTGCCACGCTCGAGACCGCCCCCCAAGAGTTGATCCAGCTCGGCATTTCCGCTGGGAGTGAGCTCGCCGGAAAAGGACTTGTGATGTTCGGCCGCGACCAGGCGGGGGAAGATCCGCAAGCCTCCCGCCTCGATGTTGAAATCGTGGAAGCCGCCACGAAACTTCATGCCGCGCATCTTGATCACGCGAAGCCGGCGCCGCTCCGAGCCATAATCGATGGCGAGTTGTTCGAGCATCACCACGCCATGCGCGATCGAATGCAACTGCACATCGTCCTGAGACGAGGAGAGATCGTCGAGGAGGACGACCGTGCACCTGCGATGGGTGAAGAAATGCTTCAAGGCCAGAACCTGGCGCCGGTAGCGAAGCGGGTTCTGTGCAAGCAGGCGCAATTCGGACAGGCTGTCGAGCACCACGCGGGTGGGATTGATGCGCTCGACTTCCTTGAATACCAGACCGGTGGTTTCGCTCAGCTCCATCTCGGCGGGATGGAAGACGGTAAGCTCTCGGTCTGGATCGAGCGTCGTCTCCGGCGGCACCAACTCGAAAATGTCGACACCCACGAGCGACCAGCCATGCCGCTTCGCCACCAGGTCCAGCTCGCGCTTGGTCTCGGACAGGGAAATGTAGAGCACCCGTTCGCCGTCGCGGACGCCCTTCAGCAGGAATTGCAGCGCAATGGTGGTCTTGCCGGTGCCGGGCCTGCCTTCGTACAGGTACATCCGGTTGGCGTCGAAGCCCCCTCCGAGGATGTCGTCGAGCCCCTCGCTGCCTGTCGAAATCCTGGGCAAATCTTCGGGCTCACCGTGTTGAGCGGCACCGGCTTTACTGATCATCGGACTTCCTGACGCTTTTTACCCCGAAAAGGGCGCCATCGGTGTCGGGTCCCAGACTAAGGTCTCAAGACTAAGGCCTTGGTCGAAAAGGGACGTTGTGAAAAGGAACTCAAAGCGCGGCGCACAGTTCCATGCCGGAAAGAGGCGAACCGGTCAGGTCGTGGCAGGGCTTGGCGCGAAACGGAAAACGGATCGCAGCCACACGTCCTAGGAGCGTGCCTCAAGACTTGCCGTGATGGCGCAGCGAAGTCCTTCCGGGGCAAACTCCAGGAGAGTTTCGCCGTCAAGATCCTGAGTCAGGACGTCTTCGAGCATGCGGGTGCCGAACCCGATACGGGATTTGCCGACCACGGGCGGCCCGCCGAATTCCTGCCAGACTAGGCTCAACTGTTCGGCCTGAGCCTGCCAGCTGATCGCGACGCGTCCCGCGTCTTGCGAGAGCGCGCCGTATTTCGACGCGTTGGTGGCGAGCTCGTGCAAGGCAAGCGAGAGCGCAAGCGCGTGCTTCGGCGGCAGGTCGATCGACGGGCCATCGATCGCGATCTGGCCGGCCCTGAAAGGTTGCATGGCGCGCGATGCGACATCGATCAGATCGGCGCCGGCCCAACTGCGCTCCGTGAGGAGATCATGGGCTCGCGCGAGCGAGACGATCCTTCCATCGAGGACGGATCGAGCCGCCTGCAAGTCCGTCGCACCTCTGATCGTCTGCGCGGCGATGGACTGGACGGTGGCCAGCGTGTTCTTCACCCGATGGTTCAATTCGTTGATGAGCAGCTGCTGCAATTCTTCCGCTTGCTTCAGCTCGGTCAGATCGCGGCTCGCACCGGCGATCGCGATCGGCTTGCGGTTTTCGCCTTGCCCTTCGAACTCGACGAGGCCCCAGGCACTCAGCCAGCGCCAGCTGCCGTCGCGCTGCTTCACCCGGTACTCGACCTCGTACTTGCCGTCTCCGTCCAGCTGCAGGGCCTTGGCGACGCGCTCCCACATCACGGCAAGATCGTCGGGATGAAACTTGTCCTTCACGCCTTCGTCGTCGTGAAGAAAGGCAGCTTTCGTCAGTCCGTACAGTGCCTGAGCATTACCGTCGTAGATGCAGACGTTGTCGGCCATCGTGTAGCGCCACGTCCCCATCCGGGACGCGATCATGGCGAGGTCGAACGTCTTTTGCTGTTGCTCCAGCGCGGCCCTCATCGCGTGCTCGCGCGTGACATCCTGAAAACAATTGATGGCGCCCACGGGGATGCCGTTTTCGTCGCGCAACAGGGCGACGGTAGCGCGGGCGATCCATCGCCTGCCATCGCGGTTCTGCACGATGGTCTCGACGCCTTCGCAACCTTCGCCCTCGATCACGGCGCGGGCCATCGGCGTTCTGTCCGCGGCAATGAACTCCCCTGCGAGGCTCTCCATCCTGAACGAAGCGCAAAAGCGCTGCGTCGGGTCGAGCAGCCGTGGCGCTCGTCCCCACAGCTCGATTGCCTTCCGGTTGACCTTGAGGATCTGACCGTCTGCGTCGCACGCGTAGATGCCGATCGGCAGCACGTCGAGCACAGCCTGATCCAGCTCCAGGAAGGACTCGAGGATGGGCGCGAGGATCGGCATTTCGAGAGCGAGCGACAAAGGTACCTCGACCAGCGAAGCAAATTCGGTTGATGACGTCAGCGGATAGTTCCCGTGGAGCTTCGGATAATTCCCATGCGAAACGGTCGCGGCGCCAGGAGCGGTCCGACTAACCGGCCTTCTCCTTGGTGCTGAAGTCCAGCGCATCGGCCTCCGCATCGAACTGCCTTGAGAGCTCGCGAAGCTTCCGCGCATCTTCAAGGCTGCCGATCGTGCTGGAGAGACGCTCTGCCCGGCGGGCCTTATCCCGCAACTCGTCCGACATCCTGCCCATTGAAAACTTCCGTGGAGAGATGAGACAACGGCACCTCTGCGGAAAAGTTCCATCGGCACTGGGGAAGCGTGATCACAGGCCTGCGAAGAAGCGCCATGGTCCGGCGATCGGCGACCTGCCAATTCCTCGATGAAGCCATCGTGCTCTAGTTGTGCCCGATGGGGCAACTCGCTTGAAGCCCGTAGTCGCCGACGGTTGCTTCTATCCTGGCTCCGCCAAGCACGCCGGGCCGCTTGAGATCGAGGCTGCGGCGGCGTTTGCCGTGCTTCGTGCCACGTGGCCATCGCCATGCGGCAACCATGCAAAGCGCCTGTCGTTCACGTTCGAACGAACGAGTCATCACGCGAATGAGTGCGCCAACGCTCATTGTTTCTAACACAACCTAACGAGCAATTTCGGCAGGGCCCGGTAAATGTCATGAGATGAAAGACGGTCGCGATTCCAAAAAAGCACGACTTCAACAGGAGAGGATCTAGAGGGTATGACGTCCAAGGCGCCAATCGAATTATTACCGCGATCCGCGAATCTTTCGCGTCGCGGCTTCGTGGGAAGCCTCTCGGCGGGGTTTCTTAGCGCAGTCGCGACCGAAGCCGCCGGTGCAGAAACGCTGGCCGACGTCCCCGATCGCGGGCCCGGCGCTGATCTGAGCGCGCACAGCGAACGCTCACGCTTCGTCAAGATCGATCGCATTCCCGAATCCACGCCGGGCAAGCGCAATATCGATCCCGGCGATGCCATCAACTCCAAGACGCCGCATCAGAGGCTGGTGGGCAACATCACGCCGACCGATCTGCATTACGAGCGCAGCCATTCCGGCGTGCCCGATATCGATCCCGCGCAGCACCGATTGCTCATCCACGGCATGGTGCAAAAGCCGTTGGTCTTCGGTGTCGACGATTTGAAGCGGATGCCGTCGGTCACCCGGGTGGTTTTCATCGAATGCACCGGCAACGGATGGGAAAACTGGAAGAAGGCCGATCCCGATCTGACGGTGCAGAATACGCACGGCCTGGTCAGCACCAATGAATGGACCGGCGTGCCGCTGAAATTCCTGATCGACATCGTAGCCAAGGAGGAGAGCTCGAACTGGATGCTCGCCGAGGGCGGCGACGGCGCAGGCGTCGATCGCAGCATTCCCCTCACTGACGAGATCGTGAACGAGGCCTTCGTCGCCTACGGGCAGAACGGCGAACCGCTGCGGCCCGCGCACGGTTTCCCGATGCGGCTGGTGATGCCGGGCTTCGAGGGCAACCTCAACATCAAATGGCTGCGCCGCCTCAAGTTCGGCAACGAGCCCTGGATGACGCGCTGGGAGACCGCGCGCTATACGCAGCTGCTTTCCAACGGCAAGGCTCGGCAGTTTCAGCTCAGGATGGAGACCAACTCCGTCATCACCCAGCCCTCGGGCATGATGCAGATCCAGCCAGGTTACAATTGCATCTCCGGCCTTGCCTGGAGCGGCCATGGCAAGATCGCCAAGGTCCATATCTCCACCGACGGCGCGAAGACCTGGAAGCAGGCGCAGTTGAGCCAGCCGGTCTTGTCCAAGGCGCAGGTGCGCTTCCAGATGGATTGGGTCTGGGACGGCAAGCCGACCAAAATCGTAAGCCGCTCCACCGACGACCAGGGCAACGTTCAGCCGGACCGGCAATCCTTCATCGCAGCGATGGGGAGCAATGCGCTGTTCCACTACAACGCCCAGCAGACCTGGAGCATCGACGAAGCAGGAAGGGTCCGCAATGTTCTCGCATGACAAGCTGTTCCTCGCAGGCGCGGTCGCAGTCGGCCTGCTCGCGGCCCCCGCGCTGGCTTTCGATTTCGGGCGACCGGCGACGCCGGAGGAGATCAAGCTGTGGGACATCGACGTCGGACCCGACGGCAAGGGTCTGCCTGACGGCAGCGGCACGGTCGCGCAGGGCAAGCAGGTCTTCTCCGACAATTGCACGGCCTGTCACGGCGAGAACGGCCAGGGCGGCATCAAGGATCGTCTCGCCGGAGGGCAGGGGTCGCTCGCGTCGAACATGCCGGTCAAGACTGTCGGCAGCTTCTGGCCTTATGCGACGACCTTGTTCGACTACATTCATCGCGCGATGCCGTATCCGACGCCGGGCTCGCTCAGCACCGATGACACCTACGCCGTCACCGCCTACATCCTCAGCCTCAACGGCATCGTCCCAGCGGACGGCAAGGTCGACAAGGACACGCTACCGAAGATCAAAATGCCCAACCGCGACGGCTTCGTTCCGGAACCGGAGTTCGACCCGGCGCGATTATTCCGCAAGAAGTGAGCGGGCGAGCATGAAGCTCTCGGCACTGTTCAGGATCGCCGCTCTGGTTGCAGCGGCATGTTTATGGGAGACACAGGCCATGGCAGCAGACGGACTCATTACCATCAAGAGCGGCTTCGGGCCGGAAGAGACGATGAAGCGGCTCGAGGCCGAGGTGAAGGCGAAGGGCCTCACCGTTTTTGCCCGCGTCGATCATGCCGCGGGCGCTGCCGCTGTCGGAATGCCGCTGCGGCCAACCGATCTTTTGATCTTCGGCAATGCCAAGGGCGGCACGCCGCTGATGCAGCAGGCGCAGACTGTCGGCATCGACCTGCCGCTGAAGGCGCTGGTCTGGCAGGACGAGCAAGGCGCAACCTGGCTGAGCTACAACGATCCCGCCTATCTCGCCGGGCGTCATGGCGTCGGTGAGCCGGCCAAGGCTGCCGTCACGGCGATGACCGGGGCCCTGCATGCGATCGCGACCAAGGCCACCGCACCGTAAGCGGGACACGACGGCTGCGCGAGGAGAGCGCCATGAACAGCACTGAGAACAGCACTGACGGGCAACCGGCATCATCCATGCCGCAAGGCGGCGGGCTCGCGAGATGGCTGGTCATCGCGGGGTTATGCGCGATGCTCGTTGCTGCGTCCGTTCTCGGCTATCTCGGCTGGACCAGCACTGATACCAGCGTGCCGGCGTCGGGCTATGTCGCGCTGGTGCTTGGTGTCGTGTTCTCGCTGGTCGTCGGCGTCGGCTTGATGGCGCTGGTGTTTTACAGCAGCCGCAAAGGCTATGACGAACCCGCCGTGCTGATCAGGGAGCCGGAAAGCGATGCGGAGGAAGGACAGGACCGCCCGCGCTGAAGCGTCGAAGGCAGCGATCCATGATTACATTATGCCGGTGTGTTGCCCGACAAGTCAAGATGAGATTCGGTATTTGGTGTTTTGTCGCGTTTGTAGCTCGGATCTCGCTGCGCTACGCCCGGGGCTACGGTCGACGGATTTTCGCGGACGCGTAACCCATTGATTTCACAGCCCCCGTCTACTGTGCATGGGGTTGTTTTCGCAGTTGTGGGTACGAGGGCGTTACCCAGCCCCCATGGCAACCGCGACATTGTACGTCAAAAGGCTCGCCGCATACGCCAGCACCAGCATGTAGCCGAACGTCGCCGCCATCCATCCCCAGCTGCCGGTCTCGCGCCGGATCACCGCCAGCGTGGACGCGCATTGCGGGGCGAAGATGTACCAGGCCAGCATTGACAGCGCGGTCGCTAGCGACCATTTCGTCGCCAGCACCGAGCCGATCTGCTCGGCCGCTTCCTTGCCGCCTTCGATCGCATAGACGGTGCCGAGCGCTGCGACCGCGACCTCGCGCGCCGCCATGCCCGGGATCAGCGCGACCGCGATCTGCCAGTTGAAGCCGACCGGCGCGAGCAAGGGCTCGAGCGCCTTGCCGATGATGGCGGCGAGGCTGAAGTCGATGGCAGGCTCGGTTGCGCCCGCCGGCGGTTGCGGGAACGAGGCGAGGAACCAGATCAGCACCATCATCGAGAAGATCGTGGTGCCGGCGCGATGCAGAAACATCTTGGCCCGCGTATAGACGCCGATCGCGATCGATTTCAGCTGCGGCATTTTGTAGTCCGGCAGCTCGAGCATGAACGGCGCCGGCGCAAAGTCGCGCAGCATGAAGAACTTGATCAGGAACGAAACGGCGAGCGCGCTGGCGATACCGGTGGCGTAGAGGCCGAACATCACGAGGCCCTGGAGGTTGATGAAGCCCCAGACGTCCTTCGCGGGAATGAAGGCGGAGATGATCAGTGTGTAGACGGGAATGCGCGCCGAGCAGGTCATCAGCGGCGCGATCAAAATCGTGGTCAGCCGGTCGCGCTTGTTGTCGATCACGCGCGTCGCCATGATGCCGGGAATGGCACAGGCAAAGCTCGACAGCAGCGGAATGAAGGCGCGGCCGTGCAGGCCGGCGCCGCCCATGATGCGGTCCATCAGGAACGCGGCGCGCGCCATGTAGCCGAAATCTTCCAGCAGCAGGATGAACAGGAAGATGATGATAATCTGCGGCAGGAACACGATGACGCTGCCGACGCCCGAGATCACGCCGTTCTGAAGGAAGCTCTGCACCAGGCCTGTGGGCAGGGTGGCGTGCACGAACTCGCCGAGCGCGTCGAAGCCATTGTTGAGCAGATCCATCAGCGGCTGCGCCCAGGCGAACACCGCCTGGAACATCACGAACAGGATCAGTGCGAGCACGACCAGCCCGCCGACCGGATGCAGCACCACGGCATCGATCCGCGCGGTCCAGGTGTCGGGCCTGGCAGGCAGGCTGACACAGTCGCCGATGATGCGGTCGGCCTCGCGCTGGGTGGCGCGCAGTTCGGCAACGCTGAGCGCGCGCCAATTGTTCTCCTGCTGAAGCTCGGCGGCGAGCTTGGCCGAGATCTCGTCCGTCAGAGCCAGGAGGTCGGCCGTGCCGCCCTTGCGCACCGCGATCGAGGTGACCACGGGCACGCCGAGCTCCTTGGCGAGCCGCGCGACGTCGACGCTGATGCCGCGGCGGGACGCGATATCGAACATGTTGAGCACGAGGACCATCGGCCGTCCGGTGCGCTTCAGCTCCAGCAGCAGGCGGATGGTCAGGCGGAGATTGGTGGAATCGGCCACGCACAGCACGAGGTCCGGCACGGTCTCGCCGGTGGCCTTGCCGAGCACGAAGTCGCGGGTGATCTCCTCGTCCGGGCTGCGTCCGCGCAGCGAATAGGTGCCGGGCAGGTCCACCACCGAGACCTGACGTCCCTGCGGGGTGACGAAGAAGCCTTCCTTGCGCTCGACGGTGACGCCCGGATAGTTCGCGACCTTCTGCCGGCTGCCGGTCAGGGCATTGAACAGCGAGGTCTTGCCGCTGTTGGGCGTGCCGACCAGGGCGAGATGCAGCAGGGGTAATTCCATGTGATCAAAGGCCTTGGAATCAAATATCCGGTCGCTGTCTACGCGACGATGATGGCCATGGCCTCACGACGGCGGACCGCGATCGTGATGTTGTCGACACGGACGGCAATGGGGTCGCGCCCGACCAGGCCTTCGTGCAGGACCTCGACCCGGGCGCCCTCGACGAAGCCGAGCTCAATCAGCCGGCTCTCCAGCTCGATGTCGGAGAGGGCCGAGCCCGCATCCTTGGCGGAGAGGTGCTGGATGATTCCGGTATAGCCGCGGCGGGCCAGGCCCAGCGGCAACTCGCGGCGCGTGTCATGGGTATCGGTCATGCCCTGTATTTTCAACGCAGGGCATTGAGGTCAAGCGCGCTGGCACGCCGAAGCTGCACCTTAGAGTGATTTTAAAGTGCAGATCACGAAGCCGTGGGCAAAGCGCCCCGGCGGCGACTAGGCCGGGACCTTGTCCGCCTGGATGGCGGCCATGGCGCGGCTCTTGAAGTAGTCGAGCACGAACAGGCGGATCGCCGAGGACAAATTGCCCTGCTGGCGGGCGCCGTCGATTTCGCCGACCAGCTCGGACAGCGTCATGTTGCGCAGGCCCGAGATCTCCTTCATGCCGTTCCAGAACGCCTCTTCCAGGCTGACGCTGGTCTTGTGGCCTGCGACCACAATCGATCGTTTCACGACGGGCGACTTCATGATTGGTCCTCGTGATCGATCTGGTGCTGGTCCAGATGCGCCTTCGCCTTGTCCGCGTGCGTCTCCTCCGCCGACCGTTCCGCCTTCGTGCGGCCGAACTTCGTTCGGTTGGCGTCCGCCTGCTTCGCCGAGGCTTCCCGCTCGGCGCGCTTCCGGAAACGATTCAAGTTGATGACGTTCGCCATGCCGCGTCTCCATCATCCGATCCTCCTCAGGCAGGATGAAACATTCAGAAACAGGGCGCCATGCTGCGCCCCACAAGACTTGATCGCCATTCGCTCGTCCTCGTCAATCGGCCGCTTGGGCCATCAAACGATGAATTAGCCCCGTCAAGGGCGGAGAGGCCTTGCGTAACACGCCGCCTCGCCGCAACATTGACGGTAATCAAATCCTGTCCTTTAAGCCTTATATTTATGAGCTTCAGGGCTCCGTATCATTACGGATGACTATCGGAATTCGGAATTCATCCGGGCCGCGTCATTTTCTCCGGCTGCACCAGGCGGTCGAATTCGTCGCCCGAGACGAAGCCGAGCCGCAGCGCCTCTTCCTTCAGCGTGGTGCCGTTGGCGTGCGCGGTCTTGGCCACCTTGGCGGCATTGTCGTAGCCGATTTTCGGGGCGAGCGCCGTCACCAGCATCAGCGAGCGCTGCATCAGCTCACTGATGCGCTTCTCATCGGCGCGGATGCCGCTGACGCAATGTTCGGTGAAGGAGCGCGCGGCGTCCGCCATCAGGCGGATCGAGTGCAGCATGTTGTAGGCCAGCACGGGCTTGTAGACGTTGAGCTCGAAATGGCCCTGGCTGCCGGCGATCGTGATGGCAGTGTGATTGCCGAACACCTGGCAGCACACCATCGTCATCGCCTCGCATTGCGTCGGATTGACCTTGCCCGGCATGATCGACGAGCCCGGCTCGTTCTCCGGCAGGATCAGCTCGCCAAGGCCCGAGCGCGGGCCCGATCCGAGCAGGCGGATGTCGTTGGCGATCTTGAACAGGCCCGTCGCGACCGAATTGATGGCGCCGTGCACCAGCACATAGGCGTCGTTGGAAGCCAGGGCCTCGAATTTGTTGGCGGCGCTGGTGAAGGGCAGCTTCGTGATCCCGACAGCGTGCTTTGCGAACAGTTTTGCAAAGCGCGGCTTGGAGTTGAGGCCGGTGCCGACGGCGGTGCCGCCCTGCGCCAGCGGATAGAGGTCTTTCACTGCGACCTTCAGCCGCGCGATGCCGCTCTCGACCTGCGCGGCATAGCCTGAAAATTCCTGGCCAAGCGTCAGCGGCGTCGCATCCTGGGTATGAGTCCGGCCGATCTTCACGATCTTCGAAAACTCCTTTTCCTTCTTGCGCAACGCATTGAGCAGCTCGCCGAGGGCAGGAACGAGATCGGCAGTGATGCGGCTTGCGGCCGCGATGTGCATCGCGGTGGGAAACGAGTCGTTCGACGACTGGCTCATGTTGACGTGATCGTTGGGATGCACCGGCTTCTTGGCGCCGAGCTCGCCGCCGAGCATCTCATTGGCGCGGTTGGCGATCACCTCGTTGAGGTTCATGTTGCTCTGGGTGCCCGAGCCGGTCTGCCACACCACAAGCGGGAAATGGTCGTCGAGCTTGCCCTCGATCACCTCGCGCGCGGCGCGGATGATCGCATTGGCGCGGCGCTGGTCGAGCAGGCCGAGCTCGAGGTTGGACTGTGCCGCCGCGAGCTTGACGATGCCGAGTGCATGCACCAGCGAGATCGGCATGCGGTCGATGCCGATGCGGAAATTCTGGCGCGAGCGTTCGGTCTGCGCCCCCCAATAGCGATCGGCGGGCACCTCGATGGGTCCGAAACTGTCGGTCTCGATGCGGGTGGCGGGACGGGCGGTTGTCGAGCGGGCAGCTTTGGCCATGAGCACATCCATTCTGCCGCACGAAACGCCGCGCGGCCCTGTCATATGCTCTTCTATATAGGGTGTTTGGCCCGGCGCGACGGCTTCGCGCGACAGCCTAGATCATTTCTTGCGGAAACGATCGAGCCGCACGACTTCGGCGCCGCCCTGGTTCGGGGCGGTCGGCTCGTCGGCGCTTTCCGCCGCTTCGGCAGTGACTGCGACAGCCGACGGCGCGGGAGCGGCCGGCAGCGTCTCCGGCGCGACCTCGGCGACATCGGAGGTATCGAACTGGAGGCCGAATTTCACGGACGGATCGAGGAAGCTCTTGATGGCGCTGAACGGCACGATCAGCCGCTCGGGAATGCCGCCGAAGGACAGGCCGACCTCGAAGCGATCCTCAAGCACGGTCAGGTCCCAGAACTGGTGCTGGAGGATGATCGTCATCTCTTCCGGATATTGCGCCAGCAACCGCGATGAGATCTTCACACCGTCGGCCTTCGACACGAAGGTGATGAAGAAATGGTGCTCGCCCGGCAGTCCCTGGGACGCGGCATCGGTCAGCACCTTCCGCAGCACGCCGCGCAGCGCATCGCGGGCCAGCACATCGTATCGGATATGATCGGTCACTATCGTGGTCCTGTCGCATTCCAGGAGTTGGGCCCTGCCGGCCCGACTCGCCAAGCCGCAATAGTACCGCGCCTGACGGGTCAGCAGGAGTCCCCGCCGGGAAGGAAATAAGAGGTAAGTGGAGGCTTCTGTTGCCAGGTGCCTCCGAACCCCGCCTAACGGAGCTTAACCCGTTAGGACTTCAGAATGGTCTTTCAAACTGCGTTACGCAGCCTGAGCAACCGGAGCAAAGTTGTCGTTGGCAACTATTGCATAGCCCGATAACGGCGGAACAATACCGGGAAAAAGTTCGCCCTTTACGCCCTCGTCGATCCTATTTCGCCCCCGCCGAAGCTCACCTCTCGGTGGGCCAAGCTCGCCGAACGATGAGCTTTGGTGGAGGCGCCGGGTACCGCCCCCGGGTCCGAATGGTTTATTGCGACGACCGTTTATTTCCATAGCCGGCGAACCGGCACCCCCAATATAGGGGGCAAAGGTTTCAAATGACAGGTGTTTCGAGCAGAGGCCTGCGGTTCCCTTTGGATAGGTTCCGGACGGCCGTCCATATGGTCTTGGCCCCGAAGCTGCCTGCGTTCTAAGCTGCTGACATGTCCCCGGATTCTGCACCGGCCGCCCAAGAGCCGGACCATCCTGCCGCCCATGCCCCACCGCCCGGCCTACTCGCGCTGTTCCTGGCCTTTGCCCGGATGTCGCTGGCCGGCTTCGGCGGGGTTTTGGTGTTTGCCCGGCACGCCATTGTCGACCAGCACCGCTGGATGACGGCGGAGGAGTTCAACGAGACCTTTGCGCTCTGCCATTTCCTGCCCGGGCCCAACATCGTCAATCTGTCGATGGTGTTCGGATCGCGGCTGCGGGGGATCGCGGGCGGCGTGGCCGCCTTTACCGGGCTGTTGCTACCGCCGACGCTGATCATGACGGTGCTTGCGATCATCTACGCCCGGTTCGGCGACGTGGAGGTGCTGCGTCGTATTCTCGCGGGCATCTCCTGCGCGGCGGTCGGCCTCTTGATCGCAGTGGTCTTCCGGATGATGACGCCCTTGTTCAAGCGGATGGACGTCGTCGTGATCGTCCTGATGCTCGGCGTCTTCGTGGCCATCGGTGTGCTCCGCCTGCCGCTCCAGGCGGTGCTGCTGGTCGCGATCCCCGTCAGCATCGGCGCGACCTATTTGATGCGGCGGAAGGTAGCAGCATGACCAGCGAAAACCCGATCTGGGCGCTGATCTCCACCTTTGGTCTAATGTCGCTGTTCGCGGTTGGCGGCGCCGCGGCGGCGGTGCCGGAGATGCATCGTATCGCGGTCGATGTGCATCACTGGATGACCGAGAAGCAGTTCGCCGACGCCTATGCGATCGCGCAGCTCTCGCCAGGTCCAAACGTGCTTATCGTGACGTTAATCGGCTATGCCGTCGCCGGCATCCCCGGCGCGCTGGCGGCGACGCTGGCGATGTGCCTGCCGACGGCGCTGCTTGCCTATTATGTCAGCCGTCTCCTGAGCCGGCCCAGCCAATCGCGCTGGCCCGCCCTGATTCAGGCTGCACTGGTTCCCCTTTCGATCGGACTGATGGCAGCCAGCGCCCTGATCCTGGCCCAGTCCACCGATCGGACTTTTGTTGCACTGCTTTTGACCGCGGCGGTTGCAGTGGTCGCATCCATCTCGCGCGTCAATCCACTGTGGCTTTTGCTCGCCGGGGGCCTGTTGGGTTTTGCTGGCATTGTGTAATGAAAATCGCTAGGCAGTGAGCCGGGCGGGGGTTCAATTTCCAGCCGATAGAACAACAGTGCGCGTGACTTAATGGAGTCGCGGAGGAGACATGCATGGCCGATACGATGGGCCACTCGGCGACAGCCACCCGAAACACGTCGGTGGCGATCAGCTTCTGTCTGCTGGCCCTGGCGCCGCAGATTTTCGAATTCATCTGGTCGTTCGGGACGATCTTTGGCTGGGGCGCCGGCCGCGGCCCATCCACCGTCGTGATCAGCCATGCAACCGCGCTGCTCGCGGGCGCGCCCGGAGCGTTGCTCGGGGCGGTCGGCGGTGACACCAAGAAGGCGTCATCCGATGTGCTGCTGGCGCTGGTCTATTCCTATCCGCTGTTTGCGGTGGCGATCCTCACGCTCTTCATGACGATCAGGTCGGCACAGGACTATGTCGGCGGGATCGTGCTGATGGCGCTGGCGTTGTTTGCACTGTGGGCTTCCAGCGATTTGCAGGGCATGCGCGGCTTCTCCTTTGGCGCAGGCACGGCGCCGCGGATGTTTGGCGGGCTCCTCGTGGCGCTTGGCGCCGGCATCGCATTGACGGGACTTTTGACCGATGGACCGGCGATGGCGCACTATGCCTGGCGCGGGCCGCTCTTCGTGATGATCTCGATCGTCTTCTTCGCCCTGGCGATTCGTCCGCTTGGGGTTGTGGTTACGGCGTTCGCGAGCTTCCTGATCTCGGCGATGGGCACGCATGAGACGCGCTGGGTCGAAGCGATCATCGTTGGCGCCTGCCTGACGCTCGGCTGCGCGCTGCTCTTCCCCTACGTGCTCGGGCTGCCGATGCCGATGTTCCCGCGCTTCCTGGTTCAGTGAGGGTGTGATGTTCGATCTCTTCCACAATCTGGGCCTCGGTTTCGGTGTCGTGTTTCAGATCTCCTGGTGGTCACCCTGGTGGCTCTACGGGCTGTCGCTCCCGATCTCGATCAATATTCTCATGTGCCTGATCGGTGCACTGGTCGGCACGCTTGTCGGCGTGCTGCCGGGCATCGGCACCGTCGCAACAGTGGCGATGCTGCTGCCGATCACGTTCGGATTGCCGCCGGTCGGCGCGCTGATCATGCTCGCCGGCATCTATTACGGCGCCCAGTATGGCGGCTCGACCACCTCGATCCTGGTCAATATTCCGGGCGAAGCGACATCGGTGGTCACCGCCATCGACGGCCACCAGATGGCCAAGCAGGGCCGCGCCGGCCCGGCGCTGGCGATCGCCGCCATCGGCTCGTTCTTCGCCGGCTGCGTCGCGACCGTGCTCATCGCCGTGCTCGGTGCACCGCTGACCAAGCTCGCGCTGGCGTTTGGCCCGGCCGAATATTTCTCGCTGATGGTGCTCGGCCTGATTTTCGCGGTGGTGCTGGCCAAGGGCTCGGTGCTGAAGGCGATCGCGATGATCGTGTTCGGCCTGTTGCTGTCGATGGTCGGCTCGGACATCGAGACCGGCGCTTCGCGCATGGCATTCAACATTCCGGAGCTCGCCGACGGACTCGGCTTCGCGACGGTGGCGATGGGCGTGTTTGGTTTCGCCGAGATCATCCGCAATCTCGACGCCGGTGCCGAGATGAACCGCGATCTCGTGCAGCAGAAGATCACCGGTCTGATGCCGACCAGGAAAGACCTGATCGACTCGGCGCCTGCGATCCTGCGCGGCACCGTGCTCGGCTCGATCCTCGGCATTCTGCCGGGGGGCGGCGCCGTCATCGCATCCTTTGCGTCCTATACGCTCGAGAAGAAGATCGCCAAGAACCCGTCGCGGTTCGGCCGCGGTGCGATCGAGGGCGTGGCGGCGCCGGAAAGCGCCAACAACGCCGCGGCGCAGACCTCCTTCATCCCGCTGCTGACGCTCGGCATCCCGCCGAATGCGGTGATGGCGCTGATGGTGGGCGCGATGACCATCCACGGCATCGTGCCGGGTCCGCAGGTGATGCAGAAGCAGCCGGAGCTCGTCTGGGGCATGATCGCCTCGATGTGGATCGGCAATCTCATGCTGATCATCATCAACCTGCCGCTGGTCGGAATCTGGGTGCGGCTGCTGCGTGTACCTTACCGGCTGATGTTCCCCTCGATCGTGATCTTCTGCGCGATCGGCATCTACTCGGTGAACAACGCACCGGTCGACGTCATCCTCGCAGGCGTGTTCGGTCTGGTCGGCTACTGGCTGATCAAGCACGATTTCGAGCCGGCGCCGCTGCTGCTCGGCATGGTGCTGGGACCGCTGATGGAAGAGAACCTGCGTCGCGCGCTGCTGATCTCGCGCGGCGACTGGAGCGTGTTCCTGACGCGTCCGTTGTCGGCCGTGCTGCTGGCGATCGCGGCGTTTCTCTTGATCCTCACAGTGCTGCCCGCGCTGCGCGCCAAGCGCGACGAGGTGTTCACCGAGTCGGAGAACTGATCGCGGCGCCCTGCGTCCGCGCGGCGCCCTGCGTCCGCGCGCCGCATTCGGAAGTCCAATCGACTTCTGTGACGCCTTCGTGAAATGAGAATGCCGGCCCTTGTGGCCGGCATTTTTGTTTGTGTCCGGGAGATCGAGATGACCTTCATTCGCGCGCTTGCTGGCGCATGTCTCGCGTCGCTGTGCGGCTTTGTCGCGCCGGCGAAAGCGCAGACCTATCCGACGCGCAGCATCACCATGATCGTGCCGTTCGCGGCCGGCGGACCGACCGACGTGATCTCGCGCATCGTCACTTCGCACATGGCGCAGACGCTAGGCCAGAGCATCATCATCGAGAACGTCGTCGGTGCCGGTGGAACGACCGCGACCACGCGTGCCGCGCGTGCCACCAATGACGGATATACGCTCATCACCGGGCACATGGGCACGCACGCGGCCTCGGTGCCGCTCTATCCGAAGCTCGCCTATCATCCGGAGAAAGACTTCGAGCCGGTCGCGCTGCTCGCGGGCACGCCGATCCTCATTCTCGCGCGCAAGGACTTTCCGCCGAAGGATTTGAAGGAGTTCGTCACTTACGTGAAGGCGAATTCCGAGAAGGTGAATGCGGCGCATGCCGGCATCGGCTCGGTCTCGCACGTCTCCTGCGAGCTGCTGCACTCCATCCTCGACATCAAGCCGGTCGGTGTGCCCTTCAACGGCACGGGACCCGCGATGAACGCGCTGGTGGCGGGGCAGGTCGATTACATCTGCGACCAGATCGTCAACGCCGTGCCGCAGATCAATGCCGGCACCATCAAGGCCTATGCGATCGCAACGCCGGAGCGCAATCCGTCGCTGCCGAACGTGCCGACGACCGCGGAAGCCGGCCTGCCGGGATTCCAGGCCCAGGCCTGGAACGCGATGTTCGCGCCGAAGGGAACTTCGCCCGCGATCATCGCGAGCCTGAACGCCGCCGCCATCAAGGCGCTCGACGACGAGACCGTGAAGAAGCGCCTGCTCGAGCTCGGCAGCGTCATCCCGGTGCCCAAGGACCGGACGCCGGAGGCGCTCGCCGCTCTCGTGAAGAGCGAAATCGCGAAGTGGACCCCCGTGCTCAAGCCGGCGAGTTAACCAGCACTTTCAAGCTGATAGGCGAGGGGCGGAGCGTTGAGTTCCGCCCCTTGTCGTTTGCCTCGGGAGCACTCACCTTTTCCGGGTATAATGGGTGCAGACGGCGAATCGCCGCTGTCGCAGCGCCGGGGCGGCCGTTAAGTTCGCCGCCTCCCCAAAGGCTCTATCGCACATGCACCAGTATCAGGACCTGCTCGAGCGGATTCTTTCAGACGGCGCCGAGAAGACCGACCGGACCGGCACCGGCACGCTCTCGGTGTTCGGCCATCAGATGCGCTTCAATCTGTCCGCCGGCTTCCCGATGCTGACCACCAAGCGGCTGCCGCTGAAGGCGATCGTGCATGAGCTGCTGTGGTTCCTGAAGGGCGACACCAACATCAAGTACCTCAAGGACAACGGCGTCACCATCTGGGACGAGTGGGCCGACGCCAATGGCGATCTTGGCCCGGTCTACGGCCATCAGTGGCGCTCCTGGCCCGCGCCTGACGGACGCAGCATCGACCAGATCGCGAACGTAGTCGACATGATCAAGCGCAATCCGGACTCGCGCCGCCTAATCGTCTCGGCCTGGAATCCGGCCGAAGTGGACAAGATGGCGCTGCCGCCGTGCCACTGCCTGTTCCAGTTCTACGTCGCCAACGGCAAGCTGTCGTGCCAGCTCTATCAGCGCTCGGCCGACGTGTTCCTCGGCGTGCCCTTCAACATCGCCTCCTACGCGCTGCTCACCCTGATGGTCGCGCAGGTCACGGGCCTGAAGCCCGGCGATTTCGTGCATTCGTTCGGCGACACGCATCTCTATTCCAACCATCTCGAGCAGGCGCGGCTTCAGCTGACGCGCGCGCCGCGCGCGCTGCCGGTGATGCGGATCAATCCCGAGGTGAAGGACATCTTCTCCTTCCGCTATGAGGACTTTGAACTCGTCGGCTACGACCCGCATCCGCACATCAAGGCGGCGGTCGCGGTCTGACGCCGATGTCGCTCACCATCCGTCGTGTGCGCCCGGGCGAAGCCGAGCTCGTTCTTGCTTTCATCCGCGAGCTTGCCGAGTACGAGAAGCTATCGCACGAGGTCGAGGCGACCGAGGCTGACATCGCGGACGCGCTGTTCGGCGAGCGGTCGCAGCTCTATTGCGCGATCGCGGAGTGGGACGGCGAGCCGGTCGGCTTCGCGGTGTGGTTTACGAATTTTTCCACCTTCAGCGGCCGCCACGGCATCTATCTCGAAGATTTGTATGTGCGGCCGTCGCATCGGGGCAGGGGCCTCGGCAAGGCGCTGCTGGTCCATCTCGCCAGGGAATGCGTCGACAACGGCTGGTCGCGCCTGCAATGGGCGGTGCTCGACTGGAATGCGCCGTCGATCGCGTTCTACAAATCGCTCGGCGCGGCGATGATGGACGACTGGACGCTGTGCCGCGTCACCGGGCCGGCGCTGACGCGGCTGGCCGGGGGGACGACCTGATGGAGATCGTGCTCATCGTCGCTGTTGCAGAGAACGGCGTGATCGGTCGTGACAACACGATTCCCTGGCGGCTGAAGGCGGACCAGCAGCGCCTCAAGGCGATGACGTTGAACAAGCCTCTCATCATGGGCCGGAAGACGTTCGAGTCGCTGCGGCGGCCGCTGCCCGGTCGCACCAACATCGTCGTCACCCGCGATCTCGCCTACCGCGCGTCGGGTGCCGTGGTCACGACGTCGTTGGAAAACGCCTTCGCCATCGCGCAGGGCGACGCCCTGCGACGCTCGGTCACAGACATCATCATTTTTGGCGGGATCGACATCTACACGCGCGCATTGCCGCGGGTGGATCGGCTCGAGATCACGGAAGTCCATGCCAGCGTCGAAGGCGACACGCACTTCCCCGCGATTGTGTCTGCAGAATGGGATGAGGTCGCGCGTATCCGCCATCCCGCCGGCCCCGACGACAGCGCCGACTACTCCTATGTGACATATCGTCGGCGGCCCCGCCATTAACCGCATTTGCCAATGTTAACATTGACTTTTCTGCCCCCGAGCTTAGCTCGAAAGATGGCTAGGGCTGCGTTGTAAGGGACCTGCCGGTCCCCTATAAAGCCGGACCGGACAATGCGGGCCGGGGTTAATTCTAGTACCGGTCTGCCGAGGAGAGCGTCGAATGCCGTGGAAGAATCAGGGCGGTGGCCCATGGGGCTCGGGTCCGAAGGGACCATGGGGCAACGGCCCGCAACCAGTCGGGCCAAGGCCGCCGGATCTGGAAGACCTTCTGCGGCGTGGCCAGGATCGCCTCCAGCAGATGATGCCGGGCGGCTATTTCTCCGGCATCGGCATCACGCTGATCATCCTGCTGATCATCGCGTTCTGGCTGCTGTCGGGCTTCTTCCGGGTGCAGTCTGAAGAACAGGGCGTCGTGCTGCGTTTCGGCAAGCACGTGCGCACCGTGGATCCTGGCCTGAACTATCATTTGCCCTATCCGATCGAGACGGTGCTGCTGCCGAAGGCGCTGCGCGTCAACACGATCTCCATCGGCATGACGCTGATCGACGATCCGGCGCGGCGCGGCCGCTCCATTCGTGACGTGCCGGAAGAGAGCCTGATGCTGACCGGCGACGAGAACATCGTCGACGTCGATTTCACCGTGCTGTGGCGGATCAAGCCTGATGGCGTCGGCAACTTCCTGTTCAACATCCAGAACCCTGAAGGCACCGTGAAGGCGGTCGCCGAGAGCGCGATGCGCGAGGTGATCGGCCGCTCGCAGATCCAGCCGATCCTGACCGGCGCGCGCAACATGACCGAGCAGGGTGTGCAGGAATTGATGCAGAAGACGCTCGACGGCTACGGCTCCGGTATTCAGATCACCCAGGTGCAGATGCAGAAGGTCGATCCGCCGGGTGACGTGATCGCTGCGTTCCGCGACGTCCAGGCGGCGCGCGCCAATCTCGAGCAGTTGCAGAACGAGGCGCAGACTTACGCCAACCAGGTGGTGCCGCAGGCCCGCGGACGTGCCGCGCAGATCCTGCAGGCCGCCGAAGGCTACAGGGAGCAGACGGTCGCCGAGGCCAAGGGCCAGAGCTCGCGATTCCTGAAGGTTTACGAGGAATACAAGAAGGCGCCCGACGTGACGCGTGAACGAATCTATCTGGAGACGATGGAGCGCGTGCTCGGCGGCTCGGACAAGCTCATTTATGATGGCGGCGCCGCGGGCCAGGGCGTCGTGCCGTATTTGCCGCTCGGCGAATTGACGACCAAGCGGCCGCCTACCACCGGTCAGCAATCGAGCGGAGCCACAAGATGAGGTCTCCGGTCACAGGTATCGTCACGCTGCTCGCCCTCCTGCTCGTCGTGATCGTCGGCTACATGTCGCTGTTCACGGTGCAGCAGACCGAGCAGACCATCGTGCTGCAGTTCGGCAAGCCCGTCGACGTCGTCACCGATCCCGGCCTGCACTTCAAGGCGCCGTGGAATTCGGTGATCAACATCGACAAGCGGATCCTCGATCTGGAGAACCCGTCGCAGGAAGCAATCGCGTCCGATCAGAAGCGGCTCGTGGTCGACGCCTTCGCGCGTTACCGCATCAAGGACGCGCTGCGCTTCTATCAGAGCGTCGGCTCGATCCAGGCCGCCAACATCCAGCTCACCACGCTCCTGAACGCGGCGCTGCGCCGCGTGCTCGGCGAGGTCACCTTCATCAACGTGGTGCGGGACGACCGCGAGAAGCTGATGCAGCGCATCCGCGACCAGCTCGATCGTGAGGCCGACGGCTATGGCATCCAGGTCGTCGACGTCCGTATCAGGCGTGCCGATTTGCCGGAGCAGAACAGCCAGGCAGTCTATCTGCGCATGAAGACCGAGCGTGAGCGCGAAGCCGCCGAGTTCCGCGCGCAGGGCGGTCAGAAGGCACAGGAGATCAAGTCGAAGGCCGACCGTGAGGCGACCGTGATCGAGGCGGAAGCCAGGTCACAGGCCGAGCAGACGCGCGGCGTGGGCGATGCCGAGCGCAACCGTCTGTTTGCGGAAGCTTACGGCAGGGACGCCGATTTCTTCGCCTTCTACCGCTCGATGTCGGCCTATGAGAACGGGCTCAAGTCGAGCGACACCCGCTTCCTGCTGCGGCCGGACTCGGATTTCTTCCGGTTCTTTGGTAACCCGTCCGGCAAGACGGCGACCGAGACGCCGGCGAAACCGTAAGCTAGACAGGGGCGGCAGTTCTGCCGCCCTTTGTCCAGACAAGAACAGCACAACGGGAGGTTCCAATCCGATGAGGTCCATTGCGTTCGCCGACTTCCTCATCGGCTTGGGCATTCTGTTCGTGCTGGAAGGCTTGATGTTCGCGGCAAGTCCGAACTGGATGCGCAAGGCCATGAAGAGCGCCATCGCCACGCCGGACAATGTTCTGCGGGTGGTCGGGATCGGTTCGGCGGTAGCCGGCCTGATCCTGATCTGGGTGATACGTCGACCGATTTAAGCGTCGCGCCAACGCCAAAGTGAAGGCGAGAGGCCGGTTTTTGGCCATATTATCCGGGTCTTGAGGCCCGTTAAGGTCCGCGCTTGCGCGGTCCCCCCGTTCGAGCGCAGTCTGGCGCCGAATCTTTTTTCTGGAGATACCAATGACCGCAGCCATCATTGCCCCGTCCCGCTTGCGCTTAGGGCTGGCCGTGCTCGCTGTCGGTGCTTTCAGCGCGTTCGGCACGCCGGCTCAGGCGCGCGGACCGGAGGGCATCGCCGATGTCGCCGAGAAGGTGATCGACGCGGTGGTCAACATCTCGACCTCGCAGACCGTCGAAGCCAAGGGCGGCGGCAGCAACAGCATGCCGCAATTGCCGCCCGGCTCGCCCTTCGAGGAGTTCTTCGATGACTTCTTCAAGAACCGCAAGGGGCCCGGCGGCGGCAGCAAGGGCGGCGACAACGGTCCGCCAAAAAAGACCAATTCGCTTGGCTCCGGCTTCATCATCGACACATCAGGCGTCGTCGTCACCAACAACCACGTCATTGCGGACGCCGACGAGATCAACGTCATCCTCAACGACGGCACCAAGATCAAGGCCGAACTGGTCGGCGTCGACAAGAAGACCGACCTTGCCGTGTTGAAGTTCAAGTCGCCGAAGCCGCTGGTCTCGGTGAAGTTCGGCGATTCCGACAAGCTCCGGCTTGGCGACTGGGTGGTCGCGATCGGCAACCCCTTCAGCCTCGGTGGCACGGTGACCGCAGGTATCGTCTCGGCCAAGAACCGCGACATCTCCTCGGGCCCCTATGACAGCTACATCCAGACCGACGCTGCCATCAATCGCGGCAATTCCGGCGGCCCGCTGTTCAACCTCGATGGCGATGTCATCGGCGTCAACACCCTGATCATCTCGCCCTCCGGCGGCTCGATCGGCATCGGCTTCGCTGTGCCGTCGAAGACCGTCGCGGGTGTCGTCGACCAGCTCCGCCAGTTCGGCGAATTGCGTCGCGGCTGGCTCGGCGTGCGCATCCAGAGCGTCACCGACGAGATCGCCGAGAGCCTCAACATCAAGCCGCCGCGCGGCGCGCTGGTCGCCGGCATCGACGATAAGGGCCCGGCCAAGCCCGCCGGCATCGAGCCCGGCGACGTCGTCGTCAAGTTCGACGGCAAGGACGTCAAGGACCCCAAGGATCTCTCCCGCGTCGTCGCCGACACCGCGGTCGGCAAGGAGGTCGACGTCGTCATCATCCGCAAGGGCGAGGAGCAGACCAAGAAGGTCACGCTCGGCCGTTTGCAGGATCCGGACAAGGTGCAGGCCGCGGTGAAGTCCGACGAGCCGGCGCCCGAGAAGCCGGTGACGCAGAAGGCGCTCGGCCTCGATCTTGCCGCGCTGAACAAGGATCTGCGCACGCGCTACAAGATCAAGGAGAGCGTCAAGGGCGTGGTCGTCACCAATGTCGACGCCAATTCGGATGCTGCCGAGAAGCGCCTTTCTGCCGGCGACGTCATCGTCGAGGTCGCGCAGGAAGCCGTCTCGAGCGGTGCGGACATCCAGAAGCGGGTCGACCAGCTCAAGAAGGACGGCAAGAAGTCCGTGCTGCTGCTGGTCTCGAACGCCGACGGCGAGCTGCGGTTTGTCGCGCTGAGCGTGCAGTAAGAACTCAGCTGCTCCAACCTCACTGTCATGCCCCGGCTTGACCGGGGCATCCAGTACGCCGCGGCTTCACCGTACTCTAGCGCTGTCTCTGGAATACTGGATCACCCGCTTTCGCGGGTGATGACGGCGGAGAGGAGGCTACGCCTCCACAAACTCGTCGCGCCGATACCCCTGCGCATACAGCAGCGCGGTGAGATCGCCATGATCGATCCGTGCCGCCGCAGCCGCGGCCACGGCGGGCTTCGCGTGATAGGCGACGCCGAGCCCTGCCGCCTGGATCATCGCGAGGTCGTTGGCGCCATCGCCGACTGCCAGTGAGTCGATGTCGTCGAGATCGAAGGACTCCATGAGATCCACCAGCGTCGCGAGCTTGGCGGCGCGGCCCAAAATCGGCTCCTTGACCTCGCCGGTGAACTTGCCGTCGCGCACGACGAGCTCGTTGGCGCGATTCTCCTGGAAGCCGATTTTTGCGGCGACCGCGCTCGTGAACAGCGTAAAACCGCCGGAGACGAGGCAGGTATAGGCGCCGTGCGCGCGCATGGTCGCGACCAGCGCGCGGCCGCCCGGGGTCAGCGTGATGCGCTTGGCCAGGACCTCGTCGACCACGCCGGCGGGAAGGTCCTTCAGCAGCGCCACGCGCTCGCGCAGCGCCGGCTCGAACTCGATCTCGCCGCGCATCGCACGTTCGGTGATGCCGGCGACATGGGCCTTCATCCCGACGAGATCGGCGAGCTCGTCGATACATTCCTGGCCGATCATGGTGGAATCCATGTCGGCGAGAAAAAGCTTCTTGCGCCGGACGCCTGTTGGCTGCACGACGATGTCGATGGGCAGGTCGCCGCGAAGCTCGCGCAACCGCTGTTCGATGGCGTGACGGTCGCCTTCGAGGTTATCCTGCCCGCCGAAGGGGATGTCGACGGCAACCCCATCGAATAGCCAGTGCGCAGGAGCTGCCTGAGGCAGCACGGCGCGGGCGCCGTCGACGATGGTGCTATCGAGCGCGGGATTGTCGGGGTTGCAGATCAGCGTGGCGACGAGGGACATTTGAGGTTTTCGTGAGCGAGGGGCAAGTCAGCAGAAGCCATGTTGGCAAGGCCGTGCTTATCGCAGGCCCGACCGCCAGCGGCAAGTCGGCGCTGGCGCTCGAGCTGGCCCTCAGCACGGGCGGCACCGTGATCAATGCCGATTCCATGCAGGTCTACCGCGACCTGCGCATCATCACTGCACGTCCCACACATGGCGATGAGGCGAGCGTTCCGCATCGCCTTTACGGCCATGTCGATGCGGCCGTGAACTTCTCGGCCGGCGCCTGGGTGAGCGACGCGGCAAAGGCTCTCGAAGAAGCCCATGCCGAAGGCCGGCTTCCGATCTTCATCGGCGGCACCGGGCTGTATTTCAAGGCGCTGACGGCGGGTCTCTCCGTGGTGCCGCCGATCCCCGCCGAATTCCGCGAGGATGTGCGCGCGCGGCTGGAGCGGAACGGCGTCGAGGCGTTGCATGCGGAACTCGCGCGGCGCGATTCCCGCGCGGCCGAGCGATTGAACCTGCGCGACCGCACCCGGATCGCGCGCGCGCTCGAAGTGGTCGAGGCGACCGGGCGCTCTCTGCTCGACTGGCATCGCGAGGGCCAACCACCTTTGCTGCCAAAGGACAGTTTTCGCGCGGTGTACCTCGCCCCCGAGCGCGACGAGCTCTATGCCCGTATCGACGCCCGCTTCGACGCCATGCTCGGCTCCGGCGCCTTGAGGGAGGTCGAGCGTCTTGCTGCGAGACACCTCGATCCGCTCTTGCCGGCGATGAAGGCCCATGGTGTGCCGGCCCTGATCCGGCATTTGCGCGGTGAGCTCAGCCTGGACGAGGCGGCCACGATCGGGCGGGCGGATACCCGCCACTACGCCAAACGGCAATTCACCTGGTTCCGGCACCAATTGCCGGAGTTCGAATGGGTGAAGCCGGAGGAGGCGAGGGGATGGCTCGCTGCGATCGTGAACGCGGCGCGCGACCCCGGCTGACGCGCTTTTGTGCCGACGCTCCCCATTTACCTCTCGCCGAACCCCGGGAACACCGCTACACTTCCGAAATCGCGCGGGAACGACCGCTTTGCCTTGACATCGGGGCTTTGGTCGTTATGTTTCGCGCAACCTTTGGGAAGCTGAGCGACCGCCATGCGCAACATTATTACCAAACTCCTTATCGCCGTCGTACCCAGGCACACCGCCGGGGGTGGCTAGCTGCCATCCACATGACAGGCGGTGTGCAGGGTCCCTCTTCGGGGCCTTTTTTATTTCCCGAACCCGACACGAACGAAGCCGCTGGCAACAGCGCATCCGGAGCAAGCCAATGAGTGACAAGAGCCACGATCCGAACCAGATGACCGGCGCCGCGATGATCGTCCGCGCGCTCATCGATCATGGCGTGACCGACATTTTCGGCTATCCCGGCGGCGCCGTGCTTCCGATCTATGACGAGATCTTCCAGCAGAGCGAGGTCCAGCACATCCTGGTCCGCCACGAGCAGGGTGCGGGCCACGCCGCCGAGGGTTATGCGCGCTCGACCGGCAAGCCGGGCGTTGCGCTGGTGACCTCCGGCCCCGGCGCCACGAACATGGTGACGCCGCTGACCGACGCGCTGATGGATTCGATCCCGCTGGTGTGTATTTCCGGCCAGGTGCCGACGCATCTGATCGGCAACGATGCGTTCCAGGAATGCGATACCGTCGGCATCACGCGTCCCTGCACCAAGCACAATTGGCTGGTGCGCGACGTCAACGATCTCGCAAAGGTCCTGCACGAGGCGTTCTACGTTGCGACCACGGGCCGTCCGGGCCCGGTGCTGGTCGACGTTCCCAAGGACGTGCAGTTCGCGACCGGCACCTATCATCCGCCGCGCAAATCCGACGTGCACCGCTCCTACGCGCCACGCGTGAAAGGCGATGCGACGCAGATCCGCAAGGCCGTGTCGCTGCTGGCGAACGCAAAACGTCCCGTGATCTACAGCGGCGGCGGCGTCATCAATTCCGGCCCCGAGGCCACCAAGCTCTTGCGCGAGCTGGTCGAAGTCACCGGTTTTCCGATCACCTCGACGCTGATGGGGCTCGGTGCGTACCCTGCGTCGGGCAAGAGCTGGCTCGGCATGCTCGGCATGCACGGCACCTACGAAGCCAACATGACCATGCATGATTGCGACGTCATGCTGTGCGTCGGCGCGCGCTTCGACGACCGTATCACCGGCCGTGTCGATGCGTTCTCGCCGAATTCGAAGAAGATCCACATCGACATCGATCCGTCCTCGATCAACAAGAACATCCGCGTCGACGTGCCGATCATCGGCGATTGCGGCAACATCCTGGGTGACATCCTCCAGGTGTTCAAGGCGGAAGCGAAGAAGCCCGACGTCAAGGCGTGGTGGCAGCAGATCACGCAATGGCGCGCCCGCAACTCGCTCTATTACAGGAAGAGCAACGACGTGATCCTGCCGCAGCACGCGATCCAGAGCCTGTTCGAGGCGACGCGCGGCAAGGATACCTACATCACGACCGAGGTCGGCCAGCACCAGATGTGGGCCGCGCAGTTCTTCGGCTTCGAGGAGCCGCACCGCTGGATGACGTCGGGCGGTCTCGGCACCATGGGCTACGGCCTGCCGGCCGCGGTCGGCGTGCAGGTGGCTCATCCGGACAGCCTCGTCATCGACATCGCGGGCGACGCCTCGGTGCAGATGACGATGCAGGAGATGTCGACGGCGGTTCAGTACGAGCTGCCGATCAAGATCTTCATCCTGAACAACCAGTACATGGGCATGGTGCGGCAATGGCAGCAGCTGCTCCACGGCAACCGGCTGTCGCACTCCTATTCGGAGGCGCTGCCGGATTTCGTCAAGCTCGCGGAAGCCTATGGCGGCGTCGGCTTCCAGGTGCACAAGCCCGGTGATCTCGACGGCGCCATCCAGGAGATGATCTCGGTCAAGCGCCCGGTGCTGTTCGACTGCCGCGTCGCGGCGCTCGAAAACTGCTTCCCGATGATCCCGTCCGGCAAGGCGCACAACGAGATGCTGTTGCCCGAGCAGGCCAACGATGAAGCCACCGCAAAGGCGTTTGCCGGCGGCAAGGCGCTGGTGTGAGCGCAAGATGCTTTCGAAGGGGACGATCATGAACCAGCCTGCATCCGCCTACTTCATCGAGGAGCGTCACGATCCGAACGAGACGCACACGCTCTCGGTGCTCGTGCAGAACGAACCCGGCGTGCTTGCGCGCGTCATCGGCCTGTTCTCGGGCCGCGGCTACAACATCGAGAGCCTCACGGTCTCGGAGACCGAGAGCCAGAAGCATCTCTCGCGCATCACCATCGTCACCACGGGCACGCCGATGGTGATCGAGCAGATCAAGCACCAGCTCGACCGCATGATCCCGGTCTACCGCGTCGTCGACATGACGCTGACCAAGCGTGCGATCGAGCGGGAGCTCGCGATGGTGAAGGTGCGCGGGCAGGGCGAACACCGTGTCGAGGCGCTGCGGCTGGCGGATGCGTTCCGCGCCCGCGTGATCGACGCCACCACCGAGAGCTTCGTGTTCGAGATCACAGGCAATACCGACAAGATCAACCAGTTTATCGACCTGATGCGTCCGCTCGGCCTTGTCGAGGTGTCGCGCACCGGCGTTGCCGCGATTGGTCGCGGGCCCGAAGGGATGTAAACCATGCTGGCGCGCGACTGGTACTATAACGAGCGGAACCGGATGGGCATCGGGCCCACGGTGGCCTCGATCTATGACGCCCACGACGATGCCGATCTGCGGGCGCGCGCCGCGCTGAAGATGCTTGGAGTCCAGCGCGGCTGGCGGATTGCCGATATCGGCTGCGGCAACGGTGTGCTGGCGACCGAAGCGTCGCTGATGGGCGCGCAGGTCGATGCCATCGACATCTCGCCGGCGATGCTGGCGCTCGCCGAAATCTACGCGCGGGATCGCAAGGCAAAGGTCGCGACGCAGTCGGCCGGCTTGCTCAGCTTCGCTTATCAGCCGGAATCCTACGACCTCATCGTCAGCGAGTTCACGCTGCATCATTTGCCGGATTTCTGGAAGGCCGTGGCGATGTCGCGGATTTTTCGCGCGCTGAAGCCGGGTGCGAGCTTCTATCTGCGCGACATTGTCTACGCCTCGATGCCCGACGCAATCGAGCGCGACGTCGAGCAATGGGCCGATTGCCAGATCAAGAACCACGATTTTTCGCGCGACAGTGTCGTCACGCACATGCGCGACGAATATTCCACCTTCGGCTGGGTGATGGAGCGGATGCTGACCGATGTCGGATTCACGCTGGTCTCGGCCGATTATCACGCGCCGATGCACGGCACGTATCTGCTGCGGAAACCGAAAGCCGGCGAGCAAGGCTAGACCGGAACAACAACAGGGCTGCACGACAGGGCAGAACCGGGAACGATAATGAAGCCGGCCGATATCCTCATCGCCCTCATGGTGGCGATCATCTGGGGGCTTGCCTTCGTGGCGAGCCGGATCGCGCTCGACGAGTTTTCGCCGGAGCTGATGACGGCGATGCGCTTCAGCATTGCCGCGGTGCCGTGCCTGTTCATTCCCAAGCCGAAGGTCGCATGGTCGCTGCTGATCGCGATCAGTTTTACGCTGTTCCTCGGCCAGTTCCTCAGCCAGGCCTATGGCATCGCCCATGGCGTGCCGGTGGGGCTGACCAGTGTCGTCGTGCAGAGCCAGGCGCTGTTCACGATCGGCTTTGCCGCGATCGCGTTCGGCGAGCGCCCGACGCCGGTGCAGACGCTCGGCGTCGTCATCGCAGCGGTCGGGCTACTGATGATCTGCGGCACCGTCGGTTACGATTTCAGCGTCGGTGCTTTCGCGGTGCTGATGATCGCACCACTCAGTTTTGCCGTCGGCAACATCTTGCTGCGTGGCGCGCGTGGCGTGCCGATGTTCGATCTGTTCGCCTGGCTCTGTCTTGCGACCGCAGTGCCGCTGTTCGTACTCACGCTGGTCGTCAACGGCCCGGCGCCAACCTTCCAGTCGCTGGTCCACATGTCGTTGACCGGCCTGATCTGCCTGCTGATGATCGGCGCCATCTCAACCAGCATCGCCTATTGGCTGTGGGGCCGATTGCTGCGTGATTACCCCGCCGCGCAAGTGGTGCCGTTCGCGCTGCTGGTGCCGTTCGTCGGCTCGGCCGCCTCCAGCATCGTGTTTGGGGAACGGTTCGGCCCGCTGCGTCTCGCCGGCATGCTGACCGTCGTCGGCGGCATTGCCGTGATGGTGCTGGTCAAGCGGCCGCAGCCGCTGCCGAAGACCGCGTGAGGTGAATATGGCCTACTCGCTCTTCTATGCCTTCCTCGCCTTCATGGTGGTGATGTACTTCACCCCCGGACCGAACAACATCATGCTGCTGGCCTCGGGCCTGACCTATGGCTTCCGGCGCACCATTCCTCACATCGCCGGCATCGTCATCGGCTTTGCCTTCATGGTCGGCGCCGTCGGCCTCGGGCTCGGCACGGTGTTCCTAGCATATCCGATCCTCCAGACCATTTTGAAGTACGCCGGAGCCGCCTACCTGATTTACCTCGCCGCCGTGATCGCGATGGCTGGTCCGACGACGCCGGGCGGCGACAACGGCCGCGGCCCGATGACCTTCTGGGGCGCCGCCATGTTCCAGTGGATCAACGCCAAAGGCTGGGTGATCGTGATCGGCACCATCACCGCCTATGCGGCGATTGCCCGATTCCCGATCAATATCGCGATCCAGACCCTGATCAGCCTGCTGGTCGGCACGGTCTCGACCGTGGTCTGGGCTTTCTTCGGCACTGCACTGCGCCCGGTCCTGACCTCCGAGCGGCTGGTCCGCGCCTTCAATATCGTGATGGCGATCCTGCTTCTGGCATCGCTCTACCCCGTCTTCATGGATGCATGATGCCGCAGCTTTCCATGCAGAAACGGGTTTCCTTCGGGCTGCGAAATGCTCTAGACAGCCCCGGAAATCCGCAATTTTCACCTTCCGAGACCTGACCAACGGCCGATTCTGGCCATCTGAACGAGGAAACGACCATGCGAGTTTATTACGATCGCGACGCCGACCTGAACCTGATCAAGGGCAAGAAGGTCGTCATCGTCGGCTATGGCAGCCAGGGCCATGCCCATGCGCTCAACCTCAAGGACTCCGGCGTCAAGGACGTGGCGATTGCGTTGCGCAAGGACTCGAGCTCGGTCAAGAAGGCGGAAGCCGCCGGCTTCAAGGTGATGGAAGTCGCCGAAGCCGCCAAATGGGGCGACCTGGTCATGATGCTGACCCCGGACGAACTCCAGGGCGACATCTATCGCGAGCACCTGCACGACAACATGAAGAAGGGCGCCGCCCTGGTGTTCGCGCACGGCCTCAACGTCCATTTCAACCTGCTCGACCCGCGCGCCGACCTCGACGTGCTGATGATCGCGCCGAAGGGCCCCGGCCACACCGTGCGCTCCGAATATCAGCGCGGCGGCGGCGTGCCCTGCCTGATCGCGATCGCCAAGGACGTCTCGGGCAATGCCCATGACCTCGGCCTGTCCTACGCGTCCGCCGTCGGCGGCGGCCGCGCCGGCATCATCGAGACCTCTTTCAAGGAAGAGTGCGAGACCGACCTGTTCGGCGAGCAGGTCGTGCTCTGCGGCGGCCTGGTCGAGCTGATCAAGGCTGGCTACGAGACGCTGGTCGAGGCCGGCTACGCTCCCGAGATGGCCTATTTCGAGTGCCTGCACGAGGTGAAGCTGATCGTTGACCTGATCTATGAAGGCGGCATCGCCAACATGAACTACTCGATCTCCAACACCGCCGAGTACGGCGAGTACGTCACCGGTCCGCGTATCGTCACCGCCGAGACCAAGGCCGAGATGAAGCGCGTTCTCGCCGACATCCAGGGCGGCAAGTTCGCCCGCGACTGGATGCTCGAGAACAAGGTCAATCAGACCTCGTTCAAGGCGACCCGCGCCAAGCTCGCCGCGCACCCGATCGAGGAAGTCGGCGCCAAGCTGCGCGACATGATGCCCTGGATCAAGAAGGGCGCGCTGGTCGACAAGAGCAAGAACTGAGCTTTGCGTTCCCCGGACGCAGCGCATCACGCAAGTGGTGCGCTGCTGATCCGGGGTCCGCGTGGTGAGATGGGTCCCGGCTCTGCGCTCCGCCTTGCTGCGCTTGTCCGGGACATGAGAGCGAAACAAAGAGCTTCGCTTGCCAAACTAATTCTTAAGCCTTCACGACTATATCTGAGCGAGATCGCAAACAGCGGTCTCGCTCTTTTCATCTCGCGCGAAGCATTGCTGCTTCATTCAAACTCTTCGCGAGCTAAAGTGCTCCCTGAGCACGAAGAACTGACGCTTAAACCACATTCTTGATCTCGCGTCGTTTCTCAGAACTTTTTAGAATCCCCCGATCGCCAAAAGCGCTGTGTCCTCAGAGTCTAGAATTCGGCTCTTCATCCGCGCTTTCAAGCCGCAATCGAGCTCATCTGGCGACGTTCGCGCACCACCTCAACTTAAGAACCGACACGTGCTCCGCCTTCTTGCCGAGCGGAGCGGCCTCGAAAAGGACCATCGGTGCGCGGCTTGAGAACCTGATGGCATTGCGCACCAGCGCCTTCCTCTTACATGATCGCGGGACAATAAAAGGGGGGAGGACCATGCGATCTGTCGTCATCACCGGCGCGTCTACCGGCATTGGCTGGGCCACTGCGAAATTTCTCATCGGGCGCGGCTATCGCGTCTTCGGCAGTGTCCGCAAGCAGGCCGACGCCGACCGGCTCAAGGGTGAGTTTGGCGCGAACTTCACGCCGCTACTGTTCGACGTCACCGATAAGGCCGCAGTTCTCGCCGCTGCGCGAAAAGTGCGCGAGGCGCTGGGCGGCGAGACGCTGGCCGGCCTCGTCAACAATGCCGGTGTTGCCGTGGCAGGCCCGGTGCTCGAATTGTCGGCCGACGATTTCCGCCGCCAGATGGATATCAACGTCATCGGCCCCGTGATCGCGACGCAGGCTTTTGGCCCGCTGCTCGGCGCCGACACCTCGCTGACGGGGCCGAAAGGCCGGATCGTGATGATCAGCTCGGTCGCAGGCAAGAACGGCAATCCGCTGTCGGCGCCCTATTGCACCTCCAAGCACGCGATCGAAGGCCTCTCGGAAAGCCTGCGCCGCGAGCTGATGCTGTTCGGGATCGACGTCATCATCGTCGCGCCCGGTGCGGTGAAGACGCCGATCTGGAGCAAGGCCGAGCAGATTGATCTCTCCGTCTACCAGAACTCGCCCTATCTGCCGGCACTCAACAAGGTCATGGCGTTCATGATGAAGCTCAGCGAGACCGGGTTGCCGGCCGAGCGGATCGCAGAAGTCGTATTCAAGGCGCTCACGGCTGAGCGGCCCAGGGTTCGCTACCAGATCACGCCGGACCGGATGCGGCATTTGATGACGGCCACGCTGCCCAAGCGCGTGGTCGACCGCATCATCGCCAAGCGGCTTGGGCTGCTTCCACAAGCCTGATCGGCGTTCAGCCCGCCTCGGCCGTCCGTCCGCGGGGATGGGCGGCCATCGCGATCAGCCTCAGCGCCATCACGGCGAGCAGCGGAATGAGGAACGCCGCGTAGAGCGGCATCGCCGGCACGCGCTTGCCGAACGACACCATGAACTGGAACCAGAGATAGTAGCCGCCGACAAGATGCAGCGCGCGCCAGACGTGCGGCCTGAGCAGCGCAGCGGTGCGGTCAAACGAGGTCGCGCTCATGGCGATGATGAATGCATAGCCGATGCCGCCGAAGATGTAGGAGGCCGCCGAGGTCGCCTCAGCAAAGCCGGCCGGATCCATGTTCGCGTAGGCAACGATCGCCACCGCGTGGATGGCGTGAGAGGCTGCAAAGCTTAACCCCAGATTGCGGCGGTTACGGCGCTGCCAGCGCGTCCAGGCATTGGGCCACAGCCGGGCCAGCGCGGCGGCGCTGAAGGCGAGGCAGAACAGCAGCAGCGAGCTGCGTGCCGTGAAGCGGATCACCATCCGCACGCCCTGGACCTCGAACTGCCGCATCGCCGCGATCCACAGGCTGAGCGCAATCAGGCTCAGGGTGAGGGCGGCGAGCAGCCGCCAGCCTTCGAGCCAGCTTTGACGCTGTGACATGGTGGTCTCCTTCAGTATGTAATCATCGATTACATTTTAGGGCGACGGGATCGTCAATGGTGTAATCGATGCTTACATTCACGTTCGGGTGATGCTAGGAAGCTCCGATGCCCGCCCGACAGCCTTCCAAACCGCGCGTCCGCCGCCAGACACCTGAAGCCCGGCCGTACCATCACGGTGACCTTCGCCGCGTCCTCATCGATGCTGCGCTGCAACTGGCCGCGGAGGGGGCAGAGGTCTCGGTGCGCGAGGCTGCACGCCGGGCCGCAGTGTCGCCGGGGGCACCGTTCCGGCACTTTCCCAACCGCGATGCGCTGATGGCGGCGGCGGCCGAGGAGGCGCAGCGGCGCTTCCGCGCCGAGATCGAGGTGGCACTGGGCCAGGCACCGGCCACCGATCCGCTCGGCCGCTTCCGCGCCTTCGGTCTCGCCTATTTGCGCTGGGCGATGCGCAACCCCGCGCATTTCGAGATCATCTCGACCGGGCGCTACTTCGCCCATGGCAGCTCCGAGCAGCTGACGCGCGACAATGCCGAGCTGGTCGCGCTTACGGAGCAAATGCTGACGGACGCGGCGGGCCAGGGTCTGCTGTGGTCGGCGGACCTCAAGCGCATCCAGATCGCCGGCCGTGCCCTGGTCTACGGTTTTGCCCGGATGAACCTCGACGGTCACTTTCCACGCTGGGGTGTGGAGCAGGGGGAGATCGAGCGGATGGCGGAAGCGGTGATCGATCTGTTCATCGCGGGAATCGCCAAGCGCTAGTGTCGCCGGCCGTGCGGCCCATTCGCCCATCACTAACAATAAGCGAAGGTCGGAACGCGGCCTGCGTTGCTTGTCCGTGACCGTTCAATTACAGTTTTATGACATGGTGCAGGCATCCGGCTGCGCCGGATGCCGCTGGTGGGCCAGACGGCTGGCACCCCGCGCCGGACCAGAAGTTGCGTGTCGTCAATGGCGTCCGCGCCTAATCCAGGTCCTTCTGCCACCACCGCCGTGCTCGCGAGCGTCGCCGCGCTCGGCGTCTGGCGGCTGCTCGCGGTTGCCGCACCGCATCTGGCGGCGCTCGCGCTGATGTACCAGACCGAGACCGATTTCGGCTCGCGGCTGTCCTTCGTTTTCGCCTGGGGCATCCTCAACTTCTTCTGGATCATGCTGCTGCGGCGGCCGGCATTGTCGGGTGCGCTGTCGCTGACCATGGTTGTGGTGCTGGTGCTGCTGTCGCGGCTCAAGCACGACGTGGTGCAGATGACGGTCAACTTCATCGACCTGATGATGATCGACCGCGACACCGTCGCGTTCCTGTTCACGATCTTCCCGAATTTGCGCTGGTCGGTGATTGGCACCGGCCTCGTCACGCTGCCGCTGATGTATGCGCTGTGGTGGCTCGATCCGTTCCGCATCCGCCGCTTGCCGGCGCTTGCCTCCATGCTCGCCTGTGTCGCCGCACTCGTCGGATATTCGCTCTATCATCCCGATGAGGCCTGGCGCGGCTATTACGACGACGGCTATCTCTCGAAGTTTTTCCGCTCCGGCGTCAGCTCGGTCTCCGACTTCGCGCAATACGGCTTCATGGAATCGGCCGCCGCGACCAACGAGCGGCTCAACATGCCGCTGGTCGATGCCTGCCATCCCGCGGGCCGCCGCCCGAACATCATCATGATCCATGATGAATCGAGTTTTGACATCCGCGCCGCACAGGGCATCAAGGTGCCCCAGGGCTATGGCAGCCATTTCAAGTCCTGGGACGGCAAGCAGCGCACGTTCCTCGCCGAGAGCAATGGCGGGCCGAGCTGGTTCACCGAATACAACGTGCTCGCGGGCCTCTCCTCGCGTTCGTTCGGCCGCTTTGCCTATTTCGTGACGCGGATCGCAACAGGCCGTGTCGAGCGCGGGCTGCCGCTGGCGCTGCGCCGCTGCGGCTATGACACCATGTCACTCTATCCCGCCTATGGCGGCTTCATGGCCGCGCGCAGCTTCCAGCTGACGACCGGCGTCGAACGCTTCCTCGACTCCAAGGATCTCGGCGCCAAGGATGTCGAGCCGGACTCTTTCTTCTACGACAAGGCGCTCCAGTTGATGGGGCAACAGCCGCCGAACAAGCCGCTGTTCACCTTCATCTATCTCGGCGCCAATCATTTCCCCTGGGAGACGCGCTTCCGCCCGGACCTGATGCCGAACTGGCGCGCGCCGGGCAATGTGGCGTCCATCGACGAATATCTGCGCCGGCAGGCGATGAGCGCCGAGCAATACAAGGCGTTCGTTGCCGGCCTGAAGAAGAGTTTTCCGGGCGAGCCCTTCTTGATCGTGCGCTATGGCGATCATCAGCCTGAATTCGCGCCTGCTATCCTCGAGCCCGGGCTCGACGAGGGCGCGATCGGCAAGAAGCTCGACGCTTACGATCCGCGTCTCTACGGGACCTATTACGCGATCGACGCCGTCAATTTTGAGCCGGTGAAGAGCGAGGCCGTGATGGACACTGTCGATGGTCCGTATCTGCCGCTGGTGATCCAGGAAGCCGCCGGCATTCCGCTCGATCCGTCCTTTGCCGAGCAGAAGGAGATCATGCTCCGCTGCAAGGGCATTTTCTACGGCTGCAAGGACGGCGCCGAAGCGCGGCGGCTGAACCGGCTGCTGATCAATGCCGGGATGATCAGGGGGCTGTAGTCGGCCTACCGCTGACCCACCTTCTCCCACAGCCATTTCGCCACCGCATCCGGCGATGAATTCGCATCGTTGCCCGCAGCGCGCAAATTGGCCTCCCGCATGGTGGCGATGTCGATCTTGCCGAGCAGCGGCTTGAGCGCGGCCTGCAATTTCTCATCGCCCGCGCGCTTGGGTGCCAGCAGCAGGATCGCATCATAGGGCGGGATCGCGTGCCTGGGATCGTCGAGCGTCACGAGGTCGTATTTCGCGATCAGGCCGTCGCTGGTGTAGCCGGCGATGACGTCGACCTCGCCGCTGGCGACCGCCGCATACATGAAGTCCGGCTGCATCTGGCGCTGGGCGCGGAATGACAGGCCGTAAGCCTTTTGCAGCGCCGCCCATTCGGGGCGCGAGAAGAACTCGTAGTCGCCGGCGATCGACATCGTTGACGTGTGTGCGGCGAGATCGGCGATGGTGCGGATGCCGAGCGCCTCGGCGCGCTTCCTCGGCATCACCAGCGCATAGGCGTTTTCGAAGCCGAGCTCGCCGAGCATTGTGATGTTGTCCTTGGCGAGCGCCGTCTTCAAATCCGCGAGCAGCTCGGCGCGCGGCTTGATGTCGGTGCGATGCAGCTGATTGGCCCAGAGCGTGCCGGAATAATCGACATAGAGATCGACGTCGCCGGCCTTCAGCGCCTCGAAGATCACGCTGGAGCCGAGGCCCGAGCGCGCGGTGGCTGGCAGGCCTGCCGCCTGGAGGCGATCCCTGAGCAGGGCCGACAGCACATATTGTTCGGTAAACGTCTTGGCGCCGACCACGTAGCTCTGCGACGAACGCCCCATCGTCGGCACCAGGGTTGCCCCGACCAGCGCCGCGATGCCGATCGCGCCGAGCCCGGTGCGCGTGCGGCTGCGCAGACGCAGGCCGCTCTCGATCAGGCCGAGCAACTGATCGACGGCGAGGGCCAGCAGCGCCGAGGCAAAGCAGCCGAACAGCACGAACACCCAGTTCTGGGTCTGAAGCCCGGCAAAGATGTAGTTGCCGAGGCTGGTCTGCCCGATCGGGGTCGACAGCGTCGCGGTGCCGATCACCCACACCGCGGCAGTGCGAATGCCCGCCATCATCACCGGCAGCGCCAGCGGCAGCTCGACCATCACGAGCGACTGCCGCGCGGTCATGCCGACGCCCTTGGCGGCCTCGATCAGCGCGGGGTCGATGCCGTTGAGCCCGGTGATGCCGTTGCGCAGCACCGGCAGCATCGAATAGAGCGCCAGCGCCAGCATCGCCGGCAGGAAACCGAAGGCGGAGAAGGAAACGCCGAACCAAGCGAGGGTGACCGAGGCGGCCGCGAGCAGCAGCGGATAGAACAGTGCGAGCAACGCCAGCCCCGGCACGGTCTGCACGATACTCGCAAGCGCGAGCAGGACGGCGCGCGGGGCCGGACGGTTGCGTGTCAGGATCGCGAGCGGCAGGCTGATGGCGAGACCAAGCGCGAGCGCTGCGAGGCTCACCCGCACATGGTTGCCGAGATAGTCGGGCAAATGCGACAGCGCCTCGCCCCAGCGCGGATCCGTGAAGAGGCTCATGCCGCACCGCTCTGCGGCAGCAGCGCGTTCAGCCGTTCGACCTGGCGCCGCGGTGTGCGCAGCAGTTCGAGCACGTAGCTGTCGCTGCTTTTCGAGAGCTCCGCCGGCGTGCCCTGCGCCAGCAGCTTTCCACTGCGCATCACCGCAATGCGGTCGGCGAGCAAAATCGCCTCCGTCATGTCATGCGTGATCATGACCGTGGTCAGACCCAGGCTTCGGTGCAGTGAACGATAATCATCGCCGAGCGCATCGCGGGTGAGCGGATCGAGCGCGCCAAAGGGCTCGTCCATCAGCACGATGCGGGGTTTTGCCGCGAGCGCCCGCGCCACGCCGACGCGCTGGCGCTGGCCGCCCGAGAGCGCTTCCGGCAACCGGTCGTGATGGGCGGCCCGGTCGAGCTGCACAAGCTCCAGCAATTCGTCGACGCGTGCGGAAATTGCCGCCGCAGGCTCGCCCAGCAGTTTTGGCGTGATCCCGATATTGTCGGCGACGCTCAGATGCGGAAACAACCCGCCGCTCTGGAAGACGTAGCCGATCCGGCGTCGCAGCGCGACCGGGTCGACGCTTCGTACGTTCCCGCCTTCGACCGTGATGCTGCCGCCATCGGCCTCGATCAGCCGGTTGGCGAGCCGCAGCAGCGTGGTCTTGCCCGAGCCCGAGCCGCCGACGATCGCCACAAACTCGCCCTCGGCGACGTCGAGCGACACATTGTCCACGGCCTTGAGCAGGCCGAAGTTTTTGGTGACGTGGGCATAGCCAATCATCGGCCTGGGTGGCATCGGGCGGGGGCTCACTGCGCTGACCCGCCCATGGAGGGCGGGGGTGACGAGGCCCATGCCTAGCACGCTTGGCGCCTTGATTGAACTTGGCCGCGCGAGCGGCTAAGGCATCAATCCGGGTTCGGAGGGAACACATGACAACGCCCACGGCAGTGGCGCTGGAAGATGCCAAGGTTGCGTTCCGTTTGGGGGACGGCCGGGTCTATACGGCGGTGGAGAAGGCGCATCTTTCGGTGGCGCAGGGCGAGTTCGTCGCCATTGTCGGGCCGACCGGCTGCGGGAAATCGACGCTGCTCAATGTCGCGGCCGGCCTGCTCAAGCCCGCCGCCGGCAGCGTCAAGATTTTCGACCAGCCGCTTGCGGGGCTGAACCGGGACGCCGGTTACCTGTTCCAGGCCGATGCGCTGTTCCCCTGGAAGACCGCGCTCGACAATGTCGCGATCGGGCTCGAGATCCAGGGCGCGCCGCGCGCCGAGGCGCTGCCGCGGGCGCAAAAATGGCTGACGTCGGTGGGCCTGGGCGCCTTCGCCAACCGCTATCCGCACATGCTCTCCGGCGGCCAGCGCAAGCGCGTGGCGCTGGCGCAGGTGTTGATCCGAGATCCAAAAATCCTGCTGATGGACGAGCCGTTCGGACCGCTCGATGCGCAAACGCGCCAGGTGATGGGCAATCTGCTGCTCGACCTCTGGAACGCCGACCGCAAGGCGGTGCTGTTCGTGACCCACGATCTCGAAGAGGCGATCGCGCTCGCCGATCGCGTCGTGATCATGTCGGCCGGGCCGTCCTCCCGCATCATCGGCGACTGGCGCGTCACGCTGCCGCGTCCGCGCGACATTTTTGAGGTGCGGCTGGACAAGGAGTTCCACGCATTGCACCGCGAGATCTGGAGTGTTCTCAAGGACGAGGTCATGAAGGGTTACGCGCAATCCACGCAAGCAGTGGAGGCGGTCTGATGTCGCGCGTGACGCTGCTTGCGCTTCAAGTCCTGGTCGCCGTTGTCTGCCTGGTGCTTTGGCAGTTCTTTGCGAGCGTTCCGGTGTTTGGAAAAATCCTGCTGCCGCCGTTCTTCTTCTCCAATCCAGTCGACGTGTTCAGCCAGATCGTGAAGTGGTTCTCGTCGGGCGTGATCTGGAAGCATCTCGGCATCACGCTGACGGAATCGATCCTCGCCTTCGTGATCGGATCGGCCGGTGGTGTGCTGATCGGCTTCTGGTTCGCGCGCCAGCCGCTGGTTGCCGCGGTGTTCGACCCCTACGTGAAGATGGCCAACGCGCTGCCGCGCGTGGTGCTCGCGCCGATCTTCGCGCTGTGGCTCGGTCTTGGTATCTGGTCCAAGGTCGCGCTCGGCGTGACGCTGGTGTTCTTCATCGTGTTCTTCAACGTCTATCAGGGCGTGAAAGAAGTCAGCCGCACCGTGCTCGACAACGGCCGCATGCTCGGCATGAGCGAGCGGCAGCTGATGCGGCACGTCTATTGGCCGTCGGCGCTGTCGTGGATGTTCTCCTCGCTGCACACTTCGGTCGGATTCGCCGTGGTCGGCGCGGTCGTCGGCGAGTATCTCGGATCGGCGGCGGGGCTCGGCTATCTCATCCAGCAGGCTGAAGGCATCTTCGACGTCGCCGGTGTGTTCGCCGGCATGTTCGTGCTGTCGGCCTTCGTCATCCTGATCGATTTTGGCGTGACGCTGGTGGAGCGCAGGCTGTTGGTCTGGCGGCCGACCGTGGACGGACGTGGTTAATCTAGCTCGATTGCCTGCTGACTTTTATGTGATGGACCGGCCGGAATAGAACGCGTGCCCGCGCGTCATACCCCCATGTAACCACCTGCATGGGAGTTCAGGATGCCCCGGTCAGAGTTTCGCCGCGCCTTTGCGGCGCTCGTAGGCAGATGCCGATGGCCAAGACTTCACCTCATAAGGCCCGGCATTGGCACGGCGCTCATCGGCGCGCGCATTCTCTTCGCATTCGCAATCCCTTCACTCGTGCTCGCGCATGAACCTCACCCGGCCAGTCCGCCGGCGGCGATGAGTGCTGAGGAACGGGCGTTCCTGAAAGAAAACGAAGCCGCGATGAGCAGGATGATGGACGGCATGGCGGCCAAGCCGACCGGTGATGTCGATCGTGACTTCGTCGCAATGATGAATCCGCATCATCAGGGCGCAATCGATATGGCGGTCATCGAATTGCGCTACGGCAAGAACGAGCAGTTGCGGCGCATCGCCCAGGAAATCATCGTCGATCAGATGCAGGAGATCGCGGCCATGAAGCTCGCGATCGGCGAGCCGGCGACGGAGACGACACCTGCGCCGACGCAGCCGCCGTCCATTCCTGTCGTAAACGTCCATCATCATCCGGGCATGCAGATGGACATGTCCGCCGGAATGAAGAAGTAGGAGCCGCAGATGACGACGTCGCGTAGCAACATCATGAAGAGCATTTTCCTGGCGGCTACGATGCTGGCCACCGGCTCCGCGGCGTGGGCAGGGCAGGCGCCGGGCGCGCTGTCCACTGCCGATATCCCAATCAGCCATCACGACCGCGTCTACGCGGCGGAGCAGTTCTCGAACACGGTCTCGGTCACCGATCCCGTCGACAACAAGCTGCTTGGCGTGATCCGCCTCGGCGACCCGCAGCCCGGCAATTTCAGCCCGCTCTACAAGGGGCAGGTTCTCGTGCATGGCATGGGCTTCTCGCCTGATCACAGGACGCTCGCCGTGGTGTCGATCGGCTCCAATTCGGTGACGTTCATCGACACCGCGACCAACGCGGTCAAGCACACGACCTATGTCGGGCGGTCGCCGCACGAGGCGTTCTTCACGCCTGATGGTAAGGAGGTCTGGGTCACCGTTCGCGGCGAGAACTACATCTCCGTGATCGACGCGAAGAGCTTTGCGGAGAAGACCCGCATTACCACTCCGAACGGGCCGGGGATGCAGATCTTCTCGCCCGACGGCAAATACGGCTACATCTGCTCGTCGTTCAACCCTGAGACAGATGTCGTCGACGTCGCCGAGCACAAGATTATCGCCAAGGTGAAGCAGGAGAGCCCGTTCTGTCCGAACATCGCGGCGACACCGGACGGGAATCAGGTCTGGTTTACGTTGAAGGATATCGGCCGGACCCAGGTGTTCAACGCCAAGCCGCCGTTCAACCCGATCAAAACGATCGATACCGGTCCGATCACAAATCACGTCAACTTCGCGCACACCGCCAAGGGGACCTTTGCTTATGTGACGATCGGCGGCCTGAATGAAGTGAAGGTGTTCCGGACGGATGATTTCTCGCAGGTCACGACGATTCCGGTCGGCAATCTGCCGCATGGCATCTGGCCGTCCGGCGACGGCACGCGCATCTATGTCGGGCTTGAGAATGCCGATGCACTTGCGGCGATCGACACTGCGACCAACAGCGTCGTGGCGAATGTCCCGATCGGCCAGGCGCCGCAGGCGATTGCTTATGTTCCAAACGCTGTGCCGAATCCGGATGACCGCCAGAATTTGCAGCCGCTCGGCGTAGCCGGCCAGGTCGCTCATCTGGCGCTTGCGTCAAAGGATGGAAAGGACGGCAAGGCGCCGACCAGCGTCTCGCTGTTCGATCAGGGCCTGATCCAGATCCTGCAGGCTTCGGTGACGGGACTTCAGCCCAAGCAGAAATATGTGCTGGCGCTGGCGGAACGGGGTGATGGGAGCGGCCCGTTACAGCCGCTGGCAGCCTTCATGACCAATCCGGCCGGATCTGCTATCGTCAACGCGGCCGGCCCTATCCGGCAGATCGTGGACCAGTCTGCCGCGGCTGGAAAACGATATCTGGTGATCGCATCCGGAGACGCGGCCACGCCCGGTGAAGCCGTCCAGATTGAGACGCAATGACGCGCCATCGGGCGTCAGCGAAGGGCAGGCGGAGCGCCTCATGAAGGACATGCTGGTTCAGGTCGAACCGCTGATCCCCGCGCTCCGCCGCTATGCGCGTGCGCTCGTGCGCGACCGCGCTGCTGCCGACGATCTGGTTCAGGATTGCCTGGAGCGCGCCGTCAGCCGTTGGCATCAGCGGCGCGACGGCAGCGTGCGCGCCTGGCTGTTCACCATCCTCCACAATCTGGCGGTCACGCAATTCCGCCAGGCAACATCGCGGGGCAGGCATATGCCGATCGACGATGCCGGCGAGAGTGAGCTCGTCAGTGCTGCCGCGCAGGAGCACAGGGTGATCTATCAGGACGTCCTGAACAAGCTTGCGAGACTGCCGGAAGAGCAGCGGGCTGTGTTGTTGCTGGTTGCAGTCGAAGATCTGTCCTATGCGGATGCCGCGGCGGTGCTTAATATCCCGGTCGGGACCGTGATGTCCCGACTGTCGCGTGCGCGAGAGAGGCTAGTTCAGGAGATGGACGGCGTTGCACCGGGGAACGTCGTCGCGTTGCGGGGTATGAAATGAGTCAGCGGCCGATCATGGAAGATGATCTCCACGCTTATGTGGACCACGCGCTCGCGCCCGAGCGACGTGCGGAGATCGCATCCTATCTGGACGATCACCCAGATGTCTCGGTGCGCGTCGCGGCCTTTGCTGCCCAGCGCGAGCAGTTGCGGGGCGCGCTGGCGTCGATCGCCGATGAGCCATTGCCGGTTGAGCTGAATCTGTCGCACATCATCGAGAGCCGGAAGCGGCGTCCTTTGCGGGCGTGGGCGGCGATTGCGGCGCTATTGCTCCTCGGAATCGGCGGTCTCGGCGGCTGGAGCATGCGCAGCCTGCTGCCGGATGGTTCGAGCGGACTGTCTGCACTGGCGCAGGAGGCCGCCTATTCCTATGGCGTCTACGCACCGGATCGCGTGAGGCCGGTCGAGATACGAGCTTCCGACAGTGCCGAACTAACGCAATGGGTCTCCAACCGGTTGAAGCAGCCGGTCAAGGTGCCTGATCTCGCCGTATCAGGCTATCGGCTGATGGGAGGGCGTCTGGTTGCGACCGCGCATGGCCCGGCCGCAATGTTCATGTACGACGACGATCATGGCGACCGCCTTGTCGTACTGACGCGTCCGATGAGCAACGGCAATCAGGATACACCGATGCTGCCGCAATCGACCGGCGACGTCGCGGGCCTTGCCTGGGCGGATAGTGGAATGGGCTATACGCTCGTCGGCCAGCTTCCGGCGGACACGCTCAAGCCGATCGCGAACGAGATCCGGAAGCAGGCGCGTCCCATTTAGCCCGGAATTCGCAAAGCGGGCCCGCGCCTCGGCGCGAGCCCGGACGTGCGAACGTTCAGTCCAGCAGCTTGGTGTCATCAGGCGCCTGCGGCGGCGTCTTGATCGCGATCGCCTTGACCTGACCGCTGATTGGCTTGGTGCCGCCATGCGGCGTGCCCTTGGGGATGATGACGAGGTCGCCGGGCTTCACCGTCACTTCCTTGTCGCCGAGCCAGATCGTCCCGGTTCCGTCCAGGATGTACTGGATCTCGTTGGTGTTGGGATGCATGTGCTTGGGCACGTTGCCGACCTGGATCGAGACGGTGGCGCCGTCGGCGCCCGCGAACATTTTTGAGCGGTAGCCGACATTGTTGGCTGGCCCGAGCGCATCCCCCTCCATCTCGCCGGTGTGAATGATCTGCGCGGTGACGTTCTCGGCGGCGAGCGCCGGCCGGAGCAGCTGGTTTGCGCCGCATCCGGCGGCAAAGGCGGCGGCGATCGACAGTCCGGCAGCAAGGCGATTCATGGATGATCCTCCCCATCAAAGATTGTTGTTGTACGCCCATGCTATTGCGGCGAAAGGCCAATGGCCAGTGCCACTTAAGCGGTGCTTCTCAAGCCTGTCCCGCTGCTCTATGGTGCCGCCAGCCGAACGGAGGAAACCAATGAAGAACACGATTGCCAGGCTTGCCGGCGCGCTGCTGGCGCTGACGCTCACCACCGGATTTGCCGCGGCGCAAAGCAAGGTCACCGTCGCGATCGGCGGCGGCGCCTGCCTGTGCTATCTGCCGACGGTGCTGGCCAAGCAACTCGGCGAATACGAGAAGGCCGGCCTCAATGTCGAGCTGGTCGACCTCAAGGGCGGCTCGGACGCGCTGAAGGCCGTGCTCGGCGGCAGCGCCGACGTGGTCTCCGGCTATTTCGACCATTGCGTCAATCTGGCCGCCAAGAAGCAGGAGCTTCAGGCCTTCGTGGTCTATGACCGCTATCCCGGCCTCGTGCTGGTAGTTTCGCCCTCGCACACCAACGAGATCAAGTCGATCAAGGATCTCGCCGGCAAGAAGGTCGGTGTCAGCGCGCCCGGCTCCTCCACCGACTTCTTCCTCAAATACATGCTCAAGAAGAACGGGCTCGATCCCGCCGGCACCGCCGTGATCGGCGTCGGCCTCGGCGCAACCGCAGTCGCCGCGATGGAGCAGGGTCAGATCGACGCGGCTGTGATGCTCGACCCCTCCGTCACCGTGCTCCAGGGCAGCCACAAGGATTTGCGCATCCTCAGCGACACTCGTACCCAGAAGGACACGCTCGAAACGTTCGGCGGCGAATATCCGGGCGGCGCGCTGTATTCGACGGTGGCCTGGATCAACGGCCACGAGAAGGAAACGCAGGCGCTCACCAACGCCATGCTCGCCACGATCGCCTGGATCCATTCGCATTCGCCCGAGGAAATCATGGCGAAGATGCCGGAGGAAATGGTCGGCAAGAACAAGGACCTCTATCTCGCCGCGCTGAAGAACACGATCCCGATGTTCTCCGAGACCGGCAAGATGGACCCGAAGGGCGCGGACGCCGTGCTCGCGGTGTTCAGCGTCGGCTCGCCCGAGGTCGCGAATGCCAAGATCGACGTCAGCAAGACCTTCACCAACAAATACGTCGAACAGGCCAAGAAGACCACGGGGAGTGCCAAATAACTGGCGCGAAGGCCGTGTAATCAGGCGTCATGACTTCGCTGATCATCCATCGCGTCACGACGCTTGATCTTGCCGTGCGGCCGATCGTCTGGCCGTTCGCCGAAGAGCGCCGCGCCGAGATCGCGGCGCATTTCGCCGAAAAGCAGCGCGAGCGGCCGAAGATATGGAACGGGCGCGTCCTGCTCGGGCGCGATGCCGTGTTTACGGGCAGTCATCTCTCCGCCACCTATTTTGAGGCCGATTTCGCGAGCTTCCTCGCCTGGCGCGACTGGGGCTTTCCCGACAAGGCCGTGTTCAACGGTTTTGGCATGGGCGCGCTGCTCACATCCGACGGCGCCTTTGTCATGGGCGAGATGGCGCAGCACACTGCCAATGCGGGCCGCATCTATTTCCCGTCGGGCACGCCCGACCTCGACGATGTCAAAGACGGCGCGCTCGACATCCCCGGCAGTGTCGTTCGCGAACTCGGCGAGGAGACTGGCCTGACTGCGGCCGACTACCGGGTCGAGCCGGGCTGGCACTGCATCGTCGCCGGTCCGTCGATTGCAATGATTCAGATCATCAACCTGGACATGCCGGGCGACGTGGCCTGCGCCAAAATCGAGGCCAATCTCGCGCGTGAGGACGAGCCTGAACTGTCGGCCATTCATCTCGTGCGCGGATTGAGCGATCTCACGCCGTCCATGCCGCGATTTGTCACGGCCTTCGTCGAGCAGCAGTTCGCGTCGCGCTGACGCGCGAGGCTTGACATCGCTTCGCTCAGCCCATGTGATGGGCCAAAAAGCAAAAGCAAGAAGACTGCAATGCACAATCGTCCAGGGAGGTTTGGATGCGCCTGCGTATGGCTGCCCGCTTGGTACGTGGGCTGTTGGTCGCGATATCAGCGACGGGCTTGATGGCTTCGGCCGAAGCTCAAGAGAAGAAGATCAAGATCGGCGTCGTTTTCGATTTGACCGGACCACTCGCAGGCGGCGGGTCCGAGCTCAACTATGTCGGTGCCAAGATCGTCCTCGACTATTTCGCCAAGACTGGCGTCGAAGGTTACAAGATCGAGGCGGTCTACGCTGACGCCCAGAGCAAGCCCGACATCGCCATCAATGAATCCGTCCGCCTGCTGGAGCAGGAGAAGGTCGACATGGTGCTCGGCTTCTTTTCCTCGGCGCAATGCGTGCCGGTGGCCGCGCGCGTCGAGCAGCTCAAGAAGTTCATGTGGATGACGACTTGCATCTCGTCGGCCGTGTTCAACGAGAAAGGTTACAAATACGTTTTCCGTCCGCAGGCCAGCGGCGACCAATTCGGCATGATGACGATGGACTTCATCGCGCAGAACGCCAAGGCGAAGTTCGACAAGGAGCCGAAGGATCTGCGCGTCGCCATCATCCACGAGGACGGCGCCTACGGTGTCGATGTGTCCAGGGGCAATGAGGCCGGCGCGAAGAAGGCGGGCTTCAACGTCGTGATGAAGGAGGGCTATTCGGCGACCGCGCCCGATCTCTCCGCGCTGGTGACCAAGCTGAAGCGCGCCAAGCCCGACGTGATCTTCCACACCGGCTACAACCCCGACATCACGTTGCTGCTGCGGCAGGCCCGCGAGCAGGGGCTGAAGTTCGGCGCGCTGATGGGGCATGGCGCGGGCTACGGCGTCTATGAAAAGCTGAAAGAGGGGATGGGCGCGGACGCCGCCTACATCTTCAACACCGACCCGATCTCGATCTGGCTCGCCAATCAGAAAACGATGGATCCGAAACTTTCGCCTGTGATCAAGATGGTCGGCGAGGAGTTCGACAAGATCCGGCCCGGCGTTGCGATCCGCTCGGCTCATGTCGGCATCGGCGCATCCAACACCTATGTCTTCATGTCCGACGTATTGCCGCGCGCGATCAAGAAATACGGTGGTGTCGATCCCGACGCGCTGCGCAAGGCGGCGCTGGACACCGACATTCCGAGGGCGGCACCATGCTCGGCTTCGGCGTAAAATTCTACGGCGAGGGCACGCCGATGGCCGGCCAGAACGAGCGCTCGTTCCCTGTCGTGATTCAGTATATCGACGACAAGTCCTCCGTGGTGTGGCCCAAGAGTCAGGCGCAGCGCGAAGCCGTGCTGCCACTGCCGAAGGGCAGCACTTACAGCAACCAATAGCGCAACATCCGGGCAAGGAGAGCTGAGTGCTGGAGGTCAGCGGACTGGTGAAGCGGTTTGGCGGCTTCACCGCCGTCAACAATGTGTCGTTCAAAGTCGATCGGGGCGAGATCCTCGGCCTGATCGGCCCCAACGGCTCGGGCAAGAGCACGATCTTCAACATGCTCTCCGGCACGCTGGCGCCGACATCGGGCTCGATCCTGTTCGCCGGGCATGAGATTGCGGGCCTCGCCCCGCACCGGATCATCAACAGCGGCGTCGGCCGCACTTTTCAGATCCCGCGGCCGTTCCGCCGCCTGACCATTTTTGAGAACGTCGCGCTCGCCGGCTTCTACGGCCAGGGCCGACATAGTCGCATCAAGGCTGAGGAGGCGGCCGAGCGATCGCTGGCGCTGGTGGGATTGCCGACCGATCGACATGCCAGTGTCGATGGCCTGGGCGCCGCCGGCCTGAAGAAGCTCGAGCTGGCGAAAGCGCTCGCCACCGCGCCAAAGCTGCTGCTCGCCGACGAGAGCCTCGGCGGACTCGACGAGGCCGAGATGGGGCAGGCGGCCGACATGCTGCGCAACATCCGGGACGAGCTCGGCATCACCATCATCTGGGTTGAGCACATCATGGGCGTGCTGATGCGCGTCGTCGACCGCGTCATGGTGCTTGATCACGGCGAGAAGATCTCGGAGGGGCTGCCGAGCGCAGTTGCGGGCGATCCGCGCGTCATCGAGGTCTATCTCGGCACCGATGCGGAGACCACGCAAGCCGCGGCTGCCGAAGCGCGCCGTCGCGCAGGAGGGCAGTGATGCTGGAGCTTCGCGGCGTCAATGCCGGCTACGGCACGTTTCAGGCGCTGTTCGACGTCGATCTCGACGTCAAGGCCGGCGAAGCCGTTGGCGTCATCGGCCCCAACGGCGCCGGCAAGACGACCTTGATGCGCGTCATCTCCGGCCTGATCCGTCCCTCGCGCGGGTCGATCGCCATGGAGGGCGTCGACGTCGTCGCAACACCGCCGCACAAGATCGTCAGCCTCGGCATTGCGCATGTGCCGGAGAACCGGCGGCTGTTTCCGCAGCTCTCGGTCGACGACAATCTCAAGATGGGCGCCTTCATGAAGGAGGCGCGCGGCCACTATGCCGAGCGGCTGGCGGTTGTGTTCGACCTGTTTCCGCGCCTGAAGGAGCGCCGCCACCAGATGGCCGGCACCATGTCCGGCGGCGAGCAGCAGATGTGCGCGATCGGCCGCGCGCTGATGTCCAATCCAAAGCTGCTTCTGCTCGACGAGCCCTCGGCGGGGCTGGCGCCGGTGGTGGTGCAGCAGGTGTTCGAGCTGGTGAAGCGGATTCGCGCCAGCGGCCTGACGGTGCTGATCGTCGAACAGAACGTGCAGCAGGTGCTGAAAGTGGTCGACCGCGCCTATCTGATCGAGGCGGGGACGATCAGGTCGTCGGGCACGTCGGCAGAGATGCTGGCGAGCGACACGGTCAAGGAAGCGTATCTCGGAGTGTGAGGGGCAGGGCGAGGGGCATGCAGGCATGCAGGCATTTTTGGACATTTTCGACATCTATCTGCTGGAGGCCGTGATCAACGGCATCCTGCTCGGCGGCGTGCTGGCGTTGTTGGCGCTCGGGCTCAATCTGATCTTCGGCGTCATCGACGTCACCTGGATCTGCTACGCCGAGCTGGTAATGATCGGCATGTACGCCATGTATTTCATGGTGCAGTATTACGGGCTCAGCTATTTCGTCGCCGCGCCGTTCACCATTTTGCTGGTCGCGATGCTTGGCGCGGCGCTGCATTATCTCGTGATCGCGCCGCTGCTCACCGCGCCGCCGATTAACCAGCTGCTCGCAACCGGCGGGGTGCTGTTCGTGCTCCAGAGCTTTGCCACCGTCGCCTTCGGCATCGACTTCCGCAATCTCGGCATCCGCCTGCCGGTGCTCGCCTTCGGCGAGATGCATTTCAGCTACGCCCGGCTGCTGTCGTTTCTGGCGGCGCTGGTCGGCATGGTCGCGGTCTATCTGTTCATGACGCGCACCTTCACCGGCACCGCGATCCGCGCCATCTCGCAGGACCGGCAGATCATGGCGCTGATGGGCGTCGATACGAAGAGAATGTATCTCATCACCTCCGCGATCGGCGGCGGGCTGGCCGGGCTCGCCGCCTGCCTGCTGGTGCTGCAATACGACGTGCATCCCTTCGTTGGCCTCTCCTTCGGTCCGATCACCTTCCTGATCTGCGTGCTCGGCGGGCTCGGCAATTTCATCGGCGGCTTCATCGCGGCCTTCGTGTTCGCCGAGATCATCTCGCTCGGCGGCCTGTTCTCCGATCTCGAATGGGGCTACGTGCTCGCTTTCGCCTTCTTCATCGTCATGATGTTCATCCGGCCCGCGGGCCTGCTTGCGAGGCGCCGATGATGGGGCAGGGGCGGCTTGCAGCCTGGGGGATCGGACTGGCGGCGCTGGTCGCGCTGCCCTTCGTCTATCGCGATCCCTATCATCTGCACATCCTGGTGCTGATCCTGATCTGGTCGTTCGCCTACACATCCTGGTCGATGATGGGGCGGTTCGGCCTCGTTTCACTCGGCCATGGCGGCTTCATGGGGATTGGCGCCTATGTCACCGCGCTGCTCTGGAATCATCTGGGCTGGTCGCCCTGGATCGGCATTCCCATCGGCATGGCCGCGGCCGGTGCGCTGGCGCTGATCGTCGGCTATCCCTGCTTCCGCTTCCGCATCACCGGGCACTATTTCGTGCTGGTGACGCTGGCGCTGTCAGGCATCGTGCTCCAGGTCATCACGGCGACGCGCGACTATACCGGCGGCTCGCTCGGCTATACGCCGAATCGGGCCACGGGCAACAAGCTGCTGGCGCTGCAATTCGACGACAAGATCACCTGGTACCTCATCGCGCTTGCGGTCTGGCTGTTCGGCATCGTGGTCTGGCACTGGGTCGACCGCAGCATGGCGCGCTATGCGCTGGAGGCAATCTCGGAGGACGAGGACGCCGCGGCTGCGGCCGGCGTCGACGTCACCGCGGAGAAGCTGAAGATCACGCTGCTCAGTGCCGTGATGACGGCGCTCGCGGGCGCGGTCTATTGCCAGTACCAGATGTTCATCACCCCGGACACGGTCAGCGGCATCGCGGTGTCGCTCCAGATGGTGTTCGCGGCGATCGTCGGCGGCCTGTTCGTCTCGCTCGGCCCGACCGTCGGCGCCGTCATCACGATCCTGCTGGCGGAGACCTTGCGCATCGGCTTCGGCACCAAGGCGGTCGGCTGGGACAACCTCGTCTACGGTGTGCTGCTCGTGCTTTTCATCATATTCCTTCCCAAGGGTATCCTTGGTAGCGTGCTCGACCGACTGAAGCCGCAACGCAAGGTGCCCCGCGCTCATGAGCAAGAAGCCGTCCAAATCGCTCGCCCAGGAACTTGACCGCTACATCACGCCGTTCCGCTACGACGGCTCCGGCAAGTTTCACCTTAGGGATCACAAGACCGACGAGAAGGGCGATCTCGACAAGGAGAAGGCGCAGGAGCTCCTCGACGTCAACAAGAAGCGGCTGATCGAATTCCAGGAGAAGCTCTACGCCCAGGATCGCTGGTCGCTGCTGATCGTGTTCCAGGCCATGGACGCCGGCGGCAAGGACAGCGCGATCAAGGCGATCTTCGAGGGCATCAATCCACAGGGCTGCGAGGTCCATGCCTTCAAGGCGCCGAGCAGCAAGGAGCTCGACCACGATTTCCTTTGGCGCCACGCGGTCGCGCTACCCGAGCGCGGCCATATCGGCATCTTCAACCGCTCGCATTACGAGGAATGCCTGGTGACGCGCGTGCACCCGGAGATCCTCGCCAAGGAGAAGCTGCCGCAAGAACTCGCCACCAAGAACATCTGGAAGGAGCGGTTCGAGGACATCTCCGCGTGGGAGCGCTACCTCACGCGCAACGGCACGATCGTCCTCAAATTCTTCCTCCACCTGTCCAAAAAGGAGCAGCGCGAGCGGTTCCTCGACCGGCTGGAGATTCCGGCCAAGCAATGGAAGTTCTCGCTGGACGACATCAAGGAGCGGGCGCTGTGGCCGCGCTACCAGGCGGTCTACCAGGACATCGTCCGCCACACCTCGACGGCTCATGCCCCGTGGTATGTCGTGCCCGCCGACCACAAATGGTTCGCCCGCGTCGTGATCGGCTCGGCGATCAATGCCGCGCTCGAAAAGCTCGACCTGCGCTTCCCCCGCGCCGACAAGGCCTCGCTGGCGGAGTTCGACGAGGTGCGCAAGGCGCTGGAAAAGGAGGAGGAGAAGGGTGGCAAGAAGCGGTCGAAATGAAAAACGCGAAAACAACCCCATGCACAGTAGCCGGCGATAGTGAAATCAACGGCTTGCGGGCGAGCGGAAAGGGCGTTCGGATTTTAAGAAATTTACTTGACCCGTCGGGCAAAACAGGGGTATGGTGTCATCATCGCGACGGTGCCGCTTGACGCATCAAGAGCAGCCGCATGACCGGTGCCGTAGGGTAGGCAAAGCGACTTGTCCGCCGTAGCTCGAACAGCGAAGGCGGAAGCGTGCCCACCAATTTTCATTGCGGGTAGAGGTGGTGGGCACGGCGCAGGTGCGCCTTTGCCCACCCTACGAGGTTCGTGCACGCGGTTAGTAACCCCGGCCCCACCAGTAGCAGAAGCGCTCGACGTTGGCGGGAAGGCTCGCCTCGTAATTCGCCCATTTCTCGTATTTCGGCAACTTCACCTCCTTCATCGCGGTGTCGAAGCATTTGCCGGCGTCGGCCGCCTTCTTCACTTCGGCGGAGAGGTCCTCCATGTAGGCGATGTCGTCCTCGATGTCCTTCTTGGTGCCGAACCGGCCGCCGGCATAGGGATGGCCGGGGATCATCCGCTCCCAGTCGAGCGAAGCCAGCTTCTTCAGCGAGGCGATATATTCCAGCGGCGAGGCGTTGTCGGGGATGTTGCGGAACTGGACCGACTCGATCGGCGCGAAGTCGACGACGAAGACGATCTTCTCCTTCGGCAGCCGCATCACCAGCGAATTGTCGGAATGGTTGCGGCCGACATAGTCGAGCTCCAGCGTGGTGCCGCCGAGCTTGATGATCTTCTGGTCGTCGACCACCTGGTCCGGCATCACGATGTCGGCCAGCAGCGAATTCTGCTTCTTCAGCTCGAGCAGGCGCTCCTTGGTCCGCCGGTGGGCGATGAAGGTGGCGCCGAGATCCTTGAAGGGCTGGCCGCCGGCGATGTGGTCGTAATGGTGATGGCTGTAGACGACGTATTTGATCGGCTGGTCGGTGACCGCCTTGATCGCGTCGATATAGGGTTTTGCGGGTCTCAAATAAGAGATCGGGTCGGTCGCGATCACGCCCTTCGGCGTCACCACGAACATCGACTGGTGGCCGCCATAGCGGAAGATGTAGACGTTGTCGGTGCCGTCGACCTTCCTGGTCGAGGTCTGTGGCGGGGTCTGCGCGAACGCTGATCCGGTCACGAGGGTCGCGACAATTGCGATACAAAATGATGCTTTCATCTCTGGCTTTCTGGAAATGAAGGAGAGGCGGGAGAGAAGATATCCCTTCGACACAAACGCTGCGTCGAGGGATTTATTCCGCGCTTTCCAATCTGTCGCGGGAACATCATGGAACGGCTTCAAATGTGATTTGAGACCTCCTTGATCCCGCTTGACAGTTTTATGTCATGGGAGGACCATCCTCATGGTCGCGAATACGCGACGCGCAACGTCCACCTCTAGAGCAAGGGGAGGTCTATGACACCACCTCCGCAAATCCAGCCGCGTTGAGTGCGATGGAGCTCGTTCGGACTATCGCATAGCGGCAGAAACCGCGAACGGCACGCCGGGTACAGGTCTAGAGGGCTGCATCAGTGTGGCATAGCCCCTACCTGCCCGGCGCTGTGCGTTTTCAGCACGCCTATACTGGCGGATGCCTCGACGATGCCACCGTCGTAAATGTCCCGACGTCCTGTTGTCTCTCTCCTACTCGGGGTCAGTCCGGGTCTGATTCCCGCGATGACGGGAGAGATGTGTTGTGCGCACCGCATTTCAGCGGCGCGTCTTGGCCAAGCCGCGGGTTCCCGATCCTGCGTTGCGGCAAATGCCAAGAGATTGTCGCCTCATCGGCAAACTTCCGACACAGGGCGCGGGCGAATAACGCCCATCCGACATGACGCATGCGTTTCGGCGGGGAAGATTCAGATTCCGCCGGAGCGCATCTATTTTTTCTAAGGAATCCTTCGTGTCGCATAAGTTTGCCTCCGCGCTTCTCGCTGCGCTCTTCCTCGCCATCTCGTCTTTCTCCCCAGCTCGCGCCGAGCCGCCGGCGCCGGCCACCGCCAATGCGGCCGCACTGTCGCCGGAGGAAGCGACGCGCGCGCTGGAGACGCTCCAGGACGACAAGAAGCGCGCGCAGATGATCGACACGCTGCGCGCGATCGCGAATGTATCAGGTCCGCAGCAGCCGGCGCCCGAACAAAAGTCGCCGATCCCGCTGGCGGCCGACGGCCTCGGTGCGCAGCTCATGCTCACCGTATCCGAGCAGATCGGCGAGATGTCGCGAGACGTCGCCGATATGGCCAGGACGCTCACACACTTCCCGGCGTTCTATTACTGGATCGTGCGGACAGCGAACGACCCAGCTGCCTACAACCTCCTGATCGAGATCGCCTGGAAGCTCGCTCTGGTGTTCGGCTGCGCCTTTGGCGCCGAATGGGTGATGTTTCGTCTGATCCGGCGCCCCGTCGTGTTCCTGGAAGGGCGCATGCCGCAAACCGCGCGCCTGCCGGTACAGGTGCTGCCCATTGCCGATCCGCCGTCATCGGTAGCAGATGTCACCCCCGCGCCCGAACTGCACAGGCGCCGCCATAGCCTGGCGCGAGCCTGGCAAATCACGCTGCGGCTGCCCCTCGTGCTGGGACGCTTCCTGCTCGAACTGCTTCCCGTGTTGGTCTTTGTCGGCGTGGCCACGGCGCTGCTTGGAACGGAGATCGGCGATCCCGCGACCGTCCGCCTCGTGATCCTTGCGGTCGTCAATGCCTACGCGTTCTCGCGCGGGCTCATCTGTGTCGTCCGCGCGCTGGCGGGACCCCACGGCCTGTTTCCGGTTCGCGCCGAGACGGCGGCCTATATCGAGATCTGGGCACGCCGCATCGTCGGTGTCGGCGTCTCCGGCATCGCTTTTGCCAATGTCGCGCTGCTGCTCGGCCTGCACCGCGCCGGTTACGCCGCGCTGCTGCGCATGGTGATGCTGGTCGTGCATCTCTTCATCGTCGTCATCATCCTGCAATGCCGTGGTCAGGTCGCCGACGCCATCGGTGCGCCCGCTGATCGGCAGGGCATTGCAGCCCGCCTGCGCAACCGCATCGCGGGCGGTTGGCATTATCTTGCGATCGCGCTCGACCTCGCGCTGTGGGCGGTGTGGGCGCTCAACATCCGCAACGGCTATTCGCTGCTGCTGCAATATTTCGTCGGCACCATCGTGGTGGCGCTGATCACGCGTGTTACCATCATGCTGACGCTGGGCCTGATCGACCGCGGCTTCCGCATCAAGCCGGAGATCCTCCAGCGCTTTCCCGGCCTCGAAGTCCGGGCCAATCGCTATCTGCCGCTGCTGCGCAAGATCGTATCTGGCGTGATCGCCCTCATCGGCTTCGTGGCCGTGCTCGAAGTGTGGGGCGTCGATGCCATCGTCTGGTTCTACGGTGGCCAGATCGGCGGCCGGCTGATTTCGGCCGTGGTGACGATCGCGCTCGCAGCAGGCATTGCGGCCGCGATCTGGGAAGCCAGCAACGCGCTGCTGGATCGCCAGATCAATTCGCTGTCCCGCGACGTGCACTATGCCCGTGCTGCGCGCCTGCGCACCTTCCAGCCGATGCTGCGGACGGCGCTGCTTTGTCTGATCGCGACCGTTGTTGGCCTCACAGCGCTGAGCGAACTTGGCGTCAATGTCGCGCCGCTGCTCGCGGGCGCCGGCATCGTCGGCATCGCCGTCGGCTTCGGTTCGCAAAAGCTGGTGCAGGATCTCATCACCGGCTTGTTCCTGCTGCTGGAGAACACCGTGCAGGTCGGCGACACCGTCAGCGTCTCCGGGCTGTCAGGCGTTGTCGAGAACGTCTCGATCCGAACCATTCGGCTCCGCGCCGGCGACGGTGCCGTGCACATCGTGCCGTTCAGCGCGGTCACGACCATCACCAATGCCAGCCGCGGCGCCGGCAATGCGTCCGTCAGCGTCAACGTCGCCTACAAGGAGGATACCGACCGCGCCGGCCAGATCCTCAAGGACATCGTCGACGAGATGCGCCGCGAGCCTGAATTCCGTGCGCTGATCCGCGGCGATCTCGAGCTCTGGGGCGTCGACAAGGTCGACGGCGCCATGGTGTCGATCGTCGGCCAGATCCGCTGCACCGAGACGGGCCGCTGGCCGGTCCAGCGCGAATTCAACCGCCGCATGAAGCAACGCTTTCAGCAGAACGGCATCGAGGTCGCATCCGCCACCCAGACCATTTTGATGCACGTCGCGCCGCCGGCTGATACGGCCGCTAATCTGACGCCTAGGCGGGCAGCCGGATAGGGCGTGTACCCACTAAGGTCGGCTTACCAATCCAAAGCGGAAGTCTCCCACCTTGCGTGTGATTGGCGGCTTGTGACCCAAGGCTGACATCAGAGGCTAGGGCGAACACGCAAACTTGCGATGGAAGCTCGATGAGCGTTGTGCTACATGTTTATACAACCGTTTAAATGGAACTGCTTGCATGCGCCGGCGTAAGTTTATTTCCATGCTCGGTTGTGCGGCAGTTGCTTGGCCGTTCGCCTCGAGCGCCACGGAAGACGCCGATTTTGTTATCGATGGCGTACCATTGCCAGCAGACGCCAGACTGGCCTTTGTTCTGCAATCCGGAACGGACGTGCAACGACGTTTTAGCGGCGTATGGACTGGAGCATGGAATGGAGAAATCAAGCATATATTGTTGGTCGAGCGGATCGATGAAGATGGTGCGGCAAGCATTGTTTACGCTCTCGGCGACGATTTTCACACGGGATTGCGCGCAAACTGGCGGCGATTGGATGCTACTGTCTCTGGGCGTACGCTAACCGTTAAAGTGCCGGGGGGGATCGCGGAGTACGGTATCGATGACGAAGGCCAGCTGAGCGCGTTCTTCAAAGGTTCGGGGGTTGCGCGGGCGACGATGATCAAAAGCGACCTCGCCTCCCTGCTCAGGCCCCATGCTGTTGTCGCTTGGTCCCGTGGTACATCCGAATTGTTGGAAACGGACCTGCTCGAAGATGGCTATCCGATCGGGCTAGAGGTCGTTTTCTTTAAGCCTCCTGGCTCGGGGCCATTTCCTCTCGCGGTCTTCCATCATGGCTCAGTCGGCAGCAACGCGACACCCGGGTTAATCAAGCAAACATGGGTTTCGCTGGAAGTTGCTGATTTCCTCAACAAACGGGGCTGGCTCGTTGCCTTTCCGCAGCGTCGCGGTCGTGGAAAATCCGGTGGACGCTATGAAGAAGAGCAGAACAGTTTCGGCGATCTCGCCAAAGCGCTGGCCGGTGCGGATCGCGCATTGACCGATATAGGCGCGGCCAATGCCGCCCTTCGGAGACGGCAGGATGTCTCTCCCGGCCCGGTTCTAGTTGGTGGACAATCGCGTGGTGGGGCACTGTCCATCGCCTGTGCAGGAACAGACTCGGAGCAAATCCTCGGTGTCATCAATTTTGTCGGTGGGTGGTTTAGCGAAAAGGCGCCGAGCGCCGCGTTGGTCAATCAGGCGCTCCTAGAACGGGGTGCGCACTACGACCGTTCAACGATTTGGCTCTACGGACAAGGTGACAAGTTCTATTCGCTCAGTCACAGCCGGAAAAACTTTGCAGCGTTCGAAAGAGCCGGAGGCCGAGGACAATTCGTCGAGTTCAATGTGCCCAGCGACATTGGTCACAACGTCATTCATTATCCTGACCTCTGGGAAGGTCAAATCGACGACTACCTCAAGTCCGTTCGCCGAGGAAATTGAAAACACCTGATCGTACGGTAGCGCAGCCACATGATGCGTTCCGCAGTTCGAACCATGTCTGCTCATGGCCCAACTCGGACCTAGGGTGAGTTGCGCCAACACGGCCGGCATCGGAGGCAGAGCGGACCTCACACGAATTGCAGCGCGAGTTTATGAGTCCATGTCCTAAGCGGTCCGGGGTCATTTCCAGCTTGCCTCTGCCGGCCCGGCAGCGTTCACTCCGGCTCCAGCCCGCTGACAACATGCGGGCGGCAAAAAGGGTGGGAGAGACTGATGCGGGGGCTGTGGGCCGGATTGCGCGGTCATGTGATTGTCGCATGCGCGTTGATTGGATGTGCGACGTGGACTGCGCCGGGAAGCGCCCAGCCGTTTCCGCCCCGCCCCATTACGCTGGTGGTGCCGTTCGCGGCGGGCGGACCAACTGACACGCTGGCGCGAATCCTGTCCGAACGGATCGCCGCCGAACTGCACACGACGATCGTGGTCGAGAACGTGGCCGGCGCTTCCGGCAGCATCGCGGGCGCCCGCGTTGCGCGCGCGACGCCTGATGGCACCACGATCACCATCGGCCATTGGGGCACGCATGTGCTCAACGGCGCGATCTTCAAGCTGCCCTATGACGTGATCGCCGATTTCGAGCCGGTCGCGACCATCGCGATGGGCACGCAGCTCATCGTCGGCCGGAAGTCGCTTGAGGCGAACAATCTGAAAGAGATGATCGCGTGGCTGAAGGCCAACCCGGGCAAGGCGACCGCCGGGACGGCCGGCGCGGGCACGGGCGCCCATGTTGCCGGCGTCTTCTTCAAGGAAAAGACCGGCACCGACTTCCAGTTCATACCTTATCGCGGCGCGGGCCCCGCCATGATCGATCTCGTCGCAGGCCAGATCGACATCATGTTCGACCAGGCGTCGAACTCGCTGCCGCAATACAAGAATGGTGCGATCAAGGCGTTCGCCGTGACCGCGCCGACCAGGCTTGTGTCTGCGCCTGACATTCCGACCGTCGACGAGGCGGGCCTGCCCGGGCTCTACATCTCCTACTGGCACGGCATCTGGGCACCGAAGAACACGCCGAAAGAGATCGTCACAAAGCTGAATGCCGCGATCGTCGCCGCCCTTGCCGATCCGTCGGTGAAGCAGCGATTTGCCGAATTGGGTCAGGAAATTCCGCTACCCGATCAGCAGACGCCCGCGGGGCTCGCGAGCTTTCAGAAGGCCGAGACCGAGAAATGGTGGCCGATCGTGAAGGCCGCCGATATCAAGCCGGAGTAGCTGCGCGGCGCCGCAAGCGTTCCTCCTCATCCTGAGGAGGCCGTGCAGCGGCCGGCGCGAAGGATGCGCCGCGGGCGAAATAGGGGCCTGCATGGTTCGCCCGGCGATGCAAAGCATCGTCCGGAGACGCGCGTGCCGCGCTCCTCACGATGAGGGGCGCGAGTGTGCGCTGTTAACCTTTTGCCTCAGCCATTTCTCTCGCGCCAATCTCGCTGCGGTGCGAGATCACAATATGCGCCTGAGTTTCTACGTCCTTGATCTCAAGTGAGCGGTGGCCGACAATGTCAGCCGTTCAATAAGAAACTCCTTGGGGGAATTCGTGAATAGACCTGCTCGGGTCAGCGCCCATTCGACATCATCCGACACCGCGCATGGCATGGCGCTGCTGCGCGATCCCCTGCTCAACAAGGGCACTGCCTTCACGGAAGCGGAGCGCGATACGCTCGGCTTGCGGGGCCTGCTGCCGCCATGCGTGCTGACGATGGAGACGCAAGTCGAGCGCGTGCTCGTCAATCTGCGCATGCTGCCGACGGATCTGGAAAAATTCGTCGCGCTGAACGCGCTGCATGACCGCAACGAGGCGCTGTTCTTCCGCGTCGTCGTCGACAATATCGACGAGATCCAGCCGATCATCTACACGCCGACGGTCGGGCTCGCCTGCCAGAAGTTCGGCCTGATCTACCAGCGGCCGCGCGGCATGTTCATCTCCTCGCGCGATCGCGGCCAGATCGCGGACATCCTGAAGAACTGGCCCAATCCCGCAAAACTCATCGTCGTGACCGACGGCGAGCGCATTTTGGGACTTGGCGATCTCGGCGCCAACGGCATGGGCATTCCGGTCGGAAAGCTCTCGCTCTATTCGGCCTGTGCCGGCGTGCATCCCGAGCATTGCCTGCCGATCGTGCTCGACGTCGGTACCAACAACGAAGAGCTGCTCAACGATCCCTATTATCTCGGTCTGCGCCAGCGCCGGCTCACGGGCGAGGCCTATGACAGCTTCGTCGACGAGTTCATGGTCGCCGCGCGAAAAACCTTCCCGGGCGTGCTGATCCAGTTCGAGGACTTTGCCAATCACTCGGCATTCAAGCTGCTGCACAAATACCGTGATGACGCCTGTGTCTTCAATGACGATATCCAGGGCACCGCGGCGGTGGCGCTCGCCGGCCTGTTCTCGGGCTTGCGCATCAACGGCGGCAAGCTGAACGACCAGAAGATCCTGTTCCTCGGTGCAGGCGAGGCGGCAACCGGCATCGCCGATCTCGTGGTCTCCGCCATGATGGCGGAGGGCGCTTCGGAAGCGGAAGCACTCCGGCGCAACTGGCTGGTGGATTCCCGCGGTCTCGTCGTCAGCGGCCGTGACGGCCTCTCCGGCCACAAGCTGCGCTATGCCCACACCGATCAGGCGCCGATCGCGGATTTCCTCACCGCGATCAGGACGCTGAAGCCGACGGTGATCATCGGCGTTGCCGCGGTCGGCGGCGCCTTCACGCCCGAGGTGCTCAAGGCGATGGCCGAGCTCAACGCGCAGCCGATCGTGTTCGCGCTGTCGAACCCGACCTCGAAGGCCGAGTGCTCGGCGGAGGATGCCTATCGCTACACCGAGGGCCGCGCGCTGTTCGCCTGCGGCAGTCCCTATGATCCCGTAAAACTCAACGGCCGCACTTTCGTGCCGCGCCAGGGCAACAACTCCTACATCTTCCCCGGCGTCGGCCTCGGCGTCATCGCCAGCCGCTCGCGCCTCGTCACCGACGAGATGTTCATGGCGGCCGCCCATACGCTGGCCAATTGCGTCGGCAAGGACGACCTCGCCCAGGGCAGCCTCTATCCGGCACTCCCTCGCATTCGCGAGGTCTCGGCCCGCATTGCCGCTGCGGTAGCGGACGTCGCCTACCAGCGCGGGCTGGCCGACGGCCCGGCGCCCAACGACGTCAAGGGCCTGGTCCAGTCGCAGATGTACGAGCCGAAGTACTGAGGCTTACAATTCGATCTGAATTTACGGAGGCGGCCCCTCACCCCACCCTCTCCCCGTAAGAACGGGGCGAGGGAGTGAGAGAGGTTGCCTCCTTAACCTCTCCCCGCGCTTCTGCGGGGAGAGGTCGGATTGCGTAGCAATCCGGGTGAGGGGCAGGGCAACCCGCAAGCCAAATCGAAAGTCCATCCGACTCGTAGGGGTTCTGACCGGTCAGGTCAGCCCCACGCCACCATTTCCGATGGAATTGCCGTTGCGCGGCGCGGTCCTATATGCGACGATCTGTAACGTTACAAGAAAACTCAAGCCGTCAGGTAGGCCACCATGGACGATCGTTTGCCCGAACTGGGCGACCTCGAGCACGAGGTCATGCAATTGGTTTGGGCTCATGGTCCCGTCACGGCCGAAATCGTGCGCGAGCGGCTGTCACGTCGTCTGAAGGAATCGACCGTCCGCACGGTGCTGCGCCGGCTCGAGGAAAAGGGCTATGCTAACCACACGGTGGACGGACGCACCTATGTCTACCACGCTGCCGAAGAGCGCTCACGGGTTGCTGCCAAGGCGGTGCAGCGCATCGTCGACTGGTTCTGCAACGGCTCGATGGAAGAAGTCCTGGTCGGCATGGTGGACAATGCGATGCTCGACCAGCAGCAATTGCGTACGCTGGCCGATCAGGTCGCCAAGGCGAAGAAGGCGAGGGGAGTGAAGAAAGAATGATCGCAACTCTGGCGGAGGCGGCGCTGCGCTCCCTTGTGCTGGGAGGCGTCGTCTGGTTCGGTCTCAATTTGTTTCGCGTGCGCAATCCGCACGTTCACATGACGGCGTGGGTCGTCGTGCTGTTCGCGTCGCTGGCGATGCCCTTCGTGATGCACTGGCCGACGCTGACGATCACCCGGTTGCCGTTGCCGGTCTCCATCCCGGATGATTTTCTGCCGGCTGACATGTCGATGCTGGAGACATCGCAGCCCGCGCTACCAATCGCGCCGGGCCCGGCCATTCTGCCGCCGGTGAAAAGCGTCGTCTCGATCAATTGGTGGCTGGTCGCCACCATCGTCTATGCCGGCGTCGCCGGCCTGTTGCTGCTGCGGCTGGCGATCGGCCTCGGCCTGACCTGGCGCCTCGCGCGTGCGGCGAAGCCGATGAGGGGCCCGCAGATGATCGACGCCGACGTGCGGGTCAGCCGCGACGTCGGCGGCCCCGTCACTTTCGGCTCGACCATTCTGGTGCCGCCGCAATTTTTCGGCTGGGACGCGAAGAAGCGTCTCGCGGTGCTCGCGCATGAAGGCGCTCATGTGGCCAACCGCGATTTCTACGTTCTCCTGCTCGCAACGCTGAACCGCGCGGTGTTCTGGTTCAGCCCGTTCTCGTGGTGGCAGCTCGCGCGTCTTGCCGAGCTCGCCGAGATCATCAGCGACGCGCAGGCGATCGAGGTCATCGACGACCGGCTGTCCTACGCGGAAATCCTGCTCGATTTTGCCAGCAGCGTAAACCCGCGACCCGTGGAGCTCGCGATGGCGCGGGCCTCGACCGTGCGCGCGCGCGTCGAACGCATCATCGCGGCTGCCGCGATGCCCGTTGCGGTCGGCTGGCGCAAGCGGCTGTGGATCGCGGCTGCGATCGTTCCGGTCGTGATCGTGTCCGCCGGCATGATCGCCTATCGCACGCCCGATCCCGCGCCCGGCGTCGCGGACCTCGGCGAGGTGCCGGCCCAGCATTACCGCCCCTTCGTCAATTTCTACGCCATGGGCCCGGCCTCGGTGTTCGCGATCTTCCGCGAGGGTGACGAGGTCTACGGCCAACTCACCGGGCAGCGCAAATTGCGTCTGACGGTGGGCAGTGACGGCACCGCGTCCTACACGGCCTCGTCCGGCGAGATCACGTTCTCAGTCGATGCGGAGCGCCGCTCCGCCGGGCTGATGCTGCACATGAACGGTCGCGACATCCGCGCGGTGCGCGTTGCCGAGATGCCGACGTCCGCCGCCGATTCCGGATCACTCGATCAGTATGTCGGCTGGTACCGGGTTGCGCCGAACCGCGTGCTCACCGTGCGCCGCGACGGGGATCGGCTTCAGGTGCAGGAGACCGTGCAGGGCCAGGCGGCGCTCCTCGCCGAGGGCGCCGACGTCTTCTCGATCCATGGCGACAATCTCCTGATCTTCCTGCGCGACGAGCAAGCCAGGGTCTCGCGCGTGCTGGTTCAGAACGCGATGTTCGGCGCCCGTCTTGCACCGCGGATCGACGCGGCGCAAGCGCAGGCGATCGAGGCCGATTTCGCGCGTCGTGTCGCGGAAATTCCGGATCGCTTCCGGGAGCAGGTCCCGATGACCGGCGGCAAGGAGTTGATTCTGCGCGGGATCGAGGATCTGCGCCGGGGTGCGCCGAACTACGATCGCATGAGTGCGCCGCTGGCTGCCAAGATCCACCGTCAGCTCAATGAAACGCAGGCGACATTCGTGGCACTCGGCGCGGTCGAGTCGATCTTTTTCCGCGGCGTCGGTCCCGGCGGCTACGACATCTATGGCGCCAAGTTCGACAACGGCTCCGCCGAATTCCGCCTGCTGCTCGAGCCCGACGGCAAGGTCGGCGACGTGCTGTTCCGGGCCGATGGCAATGACGAGCTCGGCGGCATCGTGCCTTGCGCAGATGAGGCGAATGCGCGCGGTCGCGCCGGCACCTCGCCGATCCGGATCATGGTCTACAACGAGATGGGCGACGACATCCGCGTCTTCAATCTCGATGCCGACGGCAATCGCAAGGCCGAGAGCGTCGTCAGGCCCAACATGAGCTGGGCCGTCACGACCACCGTGAACAATCCCTGGGTGATTGCCGACAAGTCGGGGCGATGCCTCGAGGTGCTGATGCCGGGCCGGATGACGCGCTTCCACAATGTCGAGGCTATGAGCCTCGGCGCAAAGCCGGGACGCGCCGCGCGCCGCGCCGTTCCGATCGCCAATGGCGAGGAGATGCTGCGCAGCTACATCGAGGGTGTCGGCAAGGGACAACCCGATTACGAGCGCATGACGTCGGAAGTCGCCGACGTCACGCGCCAGCAGCTTCCGTTCGACCAGGCGATCCTGGCGCGGCTTGGCGCGCTGCGTGCGGTCTCGTTCCGCGGCGTCACCGCGCTCGACAGCGACATCTACATCGCCCAGTTCGCCAACGGCTCGGCGGAATGGCGGATCGGTGTCCGGAACGGCACGATCACCAAAATCGCGCTCGGGCCCAATTTCTAGGATCGTCGCGGCCGCCCGTCCACCGCGCCGGATGGGCGACCCGCAAGACCCCGCACAGAGTCTCAATCTCTGCTTGCGGGGGCGAATTCGCAGTGCTACGATGTGTAGCATTACGGTTCGTAGCCTCGTCCGGTGTACCGCCGGCGGGCTCGAGAGAATTGGGCGTTCGCCATGAGCAATTCTGCAAAGGCTGAAGCGGTGCTGGCACTTCATCGCTTCGGCATGGGGCCACGGCCGGGATCGATTGCCGCTGTCGGCACTGACCCGCGCGGTGCGCTGATCGCCGAACTCGACCGGCCGCTCACGCTGACCGCTGCGGCCGTCCTTCCCGCGAGTGCAAAGGCATATCGTACTGTTGCCGACGCCAATGCGCGGCGGGCGGCACGGGCCAAGCAGGCGCAGCAGCAGGCCAAGAAGCAGCAGACGGCGGCAGCGCCGGCGATGTCGGAAGACCAGACGCAAACGCAGGGCCAAGCTCAAGGTCAAGAGAAGGACGCCGCCGAGATGGCGGCCAAGCAGGCGGCCGAAGCCGTCCCCGATCCCGGGCGCCCGATCTATTTGCAGGAAGCCAAGCTGCGCACGGAAGCAGCCCTTGCCGCCGACATCGGCTTTGCCGAGCGGCTGGTGTGGTTCTGGTCCAACCATTTCTGCATCTCGGCCTACAAGATCCAGAGCATGTCGGGTGCTTACGAGCGCGAGGCCGTTCGCGCCAATGCGCTCGGACACTTCGTCGATCTTCTGTTGGCGGTCGAAGGTCACCCGGCGATGCTGTTCTATCTCGACAATCTCGGCTCGATGGGCGCGAACTCGATCGCCGGCATCAACCGCAGCCGCGGCCTCAACGAAAACATTGCGCGTGAAATCATGGAATTGCACACGCTGGGTGTGAGGACCGGCTACACCCAGGACGACGTGATCAGCTTCGCCAATGTGTTGACGGGATGGACGCTCGTGCCGCCCGGAGACAATCCCGAGCACGGCGGCGAATTCACCTTCAATCCGCGGCTGCACGAACCCGGCGGGCAGACCGTGCTCGGCAAGCGCTACGAGCAGGAGGATGCCGAGCAGGGCCGCGCCGTGCTACGCGACCTCGCCGCGCATCCGGCGACCGCGACCCATGTTGCGACCAAGCTCGCACGGCATTTCGTGGCCGACGAGCCGCCGCCGGTACTGGTCGAGCAGATGGCGAAGATTTTTCGCGACACCGAGGGCGATCTCAAGCAGGTCGCGATCACGATGGTCTCGTCGGACGAGGCGTGGCGCGGGCCGCCGTCAAAACTGAAGCGTCCGAGCGAATGGGGCGTCGGCATGGTGCGCGCGACCGGCATCACGGCCGTCGATCCCGCCCGTTTCACCGGCGGCCAGGAGCTGCTCGGCGAAGGGCTGTGGCGGCCGTCGGCGCCCAAAGGCTATCCCGATGACGAGGCAAGCTGGGTCGACGGCATTGGCCGGCGGCTCGACATCGCCAACAATTTTGCCGAGCGCGTGGCGGCCACGGCTGATCCGCAAGCGATCATCGAGGACGTCTTCGCATCGCAGATCGCACCCGAGGTGAAGCAGGCGGTCGGCCGTGCCGAAAGCCGGCAGCAGGCGCTGGCGCTGCTGTTCATGTCGGCGGATTTTCAGAGGAGGTGAGCATGGGCTTTGACAATCATCTGCCCACGCGGCGCGAGCTTCTGGTCGGCTCCGGCGCGCTGTTCGCGTGGAGCCAGATGCCGCGGATCGCGCGCGCCGAAGGCCGCGATCCGCGCCTGCTCGTCGTCATCTTGCGCGGCGCGCTCGACGGCCTCGGGGCGGTTGCACCGGTCGGCGATCCCGACTGGATCTCCTTGCGCGGTGATCGCGCGCTGGTGCTGGACGGCAAGCCGCCGGCGCTGCCGCTCGATGCCTTCTTCGCGCTCAATCCGGCGATGCCGAACCTGCATCGGCTCTACAAGACCGGCAAGGCCGCGATCGTCCATGCCACCGCGACGCCCTATCGCGAGCGCTCGCATTTTGATGGCCAGGACGTGCTGGAGAGCGGGCTCGTCAAGCCCGGCATGACCAGCTCGGGATGGCTCAACCGCGCGCTGCTGGCGATGGAATCAGGCGGCCGTGTCGACCCGCGCGGCAGCCGCGCGCTCGGCATCGGCTCGGTGACGCCACTGGTGGTGCGCGGCTCGGCGCCCGTCATGACATGGGTACCGCAAAGGCTCTTGCCGGCGAGCGAGGACACGCAGAACCGCCTGCTTGATCTTTACCAGCACACCGATCCGAAGCTTGCGACTGTGCTCCAGGCGCGCATGAAGCTCGCCGCGCTCGGCGGTGCGCCCGGCATCGGCGATCCGATGTCGGACGATCCGACGCTGATGCCTCCGGGCATCGCGCGCGTGCGCGCCTATTTTGCCGAAGCCGCCGGCACCGCTGCGCGCTATCTCGCAAAGCCCGACGGTCCGCGCGTCGGCGCGATGGGTTTTGTCGGCTGGGACACCCACATCGCCGAGGGCGCGGCGTCAGGCCAGCTCTACAATCTGCTCGGTGCGCTCGACGGTGCGTTTGCCGCGATCGAGAGCAACATGCGCGAAGTGTGGCACGAGACGGTTGTCGCCGTCGTCACCGAGTTCGGCCGCACCGCCCGCATCAACGGTACGGAAGGCACCGATCACGGCACCGGCACCGTCGCCTTCCTCATCGGCGGCGGGCTCACCGGCGGCCGCGTGATCGCGGACTGGCCGGGCCTGAAGCCGGCGCAGCTGTTCGAGGATCGCGATCTCAAGCCGACCACGGATCTGCGCGCCGTGCTGAAGGGCCTGCTCAGGGATCACCTGCGCGTCGACGAGAAGATTCTGGCTGAGACGGTCTTCCCCGGCAGCGCCGACGTCAAACCGATGGGGGGCCTCGTCGGCTGACGGCGCGGCGCTCGCAAATGGATCGGGTTCATGATGTGCACACTGACACAACGAGAGCTCGACTTTCTCGCCAGCCTGAAAACCGGCTGGCGAAGGCTCTATCGGCGTGAACTGATGCGGCTCCTGAGGGGGGATGCCGAACCTGGTGAGGATCAGCCGGGCACGCGCCCGATCGTCTGGCGCATCGTTTCAGGCTAATTTTTCGCGAATCTGTCTCGATTCAGGACACGCCACTGTGGTGGAATCGCCACAGCCGGCGCGAAACGGCCGCGGCCTCAGGCCCGCTTTCCTTCAGCCAAGGTTCTGCCCCGATTGCCCACCGAAACTTAGGCGTGTTCGGAGGGCGCATCATGTCTCGCTTTGCAAGTGCCGAAACTGCCCGGATTTCGCTGGCAAGCGCGAGCCGGTTGCTGCTGGCCATCGTCGGCGCTGCATCGCTCGCCGCGTGCGCGCAATCACCGGTCGGTCGTCAGAAGGCCGATCTCGGGACCAACCGGCAGGCCGCGGTCGAGCGGCCTCATCGGGTCGCAGCTCTGCATCCGCGGCCGATCAGCCGGGTGCGCATCCCCGACCGTGATGCAAAGCAGACTGCCGCGCATGGCGTCGCCAGCTTCTATTCGGATACGGAGACCGCGAGCGGTGAGAGGTTCGACAAGAACGAATTGACCGCGGCCCATCCTTCGTTGCCGTTCGGCACGAAGCTGCGTGTTACTGATGTCTCTTCCGGCCGCTTCGTGACCGTCAGGGTCAACGATCGCGGGCCCTATGTTCGCGGGCGCGTGGTCGACATCTCGCCCTCCGCGGCCGAGGCGCTCGGCATGGTCGACAAGGGCGTCACCAATGTCAGGCTCGACGTCGTGCGATAGCGCGCGATTCATCGACCTGAGCCGCAGCGCTTAACCGGCTGTTAGCTGCTCTGCCGCACCATGGGCGTCCAAACAATTCGGGGCCCAAATCGGGGTCCTTTGGGGGGCGGCGTTTGAAAACGATCCAGTATCTCGAAGATCAGGCCGCACGCGCCGAGCGCCTCGCCAAACGGATCACGGATACACTGACGATCGAAAAGCTCCTGACCTTCGCCGGCGAACGCCGCCGCGAGATCGAGGTCATCACCGGCAGGCGTCGCCACGCCTAACTCCCGAAAAGCGGAACTTCTTCTCGTCTCCGGCGTCATGTCCGTGATGAATGTGGAGGAGGAAGTTATGGGCTTTGGACGAGGTGCTTTGCTTTGGTTGCTTGGCGTGCCGCTGCCGATCGTTCTGTTGCTGGCATTGTTCTGGCACCACTGAGTTCGCAAAACGAAAGCGCCGCGAAAGCGGCGCTTTTTTGCTGCCTGCGATTTGAAGAACGACGGCTGGTCAGGTGTGGCTCTCGACGAAGTCGCTGAGATAGTCGGGCAGCGTCACGCCGTCGATGTCGCAGCGCGCCCGGATCTCGCCGGCGATCTCGGTCGAGATGTCTTTCATCCAGTGCTCGAGCGTGTTGAACGAGATCACCTTGATCGGATCGTTGAAGCATCCGGCAACGAGTTCGCCAATCGTGGCTTCGAGATCGCTGCGCTCGATGGGGATCTCAGTCGCCTTGTCGCGGCGGTCGATCACCACGAATAAGGTCTGGTCTGCTCCATAAGGCACGACCCGGGATGGTACGCCAGCTTCAAGCATCTCAGACACCTTTGGCTTCCGATCCCCGTTAACGGGAAAAGCCGGAAGAAGGTTCCTGCCTTGGTAAGAAGCTTGTCGTGCGTTTGCAGAAGACGGAGTCTGCACGCAATCAGAGATACTCTCTCAGCCGCGATAGCTCGGTGACGTGCTCGGGCGAGAGGATATCCGTGACCAGCGACGGCTGCGCCGCCGTGTGGATTTCATAGAGATGCCTGGTCGTCGCCGGCTTCTCCATGAAAGCCGAGATGCACTCGTCGAGGGTGCCCTGGCTCACCTGGTAGGAGTCTCTGTCCGGCCGACGCTGGTTCGCAAGCGACGGCCATTTATGCAGGGCCGCAACCGCACCGAAGTCGACCTTTGAATCCGCAATCACGTCGCCCATCGCCCCACCTCACGCAACAAGCACCCGATACGCGGATGCCACCCCGCAAACGCGCTGGCCGGGAATTTGTTCCCCGCCAATCCGCCGCGGCGTCAGGCTCATCCGCCGGGAATTTTCGGAATCCGCAATACCCAGTCGACGAACGCCTTCACGCGGCGATCTTGGGCCATTGCCGCGGGCCAGCGCACGATCTGGGTCTTGCTCGATGGCAAATCCCACGACTGCGGGAGCACGCGCACCAGCCTCCCGTCCCTGAGCGCATCCTGAACCAGCAGCGAGCGTGCGAGCACGATTCCGTTGCCCGCGAGGGCGGCGGCTATGGCGGTAGCTATTGTTGCAAAACGGATCTCCGCAGGTGGAGGGCGACCTAGCCCCAATCGCTCGAACCAGGTCGTCCAGGACCATTCGACCCCACCGTCTTCGCCCGCTCGGCCCTTGTGCAAGAGCGGCAAGGATCTCAGCCGCATGACGTCGGCCAGTGGTCGCCGACCTGGCAGCAGGCGGGGGTGGCAGACGGGGTACACGTGCTCACGGAATAACAAGCGCTGGGTCGACGTTGCTCTGAAGCCCGCCGCCGGTTGCCACAGCACCGCGACGTCGAGATCTGCTGACCTTGCGTGTGCGTCACCTTGGAGAATGGCAAGCTCGATCGGTATGCCGGGATGGGCTTCCGCGAAATAGGGCAAACGGCGCACGAGCCAGTAGTCGGCAAGCGCTGCGCCGACGCCCACTTTCAAGGCGGGAGGCGGCGCGGCAGCGCGGCAGAGCGCGCGAAAGTCGGCCATCCGCTCGAGCAAGCCGGCCAACTCGTTCGACAGCGCTATACCGGCCGGTGTGGCGCTCAAGCCGGTTGGTTGTCGAACGAGCAGAGGCATGCCGACGAAGTCTTCGAGCTTGCGAAGGCGATGACTGACCGCGCTCTGTGTCAGCCCGAGTTCTGCCGAGGCGCGCGTGACGTTCGCATGTCGCAGGGCGGCTTCGAACGCAATCAGGCCATCGAAAGGAGGAAATGAGCGCATCGCATCATCATGAATGAATTTCATGGCGATGTGAACAGGTCGCATTGGCGTGCAGCCCGCGCCGGCGTGCATATCGGCAGAAGACGCTTTCACGGTTGGAAAACGATGGGCATGACCGAACTCCATACGCAGCCGCTGAGCTGTTGGCGCGACCTGCTGCCGGCGGCGGTGCTCGGCATGGCGGCCTTCTTGACGCAATTCGACGTGACGGCGGTCGTCGTCGCCATGCCGGCCATGGCGGCCGAGCTCGGTTTCGGCGTCGCCGCCTATGCCTGGGTCATGGATGCCTACAGTCTGGCCTTTACCGGGGGACTGCTGGCCGCCGGTGCGCTTGCCGACAGGTATGGGCGACGACGTGCCCTGCTCGGCGGCAACATCGTGTTCCTGGTGGGCTCGATCGCTTGCGGCTTTGCGACGGGAGGACCGGGGCTGTGGGCAGCTCGTGCAGTTCAAGGCCTTGGTGCAGCGTTCGTCATTACCGGAGGCATCGCGCTGCTCGCGAGCACCTATACCCGGCCTGACGAGCGCGCCCGCGCATTCGCGCTGATGGGTGTGATCTCGGGTACAGCCATGGCTCTCGGGCCGACGCTCGGAGGGCTCGTCTCGGCTTGGATCGGGTGGCGCTGGATTTTCCTGGCCAATATCCCACTTTGCCTGCTCGCTATTCTGGCCGTCCCGCGGCTGGTCGCGGAATCGCGCGGTCCTGCCGATCGTCCGCTGGATTGGAGCGGCGTCATTCTTCTCACTTGTGCTCTTGGTCTGGCGATCGAGAGCCTGTTGATGGGGCGTGCGGCATCGGTCGGGGTTGCGGTCGGTCTCGGGACAAGTGTGTGTCTGCTCGCCATCTTCGCGATGCAGCAGCGGCGCCGGCCTGCGCCGATGTTCGACCCGGCTGTATTCGGGCGGCCGGTCATGATCGGAATTTCGTCGTTGCTGATTGCCGTCTCCATCGGATACTGGGCCGTCCTCGTCTACCTGCCGCCGTTTCTGGGCGCAGCGTTTGGCTGGACAGGCTCATCGGTCGGCTTCGCATTGCTCTGCGCGACGTTGCCGATGCTTCTGCTGCCGCCCTATGGTGCCCGTTTGGCAAAACACTGGGGCTGGCGTCGGCTGTTCGCGACCGCGATGCTGGTGCTGCTGGCGGGCAATCTCACTTTGATGCTGGTCGCGAGTGGCTGGCTCCCGAACACGGGCGTACTTCTCGCCGCGGCGGCGACCGCGATGCTGTTGATAGGGCTTGGCGCGGTGCTTGCGCACCCGCAACTGTCGGGTGCTGTCGTCGCCTTGGTGCCTCCGGACCAGACCGGCATGGCTTCGGCAGTGACTGTGGTCATGCGCCAGGCTGGCTTCGCACTGGGCATCGCGACGCTCGGTGCGTCGCTGCCGCATGAGGCCACGGCTGCCGGCTACGCATGGCCCTGGCTTCTTGCGGCTGTTGCATCCGCAGGTGGCCTCATCGCGGCCTCGACATTGTTGCCGGACCACCAGCCCCAGCTGCTCAGCTGACAACGCAGGCCGGCTCAGCGCCGTTGTGACTGGCCCAACGAGCGTGGATACCGGGACCACACCAATCACCGTGTCGACCGGGAGAATGGCTCCCGGCCGATCCGCCGCCGCTCAGCTCGCGGCCGCTGCGATCCGGTGCCCCGGACTGACATGACCGTGGCTGTGCTCGTCGTCGCGGCCGACCTCCGGCGGAAGTCCGGCGAAGCGCCGCAGGGCTTGCGCCATCTGCACCCGGCCCGGGACGCCGGTGATGATCACGTCCACCATCGCAAATGACGAGTGGAAATGGCCACGCGCCTTGAGCTGCTCGACCGGGACGCCGGCGGCCGCCATCGCCTCGGCGTAGGCGATGCCCTCGTCGCGCAGCGGATCGAACTCGCAGGTGACGACGAAGGCCGGCGGCAAGCCAGAAACCTTGCCGCGCAGCGGCGAGACACGCGGATCGGTACGGTCGGCCGGCGAGCAGTAGAGATCCCAGAACCAGTACATCAGCGAGCGCGTCAGGAAGTAGCCGGACGCATTGTCGTTGTAGGAGGGCCGGTCGAAGCTGCAGTCGGTGACCGGGCACACCAGCAACTGACCGGCGATTTCCGGTCCGCCGCGGTCGCGCGCCAGCTGGCAGGTGACCGCGGCGATATTGCCGCCGGCGCTCCAGCCGGCGACCAGCACCGGGCCCGGCTTGCCGCCGAGCTCGGTGGCATGTTCGGCGATCCAGCGCGTCGCCGCATAGCCGTCTTCGGCGGCGGTCGGGAAGCGATGCTCCGGCGCGTGGCGATAGCCGACGCTGACGAACATCATGCCGGTCCGCCGCACCATGTCGCGGCAGAACGGCTCGTCGGACTGCTCGTCGCCGAGGACCCAGCCGCCGCCGTGGAAATACACCACGACCGGATGCGGCCCCGGTGTTGCCGGTTTGTAGACGCGATAGGGCAGAGGGCCGTCGGTGCCCGGCAGCGTGCCGTCGACGATGTCGCCGATCGGCCGTCCCGCCGGGCGGCCCTTGTTGAACTCGTTGACGAAGGCGCATGCACCTTGCGCACCCATCGACTCGATCGGCGGCAGGCTGAGCGACGCGAGAAAGTTCAGCACCAGCCGCACGTCCGGCTGGAGCTGCACCACTTCTCCGTCATTGCATTGCGCGGCGACGTCGGGGCCGGTGAGCTTGAAGCCGAGCATGCCGCGACTCGTGACCTCGTCGCAGATGCTGCGATAGGGGCCGACGCCGCCGGTGTAAGGCATCAGGCCCTGCACCTTGCCGGGCACGTTCGCGCCCGTGTACCAGGTGTTGGCGAGCCGGTGCAGCGTCACCATCGAGCAGTCCGTCATGTGCCGGCCCCAGCCGGCCTGCGCCGTCTCGGTCGGCTCGATCGTGGTGAAGCCGGCATCGCGCAGCGCGGCAAGGCGGTCGACGACCCAGTCGACGTGCTGCTCGATCGACACCGCCATGTTCGAGAGCACCGACGGGCTGCCGGGCCCGGTGATCATGAAGAAGTTCGGAAAACCCTCGACCGTGAGCCCGAGATAAGTCTGTGGCCCCTGCGCCCAGACGTCGGTGAGCGATTTGCCGCCGCGTCCGGTGATCGGATGTACGGCCCGGATCGCGCCGGTCATGGCATCAAAACCGGTCGCGAACACGATGACGTCGACGTCAACGCTACGCTTGGTCGTTGTGATACCGCCCCCGGTGATCGCCTTGATTGGCTCCTGGCGCAGATTGACCAGCGTAACGTTCGGCCGGTTGTAGGTGGCGTAGTAGTTGGTGTCGAGGCAGGGACGCTTGGCGCCGAAGGGATGATCGTGCGGCATCAGCGCCGCCGCCGTCTCCGGGTCCTTCACGGCGGCTGAGATCTTCTCGCCGATCAGCTCTCCGATCAGCGCATTGCCATCAAAATCCACGCCCTGGTCCGCCCAGAGCTGGGTCAGGATATGAACGAGATCGCCGGCAGCCCAGGCGCGTTCAAAACGCTCGCGACGCTCAGCATCGCTCAACTGCCAGCTTACGACCGTCTGCTGCGGATACGGCACGCCGGTCATCGACTGGCGCGCCTGCTCGCGATAGGCCGCACGGTCGCTTTCAAAGAAGGTCTTGCGATCCTCCGGCGCCGGACCGTTACCCGCGGGCAGCGCGAAATTCGGCGTGCGCTGGAATACGGTGAGATGCGCGGCCTGCTGGGCGATCAGCGGGATCGACTGGATCGCCGACGATCCCGTACCGATCACGGCGACGCGCTTGCCGGCGAGATTGACGCCGTCATGCGGCCAGCGCCCGGTGAAATAGACCTTGCCCTCGAATTCCTTGACGCCGTCGATCTCCGGCGGCTTTGGCGCCGAGAGGCACCCCGTGGCCATGATGTAGTGGCGGCAAGAGACCGGCGCGCCGTTGTTGGTGGAGAGGTGCCAGCGCTCGGCTTGTTCGTCCCACTTGGCTTCAGTGACCTTGGTCTTGAAGCGGATGTCGCGGCGCAAATCATAGCGATCGGCGACGAAGCCGAGATAGCGCAGGATCTCGGGCTGGGTCGCGTATTTCTCCGACCAGGTCCAGGCCGCATCGAGTTCCGGATCGAAGGTGTAGCTGTAGTCGATGGTCTGGATATCGCAGCGCGCGCCGGGATAGCGGTTCCAATACCAGGTGCCGCCGACATCACCGGCCTCGTCGAGGCCGACGGCCGAGAGGCCGGCTTTGCGCAGGCGATGGAGAAGATAAAGGCCGGCAAATCCGGCGCCGACCACGGCGACGTCGACCTGCTGGGCGGTTCCACCCGCCGCTTTGGATTCACGTGTGGCAACCATTGCGTCAGGCATGGCATTCCTCCCGTGTATTTGTTTGTTTTGCCGGCAGGCTAACGCTGCAGGCTCGGCTTGTCATCAGAGCAAGTGCAATCTTTGGTGGTCGTTTGCGGCGTCATCGCGACCGCGCGAAAGTTGTGGCGATACACGCATCGCGATGCACAATCGCCGGGATTGTCCGGGGTAATCAGAGCACATCCTTCTGTGTATGCTTGCGGTTACTAGCCACGCGTACAGACCGGGCGTCATGACAGAGTTGAATGAGCGAACCAAAGCCAACATGGACGTCGTCCTCGAGGAGACGTGCCGCCAATTGCCGCACGGCGGCGATCACGACAGCCGCAGGATTATCGCCGAGCGCCTGATCGAAGCGGCGAAGGCGGGACACTCCACGCTCGGTGAACTCGGCATCGTCGCGCGCCGCGCGCTGGCGGAGATTGTGGGCAAGGGCAACTAGCTTGCCTCGCCGTGCATCGCGGACGTAACCTTCCGGGGAACCGTTTCGCGCATCGAGATCCCCCAAGATGCGACCCCTGTTTGCGCTCGCTCTGGCCTTCTCACTGCTTCGCCTCGCCGGCCCGGCCGTGGCCCAGCCGGTCGGACAGTTTCCGTTTGCGTTGACGCGCGAAGGCCAGATGCTTGGCGCCGTCGAAGGCGAGGTGGCTTTCTTCAAGGGACTTGCTTATGCAGCCCCGCCGGTCGGCGCGCTGCGCTGGCGCGCGCCGCAGGCAACGGCCGAGAGTTCCGAGATGCGCACCGCCTACGACTACGGTGCGCCTTGCCTCCAGCCGTCGCTGGCGGACGCGAGCGAGGATTGCCTCACACTTAACGTGTTCCGTCCGTTTGGCGTCGACGGCCCGCTTCCGGTGATGGTGTTCATCCATGACGGCGCTTTCGTCAGCGGTACTGCGAACGATCCGCTGTTCGACGGCGCCAAGCTCGCGCAGGCCGGGCTGATCGTCGTGACGGTGAATTATCGCCTCGGCGCACTCGGCTGGCTCACTCACCCCGCGCTGTCGGAAAACGGCTCCGGAAATTACGGGCTGATGGACCAGATCGCAGCGCTGCGTTGGGTCCACGGCAACATCGCGGCGTTCGGCGGCGATCCCAATAACGTCACCCTGTTCGGCAGCGGCGCGGGTGCGACCTCGATCGCGCTGCTGATGCTGTGCGACGAGGCGCGCGGTCTGTTCCAGAAAGCCATTTTGCAATCGGTGCCCGGCCGCGCCCACTTGCGCTCCCGGCAGGAGGCGGAGGCTGCGGGCCTGCAATTCGTCGCGGCGCTCTCGCAGACCGACCCGCGCACGATCGCGCCCGCAGAGCTGCTTGCTGCCGAACAGAAGCTGCTCGCGCAATCACCGCACGGCTTCGCGCCGGCGATCGACGGAAGCCTCGTGACGGACGATATCGCCGCAGGCTTTACGGCCGGACATGAAAACCGGATTGCGCTGATCATCGGCTGCAACGATGACGAGACGGATTTCGACAGCGAGCCCGACATCGCGAAGCAGCTTGCGTCGTCCGGCATCACCATCGATGAACTGCGCAAGCTCTATCCTGAGGTCGCCAAATCTTCGGACCTTGCGGCAAGGTTTTATACCGACAAGGTCTTCTCCGAGCCGGCAAGGCTGCTCGCACGCCTGCATGCCGCGCGCGGCGCGCCGGTGTTCCGCTATCGCTTCGCCTATGTGCCCGAGGCGCGGCGCGCAATTCCGGAAGGCGGTCACGGGCGGGAATTGCAATTCATCTTCGGCGTGGAAGGCGTGCCCGGCGCGGGCATCTTTTCACGGCACGACCGCGAGGTCGCAAACCGCATGCGCGCCTACTGGATCAATTTTGCAATGAGCGGTGATCCCAACGGCCCGGATCTGCCGCATTGGGATGCGACCGCAGGCGGCGATCGCGTGCTGCTAATTGGGAACGAGCGCATCGCGAGCGGCGACGATCCCCTCGCGGAGCATCTCGACCGGCTCACGCGCTAGCGCGACAAAAGGCGTTGGAGTTAGGCCGCGAGCTCGACGCGCGGAGCCGGCGTCAGCCGGTGTTCCTCGAGGTGGTCCATCGCGCCGTCCTTCTCGACGGCGTAGAACTGCTGGCCTTCCCTGGACCGGTAGGCGGCGCGAACGACGCCGCGGCGGCCCTTGTCACTGTTGACGACGTCCCCCAGCGCAAACTTCTTCATCTTAACGTCTCGCTTGTCTTCTGGCCGACTCCTTCGGCCACGCCTCCGATTGTGGGCGGCAAATCGTTAACGACTTGCTAACTATACCGGTTTGCCTATGCTCGCCGACGATCGCGCGGCCAGCTACACGCGCCTATTGCCAACGAGACGAGCCTTCTCCCATGACGCGACTTCCGACCCTGTTCCTGTCGCATGGCGGCGGCCCGTGGCCGTTCATGGAGGACCGGCGGGTGCAATATGCCAAAACCGCCGCGGAGTTCGGGCGGCTGCCGCAACTTCTCCCCGAGAAGCCGAAGGCGGTGCTCGTCATATCGGGACATTGGGAGGCCGATGCCTTCACCGTGTCCACCTCGGCGCATCCGCCGATGGTGTACGATTATTACGGTTTCCCCGAGCATACCTATCACCTCAAATATCCGGCGCCCGGCAAGCCCGAACTCGCCGCGGAGGTGAGGGCGCTGCTCAAGCGTGCGGGCCTCGATTGCCGCGAAGATCCCAATCAGGGTTTTGATCACGGCACCTTCGTGCCGCTCGGCCTGATGTATCCGAATGCCGACATGCCGATCGTGCTGCTGTCGCTGAAGTCGACTTACGACGCGGCCGAGCACATCAAGGTCGGGCAGGCGATCGTCTCGTTGCGCGACAAAGGCATTCTGATCGTCGGCAGCGGGCTCACCTATCACAACATGCGCGGCTTCGGACGTGCGGAGTCCAAGCCCGTCTCGTACGATTTCGAAGCCTATCTGAACGAGGCGATCGGCAATCCGGATGCGGCACGCCGCAACGCGATGCTGGTTGACTGGGAGAGCGCGCCGAGCGCACGCCTTGCGCATCCGCGCGAGGACCATCTGCTGCCGCTGATGGTCGCGGCTGGTGCTGCCGGCAGCGATGCGGGCAAACGCGTCTTCGTCGACGAGGTCGCGAACGTGGCGATGGCGTCGTATGTGTTTGGGTGAATTCGTAGGGCGGTGTCTTGCGCCGTA
>NZ_JADPJH010000022.1:0-235217 GCF_023073315.1 Bradyrhizobium sp. 1 | reverse complement strand
CTCATCCGGCGCTTCGCGCCACCTTCTCCCACAAGGGGAGAAGGGAGAAGCAAGCGTCGTTAGCTCACCCGTATTTCAGCTTCATCACCAGAATGCCGCCGGCGAGCAGCATGGTGATGGCGTTGGCGGCGACGAGGGGCGCGTCGCCCGAGAGCAGGCCGTAGACGAGCCACAGCGCCAGGCCCAGCACCATGATGAGAAACATGCCAAGCGAAATGTCGCGCGCCGAGCGGGTCTTCCAGACCTTGATGACCTGCGGCGCGTAGGCGACGGTGGTGCAGGTGGCGGCGGCAAAGCCGATCAGCTTGATCGCGAGGGGGTCCATGCCGGCTCTATAGCATGGATTCGACGATGGTCATGTCTCAGGGGCGGCGGGATGCCATCAGACTGCGATAGAGTGCGACGTACTCGCCCGCCCGATGTCGCCAGGAGACATCGGTCGCAAGACCGGTAAGCTGCAGCTGCCGCCACGCCGCCTTGTCGTGGAAGGCGAAGCTCGCGCGCCGCAGTGCCGCCGAGAGATTTTCGGACGAGACCGGTCCGAACGTAAACCCGGTCGCCGGCTCGCTCACGGTATCCGCGAGGCCTCCGACGCGCGACACGATGGGCACGGCGCCATAGCGCAGTGCGCAGAGCTGCGTCAGGCCGCACGGCTCGAACCGCGACGGCACGAGCAGCGCATCGGAGCCCGCCTGAATGAGATGCGCCAGCGCCTCGTCATAGCCGATCACGGCCGCGATCCGCCCCTGATCGACCCGCGCGGCGCGCTGGTAGCGATCCTGCAAATCGGCATCGCCGCTGCCGAGCAGCGCCAATTGCATGCCCTCGCCGAGGACGATTGGCATGGCTTCGAGCAGAAGATCGAGCCCCTTCTGCCATGACAGGCGACTGATGACGCCGAGCAGCAGCGCATCCGGCCGGGGATCGAGGCCGAGCCGTTGCTGCAGCGCCGCCTTGTTGGCCGAACGAAACGACAGCTCTTCCGCGCTGAAGCGATAGGCGATGTGCGGATCGGTTTGCGGATTCCACACGGAAATATCGATGCCGTTGAGGATGCCGCTGAGCACGTCCGCGCGTTCGCGCAACAGGCCGCCGAGCCCCATGCCGCCTTCGTCGCTCTGGATCTCGCGCGCGTAGGTCGGTGACACCGTGGTGATGCGATCGGCGAGTTGCAGGCCGGCCTTCAGGAAACTGATGCCGCCGAAATATTCGAGGCCGTGAACGTCGAACGAGGCGTCCAGGGGCAGGCCGATCGCGTCCGCCAGCTGTGGCGCGAACTTGCCCTGATAGGCCATGTTATGAATGGTCATCACCGTGCCGGGCCGCGCCCCGCCGTCATAGTGCAGATAGGCGGGTGCGAGCCCCGCCTGCCAGTCATGGGCATGCACGATATCGGGAACGAATGCCGGAATGAGGCCGTGGCCGATATCGGCGGCGACGCGCGACAGCGCGGCGAAGCGCACGCCATTGTCCGGCCAGTCGAAGCCCTCAGTGGTGACGTAGGGATTGCCCGGCCGCGCATAGAGATGCGGCACGTCGAGCACGAATAGATCAAGGCCGCCGTGCGAGCCCGCGAGCAGGCGTCCGGGGCCGCCGAAATAATCCGGCCAGCGCCGGATTTCATCGGCTCCCCCGAGCAGCCGCATCACGTCGGGATAGCCCGGCATCAGCGTACGCATCTCGACGCCGTGCGCTTTGAGTGCAATCGGCAGCGCGCCGGCGACATCGGCGAGGCCGCCGGTCTTGACGATGGGATAAACTTCGGAAGCGACCGCGAGGACGCGAACAGGCGTCATGTATTGAGCCTGTCCATCATCGTCTGGGTGATCAGCGAGATGCCCTGCTCGGTGGTGCGGAAGCGTTTTGCGTCGAGCTCGGGATCCTCGCCGACGACGAGACCTTCGGGGATCTCGATGCCGCGGTCGATCACGACGTTCTTCAGCCGTGCGCCGCGGCCGACGTTCACATAAGGCATGATCACGGCGTTCTCGACACTGGCATAGGAGTTGATGCGCACGCCGGTGAACAGCAGCGAGCGGCGCAGCGACGCGCCGGAAATGATGCAGCCGCCCGAGACCAGCGAGCTCACCGCCTGGCCGCGCCGGCTTTCCTCGTCATGGACGAATTTCGCCGGGGGGGTGATCTCGGAATAGGACCAGATCGGCCAGGCGCGGTCGAACAGATCGAGCTCCGGCACCACGTCGGTGAGGTCGATATTGGCCGCCCAGTAAGCGTCGACCGTGCCGACGTCCCGCCAATAGGCGCGGTTGTCGTTGCCGGAGCGGACGCAGGAGGTCGAGAACTGATGCGCGATGGCGCGGCCGTTCTTGACGATGTAGGGGATGATGTCCTTGCCGAAATCGTGGTTCGAGTTCGGGTCCTCGGCATCGCGCTTCAACTCGTCGAACAGGAATTTTGCGTTGAACACGTAGATGCCCATGCTGGCGAGCGAGACATCCGGCTTGCCCGGCATCGGCGGCGGATCGGCGGGCTTTTCCAAAAATTCCTGGATCCAGCCGTTCTCGTCGATATGCATGATGCCGAAGCCGGAGGATTCCGCGCGCGGCATTTCGAGGCAGCCGACGGTGACGTCGGCGCCGCTGTCGACGTGCTGGCGCAGCATCACCTCGTAGTCCATTTTATAGATATGGTCGCCGGCGAGCACGACGATGAAGCGGCAGGCATGGGATTCGATGATGTCGATGTTTTGGTAGATCGCATCCGCCGTGCCGACATACCACATGTTCTCCGACACGCGCTGGCTTGCGGGAAGGATGTCAAAGCTCTCGTTGCGTTCGGGGCGGAAGAAGTTCCAGCCCATCTGGAGATGCCGGATCAGGCTGTGCGCCTTGTATTGGGTCGCGACGGCGATGCGGCGGATGCCGGAGTTCACCGCGTTTGAGAGCGCGAAATCGATGATGCGGGACTTGCCGCCGAAATACACTGCGGGCTTGGCGCGCCGGTCGGTCAGCTCCAGGAGCCGGCTGCCGCGTCCGCCAGCCAGGACGAACGCCAGCGCCTGACGGGCAAGCGGCTCATTTCCGGCGGCACTCATGTCATCCTCCCACTTTCTGGCGCAAGCCGGGGCCTCTGCGAGACGCCTCTCGGCCGCGCACCATTGGAACCGATAGTAACGGTACGGATAGTCAATCGGGAAGGTGGTTGTTGGTTGCGAACGCGCGGGAAGCTTAATGCTTTGCCGAGGTGTTTCGGCCTCCGGCTTCGTCGTACCGGTGTCATATCCGTGCGGCGGCGGGCTTGGGTCAGATGACAATTGAGGCACGCGCAGGGTTCTCTTGTGCGCTGCACGCAATCGGCGGCTTTGACTTTCGAAGGCTTTGATCTGGCGCTGGAATGCCCGATCATGGCCCTGCGATCCTTTTCCAAATGAAACGTCAGACAGGGAGCAAGTCGATGAATATCTGGAAAGCGGCAATTGCCTGTTCGCTGGCGGGTGCGGTGATGGCCGGCCCAATCGAGCAGGCCGCGGCGGCCCCGCTGCCGACCAACGTCGCAACCATGAAGGCCGCGGCCGGCGACGATGTCACTCAGGTTTATTGGCGCGGCCGAGGCTTTGGATGGGGTATCGGCGGCCTTGCGGCCGGCGCCATCATCGGCGGCGCCATCGCGAGCAGCGCCTATGGCGGCGGCTATTATGGCGGCGGCCCGTATTACGGCGGTTACGGTGGGCCGGGCTACGGCTACGGCTATGCGCCGGCCTATTATGGCGGCGGTCCGTACTATGGCGGCTATGCGCGGCCTTACGCCTATCCCCGATACTACGGCTACCGTCGATACTACCGGCCGTATTACGGCCCGCGCTACGGATATTACGGCGGGTGGTGAACGCGCGCCCGAGCCAATCAGGCGCTGCGTGAATCACGTGAATCATTCGGCTGCGCGTCGGGCTTGCCGCTCTCCGGCAAGCCCGCTGGATGGGGTCACCGGCAGACATAGGCTCCGTTGACATAGACGCGTACGCATGCGGCAGCCGCGCCACCGACGACGGCACCACCGACGACGGCACGCCGCGTGGTGCGACGGGCAACGCCGGCCACGCTGACGGGCGTTAGGGGCCGCCCAACCCTGGCTTCTGCACTGTTGACCGACAGCGCGAGCCCGTCAGTGGACGACCATTCAAATGAGCCTGCTAGTCCAAGAGCTGCAACCAGCGCGGCCAGTATCAGCATTCCGGGCTTACGATGTGTCATTCTAGCCTCCCGTCTTCAGAGTAGGAGGTTATCAACCCGCTCTTCCATCGCCGACCCTTGATCAAGATCAATGAATTGCTGATGGGCCGGGAACGTGAGCGGGCACAACTGATACGGGCCGCGAGGCCGGATGTCCGCGGCGATCACCTAAAGAGATAACCACACGATCAGGCTCATGCAGGCGACATGCGCGAGCACGATGGCGGCGAGATGCAACGGGCCGGGCTTGAGGCGAAGCCTGCGCATCCCGCCGCCTCCGCTCTAGTTCGATCCCGCGGCCCCGGCGGTGAAGCTGCGGTCGACGGCTTTGCTGACGTCGAGCGTCTTCGGCAGGATGCCGTAGCGCGTCGAACGGTCTGATGCCGCTTGCACCTCTTTCACCACGCTCTCGTCGATCGGAATCGGGCTGGTGCGCTGTGCGGTGTAGGCGGAGAGCAGCACGTCCTCGGGCAGCTTGGTCAGTTCGGCCGTGCTCTTGGCGTATTCACTGAGGTGATCCAACGACCACAGCCGCGCCTTGTTCAGCCGCTGGACGAGGTCCTGCACCGCCGCCCGCTTGGTGGCGATGGCATTGTCGGAGGCGACGATGAAGGTGATGGTCGGCGTCAGGCCTTCGCCGTCGGCGATCACCCGAGCCTTGTCCTTCAGCGTCGCGAACGAGACATAGGGCTCCCACACCGCCCAGGCGTCGATCGAACCCGCGACCAGCGCGATCTTGGCATCGACCGGGCCGAGCGGTGCGAAGGTCGCATCCTCGAGCTTGATCTGCGCCTTCTCCAGTGTCGCGTCGATCAGGAACTGGCCCCAGCCGCCGCGCGTGCCGGCGAGGCGCTTGCCCTTGAGGTCGGCGGCCGACTTGATCGGCGAATCCTGGCGCACCAGGATCGCTTGCGTCTTTGCGTCCGACCTGGTGCCGCCGATCGCCTTGATCGGCGCACCGGCCGCATAGACCGAGAGGAAGGAGAGATCGCCGGTGTAGCCGACGTCGAGCGCGCCGGCGTTGAGCGCTTCCAGGATCGGCGCGGCCGCCGGGAATTCCGACCATTCGATTCTGTAGGGCAGGTCCTTCGCATAGCCTGCGATGTCGAGCAGCGAACGGTTGCCGCCCTTCTGGTCGCCGACGCGCAGCACGACGGTGTCGGCGGCGAACGAGGCGGCAGCGGTCGACAACGTAATTGCAGCGGCGAGCAGCGATGCGGCGAGCCTGCGGGTGATGGAATGATCGTCGGAGTTGATGCTCATGTGATCCGTCTTGTTGCTTTGCTCACAATGCGTGAGCGAACGATGCAGCGAGACGATCAAGTCTATGATCGCGCGATACGCAGTCAATGAAATGGCCATCCGTATTGCGCGCGCATCGGGCAAGGACGTTTCAGCGAAACGCTGCTTTCGAGAATTTGCGCCGTGCGTGTTGCGTAGATGCGCAAGAACGAAGCAGGGGAGGGAGTCGCGCCGCGCTTTGCCGATCGATGCGCCAGCGAAAATCGTTTCATCGTTCCCGCCCGCGCCGATGGAGAGAATGACTTCTCCTCGCGCCACATTCGAAATTCCATTTCATTGACGATGCCGCGCGTGCGCCGCATGATTTGGACATCGCATCAAGGCGGCGCGTGAAGCGTCGGCGAAAAATATTCTCTCAACGCAGCTCCGCACGGAACATGCGCAACGTGAACCGTTGCGTGCATGGCGGAGCCGTGCCAACGCAGGAGCGGGGACTGATGGGCAACGACAACAAGCGCGACGGATCGGGGCTCGACCGGCGCAATCTGCTCCAGGCTGGGTTAGCTGCGGCTTTCGCCGCGCCGCTCGGTGCCTTCGGCGCGGCACAGGCCTTTGCGCCACAGGCGATCGCGCCGGGTGTCGACCTCTCGGAATTTCCGCTGTGCCGGACGGCGGCAGATGGTCCCGCGCTATCAGGCGCCCCGCGCAAGCTCAAACTGTCGTGGAATGCCGGCGCGGTGTGCCTCGCGCCGCTGCCGGTCGCGATCGAGCACGGCTTCTTTCAGAAGCAGAATCTCGATGTCGAGCTCGTCAATTATTCCGGCTCGACCGACCAGCTGCTCGAGGCGATCGCGACGGGAAAAAGCGATGCCGGACTCGGCATGGCGCTGCGCTGGCTAAAACCGCTAGAGCAGGGCTTTGACGTCAAGATCGCCGCCGGCACCCATGGCGGCTGCATGCGCGTTTTGACGCGCGCCGACTCGAGCGTGAGCAAGCTCGCCGACCTCAAGGGCAAGATCGTCGCGGTCGGCGATCTCGGCGGGCCCGACAAGAACTTCTTCTCGATCCAGCTCGCCAAGCTCGGCATCGATCCGAACAAAGACGTCGACTGGCGCGCCTATCCTGGCAATCTCCTCAACGTCGCCGTGGAGAAGGGCGAGGTGCAGGCGTTCCTGTCATCCGATCCGCTGGGCTATCTCTGGCTCAAGGACAGCCAGTACAAGGAAGTCGCCTCCAATCTCGACGGCGAGTATCGCGACAAGAGCTGCTGCATCGTTGGCTTGCGCGGCAGCCTGGTGCGCGAGGAGCCGCAGGTCGCCCGCGCGATCACGCAGGCACTGCTCGATGCTGCGATGTTCACGTCGCAGAATCCGGCGGTGGCAGCAAAATCGTTCCAGCCCTATGCGCCGAAGACGGCATCGCTCGCCGATATCGAGGGCATGGTGCGCTACCACACCCACCATCATCATCCCGTCGGCGAAGTGCTGAAGCGCGAGCTGAAGGCCTATGCCGACGATCTCAAGAGCGTGCAGGTCTTCAAGCCAAGCACCGATACGGCCAAATTCGCGGAGCGCATCTATGTCGACGTATTCGCTGTCTGACGGCATCGCCTCCGGCGCGCCGCGCCTCTCGCGCGCGCCGGTCCTTGCGAGCTGGCTCCGGGAATCCGGCGTCGGCGTGCTCGCCGGCGTTGCCTGGATTGCCTTCGGGCTGTCCTGCCTGTGGTGGGAGGACCTCGGCGACTGGTCGCGCACCCATTCGCTCGGCATTGCCGCCTTCATCGTCGCCGCAATCGCCTTGTTCGGCACCGTCGGCGCCGACTATCTGGGCTCGGCGGGCAAAGCGCTGCGCCAGCGCGCGCCCTGGCTCGTGGCGCTCGGTGCGTTCCTGACCCTGTGGGAGGTCGCCACCGCAAAATTCGCCTGGCTGCCGCTGCCGTTCTTTCCGCCGCCGCAATCGATCATCGAAGTCTATACCGACGATTTGCCAAAGCTGCTCGACAGCGTGTTTGCTTCGGTCAAGCTTCAGCTCGGCGGTTATCTGATCGGCGCGACAGTCGGCTTCCTGACCGGCGTCTCGATCGGCTGGTCGCGTGCGGTCGGCTATTGGGTGCATCCGGTGCTGCGCTTCATCGGCCCGCTGCCGGCGACCGCCTGGCTGCCGATCGCCTTCTTCACGTTCCCGTCGAGCTGGAGCGCCTCGACTTTCCTGATCGCGCTGGCGACCGGCTTCCCCGTCACAGTGCTGACCTGGTCGGGCGTTGCGAGCGTCAGCAACGCCTATTACGACGTCGCGCGGACGCTCGGCGCAAAACCGTCCTTCCTGGTGCTGAAGGTCGCGATCCCCGCGGCATTGCCGCATGTCTTCGTCGGCCTGTTCATGGGGCTCGGCTCGTCCTTTGCCGTGCTTGTCGTCGCCGAGATGATCGGGGTCAAGGCTGGCCTCGGCTGGTATCTGCAATGGGCACAGGGCTGGGCTGCCTACGCCAACATGTATGCGGCGCTGATCGTGATGGCGCTGCTCTGCTCCGGCGCGATCACGCTGCTGTTTGCGATCCGCGACCGCCTGCTGGTCTGGCAGAAGGGGACCGTGAAATGGTAACTGCACTGGCAGAAATCGCCACCCCGCCGGCCGCCGGTGCCGCGCTCGACATCGAGCAGGTCAGCCACGCCTTCGACATCGATGGTGCCGAGCTGCCTGTTCTCAGCGACGTCAGCCTCTCCGTCGAGCCTGGCGAATTCGTCGCGCTGCTTGGTCCCTCCGGCTGCGGCAAGTCGACGTTGCTGCGTCTCGTCGCCGGCCTCGACAAGCCCAAGGCTGGGACGCTGCGTGAGGACGAGGTCCGCATCGCCCGGCCGCATCCGTCGCGCGTGGTCGTGTTCCAGGATCCGACGCTGTTTCCGTGGCGTACGGTCTGGGACAATGTTGCGTTGGGGCTCGAAGCGCAGGGCGTATTGAAGAGCCAGCGTCATCGCGTGGACGATGCGCTCGATCTCGTCGGGCTATCGGACTTCCGCACCGCTTATCCGCACCAGCTCTCCGGCGGCATGGCGCAGCGCGTCGCGCTGGCGCGGGCCCTGGTCAACGATCCAAAAATCCTCATCCTCGACGAGCCGCTGGGAAAACTGGACTCGCTGACTCGCATCACCATGCAGGCCGAGCTGGTCTCGCTCTGGCAGCGCAAGGGTTTTACGACTCTGCTGGTGACGCATGACGCCGAGGAAGCCCTGGTGCTCGCCAACCGCGTCATCGTGTTCAGCGACCGCCCCGCGCGCGTGAAGGCCGACATCCGCGTCGACCGGCCCTATCCGCGCCATCGCGGCGATCCATATCTGGCGGATCTGCGCCGCCAGATTCTTGGCCTGTTGGGATTGGATGCCACATGGTGACTTCTGTAGCTCAAGGACGTGTGGCCCATAGCGAACCCGATTACATCGCGCGCGCCGAAGCACTGGCCGAAGGTTTTGCAGCGCGTGCGGCCGAGCATGACCGCACCGCGAGTTTTCCCTTCGGGAATTTTCGCGAGCTCTCCGAGGCGGGCCTGCTGTCGCTGACGGTGCCGGCTGCCCTCGGCGGCGCCGGTGCCGGGGCGAGATATGCCGCGCGCGTGCTCGGCCTCGTCGGCAAAGCCTGTTCGTCGACGGCGCTGGTGCTGTCGATGCACTACATCAACCATCTGGTGATGGCGCGAAGTCCTAGCTGGCCGGTGCGGCTGTCACGCAAGCTCGCTCACGAGACCGTTGAAGGTCTCGCGCTGATCAACGCACTGCGCGTCGAGCCCGAGCTCGGCTCACCCGCACGCGGTGGTCTGCCGGCGACCATTGCGCGTCGCACCGAGACCGGCTGGCGTCTTTCCGGCCACAAGATCTATTCGACGGGCTCGCCGATCCTGAAATGGTATCTGGTCTGGGCCCGGACCGACGAGGCCGAGCCGCGGGTCGGGCAGTTCCTGGTGCCGGCCGGCCTGCCGGGCACGCGTATCGTTGAAACCTGGGACCATTACGGCCTGCGCGCGAGCGGCAGCCACGACGTGATCTTTGACGACGTCGTGATCCCGCTCGATGCCGAAATCGATGTCCGCAAGCCCGCCGACTGGCGTGCACCGGACTCGGTACAGGCAACCGTTCACACGATTTTCGTCGCGGCGATCTATGACGGCATCGCACGCGCCGCACGGGACTGGCTGGTCACCTTCCTGAAGACACGTGCGCCGGCCAGTCTCGGCGCGCCGCTGGCGAGCTTGCCCCGCGCCCAGGAAATGCTCGGCGGCATCGAGGCGCGGCTCGCCGTCAACGCACGTTTGATCGACAGTTTTGCCTCCGATTTCGACGACGGCTTGCAGCTCGGCGCGATCGAGTCCAACATCGTCAAGCTGACGGTGACCAATAACGCCGTGGCCGCAGTGGAGGACGCCTTGTCGCTGACCAGCAATCACGGTCTGTCGCGCAAAAATCCGCTGGAGCGGCATTACCGGGACGTGCTCTGCGGCCGCGTCCACACCCCACAGGATGACACCACGAAAATCGCTGCCGGGCGCCATGCGCTCGGCATCTGACCAATCACCAAACGGAGTTTTCTGATGTCGGTCGAGTTCATCGGCTTTATCGCTAACAGCAATGCCTCCGAGACTATCGTGCGCCAGGGGCCGGTGCTCGATCCGAACTACATCGAAACGGTGGCAAAGGCGCATGAGCTCGCCGGTTTCGACCGCGCGCTGCTGGCGTTCCATTCGACCACGCCGGATGCGCTCCAGATCGCCCAGCACGTGCTGACCATCACCAGGAAGCTCAAGGTGATGATCGCGCAGCGGCCGGGTTTCACGGCGCCGACGCTGCTGGCGCGCCAGTTCGCCACGCTCGACCAGCTTTATGAAGGCCGCGTCTCGCTGCACGTCATCACCGGCGGCAACGCGATCGAGCTGCGCCAGGACGGCAACACGCTCGACGACAAGGACGAGCGTTACGCCCGGACCAGCGAATTCCTCGACGTGGTGCGGCTGGAATGGACCAGCGAGAAGCCGTTCAACTACAGCGGCAAGTACTACAATGTCGAGAACGGCTTTTCGCAGGTCAAGCCGCTGCAGAAGGGCGGCATCTACACCTTCGTCGGCGGCGGCTCCGATGCCGCGATCGAGGTCTCGGGCAAGCATGCCGACACCTTTGCGCTGTGGGGCGAATCCTACGCGCAGGTGCGCGACGTCACCGCGCGCGTGCGGGCGGCGGCGGCAAAGCACGGGCGTCCAAGCCCGCGCTTCAGCCTGTCGGTGCGGCCGATCCTCGCCGACACCGAGGAGAAGGCCTGGCAGAAGGCCGAGGCGATTCTGGAGCGCGCCACCGCGCTTCAGGACCAGACCGGCTACCGCCGGCCCAATCACGCGACCGATGGCGCCAAGCGGCTGCTGGCGCTGGCCGACCAGGGCAGCCGCATCGACAAGCGGCTGTGGACGGAGATCGCAAAACTCACCGGCGCCAACAGCAACACGACCGCATTGGTCGGCACACCCGAGCAGGTCGCCGAGGTCTTCGCCGACTATTACGACCTCGGCGTCAGCCACTTCCTGATCCGCGGCTTCGATCCGCTTCCCGATGCCATCGACTATGGCCGCGAGTTGATCCCGCTGACGCGCGAGCTGATTGCCAAGCGTCAGGCGGTTCGCGGCGAGGCGGCGGAATGATCCAGGTCATTTAACGACGCTCTCATGTCCCGGACGCGGCGCAGCGTGCAACGCTGCTCCGCAGAGCCGGGACCCATGTCGCGCATATCGCTTTCGATGAGATGGGCCCCGGACGCAGCGCACCGCTGAAGAAGCGCTGCGCTGCGTCCGGGGCACGAGACCTCACGAGCCTCTCAAGCATTCGTGAAGCGAAGAGCGCGCCTTCCGATCTGATCCCCATCCTGGGAATATTTCTTCTGTCGTCCTCGCTTTCGACAACACCCCCATTGCTATTTGCACCGCCTCCCTTGCGCCGCGCCGCATCGCCGCAAAAATGATTCAGACGACCACATCGGGAGACCGGCCATGGGCCTGCAAGAAACAAAAATCGAATCGCTTCCTTTCGTCACCGCTGAACTCAATTACCTCGCGCCCGTTTCGGGCAAACCGCGCACCTACGCTTTCGATCCACCGCCGGGCGAGCCGAAAAGCACGTCGTTGCCGGAGCCGCATCAGGTGCCGATCTTCGATGCGCGGCTGATCGCGCAAAACATCTCGCTCGATCGCGAGGGCTTTGCCCTTGTGCGGCATCCGAACCAGGTGAAGGACTTTTCCAACGAGGCGGAGATCAAAGCGGTCTACTATCCCGCCGTCGAGGCCTTTTTGCGGGCGACGCTGAAAGCCGATCGCGTCTTCATCTTCGACCACACGGTGCGCAGGCGCGTCGAAGGCGCCGCTGACATTCGCGACGGCGGCCCGCGCCAGCCGGCGACGCGCGTCCATGTCGACCAGACCGCCGTCTCCGGCGCCAATCGCGTGCGCGAGCATTTGCCTGAAGAGGCCGACGAGCTTCTGAGAGGCCGCGTGCAGGTGATCAATCTGTGGCGGCCGATCCGCGGTCCCTTGCGCGATTCACCGCTGGCGATGGCCGACGGAACGACGGTGGCGCCGGATGATCTCGTTGCCTCCGACCTGATCTATCCCAACCGCCGCGGCGAGACCTATTCGGTGAAATACAATCCGAACCACCGCTGGTTCTATTTCCCCGAGATGACGCCGGACGAGGCGCTGCTGCTCAAATGCTACGATTCCGCAGCAGACGGTCGCACCCGCTTCGGGCCGCATACGGCGTTCATCGACCCGACCACGCCGGCGGATGCCGCGCCGCGCGAGAGCATCGAGGTTCGCGCGCTGGTGTTCCACAAGCAGTAACAAACTGTGATGCCACTGCCGGGCATAGCCCGGCAGGGGCCAGGAACCTGCGGGAACCAACAAACGTTTGCGCTCCGGGCAGGGCCAACCGGAGCGATGCCGTGCGAGCGCAGACCAAGCTATTTTCTTGCCTTGCCACCTTCTCGCTTTCAGCTTTTTCTGCCGCCCACGCCGAGAGTGGGCTTGCCTCATATTACGGATACGGAAAGGCCGGCAAAGGTGAGTTGACCTGCGCCCATCGCACGCGGCCGTTCGGCAGCGTTCTGAAAGTGTCCTACAGCGGGCGCACGATCCAGTGCCGCGTCAACGATCGCGGTCCCTTCATCCGTGGCCGGATCGTCGATCTCTCGGTGCCGGCCGCCCGCGCGCTCGGCATGATGAGCGCCGGCGTGGTGCGGGTCTCGGTGGAATAGGCCTGTGAGCGCGCTATAGTGCCGCCCAAAGCAAGGGGGCGCTATGGCCAGGATTCGTGTTGGGCTCGTCGGCTGCGGCTTCGTGTCGGAGCTGCATATGTATGCGTTCCGGCGCGTCTACGGCGTCGAGGTCGAGGTCGCGGCGGTGGCCGCGCGCGGCGATCGCGTCGCCGATTTTGCGAGGCACCACGGGATACCGAAGGTCTATCGCAGCTTCGCCGAACTGATCGCGGACCGTGAGCTTGACGTCGTCGACATCTGCACCCCGCCCAACCTTCATGCGGAGATGATCATCGCCAGCATGCAGGCCGGCAAGCACGTGATCTGCGAAAAGCCGTTCGCCGGCTATTTCGGCCGCGAGGGCGATCAGCAGCCGATCGGCAAGCACGTGCCGAAGGCGCAGATGTACGAGCGCGTGCTGGAGGAGATGGACGCCACGCGGGCCGCGATCGAGCGCACGGATAAACTCTTCATGTATGCCGAGGACTGGATCTACGCGCCCGCGGTGACCAAGACCGCGGAGATCATCAAGGCGACGAAGGACAAAATCCTGTTCATGAAGGGCGAGGAGAGCCATTCCGGTTCGCACGCAGCCCATGCCGCGCAATGGGCGATGACCGGCGGCGGCTCGCTGATCCGCATGGGCTGCCATCCGCTCTCGGCGGTGCTTTATCTGAAGCAGGTCGAGGCCAAGGCGCGGGGCGAGACCATCAAGGTCGCCAGCGTCACCGGGGATGTCGGCAACGTCACAGCCAGCCTCAAGCCGGAGGAGCGCACTTACATCAAGGCCAATCCGATCGACGTCGAGGACTGGGGCACGCTCACCGCGACGTTCTCGGACGGCACCAAGGCGACCGTGTTCTCCGGCGACATGATCATGGGTGGCGTGCGCAATCTGGTCGAGACTTACACGTCCGGCGGTTCGCTGTTCGCCAACATCACGCCGAACAACCATCTGATGAGCTACCAGACCTCCGAGGAAAAGCTCGCCAGCGTCTACATCACCGAAAAGGTCGACCGCAAAACCGGCTGGCAATATGTCTGCCTGGAGGAGGAATGGACGCGCGGCTATTTGCAGGAGATTCAGGATTTCATGGAATGCGCGGCAACGGGACGGCAGCCGCTGTCGGACCTGGCGCTGGCCTATGAGACGATCAAGGTGAATTACGCCGGCTATTGGGCGGCGGAGGAGGGGCGGCGCGTAGTGTTGTAGGGGACGACCGCGCGCCCGCTGCCGAGCTATTTCCTGACGCGCTTCATTTCTGCTTCGTGCTGCGCGTCCATCCTGCTTACGTCTTCTGGATCGTCACCGGCCTGCGGGAGTTCGGGATGCTTGCCCGTGAGCAGAAGCTGTTTGCGCATTTCAGCAAGGCGAGCGCGGCAAAATTCCTTGTAGAGCAATTCGAATATGGCGGGCATTGTCACCCCCATCGCTGGAAATTGACGATTGGAAAATTTCTGATCCGTGCTGGATGGCTCGGAAATGCGAGCCGGCCCTGCGCGTGATCGTAGATCGAGAATCCAACCAGGGGCGTGAAAACAACGTGAATGGCAATGACGGTGCGCGAAAGAGCCGAACGAGGGGCGGTTTTGCGAAGTCACGAGCGAGATGTTCGCGCGTCGCGAGAATCTCTCACTCGTCTCGCCGATATGGCGAACCGCTCACAAGGGGTGAGGCTGCACCTTCATCGCCTCACACCCCGTAAGTCGATCCCTTCGGCAGGGGAAACACCGGATCTTGCGTGCGGATGTTGGTCGGCCACACCACCGAGATGTGCTCGCCGGCGTTCTGCATCACGACCGGTGTCGAGCGCTCGTTCTGGCCTGACATCGGCGTGCCCGGCGGGAAGAATTTGACGCCGTAGCCCTGGATGGTGCCGCCCGCGGGGATGTCGACGTCGAGCGCGGCCTTGCGGATGGCTTCGGGCTCGAAGCTGCCATACTTCTCCTTGGCGACCGGCAGCACGTTGTTGATCAGCACCCAGGTCTGGTTGAAACCCATCGAGCAGTGCGGCGGCACGTCGGTCGCGCCGGTCTTGGTCTTGTAGCGCGTGACCATGGCGTTGGTCAGGTCGCCGACCCCCGGCGCAAGTTTGGCCGGATCGAGCAGTTGCGCCGGCACCGGATCGATGTTGCAGAAATTGTCGATGTCAGGACCGAAAGTCGCGCGCAGCTTGTCGAGCTGGCTGTAGCCGGCGCCCGCGCCGAACAGCATCTTGAAGCGTAATCCGCTCTCGCGGGCCTGGCGCAGGAACAGGGTGATGTCGGGGTTGTAGCCGGCATGCGAGATCACATCGACCTTGGCGCGCTTGAGTTTGGTCACGAGCACTGAGAGGTCGGGCGCGGACGCCGAATAGCCCTCGCGCATCACCACCTGGATGCCGGCCTGCTTGGCATAGGCCTCGTCCGCTGCGGCAACGCCGACGCCATAGGGGCCGTCCTCGTGGATCAATGCGACCTTGACCTCGCCCGGCTCCATGCCGAGCTTGGCCTTGGCGTGCTCGGCGAGGAAGCCCGCAAACGCCTGGCCGTACTGGTCGGAATGGATCTGCGCGCGAAACACGTATTGCAGGTTCTTGTCCTTGAACACGGCGGTCGACACCGCGGTCGTGATCCAGAGGATCTTCTTCTGCTGCTCGACTTTCGCCGCCATCGGCACCGCATGCGCGCTGGAATAGACGCCGTTGATGATGTCGATCTTTTCCTGGCTGATCAGCCGCTCGGCCTCGTTGATGGCGACATCCGCCTTGCTCTGCGAGTCCGCCGCAACCGGCACGATTTTGGTCTTGCCGCCGATGCCGCCTTTCTCGTTGACGAGGTCGATGGCGATCTGCGCGCCGACCGAGGAGGCGACCGAGCCCCCGGCGGCAAAGGGACCGGTCAGATCGTAGATCAGGCCGATGCGCAAATTCTCGGCCTGCGCCTGCGCCCGTGTCCAATCGAGGCTGAGTGCAGCGGCGGCAGCCGCCGAACCCTTCAGCAGCTGCCTGCGTGAAGTCGGCATCCTATCCTCCCTCAAAACCTGTCTGTTGATTGGTCTTGCTTTTTGCGAAGTATGGGGAGCGGCACGGCGGAAAGTCAACATCGCACAAGGTCGATACGCGGCGCCGGCCGCGCCACACAACGCATTTGCGAAGGGCACCGGAAAAGCCCACCGCTCGCAAGCGAGCGATGGGCCTGATGCCGCTGCGGGCCGATTACTGCGACAGCTTCACGAAGCTCGGAAACTTCAGCTTGCCCTCGGCGATCTTCTGCGGCCAGACCACGACCTGCTTGGAATCCTGCCACTGGAAGACGAGGCCGGTGACCGCGCCCGGACCGGACTTGATGCCATGGGTGAACTCGTCGTCCTTGCCGTAGAACTGGATGCGTCCGATCGTGCCTTCGTAGTCGGTCTTCTCGAGCTCGGCGACCATCTTGTCGGGATCAGTCGAGCCCGCCCGCTTGATCGCGTCCGTGATGAAGTAGACCTCGTCATAGGCGGTGTAGCCGGTATAGGCCGGCGGGCTGCCGAACTTGGCCTTGAAGGCCGCCGCGAACGGCTTTGTCTTGGAGGTCACGGCGACGTCCGGCGTTGCGACCGCCAGCGACGGCACGCCATCGGCGGCGCCATTGGTGTCCTTCCAGAAAGTCGGGCTCAGCGCCTGCGCGCTGATGCCGAACATCGGGATCGGCACCTGCTGGTTCTTCCACTGCACCGTCGGCTGTACGCCGACATGGGAGATGCCGGTGACGATCACGTCGGGCTTCTTGCTCTCGATGTTGTTGAAGATCGGCGTGAAGTCGGTGGTGTCAGGCGAGAAGCGCACATGCTCGACGACCTTGAGGCCGGCCTTGGGCAGGCACGCCTCGTAGCCGACGTCGAGCGGCTTGGTCCAGGCGGCGTCCTCGCTCATGATCGCGACCGTCTTGAACTTGAGCTCGTCGACGAGCAGGTCCTTCGCGGCGTCGCAGACGAGCTGGGCCTGCGCGGCCGATGTCAGATAGCCGTGGAACGTGTATTTGTTCTTCTCATAGTCGTTGTGGATCGCCTTGGTGATTTCGTTCGAGGCTGCACCCGGCGTGATCAGCGGCATCTTCAGCCGCGCCGCCCAGGGTTCCAGCGCCAGCACGACCTCGCTGATATAGCTCGCGATCACAGCGGAGACCTTGTCCTCGCTCACCGCGCGCTGGAACGCGCGCACCGAATCTGCGGACGAGCTCTTGTTGTCATACGTGACGATCTCGACCCTGCGACCGAGGATGCCGCCCTTGGCGTTGATCTCGTCGGCCGCGATCTGCGCGCCGCCGGGCGTCGCAGCGCCCGCGATCGACTGTACCTCGGCGATGACGCCGATCTTGATTGGATCGTTCGACTGCGCGTAGGCGGGCGCGGCAAGGCACAGCGCCAGCGCCGAGGCGAGGAAGCTGCCACTGAGAAGTGTCGATAGTCGCATGGTCGTTTCCCTTTCGCTTGTTCTTGTTGATGTTGACGAACTACAGAAAATCAGCACCGGCCTCACTCGCGAAGCGGCCGGGATCGCCCTCCCAAACGATTCGCGCATGCTCCAGCACATAGACGCGGTCGGCATGCGGCAGCGCGAAGGTCACGTTCTGCTCGCCGAGCAGCACCGTGATCGACGTGGTCTGCCGCAGCTTCGTCAGCGCCTTTGACAGCTGTTCGAGGATGACGGGAGCGAGCCCGAGCGTCGGCTCGTCCAGGATCAGGATCTGCGGCTGCATCATCAGCGCGCGGCCGATTGCCAGCATCTGCTGCTCGCCGCCGGAGAGCGTCTGCGCCATCTGCCCCTGCCGTTCCTTCAGAATCGGGAACAGCTCGAATAGCCAAACGAGCTGTGCGGCGCGCTTGTGCTCGGAGAGGTGCTGCCCGCCGAGATCGAGGTTTTCCCGCACGCTCATCTCGCCGAACAGCTCGCGCGACTCAGGGCATTGCACGAGACCGCTGCGTGCGATTTTCGCCGGGCTGGTGCCGCGCAGCTTCGTCCCGCCGCGCATGATCTCGCCGCCATAGGGCAGGAACCCGGAGATGGTGTTGAACAGCGTGGTCTTGCCGGCGCCGTTGAGGCCGACGATCGACACGAACTCGCCTTCATGGACGTGGATCGAGACGTTCTCCAGCGCCTGCGCCTTGCCGTAGAACACGCTGACATTCTCGACCTGGAGCAGCGGCACCTTGTCCTTGAAACTGGTCTCGGATCGCGCATGGGTCTCGATGGCGCCGCCGAGATAGACCCGCCGCACCGTCTCGTTCTTCATGACCTCGTCGGCTTTGCCGGTCACGATTTCCTCGCCGAGATACATCGCGAGCACGCGGTCGACGAGGGCCGCGACGCTCTTGACGTTGTGGTCGACCAGCATCACGGCGCGGCCGTCATCGCGAAAGCTGCGGATCAGGTCGGAGAAGACGTCGACCTCAGCGCGCGTCAACCCGGCGAAGGGTTCGTCCACCAGCACGACTTTTGGATCACGCGCGATCGCCTTGGCGAGTTCGAGCCTACGCAGATCGGCGAACGGCAGCGTCGGCGGGCGGCGATTCATCACGTTGCCGAGCCCGACGCGGTCCGCGATCCATTTGGCGCGCTCGACCAGCGCCTTGTCCGGAAACAGCATGAACAGGCTGTCCGGCAGCAGCGCGACCATGATGTTCTCCAGCACGGTCTGCCGGTTCAACGGCCGCGAGTGCTGGAACACCATGCCAAAGCCTTTGCGGGCGATCTTGTGCGCGGGCAGGCCGGCGACGTTCTCGCCCTCGAAGATCACTTCGCCCGCGGTCGGCCGCTCGATGCCCATTACGCTCTTCATCGCGGTCGACTTGCCTGAGCCGTTCGGCCCGATCAGCCCGAAGATCTCGCCGCTGTTGACCTCGAAGCCGAGATCTTTCACCGCGGTCAATCCGCCAAAGCGCTTGGTCAGGCCGCGAACTTCGAGCGCGGCCCTGTTTGATGTTCTCATGTCCATCACGAGCGCGCCTCACGTGAAAGGGCCGCTCCAAGGAAGCCGCCGGGAAAGAACAGCACGACGAGCAGCGCAACCGCCGAGACGATGAAGGTCGCAAGCTCGCCGGTCGGGCGCAGGAACTCGCCGGCGACGATCAGGAAGATCGCGCCCAGCGCCGCGCCAAGCACGGTGCGCCGCCCTCCGAGCACGGCCGAGACGATGACATTGACGCCGACCGCGACGTCGACGACGGTCCCGACCGAGGCCGTGCCGAAGTAGAACACCAGCAGTGCCCCCGAGAGGCCCGAGAAGAACGCGCTGACGATAAAGGCGGCGAGCTTGTGCTTGACGATGTTGAAGCCGAGCGCGCCGGCTTGCACCGGGTCCTGGCCGCTCGCTTGCAGCACGAGGCCAACAGGCGATTGTGACAGGCCGTAGAGGATCGCTGCCGAGATCGTCATGAAGCCGAGCGCGATCCAGTAATTCACGCCAGCGTCGATCGAGATGACGTCGGGGATGGTGAGGCCGATCTCGCCCCCGGTGAGATCGGCAAACACCACGATGAAATTCTGCAGCATCAGCACGGCGACCAGCGTGGTCAGGCCGAAATACGGTCCGCGCACGCGTAGCGCCGGGAGGGCCAGCACCAGGCCGGCGATGACAGAGGCGAGCGCCCCTAACACGATGCAGAGATAGACCGACCAGCCGAACTGGGCGTTGAGGATTCCGGCGGTGTAGGCGCCGACGCCGATCAGGAAGGTCGGCCCGAAATTGACTTCGCCGGCGAAGCCGAACAGCAGGTCCCAGGCCATCGCAAACACGCCGAAATAGAATGCGACGGTGAGCAGGCCGAGCACATAGCCGGAGACGTAGAGTGGCAGCGTTGCCGCGATGATGACGAGCGCGAGCGAGATGAAGAACAGGCGCGTGGTAAAGAAGCTGGCCATCTCAGCGCCTCCCCAGAAGGCCCTGGGGCCGGATGTACATCACGAACACGAGCAGCAACAGCGCCGGAATTGTGCGGTAGGCCGGCGAGACCAGATAGGCGGTGAGCGTTTCGAGATAACCGACTACGAAGGCCGCGATCAGCGAGCCGGAGACGCTGCCGAGGCCGCCGAGCACCACGATCGAGAACGCGCTCGCCGTCAGCGGTCCGACGCTGTAGGAACTGACCCCCAAGAACATTCCGAGCAACACGCCGGCGATGCCAGCGAGGATGCCGTAGATTGCCCAGACCACGATGTAGATGTTGGTGAGCTCGAGCCCCAGCAGGGTGACGCCGCGCGGGTTCATCGAGGCGGCCAGCACTGCCTTGCCGGTGCGGGTGCGGTTCACCAGCAGCCACAGCAGCGCGATCACGAGGCAGCACACGATCGCGGTGAAAATCTCATTCTTCGGCGTGCGGACGCCAAGCACGTCGACCACGCCTTCGACGATCGGCAGCACCGTCTTGGCGTTGTTGGTGAAGAAATAGGCGATCAGTTCCTGGATCATGATTCCCCACAACAGCGTGCCGGTGAGGACGAAGATCTCCTTCTCTTCGTTGGGAATGCGCCGGGAGTCCTGGATCGGCTTCACCACCGCGAAGTAGGTGGCAAAGGCGGCGAGGAGGGCGACGGCGACCCCGATCAGCGCGCCGGCATAGGTGCCGACATTCAGGATGCTGGCGGCGGCCCAGGCGGCCACCGCTGCCGCCACCATGATGGCACCGTGGGAGAGGTTGAGCACGCCGGAGACGCCGAAGATCAGCGTGAAGCCGGTGGCACCGAGGGCGTAGAGAGCGCTGATGGCAAAGCCATCGATCAGGATCTGGAAGGCTCGCATCTATGTCGGGACTGCTGCTGTGAGGGGAAGGCGCTGCGCGCGCCGCACGTGGAAACTCCCGGGAGATGGTCCCGGGAGCTGTTCCGGCTAGTTCGAGAGCTTGATAAAGCTCGGGAACTTGACGTCGACCTTGGCGACGTCCTTGGGCCAAACCGCGCTCTGCTTGCCATCCTGCCATTGCAGCATCAGCCCGGTGATCAGGCCCTTGCCGTATTTGATCGAGTGAGTGAACGGATCGTCCTTGCCATAGAACTGGACGCGGCCGATCGTGCCTTCCCAGTCGGTCGTCTCAAGCGCGGCGACCAGCTTGTCGGCGTCGGTCGAGCCGGCCCGCTTCACCGCGTCGGCGATGTAATAGACCTCGTCATAGGCCGTGTAGCCGGCATAGGACGGATAATTGCCGAACTTCTTCTTGAAGTTTTCCGCAAATGGCACTGACTTCGGCGTCACCGCGACGCCGGGACCGGAGACACCCTGGTAGAGCACGCCTTCGGCGGCTTGGTTGGTGTCTTTGCCGAAGGTCTCGTTGGTCGCTTGCGAAGAGATGCCGAACATCGGGATCGGCACCTGCTGGTTCTTCCATTGCACGGTCGGCTGCACGCCGACATGGGAGATGCCGGTGATGATCACGTCGGGCTTGGAGCCCTCGATCTTATTGAAGATCGGCGTGAAGTCGGTGGTATCAGGGGAGAAGCGGATGTGGTCGAGCACCTTCAGCCCGATCTTCGGGAGGCATTCCTCGTAGCCGACATCGAGCGGCTTGGTCCAGGCGGCGTCCTCGCTCATGATGACGGCCGTCTTCATGTGCATTTTGTCGACGAGCAAATCCTTGGCGCCGTCGCAGACCGAGAGTGCCAGTGCGGCCGAGGTTAGATAGCCGTGGAATGTGTATTTGTTCTTCTCGTAATCAGCGTGGACGCTCTTACTGATCTCGTTGGAGGCAGCGCCGGGTGTCACGAACGGCGTCTTCAGCCGCGAGGCCCAGGGCTCCAGTGCCAGCACTACTTCGCTGATATAGCTGGCGATGACCGCGTTGACCTTGTCCTCGTTCACAGCACGCTGGAATGCGCGCACTGAATCTGCCGAGGAGGAGTGATTGTCGTAGGAGATGATCTCGATCTTGCGACCGTCGATGCCGCCGCTCGCATTGATCTCGTCGGCGGCGAGCTGCGCCGCCTGCGGAATGGAGGCACCGGCAATCGCCTGCGCTTCCGCGATCACGCCGATCTTGATCGGATCCGCCGCAAAGGCCGGGCTTAAGGCTGCCAGCAATGCGCCCGTCGCGGCCGCACCAAACGCACTTCGCAATGCACCAGAGAGTGCTTTATTCATGTTGTTCTCTCCCTTGAACCAAGCTTCTTTGAGCTATTGGGCCGGACTATAACGGCGAGAGAATCCTCGGCAAGTGAAACTGTATTCAGGATTGTACGATGCGGACTAAAGTCTAGCGCTTGCGCAAGTCGTGGGCAGGAGAGGCGCGGAAGACTGGCCGCACGCACAGGCATGCAGATTCCGTCGGCGGGCATGCGTGGCTATCGTGTCGCAATGCGATCGAGAAAGAGTGATGCCGCCGAGGAGCTTGCGCCAGCCGTGCGGTTTTGCTCTGTCTCCGACGGAAAGAAACCTAGCTCGAATAGCCTCGTTCGAGGGAATGACGCTGTTGGTACCGGTCGAGCGCCTGATCGACCAGGCGCGTCAGCAGTTCTGCATAGGGCACGCCCGAGGCTTCCATCATCTTCGGGTACATGCTGATTGAGGTGAAGCCGGGCAGGGTGTTGATCTCGTTGAAGCAGAATTTGCCGGTTTGCCGGTCGAGGAAAAAGTCGACGCGCGCGAAGCCGCTGCATTCGAGCGCCGCGAATACCTGCGTTGCCAGCGACCGCACGCGCTCCATTTCTGCCGTGTCGAGCTTGGCCGGCAGGTCGACCCGGGCACCATCGGGATCGAGATATTTGGCCTCGTAGGAATAGAACTCGTGATGGGCGTTGGGGTTCAGCTCGCTGGCGACGCTCGCGAACAGCGTCTCGCCCTCGAGCACCGCGACCTCGATCTCGCGCGCGTCGATGCCCTGTTCGACCAGAACCTTGACGTCATAGCGAAATGCATCGTCGAGCGCAGCGCCAAGCGCGTCCCACGTTTTCACCTTGTGGATGCCGACGCTGGAGCCCATGTTGCACGGCTTGACGAACACCGGCAGGCTCAAGCCCTCGACCGCCTTCGCAAGCGATGCGGAGCGGTCCTGCACGAAGGCCTTGCGGGTGAGCACGCGGTAGGGCGCGATCGGAATGCCGGCGAATTCAGCGAGCCGCTTGGCGACATCCTTGTCCATGCTGACGGCGGAGCCGAGAACGCCCGATCCCACATAGGCGACATCAGCCAGTTCCAGCAGGCCCTGCACGGCGCCGTCCTCGCAAAGCGGCCCATGCATAACCGGAAAAACGACGTCGATCTCGATCGGGGCTCCCAGCGTGATCGGCATGAGGGCGCCGCGTCCGTCGGGGCCTCTGGCGAGCCGCATCTCCGGCGCGTCGGGCAGGATCGGCAAGGATGCCGCGTTCGCCTGATCGAGCGTGCGAAGATCGTTCCATTGCCACCGGCCCTCCTTGTCGATCGAGACCGGGATCACCTCGAAGCGGGTGCGGTCGAGATGATGGAGCACGGAGGCCGCCGATTTCAGCGAGACCTCATGCTCACCGGACCTGCCGCCATAGAGAACAACGACGCGAATTTTGTCTGCCATGGTTCAATTATCACGCGCTCCGGCAGGAAGTCACCTCCGTTGCTTCGGCTCGCGCATCGGGAAGGCGACCAAAAACAAAACGGCGCCGGCGAGGGACGCCGGCGCCTTGTCGCAATTAGAAGCTCGGGCCTGCTCAGCCTGGTCCTGCGCCCTGTGTCGCTGTGTAAACCGCGTAGAGCGACTGGCTCGCGGCCATGAACAGGCGGTTGCGCTTGGGGCCGCCGAAGCAGATGTTGCCGCAGACCTCCGGCAGGCGGATGCGGCCCAGCAGCTTGCCCTCCGGCGACCATGTGGTGACGCCGCTATAGCCTACCGCGCGTCCGGCATTGCTGGAGGCCCAGACATTGCCGTTGACGTCGCAGCGCACGCCGTCCGGTCCGCATTTCACGCCGTCGATCGTGCAGTCCGAGAAGCGCTTAGGGTTGGTGAGCTTGTTGTCCGTGCCGACGTCGAACACAAAGATCTCGCCATTGCCGCCGGCGCCGGTGTCACCCGGTCCCTTGCCGGTCGAGACGACGTAGAGCTTCTTGAAGTCGGGCGAGAAGCACAGGCCGTTGGGATCGGGCACCTGCTCTTCGGTGACGACGAGATCGACGCGGCCTGAGGGATCGATGCGATAGCAATTGGTCGGCAGCTCGCGCTTGCCCGGTGCGAAGCCGGCCGGCTGTCCGATCCGCGGATTGAGCTTGCCGCCCGCATTGCTCGGGCCGCCCGGCCCGTCGGGCTCGCCTTCATAGAGCTGGCCGCCATAGGGCGGATCGGTGAACCAGTAGCTTCCGTCGGGATGGGCTGCGATGTCGTTCGGCGAGTTCAGCCGCTTGCCCTGATAGGAATCCGCGAGCACCGTGGCGGTGCCGTCATGCTCATAGCGCGTCACCCGCCGTGTCAGGTGCTCGCAGGAGAGCTGGCGGCCCTGGAAGTCGAACGAATTGCCGTTGGAATTGTTGGAGGGTGAGCGGAACACGCTGACGCGGCCGTCGTCCTCGCTCCAGCGCAGCTGCCGGTTGTTCGGGATGTCGCTCCAGAGCAGATAGCGGCCTTGCGCGCTCCACGCCGGGCCTTCGGCCCACAACAGCCCGGTGTGCAGGCGCTTGATCGCGGTGTTGGGCTGCGCGAGATCGTTGAAGGACGGATCGACCGCGATGATGTCGGGGTCCCAGAAATAGGTCGTCGGCGCGCCGTTCGGGCCGAAATCGCGCGGCGGGGTGGTGATCGTCGTCGGCGGCGCGGCAGGTCCGGTCTGGGCCAGCGCGGGGCCGGCCATCGTGGCGGCGGCGCCGAGCGCGAGCCCCCGGACCAGTGTTCGTCGTGAAAGCGCAGCATCCTGGTCACGCGGCTCGTGGTCACGAGCCTGTTGGCGTGTCATCGCGTCCTCCCGGTCATGTTCGGCCAGCCGGTTGATCCGGCTCAGCAGCCGTGGAGGTTAGTCCGGTCCGCGACGAGTTGCGAGCGGTGGATTCGCATCCTTTGAGCGATGCCGAAATGATGTCGCGAATTCGACGCAGCTCCGTCGCAAACGACGCTCCGGAACCTGCGCATGGCAGTTCCACGGACGCGAACGACTGTTCGTTCGCGTCAGAATGGCGGCGCATGTCATGCCTTGACCGCGCCCTCATTGCTGCGCACAAACTCTCCCGGGACAAAGTCGGAGTTGAGTGTGGGTGGCTTCATATTGATCGCGTTGCTCGGGATCGCGTTCGCGGCCGGCTATTTCACACGCGACCACATCTCCCGCCAACGCCGTGCTGAAGCACGCCGCATGCGCGGCTACGCGCAGCCGCATTGGCTGAGCGCCAATTCGCCCGCCAACACCAATGAGGTGGCGCCTCCAGCCACGGGCGAGCTGGGCCAGATGCTCGACCGCTGGGAGAGCCGGGCCCGCGCCCGCCGCGCTGGGTAGCGTCTCCAACCAGGTCAGCCCCGCTGACCATCTTTTGACGTTGCAGTTGCGCCCGTTTCTCGTCTAGAAACGGGCTTATCGAGCCTCCCGGCAACCAACCGTCAACGGTTTTCGCCGAGGATTTGAGGGCTCAACAGGGTCTGGCAATGCTGATTCGCGGCCAAATTGATGGGATTTCGGGGGAGGTGGCTCTGGCCGCCGCCACGATCCCGGCCGCGTCCCTGCTCACCCTTATTATTGGCGAGCTCCTTCTTATTATTGGCGAGCTCCTTCTTAGCTGCCCCTGAGGGCCGGCTGGGCGCATGCGCCTGGGCGCTCAGGGGTTGGTCGAGATCACCGGACACCTCAAGCGCCCAGACCACTGACGGCGCAAAAGCTCAAAAGGAAATTTGTCATGACCACCGCGAACAAGTCCGACAAGGACCGCGTTATCATTTTCGACACCACGCTGCGCGACGGCGAGCAGTGCCCCGGCGCCACCATGACCTTCGAGGAGAAGCTCGAGGTTGCGGAGATGCTGGATGATATGGGCGTCGACGTTATCGAAGCGGGCTTCCCGATCACCTCGGAAGGCGACTTCCAGGCGGTCAGCGAGATCGCCCGCCGCTCCAAGAACGCCGTGATCGCCGGCCTGTCGCGCGCTCATCCGGCCGACATCGATCGCTGCGCCGAGGCGGTGAAATTCGCCAAGCGCGGCCGCGTCCACACCGTGATCGCGACCTCGCCGCTGCATATGCGGGTGAAGCTGAACAAGACCCCGGAGCAGGTGCTGGAGACCTCGGTCGCCATGGTCGCGCGCGCCCGCAACCAGATCGACGATGTCGAATGGTCGGCCGAGGACGGCACCCGCAGCGAGATGGATTATCTGTGCCGCATCGTGGAAGCCGTCATCAAGGCCGGTGCCACCACGGTGAACATCCCCGACACCGTCGGCTACACCACGCCGGACGAATACACCCACTTCATGAAGACGCTGATCGAGCGCGTGCCGAACTCGGACAAGGCGGTGTTCTCCGTGCACTGCCATAACGACCTCGGCATGGCCGTGGCGAACTCGCTGGCCGGCGTCATCGGCGGCGCGCGTCAGGTCGAGTGCACCATCAACGGCATCGGCGAGCGCGCCGGCAACGCCGCGCTCGAAGAGATCGTGATGGCGATCAACGTGCGCAACGATAAATTCCCGTTCTGGAACAAGATCGACACCACGCAGCTGACCCGCGCCTCGAAGGTGGTGTCGGCGGCGACCTCGTTTCCGGTGCAGTACAACAAGGCGATCGTCGGGCGGAACGCGTTCGCGCATGAGAGCGGCATCCATCAGGACGGCGTGCTGAAGGATGCCTCCACCTACGAGATCATGCGGCCGGAGATGGTCGGCGTGAAGCAGTCGTCGCTGGTGCTCGGCAAGCATTCCGGCCGCCACGCCTTCGTCCACAGGCTGGAGGAGATGGGCTACAAGCTCGGCCCGAACCAGCTGGAAGATGCGTTCACGCGGATGAAGGCACTCGCCGACCGCAAGAAGGACATCTACGACGAGGACATCGAGGCGCTGGTCGACGAGGAGATGGCGGCGTCGCACGACCGCATCAAGCTGACCTCGCTGACCGTGATCGCCGGTACCCATGGCCCGCAGCGCGCCACCATGAAGCTCGACGTCGACGGCCAGATCAAGATCGAGGAGGCCGAGGGCAACGGTCCTGTCGATGCGGTGTTCAACTGCATCAAGCGCCTGGTGCCCCACGAGGCCAAGCTCGAGCTGTACCAGGTTCACGCGGTTACCGAGGGCACCGACGCGCAAGCGGAAGTCTCGGTGCGGCTGTCGCATGAGGGACGTGCGATGACGGCGCGCGCGGCGGATCCGGATACGCTGGTAGCCTCGGCCAAGGCGTATCTCGGCGCGCTGAACAAGATCGTCATGAAGCGCCAGCGCGATACGATGACAACTGCTGCGGCCAGCTGACGTTTATGCTCCGGATGAATCGGTGGAGACGCGGCGCCCTCGGCGCCGCGTTTTTCATTGATCGCCGACGCGGGCGTTTCCTGCCGGATACCGCATTTTTGCAAGGTGACCCCTGCTAAGGGGCAATGGCGCCTCAGCCTGCTTCCCTATAATGCTGCCTTCCAAGAATTTAAGGTTTGGGGCCGGCGGTCCACGCCCCACAAAAACGTACGGGAGAAAGCATGCGAAAACTGATTTTGGCTGCGGCATCGATTGCGGCTCTGGCGCTCACCGGGCCGGCATCGGCCCAATCGCCCATCATCATCAAGTTCAGCCATGTCGTCGCCACCGACACGCCGAAGGGCAAGGCATCCGAGAAGTTCAAGGAGCTCGCCGAGAAGTACACCGGCGGCAAGGTCAAGATCGAGGTCTACCCGAACTCGACGCTGTACAAGGACAAGGAAGAGCTCGAGGCGCTCCAGCTCGGCAGCGTGCAGATGCTGGCGCCGTCCAACTCCAAATTCGGCCCGCTCGGCATCCGCGAGTTCGAGGTGTTCGATCTGCCCTACATCCTTCCTGATCTGAAGACGCTGCGGAAGGTGACGGAAGGTCCGCTCGGCGCAAGGCTTCTGAAGCTGCTCGAACCCAAGGGGATCACCGGCCTTGCCTATTGGGACAACGGCTTCAAGCAGATGAGCGCCAACAAGAAGCTCATCACGCCGGCCGACTATCAGGGCGTCAAGTTCCGCATCCAGTCCTCGCGCGTGCTCCAGGCCCAGTTCAAGGCGCTCGGCTCGCTGCCGCAGGTGATGGCGTTCTCGGAAGTCTACCAGGCGCTCCAGACCGGCGTGGTCGACGGGCAGGAGAACACCTGGTCGAACATCTATACGCAGAAGATGCACGAGGTGCAGAAGTACATCACCGAGACCAATCACGGCTACATCGGCTACGTCGTGATCGTGAACAAGAAGTTCTGGGACGACCTGCCGGCCGACATCCGCGACCAGCTCTCGAAGGCGATGAAGGAAGCGACCGACTTCAACAACGCGCAGTCGCAGAAGGAAAACGACGACGCGCTCGCCGAGATCAAGAAGGGCGGCAAGAGCGAGATCATCAAGCTCACGGCCGAGCAGGACGAGGCGCTGCGCAAGGCGATGGAGCCGGTCTACAAGGACGCCGCAAGCCGCGTCGGCCAGCCGCTGATCGACGAGTTCCAGAAGGAAGCCAAGAGCACGACGAACTGAGGAGCACGACGAACGAGCTCACGTCGTACATGGATAAATAATGCATGAACAAAGGGCTTCCGTGTCGGCACGGAAGCCCTTTTTGTTGCAAATCATTTCAGTATGCATCTGAACAGACATTCACGGCAGTTACATCTCTGCAAGAACGGCTTCCCTGTCCAAGTTGTAAGTTGCGCGTAAGCCGCTTGGCGCTCATCTTCACCGCCATCCTTCCAGAGGAGGTACTTATGAGGAAGTTCACCATCGCCGCTATCGCCGTGCTCAGCATCGCCGGCTCGGGCGCGGTCTATGCCCAATATCATCGCCCGTGGATGGAGCACTTCCACCACATCCGCATGAACCCTGAAGACCGCGCCGCCTTCGTCGACGCGCGGATCGCCGCGGTCCATGCCGGGCTCAAGCTCAATGCCGACCAGGAGAAGCTGTGGCCGCCGGTCGAGGCCGCCGTGCGCGACTTCGCCAAGCTGCGCATCGACCGCGCCAATGCGCGGATGAATGCCGGCCCCGGCGCTGCGGACAAGCCGGAGGATCCGGTCGCCCGTCTGCGCGAGCGCGCCGATGACATGGGCGCCACCTCCGTGGCCCTGAAGAAGATCGCCGATGCCGCCGATCCGCTCTACAAGACCCTGGACGAGGGCCAGAAGCGGCGCCTTGCCGCGCTGACCCGCCATCGCGGCCCGTTCGGTGGCGGCGAGGATGGCCCGCCCCGGCACTTCATGGAACGCGGTATGGACCGCATGATGGAGCGCGGCATGGACCGCTTCCATGGTGACCGTTTCGACCGCGATGGCGGCCCGGACCGGGATCGCGAGGGCCGGCTCTGAGCGATCAGGGTTTTTGCGGGACTTAACCCCGAGATTAACCTTGGCGAAGCCGCTGGAATCCAGCGGCTTTTCGCTTTTTGGGGATGGTGGAAAAACCTTCACCGCATCGCTTGCCAGACCCGGATCGCTTTGCTAAACGACCGGCCTCGCAAGGCATTGACCGCCTTTCGGGCGCATAGCTCAGTTGGTAGAGCAGCTGACTCTTAATCAGCGGGTCCCAGGTTCGAGCCCTGGTGCGCCCACCATATCAAGGCCTTAGCGGCAAAAACCGTTTGAGAACTTGATTTTTCAAACGGTCTTTTTTCAGAACGACGGCCAACAGCGCCCGATAAAGAGCGGCGTCGCGCGACACCTCAGCAGTTCGTTGTGTGAGTGAGGCCTGACTGACTGTCGGCGGATGGCAGGCAACGAGTGGGCGCGGCGGCTTGTCGAATGATGGATTGCAGCGAGGGTTCAGGATTCCAGTCGGTTAGAGGTAGCGTGCGCGCGGCCTGTGCACCGGGAGATCAAGCACAATCAATCGTTGACTGGTGTGCGGTCGCTGTGCGCAGTGCTTTTGAAGTTGATCGAAAGGATTGAGCGATGGCTTCATTGCGTCTACCGAAGGTGTGGTCGTATCGCCGGTGCTCTGTCGACACGACGTCATCCGCTTGGATCAGTTGCCTTCAACTGGCTTCGCGCTGAATGTCCCGTCCGACGTGATGCAATAGCCGGCACCAGTGTCGGTGCCTCACCCGCAATGCGCAACGCGAAATAGGCGATCGTGGCCTGAAGACCGTCCGGCAGCGCGACGCGAGGCCGCCATCCCAATAACCGCGCGGCGGTGTCGATCACCGGCTTGCGGCGTTTTGGATCGTCCTTCGGCAGCGCCTCGAAGCGGATAGGCGAGGCCGATTCGGTGTAGGTGAGGACCTCACGGGCTATGGCCTCTATGGTGATCTCGTGCGGATTGCCGAGGTTGCAGGGGCCGGTCACCGAGACTGGACTCTCCATCAGCAGCTGGAGGCCCCGCACGAGATCGTCGACGAAGCAGAAGCTCCTCGTTTGCGTGCCGCCGCCGTATATCGTGATCGGCTTGCCCCGGAGCGCCTGCACGATGAAATTCGAGACGACACGGCCGTCGTTCTCCAGCATGCGCGGGCCATAGGTGTTGAAGATGCGCGCGACCTTGATCTCAGTCCCGTACGTGCGGTGGTAGTCGAACATCAGCGTCTCGGCGGCGCGCTTGCCCTCGTCGTAGCAGGCCCGCGGTCCGGTCGGGTCGACGTTTCCGAGATAGGATTCCGGCTGTGGATGCACCTCCGGATCGCCGTAGACCTCGCTCGTGGAAGCTTGCAAGACGCGGGCGCCTTTCCGGGACGCGAGTTCGAGCAGGTTGATGGTGCCGAGTACGCACGTCTTCATCGTGCCGACCGGATCCTTCTGGTAGTGCCGGGGCGAGGCAGGGCAGGCCAGGCTGTAGATACGGTTGATCTCGCCGCCGATCTCGATCTCCTCGCGCACATCATGCTCGATAAAGCGGAAATTCGGATGGTTCAGCAGCGGCCTGATGTTGTCGATTTTGCCCGTGAACAGGTTGTCGAGGCAGATCACCTTGTTACCGCGTTGGAGAAGCGCGTCGCAGAGATGAGAGCCGATGAAGCCGGCGCCACCGGCGATCAGCACATTCGTCGGCTGATGGAGCGGGGGAATGCGGGTCTGGAGTGTCATGGCAGGATCTCTCAGAGTTCGGCGACCTGAACCGGACGGGCGGTGGCAGGACGGACGGATTTACGGCGGCGTCGTGCGGCCGCTTCGGTGTAGTACCCTTCCAGCTGACGGGCTCGGTGGTCGGCGGTGTGATCGGCGAGAACACGCCGGCGCGCGTTTTCCGCGATCGTGCGTCGACGTTCCTCGGGCATGTCGCGCAGTATCTCGACGACGTCACGCGAGGTTGAGGCCAGCAGGATTTCCCGCGACGGCTCGAAGATGGTTTCGATGCCCGGCCATCGATCGGAGATCACGGGCGTGCCACAGGCGGCCGCTTCGAACAGCCGGACGCTTGGCGAGAAGCCGAGCGCACGCATGTCGGCGCGGGTGGTGTTCAGGGTGAAGCGCTGCTCCGCGTAAAAAGCCGGGTGCTGCTTTGGCGGGAGGTGCTCGATCCGCCCGACATTGTCGGGCCAGGCGATATGTTCGGGGTATTGCGCCCCTGCGACGGCGAACTGCTCCGATGACAGTGTTCGCGCTGGGGACAGCAGCAGCTGATCGAGGACGGATTGCCGGTCCTCGCTATAGGTCCCGAGATAGCCCAGCGTCCATTTCGTCTGGGCCTGTTGCGGCATGTAGGCTTCTGTATCGGCGCTACAATAGAGAACGCGTGCCAACGGGCTGCCGTACCGCTTCTCGATCATGTCGGGCACCGGGCCGCCGGCAAAGGACAGATAGAGATCAAAACGCGGGATCATCGCCGCGGACAGATAGCTGAGGCCCTGGTCCAGCCGCGCCAGCGTCACCGGCGTGTCGATGTCGTAGAAGGCGGTAATCCCTCGCGCCTGGCTCGTGACCCACTCGGAGATGGCGATGCCGTCGGGTACGTAGGACCCGACGACGACGAGGTCGGCGTTCCGGACCAGCTGGCCGAAGCGGCGAGGAACATCCTTCAGCGACTGATAGAGCTCGACCGTCCATGACGATGGTTTGGTGAGATCGCGATGCTCGCGATACCAGGCAACGTCGCGTTCCAGGAACGTGACATGGTGGCCTCGTCGCGCCAAGGCCTCGATCAGGGCGCGATAGGTCGTGGCGTGACCATTGCCCCATGATGACGTGACCGAAAGACCGAAGACGACGATGCTGAGTTTCATTCTGCTGCCTCGATGCGCGAGCTGTTTCCGACAAAGAGTTGGTTGAACTGGCGGGCGCGATGCCGATAGGTGTGTTCGCTCAGGATGCGCGCGCGCGCACGGCTCGCGATCGCGGCGGCGCGATCGGGGCTGAGGGCGCCGAGATGGCTGGCCACTTCGGCTCCGTTCGCGGCCACCAGCACTTCGCGATCCGGATCGAGGAAATGGTCGATCCCGTCCCATTGATCGGTGATCAGGCAGGCGCCGGCACCAATCGCTTCGAACACCCGTGTCGGCGGCGAGAAGCCGTAGCGCGCCATGCTGTCGCGATTGACGTTGAGCGTGGCAAGTCCGGAGCCGAAGAAGGCGTTGTGCTCGCCGGTGCCGACATGGCCGACCTTGCTGACATTGCTCGCCATGTCCTTGGTCTCCCAGCCGGAGCCGCCGAGGACGAACGTCTTGTCCGGCAGCTCGCCTGCGACGTCGAGAAAGAAGTGTTCGACCCGCTGCTCGCGGTCGGGCAGACGGTTCGCCAGCAGGCTGAGATCGCAGGTGAAGTTCGGTTTGGGCGGGGACGGAAAATGCGTCTCGGGATCGAGCGCGTTGTAGATCGGCACGCAATCGCGCGCACCAATCGCGCGGTAGTCGGAGACGACGCCATCGCCGCCGCCGTAGGTCAGAACCATGTCGTACGAAGAGATCGCGCGCCGCAGATGATGCTCGGGGTCGCTTGCGATGGCTTCGAGCGTGGCAGGGGCATCGACATCCCAGTAGATCCGAATGGTTCGCGGCGGCAGGGCCGCAACCGCGAGCTCCAGCTCCCGATCGAAGACGCCGACGCCGCTGGCCTTGATCAGCATGTCGGCGGATCGCGCGGCCGCATCGAGCGAGCGGCGCCAGCCCTCCGCCGTCGCGGGGTAGACGACGACCCTGGCCCAGCCGGGATCGGCAATGTCGCGATGGGCCTGCCGCTCGAAGGCGTCGGGTTCATAGAAAGTGATGTCGTGTCCGAGCGCCGCAATCTGCTTGAGCATGCCGCGATAATAGGTAGCGGCACCGTTCCAGTATGACGAGACGAGGCTCGATCCGAAGAAGCAGATCTTCATGCGGAGGCTCCGATGTATCGCAGGGGTCGCGACGACGAGTCCGACGCGCGGATGTCCTGCGCGATGCCGACAAGCTGTTGTGCGCGATGACGACAGGTATGACGCTCGCGGATTGTCCGGAGGCCGGTCTCGACCATTGCGGCAGACAGTGCGCGATCGTCGAGAACGGCACGCAGCGCGCGCTTCATCTCCGTGCCGTTCGCAGCCTTCAGATATGCGCCGTCTGGAAACAGGCCTTCGGCATCGGACCAGGGGGCCGACACCAGGGGAATGCCGCAGGCGAGCGCCTCGAACACGCGGATGGTGGGGATTCCCGGGAGAGACCGCACATAAGGGCCGCGCGGCACATGGATCGTCGCGTGGGCGCCGGCAAAGGCGACCGGTGCCCAATGTGCCGGCAGCCAGCCCCCGTGACGGATGCCTGCGGCCCGGATGGTCTGGAGAGCAGCATCGGAATAACGCACACCATAGACGCTTGCGCGCAGCTTCAGCTCGGCGACCGGGTCGACGAGAAATTCGCTGAGCTCGGCGCTGCGTTCGCCGTCACCCCAATTGCCGATCCAGACCAGATCGTCGGCGCGCTCGACATTCGGCAGCGGATGGTACATCGCGACGTCGGCAGCCTCGTGCCATGTATACGCCCGATTGCCCCAGCCGAGCTTCATATAGATCTGGCGAAGGACCTCGCCAAAGGCCAGCACGCCATCGAACGCGTCGAGGTCGAACTGCGCGAGTTCGTCCGGCGCGGTCACCGCGCGATGATGGGTGTCGTGGAACAGCAGTGTGAAGGGAGCGCCGTGCGCACGCTTGTATCCGATCTTCTCGATCACATCAGGCGAATTCCACTCATGCACGACGACGAGATCGGCGCCGTCCAGCGCTTCATCGAAATCGAGCGAGGCGTCGTAGCGACGAATGGAGATGCCGGGGAACAGCGCGCCAATGTCTTGCAGGGCCTGGCTGCCGTTCTCTCGCATGGCATTCAGCCGGCTCCAGCCATCGATCGGCTCGAACACGACGACTTCGTGACCGAGCGAATGCAGCTCGCGGGCGTAGCCGCGCAGGAAATGCGCGTTGCCGTTGTTCCAGCAGGAGGTGAACGCGTGGTAGAACAGGACACATCTCATGCGCGCACCTCGATCCGGCCGGCTTGTGATGTCGTACGATCGGGCGCGAGAAGCCCCTCGTAAAGCTTCAGATATGCGCTGGTCGTGCGCGCCAGCGAATATGTCAGGGAATGTTCATAGGCGGCGCGCTGCAGACGGGCTCTTCCGGACTCATCGGCGCAGAGCCCGGTGAGGATTTGGTGCAACGCCTGACCGTCGTGCGGATCGAAGAACAGCGCGGCGCCGCTCCACAACTCCCTGAACGTCGGAATGTCCGACAGCACGAGCGCGCACCCGGCGGCGGCTGCCTCCAGAACCGAGAGCCCGAACGGCTCATACAGCGCCGGGCTTACGAAGATCGCCGCGTGCTCGAGATGTCCGCGCAAGGCATCGTGTGGCAATTGTCCAAGCCAGGTGACGCCTGTTGACGGATCCGCATTGGCAGGGCCTGCGACCTGAACCGTCCAATCCAGTCCCGGTGCTGCCGCCGACAAAACTTCGATGTTCTTGGCACGATCCCAGAGCCGGCCGGCCGCGAAGATCAGCTCCCGCTTGCGACTCGGCGAATTCCCAGCAGCGATGCCGTTCCAGATCACGGCTCCGGGTGAGCGGGGACCATAGATTTCCACGATGTCGTCGTGGAAGGACCGGCTCGGGCAGACCCAGGCCTGCGTGCGGTTGAGCGCTGCGGCAACTCGTTCGGTATATCCGGCCCATCGGGGTTCACCGAGCCAGGCCGTATCTCGACAGGCCAGCGCCCACGAGTTGACGCAGGAGTGTGCCACGACAACGGTCGGCGCGCGCCACGGCAGGGTTGCTTCGCGGAAACTGTTGAGGTGGACGATATCGGGCTTGAAGCGCGCTTCGAGGCCGGAGAGGACGCGTCTTGCCTTGGGCAGGTCGCGGCCCTCCGGGTCCTGCCACTCGAGAGCAAGGTCGGTTTCGACGAGATGGACTTGCGAGTCGCCGAGCATCTCGCGCTGGTCAGGGCGTGCGGGCGGCCCCATCGTTGCGAGGATGACCTCGGCGCCCGCCGCGGCAAGGCGCGAGGCAAGCGCGCAGGAATAGGTCCACACGCCGCCGACGGTGTCGGTCGTCATCAGAATCCTGATGTCCGCGCCCTGGCTCATGAGGCCACCGAATGTTCGAGGGCCTCGAGCGGGACGGGACGATCGTTCTGCACGTCGCTGAACTGGTCGAACATCCCGAGATAGTGCCGGTGCGCGCGCTCCCAGGCGAAATCGTCGGCCTCGCCCCACAGCCTCCGGTAATCCGGAGAGCCGGGATAGGGATAGAGCGGGACCGGATCGTTCGCCCAGATGCCGGCATCCTGCATCTTGCTCCGCCAGCGCTGAACGACGGGATCGTCGTCCTCGGGCACCTCGATCAGATTGGCCTGCACGAACGGGACGTGCCGGCGGGCTTCGACCAGCCGGTCGGCGAGCTGGTCGGTGGTCATCTTGCAGTTCTTGGCGAGCGCGGCGCGCCCCTCGGCGGTGAGGCTCTCAACACCGGCCTCGATCGATACGCAGCCGGCGCGGCCGAGCAGCGCGAGCATATCGGGCTTCCACAGATCGATCCGCGTCTGCACGCCGAACTTGAGGCCCCGCGTGCTCAGCCCTTCAAGGAGTTCGGGGTTCGGAAGGAAAATCTCGTCGATGAAGTAGACATATTCGACGCCTTGCCCGCGCAGGCGATCGATCTCGTCAAGAATGGTGGAGGGCGGCCGCTTGCGATAGGCATTGCGGAAGTTCTCCTTGGCGCAGAACGTGCAATTGTATGGGCATCCCCGCGAGGCCTCGACCTCCGCGCCCGGACCCATCGGCTCGGCCTCGAAACGGTGATGGTGGTGATGATGACGCCGGATCATCTCGTCAGGCCAGTCGAGCGCCGGCTGATCCCTGAAGTCGACGGCCTGCGGGCCGCCATTCACCCGGACCGACGCGCCGTCCGCAAAACACAGGCCAGGAAAGTCGCGCTCGCCGTTTGCCAGGCGCAGCAAGGACGCTTCGCACTCGCCCATCACGATGATGTCGACAGCGAGCTTCTTCAGAGCCGCCCGAGGCGTGGTCGAGCCGTGCGGGCCGACTGCGACCAGGATTGGCGCAAGATCCTGCACCGCCAGTGCCAGCTCCTGCGGGACGCGCAGCTCGGGGGGCGCGCAGCGCCAGAACAGGTAGGTCGGCGCCGTCGTGATGACGATCAGGTCGGGCCCGAACGCGCGCAGCTCGGCCTCGATATCCCGGAACGACAGATCGAACATATGCGCATCGAGCAGCAGCGTCCGGTGCCCGGCCTGCTTCAGATAATGCTCGGAGATTCCAAGCTCGAGCGGAAGGTGAGGGGAACGGCAGCCGAAATAGATGCTGCCGCCAAAATTCCAATTCGGGTTGATCAGGGCGACGCGCGTCATGCCAGGGCCTCGCGGCTGCCGTGAGTTGCGCCGAAACGGTCGTCCAGCCAGGCGTGAAGCGAGCGAAGTCCCTCGGCGACCGAAACCCGCGGTGCCCATCCGAGTGCGGTCGACAGCGCGCGCGTGTCGGTGACGTACCAGGGCTGATCGCCCGGACGCCAATCGGCAAAGCGGTAGGTGACCTGGCGACCGGTCAGATCGGCAATATGGTCGATCAATTCCCGAAGGCTGACGGCATTGGCCGGCCCGCCGCCGAGATTGAACACGCGTCCACGCGCGAATGAGATCTGGTCGAGCACTGCAAGCCAGGCCGACGTTGCATCCGACACATGCAAGGCGTCGCGAACCTGATAACCGTCTCCGTAGATCGTCAGGGGCTTGCCGCGGATCGCACTCAGCAGGAAATGCGCGATCCAGCCCTGATCCTCGGTGCCGAACTGGCGCGGCCCGTAGATGCAGCTCATGCGCATCACCACGGTCTGCAGCCCATAGACACGGGCATAGTCATGGACGTACTGATCCGCGGTTCCCTTGGAGCAGCCATAGGGACTGTAGAAATCGAGCGGCGCGTTTTCGGAGATGCCGTCCGCCAGCAGGGCGCTGGTGGGCGTATAGCGGCGGCTCGTGAGTGCGATCTCGCTGTCCTCGATCAGGCGGCCATAGACCTTGTTGGTCGACGCGAACACGACCGGGGCGGTGCTGTTGTGCTGCCGGACCGCTTCGAGCACGTTCAGGGTGCCGCGGGCGTTGATCTCGAAATCGGCGGCCGGGTCGCTCACGCTGTCGGTGACGGCGACCTGGGCCGCCAGATGCAGCACGGCGCGGGCTTCGCGCACGGCATCGATCACCGGGATCGGCTCGCGAATGTCGGCCACAGTGATGGTGATGAGGTCGCCATGCCTGGACTTCAGCCATTGCGCGTTCTCCCGCACGCCAGCGCGGGCAAGATTGTCGAGTACCAGTACGCGCTCGCCGCGCTGCGCCAACTGGTCGGCAAGGTTGCAGCCGATGAAGCCGCAGCCGCCGGTGATCAGGACGGGCCTGTTGTCTTGCTGGTTCATCACGCAACCAATCCTCGTTGCAGCAGCTCCTGGGTCGCCCGTTCGGCCTGATCGTCGGCGATCTGGTCTGCAAGATATTCCGCCAGCTCTTCGAGGCCGTCCTTGAACGCCACATGCGGTTCGAAGCCGAGCAGATCGCGCGATTTGCCGATGTCGGCGAAGCAGTGCCTGATGTCGCCCGCGCGGTACTTTCGCGTGATCTCGGGCGCGATATCGCTGCGGCCCATGACCTCGGCGAGGTCCCCGGCGACCGACAGGATGCTCCGGCTTTGGCCCGACCCGACGTTGAAGACATCCTGCGCATGCTCCGCTTCCAGGGCAATGCGGCAGGCGCGGGCGACGTCGTGCACGTGGACGAAGTCGCGCCGTTGCTCGCCGTCCTCGAACACAAGCGGCGGCCGTCCGTTGAGCAGCCGCGCGGCAAAGATCGCGAGCACGCCCGTGTAGGGATTCGACAGGGCTTGGCGCGGGCCGAACACGTTGAAGAAGCGCAGCGCTAAGGTCGGGATTCCATAAGCCTTGCCAGTAATCAGGCACATGCGCTCCTGCGCGAATTTGTTCAGCGCGTACACCGAGCTGAGTGATGGCAGCTTGTTTTCCGGGGTAGCCACGGGCGTGAGCGGATGGCCCGCCGTGTCGCGCAACTCCCATTCTCCGCTGCGGAGCTGCTCGATCGACCGTCCGTCGCAGGCGACGACGGTTTGATCGGACCTGCGGTAGAGGCCTTCGCCGTAGATGCTCATGGACGAAGCGACCACCAGCCGCTCAACCGGGCGTTTCGACAGCGCCTGGAGCAGGACGGCGGTGCCGAGCTCGTTGGTCCGGACGTAAGACTCGATGTCGTACATGCTCTGGCCGACGCCGACGGCGGAAGCAAGATGCAGGACCATGTCGGCGCCGCGCAGGGCACGCTCGACAGCAAGGCTGTCGGTGACGTCACCGACGATGAGCTCGGCATCGTCGGCCAGATAGGAGGGGCGCTGGCGGTTGCCGCCGTGGACTTGCGGGGAGAGATTGTCGAGCAGACGGACGTCGTAGCCGGCGGCGAGCAGCACATCCGTCGCATGAGAGCCGATAAAGCCCGCGCCCCCTGTAATCAATACCCGCGTCATTCACCGCTCCGTACAACCGCAGGACCGATCCGATCGGGATCGATCGATGATGTAAGGTGAAGCGCACTTTCTGGTGGTCGGACGACCCGCGCGCCGGTCACGTTACGAGTCAGAAGCGATGCAAGGAATGTTCGTTCCTCCAAAATGTACAAACGAATATTTCTCTAACCTGGATCAATAACTCAGGTGAATCGGCGCCTAGCTGTCGGCTAGAAATGTGCACCATGAAGGTGGGCCGGCAGTCCGAGATGCCTTGCGGCAGTCGCGCCGATATCTGCAAAGCCGGCGCGCCGGCCGATCGGGAAAGATGATTGCGTCGACCAGGCCAGGATTGGCACCTGCTCGCGGGTGTGATCGGTGCCGCTCCAGGTCGGATCGCAGCCGTGATCGGCGGAGATGATCAGAAGGTCGTCGCTTCGCAGGCGGGACAACAGCGCGGGAAGGCGACTATCGAAGTCTTCGAGTGCCGCGGCATAGCCGGGCACGTCGCGGCGATGGCCGTAGAGCGTGTCGAAATCGATGAAGTTGGCGAACAGCAATCCTCCGTCGGCCAGGCTCGTCAGCCCTTTCAACGTGGCATCGAACAGCGCCATGTTGCCGTCGCCGCGCATGTTTCGCCCGGTCGCGCGATGGGCGAAGATGTCGTCGATCTTGCCGATCGTCACGATGTCACGACCCTCGCTTGCGGCGAGGTCAAGCACGGTGGTCGCGGGCGGCGGTACCGAAAAGTCGCGACGGTGCGCGGTCCGCTTGAAATCGCACGCGCTTGTCCCGACGAATGGCCGGGCAATGACGCGGCCGATGTTGAGGGGATCGATTAGCCGCCTTGCAATCGCGCAGATCTCGTAGAGACGTTCGAGGCCGAAAGTCTGCTCATGCGCGGCGATCTGGAACACGCTATCGGCGGAGGTGTAGCAGATCGGCATCCCCGTCTGCATGTGACGCTCGCCGAACTCGGCAATGATCTCGGTCCCCGAGGCATGGCAATCTCCGAGGATTCCCGGCACTCCGGCTTGGTCGCAGAAGTCCCTTGTCAATTCTGCGGGAAAGCACGGCGTCGTTCGCGGGAAATAGCCCCAGTCGAACGGGACGGGTACCCCGGCGATCTCCCAATGGCCCGACGGCGTGTCCTTGCCCTTCGAAATCTCGCTGGCGCATCCGAATTGCCGGTGCTGCGCCTGACCCTCCAGCCCCGGCGGTACGCGCCCCGTGGCGAGGCGGCAGGCCTCCCCGAGGCCCAGCGCAACGAGATTGGGAATCCGAAGCGGACCTCCGCGTACGGTGCTGTCGGCGCGGCCGGCGATGCAGGCTTCCGCGATGTGACCGACAGTGTCCGCGCCTTCGTCACCGTAGCGGGCGGCGTCCGGCGCGCCGCCGATGCCGACGGAATCCATCACCAGGATCAGGGCACGCATGTTGGCTCTCTGATGGGAGGATCAGCCGACGCTGGGGAGGATGCAAGACCGGTTCTCGTACCGTAGCGGTCGACCATCGACGCGCAGAAATCGGCAAATTCATTGACGTCGAGCGGCGGGCTGGTGTGATGCGGCTCGATGCCCCGATGCTCGGGCGTGAAGCAGAACGTGACCGTAACCTGGAACTCCGCCAACGCCTCCATCTGGCGGTCGAACCAGTCGAGCGCATTGGGACGAAAGCTGTCGGCCCATGACAGGCCGGTCCGCAGATGAGCGACGCCGAGACGACGCATCCAGTGCACCGCCTCGTGCAGGCGGTGATCCTCGAAGTGGAACCATTGGCACAGGCCCATGGCAGGCGCATAGGCGCCGAACAGATCAGCGGCCGGCTTGGGGGTGCCGTCCTCGCGCAGCAGACCCATGTGGAAATGCCTGTAGTAGGAGGAGCCTTCAGCCTCCTTGTGCCGTGTCGTTGCTTCCCAAGCCGAAGGAAGGTCGTAGAGGCTGTACCAGTGGATGCGCGGGGCGCGGCCGATCAAGAGCTCGGCAGTGCGCGACAGGCCCCAGGCTTGCACCTCTTCTGCGCCGAATGAGGAGACGCCGACCTCAGTCACCCACACGGGCAGGGTGGTGACCGCCTTGATCTCCTCGATCTTGGCCGGCCACTCGCCGATCTGCCACAGGTTCCAGTCGAGCGGAAAGCCGTGCACGGCGACCGCATCGAAATGGTCGAGCACGCCGCGGCCTTGCATATTGCGCATGAAGGACGGATCGATCGGCGAGATGCCGCCGAGCACGATCGGCAATGTGGGCCGAGCGCTGCGGATCGTTTTTCCAGCGGCGATCGCGAGGTCCGCAAACCGCGCCCAGTCCGGGTCGATCAGGAGGTCCCAATGCGACTTGTTGTTTGGCTCGTTCCAGATCTTGGCCGCCTCGATCATCGGCTTGTGCTCCGGGATGGATAGACGGGACCCTCGATTTGAGGCCGCTCGGTGCGCTTGCAGAGGTAGACTTCCTCTTCGGGATGCGCGGTGATGGCAAAGCCGGCGCTGCGCAGCATGGCCTCGACGCAGGCCCTGTTCGGCACCCACCAATTGGTGGGATCGTCGGCATATTTGTGCTCGATGAAGTGGAGCCTGGGATAGCCGGCGGAATCGAACTGGTCGGTGGTCCAGAAATCGTAGTTCTTGTCGATCGCGTCGACATGGCTGGCGCCGCGCTGCATCGACTGGAACAGCAGGAGATCCCCGGCAACGTGCTCGTGGATGAGATCCAGCGCCAGCAGCGGATGACGCAGATGATAGAGCACGCCCATGAAGATCACGAGATCGAACTTTTCGCGAAGCTGTCCCACATCGTAGGCCGACATCTTGCGAAATTCGATCCTGAGGCCATTCACTTCGGCGGCGAAGCGCGCCTGCGCGAGGTACTCCTCGTCAGTATCGAGTCCAAGCACGCGCTCGGCCCCGCGCCGCTTCATCTCCATGGCGTAGAAGCCGGCATTGCAGCCGATATCGAGCACGGTCTTGCCTTCGAGGCGGTCCGGAATGATTCCCGAGAAGCGCCGCCATTTCACATTGGGATAGTCGCCAAGGAAGTGGGTGGGCGCGGTCGGCACACCGTTGAGGTCGAGGTTGTGAAACCACGGCCCGAGCGCGTCGACGCGCCTGCGGATTTCCTCACGCGTGAGCAGCGCTCCAGTCATGCCGTCGCTCCATTGTCCATTGCCTCTATCGGTCGAGCCCCATCGGACGAGGTGCCGGCTCGCAACCGCGACCGGCCGTCGCTACCGGTACTCTCCGCCAGAAGCGCCATCGCGGTGCGATAGCCGTCGACGGTCCCGACATCGACATAGGATTCGCCAGCCTTGATTCCGATGCCGAGGCCGCCCGCCTGGAGATAGGCGTTGACGAGCGTTCCCAAATACTCGTCGCGTCGGTCTCGTTCGTTCCAGAGCGCGTGCAATTCGCGAAAGCCGGTGGCCGACATTCGGAATGCACCCCAGATCCACCGGGATGCCGGGTTCGGCTGCTTGACCTGAATCTCCCGCACGCTGTCGCCGTCGAGAACGACAGCGTCGAAGAATTCCGGGCGCTCGACGGGAAAGAGCAGGAAGGAGAGGTCGGCGTCGGGCAGGGTCTGCAAGGCGGCCTTTGGAAACCATACGGTGTCGGGCAGGCCGACGAGGATATCCTCGTCATGGCCGACGACGGTGCCGGCTCGGAAGACGGCGTCACAAAGCCCGGATGCGTCGGGCTGGACGACATAGGCGAGCTGGGCACTGCCGTAGTGATCGCCGAAATATTCGAGGATGTCGGATTTGCCCGGCGAGATCACGAAGCAGATCTTGTCCGCGCCGCCGAGGATCAGGCGCTCCAGGAGATATTCGGAGACCGCGCAGGGACGCTCGGTGCCGTTGTCGCGCCGACTGCCGACGGGCAGCAGCTCCTTGGAGAACGCCAGCGGCTGGATACGACTGCCGCGGCCCGCGGCTGGAACGATGCCCCACATTGTCAGGCCTCCTCGGATTGCTGGTGACGCGCGCCGCTGGATACCGCCTGCTCGAGCAGCGACACCAGCTCCCGCGCGCGTTTGTCGGATGTGTGCTGATCCATCGTCCGCTCATAGGCGCGCTTGGCGATGGACTGCAGGTCGGGGCTCGACATCGCCAACGCGGCCAAAGTGTCCTGCGCGTCGCGGGCGATCAGGATCTCGCTGCCGGGCGTGAAGAACTCTTCGATCCCCGGCCAGTCGTCGCTCAGGAGCGGGACGCCGCAGGCCGCCGCCTCGAACAGACGGCCGGAGGGGCACCAGCCCATCTCCGCCATGGCTTTGCGCGTGACGTTGAGGGTCAGGCGCGAGGACGCAAAGAAAGGCGCATGCTCCGATGGCGGCAGATGCCGCACGAAGTAGATATTGGGCGACCACGGAAAGTCGTCGGGATATTGCGCTCCGCCGATCAGGAAACGCAGGTCTTGCCGCGCGCGTGCCGGTTCGACGAAGAGCGCTTCGAGCGCGCGCTGGCGATCTTCGGAATAGGTGCCGAGATAGGACAGGTCCGCGCGATAGTGCGGCTGGGACGGCACCGGGCGATGAACATCGCTATCGACGTGGCCGTACAGGGGGCGGATGTCGCGGGCACCGAGCCGGTCGCGAAATTCCTGGACCACGCGCGGTCCGCCCGTGAAGCTGAGGACGAGCGCGAAGCCCCCGAGGCCTTGCGGGCCGATATAAGGCACGGCTTCGCCGGCCATCAGCCGCGCCAGCGTGATCGGGGTATCCAGATCATAGAAGACGGGAATGGCGCGGCCTTCGGACATGATCAGGTCTGTCGCCGCGATCGCATCGGGACAATACGACGTCACGATCGCAACATCGGCATCCGCGATATCCTTGCGGGCGAGGGAGCGGGTCTCCTCCCAACTCGAGAACAGCCGCAACTCGCCGCCCGGCAACTCATTGAAGTCGCGGGCACCGGCGTAATAGGGCACGTCGCGCTCGTAGAAGACGACAGTGTGGCCGAGACGCGCCAGATGCTTGCAGAGGCCGCGCCACAGGGTCGCGTGGCCGTTGCCCCAGGAGGAGGAGATGGTCAGGCCGAAAATGACGACCTTCACGCCGGCACCCGCTGATTGACCCCGGTGATCCTGAATCCGCGTCGGTCTGCGCTGAGGCTGCTGATGCTGGATGGATCAATCTCGATCGAGAGGAAGTCGTCAAGATGCCTGCGCGCGTAATGCAGCAGCGCCGCACGGATCGGCTCCGCATGACTGACGGCAATGACGGTGCCCGTCGAGTGATCGCTGCGCAGTTGCTCCAAATGGCCGACGATACGAGTCTGGAGCGAGCGCATGTTCTCGCCTCCGGGTGGGCGAGCGCTGCCACGCCGCCTGTTCCAGTGTAACCATTGCGGGTCCTCGCCGAGTTCCTCGAAGGATCGTCCGGTCCATTCGCCATAATCGAGCTCGTCGAGAGCCGGAACGATCTCGATCGGCAATCCGAAGTGTGCCGCAAGAATCGAAGCGGATTGCATGCAGCGCCGCTGCGGGCTCGACTGGATCAAGGCAGGCCGCGGACTGACGTTGGCCGCACAACGCGCGATCTCCTCGCAGCCGATGTCGTCGAGCGTGACGCCGCTCATCCGGCCGCACAGCGTGCGGCCGAGCAGGGCATGGTGACCGTGACGCACGAGATGAACGATCCTCGCCATCAGCTGTACACCCTGTCGTCGATGAAGGCGCGCGTCCGCCGTCCGGCCTCCTCGTCGGTGAACTGCTGCGGCGGCGATTTCATGAAATAGCTGGAGGGACCGGTCAGGGCGCCGCCCTGACCGCGATCCATTGCAAGTTTTGCGCAGCGGACGGCGTCGATCACCACGCCTGCCGAGTTCGGGGAATCCCAGACCTCGAGCTTGACCTCGGCGCTCAAGGGCACGCCGCCGAACGTCGTGCCTTCGAGCCGGATGAAGGCGAGCTTGCGGTCGGTCAGCCATGGGACGTGGTCGCTCGGGCCGACGTGAATGTTATCGGGGTCCATCGGGACGTCGAACTGGCTGGTGACGGCCTGCGTCTTGGAGATCTTCTTGGAGGTCAATCGCTCGCGTTCGAGCATGTTCTTGAAATCGGTGTTGCCGCCGACATTGAGCTGATAGGTGCGGTCCAGCCGCACGCCACGGTCGCGGAACAGATTGGCCAGCACGCGGTGCAGGATGGTGGCGCCGACCTGGCTCTTGATGTCGTCGCCGACGATCGGCAGGCCCGCATCTTCGAACCTTCGCCGCCAGTCCGGATTGGATGCGATGAAGACCGGAATGCAATTGACGTAACCGCAGCCGGCTTCGATCGCGCGCGCCGCGTACCATTCGCTTGCACGCTGCGAGCCGACGGGCAGGTAGGACACCAGCACGTCGGTTCGGGACATCGCCAGCACTTCCGAAACGTCGGCCTCCGGGACGTCGGCGACCGGAACGTCATCCTCGAGATAGTACCCGATGCCGTCCATGACCGGGCCGCGTTGAACGATCACGCCGGTCTGATCCACGTCTGCGAAGCGATGCGTGTTGTTTGGCTTGGCAAAGATGGCATCAGCGACATCGCGCCCGACTTTGCTGGCATTGACGTCGAAAGCCGACGCGATCTGGATATCGCTGATGTGGTACCCGCCGAGATCGACGTTCATCAGGCCGGGTACGGGCTCGTTCGCCTTGGCGTTCCGATAGTAGGTGAGACCCTGGACGAAGGAGCTCGCGCAATTGCCGACGCCGACGATGCCGACGCGCACGCGGCGCCTGTCCTGAAGACGGGAATGCATGGACGAAAACCTCCTGGAAGACGTTCGGCGTCAACGTAAGTAGGTCGGCGAACGTGTCGGGAGGTATGTTCGTTCCTGTGCTGCAGACGCACCGCCGCGGGCGCGGATCGATTCAAGGCAAGAAAATGCAGCAGGCTTAACCTGGGATAGAATCCGCCGCCGCCCGAAGGGAACGAACATCATCCTGGATGAAGATGAAGAAGATGATGCTGGTCGTCTCGCCTGAACCCGCGTCGTGCCGTGAAGAACAAATCTTGCCGACCCGCGTTTCACCGCAGATGGTCCGCTGCGGTGCCGTGGCATTGCCGGGCCTGCCAACAAGCGAGGTGCCACATGACGACCAAAACCCAGAACAGCGAAGCCGAACAGACCACCGATCACGCTGCGATCCGCAAATGGGTGGAGGAGCGCGGCGGACAGCCGGCGACGGTCAAAGCGACCGAGCAGGACGGACATGCCGGCATCCTGCGCATCGATTTTGATCCGCCGGATGAAGCGCTCGACCGTATCGGTTGGAACGAGTTCTTCGACAAGTTCGACGAAGCCGGCATTGCTTTTCTGCATCAGGACCGGACCAAGGACGGCAAGCTCAGCCGCTTCCACAAATTCGTCCGCCGCTAGCCGGATCGCCGGCAAATGGCGAACAACTGGGTGGAGGCGATGCGCGCAGGCGATTTTGCGCGTGCCTGGGCCATCAACGACCACGATCTCGCGGCGGCGTCGCATCCGCCAAAGCACACGGGTCCGCGACATCTCCAGCGGATCTGGCGCGGGGAGCCTCTTGCGGACAAGCATGTGCTCGTCCGGTGCTATCACGGGCTCGGCGACACCCTCCAGTTCCTGCGTTTCATGCAGCCCCTCCGCGGCGTGGCGCGCAGCGTGACGGTCTGGTGCCAGGCCGCACTCCTGCCGCTGGTGGAGCGCACGGCAGGCGTCGATCACGCACTTGCGCTCCATGAGGGGACGCCCGAAGCGGCCTTCGAGGTGGATATCGAGATCATGGAGGTGCCGCAGGCGCTGAGGGTCGGGCGAGAACAGATCGAGATGCGCGCGGCTTATTTGACGCTACCGCCGAGGAGCACGCCTGCGTCGGTCGACCGCGAGGGCTTGGCCGTCGGCCTGGTCTGGGAGGTCGGCCAATGGGACAAGCGGCGCGCAATTCCGCCCGCCTTGTTGAGATATCTCGCTGTTCCTGGCGTTGCGCTTTACTCGCTTCAGGCAGACGCGGCAATTGAAGAGCTCGCACAGATCAGCGCGCGAAACATCAGCACGTCCGACATCGCGACCCTCGGCCATCTGGTCCGCCGGCTCGATCTGGTCATTTGCGTCGACACCATGATCGCACATCTGGCAGGCGCACTCGGATGCGAAGCCTGGGTGCTGCTGCACGCCGATTGCGACTGGCGATGGCCCTCATCCGGGTGCCGCTCGCTCTGGTATCCGAGCCTGCGGCTGTTTCGTCAAAAGAGGGCGGGCGATTGGAGCGCTGTGATCTCGGAGGTGCGCGAAGCCTTGGAGCAGCGCGGGATACCCCCGCAAAGGGCCACGTGAACATCATCAGGCCGGCGCAACCACGCATTTTGCCGGTCCCAATTGCGTTGGTCGCGCGCCTTGGTCTCGCGGCCGGATGCCGAGATAGGCGGGATCGAAGCCCGCCAGCCGGACCAATCCCTGCCAGTCGGAGATCGTCAACGTCTTGCCATGCCATTGCAGCAGGTTGCAGCGGCGCAGCTCCTGGATGGTGCGGTTGGCATGGACCGGGGAGATGCTGCAGGCCGCGGCGAGGTCGGATTGGGTGAACGGGGAAGCCAATCTGAAATCTTTGGCAAGCCCGACATTTTGCAGGCGCGTCGTGATCTCGCAGAGCAGGTGTGCCACCCGCGTCAAGGCGTCCCGACTGCCGAGGTTTATCATCCAGTTGCGCTGTATGGCGTGGTCGCTAAGCAGCATCAGCAAAAGGGTACGCGACATCGCGGGCGAGCGCGCCGATAATTCATGAAAGAAGCGATGCGGCACCAGCGCGACCACAGCGGGGCCGAGCGCAATGAGGTTGCCGTGGACGCGAGGCCGGTACAGCGTCTGGGGGTCGGCGATGTCGCCGGGGACCGAGATCGACGTGATCTGCCCGTCCCTTCCTTCGGCGTTCCGCCAGGATAGATAGCCCTGGAGCAGCAGGCAGCATTGATGGCTGTCGTCGCCGTGGCGCAGGATAGTCTGATGTGAACTGAAGTGCGCAATCGTGCTCGGCATCTCTGCCAGGAGATCAAGATCCTCAACAGTTACGTCGCCAAGGCTCGCCAGATGATCGGCGAGCTTAGAGAAAGAAAATCCGGTCTGCATTGGTCGTCCGATCGCATGTCACCCAGGCGCACTTTGGGTCAAATCGCAAAAGGCAGGCATTAACTTTTGATACAACCGTCCGGATTCAGCGGATAGATCGTTGGATGCAGGTCGACCTCCGTTCGATGTCCCCCCCCCTCGGGCCGAGCGTTCGAGGCGACGAGCTAAGTTAGCCGGTTGAGCTTTTTGAGCGGATTGAGCTCTCTCGGTCCGTCCTGCTCATCACGACCACGCGCCGCTTGGGCCTTGCCATCCTCGTGCAGCGACTGGTCGCCGATGATCTCCCCGAGGGTCTGCTTGGCCTTGCCGACGATCTCTTCCTTGATATCTTTCGCTCTGCCCATTGCCGATCTCCGAAGCGGCTTCGTCCAAAATGCTTCGGGTGATGGGGCACGCCGGAAGCTTTGGGTGAGACTCTCCGTGGGGAAAATGGTTCCTGCAGTCCTTACCTGGGTTCCAGCGCAATGATTACGCCTTCATTGCCACGAAGCAGGATCGAGGTTTCGGGCGGCGAGCTCGATGCCTGGTCAAGATGGGTCGACAGCAGCAGACGGCCGCGTCCTTGCCAGCGCCATTTGCGTGGCTCGGAGGCGATGTTGAGAGCGACCAACATCTCCTGTCCGTCCGTGACGCGTCTGAAGGCAAGCACGTCGTTCTGCGATCGCAGCGGTTCGTAGCGACCTTCGCGAAGGCACGCATGTTTGCGCCGCACTGCCATGAGGGCGCGGAACAGTGCCAAAATCGACCGTTCGTCGCTTTGCTGGGCGGTGATATTGGCGGAACCTTCCGGATCAAGCGGCAGCCAAGGGTGCCCGCTCGTGAACCCGCCATTGGCGCTGGCGTCCCACCTCATCGGCGCGCGCTCGGGATCGCGGCACAGGCCGAAACCCGGCACGAGCTTTTCGAAGGGATCGCGGATGCGATCAGGCGGTATCGAGACGCGCTTGCGGCCGATCTCGTCGCCCATGTAGAGGAACGGCGTTCCCTTCAACGTCATCAGCAGCATCGCCAGCACGCGCATCTGTGCTTCGCCGATCTTGCTCGCGACTCGCTGCTTGTCGTGACCGCCGATCACCCATACCGGCCATGCTTGCTCGGGCAGGGCGTTGAAATACGCGTCAATTGCCGCCTGCAGCGACAACGCTTCCCATGGCGTGTCGAGCAAGGCAAAGTTGAGAGGCAGGTGCAAGCGCGGCCGCTCCGTGCCGTAGAAATGACCGATGCGGTCGGTCTTGCCCTGGACTTCACCGCACAGCAGTCGTCCGGGATATTCGTCGATGATGCCACGAATGAACTCGATGCAGTGCATCGTCTCGGGCCGGTCGTCGGTGAACACCGGCGTATGGCGTTGTGGCGGCGGCTTGCCCTCGGCTTCGGGATTCGGGGGATTGTCGCGCAGATGCGCGTCCTTGATCAGGACTGCGCTGGCATCGACACGAAAGCCGTCGACGCCCCGATCCAGCCAGAAGCGCATGACGTCGGCAATGGCGGCGCGTACCTCGGCATTGCGCCAGTTGAGGTCGGGCTGCTCGACCAGGAATGAATGGTAGTAGTATTGCCGCCGAGCTTCGCACCATTCCCATGCGCTGCCGCCGAAGCGGCTCAGCCAATTGTTTGGCGGGCCGCCGTTCTCGGCGGCTTCGGCCCAGATGTACCAGTCGGCTTTCGCGCTGTTGCGTGAACTACGGCTCTCGACGAACCATTCATGATCGTCCGCGGTGTGATTTGGTACCAGATCAAGGACGAGCCGGATGCCGGCCTCGTGCAGGGCGGTGAGGAGCTCATCAAAGCTGCCGAGATTGCCGAAGGCTGGATCGATCGCGCGATAGTCGGAAATATCGTAGCCGAGATCGCGGAACGGGCTCTTGTAGATCGGCGTGAGCCATACAGCATCGACGCCCAGCCATTTCAGGTAGTCGATGCGGGATCTCAGGCCGGCGAGATCTCCCTTGCCGTCACCATCGGAATCCTGAAACGAGGCCAGCGCGATTTCATAGATTACCGCGGATTGCCACCACGGGCTTTCGTCGTTCGACCCGGCAGTCATTGCGTCGTTCACCTCGTGCGGCGGCGCATCTCATGCCGCCCTCAGCTTCGCGTTACGAAGCATCCAAGTCCAGGAGGGAACAATGGTTGCTATGGCTGTCGCAAATCTTCGCCTGTGCTGCCATTTCTGGTGTGCCGAAACGAGATTGTGGATTCGGCGACTGCCGGTTGCGCGGGTCCGCGGCGCCCGGTGTCAGAGGGAAGCCACGCCGCGGCCGATTGGGTCATTCCTTGCCCAAGGCTTCCCTTGCCCAAGGCTTCCCTTGCCCAAGGCTTCAGAAAATCCGGCTTTCTTAACTTATTGAAGTGCTGGAACCCAGTTCCGGCACCAACCTGTGAACAGTGCCGGTCTGGGCCGCCCCGACCCGGCATGCATCGGCCCCGGCGCCCTACGTCCCGCCGGGGCCATTTTCCCTGAACGAGCAACCCCAGAAAATTTCAATGACTGGCAAACGTAATCGCAGGAAACAGACGCAACCGCTACAGCAACGCTTGATGTCGTTCGCCGAGGCCGCCCGGGAGCGGGCGCGCCGTGTGCCTCCGGGCAAGGAACGCGAGATGCTATTGCGACTTGCCAGGCAAAACGAAGTGACCTCGGACTTGACCGAGCTGTTGAGCGCTCCTGTTTACCGACGACATGAAGGATGAAGATGCCCGCCATCAAGCATTATCGCGCGTTCCAGATTGGTCCCGATGGTCACGTCTCTGGCAGCATCAACCTGGTGTGTGGCGACGACGAGGAGGCCCGGCGCGAAGCGGCCGCGCTCGTGCTGATCCATCGCATCGAGCTGTGGCGGCTGGACAAGCGGATTGCGCAATTCGAGCCGGTTCCAGAGGCGACGCATCAAGCGGCAACTGGCCATTAGCGACGCGGGAGAGCAGGCCCGGTCGTCGACAAAGATTGCCGTTTACGCGGCGTTGATCGGCAACATCCTCGTTGCCGTCACCAAGATCGGTGCGGCGCTGTGGACGGGAAGCTCGTCGATGACGAGCGAAGCCGTTCATTCTGTCGTCGACACATCCAACGAGGCCTTGCTGCTCTATGGCTATCGACGGGCAAACCGCCCGCCGAACGAGGCGCATCCGCTCGGTCACGGCCGCGAGCTTTATTTCTGGAGCTTCATCGTCGCCCTGCTGATCTTTGCGCTCGGAGCAGGCGTTTCATTCTACCAAGGCGTGATGCATATCTTGTGGCCGCGCCCGATCGACGATCCCATGGTCAGCTACATTGTGCTCGGATTGTCGTTCCTGTTCGAAGGCGCATCCTGGTTGGTCGCTCTACGGCGCGTTCGGGCGGACGGTCGAAGATACGGCTACTATGAGGCATTCGTCCGCAGCAAGGATCCGCCGGCCTTCGTGGTGCTGCTGGAAGACAGCGCTGCGCTCATCGGAATAGTCATCGCCGCTGCCGCAACGGCGGCAGCTGCCTTGCTGGAGCAGCCGGTTTGGGACGGTGTCGGGTCCATCCTGATCGGAGTTCTGCTCGGGGGCACCTCCATTGCACTTGCGCGCGAGAGCAAGAGCCTTCTGATCGGCGAGCCGGCCGATCCCGAACTCGCGCGATCGATCATTGCTTTGGCGCGACGGTCGCCCGGCGTGCTTCGCGCCAACGGTTTACTGACGGTGCAGTTGTCTCCGACCGAGGTCGTTGCGGCCCTCAGCGTCGAGTTCTCGGACGACAGGCGGGCGAACGAAATCGAGCAGTCGGTCGTCGCGATCGAGCACGATATTCGGAAGCATCATCCGGAGGTCGCCGCCATCTTCATCAAGCCGCAGACGGAGGCCCGATACCGCCGGGTGCGGGCGGATCGGTTCCGCGACGACGAGCCGTAGGATGCCGTCACGTCGTCCGGCGTTCGAGGGCGTTCACGACGATCAGAACGGCCAGGACGGCGATCAGAAAGCTTCCAGCAGATATCGACCGCTGACGGTTTCGTTTTCGGGTTACTCGCATGAGCATGCTCCGGATGCTGCTCGTCAAGCGATCGCGCGGAGTTGGGTTCCTGGGCTCGCTGACCCGCGCCATCCTGTCGGCATTCGATCAAAAAGTCGTTCGTTCGTTAACAATGTTGAATCCCACGCCGCTGCGGTCGGCCTAATGTGAGATCTTTCCGCTGGAGCGGCTCCCATGTTCGATACCGATACAACAGCGCTTTTGCGCGCCGTCCTCGAGGAGGTATGTGAAAACATATCGCGTCGAGAAATAGGGGCCCGGACCCACGTCGCCTCGAAGCTCCTGGAGGCGGCGACAAGAGGACAGATGTCCCTCGACGACCTCAGGCGAGCAGGTTCCAGCGCACTTTCGGAAGCGTCGGCCATGCGGCTGTAGTCGCGAGGAACGAGCGTCATATCCGGGGACTTGGATAACATCCGCACCGGCATCGGAAGACGTTCATGCAAGGATCTGGCACTGCCCTGACGACTGCCGTCCTCACGAGGGTGACGGACGACATCTGGATTGCGGACGACGCGCCAATCAGCGCGGCAGGTCTGGTTTTGCCTGTTCGCATGACGGTCATCCGGTTGTCGAATCGTGACCTCGTGCTGCACTCGCCGGTGCGATATTCGCCCGCTCTGCGCGACGAGCTCGAGCATATAGGTCCGATCAAATATCTGCTGGCGCCGAACGTCGGGCACTGGACGTTTCTGCCCGAATGGCAAAGGCAATTGCCGCAGGCAACGACCTTCGCAGCACGAGGCCTCTCGGCGAGGAAGCAGGTACGAGAGGCAGGCCTCCGTATTGACCGGGAGCTTGGCGACACCACCCCGGAAGAATGGTCCGCGGAGCTCGAGACCATCGCCGTGAACGCGCCGATGTTCTCGGAAGTGGAGATATTCGACAAGCGCAGCCGCACATTGATCCTGACGGATCTGGTGCAGAACCTCGATTCCCATCAACTTCCCCCATCAAGCCAGACGGCCGCGGGCCTGCTTGGCATCATCAAACCTGACGGGAAGGCGCCGGCCTATCTGCGGCTCCTGCTCCGCCTGGGCGGGCGTTCGGTCCAGGCCGCAGCTGAGCGTCTGGTGAGTCTGGCGCCCGAGCGGGTCGTCTTTGCGCATGGCGACTGGTTCGAAGCCGGAGCGACCGAGCAGCTCCGGCGGTCGCTGCGATGGCTGCTCCCTACGGGGGCCGAGGGAGCCGCGCCGCGGCCAATGGCCGGCAAACGCGTCGTCATAACGGGGGCCTCCAGCGGAATCGGCCGCGCCGCCGCGCTGGCGTTTGCGCGGGCAGGTGCAAGCGTGGCCTTGGCCGCCCGGCGCGGGGAGATCCTGACGCGCCTTGCGGCGGAGTGCGAGGCGCTGGGAGGTGGTGCCTTGGCGATCCCGACCGATGTCACCGATGCCGAGGCGGTGCAGCGATTGGCGAGGCAAGCGGAAGATGCATTCGGTGGGATCGATGTCTGGATCAACAACGCCGGCACGGGCGTGTTCGGCGCCTATCAGGACGCCGATCTCGCGCTGCATCGCCGGACAGTCGAGGTCAATCTGCTCGGAACCATGAACGGTGCGTTCGCGGTGCTTCCGATCTTCTTGCGCCAGAACCGGGGCATCCTGATCAACAACATCTCGCTCGGCGGCTGGGCCCCGACGCCGTTTGCGGCTGCGTACACCGCAAGCAAGTTCGGCCTGCGCGGGTTCACGGCGAGCCTGCGCCAGGAACTCGGCGCACGTCCGAACATCCACGTCTGCGGCGTCTTCCCGGCAATGGTGGATACGCCGGGCTTTGTTCACGGCGCCAACATGTCGGGCAAGAAGCTCGACCCCGGGCCGCTGCTTTACCAGTCCGAGGACGTCGCCCAGGCGTTCCTGAATCTGGTCCGCGCGCCGCGCGACGAAGTGGCGGTCGGGTGGCCCGCACGGGCTGGCCAGGCGGCTTACGCTGTCGCGCCGAAATTGACAGAGAAACTGCTGGGAGGCGCATTCCGATTTCTTTTGTCGCGCGCCCAGCGCGCACCGATCAGCGAAGGAAGCATGATCAAGGCATCCGCGCCCGGCACGTCGGTGGATGGCGGCTGGCTGGCGCGGAAGCACCTTCCACCGGCTGGGGTCATCAGCCAGGGACTTGCGGTGCTGGGACTAGCTGCGGGCGTGGTTCTCCTGGCCTCAGCAGTTGCGCGTCCGCGCCGGCAGATCGGGACAAGACGCCGTCGGGCCTAGGCAAGCCGCGCCGACGCGCATCACGGCAGCGCGTAGGCCCGCACGTAATCGCCGAGTTTGGTTCCGAACGAGCCGTGGCCGCCGTCGACCGTCACGACATATTGCTTGCCGCCGGCCTGATATGTCATCGGCGTCGCTTGGCCGCCCGCGGGAAGGCGATCCTGCCAGAGCTGCTTGCCGTCGCTGACGTCGAAGGCTCTGATGTAGTCATCCATCGTCCCTGTAATGAAGATAACGCCGCCTGCGGTCACGATCGGGCCGCCCAGCATGGGAACGCCGAGCTTGAACGGCAGCGGGAGCGGGGCCTGATCGCGGATCGTGCCGATGCGGTGTTGCCAAACAACCTTGTGCGTCCTGAGGTCGATGGCCGCGATATTGCCCCATGGCGGGGCAAGACAGGGGATGCCGAGCGGCGACAGGAAGATGCCGAGGTCGACGCCATAGGGCGCACCGTACATTGGTTGCACGCCGAGTTCGGTGCCGGGCGGATGCGTCGCATTCGGCGCAGCCGGATTGTCTTTTCCACGCGGCACAAGGCGGGAAACAAACGGGATGGATTGCGGGTTCGCGATCGCGATCTGCCGCTGCGGATCGATGGCGATGCCGCCCCACTCGAACATGCCGAAGTCGCCGGGGAAGACCAGCGTGCCTTGCTCGGACGGCGGCGTGAACGGTCCCTCATAGCGCAGGCGCTTGAACTTGATACGGCAGGCGAGCTGGTCAAACATGGTGCTGCCCCACATCTGCGCGTCGGTCAGCATGTTGCGGGGCCGGAAACTCAGATCGGAGAACGGCTGGGTCGCGGCAAGACGGTCGCCGGACGCAGCGCCTTGCGGCACTGGCTTCTCCGGCGCCGGCACAAGCTGGTGTCCGTCACGCCGGTCGAGCACGAAAATGTCGCCGGTCTTGGCCGGGATGTATATTGCCGGCGTCACGCCATTGCTGGACCGCAGATCGACCAGGCTCGGCTGCGACGGCATGTCCATGTCCCAGAGATCGTGGTGCACGTTCTGGAACGACCAGCGCAGCTTGCCTGTCATGATGTCGAGCGCGACCATCGCCGAATCGTAGCGTTCTTTCTCGGGCGAGCGGCCGCCGCCCCAGATATCCGGCGAGCTCGAGCCGAGCGGGACGTAGACCAGGCCGAGATTTTCGTCGACCGCGGAAATGCTCCATGAATTCGGCGAAGCGGCGGTGAAATGATGCGAGGCCGACGGCATCTCGTTCGGGTCGGGATTGCCGGCATCGAACGCCCAGATCAAGCGCCCGGAGTAGATATCGAAGCCGCGGATCACGCCCGACGGCACGCGGTCGGAATAATTGTCGATGACGGCACCTCCGACGATCAGAACCTTGTCGGTCGTCACGGGCGGCGAGGTGCCCTCGTAGAAGCCGAGCGTCTGGATCTCACTGCCTTGCTTGAGGTCGATCTGGCCGTGATTGCCGAAGCTGCCGCACGGCGCGCCGGTTTGGGCATCCAGCGCAAACATCCGGCCGTCATTGGTCGGCACGAAGATGCGTTCCGGACAGTCGCCTGGTGCCGGCGCGCCGTCGGCTGTGACCGCGCCCGGCTTCGTCGCGTGATAGGACACACCGCGGCAGGTCATGTGCTGAAAGGCTTTATTGTGCTGGACCTGCGGGTCGAACTTCCAGCGCAATTTTCCGCTGGCGGCGTCGAGCACGAACACGATCTGGTGCGGCGAGCAGGTGTAGAGGAGATCGCCGATCTTGAGCGGCGTCGCCTGGTTGGTGATCTCGTCGGGATCATCAGGTCCCTTGTGGTCGCCGGTGCGGAATTCCCAGGCGAGCTTGAGGTCCTTCACATTGGCTTTGGTGATCTGGCCGAGCGAGGAATAGCGCGTGCCGAGGCCGGTGCCGCCATAGGCCGTCCAGTTCTCGCCCGCGCCGGGCGGTGCGGATTCGGAAGCGGCAACGGCGCCTGTCGTTCCGATCTCCGGTATCGTGCCGGCGATATCATGCCGGTCCCTCGCCAGAGAAACGCCGAGCACGCCGACGGCGACGATCAGCACCAGGCCGAGTGCCCAACGCGCGGCACGCAAATGCGGCTCCAGGCGGCCGGAGATGAAGGGCAACAGCAGCCACACGCCGAGCGGCGCCAGCACGTCGCCCCGAGGCGCCAGCGACCAGAAATCGAATCCGGCTTCGAAGATCGCCCAGGCGATCGTGCCGAGCAGCAGCGCGGCATAGACGGCGAGCGCCGTGGCACGCCGGCGGGCGAGCAGCCAAGCTGTAAGGAGAAGCATGAGCCCGGCAACGAGATAATAGAGGGAGCCGCCAAGCACGGCGAGCCAGGCGCCGCCGGCGGTGAGGCACAGTCCCATGATGGCGACGATCACGACGGTGACGCCCAGCAAAGGCGCGTTGCGGAACAGGTCTGCGGAGCGATGCATGGAGGTCATGGGGCTACTTCAACGTATAGAGAAACGCTGCGATGTCGCGCGCGTCCTTCTGCGGGATGTCCATTCTCGGCATGGCATTGCCTGGCAACGCCCGCTGCGGATCCTCGATCCAATCGGCCATGTTGTCCGGCGAATTCTGGATGTAGCCGGCGATGTAGGTCCGGGTGCCGATCCTGTGCAGGGGCGGGCCGACATTGCCGTCGGCACCGGCAATGCCCGGAATGTCGTGACAGCTGCCGCACTGGTATTGTTTGACGAGATCGGTGCCGCGGCGAGCATCGCCGACGAAATTGTCCGGGCCGGCAGCCTTGCCGGGCTCGCAGGCCGCGGCCGACATGGCGAGTAGCGAGGCGGTGAGCAAGCGTGTCGTCGGACGCATCATCGGCTCCGCTTCCCCGCTCAGGGCTTCTGGCCGAAATTGAAACTCTTGGTGGCGGACCACGGATCGGTGGTCGAGACCTGCTCGCTCGGGACCTGCTCGATCTCGGGCGACAGCGGATTCGCCGCGAAGGTGCGGCCCCATTGCCGGTTGGGGTCGTTGCTGATCCTGCCGATATAGGTGACGAGATCCCAGATCACGCTGTCAGGCAGCACGCCGCCCCAGGCCGGCATGCCATTGGGCCGTCCCTGATAGATCGAGAGAAAGATGTTCTCGGGCTGCGAGCCATAGGTGAAGAGGTTGTTGCTCAGTGCCGGTCCCATGCCGCCACCCCCGTTCGGCGCGTGGCAGCCGACGCAATTGAAGTTGACGTAATAGGTCATCCCGCGCTGCTCCGCATTCGGATCGCCTTGCACGGGGTTCTTGATCTGCGGCGGGTCCGGCTGCGCGCCGGGATGGAGATGACTGACCGGCACCTGCATGAAGACACCGGGCCTGCCGTTACCGACGCTGCCGCCAAAATTGGGCCGTGGGGCCAGCGCGGGCTGCTGCGCCTCCTGGGATTGCGGCAGGGTCTGCTGGGCGATTGCCGCGCCGTTCGGTGCGGCCAGCAGCAGCAATGACAGGATGCTTGCGCGCAACGACATCATGGCTGTCCTCCCGACGCCGTGACGGGCGGATCGACCAGAGGCACGCCGTAGCTACGCAGCAACGCGTTGATCTCGGATCGGTGCTCGTCGATGAAGGCATTGAGCCGGTCGCGCAGGGCGTGATCGCCTTTGCGCACGCCCATCGCGATGGCGAACTGGAATTGCTGGGGCGCAAAGCGCTCGTAATCCCGGATCGGCACGACCGTCAGCGGCACCGGAGAGCGCTGCGCGAAATAGCCGCCAAGCGGTCCCCAGGCGGCCGCGACATCGATCGCGCCGTTCTCGACCGCTTCGATCAGGCGCGCCGGCGGATTGGCCTCGCGATAGTCGCCGTAGATCGAGTAGCCGCGGACATTGTCGACGATGCCCTGGTCGCCGAGCGCCTGTGCGGGCGGCGGATTGTTGCCGTCATCGCCGATCAGATGCACGCCGATCGCCAGATGGTGCAGGCGCGGGTCGATCAGCGAAGACAGCTCGAGCTGCCGGTCCCGGCGCGTGACGAAAACATAGGTCGAGCGATAGTACGGCTTCGTCGTCTCCACGAGATCGTAGCCGGCGGGCAGGCCCATCACCACGTCGCATGTGCCTGCCTTGAGCGTGCTGCGGATGAAGCCGCGCCGCTGCGCCCACCAGGTGTAGGAGACCTGCTCGCCGAAATGTGCGGCCACCATGGCGGCAAGCCTGTTTTCGAATCCCGCCTCGGCGCTGTCCGAGAACGGTAAATTGTTCGGATCGGCACAGACCCGAAGCGCGGCGTCCGACGCGGCCGCCGCACTGGTCGCGAGCGCGAAGAGAAGTCCGAGGGCGATGCCCGGCAGATTATTTCGGAGGCGCATGGCTGTTGTCCTCACCATTTGCGCCGCCGAGCTTGAACACCAGCAGCTCGCTCCCGCCCGCGGTATAGAACGGCAGGTCCTGCGTCGCGCCGGTGAAGCCGAGTGCACCGTTGCGCACGCGTGGATCGACCTCCGCATTGGCGACGACACCAGGCCACCCGCCGACGCCCGACAGGATCGCGATGTATTGCTGCCCGTCCGAGCCGCGATACGAAATCGGCTGACCGATGAATCCCGAGCCCGCGCGAAACTGCCAGAGCACGCGGCCGTCCTTGGCGTCGACGGCCTTGAACAGGCGGTCCATGGTCCCATAGAACGCGACGTCGCCGGCGGTCACCAGCGCGCCGCTCCAGACCGGCAGCTTCTCGTGGATCTCCCAGACTTTCTTGCGCGCGACGGGATCCCACGCCATGAACTCGCCGCGATGCCCGCCGGGACCTGCATACATGTCGACGTCGGCGCCGACATAGGGCGTGCCGGCGATATAACCGACCTGCGAGGCCTTGAAGTTCATGCAGAGATGCTGATGCGGGACGTAGAGCAGCTTTGTACGCGGCGACCATGCTGACGGCTGCCAATCCTTCGCACCCGGCGCGGTCGGGCAGATGTTCTCCACCGTCTTGCCGACCAGCGGGGTCTTTTCCTCATTGGGGATGATCTTGCCGGTCTTGAGATCGACGCCCTTATAAGCGTTCACGAACTCATAGGCGTCTGCCGAGATCACTTCGCCGGTGGCACGGTCCATGACGTACATGTAGCCGTTGCGGCCGGGATGGATCAGCACCTTGCGCGGCTGGCCATTCAGCTCGAGGTCCACAAGCACGTTCTCGTTGATCTCGTCATGGTCGAACAGGTCGTGCGGGTTGACTTGATACGCCCATTTCGCGTGCCCGTTGTCGGGATCACGGGCGAAGATGGTGGTGCTCCAGAGATTGTCGCCGCTGCGCTGGTTCGCGTTCCAGGGACTCGGATTGGCGGTGCCGTAGTAGATCAGGTTGAGGTCGGGATCGTAGGAGATCCATCCCCACATGGTGGCGCCGCCGACCTGCCATCGGTCGGCAGGCCAGCTCTTGACGCCGAGATCCTTACCCTTGAGGCTGTCGTAGAACGGCTTGAAGTCGTCGCCGATCAGCACGTCCTTGTCGGGACCCGTCGCATAAGCGCGCCAGGCGATAGCGCCGGTGTTCTCGTCGACCGCGGTGACCCAGCCGCGCACGCCCAGCTCGCCGCCGCTGTTGCCGATCAGGACCTTGCCCTTGACGACGACGGGCGCCATCGTGATGGTCTCGCCCTTGTTGATCTCGCCGAGCTTGGTGTGCCAGAGCTCCTTGCCAGTCTTGGCATCGAGCGCGACCGAGTGATTATCGAGCGTATTGAGGAAGATTTTTCCGTTGTCGAATGCGAGCCCGCGATTGACGACGTCGCAACAGGCAACGCCCGCCGCGGCAGGCTCCGGTTTCGGCGCATACGACCATTTCAACTCGCCCGTGGTGGCGTCGAGCGCGAACACGCGGTTGGGATAGGGGCCGGCATAGGGGCCGACCACATACATGCTCCCGTCGACCACGAGAGGGGCGGCCTCCTGCCCGCGATCTGCTCCGACCGAGAACGTCCAGGCCAGTTGCAGGCGCGACGCATTGCCGGGGTTGATCTGGTCGAGCTCGCTGTAGCGCGTGTTGGCGTAGTCGCGCGCGGCCATCGGCCATTGGCCCGGATCCTTCATGCGGCTGGCAAGATCAGTCTGGGCAAGACCAGGCGAAAGCGATGCAGCGCACGCGCACAGCGTACTCAGCATTCCCCACAGCAATCGCCTGAGGCCGGGCATTAACATAAGTGAAGATCTCCACGGCATTGATGAGGCCCTGCCGCGTCGCAGGCCGGTTGCCAACGTACAAACGTTGCGCTCCGCCTTGGTTCCAAAGCGTGCCGCGTCGTTATCTCACGACATTTCCCGAGACGCCGGCGCCGAGATCGACGGCGATCTGATCTTCCTTGCCGTCGCATTTGGGATGGCCGAAGCCCGAAGGGCTTTTGCTGTCCGGCCCGATATCGTAGATGATCGCGTCCTTCATGTTCGGGCTGACGCCGGCCGGCACGTGATCGAGGCCGAGGAAGTGACGCACGCGCCAGGCGACATTGTGATCCGCGCAGGAGCTGTCCCCGCTGATGCCGAGCGCGCCGACGATGCCGTTGCCGTCATAGAGCGCAAGGCCGCCGCCGAACACGATCACGCCGCCGACGGGCTTGCCGACCATCGGATCATGTGCGGTTCCGAACTCGTCGGGCGTACCCGCATAAAGAACCTCCGGGGAAGGCGGGTTGCTCAGCGCCGCGCCGAACAGGAAGCCGCCCGGCTGGGCACCCGCGTAGAGATTGGCGGTGGCCATCGCCTTGTTTTTCAGGCTGAACGCATTCGCGGTGTTGGCCTTCTCGGCCGCGATGGCCCGGCTGCCGAGCCATTGGTCGTCGACCTTGCCGCCACTATAGGCAACCGCGCAGACGACGCCCTGGCGGTTCACGACAGCGGCCCACTCGTTATTGTCCAGGCCGCCGTTGCTCGGACCGCCGCCGGGCTTGACGCTCTTCTTGAGGATGTCGGCGAGCCGATCATGGTCGACGGGACACGACGTTGCCGGGCGCGGCTGGTCTTGTGCGGACGAACCTGCCGGCGCCGCAAAAGCGGCCGCGAGAATGACAGCCGTCATGGCGGCGTGCTTGCTCATCTGACCTCCACGGAGATTGTCGAGTCAGCAGGCGAACGTTGCAGCGCATCCGCGGTTCCTATGTTCCTTGCGAACCGGCATGATGAACCGCGGGCATGCGCCCATCGAACTCGGTCAGCCATCGATAGGCGAAGAACAGAGCTGCACCGGTGTAGAGCATGCCCATGGGCACCCACATCAGGATGCCGGCGAGCTGCTGATCCTCGAGCGGCGACAGACCGAACTCGCCGGCAAGGGCGCCCTGACCCGGAATCCATACACGCGTCGACAGGGTGAGGAGCGCTCCGAGCACGCCGGAATGCAGGACAGTGACGAAGAGGCAGGCGATCGCGATGCCGTCCCGAAGCCGTATGCTGCGTCCGACGCCGCGACCGTGCAGGAGCACCCACCAGAACAGCAATGCAGTGGCAAAGAAGCTGATGTGCTGGAGACGATGGACGGCGGTGTTTTCGAGCGCCCACGCATAGAGCGGCGGCGCATGCCAGGCCCAGAGCGCCAGGCCATGCAAGGCCGTCGCGCTGACAGGATGGGATAGCAGAGCCCATGGCCTCGCGACGATTGGCCGATTGAGCAAGCGGCCGGCGGCCGGACGAAGCGAAGCCGACAGGCTCCACAGCAGCGGCCCGTTGATCCGGGCGTAGGCCATCAGCGGCGCTCCGACGACCATGAGCAGTTCGTGCTCGACCATGTGGGCGGTGAACAGGTGCTCGCCGAGCCAGTGAAGCGGTGATGTCAAGGCGAGCGCGACGACCAGCCACCCCGTCCAGAATGCGCCGACCTGGCCAAACCGGACGCCGCGACCGCCGCCGGCATGATGCCAGAGCCGCTGCGTGCCGATGTAGAAGGCGATGCCGACGATATAGAGCGGTGCCAGAAGCCAGGGATCGAAGCTCCAGAGCGATCCCGGATCGACCTCCGAGATGCCATGGGCGTTCGCTGGCCCTGCGAGCAGGCCCAGCACGAGCGCGAGCAGGCTCAGCGCAGGCATGGGCTGATCATCAGCGAGGCCGCGAGCTGGTTTCCGATCGCCAGCGCGAACAGCAGGCCGGAACCGACGCCGAGCCAGGCCATGAACGTCCGGGGACCGCCGCCTTGCGGATCGGTCCATTCCGGGCCGGCGCCGCGCCGAACCGCGCGCGCGGATATCGCCGCGCCCGCGAGGGCGACGAGGGCCAGGACGGCGCTCATGATCGTGCCGCTCAGCTTTGTGGTCTCGCACGAGAAATGCGCCAGTGCATAGACCCCTTGCAGGTTGATGCCCCAGGCCAGGGGGCCGAGCGCGACGCCGGCCCAATAGAGCAGCTTCGGATGTCGTTCAGCAGCGGTCATAAGCGCGGCACCCAGTCGAGCAGGACGTAGAGCGGCAGCCAGGCCAGCACGACGAAGTTCCAGTAGAACACGTTGTCAGTCACGTCGCTGAAGCGGCGCGGCCGGGCGTGGCGTGTGAACATCAGCACCGTCAGCACCACGGTGTCGCCGACGTCGGTGGCGAGATGGGTCGTGTGCAGTCCCAGGATCAACCAGACGATCGATCCGTAGGCCGAGTTGTCCCAGCGCGTGTTGAGATGAGCGAACTCGAAGCCGCGCAGGACCAATAGCCCGATTCCGATCAGCGACATCACGATGAGGCCTGTGCGTACTTTCGCAAGGTCCTGCCGATGAGCCGCGCGATTGGTCATCTGGTTCGGAATGATGCTCAGGAGATAGATGACGGTCTCGGCCGTGCCGGGCCATAGATCGGGGGGCGCGGCTCCAATCGGCCAGCTCGGGTTGACGGCATAGAGATAGAGGTAGGCCCCGATTGCGATGGCAAATCCCATACCCTCCAGCGCCATGAACCCCATGGCGCCCCACCAGGGGCCGCTGCGCGGACCATAGCCATAGGTTGGCAGTTCGGCGACGTTGCGGACGATGGTGTGCCTCATTCCTCGTCCTCCTTGCTGCCGCTAGGCCAGAACCAACCGATCAAGGTGACGGCCATCGGCGGCGTGCCCCACAGCACCGCCCAAGGCGTGAAGATCGAGCCGATGAAGAATACACTTGTCGCAATGGCCGTCAGCAGCGGCCAGATGCTCGGCTCGGGCGACGCTTCACGGATCTGCGGCTCTGCTTCGGCCAGCGATGTCACAAGCATTTCGCGTCGCTCCACGCTGAGACCGGCCACGACAGGCAGGCTCGCGTTGTCGAGCCAGAGCGGATCGCGGTGCTTGACCACGGGAATGCGGTCGAAATTCTGCGGGGGCGGGGGGGAGGATGTCGCCCATTCCAATGTCGAAGCATTCCAGGGATTATCGCCTGCGAGCGTGCCGCTGCGAAGACTCATGATCACGTTGACGAGCAACAGTACGAAGCTGAGCGCAAAAATCACGGCCCCGCCGCTGGACAGGAGGTTGAGGTGGGCCCAGTCCATGTCGGCGGTGTAGGTGTAGACCCGGCGCGGCATCCCGATCAGTCCGAGGATGTGCATCGGGAAAAACGCGACGTTGAAACCGACGAAGGCCAGCCAGAAGTTCCAGCGGCCGAGCCGCTCGCTCAGCATCCGGCCGGTGATCTTGGGAAACCAGTAATACACGGCCCCGATGAGCGGGAAGACCGCGCCGCCGATCAGGACGTAATGGAAGTGCGCGACGACGAAATAGGTATCGTGCACCTGTGTGTCGATCGGCACCGAGGCGACCATCACGCCGGAGAGGCCGCCGAGCACGAAGATCACGATGAAGCCGATCACGAACAGCAGCGGCGTCCGGTACACCGGGCGTCCGTCCCAGAGCGTCGCCAGCCAGCAGAAGATCTGCAAGCCGCTCGGCACCGCGATCAGCATGCTGGACGCCGTGAACAGGCCGGCGCCGAGCTGGGGCAGGCCCGTCACGAACATGTGGTGGACCCACAGGCCGAACGACAGGAAGCCGGTCGCAATCAGCGAGAGGATGACCACGGGATAGCCTATCACCGGCCGGCGCGCGAACGTGGCGAGGATGGCCGAGACCATGCCCGTTCCGGGTATGAAGATGATGTAGACCTCGGGATGGCCGAAGAACCAGAACAGGTGCTGCCAGAGCAGGGGATGTCCGCCCGACGAGGAATCGTAGAAACGGGTGTTGACGAGGCGGTCCAGGATCAGCGAGGTCGACGCGACCATGATCGAAGGCATCGCGAACATCACCAGGAAGCTGGTGACCAGCATCGCCCACACGAAAAGAGGGATTCGGTCGAGCGTCATGCCGGGCGCGCGGAGCTTGAACACGGTGACGACGATCTCCACGGCGACCGCGAGTGCCGCGACCTCGGTGAAGGTGATCATCTGCGCCCAGACGTCAGGCCGTTTCGTCGGCGTGTACTGCAATGACGACAGTGGAACATAGGCGAACCAGCCGACATCCGGGCCGACATTGAGCGCGAAGGAGATCCAGAGGAAGCAACCTCCGAACAGAAACATCCAGTAGCTGAACGCATTCAGGCGCGGGAAGGCGATATTCCGCGTTCCGACCATCAGCGGCACGAGGTAGACGGCGAATGCCTCCATCACCGGGACGGCGAACAGGAACATCATCGTCGAGCCGTGCATCGTGAAGATCTGGTTGTATTTGTCGGCAGACAGGAACGTCTTCTCTGGGCCGGCGAGCTGAATGCGCATCAGGATCGCGAGGAGGCCGCCGAGGAGCAGGAACGCGAATGCGGTGACGATGTAGCGGCGCCCCACGACCTTGTGATCGACCGACGTCAGCGCGCCGAGCAGGCCGGACGGCGTCTGCCAGATGCTTCGGAGGCGCGCGGAGAGCTCCAGGCCGTTCAGCTCGTCGTCGCGCAACTCGCGTTCTTCAGCTGCCACGGTCACTTGAGCTGCTCCAGATAATGAAGGATCGCGATGAGCTCATCCGACTGCAGCGGCATCTTCGGCATGTAGTTTCCGGGCTTGATGTGCTGGGGATCGGCGATCCAGCCGCCGAGCGTGGCCGGCGTCAACGGCAGCGTCCCGGCCGCGATCGTGGTCCGGCTGCCGACATGGGTCAGATCAGGGCCCAATTGCCCGCCGGCGAGCGTGCCGCGCACGGTGTGACAGAGCGCACAGCCTCTGGCGCGAAACAGCTGCTCGCCCTGCTTGCCGAGCTGGTCGGTCGGGCTGCTCGCGCCCTGGTTCTCGCGGTCCCGCCAGCGGCCGAACTCATCGGGGGGCAGCGCGAGCACGGCAAAGGCCATATGCGCATGCTGCAGTCCACAGAACTCGGCGCACTGGCCGCGATAAACGCCGGCGCTCTTCGCCGTGAATTGCAACTCGTTCTTCTGCCCGGTGATGAGGTCCATCTTCCCGGTCAGGCTCGGCACCCAGAAGCTGTGGATCACGTCGGCGGATTCCAGCTCGACCTTCACGGGCTGACCGGCCGGAATCCGGATCTCGTTTGCGGTCACGAAGCTCTTGTCGGGACTGTCGTCCTCGTAGCGGACCTCCCACCACCATTGATGGCCGATGATCTTGAGAGTGAGGGCGTGCTCGTCCTTGGCGAAGACGGTGCGCTGGCCGGCATAGCTGACGATGGAGAGCCCGAGCACGATGGCGAGGGTTGCGAGCCCCAGGATGAAGACGACACGACCGGCCGCCCTTTCAAACGGCTGGTGCAGCGCGAGTGGTTGGTCGGCGGAACGCTTTCGGCGCAGCATGCCGACAGCAAGCACGATCACCACGGCGATCCAGACGACGGCCGCGAGGCTCAGGAAAATGAAGAGGGTATTGAGGATCTGGTGGGACTGAAGGCCTTGCGGATCGAGCACCGACTGCCGGCCGGCACAAGCGGCCAGCGGCAGTGTCGCAAATGGCACCAGAACCGTTCGCATCCGGACAGGCATCAATGATCGCCGTGCTCCCCTGTTGCAGGGCGAACCGGTCAATCCTATGAAGGTTCCTATTGCACCGATCCGGCTGGCTCATTGCGCCTCAGAACGGCCATCCCCTGGCCGCGACGAAGATTGCGGCATCAGCGGCGCCCATCAGCAGCAAGATGACGAGGATGGCGATCATCGCTCCCGGCTGAGCGATCACGCGAAGGTTTTCCAGCATGTGTCATCCTCGGCCGCGCGCTCACCGAGCCATGGGCTTTTGCGGATCGTCGCGGCGCTGTGCGGCTTCCGTGTTCCGGTCCAGCTGCGCGCGCTCGCTTCGGCTCAAATGGCCGGATCGTCTGACGCCATACCAGATCACTGCGCCAAGGACGAAGGCGCCGATGAACCACAGCCACAATGCCGTGACCGAGACGTCTCCCAAAAGCATGCCGACGCCACTATTGCCCATTTGTGCACTCCAGTTAGATATGCGAGCAATGCGAATGTGGTGCGGTGGTTCCTAAGCGTGGCAAGATCGTCGGCAGGATGTCAGGAATGGCTGTGATCAGAATCGGCGTGATTTCTGATACGCACGGGCTGCTGCGGCCGGAAGCAGTGCACCACCTGGCCGGGATCGCGCACATCATCCACGCCGGCGATATCGGCGCCGAGCATGTGCTCGAGGGGCTGCGCAGGATTGCGCCTGTCTCGGCCATCCGGGGGAATGTCGACACCGGCGATTGGGCGCGGAACTATCGGGATACGGAAACCGTACGCCTCGGCGGATACGACTTCTACATCCTGCATGATCTGAACGAGCTCGCGAGCAAACCTGCGCCTGAAGGCGTCGCTGCCGTGATTAGCGGTCATTCGCACCGGGCGAGTGTCAGGACGGTTGACGGGGTGCTTTATCTCAATCCCGGGAGCGCCGGGCCGCGGCGCTTCAAGCTCCCGATCACGCTGGCGACGCTCGATCTCGACGAGAGCGGCGAGATTCGACCGTTCGTGCACACGCTCGGTTAGTCGCAAGCCCGGTCGAAGCGCACCGGGGACGATATCTCCGCTGAAACCGCCGAAATGACGCTACAAATTCAAATGACATTTCCGCGCTTGTTGCCACGCTCTCCAGCGTTGCCGTTGCGGACAGGTGAACGGGTCGTCTCCAGCGCATGAAGATACTGGCGGCTGAACTCGGCCGCGTCCTCCAGCCTGGCCCGGTCAAGTAACTGCACCGTGTGATCCCGCCATTCAATGAGGCCCTCGCGTCTGAGTTCCTGAAGTGTCCTGTTCACATGTACGACTGACAGCCCACACGCATCGGCAATATCCTGTTGTGTAAAGGGCAGATGGAAGCTGCCGTTGTCGAGCAGGCCAACGAGCTCCAGCCGGACGGCGAGTTCGCAAAGCAGATGCGCGATTCTCCCCAAGGCTGGGCGTGCGCCAAGGTTTTCAATCCATTCGCGATAGATGGCTGCATGTATCAGCGTCTCGCGCCAGAATGCCTGCGTAAGCCCGGGAGAGCCGCTCATCACTTCCCTGAGATAGGCGTGAGACACAGAAGCTACGGTCGAACGGCCCATGCTGCGGAGCTCATGGTCCATGACAGGCAGGTGTAGCGTGTGCAGATCCGGCATATCGCCGGCGATATAGAACGATGAGATCTGGTTGCGCTCGGAGATCACTCTTTGACGAGACAGAACCCCACTCATCACAACGGTCGAACTCGTTGGGCTGTCGCCTTCGCGCACGAGATATTCGCCACCATCCAGCGTCTTGAGCTTGTACGGCATGCCTGCGAGCTTGGCTTGATCTTGCTCAGACAGTCCAGCGACCGCCTGCAAGCGCGCGATCAGCTTGCGATGTGGCATGACACACCCTTATGCACCCATCCATATGCACCCATCCATATGCACCCATCCATATGCACCTATCCATATGCACCTATCCAATCTTTCGCCCAAAAACTGCCGCTGACCCGGAGCGACTCAAGGTCCCGCCAAACTGGCTAATTCGTACTCGGTAGCTCGCCCAGCAAGTGCCGGTGCTGCTCCTTGACAGTTTCGTAGCACTCGCAGGCTCCTTCACGCAGACCTTCGACATCTCTTATTTCGATTTTGCCGCGCGTGTATTTGATCAACCCGGCTTCCTGAAGAGTGCGCGCTACTGTGGTCACGCTCGTTCGTCGAACGCCCAGCATTTCGGCCAGAAATTCCTGCGTGAAAGGAAGCTGGTCGCTTCCCGACAAATCGCGGGCGCGCAACATCCACCGGCAAAGACGGGCGTCGACTTCATGATTTGCCATGCAAGCCGTTGATTGCTGCGCTTGCGCAAACAGCGTTTGCTCGTGACGCATGATCCGAGAAATGAGGCTCTGAGATTGCAGAGCTGCGCCGCTGAATGCAGCCGGGTCGCAAACCATCGCATCGCCGCCGAGTTGGACGATAGCTCTGCTCATCGCGACTCGTCCATCCAATGCCGACGCCATGCCGACAGCGCCATCCCTGCCCACCATTGCGGCCTCCGTCGTTTCCCCGGTCGCGAGCGTCACGACCAGAGACACCACCGCGCCGAGCGGAAAGTAGACGGAATCGATCGTGTCGCCCGCTTCATACAGCACGGTTTTTTGCTGCAGATGAGTGGGTTTGAGGTGAGGTCGAAGGGCGGCGGCGTCGCTGGCGGACAGGGACGCGAGTATCGCGTTGGCGTGAGGCATCATGTTTCGCTCCCGGCTCGCAGGCGGGAGCGCAAGATCTCTCAGTTGCTGACGCCCATTTCATCGGCCAGCAATGGCTATAGCCTAACACGGGAGCAGAATTGGTTCTGTCCGCTACATGACTCATCCGGCACAATTTTTGCGAGAGTTAGAGAGTAGCCGGTGCCGGCAGCGTTCGAGACGGAAATGCCGATCTTGAGTCAGACAGCGAACAGACGGAGCCCTCTATATACTGTCCTACTAGATATTGGGGCGTTCAAGAGGGCTTTTGCCATGACCCAGATGCGTAGGCGCATCAAACACACATTGAGCTTTGAAGAGCGGCTGGCTGAGGAGGCCAAGAGGTTTAAGGAGGCCGCCGAAAAAGAGCTGCCCGGCAGCCATGCCCGCGAACTGCTTTTGCGCCGGGCGCGCCAGGCAGAGGCAGCTTCGCACATAAACGATTGGCTCACCTCGCCGGCGCTGGCCCAACCGAAGTGAGTGAGCTCCGTTATGTCGTGCATGCTGACAGCCGGATGCCGGGAGTGTAGCGGCTCCCGCCTGACGGGCCGGAGTGGCCTGTACCGTTCGGGTCTCCACAAGGTGCATCCCATGTCAGCAAAGCTCGCTTTGCGCACTGATCACTAAGCTGCGGGCTGGGAACGCTAGCGGTCGCTTTCCGTTACCTGAGCAAATTCAGGAGCCGCTTTCATGACCGAATATCCCAAGCCCCCCTTTCCGTCGCAGCAGCAGCCGATGCCCGGTTCGACCCGCGCGATGAACCCGCGGCCGGATCATGGCGAGGAGAGTTACCGAGGCGCAGGGCGCCTCGCCGGCAAGAAGGCCATCATCACAGGCGGCGACAGCGGCATCGGCCGCGCCGTCGCAATCGCCTATGCCCGCGAGGGCGCGGACCTCATCATCGCGTATCTGAACGAGGATGAGGACGCAGCCGAGGTCAAGGCGCTGGTCGAGCGGGAAGGGCGCAAGGCTGTCCTGATTTCCGGCGACATCAGCAATCCCGATCATTGCCGTTCCATCGTCCATCGCGCGGTCGAGGAACTCGGGGGGATCGACATCCTCGTCAACAACGCGGCCCATCAGGCGACCTTCAAGGGCATCGAGGATATCAGCGATGAGGAATGGCAACGAACGTTCGAGGTGAACATCCATGCCATGTTTTATTTGGCCAAGGCCGCGGTCCCGCACATGCGGCCGGGCGGGGCGATCGTGAACACGGCTTCCGTGAACTCGGACATGCCGAACCCGAGCCTGCTCGCCTACGCCACGACCAAGGGCGCCATTCAGAACTTTACCGGCGGGCTTGCGCAGATGCTGGCAAGCAAGGGCATCCGGGTCAACGCGGTCGCCCCGGGACCGATCTGGACGCCGCTCATTCCCTCGACCATGCCCGAGGATTCCGTCAAGAATTTCGGCAAGCAGGTGCCGATGCAGCGCGCCGGACAGCCGGCCGAGCTTGCGACGGCCTATGTGATGCTGGCCGACCCGCTTTCGAGCTACACCTCGGGAGCCACTCTCGCTGTGACCGGCGGCAAGCCGTTTATTTGAGCCGATATGCAGCCGGCGCCGGGTTCAGCGCGTGCCTGCCGGGGAACACGGTGATCGCGCCGCTTGGCGTCACAGTGTGATGACGTAGACCGTGAAAGCGACAATAAGTCCAAGGCTCACGACGGCGATGCCGATCAACAGCTTTCCCATGACGCTCCACCCTCTCCGGGGAATGTCAATGGAACACTCGCGTGTCTGTTCCAGGACGTTGGAAATCAATCGTGTTCGATCTGGGCCGACATTGGCAAGCCCGGGCAAGCTCGTGAACGAGTTTGCTCAGCGGGGCAAGACGCCGTCGCATGTCTCGAATGATGCCAGTCTACAGGTGTTTTGCCCGACGGGTCAACTGGAGTTCGAAAAATCAGAAATTATTTTTGGCCGCGTGCCAAACCTTTGAGTGCCAAGCCATTGATCTCGTTATCATCGGCTACTGTGCATGGGGTTGTTTTCGCGTTTTCTTCGTCGCGCGGCGAGGCTGGCAAGCCGAGTTAGGAACGTCTCTTCCGGCGACATGTTTTCGAGGCAGTCACGGGAGAGCAGCATGGATCAAAACGACCACACCACGGTCCGGTCACGGCAGAACAGCGCAGTCGGCTGGATAGTCGGCGCAATCTTCGTCATAGCGATCGTCGCGGCCGTCTTCTTCTACAACGGACGCGATGTCGGTGATCGGGCCACCACCACGAGTCCGACCAACGCCCCAAGCGTCACGACCGGCTCGGGCTCATCCAACAAGTAGGCGCGCTGTCGCAGGGGCGGGCCGCCCGGCACACACATTCTGTAAGAGGGAATGCGGCTCCGGCGCGAGGGAGGGTCTCGCCGGAGCCGCTCTCGCGCGCAGGTCTGGAAGGAAACAGACCAGGGCGCGCGTTGATCTATCGCCGCGGAACGGTGCCGTTCGACGGCGGGGTCGTTTCGTTGCGCATGCCGGGAGGGCTCGATGCGCCTTGTCCACCGCGCTCCACGTGAGAGAGGCCGCCGCCGCCGCCCGATCCGTTACCGCTCGCACCGGTGCCGCTGCCCGATCCCGCACCACCGGCTCCGGCGCTGCCACCAGCGGCTCCGCCGGCTCCGGCACCACCTGCGCCTGCGCCTGCACCGGCCCCTGCGCCACCAGCACCGCCGCCTGCACCACCACCAGCACCACCACCAGCGCCGCCACCCGCACCACCACCCGCGCCTTGCGCAAACGTTGCGCCGACCGAAGTGCCGGCCAGCATCGCGGCCATGAGGATTGTCAGAATTGTCCTACGCATGTTGTATCTCCTGAAGTTGGTTTCGGACCAATCGCCTGCAGCCTCGACCGTTCCTAGCCGTTGCATCTTCTGCGGCAACGGGGAACGGCGACGTCATCGAAGTGCGGAGGCGGAGAGCGGCAGCGGCTTAGGAACGATCGCCTCGGCTTGCGGTTGCGGCATCGAAGCCAATCAAACGGAGGACAGCAAAATGGCGAACGCAGCGCGCGACACATTCGTGGCCGGACTACGGAATGCACACGCGATGGAAGTGCAGGCGAGGGAGTTGATGGAGCGCCAGTCGGAGCGGCTGGACGAGTATCCGGAGGTCAAGGCGAAGATCGCCGCTCACCTTCAGGAGACCAACGAGCAGCTGAAGCGCCTCGAGCGGTGTCTGGAAGCCTGCGGTGAGAGCACGTCCAGTCTCAAGGACACCGCTCAGTCCGTGATGGCCAACATGCAGGCGATGGCGCACTCGGCGGCCAATGACGAGATCCTGAAGAACACCTTCGCGAACAACGCGTTCGAGAATTTCGAGATCGCCGCTTACAAGTCGCTTCTTGCTCTCTGCGGCCCCGCTGGGGTTGCGGCGGCCAAGGAGCCGCTCGAGGCATCGTTGAAGGAAGAGCAACGCATGGCCGAGTGGATCGATTCCAATGTCGCGAAGGTCACGATGGAGTTTCTGGCGCATCAGCGTCAGGCTGCATAGCGGCCATCATGACGCTGGCGGTGAGATCGCCGGTTCATCTTGCACGGATCGGCGATCCCGTCGCTCACGGCGGCGGACTTCGACCACGTCTCTGGAGTGGCTTGGTGACACACATCATCTTCAGCGACTACCGTAATCCGGCTGCCGAGCAGGCTTACGAAATCGCTTGGGACTTTCTGGCGCGCACCGGTATGATCCAGGATGAGTTCGAGGCCTGTGTGTTCCTTGCGCAGCGAATCGCCGTGATGGTCGACCAGGGCCACACCAGCCGCATCCGCATGGCCAACCGAGCGATCACCGAATATCAGCACCACATCGATGAGTGCGACGACCGCGTTCGCTGCGGCGGCATGAGGTGAACTTCGGGCGGGCGCCCGTATCCGGGCAGCGAACATTGCGGTTTAATGCGATCGGCTGGCGGTTCTTGCGTCGGCGCGATGCCGCCAGCCGAACGTGTTGCGTGCGGCCTATTCCGTCTGCTCGACGGCCGCCGGCATCTTCGCGACCGACATCAGCGATCGAGCCACCTGGTTCAACAGCTGGTCGGCGTTCTCCTCTTCGGCAAGCGACTTCGACAGCAGGCCGACGATTGCGCCATGGCGCAGTTGCTGAGCCAGATTGCGCGCAGTGGTGTAACCGGCGATCTCGTAGTGCTCGACCCGCTGCGCCGCCCCGATCAATGCGAGGTCCGCAGCAGCATCTTCCTTCTTCTCGCCCTCATGCATGATTTCCTGACCTTCCTCGACCAGACCCATCATGCCCTTGCAAGGCTTGGCGCGCGCAGACTTTCCGAGCATCTCGAAACATTGGTTGATCCGCTCGACCTGGGCCTCGGTCTCGGCGAGATGTTGCTCGAACAACTCTCGCAGCTGATCGAAGCGCGCGGCTTGCGCCATCTTTGGCAGCGCTTTCGTCAGTTGCTTTTCTGCGTGAAGAATGTCGCGGAGCTCATCGATCAGGAGTTCGCCAAGACCGGCTTCGTCGACCGGCGGGGAGCTCTCGGTGACGATCCCGTTTGCCGGGCCGGGGTCACCGGCCTGAATGGCAGGAGAGGCGGTGTAGACCCATTCGCCACCTTCATTCCATGGCCCGCGCGTATCGATCTCGCCGTGATCGCCGGTTCCCGTCGAGTCATTGAAGAACTGATCGACGAGGCCGGGTGTCGGCGCGATCCGGCCGATGCTGAATGCCGGCTTTGCCATGCTTTCCAGCGCCAGCGAGAAGGCCTTCATGTGCGTAATCTCGCGGGTCATGAGGAACTGAAGCGCATCCTTGGTGCCGGCGTCATCGGTGAAGTTGATCAGCCGTTCGTAAACGATCTTGGCTCTCGCCTCCGCGGCAATGTTGCTCCGAAGATCGACATCCAGCTCGCCCGTGATCTTGAGATAATCGGCAGTCCAGGCATTGCCCTGCGAGTTGAACAGGTTCACGCCGCCGCCCCCGGCGATCGCGATGAGCGGATCGGCCTCGGCAGCCTGGCGATCGAATTTCGCGGGCTTGAGATGCATGCGAGCGAGCGTGCCGACGACTTCGAGATGGCTCAATTCCTCGGTGCCGATGTCCATCAGGAGATCCTTGCGATCCGGGTCCTCGCAATTGAGCCCCTGTATGGAATACTGCATCGCGGCGGCGAGCTCGCCGTTGGCGCCGCCGAACTGCTCGAGCAGCATATTGCCGAAACGGGGATCCGGTTCGTCGACACGGACGGTGAACATCAGTTTCTTGACGTGATGGTACATGGAGTTTCCTTAGGTTGCGAGGAATGTCCGTTCTCGAACCGGCATGCATTGGCGTTGTTCCTATGTAGCTGCTGCGCGGTGGCGTCTGTCCGGCATGACCGGAGATGAGCGCCTATCGATTGATCGCCGACCGCTGCCTGCACAAGTCTATCGATGATGAAAACGGAGACCGCGGACGAACGCGCCGAGCGCCTCATTCAGGCCGAGCCGCGTGCGGGCTCGTGTAGGAACGCGGAGGATGATCTCCGCATTATTCGGTCATACAGATCGAGGAGAACAGGAATGCGAAAACTTGCTCTTGCAGCGCTGGCGGTCGGCGCAATTTCGGCCGCGACGGTTGCCCCTGCCGAGGCCCACTGGCGGGGCGGCGGCTGGCACGGTGGTTGGGGCGGACCTGGACTCGGTTTCGGACTTGCCGCCGGTGCGCTGGCGTTCGGAGCCGCCGCCGCCGCGGCTTCGCCCTACTATTATGGCCCGGGCTACTATCCGGGACCGTATGGTTATTACGGCCCGGGCCCATACGCGTATTACGGTCCCCGGTATTATGGGCCGCGATACCATCGCGCCTATTACCGCCCATATGGATATTGGTGACGACGAAGGCCCGGCGATGAACCGGGCCTTTTCCCTTGTCATGGCTTTGGATCAATTGACATTGTCACCCAGCATGTTCCGGGTTGCAGTCACGACAGCGGCAAGGCCGCTCTCGCCGTGCATCAACGCGATCTCGCCCTGCTGCTCATGACGAATGGCATGGGCCATGACCCGCAGGCGCGGATCGCCGCGGCTATGCCACATCTGGTCGGCCATTTTGACCGCCCCCTTGTGATGCCGGGTCATCATCTCGACGAAGACCGCGTCGAATTGGTCGGGCGGCGCAAGGTTGACCAGTCTCATTTCGGCCGGTGTGAGGAAGCCCGGCATGGCAGCACGCTCGTCGAATCCGCAATCGGGCATCGCGGTATCGAACCAACTCAGCCAGAAATTTTCAAGGAGCCTGTTCTCGCCGGTCTGGCTTGCCACCATGAGCAGCGCGAGTTTTTGCAGATGTGGATTTTGCGCACGCCGGGCGCCAATGCGCGCCAGCTCGATACCCTGAGCGTGATGGGTCGTCATATGGCGCATATAGGTCTGGTCTGCATCCTTGTCGCGTCCGATCCACGGCGGTTCATGGCCATGGCTACCGAACGCGGCGACAGTTCCGAGCGCTATCACTAGGACCAGTGCACCCGCGAGCCACGCTTGCGTAAACCGCAGGTGTCGCCCGGTTGCCGCGCCGCGTTCCCACCGCAGCCGGGCGAACAAGGGATACATCAGGGCTGATGAAGCATGGACCAGAAGCCCGATCCAGTATGGCTGCTGCAGCGTGAACAGCGGTTGCCAGAACGGCAAGAGCGGTACCAGCACAAACCATTCCATGCCCGACGAGAAGATCGCCCAAGGCAGCGCCAGAAGCAGGATCGCCGCAGGCCGCAGATCGGCGGTCCAGCGTCCGAGGACACCAAAGAAGACCACCGCCCAGGAAAAGTCCGCCCATTGGTGGAAGGCAATGCCGATCAGGATAGTGCTCCACGATGGCTCCGAGCCGAGCGCCCAGTCGCGAACCGGAATGGTCGCGACCGTCATCCAGTCCACAGCCGCATCGCGCCCCAGCCGCGCTGCGAACAACTGGCTGACGATGGTGGAGAAAGTGCTGCTGATCAGCCCAAGCTCGACGGCCGCAATCCAGCGCGAGCGTCGCCGTCGCTCTTTTGCAATCCCGGCCCGGTCAGGAGGTGACACCGGCCGTCGCGTGCTGGATCATCTCCTTTGCTCGATCTTTCGCGGCCTGGAGTCCTTTGGGGAAACCGCTGCGGTTGGGATACAGCTTGCGTCGCGCATTCGGCCCCGGCCGCTGCGGCTTGGTATCCTGAGCGGCCCGGTAGTCGAGCACGGCAATGCCGCCAACCATGAGGAGCGCCAGCGCGATGTTACCCTTCTTTGGATTATCGGGAGTGAGGCCCGAAAGAAGGGCAGCCGCATCCAGACCATCCCCACCGACGCGGGCCCACAGCCCCGCGTTCTTATCGACCGAGAGCGACATGACGCCGGCGAGGATTTCCCGCACGCCGAAAGCACGGACCATCGTCTCGTGTCCCTCCATCCCGAGCGTTTCCGTGACGCGTCGAGGCGCGAAGAATTCCACGATGCCAAGACCGATGCTGAACCAGCCCAGCGCGCGTGCAAGCTGGTCCGACGGCTGCTTCAGGCTCGATCCACCTTCGACGATCTTGGGATCGCCCTTGGAGCGCGTGATATTTGAGAAATGAAACATGGTGGCTCCTTCAGGGCTTCAACACGACCTTGACACAGGAATCGCGCTTATCGCGGAACACCTGGTACATTTCGGGTCCTTGCTCGAGCGGCACGGTATGGGTGATGACGAATGACGGATCGATTTCGCCTTGCTCGATGCGGCGAAGCAGATCGTCGGTCCAGCGGTTGACGTGGGTCTGCCCGGTGCGCATCGTCAGACCCTTGTTCATGAACGCGCCCATCGGAAGCTTGTCGGAGAAGCCGCTGTAAACGCCGGGAACCGAGATGATGCCGCCGGGCCGGCAGACATAGATCATCTCCCGCAGCACGTGGGGCCGGTCGCTCTCCAGCATCACCATCTGCTTGGCGCGGTCGAGCAGGGTATCGGGCAACGACGCCATCACATGCGATTCCATCCCGACGCAATCAATGCATTTTTCCGGACCTTTGCCGTCGGTCAGTTCCTTGAGGCGCTCCAGAACGCTCTCGTTCTCGAAATTGATCGTGGTCGCGCCAGCGGCTTCCGCCATGCTGAGCCGCTCGGGCAGGCAATCGATCGCGATCACTTGATTGGCGCCGAGCAGGATGGCGCTCCGGATCGCCATTTGTCCGACCGGACCACAGCCCCAGATCGCGACCGTATCGGTCGGTACGATGTCGCACTGTACGGCGGCCTGCCAGCCGGTCGGAAAGATGTCGCTGAGAAACAGCAGCTGTTCGTCTGGGATGCCCGCGGGAACCTTGATATGCGTGGCATCGGCGAACGGCACGCGCAGATATTCCGCCTGTCCGCCGGGATAGCCACCGGTCAAATGAGTGTAGCCGAACAGACCTGCGGTCGAATGTCCGAATACCTTATCGGCCAAGTACTTCTTGCGGTTGGTGGTCTCGCACACGGAGAAATTGCCGCGTTTGCATTGATCGCATTCGCCGCAAATGATCGTGAAGGGAACGACGATGCGATCGCCCTTCTTCAATTTGCCGTCCACGCCGGAGCCGACTTCGACCACTTCGCCCATGGTCTCGTGACCCATGATGTCGCCGGGCATCATGCCCGGGATGAAATTGTGGAAGAGATGCAGGTCGGAGCCGCAGATGGCGCAGCTCGTGACCTTGATGATGGCATCGCGCGGGTCCTGGATCTCCGGATCGGAGACGGTGTCGCAGCGGATGTCCTCCTTGCCGTGCCAAACCAGCGCCTTCATTTTCGTTCTCCACTTGGATTACGAGGCACTCAAGTCCAGAATGGAACGATGGTTGCTATTGCTGCCGCAAATCTTCGCGCCTGATTACAGACGTTTGGATAGGAACGAGCTGGACACGCGGAGCGATTGGCCGTCATCAAGGTCAGCCGCGAGATAGGCCCATGTCCGCCAATCGATCGCCCGCCAGCAAATTTGCCGTCGTAACCGGAGTCTCCACCGAAAACGGTCTGGAACTCGCAAGGTGGCGCGTCGGCCTCGGCAATGCTCTTCTCGATCAGCATTTCGGCCGGATCAGGCGCGCGTCGACACCAACATTACCGGAACTCTCCATTTGGTCTATCGCATCGGCAATGAGATGCCGCGACGCGGTTCAGAGCGCATTCTGATTATCGGCTCAGTACTTGTCGTCCATCATGTCTTCGGTCACGACGGAACGTTTCGGACATCCGAGACACTCCTGCATTTGCCCGCCGGACAACACTCCTCGCTTCCGTTGGATCCTAACTCGTCAGGGCGAGGGGAACGAAGTCCGAGGCGGTCGATTGTTGGACGACACCCACACGAAGGAGCGGATTGATGGATCTGACTGGAAAAAAGGTCGCCATTCTCGCCACGAACGGCTTCGAACAGGCCGAGCTTGAGGTGCCGCAGGAGCGGCTGAAGAAGGCCGGTGCGACGGTCCACGTCGTTTCGATCGTTGCTGGCGAGATCAAGGGCTGGGACAAGAAGGATTGGGGCCAGCCGATCAAGGTCGACAAGACGCTCGACGAGGCATCGGCCAACGACTACGACGCGATCGTCCTGCCTGGCGGTCAGATCAATCCGGATCTTCTGCGGGTCGAGCCGAAGGCGCTGAAGTTCATCAAGGATATCTTTGATGCCAAGAAGGTCGTGGCGGCCGTCTGCCATGCCCCTTGGCTTCTGATCGAGACGGGCATCGCGAAGGGCCGCAAGATGACCTCGTTCAAATCGATCAAGACCGACGTCGAAAATGCCGGTGCGAAGTGGGAGGACGCCGAGGTCGTTGTCGATCAAGGGGTCATCACTTCCCGCAATCCCGGTGATCTCGAGGCTTTTTGCGCCAAGATCGTCGAGGAGGTCAAGGAAGGCCGCCATACGCAGCGCAGCGCGGCTTGATGGCGATGAAGACCGCAAAGATAGCGGCCCATGGCAGTCCCGAGACCCGCGTCGTCATTCTCGAGTCCGGAGAGGAAGCGTTCGCAACGCTCGCCAGGTTCTCGTTCACGTCGTTCTGCTGCGAAGTTCTTTGCTCCTGATTCCCGGCCGAGCCGTATGGAAGCGGTGCAAGGCGTCCATGGTCGCCATCCTGATCGATGGCTCCGAACGATGGTTTGCCGATCGCGCTCGGTCCTTTTCTCGGGGCGTTGTTGGAGTTAAAGCCCACACCCCAGATCAGCATCCTGATTTGGGACTTTGCGGCGCTGTACGCCGCAGAGCGCGAACGCTGGACTGCGAAGCTATGCGACAAGTCCCTATAAATAAAAGGTACTCTTCGACCTCATCGTAGTGTGGCGCAGATTTAGAAATCGCAGAGAGGCGCCGGTCTTGAACTCTTAGTCAGCGGGTCCCAGGTTCGAGCCCTGGTGCGCCCACCAAATATTCCAGACACTTAGACGATGGCTGCTTGCGGCGCTCCGCGGAGGCGGCGAGCTGCGGCGTTTCGGGGATGGCGACGATCGCGTCCGTTTTGCTTTGGCGGAATTTGCGGCGGCCCTTGTCGTCGCGGCGGGCGGCGATGCGGCGACATCAGCATCGAAGCGCTCCATTGACCGTGACGGTTCCGGGGAAGCTCGTGCTGCACCCGCCTGATCACTGGGAGGCAGGCAGCGGCGAGATGATGCGTTCGAGGCGCAGGATCGGGCGATCGAGCTGCGGCTCGATCGCGGAATAGAGCGATACCGAGAATTGCCATTCGCCGCCTATTGCGGCTCGATTCCGGCCGCTTTGATAATCCGTCCCCACTTGCCAATCTCGGACTTCAAGAAAGCTTCGAGCGCCTCCGGCGTTGCGCGCTCGGATTCGACCGGCGCCATGCTGAGCTCGGCAAAACGGCTGATCAGAGCAGGGTCCTTGAGCGCCGTCTGGAGCGCGCCGACGAGCTGGTCGACCACCGGCTTCGGCGTGCCGCGCGGCGCGTAGAGGCCGTACCAAGTCGTGACGTTGAATTCGGGAACACCGGCCTCTGCCGAGGTCGGCACGTCCGGCAGCGTTGCGACACGCGTCTTGCTGGTGATCGCGTAGCCCTTGATCGTGTTCGACTGAATATAGGGCGTCGGTCCGGTCGCGGGATCGCAATAGACGTCGATGTGACCGGCGATGACGTCGTTCAGCGCCGGCCCGCCACCCTTGTAGTAGATCTGCGAGAGCTTCGTGTCGGTGGTGCTCATGAACATCAGGCCGCAGAGTTGCGAGGCCGAACCGAGACCGACATTGCCGAAGGTCATCTTGTCGCCCTCGCTGCGGATGCGCGCGATCATCTCGCCGAGATCCTTGGCCGGAAAATTCGGCCGGGCCACCAGGATCATCGGCACGTCAGTCACGAGCCCGATCATGGCGAAGTCGCCGACCGGGTCGAACGGTAGCTTTGCGTAGAGCGCGGGCGCGGTGGCCTGGCCGACATGCATCAGCAGCACGGTGTAGCCGTCGGGCGCGGCCTTGGCGACGCGATTGGTGCCCAGCGTGCCGCCGGCACCGACGACATTCTCGATGACCATGGATTGCTTCAGCGTCGCGCTCATGGCGTTGCCGAGGATGCGGGCGATGACGTCGCCGGGACCGCCGGCGGAGAAGGGCACGATCATCGTGACCGGGCGAGAGGGGTAGTCGTCCGCGATCGCGGTGCCGCAAGGGCAGAGCAGGACAAACAGGATCAGCGATCGTACAACAGACTTCATCGAACACTCCCTGGCGGCATTGTTTTTAGTCGTCGGAAGGCGCCGCCTCCTTGGCCGCCGACGATTTTTCAATCATGTCGAGCGCGGCCACTGCGGCCGCGTTGATGTGATCGACGCAGCAACGCTCGGCGAGATCAGCATCGCCGTTCTGGATCGCGCGCCAGATCGCGGTGACCTCGCGCAGGCTCTTGTTGATCCGCTTCGGTTGCGACATCGACGTGATCCGCAACAGCTGGATGCGGTCGTGCAGCGGCTTGAGCATGCGCTCGATGAAGGCATTGCGGCAGCCGCCGATCAGCGCGGCATAGAAATCGGTCTTGGCTACGAGGCTGCCGACGAGGTCCTGTTTGGCCGCGGCAGCCTTCAGCCGCGTCAGCGCGTCCCCGATCCGGCGGGCCACTTCCGGGTCGTGAAGCCGGGCGCATTCGCGACCGGCGTAACCTTCGAGCACCGCGCGTGCTGCGTAGAGCTGCCGGGCTTCCTCCAGGCTGATCGTAGAGACTACGGGACCGCGATGCGGGACGATGGTGACGAGGCCGTCGGCTTCGAGGGCACGCAGCGCCTCACGGATCGAGGGGCGGCTGACGCCCATCATTTCGCAGAGCTCGCGTTCGACCAGCCGCTGGCCCGGCTTGAGCGTTCCGGACATGATCGCCTCGCGCAGCTTTTGCGCGACCATCGCCCGGACGGTCGGGACGTCCTCGATGCGGAGTGTCGACTGCAATTCGCTACGTCTTTCCATGTCCGGGTCCTGTTCGGGAAAACTCAGTACCGGTTTACAGGCAGAATCATCATTTCGGCAATTTGAACGTGCGGGGGCTGGTCGAGGGCAAAGACGATGGACCGGGCGATATCGGCAGGCTCGAGCGCCAGCTTGAACTGGTCGAAATAGTCCTTTTCCTTCTGCTGATCGCCGCGATAGCGGGTCAGGATGATGTTGGTCCGGGTCAGGCCGGGCTGCAGCTCGGTGACCCGGATCGCGGTTTCCGCGAGCTCTCCGCGAAGGGTCTCGGTGAACATGTGCACGCCCGCCTTGCTGGTGCTGTAGGCGGCCATGTCAGGCACGATCCGGACCGCGTTGATCGAGCTGATGTTGACGACATGGCCGACATTGCGCCGGACCATGCCGGGAAGGATCGCGCGGGTGACGCGCATCAGGCCGATCAGGTTGGTCTGGATGATGTTGGACCAGTCGTCGGGGGAACCAACGTCGAAGCGGGTCCGTCCGCCGATGTCGTGGCCGGCATTGTTGATGAGAATTTCGACCGGCTTGAACTGCGCTGGAATGGCATCCGGCAGGCCATCCACAGCCTTTGCGTCGCTGATGTCGAGCTGAATCGGAAACACGGCGTTGCCCGCCGTGGCCGCGAGCTCTTGGAGCGCCTTGGCATCGCGATCGACCAGCACGACACGGCGGCCGCTCTCCAGCAGCGCCTTGGTGATGGCGCGTCCCATGCCGCCGGCGGCGCCCGTCAGCACGACGGTCTGGCCTGATTGTTCAGTCATCGCAACACTCCGTCTCCAATATTCTTGCCCATGTTCTCATGCGACCGACCAGCCGCCGTCGATCGGCAGGCTTGCGCCGGTGATGTCGTTTGCGGCCGGACCACAGAGAAAGACGACCATGGCGGCGACCGCATCCATTTCGACGAAGCGCTGCGTCGGCTGGCGCTCGCCGAGATATTCGCGGGTCACGTCCTCGATCGGATGGCCGGTATTGGCCGCTATGCCAGCGATCTTGTTGAGGATGGCGGGCGTCGGCAACGTGCCGGGGCAGAGCGTATTGCAGGTGATGCCGCTGCGCGCCGTCTCGATGGCGACGGCGCGTGTCATGCCCAGAATCGCCGTCTTGGTGGTGACGTAGTCGATGCGATCCTCCACCGCGCGGCTTGAATAGATCGAACCCATGTTGATGATCCGGCCCCAGCTGCGCTGCTTCATCGCCGGCAGCGCCAGGCGGATGAGATGAAACGGCGCCGACAGGTTGACGGCCAGCGCCTGTTCCCATCGATCGGGCGGGAACTGCTCGATCGCCGAGAAATGCCTGACCACGGCGTTGTTGACGAGGATGTCGATGGCGCCGCAGCGCTTGAGCAAATCAGCCATCATGGCCTCAATTGCCTCGCGCTGGGTAAGATCAACACCGGCCGCGATAACCTCCACGCCGAAGCGGGCGCGGAGGTCATCCACGACCTGCTTCGGTGCGACGAGATCGTGAAGGACGATGTTGGCGCCCGCGCCGGCAAGGCCTTCCGCCACGGCAAGGCCAAGGCCTGCCGTCGCGCCGGTCACGAGTGCCCATTTGCCCTTCATCGCAGCCGCGCCTCCTTATTATTTGTCGAGCTCGGCGAAGACTTCCTTCGCGTTCCGGAACGCATCCACGCCCGCCGGCACGCCGCAATAGATCGCAACTTGCATGAAGACCTCGCGGATCTCCTCGCGGGTCGCGCCGTTGGCGAGCGCGCCGCGAACATGCGTCTTCAACTCGTGCGGCCGATTCAGCGCGCAGAGCATCGCCAGATTGAGGAAGCTGCGGGTCTTCCGCGCCAGGCCTTCGCGGCCCCAGACGTAACCCCAGCAATATTCCGTAGTGAGGTCCTGCATCGGCCGGTTGAACTCGTCAGCGGATGCGATCGCCTTGTCGACGAACTCGTTGCCGAGCACGCTCTTGCGGATTTCGAGGCCGCGGTCGTAAGTCGCCTTGTCCATGTTGTTCTCCGTTGTTTTGAGGCGTTGTCAGCTTTTCGGCCAGAACGGCTTTGCCAGTGCAAGCTCCGGCGGGAACACCGTCACCGGCACACCGGCCTGCCACTGCACGATGGTCATGCCGGCGCCGACGCGGCGGCCTTTTTCGTCGAACTTGATCTCGCCCAGCGGGTAATATTTCGAAGGACCTGCATCCATGGTGCGCAGCGCCTCGCCGACGGCGACGCGGTCGGCCTTGCCGGCCTTCTCCAGCGCGTCCTTGATCACCCACATGTCGCCATAGGTGGAGATCGCGTTCTGCGTCATCCACGGTTCCTTGTAGCGGGTCTTCAATTCGGCGATCAGTGCCTCGTGGCCCTTGGCGCCCCAGCTCGCGACGCAGGTCAACACGCCCTGGAGCAGTTCGGGGCTCACGGTCTGCAGCATGTCCGGCTCGGCAATTGCGATACCGAACGAGATGGTCGGCACCTTGCCCTGGCCGAGGCCGAACTCGTTCATCTTCTCGAGCAGCAGCTTTGCGTCCGAGATCACCGTCGGCAGGAAGAACAGCAGATCGGGCTTCGCCGAGCGGATCCTCTGTACGAGCGAGGTCGCGTCGGCCAGCGGCGGCGTGAACGTCTCGTCGACGATCAACTGCAACTGGTTCTCCGCCAGCAGGCCTTCGCGCATCGCCTTTGCGGAGGCGATCGAGGCTCCCGTGTTGTCGGTCAGGATCGCGACCGTCTTCGGCCGCTTGCCGGAGGCCGTCTCTGCCAGCTTGATGAGCTGAGGCAACGCTTGGCGCGCCTGCGAGCCCGCGGTGGCCGCGGTCTGGAACACGTATTTGAAGCCGCGGTCCGTGATCAGGTCGGAATAGGAGAGGGTGAGAACGGGCAGGCTGGCTCGCTCGGTCACTTCCGTCACCGCGAGCGTGAACGAGGACAGGTAAGCGCCGCTGGCCGCGACCAGATCGGTCTCCTGCGCGACCATGCGCTGGGCCGCGTTCTTGGCCTTCTCCGTGGTGTCGCCGGAATCCAGCACCACCAGTTTCATCTTGGCGCCGCCGAGCGCCTTGATGCCGCCTTGTGCGTTGATGTGGTCGATCGCCATCTCGGCGCCTTCGCGCATCACCGTTCCGGGGCGGGCATAGAGCCCGGAGATCGGCACCAACAGGCCGACCTTCACTTCAGAAGGCTGCTGCGCCCAGGCGCGGGATGCGATCAGCGTGCCGGACGCGCCGGCCAGCAGCGTTCGCCTTGAGATCGTGGTCTTGCTCTTTGCAGTCATGACAATTCTCCTCCCTGAAAAATCTCGCGGCGCTTATGATTTCTTCGGCCAGAACGGCTGCGCCTGCGCGAGCTCGGGCGGATAGACGGTGACAGGCACGCCCGATTGCCACTGCACGATGACGACGCCGGCGCCGACGCGGCGGCCCTTCTCGTCGAATTTGAGCTGGCCGCCCGGATAATATTTCGAATCTCCGGCATCCAGCGTTCGCAAGGCCTGCGCGACTGCATTGCGGTCGGCCTTGCCGGCCTTCTCCAGCGCTTCCTTCATCACCCACATGTCGCCATAGGTGGAGATGACGTTCTGCGTCGCCCAGGGCTCCTTGTACTTGGCCTTGAGCTCGGCGATGAGGGCTTCGTGCCCCTTCGCACCCCAACTGGCGACGATGGTCATGATGCCCTGCACGATGTCGGGGCTCACGCTCTGGAGCATGTCGGGTTCGGCGATGGTGATGCTGAAGGACACGGTCGGGATCTTGCCCTGGCCGAGGCCGAACTCGCTGATCTTCTCCAGCCCGAGCTTGGCGTCCGACACCGCATTCGGCATGAACAGCAGCAGGTCTGGCTTTGCCGAGCGCACCTTCTGGATCAGCGGCGTTGCGTCCGACAGCGGGGGAGTCCAGACTTCTTCGACGACGAGTTGGAGACCTTCCTGCGCAAACAGCCTTTCCTTGAGCGCCTTGGCGGTGGCGACCGAGGTGGCGGTGTTGTCCATCAGCATCGCCACGGTCTTCGGCCTTTTGCCTGATGCATTCTCGGCAAGCTTCATCAACGTCGGCAAGCCGAGTTCGGACTGACGGCTTGCGGTCGCGGCGGTCTGGAAGATGTATTTGAAGCCGCGGTCGGTCAGCAAATCCGAATAGGATAGCGTCAGCACCGGCAGCTCAGCGCGTTCGGTGACTTCGGTGACCGCGAGCGTGAAGGAGGAGAGATAGGAGCCGGTGGCGGCGACGAGGTCCGGTTCCTGCGCCACCATGCGCTGTGCCGCGTTCTTCGCCTTCTCGGTGGTGTCGCCGCAGTCGATCACGACCAGCTTCATCTTGGCGCCGCCGAGCGCCTTGATGCCGCCTTGCGCGTTGATGTGCTCGATGCCCATCTCGGCGCCCATCTTCATGACCTGGCCGGGGCGGGTGTAGATGCCCGACAATGGGACGATCAGTCCGACCTTGACTTCGGCCGGGGCTTGCGCGCGTGCCACGCCGGCGAGGCCGACGGCGGCGGCGCCGGACAGCACAGTCCGGCGCGTCAGTCCTGTTCTTGTCTTGCCTTTCGACGTCTTGTTCATTTTGTTTGCTCCCTGGTCTTTGTTTTTATGTTGGTCACATGCCGAGATAGGCTTTGCGCACGCGGTCGTCGGCGCGCAGCGTGTCGTTGTTGCCCTCGAGCACGACGTGTCCGGCTTCGAGGACATAGCCGTGGTCGGCGGATTCCAGCGCTTCGGCGACGCGTTGCTCGACCAGCAGCATGGTCAGCCCGGACTGTCGGCGGATATCGATCAGGCGTTCGAAGATGAAGTCGGCCGTCGACGGCGCGAGCCCCATCGACGGCTCATCCAGCATCAGCAGCTTTGGCGAGGAGGCCAGCCCACGGCCGATCGCGAGCATCTGCTGCTGGCCGCCGGACATCGTGCCTGCGAACTGATCGCGGCGTTCCTTCAGCACCGGCAGCCATTCGAAGATACGCTCGATATTGGCCTGCCAGTCGCGCCGGCCGCTTTCGGTCATCGCGCCCATTTCCAGATTCTCCATCACGGTCAGTGACGGAAAAACCTGGCGGCCCTCGGGGACATGGGCGATGCCGAGATGAGCACGCTGCGGCGGCGGCACCGCGAGCAGATCGACGCCGTTGAACGTGATGGCTCCGCCGCTCGGCTTCACGATGCCGGAGATTGTCTTGAACAGCGTGGTCTTGCCGGCGCCGTTGGGGCCGACGATCGCGACGAACTGACCCGCGCCGACATTGATCGACACGTCGTTCAGGACGGGTTTTGCGGAATAGCCCGCGCTCAATCCCTCAATTCGCAGCATGGGCCGCCCACTTTTTGCCGAGATAGGCCTCGACGACGCGGCTGTCCCGCGTCACCACTTCCGGCAGGCCCTCGGTAATGACGGCGCCGTGGTCGAGCACGAGGAATCTGTCGACCAGGCGGACCATCGCCTGCATGGTGTGCTCGATGATCGCGATGGTCATGCCGTCGCGCGCGAGCTGCTGGATCACGGCGACGACCTCGTCAGCTTCGCCGTGGCCGAGGCCCGCGAGCGTCTCGTCGAGCAGCAGGATGCGCGGCTGGCCTGCGATCGCGCGGGCGAGTTCCATCAGCCGCAGCTCCTTGGTCGAGAGTTCGCCGGCGACACGGTCGGCCACGGAAGAGAGTCCGACGCTGGCAACGGCATCGACGGCAAGCTTACGTGCCTCAGCATCGGTGCGGGCGCGCACATAGGCGCCGACCACGACATTGTCGAGGATCGACATGCGCAGGAACGGACGCATCACCTGGAAGGTGCGGCCGATGCCGGCCTCGCAGATCACGTGCGGCCGCTGACCGGACATGTTGCGGCCGTCGATCAGCACCTCGCCCTGGCCCGGCTTCAGAAAACCGTTGAGGAGGTTGAACAGCGTGGTCTTGCCGGCGCCGTTCGGGCCGATGATGCCGAGGATCTCGTTCTTGTGCAGCTTGAAGCTGACATCTTGCACGGCTTTGAGGCCGCCAAAGGAGCGCGAGAGGTTGCGGACCTCGAGCACGACCTCGCCGGTCGCAGCGCGCTGCCGTGAGGCGGGTTTTAGTGCCGTGATGTCGGCGGTGGTCGCTTCCGGCGTCTCGCTAGCCGTTGGTCTGGAACCATTCCGCTTGCGCAGGAGATCGCGCAATTTCCAGAACAGTCCTTCCGGCGCGAGCAGGATGACGCAGACGATAGCCAGGCCGAAGATGACGCCCTGGATGCCGGGGATGCGTGCGCCAGCTTCGGCGTGCAGGATTTCGGCGAGCGGAATCAGAATGACCGCGCCGATGACCGGCCCCCATACCGTGCCGACGCCGCCGAACATCGCGACCGTGAGCGCTTGCGCCGATACCAGCATGCCGAACACGGAGGCCGGCGTCACGACGAGCAGCACCTGCGCGTAAAACCCTCCGATGGCGGCGGCGATCGCACCGCTCAGCGTAATCGCACGCAGCTTCCAGGCCAGCGTGTTGATCCCGGCCGCCTCTGCCGCGGCCTCGTTCTGCTTGATCGCGAGCAGCGCCATGCCGAAGCGGGAGCGCTCGATCATCTGCGTCAGCACGATGATGCCGAGCATGATGGCGAGTCCCAGCAGCGTGTAGAGGCGGGGATCGGCGAACTGCATGAAGGCGATCGGCGCGTCGCGCTTGATCGGAAGCGTCACCTCCTGGAAGCCGAGCCATTCGAACACGTAGAGAATGGCAAGCGGGTAGGCCAGCATCGCGAGGGCGAAGTAATGGCCTTGCAAACGGAAGGTCGGGAAGCCAATTAGCAGCCCGGCGATGCCGCCGAGCATGGCGGCAACCGGGATCAGCAGCCAGGGCGAGATATTGAAGTAGATCTGCCCGAGCGCGGTCGCATAGGCGCCGATCCCGAAGAAAGCCGCGTGACCGAACGAGATCAGCCCGGTGTAACCGCTGAGCAGATTCCAGGACAGCCCGAACACCGCCCACACCGGCACGAGGGTCAGGATCAGCTGGTAATAGGAGTTTGTGACGCCGAGCGAGATCCCGGCATAGGCGAGCGTGAACAGCAGGGGAGGCAGCAGTGATCGCATCGGGAGCATGGTCATGTCCTCTCGACCATGCGCCCGAAGAAGCCTTGCGGGCGGAAAAAGATAATGAGGAGGAAGACCGCGAAGATCGCGGCATTCTGGAGTTGCGTCGGCAAGATCAGCGTCGACATCTGCTGCACGAGGCCGATCGTCATGCCGCCCCAGAAGGCGCCGATGATACTGCCCATGCCGCCGAGCACGACGCCGGCATACATGACGATGACGTATTCGAGGCCGACGAACGGATGGAACGGATAGTTTGTGGCGAGCAGGCCGCCGGCAATCGCCGTGATGCCGCAGCCGAGCGCGAAGGCCGTGCGGTGCGCGCGGTCGACGTCGATGCCCATATAGGTCGCAGCGGTCGGATTATCGGCGGCGGCGCGGAGCGACTTGCCGATCCGGGTCCGCGTGATCAAGAGCGAAAGCAGGATCATGATCGCCAGCGAAACGATCGCATCGATGCTGCGCGCCTTGTTGAGGAAGATGCCGATGTCGAGAAAGGGATTAAGCTCCCATGCCGAGCTCGACAGTGGCGTACGGATCGAGGCCAGCACCGAGCCGAACACGATCAGGCCGCCGTTCTGGAGGATCAGCGCGATGCCGAGCGTGAGGATGAGCTGTGCGTAATGGCCCTCGCCCTCGAGCGAGGCAGTGCGTGTGCCCGAGACGCGTGAGATCAGGGCCAGATGGACGAAATAGCCGAACACGGCGAGCACGGGTCCGGCCAGCAGGATCGCGACGAACGGGCCGACCGTATTGCCGAACAGCGACTGGATTCCGGCGGCGGTGAAGAGATAGAAGGCCGCGTACATGCCGAGCATCATGAAATCGCCATGGGCGAAGTTGATGACCCGCATGACGCCGAAGATCAGGCCGAGCCCGACGCACATCAGGCCGTAGACGGCGCCGATCAGCAGGCCCGCCGCGAGCGCTTGAAAGAATCCTTCCATCAGCCTGGCCTCCGCGCGGTGGCCGCGCTCGCTGCCGACGATGCTAGACTGGTCTCCAACTCGACCATGTTTCCCCCGTATTCTCCGGCACTTCTTATGATGCCGATCGTAAAACCCGTTCCGGTGTGTCCAGACGGCACTGTGTTGCGATGGCATCGGCATTGCCGAGCTGTTCGCAGTCGTCGATGAGTCGCTCGAGCCGGTGTGCACGGTCCTCGCCGAGCACGCCGCTGGCGGAGCGCCGAAAGCGCGCGCGAATATCTGAAGGCGTTGCGGCGATGACGTCGGGCAGGGCGTGCCGGATGGTCCGGCCGTTGCGCAGCTGCACGGTCACGTCAGCGCCCTGCTTCCCGGGGAAAGCGGCGGTGAAGCCGGGATCGGCTTTGAGGTCCGTCACCGAAACCAGGCGGATGATGTCGGCATCATCGAGTTCGGAATAGTTCCCTTCCTCGATCTCGCCCCGGGCAAGCGTCGCGGCGACGCTGAAGGGAATGCTCATCTTGGCCTGAAGGGCGTTGCGAAATGGGCCGATGGAATCGCAGCCGGGATAGCGAACGGCGGCGTCGGGCGCGAGAATGACGACGCGCTCGATCTCGTCCGCACCGGCGAGCTCCTGCGAGACACGAAGCGCCGCCTGTGCCGCGGTCTGCGCGAAATTGCAGGCCGGGACCGGCTTGTTGTAGACGGCCATGATCTCGCTCTCCCCATTGGGGAAGAGCACGATGCCGTCGGGCGCGGCTTTGCGCCGATAGGCCGCGAACAGGCCGGCTTCGCCTTCGAGTATCGTTTCCGAGCCGAAGCCGCCGGCCGCTGCAAGGCCGATCGCCTTGATCGCATTGCTGGCGGCAAAACCGGGATGGAAATACATGTCGGAGCCGCCGGCATGCGGCCACTCGTTCAAGCCGCTGGATGTGTTGGCGGCGATCGCGATGGCGCTGGTCGCGGCGTCCTCGGAAAGACCGAGCGCAAAACTTCCCGCGAGTGCGGCGCCTAGAGGTGTCACCAGGCCCGTCGGTCGATAGAGGCGCGCGAGGTCGGAGGTGAGAAGCGCGCGGCCGATCCGCGCGCCGGTCTCGTAGCCGATGATGGCGGCTGCAAGCAGTCTCGCGCCGTGCAGCGGCGTCTGTTCCGACAGCGCGAGCAGCGTCGGCCAGATCACGACGCCGTGGTGCGCGATGCTGGCGGCATGCATGTCCTCGCGCACGAGACCGTGTCCCATCACGGCGTTGGCAAATGCGGCATCTGCGGGTGAGGAGAGTTGCGAGGTGCCGATGATCGTCGCGCTGCCACTGCCGTGCGCGATCGCAACGGCCTGACGGCTCCAGGGGTGATGGCCTGCCTCAAACGCGCAGGACAGGAAGTCGAGCAGACAGAGTTTTGCTTTCGCGACGACTTCCGGCCCAAAGTCCCCGAGACCGAGCGCAAGCACGCTCCGCGCCATCTGGCGCGCGAGCGAGGTCTTGCCTGATCCGTTCGGACCGATCGTCATCGCGTTCGCTTTCCCTGAAGGCCCGCGCGATCAGCCGCGCATCTCGACCCCGGCCCACTCCTCGAGCACCTTGGCGATCGAGGTGAAGTCCGATGACGCGCCGTACTTGGCGTTGGTGATCGCGAGCATCTGCCGCACCACCGCGCCGCAGACCATCGGCACGCCCATCGCTTCGGCCTCGTCGACGCAGAGCCGGACATCCTTGTAGGAAAGGCCGGTCGTGAAACCGAAATCGAACGTGCCAGGCAACACCGCGCGGGGGAATTTGTCTTCGGAGGCGCTGTTGCGGCCGCTGCTGGCGTTGATGATGTCGATCAGCACCTTTGCGTTGACGCCGCCCTTGACGCCCATGGCGACGGCTTCCGAGGTGATGACGAGCGCTGCCGCCGCCATCAGATTGTTGGCGAGCTTGGCCGTCTGCGCCACGCCGGGCTTGTCGCCGGTGTAGAACAGCTTGCCGAAAGTCTTCAGGATCGGCTGCACCGTCTCGTAGGTCGCCTGCGGGCAGGATACCATCACCGCCAGCGTGCCGTTGACGGCGCCCTTGATGCCGCCGCTCACGGGCGCATCGACCAGCGTCATGCCCTTGGCCTTCAGGCCTTCAGCAACGAACTTCGCCGTGCCAGGCCCTGAAGTCGACAAATCAATGACGATCTTGGCGCGGTTGCCCATGCTGATGCCGTCCTGTCCGAGCGTGACGGCCTTGACGATGTCGGGCGTCGGCAGGCTGGCGAGCACGATGTCGGCGCGCGAGGCGACGTCAGCCGGAGATTTGGCGAGTTGCGCGCCGCGCTTGACCAGCGGCTGGGTGGCCTCAGTCTGCGTGTCATAGATGACGAGCGAATGGCCCGCGTCGATCAATCGCCCCGCCATGGGGCCGCCCATGCGACCCGTGCCGATTACGCCGAGAATTTCTCCCGCCATCGTCTACTCCCTGTCGCGCGATCCCGTGACGGGCGCGCCTTCTTGATATTCTGGCCAAACGTTTTCGCCGGCCGGCCTTCTCGGCCGCCGTCGTCGTGGCGGCGGGATCCCGCGCCAACGAGGCAGATTGTTATGATTGTCAGACAAGCTGTCAAGCATAACATTTGGGGTCGACAGTTTGCCGCGGCTCGGCATAAGGTCCGGGAAAACGAGGAAGACGCCCCGCGTGCCGAAAGACCCAATTCCGAGTGTGAGCAAGACGCTCGCCGATTTCGTCGAGTCCTCGTCATGGGCGGACGTCGAGGCGCAGAGCCATGAGGCGCGGCGATCGATCCTCAATTTCTTTGCCACGGCACTCGGCTCAGCGCGCGATCCCGTTGTCATGGCCGCGATGCGCACTTTGTCGCCGTTCAGCGGCGCCGCGACATCGACGGTCATCGGCCACTCGCGGCCGATGGATGCGCTGTGCGCCTCGTTTCTCAATGCCATCTCGGCGAATCTGCTCGATTTCGACGACACGCACCCTGAAACGATCATTCATCCGGCAGCACCAGTCGCCGCTCCCGTGCTGGCACTTGCGGAGATGCACAAATTCTCGGGGCGCGAGGTGCTGACGGCGTTCATCCTCGGCGTAGATGTCGAATGCCGCATTGGCAATTCAGTCTCGCCGCGCCACTACGCGCGCGGCTGGCATATCACCTCCACTTGCGGGATTTTTGGCGCGGCGGCCGCGTGCGCGAAGCTGTTGGGGCTGCCGGCGGAGGGGATTGCGAACGCCATCGGACTGGCGGCGAGCCAGTCGGCCGGCAATGTCGAGAATCTGCCGAGCGCCGCCAAGAATGTCAGCGTGGGGAACGCTGCGCGTAACGGGTTGTTCGCAGCGCTGCTTGCGCAGCAGGGTTATGAGGCCGCGCCCCGCGCCATCGAGGGACCGCTCGGCTGGGCGCGAACCATGGGTGACGAGCCCGATCTCGCCCGCTTGCTCGACGGTCTCGGCAACACCTGGGAGATCGCGAAGAATACCTACAAACCCTATCCCGCCGGCATCGTGTTCCATTCGGTCATCGACGCCTGCCTGCTGTTGCGCGAGCGGATTGGCCGGCGGGTCGACCAGATCGAGTCGGTAACGGTGCAGGGCTCGGCACTGCTACTCGCGCGCGGTGATCGGCCCGTCAACAACGAGCGAGATGCGCGCGTCAGTATCCATCATTGCGTGGCCTGCGGACTATTGCTCGGCGCGGCCGGCGTTGTTGAATTTGCGCACGGGACGGTGGTCCGGCCCGATATCGCGCAGTTGCGGCAGAAGGTGAGGGCGGAGCTCGACGATGCAATACCCGACGGTGCCGCGCGCGTGACCTTGCGCCTGTCGTCCGGTGAGGTGCTCACCGAGGCTATTGTCTCGCCGCGCGGCAGCCCGCCTGCGCCACTCGACGATCGCGACCTCGAAACCAAATTGCGCGAAGGCGTGCGGACCGGTCAAAGCGATTGGGACCCGGATCGCGTTATCGATGCGGTCTGGCGGCTCGATGCGGCGGATGACGTCGGCAATCTCTTGCAATCGCTGCGGCCGCAATCGGCGTCGCGCCAAACAATTTCCAACTAGAATCTCTCAAGACCGAAAAGGGACGATCATGAGCAAGACCGAACTGTTCGAAAAGGGCCTCAAGGTACGCAAAGAGGTGCTCGGCGAGGATTACGTCAATAAGTCGATTGCCGGCGCCGACGAGTTCACGCGCACCATGGCGGAATGGTCGACCGAGTTCTGCTGGGGCGCGCTGTGGACGCGGCCCGGCGTCGATCGGCGCACGCGCTCGATCGTCAATCTGGCGATGCTCGGCGCGTTGAACCGCCCGCACGAGTTGAAGCTGCACGTGAAGGGCGCGTTGAAGAACGGGCTAACCAAGGAGGAGATCAAGGAGATTTTGCTTCAGGTCGCCGTCTATTGCGGCGTTCCCGCCGGCATCGACGCCTTTCGCAATGCGCGTGAGGCGTTTAACGAAGTCGATGCGGCGGGTTCCTGATCTCGCTTGATTGGAAACTCTATGGCTGACCCGGAATACGAGCTCTTTGCCATCCGCTACGCCACGCGCGATGCGCAGCGGAGCGAGCACTTCATCGGCGGCGATCCGCATGATGGGCCAATGCCGATGGATTATTTCATGTGGCTGGCGAGGGGAGGCGGCCGCACCTTCGTCATCGACACCGGGTTCAACGCCGACATCGCAAAGCAGCGCAGGCGGAATTTCCTACGCTGCCCGGTGGAGACGCTTGCCACATTTGATGTCGACATTACCGACGTCAAGGATGTCATCCTCACGCATCTGCACTACGACCACGCCGGTAATTTCGACCGGTTTCCGAATGCGCGGTTTCATCTGCAGGAGCGCGAGCTCGCCTATGCCACCGGTCGCTACATGCAATATCCACGGCTGTCGCATTCGTTCGAGGTCGAGGACGTCTGCGGGATCGTGCGGCTGAACTACGCGCGCCGGGTGCTGTTCTACGATGGCGACGCCGAGATCGCGCCCGGACTGACGGTCCATGCGGCCGGCGGGCATTCCGCCGGTCTGCAGTTCGTCCGCGTCAACACGCGACGCGGCCCAGTCGTGCTCGCCTCCGACGTCAGCCATTTCTACGAGAACATGACGACCGAGCGTCCGTTCACGACGGCGTTTCACGTCGGCGACATGCTGGTGGGGTTCGACAAGCTACGCGCCGCAGCGCCCGACGCGGACCACATCGTTCCCGGCCATGATCCGCTGGTCATGGAGCTTTATCCAGCTCCGAGCCCGGACCTGAATGGCGTCGCCGTTCGCCTCGACGTCGCGCCCTCCGGTGCTACGCACACCCTGATGTCAAGCAGGGCGCAAGGTAGCCCGGGCTAGAAAAAATCGATTTTCGATTTTCTATTGACCCCTGCGCCCTCTCTTGCGATCATCCGGCCATGGGTCCGCTTCAGTTCCAATTATCCGGAAGCCGCGGGGATGGTCCGCGCAGCCTGACGTCGGCGCTGCACGAACGTCTGCGCGCCGACATTCTGGCGACGCGGCTGTTGCCTGGACAGAAGCTGCATATCGCGGGACTCGCAAAACAGTTTTCCGTCAGCCTTGCCGCCGTGCGCGAGGCACTGTCGCGTCTGGTCGCCGACGGTCTGGTGCAGGCGTCCGACCAGCGCGGCTTCCGGGTGAGCCCGGTCTCGCTCGCCGATCTCGCCGACGTGACGCAGACCAGGATCGACATTGAGGGACTTGCACTCCGCCGCTCGATCGAACGGGGCGAGGATGCCTGGCTCGCCTCGGTGAAAGCGGCCTGGGCGGATCTGAAGGCCGTTCCCTATCGCTATCCAAATGATCCGACCGTGCACTACGAGGAATGGGTGATCCGTCACCGCATCTTCCATCGCGCGCTGGTCAATGCCTGCGGCTCGCCCTGGCTGCTCGGCTTCCGCGACGTGCTGCATGAGCAAAGCGAGCGATACCGCCGGCTCTCGATCCGCCGCGAGCCCGGCAGCAAGCCGCGTGATGTCGAGGCCGAACACAAGTCAATCGTCGCCGCCGTGGTGAAACGTGATGCGGATGCGGCAGTTCGCGCATTGTCAAAGCACTTCGGCATCACCAAAGAGTTCGTCGAGCTCGCCGCCTCGCGAATTGCGGAGGTGAGCCGCACGACCTGACGATCCGGAAAAAATCCGGCACGCAAAAAACGAGAGACCGGGAGGAAACAATGAAGATCAATCGCCATCACGCGCTGATGTCGCTCGCCGCCGTCGCAATTCTGGCCGGCCCTGCGAGCGCCGCCGACACCATTCGCGTCGGCCTGCCCACGAAAACCTATTGGCCGACGACGATCGCCGAGACGGCCGTGCGCCAAAAAATGTTCGAGAAGGAAGGGATTCAGGCCGAGCTGACCATCTACCGCAGCGGCGCCGAAACGTTCGAAGGTATGGCTGCGGGCGCCGCTGACATCATTCTCGATCCGCCGTCGCTGGTCTCGGCCGGCCGCAAGAAGGGCGTGATGTCCAGGATCGTAGCCAATGCCGCGATGGGGAATTTCGGCTGGCAATTGATGGTCCCGACCAAATCAACGCTCGACGTCAAGGATCTCAACGGCAAGAAGGTCGCGATCACCGCGGCCGGCTCCGGCTCTGATCTGCTTGCGCTTTGGACCATCCAGGACAAGAAGATCGATTTTACGCGTGTCCCCGTCGGCGGCGGCGGCTTGGTGCCGAACCTGCTGGCCGGCAACGTCGAGGCAGCCGTGGTCTATTCGCCGCTGAGCTTCCAGATATCGAAATCCGGCGAAGCCAAAACCATCCTTGATTACGCGACGGCGGTTCCGCCGAACCTCACCGCCGGCTGGATCGTGCTCGACAAGCTCGCCGAGGCGAAGCCGCAGATGGTGCAGAAAGCGGTGAACGCTCTCTACGGCGCGGTCGCGTTCATGCGCGCCAATCGCGACGTCACCGTCAAGCTGATCGCCGAGCTCTACGAAATGCCGCCGGAGATCGCGAGCCTCGAATACGACAACACCATCATGAAGCTCGAGACCAGCGGCGACATGGGCGCGCCCAACGTGAATGCGGCCGTGCAGCTGTCGCTCGACCTCGCCAAGCTCGGCGGACTCAAGGACATCGTGCCGGTTGAGGACGTGATCTCCGCCAAGTTCAAGCCGGTTCCGACCAGGCCGTAACCATGCCAAGCACGCTCATCATCAACCTTGCGCGGATCGCGATCATCATCGCGGTCCTGGCGCTGTGGGAGGTGCTGTCGCGCACCGGCGTGGTCAATCCGCGCCTGCTGCCGTCGGCGTCCGACACGTTTGCGACGCTCGGCGATCTCCTGCAGCGCGCGGCCGTGCAGAAGGATCTGATGGTGACCGCGACCGAAGTGCTGGCCGCGTTCGCGCTGGCCGTGCCCTTCGGCGCATTGATCGGCTTCCTGGTCGCGGAGAACCGCTACTTCGCCGATGTGGCCAAGCCGCTGCTGTTCTTCGCCTTCAGCATCCCGAAGTCGATCTTTCTGCCGATGTTCATCCTGGTATTCGGCGTCGGCTTTGCCCAGAAGGTCGGCTTCGGCTTCTTTTCCACGATCTTCATCGTGATCATGTCGACCACGACGGCGGTGGAGTCCGTCAAGATGGAGCATCTGACGGTGGCGCGCTCCTATGGCGCCACGCGGCTCCAAACTGCGTTTCGGGTCTATCTGCCCAGCATGCTGCCGGTGCTGCTGGAAGCGCTGCGGATCTCCATGATCTTCAACCTCACCGGCGTAATTCTCGCCGAGATGTACGCCTCGCGCGACGGCATCGGCCACCAGATCGCGACTTGGGGTGAGAATTTCCAGATGAAGCAGCTCCTCGCCGGCGTCGTGATGGTCGCCGCGATCGCCATGACGTTCAACGAACTTGTCAGATGGGTGGAAACGCGATGCAGCCATTGGCGAACGTGACCCCGTTGAAGCCCGCCGCGCGGGCCGGCGCGATCGAGGTGAAGAATGTCGGCCAGGTCTTCAGGGGCCGGTCGCAGGACGTTGTTGCGCTGGAGGACGTCTCGTTTGAGGTCAAGCCAGGCCGCTTCGTCGTGCTGGTCGGCCCGAGCGGCTGCGGCAAGTCGACCCTTCTGATGATGATGGCGGGCCTGCGCCAGCAGACCTCGGGTACCATCACCATCAGCGGTGCGCCGATTCCGCAGCCTGACCCTGACAGGGTCGGTGTGGTGTTCCAGGAGGCCAGCCTGTTTCCGTGGCTGACGGCGGAGGACAATGTCGAGTTTCCGCTGGCGCTGCGCGGCGTGCCCAAGGCGGAGCGCCGCGCCAAGGCGCAGGATGCGCTGAAGCTGGTCGGGCTCGACGGCTTCGGCAAACGCCATCCGCATGAACTCTCCGGCGGCATGAAGCAGCGCGTCTCGATTGCGCGCGGACTGGTGCAGGACCCGCCGGTGTTGCTGATGGACGAGCCGTTCGCAGCGCTCGACGAGCAGACCCGCATGACCATGGGCGACGAGCTGCTGCGGATCTGGGCCGCGACCGGCAAGACGGTCGTTTTCGTCACGCACAGCCTCACCGAAGCCGTCTATCTCGCTGACGAGGTGATCGTGATGTCGGCGCGGCCAGGCCGCATCGTCGACCATCTCCAGGTCCAGCTGCCGCGACCCCGTACCTACGAGATGCTGAGCGGTGATGCCTTCGGGAGCTTGCGCGACCGCATCTGGCGGCACATCCGCAAATCGGCGTGAGGCGGAGATGAGCGCCATAACGCTGCGATATCTGATCGTGATCGGCCTGATTGCTTTGTGGGAGCTGCTGCCGCGCACCGGTCTCATTCCCGAGCTGTTCCTGCCGTCGCTCTCGTCGACGCTGATAGCGGGCTGGACCGACGCAGGCGAATACGGTCATGCGCTCGCGGTGACGCTCTACGAGGTCGTGGTGTCCATGACCTTCGCCTGCGGTGGCGGCATCCTGCTTGGCGCCATCGTCGGCAGCCTGCCGCGCCCGCGCGTGCTGATCATGCCAATGGTGTCGAGCCTCTACGCCGTGCCGCTCGTGATCCTCTATCCCGTCTTCACGGTTTGGCTCGGCATCGGCTCGGAATCCAAAATCGCGTTCGCCTCGATCTACGGCTTCCTGCCGACCATGCTCGCCACCGCCGCCGGCATCCAGACTATCGACCCGCAGCTCCTGCTTGCCGCGCGCAGCATGGGGGCGACTTTGAGCCAGCGGCTGGTTCGCGTCATCATCCCCGCCGCGATCCCGACGGTGCTGTCGGGACTGCGCGTGGGCGGCGCGCTGGTCATCGTCGGCGTCGTCGTCTCGGAGATGCTGATCTCTTCGGCCGGCATCGGCTATCTGATCTCGCGCTACCGCACGATCCTCGACAGCCCGCACGTGTTCGCGGGCGTGCTGCTCGTACTGTTCCTCGCCATCGCCTTCAACGCCGCGATCCGCTGGATCGAGCGCAAGGCGGCGATCTGGCAGACCGGCACGCGCGCCGGTCAGGCCAACGAAGAGATCGCGTCGGGTGCGATGCAGCCGGCGACCTGAGGTATTGGCGTGTACGATTTGACCCTGACATTCGACAATGGCCCCGATCCCGATGTGACGCCGCGCGTGCTGGATATTCTCGCCGAGCGCCGGATCAAGACCACTTTCTTCGTCATCGGCGAGAAGCTTGCGGATCCCGCGCGGCGTGGCCTTGCCATGCGCGCGCACAACGAGGGGCACTGGATCGGAAATCACACCTTTACACACAGCATTCCGCTTGGTGAGCAGCGGGATCGCAACACGGCCGCGAACGAGATCGGCCGCACGCAATCCGCGATCGGCGATCTTGCGCATCCGCAGCGCTTGTTCCGGCCGTTCGGCGGTGGCGGCAATCTCGATGCGCGGCTGCTCAAACCGTCCGTCGTCGATTACCTCACCCGCAACAAACACAGCTGTGTGCTCTGGAATGCGATTCCGCGCGACTGGGACGACCCGGATGGCTGGACCGAGCGTGCGCTGGAGCAATGCAGCCGGCAGCCCTGGACGCTGATGGTGCTGCATGATCTCCCGACCGGAGCGATGGATCATCTGGTGTCTTTTCTCGACCGCGCCGAAGCCACCGGTGCCCGCTTCCGCCAGGATTTCCCGCCGCAATGCGTTCCGATCCGCAACGGCGAGATCGCCCTTCCGATCAACGACTATGTTTCCTCCATCGAAGAGAGCGTTTGACTGATGAAAGTTGCAAGCTTCACGATCGCCGGCAACGCGAGCTATGGCATTGTCAGCGACAAGGGTGTCATCGATGCCGGCAAGCGCCTGAAGGCATATCCGACGCTGAAGGCGCTGCTGGCGAAGGGCTCACTCGACGAACTGAAGAAATTCGCCGGCGAGAAGCCGGATTGCGCGCTGCAGGAGGTCGCGCTGCTGCCGACGGTGCCGGATCCCGACAAGATCTTCTGCATCGGCGTCAACTATGCCACGCATCTGGCCGAGAGTGGTCATCCGACGCCGGCGCATCCGATGATCTTTACCCGCTTCGCCAACAGTCAGGTCGGCCATGGACAGCCGATGATCCGGCCGCTCGAATCCGAGCGTTTCGACTATGAGGGCGAGATGGCCGTCATCATCGGCAAGGCCGGCCGCCGCATCTCGCGCGAAGCCGCGCTCGGCCATGTTGCCGGCTATGCCTGCTACAATGACGGCAGCATCCGCGACTGGCAGCGCCACACCTCGCAATTCGCACCGGGCAAGAATTTTGCCGGTACCGGCGGCTTTGGGCCGTGGATGGTCACAACCGACGAACTGACCGATGTCACCAAGCAGACGCTGATCACGCGGCTTAACGGCGTTGAGGTGCAAAGGGCCCCGATCTCCGATCTCGTCTTCGACGTCCAGGCGCTGATCGCTTACTGCTCGACTTTCACCGAGCTCGCGGCGGGCGACGTCATTGTGACAGGCACGACCGGCGGCGTCGGCGCCTATCGCACGCCTCCGCTGTGGATGAAGGGCGGCGACACCGTCGAGATCGAGATTTCGGGCATCGGCATCCTCAGTAATCCCGTCAAGGACGAGGGACGCGCGGCCTGAACGGTCACGCTCGACAACAACAAGAAGGAGACCCCCATGCCCATGCCAACCCATATCCTGCCGACCACGGTGGTCGGCAGCTATCCGCAGCCGGAGTGGCTGGTGAATCGCGCCATGCTGTCGAAGGTGGTGCCCCGCACCCGCCTGCACGACATGTGGCGGCTGCCCGCGGAGCATCTGGAGGAGGCGCAGGACGATGCCACCATCGTCGCGATCCGCGATATGGAGCGTGCCGGCATCGACATCGTGACCGATGGCGAGATCCGCCGCGAGAGCTATTCTAATCGCTTCGCGACCGCGCTCGATGGCATCGACGGGGACAATCCCGCAATGATCGTGGCGCGCACCGGCAACACCCAGACTCCGGTGCCACGGGTCGTCGGCCCCGTGAAGCGCAAGGGCCCGGTGGAGCTGCACGACATGCAGTTCCTGCGCAAAAACACCGATCGCGCCGCGAAGATCACCCTGCCGGGCCCGTTCACGATGAGCCAGCAGGCCAAGAATGAGTTCTACAAGGACGAGGAAGAGCTCGCGATGGCCTTGGCCGAGGCGGTCAATGCCGAGGCGCTCGATCTGCAAACCGCGGGCGCGGACGTGATCCAGCTCGACGAGCCCTGGGTGCGCAACAATCCGGATCTCGCCAAGCGCTTCGCGGTCAAGGCCATCAATCGCGCGCTGAAGGGCATCACGGTGCCGACCGTCGTGCATCTCTGCTTCGGTTATGCGGCGGTCGTGCCTGGCTCGAACAAGCCGGCAGGCTATTCCTTCCTCGCCGAGCTCAACGACACCATTGCCGACCAGATCTCGATCGAGGCCGCGCAGCCGAAGTTAGACCTCGGCGTACTCAAGGACCTTTCGTCGAAGAAGATCATGCTCGGCGTGCTCGACCTCGCGGACCCCACGATCGAGAGCGTCGACACCGTGGCTGACCGCATTCGCAACGGCCTCAAATATGTCTCGCCGGATCGTCTTGTTGCTGCGCCCGATTGCGGCATGAAATATATGCCACGTGCAACCGCGTTCGGAAAGCTGAAGGCGATGAGCGAAGCGGCGGCCAAGGTTCGCCGGGAGATCAGCTAACGGATTGTAAGGGGCATCTCGAAGCTTGTTTCGGGTTTGGCGGCGCACCTCGACCTCGCGGGAGAGAGCGCGCCGTGCCAATTCAGCCGTCTGTTGATCGGATTCTAAAACCATCGCCAGCCACAAACACGGCGACCGCGATGCCACCAGCAAACCCATCGGCGTCGGCGCCGGCCCCGGCGCGGCCCAGGCCCCCAACCGGGACCCCATTGCGCTTCAGTCACGAAGTCGGGCCGTTTATCGGCAGGTCCGGGGTTGGACGCGACCGGCATCGCCTCCGCACCCTCGACGAAATGAACCGCGATCGCGCTGACCGCGGCAGCGGCAACAGCCTTCTGAGCGAAACCAAGGAAATCACGACGGGTCGTGGCGCTCATTGCTGTACTCCTCTCCGTGTTACACGGCTGGCTGTCCGCACCGATTGGACCGCGTAGAGCAGCCAAGCCAGTCCGTGCGAAATCAGATCGACTCCAAGCAGGAATCCGAGTGCCCAGACGCTGATGGCTGGGGAACCGAACACGATCAGGAATCCGGCGAGCAGCCCGATAACGCCGGAAACCAGCATCAGCCAGCCACCCTGTTGCCAATGTGCAAAGCTCAGCACGCACCGGATAATGCCCGACGCCAACAGAACTGCGCCAAGGAGGGAGGTCAGGAGGAGGGCGCCGGCCGCCGGCTGCGTGAGCAGAAGCAACCCAAACGCAAGGTAGAGCGCGCCGAGCAGGATCTGCCACAGGAATCCGCCCCATCCCTTCGTCCAAAACGCGTGGATGATTTCGAACGCACCGGCAAGGATTGCGGTAAGCCCTATCAGCTTGACGCTGATGATCGTTGCGAACACGACGTCGCCTAACGCCATGATGCCGGCCGCGATCATCACGACACCAAGGAGCGCGCATGTCCACCGGGAAGGAGGACTAATGGTCTGTGCCTGGGGGCTGCTGTCGTAGGTGGCCACGCTATCCTCCCGCATTTCGGCGACCAATCAAGTTAGCGCCACGAAACGCTAATCGCTGCCGCGTAACCTTGGCATCCGATGAAACCCTGAATGTGCCGGCGGGAATATTCGCGGTGTTCCGAAGCCTGCTGGAAGTGCTTCCCGGCGTCCTGAACGCGCGGGTCAGGTGGTTCGCGCCGGAAGCGGTCGTGCCTTTATGCGCTCGCGCAGGCGCTGGAACGTCACATAGAGCATTGGCACCATGAAGATTCCGATCGAGCTTGAGCCGAGCATGCCGGCAAAGACGGCGGTTCCGACCGCCCTGCGGCTCAGTTCAGCGGCGCCGGTTGCGAGTACCAGCGGCAGCAGCCCGAGGATGAAGGCAACCGAGGTCATCATGACCGCGCGAAATCGCATATGCGCACCTTGAATCGCGGCTTCCGCAAGCTCCGTCCCGGCTTCTCGTCGTTCCTTCGCGAACTCCACGATCAGGATGCCGTTCTTGGCGGCGAGCGCGATCAGCACCACGAGGCCAATCTGGCCATACAGATCCAGATTGAGGCCGGAGATCTTGATGCCGATATAGGAGCCCAGCACGCCGACCACGACGGACAGCAGCACCGGGATCGGGATCACCGTGCTCTCATAGAGCGCCACAAGGAACAGATAGGCGAATAGCACGGCGAGCGCGAGCACGACTCCGGTTTGTCCTGCCGCCTGCTGCTCCTGATAGGCGGTGCCGGTCCACTCGAAACTGTAGCCTGCAGGCAGCACGGCGTTGGATATCTCCGCCATCGCCGCTATGGCGGTACCCGACGAGACGCCTGGCGCCGGGCTGCCATTCACGGTCACTGAGCGATAATTATTGTAGCGGGTAATGACCTGAGGCCCGGTTACGATCTTGATGCCGGCGAGCGACCGCATCGGAACCATCTGGCCGGTGCTGTTGCGCACATAGATGCGCCAGATATCGGAAAGATCGGCGCGATCAAGCGCCTCGCCCTGCACGTTGACCTGCCAGGTGCGTCCATAGAGGTTGAAGTTGTTGACGTAGATGCCACCCAGCGTCGCCTGAAGGGCGGTGAAGATATCGCTGATGGTCACGCCGAGCGCCTGCGCCTTGCGTCGATCGATGTCGAGATAGATCGACGGGTTGGTCGCGGTGAAGGTCGAGAACACGCGCGCCAGTCGTGGATCGGCATTGGCCGCTCCGATCAACGCCCCTGTGACGCTGGAGATCGCAGCGGGGCTCTGTCCTTCCAGCGCCTGGAGCTGGTATTCGAACCCGCCTGAGGTTGAGAGTCCGATGATCGGCGGCATGTTGAACGGCAGCACATTGGCCTGCCGGATTTGCGCGCCGGCTGCATAAGTCTGCTGGATCAAAGCCTGCACTGAATCCGCGGCTGCCCTGCGGTCGGCAAAAGGCTTGAGGCGCGTCACGACCAGCGCACTGTTTGGCTCGGATGCCCCGTCGAGCAGGGAGAAGCCGATGATGGCGAGAACGTGGTCGACTGCCGGCATCTGCTTCAGGACACCCTCGATCTGTCTGGTGACCTCGCTGGTCCGCGCCACGGACGCACCGTCCGGCAACTGCACCGAGGTGAAGAAGGCGCCCTGGTCTTCCTCGGGAAGGAACCCTGTCGGCGTCAGGTGCGACATTCCGAAAATGCCGGCGGCGAACACGGCAACCAGTATGAGCGAGAGACTGGCCACGCGCAGCAGCCGCCGTACGCCGCCGCTATAGCGATCGCGGATCCAGTCAATGCCGCCAAGAACGCGCCCGATCATGCCGCGCCGGGGTCCGGTGTGCCGCAGGAACAGCGCGCACAGAGCGGGTGACAAGGTCAGTGCATTCAGCGCCGAGATCATCATGGCAGCGCTGATCGTCACCGCAAACTGCCGAAACAACGTGCCGGAAATGCCGGGAATGAAGGCGATCGGAACGAAGACGGAGAGCAGCACCAGCGTGATCGCGATGATCGGCGCCGTGATCTGCGTCATGGCCTTTTTGCTCGCCTCGGCTGGTGAAAGCTCCGGTTCCTCCTCCATCACGCGTTCGACGTTCTCCACGACGACGATGGCGTCATCCACGACGATGCCGATGGCGAGCACCATTGCGAGCAGCGACACCGTATTCGCGGAATAGCCGAGCATCAGCAGCACGGCGAAGGTGCCGATCAGGCTGACCGGTACGGCAACGGCGGGTATCACCGTGGCGCGAAGATTGCCGAGAAACAAATAAACCACGATCACGACAAGGACGAAGGCCTCGCCCAGCGTCCGCAGAACCTCAGAGATCGTATCTCGTACGAAGCTCGTGGAATCGTACTGCACGAGGTAGCTCAACCCCGTCGGGAACCGCTTGGAAAGTCGCTGCATCGTGGCGGCGACCGCCTGCGCGGTCGTTACGGCATTGGCGCCCGGCGCCAGATAGATCGCGAGAGGCACCGCGGCACGGCCGTCGATCCTTGCTTCGCTGTCGAGGTTTTGCGCGCCCATCTCGACCCGGGCGACGTCCTTGACGAGCAAGGACGAACCATCCGGGTTGGCGCGCAGCACGATATTGGCGAACTGATCGACTGTCGCGAGCCGCCCCAGGGTCTGCACGTTGAACTGGAATTGCTGGTCGTCGCTGATGGGACGCGCGCCGATGCGGCCGACCGGCGCCTGGACGCTCTGCGTTCGAATTGCCGCGATCACGTCCGAGGGCGTGAGATTGAGGCTGGTCAGCCGCTGCGTATCGAACCAGATCCGCATCGAGTAATTCATCTTGGCGAACAGGTGAGCCTGCCCGACGCCGGGGGTGCTTGAGATCGCGTCGAGCACGTTGATGATGGCGTAATTGGTGATGAACAGCGGGTCCTGCTGGCCGTCAGCGCTGTAGAGCACCAGGAATTGCAGGATCGCCGACGACTTCTTTTGCACCGTCACGCCCTGCTGCTGCACTTCGGTGGGCAATTGCGACAGCGCGCTCTGGACCCGGTTGTTGACATTGACGGTGTTGATATCGGGATCGGTGCCGAGTGCGAACGACACCGTCAGGGTGTAGCTGCCGTCGTTGCCGCTGGTCGATTTCATGTAGAGCGCACGATCGACCCCGATCACCTGCGCTTCGAGGGGCTGAGCGACGCTGGTCTCCACGACCTCGGCAGACGCACCGGGGAAGATTCCCGCAACCGTGACCTGCGGCGGTACGATGTCCGGAAACTGCGCCACCGGGATCCGCGTCAGCGCGAGCGCGCCTGCGATGGTGATGATGAAGGCGACGACCATCGCAAGTCGCGGGCGATCGATGAAGACGGCGGACATCATGGCTTTTTGTCCTCCGGGCTCGAACCGGTCGAACCGCCACGGTCTGGCTGCGAGGGCGCGTCGCTTGCGCCGGCCTTCATACTCGACAGGATCAGCGCGCTGGCCGGCCCCGGCGAAACCGCCTGACCCGGACGAACCCTTTGCAGGCCATCGACGATGACTCTGTCGCCGGCGGCAAGGCCACTGATAACGGAGGCAATGGTGGGCGTCGATTGGCCAAGCTGGATGCGGCGTTGTACGGCCTTATCATCGGTGCCAACGGTGAGGACGTAATCGCCCTGCTGGTCGGACAGCACCGCCGAACGCGGGACCGCCAACACCTCGATGGGCTGGATACCTTCGAGCACGACTGTGACGAATTCGCCGTCGGTCAGTTCATGAACGGTCACACCCGCGGCGGACGGCGCGCGCAGGATCGGGTTGGCGATCTCGCCACGCACGGTGATCGTGTCGGTATTCTGGGCGATCGTGTTGTCGACAAAGTTCAGCTTGCCGGACTTGCCATACATGCGGCCATTGGGCAGCCGCAGCCGGATCACCACCGCTTCCAGACCCCCTTGCGGTCCATAGCGTTCGCGCAGTTCGAGGGCTTGGCGCAGCGGCACCGGGAAGGTGACGTACATCGGATCCTGGCTGACGATAGTAGTCAGTACGCCCGAGCTTGGACTGACGACATTGCCCTCAGTCACGGCAGTACGTCCGACCTTCCCGTCGATCGGCGCACTGATCATGGTGTAGTCCAGGTTGATCTGGGACGCATCGACTTGTGCTTGGGCGGCCTGGACCTGGGCTTCCAGGCTGCGTTGGTTGGCGATCGCTGCGTCGTAGGTCGATTGCTGGCCGGCCGGCCCACTGAGCAGCGTGCGCGCACGTTCGGTCGTCAGCTTGGCATTCTCGAGCATCGCCTGGAACTGGGCCACCTCCGCCCGCTTCGACGCGAGATCGGCCTCGAACGGGCCGCGCTCGACCCGGTAGAGCGGGTCGCCCTTTTTGAGCTCGGCACCGTCGACGAACAGCCGCTCTTCCAGAAACGCGGTGACGCGAGCCACGACGTTGACGCGATTGACCGCCTCGATGCGTCCAAGAAATTCGCTGCTCTCGGTGATCGGTCGCTTGATGGCTTCGACGATGCCGACAGCAGGCGGACCGCCGGCGGCTGGCTGTGTCCAGCTTGTACCGCTCGGGATGAGTGTCAGCACACTCGCCGCCAGCATCCCGATCGAGATTTTCGCAAGGTTCATTGTCCGCTCCTTGCTCCTGGACTTGGGACTAGCCGCTATCGCCGTCCGAGTGTCAGGTTCGTAATCCCCGCGGCAAGGTTCAAGCCGATCGATCGCTCGATCGACAGGGGCTGGAGCGCAATCGTCCGGCGAGAGCCTCCGATGAGAAGATTCGCTCCGAGACCGGGGCCGAACGCGACATTGCCGCTCGCACCCACGTAGCTCCCCCGCAGCGTGCCGGGGCCGACGCGCGAGTTCCTGGCGAAGACGGCCCATGACAGGCTGCCTGCGCTGGTCACGCCGATATCGAGACCAACCCGTCTGATCCGCCCCTCGTAGACGTACTGCCGGGTCGGGCGCGTCGTCGTGAACACGCAACGAAGCTCCTGCGCGGAGCCAAGCACCAGTCCAACGCGTGGTGTGCTGGTACATATCAGCCGGCCGACCCTGAATGTCTCGGCGCGTGCGGACAGGGCATCGGCGCACATCAAGGCGGATCCGAAGATGATTGCGAGAATCAGGTTAATGCGCATTCAGGCCTCCGTTTGGCTTCCACTGTTGGCGGGCGAACTCCTTGGGCTGCGGTCCTGGCGAAGCCAGAACGTGATGCCGAGGCCGATCAGCAGGACGGCGCCCAACAGGAAGAAGATGATGGATTGCTGCAACCAGGATATCGCCGGAACCGTGATGCCCATCGCAAGGCCGAGGAAGGCAATTTGCGGCGACAGAAGACTGATGCCTGCGAGGATGGTGCCGAGCGCAAGCAGTGTGAGAAGAACAAGGCTGGTTGCCGGCGTCGGCAGCAATTGCTGAACGCCTGATACCAGCATGACGTTCATCGCGACAAGGACGGCCACCCAGTGCAGCGCCTGAGTCCAGATCAGCCGCCAGCGAGCTTCCCTGCCATCGATCTCCGTCCACTTGTTGATGACACAGACCACGCCGATGGCGAGCGCGAGAAATTCCCAATAGCCGACGAGAGGCTGGTGCGACGCGTTGGTGTAGGCGACGCCGGCGACGCCGAGCACCAGTGCAATGATGTAGGGAAGTTGCTGCCACAGAAAATGTGTCATACCCGAATGCGTCGAGGATGGCTCCGTTCCCTCGTTCCGTTCGGCTCCAATCTCGCTCATGCCGCACCCATTTGCGACGGTCCCTTGTTGAACGCCCGCCCGCGGTCATCGCCGAGGTAATCCTCGACGTAAAATCTGATGATTGCGACCCGGCCGACGGCGACCAGCGGCATGGCGAGCGCAATGCCCATGACGCCGAACAACGCACCCAGCAACACGATCGCGACCAATGTCCAGGCGGGAGGAATCTCGACCGCCTGTCGCTGGATCAGCGGGCCGATCACATAGCCCTCGATCGATTGAATGATCGTGTAGATGACGACGGCCCAGATCAGCAGCGATCCGCCAAGCGGCATCGCGACGAGCGCGATCGGGATTGCGGCAAGGATGGGTCCCAGATATGGAACGAAGTTGGAGAGGCCTGCCTGCAGTCCAAGCACGAAGGGACCGGGAAGCCCGATGAGATAGAGCGCGACCCACACGCACAGTGTCATCAGGATGATGCGGATCAGCTGTCCGACGAACCAAAGCCGCAGGACGTTCCCCATCTCGTTCATCACGGCGCGTGTCCGGCCGCGATAGGGCGGCTTCGCCAGCATCACGAGGCTCTCGCGGTGGCTGGTGGGATCAAAGGCGAAGAGGATACCGAGGAACACGATCACCAGCACGCCGGCCAGAAAGCTCGACGCTCCGCCAAGGACGAGCTGGGCGTGACTGAAGAACCGACCTTGGTCGGAGACCAGCCATTGCGCGAAATCCCGGCCCCATTCCGGACCGAGCAGGTCGACGCCGTAGCTCAGAAGATGCCGCTGCAGGATGTCGAACTGGGTGTCCATGACTTTCAGCAACAGGCGCGTTTGCTCCGGAAGCTTGCCGGCTCCCCAGACGAGGCCAAGTCCGACCGCGGCAGCGAGCAGCAGAAGCACGAATGTCAGCCGCCAGATGCGATTGAGGCGAACGACAAGCGCCATCGCCCTCGCAGCAGCATCCAGAAAAGCCGAAAACAGCACGCCCGCGAAGATGATCAGGAGGCTTGATACCGTTTGCCACACCAGAAAGAGGGCAATGCATATGGAGAGCAAGGCAAGGCCTGTTGCGAGGAAGCCGCGCGGCCCATAGGCCGCGGCTGTAGCCTCGCCGATCGCGTTCTCACGAAGCTGCTTTTGTCCTGTGCTCACTTCGCTCATCGGTCAACTCGGGAATTGCAAGGGGCCGTCGAGTCCGGGCCTAGGTACGAACGCGGCGGCTGCCGTAGTGAGGATGCGAGCCGCCGCGATGGCGCCAGTAGCGATGCTTGGTTGGGTTCGTATTGGTATTTGGTGTCGCGGCATTGGGCGCAGGTGTTGCAGCGGCAGGTTTTGGCGCGGATGTGGCTGGGGCGGTCGATTGCGCTTGGGAGGAGGTTGGCTGCGCGGTGGCGATCGACGCGGCTAGAACCAGAGCGCCGCAAACGGTCCGGATATTCATGTTGGCCTCCATTCGACCCATAAGGCTTCAAATCGAGATAGCACCGACGGCCAGCGCATAGATTCCGGTGCAGGCTGCGAGCGCGATCACGGTAAAGATGATCGCCTCGAACGGCTTGAAGACGGTCTCCTTGCGTTCGCGCTTGGCCAGGAAAAACAGAAACGTTCCCGGTGCGTAAAGGATCGACGACAGCAGAAGGAACGTGGGGCCGCCCGCGTAGATCATGGCCAAGGCGTAGAGCGTTGCGATCGCCGAGCGGATCCCGTCGACGCTACGGGCGCGTTCGCCAGCGTGATATGAGTTGCCGAGATAAGCCAGCTTGAGGCCGTAGGCTGCGACCAGGAAGTACGGAATCAGCGTCATCGCGCTTGTCATCTTCAAGGCGAGAGTGAATGCATATTCGGCGAACCAGGTGACGAGAAGGAACGCCTGGATAACGCAGTTGGTGAGCCAGAGCGCGCCGGCGGGGACCTGGTGGGCGTTAACCCGCGCGAGAAAAGATGGCATCGTGCGGTTGACCGCCGCGGAGTGTAGAACCTCGGCCGCCAGTAGCGACCATGACAGGTAGTTGCCAAGAATCGAGATCAGCAACGCCACGCTGATGAAGATGCCACCCCAACGCCCGACCATCGCTTCCATCACTCCGGCCATCGACGGTGTTGAGAGGCCAGAGAGCTCCTGCCGCGTAAGGACGCCGTAGGACAACAGCGTCACCAGAACAAGAAGGCAGAGAACCAACAGGAAGCCGGCAACGGTCGCAAACCCGATATCGGAGCGGTCCCTGGCGTAGCGCGAGTACACGCTCGCGCCCTCAATTCCGACGAAGACGAAGACGGTGAGCAGCATGGTGCTCCGGACCTGCCCGAATATCGCTGCCCCGCTCGGCTGCTCAGTTCCCCAGAAATTCCGGGAGATCAGGTCGGGATCGAGGACAATGAATGCCACCCCGATGAAAAGCAGAATCGGAATGATCTTGGCGTAGGTCGCAATCGTATTGAGGGTGGCGGCTCCCTTGATGCCTCGCAGCACCAGGAAATGGACGCCCCACAGCAGGACGGATGCGGATGCGATGGCCGCCGGCGTCGTCCCATCGCCGAAGACGGGAAAGAACTGTCCGATTGTCGCCTTGATCAGAATGAGACAGGCCACATCGGCGAGGCAACATCCGATCCAGTAGCCGGCCGCCGAAGCAAAGCCGATATAGTCTCCGAACCCTGCCTTGGCGTAAGCGTAGATGCCCGTATCCAGGTCCGGCCTGCGGCGAGACAGCGTCTGGAAAACCAGGGCGAGCATGAGCATGCCAGTGCCGGCAATGACCCAGGCGATCAGTGTTCCGAGCACGCCGGTGACGCGTCCGAAGGAGGCCGGCAGCGCGAAGATGCCGGAACCAACCATCGATCCGACCACGAGCGCGACGAGCGCGCTACGCGAAAGCTTCTGATCGACCTCGTTCGACGAAGGAGCCATGATGAGAATGGCTTTCAATCGGAGATGAGGTGAGCGCGGCGGTTGAATTCGAGCGAGATAGGCCGGCCACCCTTGGCGCGAACCTTAGAGGCGGCTTTCCCCTCGTGACATCAGGGATTCTCTGTAGAGGGCAAGGCAGGAAATCGGCGGCCGATGTCTCTGGCACCTGCCCGACGCTGTGGAGCGAGGGCCGCGCGCTCTAATGGGAACCGGCGGATTCCGTAGCGGCGCACGCGATCAATACAAAGCCTGCACGGCAGAAATCGCCCGCTTTTGCGAGTTCCGCCGCGATGCGCCTGGCGTGCAGGACGGCGGCTTCCTGGTCCGCGTGCTCATACCCCGTCCCGTCCGGAGAGAGACCGTATTTGTCGACAATATGAAAGAAGTAGCGCATGCCAACGGAGTAGGCCGGTGTGCCGCCGCATTCCAGTGACAAGCGCGTAAGAATCTAGGCAAAAGGGATAAGGAGCGCCGGTCGAATCCCGCATTACGTTTCGGCAAGCCGCCGAAAATACGCGTCCGGCGAGTAAGGTAATGTATCCTCCTCCACTCGGGTGATCATCCGATGTTCTCGCTGGAGCCGGATCAATAGCCTGTCTTCTTCCTGCGAACGAACGCGAGGAGGCAGGCGATGTCGAACTATGAACCGAACGCGACCGTCCCGGGAACCGTTGGCAGCTCGCTCGCGATCGATACCGGATTGCGCACATATATGCTGCGCATCTACAATTATATGGCTGCGGGCGTCGGCCTGACGGCCGTTGTGGCGTGGCTGACCTATCAACTGACAGGCCCTGCGTTGCTTCAGAGCCCACTGATGTGGGTTTTCATCCTGGCACCGCTCGGGCTGGTATTTTTCATCGGAGCGCGCATTAATACGCTGTCGGTGGGAACGGCGCGGCTGTTGTTTTTCCTCTATGGCGGGCTGGTCGGCATCTCGCTCTCGACCCTGCTGCACATTTACACCAGCGCCTCGATCACGCGCGTCTTCTTCATCGCGGCCGCAATGTTCGGGGCACTCAGCATCTTCGGCTACTCCACCAGGCGCGATCTGTCCGGGCTCGGGAGCTTCCTGTTCATGGGCTTGATCGGCGTCATCGTCGCCAGCCTGGTCAACCTCTTCCTGCGGTCGACGGGACTCGATTGGCTGATCTCGATCGTAGGCGTCGGTGTCTTTGCGGGACTTACGGCCTACGACACCCAGCGGATCAAGGCGATGTATGACAGCAGGGACGACGAGACCACGGCAGGCCGCAAGTCCGTGATTGCGGCGCTGTCGCTCTATCTCAACTTCATCAATCTGTTCATGATGCTCCTGCGCCTGTTGGGCGGGCGGCGGTAGGCGGTTCAAGCCGCCGGTCGCTCCGCCGCACCGGCGAGCGCATCGCGCAGGATCTTTTCCTTGGTCTCGTCCAGGGAGGTCTTCAGCACGACCCCGCCGGCGTCCTTGATCTCGTTGAGGACCTTGTCGGCGGTCATGTTCTTGATCAGGACGAAGAGGGCGGCGTTGCCGGGGTGGAGCGATGCCGAAAGCTCCTTCACGAACGAATCGTTGATGCCGAAATCGGATAAGGCGCCTCCCAGCGCCCCCGACGCGGCGCCGAGCGCCACACCGATGATCGGATTGAGGAAGAGGACGCCGATCAGGAGGCCCCAGAAGCTGCCGGTGATCGCGCCCGTCGCCGTGGTGTTGACGAGCTGGTTCAGCTTCACGCTGCCGGCTTCCGTCTTCACCGCGATGACGGCATCGCTGATGGAGATCAGGTACTCTTTTTGCAACTTGAGCAGCCGCTGGCGGACGTCCTCGGCCTTCGCCTCGTTCGGATACACGATTGCGACAAGATCAGACATGGAGGCCTCCGTTACCATTGGGGTAGCTCCGTCCAGAAGGGACTGATCCCGGCTGCACGGTGCTAAATCGAGACTAGAAGGTGAGAGGCCAGCCCGGCATCCGAGAAAACCCTCGGGAGCAGGGAGGATGTTCCGGACCTGCCGGAACGCGGATCCCTCACCGGCCTTGGAAATTCAATTGGCGACGAACATCAGCGCGGCGAGCAGCAACGCGACCAGGAGGAGCGATATGCTGGCCGTCGACCATTGACGAAGAACGCCGTCGCCCGTTTCGACCAGGCTGCCGAGTCCGATACAGGTGCGCCGCAAGGGGGCGATCAGGTGCATTATCGTCTTCCCGGCTGCCGAAAACGCCAGGGGATGCGGCCAGGGACTGAGCAGGATTGCAAGCGCGGCACCTCCGAACACGGTTACGAGCAATTTGACGAGCGCTTCGACCCCGAACAGTTTCGATTCCGCGGCATACGTGATCGGCAAATACGGCTCCCATGGCAGCAGGCCAAGCAGTAGCGAGCAGAGTGCCAAGGCAAGCGCCGCCAAACCGCTGCTGCGTGGCGGCTTCGCCACGAGTGCGACCGGCTGATCCGGAGGCGAAAGCGCATGGGCAAGTACCAGAACGACATAGGCGGCCGTGAACATCCCGCCGACCTGGAGCACGCCGGCCCACCACCACTGTCCCGTCCTTGCCGTCTCCTGGAGCAACAACTCCTTCGCCAGGGCGGCGCCACCCGGTTGAACGCCCATCAGTGCGAAGCCGGCTAACGCAAAGGTCATGACGCTCAAGGGCAGGGCGCGTGCGGCGCCGCGGATCCCGGTGACGCGATCATGGCCGAATCCGGCGTAGATCGACCCGACTGCCAGGAACATCGCCGCTTTCGCAGTGGCGTGAGAGACCGTCTGAAGCAATCCGCCAGCAAGCGCTTGCCCACTTTCGAGCTGACCCGAGGCATTGAAGGCCAGCGGAAACATCAGGAAGAGATAGCCGATCTGAGCCAATGTCGAATAGGCGACGAGCAGCTTGAGGCGCTCCTGCCGCAGAGCGACGATGCTTCCGACCACGATCGCGCCGGCTCCCAGCGCCGCCAGAAATTGTGCAGCGGCAAAGCCGGACATGCCGGGGCGTACGTTGAACCACAGCCGCAGAAGGATGAAGAACGATCCCTTCACGACCAGGCCGGACAGGATCGCGCTCGCGGCCGCCGGTGCGCCGGCGTGAGCGGGCGGCAGCCAGAGGTGCAAAGGAAAGAGAGCGGTCTTGGCGAGGAGGCCGGTCGTCATCAATGCCGCCGCAATCAGCGCGCCGGGCTCCGCGGAGGCGCGATGAGACAGCAGCACGATGTCGAGCGTGCCGTACAGGCCATAGAACAGTGCGGTGCCCATCAGGTAGAGGATCGAGCCGAGCAATGCGAAGAGAAGATAGCGCAGCGCAGCCTGAAGCGTCTCTGCGCGCCCCTCCAGTGAGACCAGCGGCACCGCGGCGAACGTCAGCAGTTCCAGGGCGACGTAAAGGGTGAAGAGATCGCCTCCGACGAAGATCGTGTTCAGCGCCGCCCAGATCGCCAACAAAAGAATCCAGAATGCGAAAGGCGCACGCCGGTTCCCTGATGCAGGACGAAAATCGCTCGCGGCAAAAACGGCGACGACGCAGATTACGATCGCCGTGGTCGCGAGCATCACCGCCGACGATCCGTCCGCTCGCAAGGCGACCCCCAATGGTGGCGGCCAGGCACCGAGCAGATAGGCAAGGTGGCCGTCGTTCTGCGGCAAGACCAGGAGAACTGCCGCGGCAATTGTCGACCCGACCGGCACGACCGTGAATGCGACCAGCCGGACGTAGCGGTCGCCGAGAGCGAATGCCAACAGCACGCCCGCGACCGGTACGACGATCGACAGCACCAGCAGAAAGCCACCCGCACTCGTCTCCAGCGCGGGGGACAGCATCAGCCACCTGATGGATCAGAGCGCGGGCTCGTCGGCGCTCGACTGCTGAGCGTCGTGGAGCCCGCGGCGTGGAATAACCGGAGCAACAAGGCGATCGCCAGGGCCGTTGCGGAAAACGCGACCACGATCCCCGTGATCACCAGGGCCTGCGGCACCGGATCGTTGCCAACACCCGCCGCGGCACCCCGTCGCCCGACGATCCCGAACAGGAGAAACACTCCGCTGCCGAGCAGATTGAATGCGACGATCTTGCGTAACGGTTGCGGGTTGGTGATCAGGCCGTAAAGCCCAAGTCCGACCGCGGCGGCGGCACACAATCCGAACACCGATACGCTGCTCATCGCTATGCATTCCTTTCAGGCGCGCCGGCGAGGAGGAGGGCGAGGGTCGCTGCGATCGTCAGGACCATCGCGACCTCGATGCCGAGAATCAGCGGTTTGGCGAACGCAACCGGATAGGCGAGGAAGGCCGCTCCGAAACAAAGCCCACCGAGGCCAACGACAAGAAACAGGCCGGGCCCGGCAACCAGGATAAACCGCAGCCATCGGCTGCTCACGGGCGGCGTGTCCGCCAATCCAGCCATGATGGCCAGCAGCCACATGGACGCGAGAACCGCACCGCCCTGAAATGCTCCGCCGGGGTGATCGGCCCCAGTCCACAGCATGTAAATGCCGACGACAATGCCCGCAGGGGGCAACAGGCGGGCGAGGAAGGCGAGAACGCCATGTGGGTCGGCTTCGTGATGCGGTCCCGGACGGCCGCCCCAGGCCCGGTCCGACGCGAGCGACCAGACACCGACGACGGTCAGCAGGAGCACGACCTTCTCGAGCATGGTGTCCATCCCGCGAAATGCCATGAGGACATTGGTGACCGGATTGGCCATTCCGGTCGCTCCGGCATTCGCGGCGACGACCGGTGCCAGCGTTGGAGCATGATCGGGCAGGATCAGGATGGCGAGACCTAGCGCCGCCGCGATCGATGCGGACAGGATGGCCGCGATCAGACGCGTAAAGCGGTCGGGTCGTTCGGCTGCCGTGGCCTCGGCATCGCGCAACCGGGCAGCCGCTCCCAACAGCACGACGCCACCCAAGCCGCCGCCGATGGCGGCTTCCGTCAGTGCGACATCGACCGCGTCGAGACGAACCCAGATCAGCGCGACCAGAAGACCGTAGGCGACGAAACCCACCGTTGCCGAATACGTCTCGGGGACGGCGATGGTCCAGATGGCGAGGCCCAGCACCACGGCGGCGAGTGCGACCTCGAAGACCGTTGCGATGCTCATCCGGCCCCGCTTCGGCGCACCGTGCGCGCGATCAATTGCGAGACCGTGGCGCCGGCAAGAAGTGCGAACATCCAGATGCTCATCAGCTTCAGCCCGTCGCGCAGGCCTCCTGCCTGGGGAAGCAACCCGAGCACGACGAATCCGAGGCCGAGGTTGTCGGCCTTGGTCAGCGCGTGGAGGCGGGTCAAGGTGTCGGGGAAGCGAAGGAGGCCGACTGTGCCGGCCAGGAAGAAGAACGCGCCCGTCGAGACGCACGCGATAGTCATGATGTCCCGCGCGAAGTTCACTTGTCCTCCGCCGAACCGACCCCGTCGCTTTCGAGGCGGGACAGCCCCTTCTTGACGAACGCGATGGATGCGAAGGTGGCGAGCAGCGCCAGGATCAAGGCCACGTCGACGGCTGCCGGGACGCCTGTCACGGTGCCGAGCAACAGCAGCACCGCGATGCCCGCGGTACCGATCAGCTGCGCAGCCATCATCCGGTCGGTGTCGCCCGGACCGCGCAAGATCGACACCAGGCCGAGGGCCAGAAGCGCGAGGATCAAGCCGACGGCAGCGGTCAGGAATTCAGTCATTGTAGAGGGCCCGGACCAGCGCCGCTTCCTCGGCGGCGAGATCGTCGAGGACTGGTTGTGTGACGTCGAGGCAATGATAGACGATGTGCCCGTTCTCTTCGCCGGCCGGCACCGTCCCGGGCAGCAGGCTGGTGAGTGTCGTGAACACGTTCTGCCGTACGCCGCGTGATAGCCGGGACGGATAGGCCACAAATCCCGGATGTAGCGGCAATCGGGGATTCAGTGCGCGTCCCGCGACGTCTATGCCGGCGACGACGGAGTGATAGAGGAAAAGCAGCGCCAGTCGGGCGATGGCCACAAGCGAACGCCGCGAGCTGCTGGGTTCGAGCAGGTGCAAGCTTGTCCAGGTTGCCGCGGCGATCGCAACCGCAGCGGCAGGAATATCTCCTGGATTGGCTCCGGCAAGAACGAGCCAGAGGCAGAGGAACGATGCTGCTCTGAACATCGCTATCCGCCACAATTGTCCACCCGTGATGGCCGTGCGCCCGTCTCGATCACGTGAGGACCCTGTCATGTCGGCTTCCTCGGTTGCTCCGGATTTGCGTCGCCAGATTCGACGATGCCTCCAGGACGTGGGTTCGCTGGCGGCGGCTTCCTCGGCAAATCATTCAATGCACCGAGCCGCGAGCCGGCGTAGCGATACATCATCATCCAGAATGGCTCCGATGGCGCCCACGAGCGGATCGTACGGCGCCATCGTTTTGGATAGGATCTCGCGACCCTGCCGCGCAACTAGCGCGACGCCTGTCTGGCGAAGCAGGTGCCGCCCCTTCCGCTCCTGGACGCCCGGCACTGCTCCTCGGTGGAATACCTGCAATTGGTCATTCCCTTGAACTTGGAGCACCATTGATGTTGCTGAGTTTGCGCCTGTGACGCGACGGGCGTGATCGCCAGTGCCCCCAGGATGGCGGTGGCCACCAAGATAAACTTTCGCATTTGAAATCCTCCTGATCCGTCGTTTCGGTGGGAGCTACGTTCGAGCGTTGTTCTTCAAGCGTTTGCTTCACCTGACGTTGCATCATGTCGTGTCGGCGGAGCTGGCGGTATTGGGTGATTGCCTGATCGGGTCTCAGGAATCTCCCAAGGCACAAGCCACGGTGAACCACGATTACATCCGGTTGCATCGAGTAGATTTACCGATGTTGGCAGCGGGCCCCATCAGCAAAAATGCCAACCGCGACACCGAACCAACTCAACCCCGGAAAGGCCGATCGGCAACATTTCACACCCGGAACGGAAGAGCTCATGTTCACGCGCGGCAGCCGATCTACGCCTCGGCGCATCGTCACACTGACTTTCCTGGCTGCGTTCTCGCCGATTATCGCAGGCTGCGGCAGAGAAGCGGCAACGAATGACACGCCCGTGCCGCGGATCGTACGTACGGCGACCGTGGAAAAACGCAAAATCACGACGCCCTTGACATTTTCCGGCCGGGTCGAAGCCGAAGATGAAGTGAATGTGGCGTTCCGGATATCCGGGCGGCTGTCAAACAACGACAGCAAGATCGGCGATCGGGTCAATGTCGGCCAGGTGCTGGCGCGGTTGGAGTCCCAGAACGAGCTGAACGCACTGCGGCAGGCGCAGGCATCTCTCGCCGCGGCTCAGGGGCAGTTGACGCAGGCCCGCAATCACTTCGACCGTCAGGAGACGCTTTTGGCGCAGGGCTGGACCACGCGCGTCAATTACGATGCCGCGACCCAGGCGCAGCAAACGGCGCGATCGCAGGTCGATGCGGCTGAAGCCGCACTGAGTGCCGCGCATGACCTGGTCGGATTCACGGAACTGAAAGCCGATGCCCCCGGCGTGATAACCGCCACTGGTCCAGGAGCCGGCGAGGTGGTGCAGGCTGGGCAGATGATCGCAAGGATCGCGCGGCAAGACGGCCGCGATGCGGTCTTCGACGTCCCCTCTCAAATGGTCAGAGCTGCTTCAGCCGATCCGGAGGTTGAGGTCAGCCTGGCTGATGATCCTACTGTCAAGGCCAGAGGGCGCATTCGCGAGGTTGCCGCGCAGGCCAGTGCCGTCACCCGGACCTTTGAGGTCAGGGTCGGTCTGACCGACCCTCCGTCGGCGATGCGCCTGGGCGCGACGGTCGTTGGGCGGGTGAACACGAGTGCAGGGCCGATGATCGATATTCCGTCCTCCGCCCTGACCAGGATGAACCAGCGCGCCGCCGTATGGATCGTCGATCCGACCGCCAGTACGGTCTCGGTGCGCAATGTGGATGTGCTGCGGTTCGATGAAGCCCAAGCGGTGATCTCGCAGGGGCTCGACACCGGTGAAGTCGTTGTCACCGCCGGCGTCCAGGCGCTTCATCCGGGTCAGAAGGTCCGGGTGCTCGGATCAGGGCAATGAGTGGAATCAATCTTTCCGATTGGGCGCTGAAACACCGCTCGCTGATTGTCTATATGATGATCGTCGCGGTTATCGCGGGTGCATTGTCCTATTTCCGCTTGGGTCGCAACGAAGATCCCGCCTTCATCATCAAGACCATGGTTGTTCAGGCCGCTTGGCCCGGTGCATCTGTGGAGGAGACGATGAAGCAGGTGACGGAGCGCCTCGAACGTCGCCTCCAGGAAACGCCGCATCTCGACTTCCTGCGAAGCTTCACGAGGGCAGGTGTCTCGACTGTCTTTGTGAACCTGAAGGGCAGCGCCAACGCAAGCGAGGTCGCCGACACCTGGTACCACGTGCGCAAGTCGATCGGCGACATGCGCCATACGTTACCCGCCGGTGTGATCGGGCCTGGGTTTAATGACGAATTCGGTGATACGTTCGGCATCATCTACGGCTTCACCAGCGACGGTTTCAGCCAGCGTGAGCTGCGCGATCGGGTGGAGGATATTCGCTCGAAACTGCTTCTCGTGCCTGACGTGTCGAAGATCGAGCTTTTGGGCGAGCAGGATGAGGTGATCTTCGTCGAGTTTTCCACGAAGGAGCTCGCGGCCCTCGGCGTTGATCGGTCCTCCCTTATTGCGGCGCTCCAGTCGCAAAACATCGTGCGTCCGGCGGGAACGATACAGACGAGCTCGGAAAGCATCTCTATTCGGGTGTCAGGGGGCTTCCAGTCCGAGCAGGACATCGCCGACATCAACTTTTCCGCAGGCGGGCGCATGCTTCGCTTGAGCGACATCGCACGGGTGCGGCGCGGTTACACCGACCCGCCCCATCCGATGTTTCGGGTCAACGGAAAGCCAGCCATAGGACTCGCAATCGCCATGCGGGACGGCGGGGATATTCTTGCGCTGGGCGCCAACACCACAAAGGCGATGGCGCAGATTACCGCAGACCTCCCGATCGGAATCGAGCCGAGCCTGGTCGCCGACCAGCCCGTCGTGGTCAATCACGCCATTCGGGAGTTCATGGTCTCGTTGCTCCAGGCGATCGCCATCATCATGGTGGTCAGTTTCATCAGCCTGGGCGTGCGACCCGGTCTGATCATCGCGCTTGCCATACCGTTCACCTTGGCAATCGTCTTGCCGATCATGGGTCTGCTGAGCATCGACATGCAGCGAATATCGCTCGGCGCACTGATTATCGCGCTCGCCTTGCTGGTCGACGATGCGATGACAACGACCGACGCGACGCTCACCAAACTGGCGGAGGGCGCCAGCAAGGTCGAGGCGGCAACTTTCGCCTATCGGACCCACGCGATGGCGATGCTCGCCGGCACGCTGGTGACGATCGCCGGCTTCATTCCGGTGGGCTTTGCGGCGAGCTCGGCGGGCGAGTACACGTTTTCGCTGTTCGCCGTGGTCACGATCGCACTGCTGGTCTCCTGGATGGTCGCTGTCATTTTCACGCCACTGCTTGGCGCTGCGATCCTCGTTCCGCCGAAGCAAGGCAACTCGGCTGACCCTAGCAGGATTTTCCGGATCTACCGGAGCTTCCTGACATCGGCGATGCGCGCGAAATGGCTGACCATTGCGATCTCGATGGCACTCTTTGTCGCCTCGGTCCTTGCGATGCCGTTGATCCCCAGGCAGTTCTTTCCGTCGTCGGATCGTCCGGAACTGCTGGTCGATGTCAGCCTGCCCCAGAACGCTTCGATCTACGCGAGCGAGGCTGCGGCGAAGCGCCTGGATGCGGCGCTGGCGATCGACCCCGATGTGGCACGATGGAGCACCTATGTCGGACGCGGCGCCATCCGCTTTTACTTGCCTCTTAACGTCCAGCTTCCGAACGACTTCTTCACGCAGACCGTGGTGATCGCAAAAGATGTCGCCGCGCGTGAACGCCTGCATGCCAAGCTCGAAAAACTGCTGGCCGAGGAATTTCCCAAGGCCATTGCGTTCGTTTCGCCGCTCGAGCTCGGGCCGCCGGTCGGTTGGCCGATCCAGTATCGGGTGGGCGGGCCTGACGTGGAGCGGGTACGAGAGATCGCGCTGCAGGTCGGGCAGATCGTTGCTTCCAGTCCGGACACCAAGCAGGTGAATTTCGACTGGATGGAGCCCGACCGGCAGGTACGCATCCGCGTCGACCAGAACGAGGCACGTCAACTCGGCCTGAGCTCGCAGGCGATCGCGACCGTCCTGAACGCCGTCATCACGGGTACGGCCATCACCCAGGTCCGCGACGATATCTATCTGGTCGACGTGGTTGCCCGCGCGACCGACGAGCAAAGGGTCTCGCTGGACAGTCTGCGCAATCTGCAGGTGGCGCTGCCGGGCGGACAGACCGTTGCTCTCAGCCAGTTTGCATCCTTCGAATATGATCAGGAGTTTCCGCTCATCTGGAGGCGCGACCGCGTTCCGACCTTGACGGTCCAGGCCGCCATCGCGGGTGAGAAATTGCCGGAAGGCGTGGTCGCCTCGCTGTTGCCGACGATCGAGAAGTTCCAGAAGACGCTCCCGCCGTCGTACAGCGTGGTCGCGGGCGGGACGGTGGAAGAAAGCCAGAAATCGCAGGCATCCGTGTTGGCCGTGGTCCCAGTGATGCTGTTGGTCATGTTCACGGTCCTTATGGTGCAGCTGCAAAGCTTCCCGCGACTGTTCATGGTCCTCAGCGTTGCGCCGCTCGGCCTGATCGGGGTCGTTGCAGCCTTGATGCTGTCCGGGAGACCGCTGGGCTTCGTCGCCATTCTGGGGGTTCTCGCGCTCCTGGGCATGATCAGCAAGAACGCGGTCATCCTGATCGGTCAGATCGACGCGGAGCGCGCTCTTGGTAAGACACCTTGGGACGCCGCGGTCGATGCCAGCAGCTCCCGGTTCCGGCCGATCATGTTGACGGCCGTATCGACCGTGCTGGGGATGATCCCGATCGCGCCAACGGTGTTTTGGGGGCCGATGGCGTTCGCGATCATGGGCGGCTTGCTGGTTGCGACGGTTCTTACGCTCGTCTTCCTGCCGACGATCTATGTCGCCTGGTTTGGCGCAACTCAGCCGGTGGTGATCCAGCGCGACCCAAGCCGCACGAAGGGGGAGGGTAGAGCCCGATAGGGGAATCCTCGCCTTCGGCTAGGTAGTCAACCCGATGCCCCCCACTGCGCAGTGAGTGCATCTGTGATGATCGAAAGCCTATCTGCGTTCGCCCTGAGGGCATTGCAGATGATCGGGGTACCACTATGGGTGCGAACGGCGAACAACAGAAAGTCCCGCTGGGAATCCTTACCGGCATGGTCGTCGGCGGCATGGTTGGCGCAGGCGTGTTTTCGATTCCGCGCAATTTCGCACAGGCTACGGGCATCTACGGAGCCCTGATTGCCTGGGCCATCGCCGGCGCCGGCATGCTGATGCTGGCGTTCGTGTTCCAAACCCTCGCAAACCGCAAGCCGGATCTCGATGCCGGCGTATACGCCTATGCCCGGGCGGGCTTCGGGCCCTATGTCGGTTTCTTCTCGGCATTCGGCTACTGGGCCAGCGCCTGCGTCGGCAACGTGTCGTACTGGATCCTGATCAAGTCGACACTCGGTGCGTTCTTTCCCGCTTTGGGGCAGGGCAATACGTTGACCGCGGTGCTCATCTCCTCGGTCGGAATATGGGCATTCCATTTTCTGGTGCTGCGCGGCGTGAAGGAAGCGGCGGGAATCAACAAGATCGTCACGATCGCCAAGGTCATCCCGTTACTGGTCTTCGTCGTGCTGGCGATCTTCTACCTCAAGCCCAGCGTATTCGTGGCTAACCTCTGGGGCGGCGCGACCGGGGATTACGGCAGTCTGTTTGAACAGGTCAAAGCGACGATGCTGGTAACGGTCTTCGTGTTCCTGGGCATCGAGGGCGCAAGCAACTATTCGCGCTTCGCGGAGAGACGCGAGGACGTGGGTATCGCGACCGTGACGGGTTTCCTGGGCGTCCTCGCGCTGTTCGCCTCGGTGTCGATCCTGGCCTACGGCATCCTGCCTCGCGCAGAGCTAGCGCAGCTGCGCCAGCCTTCGGTTGGCGGTGTGCTCGAAGCCGCCGTCGGTTACTGGGGCGCCCTGTTCATCGGCGTCGGCGTGATCGTCTCGGTGCTCGGGGCATACCTGGCTTGGACGCTGATGGCCGCTGAGGTGCTTTCGGTGGCAGCGAAAAATCAGGACATGCCCGCTTTCCTCGCGCGCGAGAATGCCAACCAGGTGCCCTCGGCTGCATTGTTCATGAGCTCACTGCTCGTACAGCTCGTACTCGTCGCAACGCTGTTTTCCGACGACGCCTTCACCTTTGCGCTGTCGCTATGCAGCCACCTCTCGCTGATTCCCTATTTTCTCTCCGCGGCCTTTGCGTTGATGCTGGTGTTTCGCAGGGAGACTTACGAAAGGGATCCACGCGACCTCAGCAAGGATGCCATCATTGCGGTCTTGGCGACGATCTACACCATATTCTTGTTGTTCGCCGGCGGGACGAAGTTCCTGCTGCTCGGCTTCATCATCTACGCCCCCGGTACCATCCTGTACTACATCACCCGAAAAGAGCAGGGCAAACAACTCTTCACGCCGGCCGAGTGGGTTTTGTTCGCAGTCGCGGTCATTGGCTGCGTTGTCGGCATCCATGGTCTGGCGACCGGCTATATCACCATCTAGCGTCCCAATACGAAAAGGAGCCACAATGGCGAACTCTCCAGCTTTTGGCGTTCATTCGGAGGTCGGCCAGCTTCGCAAGGTGATGGTCTGCTCGCCCGGCCTCGCGCACTCGCGCCTGACTCCATCGAATTGCGATCAGTTGCTGTTCGACGATGTTCTCTGGGTGGAGAACGCCAAGCGTGACCACTTCGATTTCGTCACCAAGATGCGCGACCGTGGTGTCGACGTGGTGGAAATGCACAACCTGCTGGCCGAAACGGTGGCGGTACCCGAAGGCAAGAACTGGATTCTCGACAACCAGGTCGTGCCAAATCAGGTCGGCCTTGGCTTCATCGACGAACTGAGAAGCTACCTTTCCGGCCTGGACAATCGCAAGCTCGCGGAAACCTTGCTCGGCGGCCTGTCGACCCATGATTTTCCCGAGGCGCATGGCGGCGCGGCCATCAAGATGGTCAAGGAGGCGGCGGGCGCGACCGAGTACCTGCTGCCGCCGCTGCCGAACACGCTGTACACCCGCGACACCACCTGCTGGATCTATGGCGGCGTGACGCTCAATTCGCTTTATTGGCCGGCGCGGCAAGAGGAAACGATCCTCACAACGGCGATCTACAAGTTTCATCCCGATTTTGCCGGCAAGGTCAATGTCTGGTGGGGCGATCCCACGCACGATCATGGGCTGGCTACATTGGAGGGGGGCGACGTGATGCCGATCGGCAAGGGAATTGTGCTGATCGGGATGAGCGAACGCACGTCGCGACAGGCGATCAGCCAACTCGCGGCGACGCTGTTTGCGAAGAAGGCGGCGGAACGCGTGATCGTCGCAGCAATGCCAAAGATTCGCGCCGCCATGCATCTCGACACGGTCTTCACTTTCGCTGACCGCGACTGCGTGCTGACCGCGCCGGACTTCATCAATCAGACTCGTACCTATTCCTACCGCCCGAGCAATGCGCCGAGCGGCGTCGAATTGCACGCGGAAGAGAAGCCGTTTGTCGACGTCGTCGAGGAGGCGCTGGGTCTCAAGAAACTTCGCGTGGTCGAGGCGGGCGGAAGCGACTATCAGCGCGAGCGAACGCAGTGGGACAGTGGGGCCAACCTCGTCTGCGCGTCACCAGGCGTCGTATACGCCTACGATCGAAACACCTACACAAACACCCTGCTGCGCAAAGAGGGTATCGAGGTCATCACCATCGTCGGGGCGGAACTGGGCCGCGGTCGTGGTGGCGGCCACTGCATGACGTGCCCGATCATCCGCGATCCGGTGGACTATTAGCGGGACGCAGGTAGCGGACTGTTCTGGCTGGTGAGATCAACAAGATTCCGCGGACCGGGAGCTCACGGCGCAATTCGTGTGCTCTCCCTGTCACATCGGTTTGCAATCTCCGCGAGCTATGCCGCCATTGCTTGACACTCGACAAGGCCAGCCTATCGTCCTCGCGTGGCGGGGCAAAGCCGACGATCTCGAGGATTCGGATGCGTGTATCTGGATTTCTTTTGCAGACGATTGGACTCTTGGCTTCGACCGCCGCGTTTGCAGCTGACGTCGATCTGAGGGATTTCAAGGCGGAACCACCGGCGCTACCGGCGCCTTCTTGGAGCGTCGTTGGCTCGGTCTCGCCGACCTTTACAGACAACGCCCTGTTCAGCCGCGATAACCGCAGATCGGACGGCTATTATGAGCCTGATATCAGCGTCAGGTTGGACGGTTATCTGACAAATGACCTGTCCTATCGACTCTATGCCCGCGCGCAGTATGAGGCGTTCGCGACGGAGAAGGACGGAAATGCCGCGATCGCGCGCCTGGGTGGGCGCCTGACCGAGAACTGGAACGGCTGGCGGTTCTCCGCCATCTACGAGAACCGCTACGATTTCGATGGCGTCTACCGGGGTCTCGCATTCATCTCGCACGACGTGATGGGTTCCGTGGCCCGTGACTTCCAGGTCAATAACGTCACGCTGTCGCCGTTGTTGCTGTTGACCTATCGGTTTTCCGATCTGGCGGAAGCTCGCCGTTGGCGCTTTGATGCCATTCTCGGCATTGAGGTCAAACTCGATTCAAAATGGTCGATCGTGAGCGCGCCGTTATTCGAAGCCTATTGGTTCACCGACGGATTGAATTCCGGCCGGGAGGACCAGCTCTATTCCGCCGATATCGGTCTGAAGTATAATTTCGCCAGTAACCTGTCGCTGACGACCAGCGTGCTGTACGAGGCCCGAACGTCGAACGTTCCGCTCCGCCATTACAGGGATCTCCGGATCGGTCCGCGGCTCGACTTCGCCTTTTGAGAGAGTGCCTGAAAATGCTTGTGAGACGCCGGTTTGTGCTGCTGGGGACGGTTTTCGGGATGATGGCGGCGACCGCCGCGGCGGCGGATCCGCGTGATGCCGTCGAACGAAGCCAGCGCCTGGATACCGATGCGCTGCGGGACGACGTTGGGCAAAATCGTCTCCGGGTGCCGTCTCATCCGCTGGTGATTGCACCTTCACCACAGCCCGCTCCGATCTCCAGGCACAAGAAGAAGTCGAGCGCGAGCAGCGGCAGCAATCGATAGCGGATCCTCGCTCGACAGGATCTGACGTTGCGGGGCCGTGCAGGCCCAACATGCATCGTGCACTTTCCAAGACCTGGCGTGACATCGGTCGGCCTCCGTAAACGGCGGTCACAGCCGCTGGTCTGGATCGCTGCTTAACGACAATTTTAGTCACTGTTGTCGTGCTTGAGCGGCCCACGGAACTGGCACAAACTGCACAGTATTATGCGGAAATTCATGTCAGTCATGCGAGGTCTTCATCCCTAGGGAATACTACTCTGTGGTTGTGCGCAAAACATGGGTGTATGCTCTATGTTATTCCCTTAGAGGTGGCGCGTGCGACTCGAGTCGTCGCTGCCGAGACCGCTAGGCGGATAGTTCTTGAAATCGCTTCTGAGGGTCGATTTCGAGAATGGTCTGGGAAGTTTGGTGCGTACCGTGAAACCTTGCAATGCGAACTCGCTGACGCGGCCCAGCATCACGGAGCATCTGTTTGTTTCGGAAGCGATCAGTGATGGGCTCGACCGTGAAGACCTTCTATTTGCGGTGCGCCCGTTGCGCGGCGGTTTCACATATGAGGGGATCAATCACGCTTTCGAAGCAGTCCTGGGAATGTCATCGCGCGAAGTGTCGGGCATGGGCATCTCCGATTGTATGGGAAGAGGCAATTCTGAGTCGGTCTGTGAGGGCCTCGAGGCGTGTCTTGCAGAGCAAACTGAGGTCAGAATTCACCACAGCCTGACATTCGGTGGTTTGCGGCGGGACGTCGAAACAATCGTCGTTCCGATCCTCGATCCTATCGCGGGCGTCATTGTCCGATTGATCGGTCGTCACCGGATTTTCCCTGAGGAGTTTCCCGATGACGGAGCCGACGAGGCCGACAACGTTCGCAGCAGCGTCGACTTGGCTTCCATTCAGGAAGATATCCATCAACGGATAGCGTCCGAGCTTCATGATTCGACCTGCCAGTACCTGATTGCCGCTAGTCTCGGCATGATGCGTATTCGCACCTGCCTTGGTACGGCCGATGGGCTTGACCGCATTTGCGACGATGTTGATGCATCGATTGACCAGGCCCTGAGGGAGATCCGCTCTCTCACCTATCTGCTACATCCGCAGAACCTGATGGCGCAGGGACTGAAGGCGACGATTGAGTGCTACGCTTACGGCTTTGCGGCACGGACGTCGTTGCGCGTCGGCATCGATATCGACGCCTCTGTCGACCAGCTTTCGTACGAGAGCCAGCGTTCGCTGCTACGGGTCGTCCAGGAAGGACTCACGAACATATTCCGCCACGCGAGGGCGACAGAGGTCAAAATAGTTGTCGAGGCGACTAACGGACAGTTGCGGTTGACGATCAGCGACAATGGACGCGGCTTTCCAGTCCGTCGCGCGAGGGACAGGAACAGCGCGATGTCGATGGGGGTCGGTATTCCGGCCATGAGGGCGAGACTTAGGCAGCTTGGCGGCACGCTTCAAATCCGATCCGATCCGGAAACGCCGCACTCCGGCACAACGTTGTGCGCGGCGTTCCCGCATCGCGTCGAAGCGAAGCGACGCAAGCGGCGAACCCCATTGCAATCATGAGTGCCAGCGCGGGCACTCGGTAAATTGATCACGGGTCGCCGGCTGCAAGCGGATTCCCTCGTCCGCCTGCGGGAACTCGAAAGCTGAGCATGGAGTTGATGGTCCGGAGTTCATGCCATGAAGCGAATCCTTATCGCCGACGATCACGAAGCCGTCCGTTCGGGCCTCCGTGCGGTGCTGGCGCAACGTGCCGACTGGGAGGTGGTCGCGGAGGCGAGCGACGGCAGCAAGGCGGTCGCCGCGGCGATCGAGAGTCAGCCGCACGTCGCGATCGTCGATTTCTCGATGCCGCGCATGACAGGCGTGGAGGTTGCCCGTCGGATCAAGCAGTACCCGCTCTTGACCGAGGTTCTGATCTTTACCGTCCACAACTCCAGTCTGTTGGCCCAGCAGGCCTATCAGGCCGGCGCGCGGGCATTCCTGGTGAAGTCTGACGCGAGCAAACTGCTGCTGGCGGCTGTCGATTCGCTGCTGGTTCACAGGCCGTTCTGTGTCAAGAACGCGTCGAACGAGTTCGACCGCGGATCAGCTGACGCCGCGAGCGGGCACCAAGGACTTACGCCGCGCGAGCGGCTTGTCGTCAAGTTGGTCGCGGAGGGCTATAGCAACAAGGGCATTAGCGCCATCCTGAACCTGAGCGTGAAGACGACGGAGGCTCACCGCGCGGCGGCAATGCGAAAGCTCGACGTGAACTCGACCGCCGGTCTGGTCCGATACGCAGTTCGAGCAAGGCTGGTTGATGCCTGATCCGGCGTGCGAACGTCGGTACATTCGCCGGGGAACATCAGGGTTTTGCATAATAAACTCTCTTGACGATGGCTGGTAGGATCGACCGCCACTTGTCTGCCGGTCATCTTCGTTGATTGTCCGATGAATTTTGGGCCGACATTCGGGAAACGACGCCGTGAAGCGCATCGTGATTGCCGATGATCATGAAGTTGTACGTTTTGGGCTTCGGGCGATCGTCGACACGCGCTCCGATTGGATCGTCAGTGGAGAGGCAACCAACGGCGAGCAGGCTGTGGCTTTGGCGCTGGAAACGCGTCCAGACATCGTAATAGTTGACTATTCGATGCCGCTCATGAACGGAATCGAAGTTAGTCGCCGCCTCAGGCTGATGCATCTGCGTACGGAAGTGCTGATCCTCACGATGCACGAAAGCGAGGAGCTCCTGACGGAGGCCATTCTGGCTGGCATCCGCGGCTTCCTCTTCAAGTCGGATGCCAGGAAGCATTTGATTTCGGCAATCGAGGCCTTGCTCGACGGCAGGCCGTACTTCACCAGTGTACTGCTGGAGAAGCTGTTGCATGACTATCAAATCAATAAGCAGAACAAGTCGGATGTGCTGCTCACTTCACGCGAACAGAGCGTTGTTCAGCTCATCGCGGAGGGACATACAAACAGATCCATCGGCGCCCTCTTGAAGCTCAGCGTAAAGACCGTCGAGACCCATCGTGCCGCAGCCATGCGCAAGCTCGGGATGTCATCGACCGCCGAACTTGTTCGCTATGCCATCCGCAAGAAATTGGTCGCGCCCTGAATTGGCAGATGGGTGAAAATATCTTGATGCTGGCGAGCCAGCTCCGACGGATTCTCGACAGCCGAGAAGTGGCTGGAACCAGCACAAGGCCGAGACCTCCCATGGCCTAGTGCAGGCCCCGCCGGTTGTCCCGCAGAGTCTCGACCTCCCACAGCGCAAGCTGTCGTCGATCGAACGGGGGAACGTAGTCGTCAAGCGTCTTGATCGGAGGTGGGAAGTTGAAGGGCGGTGCGCAAAGATTGATTGTGAAAAAGTCTCCTGTCCGAATCGCCCGGTTCTTCCCGTTCGGGAAAGTGGTGGTCAGAAGATATCTGATGTTTGACCGGAGGATGTTGTCGATTGCGCCAAAGATCATGTCTTCGGACAGGTGAATGAAGCAGTCGCGGCAGAGCAGCAGGTCAGCCTTCGGAAGCGGATCGTTGCAGAGATCGATCTGGAGAAACGTGCGGTCCGGCCGACCGTGTTGCTTCGTGGTGCGTTCAATCAACTCCGGGACGATATCGCCCCCGATATAGTGCAACACAGGAAGCTCGATCTTCGACAACCAATGCAGATCGCCGCAAGGCAGGTCGAGCAGGGTATTGATTCCGAGATCGCCGATCAGCCCGGGAAGGTTTTCCCGTACCCTTTGCGTATTGTGTAGCGTCGATCCACCGCCGGAAGCAGTCTCCTTGTAGCCCCATATGTTCCGTCGATATATTTCGCTGAACACTTCGTTTGGTGTGCCGCGCAGATTGCGCACCATTTGCGTGCGTAGCCAGATCAGCGCCGATGCCGGCAACGTCTGCCGCGCAATGTCGATAGCGATCGAAAAAATGGCTGTCCGTCGTAACCAGTCTGCGAAATTGTAGAACAAGTCATCACCCGAAACTGACACCTATTGCGAACGCTGCCGAGGTTGATGGACGGCGTAAGTTCTTGCTAAACATGTACAATTCCAAATGTTTCCAAATGTGTCAATCGATGGCCGCGCGCTCGACGGCGTTTTGGTGGCGACACGACCAAGCCAATGAGCGCTTATAACGGCGGGCGCAGTTCGTGCCGAACCCGCTCCACGGGCCTGCGGGCCGCCGGGGAAAGAGCAGAGCCGCCCCGACGGGTTGAGGTCGGCGCGACGGCTTAGGTTTGCACGTACCTCATTGATGAACTTGTTGATCAAGGGGACTCTTGATCAGCGGGTCCCAGGTTCGAGCCCCGGTGCGCCCACCATCCCAAAACCCTGCAGCCTTCAAAAGACTTCGACTCCGGAATCTTTGATGAGCTTGCCCCAGCGGTCGTAGTCGGCCTTGACGGTGTTCATGAACCCCTCGGGCGTCGAGGTGGTCACAAGCAGCCCCTGAGCCTCCAGGCGAGCTCGAACATCGGGTTGGGCTCCGATACGGACGATCTCGGCATTCAAGCGCTGGATGATTTCAGTCGGAGTACCTGCGGGTGCGACCAGGCCGAACCAGGAATCGACGACGAAGTCCGATACGCCGGCTTCGGCAGCGGTTGGGACGTCGGGAAGCTGCGGCGACCGCTCGCGGCTGGTGACGAGGAGGCCTTTAATCTTGCCGTCGCGGATTTGCGGCGCAAGCACGGTGAGCGTGTCGAACGACAGATTGACGACGTCGCCCAACAGGGCGTTCACCGCCGGTGCGCTGCCCCTGAACGGCACGTGCAGCAGCTTCGTTCCGGTTTGGCTTTGAAAGAGCTCGCCGCTCAGATGGCAGAGCGTTCCGGGACCGCAGGACGAATAGGTCAGCTTGCCGGGATCCTTGTTCGCCACGGCGATGAGCTCCATGGCGGTCGAGACCGGCGTGTCCGGGCTGGCTGCCAGCACGTAGGGGACCGTCGCCAGGTTCGATACCGGCGCGAAGCTCTTGAAGGGATCGTACCTGATCTCCTTGTTGATGTGCGGCAGGATCGTGAGCTGGCCGGCGGGAGCCAGGGATAACGTATAGCCGTCGGGATCCGCGCCGGCGACGGCTTCGGCCGCAATTGCGGTGCCTGCGCCGGCCTTGTTCTCGATCACAACGGGCTGCTTGAGCGCTTCGCTCAGTTTGTCGGCGTAAACGCGAGCGACGGTATCGGCGGCGCCGCCAGGAGGAAACGGCACGACCAGCTTGATGGTGTGGTTCGGCCAGGCACCGGCGATCGCGCCGCTCGAGCTCAAGAGCACTGATGCGGTCAAAACGGATGCGGCGAAGAAGCGAAGAGGTCGGACGAAGCGCACAGCAAGTATCCTCGGTGATGTCAGGCAAATCGGCCACGCGTCCCTTTCGCCGGAACGTCGCTGGCAAAACTCGCCACGGAAAGCACCCCATAGATGCTATTCGGCCGAACTCGCGGCAATGGAACCGCGTTGCGAATGCGCGTCGGTCGCTGGTGGATTGCTTCTGTCCGATACGCGATCGTGAGAAAAAACGTCCAAGGGGACGCCTGACGAGCTCCCGGCCCAGATCGGGCGACGGGGGCAAGTCACCAGCCGGCGGCGTCTTGAATCCAGCCTGTAAAGCAAGCCACTGAGGCTATTCGAGTCGAGATCGGGCCGGGCTTTGTGTAAGAAGGCGGTACCAGTCTGTCGCGGAGAAGACCGATTCCCCAACTCACATTCGGCCTGATCTATCTGCTGATCCTGACCCGCTTCTTATGGCCGATCAATTTGCCGCTGTGGGTCAAGATCGTGGCGGCTGCGCTCGCATTGGTCGCATTGCAGTTTCACCGGTGGAGCAAGCTCTCATCGGGCTCCGTATTTTCTCCCGAGTTTCCACGTCCGGTGGTCGCCCTCTTCAACTGGGCGTTCGGCGCGGTCGTCCTGCTGGCGTTGCTGCAATTGGCGCTCGATGTGGGGCTTTTGCTCGCAATCCCGTTCAATGGTGGCGTCGTGAGTGTGCCCGACGACGTCCGCTACGGACTGGCTGCGCTGGCCGCCGTCGCGGCCGCGATCGGCGTCCATCAGGCCATGCGAATTCCGCCGCTGAAGGACATTGAAATCGAGATCCATGGACTTCCGCCGCAATTTGACGGATACACCATTTTGCAACTGACCGATCTTCACATCAGCCGGTTGTTTCCCGCTTCCTGGGCGCGCACGCTCGTCGAGCGATCGAACAAGCTCGGCGTGGACCTGATCGCGATTACCGGAGACCTGATCGACGGCACGCTCGATGCGCGACGCGCCGACATCGAGCCGTTGCGGGATTTGAGGGCAACGGATGGAGTCTATGTGATCTCCGGCAATCACGAATACATCTTCGGCTATAGTACGTGGATGGCGCACTTTGCCGCGTTGGGGCTGCTTTTGCTCGAGAATAGGCACATCGTTCTCGATCGCAATGGCGGCAAGCTGGTCATGGCTGGCATCACCGACCGGGCGACGCGCCATAGAGGACATCACGTCCGCGATCTTGCTGCAGTGCTTGAAGGTGCACCGAAAGACGCCCCGGTCATCCTGCTTGACCACCAGCCGGCCGATGCGCGGCACGCCGCCAAACTCGGCGTAGCCCTGCAATTGTCCGGACATACGCACGGCGGATTGATCGTGGGTTTAGACCGGCTGGCCGCACCCGCGAACGCCGGCTTCGTCTCGGGCCGGTACGACGTCGACGGGATGACGCTCTACGTGAACAATGGCACTGCGCTGTGGCCAGGATTCGCGATGCGGCTGGGGCGTCCATCCGAGTTGACGCGGATTACATTGCGTCGGGCGGGACCCAGCTGACCGCGTGACGGCCGGCGATGGCAGCGCCGGTGTTCGGGAGAATGTCGGAAGAGCGATCAGGGGATGTAGCCAGACGTGATTGAACAGGAATACGACACGATCATCATCGGCGGCGGTTCCGCCGGAGCGACGCTGGCGGCACGTCTGAGCGAAGACCCCGCGCATCGTGTGCTGCTGCTCGAGGCCGGGCAGGATCTCCGCACCGCGACGACACCGGAACACATCCGCATTCCGAACCCGATGCGCGCCATAGGTGATGACGACTTCCGCTGGCCAAAACTGTTGGCGCGACGCACCGAACGGCAGCAGCCGCTGCTGCTCTGGCGCGGCCGCGCCATGGGCGGCAGCTCGACCATCAATGGCCAGATCGCGATCCGCGCCGTGCCCGACGACATCGACCGCTGGGCCGCCGCGGGCTGCATTGGCTGGTCATGGGACGAGATGCTGCCTTATTTCTGCAAGCTCGAAACGGACAAGAATTTCCCCGACGCACCCTATCATGGTGATCGTGGTCCGATCCCGGTGTATCGCGCTCCGATCCCGGACTGGGGCAATGTCGACCGGGCGCTGCGCTCCTCGGCGCTCGGCCTCGGCTATGGCTGGTGTGAGGATCACAACGCGCCTGGTGGCACCGGCGTCTCGCCCTATGCCATCAACAGCGAGTCTGGCTTACGGATCTCCACCAATGACGGCTATCTGGAGCCGGCGCGCGGTCGCGCCAACCTCGACATCGTCGGTCATGCTCTGGTCGACACCATCACCTTCGAAGGCAACCGGCTGCACGCCAGCGGCGTCCGGGTCCTGGTGAACGGCCAATCCTTCATGCCCCGCGCGACACGTGAGGTGATCCTCTGCGCCGGCGCCATCCATTCGCCGGCCATCCTGCAACGCTCCGGCATTGGGCCGCCGCCCTGCTGGAGAAGCTCGGCATCCCCATCCGCGCGGACTTGCCGGTGGGCGAGAATCTGCTCGACCATCCGATCGTCAACGCACTGCTGCATTTGCGCGAAGGCAGCCAGGTGAACACCCTGATGCACCGGCACACCAATTGCTGCCTGCGCTATTCGTCCGGCGTCGCAGACGCTGGCGACAACGACATGATCATGATCGCCGGAAATCTCGCCCGTTCACGGCAATCGATGGCTGAAGTCGCGCTGGGTCGCATCGCCGTGTCTGTCTATCAGGCCTTCAGCCAGGGCCACGTCCGCATCGTGACTGTTGACCCCGAGGTCGATCCTGAAGTCGAGGAACGCATGCTGTCCGACCCTCGCGATCTCCTGCGCATGCGCGACGGCGTCCGCCGGCTGCGTGATATCTGTCTGCAGCCTGCAGTGACCGATATCGCTGGCCGCGTCGACTATGGCGCGAGCGGACGCTCCATGGACGAGCCGTTCAGCGACGCAGAGCTGGATGACTGGCTGTTCGCCGAGTGCAGCGACGCGCAGCACGCCAGCGGCACCTGCCGGATGGGCGCGCCTGATGACGCGCGCTCGGTCGTCGATCACGAATGCCGGGTGATCGGATGCACGGGGTTGCGCGTGATCGATGCCTCGATCATGCCGGAGGTCCCGCGCGCCAACACCCATCTGACGACGGTCGCGATCGCGGAGCGCATGGCAGACCGGTTGAAGGGCGCGAGATAAAAGGTATGGGCTCGATCTGAAAGCTCACCGCTCGCGCAGGCTCTCCTGGCTATAGCGGACCAGCGGCGAGAGCACGTAGGAGATGATGTGGCGGGAGCCGGTCTTGATCTCCACCGTCACCGCCATGCCCGGTGTGAGGTTGACCGTCCGTCCGTCGATGTCCATCTGGGGGCCGGGCTATTGGCTGCTCGAACTTTTCCAGAGCTCTCAGGTCCGCCTTGTTCAGGACCACGCCGAGCAGGCGATCGTGAAGCTTGGGGTCTGCGAGCAGGTGATGACGCACCGCCTTGATTTTGGTGCTGCCCCATCCCACCACGTCTGCGGGGCTCTCAACCGGCCTGGATCTCGGCCGATGCGTCGGCCAGGCCAGGCACCGCCCCTCCGCGGCGACACGTTATCTCTCTAGCGAAGTAATAATACACAATTGCAACAGTTTGATACCAGGCGACGGTGAACGTTCGTGACCGAAACGCGAGATATGCCACATTACGATGATGGTGCGATCGTCGTCGGTCTCGCTCATATGGAGTGCACGATGCGGCGGCATCGGTACCGGGCTCCCTCTCCCGCTTGCGGGATAGGCGAAGCAAGCCCTGGGGGGACGCACGCGCGCCACGGGCCGCGACACGCGCCTCGATCCGGCGATTGACAGGCAATTATTACATGTCTAAAAATATGCAAATACATATAATTGTGAGATGCCCTTGGACACGCATCCGCTCAAATTCAAGGTGAGATCGTGCAGCGCGGAGACCCCGCTGGTGCGGAGCCTTGTGTTTGACGTGGAGGGCGGTGTCGCGCCGCGATGGCAGGCGGGCGCACATGTTCGCGTGGCACTCCCTGACGGAGGCGACCGGCCGTATTCGCTGATGGCCTTGCCGGGGCTTCCCGACGGCGCTCTGGCGCTTGGCGTCCTGCGTGAGCAAGCCTCGACCGGAGGCTCGCAGTTCATGCACGCGCTGAAGGTCGGCGACGTCGTGAGGGCCACCGCACCGGTCAACAATTTCCATCTGCACAAGGAGGCGTCACCGGCGCTGCTGTTTGCCGGCGGCATCGGCGTCACGCCCATCCTGTCGATGGCGGCCGAGCTGAAGGCCCGCGGCAACCCATATCGTCTGCATTATGCGGGCCGCGCGCGCGGCATGCTGGCGTTCCTGCCGCAATTGCAGGAGATCTGCGCGGACAGCCTCTCCATCCATCATGATGACGACGCCTCCCGCCTGGATCTTGCGGCGGCACTCGGCGATGTGCCGGTCGGCTGCCACATCTACGTCTGCGGCCCCGCGGGCATGATCGACGCGGTGAAGACCGCGGCGCTGGCCAGGGGCGTTGCGCCGGACCACGTCCACTATGAGCTCTTCAAGGCGGAGCAGCCGGGCGTGCCTGACGCGCCGTTCGAGGTCGAGCTCAAGTCGAGCGGGCAGGTCGTCACCGTCGCGGCCGGCCAGACCATCATCCAGGCGCTGGAGGCGGCGGGTTTCGACGTTCTCTACGACTGCCAGCGCGGCGATTGCGGCATCTGCCAGTGCGGCGTGATCGCAGGCATTCCCGATCATCGCGACGTCATTCTCAGCGACGACGAGAAGGCGTCCAACACAGTCATGCAGATCTGCGTGTCGCGGGCGAAATCGCAGCGGCTGGTGTTGGATCTTTAGCGAGAAGCAAGGGGCGTCATGGACAGATACCGGAATAATGCCTTTGCGGTCGAGGCGCTGGTGCGAGACACCGAGGTGCATCGCGACGTCTATGTCGACCCCGAGATATTCGAGCTCGAGATGGAGCATCTGTTCCCCAACAGCTGGATCTATATCGGGCACGCGAGCCAGCTATCGAAGCCCGGCGATTTCATCACCGCCAATATCGGCCGGCAGCCGGTGCTGGCGAGCCGTCATACCGACGGCGCGATCCACGTGTTCTACAATCGCTGCCCGCACAAGGGCGTGAAGATCGCGTCCGAACCCTGCGGCAACACCGGAAAATTCTTCCGCTGTCCCTATCATGCCTGGTCGTTCAAGACCGACGGCTCGCTGCTCGCGATTCCCCTGAAGAAGGGCTACGAGGGGACCGGGTTCGGCGATGCGCAGGCCAATGAGGGGCTGTCGAAGATCAGGAACGTCGTCGTCTACCGCGATTTCATCTTCGCGCAGCTGAACGACAACGGCGTTTCCTTCGCGGACTATTTCGGCGAGAGCCTGTCGACCATCGACAACATGGTCGACCGCTCGCCGGAGGGGAAGCTCGCGGTCGTCGCGGCGCCGATCCGTTACATGCACACCTGCAATTGGAAGATGCTGGTCGAGAACCAGACCGACACCTGCCACCCGATGGTGGCGCATGAGAGCTCGGCCGGTACCGCGGTCATGGTCTGGAAGCGCGAGCAGGGCTCCTCCACGGAAACGCCGATGGCGGTGCAGCTCTACGGTCCCTTCATGAGCCCGTACGAGTTTTACGAACAAAGCGGCATCCGGATCTGGCCGAACGGCCACGGCCATACCGGCGTCGCCAACTCCATCCATTCGAACTATTCGGACATCGAAGGCTATCTCGGCCAGATGGTCGCGGCCTATGGCGAGACGCGCGCGCACGAGATCCTCGGTGATGTCAGGCACAACACCGTGTATTTTCCCAACATCATGGTGAAGGGGGCCGTCGCGATCCTGCGCAACTTCATTCCGATCGCGGTCGACAAGACGCTGGTCGAGAGCTGGGTCTATCGCCTGGTCGGCGCGCCCGACAAGCTCTACGAACGTGCGCTGATGTACAACCGCTTCATCAACGCGCCGACCTCGATCGTCGGCCACGACGATCTCGAAATGTACGAGCGCGCCCAGGAAGGGCTGAAGTCGAACGGCAATCAATGGGTCAATCTGCAGCGGCTCTACGAGGCCGGTGAGCAGGCGGACGTCACTGCCGTCATCAACGGCACCTCCGAACGGCAGATGCGGAACCAGTTTCATGCCTGGGCCAAGTTCATGACCATCGACATGGACAAGCGCGTCGAGGCCGCGGAATGATCACCGAGAAGACCATCACGGACTTCATCTATCGCGAGGCCGATCTGCTCGATACGATGCAGTGGCAGGCCTGGCTCGATTTGTTTCATCCCGAAGGGCGTTACTGGATGCCGCTCGAATGGCAACAGCAGGACCCGGTGCTCCAGCCGTCCCTGATGTACGAGGATCTGCTGCTGTTGAAAGTGCGGGTCGAGCGCCTCGCCGGCGAGCGGACTTTTAGTCAGAAGCCGAAAAGCCGATGTCACCATCTGCTCCAGGCGCCACAGATCGTCGCGTGCGATAGCGCGACCGGATTGTTCAAGGCGCGAACCTCCTACATTTATACCGAGACGCGTGGTGACCTGCTGGAGCGTTTTTCCGGATGGGCCTCGCACGATCTCGTCCAAATCGGCGACAGCCTGAAGATCAAGCTCAAGCGCGTCGATCTCGTCAATTTCGATGCGCCGTTCGGCAACATCCAGCTTTTCATGTGAGAATGCCTTGACCACTGCGACCACCGTTTACGCGCGCTTTCGCGAAACCGCCCTCCGCCAAGGCGAGGCGGGCTTCCTCAACGTCCTGCCGGAGATCGCCGGGATCTACGGCATCACGGCGGGCGAAATCTCCTATCGCGCCATGCTCGAGCGGATCGGGCACTGGCGATCAGCGTTCGCGCGCCAGGGCTATGGCGAAGGTCACCGGGTCGGGCTTCTGCTCCAGAACCGGCCGGTGTTCATCGAGCTGTGGTTCGCGCTGAACGCGCTCGGCGTCTCCGTCGTGCCGATCAACCCTGATTTGCGGATGAGCGAGCTCGAATACATCATTTCCCATTCCGAAATGAATGCGGCCTTCGTGCTCGCGGAGCGGCGCGCCGAGGTCGAGACGGCGGCGCATCAGGCCGGCCGCGCCATTGCAGTCGTGACTGACACGGACGAGGTTCCCCCACCCTTCGGCGGCGCGCTGGTTGCGGCGGCTGGCGACGGCGCGACTGAATGCGCGCTGCTGTACACATCAGGGACGACCGGGCAGCCCAAGGGCTGCGTGCTCACCAACACTTATTTCCTGCACTCCGGAAACTGGTATCGCGACGTCGGCGGGCTGTGCGGGCTGAAGGCCGAGGGCGAGCGTATGATCACGCCGCTGCCGCTGTTCCATATGAACGCGATGGCGGTCTCGCTGATGGCGATGCTGTCGGTCGGCGGCTGCCTGACCATGCTCGATCGCTTCCATCCGCGCAGCTGGTGGGCCTCCGTACGCGACAGCCGCGCGACCTGTCTGCATTATCTCGGCGTGATGCCCTCGATGCTGATGAGCGCACCCGAAACAGAGCAGGACAGGGCCCATGCCGTGCGGTTCGGCTTCGGCGCCGGCGTGGACAAGCTGCTGCACGCGCCCTTCGAACAGCGGTTCGGCTTTCCCCTGATCGAAGCCTGGGCGATGACCGAGACCGGCAGCGGCGGCGTGATCGCCGCCAATGTCGAGCCGCGCAAGATCGGCACCAGCTGCTTTGGCCGGCCCGCGCTCGAGGTCGACATCCGCATCGTCGAGGAGAGCGGCAATGATGCGCCGGTGGACATGCCGGGCGAGCTGCTGGTGCGGCGGGCTGGCGCGGACCCGCGCTACGGCTTCTTCCGCCAATATCTGAAAAATCCGCAAGCCACCGCTGAGGCCTGGGACGGCGGCTGGCTCCACACCGGCGACATCGTCTCGCGCGATGCGGATGGCGATTTGCATTTCGTCGACCGCAAGAAAAACGTCATCCGCCGCTCCGGCGAGAACATCGCCGCGGTCGAGGTCGAGTCCGTCCTCAATCGCCATCCCGCGATCCGGCAGGCCGCGGTTGCGGCAACACCCGATCAGGTGCGCGGCGACGAGGTCGCCGCCGTCATCATCGCCGAGCAGGCCGGCGCCGATCGCCAGCTTGCCGAAGACATCGTGCGCTGGAGCCTGCAGCAGATGGCCTATTACAAGGCGCCGGGCTGGATCTGTTTTGTCGACAGCCTGCCGCTGACGGCGACGGAAAAGATCCAGCGCGGTGGTCTCAAGGATTACGTGGCGAAGCTGATGGGCGAGGGCGCGTTCTTCGACCTGCGCGACCTCAAGCGGCGGCAAGTCTGATCATGAGCCAGATCCGCACCACACTCGTCACCGGCGGCAATTCGGGAATCGGTGAAGCGCTCGCGAAGCGGCTCGTCCAGAAAGGCCAGCGCGTCGTCTCGGTCGGGCTGGAGAAGCCGGGCTGGACCCATGATCTGCTCGCCGCTTATTGCGCCGACCTGACCGATATCGAGGAAACCCGCGCGATCGCGCAAGAGATATGCAGGGACCACGCCATCGATCGCCTCGTGCACAATGCCGGCATCATCCTGCCGAACCTGCTGCAAGATGCAAAACCCGAGGACATCCTGACTCTCGCGCAGCTGCATCTGGGCGCGCCGATGCTGCTGACCCAGGCTGCGATGGAGGGGATGCGCGCGCGCCGTTTCGGCCGCGTCGTGTTCGTCTCCTCCCGCGCGGCGATGGGGGCTGCGACACGCTCGGCCTATTCGGCGACCAAGGCCGGCGTGCACGGCATGGCGCGGACCTGGGCGCTGGAGCTCGCCGCAAGCGGCATCACCGTGAACGTCGTCGCACCCGGGCCGATCCTCACCGACAATTTCTGGGGCATCATTCCGAAGGGCTCGGAGCAGCAGGAGCGGATGGCGCGCAATGTGCCCGTCGGCCGGCTCGGCTCGCGCGAGGATGTCGCCCACGCGATCGAGTTCTTCCTCGACGAGCGCTCCGATTTCGTCACCGGCCAGGTGCTCTATGTCTGCGGCGGCACCAGCCTCGTCGGGCTCGGTCCGAGCTAGATCTGGTTCTGCCTGATATTCTCGACCATCTTCGCAAGCACGCGGCCGCAGATTTCGATCTCGTCGGGGTCGATGCCTGCGATCAGCCGGTCGTAGTTGGTCGCCATGATCGGCCAGATCTTGCGCAGCAGCGCTTCGCCGTCCGCCGTCAGCGCCACCACCCGGCGCCGCTGGTCTTCCTCCGCGATCTCGCGCATCACGAGGCCCGACGACACCATGGATTCGACCATGCGGCTCGCGGTCGACTGCTCGGTGACGGCGAGAACGGAGATCTCGTTGACGGTCAGGCTCTTGTAGATGAACAGCACCGACAGCGTTCGAAACACGACATTGTTGATGCCGTGCTCGGTGAGATCGCGGTTCTGGTCCAGGTTCCAGCGATTGGCGAGCCGGTTGAACAGATACGGGATGTAGCCTTGCAGCTGCTCTCTCGTCCGGGGCGGACCCGATTTCCACCTGCTCTTGGAATCTTTGGCCATTATCTTTTGCGTCTTTACTTCTTGCTTCAGGGGCGAAGTTTCGAGGAGAGGGAGCGCAGTACCGATAATGCAGCGTCCAGCTCCCGGGCCGGAATGTTCTCCAGCCGTTTGCTGAGATGCTTTTTATGGATTTCGGCTGCCCTCCGGAACAGCTGCTCGCCCTTGGATGTCAGGCGCACGATGAACGAGCGCCGGTCCTCGCTCGACATTTCCTTGCTGATGAGATCGTCCGCCAGCAGGCGCTGCACCAGCCCCGAGACGTTGCCGCCGGAGACCTTTAGATTCTGCGACAGCTGCCCGAGCGCCAATCCGTCCGGGTAACGGTCGAGCTGGGCCAGCACGTCGAACTTCGCCAGCGACAGTCCGAACTCCGCGCCCAGCATCGCATTCAGCGACGCGAAAATCTCGCCATGCAGCGACAGCAGCTGAAGCCAGAGCCGGGTTTCGATCTGCCCATAGGCGGGACCAATGTTCTCTTTGAGTGCTGCCGGCATCACGCAAAACTCTTGATGGTCTGGATCACGCCGTCGAGCTCCTTGCCCGGGCCGTCCTTTAGCGCCGCCTCCCGCAGCCGCCGTGCCCAGTCGGCGGCATCGTCGCGCCGCTCCACCAGCTTGATCGCAGCCAGCGTTTTGTCGAATTTCGACAGCCCGCGGCTGTGGGTATCGGAATAGCCCTTCACCAGCCGGCGGCATTGCAGGATTTCGACACCGAGCTGGTAGTTGGTGCCGACCGCTTCGGTCGCGTCCTTGAGCCATTGGTCGCGATGATCAGTCTCGACCGCATGACGCAGCGAGCGGCGCCGCAGGCCGCGCAAGCCCCCCACCACATAGAGCGCGAGGAACCAGGGCAGTGAATAGGTCCGCACCCGGCGACCCTTGTTGACGCGGCGATCGAGCCAGCCGAGCAGGCGAGGCTTCGCACCAAGCCAGCGGCCGAAGCCTGCCGGCAGCATGCCCATGACCTCTTCCATGCGCGGATGCATGAACTCGGTGGTGTGCAGCACCTGGTTTTGCGACAGCTCCAGCTCGCTCTCGATCCGCGTGCGACGGCTGGCGCGGGTCTTGAGGTCGGCGACGCGGATGACGTCGTCATAGCTCATCGCGTTGGCGAGATGTTTTGCGGCGGCCTGCGTGAAGGCGTAGCCCTTGTCGGCGCCACCGGAGTTGCGGTCGGCACTGGATAGCTTGCGGAGGATGTCGAGATATTCGCTGCCATAAGCGACATCCTGGAAGTCGACCACTTTCCTCAGGCCGGCACGCGCCATCGCCTGCGCCGGCTCGGGCAATTCCTGCGTCAGCCGCGCGACAAGTCCGCCGAGCTGCGGATCGAGCGGCGTCGGCGTTGCGCTGGCCTGTACCGGCTGCACCGGTACCGCAACCTCCGCAGGCCCGGTCTTGACGCGGTCGAAGGCGGCGTCAAAGGTCTCGATGCTGGCCTTTGCGCCCTTGCCGCCGGCGCGGATCACGTCGAGATAGTTTTCGCGGCTGAACGGCAGCACGTTGGCCGCGGCCAGCGCACCGAACATCGCCGCCGAGATGACGCTGCCATGCGCGATCGCCAGCGCATTGAGGTCGAAGATGATCTCGGTCTTGGCGGCAATTCCGATCGCACCCGTCACCGCGCCGTCGTCGGCAATGCCGTTGCCCGGCGCGATCTTCTCGCCGATCGCAAGCGACCGATGGTTGGACGCGATCAGCGTCGTGCGCTCCGGCGTCACCAGGCCGCGCAGGATCGAGCGGCCGGCCTCCATGAATTCCGCGGCCATCACCACGTCGACATCGCCGGGCGTCGGCATCAGCGACAGGATCGGCTTGCGGCCGTCGAGCAGCGGCATCGCCTCGATGTAGTAGATCGTGGCGCCGGTGCGCTGGGCGACACCGGGGACCGAGGTCGATTGCGCGGCCCAGCCATGGTTCTCGGCGAGCTGCACGATCCAGTCGGTGAGGACGCCGCCGCCCTGGCCGCCCATCGCGACGATCGCGATCGAGATCGGCCGTTCGGTCGCATCGCCCGCCGCGGGCAGCGCCAGCTTTACCGTCTCGTCTCTCATGCCAGCGCCTCGAGCGCAGGACGCCTTCGGGCGCGCCGCCGTTGCAGCCAGCCGATCACGGACATCGTGACCTCAGATCTGAACTTGTCCCATCGGCTCGGATTGTGAATGACGTCGGCGCGATAGAACGACGGGCACAGCACGGCGGCCTCGGCGACCTCGCCGCAATTGCCGCACCCGACGCAGGTATTGTCGATCGCTGCGACCGGATCGTCGCGCAGGGGATCGTCGAGCTGTTTGACCGAGAGCGACGGGCAGCCGGACAACCGGATGCAGGCATGGTCGCCGGTGCAGACGTCCTCGTCGACGCCGAACCGTTCCTTGACGATGCGCACGCCGTCCTTGATCGCCTTGTTGATCTGCGGCTTCACGCGGCGCTGCTTGTTCAGCATGCATTCGGAGGAGGCGACGATGACCTTGGGACCTTCCTCCTTGGTCGTCAGCGCTTCCTTCAGCGTGTCGCGCATCTTGCCGACATCATAGGTGCGGTCGAGCTGACGGACCCATTGGCCGCCGATGCCCTTCACCGCCTGCGTGATCGAGTTGTTGGTCTTGCGCCGCTTATTGGTCGCGCGCGACGACAGGATGTCCTGACCGCCGGTCGCCGAGGTGTAGTAATTGTCGACGATGACGAAGACGCCGTCATGCTTGTTGAAGACGGCATTGCCGATGCCGCTGGTCAGGCCGTTGTGCCAGAAGCCGCCGTCGCCCATCACGGCGATCGAGCGCTTGTCGGCCTTGACGTTGAAGGCCGAGGTCGAGGCCGGGCCGAGGCCAAAACCCATGGTGGTCGCGCCGATGTTGAACGGCGGCAGGATCGAAAACAGATGGCAGCCGATGTCGGCCGAGACGTGATGCTGGCCGAGTTCTTCCTCGACGAGCTTCATCGCCGCGAAGATCGGCCGCTCCGGGCAGCCGGTGCAGAGCCCGGGCGGGCGCGCCGGCACGACCTGCTTGAGTTTTTCGATGGCCGGATGATTGAGCACGGGCGCAGCGTCAGGCGCCGGCGGCCGGTTACCCAGCAGCCGCGGCTCGGTCTTTTCCAAAAATTCCCGGACGCCGCCGAGCAGCACCTGCGCCGTGTAGTCGCCGCCCATCGGCAGCACGTCCTTGCCATGGACGCGCGCCTGGATATCCCTGCGGCGCAGCACCGTGTTGATCGCCTGCTCCAGATATTCCGGCTGGCCCTCTTCGACGATCAGCACGGCCTCCTTGTCGAGGCAGAACTCCGCGATCTCCGTATCGATCACGGGATAGGTGACGTTCATGACGTAGAGCGGGACTTGCGTGTTGCCGTAGGCGTCCGACAGCCCGAGATATTGCAGCGCGCGGATCACATTGTTGTACATGCCGCCTTGCATGACGATGCCGACCTTGCCCTGCGTCGGCCCCATCCACTCGTTCAATTTGTTGTCGCGGACGAAGCTGACAGCCGCGGGCATCCGCGTCTTGATCTTCTCCTGCTCGTGCTCGTAGGCCGCCGGCGGCAGCACGATGCGGTTGACGTCGCGCTTCGGGTTGTTGAGCGCGTCCTTGATGGTGTGCGCCGGCTTGACGTTGTCCTTGCAGGCGAAGCTGCCATGCATGTGGCAGGCGCGAACGCGGACCTCGAGCATCACGGGGGTGTTCGAAACTTCCGAGAGCTCAAACCCCTTCTCGATCAGATTGACGATGCATTCATGGTCGGGGCGCGGGTCGAGCAGCCAGATCTGCGACTTCATCGCAAAAGCGTGAGTGCGCTCCTGCATGATCGAGGATCCCTCGCCATAATCCTCGCCGACGATGATCATGGTGCCGCCGGTGACGCCGCCCGAGGCGAGATTGGCGAGTGCATCGGAAGCGACGTTGGTGCCGACCGTGGACTTCCAGGCCACCGCGCCGCGCAGCGGATACATCACCGAGGCCGACAACATCGCGGCGGCTGCCGCTTCGTTGGCCGAACTCTGGAACACGACGCCGAGATCGTCGAGCACGTCCTTGGCATCCGCAAGCACGTCCATCAGATGCGAGATCGGCGAGCCCTGATATCCGCCGACATAGGCGACGCCCGATTGCAGCAGCGCTTTGGTGATGGCGAGGATGCCTTCGCCGCGGAAAATGTCGCCATCGCCGAGCCGGAGATCCTCGACCTCGCGAGCAAAGGAACGTTCAGCCATTGCACCCTCCAGAAATATGCGATAGCATACGTTTACATGTAAAGTAAGTCAACGCCGCGCCATGCTATCACGCCCTCGGAGCTCTGCTCTGAAAGCGGATCATGAGCCAGCGACAGGGTAAGGCCAATGCTGAAGCTGCCTCGCTTTAGAGCTGCCGCCGTCCAGGCCTCCCCCGTCTATCTCAACCCGAGCGCGACCGCCGACAAGGCGGCGTCACTGGTCCGCGAAGCCGCAAGCCACGGCGCGAAGCTCGTTGCGTTCCCCGAGGTGTTCGTTCCCGGCTATCCCTATTGGAACTGGATCACCGATCCCGTTACGGGCAGCGCGTGGTTCGAGAAGCTCGCGAAAGCGTCGGTGCTGGTGCCGGGTCCGGAGGTCGACATAGTCCGCAAGGCAGCGCGCGATGCGGGCTGCTACGTCGTGCTCGGCGTCAACGAGCGCAGCCCCGTGTCGCTGGGCGCGATCTACAACACGCTGGTCTTCATCGGTCCGGACGGCGCGCTGCTCGGCAAGCATCGCAAGCTGGTGCCGACCTGGGCAGAGAAGCTGACCTGGACCGGCGGTGACGGTTCGAGCCTGCGCGTCTATGATACCGAGATCGGACGTCTCGGCGCGCTGGCGTGCGGCGAAAACACCAACACGCTCGCGCGCTTTGCGCTGCTCGGCCAGGGTGAGCTCGTGCATGTCGCAAGCTACATCTCGCTTCCCGTCGCGCCGCCCGACTACGACATGGCGGAGGCGATCAAGCTGCGCGCGATGGCGCATTCTTTTGAAGGCAAGATTTTCACGGTCGTCTCCTGTTCGACGGTCTCGGAGGAGATCATTGCGGCGATGGAGACAATCGTCCCCGATGCGCGAGCGCGCCTGCAGCGCAAGTCGAGCGCATTCTCGGGCATCATCGGTCCTGATGGCCGCGTGGTCGGAGACTCCCTGATCGACGATGAAGGCATCGTCTATGCCGACATCGATCTGGAGCGCTGCATCCAGCCGAAGCAGATGCACGACATCGTCGGGCACTACAACCGGTTCGACATTTTCGGTTTGCGGGTCAACCGCCGGCCACAGACGCCGCTGGGTCTCGCGGACGGTGAGGGCGATGCGGTCGAGCAGGGCTTCACGCCGATCCCGCTCAGATCGGAATAATGGTTTGGGATACGCTGACTTGAAACATGATGAGATGAGGTCGAGCCGCGAAGAAGGTGCGCCCCCTCTCCCGCGTGGTTTGAGGCGCGCGTCGCTCCCGCGACGCCGTGACAGGACTTCATGAGCTGAGGACTTGGAGGACAGCATGCGCGAAAACATCATCGGCCGGGCCAATGTCGAGGACACCCCCGAGCTCAAGGCCTATTACAAGGACCTCGAAAAGTACGAAGCCGGTGCGCTCTGGACGGTCGCCAACAAGATCGAGCCGTGGGCGCCGCAATCGGCATCCGTGCCTGTGCTCTGGCGCTACAAGGATCTGCGCGAGCACGTGCTGCGATCGGTCGAGCTGGTGTCGCCGGAAAAGGCGGGACGGCGGGTGATCTATTTGAACAATCCGGGCCGCCGCGACGTCTCGGCCGCGGTGGGCTGGCTCTATTCGGGATTGCAGGTGATGCATCCCGGCGAGGTCGCCACCGCGCACGCCCACTCGGCCTCCGCGCTACGTTTCATCATGGAAGGCGCGGGCGCCTACACCATCGTCGATGGCCACAAGATGACGCTGGGGGCGCGTGACTTCGTGCTCACGCCGAACGGCACCTGGCATGAGCACGGAGTCGATGCCAACGGTTCGGTCTGCATCTGGCAGGACGGCCTCGACATCCCGCTGGTCAATGCATTGGAAGCCAATTTCTTCGCCGTGCATCCGAAGATCCAGCAAGAGGCGTCCGGCTATCCCGTCGACGGCACGACGAAGACCTGGGGCAATCCCGGCCTGCGGCCGGCCGGTTCGACATGGTCGAAGGGCTATTCCCCCATGTTCAAATATGAGTGGGAGCCGACCTACGAATCCTTGCAGAAATACGCCGCCGCGACCGACGGCTCGCCCTACGACGGCATTTTGATGAACTACGTCAATCCGGTCACCGGCGGACATGTGATGCAGACGATCGGCGCCAGCATGCAAATGCTGCGGCCGGGCGAGAAGACCAAGTCGCACCGTCACACCGGCAGCTTCCTCTATCAGGTCGCCAAGGGCAGCGGCTACTCGATCATTGCCGGCAAGCGTCTGAATTGGGAGGAGCGCGACATCTTCTGCGTGCCGTCCTGGGCCTGGCACGAGCACGGCAATACGTCCCAGAGCGAGGATGCCTGCCTGTTCTGCTTCAATGACCTGCCCGTCATCGAAGGCCTCGGCTTCTACCGGGAGGAGGCCTATGGCGACAATGCGGGCCACCAGCCGGTTGCCGCCTGACATCTTCACGTAACTCAATCGAAAGAGCCGGACAAAGCTGCCATGCGTCTTGTCACCTACACCACGGGCTCCAGCGGGCCCCGCCTCGGCGTTCTCGTCAGCGGATTGGTCGTCGACATCGAGCGCCTCGGCGCGGCGCGCGGCCTTGCCTGGCCGAGCGACATGCTGTCGTTCATCGACAACAGCGTGACCTTGCTGCCGGCGTTGCGGGATTGTCTGGAGAGCGTCAACGGCCGCCTGCCAACCGGCTCCGCCGTTCCGGTCGAGGACGTCAAGCTGCTGGCGCCGATCCCGCGCCCGCGCAAGAACATCTTTGGCATCGGTCTGAACTACCGTGAGCATGTCGCGGAATCCGCCAAGAGCCTCGATACCAGCAAGGAGCTGCCGAAGCAGCCGGTGGTATTCTCGAAGCCGCCGACATCGGTGATCGGCCCCGGCGCCGCAATCCATCACAACGCAAAAATGACGCAGCAGCTCGACTGGGAGGTCGAGCTCGCCGTCATCATCGGCAAGACCGCGACGCGCGTCAGGACCGAGAAGGCCATGGACCACGTCTTCGGCTATTCGGTGATGATCGACATCTCCGCGCGCGACAATCGCCGCGCCGGCCAGTGGATCTTCTCCAAGGGCATGGACACCTACGCGCCGTTCGGCCCCTGCATCGTGACTGCGGACGAAATTCCCGATCCGCATGGTCTCAGGCTGTGGCTGACCAAGAACGGGATCATGAAGCAGGACTCCAACACCAAATACATGATCTTCGATATCCCGGTCCTGATTGCCGACATCTCGTCGGGCATGACGCTCGAGCCCGGCGACATCATCGCGACCGGAACGCCCGAAGGCGTCGGCGCAGGGAGGAGCCCGCAGGAATGGCTGTGGCCCGGCGACGTCGTGGAAGCCGGCGTCGACGGTGTCGGCGTCATCAGGCACCCGGTCGTCGCGATCTGATGAAATCGTTCTCGTTCGATCGCGAGCTGCGCTTCGGAGACTGCGATCCTTCGGGGATTGCGTACTTCCCGTCCTATCTGAACATCCTCAACGGTGTCGTCGAGGAGTTCTGGGCGGGCATCGGCTTCCCATGGCCGGAGCTGATCACGATCCGGAAGATCGGGACGCCGACGGTGCATCTGACTTGCGATTTTTCGCGGCCGTCGAAATTCGGTGACGTCCTGAGCTTTGAGCTTGGCATCAGCAAGGTCGGCGGATCGTCGCTTCATCTGGGCCATGTCATCTCGGGCGCCGATGGCGTGCGCTGGCGCGCGCACCAGATTCTTGCCGCGACCTCGCTGGTCGATCACCGCGCCATTCCGTGGCCCGATGACGTTCGCGCGGCTCTCGTGGCGCATCTGCAAGTCGGAGGGGAGGCGACAGTGTCATGATCTCGCTCTTTATGACATTTTCCGATCCGGCGGGCGAACGGCGGATCCGCCCAGACGATCTCGCGGCCGCCGCCGCAATGGTCGGATCAATCCCCGACATGACCGAGGGGCTGCTGTTCACGCCGATGGAGAGCAGTGTCGATCATCCGTACAAGGGCGACGGCGCGGGGCCCGTGTTCGCTCTTCAATTGCGCTTCGCCGATTTGTTCGCCTGCGAGGCCGCCGCGGATGCCGGCGGAGTTCTCGCACGTGTTGCGGCGGGGACTGGCTTGCCCAGCCTCGCGGGATTGGACGTCACGCACCAAATGATGCTGACGCGTTCGTTTCCAGTCGACGACGCCGCACATGCGCCTGGCACGGTGACGCCGTGCAGCTATCTCGTGCATTATCCCGGGCCTGCCGACGACATGAATGCCTGGAACCTGCATTATCTGGAGCACCATCCATCGATCATGCGAACGTTCCCCAACGTCCGCCAGATCGAGATCTACACCCGCATCGACTGGGTCGACCGGCTGCCGTCGAACCGCGTCGAGCACATGCAGCGCAACAAGCTGGTGTTCGACAGCCCGCAAGCCCTGGCGCACGCACTCGGCTCCGACGTCATCACGCGCATGCGCGCGGACTTCGTGAAATTCCCGCCGTTTGCGGGCGGCAACAAGCATTTTCCGATGCTGACGCGGGTGGTTATGCCGAAGCCTTAGAGGGCCGAGAGCGTGAACGAATATGGCGCGAGCCGACAAATGCGGATTGATCGCTAGATGTCTGCTTTGGCGCTCATTTCGGACTCAAGTCACGCGTCACGTTACTTCCGAAATGGGCCAGAATCGGACCTCTCCTATTCTATTCGATGACCTCATCGGCAAGTGCCGAAAGCGTCGGCGACACGATGATACCAAGCGACTTCGCGGTTTTTTGGTTGATCACGAGAGCGAACTTGCTTGCTTGCAGAACAGGGAGCTCGCTAGGCTTGGTTCCCTTCAAAATCTTCGCCGCGTAGGCGCCAGCGTTTCGATATCCCTCCAGAGGATCAGTAGAATACGACATAAGGAGGCTCGCACGTCCCCATTCCGGGTAAGCGCCAAAGGTAGGCTTTTTCGCTCCTGTTACGAGAGTCATTACTCTCGCTAAGTTCCCGAATAGAAGGGGTTCGCCCGAGATGTAAAAGCCGCTAACGTCATCGCGCAGCCCCGAGGCGAAGGCGCCCTCCAAATCGTCAGCCGTTTTGATATCGTAGTGCAGCACCTCAAATCCGAACTGCCCGGCGGCCTTGTGGAGGGCATCTTTCTCCTTGGTTGCCAACGGCCCGGCCGCAGGGCCGATGACGCCTAGTCGCTTCAAGTCCGGCACCAGCTCCCTAAAGAACCCGAGACGTTTTTGCGCCATTGTTTCTTCGCCGCCAACAGCGTTCATGACATTGCCAGTCAGCATCCCTCCCGGACGCGCATAGCTCTGGACCCAACCCAATGCGATCGGATCGGCGGCGATCCCGGTGAATACTACCGGAGTGTCAGGATAGAGTTTATGGAACGCGCTAATTCCCATTGCGCCTATCACGACTACTCGGGGCGTAAGCGAGCCCAGCTCCTCAACAAGCCGATCGACGCGACCGAAGTCTCCTTCCAGAAACCGCAGCGCGAGGGCGTAGCTCTTCTCATCTACAAAACCTTCGTCTGTAAGGCCCCTACGAACCGCAGCAATCCTTAATCTTGCGAGTTCGGTCTCTTCTTTCATAGGAGCAAGTACGCCAATCAACGGCGGGCTCCTCCTTGTCTGCGCGCAAACTGACGTTCCAAATCCAAGCGCTGCCGTGGCAGCCAGGCCGATAAATGCTCTTCGACGCATCAAGTGCCCTCCCTTGGAAGGTGACCTAGCCTCTTGCTATCAACGGTCTAGGAGTGTGCCTCCATCGACCTGACTTCCGCAATGGGTCACAGGCGTCGATTGGCGCTCAGCCGCAAACTTCCGGTCTACCCCTGCGAACCGACACGTAGCCGCACTGCGTCAATGGCAGTGATGGGCCAACAGGCGACTTGGCCATCGGCATTTAGGCAGCGTTGGACCATCATGCCGCCCGTGGGCGATCAAAGTTGGGGTTGGGGCCAATCAGAAATGGGACCGGCGGGACGACACGTAAGCTCCCAATGGGTGTTATCGCCGACGTTCTCGTGAATCCAATCGATTTCGACGCTCTTGGTAAGCCGATCAATCCGGCCGGAGACGTTCGGCCTCCCATTCGCGTACTGACTGCTGAATCCGACTAGCAAGGGGGTGACCTTCGTGATCGGTACGACGTTATCTAGGAACGACACCGTTTGATCGTCCCCGCTCACAATGATGCTGAGGTTGGTGACGGGCGTGAATTCCAACTCTGCTCCGGATTTAACCGCTAACCTACTCGTTCCTTGGCAACGCAAAGTTATCTTCGAGCTTGGCTGCGCACCTGCGGATTGTATCAAGGCAAGCGACAGAACTGCACACATTAACCTCATTGACGACAGACCCTCGTTGCTGTGTCAGATGTTATCTTCATCGGTTGACATCATAGCTGCCGAGACCTCCAGCGGAAAGTCGGCTCTGGGTCAAAGGCGCGTGTCGATGGTCATCTGGCGCAAGTCCGGTTCACCGATCCCATCGGACCTTGGCCGCCCTCCGCGCCTCTTCGGCTGGGGCCAACAGCCGAGTCGAAGCTCTCTCAAAGCCCACGATGCCGTAAAATAGACATACACAAAACACGAGATGCGGATCGGGCCGTCGTGGGGAATGGTCGCGGAGAACCTGATATGCGGGCATGGTCGTTTTTCAATGCGGTCTTCTCTGCCTTCACTCTCAGTCTCACCGGAGCCCACATTGCGCTCGGAGCCGCGTCCAACTGCGGCATTCCTTCAGACATCGATGACGGATGGGCGATTACGTCGCCGGAAAAGCAGGGGCTGAACTCGACGCCGCTTTGCACGATGGCCGACGGCATAACTGGCGGCACGCTTGCGAATGTGGACTCGATCGTCGTCGTTCGCCACGGCGTGCTCGTCTACGAACGCTACTTCAACTACCCTCAGCTGCCAGAAAATGATGCGACCACGCGGCACAGAGGTTATTCCATGACCAAAAGCGTCGTCTCGCTGCTGGTCGGGATAGCCATGGATCGCGGCCTGATCAAGGATCTGGACGCGCCGATCGTTTCGTATCTTCCGGAAGATGCCAGTCTCCGCGGGCCCGACAAGCATCGTATCACCCTGCGTCATCTTCTGATGATGTCGGCAGGATTGGGGTCCGATAGATCTCCGGGTGCATCGTTCAAATACGACAGTCGGGAGACAGAGCTGATTGGGGCTGTCCTACGTCAGGTCACTGGGAAAAACGTAGAAGAGTTGGCTCAAGAAAGCATTTTTGCACCGCTCGGCATCAATGATTTTGAATGGCATAAAGACGCATCTAGCGGTCTTCCGGCGTCAGCTCGCGGCCTAGACCTGCGACCTCGCGACTGGGCGAAAATCGGCCAGCTTGTTCTCAATCATGGAGTTTGGGAAGGTAGGCAGATCGTCTCGGCTTCCTGGGTAACTCAATCCACGAGCGAGCAAATCAAGACTGGCCCGCCCTCTGCCGCGCAGATCGAGGCGGAAGGCCCACGCGCTTATGGCTATCAGTGGTGGCTCGGGCAATCCCTGGACAAAGACCACACGGTTCAATGGATCGCCGCGATGGGCTTCAATTCTCAAAAAACCCTCGTCATTCCTACGCTTGACATGGTCGTTGTCTTCAACTCGTCCCGACAATCCAAAAACATGGTTGCACCTGAATTGGACTTGTTGGATCGATACATCTTACTCGCGACTTCAAAAGACTGATCGCGCAGCAGGCTAGCCGACGGCCTCGATTTGCCGCCCGCGGAGATCGGCATCGCCCATGACACTGAAAGCCCGCAATCGCCTCCGGACTTCCGGACACGAATTGCTTTACCTCTCTTCGGCGCGTTGCCGCCACCATCCGGGGTTGCGTATATCCGAAGACACTTCATCGGCTGTCACCTCTTGGCTCGCCAGCGCGAACAAGACCATCCCGCCACGGCTGCGGCGAGCGCAATCACGGCTCTGATGGGTTGGCGCTTCATATCGGAAATCCGGGGATACCCGGGTTGGCGGTTGCAGCGCTCGGCTATCCATGCCGGGCGATGATGGCACTATGCCACTGTTTTGCCCGACGGGTCAAGCGAAATTCGTAAAATCCGCAATTTCTCTATGTTAAGCCGTTGATATCGCTATCACCGGCTACTGTGCATGGGGTTGTTTTCGCTGTTTTTAATGTCCGCCGAGATAGGCGGTGATCAGCCGGGGATCATGGATGAGGTCCTTGGCCGGACCCGACTGCACGACCTCGCCGGTCTCCAGCACATAGCCGTAATCGGCCGTCTCCAGCGCAGCGCGCGCATTCTGTTCGACCAGCAGGATCGAAACTCCGAGGTCGCGCAAGGACGCGATGGTGCGAAAAATCTCGCGCACGATCAGGGGCGCAAGGCCGAGGCTCGGCTCGTCCAGCATCAGCAGTTTCGGCTTGGCCATCAGCGCGCGCCCGAGTGCGAGCATCTGGCGTTCGCCGCCGGAGAGCGTGCCGGCCGCCTGACGCTGCCGCTCCTTCAGGCGCGGGAAGCGGTCGTAGACCTCATCGAGCGTTGTCTGCACGCCCGAGCGGTCGCGCAGGCTGTAGGAGCCGAGCAGAAGATTGTCGGCGACCGACATGTCCGAGAACAGCTCGCGCTTTTCAGGGACAAGGCAGAGCCGGCGCTCGACGCGGTCCTCGACCGACATCTTTCCGATGTCGCCGCCCTGAAACACCATGCGGCCGCGCGAGGCGAGCAGGCCGATCGCGGCCATCAGCAGCGTGGTCTTGCCGGCGCCGTTGGGGCCGATGACGGTGACGATCTGGCCTTCTTCGACCGACAGCGACACGTTGCGGACCGCTTCGACATTGTCGTAGCAGACGGTGACGTCTCGCATGGAAAACATCTCGCTCATGCGACGCCTCCGAGATAGGCCTCTTGGACGCGCTCGTCGCTGCGGATCGCAGCTGGTGCGCCCTCGCAGAGCTTTGATCCGAAATCGAGCACGACGATGCGGTCGACCAGCGACATCACGAACTCCATGTCGTGCTCGACGATCAGGATGGTCAGATGGTCCGCGCGCAGCGACCTCAGCAATTCGGCAAGCCGCAGCTTCTCCTGGCGGCGCAGCCCCGCCGCCGGCTCGTCGAGCACCAGCAGTGTCGGGTCGGCGGCGAGGGCGCGGGCGATCTCGAGAATGCGCTGATTGCCGAGCGGCAGATTGCCGGCGAGCTCGAACGGCTTGTCGCCGAGCCCGACGCGTTCGAGCTGCATCAGTGCCTCATGCCGGGCACTGGCTTCCTCACGCTGGTTGAGACGGAATGCGCCGGCCAGCAGACCCGCGCCGGTGCGGGCGTAGGTGCCGAGCATCACGTTTTCCAGCAGGCTCATGCGCGGCCTGAGCTTGACGTGCTGGAAGGTCCGCGCGATGCCAGCCTTGGCGATGCGCGATTGCGCGTCGCGGGTGATCGGCCGCCCGGCAAAGACGATCTCGCCCTTGTTGACGCGCAGCGCGCCGGTCAGGCAATTGAACATCGTGCTCTTGCCGGCGCCGTTGGGGCCGATGACGGCGAGGATCTCGCCCGACCGCACCTCGAAGCTGACCTTGTTCACGGCGACGAGGCCGCCGAAGCGGCGCTCGGCGCCGTCGACCTTCAGAAGCAGCTCGCCGGGCGTCGGCTGCACGCGGCGGGGCAGGGGCGGCGCGGTCCGCGGCCGCTCGCGCTGGATCTTCGGCAAATAGCGCGCGACGAAGGGCACGATGCCCTGCCGCGCCCATTGCAGGAACAGGATGAACAGCGCGGAGAAGGCGACGATCTCAAGCTGCCCCGATGCGCCCTTGGCGATCAGTGGCAGATAGTCCTGCACGCTGTTCTTGAGCAGGGTGACGATGGCAGCTCCCACGACGCCGCCGAGCAGGCTGCCGGCGCCGCCGACCATCGACATCATCAGATATTCGATGCCCATGCCGGCATCGAACGGACCCGGGCTGATGAAGCGGCTCATATGCGCGTAGAGCCAGCCCGAGAGCGACGCCAGGAACGCCGCGATCACGAAGGTCACGAGCTTGATTCGGAAGGCGTTGATGCCGAGGCTCTCGACCAGCGTGTTGCCGCCGCGCAGTGCGCGCATGGCGCGGCCGAGCCGGGAGTCCATGAGGTTGTAGCCGAGGAACAGGATCACGGCGACGATGCCCCAGATCAGGAAATAGATCTGCGCGCTTGAGACCAGCGCGAACGAGCCGATGCTGATCGGCGGGATCGAGGAGATGCCGTTGAAGCGGCCGAGCCCCTCGACATTGCCGAACAGGAAGCCGATGGCGAGACCCCAGGCGACCGTCGAGAGCGAGAGGAAATGGCCCTGAAGCCGCAGCGTGACGATTCCGAGGATCGCTGCGACGCTACAGGTCAGCGCCACGCCGAACACCAGGCCAAGCCATGGCGAATAGCCGTTGAGGGCCGAGACCCAGGCCGTCGCATAGGCCGCGACGCCGACGAAGGCCGCCTGTCCGAACGATACGATGCCGCCGACGCCGGTGAGGAGCGCAAGGCCAATGGCGACGAGCGAATAGATGCCGATATAGTTCATCAGCGTGATGCTGAACGGGCTGAGCACGAACGGCGCCAGCGCAAGGCACACAACGGCCGCCAGCGCCGCAAGCTGAACATGAAGGCGCGTCATTCCTCGATCTCCTCCTCGGAATGCAGCGAGGCGAGGGATCGCCAGATCAGGACCGGAATCAGGAGCGAGAACACGATGACGTCCTTGAGCGCACTGCTCTCGAACGACGCGAAGCTTTCGAGGATGCCGACGCCGACCGCGCCGATCGCGGCACCGGGATAGCTGGTCATGCCGCCGACGATGGCGCCGACGAATGCCTTGAGGCCGATCAGGAAGCCGGAATCGTAGAACACCGTATTCACCGGCGCGATCAGGATACCGGATACGCCGGCCATCAGCGATCCCAGCAGATAGGCGATGGTGCCGGCGCGCGCTGGCCGGATTCCCATCAGCCGCGATCCGGTGCGGTTGACGGCGGTGGCGCGCAGGGATTTGCCGACCAGCGTGAAGTCGAAGAAGAGGTAGAGCAGACCGCTGAAGACGAGCGCCGCAATCACGATCAGCATGGTCTGGCCGGAGATCAGCACGCCGGCGAACTCCGTCGAGAGCGACGTCAGCGGCTCGGTTCGGACACCCTCGGGTCCGAAGAACAGCAAGCCGAGGCCGACCAGCGCGAAGTGCAATGCGACGGAGACCGTCAGCAGCAAGAGCACCGTTCCGTCTGCGATCGGGCGGAAGACGATCCGGTCCAGAAGGGGCGCAATCGGCGTGATCAGCATCAAGGCCAACACGAGCCGGATGGCGAGGGGCGGATCGGCACGCATCGCAAGCCAGGCGGCGCCGACCACGGCCAGGGGAATCACGAGGTAGAACAGAAGCGCGCGTGGCAGCAGGCGAAGCTCGCCATTGCGCAGGAGCGAGCTGATTTCGATGAGGGTCGCAAGGCAGGCCAGGATCACGACGAGCGCTCCCGTGCCCGGAAAGCGCTTGGCGTCGAGTGCGGCCAGCGTCAGCGCGGTGAAGGCGGCGATGTCACCGAAGGGAATGAAGATGACCCGTGTCACCGTGAAGATGAGGACGGTTCCGATCGCCACCAGCGCATAGACTGCGCCGGTGGCGATCCCGTCGATCGCAAGGATGGCTGCGATGTCGCTCGTCATTGAGACGCCGTTCCCCCGTTCTGATCGTCTGCGCTTACGGTGCGTACTTCCAGCCGCCGCCGGTGAGGCGCACTACGACCAGCGAGCGCTCGTCGACGCCGGTCACGGCGCCCGGCTTGAAATTGTAGACGGCATGCACGCCCGGCAGCTCCTTGGTGCTCAGGATCGCATCGCGGAGCGCCGCGCGGAATTCGACGGTGCCGGGCTTTGCGGTCTTCAGCGCGCGCTCGGCGGCGTTGGCGAAAATCAGCCAGGCGTCGAAGGAATAGGCCGAGAAGCCGTCGGTGGTCGGGATATTGTGGGTCTTCTGATAGACGCTGCGAAAATCCAGCGCGATCTTCTTGGCGAAGTGCTCGTCGGGAAGCTGCTCGGCCACGATCACGGGGCCGGCGGAGACCTGGATGCCGTCGGCCGCCTTGCCGCCGACATTGACGAAGTCCGGATTGACCAGCGCAACCGTGCCGTAGGTGTTTCCCTTGAAGCCGCGCTCGGCGAGGCTGAGCAGCGGCAGCGCGCCCTGCGTGCCCGAACCACCGTCCAGCACGGCATCGGGACGCGCGGCCATCACCTTGAGGATCTGCGCGGTCACTGAGGTGTCGGTGCGGGCGTAGCGTTCGTTGGTCTGGATCTTGATGTCGCCGGCCGCCTCGGCCGCCTTGGCGCCGTTATAGACGAGGTCGCCCCAGGCGTCGGTGAAGCCGATATAGCCGATGTTCTTCATGCCGTCGCGCTTCATGCGGTCGGCGATGATCTTGACCAGGAGAGAGGCCGGCTGCGGCACCGAGACCACCCATTGCTCGGGCGTTTCAGGAAGCTTGCCGATCGGCGACACCGCGATCATCGGCACTTTCAGCTCGCTCGCGACCGCGGCCATGGCGATGGTCGACGGTGCGGTGGCGGTCCCGATCAACAGGTCCACCTTCTCCTCCTCCACCAGCTTGCGCGCGTTGCGGGTCGCAGCCGACGGATCGGAGCCGTCGTCGAGCTGGATCAGGCGGATGGTCTCGCCGTTGATCGTCTTCTTGTACTCATATGCGGCATTGATGCCCCGGCCATAGGGAATGCCGATCGAGGAGCCGTTGCCGCTCAGCGACGTGACGAAGCCGATGGTGATGTCGGCCTGCGCACCCGGCGCCGCCAGGACGCCGGCAGCAAGTGTGAGGAAGCTCAGAGTCTTTCGCATGTGCGTTCTCCTCCGTTGATGCTGGGTACGACAAACTGACTGAAAGCATTGCTGCAGCGCCAAATGCCGGGCGCCTGTCGATGTGATGGGAAGTGATTGCCGCAGTCGCGATGCGCGACCGGCGATGCTGCTGCGGGCTGTTCAAGCCCGACGATTGTCCACGCGATTGAGTTTCTCAAAATCGGTGCCCTGCAACATCATTGTCTTGGCCATCGGCCGCGACCGGTGGAGGATTACTTAAAGCCTAAAGTATTCCTGGCGGGGCCGTCAACACGTGTCACGGCGCCGTCAGAAAAAAATGTTGTTGCATACAATTCCATCAGAGTTCGCCATTTCCTTGATCTCTTTGCCCCGCTGAACAGGCGTCCGCGCCGCGTTGCGAGAGTACCGCTCGCCGTCGCTGCCGCACACATTTGACGGCTCAATTAGTTTATGGTTGAAATATATCGTGGCAGCCGACGGCCGGTCCTCCGATGGACCGCTCGAGGAGTAAGGACGATGCGCATCTTCTGGCAGAGCTTCGTTGATGCGAGCGTCAATGCGCCCTACATGGCGCGGCTGTCCGAATATCTCAACACGATCGCGGCGCCCGGGACGATGGTGCATGTCGAAGGCATCTCGCCGCCGGACCGCGAGTTCGGGCGGCTCGCCGAACTGCGCTGCGCGGTTCAGGCCATCGACAACGGCATCGCGGCCGAGGAGGCCGGGTTCGACGCCTTCGTCATGGGACATTTCCAGGATCCCGGCCTCTACGAGCTTCGTTCGGCGCTCGCCATTCCCGTGATCGGGACCGGCGAAGCGACGCTGCTTGCGGCATCGCAGCTCGGCCGGCGTCTGGGTCTCGTCACGCTCGATCCCGTTTTCGAAGTCTGGCACTACGAGCAGGCCGAACGTTACGGCCTCGGTGATCGCGTCGTTCACGTGACCGGCATGGGCTGCAAGCCCGAGGATTTTGCCGATGCGTTCGCAGGCAACGAGGCGGCTCAGGCTCGCATGATCAGTGATTTCGTCGCCTGCGCGCTGCCGCTGATAGAGCGCGGCGCCGATGTCGTGATCCCCGCCGGCGTGCTTCCCGGTCTCTTGATTGGACGGGAGCATGGCCTGAAGGTCGGGCATGCGCCTGTCGTCAATTGCGCGGCCGTTGCGCTCAAGAGTGCCGAGATGTGGGTGCAGCTCAGGCGCCTCAATGGCACCGAGCCCAGCCGCGGGCCGAGCTTCAGTCGCGCGAGCGATCTGGCCCGCAGCGATTTTCGCGCAATGCTCGCCCGCAACAAGCGTTAGGGCGCAGCGTCGAACTTTGGAGACCTGGACATGATGACGCCCGAAAAAATCCTGTACGAGACCGAGGTGACGGCGACCGGTGGCCGCGACGGCAAGGCCGCGAGCGCGGACGGTCTGTTGTCAGTCTCGCTGTCCTTGCCGAAATCGATGGGCGGCCCCGGCGGCGAGGGGACCAATCCGGAGCAGCTCTTTGCGGCCGGCTATGCCGCGTGCTTTCTCGGCGCGGTCAAGCTGGTGGCGCGTACCCGGAAGATCGTGCCGTCCGCCGAGCCGTCTGTGACGGCGAAGGTCGCGATGGGGCCGGTTCCCGTCGGTTATGCGCTCGCCGTCGAATTGAAGGTCAATTTGCCCGGGATCGAGAAAGCCGTCGCCGAGGAGGTCGTCGCCGGCGCGCATGAGCGTTGTCCCTATTCGAACGCGACACGCGGCAATATCGACGTCCGGCTGACGGTGATCTGAGGCGCGCGACCGGTGAAGAAATCCCAGCGCACACCATACGACGGCATCGTGATCGCGGCTCCCGTCACGATTCCCTATGTGCGCTATTCCATCGAGAGCGCGCAATGGTGGATCGGCCGCGCGCTCGGCGCGCTCGTGGCCCAGGCCGGCATCAAGGCGTCCGACATCGACGGCCTCTGCGTCTCGAGCTTTACGATGGGCACCGACAGCGGCATCGGGCTGACGCAGCACTTTGGCCTTTGCGTCCGCTGGCTCGACACGATTCCGCTGGGTGGCGCCAGCGCCATCGCAGGCTTGCGCAAGGCTGCGCGCGCGGTCCAGGCCCGCGACGCCGACATCATCGCTTGCGTGGCGGGCGACACCAATCATGTCGATTCCTTCCGCCTGACGCTCGAGAATTTCTCGCGCTTCAACCAGGACGCCGTCTATCCCTACGGCGCTGGCGGCGCCAATGCGAGCTTCGCGCTGATCGCGCGCAACTACATGCGGACCTTCGGCGTCACGCGCGAGGACGTCGGCAGGATCGCGGTCGCGCAGCGCGCCAATGCGCTACGCAATCCGCATGCCCTGATGAAGGCGCCGCTGACGCTCGAGCAATATCTGGCGGCCCGGCCGATTTCCGATCCGATCCACCTCTTCGATTGCGTGATGCCTTGCGCAGGCGCGGAAGCCTTTCTGGTGATGCGCGAGGAGACCGCCGCGTCGCTGGGGCTGCCTGCGGCGCGATTGCTGTCGACGATCGAGCGGCACAACGCCTTTGCCGACGACCCGATGCAGGTGCGCGGCGGCTGGGCGATGGACGTCGACGAGCTCTATGCCATGGCCGGCGTGAAGCCCGACGACCTCGACATCGTCCAGACCTACGATGACTATCCCGTCATCACGATGATGCAGTTCGAAGATCTCGGCTTCTGCAAAAAAGGCGAGGGCGCGGAATTCGTGCGTGCGCACGATCTCACCATCGACGGCGATTTTCCGCACAATACCTCCGGCGGGCAGCTCTCTGTCGGGCAGGCTGGAGCAGCCGGCGCCTATCTTGGTCTCGTCGAGGGACTGCGGCAGGTCCTGGGAACCGCGGGCCCCACGCAGGTCAGGAATGCGCGCCTCGGCTTGGCTTCCGGGTTTGGTATGATCAATTATGACCGCGGTCTCGCCTCGGGTGCCGCGATCTTTGCAGGGCCTTCAAAATGATCGATCCGATCAAGCCGCCCCGCCGCAAGAATCCGCTGCTGCGGACGCGGCTTCCGGCATCGCCCCCGAGGCCGCGCAGCCGGACGTCGCACGGTTTCACGCGCGCCGCCGCCGAGGGGCGTTTCATGCTCCAGCGCTGCGAGGCCTGCGGCGCTTTTGCTTATCCGGCGCGGGAGGCTTGCCCGTCCTGCCTCTCGTCCGCGCTCGCGTTTGCGGACGCACCGCGCGGTGGCACGCTGCTCGCGGAAACGACGGCACGCGTGCCGAGCGACGTCTATTTCCGCGAACGGGCGCCCTGGCGGATCGGCCTCGTCAAGATGGATTGCGGCCCGACGATCGTCGCGCATCTTCATGCCGACTGCGCCGAGGACGCGCCGGTCCGCATGTCGTTTCAGCTCGACAAGAGTGGTCAGGCAGTCGCCTTTGCCCGACCCGAGGGGGAGACTCCCAACATGGCAGACGACAGGCAGTGGCGGGAAATGACGGCCGACCCGAAATTCAGGCGGGTGCTCGTCACGAACGGCCGCAGCGTGATCGGTCAGGAAGCCGTCGTCGCCTTGAAGGCCGCGGGCGCCAAGACCGTGTTTGTTGGCGTGGCCGAACCCTGGCGGCCGTTTGCCGGTGAGGATCTGCTGCGCCGGCAGGAGGGGGTTGAGGTCGTCGCGCTCGATGCGGCCGATGAAAAATCTGCCGCTGATCTTGCAGCCGACATCGGCGGCAAGGTGGATATTCTCGTCAATACGACGGAGTATGTGCGAGCCGGTGGCTTACTCGACCGCAAGGGCACGAGCATCGCGCGGGACGAGATCGACCAGGCGTATCTCGGCTTCATCAATCTCGCGCAGGCCTTTGGGCCCGCCATGCGGATGCGCGGCGCCGACGGCGTCAACAACAGCGTCGCATGGGTCAACATCCTGTCGGTCTATGCGCTCGCGAACTGGCCGGCCTTCGGCGCGTACTCTGCCTCGCAGGCCGCGTGCCTGTCGCTGTCGCACTGCCTTCGCGCGGAGTTGCGGCCGGGCGGCATCAAGCTCATGAATCTCTTCACCGGGCCTGTCGACACCGAGTGGTTCCAGACCGTGCCGCCGCCGAAGGTCGCGCCGCGCGCGATCGCGCAGGCGATCGTGTCGGGGCTCAAGGGCGGGCTCGAGGAGATGTATGTCGGGGACGTCGCCGAAGAGATCCGGCAGCGACTCGCGGCCAATCCGAAAGCGCTGGAGCGCGAGCTCGACAAATGAGGGGCGGATCTCAACCAAACCGGAGGACGTGACAATGCAAAGCAAGAATCTCCTGGAGCTGGCCGGTGCGATTTCGTCCGGCGCGGTGCGCGTCGTCGATCTGACCTTCACACTCAGTCCGGATTTTCCGGTCATCGTGCTGCCGCCGGAGTTCGGCCAGGCAGCGCCGGTGCGTATCCAGGAAATCTCGCGATACGATGGGCGTGGCCCGGCCTGGTACTGGAACAATGTCACGTTCGGCGAACACACCGGCACGCATTTCGACGCGCCGATCCACTGGTTCACCGGCAAGGACCTGCCGAACAATGCCGTCGACACGATGCCGGCCAAGGATATGATCGCGCCGGCCTGCGTCATCGACTGCTCCGCGGAGGCCGCGCACGATCCCGATTTCGTGCTGACGGTGCCGATCGTCGAGGCCTGGGAATCCAAGCACGGACGCATCCCCGCGCGCCAATGGGTCCTGCTGCGGACCGACTGGTCCAAGAAGGGCTGGCGCGACTATTCCAACCTGAGGGATGACGGCGCGCACACGCCCGGGCCGAATCCGGCCGTCATCAAGTGGCTGGTGGAGGAGCGCGGCATCATCGGTTTCGGCACCGAGACCATCGGCACCGATGCCGGGCAGGCCGGACATTTCGAGCCGCCTTATCCCGCGCATCACTTCCTGCATGGCGCGGGTCGCTACGGCCTGCAGTGCCTGTGCAACCTCGATCAGCTTCCGGCCACCGGCGCCGTCATCGTGGCGTCACCCCTGAAAATCCAGAACGGCTCCGGCAGTCCGCTCCGGGTCATCGCGCTGGTTGGGTCGAACTGACCAAGGCATTGCGTTTGCAAGGCATGGCGCTTGCCGAACGAGACAACAGAAGAAACCGTTTACGAAAGACAGGTGCCATGAACTTGATGAAGAGCCTGCTGGCTTCCACCGTTCTACTGATCGCCGCGCCGCAGATTGCGCAGGCGGAGATTCTTGTCGGCTTCGTCACCGGCCTCAGCGGGCCGGTGTCGTCGATCGGGATTCCGAACGGGAAGGGCATCGCGGCGGGCCAGGCCTATATCGGCGAGGTCGGCGGTGAGAAGCTCCGCATCATTCAGCTCGACGACGGCTCCGATCCGACAGCGTCGGCGCGCAATGCGCGCAAGCTCGTCGAGCAGGAGAAGGTCGACATCCTCATCGGCACGTCAGGTGCACCCCAGACACTGGCGATGGCGACCGCGGCGATCGAGATGAAAATCCCGATGATCGCGGTATCCCCGATCGCGCCGGTGCCGGCGGGCGATGGCGGCCCCTGGGTGGTGCAGACACCGCAGCCGACGCCGCTGCTCGTCCAGGGCATTGTCGATCACATGAAGGCTCACGGGCTGAAGACGGTGGCCTTCATCGGGTTCTCCGATGCGTTCGGCGACCTCATGTACACCTCGCTCGAGCAGAGTGCGAAGACGGCCGACATCAAGGTCATCGCGAATGAGCGATATGCGCGATCCGATTCCTCGGTGACCGCGCAGGTGCTGCGCGCGCTCGCGACGCGCCCCGATGCCATCATGCTCGGCGGCACCGGCACGCCCGGCGCGTTGCCGGTCATTGCCCTGTCCGAACGCGGATATAAAGGACCGCTCTACGGCAATCATGGACTCATCAGCGCCGATTTCCTGCGCCTCGCCGGCAAGGCTGCCAACGGCATCATCTGCCCGACCGGGCCGGTCACCGCGGCCGAGCAGCTTCCCGCCGGCAATCCGATCCAGAAGGTGGCGCTGGATTTCCGCTCGGCCTTCGAGAAGGCGAATGGCGAGGCCCCGACGGATTCGTTCTCGTCATACTCCTTTGACGGCTGGCTGGTGTTCGTCGACGCGGCCAAGCGCGCTATGGCGACCGGCGCCAAGCCGGGCACGCCGGAGTTCCGCACCGCGCTGCGCGAGGCGCTGTTCGCGACCAAGGACGTGGTGGGGACGCAAGGCATCTACACCTATACGCCGGCGGATCGGCATGGCGTCGACGCTCGCGCGCGCATTCTGGTGCAGATCGAGGACGGCAAATACAAGCTGCTGCCGTGAGTGAGGCGCCTTTGGCGGAGCCCAGCGCGATATCGGAGGCCGGGGACAGAGCTGCGGCGCCGGCCTGGGCCCGCGCGGTCGCGCTGTTTCCACCGCCCGATCGGATTCTCTCCACCATCCTGACGCGGCAGGCCGAGCGCTACCGCGATCGTGTCCTGCTTGTCGCGGGAGAGACGCGCTGGACCTACGCGCAGACTGCGGCGATCGCCGCCGCCTCTGCGCGGACGCTCATCGACGCCGGGATCAAGCCCGGTGACCGCGTCGCCCTGATGTGCTCCAACCGGCCTGAGTTTCTTCAGGTCTTCCTCGGATGTGCCTGGCTCGGCGCGATCGTGGTGCCGATCAACACGGCGCTGCGCGGCTTCCAGCTCTCCCACATCTTCCGCAATTCGCAGCCCTCTCTTCTCGTCGTCGAGGCGCCGTTCCTTGCTGCGATCGACACTGTCGAGGCAGGTGTTGAGCTTCCTTCGCAGGTCTGGACAATCGGAATCGCCGCCGAGACCGGCGGCGCGAAGATTTCGCCAGTCCCGCTGCCCGCGCTCGGAGACAAAGCGGCCGCCAGCCCCATGCGACCCGGCGACACCGTGGCGATTCTCTACACCTCCGGCACCACGGGCCCCGCCAAGGGCGTGTGCTGCCCGCAGGCGCAATTGTTCTGGTGGGGCATCTATTCGGCGCGGGCGTTGGGCATTCGTGAAGGTGACGTGCTGTTCACGACGTTGCCCCTGTTCCACACCAACGCGCTGAATGCGTTCTATCAGGCCGTCCTGAACGGATGCACTTATGTGCTGGAGCCGAAATTCTCGGCCTCCGGCTTCTGGGCTGCCGCGCGACGGCACAATGCGACCGTCGGCTATCTGCTCGGCGCCATGGCATCGATGCTGCTCGCGCAGCCAAGGACCGAAGACGACAGCGCGCATCGGCTTCGCGTCGCGCTCGGCGGCGGCGTGTCGCCGCAGATCCACGCGCCGTTTTTCGAGCGGTTCGGCGTTCCCCTGGTCGATGGTTATGGATCGACGGAGACCAATTTCGTGTTCGCGGGCGCGATTCCGTCCGACCGCCCGGGGACGATGGGATATCTCGCCGACGGCATCGAAGCCCGCATCGTCGATGCCGATGATGCCGAGCTTCCCGTTGGGCAGGCCGGAGAGCTGCTGCTGCGCGCCAGCGAACCCTTTGCATTCGCGACCGGATATTTCGGCATGCCGGAGAAGACGGTCGAGGCCTGGCGAAATCTCTGGTTCCACTCCGGTGATCGCGTGGTCCGCGATCCCGACGGGCATTATCGCTTCATCGATCGCATGAAGGATTCGGTCCGCAGACGCGGCGAGAATGTGTCGTCATGGGAGGTGGAGCAGGCGATCCAGTCCCATCCCGCGGTCGCGGCCTGCGCGATCTATCCGCTGCCCTCGGAATTGGGCGAGGACGAGGTTGCCGCCGCGATCCTGCTGGAGCCTGGCCAATCGCTCGCGCCGGTCGACATCGTCAGTCACTGCGAAGGCAAGATCGCCTATTTCGCCATTCCCCGCTACGTGCGGATCGTGAAGGAGATGCCGCTGACGGAAAACGGCAAGATCAAGAAAGGCGTGCTCCGCGACGCCGGCGTGACGGCGGATATATGGGACCGCGAGGCGGCTGGGGTCAAAGTGCGGCGGCTGTAGCGCCTGGCGCTACGGCTTTTCCAACGAATCTTTGACGACGCTCTTGAGTTCGTCGAGTTCGCCGATCAACCCGTTGAGCTTGTCAGCCGGGAATTCCGCCAGCAGCTCCGCGAGCCAGGAGCCATGGCTCTTCGCCATGCGTCGGAAGGCCTTTCGGCCCTCGACGGTCATGCAGACGATCTGCACGCGGCGATCGAGCGTCGACGGCGTGCGGGTGATGTAGCCGTCCTCGACCAGGCGGTCCACGATCGGCGTCAGGTTCCCTGCGGAGACCATCAGGCGCTTGGGCAACTCGCCCAGCACCAGTCCGCTCGGCTCGCGGTCGAGCTGGGCCAGCACGTCGAAGCGGGGCATGGTGAAATCGAATTCCTCGCGAAACCGGCGGCGCAGCTCGCCCTCGATCAGGGTCGTGCAGGCCAGCAGCCGGAGCCAAAGCCGTGTTTGAGCCCTGTACTCGGCCTCCTGGTCGGCCCCATTCTTGGACGAAACAGGCGGGGACTCCTTCGCGAGTGCCAAATCGAATCTCCTGGGAGCGTCTCGCCTGTCGAAAACGGACGGCGTCGTGAACATCAGGCAAGATAGTTCGTGCCAAAAGTAAATTCAAGGCTTGGCGGCATACTCGCCGAACCGGGGTGGCCTTGCGGTAAATCTGCGGCCAGCCACAAGATTGTAACAATACGCGGTGGCAATCTCAAAAGCCTCCGACAAGCGCCTTGACAATCCGTGCGCCATCGAAATATTTTATGCTTAAAATAATTTGCAGCCCGGCATTCCCAGGGGTTTGCAGGCTCGGCACACGGCGCGACGCGCGAAAGCGAGGGATCATGCGCATAGTCTGTATCGGCGGCGGCCCGGCCGGTCTTTATCTGGGCCTGCTGATGAAGCGCCGTCACCCGGAGCACATCGTCACGGTCGTCGAGCGCAACAAGCCCTACGATACGTTCGGCTGGGGCGTCGTGTTCTCGGACGCGATGATGCAGGCGATGCGCCTTGCCGATCCCGAAAGTGCGACCGAGATCGAGGACGCCTTCAATCACTGGGACGATATCGAGCTCGTCTTCAAGGGAACGCGCCAGCGGACGACCGGCCATGGCTTCATCGGCATCGGGCGCAAGCACCTGCTGAACATCCTGCAACGGCGCTGCGAGGCGCTCGGGGTCGAGCTCGTCTTCGAGCGTGATGTCGAGTCCGATCTCGAATTTCCCGACGCTGACCTGATCGTCGCCTGCGACGGCGTCAATTCCAGGATCCGTACCCGCTACGCCGAGCAGTTCCAGCCCGACATGGTGATCCGCCCGAACCGCTTCATCTGGCTCGGGACCAAGAGGGCGTTCGACGCCTTTACGTTCGATTTTCAGAAGACCGAGCAAGGCTGGTTCCAGGCGCACATCTACAAGTTCGACGCGGAGACCTCGACCTTCATCGTCGAGACCACGGAAGAGGCCTACAACGCCCACGGGCTGGGCGATCTCGACCAGCAGGGCTCGATCGAGTTCTGCGAAAAGATCTTTGCCGAGACACTCGACGGCGCGAAGCTGCTGACCAATGCCCGTCATCTGCGCGGTTCGGCCTGGCTCAATTTCAGCCGTCTGATCTGCGGCAATTGGAGCGTGTTCAACGGCAAGTCCCATGTCGTGCTGATGGGGGACGCCGCGCATACTGCGCATTTCGCGATCGGATCTGGCACCAAGCTCGCGCTCGACGACGCCATCGAGCTCGCCAACCAGTTTGATCGCCACGGTCACGGCGGCGACAACATCGGGACGGTGCTGGAAGCTTATGAAGAGGTGCGCCGCGTCGATGTCGCGCGCATCCAGAACGCCGCGCGCAACGCCATGGAATGGTTCGAGGTGGTCGGCCACCGCTATGCCGATACGCTGGAGCCGCCGCAATTCTTCTATTCGATGCTGACGCGCTCGCAGCGCATCAGCCACGAGAATTTGCGCCTGCGCGATCGCACCTGGCTGGAAGGTTTTGAGCGCTGGTTCGCCGCGCGTTCGGGGATCACGGTCAAGGACGGCGAGCGGGTGCCTCCGCCGATGCTGACGCCGCACCGTGTGCGCGGCCTTTCGCTTGCGAACCGCATCATGGTGTCGCCGATGGCGATGTATTCGGCAACGGATGGTCTCATCGACGACTTCCACATCGCCCATCTCGGCGCGCGCGCCATGGGGGGCGCCGCGCTGATCTTTGCCGAGATGACCTGCGTCTCGCCGGATGCGCGGATCACGCCGGGCTGCCTCGGACTCTGGAACGATGCGCAAGCGGCACAATGGCGCCGGCTGGTCGATTTGATCCACGGTCTTGGCCACGCCAAGGTCGGCATCCAGCTTGGCCATGCCGGGCGGAAGGGATCGACCCGGCTTGCATGGGAAGGCATCGATCAGCCGCTCGAGACAGGCAATTGGCCGCTGATCTCGGCTTCGGCGTTGCCCTATCTGCCGCACAGCCAGTTGCCGCGGGCGATGGACCGCAGCGACATGGACTGCGTCCGCGACGATTTCGTCGCGGCAACGCGTCGCGCGGCCGAGGCTGGTGTCGAGTGGCTCGAGCTTCATTGTGCCCACGGCTATCTGCTGTCGAGCTTCCTCTCGCCGCTGACCAACCGGCGGACCGACGAATACGGCGGCAGCCACGAGAACCGTGCGCGCTTTCCGCTGGAAGTGTTTAGGGCGGTCCGCGCCGCGTGGCCGTCGGATCGGCCGATTTCGGTGCGGTTGTCGTGCCACGACTGGACCGAGGGCGGCAACATGCCTGCCGATGCGGCGATCTTCGCTGCGATGTTCAAGGAGGCCGGCGCCGACCTGATCGATTGCTCCTCGGGGCAGGTGTGGAAGGAGGAGCGGCCGATATATGGACGCCTGTTCCAGACGCCGTTCGCCGACCGCATCCGCAACGAGGTCGGCATCGAGACCATCGCGGTCGGCGCGATCTCGGAGGCCGATCACGCCAACTCGATCCTCGCGGCCGGCCGCGCCGACCTCTGCGCCATCGCGCGGCCACATCTTGCCGATCCCGCCTGGACGCTGCACGAGGCCGCACGCATCGGCATCACCGCGGTTAATTGGCCGAAGCAATATGTCTCCGCCAAGGGACAATACGAAACCAATCTGGCGCGCGCCGCGGCTGCGAGCGCGCAGTGAGCGGAGGAGGGATCAGATGAGCTCCGTTGCAAAGGTCATCCGGCGCGAATGGCTCGACTGGCCGTTTTTCGAGTCGCGTCATCAGGCGATCGCCAGCGCGCTCGACCGCTTCGTGCAGTCGGGCGTCCTCGACAAGATCGACCATAACGACGTCGACGACGCCTGTCGCAAGCTGGTGCGCGCGATGGGCGAGGCGGGGGTGCTCGATTGCGCGGTCGCAGCACCCGACGGCGATGCGACGACGATTGATTCCCGCTCGATCTGCCTGTCACGGGAGTCGCTGGCCTATGCCGACGGCCTCGCCGATTTCGCCTTCGCCATGCAGGGGCTCGGCTCCGGCGCGATCGCGCTCGGCGGCTCCGTGGAGCTGCGCAAGGCCGTGCTTCCGAAGGTGCGCTCCGGCGAATGGCTCGCGGCCTTCGCGCTGTCCGAGAAGGAAGCAGGATCGGACGTCGCGGCGATGTCGTGCACGGCGCGGGCCGACGGCGACGACTATGTCATCGACGGTGAGAAGACCTGGATCTCGAACGGCGGCATTGCCGACGTCTACACGCTGTTTGCGCGAACCGGCGAGGCGCCGGGCGCGCGCGGCATCTCGGCCTTCGTCGTCTTTCCCGATGATCCCGGCTTCAGCATTGCCGAGCGCATCGACGTCGTCGCCCCGCATCCGCTGGCGACGCTGCGCTTCACGAACTGCCGGATTCCGGCGAGCCGTCGCCTCGGCGCGCCAGGGGGCGGGTTCAAGCTCGCGATGCAGACGCTGGACATCTTTCGCGCCTCGGTCGCCGCGGCGGCCCTCGGCTTTGCGCGGCGGGCGCTCGACGAGGCGCTGCGGCATGCGAAGAGTCGGCACATGTTCGGGGCGACCTTGGGCGATCTCCAACTGACCCAAGCCGCGCTTGGCGACATGGCAACCGAGACCGACGCGGCCGCACTTCTGACTTACCGCGCCGCCTGGCGCCGCGACGTCCAGAAGCTTCCGACCACGCGTGAAGCTGCCATGGCGAAGCTGACCGCGACCGAGACTGCCCAGCGCGTCATCGACCGCGCCGTGCAGATGTTCGGTGGTCGCGGCGTGCGCAAGGGCGAGATCGTCGAAAGCCTCTATCGCGAAATCCGCGCGCTCCGCATCTACGAGGGCGCGACCGAAGTCCAGAAGCTGATCGTGGCGCGTGATCTGTTGAAGCCGCGCTGATTACAGAGAGTTTTAGCACAATGAAACAAGAAGAGCTGCCTGTCGCGACCAATGGTCGGCGGGTGCTTCAGCCCAGCGGCTGGCCGCAGCCGAAGGGATATGCAAACGGCATCATGGCCGAGGGGCGCCTCGTCGTGACGGGCGGCGTCGTCGGCTGGGACGTTGCAGGTCGATTTGCCGACGGGTTTGTCGCGCAGGTCCGGCTGGCGCTCGAAAACATCGTGGCGATCCTGGCGGAGGGCGGTGCGGGACCCGAACATCTCGTGCGCCTGACCTGGTATGTCGTGGACATGGACGAATATGTTTCCAATCTGAAGGCGCTCGGCAGGGCCTATCGCGACGTCGTTGGCGTTCACTACCCCAGCATGGCGCTCGTCCAGGTCGTGCGTCTTGTCGAGCCGGCAGCGCGGGTCGAGATCGAAGCGACTGCCGTCGTTCCACGTTGAGGCGCGCGTATCGCAACGTTCACCTCCTAACGTCGGGGCCGGTCGGCCCATCGCATGGGTTGCCCACCGTTCGCCGCGCTCTCCTGAGCAAGGATTGCGATGCGGGTGGCTCGCAGGGCCTCTGTTGCCGGAATTTGCAAGGTCTCGCCACGGACGAGATGGTCAAAGGCGAAGCCGGCAGGCGAGGCGCCCGCGGGCAGATCGACTTCGCGCCGGGGCCTCGTCGCCGTCTCGACCAGCAGTCGATTTTCGGCGAAGAGAACGTCGGCACGTCCCTTCGTCCCGGAGATTCGCATCGCATAGTCGCCATGCCGCGGCGATGCTTCGGGCTGAATCCAGTCGACGTCAATCGCGCATTGTGGGCCGTCGTCGCAGGCGAGGATGGCGCGTCCGAGCGCAGGAAAGTGCGTCGTGCCGGCAGCCGGGATCGGCGAGACCCAGCCGCTGACGGTGCCGCTGGTGTATCCGGTGAGCCAAAGCGCGAGATCGATGTCGTGGACTGTCAGATCGGCAAGGATGCCGCCATAGGTCGACGGCTCGAACATCCACGCTGGACGACGGCTTGGAATGAGCTTGTGCGGCCCGGTTGCGGTGATGGATACGATGTCGCCAAGCTCGCCATTGTCGATGATCGAGCGGAGCGCGAGCGTAACGGGATAAAAGCGCTTCTCGAGCAAAAGCGTCAGCAGATCGCGCCCGGTGAGCGCTTCCTCGATGAGGCCGAGCTGGTCCATGGTCACAGCCATGGGCTTGTCGGCGATCGCAAAGATGCCTCGGCGTAGGAGTTCGACGACGATCGGAGCGCGCAGGCCGAATTCGGTGAAGACCGCAGCTGCTTGAATCTGATGCGCATCCAGAAGCGCGCTCGGGTCGGCATAGCCGGGCGCCATCGTGCGGCGTTCGAGCTCGGCGCGTCGTGCCGCATCATGATCGGCAACGGCCACGACCCTGACGTCGGTCCGGTTCGCAATCTCTGACAGCACATATTCAACATGCGGGTGGGCTGCGCCAATGATGGCGATGTCGAGCATCTGCGAGCTATCGGCCGGCATGAATGACCTCCGGCGCGACCTCGCTGGGGCTGATGGCGCGGCCTTCGGCGGCCGAGCGATAGATGGCGCCAACCAGTCTGGCCGCTTCGAACCCATCCCTGAACGAGCTCGCGGGTTGCCGTCGCTCCCGGACGGCTTGAGCGAAGTCGCGCCATTGCGCGATATGTCCTTCGATCCCGATGGCCTTGGGATCGCTGGCGGCACTTCCTATGCTGGCTGCGCTTGGCGGCTCGGCAACGCCGGGAAAGTCCCAGCGCACGATGCTGTCGTTCGCAAGCTCGCAGCTGCCGCGATCCGTGAACAGCCGAAGCATGGCCGGGCGTCCCGGGGGCAGCGCCGTGCTCGTCACGATCACGCCGAGCGTGCCGGATGCGAAGGAGAGCAGCGCCGCCGTGGTGTCCTCGACGGCATGCGTGTGTCCGAGCGTCGCCGTCTTGCCTTGAACACTGTCAACGGTTCCGAGCAGCCAAAGCATCAGGTCGAGATTGTGAACGCCCTGATTGAACAGCGAGCCGCCGCCATGCTCCGTTTCGCCGCGCCACGGCTTCTCCGCATAGTATGCGTCGGAGCGATACCAATGGATCGCCGCCTCGATCAGGCGCGGCTGTCCGAGACGACCGGCGTCGAGCAGAGTCTTGATGGCCTGGTGCTGCGGTTCGAGGCGGCGCTGCGATACCACGCCGCAGGTGAGTTGTGTGCGCTCGGCAGCGCGGACCAGGGATGCGGCCTCGGCGGGATCGACGCAGAGCGGTTTCTCGACCAGCACGTGCCGTCCGGACTCGATCGCAGCAAGCGTTACGTCATGGTGGGCGCCGCTCGGGGTGCAGACCACGACCGCGTCGATTTCGGCATTGGCCAGCATCGCCTCGGTGGTCGCGAATGTCGGAATGGGTTCGCCATTCGTGCACGCTGCGATCTGCTCGGGCGTGCCGCCAGCGATCGCGGACAAGACGGTCTCGTCGAACGCGCGGATCGCCCGCGCGTGCGTTTCACCGATTGCCCCTGGACCGATCAACCCGATGCGAAGCCGATTCATGTCTCAGTCCTCACGGATTGCACGGATAAGGCCGGCCCGCGACATAGACCGTCTCGGGCGCAAGCGATCCATCCGCGCCGAGACGGAAGCGCAGCAGATCGGCCGGCGCCCCGACCGTCAGCGCAGGGAGGTTGAACAGTATGCGCGGATTGATCGTTGCGAGCTTCAGCGCCTCTGCCAGGGTCAATCCGGCCATGCGTCTTGCCGTGGCTATTCCGAAGGTGAGGCTGACGGCTGCTCCAGCCAGGATGGACGTGCCGACGACTTCCAGCCGGCCGCTCGCCTTCAGCTCGACCTTGCCGCCGATTGGCGCGTCGTAGATTCCGGGTGCGCAACCCGCGAGCGCGGCGGCGTCCGATACCAGGATTGATCGCTCCAGCCCTTTTGCACGCAGCATGGCCTTGAAGGTCTCGGGGGGGAGGTGATGGCCATCGGCGATGAAGCTCGCCCACAGCCTGTCCTCGGCCAGTTGCGACCAGATCGGGTTCGGATGCCGCGGCAGCGTGGCTGCGATGCCATTGCCAAGGTGCGTCGACAAAATTGCTCCGGCAGCGACGGTTGCGGCGATCTGATCCGGTGTCGCGCTGGTATGGCCGAGAGCAACACGAACGCCGCGCGCATGGAGGCCGCGCACATAGGTCTCCGTTTGCGGCCAATGCGGCGACAATGTCACGAGGCCGATGAGGTTTCCGCAGGCGGCCTGCCACGCGTCGAACTCATCGAGACTCGGCGGCCTGACATGCTCGGCCGGGTGCGCGCCGCGCGGGCCGTCCTCCGGCGCGATATGCGGTCCTTCAACATGCACGAAGGGCATCGCGTGCTTCAGAAGCGGATCGCTATCGCGCGCCTGCGCAATAGCCCGCAACGCATCGATGATCGCGTCCTGCGATGCCGTGATCAGCGTCGGCGCAAAACGCGACACGCCGCTGTTGTGGACGGCCGTGACGAGGTCGCGGACCGTCTGGGGATCAGGGCGGGCATTGAGATCGTAGCCGCCAAAGCCGTTCAATTGCAGATCGAACAGACCGAGCGACAGCCACAGCTCGTCGTCATCACCGCCAGAAACGATGTCTGAAATCCGGTCGTCCTGAATGACGATAGTGCGATTCCGTCCGGTCTCGGGATCGCGGCCTGCGACGCGCGTTGCCGGCTCCGTCATGCGCGTGCCGGTGTTTGTGGCGAGAGCTGCGGCGGCGTCGAATCCTGGTCGAGATACAGCGCGCATCGTGGATGCGTGCGCAGCGCGCTCGCGGGGCAGGCTGTGCCGATCGGGCCGAACAGGGATTGCTCAACCGCGGCGCGCTTGGATACGCCGGGCACGACGCAGAAAAGCTCGGCAGCCTCCAGCAGCCGGGGAATCGTCAGCGTGATCGCGTGGGTCGGGACGTCCCCGAGGCTCGGGAAGCATTCATCGTCAACCTGCTGCTGCCGGCAGACCTCGTCGAGCTCGACGACCTTGACTTGCTTCGTGTCGTGCAGGTCGGCGACCGGCGGGTCATTGAAGGCGAGGTGACCGTTGACGCCGATTCCGAGGCAGACGATGTCGACCGGGGCGTGGCCGAGAAGAGCCGCATAGCGCGACGCCTCCCGGTGCGGATCCGGCTCTTGTCCGATCAAGTGAACGGCGCCGAAAGCGATGCGCGAGAACAAATGACGCGTCAGCCAGGCGCCGAAACGCTGTGGCGCATCCGCGGCAAGTCCGAGATATTCGTCCATGTGGAAGGCCGTGACGCGCCGCCAGTCGATATCGCGCTCGCGCGCAAGGGCATCCAGCAGCTCCGCCTGGCTCGGTGCCGCCGCGAATATCATGCGCACCGTACGCTGTCGCGCCAAGCGGCCGCGGAGCGTAACGCCGACGTCCGCGGCAGCCGCTCGGCCCATCGCATCCCGCGTTCCAAATGTCGCGATTGAGGGAGGTACCGAAATCGTCATGCTCATCCATGGGTTTGCCGGGCCTGCTCGTCACCCCCGAGGGGAAAGAATGTAATGCAACCGGTTGCATGTCAAGCTTGCGCCCCGGCGCCGGCCGGGGCATGTGTAGTGGAATGCGATGCAGAGGAGGCGGCCTCCGGTGAAGCGCGATTCCGACAGCGGCGGGGAGAGACGTCCATCGGTCGTGCCGACGATCAGTCAGGTGGCGAAGGCCTCCGGGGTTTCGCGCGCGACCGTATCGCGCGCCTTCTCGCGGCCCGAGATGCTGACCGAAGCGACCGTCCGGCGCGTCAAGGAGGTCGCCGACAAGCTAGGCTACGTGCCGAACCAGGTCGCTCGCGCACTATCGACCGGGCGCCACGGCAATGTCGCTCTCATTGTCTCCGATGTCGCAAATCCGTTCTTTCCGCCGCTGATCAGGGCCGCTCAACTGCGGGCTGACCAGGCGGGCTTGTGCGTTTTCCTCGGCAATTCGGACGAGGATCCCGCGCGCGAGGAATTGCTGGTGGGCCGCTTCATTGGTCAGGTGGAGGGATTGGTCCTCGCCTCGTCTCGTCTGGACGAAGAGCATATCCGCCGCCATGCGACGCGCCGGCCCCTGGTGCTCATCAATCGCGATATCGAGGGCATTACACGGGTTCTGATCGACACGGCGCCGGGAGTTGCTGCTGCGATCGCGCATCTGGCCGAGCTGGGGCACCGGCACATCGCCTATGTCAGCGGCCCGACAACATCGTGGTCCAATCAGCAGCGGCGCAACGCGGTCCGGCGCGAGGCGGAGAAGCGCGGGCTCAAGGTGATCGCGGTCCCCGCGCGCCCGCCGTCCTACGACACCGGCCGGTTGGCGGCCACCCAGATCGTCGCCAGCGGCGTCACCGCGGCGATCGCGTTCGACGACCTTGTCGCCCAAGGTCTGATGGCAGGGCTCGCTGCGCTCGATGTCGAGGTGCCGAAATCTTTCAGCGTCGTCGGCTGCGACGATGTGCTCGGTGAAACCACCTACCCGCCGCTCACCACCGTGTCGGCGCGCTGCGCCGATGCGGGCGATGTCGCGGTCGGTCTGCTGCTCAGTCAGATGAATGGTGGCGTGTCGGGGGAGATTCGGCACAAGCTGAATTCCCATCTCGTCATTCGCGCCAGCACCGGTCCGGCTCCGATGAAGCGACGTGGGCGCTGACGATTTAGTCAATGGCCTCGGAAAGCGGCATCGGATCGCAATTGACACGCAACCGGTTGCATGCGAGCTTTTTCGCAGGATTTGTCCCATTCCGGATGCGAGAGTGACCCTCATGGTGAAGCCCGTCGACAGGTTCGGCTACGTCACGCGTCCCGAGAACAACATTCGCCCGGCGAATTCGGGGCGTCGGTCATGGCGGTCGGCAGCGCTGCTGTTGGCGCTGGCTGTCGCGGTACCCGCGTTTGCTTCGCCTGCATCGGCGGAGAAGCTGACCATCTGGAGCGGGTGGCCTGATCTGGCTCCGTTTTACAAGCGCATCGGCGACCAGTTGAAGAGCAAATATCCCGATCTCGACATCAGCGTCGAGGCCATTGCCCTGCGTGAGCACGAGAAGCGGCTGGCGCTGTCGCTTCCGTCAGGCGCGGCCGGCGACGTCATCGAGATGGAGGTCGAGGCGGCGCGATATCTCGAGGCCGGCCTCATTCCGGAGCCGCCGGCGTCGATCGTCGCTTTCGTCAAAGCCAATTACGACATGACGCGTGTGAAGACCGCCATGTACGAGGGCAAGATCTTCGGCGTGCCGTTGTTCCAGGGGCAGGGCGCGCTGTTCTACAACACCGAGATGCTCGCCAAGGCCGGCCTCGACGGTCCGCCCAAGACCATGGCCGACTACACCGCCTACGCGCAAAAGCTCGCGCAGCGCGATGCGTCCGGCGCGCCGACGGTGAGCGGATGGAGCTTGCGCCTCAGCGGCGGCGGCTCGGGCATCGCGGAGAAATACTGGACCATCCTCTACAATCACGGTGGGACGCTGCTCGAGGAGAAGGGCGGAAAATGGCGCGCGGCCTATGCGGGCGAGGCTGGCCGCACCGCGCTCAAGCAGTATCTCGACAACGTCGTGGTCTATCGGACGGTGACGCCGGAGATGAAGGCGGATGCCGAAGCCTTCGAGCTCGGCCAGACCGCGATGTTCATCCGGGAATCCTGGGTGATCGGCGACGTCGCCAAGAAGGCGCCCAACCTCAAATACGCCACGGCGCCGTTGCCCAAGGGCACGCTGATGGTTCCGGTCGATCTCTACGTGCCGAACAAGGGACCGAAGAGCCAGATCGCCTGGGATTTCGTTCAGAAGGCAAACGAGCCGGAAAACCTGCTCTGGCTGCTCGAGAACACGGCCTGGGTCCCCAACCGAAAGGGCCTCGACTACTCGGCAGTCCTCAAGAAAATCCCGCAGCTCGACGCCTTCGTCAACGTTCCCGCAGGCCACGTCTTCTTCACGGTGCCGGCGATCAGCCCTGCCAGCGAAATCCTCACCCGGCTTGCGGCGCGACTGGAGAAAGCATTCACCGACAAGTCGCTGGCGGGCAACGATGCCGCGATCGATGCTTTCCTGAAGTCCGCGGCTGAGGAAAGCGACAAGATCCTCGCCCGCGAAGACCTGCTGGCCAAACCCTAGACTGTCCCCCAACAGGGACCCACTCAATCCAGGCGCCGGCCGCAGACCGGCGCTTGCCGGAGGATCCATGCGCACCACGCCGAAATGGCTGTTTCCAGTTCTGGCGCTGCTTCCGATCCTCGGCCTCTACGGCTGTATCCGCGTCTATCCGATCATCGAGACGCTGCGGCTCAGCCTGTTCCAATGGAATATCATCTCGCGGCGAAAGCCGTTCGTCGGCTTCGCCAACTTCATCGAGCTGGCGAGCGATCCACTGTTTCTCGAAGCGATATTCAACACCACCATCATCGCTTTCAGCGTCGTGGCGATCACCATTCCGGTCGCGCTTGCGCTCGCCGCCCTGATCAACAGCCGGCAGGGGCTGCGGCGCAGCGGCGTCTATGAGGCCTCGGTTTTCCTGCCGCACGTCGTCTCACTGGTCCCCGCGGCGATGGCCTGGAAATGGATTTTCGACGCCCGGCTCGGACCGCTCAACGCCCTGATCGGATTTTTCGGGATCCCGGCCCAATCGTGGCTGTTCGATCCCGTCCTGTCCCTCGTATGCCTGATCGTGCTCTGCTCCTGGCAGGCGATCGGCTATGCCGTCCTGATCTTCCTCGTCGGACTGAAGAACGTTCCGGATGCACTCTACGAGGCCGCGCGCCTCGACGGCGCATCGTCGCTTCAGGCCTTCCGCTACATCGCGGTGCCGCTGTTGAAGCCGGTCATGCTATACGTATCGGTGATTACGCTGATCTCGTCCTACAACATCTATGCGCAGGCCTTCGTGCTGGCATCGGACGTTCAGGGTGCGCCGGGACACCTGGTCCGGGTCCTTGTTCTCGACATGCTCGAAAACAGCTTTCGCAATTACCGGGTCGGCTATGCCGCCGCCGAAGCCGTCGTGCTGCTCGTCATCGTCCTCGTTCTGACCGGCGCGCAGTTCAGGCTCTTCCGCGATCGGAGCCGCGCATGAGCGAGCACGAGCATCCGTCCGTCGTCGGTCAGAACCGTGCCGTCGCTCTCGTGATCGACGCCGTTCTGTGCGCCGTCAGCCTGATGATGCTGCTGCCGCTGGTGTTCCTGATCAGCAACGCGTTCAAGACGCCGCCGGAACTGCTGGCCTGGCCGCCGACCGTCATTCCGCACCAGCCGACGCTGGACAACATCGTCAGCGTCCTCAGCGAAACGCCGCTGTTTCGCTGGATCGGCAACTCGTTGATCTTCGCGACGCTCTCGACCGCGAGCATCGTCTCGACGTCGGCGATCGCAGGCTATGTACTCGGCAAGTTCGATCTGCCGGGGATCCCGGTCATCTTCGGCGTCATTATCGCGACGGCGGTCGTTCCCTTCGAAGTCTACATGATCCCGCTCTACCTCAACGTCCAGTCGGCGGGACTGTTGAACACCTGGCCCGGGCTTCTGGTCGGCTATCTCGTCATGAGCTTCGGCATCTTCCTGATCAGGCAATACGTGATGACGTCGATCCCCGACGAGCTGCTGGAGGCTGCGCGGGTGGATGGCGCGGGGGAGGGCTGGATCTTCCTGCGGATCGTGCTGCCGCTGATGCGCGGCCCGCTGGGCGCTCTCGCCGTGCTCGCGTTCTTTCAGGCCTGGACCGCATTCGCGTGGCCCCTCGTCGTCATGACAAACAAGGACACCTATACGCTCGAGGTTGGGCTCGCCTTGTTTCAGACCGGTTTCACCGTGGATACCGGTCGTCTCAGCGCGGCCGCAGCGCTAGCGCTGGTTCCGAGCGCGCTGTTCTTCTCGCTGATGCGCCGAAATTTCGTGCGTGGCGTGGCCGCAAGCGGTCTGAAGGAGTGACGTCCGCCGCGCGGTAGGATTCAGTCGATCGCCTCAAAACGCACGCGTTCGCCGGAACGGAGCTGAGCGAGCCGCGGCGGCCGAGATCCTGAAGGGTCGTGGCGAGACCAGACTCGACGATTTCGGGATCAACAGACATCGCATAGCTCAGGCCTTAAACTCCTCTCTCCCGGCGATGATCGCGCCCGTCTCCGCCGCGCGCTCGAGCGCGGCAAATTCGGCAACACCGATGGGGTGAAACCGCAGCAGATCGCCGGCGCGGAACAGGAAAGGCTCGTGTGTGCGACGCGGATCGTAGGAGCGCACCGGCGTGCGACCCAGCATGTGCCAGCCGCTTGGCGCGGCGAGCGGCGGCGCGACCGCGGCCTGCTGGCCTCCGACCGAGACGCTGCATGGCGGCGTCACAAGCCTCGGCTCCGGGCGCCGGTCGACATGAAGTGCGGGGTCGAGCCCGCCGAGATAGGCAAATCCCGGTATGAAGCCGATCATGTAGACACGGTATTCGGCTGCACTGTGCCGCGCCACGATCTCGTCCGTCGTCGTGTCGAGCCGTTGCGCGAGCCAGTCGAGGTCCATCCCGTTGTCGCCGCCATAGGCGACCGGAACGGTCCAGCGGCGCCGGACCTGCCCTTCCGGGGGGAGCGGCGGCCACAGCGCCATGATCTCGGCTTCGATGTCGCGCCGTGACAGCAGGGTCGGATCAAAGCAGACCAGCAGCGTGCGATAGGTCGGTACGATCTCCACGATGCCGGGCAGCGCGCGCCCGGTCAGGGCATGGTCGAGATCGACGACGCGCGCGTTGACTTCGGCGTCGATGCCGTCTCCGATTTCGACCGTCAGCGCTGCATCGCCGGATTGGCGGAAGCGCGGCATCGCGTAGAGTGTATCGTTCACCATGCTCATTCATGCCGTCGCGAAAGTGTTAGACCCATGCTTGCTCTTCGAAAAGCGTCACCGCCCCATGCAAGCGGCGCGCCGAATTTTTCGTGACGCACACCATGCATCATGCGTATATCGAACCAGCGCGACAAGCGAGGGCGATGATGACTCTGATCGATATGAACTGCGACATGGGCGAAGGCTTCGGCGTCTACACGCTCGGCGATGATTCCGAGATGCTGCGCACCGTCACCTCGGCCAACATCGCCTGCGGCTTTCACGCCGGCGATCCGCTCGTGATGCATCGCACCTTGAGCGAGGCCAAGGCCAATGGCGTGCAGGCCGGCGCGCATCCCGGTTTCCTCGATCTCTGGGGTTTTGGCCGCAGGCCGATTCAGGGCGAGCGGCCGGCCGACATCGAGAAGATCGTGCTCTATCAAATCGGCGCGCTGATGGCGCTGGCATCCGACGCCGGCCATCCCGTCCGCCACGTCAAGACCCACGGGGCGCTTGGTAATATCGCCGCGGAGGATCGCGATCTCGCCGAAGCCGTGGCGCGCGCGATCCGTAGCATCGACCGCAATTTGATCTTCGTGGTGATGCCCGGCCAGGAGACCGAACGGGCCGGCGAGAAGTTCGGCCTGCCGCTGGTGCGCGAGGTCTATGCCGATCGCGCCTATGCCGACAATGGCAATCTGGTGTCGCGCCGTCTCGCCGGAGCCGTCATTCACGATGCGGAGGTCGCCTCGGAGCGGGTCATTCGCATGATCGGGGACCGCGCGATCACGTGCCTCTCGGGAACGCAATTGCCGACCCGCATCGACAGCGTCTGCGTCCACGGCGATACGCCGGGCGCGGTTGCGATGGCGCAGCGCCTGAAGGCGCGCCTTGCTGCGGCAGGCGTCACGCTGGCGCCGATGGCTGAGGTCATCGGTGCCTGATCGCTTGCCAGCCTCTCCCTCATGGGAGGGCGCCCGGATGCCGATCACCTGCTGATTGTCGGCCCTCGCAAGGATGCGCACGAAGCCAGCCTCACCATGACGACAAGGTGCTCGATCGCTTCGGCGCCGCGCTGTCGCGAATTCCGGAGGTGATGGAAGCCTATCTGGTAACGGGCGATTACGACTATCTCATCAAGGTCGTGGTGAGGGACACCGATCATTACGAACGCTTCCTGCGACAGGCGTTGTACAGGATACCGGGCATCCGGCAGTCGCGAACGACATTCGGCCTGCGGACGCTGAAGCGCAAGAATTTCGATCGATCCTTCCAAGGCCGGTCCGCCGTGATCTCTCTCTCTCTCTCGTAGCCTGAATGGAGCACAGCGAAGCAATCCCGACTGCCGCTGCGGAAAGACTCGCGGTTGGCGCTGCTCGGCCGCTCGTCCACCCTTGCTCCGGAAGCTCACGGCTTGATCTGGATCAAGCCTGCGGCACGCGGCCGGCGGCTACGTTCAACGTAGCCGCTGAACCGGAGGAACGCACCCCTTGAAGACGCTTCGCAGCCTTCTCTCCGCGGATGAAGTGATCCAGCTGGTCATCCGGCTCGGATTGCTCGCGCTCGTGATCGTGTGGACGTTTTTGATCGTCCGGCCCTTCGTGCCGATCCTGACCTGGAGTGCGGTGCTGGCGGTCGCGTTCTATCCGGCTTTCAGCTGGCTTTCCAAATGTCTCGGCGGTCGTCCGCGGACGGCCGCGGCCATTCTGACGCTGGTCATGCTCGGAATCGTCATCGGGCCGGCGGCTTGGCTCGGGCTGAGCGCAGTCGAGGGCATCAAGGACCTCGCGACCCAGATCGGTACCGGCGACCCCGTGCTCCAGGCGGCGCCCGAGCGGATCAAAAGCTGGCCGCTGATCGGCCCGCCGCTCTACGATCTCTGGAACCTGGCTTACACCAATGTTCGCGCCGTGTTGCGCGAGGCGGCGCCGTATCTGAAGCCGCTGGCAGGCGTGATGCTTTCGTTCGCCGGCGGCGCCGGCGTCGGCACGCTCCAGTTCCTGCTATCGGTGTTCGTCGCCGGCTTCCTGTTTCCGTATGGACCGCAGCTCGCCGGCGCGATCCGCGGCTTCCTGTTTCGCATCGTCCCGGAGCAAAGCGAGCATTTCCTCGAGCTTACGGGCGCGACCATTCGTGCAGTGTCGCAAGGCGTGATTGGCGTTGCGATCATCCAGGCGCTGCTCGCCGGCATCGGCTTCAAGCTTGCCGCCATCCCGAGTGCGGGTTTGCTCGCCGTCATCGTGTTGTTGCTGTCGATCGTGCAGATCGGCGCCGCCATCGTCTTCGTTCCCGTGGTCGTCTGGATCTGGATGGACAAGGATGTGGCGATGGCGCTGCTGTTCACGGTATTTTTCGTCGTCGTCGGTCTTCTCGACAACATCTTGAAGCCGCTGGTCATGGGGCGTGGCCTGACCACGCCGACGCTGGTGATCCTGATCGGGGTCATCGGCGGCACGCTGGCGCACGGCATCATCGGCCTCTTCATCGGCCCGATCATTCTGGCGGTCGCCTGGGAGCTCGCGGCGGCCTGGATCCGGATCGACCGTTCCGCAGTGCCGGGGGTATTGGACCAGTCGGTTGCCGTCCAAAGAAGCGTTGAGGATTGCTCGGTATACACTGGCACTGATGCTGAGCGGGCCTCTCACACTGGTCCCGGCCCGAACTAAAGCGACCGGTGGGTTCCCATGCTCTTTCAATTTCTCGTCGGCACGCTGGTCAGCGTCATCAATATCGGAGTGCACGCGCTCGCAACGGTCGTTGCCGTGTCGATCGCGCGAACGGCCGGCCTGCGGCAGACCGACAGTCCACGACTGCACCTGATGGGGGTGATGGTTGCGACAGCCGCAGTGCTGCACGTCGCGCATACCCTGGAGATCCTGGTCTGGGTCTGCACGTATCGCCTGGTCCGGGCGGCCCCGCCCGACAGCGACCTGCTCTATTTCGCCTTCGTCAACTACACCACGCTCGGCTATGGCGACATTACGCCGGTGCCCGAATGGCGGCTGATCGGGCCGCTGACGGCCATGAATGGAATCCTGCTGTTCGGCTGGTCTGCGGCCATCCTGTTCGAGGTCCTGCGCAAGACGCTCGAGCATCTCGAAGCCACAAGTCCGGAACGACCCCGGACCTGACTACCAACAGATCAAGGCTGCAGATCGAGGCCCGCGAGTTGATGTCGGTCCAGAAGCACGATCTGGCGCTGGGTGTTGCCGATGAAGCCGAGAATGCCGAGCTCATGCAGCCGCGACAGGACGCGCGAAACGGTCTCCAGTGTCAGGCCGAGATAGTCGGCGATGTCGCGTCGCGACATCGGCAATGCCAAGACGCCGGCGGCGGTCAGGCGCGCGTCCATCTCGAGCAGGAAGGCTGCGACCCGCTCCAGCGAGGTCTTACGTCCCAGCAGAAGCATATGATCTTCGGCATGCTGGAGATTGGTCGTGGTCATGCTGAGCAGGTTCCGGGCGACCATAGCGTCGCTCTCCGCCACCATTTCGAGGCTTTGCCGCCGGACCAGACGCACCGTGGTGTCGACGATCGCTTCTGCCGTGAACCGGTGCTCGCCGCCGTTCTCGAGGCCGAAGATGTCGCCGGTCAGGTGAAAGGCGCCGATCTGCCGGCGGCCGTCCGACAGGAGCTTGTAGCCCCGAACCGCGCCGGACTTGACCTGGTAGACATATTCGGCGGGTTCTTTCTCGCCGTAGATTTCAGTGCCTTTCCTGTAGGAAAATTCGCTTAAACTGATCAGCGCATTTGAAGCACTGGTCATGCCGAGATCGCGAAGGGAATTGGGGCGCGGTGCGGAATCTGCAGTGATGCGAACAAACATAGGCCAGCTCCTCAGCTTGCCGCCGAATTGGCTTGCCAGGCAAGATCTCTCGCAGCGGGAAATGCGCCGCGCTATCCCACTCCCGCCGAGGTTGATTTACGACTAACGCGGTATTCTAATCCATTGTCCCAAGGGGCATTGTACCAAGGGACAGTAGGGCGTTTGCTGCGCGAATTGAGAAGAGCTTGATGCGAGCCGGAAAGTACTCTGTCGCGAAGCACATGTTTCGAATCTCGAATCGTTTGGCAGGCCCATCGCCCCCGGTTAAGGACTCTGCATCGTTGATTCTTGGTATTTGCGCGAGGTGAATGGTGCCCGGCCTTGTCCACGTGGTCGATGACGACGCATCGTTCCGGACGGCGATCGAGCGCCGGCTGAAGCTGGCCGGCTACGAGGTCGCAACCTATGCGTCGGCGCAGGACCTGCTGGACGCATCGCCGGATGACGAGCAACCGGGATGCATCCTGCTCGACGTGCGGATACCGGGCTTGAGCGGCCCCGAGTTGCAAAGTCGCCTGGTCGCGTCGGGCTCGACGCTGCCGATCATATTCCTGACCGGTCACGCCGACACGCCGACCACCGTGCAGGCCATCAAGGCCGGGGCAGAGGATTTCCTGACCAAGCCGGTGTCGTCGGAACTGCTGCTCGATGCGATCGCGCGCGCGATGGCGAGGCAGGATGCCGCGCGCAGCCAGCGTGGCAGGCTGGAGGCATTTCGCGTGCACCTTGCGACGCTGACGCAGCGCGAACGGCAGGTGTTCGATCTCATCGTCCGCGGCAGGATCAACAAGCAGATCGCGTATGAACTCGGGACGACCGAGCGGACCGTGAAGGCGCACCGTCATCAGGTGATGGAGAAGATGCAGGTTCATTCGCTTGCGGAACTCGTTTCGATCGCGGAGCGGCTTGGAATGCTGGATTCGAACGGCCGTTAGCTGCTCTGTCGTTGCAAATACGGTTCCCGCGGTGTCACTGCCCCAAAGGACAATATGAAGTCCGCTGACGTGGTGCTGCCATGCAGCTGCGGCACGTGTCGAGTGTTTCGCCTTTGCAGGAGAGCGTGGCAGCGCGTACCGATTGCAGCTGCCGCGCCATCTTCATTCGTGCCGGATCCGAAAGGCTGCTTCCTTGCCCGCGCGCGAATCGGTTTTCATCGTCGATGACGATCCATCCATGCGAGCCAGCCTGAGCAGGCTGTTGCGCGCACACGGATTCGTCGCGACGCTGTTCGAGTCCGAGAGCGCCTTGCTCGATTACGGCCGCTACGAGAGGGCGATTTGCATCGTCTTGGACATCAATCTCGACGGAAAGTCCGGCATCGATCTGCGTCGGAGATTGTCGGAGAAGGGTGTCACCGCGCCGGTCATCTACATTACGGGCAACGACAGCACCATGAACCGCACTGCGGCGATTGCATCGGGCTGTGTTGCCTATCTGACGAAGCCGTTTTCGGCACAATCCCTGATCGACTCGGTGGCGCGCGCGGCTGTCTCATGAGCGCCTGGGCTGCTCATTCCTCGACATATTGCTCCAGCGTTCTTGCCGGCGCGCCCTTGTGGACGGACGCGAACTGCGCCAGCGGCACCGATGTCGTCAGCGCAAGAAGGTTCGAATCGACGAGCTCGAGCGTCAGCGCCTTGCCGGATTCCATGTCCTTGATGGTCTTTGGCGCCGCCACATCGGCCGCGATACACAGATTGGTGACGCACCAGGTATAGGGCACGCGGAAGGGGGAGCCTTGGTCGACGGTCAGCTTGGGGGCCTGTTGCAGATACATGCCGACAGGCACGAACAATTGCAGCCGGGCCGTCGGCGCGTCCTCACGCTCGATCAGATCGAGGCGCACGGCCGTCTGTCCGGTCGCGAATTTTCCGGTGATCGAGGTGCGGCACAGCGTCGGCGCACCGCCGGCCTTGAAGCACAGCTTCTGCCAGTCGCCATAGGTGATGTCCTTGGCTTCGCGCTGGCCGCGCGTTGCGACCTCGGCGGGCTTGTGGGCTTGCGCGGCCATGCCTGAATTGGTCGCGGTTCCGATGACCGCGACAATCGCCAAGCCGGAGAGACGATCAAGAGGGCGAAGCATCGTCATGTCTCCGATGTTCGGGTTCATTTCGGCGTATCGAGGAATTTCGTCACCAGCGGCGACCACAGCGGGATGGCGTCCGGAGAGCCGATGAAGAAATGGCCCTCATTGCCGAACGGCGGCATCAGATGATACTCGGCCCGACCACCGCCGGCGGTGAAGGCAGCATGCATGCGCTTCGACAGCTCCGGGCCGAAGAACGTATCGTTCTCGATGTAGATCCACAGCATCGGCACACGCGAGGTGCGGCCGAAATCCGCGGTGACCTCGACCAGTCTGTCCGGCGCGCAATTGTTGTTCGGCTTGCCGCCGACGCGGCCGCCGCGGCCGGCGGCGAAGGTGATGATCGCCTTCACCGGCGGCGGATTCGCGCTGGACAAGGCGATCGAGGCCCAGCCGCCGGCGGATTGTCCGACCACGATCACGTCCTTCGGGATAATGCGCTTCTCCGCCGCCATGTAGTCGATGATCCAGAGATCGACTTGTGCGACCGCAAGTCCCGCATCACGGAAGTTGGGATTGGTGCACTTGCCGACCTTGGAGAAGAACGGACCAAACAGCGCGCGCTCGGGAACGTCGATCGCCTGTGCGCCATAGCCGCTGCCGACTGGCGCCACCACGAGATAGCCGCGCTTGGCAAACCATTTGGCGGCATCGCGGAATTCGACCAGGGGAAAGAAGCTGCGATCCCTTGGGTTGAGCGAGACGCCGTGGTTCATGATTACCAGCGGGAAGGGGCCGTCGCCGACTGGGCGCACCAGATAGGCGAACATCGGCAGCGGAAGTGGCAGCGCCCAGATTTCCTCCTGGATGCGGATCTCGTCCTCGGGGCGCGCCGGCGCGGCGTAGACGAGAAGAGCGAGGAGGACGGTCGCAATAAACCGGAGGATCAGGCGATGCATGGCCCCCTCCGTCAACCCGAATACGTTGCGGCCACCACGATCGGGCCGAGCACCGTCAGCACGACGTTGCCGACCGCGTAGGGCACGGCAACGCCGAGCACAGGCGTCTTGCTCTCGGCGGCGTCGCACGCGCCGGTGACGGCGGCGTCGACTGTCATGGCGCCGGCCAGCGCGCCGCAGATCACGACGGGATTCATGCGCAGCGCGTAATAACCGACAAGCGTTCCGACGGTCAGCGGGACCAGGGTAACGACGATGCCCATGCCGACGAGCAGCAAGCCATAAGTCTGGATCGCCGACCAGGCCGCGAGGCCGTTACCTAGTCCGATGGCTGCGATGAAGCCGCCAAGGCCGAGGTCACTCAGGGTTTGCTGTGCCGCCGGCGGCATCGCCCCCATGTCGGGTTTGCGCGAGCGCACCCAGCCGCAGACGAGGCCCGCGATCAGCGCGCCGCCACCACCTCCGAGCGTCAACGCTGCTGCACCGATCTTGAAGCTGGCGAGGCCAGCCAAAAGACCGATAGCGATACCCGCGGCGAGGAAGGCGATATCGGTCCGGTCGCCTGCGTTCAGGGCGTGGCCGACCCGCGCCGTCGCACGCGCGATATTGCCGGTGCTGCCGACCAGCGTCATGACGTCGCCGACATAGACGCGTGTCTCCGGCCCGAGCGGTACCTCACGGCCCATCCGTGTCAGGGCGCGCAGGAAGACGCCACGGGCGTCGGCGCCGACGATCTCGGCAACGTCCCTGATCGAGCGGCCGTGCAGCTTGCGGTTTTCCACGAGGATCTCGATCACGTTTCCCGGCAGGCTGCGCAGCAGCTCGTCGGCGTCGACTTCCTCGCCAATGACGGGCCCTGCGGCGAGGATGGCGGCGGTCGGACCGGTCAGGACGATGTCGTCGCCGTCCTCGAGCATGGCGTCGCGATGAGGTGCAACGTCGGTGCCGCGACGAACGACCCGCTCCACGACGGTGCGGTGGCCGATCTCGACTTCAATGGCCTCGACCGTGCGGCCTGCTGCGGCCGAAACGCGATAAGCGCGGGCCTGAAATTTGCGATAGGACAGGTTGTCCGCCTTCGCAGGGACGCCGCCCGCAAGCTCGGCCTCGAGCTTTTTTGCTTCTGCTTTCAGATCGATCCCCATCAGACGCGGCGCGACAAAGGGGACGAACAGCAGCGTCAGGATGTAACCAAGCACATAGGTCACGGCATAGCCAGCGGCGATGTTGGCTTCCTGCTGCTTCAAGACATCGCCGGGTAGGCCGAGCTGCGCCAGCGCGCCTGATGCGGTGCCAATCACGGAGGACTGCGTCAGCGCGCCGGCGGTGAGGCCTGCGGCCGTTCCGGTGTCGAGCTTGAACAGATGGGCGAAGAGGAGCACGAGAACGAGGCCGGTTGCGCCGATCACCAGCGCCAGCACGACTTGCGCCAGCGTCCGCACGCTCAGGGACGCGAAGAATTCCGGCCCCGACCGGTAACCGATGGTGAAGACGAACAGGCTGAACAGAAACCCTCGCAAGATCGGCGGGAGCGTGAAGTGGCCGAGCTGTCCGATCAGCACGGAGACGATCAGGATGCAGGCGGTCGTCCCGATCGAAAATCCGTGAATTTTCTGGCGGCCGAGGATGGTGCCGATCGCGATCGCCAGCAGCAGGAAGATTTCCGGTGCAGTGGTGATGATCCACCTGACGGTATCCATGGTCGCATGCCTCCCGGCGCTTTGCCGCGATTTGATTGGCGGGGACGGGAGATTGCTTGATCCAGATCAAGCCCCGGCGAGGACAAGGATACGTCTATGACATGATGAAGAGTTTGCGACAGTCGGCATTGCTGACATGAATACCCTGGATGTCGCTGCCGGCGCGATCCGCCACGATGAAACGGTCGAGATCGTCCTGCTGCTCGCCTTTGCCGGCGGCTATATCGACGCCTATACCTGGATCATCCACGGCGTGATGGCCAATGCCCAGACCGCCAATCTGATCTTCCTCTGGGTCTATGCGGCCGTCGGCGATTGGGCGAAGGCGCTCCACTTCGTACCGCCAATGCTCGCTTTTGCGCTCGGTATCGTGATTGCCGCATGGCTCCGGCGTGTCTCCGGCGAGCGGGCCAGCACGATCAGCACCTTGATTGAGATATTGCTGCTGATCGCAATCGGGATCCTGCACAACCGGATGCCGGATATTGCCGGAACGCTCGGCATTTCGTTTGTCGCCGCCATGCAGCTCGAGATGTTCACGAAGGTCGAGGGCGCGCTTTGCAGCACGGTGATGATCACCGGCAACATGCGCCAGGCGATCGAGGCTGTCTTTGCGGTCGCATCCGGGGGCGCACCGCTCGGGACGCTGCGCCGATCGGGTATCCTCTTCGCTCTTTGCGTCACGTTCGGCTCTGGCGCCGCCGCCGGTGCCTTCGTCACCAAAAGCATCCCGAATCTTGCGCTCGGCATCCCCGTGATCGCGCTGTTGATCGTGCTGTTGCGGTGCGAAGCGACGCCACGTGGGGGGCTCGGATGAATGGGCGGCCCGATCTCAAATGGACGCGCTTGTTTCCGCCGGCCGACTGGCTTGCGGCCTATCGGCGCGAGTGGCTGCCATCCGATGCCGTCGCGGGCATCACGCTCGCGGCTTATGCCATTCCGGTCGCGCTCGCCTATGCCGCTCTGGCCGGGCTGCCGCCGCAGGTCGGCGTCTACGGCTACATGCTTGGCGGCATCGGCTATGCCTTGCTCGGAGCGTCGCGCCAGCTTGCGATTGGCCCGACCTCGGCGATCTCCCTGATGATTGCCGCGACCGTCGGCGCGCTTGCGGGTGGCGATGCGGCGCGCTATGCGCAGATCGCGAGCCTTGTGGCTTTTGCGGTGGCGGTGCTGTGCTTCATCGCCTGGCTGTTCAAGCTCAGTGTGCTGGTCCGCCTCGTCAGCGACAGCATCCTGGTCGGCTTCAAGGCCGGTGCCGGGCTCACCATCATCATGAGCCAGTTGCCGAACCTGTTTGGGGTTGCCGGCGGCGGGCACAATTTTTTCGATCGCGCCATCAAGCTGGTCGGGCAGCTCGGCGCCATCGATCCGCTGGTGCTCGCCATCGGCGCGGTCGCGCTGCTGCTGCTCCTGCTCGGCGAACGGCTGCTGCCGGGCAAGCCGGTCGGCATCACCATTGTCGCGCTCGCGATTTTGGTTGCGACGGTGCTCAACTTTCCGGCGCTCGGTGTGCCCGTTACCGGGAAGATACCGGAAGGATTGCCGGCACTGGGGATTCCGACATTCGGGCTGCTGGAGTTCGACGATCTCTTCCCGCTCGCGGCCGGCTGCGTGCTGCTGGCCTATATCGAGGGCGTTTCCGCGGCTCGCAGCTTTGCCGCCAAGCACGGTTATCCGCTCGACGTCCGGCAGGAGCTTCTGGGGCTCAGTGCGGCGAACCTCGCCGTCGCCTTCGGCCATGGCTATCCCGTCGCCGGCGGCCTCTCGCAGTCGGCGGTCAACGATAACGCAGGCGCGCGAACACCGCTGGCTCTGGTGATCTGTTCCGTGACGCTCGGCCTGTGTCTGCTGTTCTTCACCGGCCTGCTCACCAATCTGCCCAAGGCGGTGCTCGCGGCCATCGTCTTCGCCGCCGTCTACAGGTTGGTCGATGTTCGCGCATTGCTGAAGATGTGGCAGGTCAGCCGGATCGACTTTTATGCCGCGGCGATTGCCCTCGTATCGGTGCTCCTGCTCGGCATCCTCCAGGGCGTCCTGCTGGCGTCGATCGCGTCGATCTTCCTGCTTCTGGCGCGCGCCTCGCGGCCGAACGTGGCGTTCCTCGGACGATTACCCGGCACCGGCCGCTATTCGGATAGCGCCAGGCATCACGACGTCGAGCCACTGGTCGGCATCATCGCCTTCCGGCCGGAGGCTTCGCTGCTCTACATCAATGCCGAGACGATTTTGGACACGGTCCTGATCGCGTTGCGCAAATCCGCGGGCATCCGGCTCGTGGCCTGCGACCTCTCGGCATCGCCCTATATCGATCTCGCCGGTGCGCGGATGCTGCGCGATCTCTACGACGAACTCGCCGCGCGACAGGTCACGCTCTGCATCGTCGGTGCGCATGCGCAGCTCCGCGACCTGCTGCGCGCTGAAGGGCTGGGGGAGAAGACCGACAGCGGCCAGTGGCTGCGCTCGCTTGACAGCGTTCTTGGCCAGGAGAATGCACGCGACCGTTGACTTGGATCAATGGAGTGGCCTGCGCCGAATGCACGATCCCGCATCACCTTTGCTCCAAGAGATCCGGAGAGACGCATGTCCAAGGACACCAAGCCCGCACAGAAGCGTATCGACCAGTTCTCAACCGGGCCGGGAGGACGGGCTGACGACTGGCGTGATCTGGTGGAGGCGGCAAAGATCTGGGCGCGTGGCGGCGACCGGGCGGCCCATGATGCGGCGCTGGCCGAGCTCTCGGTCACGGAGGAGTTTCACGGCTATCCCGGCCTGCAATTGATGTCGGCGTTGCGGGAAGCGGCCTCGGCCGGCGACGCGGCAACGTCACTTGCTCTCGCAATGCGGATCACCCAGGCGCTCGTCACGCGGTCTTTCCGCCAGCATGCCGGCGACTGGAGCGCGAAGGATGACGGCGATGGCGACGTTCCGGAACTGGTGCCGTCGACCTTCGGCGGGCACGCCGCACGCCGGCCCTATTTCGAGACGCTGATCGTCACCGGCGTGTCATCGAGCCAATGGCCTGCGCTCGCCGCCGAATGGCGCAAGCTGCGGCGTCCGGTCGATGCCTTCATCTATGAGCCGGTCATCGTCGGCAATCTCGAAGACGCCTTCTGCGCGACGATGCTCAATCCCAACATCGCGGCGGTGATCATCAACGAGGGCTTTGGCCTGCGTTCGCGGCACAACGCGCCGGTGCTCCGCACGATCACGGCGGCGGCCGGTCTCAACGACGAGTCGGATGCGTCCGCGCTGCGGCTCGCCCAGATCATCAAGCGTATCAGGCCCGAGCTCGATCTTTACATGATCTCGAACCGCGACGTCGAAGAGCTGGCAGGCAACCCTGAAGCCAACGTCGTCCGCCGCATCTTCTATTCGGTGGAAGAGCTTCTGGAGCTGCATCTGTCGATCCTCGAAGGCATCCAGGATCGCTACGACACGCCGTTCTTCGACAATCTCAAGAAATACGCGCAGCGCCCGATCGGAACTTTCCACGCGTTGCCGATCGCCCGCGGCAAATCGATCTTCAAGTCCGACTGGATCCGCGACATGGGCGAGTTCTACGGCCTGAACCTGTTCCTGGCCGAGAGCAGCGCCACCACCGGCGGCCTCGATAGCATGCTGGAGCCGACCGGCACCATCAAGAAGGCGCAGGAGAAGGCCGCCCGTGCGCTTGGCGCCGATCGCGTTTTCTTCGTCACCAACGGCACCTCGACGTCCAACAAGATGGCCGTGCAGGCGCTGCTTGCGCCCGGCGACATCGCGATCGTCGACCGCAATTGCCACAAGTCGCATCATTACGGCATGGTGCTCGCGGGTGCGCAGCCGCTCTATGTCGAAGCCTTTCCGATGACGGAATATTCGATGTATGGCGCGGTGCCGCTGAAGACGATCAAGCAGGCGCTGCTCAGCGCCAAGGCCGACGGCCGGCTCGATCGCGTCAAGCTGCTCGACCTCACCAACTGCACCTTCGACGGCCACATCTACAACACCCGCCGGGTGATGGAGGAATGCCTCGCCATCAAGCCGGATCTGATCTTCCTGTGGGACGAGGCCTGGTTCGGCTTCGCACGCTTCTCGCCATTCCTGCGCCGTCGCACCGGCCTCGGCGCCGCCAACGAGATCGAGGCGTGGATGCGCGATCCCAAATCGGTCGCGGCGTATGAGAAGCAGCAGGCCGAGCTCGGCAAGAATCCGTCCGACGAGGTGTTGCTCAAGACCCGTCTGATTCCTGATCCGCGCCAGATCCGCCTCCGTGTCTATCAGACCAACTCGACACACAAGTCGATGTCGGCGATCCGGCAGGGCTCCATGCTCTCGGTCAAGGACGTCGAATTCCACACGGTCGAGCAGCAGTTCAAGGAGGCCGTCTTCACCCATGCCTCCACCAGCCCGAACCAGCAGTTGATCGCCAGCCTCGACGTCTCCCGGCGGCAGATGGAGCTGGAGGGTTACGGTCTCGTCGCCAATGCGATCGAGATTGCGTTCGCCATTCGTCAGGCGGTCAATAACAATCCGCTGCTGTCAAAATACTTTCGCATCCTCGGCGCGGATAGCATGGTGCCCGCGCAATACCGCCAGAGCGGCTTCACCGACTATCTCTCGGCCGGCGTGAACTGGGCGAATACGCTCAAGAGCCTGGACGAAGACGAGTTTTGTCTTGACCCGACCCGGATGACGTTGGTGTGCGGCACGGCCGGTTATGACGGCACGCAGTTCAAGGGCATCCTGGCCAACGAGTACAATATCCAGGTCAACAAGACCTCGCGCAACTCGGTGCTGGTCCAGTCCAACATCAACAACACCCGCAGCGACGTCGCGCATCTCATCCGCGTCCTCGCCGAGATCGCGGGCGAGGTCGAGCGGGGGTTGGTGCAGGGCGGCGCTATCGCGAAGAAGATCTTCGAGGCGCGTGTCAAGAGCCTGATGACCGACGTGCCGGACCTGCCGAACTTCTCGCACTTCCACCCGAGCTTCCGCGGCGACGCCGGCGCCAAGACCAACGAGGGTGACATCCGCACCGGCTTCTATGCCGCTTACAACGCGGCGGGGTGCGAGCATCTTCGCCTCGACGATCCCGAGATCGACCGCAGGCTGAAGGCTGGACCCGAGCTCGTCTCCGCCAATTTCGTGATCCCGTATCCGCCGGGCTTCCCGATCATGGTGCCCGGCCAGGTCATCACCCAGGAAACCATCGACTTCATGCGCAAGCTCGATGTGAAGGAAATCCATGGCTACGACGCCAAGGAAGGATTGAAGCTCGTGCGCGCCGAAGCCCTGGCGAAGCTCGGTCGGCCGAAGCCCGATGCGCAACCGAAGCTCAAGGCCGCGTCATAAGGGGGGTATCATGATTGACTGGTTCGTACAGACGCTTCGCACCTACCCGGAGATTGCCATCTTCCTGTCGCTGGCGCTCGGGTACTATTTCGGATCCTTCACTTACAAAGGCCTTGGCCTGGGAGCGGTGACCGCAACGCTGATCGCGGCGGTGATCATTGGACAGCTTGAGATCAAGATCACCGGCCCGCTCAAGCCGCTCTTCTTCCTGATGTTCCTGTTTGCCATCGGATACGCCGTGGGCCCGCAGTTCGTCCGCGGCATTGCAAAGGATGGTGTTCCTCAAGCGATTTTCGCCGCCGTGCAGTGCGTGTTATGCCTGATCGTTCCTGTCGTCGTTGCCAAGATCGCTGGCTACGACGTCGGCGCCGCCGCCGGGCTTTACGCAGGCTCGCAGACCCTCTCGGCGTCGATGGGTCTTGCGACCGATGCGATCAATCGTATCGGTCTGCCGGCCGAGCAGACCAAGGCCCTGTTGGACGTCATGCCGGTGGCCTATGCTGTCACCTACATCTTTGGCACGGTTGGATCGGCCATCGTCATCGCGCTGATTGGTCCGGCGATGCTCGGCATCGATCTCGAGGCTGCGTGCAAGCGATACGAAGAGAAGCAAGGCGGCAAGAAGGAAATTGGAGGCGCCGGCACGGCATGGCATCAATTTGAGTTACGCGCGTTCCGTGTCAGGGAGCGTGGACCTGTTGTCGGCAAGACCTCGCTGGAAGCAGAGACGCTGATTCCAGACCAGCGTGTATTTATACAACGCATTCGGCAGGGCGGTGAGATCAAGGATGCTTCGGCAGATATCGTGATCCATGCCGGGGACGTGCTGGCAGTGGCCGGCCGTCGCGACGTGCTTGTCAATCTCGTTGGTGCGGGCGCCGAAGAAGTTGATGATCGTGAATTGCTGGCGGTGCCGATCGAAGGCGTTGACGTCTATGTGACGAGCAAGGACGTCGACGGGAAGACACTCACCGAGCTCGCGTCCATGCCGGGATCTCGCGGCGTGTTCCTGCGCAAGATCACCCGCGGAGCGGTCGCGACCGCGATTCCGATTTTGCCGGAGACGCAGTTGCATCGGGGTGACGTCGTGACGCTTGTCGGACGCACACAGGACATCACGGCAGCGACCAAGATGCTCGGTGTTGCAGACCGTCCTGTCGACGCGGCCGACGTGGCGTTCATCGGTGCCGCCGTCACCATCGGCGCCCTGGTCGGCGCCGTCGTTTACAAAGTAGGCGGGGTCCCAATCACGCTGTCCACCGCCGGCGGGGCGCTGTTCTCGGGCCTGTTCTTCGGTTGGCTGCGCTCGGTGAAGCCGACATTCGGGCGGATTCCGTCGCCAACGGTGTGGTTCATGAATTCCGTTGGCCTCAATGTCTTCATCGCCGTGATCGGCATCTCCTCCGGGCCCGGCTTCGTCGCCGGTCTGCAAAAGCTGGGCTTCAGCCTGTTTCTCTGGGGCTGCGTAGCAACAACGATACCGCTGATCCTGGGAATGTTCATCGCGAAGTACGTCTTCCGCTTCGACGATGCCATCTTGCTGGGCGTCGTCTCCGGATCGCGCACGACAACGGCGTCTCTCGGTATGGTCAACGATCGCGCCAAGAGTCAAATCCCCGGACTCGGCTACACCGTCACCTACGCAGTCGGCAATACCCTGCTGACGATCTGGGGCATGGTGCTCGTGATGCTGATGACGTAGCGGCAACGCCTTCGGGCGCATGCCGGCAAGGCACGCGCCGCCAATCGTCAGTCGTTGACAAGCCGAAATCTCATAACAAGCAGGAGCAAGCCATGGCCGACATCATGACGCTTAAGAAATTCGAAGCCCTCAGCCCCTTCGAGATCAAGGACGAGCTGATCAATCTCGCCAAGGCGACCTCTAAGGCGACCCAATCCGCCTTCCTCAACGCCGGTCGCGGCAATCCCAACTGGATTGCCACCGCGCCGCGCGAAGGATTTTTCCTGCTCGGGCAGTTCGCGGTGTCCGAAAGCAAGCGGGTGATGGAACATCCCGCCGGAGTTGGCGGCATGCCGCAGGTGGCTGGCATTGCAGGGCGTCTGGAGGCCTGGCTTGGCAAGCATTCGGACATGCCCGGCGCCGGCTTTTTGTCCGAGATGACGCAATTCGCCATCAAGAAATTCGGCTTCGACGGCGACGCGTTCGTTCACGAACTGGTCGATTCCATCATCGGAGACAACTATCCCGTTCCGGATCGCATGCTGGTCCACAATGAGCGGATCGTGCACGAATACCTGATGTGGGCGATGTGCGGTCAGCCCCAGCCGTCGGGGAAATTCGACCTCTACGCGGTCGAAGGCGGCACGGCCGCGATGTGCTACATTTTCAAGTCGCTGAAGGCCAACCGGCTATTGCTGCCGGGCGACACGATCGCGCTGGGCACGCCGATCTTCACGCCCTATCTCGAGATGACGCACCTCGAGGATTACGACCTCAAGGTGGTTCACGTCAGGGCTCCGCAGGAAAATAAGTTCCAGTACACCGACGAGGAGCTCAAGAAGCTGGAAGATCCCAAGGTCAAGGCGTTCTTCGTCGTCAACCCCGGCAATCCGACCGGCATGGCATTGAACAAGGAAACGATCGGAAAGATCACGAATCTCGTGAAGACCAAGCGTCCGGATATGATGGTGCTGACAGACGACGTCTACGGAACCTTCGTCGATGACTTCCGCTCGCTGCTCGGCGAATTGCCGCAGAATACGATCGGCGTCTACTCGTACTCGAAATATTTCGGCTGCACGGGATGGCGTCTCGGTGTGATTTCCGTGCACGAGGACAACATCTACGACAGGATGATCGGCAAGCTGAACGACGCCGATCTGAAGGCGCTCGACAAGCGATACGGCGCGCTTACTCTCGAGCCGCGAAAAGTCAAGTTCATCGATCGCATCGTCGCCGACAGCCGCGACGTGGCGCTGAATCACACGGCAGGCCTGTCGCTGCCCCAGCAGGTGATGATGAGCCTGTTCTCGCTCGCTGAAATGATGGATACGCAGAAGCTGTACCAGAAGGCCTGCAAGGAGATCGTTCATCGCCGGGCCCAGACCCTGATCGACAGTATCGGCCTGCAACTGGCGGGCAACCCGAATTACGATGCGTATTACGGCCTGCTCGATTTCGAGTTCTGGGCGCGAAAGAATATCGGCGACAATGCGGTCGAGTACTTGAAGAAGAACGTCCACCCGCTCGATCTCGCGTTCCGCCTCGCCGAGGCCTACGGGATCGTTCTGTTGAACGGCGGCGGTTTCGATGCCCCCAATTGGTCGTTACGCGTGTCGCTGGCGAATTTGCCCGACGAGGCCTACGAGCAGATCGGACGCGGCGTGCGGTTGATCGCCCGCGGATACAGGGACGCGTACGAGGCGTCGGAAAAAGTCCCGGCGAAGTAAAACGAAAGGGCCGACCGGATCGAGTACCGGTCGACCGCGCAGCATTGCCGGGCGCTCAGCTGCGTCGCGCCAGTCTTCAACAAGGGGAGAAGTTATGAAAAGAACGACCGCATGTGCCGCTCTCATTGCCCTGGTAGCCGGGATCACAAGCCTCAGCACGCCATCGCGTGCCGAGACCGGCGAGGTCGCCGTCGTCTTCACCAAGGGCGGCTTCATCGTCGGCGTCGGGGGCGGCGAGGGCGTTCTGGTCTATCGGGGCAAGCGATATCCCTTCACCGTCTCCGGCATGAGTGTCGGCTTCACGATTGGTGCCTCGACCACGAAGTTCGTAGGCCGGGCGCTTAATCTGAGAGGGCCGCAGTCGATCGAAGGCTCGTACGCGGCCGGAGGCGCGGGCGGCGCTGTCGCGGCGGGTGCCGGCGCCGTGCAACTCCAGAACGGCAATGGGGTGATCCTGCAGCTCAGCGGTCCCAGAGTCGGTGCGGAGGTGTCGGCTGCGGTTGGTGGTGTGACGATCCGGTTGAAATAGGACCGGGAGCAGGGCTTGGCAAACGGGCTGCGTCGCCGCAGCCCGTTTCGCTTTCAATTTTGCTCGTTTCAATACCGCTCTTCGACGAACTTCAGTCCGCGCAGGCTCGCCTGGTCGTTGTAGCGTCCCTTGTGGGAGCGCGACGGCAGCTTGACCTTCTCCCGCTTGACCTTCTTGTAGGGGATCGTCCGTAGAATGTGCGAGATGACGTTGAGCCGTGCCCGTCGCTTGTCGTCGGAGCGGATCAGCCGCCATGGCGCATGTTTGGTGTCGGTCGCCTCGAACATCGCGTCGCGCGCGCGCGAGTAATCGTACCAGCGCCCGAACGACTCGGTGTCCATCGGGCTCAGCTTCCACTGCCGCAACGGGTCCTCGATCCGCGCCTTGAAGCGCAGCTCCTGCTCCTCCATCCCGACCTCCAGCCACAGCTTGATCAGGACGATGCCGGCATCCACTGCGAATTTCTCGACCAGCGGACACAATTCCAGGAAGCGCTTGTGCTCGGCCGGCGAGCAGAAGCCCATGACATATTCGACGCCGGCGCGGTTGTACCAGCTGCGGTCGAAGATCACGATTTCGCCGCCGGCCGGAAATTGCTCGATATAGCGCTGGAGGAAGAGCTGGGATTTCTGCCGGTCGGACGGTGCGGGCAGGGCGCAAACACGGAACACCCGCGGGCTCACTTTTTCGGTCAGCGCCTTGATCGTGCCGCCCTTGCCGGCGGCATCGCGTCCCTCGAAGATGATGATGACCTTCAGCTTCTCGGCTTTCACCCATTCCTGGAGATGACACAGCTCGACCTGGAGCTTTTCCAGCTCCTTCTCGTAGTCCTTCCGCTTCATCTTTTCCGCCAGCGCGTCCTTGGCCATGCCTGTCCTTTCGCTGCTATGCTGCTCAGTCATCCCAGGAAATAGTCACGCCGATATCGCCGGGCACGCCGCCCGGAAAATCGATGATCTGGTAGGCGATCCGGTAGCCACGCGGTTTCAGATAGTCGGTCCAGAGCTGGAAGATCTCCTTGGGGATGCCGGTCAACGTGGTCTCCCAGCCTCTTTCCATCTGGTTGATGGCGCGTCCCTTGTCGGTGCAGAGCGAGTTGGGGAAGCGATAGACCAGCACTTCTGTCAGGCCGTTTCGCACTGCACGCTGGATGATCGTCGAGGCAAGCTTGACCTTCTCCTCCTCGCTTTTGCCGGAGGGCTTGCTGAGCCGCTCGATCAGCGCGCGCTTCTCGGCGTCGGCGGCAGCGGCGAGACGAACATATTCGTCGGCCTTTTCAGCCTCCTTGAGGGCGGCTTCCTTTCGGATCTGGGCGGCGTTGGGGATGAGATCGTCGAGGCCGGCCATGGCTACGGCTCCCTTTGATTGTGCATCGAGGCGACGCTACGTCCGGCAAGGGGTATTCCCTTGATTCAAGTCAAGCAAATGGGGAAGCTGCCCGAACACAGTGCCGCAAGTGCACGTCATTGACCGGGAGAGACGCTTGAACGATCAGCTTCATCCGATGGCCCCGCATCATCTGCCGTTCTATCTCGCGCCGGGGAGCGGGACCGATATGCTGATGGTGGTCATGGGGATTTTCCTGATCGGAACCGTGCTCTGGGTCGGCACGCTCTATTGGAAACTTCACAGCCTGCCGGAACGGATGGCGCACAAGTCGCAGAAGCTGCAATTCGAATTCGTCGCCGTGCTCGGCCTGATCTCGCTCTTCACCCACATGCATGTTTTCTGGATCGCGGGCCTGCTGCTTGCGATGATCGATCTCCCTGATTTCGGTACGCCGCTACGGAGCATTGCCGGGTCCGTCGAGAAGATCGCCGATGCAACGCCCGGTCAGGATGACGCGTCGGCAGAGGCCGCTCCTGCTCCTGTTTCCGCGGACAAGCCGGATGCCGCCAGGAAGGAGCACAGCCATGTTTGAGCTGATGTTCTGCTCGCTCCTCACCATCGTGCCGGACTATCTCTATCGTCGCTACGTCCAGGGCAAGCGGTTCGGCAAGGAGATCACGTTCTTCTCGATCTGGTACGAGCTCCGATGGGGCATCACGGGGTGCCTGATGCTCACGGTGTCGCTGATCACGATGATCTTCTACTTCCATCCGTCGACGTCGTCGGCGACGCTGTATTTCCGCACCGTGCCGATCCTGCCCGAAGGCTCGGGACGAGTTGCGGAGGTGAAGGTCGGGTACAGCCAGCCGGTGAAGAAGGGCGAAGTGCTGTTCACGCTGGACAGCTCCAGGCAGCAGGCCGCCTATGAGACCGCGAGGCGAAAGGTCGCCGAAGTCGATGCCACGGTGACGACCGCGGAGTCCGATGTCGTCAAGGCGGAAGCCCAAATTCAGGAAGCCAAGGCCAATTATCAGCAGGCCAAGGACGAGCTCGACGTCAAGTCCGAGCTGCAGCGCCGCAATCCCGGCATCGTGCCGCAACGTGACATCGACAAGCTCCAGGTGCTGCTCGATCAGCGCCAATCGGGAGTCGATGCGGCCACCGCGACAAAGAAATCCGCGTCCCTGCGGGTGTCAACGCAACTGCCGGCGGAAAGGGCGAGCGCCGAAGCCGCGATGCAGCAGGCCCAGGTCGATCTCGACAAGACCTATGTCCGTGCAGGGGTCGACGGTCGCGTCGAGCAATTCCTCGTTCGTCCCGGCGACCTCGTTGCCCAGATCATGCGGCCGGCTGGCGTGCTCATTCCGGAGGGCGCGGGCAAGGGTGCGCTCCAGGCCGGCTTTGGCCAGATCGAAGCCGGCGTGTTGAAAGAAGGCATGGTTGCGGAAGCGACCTGCATTTCAAAACCCTGGGTGATCATTCCCTTGGTGATCACGACGGTGCAGGACTATATCGCCGCCGGACAATTCCAGGCCGGCCAGCAACTGATCGAAGCCCAGAGCGTCGCCAAGCCCGGCACGATCCTCGTGTATCTCGAGCCGCTCTACAAGAATGGGCTCGAGGGCGTCACCCCCGGAAGCAGTTGCATCGTCAACGCCTACACCAGCAACCACGAGGAGATCTCGGCCAAGGATACCCCGACCAGCCGGAAGATCGCGTTGCACGTCGTCGATGGCGTCGGCCTCGTGCATGCGCTGCTGCTGCGTATCCAGGCGCTGCTGCTGCCGATCCAGACGCTGGTGTTGAGCGGCCACTGAACGCGGAAGGGGAAGGGGCGACATGTGTTCACGAAGGGAACAGACGAGAAAGATCAGCCTGGATGCTGCAGCGATGGTTGAGTTCGACGAACTCCCCCGGGCATGCCTTCAGGAGCCAAGGAATGATCTCGTCCCGAAAACTGTTCATCGGCGCTGCGGCGGCAACCGCCTTTGCTGCGGTTCTGTCTTGGAATGACACAGGCGGCGTCCTCGATTGCACTTTCTTTGCGGAAGCTGACGCCAGGGTGGGCCGGCGCTGCTGAAGGGATTGCCGTTCTGCGGGCCCTGTTGGTCCTACGCAATTCGCGCTAGAATTGTCGCGGAGAGCGGCCATTCGAAGCCGCCGGGGAGGCGGATGAGCGGGCGCATGACCATCGTGTCGGTCAGGCCGCGGGTTGTCGCGACCGCGTGGCTCTGTCTCGGCCTGTTGCTCGCTGTTTGCATCCCGTCCGGATCGGCCGACGCTGTCCAGCTTGGTGAATCCCGTTATCGCGAGCTCAAGCGCGTGCTGGTGCTGCATTCCTTCGGCCGCGAGTTTCGGCCCTGGAGTGAATATGCCCGAAGCATCAAGGCCGAACTCGAGCGGCAATCGCCCTGGCCGCTCGATATCCAGGAGCACGCGTTGCTCACCGCGCGCTTCAACAATCCCGGCCCAGAGTTGCCCTTCGTCGAGTATCTCGGCTCGCTCTATCAGGGTGCGCCGCCCGACGTCGTGCTGAGCATCGGTGCGCCCGCGGCGAGGTTCGTGCAGAGATACCGCGGCAAGCTCTTTCCCGATACGCCCATGGTGCTGACCGCGGTCGAGCAGCGGCTGGTCAATCGTGGCGATCTCACCGACAACGATGTCGTCGTTTCCGTCCGCAATGACTTTATGGCCGCGTTCGACAACATTCTCCGCGTCCTGCCGGACACGAAGACGGTTGCCATGGTGATCGGCGCATCGCCGTTGGAAAAATTCTGGATCGACGAGGTAAAGCGGGAGCTGAAGCCTCTGGGCGATCGCGTCGGTCTCGTCTGGTACTCCGATCTGGCATTCGAGGAGATACTCAAGCGCGCCGCAAAGCTTCCGCCAAACTCGGTGTTGTTCTGGGGCCTGATGTCGGTCGATGCCGCCGGCATCGTCTACGAAGGCGACATCGCCTTGCGCAGCCTGCACGCGGTCGCCAATGCCCCGATCTTCTCCTACCAGGAGCCGTTCTTCGGCGGCAGCACCGTCGGCGGTCCGATGCTACTGACGGAGGATACGAGCCGGAAGACCGTGGATGCGGTCATGCGTATCCTCGGCGGCGAGAAGCCGGCCAGCATCAAATATGAGACGATCGAATTCGGACCGCCGCGATACGATTGGCGGGAATTGCAGCGCTGGTCCATCAGCGAGAGCAGCTTACCCGCCGGCAGCGAGATCATGTTCCGCGATCCGACCACGTGGGAGACCTATCGCTGGCAATTGTTGATGATTGCCTCCGTGATTCTGGTCCAGTCCGGCCTGATCAGCGGATTGCTGCATGAGCGCCGCCGCCGCCGGGTCGCCGAAGTGGAATCGCGCCAGCGCCTCGCCGAACTCGCCCATGCCAACCGCTATTCGGCCGTCGGCGAGCTGACGACCTCGATCGCGCACGAGCTGAATCAGCCGCTCGGCTCGATCCTGACCAACGCGGAGACCGCGGAGCTCCTGCTCAAAGGGACGTCGCCCGACATCGACGAGATCCGCCAGATCCTCGCCGACATCAGGCGCGACGACCAACGTGCGAGCGAGGTGATCCGCAGGCTGCGCAGCGTCTTGAGGAAGACGCCGTTCGAGGTCATGGATATCGAGCTCAACGACACGGTGCGGGAGGCGATCGGCCTGGTGTCCGCCGTCGCCGACGGGCGCCGGATCGCGCTGGCCTACATGCCTGCCTCCGCCGACCTGCACGTCAAGGGCGATCCCGTGCAGCTTCAGCAGGTCGTGCTGAACCTGATCATCAATGCGATGGATGCGGTCGCGGACGCCGACATGAAAAAGCGCGAGGTGAACGTGTCGACCGTGCGCGCCGGCAACCAGGCCGAGATCAGGATCGCCGATACCGGTCCGGGGATCGCCTCTGCCGATCTCGGCAGTGTCTTCAATCCGTTCTTCACGACCAAGCCGCAGGGCATGGGCATGGGGCTTGCGATTGCGCGGACGATCATCGAGGCCCATCACGGCTCGATCGCCGCCGAGAACCAGCCATGGGGCGGCGCGCTGTTCACGATTCGGTTGCCGATGATCCGCTGACGGCCGGTATCTTGATCTCGATCAAACCTGCAGCCCCGCCAGCGCCGTTTCCTTTCGCAATTGCGTCGTGACCGGAATGGGCGCGGCCAGTGTTTGGGAGTGGTGGGTGGCCATGAGACGCCGAGAATTCATGTCGCTGGTCGGCGCAGCGGCTGCGTTTCCGGTCCTGGCGAGGGCGCAAGACAGGCTAATGTCCGACAGATTACCGTCGGTGGGTGTGCTGACCGGTAATGTCGTGGGCGATCCCGGCGCGCAGATGCGTGTAGATGCGTTCCGACAGGGGCTCGCCGATCGCGGCTGGATCGCCAATCAGAACTACAGGCTGGAGGTGCGCTGGCCGGGTCCCAATCCGGCGCGGCAGGAGTTCGAGGCGCGAGAGCTCGTGGCCGGCGCGCCGGACGTGCTGTTCTCGACCAGCACGCCGAGCACGCGAGCGTTGCGCGATGCGACGCAAACCATTCCGATCATCTTCGTAGGGCTCTCCGACCCCGTCGGGACAGGCCTCGTCGTCAATCTGGCGCGGCCGACCAGTAATCTCACCGGTTTCTCGCTCTATGAGCACTCGATGAGCGGCAAATGGCTGAGCCTCCTGAAGGATATGGTGCCTGGCATCAACCAGGCGGCCCTTCTGTTCAATCCGGAGTCCGCGCCCTATGCGCCATTCTATCTTCAGGCCGCGCATCAGATGGAAAACCGTCTCGGCCTCAAGGTCACCGGCGCCGGCGTCCGCAGCGGGCCCGAGATTGCAGGGGTGATCGAGGCGGCGGCGCGCGACGGCAGCGGCCTCGTCGTGCTGCCGGACGGCGGCTTCTTCGGAACGCAGAGCCAGATGACGATCGCATTGCTGGCGCAGCGCCGCGTGCCGGCGATCTTCGCCGTCCGCTTCTACGCGGTGAATGGCGGGCTGATGTCCTATGGCGCCGATCTCACCCAGCAGTTTCGCGACGGCGCAGGTTATGTGGACCGCGTGCTGCGCGGCGCCGAGATACGTACCCTCCCGGTGCAGTTCGCCACCAGGTTCGAGCTCGTCATCAACATGAAGACGGCCAATGCCCTGGGGCTTGCGGTCCCGAACCGGCTACTGATGGACGCCGAGCTGATCGAATGACGCGCCGCTCTTGCGTTGCAGCAGTGCTCGCGACGTCGTTTCGTTGATCTCGATCAATAAACGCCTGCGCCCCCGCCCGATCTTCCCACACTGGAAGCCCGAGGGAGGATGTGATGTTTCGCTGCGGCAAGATTCTGATGGCGCTGGCGCTGGCTGTGGCGGTCCCCGCCACCGCCCTGGCGCAGGCGACCACACCTGCGGCTCCGACGACGCCAGTGGCGCCGAGTACGCAAGCTCAGCCCGCAACTCCGCCGGCGCCGACCGCCGAGCTTCTCAAGCCCGAACAACTCGAAGCCCTGGTCGCGCCGATCGCGCTTTATCCCGACGAGCTGCTTGCCAATGTGCTGGCGGCCTCGACCTATCCTCTGGAAGTGGTGCAGGCCGACCGCTGGCTGAAGGAACGCAAGACGCTGAAGGGCGATGCGTTGAAGACCGAGGTGGACAAGCAGGGCTGGGATGACAGCGTCAAGGCGCTCGCCAGCACCGCCGATGTCTTGACCATGATGAGCGACCAGCTCGAATGGACCAAGAAGCTCGGCGACGCCTTCCTCGCGCAGCAGCCCGACGTGATGGATGCGATCCAGCGTCTGCGCAACAAGGCCTATGACAACAAGAAGCTGGTGACCACCAAGCAGCAGAAGGTCAGCGTCCAGTCCCAGGAGGGCAAGCAGGCGATCGTGATCCAGCAGGTCGATCCCTCGACGATGTACGTGCCGTACTACGATCCCGCGACGGTTTATGGCAGCTGGCCCTATGCGGAGTATCCGCCGTATTACTGGGGCTATCCGTCCTATATCGGCGCCGGCGCGGTTGCTGCCGGTCTCGCCTTCGGCACGGCCTGGGCGATCGGGCGCTGGGGTAATTACTGGGGCGGCGGCGCCAACTGGGGCAACCGCAACGTCTATGTCAATCATCGCACCACCAACATCAACAACGGCTGGCAGCACAATCCGGCGCATCGCCAGGGCGTGCGCTACAACAACGCCAATGTGCAGCAGCGTTTCGGCAACAACAACATCAAGGCCGGCGCGTCCGACCGGATGGATTTCCGCGGCCGTGACGGCAACCAGGTGCTGCGTCCGGATCAGGGAGCGAAAGATCGTGCGGGAGACCGTGCAGGCGATCGTGGCGGTGCGGGTGACCGGGCGGGAGATCGTGCGGGTGACCGCGCTGGCAATCGTGGCGATCGGCCCGGCGGCGGCGATCGCGCTGGTGCCGGAGATCGCGCCAAGGGCGGCGGTGACCGGGCCAAAAATGCCGGCAAGGGCGGCGGCGATCGCGCCAAGGCTGCGAACCGTGCCGGCGGCGGTGCTGCCGCCAACCGTGGCGGTGGCGGCAATCGCGGCGGCGCGATGAACGTCTCCTCTGGCCGGTCGGCAGCCGCGGCATCCGCGCGTGGGCGGTCGAGCATGGCGAGCATGCCGCGCGGTGGCGGCGGTGGACCGAGCATGGCCGGCCGCGGCGGTGGCGGTATGTCGATGGGCGGTGGCGGCCGTGGTGGCGGCGGAGGAGGCGGTCGTGGTGGTGGTGGCGGCGGCGGCCGGCGTTCCGACGTCGCACTGAAGCACGACATCAATCTCCTGGGGCATCTTGCCAACGGCCTCGGCTACTATCGCTTCAGCTACATCGGCAGCGACAAGGCCTATGTCGGCGTGATGGCGCAGGAGGTCGAGCAAGTGATGCCGAATGCGGTGAGACGCGGCAGCGACGGTTATCTGCGCGTCTACTACGACAAGCTCGGACTGACCTTCCGCACCTATCGCGATTGGCTCGCCGGCGGCGCGAAGATCCCCGCGGAGGTCTCGCCATGACCCCTCTAAAGTCGTTTCGTCGCGCGATCCTGCCAAGCCTCATCGCACTCGCGCTACTCGGCTCCGCGTCGCAGGCGCAGCAATCCTACAAGACTCCGGAGGACGCAGCCACCGCACTCGCCGCGGCGGTCAAGAGCGGACCGGGCGATGTCCTGAAAGTGCTCGGCAAGGCCGCCGAGGACATCGTCTCCTCCGGCGACGAGATCGCCGACAACGACATCCGGCAGCGCTTCACCTCGATGTACGACGCCAAGCACGGCATCAAGGCGGAGGGCAACAAGACCGCGACCCTGATGCTGGGGCAGGATGATTTTCCGTTCCCGATTCCGCTGGTCAACACCAAGACAGGCTGGGAGTTCGACACCGACGAGGGACGCATCGAGGTGCTGCGCCGTCGCATCGGCCGCAACGAGCTCGATGCGATCCAGACCGCGCTCGCCTATGTCGACGCGCAGAACGAATATGCCGACAAGGACCGCGGCGAGGGCGCCGGTGTCTATGCGCAGCGCATCGTCTCCTCACCCGGCAAGAAGGACGGCCTGTTCTGGCGCGATGACGGCGATCCGAGTCCGCTCGGCGCGTTGGCGGCCGAAGCCTCGAAGGAGGGCTATCGCGCCGGCGATGTCGGGCCTGCGCCCTATCACGGCTACTACTTCCGCATCCTCAAAGGGCAGGGGCCGGACGCGCCCGGCGGCGCGCTCAATTACGTCGTCAAGAACAAGATGATCGGCGGTTTCGCGCTGATCGCCTGGCCTGCCGAATACGGCAATTCGGGCGTGATGACTTTTTTGGTCAACCATGCCGGCACCGTCTACCAGAAGGATCTCGGCACGCGGACCGATATCATCGCGCCGCGCACCGCGCTGTTCGACCCCGACCAGACCTGGAAGAAGGTCGATGCCGCAAAACCGTAGGCCGGAACGCATGCGGCGTGCCATTGCAATTGGCCTTGCGGCGCTCGCGTTCGTCCTGCTCGCGATGCCGGCCACGCCGTCGTATGCGCAAGCGAGCGGCCATGTCCGGGTAAGCATCGTCAAGGTGGGCCTCCTGATCGGTGGCGGGGCCGGCAGTGGTGTGCTGACCTATCGCGGCCGGAATTATCCCTTCAGGGTCTCCGGCTTGAGCCTCGGCATCACGGCCGGCGCGAGCATCGGACGGTTTGACGGCCGGGCATCAGGCATTAGCGACGTCGGCGACTTCGTCGGCACCTACAGCTCCGTCGGCGGCGGCTTCGCGCTCGTCGGAGGCGTGAATGGTGTCCACCTGCGCAACGAAAAGGGCGTGACGATCGTGCTGCAGGGCCGGAAGGCCGGACTTGAGCTCGCCTCCAACATCAGCGCGATCACGATCGGCTGGAAGTGAGCGCTTCTGGCTCGGCAGCGTGCTTCCGGCTTCAAGCCTGGGGCGGCTGCACAGCGATGGCGGTCATCTCGAGTTTGACGCCCGGCCCGAGATCCGCGACGCCGATCGCGGCGCGCGCCGGCAGGTGAGCCTCCGCGAAATGCGCCTTCCAGGCCGCATTGAACGCTGCCTTCTCCTTGAGGTCAGTCATGTAGATCGTCACTTGCAGGACGCTGGCCAAATCGGAACCGAGGGTCTTCAGCAACTGGGCCAACTGCTTGAGGACGTCGTTGGCCTGGCCCGACATATCGAGGCTCGCGTCCTCGGGAACGATTCCACCGATGTAGAGCACGCCATTATGCTCGACCACTTCGTGGAGCAGACCTTCGTAGGGCAAGACGCGCTTGATCATGATGAGACCGATGTTGCTGCGGGGATGCGCGGCATATCGCACATTTCAATGTCAGTGTCGTTGGAAGAGATTGCGGACGAGTCTTGCCGAAAGAGGGATTGCGTTGTTCCGAATGCGTTCCAGTAAGATACTGATAAGATAGATATAAAATGGTTCGAGGATCGCAGGCGCTGGTTTCCTCGAACGTTCACCAAGCTGTCGTTGCACAACGGCCCGGCATTTCCGCCGGCCCTGATTCCGACGACATCGCGCAGCGGATCGGTATACTCGCACCCGAATTGACACGGGAGCGGCGGACCGTGCCGTGCCCGGAACAAGGATCTTGCGATGGACGATACGATTGGTTTCCCCGACCCCGGTCTCGACCTCTCCGACGGCTTCAAGCCGCACACCTCGCATTGGGGCGTGTTTTCCGCGCGTCAAGGCAAAGCCGGGTTAGAGGTGAGGGCCTATGCGGGCGATCCCGATCCGAACGGCATCATCGACAATTTCCCCGGTGCGCTCCGTCACCAGGCGCGTATCACCCAGCCGGCGATCCGCCGCGGCTGGCTCGAGCGCGGGCCCGGCCCGGACAATCGCCGCGGCCGCGACGAGTTCGTCTCGGTCAGCTGGGAGAAAGCGCTCGATCTTCTCGGCGACGAGCTCGGCCGCATCCGCGACACGAGCGGCCCCGGTGCGGTGTTCGGCGGCTCCTATGGCTGGTCGAGCGCGGGCCGCCTCCACCACGCGCAGAGCCAGGTGCATCGCTTCCTCAACATCGCCCTGGGCGGCTATGTGCGTTCGGTGAACAGCTACTCTTCGGGCGCGTCCTCCGTGCTGCTGCCGCAGATTCTCGCCGGCTACGAGGACATCACCAAGCGCAACGTCACCTGGGAGCAGATCGCTGATAATACCGACATCGTGCTGGCGTTCGGCGGCATGGCGCTGAAGAACTCCATGGTGGCCGGCGGTTCGATCAGCAAGCATGTCGAGCGTGACGCCATGGCGGCGGCGCGCCGGCGCGGCTGCGAGTTCATTCTGGTCAGCCCACTGCGTGAAGACCTGCCGGTCGAAGCCGGTGCCGAATGGATGAGCTGCCTGCCCGGCACCGACACCGCGCTGATGCTCGGCATCGTCCACACGCTGGTCAGCGAGAATTTGCACGACCAGGCCTTCCTCGATCGCTACACCGAGGGTTGGCCCGTCTTCCTGCGTTATCTCACCGGCGAGAGCGATGGGCAGGCGAAGCATGCCGAATGGGCCGCCGCGATCTCGGGCGTCGATGCGGACACCATCCGCACGCTCGCGCGTCGTCTCGCAGGAAGGCGCGCGTTGATCACCGTCTCGCATTCGCTCCAGCGCGCCGAGCATGGCGAGCAGCCGGTGTGGATGGGCATGGTGCTGGCGGCCGCACTCGGCCAGATCGGTCTAGCCGGCGGCGGCTACGGCTATTCGCTCGGGGCGATCGGCTATTACGGACGCCGCGTCAACGACGTGCCGGGGCCGACGCTGGGGCAGGGCCGCAACGGCGTGCGCGATTTCATTCCGGTCGCACGCATCGCGGACATGTTGCTCAACCCCGGCAGCACCTATCGTTACAATGGCGAGACGCGCACCTATCCGGACATCCGCCTCGTCTACTGGGCCGGCGGCAATCCCTTCCATCACCACCAGGACATCAACCGCCTGCGCAAGGCGTTTGCGAAAGTCGACACGTTCGTCGTGCATGATCTCGGCTGGACCGCCACCGCGCGGCACGCCGACATCGTGCTGCCAGCGACGATGACGCTCGAACGCGAAGACATCGGCTATTCCAGCAACGATCCTCTGATGGTCGCGATGCACCGGATCGCCGAGCCGTTTGGCCTTGCGCGCGACGATTACGAGATCTTTGCCGATCTCGCCGAGCGTCTCGGCGCCCGCGAACCTTTCACCGAAGGCCGCACGTCACGGGAGTGGCTGGAACATCTCTACGAGCCGACCCGCGCATCACTCGAAGCGCGCGGCCTGGAGGCCCCGAGCTTCGACGAGTTCTGGAAGCGCGGCAGCCTGGTCGTTCCGCAGCAGCCCGACGACGGCGGCCGGCTGCGCAGTTTTCGCGAGGATCCGGTCGCGCATCCGCTGCCGACGCCGAGCGGACGCATCGAGATTTTCTCGCAGAAGATCGCGGGCCATGGCGATGCAGATTGTCCGGGACATCCGGTCTGGCTGGAGAAGACCGACATGCCGAAGCCGGGCGCACCGTGCTTCCTCGTCGCCAACCAGCCGGTGACGCGCCTGCACAGCCAGCTCGATTTCGGCGGACATTCGCTTGCCGCAAAGCATCGCGGCCGCGAGGTCGCGCGCATGAACCCGGTTGATGCTGATGCGCGCGGCATCAAGGACGGCGATATCATCCGCCTGTTCAACGATCGCGGCGCCTGCCTTGCCGCAGTCCACGTCACTGACGGCATCGCGGCGGGCGTCGTGCAGCTTCCGACCGGCGCCTGGTACGACCCGATGGACCCCGAGGACGACGCGCCGCTTTGCGTCCACGGCAATCCGAACGTGCTCACTCGCGACATCGGCACCTCGTCCTTCGCGCAGGGCTGCACCGGGCAACTGACGGCGGTCGAGGTGGAGAAGTTCACCGGCAATCTGCCGCCGATCCGGGCGTTCGATCCGGTCTAGGGAGCGGCAGTCTGGTTCAGGTCGAGATCACATCGGGCGCGCCGGCGCGTCGCACTCGTTGACGGATTCCGATGCAAACTTCCCGGCCGCCATCGCCGGCGGCAAAACCGGATTGGTGCTGTGCCAGGTTGGCGGCCAGTGCTCAGCCCGGTGGCCCCAGGCATTGAGCTGTCCAAGCGCATCGAACAGACCGAAATATTGGTGATACGCGATGCCCGGCAGGTCCTCGCCGATCGGGCACCCCAACGTCACCACGTACACGCCGTCGAGTCGTTCTGGCGGGGCCGACCGGATCGCGTTGCCGATCTGGAGCGCGCCTTTGCTGTGACCGACCAGCATCCGGAACGGTTGTTCGCGATTCATGTTCATTTGCGGTCAGGCCGACGCCCGGCGCTGTGATTGTTGTATGGAGACGCAGCAATTTACAATTTTCCGTCGACGGAGCGCGGATCACGTTTGTCGCACCTTGGCGAAGGAGTTGAAGCGACGAGCCCTTATCGAGATAGTCCTGTTGTCGTTGCAAGCGCAGCGAATGTGGGAAAAAGGGGCCGCCCTGTGTGGGTGCAGGGACGGCCCCGAGTGGCTCGTAGGCCCGGGAGGAGGAGGGCGCGAGCCGGCGCAAGCGGCAGGGCACTTGCGCCAAAGGCGTTGCAGGCTAAGCGGCAGCGCTGGCGATCCAGTCGCTGTCCGCCGCGGGCCGGCTCCGCGGTAATGCTTCGACCTCACCGCGCTCGCCCTTGCTGGCGAGGCGCCAACGCGCCGGCGATTGACCGCTCATGCGCTTGAAGACGGTTGAAAAATGCGCCTGGGTGCTGAAGCCGACGGCCAGCGCGATCTCGGCCAGCGGCCGCTCGCTCGTCGCGAGCAGCGTCTTGGCATGCTCGATCCGGTGATTGAGTAGAAATTCACGAGGCCGATAGCCGGTCGCGGCGCGGAATTGCGCAGCGAAGTGCATTCTGGACAGGCCCGCGACATTGGCGAGCTCGGACAGGCTGAGGCAGCGATCGAAATGATCGGCGATATGCTGCTCGACACGCCGCAGCCGCCATTTCGGCAAGGCGTTGACCTTGGCGCGCGGCGGCTCCAGCCGGGTGAGATGCACGGCGAGGGTCTGGCCGATGCAGCGCGTAAACCGGTGGTCCGCGGCGTCGCCACGTGCGATCAGCGCCCGGGCGAGCTGCGCCGCGAGCGGATCGCGCAACAGGACGAGGTCGTTCAGTCCGTCGGTCGCGGAAAATTGCGCCGGAAAATGATCCGTGGAGATGTGGAAATGCAGGAAGGCACAGGGCGCCTGGAATTGGATTCCGAGCTGCCGCGACGGCGCACTGAGATACATTGAGCCCGCGGGCATCGTGCCGTCGAACACGATCTGGCGATCCCGGGTCAGTTTCGCGCGCGTCTGCTTCAGGGCGATACCGACGAAATAGCGATTCTCGGGCGTTGTCGCCTCGTGCGACGAGGCGCCTCGCGGATCGTCCCATCGCGAGACGATAATGTCCTCGGCGACCGCCTCCGGGCCGTGATCGATCCGGCGCCATTGGCTCTCCCGAGTGATCGCTTGTGTGGTGTGAGGCGGTTCGTGATCGCGTGGGCCGGCCGGACAATCGATCCAGGCATGCGCCGTCTGCAAATCGGTCAACATCTCTCGTCCTCTCCTGGCTTTGCCGCCGTTTACAACGACCGGCAAACGCGCAAACCCATTGCTTTCCATGTTCAGAGGATAGGCGTGAGTTGGCCAGGAAGCCCGTTAGCGGTGATTAGGATCTGTTAGTTTTTGTGGGGCGCGTGAGGTGTGGCAGCCCGTCGCAGGGAGGCTTGATTTTATGCAATTTTTCAAGCATTTGCGTAGATCAGTCAGGCCCGCCGATGGCGTGCTGCAACAGGTGTCGAGCGATGCGCGGGTGTGAGATCGCGCGGTGCCTTCACTGGACCCCGTCTCGGTGCTGGGTATATTCGCGCGGGGTTTCGGTGAGGCAGTCGTCAAGATGAGTCATAAGTGACCGAGCTCTCGACAGGACATGGCAGCAGCGGCGCCGGAACAATCCCGGACATCGATGCCGTCTCGTTCGGGCCGTTCTCGCTTCGCTCGCGACTGTTGGAGAAGGACGGCGTTCCGGTCAAGCTCGGCAGCCGCGCGATGGATATCTTGCGGCTGCTCGTCAGCCGCGCCGGCGAAGTGGTGCCGAAGAGCGAAATTCTCGCCTACGCGTGGTCCGGGCTCTCCGTCGAGGAGGTCAGCCTGCGGGTTCATGTCGTGGAGCTGCGCAAGGTGCTCGGCGATGGCAAGGACGGTGCCCGCTACATCACTAACATCCCGGGCCGGGGCTATTGCTTCGTTGCTCCCGTGCGGCATGCCGGGCGCGCGGGAGCGGCTTCGCCCGTGTCGCGCCCGTCCGAAAGGACCGCGCCGTCGCCGGCGTTGCCGCGCCGGCTGGATCGGATGGTGGGGCGCGACGACGTCGTGGCCGAGCTGGCGCCGCGCTTGTTCCGCGATCGCTTCGTCACGCTGCGAGGGCCGGGCGGCATCGGAAAGACCACGATTGCGACCGCGCTCGCGCACGAGATGTGCGATGCTTTCGAGGGCAACGTCCATTTCCTCGAATTCGGTCCCCTGAAGGACGCCGCCCTGGTCGCGAGTACGGTCGCCGCCACGTTGGGCCTCGTCGTGCATCACGACGATCCCTCGGGCAGCATCATCAATTTCCTGCGCGGACGGCGGCTGCTTCTCATTCTCGACAGCTGCGAACACGTCATCGACGAGGTCGCGCGTCTCGCAGAGAACATCTACCGCGAGGCGCCCGGTGTCGCCATCCTCGCGACCAGCCGCGAATCGCTGCTGGTGGAGGGCGAACAGATTTTCGAGCTCGTTCCGCTGCCGGGCCCGCCGCAGGACACTCGTCTCGGCGCCCGCGAGATACTGACCTATCCCGCTGCCCGTCTGTTCGTCGATCGCGCCATTGCGGCGGGACATCGGGACGACATCACGGACGAGGATGCGGAAATCCTCGCCCGGATCTGCGGCAAGCTCGACGGCATCGCGCTTGCGATCGAGCTCGCCGCCGCGCGCGTCGGTCTCTACGGACTGCGCGAGCTGGCAACGCTGCTCGACAGCCGGCTCCAGCTCGAGTGGCGCGGGCGGCGAACGGCTCCGCTGCGGCAGCAGACGCTCGGCGCCACGCTCGACTGGAGTTATGGCCTGATCGGCGAAGACGAGCGGATCGTGTTTCAGCGGCTCGCCGTCTTCGCAGGTCACTTCACGTTGAAGGGCGCGATAGCCGTTGCGACTGAAGAGGCGACGCCAGAGGATCGCGTCGTCCGTGCGCTGGAGCAACTCGTGGCCAAGTCGCTGGTGTCGACGCAGCCGGACGGCGCATCGCGGCGTTACCGCCTTCTCGATGCCACGCGCGCCTATGCCCTGCAGAAGCTGACCGACGGCGGCCGGGCGGATGCGATTGCGCGCCGTCACGCGCTCTATCTTCAAGCCGCGCTCGAAGCCGGCATGGCGGAGCTCGGCGGCAGCGACCAGACGTCACGTGTGCAGGAGCGCGCAGGCCTGCTCGCCGATGCCCGCGCCGCGCTGGAATGGAGCTTTGCCAGGGATGACGGAACCGATTTGCGCGTGCCGCTCGCTGGCAGCTGCGCACGGCTGTTTGTCGAGCTCAATCTGCTGAACGAGGCGCGCATCTGGTCGGATCGAGCGCTCGCAATGCTCGTCGACGCAGACAGGGGCGGCAGATGGGAGCTCGAGCTCCAGTCCACGCTCGGCCACGCCTTCATGTTCACCGAGCGCAACAGCGAACAGGCGGAAGCGGCGCTGCGGCGCGGGCTGGAGATCGCGGAAGCACTTTCCGACCACGCCAACTCGTTCAGGCTGCTGTCGCGGCTGAACATGTTCTATCGCCGCACCGGCGGCTATCGACATCTGGTGCCGACCGCGCGTCACGCGGAGCGGGTCGCCCGCCTGATCGGCGATACCGCGGGGATCGCCGGCAGCAAGGCGCTCCTCGGCGTGTCCTATCATCTCGCCGGCGACCAAGCCGAGGCGCAAGCCCATCTCGACGAGGGCGTACGCGACGCCGCGGCGTTGCGCGGAACGCAACCCGGACATTTCGCCTATTCACGCACGCCGCAGATTCCGCTCGCGCGCGTGTTGTGGCTGCGCGGCTTTCCCGACCGTGCGCTCGACTATGTCCGCCCGCTCGTCGGCGCCGCAACGCCGCGCGACGCGGTCATGCACTGTATCGCGCTATGCTGGTCCGCTTCGGTGTTCGGTTGGGTCGGGGACTGGTCCGCCGTCGAAACCATGACCGGCCGTCTGGCCGCGCATGCGAGCATGCATGGGCTTGTCCCTTATGAAGCCGTCGCCACAGGCTTTCGGGCGCAGAGCATGATCGCCCGCGGCGAGGTGACTGATGGCATCGACCTGCTGCGGAGCGTGCTTCCGCGTCTGCACGCGGATCGCTACGAGCTCTACGTATCGGCGTTCGCCGCGGATCTGTCGCGTGGGCTGGCCGCGTTGGGACGATTGACGGACGGCATGCAGGTTCTGCGCGAAACCATTGACCGCGTCGAGCAGGCCGGCGGAGGCTTCGACATGCCCGAGCTGCTCCGTCTGCGGGGAGAACTCGAGGCGCAGGGCGGCGATCTCGAAGCTGCCGAAGCAAGCCTCGCCGCGTCGGCCGCACTCGCCGAACAACAGGGCGCGTTGTCCTGGCGGCTGCGGACCGAGATGTCGCTCGTGCGGCTTCGGGGTAGGCAGGGCGCGCATGATTGGCGCGAACCGCTCGCCAATACCTATGCCCGGTTCACCGAGGGATTCGAGACCGCCGATCTCGCGGCGGCACGGCTGATGCTGGACCAGCCGGCCACCTGAGAGTCTCGACGCTGGCTGTTCAGTCCTTGTGCCCATTCAATCGCGCAAAGAAAGATGCCCGTCGCCCGATGTTCGTGTGGCCTACGCGGCCGACTTCGTCTTTTTTGCCAGGGCAGCCAACAGCGTCTGCGCGGCCGGGCCCGACGAGTGGGGATTCTGCCCTGTGATCAGCTGGCCGGAACTGACGACGTGCACGCCCCAGTTCGCCGTCTTCGAGAACACGGCACCGAGCTTCAGCATCTCGTCCTCGACAAGGAAGGGGACGATCTTGGTCAGGCCCACATCTTGTTCCTCGCCATTGGTGAAGCCGGTCACTTCCTTGCCCTCCACCAGCGGCTTGCCATCCGGTGTCTTGACGTGGCGCAGCGCGCCGGTCGAATGACACACGACGGCGATCGTTTTGCCGGCGGCCAGGAAGGATTCGATGAGCTTGATGGAATCCTTGTCTTCAGCGAGGTCCCACATCGGGCCGTGACCGCCGGGATAGAAGACGGTGTCGAAGTCTTCCTGCCGGACGCTGTCGAGGCGCACGGTCTTGTCGAGCTGGGCTTCGGCAGCCGCGTCCGCCTCGAAGCGCAGCGTGAGGTCGGTGCGGAACTCGGGCTCGTTGCTCTTGGGATCGAGCGGCGGACGGCCGCCCTTGGGCGAGGCGAGCGTGATCTCGGCGCCGGAATCCTTGAAGACGAAATAGGGGGCTGCAAGCTCTTCGAGCCAGAAGCCGGTCTTGCGTCCGGTGTTGCCGAGCTGGTCGTGCGAGGTGATGACCATCAATATTTTCATGACTGTTCTCCTTGAGTACGTTTGCTGCGATGACGCACTCCATCGCAGTGGAGATGCGCCGGCCTGGGTCTCGTTCGAGCACATGAAGTCGTTCGTTGCTCGTGAACCCATTCTGCGTTCAAGGCGGGCTATCGGCTCGTTATGTATTGTTAGACGTTGAGAGCGGGAACTGTTGCCCCACTCGCGCGAGTTGCCGCGCTACTCGAACACGGCGTCGAAAATCTCGACGTCCATCAGCACGGGCCTGGCGATCACGGTTCCGTCGGGCGCCAACGTCTGCACACGCCGCAGCGTCGGCACCACGATGCCGCCGAAACTGTCATGAGCCCAGGAGTAGTGCGTGACCTTCATTCCGAAGAGATCGTGATCCGTCCGCCGTTGCAGCGCGTTCTCGTCGAAATAGAAGATCTGCTCGGAGGCGAGCGTGATCAAATGCGCGGGGAATTGCGCCCGTAGCCGCCGCCAGGTCTCCGTGCCTTCGCGCCAGGGCGCCAGCTCCTCGACCACGACGTCGGGATGCGCAAGCAGGAACGGGATCGTCAGATAATTCCAGATCGCGACGCCGCAGAAGAAAACGAGATGCAGTTCGTCCGCCAGCGCGGGGGTGCTGGCCTCGGGAAACGCGAGGCTCGGATTGCGCCAGGTCCGCAGCACCGCGCCATCCAGGCTTTCGATCGTGATCGCATCCGGTTGAAAGGAGCCCGAATGTTCTCCCCCGGTAATGCCGGTGAAGCGGACGGATTGCGTTTTGGTCGAGCCTTCCGCGGTCACATCCTTGAATTCTCTGGCATGCCCGGCGCTGGAGAACAGCGTTCCGCCGACGGAAAGGTGGAGCGTAAACCGGTTCAAGCTGTTCCAGCGGGCCAAACCGCCGCTGGCATCGATTACGTCGTCAAGAAGAGCCATGTCCCGCCATATCCGCCTTGAAGTGCCAGCACCATGGCGGGGCGGATGCGGCTTGGCATGTTAGAAGTTGTTAGGAGTTGCGAGCGGATTGGAAGGCGGTATCCCGTTGAAGATACTGTTAATTCAGTGCGACCAGGAGCTCCCGGGAGATCACGAGATCGCGGCTCTGGAGTCCCTCCTGATAGCGCCCGACGAGGGGGGCGAGCAGGTCGCGGGCCTCGCCGGCTTTTCCGGTCTGGCGCCAGAGATGGCCGAGGCTGATCGCTGCCCGCAGCTCCCAGCCGAGCGCGCATTGCCGCCGCGACAGATCGAGCGATTTCTGCAGGCAATGCTCGGCCTCCGCCGCATTGCCCGATCGTGCCAGGATGTCGCCCTTGATCCGGAGCATCTCCGGCATGTCGAAGGATTCGCCGTGATCCGGGATCTGGGCAATGGCCTCGTCGATCGTCCGCAAGGCCTCGTCCGGCTGGTTCTGGGAAGCGAGGCCCTCCGCGAGCGCGCTGGCAAACACCGTCGTCATGATCCGGTGCCGCGTGGCGTATAGCGTCGCCTGGCTGCGGCGAAGATGCTCGATGCCGCCGGCCACGTCGCCGCGGCGCAGCAGCAGCTCGCCTTTCTGGCCGATGCCGACGGCGTGATAGGGGCCGAGGAAGTGGCGCGCGGAATGATCGATCAGCCGCTCGATCAGGATTTCGGCATTGGCAAGGTCGCCGACCCAGAGGAACACGTAGATAGTCCAGATCAGGGCGATGCCGAGCGTGAGCGGCTGTTCGAGCAGCTCGGCCTCGCGCACCGTGTATTTGGCGGCTTCAACGGCGCGATCGGGCCGGCCGGCGAGCCAGAGCCCGCGCGCCAGCGCCACCAGCGCGACGATGCGGTCGTCATAGCCGAGATGGCCGATGTTCAGCCGCTGCGAGCCGGGATTGTGCACCATCGCGCTCTGGCAGAACTGCACGGCCTTGTCCTGGTTGCCGATCAGATGATGCGCGACGCCCAGCATCCATTCCACGTTCAGTGCGGCGGCCGGATCGTTCAGCTTGCGCGCAACGCGCTCGCCCTGCTCGCCGGTCCCGAGCGCGCCGTGGAAATCGCCGACCCTGGTCAGGTAGATGTGCAGGCCGCGCAGCAGCCAGAGCTGCCAGTGCAGGTCTTCGAGCCCCTGCGCAAGCTGGAGACTGCGCGTGAAGGCCGAGCGAACCGCCTCGGTATTACCTTGCGTGAACATCACGGAGACGCCGAGTGCGGCCTGAAGAATCATCTCCTGGCGGCTGTCCAATGTGTTCGCGCGGGAAGCGGTCAGCGCCTGCTGCGTCCAGCGAAAACACTCCGTCAGCAATGTCAGCTCGAGGAAGAACTGGGCGGCTGAAGCCGCCAGATCCACGCCGATCGTCCGGTCGCCGCCGTCCGAGAAGCTCCAGGTCAGCGCGGCCCGCACGTTGGGAAGGTGGTCGGCATAGGGGAGAAAGCCGCCCGCGCTCTGCAGTCCCGAGGATTTGAGCGCGATGTCGTGCAGGAAATCGCGGAAATATTCGGCGTGCGCACGCGCGGCGCCGGTCGCTTCCCCGTTCTCGACGAGCTTGTCGCCGACGAAGGCGCGGGTGGTGTCGAGCAGGCGATAGCGCAGCCGCCGTTCCGCAGGCGAGGTCGCGATCAGGGATTTCGAGAGCAGGTTCGAGATTGCCTCGACCGCTTCGGGCTCGCCGATGCCCTGGCAGGCTGCGACGGCAAGCGCGGCCTCCAGCGTGAACGGCCCGACGAACACCGACAATCCGCGCAGCGTCGCGCTTTCGGCGGCCGGCAGCAAATCGTAACTCCAGGCGAGCGCCGCGCCCAGGGTCTGGTGCCGCGGGATCGCGGTGCGCCGTCCCCGCCACAGCAGCGAGAAGCGGCTGTCGAGCAGCGAGGCGGTCCCTGCAATGCCATAGGCATTGACGCGTCCGGCCGCGAGCTCGATCGCGAGCGCGATGCCGTCCAGCCGCCGGCAGATCTCGGCGACGAGCGGCGCATCCTCCTCGCTCAGCTCGAACTCGCTCAGGCTCTCGGCAATGCGTTCCACGAAGAGCTGGCTTGCGGGATAGGCAAGGATATCGGCGATGCCGAGCCCGTCGCGCTCCGGCGGGCAATCCAGCGGAAACAGCCGGTGGACGCGTTCACCCTCGGTGCGAAAGGATTCGCGGCTGGTGGCGAGGATGTGCAGCTCGGTTGCCTCGTGGACGATGCGCTCGGCCAGGGGGGCGAGTTCGTCGATGATGTGCTCGCAGCTGTCGAACACCAGCAGCGTCCGCCGGTTGCGCAGGAACGTCAGCAGGCCCGGCATCGGGTCGTCGGAATTGACGGTCAGGCCGAGCGCGGCCGCAATCGTTCCAGGAACGAGCCGGGCATCCGTCAGCGCGCCGAAATCGACGAAGCACACCTGGCCGCCGAAGGCCTCTAGCTCGCGGTGCGCGACGGCGAGTGCGACCGAGGTCTTGCCGATCCCGCCGGGGCCGACGATTGTGACGAAGCGATGCAGGCCGAGCTCGGCGGAAATCTTCTCGACGGCATCATCCCGCCCGATCATCCTTGCAAGCGGCGACGGCAGCGAATGGGGCGAAGCGGCAGGCAGGCTGGCCCGGCTTTCCGGCGGTGCTGGGCGGAGCAGCGGGGCGGTGAAACAATAGCCGCGCCCGGGAACGTTGACGACGTAGCGCGAGCCTTCCCCGGCATCGCCCAAGGCCTTATCGCTCAAGGCCTTGCGCAGTGTCGTGATGTGGAAGCGCAGGCTGCCTTCGTCGACGGTCACGTCGGACCAGACCCGTTTGATCAACTCCCGCTTGTCCACGACCTCGCCCGCGCGCTCGGCGAGAAAAATCAGGATGTCGAGCGCGCGGCCGCCGAGATGAAGCGGGACGCCGTCCTTCTCGATCAGGCGCGACCTTGGAAGCAGCCGGAATGGCCCGAAGGAGATCGCCGAATCCTGGTCGCTAGTGTCCGGCACGGCCTATGGCTCCAGTGAAAGGGCTGATGTCCGCACTTTTGTCTAGCAGAACGAGGTCGTCAGTAAACTGGTCGAAAGTGGCGAAATCGCGTGGTGGTTGCTGCACGCATTGAGAATAGTCGTCGCAAATTTCGCTTAAACGCGAACAGTTTACGACGCCATTGAGACAATCCGGCAGTGGGCTTGACCGTCGCGGCGACAGTCTTTGACGCTTGGCTGTGAGGCCGCCGATCATAACAGAATCTTGCAACGTCTAACGAGCAAAACGCGCGCGACGCATCCACTATGCTGCCGAGTTAGGTCCTATTCCAACGGGGAGGCTATCATGTCCGCTCTTGGCTCGATGCCGGACGGCAGTGCCGTTCGCTCTCAATTCGTCGGCAGTCTTGACGATCAGTCCCGTGATTGGGAGCTCGTGCTGCGGGAGTCCCACCACCGCATGAAGAACACGCTGACGCTGCTAGGTGCGTCAGTTCGCCGCGACTTCACGCGCGCAGGCACCAAAGACGTCTCGTTGGCGGTAGACCGGTTCGAGCGGCGCCTCGTTGCCTTCGGCAGGCTTTATCAGCTCCTGTCCGATAACGACGAACCCTCGATGGTCTCCGTCGAGGCCTTCTTCGAAAATCTGTGCGGCGCGATCTCCGAAGCCGTACTGGAGCCGGCGGGAATCCGCTGCGAGGCCGCAATCGAGAGCGGCACGCTGCCGGCATCACAATGCCATCGGCTCGCGCTGATGCTGACGGAGCTCGTCACGAACGCGGCAAAGCACGCCTTCCCAAACAAGAACGGCGCGCTGATCCGGATCGACGTCGCGCGCCGCGACGGCGTCTGGGTCTGCACGGTGGCCGACAACGGGATCGGCGCGACCGCGCCGCTTCAGGGCACCGGCAGCCGCATCCTCGAAGGGCTCGCACGCAGCATCGACGCACGGCTGCATGGCGAGGCGGGGCAGGGCGGCACGCGGGTGACCATCGTGATGCCGTCCGCTGCGTGACAATCGTCCCAACTCAAATCCGGGAGTTCGACATGGCTACACTCGAGATCGACCGCGGCGCCGCGGCGGCCAAGCCCTCGACATCGCGTAGCGTAGATATGAAGCTCGAAATCGTCGTGATACCCGTGTCCGATGTCGACCGCGCCAAGGCGTTCTATGCGCGCCTCGGCTGGCGGTTGGACGCCGATTTCGCCGCGGGTGACGGTTGGCGCGTGATCCAGTTCACGCCGCCGGGCTCGGCCTGCTCGGTGATCTTCGGCAGTAACGTCACGGCCGCAGCGCCCGGCTCGGCGCGCGGCCTGTATTTGATCGTCTCCGATATCGAGGCCGCAAGGAAAGACCTGCTCGACCGCGGCATCGAGGTGAGCGAACCCTTCCACGGCGCCGGCGATGTTCACGCCGGACCCGACGAGCCATATCTGTTCGGCAGCGTTCGCCTGAGCGGTGCTGATCCCAAGCGCGGCAGCTATAGCTCATTCGCTTCGTTCAGCGATCCCGACGGAAATGGCTGGCTCTTCCAGGAAATCACCACACGATTGCCCGGACGCATCGCGGCCGACGGTACGAATTTCGCTTCGACGGCGGATCTCGCCGCGGCCCTGCGCCGCGCGGCGGTAGCGCATGGCGAACACGAGAAGCGGACCGGCGGTCACGACGAGAATTGGGCCGACTGGTACGCCGACTACATCGTGCGCGAGCAGGCCGGTCAACCTCTGCCGTCCTGAAGTTGCGGCATTCTCCGATTACGGCGCGCGATGATTTGGTCCTCGCGCGCCGTTTTGCGTCGTATCGCGCGCGTCGCGAGAGCATCGGCCGTTTGCCGCAACCGCGCAGGCTCGCAACGGCTAACGCGGTCTAACAAGCCATAACGAGCAAATCGAAAGCGCCTGCGCCAATCTCCTTGCACGACGAACCGACATCTCGATTTCGAATTCGGTGAACACCACCGACCAGAGCAAGGGAGATCCAACATGACCACGCAAGCTCGCACCGACATTCTCAACCCCGACCGCCGTCAGTTGCTGAGCCAGGCCGCGATGACGGCGGTTGCCGCCAGCGTCGCGAGCCTGCTGCCGCTGCGTCCGGCAAAGGCGGCTGCGAGCGGCGCGATCCGCCCGTTCCATGTCAACGTGCCCGAGGAGGATCTGCTCGATCTCCGTCGGCGCCTCGCGGCGACGCGCTGGCCGGATCGCGAGATCGTCGCCGACCAGTCGCAGGGCGTGCAGCTCACGACGGTGCAGCAACTCGTGCGCTATTGGCAGAACGACTATGACTGGCGCAAGATCGAGGCGCGGCTGAATAGCTTGCCGCAATTCGTCACCGAGATCGACGGCGTCGACATCCACTTCATCCACGTGCGCTCCCGTCACGAGAACGCACTCCCGATGATCGTCACGCATGGCTGGCCCGGCTCGGTCATCGAGCAGATGAAGATCGTCGGCCCGCTCACCGATCCGGCCGCGCACGGCGCCAAAGCCGCCGATGCGTTCGACCTGGTGATCCCGTCGCTTCCGGGCCACGGCTTCTCCGGCAAGCCGACATCGCTCGGCTGGGATCCCCAGCGCATCGCGCGCGCCTGGATCGTGCTGATGAAGCGGCTCGGCTACAATCGCTACGTCGCGCAAGGCGGAGATTGGGGCAATGCTGTCACGGAACAGATGGCGGTGATCGCGCCGCCGGAATTGCTCGGCATTCACACCAATATGCCCGCAACCGTCCCCGATGACATCGCCAAGGCACTTCAGCCCGGCGGGACGCGCCCATCGAACCTCTCGGCCGACGAGCGCATTGCTTACGACCAGCTCGACGACTTCTACAAGCACGGTCTCGGTTATGCGATCGAGATGTCGAACCGGCCGCAGACGCTTTATGGCCTCGTGGACTCGCCGGCAGGTCTCGCGTCCTGGATGCTCGATCACGACGCGCGCAGCGCCGCGATGATCGCGCGGGTGTTCGACGGTAAGACCGAAGGCTTGTCGCGCGACGATGTGATCGACAACATCGCGCTCTATTGGCTCACCAACACCGCGGTCTCGTCAGCGCGGCTGTACTGGGAGAACAAGCTGGTGTTCTTCGAGCCCAAGAACATCAAGATCCCGGTCGCCGTCAGCGTCTTCCCCGACGAGATCTACGCCGCGCCGCGCAGCTGGACCGAAAAGGCCTATCCCAGGCTGATGCACTACAACCGCCTCGACAAGGGCGGCCATTTCGCGGCCTGGGAACAGCCCGGGCTGTTCTCCGCGGAAATGCGCACCGCGTTTCGCCCGCTGCGCCAGTCGATCTGAAACCAATACACATCAGGAGCCAAATCATGAATCGCCCCGAACGCACCTTTACCACCGAAGACATTCACCTGGAGCGTCGCCTGCCGTCTTACTGGCGTGTCACCTTCGACATGCCCCCGGTCAACATCTTCGGCCCGAAGCATCTTCCGCAGCTCAACGACATCGTCAATCAGATCGAGACCGATCCGGACGTGAAGGTTGTGGTATTCGACAGCGCCGTCGAAGGCTTCTTCATCACTCATTACGATTTCCTCGCGCCGCTGGAGGACTCGCTGAAAGTCCCGCCCGGACCGACCGGACTCCAGGCGCTCCCCGACATGCTGGTGCGGCTCAGCCGCGCGCCTGTTGTTTCCATCGCTTCGATCCGGGGCCGTGCGACCGGCGTCGGCAGCGAGCTTGCGCTTGCGAGCGACATGCGTTTCGCAAGCCGTGAGAAGGCGATCCTGTCGCAATGGGAAGTCGGCGCGGGCCTCGTGCCCGGCGGCGGGCCGATGGCGCGGTTGCCGCGCCTGATGGGTCGCGGCCGCGCACTCGAAGTGCTGCTCGGCGCCGACGACGTCCACGGCGATCTTGCTGAGCGTTACGGCTATGTGAACCGCTCGTTGCCGGATGCGGAGCTCGACGGCTTCGTCGAGGCGCTCGCGATGCGCATCGCCTCGTTCGACAAACAGGCCATCGCCGAGACCAAGCGCCTCGTCGATGTCGCGAGCCTGCCTCCGGATGACGAGATCAAGCCGGAGTGGGACGCGTTTCTGGCCGCGCTCGGCCGTCCCGCCGCCCAGACCCGGATCAAGGCGCTGATGGCGCGCGGCTTCCACCGCTCAGGCGATGTCGAGAACCGGCTCGGCTTCCACGTTGGACAGGTTGGCATCTAACGGAACTGCTGCGGCGTCCGGCCGGTTGGAATGGTGACAGGTGGTCGTGCCAATGTCGCTTTCCTTCGGTACCGAGCGCCGGTGCTGAAACAAACAAGGAGAACCAGGATGATCCGCAAGGCAACAGCAGTCTGGAAGGGCACCGGCCGCGATGGCACTGGCCGTATTTCGAGCGAATCCGGCGTGCTCGCTGACACGCCCTATTCGTTCAAGACCCGCTTCGAGAACGAGAAGGGCACCAATCCCGAGGAGTTGATCGCGGCGGCCCATGCCGGCTGCTTTACCATGGCGCTGGCCTTCGGCCTTCAGATGGCAGGTTTCACGCCGGACGAACTCTCGACGGAGGCCGCTGTGACCCTCGAGCCGGAAGGCAAGGGCTTCAAGATCAGCAAGTCGGCGCTCACCCTGCGCGCCAAGGTGCCGAATCTCGACGACGCTGGTTTCGCCAAGATCGCCGGCGAGGCCGAGAAGAACTGTCCGGTGTCGAAGGTGCTCAACGCCGCGATCACGCTCGACGCCAAATTGACCTGATCAAACGCAGGGAGCGGTACCATGCCTCGCCAACATCAGCCGGATGAAGACAGGTTCCGGGCGATTTTGCCCGACGACATCGCATGGCAGCCGTTCCCTGCTTTCCCGCCGGGCGCGCGGCTCGCCGTGATGGTCGGTCATCCCAGTGAGCCCGGACCTTACGTGGTCCGGGTGAAGTTGCCCGGCGGCACCAGGTTGATGCCGCACAAGCATCCGGAGGACCGAATTTACACGGTCATGTCCGGCGTGTTCTATATCGGGCTCGGCGAGAGTTTTGATGGCGACAAGGTCAAGGCCTATCCGCCGGGCAGCGTGATCGTGCTGCCCGGGGAGACCTGGCATTTTCACTGGGCGAAATCAGGCGAATACGTCACACAGGTTTCCGCGATCGGGCCTCTTGGCCTAGACTATCGCGACGATCATGATGACCCGCGCCTCAATGCAGCTGCGCCGCAGGGCGGCGGGCATCTCGACTGATCACATGGAGCACATCACATGACGACGGAACGCGCAGTGTTGGCCGGAGGCTGTTTCTGGGGCATGGAGGATCTGATCCGCAAGCAGCCAGGCGTGATCTCCACCCGCGTCGGTTACACCGGCGGCGCGGTGAAGAACGCAACCTACCGCAACCATGAGGGCCACGCCGAGGCCATCGAGATCGTCTTCAATCCCGATAAGACGAGCTTCCGGACCATGCTGGAGTTCTTCTTCCAGATCCACGATCCGACCACGCTCAATCGGCAGGGCAATGACCGGGGCACCAGCTATCGCTCCGCGATTTTCTATACCAACGACGAGCAGAAGAGGGTCGCCGAAGACACCATCGCCGACGTCGAGGCCTCCGGCCTGTGGCCCGGCAAGGTGGTGACCGAGGTGGCGCCTTCAACTGAGTTCTGGGAGGCCGAGCCGGAGCATCAGGATTATCTCGAACGCTATCCGGACGGCTACACCTGCCACTTCATCCGGCCCGACTGGAAGCTGCCGCGGCGCGCGACGGCTGTGGGAGGCTAGACCCGCGCTGCGCGGTGGCGGGGAGAGCGATGATCGACCCTCTGCGAGATCATCGATCTCACCGTCATCCGCAGATCACTTTCACCGCTTTGCGGGCAATTGCGCTGAGGTCGGCACGGGAAGCGCCGGCGCGGGCGCGGATCGCGATGGTATGCATCGTGGCCGAGGCGAGGATCGCGAGTGTCGCGGGATCGGCATCGGGCTTCAGCTCGCCCTTGTCTTGTGCGCGGCGGAAGCGCGCCTCGAAATCGGCGTCAATCGCCCGAAGCCCCGTTGCAACGCTTTTCCGGATTGCCGCATCTTCCGCGACTTCGGTCACCGCGGTCCCGACCACAAAGCAGCCGCGCGCATGTCCCTTGCCGGAGAAATAGATGGACAGTGCGGCCTCATAGGCCAGCATCAGCGCCTGGTCCAGGGGATGGTCGCCCGCGAGAGCCTCTCGCGTGGCGGCAAGGCTCATTTCCCAATAGCGCGCGAGCGCTTCGAGATAGAGCGCGTGCTTGTTGCCGAACACCGCGTAGAGGCTCGGTGGGCTCATGCCGGTCGCGGCGGCGACCTTGTCCAGGGATGTGCCGGAATAGCCGGCCCGCCAGAACGTCTCCGTGGCCCGTTTGAGGGCCGTCTCTGCGTCGTAGGCGGGCGGCCGTCCGCGGCGCGCCGAACCCGTCTCGCTGTTCTTCCGAGCCATGTCGCCACAATCCTGATTGCCATGTTTCGCACATATATTTGTATGGGTCGTTATAAAAATCAATAGCCGGCACCTTGATCGCCGCATCGGAGTGCAATATTTGTAACGAACGTTAGTAAATGAGATAAGGACGAGGACGATGGGTTTGAACCTTGCGCCAATCGCCGGCTGGTTGGGCGATCGCAGCTTTCGCGGGAGCGAGGCTGCTGCGCCGCTGTTCGGAGCCGATTTTGCGAGGCGGCTGCGCCGGCCCCTGATGCTCGCGGTGCCGGCCGCTGCTGCCTTGGTCGGCGCCTTCATGTATCTGGCGCAGGAACAATATGTCTCGACCGACGACGCGTTCGTGCGTGCCGCGAAAGTGACCATCAACGCGCGGGTGTCCGGCCAGGCGATCGAGATCGCCGTGCGCGACAACGAGCGCGTGCGGCAGGGCCAGGTGCTGTTTCGAATCGACCCGGAGCCGTACCAGATCGCGGTCGATCAGGCCGAGGCGCGGCTCGGGAGCGCGCGGCTCCAGATCGAGTCCCTCAAGGCGACCCATCGCCAGCAGCAGGCGGAACTGCAATCGGCGAAGGACTCGGCCTCGTTCGACGAGCGCGAGTTTGACCGCAAGAAGATGCTGGTCGCCTCCGACTTCACGCCGCGCGCAGTCTATGAGCGGGCCGAGACGGATATGAAGGTCGCCCGCCATCGCGCGGCGTCGATCGAGCAGCAGATCGCCAACACGGTCATTGCCCTCAACGGCGATCCCGATCTCGACGTCGATCGCCATCCGACGGTCCGTGCGGCGAGGGCGCAGCTCGACCGTGCACGGCTCGATCTCTCCTATGCCACGGTGAGGGCGCCCGACGACGGTATCGTGACCAAGGTCGACGATTTGCAGATCGGCGGCTTCGTCAATGCGGGGACGGCGACGTTCTCGTTGATGTCGAGCCGGGACGTCTGGATCGAGGCGAATTTTCGCGAGACCGGCCTGACCCATATGCAGCCGGGCCAGCAGGCGACGATCGACGTCGACGCCTATCCGGATCGCAAGTTCAAGGCGCATATCGTCAGCATGAGTCCCGGCACCGGGGCGGACTTTTCGCTGCTGCCGCCGGAGAATGCGACCGGAAACTGGGTCAAGGTCGTGCAGCGGCTGCCGGTGCGCCTCGAGCTCGACGATCGCGATCCGACCCGGCCGCTATTCTCCGGCATCAGTGTGACGGCGCGCGTCGACACCGGCCATCGCCGCGGCTGGCTGCATTTGCTCCAACCCGCGCTCGCGACGGAGGGAAAATGAGTACGCCCCTCCCATCGACCGCTGCGGCCCGCGGTCACCACGCGATCTCCGTGGCGGCGCTGCTGGCGACCTATATGCAAGCTATAAACATCTCCGTGCCGAACGCCGCACTGCCGCACATCCAGGCGACGCTCTCGATGGCCAATGACGAGGTCGGCTGGGTGTTCTCATCCTATATCGCGGCAAGCGCCGTGACGATGTCGGTCACGCAATGGCTCGCGGGACGCTATGGCCGGAAGGTTGTCTATCAGGCGGCCCTCGCCATCTTCGCGCTCGGTCTCGTGTTCGACACGCTGGCGACGACATCGATCCAGTTTGTGCTGGCCAGGATTCTCCAGGGCGCGGCGAGCGGACCGCTCGCGCCGCTCTCGCTGGCGATCCTGCTCGAGGTGACGCCGCCGGCGCGGCATGCGCGCATGAGCCTGGCGTGGACCGTGTGTTCCCTGCTCGGCATCAGCACTGGCCCCGCTATCGGCGGCTGGCTCAGCGAATATTACGGCTGGCCGTCGATCTTCCATGTCAGCCTGCCGATGACGGCATTCATCTTCCTGGCGATGGCCGCACTGTTGAGCGAGAAGCGGGCGGAACGAAGCAAGTCCTTCGACTTCTTCGGCCTGACGGCCTTCTCGGTCGGCATGATCGGACTGCAGATGCTGCTTGATCGCGGCGAGCGTCTCGAATGGTTCGCTTCGACGGAGATCTGGGTCGAAGCGATCGCCTCGGTCCTGGGCTTCTATCTGTTCATCGTCCACGTTCTGACGAAGAAGGAGCACTTTCTTCGCACGGCGCTGTTCAGGGATCGCAATCTCGTCCTCTCGACCGTCATCTCCTTCGCGCTCGGCTTCGTCCTGCTGCCGACGTTGGCGTTGACGTCGCCGATGCTGGAGGAGTTGCTCAACTATCCGGTCGACACCACCGGCTACATGACCATTCCGCGCGGCTTGGCGCTGGTGGGAGCGTTGGTGCTGACGAGCCTGGTCCCGTCGCAGGTCGACTATCGGCCGTTCCTGATGGGTGGAATGGCGCTGGTGGTCTATGCCAATTGGCTGATGCTCGGCTATTCACCGGCGATGGATTGGCGGCCGGTGGTGGAGGCTGGCCTGCTCCAGGGGGCTGGTCTCGGCATGTTGTTGCCGGCGCTTGCCAGGGTTGCGTTCGGCACGCTCGATCCGAAGCTCCGCCCGGAAGGCAGTGCGCTGATCAACCTGTCGCGTCTCTATGGCAGCACCATCGGCATCGCGGTGGTCCAACTGTTCTTTTATGCCAACACTCAGGCCGTGCACCTCGCTCTCGTCAAGAACCTCACGCCGTACCGCGTGGCCGCGCACGTCGCAGGCCCGATCGGGAAGCCGGGCCTTGCCGCCCTCAACGGGATGGTCACGCGCCAGGCGGCCACCGTCGCGGTCATCGACCAGTTCGAGATATTGATGTTCGCCATGCTCGTCGTGATCCCGCTCGTGTTTTTTCTCCGCAAGCCGCGGCCTGCCGGTTGACGTGTTGAATTCTTGAAATGCCGTCGCCCCATCAATTTCGACCCCTTCGTCCCGCATTTGTGCGGGAGCCGAGGACAAACAAAGGAGTATGAGCATGTCTACGTCCGATGCGCTTCGTGATACGAGGATCTCCACTCATGCGTCCGGGACGATCCCCGCCGTGGGGTTTGGGACACTTATTCCGGATCCACTCGTGACCAAGCAGGCAACCAAGGCTGCATTGGAGGCGGGATTTCGACATCTCGATTGCGCGGAGCGTTACCGCAACGAAGCGGCGGTCGGTGATGCTCTGCAAGAGGCGTTCAAGGCGGGGACGCTTCGGCGCCAGGACCTTTTCGCGACGACGAAGCTGTGGAACACCAATCATCGGCCGGAGCGGGTCAAGCCTGCCTTCGACGCCAGTCGCCGGCGGCTGCAACTCGACGATATCGACTGCTACATCATCCATACGCCCTTTGCATTTCGACCCGGCGACGAGCAGGACCCCAGGGACGAGCGCGGTCAGGTGATCTATGATTCAGGAGTTACGTTGGTGGAGACATGGCAGGCGATGGAGCGCCTCGTCGACGAGGGGCACTGCAAGTCGATCGGCCTGTCGGACATCACCTTGGAGAAGCTGCGGGAGATCGTTGCGGTTGCGCGGATCAGGCCTGCCATGGTGCAGGTCGAATCGCATCCGTATCTTCCCGAATGGGACCTGCTCGATTTCTGTCGAGAGCATGGAATTGTCTTGCAGGCGTTTGCAGCGTTGGGACACGCCATGGAGCCGAACCTCCTGGCCGACCCGGTGATCACCGCCATCGCGCAGCGCCTGCACAAGACACCAGCTCAAATTGCCCTGGCCTGGGCGGTCCAGCGCGGCACGGCCTTCCTGACGACATCGACCAATCCTCGACGCATCCAGGAGAATTTCGACATCTCGGCCCTGCCCGAGGAGGCCATGCGGGAGATGCGGGAGAAGATCACGACGAGCGTCCGGTTCAATACGGTGGTGAAGACCGGCGTACCCGGATTTATTCCCCGGGTCGGCTGATTTGTGCTGACATGATTATGCTGACGTACGGTCAGGCCGCAACTGCGCGATCAGATTGCGCGCGATGCGCATGTCGGCGATGTCTGCGCCTTCGGTGAACGACCCGCACGCGTGATCGAGAATGGCCAGAGCGTCCGCGCTCCGGCCCACACCGATGATAGACCGCGCGAGACTGGTCGCGCAGCGCAGCTCCCAGAAGCGGGCGCCTTGCTGGGCGGCGATGTCCATGGCCTCGCGAAAGCGCGCTTCGGCATCGCCTGCATGCCGCGTGCTCCGGAGCATCAGCTCGCCCTTGATGCGGATCAATTCCGGCAGATACCACAGCTCCTGCCGGTCGTTGCAGCGGGTCAGGACGTCCTCGATCACGTCGAGGCCGCGGTCGACCTGATCAGCCTCGCCGGAACATGCGGCGAGCTCGCCGAGCAGCGGGAGAAAACGCGGCAGGAAGCGCGCATCGCCGGCGCGATTGAGCTCTTCGCGGAGAAGCGGCAGGCCGGAGGCGACGTCGCCGCGCTTGACCATGACTGCCGCGTTGAATGCCCGCGCCCATAGGCCCCACAGCCGGATGGCGTGGCGCTCGGTGTGTTCCAGCAGCTCGGTGCCGTGGCGATCGGCGGCGTCGAAATCGCCAGACCAGAATGCGATTGGGCAGGCGGCCTGTCCCAGCACGCTGCAGAAGGTCAACGCGTGGCCGTTGGCTCGGCCTTCCTCGATGTTTCTGGCCGCGAGCGCCTGGGCTTGGTCGGCGAGACCCTGTAGCCACAGGATGCGGGCCCGGAAATATTGCGTGGATATTCTCAGGTCGAGCGGGAAGATTTTTGGCTTCTCCGCCAGCACATGCAGCGAAGCGTTCACCCGGTCGATCCGCAGCCGCGCATCGTTCTGGTCGCCGAGATAATGCAGCGCGACGGCCATCAGCCGGTCGGCCAGCATGGGATCGGTCCTGTCGGGCGAGTTCGCCGCCGCGTTCGCAAAACGATCGGCCAGCGCGCGTGCCTTGCCGAACTGTCCATTGTTGAACTGGTCGATGCACAGGCCCCACAGCGCGCGCAGGCGGAAATCCTTGTCGTCGAGCCTGTCGGCGAGTTCGAGCGTGGTCTCGAGGATCGGGCGCGCCTCGCGCGCGCGGCCCTCGCCATACATCAGCGACCAGCCGAGCGCCGACAGCAACTGCATGCGGATGCGGTCGTCGCCGGTGTCTCCGAGCGCCGCGAGGGCCGTTCGGGCGCGCTCGCGGCATTCGGCGAACAGCGAAAGACGCACCCACAGCGTGACCGCGGCCGCCGTCAGCGCAATTCCCAGCGTGGTGTCCCCGTCCGGCGCGAAGGCCCAGTCCAGCGCCGTGCGCACATTGTCCAGCTCCGCGCCGTAGATGCCGAGCCATTCCGGCAGTGGTGTCGATGTGTCGGCCTCGGCGCGCGCGAAGAAATCACGGAAATGTTCGGCATGGCGTCGCGCGACCTGCCTGGTTTCACCGAGCTCGTTGAGTTTGCCATGCGCGTAGGTGCGCGTGGTGTCGAGCAGCCGATAGCGCAGCGTCCGCGAGCCCGACGGCGAGATCAGCGATTTGGTGACCAGGCTGTCGATCGCCTCGAGGGTTTCCGAAACGCTCAGGCCGTCGCCTGCGGCAACCGTGGCAGCGGCCTCCGGCGCGAACGGGCCGGCAAAGACGGACAACCGCCGCAAGGTGGCACTCTCGGCCGGAGGCAGGAGATCGTAGCTCCAGTCGAGGGCTGCGGCGAGCGTCTGGTGCCGCGGCACGGCGGTGCGCCGTCCGCGCCATTGCAGCGAAAAGCGGCTGTCGAGCAGGGAGGCCGTGCCTGCGATTCCGTAGGCATTGACGCGGCCCGCCGCGAGCTCGATCGCGAGCGCGATGCCGTCGAGCCGCCGGCAGATGCTCGCGACCAGCGGGGCCTCCTCCGCGCTGAGCTGGAACGGACCCGAGCTCTGCGCGATACGCTCGACGAAGAGCTGGGCCGCGGGGTAGGTGAGCACGTCCGTGACGCTCAAATCCTCGCGCTCCGGCGGACAATCCAGCGGGAAGAGCCGGAAGATGCGCTCGCCTTCGCTCCGGAACGATTCGCGGCTGGTCGCGAGAACGCGAAGCAGCGGCGCTTCGCTAACGAAGCGCTCGACCAGCGGGGCCAACGCATCCAGCACATGCTCGCAACTGTCGAAGATCAGCAAAGTGGGGCCGGCCTTCAGGAACGTCAGCAGCGCCGGCGTCGGATCCTCCGCGCTGATGGTCAGTCCCAGCGCCGAGGCGATGGTCGTTGCGATATGGCTGGAATCCCGGAGCGGACCGAAATCGACAAAGAAGGCGCGCCCGCCGAAATCCGCCGAGCGGCGATGCCCGACGGTAACGGCGACCGCGGTTTTGCCGATGCCGCCCGGGCCGACCACGGTCATGAAGCGATGGAGCGACAGTCCGTTCGAGATCTTTTCGATGACCTCGTCGCGTCCGACCATCTTCGCGAGCTGAATGGGGAGGGAGCGAAGCGGCGCGATATCGACGGTAACAGGCGCGGGCTGCGCGACCGACGAGGCCACGTGGGCCAGCGAGGCGACGAAGCAATAGCCGCGGCCGGGGACGTTGACGACATAACGGGCCGACTTGCCGGTATCGCCGAGTGCCTTGCGCAGCGCCGCGACGTGGAAGCGGAGACTGCCCTCGTCGACATTGACGTCGGCCCAGATGCGCTTGACCAGCTCTCGCTTGTCGACGACTTCCCCAGGACGCTCGGCCAGGAAGATGAGAATATCGAGCGCACGGCCGCCGACATGAAGCGGCGCTCCGTCCTTCTCCAAGAGCCGGGACTTTGGAAACAGTCGAAATGGCCCAAATGAAACGGCCAAGTCTTCGTTATTTTGAGCTGGCACGCGCCGTTGCCCCCTCGACGGGAGTCAAAAAGTATTACTTTCTGGTCTATCAGAACGAGGCGTACAGTAAACTGGCCGAAAGGAGTGGGCAGGTCTGGCAGCCCTGCGTAGACAGCTTGGGTCGATTGGTTCGTTGAAATAACGTTGGAAAAGGAACGGCTTAGGTGCCTGTCGTAGCGGTGGTGCCTGGGCTCTTACCCGGACGGAGCATTGACGGCGGTCGCGAATTGCTGCGATCGGACGATCCGGGAGCCGGTCCCACCTCGACAATGACTAGTGACTTCCGGAATTGTGACATGCCTTCCTTCTCGCGGCGACGATTTGTCCATGCCCTATCGGGCGCAGCGGCGCTGGCGGCCGTGCCGCGCAGCGGACAAGCCGCAGACTATCCGTCCCGTCCCATTCGCCTGGTGCTTCCGTACGGAGCCGGCGGAGCAGGCGACCAGATCGGGCGTCCCTGGGTGGACAAGATGTCGTCGCTGCTCGGACCGACCTTCGTCGAATATATCGGCGGTGCGGGCGGCGCGATCGGAGCTGCCACGGTCGCGCGCGAGGAGCCTGACGGCTACTCGCTGCTGCTCGGCAACGGCAGCACGCAGGTCATCATTCCCCTGACCTCGAAAAATCCCGGTTATTCCGTTGGCGATTTTCGCGCCATCTACCGCCTGATCAGCACGGCCCTGGTTTTCGCGGTCCATCCGTCGGTGCCTGCCAAGGATTTGCGCGAACTGATCGCCTACGCGAAGACCAATCCGGGAAAGCTGTCTTACGGGACGCCCGGCATCGGCACCGGAAATCATCTGGTCGGCGAATCCTTCAAGCAGCAGGCCGGCGCGCTGGACATGGTTCACGTGCCGTATCGGGGCATTTCGCAGGCGACCAATGATCTCGCTGGTGGCCAGATTTCGCTCGTCATCGGCGTGATGTCCGACCAGTTGAAGCAACTGGGCGAGGCCGGGAAGGTCAGGCTGCTGGCGGTCACCAGCGAAAAGCGGCTGAGCGGCGCGCCGGAGATTCCGACCGCGGTCGAATCCGGCTTGCCCGATCTCCGCTACGAGGGGTGGTTCGGCATCTTCGCGCCCAAACAGACCGACGATGCGATCATCGACCGGATCGCGCAGGCGACGCGCCTCGCGATGGCCGATCCGGACCTGCAGGCAAGCTATCGTGCCCAGGGTATCGAGCCGGACAGCGATTCGAGTCCCGATAAATTCCAGCGCATTATCGACGCAACGACGGCAAGCCTGGCGCCCGTGATCAAATCGATCGGGCTGAGCAATCTGTGAGGCTGATCAGGCGGCCTTGTGCGTGACGATGCGCGCCGACAGCGTGACGAGGCCCATCAGCGCGGCCAGCATCCAGAACGCCATCGGCAATCCGCCAAGACGTGCGGCGAAGCCGACCCCTGCGGGACCGATCAGGACGCCGGCATAGCCCGCGGTGGTGATCGCCGCGACGGCAAGCCCCGTAGGCATCACGGTTTGCCTGGCTGCGCGGCGGAACAGCACCGGCACGAGGTTCGACGCACCGAGGCCGATGAGCAGGAAGCCGGTGATGGCGACCGCCGCAACCGGAGCCGTCAGCAGGACCACAAAACCCGCGATCGCAATGATGCTTCCCCAGACCAGGGTCGTGCGATCCCCGATGCGCGCAACGACGGCGTCGCCGCCGAGCCGACCGATCGTCATCGCGATCGAGAACACGATATAGCCGATCCCGCCCTGCGTCTCGGAGACGAGGCCCGCGCCGATGACGAGCAGCGCGCCCCAATCGAGCATGGCGCCTTCGACAAGGAAGGTGATCGCGCCGAGCAGCGCCAGCAGCAGCACGGAGCCGTGCGGAAGCACGAACAGCGGTCCGTCCTGCACCTGCACCGAGGAAAGCAGGCGCGGTGCGGTCAGCAGCATCGCGATCAGCATCAGCGCGGAGCAGATCAGCGTGCAGGCGAGCGCGCCGAGTTGCAGCGCGAGCAGCGCGGTCATCAAGGCCGATCCGGCGAAGCCGCCTATGCTGAAGAGCGCGTGGAAGCCCGACATCAGCGGGCGCCCTGCATCGCGCTCCACCTCCACTGCATGGATGTTCATGGCGACGTCGATGGAGCCGAGCGCGGCGCCGAAGGCGAACAGCGCGACAGCCAGCGTTGCCGGTGTGCTCGCGACCGCCAGAAGTGGCAAGACCACCGCCAGGCCGAGCCCGCCCGCGATGATGATCGGCCTGCTGCCGTAGCGCGCGCTCATCACACCGGTCAGAAGCATTGCGACGACCGAGCCGATGCCGAGGCTGAGCAGCAGCAGTCCGAGCACGCCGTCGTCGACGCCGAGCCGTGTCTTCGCGAACGGCACCAGCGGCGCCCAGCACGCGATGCCGAAGCCCGCAACGAGAAAGGCAAGCCGCGTCGCAAGGCGCGTCGCCGGCCGATTGGCAGAAGGCATGGGAACTCCGGAAGCGTGGGCGGGGGTGGACGAAAAGCCCGACGATTGCCGCGACTTTATGTCCGGGGAACGGCGGAGCCGTCAGCTGTACGAATGAAGGGCTGAGTTGTTCCCTTGTTGCCTGGATGGAGCGCAGTGTGATCCGGGAGCGCTCGCTCGGCGTCGGCACCTTCCCGGAATACGCTTCCGCTCCATCCGGATTACGGGATTTTGCTGTGTCGCGGCTCTGTCAATCCCTCCTCGCAAAAATATTCCACTTTACCGAAATTCGGAAATGGCGTATGTGT
>NZ_JADPJH010000018.1:658475-732107 GCF_023073315.1 Bradyrhizobium sp. 1 | reverse complement strand
TGCCCAAGCCCGAGGACGGCAAGACCCCGATGGCGGTCGGCGTCGACTTCCGCGGCGAATCCTATGGCCTGCTGATCGACCAGATCGGCGAGGTGTTGCGGCTTCCCGACGACGGCATGGAAGAGAACCCCGTCAACCTCGACCCTCGCATGGCGAAACTCGCCGGCGGTGTCCACCGTCTCGACGGCCAGCTCATGGTCGTCCTCGACGTCGATCGCGTCCTCGAGCTCAAGACCGAAGTGCAGATGGCCGCGTGAGCCAACGAAACATCGAAGCCGGAGAACCAAAATGAAGACCTGTTTGGTGGTCGATGATTCCAGCGTCGTGCGAAAGATCGCGCGCCGGATCCTGGAAGGCCTGGAATTCCAAGTCACCGAGGCCGAGGACGGCTCCAAGGCGCTCGAGATCTGCCAGCATCAGCTCCCCGATGCGGTGCTGCTCGACTGGAATATGCCGGTCATGGACGGCTTCGAGTTCATGGGACACATGCGTCGCCTGCCCGGCGGCGAACAGCCGAAAGTGGTGTTCTGCACCACCGAGAACAACGTGGCTCATATCGCTCAGGCGCTCAGTGGCGGCGCCAACGAGTACATCATGAAGCCCTTCGACAAAGACATTATCGCCGACAAATTCGCTGAAGTTGGCTTGCTCCCGGTCGGACAAGCCATGGTCTGAGTGTGTCTGGCCTGCGTGCGTTGGCCAGAGTGTTCCCACTACAGCTTCCGAGAGGCTATCCGTGACCCCGACCGAGTACGAGTATCTGCGCAAGTTCCTGAAGGACAATTCCGGGCTCGACCTGTCCGCAGACAAGCAATATCTGATCGAAAGCCGCCTGCTGCCGCTGGCCCGCAAGGCCGGGATTTCCGGCATCGGCGAGCTCGTGCAGAAGCTTCAGGGCGGCTCGCGCGAGCTGATCACCAACGTGATCGAAGCCATGACCACGAACGAGACCTTCTTCTTCCGCGACAAGGTCCCGTTCGATCATTTCCGCGACCACATCATGCCTGAGGTCATCAAGGCGCGGGCCGGCCGCCGCAGCGTGCGGATCTGGTGCGCCGCCGGCTCGACCGGGCAGGAGCCCTATTCGCTGGCGATGAGCCTGAAGGAGATGGGCGCGGCTCTCACCGGCTGGCGTGTCGAGATCATCGCGACCGACCTGTCGCAAGAGGTGCTGGAGAAGGCCAAGGCCGGCATCTACAGCCAGTTCGAAGTGCAGCGCGGCCTGCCGATCCAGATGCTGATGAAATATTTCAAGCAGACTGGCGAGACCTGGCAGGTCAATCCCGAATTGCGGGCGATGATCCAGCACCGGCAGCTCAATTTGCTGCACGATTTCGCCTCGCTCGGCACGTTCGACGTGATCTTCTGCCGCAACGTGCTGATCTATTTCGACCAGGACACCAAGATCAACATCTTCAACCGCCTGGCGCGTCAGATCGAGCCCGACGGCTTCCTGGTGCTGGGTGCCGCCGAAACCGTGGTCGGATTGACCGACACGTTCAAGCCGATTCCGGAGCGTCGCGGCCTCTACAAGCCGAACGACCCGCGTGCGGCCGCAGCCAAGCCGGCTCTTGCCGGCGTGCCGCCGCGCGTGGCGGTGATGGCAGGGCGATAGACATGGCCGAAGATGGCAAGGGCGCGGAGCGCGTCACGTTCAGTCGCGGCTATGATGTCTGCATCATGGCCATCGACGGCACCTGGCGTCGCGACTGCAAGCTCAACGCCATCTCCGACACCGACGCCATCCTCACGGTGGAAGGCTCGATCCAGGGATTGAACCTGAAGGAGTTCTTCCTGCTGCTCTCGTCCACTGGCCTTGCCTACCGCCGCTGTGAGCTGGTGCGCGTCAACGGCGCCGAGATGGACATCCAGTTCCTGCGCGGCAAGAACAGGAAGAAGCGCGGCGCGGCCGGCGGCCGTGACGAAGCGGCCTGATCGCCGCGTGGCGCAGCCCGCGCTTTCCGCCACGTTGCTTTATATTTTCTGAAACATCTGAACCAATTTGCCGTAGCGGTTTTACGTCGCCTAAGCGCGGCCCGTGTATCCATTGCCGGTCTCAATCTCAGGATACGGTAATGCCCAGAAGCCCCCTCTCCCCCATCCCGTCAAACCTGCCCGACGTCGCCGAGCGGCGTGCGCTTCAGCTTCTGGTGGTCGACGACGATGCTACGCAGCGCAGCCTGATCACGGTCGCCGCCAGGCAGGCCGGCCACGAGGTCACCGTGGCGCCGTCGGTGGCGGAAGCCATCGACCAGCTCCGCGCCGCGCGCTTCGACTGCGTGACGCTCGATCTGGTGCTGGAGGATGGCGACGGCATCGACGTGTTGCGTGAGATGGCGGCGGCGAAATTCGCCGGCGCCGTGATCGTCATCAGCGGCATGGACGGCAAGCGCCGCAGCGCCGCCCGCAGCTTCGCCCGCTCGGTCGGGATCGAGCTCCAGAGCCTGCCGAAGCCGCTCGATCTGGCGGCCCTGCGCATCAGCCTCGCCAACCTCGGCAAGACCGCGATGGGGCTGCCGGCGATCCACACCTGGGGCGGTGTCGCCACCGACGCGATCGTGGAGCGGCACCGCACCTGACGCGCGGAGCTGCCATGCAATCGGCCGCAGCCGATCGGCTGCGCTGATTGCAGCCTACGCTGCGTTGCCAGATTCCGACAGTCGATGCAGGGCGTGGCCGAGCTCCGCCCGGCAGACATTGAGGGCGGCGCTCGCCGAGGCATAACGCGGCGTGACGTCGTCGAGCACGAAAATCTCGATGGAACCCGCGGTAGCGCTACCGCATGCAGGCTCGATCTCTTCCGGTTTCATCGCCGCGTCGATCAGACGCATACTGATATCGATGCGCGCGATCAGAGAGCGAAGTTCAGCCGCGATCAACTGACGGCTGTCCGATTCAGCCATCGCCGCGAGCGGGGGTATGCCGGCGTAATTTAACATGGATATTCTCCGTCCTCCGCAATAAGGCACCTCGTCGCTACTTGTGCGTTAAGTCCATGTCCCGTACAAATACGGGTGGGCCGAATCCGCGCCGAACGCCATAACGGTTTGCGCGGACGCGAGTCCGTAATGCCAACTGGATGTGGCACATGGCCGAGCAAAGCTCTCGCGGTGAAATCTTCGTAGTCGATGACGACCCCGCCGTTCGCGACACCCTGTCGATGGTGTTGAAAGCGGCGGGCTATGAGGTGATCTGTTTCGCGGACGGCGCAGCGCTGCTGTCGGTCGCGCGAAGCCGTACACCGGCTGCGGTCCTGCTCGACGTGCACATTCCCGGAAAGTCGGGCCTCGACATTCTGAACGAACTGCATGGCGAGGATTATCCGGCGCCGATCTTCATGATCTCCGGGCAAGGCGACATCGCGATGGCGGTGGGCGCCATCAAGAGCGGCGCGCTCGATTTCATCGAGAAGCCGTTCCGCGGCAGCGAGATCGTCGGCCGGCTGGACGAGGCGATCGGCGCCTATGCACGCAGGCAGTCGGAGAACGCCTCGCCGAAATTCGGCTCGCTGCATTTCCCCGGACGCGAGCCGTTGACGCGGCGTGAGCGCGAGGTGCTCGAGCAATTCGCCGCCGGTGCCTCCAACAAGGAAGCCGGCCGCACCCTCGGCATCAGCCCGCGTACCATCGAGGATCACCGCGCCAACATCATGAAGAAGCTCGGCGCACGCAATGCCGCCGACCTGATCCGGATCGTGATGACCGCGGCCCAGCGGGCGTCGTAAGGCGACTGGCCATTCTCTCTCGTGCCCCGGACGCAGCGCATCATGCAATGATGCGCTGCTGAGCCGGGGCCCATCTCTCCAGACAATCGCAAGAAGTTCTGGATCCCGGCTCTGCGCCGCAGCGTTGCACGCTGCGCCTTGTCCGGGACACGAGACGGCATGCTATGCCTGCAGCGCCTTGCGGATGATCCGCGCCAGATCCGACTTCCGATACGGCTTCGCCAGCAGCAGCACGCCTGAATCCAGCCGGCCGTGATGGATGATCGCGTTCTCGGTATAGCCCGACGTATAGACCACCCTGAGATCGGGGCGCGTCTTCATCAGCGCGTCGGCGAGCTGCCGTCCGTTCATCTTGCCGGGCATGATGACGTCGGTGAACAACAGGTCGAACGGCTTTCCGGTGGCGACGATTGCGATCGCCTCCGCGGCGTTCGCAGCCTGCAAGGTGACGTAGCCGAGCGAATGCAGCTGCGCCAGCACATACTCGCGCACCAGGCGGTCGTCCTCGACCACCAGGATCGTCTCGTGGCCGCCTTCGATCTGCGCCGGCGTGACGCCCTCGCTGACCGTCGTCGCGGTCTTGCCGGGCGGCAGATACATCTTGATCGTGGTGCCGTGACCTTCCTCGCTGTAGATCTTGATGTGTCCGGTGGACTGCTTGATGAAGCCGTAGACCATCGAGAGCCCGAGCCCGGTGCCCTTGCCCGGTCCCTTCGAGGTGAAGAAGGGGTCGAACACCCTGGCCAGCATGTTGGCGGGAATGCCGGTGCCGGTATCGCTCACGGCGATCAGCACGTAATGGCCGGGCGGAACGTCGTTGGCGCTGGCATAGATTTCGTCGAGATAGGCGGCGCCCGTCTCCACGATCAGCTTGCCGCCGCTGGGCATGGCGTCGCGGGCATTGAGCGCGAGGTTGAGGATAGCGGTGGTGAGCTGGTTGGGATCGACGATCGCAACGCAGTTCTCGTCCTCGAACACCGATTCGATCTGGATCTGCTCGCCCAATGTCGGCCGCAGCAGCTTTACGGTGTCGACGATCAGCGAGTTGATGTCGATCTCGCGCGGCTGGAGCGGCTGTTTGCGCGCGAATGCGAGCAGGTGCTGGGTCAGCTCGGCGCCGCGCCCGGCGGCCTCGTCGATCATCTTGGTGATCGCCACGAGCTCCGGCTCCCTGGCGACCGCGTCGGCCAGGATCTCGATGGTTCCCGTGATGACCGTGAGGATGTTGTTGAAATCGTGCGCCACGCCGCCGGTGAGCTGGCCGACTGCCTCCATCTTCTCGGCGTGGCGGATGCGCTCCTCGGACGCGATCTTGTCGGTGAGGTCGCGGTAGAACACGTTGAACAGAATACCCTCGCGGCGTCTCAGTGCCGTGACGCTCAGCTCGGCCTTGAACTCCTTGCCGTCGCGGCGGCAGACCATCAGCTCGCGGCGCCGATTGAGCGTCTGACCGTCTGCGGAATCGAGAAAGCGCGCGAGGCCGGCCTTGACCCGTTCGCGCTCGCTCGGGGCGATGGTGAGTTCGACCGAGTTCTTGCCCAGCGCTTCGTCGCGCCGCCATCCGAACAGCTCCTCGGCGCGTGAGCTCCATGCCAGGATCGTGCTGTGCTCGTCGGTCTGGACGAAGGCGTCGAGTGCGGTCTCGACGATATTGCGCGCGAGCAGCTCGCTTTCGCGCAAGGATTCTTCCGCCAGCCTGGCCTCGGTCATGTCGCGCCCGACGAAGAAGAAGCGGTTGGCCTGGTCGGACCAATTTCCGAGCCAGGATAGCCAGACCTCGCGCCCGTCCTTGTGGAAGCAGCGGGTGTCGGCGAGCTTCGGACTCTCGCCGCGCCGGAGCGCGCGCATCTCCTCGCGCGATTGATCGAGATGCGCGGGGTGGATGAAATCGACGCCGCTGCGGCCGATCATCTCGTCCCGCGGGTAGCCGAGAATGGCCTCGCAGCTCGGGCTGATCTGCACGATATGGCCTCGCGAATCCATGATCATGATCAGGTCCTGCGAGGTGTCGAAAAGTTGCCGCCGCTCCTCGATCTGCTGCTGGAGCGCCCGCTCGGCGCGCCGCGCCTCGGTGAGGCTGCTCGCGCTCCCGGAGACGCCGATGACCTCGCCCGAGGGCCCCCTGATCGGCGAGAGGCTGAGCGAGATTTCGACCGGCGTGCCGTCCTTGCGCAGGCGCACCGTCTCGAACCGTTCGATCGGCTCGCCCCGGGCGATCCGCGCCAAATAGTCCTTGCCCTGCTCGCGGCGGTCGGGCGGGACAATGATCGAGGTCGATTTTCCGATCGCCTCGTTCGCCGGATAGCCATAGAGGCGCTCAGCGGCGGGATTCCAGCCCGTAATGATGGCATCGAGCGACTGCATCACGATTGCGTCGTCGGATGATTCGACGGCGGAGCTGAACAAGCGCTCGCGCGCCGCATGGTGGCTTCGTGCGGCCTCGGTGCGGCGATGCTCCCGGACCTCGCGCTCGAGGGCGGCCGTTTTCGCCCGCGTCTCCTCGACCATCTGGGCAAAAGCCCGCGCCAGCACGCCCGTCTCGCCGCTTGCATCGACGGGGATGTCAGCTGGCCGTCCGCTGCCGATCGCCTCCACCGCCGCGGTCAGCCGCCCGATCGGGCGCGTCAGGGAGCGCGCCAGGAGCACCGCGAGTGCAGCCGCGGCGAGGACGGCAAGCACGCCGACGAGCAAGGACGTCTTTTGAATGGCGGCCGGCACGCGGCCGAAGACGGACGGGGGAACGATCACGATGATTGCGACCCATTCCTCGCCCGCAAGCAGTGTCGGTGCGATCGCCGCACCGCTGGGCCGGCCCGATCGATCGGTCATGAGGTGCGTGGATAGGACCGACGTGCCGGCCAAGCCGGAAAAAAACGGAAAATCGCTGCGCCAGTTGGCGGGCTGACCATGCAGTGAGCCGAATTCTCGCGCGCGATCGGGATGGACCAGATAGTCGCCGTGCGAATTCACGAGGTAAATCTCTCCTCCTGAGTTCGTCGACGAGCGGATGCGGTCGAGTGCCGGACGCATGTCGATGTTGGCGATGATGATACCGAAAGGCTTGCCGTCCGGGGTGAACAGCGGCGTCGCCACCCGCAGAGTGGGAGCGTGCAGGTCCGTGGTCCCCCCCTGGTGGGTCGCAAGATCGATGGGTGACACGTAAATCTCGCCCGGCGCCAGTCGGATCGTCTTTTGAAAATAGGTTCGCTCGCCCTTGCGCTCCAGTTCGCTGTTGGGGATGATCCGTGCTGCCCCGTTCGGGCCGGAGCGATCGACGCGGACCAGTTCGCGCTGGTCGTCGTCAAGACCGATGATTCGAAATTGCCCGTAGCTGGGTTTGGCCTCGATCTCGGCCGCGAGCCGCGTCGCGATGCGCTCGCGCCAGGTTTGCTCCGACACGCCGTCGAGAGCATCAGTTCCTCCGCCGACGTGAGCGCGGATCAGACCGTTGATTGCCGCGGCGGAGCGATAGCCGATCAGATCGCCGCGAACGCCGGCAACGTAGGATTCAAGATTGGTCGCCAGCAGGCGTGACTGGGCTTCGACCCGCTCCAGGACCCGCGGAATGACGGCTTGCGTGATGTTGCGATAGCCCAGCCAACCGACCGCGGCCACGGTCACCGCGACCAGCAGGATCATTGCGATGGCCAGCCGGGTTGCAAGGGTCATGTCGGCCTTCGCGCCGCGTCGAGAATGGTCCCGAATGTTCCGCTACACTGCAACATGGATGTTTCGGTCATCGGCAGCCGGAGCCGGCATTGGGCTGCTGTGACGGTTGTGCCGATGTCAGGCAGCTATCGACTGCCGCAAGCAATGCATCGGGCCGGAACGGCTTCTGCAGGCTTGCTACCGCGCCGAGCTTGGTCGCCATCTTCAAAAAGTCCGGCTCGGCATAAGCGTCCGGCGTGATCGAGCGGCCGGAAACGACGATGATCGGAATCGCCTGCTGCAACGCCCGGATGTGGCGCATCGTCTCCAAGCCGTCCATGCCGGGCATGAAGATGTCGAGAAACAGCAAGTCGAACTGGCTTGCTTCGAATAGCGCAAGTCCCCTGCGGCCATCGCCGGCAACGGTGACGTGATGGCCCGCTCTCTCCAGCAGCAGCCGGATTGTGATCTGCACGGCCGGGTCGTCATCCACGATCAGGATGTTGGCCACATCAAAAACCTCCGGGTCCGGCAGGAACGTTCCCTGCGACCCAAATCAAAGCTTCAAATGCGAAATTGTTGCGCGGATTGTGCCCATCCTGCAAGCACTTCGCGGCCGATGCGGCGTCCACATCGCGCGCCTCCGACGATGTCGTTCATATGCATGCCTGCGTGCACATAATTTCCGGGCGCATTGCCCGGTCGTCCTCGCATCTAGTCGGTCAAGTATTCGGGATGGTGGCTGCGGATCTTGTCGAGCTCGCTCAACGTCCCCGATAGGTGCGTGCGCAGATGCTGTTGCGCAGCATCGGCGTCCCCGGCCTCGATCGCGCGCGTGATCAGCTTGTGATGGCGGATGATGTTCTGGGCCTTGCCGGGCGAGGGCAAATGCAGCCGGCGCAGCCGGTCGATATGTCCGCTGCGGCTGCGAACGAGCGCCCACAGATCCTGCTTTCCGGCGGCGGTATACAGCTGCGCGTGAAAATCGTTGTCGCCGGCCATGAACGCCTCGAAGTCACCGGCCTTGGCAGATTGTTGTTGCAGCGCAATGGCGTGATCGAGGCGGATGATCAGGGGTTCATCATGCCGTTCCGCGAGCAGGCGCACGATCTCCAGCTCCAGCGCCTGACGCAGGAAATGCGCCTGCTCGGCGCGCCCGATGTCGATCCTGCTGACCACGGTCGCGTGCTGCGGAAAGACGTCGACCAGGCCCTCTTCCTCGAGCCGCATCAGCGCATCGCGCACCGGAGTCGAGCTGATTCCGAACTGGCCGGCGAGCTCGGCGCGTGACAGCGGCGCGCCCGGCGGCAGCTCCAGCGCGATGATCGCGTTGCGTAGCCGCTCGAATACCTGCGGCGCGGCCTGGCGGGCGCGATCGAGCCTTGAAGCGGCTTTTGCGGGCGGTCGCGGCGTGATGTGGGCTGCTTCCATGTCGGGTCCCGCGGGCTTGCCTTTGATGTACTAATATATTAGTGCATCAGCAGGGTCAACGCAGCTCGACGATGGCCGGAGGAAACACACAACAATGATCAAGCATCTTCGCAGCCAACTTTCGGCCGCCCTGATCGCGGCAACCGCTCTCTCGGTGTCCGCGGCGCATGCGCAGCAGAAATCCGAGATCTCGCTGTCACGCCAGCCCGGCATCTTCTACATGCCGAGCCACATCATGGAGAAGCAGAAGCTGATCGAGAAGCACGCGGCAGCTCTCGGTGTATCAGGCGTCACCACCAAATGGATCACCTTCTCCGGCGGCGGGGCGCAGACCGATGCGCTGCTTGCGGGCGGCGTCGATATTCTCAACACCGGCACGGGCAATCTGCTGCTGCTGTGGGATCGTACCCGCGGCGGCGTGAAGGGCATCGTCGCGACCTCGGCGCAGCCGATGACGCTGATCAGCAGGGATCCCAACATCAAGTCGATCAGGGATTTTGGCCCCAGCGACAAGATCGCGGTGCCGACGGTGAAGATCTCGACCCAGGCGATTGTCCTTCAGATCGCGGCTTCCGAGGCCTTCGGGGCCGATCAATGGGCGAAGCTCGATGTCAACACCGTGCAGCTCGGCCATCCCGATGCCTATGCGGCGCTCGCCAATCCCAAGCACGAGGTGCACAACCATTTCTCGATCCCGCCCTTCACGTTCCTGGAATTGAAGAATGTGCCGGGCGCACATGTCGTGCTGAATTCGCCTGATGTGATGGGCGGCCCGCTGAGCCAGGCGCAATTCTTCACCACGACGAAATTCGCCGACGCCAATCCCAAGATCATCCAGGCCGTGCGTGACGCCACAAAGGAAGCGCAGGACCTGATCCGCAGCGACACCAAACAGGCGGTCGAGATCTACAAGGAGATCACCGGCGACAAGACCTCGGTGGAGGAACTGCTCGATCTCCTGAAAGAGCCCGGCATGATGGAATGGAATCTCGAGCCGCAGGGCACGATGAAATTCGCCGCCCATCTGTTCAAGACCGGCACGCTGAAGATGCAGCCCAAGGCGTGGACGGATTACTATCTCCCCGTCGCGCACGACCTGAAGGGCAACTGATGGCGCTGCTCGACGTCAACGGGGTGACGCTGCGTTACAAGACCTCCAGCGCCGTCGTCACCGCCACCGAAAGGGTGAGTTTTACGGTCGACAAGTCCGACCGCTTCGTTCTGCTCGGTCCCTCCGGCTGCGGCAAGTCGACCCTGCTCAAGGCTGTCGGCGGCTACATGAGCCCGAGCGAAGGCCGCATGACCATTGGCGATCGCGAGATCCACGGCCCCGGCGCCGACCGCATGATGATCTTCCAGGAATTCGACCAGCTGCTGCCCTGGAAGAGCGTGCTCGCCAACGTGATGTTCCCGCTGCTGACCGCGCGAAAACTGTCGCGCAAGGACGCCGAGGCACGGGCGCGGGCCTATATCGAGAAGGTCGGCCTCACCCGCGTGGTCGATGCCTATCCGCACACGCTGTCCGGCGGCATGAAGCAGCGCGTCGCCATCGCGCGCGGCATGGCGATGGAGCCTGATATCCTGCTGATGGACGAGCCGTTCGCGGCGCTCGACGCGCTGACGCGCCGGACCTGTCAGGACGAGCTGCTCCAGCTCTGGAGCGAAACCAAATTCACCGTGCTGTTCGTGACCCATTCGATCGCGGAAGCGATCCGCATCGGCAACCGCATCCTGCTGCTGTCGCCGCATCCCGGCCGGGTCAAGGCCGAGGTGGTCGATGTCGACAAGGTCTCGAACGACGACGGCAGTGCCGGCCGGCTGGAAAAGGAGATCCACGATCTCCTGTTCGCCGGCGAAGCCACAGCGCATTGAGGGAGCTTCCGATGGGCGAAGCAAGAATTCTGCTGCGTGACGCGCCGGTCGCTACCACCGGCGCAAGTGAGATCGAGCGAAAGCTGAGCGTGCTTGAGCTGCTGTGGAACGACGGGTTTGTCCGCAAGGCCGTCATCATCCTGTTCCTGGCCGCAATCTGGGAAGCCTACGGCGTCATCCTCGACAATCCGCTGCTGTTTCCGACGCTGCACGACACCATCGCCACCATGTACGATCGTGTGAAGGACGGCACGATCCCGATGCGGGCCTGGGCCTCACTGAAAGTCCTGTTCATGGGCTATTCGGCCGGTATCGTGCTCGCGGCGATCTTTACTGTGCTCGCGATCTCCACCCGCATCGGCACCGACTTTCTTGAAACCGTGACGGCGATGTTCAACCCGTTGCCGGCGATTGCGCTGTTGCCTCTGGCGCTGATCTGGTTCGGCCTCGGCAATGGCAGCCTCGTCTTCGTGCTGATCCATTCGGTGCTGTGGCCGGTCGCGCTCAACACCCATTCCGGCTTCAAGAGCGTATCCAACACGCTGCGCATGGTTGGCCGCAATTACGGCCTGCGCGGGCTGCCCTATGTGGCGAAGATCCTGATCCCGGCCGCGTTCGGCTCGATCCTCACCGGCCTGAAGATCGGCTGGGCCTTTGCATGGCGCACCCTGATCGCGGCCGAGCTGGTGTTCGGCGTGTCCTCAGGCCAGGGCGGGCTCGGCTGGTTCATCTTCGAGAACCGCAACCTCCTCGACATACCCGCAGTGTTTGCGGGCCTCTTGACGGTGATTATCATCGGGCTTTTTGTCGAGAACCTGATTTTCCGCGCCATCGAGCGGAACACCGTCCAGAAATGGGGCACCCAATCATGACCAAGAAAAAAATCACGCCCGACCAGCTCCGCAGCGCGCGCTGGTTCGCGCCCGACGATCTCCGCTCGTTCGGCCACCGCTCCCGTACCATGCAGATGGGCTACGCCCCGGAGGAGTGGAAGGACCGCCCGATCATCGCGATCCTCAACACCTGGTCGGACGCGCAGCCCTGCCACATGCACTTCAAGTCGCGGGTCGACGACGTCAAGCGCGGCATCCTGATGGCGGGCGGCCTGCCGGTGGAATTGCCGGCGCTGTCGCTGTCGGAATCGCTGCTCAAGCCGACCACCATGCTCTATCGCAATCTGCTGGCGATGGACGCCGAGGAGCTCTTGCGGAGCCATCCCGTCGACGGCGTGGTGCTGATGGGCGGCTGCGACAAGACTACGCCTGCGCTGCTGCTCGGCGCGACCTCGATGAACATTCCGGCGATCTATCTGCCGGCGGGGCCGATGCTCCGCGGCAACTGGAAGGGCAAGACGCTGGGCTCCGGCTCGGATGGCTGGAAATATTGGGACGAGCGTCGCGCCGGAAAGATTTCCGACAAGGACTGGCTCGATATCGAAGCCGGCATTGCGCGGAGCTACGGCACCTGCATGACCATGGGCACGGCGTCGACCATGACCGCGATTGCCGAAGCGATCGGCATGACGCTGCCGGGCGCTTCCTCGATTCCCGCCGCTGATGCCAACCACATCCGCATGGCCAGCGAATGCGGCCGCCGCATCGTCGAGATGGTGTGGGAGGATTTGACGCCGAAGACGATCCAGACCCGCAAGGCATTTGAGAATGCGATTGCGGTCGCGATGGCGATGGGCTGCTCGACCAACGCGATCATCCATCTGATCGCGCAGGCCCGCCGCGCCGGCCAGGACATCGGCCTCGATGATTTCGAGATCGCGAGCCGCAAGGTGCCCGTGATCGCCAACGTCCGGCCGAGCGGCGATGCCTATCTGATGGAGGACTTCTTCTATGCCGGCGGCCTGCCGGCGCTGATGGGCCAGATCAAGCAACATCTGCATCTCGACTGCATCACCGTCACCGGCAAGACGCTCGGCGAAGATATCGCGGGCGCCGAAGTGCACAATGACGACGTGATCCGCTCGGTCGACAATCCCATCTACAAGGAGGGCGCGCTCGCCGTGCTCAAGGGCAATCTCGCGCCCGACGGCTGCGTCATCAAGCCCTCCGCCTGTGCGCCGCGCTTCCTCAAGCACACGGGACCCGCGCTGGTGTTCGACGATTATCCCGCGATGAAGAAGGCGGTCGACGATCCCGATCTCGACGTGACCGAGGACCACATCCTCATTCTGCGCAATGCCGGGCCGCAGGGCGGGCCGGGCATGCCGGAATGGGGCATGCTGCCGATCCCGACCAAGCTCGTGAAGCAGGGCGTGCGGGACATGGTGCGCCTCTCGGACGCGCGCATGAGCGGCACCAGCTACGGCGCCTGCATTTTGCACGTCTCGCCCGAATCCTACATCGGCGGCCCGCTGGCGCTGGTGCGGAACGGCGATCGCATCACCCTCGACGTTGCGGCACGCACCATCAATCTCGATGTGAGCGAGGCCGAGTTGGAGAAACGCCGCGCCGCCTGGAAGCAGCCCGAGCGCCGCTTCGAGCGCGGCTATGGCTGGATGTTCACAAAGCACATCAAGCAGGCCAATGACGGTTGCGACTTCGACTTCCTCGAGACCGACTTCGGCGCGCCGATCGGCGAACCCTCGATTTACTAGAAAGCACGACATGACAAAACTCAGCGAAGCCACTCGCACCAAGCTCAAATCCGTCTCCACCGCCACCGTCGCCACCGCGTTGTTCAAGCGCGGCCTGCGCATCCAGATGATCCAGGATGTGCATCCTCTCGGTGCCGACCAGCCGACCATGGTCGGCGAGGCCTTCACGCTGCGCTACATGCCGGCGCGTGAGGACCTCAACAGCATCGAAGTATTCAAGGACCGTTCCCATCCGCAGCGCAAGGCGGTCGAGGATTGCCCGGCAGGTAGCGTCCTGGTGATGGACAGCCGCAAGGACGCCCGCGCGGCCTCGGCCGGTGCGATCCTGGTCACGCGCTTGATGAAGCGCGGTGTCGCCGGCGTCGTCACCGACGGCGGTTTTCGCGATTCCGCCGAGATCGCCAAGCTCGGCATCCCCGCCTATCACCATCGCCCATCAGCGCCGACCAATCTGACGCTGCACCATGCCATCGAGATCAATGTTCCCATCGGCTGCGGCGATGCGCCGGTGTTCCCCGGCGATATCATCCTCGGTGACAGTGACGGCGTCATCGTGATCCCCGCGCATCTCGCCGACGAGATCGCCAACGAAACGTTTGAGATGACCGCGTTCGAGGATTTCGTCACCGAGGAAGTCAACAAGGGCCGCGGCATCTTTGGCCTCTATCCCGCGACCGATCCGCAGACGCTCACGGACTTCGCGGCGTGGCGGAAGGCGAACGGCCGCTAAGGCCGCTCGCAACCGACACGACAAGAGAACGAGCCGGCGCAGCAAGCGCCGGCCTTGCATCACCCACGGAGGATTTCATGAATTTCACGCGACGCAATCTCATGGCCGGCGCTGGCGCGGCGGCGGCTTCCACGCTTCTCGCCCGCGCCGCCGGCGCCCAGTCGTTTCCGTTCACGCCCAACCAGCGTTACCCCGATCCGGCCGTCCAGACCCTCGATCCGAGCTTTGGAAAATACCGGCTCTATTCCTCGACGGTCGAGCAGGTCGCGTCCGGCATGCGCTGGGCCGAAGGCCCGGCCTATTTCCCGGAAGGCGGCTATCTCCTGTTCTCCGACATTCCCAACAACCGGATCATGAAGTTCGACGAGAAGACCGGCCAGACCAGCGTGTTCCGCGCCAATGCGAATTACGCCAATGGCAATGCGCGCGACCGCCAGGGCCGCCTCGTCAGCTGCGAGCACTCGGTGACCCGCCGCATCACGCGTACGGAGAAAGACGGCAAGATCACCGTGCTCGCCGACAAGTTCGAGGGCAAGCGGCTGAATTCGCCGAACGATATCGTGGTGAAATCGGACGACAGCATCTGGTTCACCGATCCGCTATTCGGCATCAACGGCGAGTGGGAGGGCAAGAAGGACAAGGCGGAGCAGGCCACCACCAACGTCTATCGCATCGCCAAGGACGGCAAGATCAGCGCGGTCCTCACCGACCTCGTCAATCCGAACGGTCTCGCCTTCTCGCCGGACGAGAAGAAGCTCTACATCGTGGAGTGGAAGGGCACGCCCAACCGCAGCATCTGGAGCTACAATGTCGGCGACGATGGTGCCCTGAGCGGCAAGACGAAACTGATCGACGCCGCCGACCAGGCCTCGCTCGACGGTTTTCGCGTCGACCGCGACGGCAACCTCTGGTGCGGCTGGGGCTCCAACGGCGCGCTGCAATCCGAGCCGACCGACATCGGCGGGCGCAAGGTGTTTCAGCTCAAGGGCAAATCCGAGGACCTCGATGGCGTGATGGTGTTCAACCCGGACGGCAAGCCGCTTGCCTTCATCAAGCTGCCGGAGCGTTGCGCCAATCTCTGCTTCGGTGGCCCGAAGAACAACCGGCTTTATATGGCCAGCAGCCACTCGGTCTATGCGCTCTATGTGGAGGCGCATGGAGCGGTGTGAGTCACGAAGCGATGGCGTCCTTCGCCTCTCCCCGCTTGCGGGGAGAGGCCGCATCGCATCGGAGATGCGATGCGGGTGAGGGGGGCTCTCCGCGAGTCCGGCTCTCACTGTTTGCGTGGATAGAGCCACTCACCCCAACCCTCTCCCCGTAAGAACGGGGAGAGGGGGAGGTTACACTTCCGCCTTGTCCGCCATCCCAGCCGCCCACAGCGCGAACGCGTACACGATCGCGACTTCATCGAGCCGGTTGAAGCGGCCCGATGCGCCGCCATGGCCGGCACCCATGTTGGTGCGGAGCAGGACCGGGCCGCCGCCGCTCATGGTCGCGCGCAGGCGTGCGATCCATTTGGCGGGCTCCCAATAGGTGACGCGCGGATCGGTCAATCCGCCCATCGCCAAAATCGCCGGATAGTCCTTTGCGGCGACATTGTCGTAGGGCGAGTACGAGAGGATCGTGCGAAAATCCTTTTCGCTCTCGATCGGGTTGCCCCATTCCGGCCATTCCGGCGGCGTCAGCGGCAGCGTGTCGTCGAGCATGGTGTTGAGCACGTCAACGAACGGCACTTCAGCGACGATGCCGGCGAACAGCTCGCCGGCGCGGTTGGCGACCGCGCCCATCAGCATGCCGCCCGCCGAGCCGCCATGGCCGACGATGCGTTGTGCACTCGTGTATTTTGCATCGATCAGCGCACGCGCGCTGGCGGCAAAGTCGTCGAACGAGTTCGTCTTCTTCTCGCGCTTGCCGTCGAGATACCAGCCCCAGCCCTTGTCGGCGCCGCCACGGATATGGGCGATGGCGTAAACAAAGCCGCGGTCGACCAGCGACAGGCGGTTGGCGCTGAACGAGGCCGGCATCGCCATGCCGTAGGAGCCGTAACCGTAGAGCAGCAGCGGCGCCGAGCCGTCGAGCTCGAGCCCGCGGCGATAGAGGATCGACACCGGGACTTCGGCGCCATCCTGCGCCTTTGCCATGATGCGCGTGGTGACATAGTCGGCCGCATCGTGGCCGGACGGGATCTCCTGGCGCTTGCGAAGGTTGCGCGTCCGCTTGACCATGTCGTAGTCATAGACTTCCGACGGCGTCGTCATCGACGAATAGGCGAAGCGCAAATTCGTCGTGTCGAATTCGTAGGAGCCCATCGTGTCCAGCGAATAGGCGGCCTCGTCGAAGGCGATGGCGTGCTCCTCCTTGCTCGTGAGATCGCGGATCACGATCGACGGCAGCGCATTGGCCCGCTCCAGCCGCACCAGATGGCCGGAATAGAGATCGAGGTCGATGACGTAGATGCCCGGGCGATACGGGATCAGATCGCGCCAGTTCTTGCGCTCGGGCTGGCTAAGCGGCGCCGTGACGATCTTGAAGTCGATGGCGTCGTCGGCATTGGTGAGGATGAACAGCTCGTCGCCGCGGTCGGCCAGCGAATATTGCACGCCCTCCTCGCGCGCTGCGACGAGGCGCGGGGGTGCCTCGGGGTTGGCGAGATCGATCAGCCGCTGCTCCGAGGTCTCGTGATCGCCACCGGCAATCACGCAGAAGCGGCCGCTGGTGCTCTCATGCAGATGGGTGAACCAGCCGGAATCCTGCTCCTCGTAGACCAGCGTGTCGTCGGCTTGTTTGGTGCCGAGCTTGTGCCGCCACACCTGCATCGGGCGATGGTTGTCGTCGAGCTTCACATAGAAGAAGGATTTTGCATCCGCGCTCCAGACCACGCCGCCGTCGGTCTCCTCGACGAGATCGTCAAAATCCTTAGCCGTCGCCCAGTCGCGGACGCGGATCGTAAAATACTCCGAGCCCTTGGTGTCGGCGCTCCAGGCCTGCAGCTTGTGATCGTTCGAGTGCCGGCTGCCGCCGAATTTGAAATATTTGTGGTCTTTGGCGAGCGCGTCGCCGTCAAGCACGATGTGGCCCTCGCCGCCGTCGCGCGGCATCCGGCCGAATAATTCATGTTGCCCGCCCTCGCGAAACCTGCGGAAATAGGCGAACGGCCCGTCCGGCGACGGCACGCTGGAATCGTCCTCCTTGATCCGCCCGCGCATCTCGCGCACCAGAATTTTCTGAAGAGGCGAGGTATGGCCGAGCAGGCTGTCGGTGTAACCGTTCTCTTCATCCAGATATTTGCGGATGTCGGGATCGAGCACCGCGGGATCGCGCAGCACCTCCTGCCATTTCTCATCCTTCAGCCAGGCATAGTCGTCGGTCACGGTGATGCCGTGGTGGGTGAAGGAATGCGGCCGGCGCGGGGCGACGGGGGGCTGGGAAGGTGTTTTGGCCTGGGTCACTCGATCCTCATCATCTCGTATGCGCGCTCTCTCTTCACCTCTCCCCGCGTGCGGGGAGAGGTCGAATTCGATCGCAGATCGAATTCGGGTGAGGGGGGCTTTCCGCGAGTCCAAGTCTCGCCGACCTTGCGGAGACTCCCCCTCACCCCGACCCTCTCCCCGCAAGCGGGGAGAGGGAGAAGATGCGTCTCGCCTTATATCGTCCTGATTCCATGAATTGCCAGCGGGACTGGGCCAAGTCGCCGGGTTGTTGATCCCCCGCTTGTATGCTTTAGGGACCACATCCCCGCCGCCGGTCCAGCCTGATGCTGTTCAATTCCTACCCGCTCATCCTGCTGTTCCTCCCCGTGGTGCTGGCCGGCTATTTCTGGCTGGGGCGGCGCAGCAATCTGACGCCGGTGATCTGGCTGGCGCTGGCCTCGCTCGCCTTCTATGCGATCGGCAACTGGCAGTTCGTGGCCCTGCTGCTGCTGTCGATCGCGTTCAACTATGGCGTCGGCCATCTCCTGATCGTGGCGAAGCTCGGCCCGTCGCAACGAAAGGCGGCGCTCGCCATTGGCGTCGCCGGCGATCTCCTCGTGCTCGGCATCTTCAAATATGCCGGCTTCGCCGCCGACAATCTCAACGCGCTGCTCGGTACGCATGTCGCGGTCCACATCCTGCTGCCGGTTGGTATTTCCTTCTACACATTCACCCAGATCGCGTTCCTGGTCGATGCGTATCGTGGCCAGGTCGCGCGTTACGCCTTGCCGCATTACGCGCTGTTCGTGACTTATTTTCCGCATCTGATCGCTGGGCCGATCCTCCACCACAAGGACATGATCCCGCAATTCGAGCGGGAGGAGTCGAAACATCCGGACGCGCATCTGATCCTGTGCGGTGTCATCATCTTCGCCATCGGCCTGTTCAAGAAGACTTGCCTTGCCGACGGCATCCAGCCGCTGGTCGCGCTCGCCTTCGATGCGCGCTTCCCGAGCTTCGACCAAGCCTGGCTCGGCGCGCTCGCCTACACGTTCCAGCTCTATTTCGACTTCTCCGGCTATTCCGACATGGCGATCGGAATCTCGCTGATGTTCGGCATCTTCCTGCCCGTCAATTTCAACTCGCCCTACAAGGCCACCAGCATCGTCGAGTTCTGGCGCCGCTGGCACATGACCTTGTCGCAATTTTTGCGCGACTATCTCTACATCCCGCTCGGCGGCAACCGCCACGGCCGCGTGCTGCGCTACGTCAACCTGCTGATCACGATGCTGCTCGGCGGGCTCTGGCACGGCGCGGCCTGGACTTTTGTCGTTTGGGGCGCGCTGCACGGGGCCTATCTCTGCGTCAACCATGCTTTCAATGCGCTGGTGCCGACCATCCCGACGCCGCTTGCACGCCCGGTCCGCATCGCCGGCGCCGTGCTGACTTTCCTCGCCGTCGTCGTCGCCTGGGTGTTCTTCCGGGCAGAACGGGTCGATTGGGCCATGCGGATCCTCACCGCCATGACTGATCTCTCGACCATCGTCTCCGGCCGCGAAGAAATCGCGGCGCTGGTGCAGGTCTCGATCTATGCCGCGCTGGTGTGGCTCGCGCCAAACACGCAAGCGATCATGGGCTACGATCATGCCAATCGTAGGGTCGGCGAAAACTTGCGGGCAGGGCGTATGCGGCCGCTGTTTCTCTACGGCGCATCGCTGGTGCTCGCATTCGGAATTCTGGGCATCCAGAGCCACAGCGAATTCATCTATTTCCGGTTCTGATGCGCAGGCCGTTCACACATCTGAGGCGTCTTCTGCTCGCGAGCGCGGTCTGCGCGCTCGGCGCGGCGGCGCTCACTTTTGCAGTCGATCCCTTGCAGCTGTTTCGTCCCTCGCGTCTCGCCTTTTATTCGGACGATACGCGCGTGCAGAATGCAGGGCTGATCCGCAGCCAGTCGTTCGACACCGCGTTCATGGGCACCTCGCTTGCGATCCACTATCGCCAGAGCGACATCGATCGCGCGCTCGGTGTGCATTCACTCAAGCTGGCGATGACCGGCTCCAATTCGCGCCAGCAGGGTTTTGTCCTGGAACAGGCAATCGATCGCGGCGCCCGGCGCGTGATCTGGGAGATGGACGATTTTATCTTTGTCGATGCCGCCGACATCGAGGCCGATCCTTTTCTGCCGGTCGATCTCTACCGCAGGACAACGAAGGGCATCGCATCCTATCTGTTCAGCGCTGCGATGGCGAAGGAATCCCTGTTCGCGCTGCTGAGGTCGACCCCGCTTCTGAAAGAGCCGCTGACCCGCGCTGCGCCTTATCTGCCCGTCAAGTTCGCGCTCTCCGATGTCGATGACATCTACGCACTGCCACGGGATTTCGACGTCGCGCGTGGCTACAACGCGGAGAGGACGCTCGCTGCATTCGCCTACATCACCAACCCCGTGCGCAGCCGCTTTCTCGGCGAAGGCTATGGCTATGAGGCCATGGTCCGGCATTTCGAGCATGATGCCGTCGCCCTGATCGCGCGCCATCCGGACGTGACCTTTGACATCTACTTCCCGCCTTATTCGATCCTGCAATTCGTCGCGATGCGGGATGCGTCACCTGCGACGCTGAAGATCGTCACCGATCTCACCGCGGTGATTGCGACCCGCCTGACGCAGCTTCCCAATGTCCGTCTTCATGATTTCCGCGCGATCAAGGCGGTGACGCATGATCTGAACAATTACGGTGATGTTATTCACCACTCGCCGGTGGTGGATGCCATGGTGTTGCAGTGGCTGGCGAGCGGGGAGTACCGGGTCGATCCGAAGACGCCGCTGGGGGCATTGGAGGAGTTGAAGGCGCAGGTTTGGGCGTATCAGGTGCCGCGGCTGCCTTAGCGGGCCTCGCGCAAGATCGCGGCTGTCGGTTCGCTCACTTCGGGTAAAAAACTGCGATCGATTCTTCGTCTCGTGTCCCGGACGCGGTGCGGCGCGAAGTGCCGCTCCGCAGAGCCGGGACCCATTTCAGTCACATGGGCCCCGGCTCTGCAGCGCATCACTCCGTGCTGCGCTGCGTCCGGGGCACGAGCAGCAATTTCTTACACCGCCACCTCTTCGCCGAGATACGCGACCGCCGCCTCCAGCCCACCCTTGCCATGGGGGATCTTCAGCGCATTCAGGGCGATCTCGATGACCCCGAGCGTACCCAGCAGCATCGGCGCATTGACATGGCCCATATGAGCGATGCGGAAGGCTTGTCCGGAGAGGTCGCCGATGCCGGTGCCGAGCACGACGCCGCACTTCTCCTTGCAATAGCGTTGCAGGATCGCCGGATCATGGCCGTTGCTCATGGTCACGGTTGTCACGGTGTTGGAGCGCTCGCTGGCCTCGGCGATATTGAAGCCGAGCACCTGGCCTTCCGTCCATGCGCCGACCGCGCGGCGCGCGGCCTCGCCGAGCAGGCTGTGGCGACGGAACGCGTTCTCCAGTCCTTCCTCGTGCAGCATGTCGATCGCCTGGCGCAGCGCGAACAACAGATGCACCGGCGCAGTGCCGGCATATTTGCGATAATTCTCGGTGCCCTCGCGCTCGCTCCAGCTCCAATAGGGCGTCGACATATTCGCCGTCTTTTGCACCTCGCGCGCGCGCGCATTGGCGGCGACGAAGCCGAGGCCGGGCGGCGTCATCAGGCCCTTCTGCGAGCCGGACATCGCGACGTCGACGCCCCATTTGTCCATCTCGAACGGCATGCAGCCGAGCGAGGCGACGGTGTCGACCATGTACAGCGCGGGATGGCCGCTGGCCTTGATCGCCTTGCCGATCGCCTCGATGTCGTTCTGCACGCCGGAGGCCGTGTCGACCTGGACGACGACGACGACCTTGATCTTGTGCTCCTTGTCGCGGCGCAGGCGCTCCTCGACCTCATCAGGCCGCACCGCGCGGCGCCAGTCGCCCTTGAGCACCTCGACCTCGGCGCCCATCAGCGCTGCCGCATTACCCCAGCCGATCGCAAACCGTCCGCTCTCGAGCACCAGCACCTTGTCGCCACGCGACAACACGTTGCTCAGTGCGGCCTCCCAGGCGCCGTGGCCGTTGGCGATGTAGATGTAGGATTTACCCTTGGTCGCAAACAGTTTTGAGATGTCCCCGAGCAGGCTGTCGGTCAGCTCGTGCATCTCCTTGGAGTAGATGTCGATTGCCGGACGGTGCATGGCCCGCAGCACTTCGTCGGGCATCGTGGTGGGCCCGGGGATGGCCAGAAATTCCCGGCCCGCGCGAACGGTCATTGCTATCAGTCCTTGTTGCTTGAGAACAGGATGGTGGGTTGCTGAATCCGAGTTTTACGCGGCGGTGCCATGCAAGAAAAGCACCCAAAACGCAGGGCTGGGGTGGCCTTATGTTTTGAGCATGGTCTTGTCGGAAAACCGCGTCACACTTTGCGCTAACGCGGCCCTTCGGGTCCGGACCATGCCCTACCTCTTCGTCTCCCGGCACCCGGCGGCCTCCGCCTCTTCGACCGAGCAGAACCAGCGGGTGCCCTTGCTGATCTTCATCTTGATCTGGGTGTACCAGCGGCTGGTCGGCTGGTGATAGATGCACTCGCCGGCGGTGTTGACGTTGCCCTTGATGGTGCAGTCGGGTGAGGGCGCGACCGGGCCCGAGGCGGAGGCGAGCAGGATCGCATGCGCCCCGTCCGGCGGCTTGGTGGCACCCAATATCGTCGTCTTCTTGTTGCGGACGCGCCAGTCCCAGGGCGCGATGAAGGCGCCCTGCCACATGCCGGCCTTGGCCTCACGCGCGGCAGCCTCGTCGGCCTCATAGTCATGCGAGACGCGGGTGTAGGACAGGGCCCAGCCGGCGCGCGCCAGCCATTTCTGGATATCCTCGCCGCCGACGTCGCAGCGCGCCACGGTGCGGCCGCGGCGGTCGATCGACCGTGCATGGCAGACCCAGCTCTTGCCTTCGGTGTACTTGGCGAGCTCGTCACGGGCGGCGATGCCGCAGGTCCAGCGCTCGCTCTTGGTGTTGAGGCAGAGCTGGTCGACCGCGGGCGCGTCGATGCCGCCGAGCCGGATGCGCGTGTTTCCGATCACGACGGCATCGCCGGAGCGGACTTTTGCCGTGCCAGTGATGTCGGCGGCCTCGGCCAGCGACGGCAAGCCGGGCACAGAGATGGCAAGCAAAGACAGCGCAATCAGGAATTTTCGCAACATGCCGGTCCGCGTGTGATGAAAACCTCGATAGAGCCCGCAATTGTGGTCGGCTTTTGGCCTCCGGGCCAGCTTATGCCTAACGGATGGGCTTTCAACTTCCTGTCATTGGACGAACACCTCTCGTGTCCCGGACGCGGTGCGGCGTGTAACGCCGCTCCGCTGAGCCGGGACCCAGAAAGCCGCCAGCGCAGGTCTTGGCGGCATGGGCCCCGGCTCTGCAGCGCACCGCCGAAGAGGCGCTGCGCTGCGTCCGGGGCACGAGACCACCTCACCCCCGCGCCATCGCCCGCTTCGCTACCGCAAGCCCCATCAGCACGAACGCCGACGTCACCTCGGGCCCGCCGACCAGAATCCGCGTCGGGGTCTTCATCTTGTTCCACTCATAGGCCCGGAACGGGCCGCGGCGCCCGCCTTCGCTTAAGGCGGTGACGATGACGTTCAGCGCCGGCGCGAAGGCGCGCGGGTCGGCGCCGAGATGGCCGAGCGCGATCAGCGCCAGCGCCGCGTCGAACACGTTCATCTCCGCGGCCATCAGCTCGCCCTTGACGTAAGAGAGCACGCGATGGCGGATGAAATCGAAATCGCCGTCGGGATCGATCGCCGCCTGTGCCGCCAGCGGCAGCGCCAGGAAGGCCACGTAGCAGCGGCCGAAATAGGCGCTGTACAGCTCCGGCAGATAATAGATGTGCGAGCGCGGATTGGCGAAGGCGCCGCTGGCCGCCAGCCGTTTCTGGAAGCCGATGATCCGATGCACCGTGGCGAGCCGCGCCGGCGTCTCCAATACTTTCCAGCGCGTAAGGTTGCGAAAGCTGACCTCGAGAATGTCGAGATTGAGCGTCGGATCGAGATCGTTGCCGTAGGGACGCTCGCCCCTGAGGTTGTCGATCCAGGTCGCAACGCCGCCCTCATAGTCGATATTGTCGTTGATCGGCACGGTCACGCGCGGCTCGTTGACGCCGGCGCGCACCTGGTAGCCCGAATAGAAATCCAGCAGCGGCTGGTCGAGGATCGGATCGGTGCAGCCGGCCTGCGTCGCCGCGGAGATCGAGCACGCCGTGGTGTCGCAATCCGGCACGTAGACGCCGAAGCCGAGGTCCTGCTTGATCTGCGCGAAATAGCGGGAAAAGCGCGGATGTGGTGCTGGCGCCAGCGCTGTGATGACGTTGAAGCGCGCGCCGTCGCTCCCCTCGACCTCCTCGCGGCTGGTGTTGACGCAGAAATCCACCATGTCGGCGATCGCACGCTCGGCCGCGTTCTTGTCCGCGGTTGAGGCGAGCCCGGTCTCGACGAAGCTGAGCAGCGCCTCGATGAAGAACGCATCGTAATAGGCCGAGCGGTGGCGGATCTGCATCGGCTCCCACATCGGCTCGGCAATCCCTCGCCATGGCGGATTGACTACGGCGGCTGCCGGCGAGCGCGCAATGAAAACGCGGGCGAGGTTGAACAGCAGCGAGGAGTTCTTGTAGCCGCGTGCGTTCAGCCCGGTGAGCGCCATGATCAGCTCACGGCCGCGAAAATCAGGGTCGCCGATCAGGTTGAAGGCGGCATAGGTCGGCAGAAAACCATTCTTGCGGTACGAGCCGAGCAGATGCTGCGCGCAGTCGCGGATCACGCCGTCGATCTGCGCCTGCGGCGGCATGGCGCCGGCGAAAATGGCCGGCGGCGGTTTGGGATGATCGAGCGCGATGGTATCGACGAGATCGGCCACGGGCTGGCCAACGGCCGCCCAGTCGGGCTCGGCCTCGTCGCGAGCGCGCGCCAGCGCCTCGCGCAGCCGGCTCAGTCTGGTCTCGTCGCGCAGCTCGGGCAGGCCGGCGCGTCGCAGCAGCACCCGCAATGCGGGATTGCCGAGCGCGGTCTTGTAGAATTTGGACAGATGCGGATCGCCGCCGGCCGCACCCGACAAAACGGGATCGCAGACATCGTAAAGCGAGGGCCCGTCTTTCCGCGCCGTCAGCGCCCGGCAGGCGGCGCCGGCAAAATAATGAAAGCTCATGAAATACCTGGTCGCGGGGCCTTGCCCAGGGCCGGCGAGCAAGCACCCGTCCGCACGCCACCCCCTGCAAGTCTTTGAAAAAGCTATCCGGATTCGCGGGAAATACAAATGTGATGGCAGTCACAGCAAAAGCCGGCACGAAGGCTGCATGATTGAGCCCCGGAAGACTACTGGGGATCAAAAAATGCCCCACTTCGGCTCGGGGGATTAACCAACACATTCAGCAACTTAGCTCAATTTTTGGGCGATCTATTGCCGGGGAGGCTATATCCGGTTAAGGGTTTGTTTGGTGCGGCGCCGCAAATTGCGCGCAGTTCGGGGGCACATCCCCGGCCAATCCCTCAAACCTGAAGACGCTATCGCGCTACTCAATCTGTGTGCGCGCGCTTGGCTGGTCTTTGGCACTGACAGGAATGAAGCGAGATGAATGTAACGCAGCTCGACATTTCCCGACGTACGATCGCGGTGGCCGCAGCTCTCATCGGCACGGTCTCGCTCGTGATCGGTGCCCATGCTGCCCTCAACATGCGTGCGCTCGATGCCGCCAAGGCTGTTACGACCGACCAGGTCACTGGCTCGATCGGCCAGACCTCGCGGCTCGCCCTCGTCATCGGCAATGGACATTATCCCGACGCCAGCGCGCCGCTGACGCAGTCGATCAACGACGCCCGCGCGCTGTCCTCGACCCTGCGCAAGAGCGGCTTTGACGTCGACATGGTGGAAGACGCGACCAAGGACGACATGGTCCGCGCGGTCAACCGCCTGAAGTCCCGGATCAAGCGCGATACCGTCGTCATGCTGTTCTTCGGCGGCTACGGCGTGCAGGCCGGCCGCGAGAGCTACATGTTGCCGGTCGATGCCGCGATCTGGAAGGAAAGCGACGTCCGCCGCCAGGGCATCTCCATCGAGGGCGTGCTCAACATGATGAAAGAGCAGGGCGCCAAGGCCAAGCTCGTCGTCGTCGATGCGTCCCGCCGTAACCCTTACGAGCGCCGCTTCCGTTCCTACAGCCACGGCCTCGCGCCGATCGGCACGCCCGACAATGCGCTGATCCTGTCCTCGGCCTCGCCCGGCAAGGTCGTCGACGACGGCAAGGGCGAACATAGCGTGCTGGTCAGCGAGCTCATCGGCAACATCAATGCGCAGGGCAGCGCCGAGAGCGTCTTCAACAAGACCCGCGTCGCCATCTCCCGCGCTAGCGAAGGCGACCAGGTCCCGAGCGTGTCGTCATCGCTGCTCGAAGACGTGCATTTCGACCAGGCCGGCGGCTAGTTTCTTCACAGCTCCCGTAGGGTGGGCAAAGGCGCAAAGCGCCGTGCCCACCATCTTTCCAGAACTTCGATAGAAGACGTGGGCACGCTTCGCTTTGCCCACCCTACGAGACCGTCCGTTACTTCGCCGCTTCCGCGGCCATCGCCGGGCGCACGGGATCGCCTTCGCGCAGCAGCGCGCCGGCGCGGGCGACGACGACGTCGCCTTCGTTGAGCCCGTCGCGAACCTCGATATTGCCGCCCGACATCAATCCGACCTCGACGCGCTTGGTCTCGACGCGATTGCGGCGGATCACCTGCACCACGGTGCCGGCGGATGAATATTGCACGGCGGTGAGCGGCACCGCGACGTTGCAGCTCTGGCCGGTCTTGATCAGCGCGCGCCCGCTCGCATTCAGCAGCAGCCGCTTCTGCGAGGAGATGCCGATATAGACTATGCCTTGCTGGATGTTCGGCTCGACGGTCGGGCCGATGCGGCGCACCTTGCCGTCGAGATCGCCGGCGCCGGCAATGCGCACGGTCGCCGGCTGGGCGATCGCGAGCTTGCGGATATCGGTGGTCGCGACCAGGCCGACGAGATCATATTCGCTGCGCGCAACGATCGTGAACAGCGCCTCGCCCTTGGCCGAGGCGAGGTTGCCGATCTGCGCGGTCGAGGTCGCGATCACGCCTGCCACCGGCGCCGTGACCTGAAGCGTGCCGCCTTCGGGCAGCGCCAGCCGCGCCAGCACCTGTCCGGCCGTCGTGGTGTCGCCGGCTTCCGCCAGCACCTCCGTCACCTTCAGGCCGGGACGCTCGGGCCGTACTGACGTCTCCTCGCGCGCGATGATCGTGCCGGTGGCCTCGACGATGTCGGAGAAGCAGGATTTTGCGACCTTCAGCACCGTGACCGCCGGCCCCTTGGGCGCATCGTCTTCGGCGGCGCGCGCGAGCGGGGCGGACAGCAGCAGCAATCCGGTGAGCGCAACGAATTTTCGGGAAAGGGAACGCGCAGGCAATTGACGCATCGGTCATTCCGGTTGGGGCCTTGACGGCCTCATCGATAGCAGAAGCGCCAGCGGTGGGCCAAGAATAGATCATGGTCCGGCCGGATGAGAATGCCGCAGCACAGGCGGCGCGATGCCGCCCGTTGAATTAGTCGCGGAAATGGCGACGAGGTTCGCCGCTTCTTACCCTCCCCCTCCAGGGGAGGATAAGCAAAAGCTTCACGGCAAACTCAAAAACTCCACCCAGTTCGGCTTCTTGCCGGTCGGATAGGACTTTTGCTTGGCGAGTGCGCCGCTGCTCTGGTCGATGGCATAGACCGTCATGCCGTCGGAGAGTTCGCCGACTGCGGCGAGGTAGCGGCCGGAAGGATCGATGTTGAAGCCGCGCGGCTGCTTCTCGGTCGGCACGCTGCCGATCGTGGTCAGCTTGCCGCTTGTCGCGTCGACCTTGTAGGCGGTGAGCGTGTTGGTGGTGCGCTCGGAGGCGTAGAGGAAGCGGCCGTCCGGGGTGATGTGGATGTCGGCGGCCCAGGGTTTTCCGTTAAATCCTTCCGGCAGCGCAGTGGTGCGCTGGATCTCGGACCACGCACCGCTCTTGGCCTCATAGCCGAACGCCGCGACGTCGCCGTTCAGCTCGTGGATGAGATAGATGAACTTGCCATTGGGGTGGAACACGAAGTGCCGCGGTCCCGATTTCTCCGGCACCTTGATGACCGGCGGATCGTTCGGCGTCAGCGTGCCCGCCGTGGCATCGAAGGCAAAGGCCAGGATCTGGTCGGAGCCGAGATTGGTCGCGAACACAAAGCGGTTGTCGGGCGAGGGCAGGAAGGCGTGCGCGTTCAGCCCGGTCGGGATCACCTGCTTCGGCTCGGCCACGACGCCGCTCGCTTGAAGCGGATTCAGCGCGACCTTGTTGCCGCCATAGGAGGCGCTGAACAGCACCTTGCCGCCGCGGTCGGTGGCGATGTTGGCCATGCTGTCGGCGAGCGGCCCGTTGCCGATCGGGCTGAGCTGGCCCGTCTTCGGGTCGATCGCAAAACTCACCGCGAGGAACGGCTGCGAGCGCACGCCTGCGATCAGCACGCGGTGGTCGGGCGTGATCGCGAGCGGGGTCGAGGAGCCCGGTTTTTCGACACCCGTGAAAGCGGCCGTCTGCACCGGGGTCATCTCGCCGCTCTCGGCAAGCTTGAACACGCTGATGTCGTTGCTGTCGGCGTTGCCGACATAGGCGAAGGTCTCGGCCATGCCGGCGCGGACTCCCGAAATGAGGGTGAGAAAAGTGAGGGTGGTGGCGATCGCAGCGCGGGACGCGGTGCGGCTGGTCGGTCTCAACATGGGCTCCTCCTGGACGTGCGAAATTGTCGTTTTGCCGGGCAGGATAGCGGCAGGTGCGTCGCCGCACCAAATTCCAATTGAGATTGATCGATGCCGAAATTGTATCGGTTGGGCCGTGGATGGCTAGCGCACCGCTGCCGTCAGGTCGCGGGAGGGCAGATGCGGGCCGGCCGGGCGATCCGGCGGCCCCAGCACGGTCCATACCGCGATTGCGAGCAGCGCCGAGGTCAAAATGGTCCAGGCGACGAGTTGTTTCCGCATAGGCCAGATCCGTCCGTCCAATGAATGCACCGAGGCATGTCGATCATCGTGCACTGCAACCGGCGACGATCCTATGAACTCGTTCACAGCGGCCGGCGCGATTGCGAACCAATGCCGCGCGAGCGCATTAACCCGTCATGCCCCGCGAAAACGACCTTGAAGGCAAGCCCGACATGGGCGGCAAGCATGGCGGCCAGGCCGGTCAGCCCAAGCCGCCGCAACGCCCGCGCCAGGATCCGCGCGACGAGGACGTCGTGGCAAAGCGCCACACCGGTCAAACCGATCGCGGCTCCCCGCCGACCAAACCAAAATAGCGCCTCGCCCGCGCCGCGCTCGCATTGGGAACAGCAGCCTCGCCTTGCCGTTACCTTGGTCCTGCGGGCGGAGGAGATCGAAACGGAGGCTGGCACGTGTTTTGGATTTATTGGGACACCGCCTGGTCGCTCATCATCAGCGGCATCATGTTCGCGACCATCGTTACACATCCAGATGCTGAATTTGTCGAAGTGCACGCGCCAAACCGACGAGTGTGAACTTCCGTACTTGCTGAGACGTTGGCTCCCGATCGCTGGCCTGCCTTCACGGCAAAGCTCGCGGTCCAAGGTCCGGTTTGGATTCGCCTCCGTTTCCGGGCCTCGTCTCGCCAGGATCGGATCACTGCATCGCTGCTGCGATCTTCTCCGCCGTCATCAGCACCGGAAAATTGGTGTTGGCGCACGGCACCACCGGGAAGATCGAGGCGTCGACGACGCGCAGGCCCTGGATGCCCTTGACGCGGCCCTGGTTGTCGACCACCGCCATCGGATCACTGACCAGGCCCATGCGGCATGAGCAGGAGGCGTGCCACACGCCGATGGTCGCCTTGCGCACGAACGCTTCCAGCGCATCGTCGTCGTTGATCACCTGGTCGAAGGTGAAACCTTCGACGACGAAATTGTCGATCATGTAGTGGCGCAGCGCCGCCGGCCCGTCCATCAGCGCCGCGGCGATCCTGGTCAAAATCCTGTTCTTGGTGTTGACCACGCCGATCTTGCGGACCTTGTCGGTATAGGCGGCCGGAAACGGCTTGTCCGTCACAGCCTTGACCACGTCGCTCATCTGCACCGCCGCCATCTTGCGGAAGCCGCTCATCAGGCGATCGAGGTCGCGGCGGTCGGACAGCAGATTGAACTCGACGATCGGCTCGGCCGAGGGATCGCGCGAGGCAAGCTTGACCTGTCCGGTCTCCGAATAGGTCTTGTTGACGAAGGTCAGGAGCGAACCGATTTGCTCGCCGACCGCGTGCCAGGCCGACTTGCTCAGCAGGACGACGAACATGTCGCCCTTGGGGACGCCCGCGAGCCCGGAGGAGTAACGCAGGCCCAGCTGCATGTGGCGCCTGGTATGCTCGTTCATGCGCGCGCCGCGGCGAACAAAGGACGACAGCGAAATCGAGGGATGATCCATCAGGCGCTGGCCGACGCCTTGCAGCCCCATCAGGACGGGAATGCCGAGATCCTTGAGGTGGCCGACCGGGCCGATGCCGGCGCGCAAGAGATGCGCCGGCGAATGGATCGCGCCCGAGGAGAGAATGATCTCACGTCCGCGGAATTCCTGCTCGCGCCCATCGACCACTGCCTTCACGCCGACGCATTGCGTGCCCTCGAACAGCAGCTCTCTCACCTGCGTGCCGGTGGAGATCGTCAGATTGGCGCGCTTGCGCGTGTCGCGATCGAGATAGCCCATCGCGGCCGAGACGCGCTGCTCGGCCTGGTTGGAGTGCGTCACCGGGAAATAGCCGTCGACGAACTCGCCGTTCTGGTCGGCTACGAATGGATGGCCGGCCTGCTGGAAGGCATCGGCGAAAGCCTGCGAATGCCGCGTCCAGTGCTCTCTTGGAATTCTGCGCACCGGAATTCGGCCGTCCTTGCCGTGATAGGGACCGTCGAAATCGAGGTCGCGCTCGACCTTCTTGAAGAACGGCAGCACGTCGTTCCAGGTCCACCCCTCGGCGCCGCGCGCATCCCATTCGTCGTAATCGGTCGGTGCGCCGCGGTTGGCCATCTGGCCGTTGATCGACGATCCCCCGCCCAGCACGCGCGCCTGCTCGTATTTGCGCAAAGGCGGGCGCGCTTCGTTCGGATTGTTGTGGCTGACGACCTGCGTCGTGACCTTGAGCTCGGTCCAGTGAAAGCGCGGATCGAAATACGCCGTGCCCGGATAGCTGTCTCGGATTTCGGCCGGCTCGTTGCCGGGAGGTGTGTCCTGTCCGGCTTCGCACAGCAGGACCTTGTTGGCACTCTTGGCAGACAGCCGGTGGGCCAGCACGGACCCCGCCGAGCCGCCGCCCACGATAATGAAGTCGTACACGATTGGCGTTTCCTCTTGTTCTTGTCAGAGGAAGCTAGCGCGGATTTATCGTGAGGTCACGCACGCGCCAAATTCCAACCCCGGACGTGGCGACGTCCGGGGGTGGTGCAAAGCATCGAGTCTGGCTTGCCGCAACCGTCAGGCCGGCTTCGCGGTCGCCGCGATCTGGGTCGCGAAGCTGCGATAGGAGTGCAGCGGACGTCCCAGCATTTTGGTGAGACGTGCGACGTCGCCGTTCTCGGGGATCATTCCGTCGCTGACAAAGCGCTCGGCCATCAGACGCATTTCGTAGGCCATCCATCTCGGCATGAAAGTCGCCAGATTCTGCTCGAAGCCGGTGGGATCATCGCCGCCATAGGCGACGGGGCGCCCAAGGACCTCCGACCAGATCGTGGCGACGTCCGAACCGGTCAGCGTATCGGGGCCGACCAGATTGATGGTTTCGACCGGCAGCTTGCCTGGCGCCTGCTCGCGCCGGATCAACTCGATCGCCGCGACCTCGCCGATGTCGCGCGTGTCGACCATGGCGAGACCCTTGCTGCCGATCGGCATCGGATAGACGCCGTGGTTGAGGATGACATCCTTGATCGTGAGATCATTGTCGATGAAGTAGGACGGACGCAGGATCGTGGCGCCAAAACCCATCTGTTCGATCATCCGCTCGGCGCCGAACTTCACCGCGAAGTGCGGCACGTTGACGAAGCGATCGGCGTGGATCACCGAGAGATAGACGAGGCGATCGACGCCCGCCTCGCGCGCGACGTTCAGCGTGATCAGCGCCTGGGTGAATTCGTCGCCGGTCACCGCGTTGAGCAGGAACAGCGTCTTGATGCCGCTGAACGCTGCACGCAGCGAGTCGAGATCGAGCAAATCGCCTTTCACGATGTTCACGCCGGCCGGGAATTCGGCCTTTGCGGGATCGCGGGACAGCACGCGCACATCGGCGCCGCGCGCGACGAGTTGCTGGACAATGTGGCGGCCGACACGGCCGGTGGCGCCGGTTACGAGGATGGTCATGGGGGTCACTCCTGTTTGGGATGTGAAGAACACATCCGCAAATTAGTGATCCACATTCGGGCCGATAGACGCTAATTATAGACCATGTGTCTCATTGGTGGAACAGATGGATCTCCTTGCCCTCGCTGACTTCAATCTGGTCGCCCGCCATGGCGGGTTTGGCCGGGCCGCACGGGCCTCGGGCCGTCCGAAAGCGACGCTGTCCCGCCGGGTCTCGGAACTGGAGAGCAGCCTCGATCTGCGTCTGTTCGAGCGCGGAGCGCGCGTCCTGAAACTTACGCAGGAAGGGCGGGCACTCCACGAGCGGACGGGGGCACTGCTCGCCGAACTCGACGAGACCGCAGCGGCAATCGCCTCCGGTGGAGACAGGCCGCGCGGCAGGCTTCGGATCAGCGCACCGCTGCTGTTTTCGCAGACCGCAATGGGAAAACTGGCCGCCCTGTTCGCGCTGAAATATCCGGAAGTTCGGCTTGAGGTCACGACGGAAGATCGCGCCGTCGACATGGTCGAGGAAGGCTATGACCTTGTGATCCGCGTCAATCCGGATCCGGACGAAACGCTCGTGGGGCGAATCTTTCTGCGCGATCGGCTGGTGGTCGTGGCGAGCCCGCGCCTTGGCCGCCACGCAGACGATCGTGCCGTGCCGGCCGTGGTGCGCGAGACGGGCGATCTGACGTCCGGCTGGGATGTGGTCGCAACGGGTGGAAATTTGCGTCTCGCGGTCGAGCCGGTGCTTCGCCTGTCGTCGCTGATCATGATCCGCGATGCCGTCCGGGCGGGCGCCGGTGCCGCGCGGCTCCCAGTCTCGCTCGTGAGCCGGGACCTCGAGGCCGGGAAGCTTGTGCATTGGGGTGATATCGACGGACCCGAGATCACGCTCTGGACGCTCTATCCATCGCGCCGACTGCTGAGCGCGCGCGTATCCGCGTTTCTCGACTGCCTCAAGGAAGCGTTTCCTTCGGGCGCGCCCGAGGAGCTCGCAGCCTTCCTCGACTGAGCGAAGCCGCTGAGACCAAACCCTATTGCAGAACCTTCGGCATCACGACGACGACGTCGACCTGCTTGTCGAGCACCCGCGATGCGACTGCGGCGATGAGAGGCGAATAGCTGTCCTCGATGTCGGACGCGACGTCCTCGTTCCTGGCGAAGGCGTAGAGCATCGTGCTCTCGATTTCGTCGAAGCGGATGCCGGCGAAGACGCGATCGAATGCCTCGGCGCCGACGGCGCCCGCGACGAGCGCCTGGATCGCCTGGTCCTGAACGGGTGTGAGCTTCATCATGCCGATGAGATAAGGGACCGCCGCGCGAATACAAGATGCGGAGGAACGGGTCGGGACGGGGCCTTGCGCCAGCACAACATGCCGTTAGGAAAGAAAGCCAGCGCGCGGATGCGCCGCTGCAACGTCCTTCATTAAGGCTGGGAATGACATTTCGCGTCTTGATCATCGGCGGCACGGGACAGGTCGGAGCTGCCGTGGTGCGTGCGCTCGTGGCAGAGCCGTCGTGCGCAGAAATCGTGATGGTCAATCGCAAGGCGGCATCTGCGAACGCCAACTCGCGCGTGCGGCAGCTGATCCTGGACACGGCCGATGCCCGCTTTTCAGCAGAGCTGACCAAGGTTGCGCACGGCCTGGTCGCGCAAGGTGATCCTGTCTACGGGGCATCCTGTGTCGGCGTCGGCAAGGGCAGCATGAATTGGAGCGAAGAAGAATTGAAGGCGCTCGAAATCGGCGTCGTCGGTGGTTTTGCGAGGGGTTGCCATGCCGGCGGCATCACACGCTTCTCCCTGCTTTCGGCCGTGGGAAGCACCGCGAAAAGCAGGTTCCGTTATGTGCGGGTCATGGGCCTGAAGGAAGAGGCGGTCCAAAACGCAGGCTTCCAGCGCCTCGCGATTTTTCGTCCGGGAATTATCGCAGGCAATGCTCACACCCCGGGCTACGTCGCCTGGCTAGGGCGCCTCATTCCGGGATCGTTTGGTGTGATCGAGCAGGACGACATCGGACGCGCCTTCGTGGCCGAATTCGTCGACGGCTCGGCGGCGAACGGGATCGTCCATCTGGAAAACGAAGCGATGAGGCGGATGTCTCGTGCCTTGGATTATCGACGAAGTTAGCAGCTAAGCTGCCGCCGCCTGCGCCGACAACAGCTGCTTCAACTTCGCCGCCGGCACCGCCGGGCTGAACAGCCAGCCCTGCATCTGGCTGCATCCGAGCTTTCGCAGCACTTCGCGCTGCGCTTCGGTCTCGACGCCTTCGGCGGTCGTCGCCATGTGGCGGGCGGCGGCCATGTGCACCACGGCCTGGACGATCGGCGAAGAGTCCTCGGACTGGCCGATGTCGCTGATGAAGCTGCGGTCGATCTTGATCTTGTCGAACGGGAAGCGGTGCAGATAGCTCAGCGACGAATAGCCGGTGCCGAAATCGTCGAGCGCGATGCGCACGCCGAGCTCGCGCAGCTGCTGGAGGATCGTCAGGGCCTCCGCGTCGTCGCGGATCAGGACGGTTTCGGTGATTTCGAGCTCGAGCCGGCCGGGCGCAAGGCCTGACTCCGCGAGCGCGGCGGCGACCTTCAGCGCCAGCGTCCTGGAGCGGAACTGCACCGGCGAGACGTTGACAGCGATGTGGATGTCGCCGGGCCATGATGCCGCTTCGGTGCAGGCCTGCCTCAAGACCCATTCGCCGATCTCGCCGATCAGTCCGGTGTCTTCTGCGACCGGAATGAAGTCCGCGGGCGAGACCATGCCGCGCTCGGGATGGTGCCAGCGCAGCAGCGCCTCGCAGCCGTTTACGACATTGGCCGCGAGGTCGACCAGCGGCTGGTAATGCACCTCGAACTCGCCGCGCGCGAGCGCCTGCCGCAAATCGAGCTCGAGCTGGCGGCGCTGCCGCGCCTTGGCGTCGTATTCGGGCACGAAGATGCGGAAGGTGCCGCGCCCTTCCGATTTCGCCGCATACATTGCGAGATCAGCGCGCTTGAGCAGCTCGTCGAGATTGTCGCCGTGGTCGGGCGCGATCGCGATGCCGATGCTGGCATCGGTCTGGATGTCCTGGTCCTTGCAGCTCACGGGCGCGCGGAGCGCGTTGAGGATCGTGTCGGCGAGCGCCGACAGCTCAGCCCGGTCGCTGGTTCCGGCCTTGATGACGGCGAATTCGTCGCCCCCAAGCCGTGCGACGAGATCGTTGCCGCTGACGCAGGCGCGCAGGCGGTTTGCGACCTGGCGGAGCAGCTCGTCGCCGACCTCGTGGCCGAGCGAATCATTGACGCCCTTGAATTCGTCGACGTCGATATAGAGCATCGCGAACGGCTTGCCCTGGGCGAGCTCCGCGACGCGGCGCTCGAGATGGCCGCGCATCAGCACGCGGTTGGGCAGGTCGGTCAGCGCATCATAATGCGCCATATGTGCGATGCGTTCGTCGGCGCGGATGCGTTCGGTGACGTCGTTATGGGTGGCGAGCCAGCCGCCTGCGGCGCCGGGCTGGTTCTTGACCTCGATCAGGCGGCCGTCGGCGGTCTCGACGATCGCGCTCTGGGTCAGTCCGACACTGCTCAAGACGCCGTCGCAATAGGAATCGACGTCACCCTCGAACGAGCCGGTGTCATGGCGGTGCTGGATCACGTCGCGGAAATAGGCGCCGGGCTTCACCACGCCCGCCGACAATTGATACATCTCGATGTAGCGGCGGTTGCAGACGATGAGCCGCTCGTCCTGGTCGAACATCAGCAGGCCTTGCGTCATCGTGTTCATGGCGGTGTCGAGCCGCTGCTTCTCCAGCGAGACGCGGTGCGTCACCTGGCGGAAGATCAGGGACAGCGTCAGCACCAGGAGGCCGATCGACAGCACGGCGACGGTGACGAAGAATTTGGTTTGCGTGTGCCAGGTGGCGAGCGTTGCGTCCAACGACTTGGTCGCGACCACGACCAGTGGCTCGCCGGTGAGAAGGCGCGAGGCGACGATGCGGTCCTTGCCGTCGATCGGGCTCGTGAGCCTGGTCGTGACGAAGGTGCGCTCGAACACCGCCATCTGGTCCGACGTGCCTTCGCGAAAATTCTGCCCGATCATGTCATCGACATGCGGGACGCGCGCGAGCAGCTGGCCGTTCTGGTGATGCATCGCGATCGAGGATTCCTCGCCGAGCCCGGCCGAGGCAAAGAAGGATTCGAGCTGCTCGGGCGTGATCGCGCGCGAGACGATCCCCAGGAATTCGCCGTGCGGGCCGGAGATGCGCTGCGCGAACACGATCGCCGGTCCGTTGCCGATCCGGCCGCGCACGACCTCGACCTCCTTCTGCGCCGCCGGATCGTTCTTGAGCCGGTTGAAATAGCCGCGGTCTGCGACCGAGATGTCGGCGACCGGCCAGCGCCGCGACGAATTGATCAGCATGCCGCCGGCGTCGAAGACGTTGGCGCCGGCAACGTCGGACCAGCCACTGGCTTTTGCGCGCAGCACCTCATGCATCGCAAGGGTGCCCATCTCGCTGCGGAAGATATCGTCGGAGGCGATGCCGTGGCCTTCGAGTTCCGCGATGACGCTCTTCTGCAGCACCGCAAAGTCTGCGAATTCGCGGTCGAAATGCCGGGCTAGCAGACGGACGGAGTTTTCAAGGCTGTCGCGGCCGCTTTCGATCGCGTTCTGCCGGAAGCGGTCGACGGTGAGTGCGGTGCCGATGGCGGTCGCAAGCATCAGCACGAAGCCGCCGACGATCAGCCACGTCAGCGGCGCCCCGCGCCAACGGCGGAGCAGCGCGCGTAGTCGCGCGGTCCATCGGATCGATGCGCCCATCCAGCCCTCCCGTGGGATGCAAGATGCAGCAAAACCGACAAGAGCCAGTTACCATTGAGGGTTAGGAAAATATGAATCGGTGCGGAATCAGCGGGTTCCGTAGGCTGGATTGGCCGAAGGCGTAATCCACCGCCTTTCTTCCGCGGATAGAGACCGTGGTGGGTTACGCCTTCGGCTAACCCACCCCACGAAACCGGCGTTACCGCTTGATCTCCCAGTTCAGTGCTTCCGCATTCTCCTTGGCAAACATCCTGGGCACATCGAACTTGCCGGTCTTGAGGTCATAGCGGCATTGCCAGCCGCCCAGTCCTTTCACGGCGACGTTCTTCGGGTGCTTGTCGAATGCGCCACTGAGCGAGATCACGAGGTAGCGGTTGTCGGGCCAGTCCACGCCGAGCCAGCGATAGCCCTCTTCCGTGCCCTTCATCAGATTGGCGGTGATGTGGTAGTCGAGCTTGGCGAAATGCTTCGTCTCCGGCCGAGCGTAGAAATAGTCCCAGGCGAGATCGCTGAGCGATTTCCTGGTCGCGCTGACGAAGGCGCCGTTCTCGACATGGTAGAGGAACAGATCCTGCTCGCCGGAGCCGGTCTTCTGCATCCGCACCAGCCATTGCGAATCGTTGGTGAAGCGGAAGCCGGCGCCATAGCCCTGCTCCGGCTTCAGCTCCGTCATCTGCTCGCCACGCCGGGCCCAGACCTGCCATTTGACGTCGAAATCCCCGCCGTCCTTCATGTACTGCTCGAGCCTGGTGGCGCCGTCGGGCGAGGTGAAGGCGAGATCGGCATTGTCGGTGAGGGCGAACCCCGGCGGCGGGCCGGAGGCGGCGAGTGCGGGAGAGGCGGCCAGCGTCAAGGCGAGCGCCAGCCATGGCGCGGTGCGGCAAAATGCGTTCACGAGGAAAATCCTTGAAAAAATGCCGTGTTGCGGCCTCGCTCGTTTGACTCCGGCCGGGCCGTGCCGGTTCATTTGAGGGGGCGATCGTCCGTTCGACCGTCTTGCTGCCGTAGCCAAATCGGCGCAATTTGCCGCCCTCGGCTGATTTGCAAGGTTCGTTCAGGGTTCGTTGAGGTTCGCTTCTGATGATCACCGCTTCCAAGGCCTTCATTGCATTCTGTCTGCTCGCACTGGCCGGCACCGTGCTGGTGATCGGTCCCACCGAGCTGCGCCGCCTGTTGCCGGGCGGGGAGAAGACCGCGGTCGTCGCGGCGGCCAAGCCAGAGGCAAAGCCTGAAGCCAAGGTCGAACCCAAAGCCGAATCCAAGGCCGAATCCAAGGCCGAATCCAAGCCGGCCGAGCCAAAGCTCGCCGCGGCCCCGCCGAAGGCTGATGCGCTGGCCGAGACGCAAAAGCAGGTCACGGCGCTGGCCGATCTTGTGCCGGTCAAGCCGCCGGCCGCCGCGACCGACGGCGCTCCTCGTTTCGACGTGGGGCGCATCGACGATCATGGCGAAGCTGCGGTGATCGCCGGCCAGGCCGCGCCGGGCGCCAAGGTCGAGCTGCTGCGCGACGGCAAGACACTCGACACAGTGCTGGCCGATGCCTCCGGCCAGTTCGTGATGACCCCGCCGCAGCTTCCTTCAGGCTCTTACGAATTGACCTTGCGGGCGAAAGCGCCCGACGGCACCGTTACGCAGTCCGCCCGCACCATGCCGGTGACGATCGCCGAAGCTGCGCCGCCGCCCGCGCGTCCGGCACCGGCCGCGAAACAGGCTGAGAAGCCGGACGACAAATCGGACGTCGTGGCGTCCCTGCCGGCGCCGCGTCTTGCCGCGACGCCTGATAGGTCAGCGGTTCGGCCGAGAATGATGGGCGCACCCAAACCCAGGGTCATGGCGAGGGTGCCGGCGGCCGCCGCGACGGTCGCATCGGCTTCGCCCGCGGATGTCTTCAACACGACACCGGCGGAGGCTGGCGGCAGCCACGTGATTTCCCGCGGCGAGAGCCTCTGGGCGCTGAGCCGTCTCGCTTACGGCGACGGCGCCCGCTACGCGGTGATCGTCAACGCCAACCGCGAGAAGATCCACAATCCCAACCTGATCTATCCCGGTCAGACCTTTGTGATGCCGCAAAAGACGCAGTGAGGCGCGACGGTTCTCGCTGTTCCGGCTTGCATCTCCTGACGCTTCGACGCGGCTGCCTTACCTCGCCCCGCTTGCGGGGAGAGGTCGGAACGCATCGCCAGATGCGTTCCGGGTGAGGGGGTACAGGTCTATCGATGAATCTCGCGCGTGGAGAGGACCCCTCACCCCGACCCTCTCCCCGCAAGAGCGGGGCGAGGGAGAAGAGAGACCGCGACGCTTTGACCGTCTCACCGCGGAACATTTGGTTCCCCGGCGCGTCTTCTCCATGCGGCGCGATGCGCGCTTGGCGCTGGAGGAGGACCGGGACGTGGTCGGCTCGGTAGTCAGGTCGAAATCACGCATGGGATTGGCACTGGCAGGTGCCGCTTTGGCTCTCGCAGTGCTGCTGCCTGACAGGGCCGAGGCGCAGTTCGGACTGGGCGGCGGGCCGCTAGGCGTAGCCCGCTTCGCCGTCGGTCACGTGATCGGCCTTTCGCGATTGCGTCACGCCCGGATGGCGGTGCGGGGCGGGCGCTACCGTTCCGCCGCGTTGCGGTCGCAAGATCCGCGCGGCGCCCAACGCGAGCAATTATCCAATCCCTACATCCTGCGCGCGGCGCTCTCGGCGCAGGCTGCGCTGTCAGGCTGGCGCGGCGGCCGCCGTCCGCAGGGCTGGTGGCGCCACCCCGACGGCAGCTATGGCTGGGCCGGCCCGGTGTTCTGGCCGTTCGCGCATGACGATCTCACCAATGCGGTGATCTTCGCCGATGCGACCAGCATCTCGCTCTATGGCTATGGCGACATTTACGCCGCGATCTTCGCGCCCTATGCGGCCACGGAGCTTGCCGCCTACACCGCGCCGCAAGGCAGGCGCGCGCGCAAAATTCCGTCGGCGCAGAACATTTGCGATGTCAGCGATCCCGCCGGCTTTCCCGCGGATCGCATCGCCGCCGCCGTGCAACTGAGCGAATTGCATCGCACCGCGCTCGACGATCTCAGTGCTGCCTGGCTTTCTGCCCGCGACAGCATTCGCTCGGCCTGCCCGACGCAGGTGCCCGCGACCGCAACGGAGCGCCTCGGCCTGATGCGCGAGCGCCTCGAAGCCATGATCAAGGCGACGGACACAATCGCGCCGCAGCTCGCAAAATTCGTCGATCTGCTCGATGATGGGCAGAAAGCAAAGCTCGACGCACTGGCGAACGAGCGCCGCGCCGCGCTCGCAGCCGGCCAGCGCAAGGATGCGCGGGCGGAAGCCGCCTGCGATCCGGACAATGATCCCCGCTATGACGTCAAGGCGCAGCGCCAATATGAGCAGCTCGTCCAGCAGCAATGGCCAGCCGCCGACATCGCGTCCACGCTAAAACTCGACGACATTGCCCGCGCGCGCCTCGACGTGCTCCAGGACACCACGCTGCGCACCATGGAGACGCTCAGCGCCTGCCCGACCAAGGCCGCCGCGACACCGCAGGCCCGCCTCGCTGCCGTAAAGGCACGGCTGGAGACGATGCTGCAAGCGGTCAAGGGTGTCGGCGATGCGCTCGATGATTTCGAAGCGGATCTGAGCGACGAGCAGAAGGCTGGCTTCGAGGCGATGGGGCCGAAGCGCGGGGCGTGATTAGAGCGTTTTCGAGCGAAGTGGATACCGATTCGCGTGAAGAAAACGCGTCCAAACAAGAACGAGAGTCTCGTTCCGATTCCATCGGAACGGGGCTCTAGCCGCACGCCCAGTCGAATTTCATGTCCTTGAAGTCGAGCTGCGCGTTGCCGCCGCCAAAATTGTAGCCGCCAAAATATTCCTCGAACTCGATGTAGAACGGGCTCATCTCCGGCACCGCTTGGCACGGCCGCATGGTGCCGCCGAGATGATTGTGGGCGTGGTCCTTGCCCCAATCGTGCAGGCGGAAATTGTCGCGGCTCGGCACGCCGCCGACATAGTAGTAAAACGGCTGATAGCCGGTCGGCGAATTGCGGCTGGTGTGCTCGTCCTGCGGGCCCTTGCCGGCATTGGGATCGCTCGCGCGCGGCACCAGCGCAATCGCGCGGGTCTCGCTGAGATCGGTGCGCGGCGAGGTGGCAAACATTTTCTTCGCGTAAGGCGCGGCCGCCTCGAAGAAGGCGCAGGCGCCGCCGACGTCGAGCCAGCGCGGTCGATCCGCCGTCGCCAGCGCAAGCGGCACCGGTGGCGTCGCGAATGCGCCCTCGTACTCCGCTTGGGTGAGCAGCAGCGCTGCATATTCATAATCGAGAATGTCGGTCATGCGCGAGAGCCGCGGATGCGCGGCGCGCGCCGTCACGGCCTCGCGGATTTCAGGATCGTCAGGCGCGCCGCCGTCATTGTGATCGGGCGCAGTCGCAAAGAACGACACCGCGACGATATCCGCGCCATGCACGCGATAATCGTCCGGCAGCTTCAAGGTAAAACCGTGCATCAGCGGAAACCCGGTGACGGGATCGAGCGGCCATTGTTCGGATGTGATGCCCGGCGGCAGCCCATAGACCCAGCCCTGATCGCGCGCGCGATCGGCGGGCCGGTCCAGCATCTGCAAATCATACGCACGCGAAGGCAAGGCAAACGCCACAGGTCTCTCCCATCCGAACTCAGGCCTCGTCGTTGAGGCGATGGTTAGTCGCGGGGAGGAGGGATGTGGTTCGTGGGAGGGGTGGGGAAGATGATGCCATTTTGCCGGTGTTTTGCCCGACAAATCAAACCGCCTTCGCGTCCCCGTAACTCATTGATTCCACAGACCCTGTCTACTGTGCATGGGGTTGTTTTCGCATTTTTTTGTTTTAGCTACCCCCGCCGCCGTGCCGCCGACGCATCCACCGCGTCCGCCTCGTCGTCGTGCCAGCTCAAAATCTCCATCGCCAGCACCGGGTGGTTAAAACCCTTGAGCTGGAGATCGTCGAGCGCGCGGGCTTCGACGAAAGGTTCGACCATGCCGTAGACGCGGCGGCTGACCACGATCTGGTCGGCCTTGGCTTCGCCGCAGAGGCGGGAGGCGAGGTTGGTGACGCTGCCGATCGCGGCATATTCCAGCCGCTGCTCGAAGCCGACCTGGCCGAGCGTGGCATAGCCGAGCGCAATGCCGATGCCGAAGCCGAGGCTGTGCCCTCGGTTGCGCCAGCGCTCGGTCAGCGGGCCGATGGTGTCGCGCATCTCCACTGCCATCTTCACGGCGCGCTGGACGTGGTCCTCGAACTGGATCGGCGCGTTGAACAGGATCATCACGCCGTCGCCGGCATATTTGTCGAGCGTGCCCTCGTACTTGAAGATCAGCGTGCCGAGCGCGGCGTGATATTCGCGCAGCACGTTCATCGCCTCTTCCGGCTCGGTCGCTTCGGTGAACGCGGTGAAGCCGCGCAGGTCGCAGAACACCACGGTCACCTCGCGGCGCTGGCTGGTGAGCAGCCCCTCGGGGCTGTCGGAGGAGGCGATCAGCTGCGCCACCTGCGGCGCCAGGAAACGCTCGAGCTTGCGGATGCGCTCGATCTCGCCGAGCTGGGTCTCGACGCGCTCCTCCAGCGACTTGTTCCAGTCCTTGAGCTGCTCGGTCTGCTGCTTGAGCTTGTCGGCCTGGGCGCGCACGGTCTCGTTCGCCGCCTCCAGCGCGTGGCTCTTGTGGTCGACCTCGGTGAACAGCCGCGCATTGCGCATCGCCAGCACCGCCTGGTTGGCGAAGGTGCGCATCAACCCGGTGACGCTGCCGGCGAACTCGCCGCTGGCGCGGCGCAGCACCACCAGCGAGCCGAGCGTGCCCTGCTGGTCCACCAGCGGCACCACCAGCACCGAGTGGAAGCCGGCATCGACCGCGACATCGCGCAGCGGCTGCCCAGAGGCCAGGTCGAGATCGGCAATCGCGATCGGCTCGCCGCTTTCGGCCGCGTTACTTAGAATGGTCTCGCCTTCGCCGATCGTGACATGCGCGCCTTCGGCCGATTTGTCGATGCCGTTGGATTCGACCAGGTTGAAGCGGCGCGTCTCGGCATCGTAGCCGTAGATCAGCACGGCGTCGGCATGGGTGATCTCGATCGCGCGCGCCGCGATGGTCGGCAGCACGGCGTTGAGATCGAGCGAGGAGGCGACCGCGCGGCCGACCTCTTCCAGCACCTTCAATTCGTTGATCGACTGCGCGAGGTCGCGGGTGCGCTCGTCGACCTTGGTTTCGAGATTGGAATAGGTTTCCTGGAGCTGGCCGGCCATGCGGTTGAACTGGCTCGCAAGATCTTCCAGCTCGTCGGATGTGTGCACGTCGATGCGGTGGTTGAAGTCGCCTTCGCCGAGCTTGTGCGCTCCGTCGCGCAGCGCCGTGATCGGGATGATCATGCGGCGCGCCAGCAACGTGCCGGCGAGGATCGCGACCATCAGGCCCATTCCGATCAGCAGCGCTATGCGCACCAGCTGGTCGCGGATCGGCATCAGGGCCTGCGTGGTCGGCTGCTCGAACAGCACGCTCCAGCCGAGCTTCGGCACGGTGCTCGCGGCCGACAGCACCGAATGGCCGTTGAAATCGGTGCCCGACGTGTCGGGCGCGCCACCGGGCGCGATCGCGGCCGCCACCTGCGGCAGCTTCGAAAGGTCCTTGCCGACATCGGGTCCCTTCGATGACGTCGCCAGCACGCGGCCGCGCGGATCGACCACATAGGCAAAGGCCGCCTTGCCGACCTGGGTGTCGGACAGGAAGTCGGAGAGGAAGCTGAGATCGATCTCGGCGACCGTGACGCCGGCATTGAAGCCGGAATGCGCCACCGAGATCGACATCATCGGCCTCTGGTCGACGAAATAAGCCGGCGCATAGCTGACGCCGCGGGCAACCGTGTCGGTAAAGCGCATGTCGCGAGAGAGATCGGCATTGCTGCCGGTCGTGGTCGACTGGCGCGAGACGCGCAGCACCTCGCGGCCGTCGCCGTTGAGCTGGAACAGCTGGGAGACGACAGAGACCTGCTGCAAGAGCTGGGCGTAGTCGGCGCGACGCTTCTCGAGCGTGTCCCGGCTGGCCGTCGTCACCCAGCTGATCTGGCGCTCGAGTTCGGAGACGGATTGCTCCATGCGCCGGGCCGCGGCCTGCGCCTTGTCTTCCAGCCCGTCGGTCAGTGACGTCTTGGTGGCGCGATAGGAGATCCAGGTCTCCATCGCACCGTTGACGGCGAGCACGAACACGACGAGGCCGACGAGGGAGACGACGTATTTGGCGAACAGGCCCTCGCGCAGAAACCGTGTCTTGTCGTTCGCTCCCGCCATCCGGATCCTCTCGCGCCGCCATCGACGCTGCGCGCTACGGGCCGTACGGGCCCAGCCGTCCTTCTACCATAATTTGGGCCGGACGACCGGTGGACCGGCGGGCTTGGTTACCCGCCGCGGACGCCGGCTTGGGCCGAATTGTCGCAGCCTCATCCGTTCGGATGAAGCGGGCGGAGGCAGAGCCGGGTTAAGGGATTGGCGTGGAGTCCAGAGCGTTGGTCCGCCCATCATCGATTGAAGAGCTGCCGCAGCACGTCGTTCATCGGCTGACTGTCCTGCTGCGCCACCGGCGCGTCCCCCTGGGTGGGCGGTGCAGGCGAAGGCTGCGGCGCGGGTGTGGAGGGTGTTGCCGGCAGGCTGCGGCTGCGGCCGGTGCCCGTGGCAGTTCCTGCGCCCGTGCCGGTTGCCGCGCCGCTGGAAAGCCCTTGCTGGATCAGATTGCCGATCGCCTCGCCCAAGGGGCCGCCGAGCGGATTGTTCTGTCCCGGCTGCTGGGTTTGCGGATTGGCATTGCCGGCGGCGTTGCCGCCGCCCGGCACGGTCGTGCCGCCGAGCCCGAGGTTACCGAGGCTGCCCAAAATGTTGCCGAGGCCTGCGCCATCAGGTCCGAACAGGCCCTTGCCCATCTCGCGCAGCTTGGCGTAGGCGGCATCCGGGTTGTCGAGCATGCCCGCCATGTCAGGGTAGATCCGCGGCTGCGACCAAGGGCCGGTGATCATCACGGGAATGCCGAAGCCGACCGGGTCGGAGGTGCGGCCCTGGCCTTCGGTCGTCATCACCAGTTTCGGCTCGACACGAAAGCCCATCAGCTTGGTGTCGAGTGCGATCGTGCCGGCGCCGGTCACGCGCACCAGCGGCCCGATCAGATTGAGATCGGTCGTCACGGCCTGGCCCTTGTCGATGCGGAAGGAGGCCGAGAGCTGCGACAGATCCGTGCTCTGTTCCTGACTGTTGTTCTGGTTGTCTTGCCAGCCCGACAGCGTACCCGATGTCAGCGAGCGGATCATCTGCGCGACGTTGACGCCGCGGATGGCGCCGTCCTGGAAATTGACGAAGGCGGTGCCCTGCATGTTCGCCATCAGGGCGCGCTGGCTGGTGCCGGCGCTGCGCAATGCGAGCTTGGCTTGCAGCTTGCCGTCGATCCGGTCGAATTCGGCAAGGCCCTGGAGCAGCGGCAGCGCGCGCACGCCGGCGAGATCGGAATGCATGGCAAAGCTCGGTGCGCCGGTGGTCGCATCCAGAATCACCTCGCCCGAGACCTGGCCGCCATAGGCGCCGAGATTGGCGGTGCCGGCCTTCAGCACGCCGCCGGCGAGCTTCGCATCGAGCGCCAGCGGCGCAAGGCGCGCATCGCCGATCACGGCCTCGTTCGCGGAGATCCGCAGCTGCGCATCGACATAATTGAGCCCGGACACGTCAATCGGCGCATCGCTCCAGGGTCGCCCGGGCGCGCCGTCCGGCGACTTCGCCAGCGGAATTGTGAGTCGCTGGAAGTCGAGATCGACCTTGACGAGAGGCTTGCTCGCGATGTCGACCGAAGCCCAGCCGTTGAACGCGCCATCGCCGAGCGTGCCGTTCACGCCGTTGATCATCACGAGATCGCCGCTCAGCCGCATCTCGGCGTGACCTGCGAGCTGAGACTTCAGCACATCGGGCATGTCGATGGCGAAATCCACCGGGATCGTCGGCCGATCGGCGGGCGGCGCCGGCGCCGTCGCCTTGATGTCGAACTTGGTCGGGTGCTCACCGACGCGCGCGGTGCCGGTGATGTTGATCTTGCGATCCCGGCCAACGGTCGCGTCGGCGTTGATGGCGCTGATACGTCCCTCGACGCGATCGCGCTGGCGCGCGAAGGCGACCTCGCCGTCGGTGACCTTGACGCGGTCGATCCTCGCAGCATTGGCGTCGAGCGCGAGCGGCTTCGACGATGCGCTCGCATTCGGCAGGCGCTCGCGCAGCAGCGGCTGGTAGAGCACGGGATGGGTGACGACGAGTTCGCTGATCTCAGGGCTGCCCGACCACACGCTCGAGAGCGACATGTCGGCCTGCACCCTGTCGATCGTGACGCGCGTGATGCCGCTGCGGTCCTTGGGGTCGGCAAGCGTCAGATCGTTCAAGGTGACGTTCAGCGTCGGCCACAGGCTGATCTTGGTGGTGCCGTCGATCGACAGGCGATAGCCGGTCGCGCTCTCGACGCGCGCGGCAATCGTCGAGGTCAGGAAGCCCGACGGGATTCCGACCACGAGCAGAAGCGCGATCACGATGATGATTGCGGCGACTGCGGCGCCGGCGAATTTCACTGCTCTCATGTCGACTTTCCAACGACGGACGAACCGCGCCGAACCCGGCCGCCCACCCGCCCGTTGCGCGTGAGTTTATCCCGGGACGGCAAGCCGCTCCAAGCGATCAAAAATAGTCTGGGGGTGCTGCAAAGTTATGTGACTTATGACACACTTCTCCGGCACGGTTTTACACGATTCTGACGTTGCCGGTTCCAGACAATTTGACGACGAAATTGACAAGCAAGTTCACAAGGAAGTTGAAATGAGCAAGCAGGCCGAATTTGCGGTCATCCTGAAGATGAACCCGATGTTCGCCGACCTCGGCGGGGACGAGCTCCAGCGGCTGTCCAATCTCTGCCACACCCAGCATCTGGGGAATGGCGAGGTGCTGTTCCAGAAGGGCGATGCCGGGGACGCGCTGTTCGGCGTGCGCCGAGGCCAAGTCCGCATCGAGACCGGCGCCTCGGACGGCAGCCGGTTGACGCTGAATTTCATGGGCCCGGGCGACCTGTTCGGCGAGGTCGCGGTGCTGGACGGCCAGAGCCGCACCGCGGATGCCACCGCGGGCGAAGTCAGCGAATTGTTCGTGCTGCGGCGCGAAGACTTTCTCGCCTTTCTCGAGCGCGAGCCGAAGGTCGGGATCAAGATCATCGCATTATTGTGCCAGCGCATCCGCTGGCAGAGCGAGCGCATGGAAGAATCTATGTTACAGCCGCTGCCGGTTCGCCTGGCGCGGCGGCTCTGCGCGCTTGCCGCCGATTTCGGCTCCGAGGTGCACATCTCGCAGGAGCAGCTCGGCGTCTTCGTCGGCGCCGCCCGCGAAAGCGTCAACCGCCAGCTTCAGGCCTGGCGCAAGGAAGCGATCCTGGATCTCCAGCGCGGCCGCATCCTGTTGCGGAACATGACCAGGCTGACCGCGATCGCGCGGAACGAGTAAGGCTTTAGCTGCTCACCTTAATCCCATCGGGACGAGGCAATTCTTCAGAAGAGCCCCAGCTCGCTACCTAGGCTACTCCGCCGCAGGATGCACGATGTTCTTCGACACGGGCGGCGGCTCGGCTGGCGCAGCTCCGTGATGACCGGCGGTCTCCATATCCTCGCTGTGGACGACCAGCCGCTTGCCGAAACGCCAGATCAGGGCGCCGAGATCGTCCATCACCATGAACATCGCGGGCACGAACACCAGCGACAGGATGGTCGAGAAGATCAGGCCGCCGATCACCGCGAGCGCCATCGGCGAGCGGAACTCGCCGCCGGCGCCGACCGCGAGTGCGCTCGGCATCATGCCGGCGGCCATCGCGATCGTGGTCATCACGATCGGGCGTGCGCGCTTCATGCCGGCGTCGATCATGGCTTCGTCGCGCGGCCTGCCGGAGTGAATGGATTCGATCGCGAACTCCACCAGCATGATCGCGTTCTTGGTGACGATGCCCATCAGCATCAGGATGCCGATCCACACCGGCGTGGTGAGTTGCTTGCCGGTGATGAGCAGGGCCGCGATCGCGCCGCCGATCGAGAGCGGCAGCGAGAACAGGATGGTGATCGGCTGCAGGAAAGTGCCGAACAAGAGCACCAGCACCGCGTAGACCATCATCAGGCCCGCGGTGATCGCGGTGGCGAAGCCGTCGGACAGTTCGTTCAGGCTTTCGGCGTCGCCGGACGGTGAGACCCTCACGCCCTTCGGCAGGCTCTTCATCACCGGCAGCTCGGAGATCTTTTTGGTAGCGTCGCCGAGTGCGGCAGAACCGACGAGATCGGCTGCGACGGTTGCCTGCCGTTCACGATCGTAGCGGTTTATGCTGGTCGGACCCTGGTCGAGCTTGACGTCGGCGATGACCGAGAGCGGTACGCCGCCCTTCTCGCCGTGCTCGCCGAGCGGCACGCGCAACTGTTCGAGCGTCTTGAGATTGCCGCGCGCGGCATCCTCGAGCTGGACGCGGATCGGCACCAGACGGTCGCCGACGTCGAACTTGGCAAGCGCAGGCCCGACGTCGCCGATGGTGGCGACGCGGATGGTCTGCGACAGGCTTTCGGTCGAGACGCCGAGGCGCGCGGCGAGATCGGCACGCGGTTCGATGCGCAGCTCGGGCCGCTCCAGCGTGGTTTCAGAAATCACGTTGGAGATGGTCGGAATCCGCTTCATCTGCGTCGCAAGCTCGCTGGCGACGTTGTTGACGATGTTGGCGTCGACACCGGTCACCACCAGCGAGATGGCGCGGAGGCCGTTCTCGTCGAGGAACCAGAAGCGGATGTCGGGAATGTTCTCGAGTTCCTGGCTGATCGAGAATTCCAGCTCGCGCTGGGTGATGTCGCGATCGGCCTTGGGCGTGTAGTTGATGATCAGGGCGGCGCGCCGGACTTCCTGGGTACCCGGTGGAACGCGCCCGCCGTCGACGAAGATGCTCTTCACCTCGGACCGCTTGCGCAGGCGCGCAACGATGTCCTCGGTGACCTTTTCGGTGTAGGCGAGCTGCGTGCCCGGCGGCAGCTCGAGCGCAACCAGTGAGCGCGAGCTGTCCTGCGCCGGCAGGAAGCCCTGTGGCAGCAGCGTGATGCTCCAGATCGAGGCGGCGAAGATGCCGAAGCCGATCAGCACCGTGATGAAATAGTGCTTCACCGACCAGGCGACGATCCGATGATAGGATCGCAGCACGCGGCCGGGCGGCGGCTCTTCGTGATTGCCGTGCTTGAGGAAGTAGGCGGCCAGCACCGGCGTGACGAAGCGCGCGGCGAGCAGCGAGAAGAACACCTGCACCGAGACGGTGATGCCGAACTGCTTGAAGAATTGCCCGGCGATACCCGACATGAAGCTCGCGGGCGCGAAGATCGCGATGATGGTCAGCGAGATCGCGATCACGGCGAGGCCGATCTCGTCGGCGGCTTCGAGTGCGGCACGATAGGGCGATTTGCCCATGTTCATGTGCCGGACGATGTTCTCGATCTCGACGATGGCATCGTCGACGAGAATACCTGTCGACAGCGTGATGGCGAGGAAGCTGACGAGGTTCAGCGAGAAGCCGAGAAGGTCCATCGCCCAGAACGCCGGGAAGATCGACAGCGGCAGCGAGATCGCGGCGATGATTGTGGCGCGCAAATCGCGCAGGAACAGCAGCACGATGACGACGGCCAGGATGGCGCCTTCGAACAGTGTCGAGATCGCCGCTTCGTAATTGCCGTTGGTGTATTCGACCGAGGTGTCGATCACCTTCAGGTCGACGTCGGGATAGGCGGCTTTCAGCGCGTCGATGCGCTTCTGCACGGCCTCCGCCACCTTCACGTCGCTGGCGCCCTTGGAGCGCTTGATGCCGAGCGCGACGATCGGCTCGCCGTTGAAGCGGGCGAAGGTGCGGCGGTCGGCGATGGTGTCGGTGACGGTGCCGAGATCGTCGAGCCGGACCTCGCCGCCGCCGAACAGCGGGATCATGGTGCCGGCGAGATCGCCCAGCGTCTTGGCGCCCGCGAGCGTGCGGATCGCCTGGTCGTTCTTGCCGATTTCGGCCCTGCCGCCGGCGACGTCGACATTGGTGCCGCGCAGGCTCTGGCTGACATTGACGGCGGTAAGGCCCATGGCCTGGAGCCGGTCGGGATCGAGCGAGACCAAAATCTCACGCTCGACACCGCCGATGCGCTCGACCTGGGCGACGCCGCGCACGCCCTGAAGTGCGCGCTTGACCACGTCGTCGACGAAATAGGACAGCTGCTCCGGAGTCTTGCCCGGCGAGATCGCGGCATAGGTGACGATCGGCAGGCCGATCACGTCGACGCGCTGGATCAGGGGCTCGGTGACGTTCTGCGGCAGGTTGGAGCGGACGCGCGTCACCGCGTCCTTGATGTCGTTGAGCGCGCGATCGGTGTTGGTCTCCAGCGCGAACTGGATGGTGGTCACGGACACGCCGTCGGTAATCGACGAGGTGATGTGCCGCACGCCCTCGACGCCGGAGACGGCGTCCTCAACCGTCTTGGTGACCTGGGATTCGAGCTCGGTCGGCGCGGCGCCGAACTGCGATACCGCGACCGAAATCACGGGAATGTCGGCCGAAGGCAGTCGCGTGATCGCGAGCTTGCTGAAGGAGGTCCAGCCGAGGATCAGGAGGATGATCGAAAACACCACCGACGGCAGCGGATTCCGGATCGACCATGCCGAGATATTGAGAGCCATCAGCGTACCCGCGTGCGATCGAGTTCATCGGCGAACATGGTCTTGATCTGGTCGCCGTCATGCAGCGAAGAGCCGGCGTCGGCCACGACGATTTCGCCGACGTCGAGCCCTTCCAGAATTTCCGTTTGGCTGTCGGACGTCAGTCCGACCCGCACCTTGCGCGTTTCAACCGTGTTGCCTTTGACGACCTGCACGGTGAGATGGTCGATCGCGGTCTTGGGAACCGCGACGCCGCAGCTTCGTTTGGCGTCGATGGACGCGCGGGCGAACACGCCAATCTTCAGCGAGGGATTGTTGGTGACGCTGATGCGGACGCGGCCAAGCTGCGTGGCGCGGTCGATTTCCGGGGCGACCAGCCGGACCCGCCCGATCAGATCGGGCGCGTCGTCGCGGCTGATCCGCACGGTGGCGCCGGCGCTGAGCTTGGGCATGTGCACGGCCGGGACCTGGGCGTCGAGCTCGATTTCGTTATTGACCGCGATGCGGAACATCGGCCCGGCCTGCGGCGAAGCGGGCGCACCGACGATGGTGCGCACCTCGGTGACGAGGCCCGGCGCCGGCGCCTTGAGCGAGACCGGGCCTTGCGCACCGGGTCGCTGCGGCTGGCCCGGGATCTGCGGCGGCGCCGTCAGGCGCGCCAGTTCCTGGTTGTCGGTGACCATGGTGCCTTCGGTGACGAAGAGGTCGGTGACCCTGGATCCCTCCTGGTCGGCGACGACCACGGCCTCGCGGCGGGGCACGAAGAATCCGGTCACGCGGACGAGGTCGGAGAAGCAGGCATTGGTCGACTTCGTCACGATGACGAGCGCCTCGCCCGGCGTTTCCTTCGCCTCGGGCCGATGCCGATGCTCAAACAGATAATAGCCGACGCCGAGGGCCACGACGAAGACCACGGTTCCGGCCGGCTTGAGATAGTCGGAGAGGTTCATCGCCGGATCATCCTGGCCTGGCTCACGGCCGTCCGCACGAGGCCCGCTGAGAGCATTTCCCTGAAACAAAGCAGCGTCCCGCAAGGCTGCGGGACGCGCTTTGGAAGCATGACTTTACACCACATCACGACGGGTCACTTCAACGGATTGCGTCGTGCTTACTTCGATGCGGTGGTCTTGTTTTCCATGTTGACGACCTGCACGCGGCGATTGACCTCCGCCATCGGCTGGCTCGGATCCTTCAGCTTGCTCTTGCCGTAGCCGACCGTGACGAGATCGGTCGCCGGGATGCTGTACTTCTCAACCAGATAGCGCTTGATCGAATCCGCGCGGCGTTCCGACAGATCCTGATTGTAGCCCTCGCCGCCGGCGGCGTCGGTGTGGCCGGCGACCACGAAGGTCGAGCCTTTCAGGTCGGGGCTGGTCAGCGCGCGGCCGAGCGCCTGCACGGAAGCCGTCGACTTGGCGCTGATGTTCGCCGAATTGTAGTCGAAGGTGATCTCGAGATCGATGTTCGGCTTGTCCTTGGCGACTGAAGCGATTTCCTCACGCTCGGTCGAGGACAGCGACCGTGTCGAGCGGCCGCGCACGGACTGAATCAGCTTGGTCTCAGCCGCGCTCGGGGCGGGATCGGCCTGCGGGGCGGCGATCGAGAGGCCGCGGGTCAGCGGCTTCTTCGGCGCCGGCGCCAGCGCGCGGACGATCTCGTCCTCGGTGACGTTCTTGCTGTTGCCGTCATCGCCGGCAAACGCGAACGGGATCGTCAGCGACAGAGCAGCGCTGACGGTGATGATGGACAGGATCGCGGTAAATCCTTTTGCAGCCAATCTCATTGCCAGTCCCTCCTGCGCAGCTAACCTGCTCGTTCCAAAATTCCTGCAATAGGCCCCCGGAAAGGCCGCCTGCGGCATCCGTTCATTAGTCTGTCTGGGGTCGCCGAGGGTTCGAGGCGCCTGTGGCCTCAACTCAAAAAAATACTAGCGTACTCCGTAGCTTGCGAATTCCTGAACGATGTTCGGGTCCATCGCCTTGGCATTGGCGATGTCCAGTGCCCCTTCCTGGGCCGAGCCGTTGCGCTGCTTGGCGATGCCCCGGCCGTAGAGCGAGGAGGTCAGGCGCGGGTTGATCCGCAAGGCCGCGTCGAAATCGGCGATGGCGTTCTTCGCCGCTCCCGACTTCAGATTGACGAGTCCCCGGCTGTCCAGCGCATCGACGAAGTTCGGGCGCAGCCGCAGCGCCTCATTGCAATCCTTCAGCGCGCCCTGGAGGTCGCCGATCACGGTGCGGGTCCAGCAGCGGTTGTTGAGCGCCTCGACATCCTTCGCGTTGATCCGGAGCGTTTCGTCGAAATCCTTGATCGCGAGGTTGTAGGCACCCTTGCTGGCATAGACCTGGCCGCGCCGGTACAGCGCGTTCACGTCATCAGGATTGGCTGCGATCTTGGCCGTCAGGCCCTTGATGGTGGGGTCTTCCGCCAGCACGGCCGGGTTCGGCCCGCTATCCATGCTCGGCGCGGGGGTGGTCTCGGTCGGTTTCACCGGCGGGGGCGGCGGCGGCAAGGCGGCCTCGACCTGCGGCTTCGGCGTCGGGGGAGGTGCGGGAGCTGCAACCGTATCGGCTGGCTTCGGCGGCTGAGGCGGTGATGGTGGTGCCGGCGGCGGGTTGTTGGCTACGACCGGCGGCGGCGCGGGAGGCGGCGGTGGGCGGGACCCGGCGGCACCCGGAATGAACGAGAAATCTTCAGCCAGTGAAGAGGATATCCACGGCACCTGCTCGCCGCGCGAGGCGCGGGTGACGCCCATCTTGGTGCGGTTCAGCGTCTCCTCGGCCATCAGGTCGGGGACGCGGATCTCCTTGAGCAGTTCCTGGACGAACAGGCTGTGCTCGCCGCCGGCATCCGACACCACCGAGGCCAGCGCCGCCGAATACATCACCAGCGTGCCGTTCGGCGCGATGACCGGCGTCAGGCCGGCCGAGAAGCTGCGGAACCGGCGCTCGAACGGGTTGCGCCTGGAGGCGTCGATCAACGCGATCTTGACGCCGGCGCCGCGGGTGTTGAGCTCGCCGAGCACGGTCTCGAGGCTGACGCCGTCGCGGCGCACGTCGGATTCGGTCCAGATCTGTGCGTCGATCGGCAGCAAGTAGCTCTGGCGCGCCGACTGGATGCCGAAACCGCTGAAGAATACCAGCGCCACCGAGCCCGGCTTGATCTTGCCGTAGAGCTTGTCGAAGGCGCGGCGCATGCCGTCGCCGGTCAGGTTCTCGCCGATCTCGACGGAAAAGCCGTCGCGTTTGAGCTCGTCGGCGACGTCGCGTGCGTCGTTGAGCGGTTCCTTCAGCGGGGCGTCCGCGTCCGGGTATTTGGAGTTGCCGATGATCAGCGCAAAACGGTCGCCGGCGGCCAAGGATGGCGTGGCCGGGACCAGCGAGACGAGCAGGGGCAGAAGAAAAAGGAAGCGAATTTTCATAATGAGCGCGGTCCAGCCAAAAAGGCGCCGTTACCAGCTTGCGCCGCGGCGACCTTAACTTACGCAAAGTGCATTATCAAACCGGGGAAGGAAGGCGTCAACCGCTTGGAGTTCAGGGGTTATCGCGACAATTGACCGCGATGCATGGGAACGCTGCGAGGGGAATAAACGGACTGTCACGGTTGCACTCGATACGATCTGGTTGGGTCTGACGGGTGCCATGTTAGTGCAGCGATGGGGACGTTAGTGTGATTGGTCTCACATGGCAGGCCTGCCGCTGTCGTGGCGCGCCGCGTTTGACCTTTCCGGCGGACAATGGCTTGGTGCCCGCGATCGTCCCCCAAGATCCAACTCAGAAAAGCAAGAGCCATGGGAAACGCCTACGAAATCTACGCACTGCGCTATGCGACGATGTCGCCGCGCACCCCCAGCATGAACTTCCTTCAACCCGACCCGCATGACAGTGCGGCGCAGGATCTCGACTATTTCGTCTGGCTGATCCGCGGGCAGGGCCGGGAGATTCTGGTCGATACCGGCTTCAACGCCGAGGAGGCGAGCGCGCGGGCGCGCAAGCTGACGCTCAATCCGGTCGATGCCCTGGAGCGCTTTGGCGTCGCGGCATCGAGCATTCGCGACATTATCGTGACACATCTGCATTACGATCACGCCGGCAATCTCGATCGCTTTCCGAATGCACGCTTCCATCTCCAGGAGCGCGAGATGGCCTACGCGACGGGCCGGTGCATGTGCAGCGGTTTATTGCGACATCCGTTCTCGGTCGAGCACGTCACGCAGATGGTGCGCCATGTCTATGGCGAGCGCGTCAATTTCTATTCGGGCGACGGCGAGATCGCGCCCGGCGTCACCGTGCACCGCGTCGGCGGCCATTCGGACGGCTTGCAGGTGGTCAAGGTCGAGACTGCGCGCGGGCCGGTGGTGCTGGCGTCCGATGCCGCGCATTACTACGCGAATCTCCAGCGTCGCAGTCCGTTCCCGATCGTCTACAATGTCGGCGACATGGCGCAGGGCTGGGAGACGGTCGAACGCCTCGCCGGCCATCCTGACAGGTTCATTCCCGGCCACGATCCGATCGTAACGGAAATCTATCCGCGCGCCAGCGACAAGGTCGACGCCTGGGCGCTGCATTTGCCGCCGTCGCGGTCGTTTGCGAAATGACGGTGCAGGCTAATACGCCTGCTTGGCATCCGCCTCTTCGCTGGTCTGGATCAAATCGAGGCTCTGCTCGATCTTGCCGAGCAGGGCCGAGAGCTGCTTGCGCTCCTGCGCGGAGAGGCAGGCGAGGATCTCGTCTTCCCGCCGCAACAATTGCGGGAACAGTTCTTCGTAAAGCGTGCGGCCCTTCTTCGTCAGTTGCAGGCGGAATTCGCGGCGGTCGGCTTCGTTCTCGACCCGCTCGATCAGTTCTTCGTGCAACAGCGTGGTCACGGCGCGGCTGATGGTGGATTTGTGCGTGCGGGTGCATTGCGAGATGTACTGCGCGCTGCAGGCATCGTTGCGGAAGCCGAGCGTTGCGATCACGCGCCAGGCCGGAATGTCGAGGCCGTGACGCTCCTGATATTCGACCGCAAGCGCGGAACTGACTTCCGCCGCAAGCCGGTTGAGACGGAACGGCACGAACCTGAACAGATCGAGCCGCGCCTTCGGTTGCGGCGAGGCCTCGTCCATCTCTCGTCGCTTCAGCGCCGCGTCGCTGGATGTTCTCGCCAAGGCATGCGCTCCGAATTCCAGTTGACGGCCGGCCGGCTCCGGTCCAAAATAGTTGCACGTGAGACTATCTAGCAGATCAGTCCGCTCCTGACCAGAGCCGAGGTTAGTGCATGGCGCAGGCCAATACGTATCAGGCCAAATCCCAGTTCGGCTATCGCCGTCACTCCGACCAGGACCGTCCCGGCCAGAGCGCGGCCGAGCATCCGGTCGTGGTTGTCGGCGCAGGGCCCGTGGGCCTGTCGCTGGCGATTGATCTCGCCCAGCGCGGCCAGCGCGTCGTCCTTCTGGATGATGCCGATCGCATCGGCGAGGGCTCCCGCGCGATCTGCTTCTCGAAACGGTCGCTGGAATATTGGGACCGGCTTGGCGTTGCCGACCGCATGGTCGACAAGGGCGTGGTGTGGAGCGTCGGCCGCATCTTTCACGGGGAGTCGCAGCTCTATCAGTTCAACCTGCTGCCGGAGGATGGCCACAAGCGCCCCGCCTTCATCAACCTTCAGCAATATTACGCCGAGGCCTATCTGGTCGATCGCATCAGCGATCTGCCCGGCATCGACCTGCGCTGGCGCAACAAGGTGACGGCGCTCGAACAGCGCAACGATTCCGTCGTGCTGACGATCGAAACGCCCGAGGGGGCCTATCGCCTCCATGCGCAATATGTCGTCGCCTGCGACGGCGCGCGCTCCTCGCTGCGGCAGATGGTCGGCGCCGACTTTGCGGGACAGGTGTTCGAGGACCAGTTCCTGATCGCCGACGTCAAGATGACGGCGGAATTTCCGACCGAGCGCTGGTTCTGGTTCGACCCGCCGTTTCATGCCGGACGCTCGGCGCTGCTGCATCGCCAGCCCGACGATGTCTGGCGCATCGATCTTCAGCTCAGCCGCGATGCCGATCCTGTCGTCGAGAAGAAGCCCGAAAACGTGCGGCCGCGGCTCGCGCGCATGCTCGGGCACGACAAGTTCGAGTTCGAGTGGATCTCGCTCTACAAATTCCAGTGCCGGCGGATGGATCGCTTCCTCCACGGCCGCGTGATCTTTGCTGGCGACTCCGCGCATCAGGTCTCGCCCTTCGGTGCGCGCGGCGCGAACTCGGGACTCGAGGACGCCGAAAACCTTTCCTGGAAGCTCGATCGTGTGCTGCGCGGGATCTCGCCCGCGAGTTTGCTCGAAAGCTATCACGTTGAGCGCAGCCTCGCGGCCGACGAGAATATCCGCGAGTCCACCCGCTCGACCGATTTCATGGCGCCGAACTCGCACCAGGAAGCGCGACTGCGCAAGGCCGTGCTGTCGCTGGCGAAGGAAACTGAGTTCGGCAAGCGCATGGTCAATGGCGGCCGACTGTCGGTGCCGTGCAGCTACGACTCGCCGCTGTCATCGCTCGATGTGGATGCGTGGCGCGGTGGGCCGTCGCCGGGCTGTTCCATGCTCGACGCGCCAGTTGGCGAGCAGGCTTATTTGACGGATGCCTTCCGCCGCAACGGAACGGACTTCACCTTGCTGTCGTTCAGCAATGGCGCGGCAATCGATGCGCCAGATGGCGTGAAGGACATCCGCATCGGTGGTGAAGGCGGACTTGCCGATCCGTCGGGCCTTGTCGCAAAGCGCTACGACGCCGAGCCAGGTGCGGCCTATCTGCTCAGGCCCGATGGCTATATCGCAGCACGTTTCCGTCATCCGACGCGCGAGGTCATCGCCGCCGCGCTGTCGCGGGCGGCAGGCGTGAATTGAGGTTTTGCATGCCGCTCTCTACCAGTTCCAACTTCGCGCGGCCCGACGATGCCTTTCGCGCCATTGTCGAGGCGCATCGCGGCCTGACCGACGAGCAGAGCGCCGATTTCGACGCCGCGCTGGTGCTGATCCTTGCCAACCATATCGGCGACATCGACGTGCTGCGGGAGGCGCTCGTGCTGGCAAAACGCCGCATGATCGACGGCCAGCAGCAACAACAGCAGCAACAATAACCCAAGACCTTAAGGACAAACTGATGGCGAAGAACTTCGCATCCACCGGCGATCTCTCCGAGAAGAAAATCACCTTCTCCGAGATCGGCACTGATCTCTACGCCTTCACCGCCGAGGGCGATCCGAACACCGCGATTATCGTCGGCGACGACGGCTGCCTGGTGTTCGACGCGCAGTCGACGCCCGCAATGGCGAACAAGGTGATCGAGCGCGTCAAGGCCGTCACCGACAAGCCGATCAAATATGTCGTGCTGTCGCACTATCACGCCGTGCGCGTGCTCGGCGCCTCTGCCTACAACGCGCAAGGAATCGTCGCCTCGCAGGAAACGCATCGGCTGATCGAGGAGCGCGGCCAGCAGGATTGGGATTCCGAATATGGCCGATTCCCCCGCCTGTTCCAGGATGCCGAGAGCATCCCCGGCCTGACCTGGCCGACGCTCACCTTTGAAGGCGAAATGTCGATCTACCTGGGAAAACGCGAAGTGCGGCTGATGCAGCTGGGCGCCGGTCACACTTCCGGCGACATCGTCGCCTGGGTGCCGGACGCCGAGGTGATGTTCTCCGGCGACCTCATCGAATATCACTCGGCCTGCTATTGCGGCGATGCGCATCTGCGCGAATGGCCGCTGACGCTGAACGAGATCCGCAACTTCAATCCCAAGGCGATCGCGCCGGGCCGCGGCGACGCGCTCAAGGGCACGGCCACCGTGCGCGAAGCCATCGCGATGACGCGCGATTTCGTCACCTCGCTCTATGGCGCAGCCGAAATCTCGGTCGCCAAGGGACGCACGCTGAAGGAATCGATGGCCGCGACGCGCGAAGTGATGGATCCGAAGTTCCACAGTTTTGCCATCTACGAGCACTGCCTGCCGTTCAACGTCTCGCGCGCCTATGACGAAGCATCGGGGATCGACGATCCCGTGATCTGGACCGACAAGCGCGACCAGGAGATGTGGGCCGCTTTGCAAGGAGGATAGTCATGAACATCAATACCTCGCCTGATCAGATCATCCGCAGCTCGGCGCAGGTGACACCGGGCTACATGTCCGGCTTCGGCAACAGCTTTGAGACCGAAGCACTGCCGGGCGCGCTGCCGATCGGTCGCAACTCGCCGCAGCGCTGCGCCTACGGGCTCTATGCCGAGCAGCTCTCCGGCTCGCCTTTCACCGCGCCGCGCGGCACCAACGAGCGCTCGTGGCTCTATCGTATCCGCCCCTCGGTGAAGCATTCTGGCCGCTTCGAGAAGGCCGATGGCGGCCTGTGGCGCTCGGCGCCCTGTCATGAATACGATCTGCCGATCGCGCAGCTGCGCTGGGACCCGGCGCCGATCCCGAAGGAGGACACGACCTTCCTTCAGGGCGTGCAGACCATGACGACCGCCGGCGATGTCAACACGCAGGCCGGCATGGCCGCGCACATCTATCTCATCACCAAGTCGATGGTGGACCAGCACTTCTACAATGCCGACGGCGAACTGATGTTCGTGCTGCAGCAGGGCAAGCTGCGCGTCGCCACCGAGTTCGGCCGCATCGACGCCGAGCCCGGCGAGATCGTGGTGATCCCGCGCGGCGTCAAATTCCGCGTCGAGATTCCGAATGGTCCTGCGCGTGGCTATCTCTGCGAGAACTATGGCGGCGCCTTCACGCTACCGGAGCGTGGCCCGATCGGCGCCAATTGCCTCGCCAACGCGCGCGATTTCCTCACACCGGTCGCGCATTACGAGGACAAGGATACGCCGACCGAGCTGTTCGTGAAATGGGGCGGCGCGCTGTTCAAGACGACGCTGCCGCATTCGCCGATCGACGTCGTCGCCTGGCACGGCAATTATGCGCCCTACAAATACGATCTGCGCACGTTCTCGCCGGTCGGCGCGATCGGCTTCGATCATCCTGATCCCTCGATCTTCACGGTGCTGACCTCACCGTCCGAGACTGCGGGCACCGCGAATATCGACTTCGTCATTTTCCCCGAACGCTGGATGGTTGCCGACAACACCTTCCGTCCGCCGTGGTACCACATGAATATCATGAGCGAGTTCATGGGCCTGATCTACGGCGTCTATGACGCCAAGCCGCAGGGCTTTGTTCCGGGCGGCGTCTCGCTGCACAATTGCATGCTGCCGCACGGCCCCGACCGCGACGCCTTCGAGCACGCCAGCAACGGCGAGCTGAAGCCCGTGAAGCTGACGGGGACGATGGCCTTCATGTTCGAGACCCGCTATGCCCAGCGCGTGACAGCGCATGCCGCGAACTCAGCGACGTTGCAAGACGATTACGCGGATTGCTGGAAGGGTTTGGAGAAGCGGTTCGATCCGAACAGGCCGTGACGGTCTTCCCCTCTCCCCTTGTGTGTGTTCAGACCGGGGATAGGGTGGCTCGCCGCGGAAGCGGCGAGACGGGTGAGGGGTTCTATCCGCGAGTGAACCTCTCTCATTTGGACTCGCGGATAGAACCCCTCATCCGGCGCTTCGCGCCACCTTCTCCCACAAGGGGAGAAGGAAAAAAGAACCGAGCGAAAAGTGACAACCCACCCCAACGATCCCAGCCTCCGCTCCTTTATCGACGTCGATCCCGCCTCCGATTTCCCGATCCAGAACCTGCCCTATGGCGTGTTCTCGACCGAGGCCAACCCGACGCCGCGGGTCGGTGTCGCAATCGGCAATCACGTGCTCGATCTCTGGGAGCTCGAGCAGGACTCCCGGCTCGACGTCGGACCGCTCGGCGTATTCTCCGGGGGCTCGCTCAATCCCTTCATGGCGCTGGGACCAAAAGTCTGGGCGAAGACGCGGGCGCGGATCAGCGAGCTGCTGCGCCACGATCATCCGGAACTGCGTGACAACGAGGAGCTGCGCCAGCAGGCGTTGGTGCCGATGCGCGATGCAAAGCTGCATCTGCCTTTCGCCGTTTCCGGCTATACCGATTTCTATTCGTCGAAAGAGCACGCGACCAATGTCGGCGTGATGTTCCGCGGCAAGGACAACGCGCTGCAACCGAACTGGCTGCACATGCCGATCGGCTATAACGGCCGTGCGTCGACTGTCGTCGTCAGCGGCACAAAAGTGAAGCGCCCGCACGGGCAGCTGAAGCCGCCGAATGTTGAGGTGCCGAGCTTTGCACCGTGCAAGCGGCTCGATTTCGAGCTGGAGATGGGCGTCGTGGTTGGCCAGCCTTCGCCGATGGGCGGCATGCTGACCGAGCATCAGGCCGAAGAGATGATCTTCGGCTTCGTGCTGCTCAACGACTGGAGCGCGCGCGACATTCAGCAATGGGAATATGTGCCGCTGGGGCCGTTCCTCGCGAAAGCATTTGCCACTTCAATCAGCCCCTGGGTGGTGACGCGCGAGGCGCTGGAACCGTTCCGCCTGAAGGGGCCGGAGCAGGAGCCGGTGCCGCTCGATTATCTCAAGCAAGCGAAGCCGCAGAACTACGATCTGGAGCTCGACATCTCCCTGCGCGCCGCCGGCGCCAATGCGCCCGCGGGCATCAGCCGCACCAATTTCAAATACATGTACTGGTCCTCGGTACAGCAGTTGATGCACCACGCCTCCAGCGGTTGCGCGATGAATGTCGGCGATCTCCTCGGCAGCGGCACCATCTCCGGCCCGGAGAAGAACCAGCGCGGCAGCTTGCTGGAGATCAGCTGGAACGGCACCGAGCCGGTCGAGCTCCCCGGCGGCGCCAGGCGCACGTTCCTGGAGGACGGCGACAGCCTCGTCATGCGCGGCTGGTGCCAGGGCAACGGTTATCGCGTCGGGTTCGGTGAGGTCGAGGGGACGATCTCGGCGGCGGAATGATTGCGACGCGCTCCGGTCTCGTAGGGTGGGCAAAGGCGCTCTTGCGCCGTGCCCACCATCTTCCCGACGGCAGCGAAGACGTGGGCACGCTGCGCTTTGCCCACCCTACGAGAGCTATCGCTTCTCCGGCGCCACGTCCTTGATCCTCGCGCAATGTGCAGCGACGTCCTCCACGCTGTACTTCAAATGCACCCGCTTGTCGGACGGCGCCTGCTTCGTCGTGCACACGCCCGGCCGCCATTCTTGCGTCGGCCTGATCGGGCGCGGCGCAAAGCCGCCGCCGCAGTTCGGGCAGACGTTGGAGAGCCTTGTCTCCACGCAGTCCGCGCAGAACGTGCATTCATAGGAGCAGATCCGTGCATCCGTTGCATCAGGCGGCAGGTCGCGGTCGCAATATTCGCAGTTCGGTCGAAGCTGGAGGGCCATGGTTGAATCTCCGCGGATTGGCCGGATGATCGCAGATCGCGCGCGGGGCGCGAATGACGTAGTTCCCTCGATTTCAGCCAGCCTTCAAATCCTTTAGCGGCAGCTTTGAGCTTTCCTTCAGTCGGTCGAGCACGATCGAGGAGCGCACATGCGCCACGCTCTGGTGCGGCATCAGCACGTCGTTGACGAGGTTGGAAAGGCCCTTGAGATCGCGCAGCACCGCCTTGAGCACGTAATCGGCATCGCCCGTCAGCGAATAGGCCTCCTGGATCTCGTCGATCCGGTTCACCAGCGCGCGGAAGCGTTTTGAATTGTCCGGCGAGTGGGTCGCAAGCCCGACCTGGATGAAGGCGATCACGCCGAAGCCGAGCGCCTCGCTGGAGAGGTCGGCATGATAGCCTGCGATCACCTTCTCCTCCTCCAGCCGCATCCGCCGCCGCGAGCATTGCGAGGCGGAGAGGCCCGCGAGATCGGCAAGCTCCTGGTTGGTGAGGCGGCCGTCGTCCTGGAGCGCGCCGAGGATCTTGAGGTCGAAGGCATCCACCGGAATCATGCGTGTTTCGTCCATTTGATGCACGGATCGTGCATATGATAGCCAAAAGACGTCTCGTTTGCACGCTCCTTGCGCCTCCCATGAAGGATAGTTCGTCCCAGCAGCCATTTGGGAGAACACCATGGGTCCGTTTCCGCACGATGCACCGCCGGCCACGATCACCGCCGACAATCCAATGGGCACCGACGGGTTCGAGTTCGTCGAATATGCGCACCCCAATCCGGAAGAGCTGCACGCGCTGTTCAAGCTGATGGGTTATGCGGCCGTCGCGCGCCACAAGGCCAAGAAGATCACGGTCTATCGCCAGGGCGACATCAACTACCTCGTCAACGAGGAGCCCGGCACCCACGGTTACGAGTTCGTTGCCGCGCACGGCCCTTGTGCACCGTCGATGGCGTTTCGCGTGGTCGATACGAAGGCGGCCTATGACCGCGCGATTTCGCTCGGCGCGGAGCCTGCCGATGTGTCATCGGCGCAGAAGACGCTCGATGTCCCCGCCATCAAGGGCATCGGCGGCAGCCTGCTGTACTTCGTCGATCGCTACGGCGCCAAGGGCTCGGCCTATGAGGCCGAGTTCGAATGGCTCGGCCCGCGTGATCCGCGGCCGGTCGGCGCCGGCTTGTTCTATCTCGACCATCTCACCCATAACGTCCATCGCGGCCGCATGGATGTGTGGACGGGCTTCTACGAAAAGTTGTTCAACTTCCGCCAGATCCGCTTCTTCGACATCGAGGGCCGCGCCTCCGGCCTGTTCTCGCGCGCGCTGACGAGCCCCGATGGCAAGATCCGGATTCCGATCAACGAGGACGCCGGCGATTCCGGCCAGATCGAGGAATATCTGAAGGTCTATCGCGGTGAGGGCATCCAGCACATCGCCTGCGGCTGCCGCGAGATCCACGGCACGATCGAAGGCCTGCGCGACGCCGGCCTGCCCTTCATGCCGTCACCGCCCGAGACTTATTTTGAGAAAATCGACGCGCGCTTGCCCAAGCACGGCGAGGATGTCGCACGTCTTCTGAAGAACGGCATCCTGATCGATGGCGAGGGCGTGGTCGACGGCGGCCAGACCAAGGTGCTGCTGCAGATCTTCTCAGCGAACGCGATCGGCCCGATCTTTTTCGAGTTCATCCAGCGCAAGGGTGACGACGGCTTTGGTGAAGGCAATTTCAAGGCCCTGTTCGAGTCGATCGAGGAGGACCAGATCCGGCGTGGGGTGTTGAAGGTCGATAACGCTGCGTAGCGACGCCGCCGTAGGGTGGGCAAAGCGTAAGCGTGCCCACCACTTTTATCGGCATCGGAAAGAGACGGTGGGCACTGCGCTCTGCGCCATTGCCCACCCTACGAGAGCGTGCTCGTCGCTCCGCTAACGAGACGAGCCCGCCGCCACTGCGCCCGCTGCTGCACTGTCCCGCCGCCGCTCCACCCCTTCCGGCACGCGTATTGCCATCGTGGCGAGCAAGCTGACGATGCCCATGGCGATGACGTACCAGACCCATGACAGCTTGTCGCCCGTCGACCCGATGATCCAGGTGAATACGAGCTGCGCCGTGCCGCCAAAGATAGTCACACCGAGAGCATAGGCGATCGACAGCCCGCTGGTGCGGACAATCGCGGGGAAGATGAGCGGGATGAGGATGATGCCGGCGCCCCCCGACATCGCATGGAACGCCATCAGCACCGCGACGGTGACCACGTACACGAGCGGCGAGCCCGACGACACCACCAGAAGCAATGCGGGATAGAACAGCAATGTCACGATGATGCGCGGGACCACGGCGATGGTCTTGAGGCTGTATCTGTCCGCGAGCGCACCGCCGACCAGAGCGAAGATCGTGCCGCTCGCGAAAGTGGCGAAGTTGGCCGTCATCGCCCAGCCCTGGCTGAAATGCAGCGTGTTGATGGCGTAGGTAGCGGTGTAGAGGAAGAAGTACTGGCCGATGGTGGCGCCGGAGATCAGCAAAATGCACAGCACGATCTTGCCCGAGTGGTTCGCCAGGATGTCGGAGAGCACGCCGCCGACGCTGGCATGGGCCTCCTCGGCATCGAGAGTTTCATCGAGATTGCGGCGGATGAAGTAGCCGACCGGCGCAATCAGGATCCCGAGAAGGAAGGGAACACGCCAACCCCAGCTTTCATTGGCACCAGGGGTGATCAGGAAAGCCAGGCCAAGGCCGACGAGCGCAGAGAACAGGCTGCCCATGTTCTGGCTGGCGAGCTGCCAGCTTCCGAAGAAACCTTTGCGGTGCGAGGGTGCGCTCTCAAGCAGATAGGTCGTCGCCGGTCCCATCTCGCCGCCGGTCGAAAAACCCTGCAGCAGCCGCGCGAACACCAGCAGGACCGGCGCCAGCAATCCAATCTGCTCGTAGGTCGGCAGCAGGCCGATCATGCCGGTGCCCAGCGCCATCAGCCAGATGGTCAGCGTCATCGCCGGCTTGCGGCCGTAGCGATCGGCGTAGGCGCCGATCACGATACCGCCGAGCGGCCGCGCCACGAATCCGACGCCGAAAGTCGCAACCGTCAGCAGCAGGCTCGTGTTCGGATTGTCCGCTGGAAAGAACGCCTTGGCGAGCCAGACGGCGAACGCCGCGTAAACGGTGAAGTCGTAGAATTCGAGCGCGTTGCCGAGAATGGCTGCGCCGACGCGCATGGTTTGAGAGGGACGCGGGCGGTCAGTTTGTTCCACGGGAAGTACCTTGTGTCACTTTTATGGAACGCGAAGTGACGCAAAAGGTGCCCGCGTACAACCCTCAGGCGCGCCTTAGCGGCCCGCTTTCCACGCAGCCGTCACCGCTGCGATCTCCGCACCTTCCGGCTCACGAACCGTCGACGGCGTCCGCGAGAAGCGCGGCGCCGGCGCCGGTTGTTTGACACCGTGACGCTCGATGAAGACCTCACGGGCGACCATGTGCGGATGTTCGGTCGCTTCCGACATGGTCAGCACCGGCGCGAAGCAGATGTCGGTTCCTTCCATGATCTTGCACCAGTCCTCGCGGGTCTTACCCTTGAACACGGCCTTCAGCTTCTCCTTCAGTGCGGGCCAGGCCTTGGGGTTCATCTGCGCGTCGAAATCGGCGTCGGTGAGGCCCGCGTGCTCGCGCAATAGCGCGTAGAACTGCGGCTCGATCGAGCCGATCGAGACGAAATGGCCGCAGGCGCATTCATAGACGCCATAGAAATGCGCGCCCCCGTCGAGGAAGTTCTGGTTGCGGCCCTCGGTCCAGCGGCCGAGCGTGGTCATGTCGAAGAAGAATGACATCAGCGATGCCGCGCCGTCGCACATCGCGGTGTCGACGACCTGACCTTTGCCGGACTTCTGCGCTTCCAAGAGCGCTGCGAGGACGCCGACGACCATATAGAGCGCGCCGCCGCCGAAATCGCCGACCAGGTTGAGCGGCGGCACCGGCGCTTCCTTAGGTCCGATCGCGGCGAGCGCGCCGGTGATGGAGATGTAATTGATGTCATGGCCAGCGGCGTTGGCAAGCGGGCCTTCCTGGCCCCAGCCGGTCATGCGGCCATAGACGAGCTTTGGATTGCGCGCGAGCACCAATTCGGGGCCGAGGCCGAGCCGCTCCATCACGCCGGGACGGAAGCCCTCGACCAGGGCGTCGGCGCTGGCGAGCAGGTCGAGCACCTCTGCGATCGCCGCCTTGTCCTTGAGGTCGAGCTCGATCACCTTGCGGCCGCGGCCCGCCACCGACTTCATGCTCTTCTTGGCGCCGACGCGATCGAGCGTGACGACGTCAGCACCCATGTCGGCCAGCATCATGCAGGCGAACGGGCCCGGTCCGATGCCGGCGAATTCGACGATGCGGAAGCCCGAGAGCGGGCCGGAGGTGCGGACGGACGCGGAGGGGGCTGATTTATCGAGCACGTTGTTGTTTCCTCGGATCGCGGGCGGATGCCGATGGATCGGCAAGCGCCCGGGACGTTCCTCTGTGGGGCGAGTTAATTGGCTGATTAACTTTTCCAGCCTTCACGCCAGCGAGGCAAGCGCTTTTCATGCATGGGCGCATCAAAAAAGCGGCGCGCATTGCTGCGCGCCGCGAAAAATTTGTGTTGAGTCGCTAAAGCGAGATCAGCCCGCGGCCGTTACCGCACGCTGAGCCATGACCTTGATCAGGTTGGCTCGGTACTCCGCGGTACCGTGAATATCGGCCAGCAGATTGCTCGCCGAAATGTTCACGCTGTCGAGTGCCGACGGTGACCAGTTCGCCTTCAACGCAGCCTCGATCGCGCCAACGCGCATCACCCCGCTCTGCGAAGCGCCGGTCGCGGCGACGCGGATCTCGCCCGACTTGGTCTGCGCGACGAAGACGGCGGTCAGCGCGAAGCGCGAAGCCGGGTGCCGCATCTTGGCGTAGCCCGCCTTCGCCGGAACCGGGAACGACACCGCGGTGATGATCTCGCCGTCCTCAAGCGCCGTCGTGAACAGGCCCTGGAAGAAGTCCTCCGCCGAGATCGATCGCTTGTTGGTCTTCACGGTGGCGCCGAGCGCGAGCAGTGCGGCCGGATAATCCGCGGCGGGATCGTTGTTGGCGATCGAGCCGCCGATCGTGCCGCGGTAACGCACCGCGGGATCGCCGAGCACCGAGGTGAGATAGGCAATCGCGGGGATGGCCTTCTTCACATCGGCATTCTGCATGATGTCGAAATAGGTCGTGCCGGCCTTGATGGTCAGCACGTCGCCCGACAGCTCGACGCCCTGCAATTCCTTGATCTTGCCGAGGTCGATCACGTCGGAGGGACTGGCAAGGCGCTGCTTCATCACCGGCAGCAGCGTCTGGCCGCCGGCGAGGAACTTTGCGTCGCTGCCCTTGGCAAACAGGCTGGCGGCTTCGTCGACCGAGGAAGCGCGATGATAAATGGTCTGGTACATTTTCGTTGCTCCCTCTTTAAGCCGCGTGGATCGTGCGCCACACCCTGTCCGGGGTTGCGGGCATTTCCAGATTGTTCTTGCTGATCGCATCCGTGATCGCGTTGATCACGGCTGCGGAGGCGCCGATCGCGCCGGCCTCACCGCAACCCTTGATGCCCAGGGGATTGCCCGGACACAGCGTCGTGGTGTGGGAGAGGTTGAACGAGGGCACGTCATCGGCGCGCGGCATGGCATAGTCCATGAACGAGGCCGTGACCGGCTGGCCATTGGCATCGTAGATCGCGTGCTCGAGCAGTGCCTGCCCGATGCCTTGAACCAGGCCGCCATGGACCTGGCCCTCGACGATCATCGGGTTGATCAGCCGGCCAAAGTCGTCGGCTGCGACGAAGTTGACAAAGCTGGTCTTGCCGGTGCCGGGATCGACTTCGAGCTCGCAGATATAGGAGCCTGCCGGGAAGGTGAAGTTGGTCGGGTCGTAGAAGGCGCTTTCCTTCAGGCCCGGCTCCATTCCGTCAGGCAGATTGTGCGCGGTGTACGCCGCGAGCGCGACCATCGGGAAGGCGATCGCCTTGTCGGTGCCGGCGACCTTGAACTCGCCGTTCTCGATGACGATGTCGCCCTCCGACGCTTCGAGTGCGTGCGCCGCGATCTTCTTGGCCTTGGATTCCATCTTCTCCATCGCCTTCAGGATCGCGGTGAGACCGACGGCCGCCGAGCGCGAGCCATAGGTGCCCATGCCGAACTGCACCTTGTCGGTATCGCCATGGACGATCGAGACCTGGCTGATGGGGATGCCCAAACGCTCCGCGACGAGCTGGCAGAACGTGGTTTCGTGACCCTGGCCGTGGCTGTGCGAGCCGGTGAGGACCTCGATGGTACCGACCGGGTTGACGCGCACTTCCGCGGATTCCCACAGGCCGACGCCGGCACCGAGGCTGCCGACCGCCTTTGACGGCGCGATGCCGCAGGCTTCTATGTAGCAGGACACGCCGATGCCGCGCAGCTTGCCTTCCGTCTTCGCCTTGGCCTTGCGTCCGGCGAAGCCGGCATAGTCGATCGCCTTCATCGCGGCATCGAGCGAGGCATTAAAGTCGCCGGTGTCATAAGCCATGATCACGGGCGTCTGGTGGGGGAACTGGGTGATGAAGTTTTGCCGGCGCAGCGCGGCCGGATCGACCTTCAACTGCCGCGCGGCCGTCTCCATCAGACGTTCGATCAGATAGCTGGCCTCGGGACGGCCCGCGCCGCGATAGGCGTCGACCGGCGTGGTGTTGGTGTAGACCCCGACCACCTCGGCATGGATCGCCGGGATGTTGTACTGGCCCGACAAGAGCGTCGCGTAGAGATAGGTCGGCACTGACGACGAGAACAGCGACATGTAGGCGCCGAAATTGGCGTAGGTTTTCACCTTCAAGCCCAAGATCTTATTCTGGGCGTCGAACGCCATCTCGGCATGGGTCACATGGTCGCGGCCGTGCGCGTCGGTGAGGAAGGCTTCGGTGCGGTCGCCGGTCCATTTTACGGGACGGCCGACCTTCTTCGAGGCCCACAGCGCCACCATCTCCTCGGGATAGATGAAGATTTTTGAGCCAAAACCGCCGCCGACGTCGGGGGCGATCACGCGCAGCTTGTGCTCGGGGGCGATGTTGTAGAACGCCGACAGCACGAGGCGGGCGACGTGCGGGTTTTGCGACGTCGTATAGAGCGTGAAGTGCTCTTCCGCCGCGTCATAATCGGCGATCGCCGCGCGCGGCTCCATCGCATTCGGCGCAAGGCGGTTGTTGGTGACGTCGAGTTTTACGACATTGGCGGCCTTGGCGAAGGCGGCGTCCGCCGCGCCCTCGTCGCCGATCACCCAGTCATAAACCTGGTTGCCGGGCGCCTCGGGGTGAAGCTGCGGTGCGCCTGATTTGATGGCGGCGTGGACATCGGCAACCGCCGGAAGTTCCTCGTAATCGACGACCACGGCTTCGGCCGCGTCGCGCGCCAGATTCTTGGTATCGGCGATCACGACCGCGACGGCCTGACCGACGAAGCGCACCGTCTCCGGCGCCATCGCAGGCCATGCGCCCATCTTCATCGGGCTGCCGTCCTTGGACGTGATGGCCCAGCCGCAGATGAGGTTGCCGACCTTATCGTCGACGATCTCTTGTCCGGTGAGCACCGCGACCACGCCCGGCATCTTCAGCGCGGCGGAAGAATCGATCTTCTTCACCTTGGCGTGCGCGTGCGGGCTGCGAATGAAATGGGCATGGGTCATGCCCAGCAATTTGATGTCGTCGACGTAGCGGCCCTTGCCGGTAATGAAACGCTTGTCTTCCTTGCGCACGACGCGCGCGCCGATGCCTTCAACACCCATGTCTGGTCCTCCCGACCGGAATTGTTTTGACTGCGCTTTCCTTCGAAAGCAGCAACGGTGGTTCTTTTTCGAGGCGGGCCGCTTTACTCGGCCGCCTGCGAGACCTTCATGCGTCCGGCTGCATCCAGCACGGCTTTGACGATGTTGTGGTAGCCGGTGCAGCGGCAGATGTTGCCTTCGAGCTCGTGACGGACCGTGGTCTCGTCGAGCTCGCCGCCGTAGCGGTGCACGATGTCGATCGCCGACATGATCATGCCGGGCGTGCAATAGCCGCACTGCAGGCCGTGATTGTCGCGGAAGGCGGCCTGCATCGGGTGCAGCTCGTCGCCCTTGGCGATGCCCTCGATGGTGGTAACGTTGGCGCCGTCGGCCTGGCCCGCCAGCATGGTGCAGGACTTCACCGCCTTCCCGTCCATATGGACGACGCAGGCGCCGCATTGGCTGGTGTCGCAGCCGACATGGGTTCCGGTGAGGTTGAGGTTTTCGCGCAGCAGCTGGACCAGCAGCGTGCGATCCTCGATGTCGACAGCAACGGCCTTGCCGTTGACTGTCAGTTTGACTGTAGACACGGTGAAGTCCTCCCGGGGATTGATTTTGATTGTTTCTAATTAGAGACAGCGCCCCCGGACTTTGCAACTAGGATTTTGGCCGCTGCGGTCATGGAAAAGTCATCGATCCCGACGGGGGCGCAATGACTTGTGAGGGCAATGACTTGGTCGGGCAGGCCGGGGATTCGCCGGCCGGGTCGGCGGGCCGCGTGGGATGCCAGCCGTCACCCCATCCGGTCGGCCTTTGGCCGATGATACCGGAGATTGCGGAGGCCGCGCCGAATTTACCGCCCCTTATCCATTGTGCCCTAGTTTTGCGCATCCGGGTCTGGAGGCGGGGTGCCTCCGGAACACGGCCGAATAGAATAAATGGGGGTTGGGAATGTCCGGGCGTATCGCGTCGCCGTCTAAACGAACAATATTTCCGACCCTCAGGTTCCGCGCCAAGATCATCCTGGGCTTCGCCGCGGTGCTGGTGATCTCCGCCGGCAGCATGGCCTTCTCCTATTTCGGCTTCGAGCGGGTCTCGACCGGGGTCGGATTCTACCGCGCCAGCGTGACGGAGGCCGACCTTGCCCGCAACATCGACCGCGAGCTGCTCGCCTATCGTTTGGCCGTCAAATATTTCGTCGTCACCGGCAAGGAGGACGACGCCAAGGCGGCTCTGGATTCCGAAGCCAGCCTGAAGAGCGCCATTGACCAGGCCACCAGGAGTGCCAAGAAGCCGGCGCGGCAGGAGAGCCTGAGCAAGCTCGCCAAGGAGTTCTCCAACTTCTCCTCGACCTTCGCAAAAGTCCTCCAGGCCAAGCGTGACAGCGCACTGCTGGTGCAGAACCAGCTCACGCGCAACGCCAACCTCCTGAAATACAAGCTCGACGACATCGGCAACAACGCATCCGATTCCGAGGCGCAGGCGATCGAGTTCGGCACCAAGCAGGTCAATGCCCAGTTCCAGACCGCAAGTTCGGCTGCGACCAACTTCGTGCTGACGTCGGATCAGGCGATTGCCACCAGCGCGCTGGCGCGGTTGAAATTCGTCGAGAACTCGCTCGGCGCCGTCTATTCCATGGACGACAAGATTGTCGCCGGCCTGAAGGACGCCAAGGGGCTCCTCACGGCCTATCGCGAATCGCTGGAGAAGCTGATCGCCAACGCCAAGATGGTCGATGACCTCGTGACCGAGATGAGCGGCTCGGCCGGCGCGATTCTCCAGGGTGCGACCGCCATGAAGGCTGACCTCGTCGCCGAACAGCAGCGGCTCGATTCGGAGTCGGAAGCGACCATCGGGAAGACCGAACAGCTGGTGCTGATGCTGGCCGTTGGCGGCACGCTGTTAGGTGCGATCCTCGCGTTCCTGCTCGGAACCGGCATCTCGCGTCCGATGATCGCGATGTGCAAGGCGATGCGCGAGCTCGCCTCGGGCAATTTCGACGTCGTGCTGCCGGGTCTCGGCCGCAAGGACGAGATCGGTGAGATGGCCGGCGCGGTCGAGGAATTCAAGGTTCAGGCCGTCGTCAAGGCCGAGCGCGATGCCGCCGCCAGCGAAGCCCAGAACAAGGAGGCAAGCGCGGCCCGCCGCTCCGAGCTGATTCGTTTCGCCGATGATTTCGAAAATGCTGTCGGCGCCATCGTGTCGAATGTCTCGGCTTCCGCCGTGCAGCTCGAATCGTCCGCGTCCACGCTGACCCGTACCGCCGAGATCACGCAGACACTGTCGAGCCAGGTCGCGGGCGTGTCCGAGCAGGCCTCGAGCAATATGCAGTCGGTCGCGACCGCGACCGAAGAGCTCTCGGCCTCGGTCGAGGAGATCGGCCGTCAGGTCCGCGATTCCAACCGCATCGCCGAAGCCGCCGTCGTGCAGGCCAAGGAAACCGACGGCCGGATCGGCAAGCTCTCCCATGCCGCGCAGCAGATCGGTGAAGTCGTCAAGCTGATCACGGCGATCGCCGAGCAAACCAATTTGCTGGCGCTCAACGCCACCATCGAGGCGGCGCGCGCTGGTGAAGCCGGCCGCGGCTTTGCGGTTGTCGCCAGCGAAGTGAAGTCCCTGGCCAGTCAGACTGCAAAGGCCACCGACGAGATTTCCTCCCACATCGCGGGCATGCAGGGCGCGACCGCCGAATCGGTCGCCGCGATCAAGGAGATCGGCGCCACCATCGGCCAGATCTCGTCGATCTCGACGTCCATCGCCAGCGCGGTGGAAGAGCAGGGCGCGGCGACGCAGGAGATCGCCCGCAGCGTCCAGACCGTTGCTCAGGGCACCCAGACGGCCGCCACCGATATCGGCCAGGTCAACCGCGGCGCCGCCGAAACCGGCTCGGCGTCGGAAGAGGTGCTGAATTCGGCCAAGACGCTGTCGTCCGAAAGCACCCGCCTCCGTGCCGAACTCGACCGCTTCATGGGGAATATCCGGGCGGCTTGAGGCTTGCTGCGCCTGAAGTCCTCGCCCGAGCGCCATCCACCATTGTCGTCCCGGATCTGCGCGCGCTTGTCCGGGACCACACACCTTGCCGCGTCACCTAACCGCAAGTTGCGACGCTATAAATTTACCGTGGCTTATCCTTTGCCCGTTACCGTGCTCACGAGTCGGGAAGCGGGCTGCTTTCGGGCTGCGCCTGGTTTTCCGCGAATGGAATGGGGTGGGGGAATGCCCGTCAAGTCGAAGCCGAACACATCGAAGCTGCTCACCTTGCGTTTTCGTGCAAAAATCATCCTCGGTTTCGTGGCGGTGCTGGCCATTCTCGCCGTCAGCATGGCTTTCGCCTATTTCGGCTTCGAGCGGATCCAGGCCGCCGTGGCCTCCTACCGGGCCAGCGTGGCGGAAGCGGACCTCGCGCGGACGGTCGATCGTGATCTGATCGCTTACCAGGGTCTGGCGCGGGCCTATACGCTGACCGGGTCGGCGGATGACGAGACCGCGGCCAAGGCGGCCGAAGAGAATCTGAAGGGCGCAATCGCCAAGACGATGGCGGCGACCACGGGCGCGGCGCGCCGTGAGCAGGTCGGCAAGCTCGAAGCCGACTTCCAGCGCTTTACAAAAGTTTTCGGCGAGATCATCACACTGACGCGCGAGAACAGCAAGATCGCGGCCGACGAGCTCAACAGCGTCGGCAACAAGATTCGCTTCAAGTTCGACGATCTCGCCGATACCGCGGCACTGGCGGGCCTGAATTCGGTTCAGACCACGGCCAAGGACGTCACCTCGCAATATCTGGCGGTTTCCACCTCGGTGAGCGCCTTCGTCGCCAAGCCGGAGCCGAAGACCGCCGACGGCGTGATCGCCCGCATCAAGTTCCTGGAGACCCTGCTGGTCTCGATCTATGCCAACGAGCAGAAGATCACCGACCGTGTCACCGAGATCGGCAATCTGCTGAAGCAGTACCGCTCCTCGTTCTCGAAGCTGACCGAGAACGTGAAGGTCATCGTCAAGTTGAACGGCGAGATGACCAAGACCGCGGCGTCCATCCTCAAGCTCTCGAACGAACTGCGGTCGGAACTGACTGCCGATCAGCAGCGCATCGAGACGAGCGCCAATTCCACCATCGTTGAGACCGAACGACTCATGCTGATGCTGGCGCTCGGCGGCCTCGCCATCGGCGCTGCGCTGGCCCTGATGCTCGGCAACGGCATT
>NZ_JADPJH010000018.1:495533-658465 GCF_023073315.1 Bradyrhizobium sp. 1 | reverse complement strand
CTCGCCTCGGGCAATTTCGACGTCGTGCTGCCGGGTCTCGGCCGCAGGGACGAGATCGGTGAGATGGCCGGCGCGGTGGAAGAATTCAAGGTTCAGGCCGTCGCAAAGGCCGAGCGCGATGCTGCCGCCAGCGAAGTCCAGAATCGGGAGCAGGCCGCAAGCCGTCGCTCCGAGCTGATTCGCTTTGCCGATGATTTCGAAGGCGCAGTAGGCGCCATTGTCTCCAATGTCTCGTCCTCCGCCGTGCAGCTCGAATCGGCCGCATCCACGCTGACCCGTACCGCCGAGACGACGCAGAGCCTGTCGAACCAGGTCGCCAGTGTCTCCGAGCAGGCCTCAAGCAACATGCAATCGGTCGCAACCGCGACCGAAGAGCTGTCGGCGTCGGTCGAAGAGATCGGCCGTCAGGTTCGCGATTCCAGCCGTATCGCCGAAGCCGCCGTGGTGCAGGCCAAGGAAACCGATACCCGGATCGGCAAACTGTCGCATGCCGCCCAGCAGATCGGCGAAGTCGTCAAGCTGATCACCGCGATCGCCGAGCAGACCAATCTGCTCGCGCTCAACGCCACCATCGAGGCCGCGCGCGCCGGCGAAGCTGGCCGCGGCTTTGCGGTTGTCGCCAGCGAAGTGAAGTCGCTGGCCAGCCAGACCGCCAAGGCCACCGACGAGATTTCCTCGCACATCACGGGCATGCAGGGCGCAACGGCCGAGTCAGTTGCCGCGATCAAGGAGATCGGCGCCACCATCGGCCAGATCTCGTCAATCTCGACGTCGATCGCGAGCGCGGTCGAGCAGCAGGGCGCGGCGACGCAGGAGATCGCGCGCAGCGTTCAGACTGTCGCGCAGGGCACCCAGACCGCCGCCACCGATATCGGCCAGGTCAATCGCGGCGCCGCCGAGACCGGCTCCGCGTCGGAAGAGGTGCTGAACTCGGCCAAGACGCTGTCGTCCGAAAGCACGCGCCTGCGTGCCGAGCTCGACCGGTTCATGGGGAATATCCGGGCGGCGTGAGGTTCAGACCGGGACTCACTCCCTCCCGAACGCCCGCTTCAGCTCCACCTTTGCCCGCTCGAGCCGCGCACGCTGCGTCTTCGGCAGCGTCTTGCCGGCGCGGTTGATGTAGAAGGTCAGCATCGACAGCGCCGAACGGTAGGCGCCGGTCTTGCGGCGCGAACTGTGCTCGGCCGAGCGCTTCAGCGAGGCTGCGATCTTCTTCGCGCTGGTCAGCTTGAACACACCTTGCTTGAGGTCGAGTGCGTCGCTTTCCCTGGTCACGCGCTGCGACCAGCGTTTCGGCGCGGCCCGCTTCGTGCTCTTGCGCACGGTCGTGCTGCGCCTCGCGCTGGTTTTCCCGCGCACCGTCTTGCCTGCGGCGGACTTGCGCGAATGTGTCGTCTTTCTGACATGAGCCATGCGTCAACTCCCTGCGGCTCCATTGGAAACGGGTGGCCTTGGGTGCTGTTCCCAAGGGAACATGCCCTTGCCGCAGACGTTGTCGCAGGTGGCAGGCGGAATGCCGCACCTCCATGATTGGAACGCCTCCCGCCACATCATGTGAACCGGGGCCGCTTCCATTGGTCAGACCCAGCAACGCGATGGAATTGCAGCAAAGCACAGCACTCAATGATGGAGCTGCGATCCCGGTGGCGGCCGCGACCGACCGCATCATCGAGACCAGCATTCCCGCGCGACTCGACGCATTGCCGTGGAGCGGCTTTCACACCCGCGTCGTGCTGGCGCTCGGCATCACCTGGATCCTCGACGGGCTCGAAGTGACACTGGCCGGCGCGCTCTCGGGTGCGCTGAAGCAGAGCCCCACGCTGCGCTTCTCCAATCTCGATCTCGGCATCGCCAATTCCGCCTATCTCGCGGGCGCGGTGCTCGGCGCACTCGGCTTCGGTTGGCTCACCGACCGCATCGGCCGCAAGAAACTGTTCTTCATTACGCTCGCGCTTTATCTCTCGGCGACGGCCGCGACCGCGCTGTCGTGGAATATCGCGAGCTACGCGCTATTTCGCTTCCTCACCGGTGCCGGCATCGGCGGCGAATACACCGCGATCAACTCGACCATCCAGGAATTGGTGCCGGCGCGCTACCGCGGCTGGACTGACCTGGTCATCAACGGCAGCTTCTGGATCGGTGCGGCAATGGGCGCGGTCGCCGCCATCGTGCTGCTCGATCCCGCGGTGATCGATCCCGATCTCGGCTGGCGCCTCGCTTATCTCATCGGCGCAACCATCGGCCTCGTCGTGCTGCTGATGCGGATGTGGATTCCGGAAAGTCCGCGCTGGCTGATGATCCACGGCCGGCCCGACCAGGCCCACGCGATCGTCGACGAGATCGAGCGCTCGGTGATCGGACACGGCCAGAACACGAGCGACGGACGCTTCGCCAAGATGCGCCTGAAGATGCGCGATCACACGCCGATCAGGGAGGTCGTGCACACGCTGTTCTTCACCTATCGCCAGCGCGCGATGGTCGGACTGGTATTGATGGTCGCGCAGGCCTTTTTCTACAACGCCATCTTCTTTACCTTCGCGCTGGTGCTGACTGATTTCTACGGCATCAGTGCCGACCACGTCGGCTGGTATCTGCTGCCTTTCGCCGCCGGCAATTTTTTGGGCCCGCTGCTGCTCGGCCGCCTGTTCGATACGCTCGGCCGGCGCACCATGATCACGCTCACCTATGGTGTCTCGGGCGCGCTGCTGGCGCTCTCGGGCTATCTGTTCTCGATCGGCGCCTTGAGCGCACAGGGGCAGACCATCGCCTGGATGGTCATCTTCTTCTTTGCCTCGCCCGCCGCGAGCGCTGCCTATCTCACCGTCAGCGAGACGTTTCCGCTGGAAGTCCGCGCATTGGCGATTGCAGTGTTCTATGCGGTCGGCACCGGAATCGGCGGCGTCGCGGGTCCCGCGCTGTTCGGCGCGCTGATCGATACGGGGTCACGCAACAGCGTGTTCGCCGGCTATTTGCTGGGGGCCTTCCTGATGATCATCGCCGCGATGGTGGCGTGGCGCTATGCCGTCTCCGCCGAACGAAAATCGCTGGAAGATATTGCGCGGCCACTTGCCTCGATGGAGTAGACTATGAAATCGGAACTTGCTGAATTGGATCAGAAGCGCACCATGCCAGATGAAGAAGCGCCCGACGCGGTGCCGGTGCCGCATGCGCTCGTCCCGCATCTGGGCGAGACTGCGATCCTGCTCGATATCGACGGCACGCTGCTCGAGTTGATGCCGACGCCGCGGGAGGTGTGGGTGCCGCCGGGCCTGTCGGAAACGCTGAACCGGCTGACGGAACGCACATCGGGCGCGCTGGCGATGGTGAGCGGCCGCTCGCTCAACGATATCGACCTGATCTTTGCGCCTGATGTCTTTCGCGCCGTCGCAGGTCATGGCGCGGAGATGCGCCTGTCGATTGGCAACGAAGCCGACGACCTGCACGCGCCGCCGATGGACAAGGAGCTGAAGCGGCGGCTCGCCGCGATCGCCAAGCTCAGCCCGGGGATTCTGCTCGAGGACAAGGGATATTCGCTGGCACTGCATTATCGCCTCGCGCCGCATGCGGAAAAGGCGATCTACGAAGCCGTCTCCTTGATCCGCGCCGATCTGCCCAATGCGCCGATTGAAATTCTGCCCGGCAAGTTCGTTTGCGAGATCAAGCATTCCGGTTTCACCAAGGCCACCGGCGTGCGCGAACTGATGAAGCATGAGCCGTTTAGAGGACGCCGTCCGATCTTCATCGGCGACGACGTCACTGATGAGACAGTGTTTGCGATCATGCCCGACATGAACGGGCTCTCGTTCTCGGTCGGTCGCCGCGCCATGGGTGTGAATGGCCACTTCGATGCGCCGAGCGACGTGCGCGCGTTTCTCGCGCGCCTGCTCGATCCGAGGTAAAACCAAGGCAACGCCACGCCGCGGACATAAAGGCTGCCAGCGCGGCGCCATTGCGCGCCGCAATGCATGCTGCGTGACACGACCTCAAAAGCTGTCTTTGCAGCGAAATTTGCGGTTCCACCAGCGAAACCAGTTCCAACGCCGGCGCCCGATTTTGGTTTCATTTCGCAGAAATGATGTCCGGAACCATATTGATGAACATCAGTTAAACAGGGTGGAATGAACAGGAGGGGACGACCTGTGAACTTAGTCGTCGTTTCAAATCGAGTTGCGCGCGGCAAACCCAACGAGCCCATGACGGGCGGCTTGGCTGCGGCATTACTTCCCGTTGTCGAGCATTCGGGCGCCATCTGGGTGGGGTCCTCCGGTCGTGTGCGTGACGGCCATCAGAAGGAGCCGTTTGCCGAGATCGAAGCACTCGGATCGGGTGCGATTGCGACGCTGGATCTGCCGGCCGCGCATTACGGCGGCTATTACGAAGGTTTTGCCAATTCGGCGCTGTGGCCGGCGCTGCATTCGCGCAGCGATCTGATCCGCGTCTCGCGCGACGATTATGTCAGCTATCGCGAGGTCAACGCGTTCATGGCGCGCGCCTTGATGCGTTTCCGCAAGCCGCAGACCGCGTTCTGGGTGCAGGATTATCATTTCCTCGCGCTCGGCGCTGAGCTGCGCGATCTCGGCGTCGACGATCCGATCGGCTTCTTCCTGCACACGCCGTGGCCGGTTGCCGCGGTGATGCAGGGCGTGCCCAATCACCGCGAGCTGATCAATGCGATGCTGGCCTATGATTTGCTGGGATTCCAGACGAACGAAGATTGCCAGAACTTTCTCGCCTATGCCGGTGGCGAACTCGACCTCGCTATCGAGGACGGCGTGGTTGTCTCGCAGCATGGTCGCACGCGCTGTGAAATATTTCCGATCGGCATCGATGCAGAAAAGTTCGCAGCTTACGCCGCGAAGTCGGTCTCGCATCCTGACGTCTCGCGGCTGCGTCGCAGCCTCAATGGCGAGCGGCTCGCGATCGGCGTCGACCGGCTCGATTATTCCAAGGGCCTTGTCAACCGCATCAGCGCGTTCGATCGGCTCTGGACCGAGCAGCCGCAGTTTGCGCGCAGCATCTCGCTGCTCCAGATCGCGAACCCCTCGCGCGGTGCGATCGAGGCTTATGGAAATCTCCAGAACGAGGTTGCGCGCCTCGTCACCGACGTCAACGGCCGTCATGGCGAAGTGGACTGGACGCCTATCCGCTATCTCAACAAGGGTTTTAGCCAAACCGTGCTCGCGGGCCTCTACCGCACCGCGCAGATCGGCGTGGTGACGCCGCTGCATGACGGCATGAACCTCGTTGCCAAGGAATATGTCGCAGCCCAAAACCCGGCCGATCCCGGCGTGCTGGTGCTGTCGAAATTCGCCGGCGCCGCTAACGAGCTCGACACCGCGCTGGTCGTCAATCCGCACGATATCGATGGCATGGCGCGCGCGATCGCGACCGCGGCTGCGATGCCGCTCATCGAGCGCAAGATGCGCTGGGAAGCGATGATGAAGAAGTTGCGCGGCCACACCATCCAGCAATGGGCGGCTGACTTTGTTGCAGAGCTGGAGAAGTGCCGGACCGAAAAGGCGGCGGTGGCCCCGCTCGCAGCCCAACCGCCGCAAGCGCTGCGCTGGCTGAAGTCGGCGATCTCGGGTGTAAGGTTGATCTGATGCGATGCTCTTACCCTCTTCCCTTGCGGGACGGGGTGGCTCGGCGCTTCGCGCCACCTTCTCTCACACAGGGGAGAAGGAAGAGCGGGCCTCAATAACAATACGACACGCCATCCAGAATCGCGCACTGCCGCTTGTTCGGCGCGTTCGGATCATCCATCGGCACCATGCCCTTGCCCTGGCCGACGAATACGCCGGGGCCGACATGCACCGAGCTCTTGTTGCCGATGATCACGCTCTGATGCGGCGTCGAGCTCGAGCGTGTCCCGTCCGGCCAGAGGATGGCATCGCCCGACAGCATCCCGCGCCGTCCGTCGTCGCAGCTGACGTCGACCCCTTGCCGGGTGCAGACCTGGGCGAGGGCCGGCACGGCAAAGGCGACGCCAAGGGCGGAAATCAGGCTGAGTGAAGCGATCGTCTTGCGGATCATCATGTCGTCCCCGGTCGTGTTTGGTGGTCTCGAGTGAATCGTCGCGCCAAACCCGCCTCCGGTTCAGCTGATGGACGGTTCCAAAGCGTCTCTGCGGCGCCTGATATTGTCATTTAAATACAATACCTTACGGAAAATTCACCCGATTTCCCCGCGATCCCTTGCAAAATCAACGGCGCCCCTTCAAGAGAGGGCGCTCCGGAGAGATGGCCGAGTGGCTTAAGGCGCACGCTTGGAAAGCGTGTGTGCGGGAAACCGTACCGTGGGTTCGAATCCCACTCTCTCCGCCATTGGCCTCATCCCACCAATTTCCACCGCCCATCCCCCGCGCGCCTCAGCGCCGGATCGTTCACCCGCACATGCTCCGCGAGAAAATCGATGAACGCGCGCACGCGCGCCGGGAGCGGTGCGGTGTGGCCGACATAGACGGCGTGGATGTCTTCGCGGTCTCCGGGGTTGTAGCTTTGCAGCACGGGCACGAGGCGGCCGGCTTCGATGTCGGGGCCGATGTGGAAGAGGGCGAGGCGGGCGAGGCCCACGCCGCCGAGCGCGAGGCGGCGGGCGATTTCGCCGTCGCTGGCGCGCGCCACGGGCGGCGGCACCGCTTCCTCGGTGCGGTCTCCGCGGCGAAACGGCCAGCCGCCGCGGATACGCGGAAATGTCCAGCCGATGCCGCGATGCTCTGCGAGATCCCTCGGGTTTTTCGGGGTGCCGAAGCGCTTCAGATAATCAGGTGTGCCGACGACGACCATGCGGCTGGTGCCGAGCTTCCGCGCGATCAGACGCGAAATTTTCAAAGGCCCGACCCGGATCGCGACATCGGCGCGCTCCTGCATCAGGTCGATCAGCGTGTCGGTCAGCACGAGATCGAGCGTGACGTCGGGATGCTGCTCGAGGAAGCGCGGGATCAGCGGCATCACATGCAGCATGCCGAAGGGAATGTTGCAGTTGACCGTCAGCCGGCCACGCGGCGCCGCGCCGGATGCGGCTTCGCGCTCGGCCTCCTCCATCTCGCCGAGGATGCGTGAGGAGCGCTGGTAGAACGCCTGGCCTTCCTCCGTCAGCGTGAGCTTGCGCGTGGTGCGGGTGATCAGCCGCGTGCCGAGCCGCGCCTCCAGCCGGGAGATCAGCTTGCTGACACCCGACGGCGTCAGGCGCAGTTTTCGCGCGGCCTGGGTGAATCCGCCGAGATCGACGACACGGACGAAGACCTCCATCTCGGCGGAGCGGTTGGTATCGAAACGGGCCATGTTGAATTCACGTCACAAATGATTGGATTGCGGACATTCTAATGGTTTTGCCGCGCTGCGGCTATCTGCGTGGCTCGTCTCATCCATCGGAGCCACGCATGCCTCCCGCCGTCCTCGCGCTCACCGCCGGTGCCTTCGGCATCGGCACCACCGAATTCATCATCATGGGCCTGCTGCTCCAGGTCGCGGCCGACATGCACGTCTCCGTGCCTGTCGCGGGCCTGCTCATCTCCGGTTATGCGCTCGGCGTATTCGTCGGCGCGCCGGTGCTGACCTTGGCGACGCGACGAATGCCGCGAAAAGCCGTGCTGCTGGCGCTGATGGCGATCTTCACGCTCGGCAATGCCGCCTGTGCGCTGGCGCCGAACTACGAATTGCTGATGGCGGCGCGGGTGTTGACCTCGCTCGCCCACGGCACCTTCTTCGGGGTCGGCTCGGTGGTGGCGACGAGCCTCGTCGCCGAGGACAAGCGTGCGTCGGCGATCTCGACCATGTTCATCGGCCTCACGGTCGCGACGCTGCTCGGCGTGCCCTTCGGCGCATGGTTCGGCCTGATGCTCGGCTGGCGCGCGGCGTTCTGGGCGGTGACCGTGATCGGCGTGATCGCCTTTACCGTGGTGGCCGCGTTCGTGCCGGGCCATGTCGGCAGCGGCGACAAGCCGATCTCGCTCACTGAAGAGGTCGCGGTGCTCGGCCGTCCGCAGGTCCTGCTCGGCCTTGCCATGACCGTGTTCGGCTTTGCCGGTCTGTTCGTCGTCTTCACCTATATCCAGCCGATCCTGACCCGCTTCACCGGCTTTTCGGAAGCCGCGGTGTCACCGATCCTGCTGGTGTTCGGCGCGGGCCTCGCGATCGGCAATGTCGTCGGCGGCAAGCTCGCCGACCGTGGCCTTGCGCGTACCCTAATTGGCTCGCTCGCCGCACTCGCCATCGTGCTGCTCGGCCTTGCCGCGGTGCTGTCGGTCAAGATCCCCGCCGTCGTGTTGATCCTGCTGCTTGGAATCGCGGCCTTCGCAACCGTCGCGCCGCTGCAGCTTCGCGTGCTGGAGGCAGCGGGCCCAAGCGGCCGCACGCTCGCCTCCAGCCTCAACATCGCCGCGTTCAATCTCGGCAACGCGCTCGGTGCCTGGGCCGGCGGCGTCGCCATCGATCGCGGGCTCGGCCTCTCCGCGCTGCCGCTGGTCGCGGCCGGCATTACGGCGATCGGCCTCGGACTCGCGTTGTGGAGCCTCCAGCTCGATCGCAGGCAGACTGTGATCGCAGCGTGCCCGGCCGAATAGAAGGAGAGCGACTATGGACTACCGCAATCTCGGCGCCTCCGGGCTCAAGGTCCCCGTCATCAGCTTCGGCACCGGCACCTTCGGCGGCCAGGGCCCGCTATTCTCGGCCTGGGGCCGCAGCGGTGCTGGGGAGGCCCGCAGGCTGGTCGACATCTGCCTCGATGCCGGCGTCAATCTGTTCGACAGCGCGGACGTCTATTCGAACGGCGCCTCCGAGGAGATCCTCGGTGCGGCGATCGGGGGACGGCGTGACAAGGTGCTGATCTCGACCAAGATGAGCCTGCCGGTCGGTGATGGCCCGCTCGACGCCGGCTCGTCGCGGCCGCGGCTGCTGACATCCGTTGACGCGGCGCTGCGCCGTCTCGGCACCGATTATATCGACCTGCTTCAGCTCCATGCCTTCGACGCGTTCACGCCGATCGAGGAGGTGCTGTCGACACTCGACACGCTCGTGCGCGCCGGCAAGCTGCGCTATGTCGGCGTCTCCAATTTCGCGGGCTGGCAGCTGATGAAGTCGCTCGCCGTCGCCGACCGGCATGGCTGGCCGCGCTACGTCGCGCATCAGGTCTATTATTCGCTGCTTGGCCGCGACTATGAGTGGGAGCTGATGCCGCTGGCGCGCGACCAGGGCGTCGGCGCGCTGGTCTGGAGCCCGCTCGGCTGGGGCCGCCTCACCGGAAAGATCCGGCGCGGCCAGCCGCTGCCGGAGAGCAGCCGCCTACATGCCACGGCGCAGTTCGGTCCTCCCGTGGACGAAGAGCGGCTCTACGCCATCGTCGACGTGCTTGATACGATCGCTGCGGAGACCGGACGCACCGTGCCGCAGGTCGCGATCGCCTGGTTGTTGTCGCGCCCCACCGTATCATCCGTGATCATCGGTGCGCGCGACGAGGCGCAGCTGCGCGACAACCTCGGTGCCGTCGGCTGGTCGCTGAGCGCGGATCAGATCAAGCGCCTCGACGAGGTCAGCGCCGTGATGCCGCCCTATCCCTATTATCCCTATCGCACCCAGGACGGATTTGCGCGGCTCAACCCGCCGCTGGTCTAGGCAGGTGGCTAGTAGAAAGCAGCGATTGCCGCGCCGATTCCTTGCGGCAAGTTCGTCTCGCGCTTCAGCGTGTCCAGGAAGGCGGGATCGCCCGCCACGGTCAGGCCATCCAGCTTGATCGGATGCAGCGGCTCGGCGGCCGCTGCGACCGCCGCCAGATCCGGACCGGTCCTGACGCCGTTATATTCCAGCCGCGGGCGCAATTGGACATTGTTGCCGAACTGTTCGTCCAGCGCGAGGCGCCATCCGCTGCGTGACACAGTTCCGCTGGCGATCGCCTCGCTCATGGCGAGGCTATGCGGTTGCAGCGTTCCGAGCTTGCCGAGTGCTGCGCTCAAACGGCTCGTCGCCTCCGCCAGCGTGACCTTCTCGATCCCCGTATCCTGGTCGGGCGAAGAGAAGTCGATCAGCCGTGCGCTGTTGCCGATCTTGTACGCCTCGCCGCTTCCGCCCGCCTGTTGCATGGCCTTCTTCGTTCCATAGCGCGGCCGCCCGCCGATCGTGACCAGCACGATATCCTGTTCGCGCGACTTGATCAGATGGCCGTAGGGGTCGCCGGTGACGCCCTTCACGATCAAAAGGTCGGCGAACTTGCCCTTGGCGATCGTCCCGAGCTTTGCATCCCATTTCAGGATCGCAGCCGGATTGCGCGTCGCCATCGAGACGATATCGTAGTCGCTGAAGCCGAGATTGAAATGCGCCGATACGACCTTCGCCGCCTTGAGCTCGCCCAGCAGGTTCTTGCTGCCGGACGGTGACCAGTCCGAGCCCAGCGCGATCGTGAGCCCCGCGGTACGCGCGGCGACGACGTCCGTGGTCTTGCCATAGAGCAGCAGATTGCTCAGCGGCGACCAGACGACCTTGGCCTGATTTTCGGCCATCGTGCCGAAGTCGGTCGCGTCGAGCGCCGTGCAATGAATACCGGCGAGCGACGGCTCGATGGCCCAGTCTCCCTCGGGATTGCGCAAGGCGAGGAAGTGGCTGTGCGCCTTGATATCGATCCCTTCGCTCAGATGCAGCAGGAAGCATGACGAGGATTTCAGCTCCTTGTCGAACTTCGCCCAATCCTGGGCATCGATATCAGGGATCTTCGAGTGGGCCCGCGGAAGATCGGGAGGGCTTCCGATCTCGGCGGCGCGCAGCGCGCCCTTGTAATATTTGTGGATCGTGCCGCTCCAGTTCGACAGCGTGATCCCCTGGCTCGTCGTGGTGCCCGCGACCATGCACTTGGCCTCGACATAGCGAACCAGGGCCGGCAGCAGCGAGCCGTCGTCGGCCAGCGCAATCGCGCTCATCGGGCCGGTCACGGATGTCTTGTACGATTTCGCGTTCTGCCACTGGTCGCGATTGCCGTAGAGCTGCGGCACCTGCCAGAGCGGCAGGATGTTGTAGCTGAGGTGATTATGCAGCTCGATCAGGCCGGGATAGATGGTGCCGCCTGTCGCCACCACAGCCACGGCCTCGAAGCCCGCTGGCGCCGGCTGCCCCTTGGGGACGACCGCGGCGATGCGATTGTCCTCGATGAAGATCGTTCCGTTCTTGATGATGTCGCCCTCGGCCGTCATCGTCACGATCCGCCCGGTCAGTGCCCATCGCTTCGGGCTGTCGGCTGGGCTCATGGGATCACCCCGTCGGGAATGGTGATCGTAATCGTGCGCCGCTTGGTCGCCGCATCGGCGCCCTGGCGCACGGCCCACGGGGTATCTCCGTGCATCCAGGCCGGCAGTCCCGGTGGAAGATCCTTTGCGATGATGTCGAAGAGCTCTGTCGGCTTGAAGGCGTCGCCATACGGCACGAGCGTCGTCGGCACGTCCGGATGCTGGACTTGCGGTGCGAGAGCCGCGAGCGCGGCATTCCACTTGGTCAGCATGATCTTGGTATTCGCTGCGCGCGTCGCGTTATCAGGCGCGGAGCTCTCCGGCCAGGTGGGGTGCGTGATGTGCTGATAGGCGAGGGTCTTGCAGGCCGCGCCGTCGGCGGTCTTCAGCCAGGCCTTCCAGGCCTCGTCCGCGAGGCCGCCAAGCGAGACGACCGCCTCGATGTTGCCGGAGCCGAGCACGGCCTTGAACCATTTGTTGCGGTAATCGACGATGCCGGGCTCGTTCTTGTGCTTGGCGCCGCCGCTCTGTCCGTAAACGCTGTACAGAAAGGTGTTCACCATCACGTAGCTCTGCGTGATGCCGAGCTTGGCGAGGAAACCCTGCGCCCGTCGGCCTGCGGTGCCGACCAGGATGCGGCGCACGACCGTCTCGTGCTGGGCGGGATCCTGACCGACGACGAGCACGCGTGCGGATCCGTCGAGCCGGCCGCGATGAAAGATCGGTCCCCATTCGATCCGGAAGTCATGCGGATCATAGGCCTCAGCGCCCGGATAGTTGGCGCACAGATCGCGAAAGGGTTGTTCGCCGTATCCGCTGTCGAATTCTGTGAGCATGGAAATGCTCCAATCTGACAATGTTGAAACAGCTGCTTCAAAACCTGGTTGGTCTGGCGCAATCTTGGCGGTCGTTTACCGAAACGTTCAACCAGTCTATGGGTCAGGACGGGGAGGCCAAAAGTTCACGACCATAGGACGTGACAGAGCGTCGCGGCGACAGGCCATGCAGAAACGCACCTGTACACGCTGGCGTGACCTCCATAACCTCCCCCGCGCAATTGCTGGAGATGCGACGTGGCGAAGAAGACGGCGAGCAAGAAGAAAAGTGTTTCGAAGAAAGTAGCGAAGGCCAAGACGAGCGCCGCCCGCAAGGGCGCCGTTGCAAAAACTGCGAAGACGACGCTCAAGAAAGCTGCGCCGCGCAAGTCGACGGCACGCCGCCCGAAGGGCCCGGTCTGGCAATGGTCTGCGGTCGACACCGCCGCCGCGATCCGCAATGGCGCGATCTCCGCGGTCGAGACCGTCGAGGCGCATCTGGACCGGATGCGCACGGTCAATCCCGGACTGAATGCGGTCGTTGTCGATCTCAGCGAGGAAGCGCTGAAGGCCGCGCATGCGGCCGACAAGCAGCGCGCCAAGGGCGGCGCGCTCGGCCTCCTCCACGGCGTGCCCATCACCATCAAGGAGAACGTCGATTACGAGGGCCGGCCCAATTTCAACGGCGTTCCCGCCAACAAGGATTTTGTCGCGCCGTCGGATGCGCCCGTCGTCCGCAACCTGAAGAAATCAGGCGCGATCGTCATCGGCCTCACCAACACGCCGGAATTTTCGTTCCGCGGCTTCACCGACAATCCCCTGCACGGGCTGACGCTCAATCCGTGGGATCCTGACATCACCTGCGGCGGCTCCTCGGGCGGCGCGGGTTCGGCCGTGGCCGCCGGGATCGGCACCATCGCCCACGGCAACGACATCGGCGGTTCGCTGCGCTGGCCGGCGCATTGCAACGGCGTTGTGACCATCAAGCCGACGCAGGGCCGCATTCCCGCCTTCAACGGCAGTGCTGTGGCGGAGCGGCCGATGCTGGCGCATCTGATGTCGGCGCAAGGGCCGCTCGCCCGTCACGTCGCCGACATCAGGCTCGCGCTGGAAGTGATGAGCCAGCGCGATCCGCGCGATCCCTGGTGGGTGCCGGCGCCGCTGGCCGGACCAAAGCCGAAGGGACCGATCAAGGTCGCGCTTGCCAAAATCCCTGACGATATGGATGTCGATCCGCACGTCGCGGCCGCGCTGCGCCAGGCCGCCGATCATCTCGAGCGTTCCGGCTATCGCGTGACCGAGGTCGAGGTCCCCGACATCAACGGTGTCTGGCAGACCTGGTGCGACATCATCACCAACGAGACTGTGGTGATGCAGGAAGCCGGCATGCTGAAGGTGACGTCCGAGGATTTTCACAAGGCCTGGGGCGGCATGAAGACCAAGGCAAATGTGCTCGATCTCAAGGCCTGGATGCAGGCGACCGCCGCGCGCAACGGCCATATCCGCGCCTGGCAAATGTTCTTCGAGGAATATCCGGTGGTGCTGGCACCAACCACGGTGAAGCCGACGCCGGGGCCGCGCGAGGACACAATCAGTGCCGAGCGCGTGAAGGAGATCTTCTGGGGCGAGATTCGCTTCATCTCCGCGATCAACGTGCTGGGTTTGCCGGGCGCGGTGGTGCCGGTAGCCGTGCATGACGGCAAGCCGATCGGCGTGCAGCTCATCGCCGGGCGCTATCGCGAGGATCTCGCGCTCGACGCGGCGGCTGCGATCGAGAAGAGCGCCGGCGTGCTCGCCCATCGCCTCTGGGAGACGATGGCCTGAACCTGTGCCCAAGGGCTTCGCGCGTCTCGCGCGAAGCCCTTGGGGCGCGGCTAGTTCGTCAGGTGCGAGGCGGCGATCGCCTTCTGGAACAGCGAGTTCAGCGCATCACTGATGTTGGCATCGCTCGAGACCTCGTAATAATAGCCCGAAGTCGCGCAGGCCTGCATCTTGGTCCCGATCGAGCTGCGCCAAGGCGCAATATAGGTGGTGTACCAGCTGTTGTTGGTGATCGCGAGATAGCTGGTGTAGAGCACCGCGATCTTGACGCCACGCGCCTTGATGGTGTCGCAGATCGCAGTCGTCAATGGCTCCTGGCATCGACCACCGGAAACGGTGGTCTTGCTACAAGTCGAGGGATAGTAATAGTCGGCCACGCCGTCCGAGACGAAGAACAGCCATTTCTGCGGCGAGGACGAGGAGCCGTCGCCGGGCGTCGGAATCACGCCGTTGATCGACGTCAACGTGCCGTCGAAATCCGTGCACATGTCGTTGTTGTAGTTGTTGTAGGGGATCGTCATCAGGTCGACGCCGGAGACCGCCGTCTTGACCGAAGACAGGCTCGAAGAGAGCGGCGAGATCGTGGTCAGGCCGATCGAGGCGCAATCGCTCCCCATGGTGTAGACCGCCATCCGGTATTGGTTGCTGACGAGCCGGCTCGCGGTGGCGGTGTCGGTCAGCGACTGCGTCGCATCGCGCACGAGGTCGATCCGCATCTTGATGCCGAGCTTCTTCGCGATCGAATAATAGCTGTTCGTCTGCAGTGTCTTCTGCGTGCTCGACGTGTAGGTGTCGTGGCAGGCGAAGGCGCAACTGTCGGACGTGGCATTCTGCAGTGCAGTCATGTCGGCGGTCGTTGCGCCGATCCCCTGCGACGGCGAGTTGTCGAGCAGCACGTAGAAGTCGATGTAGGCCGGCAGCGAGGCGGCGGCGCTCGAGCTCGCCGTGAAGCCGATGGTCTTGTAGCCGAGGATTCCCATGAAATAGGTCGTCACGGCCGCCGTCGCCGTTCCGGTGGCGGTGCGTGTGGTGACGCTGTCGGTCACGTTGATGGTCACCGAGCTCGTCGTCAGGCCGAGTGCGGACATTTGTCCGGTGAAGGTGTTGACGGCGTCGCTCTGCGCCGCCGACGCGGTCTTGGTGATTTCGCTCTTGGCGGTGGCGGCCAGCACGGCGATGTCGAGCGCAGCTATCAGTTTCGCTCTCGCCCGTGCGGCGAGAGAGTAGTCGACGGCAGCGCCGACAAAGGATAGCAGCGGGACCAGCGCGAGCGCAAAGATGACGGCGATGTTGCCATTTCGGTCGGAGACAAAGCGCGAGAGCAGGCGATGAGCATTCCCGGTGGCAAAGGTCAATCAAAGCATCCCTAAATGAAAACAATGCGCGGACGCTAGCACCGTGGAACTTACGCAAGAGTTGACCGCGATGTGACCATGCGTATCCGTATTGTTGCGGAGCATGTCGTGAAATCGCGAAAATTCCCGGCAAAAGCAGATGATTTCGCGCGCGGCTCGCGGCGAGCTCCGTAGTAGTCCGGGGGTAGTGCTTGACCCACATTGAGGCTTGCTCTCAACATGCACGGACGCCGCGCTGCGCAACAGCGCATCAACTTAAGGTCTACGGAGGACGACATGGCGGACGATCGCTCGATCATTCTGCATCACTTCGACGAGTGTCGACATCCTCGGAGAAGACCCGCCTGAAGCAAGTCGCCTGGTTGTCGGTCAGCTATCGCCATCCGCAGTGGTGACGACGACATCGGAGGTGAGAGGTGGCTTCGCGAAGCGAAGGCGGGCGACGGGTCTTTCTCCTCGCACACGCGTTTCGTATGGATGGATACCCCTCATCTGGCGCTACGCGCCACCTTCTCCCACAAGGGGAGAAGGGAAACGCACCGCGGCTGTCGCGGCAAGCAAATCCCAATAATTCATTAATCCAATTTGACTCGAATTTTAGCCAATTCACCAATAACCGTTAGGGTTACTTCCTCGATCTCTAGACGAATTATTGCCCGCTTTACCACCCGCCTCTAACACGAGGACGGCGGACAACGCACATGCCTCATACAGGCCAATAAGTGCGGCCCGCTCCACGCGGAGGTGGTACGATGCGCAACGAGACGATCGCTATTCACGCCGGCTATGAGCCCGAAGCCACCACGCACGCGGTTGCGGTGCCGATCTACCAGACCGCGGCCTATGCCTTCGACAGCGCCGATCACGGCGCGGCGCTCTTCAATCTCGAGGCCGAAGGTTACCGTTACAGCCGCATCGCCAATCCGACCAGTGCCGTGCTGGAGAAGCGCATCGCCGAGCTCGAAGGCGGCGTCGGCGCGCTCGCTGTTGCGACCGGCCAGGCGGCGCTGCACTTCGCTTTCGTCAACGTCGCCGACCACGGCGGCAACATCGTCTCCGTGCCGCAGCTCTATGGCACCACGCACACGCTGCTCTCGCACATTTTGCCGCGGCAGGGCATCACCGGCCGCTTCGCCGAGAGCGACGAGCCTGACGCGGTCGCGAAGCTGATCGACGAGAACACCCGGGCGGTGTTTGCCGAGACCATCGGCAACCCCGCCGGCAATGTCTGCGACATCGAGGCGCTGGCGAAAATCGCGCATGCGCATGGGGTGCCGCTGATCGTCGACAACACGGTGGCAACGCCGATCCTGCTCAAGCCATTCGACTACGGCGCGGATATCGCCGTGCATTCGCTGACCAAGTTTTTGGGCGGCCACGGTACCACGCTCGGCGGCGCCATCGTCGATTCCGGAAATTTCCCCTGGGCGAAACACGCCGACCGCTTCCCGGGTTACAACAAGCCGGACGCCTCCTATCACGGCCTCGTCTATGCCGAGCGCTTCGGCCGAACCGCCTATATCGAGCGCGCGCGGAGCATCTATCAGCGTACCATGGGTTCGGTGCTGTCGCCGTTCAATGCCTTCCTGCTGATCCAGGGCATCGAGACGGTGGCGTTGCGCATGGAGCGCCACTGCGAAAACGCCCGCAAGGTCGCCGAATTCCTGCGCAAGGATTCGCGCGTCGCCTGGGTCAATTACACCGGCTTTCCGGACAGCCCGTATTACTCGCTGGTCCAAAAGTATCTTGACGGCAATGCCTCCTCGCTGTTCACCTTCGGCATCAAGGGCGGCATGGAAGCCGGCAAGAATTTCTACGACGCGCTGAAGCTGATCACGCGCCTCGTCAATATCGGCGATGCCAAGTCGCTGGCCTGCCATCCGGCCTCGACCACGCACCGCCAGATGTCGGCGGAGCAGCAGCGCGTCGCCGGCGTGTTGCCGGAGACGATCCGTCTCTCGATTGGCATCGAGCATTCCGCTGACATCATCGAGGACATCGACCAGGCGCTGGAGAAGGCCTGCCCGTCAGCGCGCCTTCAGGCCGCGGAGTAGGCGCGACCCCGATGACGGTCTTGATCGACAGGGATCAAGGTATAACGAGCCCGGCACTGGTGCCGGCCGAAGGCGATCTGGCGCGCGATCGAGCCGGCGCCGATCTGACTATCGGGCTGATCAACAACATGCCGGATACGGCGCTGAAGGCAACCGAACGGCAGTTCATGAAGCTGCTTCAGGCCGCCGCAGGCCCGCGCCGCATCCGCTTCCACTGCTTCTCGCTGCCTTCGGTGAAACGTTCGCCGGAAGCGAAATGGCATGTCGAGAGCGAATATTCCGATCTTGCAGATCTCAAGCGCCAGAGGTTCGACGGGCTGATCGTAACAGGCGCGGAGCCGGTCGCACCCGAGCTCGACCAGGAACCATACTGGCGCGATCTTACCGATCTCATCGACTGGGCCAAGGTCAACACACGTTCGACGATCTGGTCATGCCTTGCTGCGCATGCGGCGGTGCTGCACCTCGACGGGATCGAACGGCGGCGATTGCCGGCCAAATGTCACGGCATCTTCGACTGTGAAGCTGTGACGGACGACTCCCTGACGCACGCCGTGCCTGCACCGCTCAAGGTCTCGCATTCGCGCCTGAACGAGATCGCAGAGGACGACCTTGCGCAGGCCGGTTATCAGGTTCTGACACGCTCGGCTCTCGCCGGCGTCGACGTCTTCGTCCGCCAATATGCCAGCCGCTTCGTGTTCTTCCAGGGTCACCCGGAATATGACGCGCTGTCGCTCCAGCGCGAATATCTGCGCGACATCGGTCGCTACCTCGCGCGTGAGTGCGATCATTACCCGCACCTTCCGGTGGGCTATTTTGACGCAGCAACGGAAGAGAGGCTGGCTCGCTTCGAGAAGCGGGTGAGGCACGAGCGCCATCCGGCGCTCAGCAACGACCTGCCGGCGCTGAATTTGCGCGCCGATATCGCCGCCGGCAGCGCCGCTGCGGCGCTATTTCGCAACTGGCTGCAATTTCTCGGCGCGGAGGCCGATGCCTCGGTCCTTGCCCGCTAGCCGGAGGGCGTTGGTTCCGCGTTAGGATTACCCAAGCGTTAAGCTTGCCTCAAGTAGCGCACGAATGTTTCAGTAGAGAAATACGGAATCACGGGAAATGCGATCGTGTGGTCGACACTCCAGGGACGCGTGAGCAATCGGCTGGCCCGGCATTTCCGTGCCGCGCCGCACCGCTTGCCCGCGCATGCGCCGATGGTGAGCTTCACCTTCGACGATGCCCCCGATAGCGCTGCTGGCGAGGGCGCTTCGCTGCTCGAAGCACACGGCGGCCGCGGCACCTACTACATTGCCGGCAGCCTGATCGGCCAGCCGTCGGATCATTGGCATGGCCTGTCGAATGACGCGGTCGTGCGGCTTCACCGCGCCGGTCACGAGATTGCCTGCCACACCTTCTCACACCAGAGTTCGGTCAATCTCGACGAGGCGACCATGGCCCGCGAGATCGAGCGGAATCGCAGCCATTTTCGCGACATCGATTCCTCGATCAAGCTTGAGAACTTCGCCTATCCCTATGGGATTGCCTCGTTCTGGCGTAAACCGCAGCTCACAAAAGCCTTCCGCTCGGCGCGCGGCATCCTTCCCGGCGTCAATCGCGACGTCATCGACCTCCAGTTCCTGCGCGCCTCGCCCTTGGTCAATTACGAGATCGACGCAGCGGGCGTCGATGGCTATTTCGACGAGGCGGTTGCGAGCGGTGGCTGGCTGATCTTCTACGGTCATGACGTCGTCGATGCGCCAAGCCCCTATGGCTGCACGCCGCACCTGATGCGCCACGCGCTGGAAGCGGCCGGGAAGCGCGACATGCCGATCGTGACGGTCGCGGAAGCGCTGCGCAGGATCGGGGCGTAGCTGTTCCTTCCCTTCTTCCCTTGCGGGAGAAGGTGGCGCGAAGCGCCGGATGAGGGGTTTGTCTCGGCAAGCTCCATCGTCGGAATTGATTCGCGGATAGAAACCGCCCACCCGTCGCGCCGCTCCGCGGCGAGCCACCCTCTCCCGCAAAGGGGGCCGCAAGGGGAGAGGGGGAAGAGTCGCTCAAGCCACGCAAACAGTCTTGCCACGCCGCCGCCGCCATGCGACTGGCCTTGTGTCGAATCTCACGGCCGTGGTTCCCACACACTCATGTCCGCTCCTTCCACCGCCCCGCTGCCTGCGCCGGCCAACGGCCGCGATGCGCTGTCGGTGCTGCATTCGGTGTTCGGCCTGCCGGGGTTCCGCGGCGCGCAGGGCGAGATCATCCGGCACGTCACGGACGGCGGCAATTGCCTGGTGCTGATGCCGACCGGCGGCGGCAAGTCGATGTGCTACCAGCTGCCGTCACTGCTGCGCGAAGGCTGTGGCATCGTGGTGTCGCCGCTGATCGCGCTGATGCGCGACCAGGTCGCGGGCTTGCTCGAGGCGGGCGTTAATGCCGCCGCGCTGAACTCGTCCTTGACGTTCCAGGAGGCCTCCGACATCGAACGCCGCCTGATCGCGGGAGATCTCGACCTGCTTTATGTTGCGCCGGAACGGCTGGTGACGCCGCGCTGCCTGTCGATGCTGGCGCAGGCCAAGGTGGCGCTGTTCGCGATCGACGAGGCGCATTGCGTCTCGCAATGGGGCCATGATTTCCGGCCCGAATATGTCGGCCTCTCCATCATCGCCGAGCGCTTTCCGGACATCCCGCGCATCGCGCTGACCGCGACCGCCGACGAATTGACGCGCAAGGAGATCGTCGAGCGGCTCCAGCTGACCGGGTCCCCGCAATTCGTCTCGAGTTTCGACCGGCCCAACATCCGCTACGAGATCGTCGACAAGCGCAACGCGGTGTCGCAGCTCAAGGAATTCATCCGGGAGCGCCACGCCTCAGACGCGGGCGTGGTCTATTGCCTGTCTCGCAAACGGGTCGAGGAAGTCGCTGCCGCGCTCGACGACGCCGGCATTGCGGCGCTGCCTTATCACGCCGGTCTCGACAGCAGCGTCCGCTCGCGCAATCAGGACCGCTTCCTCAACGAGGACGGCATCGTCATCGTCGCGACCGTCGCCTTCGGCATGGGCATCGACAAGCCGGACGTGCGTTTCGTCGCGCATCTCGACCTGCCCAAGAGCATCGAGTCCTATTACCAGGAGACGGGACGCGCCGGCCGCGACGGCAAGCCGTCGGCGGCCTGGATGGCCTATGGCCTCTCCGACATCGTGCAGCAGCGCCGCATGATCGACGAATCCAACGGCTCCGACGATTTCAAGCGCGTCTCGATCGGCAAGCTCGATGCGCTGGTTGGGCTCGCCGAGACCGCGCAGTGCCGGCGCAAGCGGCTGCTCGGTTATTTCGGCGAAAACGCGCACGGCGAGACCTGCGGCAATTGCGACAATTGCCTGACGCCGCCCAAGATGCGTGACGGCAAGGTGCTGGCGCAGAAGCTGCTATCCTGTGCGTATCGCACCGGGCAGCGCTTTGGCGCGATGCACCTGATCGACGTGCTGATCGGGCGTCTGACCGAGAAGGTGACGCAGTTCGGGCACGACAAATTGTCCGTGTTCGGCATCGGGCGCGAGCTCAACGAGAAGCAGTGGCGCACGGTGCTGCGGCAACTCGTGGCGATGGGGCATTTGCAGAGCGACAGCGAGGCTTATGGCGCGTTGAAACTGATGGAGTCTTCGCGGGCGGTGCTGCGCGGTGAGACCGAGGTGTGGCTGCGCGAGGAGGCGGAGGGTACGCGGGTTCGTGCCAGCCGGACAAAATCCCGCCGCGGCGATCTCGCGCCGGCGGCGAACGCGCCGCAAGGCGATGTCGATCCCGAGCTGCGCGCGCGGCTGCGGTCCTGGCGTTCAGATATCGCGCGCGAGCGTGGCGTGCCGGCCTATGTGGTGCTGCACGACGCCACCATCGACGGCATCGTCCGGGCCTGGCCGACCACGCTGGACGAGCTCCGCAACGTCCCCGGCATCGGCGACAAGAAGCTGGAGCATTACGGCGAAGAGCTGTTGCAGATCGTCAAGACGCGGTAGCGCGCCGCCATGATCTCCACTGTCGTCCCGGACAAGCGAAGCGCAGACCCGGGACGACAGCGGAGGGAGGCGCGAGCCGGGCGGCCTCAGCCGTTCCGGAATGCGTAACCGTAGCCGTTGAGCGCCGGTGCGCCGCCGAGATGGGCGTAGAGAATCTTTGCGCCCTTCTCGAAATAGCCCTTCTGGGTCAGGTCGATCAGGCCTTGCATCGATTTGCCTTCATAGACAGGGTCGGTGATCATCGCCTCTAACCGTGCGGTGATGCGGATGGCTTCCTTGGTTTCTTCCGACGGCACGCCATAGGCGGGATAGGCATAGTCCTCGATCAGCACGACGTCGTCGGCGACGAGCTCCTTGCCGAGCTCGACGAGCTTGGCCGTGTTCTGCGCGATCGAGAGCACCTGCGCCTTGGTCTGATCAGGCGTGAAGGAGGCGTCGATGCCGATCACCTTGCGGGCGCGGCCGTCGGCGGCGAAGCCGACCAGCATGCCGGCATGGGTGGAGCCGGTGACGGTGCAGACCACGATGTAGTCGAACTTGAAGCCGAGATCGGCTTCCTGCTTGCGCACTTCCTCGGCGAAACCGACATAGCCGAGGCCGCCGAACTTGTGCACGGAGGCGCCGGCGGGGATCGCGTAGGGCTTGCCGCCTGCCGCCTTCACTTCCTCGATCGCTTGCTCCCAGCTCTTGCGGATGCCGATGTCGAAGCCGTCGTCGACCAGACGCACGTCGGCGCCCATGATGCGCGAGAGCATGATGTTGCCGACGCGGTCATAGACGGCGTCCTCGTGCGGCACCCAGGCTTCCTGCACCAGGCGGCACTTCATGCCGATCTTGGCGGCGACCGCGGCGATCATGCGGGTGTGGTTGGACTGCACGCCGCCGATCGAGACCAGCGTATCGGCGTTGGAGGCGATCGCATCCGGGATGATGTATTCGAGCTTGCGCAGCTTGTTGCCGCCATAGGCGAGGCCTGAGTTGCAGTCCTCGCGCTTGGCGTAGATCTCGACATTGCCGCCGAGATGTTTTGACAGCCGCTCGAGCTTCTCGATGGGCGTCGGGCCGAAGGTCAGCGGATAGCGCGCGAATTGGTCGAGCTTCATGGGTCATCCCGATTGGCGTTGATGTCTGGGGATCTGGCTAGCATCTGGCTGCAGAAATGTGCTCTCGAATATTGCGCCTATGTTGCGCCTTATCTTTCAGCAATAGCGGCCTGAGCTGTGATATCTTCCGTTGAATCGACCCCATACGGAAGCTTCTTCCATGTCTGTCCGTCTCGACCGAACTGATCTGAAGATGTTGAGATTGCTGCAAAATAACGGACGGCTCAGCAATGCGGAGCTGGCCGAAACCGTCGCCATCAGCCCGGCCACCTGCCATCGCCGCACCCAGCGCTTGTTCGAGGACGGCTTCATCGCCGCTGTGCGCGCCATGGTCGCCCCAAAAAAGGTCGCGAAGGGCACGCTGGTGATGGTCGGCGTCGTGCTCGATCGCTCGACGCCGGAGAGTTTTGCCATCTTCGAGCAGGCGATCACCAAACTGAAATTCGTGCTCGACTGCCACCTCGTCGCCGGCGATTTCGATTACTTCCTCAAGATCCGCGTCGGTGACATGGAGGATTTCAACCGCATCCATGGCGAGCAGCTCATCGCGCTGCCCGGCGTGCGCCAGACCCGCACCTTCTTCGTGATGAAGGAGGTCGTCGACAACGCGCCGCTGGAGTTTTGAGCCACAGCACTTGATGCGCGATCCGCATCATGAGAGATTCGTTCGATGCAGACATTCCCCTTTCGCCATCTCAATCCGGCCGGGCCGGCCTATCGGCGCGGCTGGGTGGACGAGGCGGTGGCGGCGATCGAGGCCGACCAGTGCCGCACGGCCGACACGCATCTGATCCGGCTGATCGTGCCAGCGCTATCAGGCATCGATATCTATCTCAAGGACGAGTCCACGCATCCGACCGGCAGCCTGAAGCATCGTCTGGCGCGTTCACTGTTCCTCTACGCGCTCTGCAACGGCCACATCCGCGAAGGCACGCCTGTCGTCGAGGCATCGTCGGGATCGACCGCGGTGTCGGAGGCCTATTTCGCGCAGATGATCGGCGTGCCGTTCTACGCCGTGATGCCGCGCACGACCTCGGCGGAGAAGATCGCCGCGATCGCGCATTATGGCGGCAATTGCCATCTGATCGACGACGGCCGCGCGCTGTATGCGGAAGCCGCCGCGCTCGCCGCCCGGCTGAACGGCCATTACATGGACCAGTTCACCTTTGCCGAGCGCGCCACCGACTGGCGCGGCAACAACAACATCGCCGAATCTATTTTCACCCAGTTGCAGGGCGAGCCATGTCCGCTGCCGGACTGGATCGTGATGGGCGCAGGCACCGGCGGAACGTCGGCCACCATCGGACGCTATCTGCGCTATCGCCAGTATCCGACCCGGCTCTGCGTTGCCGATGTCGAGCATTCCGCCTTCTTCGACTGCTTCCGTACGCAGGATCGCTCCCATGTCTGCGATCGTCCGTCGCTGATCGAGGGGGTCGGCCGGCCGCGTTGCGAGCCGTCTTTCGTGCCGGGTGTGGTCGACCGCATGATGAAGATCCCGGATGCGGCGACGGTCGCGGCGATGAACGTGCTGTCGCGGCGGCTGCGCCGCGCCGTGGGCGGATCCACCGGCACCAATTTTTTGGCGCTGTGCCGGCTCGCCTCCGAGATGCGCAAGGCAGGCCAGACCGGATCGCTGGTGACGCTGATCTGCGATTCCGGCGAGCGTTACCGTCAGACCTATTACGAGCCCGAATGGCTGAAAGCGCGCGGTCTCGATCCGGCGCCGGTCGAGGCAGCGCTGTCGTCATTCCTCGATACCGGGCAGCCATTGGCGTTCGCGGTCGACGACGTCGTCAATCCGCAGAACATATAAGGCCCTGAGGCCTCAAGCGGCGGTGCCCTGCCATTTGCAAAATGGCACGGTCGTCACGGCAACTTCACTTGCCACGCGCGCGTACGCGCGCGACCGTCTCGGCTTCTCAACGAGGAGATTCCGCCGTGCGCCTTCCCATTCTCGATCCGAAAGACCTGAGTGCCGAACAGAAGCCGCTCTATGACGACATGAAAGCGGGCATCACGGACCACTTCAAGGGCTTCATCAATATGCGCGACGACGGCGCGCTGCTCGGGCCCTGGAATCCCTGGATCCGCGAGCCTCGCTTCGGCAAGCCGGTGTGGGAGCTGGTCAAGGCGATCGCGTCGAACCCGCTGCTGCCGGCGCCGGTGCGCGAGGTCGCGATCCTCGTCACCGGCTCGCATTTCCGTTCGGGCTACGAGCTCTATGCCCACGTGCTGGTGGCCGAGCAGCGCGGCCTCTCCGACGAGAAGCTCGCGACCATCGTCGCCGGCCAGCGGCCGGTCGATCTCACCAAGCAGGAAGCGGTCGCTTACGACATGGCCTCGGCCCTGGTGAGCGGCGGCGTGCTGCCGGAGTTGACCTATAGAGCTGCGGTAAAGGAATTCGGCGAGCACGGTGCGGCCGAGCTGTCCTATCTCGTCGGCGTCTACTGCATGGTCTCGGTCACGCTCAACACTTTCGACGTGCCGGTGCCGGATTAGCCGGCGCTCAATTGCGCACCGCGTAGAGCGGCGTGCGCAACGTCACCTGGTAGGACGGCTTTGGCATCCACGCGATCTGCGCGGTGATGCCAAACAGCCGGTTGTCATTGTCGTCCATGCGGTCGAGGTCGAGGCGCAGGATCGGCTGGGTGAAGGGCTCCGCCAGCGTCCGGCCGGCGAGCTGCGCGCCGCCGAAGGACTGCATGCCAAGGCGCCCGGTGAATTTCCAGTTGCTCGGCCATTGGTAATAGCCGCCGACATAGAGGATCGTGTTCGGTCGGATGCTGGCGAGCGGGCTCGCGATGGTGGTGGTGGTGTATTGCAAGCCGGCCAGCCAGCCCCGCGTCTCGTCCTCGTCGAGCGCGTAGTCGAATTCCAGGATGTTGTTGAACGAGTTCGTCATGCCCGGCTCGTTCGGCACCGACTGCGTCAAGGTCGATTGCAGCGTGATCGTCGGGATCCTCCCGCCATTCTGCTGATAGAGGTCGGCCTGCACGCCGATGTTCCAGCTGGTGATGTCCAAAGCCGACCAGCCGCCACCGATATCCGTCGTCGAGCCCGATACGCCGCCATAGAGCGAGACGCGCTCGCTGACATCGACGGTCAGCGGCAGGTCGACGGCGATCGATTTCGCCGCCGGCAAGCCGTTCGGCAGCGTCGCTCCGCGTCGTGCCGCCAGGGCTTCGAACGCTGCTGACAACGACGTGTTGCCCAAGCCGAGCCCGAGCGTGCCAGCGGGGATCGTCGCGTAGGTCGTGCGCAGGTCGAGATAGATGTTGGGGACATCAGGCTTTGCCGGCGCGCCGTCGTCGTCGGCAGCGAAGGCGGTGCCTGCCGAGATCGTCAGGCAAAGCAGTCCCATCGCGGCGGCGCGCAAAACCAGGCGATGCGATGGCCTGTGATGGGACACGTGACAATCCGACGCGCGGCGATCTGATGACGGAAGCGTTGCTAGATGGAACGTGATCGCCGTCCTGGTCAAGCGCTATCCGCAAGCGGTGGACTGCACGGATGCGTGCGGTTACCGTGCTGTGGTCGCACTGACACACGCGCCGGCCAGAGTGCGGGCCGGCCATTGCAAGGACAACAGCCATGAACACGTCGCGCCGCATCCTGCTCACTGGTCTGGCGGGCCTCGCTGTCGCTCCGACCGCCGTGGCTGCCGCGGTGCCGTCGCCCGAGCCTGGTGACGTGACGGTGGCCGAAGAGCGCTTTGCGCGCACGATCGCAGCCGCGCATGCGCCCGACGTCACCTGCGCACGGCAGGCCGAACGTTACGCGGATGCGCATTGGCGTGACTATGTAGGGGCAGCGAGGGCCGTGCTCGACGCGCGCACGTGATTCGCGCTGTTATTTCGCCACCGCCCGCCGCACCTGTTCGCCAATCTGTGACAGAACGAGTTGTGCCTGCGGCAGGATCGCGCCCATGGCGTGGAAATTGTGGACCATGCCGTCATGGCAGACATGCTCGACCGCGACGCCCGCGGTGAGCAGCTTGCGCGCATAGGCGTTACCCTCGTCGCGCATCGGATCGAATTCGGCGGTGTGGATGATCGCGGTGGGCAAGCCCGCGAGGCGCGTCGCGCGCAGCGGCGAGATGCGGGGATCGGCGGCGTCCAGGCCCTCGGGCAGATAGTCGGCGAGGTCGGCTTCGATCGTGACGCGGTCGATCAGATGGCCTTCGGCGAATTCCTCGCGTGACGGCGAGGTCTCCTCGAAATCCAGCACCGGGCAGATCAGGCATTGCGCGACAATCGAGAGGCCGGCGTTCTGCATCGCTTCCTGGCACACGATCGCGGCGAGCGTGGCACCGGCGGAATCGCCGCCGACTACGAGACGTTCGGCGTCGATGCCGAGGGAGGAGGCTTCGCGCGCCACCCATTCGGTGGCCGCGATCGCGTCGTCCACGGCGGCGGGAAATTTGTGCTCCGGCGCAAGCCGGTAGTCGACCGAGACCAGCCGACAGCCGGTCACATGCGCCAGCGCCGCCGCGATGCGGTCATGCGTGGCAACGCTGCCGGCAACCAATCCGCCGCCGTGAAAGAACACGAAGCCCGGCGCGAGTTCGCCCGCGCTTGCGGGTGCATAGAGACGATAGGGCAGCTCGCTGTCAGGCCCGGGCAGCATCCCGTCGGACGCGCTGACGTCAGGTGCATCAGTGCGCGCGAACTGCATCAGCTTCGCCAGCGACTGCCGCCGCGCCTCGACGCTCGGCCGGCTCCGTCCCTGCGGCGAAGCGGCAGCCATCATGGTCAACAAACGCTTTGCGAGCGGATCGAGCGGCATGGCACTTCCTTGTCCCCCTTGCGGGAGAGGGTAGCTCACCATCTCCCCGCAGGGAATCATTTAGAAATTGCGACCAATAGTGGCGCTATATTGCGGCGTCACGCCAACGGGAGGCCGGTCATGGCCGAGATCAGGAAGCCGATCGAATATTCGCCGAGCTGGACCTTCTTCGAGGGCAAATGGCACGACGGCAATGTGCCGATCATGGGGCCGCGCACACATGCGGCCTGGCTCGGCTCGGTCGTGTTCGACGGCGCGCGCGCGTTCGAGGGCGTCGCGCCGGATCTCGACCGTCACGTCGCCCGCGCCAATCAATCCGCGATCAATTTCGGCCTGAAGCCGGTGGTCGATGCCGCCACCTGGCTCACGCTCGCCAACGAAGGCATCGCGCGCTTTGCGCCGAATACCGAGCTCTATGTCCGCCCGATGTACTGGGCGCAGAATGGCTCTGGCGGCGGCGTGATGTTCGACCCCGAGACCACCAATTGGTGCCTGTGCATCTACGAGGCGCCGATGCCAAAACCCGTCGGCAACGCGATCACGCTGTCGCCGTTCCGCCGGCCGACCGCCGAATGCGCGCCGGTCGAGGCCAAGGCTGCCTGCCTATATCCAAACAATTCGCGCGCGCTGGCTGAGGCCGCCTCGCGCGGCTTCCAGAACGCGCTGATGCTGGACATGCTCGGCAATGTCGCGGAGTTCGGCAATTCCAACGTGTTCATGGCCAAAGACGGCGTGGTCTTCACGCCGGTGCCCAACGGCACGTTCCTGAACGGCATCACGCGCCAGCGCGTCATCAGCCTGCTTCGTGGCGACGGCATCACCGTGGTCGAGAAGACATTGCGTTATGCCGATTTCCTCGCCGCCGACGAGATTTTCTCCACCGGCAACTTTGCCAAGGTCGCGCCGGTGATCCGCATCGACGAGCGCGAGCTGAAGCCGGGCCCGCTCTACACCAAGGCGCGAAAACTCTATTGGGACTTTGCGCATGCGGTGAAGCTGGCGGCGTAGGCGCCGCTCTATCCGCGAACTCCGTCATTGCGAGGAGCCCTTGCGACGAAGCAATCCAGAGTCTTTCCGCGGAGACAGTCTGGATTGCGTCGCTGCGCTCGCAATGACGAGTTTGTGGAAGCAGTTGGGCAAAACGGTCGAGGGCGCGCGCGCGGCTGGCGGGCGCTGATGTGGACGAGAGGCTTGAGACCTACTCGTCCTTCTTCGACATCTTCTCGAGGCGTTCCTGCATGTCCTTCATCTGCTGGCGCAGATCGTCGATGTTGCTGTCCGTCGCCGCTGCGGCGTTCGCATCGGGCTCAGGCTCCGGCGTGGCCGTCGCCGGACGACCCGCCGCGCCAGGGGCAAACGGCTTGAACATCGAGAAGGTCTGCTGGAACAGCTCCATGTTGCGGCGGACCTGTTCCTCCAGCGGCGCAAACGGAGTTCCGGACAGCGAGCTGGAGATCTGCTTGCGGAACTTCTCCTGCTCCTGAGTCAGCGACGCGATCGCCTGCTCCAGATATTTCGGCACCACCATCTGCATGCTGTCGCCATAGAAACGGATCAGCTGGCGCAGGAAGGTGGTCGGCAACAGGTTCTGGCCGGCCTTGTTCTCCTGCTCGAAGATGATCTGGGCGAGCACGGAGCGGGTGATGTCGTCGCCGGACTTGGCGTCGTAGACCAGGAAATCTTCGCCGTCCTTGACCATGGAGGCGAGGTCTTCCAGCGTCACGTAGGTGCTCGTTCCGGTGTTATAGAGCCGGCGGTTCGCGTATTTCTTGATGGTGGTGGGTTGGTCTGATTTCGCCATGGGCTCTCACTTGCAAACGCTGAGAACGGGAACCTGCCGGGCTATACTGCAGGGCGGGAAGAGTACGCAACGCAACAAAATAAGCATTTTCAACGGGCTCACGCTACCGTTTTGTGCGGCACGGTTAATTGCACAGCAAAAACGTGCTTGCGAAATCGCCAAGAACGCTATTTTGAATGCGCTGCGGCATGGATTCGGTCAGCGCGCGATTGACATGCCGCAACGACGTTAACAGGATGCCGTCCGAGACTGGCGAGCCGTTTTCCCAGCCCCGCCTGCCCCCAATTGAACCTCAGGAGATGTCCATGTCAGACGATGTCGTCATCGTCAGCGCCGCCCGCACCCCGGTCGGAAGCTTCAACGGAGCCTTCGCAACCCTTCCCGCCCACGATCTCGGCGCCATCGCCATCAAGGCTGCGCTGGAGCGCGGTGGCATCGAGCCCGGCCGGGTCTCCGAAGTCATCATGGGCCAGATCCTGACCGCCGCTCAGGGCCAGAACCCGGCCCGCCAGGCCTCGATCATGGCCGGCATTCCCGTGGAGAGTCCGGCCTGGAGCGTGAACCAGCTTTGCGGCTCGGGCCTGCGCACGGTCGCGCTCGGCTACCAGGCGCTGCTCAACGGCGATTCCGAAATCGTGGTCGCCGGCGGCCAGGAATCCATGAGCATGGCCCCGCACGCGCAGTACCTGCGTGGCGGCGTCAAGATGGGTGGGGTCGAGTTCATCGACACCATGATCAAGGACGGCCTGTGGGATGCCTTCAACGGCTACCACATGGGCAACACCGCCGAGAACGTCGCACGGCAGTGGCAGATCACCCGCGCCCAGCAGGATGAGTTCGCGGTCGCCTCGCAGCAGAAGGCCGAAGCGGCTCAGAAGGCCGGCAAGTTCAGCGACGAGATCGTCCCCGTCACCATCAAGAGCCGCAAGGGCGACATCGTCGTCAGCGCCGACGAATATCCGCGTCATGGCGCAACCGTTGAGGCGATGGCCAAGCTCAAGCCCGCCTTCGAGAAAGAAGGCACGGTCACCGCGGGCTCGGCCTCGGGCATCAATGACGGCGCTGCCGCCGTGGTGCTGATGACGGCCAAGCAGGCGGCCAAGGAAGGCAAGAAGCCGCTGGCGCGTATCGTGTCCTGGGCACAGGCCGGCGTCGATCCGAAGATCATGGGCTCGGGCCCGATCCCGGCCTCGCGCGCCGCGCTGAAGAAGGCCGGCTGGAGCGTCGGCGATCTCGACCTGATCGAGGCCAACGAGGCCTTTGCGGCGCAGGCCTGCGCCGTCAACAAGGATCTCGGCTGGGACACCTCGAAGGTCAACGTCAATGGCGGCGCGATCGCGATCGGCCATCCGGTCGGCGCCTCCGGCGCGCGCGTGCTGGTGACGCTGCTGCATGAAATGCAGAAGCGCGATTCGAAGAAGGGCCTTGCCACGCTGTGCATCGGCGGCGGCATGGGTATCGCGATGTGTCTGGCGCGCGACTGAAGACAGCTGACGTGTAGCTGACGGGTGCGCTGCACACGTCGGTGAGTGCGTTGCACGCGACTAAAAAGGCGGCGGTTGCGAATCAAATATTCTTCGCAACCGCGCAAGCCTCGACTAAATACAAACGCCCGGCTCAACGCCGGGCGTTTTGTTCTTGATGTCCGTCAAACCAACCGCATAATCCACCACTAAAAACGGTCACTCAGAAGCGTCCGAAGCGTCCAAGGGAAGGAATACGATATGGCACGAGTTGCATTGGTGACGGGTGGTACGCGTGGCATCGGAGCTGCAATCGGCAAGGCGCTGAAGGCGGCCGGCTACAAGGTCGCGGCGAGCTATGCCGGCAACGATGCGGCGGCGGAGAAGTTCAAGGCCGAGACCGGCATCGCCGTCTATAAATGGGACGTCAGCAATTTCGACGCGTGCGCCGAGGGCGTGAAGAAGGTCGAGGCCGACGTCGGCCCGATCGATGTGCTCGTCAACAATGCCGGCATCACCAAGGACGGCGCCTTCCACAAGATGAGCCTCGAGCAATGGAGCGCCGTCATCAACACCAATCTCGGCTCGCTGTTCAACATGTCGCGCCAGGTGATCGAAGGCATGCGTGGCCGCAAGTTCGGCCGCATCGTCAACATCTCCTCGATCAACGGACAGAAGGGCCAGTTCGGCCAGGTGAACTATTCCGCGGCCAAGGCCGGCGAGATCGGCTTCACCAAGGCGCTGGCGCTGGAGAACGCCAAGGCCGGCATCACCGTGAACGCGATCTGCCCGGGTTACATCAACACCGAGATGGTGCAGGCGGTGCCGAAGGACGTGCTGGAAAAGGCGATCCTGCCGCTGATCCCGATCGGCCGCCTCGGCGAGCCCGAGGAAATCGCGCGCGCGGTCGTGTTCCTCGCCGCCGATGAGGCCGGTGCCATCACCGGCTCGACGCTGACCGTCAACGGCGGCCAATACATGGTGTGATGCCCAGGCATCACGCGCGATCATATCGGTAACTTCGTCATGCCCGGGCTTGTCCCGGGCATCAACGTCTTTACAACGTCCGCATCGATGGATGGCCAGGACATAGACGAGCGGAAGCGACGCCGTCGTTCGGACGGCATGACGGAAATATTGACCGATGACTCCCCGTACCGCGACACTGATCGGATTGACCGCGATCCTGATGTGGTCGCTGCTGTCAGTGATGACGGTTGCGACCGGAAAAATCCCGGCGTTCCAGCTCGCCGCGATGACCTTCGCGATCGGCGGTCTCGTCGGTCTCCTCACCTGGATCGGCCGCGGCGAGGCAGCAAAGAGCCTGCGCCAGCCGCTGGTCGTCTGGGCGGTCGGCGTCGGCGGACTGTTCGGCTATCATGCGCTGTATTTTCTGGCACTGCGTTTCGCGCCGCCGGCTGAGGCCGGTTTGCTCAACTACCTCTGGCCACTCCTGATCGTGCTGTTCTCGTCCTTCCTGCCGGGTGAGCGGCTGGCCGCGCATCACGTCATCGGCGCCGTGCTCGGCCTCGTCGGCACCGTGCTGCTGTTCGCCGGCAACACCAGCGGTTTTGCGCCGGGGACTGTGCCGGGATTGATCGCGGCCTTCATCGCCGCTTTCGTCTGGGCGACCTATTCGGTGCTGTCGCGGCGATTGAAAGCGGTGCCGACCGACGCGGTCGCGGGCTTCTGCCTCGCCACATCAGGGCTCGCCGCGCTGATGCACGGCCTGCTTGAAACCACTGTATGGCCGGAGACGACGCTGCAATGGCTGTCGGTCATCGCGCTCGGCATCGGCCCCGTCGGTGCTGCCTTCTACGCCTGGGATATCGGCATGAAGCGCGGCGACATCCGTGTGCTCGGCGCTGCGTCCTATGCGACGCCGCTGCTCTCGACCGGATTCCTCATCGCCGCCGGTTTTGCCAAAGCCAGCGCCAACATCGCCATCGCCGCGATCCTGATCGCCGGCGGCGGCCTGATCGCGGCGAAGGACATGGTGCTGAGGAAGCGATGAGGGCGCACTAAAGCGCCGGCTGCCAGCCCGGCGGCCGATACATCGCCTCTGGAATCTGCCCGAGCTCGGAGCGCTGCAAGCGCTCTGGCGTCAGGCCATAAAATTCCTGGAAGCTGAGGATCAGCGGGCGCCATTTGTCCGGATCGATGCGGTTGGGGGCGCCGTCCATCATGATGTCGGGATGCGCATGCACGCGGGTGATGCGGACCTCGATGGCTGCGAGATTGCCGCGCCAGACCGCATCGTCCTGTGCCATCTCGTGCACATAGGCGACCTTCGCCTCCATCTGCACCGGACATTCGGCGGTGCGCGGTGCGCCGACCGTCTCACCCGGCAGTGCCGTCAGGCCGCTGAGGCCGAACTTGTCCTTCTCGTGCCGATAGCCGCGATAGAGTTTGCCTGATGGCACCGGATCAGAGCCCGTGGTGCGGGCGAGGCGGTCTACCGCGGCGACGAGGTCGGCCGACGGCAGATTGAGCACGCATTCGCCGGTGCGAATCATGTTCTCGGTGGTTTTCGAATTGCGCGCTAGCCCGAGCATGCAGCGCCATCCCACCCACCACGCTGACGACATCGGCGCGAGATTGGGCGAGCCGTCAGCATTGCTCGATCCGATCAGGACAACGGGCGTTCCGAAATACAAGATGGCAGGGTCTATCTGAATTGACGCGAGATCGAATGTTCCGTGCATCGTGCGCTCCTGTTCACTGTGAGCGCTGTCCTACGGTGTGCAACGGATCGAACCCACCCGATTCCAGATCGGGAGACTTAGAGCGTTTTCAAGCGAAGTGGATACCGGTTCGCGTGAAGAAAACGCGACAAAACAAAAATCTGGAGCTTCGGTTCTGATTCAATCAGAACCGAAGCGTTAGGGTTCCCAGCCCTTCGGCGCGAGCTCGAATTTTGCGAACTCGAAGGCGGGTGCCACGGTGCAGCCGACCAGTGTCCACTCGCCCGTGGTCTCCGCCATCTGCCAGGCATTGGCCGGCACGATTCCCTGCGGCCGTTCGCCAGCCAGCAGGTCCGTGCCGAGCCGTACCTCGTGCTGGGAGCAGCCGTCATGGGCGATGCGAAGCGTCAGCGGGCTGCCGGCGTAGTAGTGCCAGATCTCGACCGCGTCGATGCGGTGCCAGTGCGAGCGCTCGCCGCGGGCGAGCAGGAAATAGATCAGCGTCGAACGCGACCGGCCGTTGGCGTCCGTGGTCTGGTCACGAAAGGTCTCGCGATAGTGCCCGCCCTCGGGGTGCGGGCGGAGTTCAAGGCGCGCGATGATCTCGGCTGCAGTCGGCATCGATCCCCGTCAGGACTTGTTCTTCAGGACTTGTTCCTCAAGATTTATTCTTGCGCTCGCGCAACTCGCCGAACACTGCGGCGGCATCCGCGCCCTTCATGTGTAGCCTGGCTGCGACCGAGGGTTCATCAGCCCGCAGGAACACGTTTGCTCGCTTCTCATCACCAAGCAGTGAGGGAATGGTCGGCTTGTTCTCGGCCCGCAGCTTCGCCACCTCCGCCGCGCGCGCCTGGAGCGCCGCATTGTCGGGGTCGACGGTGAGTGCGAATTTGACGTTGGACGCCGTGTATTCATGGCCGCAATAGAGCTTGAAATCGTCGGGCAGCGCCCGCAGCTTCAAAAGCGAATCCCACATCATCGGGTAGGTGCCTTCGAACACGCGGCCGCAGCCGATCGAGAACAGCGTGTCGGCGGCGAACACCGTCTTCTCGGTGTCGAACACGTAGGAGATGTGGTCGAGCGTGTGGCCGGGCGTCTCCACCACGCGCGCCAGCAGATTTCCGATCTTGACCACGTCGGCATTGGCGACGCGCAGATCGACATTGGCGATCTTCGCCGACTTGTCATGCGGCGCGACGACGCGGCAATTGTATTTCTGCTTGAGTTCGGCGACGCCGCCGACATGATCGCCATGATGATGGGTGATCAGGATGTCGGTGAGCTGCCAACCCTCGCGCTCCAGCGCCTTGAGGATCGGGCCCGCCTCCGGCGCGTCGATCGACGCGGTCGCCTTGGTTTCCACATCGTGGATCAGGTAACCGAAATTATCGCTTAAACAGCTGAAAGTACGAATTTCGGCGGCCATGACATCTCCATCGCGCTCAGCCCAGTCAGACAAATATGGCCTTAACGTTGCGCAGGCAATGCAATATTCAGCGCGCGGCTGCACCCTTGTGCATGTTACATTGCCGTCATGACCATCGATGTCGTCGACCTTCGCGAGTTCTATTCTCGTCGCCTCGGGATTGTGGCGCGGCAAATGATCAATCGCGGCATCAGGGAGCGCTGGCCGACCGCCGAGGGCCAGCGTGTGCTCGGCATCGGCTATCCCACGCCCTATCTCGGACTGTTCCGCGAGGACGCGGAACGCTGCATCGCCTTCATGCCGGCGGCCCAGGGCGTCCTGAAATGGCCGACGGGACGGCCGGCGCTGGCTTCGCTGGTCGACGAATTCTCGCTGCCGCTTCCCGACGCCGCCGTCGACCGCATCCTGCTGGTCCATGCACTGGAGATGTCGGACGATCCGGCTGCGCTATTGCGCGAGGTGTGGCGGGTGCTGTCGCCGTCCGGCCGCGTCATGGCCGTAATCCCGAATCGGCGCGGGGTGTGGACCCGCACTGACAGCACGCCGTTCGGACACGGGCGGCCCTATTCGCGCTCGCAGATCACGGATCTGTTGCGCCAGACCTGGTTCACGCCGACCTCCTGGGGCGAGGCGCTGTTCATGCCGCCCTATGCCGGCGGCTGGGTGCTGAAATCGGCGCAGATGTGGGAACGCGCCGGCGCGGCCTTGTCGCTGCCTTTTGCCGGCGTGCACATCGTGGAAGCCACCAAGCAGGTCTATCGCGCGATCCCCGCCAAGCGCGAACGGGCGCGGCTGATTCCCTCACTGGCGAAGCCCGTGCTGGTACCGTCTTCGACGACGGTGACGCGCAGCTGATAAAAACCGTCCCGACGCGAGGCCGGGACGGTGCAGTTCACGAAATCAGGAGAAATTTACTCGCCCGGGGCGACTTCGTCGCTCGTACCGGCCGGAGCAGCCTCGCGCTCGGGGCGCGGACCGTTCGGCCGGCGGCGGCGCCGCGGAAAGCGTTCGCCGCCAGCACCGCCTTCTAGGCCGGCCTGGCCGGCATTCGCGCCAACATTCACTTGCGGCTGCGGGCCGGTGATGAAGGAGGGCAGGCGATCGACGCTGCCGGCATCGGCGACGACGGGCTGCGGCTGGTTCTGCGGTTGTGGCTGCGGCTGGTATTGCGGCTGCGGACGATGGTCGCGTTCGCGATGCTCGCGCGGCTGCTGGTTGTCGCGCTGATAGGGCGGCTGATTGTCGCGTTGCTGGTTGTCGCGGTGCTGATAGTCGCGTTGCTGGTGATCGCGCTGGCCGTCGCGCGCAAAATTCTGCTGCTGCGGTTGCGTCACGAAGCCCGGCTCCTGGCCGAAGTTCGAGAAATTCTCGCCGTCGTCCTCGCTGTCGTCACTGCTGCTATTGTTACTGCCCGCAGCCTCGTCACCGCGCGGCTGCTGGTTCTGCCGGAACTGCTCCTGGGCGGTCGCAATCAAGCGGAAATAATGCTCGGCATGCTGATAGTAATTTTCGGCGGCGACCGGATCGCCGGAGGAGGAGCGCGCATCGCGCGCGAGCTGAAGATATTTCTCGGCGATGTGCGAGGCGGTGCCGCGGATCTTGATGTCGGGCCCGTTGGATTCGTAGACCCGGGTCATCGGGTTCTGGCCGCGCCGGTTATTATTATTGTTGTTGTTATTGTTGTTATTGTTGCGGCTGCGCATCCGCTGCTTGTTCTGACCGTTTCTCATGTCCTGCCTTTAATTCCAGCCCTAAAGGTTGCACGCATTACTGATTGCTGAGAGTGACCTGATGACAGCGGTTCACATCTCTCGCGCGCACCGCGCGCAAGAGCGGCTTGAACCTGCCGATGTTCGTCGACCGTCGCGCTCAACAAAGACGCGTTCCCCACCCGCCAGCATCCATCGCCAGCGAACTCATTCATATCGCCTGCCGAAACAAGCCCAGCTGTGTTGCGTAAGTCTTCAAGCGCAATATCTGGCTTTCGTTCACGTTGCGGTCGGTAAGCAGCGCAGCTCTAATCGCCATCGCGCTCAACAGGACCTGCGGCTTGGAACCTTCATCGGTAAAGCTCTCGCCCGAGAGCCCGGCTTTCACCCGTAGGTGTACGGGGCCGGTACCGATCTGTTGACAGGAAGGTAGTCGTTCCCAGGGGATATTCCAAGAGGTTTTTACTGGCCAATCCGGCTTTTATGGGGGCATTTTTCGGCCCGAAACCGCCCGGAGAATACCCCCCAGATCGGCTTTGGCCGGCCGGTCCACCGATAACGCGGCAGCAACCATCAGGGTTTCTATATCCCGCGCCTGGCCCTGGCCGGCCTCGACGATCAGGGCCCCACCGGGCGCGAGCCGCTCAGTCGCCTGCGGGATCAGGGCGCGGTAGGCGTCATATCCGTCATTGCCGCCGTCAAGTGCCAGACGCGGATCGTGCTCGCGCACCTCGATACTCAGTTTCGGAATTTCCCCCGAGGGAATGTAGGGCGGGTTCGACACGATGAGATCGAACGGGCCGCGGAGCGCCGCCGCATAGGAGCAGGCGACGAAGCCGGCGCGGTCGGCGAGCCCGAGCGCCTCGGCATTGTCGCGCGCCGTATTGAGCGCCGTCAGGCTGACGTCGGTGCCGACACCGAATGCGTCGGGAATCTCGTGCAGCAGTGCGAGCAGGATGGCGCCCGATCCGGTGCCGATATCCGCGATGCGCGGGCGCCGTCCCGAGATCGTGCGTTCGCGAAAAATATCGAGCGCCAGCTCGACCACGGTTTCGGTGTCGGGACGCGGTACCAGAGTTGCTTCGGACAAGCGGAACGGCATGCCCCAGAATTCGCGCGCACCGAGAATGCGGGCGACCGGTTCATGCGCGAGCCTGCGCTGCGCATAGGCTTCGAGCCGCGTGGTCTCCTCCGGCGTGAGTTGCCGCGCCACCTGCGTCATCATGGCGGTCAGGTCGAGCTCCAGCGCCGCACCGACGAGCAGGCGCGCATCGAGGGAAGGCTCTTCGATACCGGCCGCCTGCAGCCGTACTGTTAGCGCGCGCCGCGCGCTCTCGATGCTGTGTCCGGAATCGGAATTCGTCGCCAATGGAACCACCCTGCCTGGCATCGTGGATAGATCGGCGGACTTGCTTGCGTCAACTGAAAGGAGCGCGTTTGATCCGCGCAAGGCGGCGAGGGAGGATCCATGACGGCCTATGACGATCAGAACGTCTTTGCAAAGATCCTGCGCGGCGAGATTCCCTGCTTCGAGGTTTTCAGGGACGACCGCAGCTTCGCCTTCCTCGACATCATGCCGCGCTCGCCGGGACACACGCTGGTGATTCCGAGGGCCCCGGCGCGCGGCATTCTCGACATCGCGGATGACGACCTCGCCGCGGTCGCCCGGACCGCCAAGCGGATCGCGGTCGCGGCGATGAAGGCGTTCGACGCCGAGGGCATCGTCCTCCAGCAGTTCAGCGAGCCCGCCAGCGGGCAGGTGGTTCTTCACCTGCACATGCATGTCATGCCGGTCAGGGCTGGCGTCGAGCTCCTGCCGGCGCAGACGCGCAAGGAAGACATGACCGTGCTCGCCGAACACGCCGAGCGGATGATCGCCACGCTTGGCAGCTGAACTTGGCAACGGATCGGCGCATGCTAGACGCCGAGATAGCGCTGCAGCAGCTCCGGCTGGGCCTTGAGCTCCTGCGCCGGACCTTCGTGCACGATGTGGCCGTTGTTGATGATGTAGATCCGCGTCGCCAGCGCCAGTGTCGCTGCCAGATTCTGCTCGACCAGCACGATGGTCTGGCCGGCGGCCGCAAGCTCGCGGCAGGCCTTGACGAGATCGTGGACGATGACGGGCGCAAGCCCCTCGAACGGCTCGTCCAGCAGCACGATCTTGGGATCGCGCACCAGCGCCCGCGCAATTGCGAGCATCTGCTGCTCGCCGCCGGAGAGCTCGGTGCCGCGGTTGTTGCGCCGCTCCTTCAGGCGCGGAAACATCTCGTAGATGCGGCCGAGCGGCCAGCGCTTCGGTGCAGTGATCCCGGCAAGGAGAATGTTCTCCTCCACCGACAGGCTGCCGAAGATGCGCCGCTCCTCGTGCACGAGCTGCATGCCCGCCTGCGCGATTCTGTGGCTCCTGCGTCCGGCGATGTCGGTGCCGTCGAACTTCACGCTGCCGCTGCGCGGCGTCACGACGCCCATCAGGCTCTTTAACGTGGTGCTCTTGCCGGCGCCGTTGCGGCCGAGCAGCGCCACCACTTCGTGACGTTCGACGTGCATAGCGACGTCGAACAGGATGTGGGAGTCGCCGTAATAGCTGTTCAGGCCGTTGACCTCGATCAGGCTCATGCGGCGATCTCTCCGTGGACGCCGCCGAGATAGGCTTCCTGCACCGCGGCGTTGGTCTTGATTTCCTCGGGCGTGCCGGAGACCAGCACGCGGCCTTCCTGGAGCACGGTCACGCGCTCGACCAGCTCGAACAGCGAATCCATGTCGTGATCGATGATGATCATGGTGCGGCCGCGCGCGATCGATTTGAGCAGCTTGACGGTCTCGACCCGCTCGCGCGGGCTCATGCCTGCGAGCGGCTCGTCGAGCAGCAGCAGGCGCGGCGACGTCGCGAGCGCCAGCCCGATCTCCAGCCGGCGCTTCTCGCCATAGGCGAGCTCGGATACCGGCGTGTCGGCGCGGCGGCTCAAATTGACCAGAGCGAGCGTGTGCTCCACCTGCTCGGTCAGGCCCTTGACGTCCGAGAGCTTGCGGAACAGATCGAGCCGGAATTTTCCGCGCAGTTCTGCGAGCGCGGCGATCGTCAGATTCTGTCGTACGGTCAGTCCGGTGAAGAGCTGGTTGACCTGGTAGCTCTTGGTCAGTCCGAGCTGGCAAACCTCGGTGACCTTCAATCCCGTGATGTCGCGTCCCTCGAACACGATCTGGCCGGAAGTCGGCGCGATCTCGCAGGTCAGCATCTTGAAGAAGGTCGATTTGCCGGCGCCGTTAGGGCCGATGATGCCGCGCAGCTCACCCTGATTGACGCTGAAATCAATGTCGCTGTTGGCGACGAGGCCGCCATAGCGCTTGGTGAGGCCGGTGGCTTTCAGGATCGGCCCGGAATAGGCGGGGTGTTCGACCTCCTTGGCCCGCATCGGGGCGGGTGGGGCTTGCTGTGGCGCCTCTACCTCAGCCTCCTCCGTCTCCGCAGCCTTCCGCGCTCGCTTGCCGGACATGAGGCTATAGAGATCGACGAGGCCGCCCACGATACCGCCGCGCAGGAAACAGACCAGCAGCACGAATACGACGCCCAGCACCAGCTTCCAGGCCGCTCCGAGGCCCAGCGCGGACTGCAGGAAATCCTGCAGGAAGAGCCAGACGGTTGCGCCGACCAGGGGGCCGAACAGCGTGCCCCTTCCGCCAATGGCGGTCTGCATCACGAGCTGGCCGGACGTGTCGAAAGTGAAGGCGTCCGGTGGCATGAAGGCCTGGAGCACGCCGAGCAGGCCGCCGGCGAAGCCCGCGTAAGCGGCGGCGATCACGAACGCGGTCAGCTTGTAGCCGTGGATGTTGTGGCCGACGGCGGTCGCGCGCAGCGGATTGTCCCGGATCGCACTGAAAATGGCACCGACCGGCGAGCGCACGATTCTGAGCGCGATGATGACGCCGACGAAGTAGCACAGTGCGATGAACTGATAGAGCGACCAGCCGTTGGTGAAGTGGATGGTGGTGAAGCCGAGATTGAAGCTCGGCGTGGGCACGCCCGGCAGGCCGTTCTCGCCGCCGGTGAAATCCGAGAGTGGATTGAACTCGACGAAGAAGAATACTTCCGCGATCGCCACCGTGATCATCGCGAAGTAGATACCGGTGCGGCGCAGCGCAATCAGGCCGATCAGATAGCCGGTCGCCGCCGCCGCGATCATGCCGATGACCAGCGCGCCCAGCACGTTGCTGAAGCCGGTGCGGGTCAGCAGGTATGCCGCGACGAAGCCGCCGGTGCCGTAGAAGGCGGACTGGCCGAACGACAGCAGCCCAGTGAAGCCGAACAGGATGTCGAAGCCGAGGCCGAACAGGCCCCAGACCAGGATCCGGTTCACGGTGTTGGGCGCGAAGCCGAGATGGGGCAGCACGAAGGGAGCCACGATCAGGCCGATGGCCGTCAGTGTCTCGATCAGGAACGGGCGTTGCTTGAGCATCGGGAAATCGCTTACTCGCGGCCCTTTGTGCCGAGCAGGCCATGCGGTCGCACCACGAGGACGAGCGTCATTGCCGCAAACAGCATCACATAGGCGTAGCCGGGATTGAACATGGAGGTGACGCTGATGATCTCGCCGGCGATCAGGCCGCCGAGGATCGCGCCGGGGAACGAGCCGACGCCGCCGATCACCACCACCACGAAGGTCTGGACCAGGATGTCGTCGCCGATGCCTGGTGTCAGCGACACCACCGGCGCGTTGACGATGCCGGCAAAGCCGGCGGCCATGGCGCCGATGCCGAATACGACCATGAAGACGCGGTAGACGTTGATGCCGAGCGAATCGACCATCACCGAATCCTCGATGCCGGCGCGCACAATCATGCCGAGCCGGGTCCGGTAGAGGATGATGAACAGGGCGCCGAGCGCGACCGCGACGATGCCGACGACGGCGAGGCGGTAGGTCGGGTAGAACATGAAGCCGAGATTGGTGATGCCCTGGAACAGCGCCGGCGGCGGCACCAGCTGCGACTGGCTCGAGAAGATCAGGCGGACGAGCTCGACGAAGCAGATGCCGAGCCCGAACGTCACCAGCAGCTGGTCCTCATGCGGGCGATGATAGAAATGGCGGATGATGACGCGTTCCATCACGACGCCGAGCAGCATCACGAACAGCGAGCCCGCGATGACGGCGAGGATGAACGACTCGGTATACTGGTAGGCGACGAAGCCGGCATAGCCGCCGATCATGAACATCGCGCCATGCGCGAGGTTGAGCACGCCGAGCGTGCCGTAGATGATGGTCAGGCCGGAGCTGATCAGCGCGAGCAGGGCGCCGAGCGCGAGCCCGTTGAAAAGCTGCGAAACGAGGTTGGGCCAACTGATCATGCGACAATCGCTGTTGTGACGCGCGGTTGAGCTGCGTCAAAAAAGGTGACGCCGCAGGTCCAGAGTAAGGCCTACGGCGTCACAGGGATTAGTTCAGGATCAGGTGTAGTCGCCGAGATGGCAGCCGAAGGCGTCCGGCTTCTGCATCAGGCCTTCACCCGGGACGATCTCGACGACGTCGTACCAGTCTTCCTTGTTCTTCATGTCCTTCTGCTGCTTGCCCTTGACGATGATCACCGGGCGGACGCACTGGTGATCCTCGGGGCGGTAATGCACGTCGCCGACGAGGGAGGGAATCGTCTCGCCCTTCTCATAAGCCTTGATCACGTCGGGCGGATTGAAGCTGCCGGCTTGCTCGCACATGTGAGCCCAGTGGGCGAAGCTGACATAAGCGTTCTCGGCGCCCCATTCCGGCTTGTAGCCGTACTTCTTCTCGAACGCCTCGTTGAACATCTTGGCCAGCGGGAACTTGTCTTCGATCGTCCACCAATAGTCGGTGGCGGCGTAGACGCCCTGCATCAGGCCGCCGGTCTCGCGCGCGATGAACGGCACCTGGTAGGGGACGACCAGCTTCATCTTGTCGAGCACGCCGAATTGCTTGGCCTGCTGGGTCGACAGCACCGCGTCGTGGCCCCAATTGACGTTGATGAGCACGTCGGCGCCGGAGTTCGCGACGTTCAGCAGGTAGGAGGAATAGTCGGGCGCGCCGAGCGGTGCGACCTGGTTGGTCGTTGTGGTCCAGCCCGCGGTTGCGAGGAAGTCCTGCATCGATTTGGTGACGGTGTGACCGTAGGTGTAGTCGGGCGTCAGGTAAGCCGCCTTCTTGTTCTTACCGAACTCCCGCACCATCACCGGCCCGATCGCGGCTGCCGCGGTCTGGCCGAAGAAATTCTGGCGGACTCCGTAGCGGACGCAGTCCTTGCCGGTGGTGTCGTTCGAGCCGGAGATGCCGCATACGAACAGCACGTGCTCGCGCTGGGCGAGCTTGTTCAGCGCGACCGCGACGGCGCTCGACGTGCCGCCGGTGATCATGATCGCCTTGTTCTCGCTGATGAAGCGCTGCTGCGCCTGCACCGCTTCATTCGGCTTGGCCGCGGAGTCCGCGACGCCGAACTTCAGCTCCTTGCCGAGCACGCCCTTGCTGGTCTTCGGCGAGATCTTCTTGATCAGCTCGTGGCCGCTGTTGATGTGCTCGATCGCGAGCTGGTAGCCCTTGAGCTCGTCCTCGCCCTGCACCGCGTAGGTGCCGGTGCGCGGCACCGAGATGCCGATGAAAGCGGTGGAACCCGACACGCCCGCCGGATAGGAACCGATCGGCTGGTCCTCGGCGAAGGCCGGGATCGCCGGCAGCATCGTGCCGCCGATCAGGCCGGCGGTGGTCTGGAGCAGGCCACGGCGCGAGAGGCCGCGGCGGATGAGATCGTCAGTCATGGTCGTTTCCTCCGAACATCGTTCTTGTCTGCAGGCGCAAGCACGACCTGTCCGGCGCCAGTCGACCTCAAAGGCCTGCCGCGCCGGGCACGTCACATCCGCGTGTAGCTCTTGGCCCTATGCATGGCTTGTGAAGGCCTTCTGTCAATTTCGTCTTTGGTCGAACGACGAAAATTACCGCGTGAAAACATATCGGATCACGATATATATTAGTCTTTGTGAGTATGAGGCTGGCGGGTTCGGCGAGAGAGATGGCGCGGCAGACGACAGTGGCGGGTGCCCGGAAGCGACGATCCTGGCCGCAGGAGGCGGAGCGGCCGGAGGCTGGGTGGCCCGCGGAGGGCAACGACCAGCGCGCGACGCCGCAGTCCGGCGATGCTTCCCGCTTGGCCGAGCCACGTAACCGGCCTACCGGCGAGCGTGGACCGGCCATCGGCTCCGTGCAGGCGAAGCGCGCGCCGGTGCCGATGAAGCGACTGAGCGTGCGCGCCCAGAACGTCCTCAAGGAGCTTGCGGTCGAGCTGACGGGCGAGCAGCCGCCGAAGGGCGCCTGGTCACCCTCGCGCGAATTACTGCGCACACTGACGGCCGAGCGCCTCGCGACCGCGCGCAATTGCGGTCCTCATACCATGCGGGAGATCGCCGACTGGGCGCAGGGCTGCGGCGTGACCATCAAGCCGGTGATCCCGCCCGGGGGCTCGCTGTCGCAGATGTGGACGGAGCTGATCGCCAATGCGTCGGCAGGCAGCCTCACCACCGCCGAGATCGCCGGCGCGCTGCAGCGCTCGATCCGGCGGAAGAGCGTCCGCATCCCGATCGCGTTTCAGGTCATCCTGGTGAAAATCCTGCTGTCCAGCTTCGAATAGGCGATCGGATAGCTGTGCATCCGTGACACCGGCCGATTGGTCCGGCTGCGGCCGGTTGCTACTTTGGGCTATGTCTCCCGCGACGGTGGGCGGCATGGTCGAGGTGGCATGGTTCAGGCGAAGAAGGCGCAGCGGTCCAAAGTGGCGACGTCGGCCAGGCGCAGCGGCGACGCGATGCGCGACGCCGACTACGCGGCGCTGGCGCAGTTTCGCTACCAGATCCGGAGCTTTCTGGCATTCAGCGAGGCGGCGGCTGCCGAACAGGGATTGACGCCGACGCAGCATCAGGCGCTGCTCGGGATCAAAGGCTTTGTCCGTCCAGGCCCGGCGACAGTCGGCGATGTCGCGCGATTCCTGCTGGTCCGGCATCACTCTGCCGTCGAGTTGATCAACCGCCTCGCGAAGCTCGGGCTGGTTGATCGCGTCGCCGATCCGGAAGACGCCAGACGCGTACATCTCAAGCTGACGAAGAAGGGGGAGCAGAAGCTCCAGGCGCTTTCCCGGAAGAATCTCGAGGAGCTCCGCCGCGCCGCGAGCCCGGCGTTGAGCCGGCTCCTGAAGTCGTTCCGCGCCTCCAGCGGGGCCTGACGCTGCGTCCAGTGCGCCCTCAGGTCGCCGCGCCTTGCGCGGCGAGCTGCGCGGCCTGGTGCTCGGTGGTCAGCGCGTCGGTCAATTCGCCGAGCGCTTCGCCCGCGATCACCTGCGGCAGCTTGTAGAGCGTCAGGTTGATGCGGTGGTCGGTGACGCGCCCTTGCGGGAAATTATACGTGCGGATGCGCTCGCTGCGATCGCCGGAGCCGACCTTCTCCTTGCGTTCCGCCGAGCGTGCGGCGTCGAGCCGCTGCTGTTCGGCGTCGTAGATGCGCGAGCGCAGGATGTTCATCGCGGAAGCGCGGTTCTTGTGCTGCGAGCGGCTGTCCTGCATCATCACCACGATGCCGGTCGGGATGTGGGTGATGCGGATCGCCGATTCCGTCTTGTTGACGTGCTGGCCGCCGGCGCCTCCCGCGCGCATGGTCTCGATCCGCAGATCGTCGTTCTTGATCTCGACGTCGACCTCCTCGACCTCCGGCATCACGGCGACCGTCGCCGCAGAGGTGTGGATGCGGCCCTGCGTTTCGGTGTCGGGCACGCGCTGCACGCGGTGCACGCCGGATTCGAATTTCAGCTTCGAGAACGCGCCGCGACCCTGCACCTCCGCGATGATTTCCTTGTAGCCGCCGACGGTGCCTTCGCTCGCCGAAATCACCTCGACCTTCCAGCCCTGCAGGCTCGCAAACCGCTCATACATCCGGAACAGGTCGCCGGCGAACAGCGAAGCCTCGTCGCCGCCGGTGCCGGCGCGGATTTCCAGCACGACGTTGCGGTCGTCCATGGCGTCCTTGGGCAGCAGCGCCACGCGGATTTTCTGGACCAGTTCCTCGATCTTGGGCGCCAGCTCGTCGCGCTCGGCTTCCGCCATGCCGCGCATCTCGGCATCCGTCGCGGGATCGGCGATCAGCGCCTCTGTGTCGGCAAGCTCTTTCACGGCAGAGCGATAGGTCTTCACCGCCTCGATCAGCGGGTTGATCTCGGCGAGCTCGCGCGTGATCTGCACATAGCGCTCGGAGGCGAGCTGTCCCAGCGATTCGGCCTCGAGCGAAGCGTGATGCGCGAGCAGGATGTCCAGTTTGGTTTCGGGGAGTGACGACATCGGTTTGGTCTCAAAGGCGGAGGGAAGCGAGGCGGCGAAGGCGGGCGGACAGGCCCGCTACAACGCCAGGCCTTCGGCCTCGGCAAATTCCGTCAGCTTCTGCCGGATCGAGACGCTGCCGGAGGGCGCATCCAGCAAGGGCCCGAGCATCGCTTCGGCCTTCTTCGCGTCGAGATCGATCACCATCGCCTTGACCGGACCGAGCGCGGTCGCCGAGAGCGACAGCGAGCGATAGCCCATCGCGATCAGCGCCAGCGCGCCGATCGGCTTGGAAGCCATCTCGCCGCAGAGCGACAGCGACTTCTTCGCAACGTTGGACTTTTGCGCGATCTCGCGCAGCACGCGCAGGATCGGCGCCGACATGGTGTCGAAGCGTTCGGACACCTTGGCATTGCCGCGGTCGACCGCGAACAGGAACTGGAACAGGTCGTTGGAGCCGACCGAGATGAAGTCGACCTTCTTCAGCAGCTCGTCGAGCTGATACAGCAGCGCGGGCACCTCGACCATGGTGCCGATGTCGATTCTTTCAGGCAGCGTGTGGCCGTGCTGGCGCAGATAGGTCAGCTCGCGCTCGACCAGCGCCTTCGCCGAATCGAATTCGGCGACCTCGGAAATCATCGGGAACATGATGCGCAGCGCACGGCCGCCGCCGGCGCGCAGCAGCGCACGGATCTGCCCGCGCAGCAGGCCGGGACGATCGAGCCCGAGCCGGATCGCGCGCCAGCCGAGCGCGGGATTTTCCTCGATCACCGCTTCCATGTAGGGCAGCGCCTTGTCGCCGCCGATGTCGAGGGTGCGGAAGGTCACGGGCTTGGTGCCGGCGGCATCCAGCACGGTGCGATACAGCGCGAGCTGGTCGCTGGTGCGCGGCAGGCTCTGTCCCACCATGAATTGCAGCTCGGTGCGGAACAGGCCGATGCCGGCGCTGCCGGTGTCCTCGATATGCGGCAGGTCGATGGCGAGACCCGCATTGATCATCAGCTCGACCTTCTCGCCGTCCTTGGTGACGCAGGGCAGGTCGCGCAGCGCCAGATACTGCGCCTGGCGGCGAGCGCGGAAGCGCACGCGCTCGGCGAAGGCCGCCTCGACCTCCTGCGATGGACGCACATAGATCGAGCCGGAGGTGCCGTCGACGATGACGGCGTCGCCGGGATCGGCGATTCCCGGCGCATTCGGCACCTCGCCGACCGCGGGAATGCCGAGTGCGCGCGCCACGATCGAGACGTGGGAATTGGCGGTGCCTTCCTCCAATATGATGCCGCGCAGGCGCTTGCGGTCGTAGTCAAGCAGCGCCGCCGGGCCCATCGCGCGCGCGATGACGATGGCATTGTCGGGCAATTGTTCGCGTGAAGGCGCATGATCCTGGCCGACCAGCTGCCGCATCAGGCGGTAGCCGAGGTCTTCGAGGTCATGCAGCCGGTCGCGCAAATAGGGATCGGTTGAGCGCAGCATGCGCGCGCGGGTGTCGGACTGCACGCGCTCGACGGCGGCTTCCGCCGTGAGGCCGGTGGCGACCGCCTCGTGCAGTTTGTGCGACCAGCCCTGGTCGTTGGCGAACATGCGGTAGGCTTCCAGCACCTCGCGATGCTCGCCGCCCTCGGCGACGTCGCCGCGCTCCAGCATGCGGTCGAGATCGGCGCGCAGTTTTGCGAGCGCGGTGTCGAGCCGCTTGATTTCCTTCGGCAGATCCTCGGCGATGTAGTCCTTGATGACGACGCGCGGCTCATGCAGCACGACATGGCCGAGCGCGATGCCTTCCGACAGGATCGCTCCGACCTTCTGCATCGAGTGGCGCGCGGCCGGCTCGAGGCCGGGCTGGGCCAGCGCCGACAGCTCGCCCGAGGCGATCAGCTCCGCCAGCACCATCGCGGTGGTCTGCAGCGCCTCGAGCTCCTCCTCGACATAGGTGCGCTTGGCGCGGTTCTGCACCACCAACACGCCGAGCGTGTTGCCGGCGCGCAGGATCGGCACGCCGAGGAAGGAGTGGTAGATCTCTTCACCGGTCTCCGGCCGGAACGAGAAGGCCGGATGGCTCTGCGCGTCGTTCAGATTGAGCGGGGTCGCCTCGCTCGCGACCAGGCCGACCAGGCCCTCATGGGCGCTGAGCACGGTATGGTGCACCGCCTCGCGGTTGAGGCCTTCGGTGGCATAGAGCTCGAGCGTGTTGTCGACGCGCAGCACATAGACCGAGCAGACCTCGGCCACCATGTTGGCGGCGATCAGCACCACGATCTTGTCCAGCCGCTCCTGGGCCGAGACCTGCTCCGCCATGGTTTCGCGGAGCCGTCTCAACAAGACGCGGGGACCTCCCGACGCGCTCCGCATGAACCGTCAATCTCCTCCGTCTGCCGGGCCCGGCGGTATCAGCCGGCGGCTGGCCCAAAATTCCAGAAAAACAACCAATTTGTTCGTCCAGCGCAGGCGCAAACCCAAATCTGCTTGAGATTTTACTCTTGCACCGAATCAGCGGCCCGAACTGGGATACAGTCTGCGGCAGCCCACCCTGTTCGCCGTATAGCGAATTGAGGCTTGTTTTGCCAAGCAAAACGCCTGCCAAACGCGAAGGTGTGTACACCTTCGCGTTTGCTGCGACCGCTAAGAGAAAATTAGTCTAAGCCTGATCGAGGCCGTAGAGCGTGTGCAGCGTCCGCACCGCAAGTTCGGTATAGGCCGTGTCGATCAAGACCGAGAATTTGATCTCGGAGGTTGTAATGGCCCGGATGTTGATATTCCGTCCGGCGAGGGCCGAAAACGCCTGGGCGGCGACGCCGGCATGGCTGCGCATGCCGCTGCCGATCACCGAGATCTTGGCAACGTCGGTGGCGGTGTCGAGCCGGTGGTAGCCGATCGTGGCCTTGGCGGCGGTGATCGTGTCCTTGGCGCGGGTATAGTCCGCGGCCGGCACCGTGAAGGTGAGGTCGGTGGTCTTGCCGTCCTCGGAGACGTTCTGGACGATCATGTCGACGTTGATGTTGGCATCCGCCAGCGGGCCGAAGATCGACGCCGCGACGCCGGGCTTGTCCTCGATCTGGCGCACGGAAATCTGGGCCTCGTCCTTTGAAAAGGCGATGCCGGTGACGACGTGGTTTTCCATGATCTCCTCCTCGCCGCAGATCAGCGTGCCGGGCGGCTGGTTGGCATGCGGGTCGATGTCCTCGGGCTTGTCGAAGCTCGAGCGGACGAAGATCGGCATGTTATGGACCATGCCGAGTTCCACCGAGCGGACCTGGAGCACTTTTGCGCCCTGGGAAGCCAGTTCCAGCATGTCCTCGAACGCGATCTTGTCGAGCCTCTTGGCCTTCGGCACGATTCGCGGGTCGGTGGTGTAGACGCCGTCGACGTCGGTGTAGATGTCACAGCGGTCGGCCTTGACGGCGGCGGCGATCGCCACGGCCGAGGTATCGGAGCCGCCGCGGCCGAGCGTGGTGATGCGGCCAGTTTCGGGGTTGATGCCCTGGAAGCCGGCGATGACCGCGACTTCCTTCCGCTCCTTGAAGCGGTTGATGATCTCGCTGCCGTCGATGTCCATGATCCGGGCCGAGGCATGGGCGTCGCTGGTCTTGATCGGGATCTGCCAGCCCTGCCAGGAGCGGGCCTGGATGCCCATGCCCTGAAGCGCGATGGCGAGCAGGCCCGAGGTCACCTGTTCGCCGGAGGCGACGACGGCGTCGTATTCGCGCGCGTCGTGCATCGGCGAGGCCTCGGTGCACCAGGCCACCAGCTCGTTGGTTTTCCCGGACATCGCCGAGACGACCACGGCCACCTCGTGGCCGGCGTCGACCTCACGCTTCACATGGCGTGCGACGTTGCGGATACGTTCGATGTTGGCGACGGATGTGCCGCCGAATTTCATCACGAGGCGGCTCATGACGACGCGTGCATTCCTTCATAAGGATCAGTATGGTGACCCGCGCCGGACGGATGCCTCGCGGGACGCTGATCGCGCGTATACAGAGGGGCGGGGCCGGGGGCAAGCGGGTTCCTCAAGGGGGTCCTCATGGGTTCCTGGGGGCCAATCCGGGCAATGGGTTAATCGAGGTTATGGCGCGTTATATTGACGAAATCCTGCAGCCCGGAGAGCGGGTGCTGTATTCGACCAATGCGCACTGGATCTTCTATTTTCCGGCCATCGTAGCGTGGGTCGTGGCCCTGGCCCTGTTCGTGGCCTCCCGCCAAATCGAGATCTACAGCGTGGAGATGCTGTGCCTGTTCGGCTCCGGCCTGGTAGCGCTGGCTGCCCTGTTCTGGACGGTGAAGGGCTGGTTCCACCGCCTCACCACCGAGACCGACGTCACCAATTTGCGTGTCGTGCACAAGATCGGCTTCATCAAGCGCCGCACCTTCGAAATGGCGCTGGATAAGGTCGAGAGCGTCGACGTCAACCAGACCATCCTTGGACGTATTCTCAACTATGGCGACGTGACCATCAACGGCGTCGGCGAAGGTCGCGAGACCATCCGCACCATCGCCTCGCCGCTCGCCTTCCGTAGTTCGATCACCACGCGGTAGGACCGCGCGTAACCATGAGCATGCAGCAAAATACTTCCGCAAGCGCCCAGCCGGGCTCGACCGTCGACGCCGCCGAGATCGCGAAGTTCTCAAAACTCTCGGCCGAGTGGTGGGACCCCAACGGCAAGATGGCGCCGCTGCACCGGATCAACCCGCTGCGGCTCGGCTATATCCGCGACGCCGCCTGCCGCAAGTTCGAGCGCAATGTCCGCAGCCTGAACTGTCTCGGCGGCCTCCGCGTGCTCGACATCGGCTGCGGTGCCGGCCTGTTGTGCGAACCGCTGTCGCGTCTCGGCGCGCAGGTGATCGGCGTCGATCCGTCGGTCAGCAACATCGCAGCCGCCAAGCTGCACGCCGACAAGGCGCATCTGTCGATCGACTACCGCTGCACCACGGTCGAGGAGATCGATCCGCGCGAGCGCTTCGACATCGTGCTGGCGATGGAAGTGGTCGAGCACGTCGTCGATGTCGGCGTTTTCCTCAAGCGTTGCGCCTCGCTGCTGAAGCCGAACGGCCTGATGGTGGTCTCGACGCTGAACCGGAACTGGAAGAGCTTTGCGCTCGCCATCGTCGGCGCCGAATACGTCCTGCGCTGGCTGCCGCGCGGCACCCACGAGTGGAACAAGTTCGTCACGCCCGACGAGCTGACAAAGTATCTCCTCGACAACCGCCTCGTCATCACCGAGCAGACCGGCGTCGTCTACTCGCCCTTCGCCGACAAATGGGCGCTCTCGTCGGACATGGACGTGAACTACATGGTGGTGGCCGAAGGCATGGTGTGAGGTCGTGAGTGGTGCGCGAGCTGTCACTCCCCCGGAATGGTGTTGGATACGCGGGTTGTCAGCCTTCGCAAAACTGATCCCTGGGGTTATGGGTCCCTGCGTTCGCAGGGACGACAGGGAATTTGGTGCGCGAGCATCGCTCCCATGACATCCGTGCGGTTGACCATGCGGGCCTCAGCTTGCAGGTTGACCCGATCGCTCCTGCAATAACCACCCCACCCCCATGTTCACCATCACCAGCCTCTGGATTCCCTTCACAGTTATTGCCGCGCTAGGCCAGGTCGCGCGCAATGCGATGCAGCGGTCGTTGACGAAGCCACTGGGGACCTGGGGCGCGACCAATATCCGCTTCCTGTTCGGCTTCCCGTTCTCGCTGCTGTTCCTTGCCGTGGTGCTGGTCGCAACCGGCGACCATCTCGGCATGCCGCCGACCGTGTTCTGGCCGTGGCTGCTGCTCGGGGCGCTTAGCCAGATCGTCGCGACCGGCTTGATGCTGCTCGCCATGAACGACCGCTCCTTCGTGGTGACGACGGCGTACCTCAAGACCGAGGCGATCCAGACCGCGATCTTCGGCTTCGTCTTCCTCGGCGATCACCTGACATGGCTGAAGGTGCTGGCGATCGTGATCGCGACAATCGGCGTCGTCATCACCGCGCTGCGGCCCGGCGGCGAGAAGAGCTTTGCCGAGCTGAAGCCGACCATCACCGGCCTCGTCGCGGCCGCGGCGTTCGCGCTGTCGGCGGTCGGTTTTCGGGGCGCCATCATCAACGTGCCGGACGTATCCTTCGTGACGTCGGCGTCGTTCACGCTGGTGCTCGGCCTGTTCGTGCAGACGCTGATCCTGACGATCTATCTGCTCTGGCGCGCGCCAAAAGTGCTCCAGGCGATCATGGGGTTATGGAAGCCGTCGCTTCTCGCAGGCTTCATGGGCGCCTTTGCTTCGCAATTCTGGTTCCTGGCGTTCGCGCTGACGGCCGCCGCGAACGTCCGCACGCTCGCTCTGATCGAGGTGCTGTTCGCGCAGGGAGTGGCGTATTACTCGTTCAAGCAGCCGATCGCGTCGCGCGAACTTGCAGGCATCGCGCTCATCATCATCGGCGTTGCGGTGCTGGTGGGGGCCTAGTTCCGGTCTTCCGGCAGCGTCGGCAGCGGCGACACCTCGATGCCCTCGTCGATCAGCGACTTCGCCTCGTCGGGCGAGGCCTCGCCGTAGATCGGGCGATGCTCCTTGTCGCCGTAATGCATCGCGCGGGCTTCATTCGCAAAGCGCTCGCCGACATTGTCGGCGTTCTTGACGATGTGATCGCGCAGCTCCTTCAGCTTGGTGCGGAGCTCTTTCTCCTGCGCCATCATCAGAGAGGTCGACTCGGACGGCGCAGTCTCGGGCGCGGCGGTTGTCGCCGGCTCCGGCGGCGGCGTTGCGCGGCCACGGCCCTTCTTGCCGACGATGCGCGGGGCCATGATCGCCTTGTCGACCTTGGCCGAACCGCAGATCGGACAGGTCACGAGCTTGCGCTTCACCTGCGAATCGTAGGCCGACGAGCTCTGGAACCAGCTCTCGAACTCGTGGTTGTGGTCGCAGTGGAGCGCGTAGCGGATCATGCCGATCCCCGCACCAAATGCAGATGGTCCGGCCCGGCCTTGGGATCGGCGACGCCGAAGCGGCGGCCGTGCTGGAGCGACGGGATCGCGCGGCGCGCCGTCTCGACCTTGGCCGGGTCGATCTTGGCCATGATGATGCCGGGCTCGACATCGCCCTCGGCGAGGATCTCGCCCCAGGGGTCGATGATCAGCGAATGGCCGAACGTCTCGCGCTTGTTCTCGTGGGTGCCGGCCTGTGCGGCGGCAAAGATGAAGCAGCCGGTCTCGATCGCGCGTGCGCGCAGCAGGATGTGCCAGTGCGCCTCGCCGGTCTTGCGGGTGAAGGCGGACGGCACCGTGATGAAATACGCACCGCTTTCGGCCAGCGCACGATAGAGCGCGGGGAAGCGCACATCGTAGCAGATCGTTAAGCCCACGCGGCCCCAGGGCAGGTCGGAGATCACGGCGGTCTCGCCCGGCTGGTAGTTGGCGGATTCGCGATAGCTCTCGCCGTCCGGCAGCTCGATGTCGAACATGTGAATCTTGTCGTAGCTCGCGAGCACATTGCCCTCGGGCCCGATCAGGAAGGAACGGTTGACCGCTTTTTCCTCTGAGAACCGCAGCGCCAGCGAGCCGACATGGATGTGGATCTTCAGCTCGGCCGCGAGCGCGCGATAGGCCTTCAGCGAGGTGTCGTCCTGTTCGCTCTGGAGGTGCTCGAACAGCGCCTTGCGGTTGAGCTGCATCATGTTGCTGACTTCGGGAGTCTGCACGTAGTCGGCGCCGTTGGCTGCTGCCTGACGGATCAGCCTGGTGGCCTGCGCCAGGCTCGGCTCCGGCATCAGACCGGTGCGCATCTGAATCATGGCGGCGGTGAAGGTCCTGTCTTGAGCTTGATCCTGGCTCATGACACCGCCTTCACGCTTTCGAGCATGCCGTCGAGCTTGCCTTCGCGGTCGAGCGCGTAGAGGTCGTCACAACCGCCGATATGGGTGCCGCCGATCCAGATCTGCGGGAAGGTCGAACCTTCGCCGGCACGATCGTACATCTCGTCGCGCCAGGACGCGTTCCGGGCGACGTCGAACTCCGTGAAATTAACCTTCTTGCGGGTCAGCAGCGATTTGGCGGCGGAACAATAGCCGCAGCCCGGCCTGGTGTAGATCTCGACAGCAGCGGTCATGTTGTCTGGCGCTCTCATGTCATGAATTCATTGAATTATATGGGACTTCACCGGCTCTCGACAACCCGGGCGAAGACCAGCACGTCGACCTGGGCCGCTTTGGCGCGGAGCAAGGCCCGCGCGCAGGCATCCAGCGTCGCACCTGAGGTCAGGACATCGTCGATCAGGACGATCCGCCGGCCCTGGACCTCGGCCTGACGGTCGGGGGATACCTGGAATGCGCCCTGCACATTGGTGGCGCGCTGGGCTCGCGACAGGCCGATCTGCTGCTCGGTGGCGCGCACCCGGCGCAGCACCTCGCCCCGCACCTTGACCCCGCTCTGCCGCTCGATGATTCGCGCCAGCGCCCCGGACTGGTTGTAGCGGCGGCGCCAGGCCCGCCGCCAATGCAGGGGAACGGGAATCAGCATGTCGGCGCCGGCGAGCAGCTCGCCGCCCGCGCGCGCCATCCAGCGGCCCATGGCCGGCGCCAGATCGGTGCGGTCCTGGTATTTCAGTGCATGCACCAGCGTGCGCGCAACATCGTCATAGCGCACCGCCGCGCGTGCCCGCTGGTAAGCCGGCGGGCTCGCGATCGCCTCCATCGACAGCATGTCGGGGCCGGGATCATACACGAAGGGAATGCCGAGGCGTGGGCAATAAGGCCGTTCAATGAACGACAGTTTTGCCCAGCATGCCGCGCAAACGCCCTCGCCGTCGACCGGCTCGCGACAGGATACGCACAGCGTCGGCAGCGCGATGTCGAGCGCGAGCCGTGCTGCCCGCGTCAGGACGTGGCGGCCTGCCGTCCACGCGGCACGGAGCGGCGCGGCGATGGAGCGGGTGGGGGCGGTGTCGGATGACATGGAAGAGAGGCTAGCGTTAGCCGACAATCCGCTCAAGCCACGGTCTCGTGCCCCGGACGCAGCGCAGCGCTCCTTCAGCGGTGCGCTGCAGAGCCGGGCCCATCTCGCCGCATCGCACCGTGTCGCCCTCTGGGGCCCGGCTCTGCGGAGCGTCACTTCGTGCCGCACCGCGTCCGGGACACGAGAGAGGAGATTGCAATCGCGGCCATGATCGGCGTAACCAGCGGCATGGTCCAGACCCCGCAAACCCCGCCCGCTTTGTTCGATCGCGCGCTGCTACATGCGCGGCAGCGCCGCGCGCATGCGCAAGGCGAGGTGACATTCCTGCTCGATCGTGTTGCCGAGGATATGTCCGACCGGTTGGCTGCCGTGATGCGCGAGTTTAATGCCGCCGCTGATCTCTGGACGCCGGGTGAAGGGCTCGCGGTTTTGCGCACGCGGCTGCGTTCCATCGAACGGATCGTACTCGATGCGGCGGGCGCGGAAAAATTGCCGTTCGCGCCGGAAAGCCTCGATCTCGTCGTCTCGGCGCTAGCGCTGCAATTCGTCAACGATCTGCCCGGCGTGTTCGCGCAAATCCGCCGTGCGCTGAGGCCGGACGGGCTGCTGCTGGCCGCGATGATCGGCGGCGACAGCCTGACCGAGCTGCGCCAGGCCTTTGCCGCGGCGGAAGCCGAATGCGAGGGCGGCGTGTCGCCACGCGTCGCGCCGTTCGCTGATCTCAGAGACATCGGCGCGCTGTTGCAGCGGGCGGGCTTTGCGCTGCCGGTCACCGACGTCGATCGCGTCGTGGTGCGTTATTCCAATGCGTTTGCGCTGATGCAGGATCTCCGCCGCATGGGTGCAGCCAATGTGCTGATCGAGCGGAGGCGCACGCCGAGCCGGCGCGCGACCCTGCTGCGCATGGCCGAAATCTATGCCGAGCGCTTCGCCGATGCCGACGGCCGCATCCGCGCGACATTCGACATCATCTGGCTCTCAGGCTGGGCCCCGCATGCGAGCCAGCAGCAGCCGCTCAAGCCGGGGTCGGCAAAAGCCAGTCTGGCGGAGGCGGTGAAGAAGGCGGGGAAAGAGTGACGCGTGTCCCGGACGCGCTGCAGCGTTCCCTGGCAATGCGAAGCATCGTCCAGTACGCTGCTGCGGGCCCCGGCTCAGCGGCGCACCGCTGAAGGAGCGCTACGCTGCGTCCGGGGCACAGCGCGAACTCACATCAGCAAATCAATCAAATGCGGGATCAGCGGAATATCCGCCGGCGGCATCGGGTAGTCGCGCAGCTTGTTGGCGCGAACCCAGGCGAGGTTTTGGCCTTCGCGGCCCGCCACCTGCCCCTCCCAGCGCCGGCAGATGTAGAGCGGCATCAACAGGTGGAAGGTCTCGTAGCCGTAGCTCGCAAACGTCAGCGGGGCCAGGCACGGCTCGGCAACGGTGATGCCGAGCTCTTCGTGGAGCTCGCGGATCAGGCTCTGCTCCGGCCGCTCGCCGGGTTCGCACTTGCCGCCGGGAAATTCCCAGAGGCCGGCCAGCGCCTTGCCCTCGGGGCGCTGCGCGATCAGGACGCGGTTATCGGCGTCGACCAGCGCGCAGGCCACCACCAGTGTCAGTTTGAGATCGGCCATAAGTGATGTCGCTCGCTGAAGATCGTCCGCAACGCCTTGTTAACCTCGTCACGGCTCGCGTTTCTACGGTCTCCATAAGTCATATTTAATCGACTGTTCCTAGGGTGGAACCGCACAACCACTCCGGGCCCAACCTATGCGCGCTGCGCTTCAAACCTTCTCGCGCCGATTTGCCCGCGACCAGCGCGGCAATGTCGCGGTGATCTTCGCAATCTGCTGCGTTCCGCTGATCGCGATGGTTGGCTATGCGGTCGATTACTCCCGCGCGACGCAGGTCCGATCCAAGCTGCAAGCCGCGGCCGACGCGGCCAGCGTCGGTGCGATTGCCAAGGCCTCGCCGGCCTTTATCGCCGCGGGTACGATGACGTCGGATGGTTCGATTTCCGTTGGTGTCACCGACGCCCAGAACATCTTCGACGCCAATCGCGCCAATCTGACCGGCTATACGCTCAACAGCGTCACCCCGACCGTCGTCAAGACCGGCTCGACCGTCAACGCGACCGTCTCGTTCACCGCCACCATCAACACCATGTTTCTCGGCCTGATCGGCCAGACCGCGCTGACCATGAGCGGCACGTCGACGTCAACGGCCAACATGCCGCTCTATGTCGACTTCTATCTCCTCCTGGACAATTCGCCGTCGATGGGTGTCGCAGCGACACCGACCGACATCACGAATATGCAGGCAAAGACGGGCGGATGCGCATTCGCGTGTCACGACACATCCAAGAGCGCGGGCACGAGCAACTACGACATAGCCAAGGCAAATGGCATCACCACCCGAATCGACGTGGTGCGCCAGGCGAGCGCGAACTTGATGGACACAGCCCAGAACACGCAGACCTATACCAGCCAGTTCAGAATGGCGATCTACGATTTCGGCGCTGCGTCAGCGACGATCGGATTGAGAAATCTGTTTTCGCTCTCGTCGAGCCTGACGTCCGCCAAGACCGCGGCGGGAAGCATCGACCTGATGGCGGTCGCTGGTCAGAATGATTCGTATACGGCCGACAAAGACACGCCCTTCACCACTATTTTTCCTGCGATCAATAGCGCAATCGCCTCGCCGGGAGCTGGCACATCCGCGTCACCGCTGAAATATCTGTTCTTTGTATCCGATGGCGTCGCCGACGAAACCAACTCGGGCACGACGATGTGCAGCGTATCATCGGCTTCGTATCCTCTTTACACGCCAACGAACCGCTGTCAGTCGCCGATCAACCCGGCGCTCTGCACGACGATCAAGAACCGCGGTATCAAGATCGCGGTGCTGTACACGACGTACCAGCCCCCTACTGACAACTGGTACAACACGTGGATATCGCCCTTCAACGCCGGGACGTGGGGGCCGTCTCCGAACAGCAAGATCGCGCAGAACATGCAGAGCTGCGCTTCGCCGGGATTCTATTTCGAGGTCAGCCCTACCCAGGGTATTTCGGACGCGATGAACGCGCTGTTCAAGAAGGCGGTCGCCGACGCGCGGATCGCGGGGTGATTTGAAGCAAAGCTCCATCACCGTCACCCCGAGGCGGCCGCTTCTTAGCGGCCCTCGAAGGGCGACAAGCCGGGCTTTCTCCGTACGGCGGCGGCGTGGCCGTGCATCTTTCGAGGCTCCCGGCGCGATGCTTTCGCATCGCGCCACTCGCACCTCAGGATGACGGTTAGAGAGCAGCGGACGCTACGACCTGTAGTCCCCGTTGATCGCGATATATTCCTTGGTGAGGTCGCAGGTCAGCACGCGGTCGCGGCCCTTGCCGAGGCCGAGCGAGACCTTGATCGCGATCTCCGGCGCCTTCATCGCTTCCGACACCTGGGCTTCGTCATAGGACGGATCGCGCGCGCCACTCTTGGCGACGCGGATGCCGTTGAAGGAAATCGACAGCTTGTCGCGATCGGCAGGCTCGCCGGCCTTGCCGACCGCCATCACGACGCGGCCCCAATTGGCGTCCTCGCCGGCGATCGCGGTCTTGACCAGTGGCGAGTTCGCAATCGACATCGCGATCTTGCGGGCGGAAGCCTTGGTCTTGGCGCCCTCGACGGTGATCTCGACCAGTTTTCGCGCGCCTTCGCCGTCGCGGGCGACTTGCTCGGACAGATTGGCGAGCACCTGGTTGAAGGCTTTGACGAAGGCCTTCAGCCTGGGATCGCTGGCGCGGCTGATCTTTGGCGCGCCGTGTTCGGCGGCAGCGCCGGTTGCAAACGCGAGCAGCGTGTCCGACGTCGAGGTGTCGCCGTCGATCGTCACTGCGTTAAACGTGTCCTCAACGCCGGCCTTGAGCAGCGCCTGCAGCGCGGCGGGCGCAATCGGCGCGTCGGTGAAGATAAAGCACAGCATCGTCGCCATGTCCGGCGCGATCATGCCGGCGCCCTTGGCCATGCCGTTGATGGTGACCTTGGCCTTGCCGAGCTTGACGGTCGCGGTCGCGACCTTCGGGAAGGTGTCCGTGGTCATGATCGCCTTGGCCGCAGCGAGATAGTCGCCGGGCTCGGTGGTCTCGGCGAGGCGGCCGAGCACGCCGTCGAACTTGGTTGCATCCAGCGGCTCGCCGATCACGCCGGTCGAGGCCAGGAAGATTTCACCCTCGCTGCACCCGACGGCCTTGGCCGCGATCTTCGCGGTCAGCGCGGTGGAGCTGCGGCCGGTCTTGCCGGTGAAGGCGTTGGCATTGCCGGAATTGACCACCAGCGCGCGCGCCTTGCCGCCCTTCAGTTTAGCACGGCACCATTCGACCGGCGCGGAGGGGCACTTCGACTTGGTGAAGACGCCGGCGACCGCGGTGCCCTTGTCCATCACCGCCAGCAGCACGTCGGTGCGGTTCTTGTAGCGGATGCCGGCCTCGGCCGTCGCGAGACGGATGCCCGCGATGGTGGGCATGTCGGGAACAGATTTGGGGGCGAGCGGGGAGACGGAGGAGGACATCGGAGGGCGCGCCTTGATGAGGTCTGGATATGCAGATGCCCGGCCCTCTTGGCGAAGACACGCTTCGCGCTTAGGGCCGGGCATCACGAAGGCTTAGATACTCTTCACGTCACCGAAGTGACAGCGAATTCTTACTTCTTTGCGGGCGGCGCCATCTTGCTGTCGGAGGGCTTGGCGTCGGTCTTGGCCGCATCGGCCGGCTTGGCATCCGACTTCGCGTCCGCCGCCGGCTGGTCCATCCGCTCGACCTTGGCTTCCGCGCGCAGCTTGGCGACGTAGTCGGCCTGGGCCTTGCGGGTGACATACTGCTCGATCTGGGCCTTGACCTGCTCGAAATCGGGCGCCTTGCGGCTGCGCTTTTCCTCGACCTTGATGATGTGCCAGCCGAACTGCGACTTCACGGGGTCGGAGATCTTGCCCGGCTCCAGCGCGAAGGCGACCGCCGAGAATTCCGGCACCATCTGCTCCTTGGTGAAGAAGCCGAGGTCGCCGCCATCGGCCGAGCCCGGATCCTTGGACTTTTTCTTGGCGAGCTCGGCGAAATCGGCGCCCTTGTCGAGCTCGGCCTTCACCGCCTTGGCCTCGTCCTCGGTCTCGACCAGGATGTGGCGGGCGCGCACTTCCTGCTCGCCGGTGATCTGCTTGGAGGCCTCTTCATAGACCTTCTTCATGGCGTCGGGGGTGGTGGCGGCCTTGCCTTCCTGGGCCAGCAAATTGTCCATCAGCAGGCGGTTGCGGGCGAACGCCATGCGCTTCTTGAACTCCTCGCCGTCCGCGATCTTCTTGTCCTCGGCGGCCTTGCCGACGATCTTCATGTCGATGAGGAAGGACAGGACGTTCTCTTCCTTGGTCGCCGGGTCCATCTGGGCGAGGCTCGGTCCGAGTTCCTCCTCGGCCATGGCGACGTCGCTCTTCTTGATTTCAGTGCCATTGACCTTCGCCAGCACCGGATCGTCGGCAGCCCGGCCGGGACCCGCGATCAGCGCCAGCGCAAGGCAGCCCACGAAGGCGGTGGCGAGGCCGAAGCGCAGGCCGGTTTTGGTTACCGGGAACGAGGTGGTCATGGAAAATCCTTTTGTTGAAGCAGGGGGCTGCTCGAAGCGGGCGGACACTCGCCCAATTCAGGGGGGCTTGGCAACGCGAAAAGTCTGTCAAAATGATGAATTAGCCGCAATACGGCCGCCGTTGACAAGGCCCTGACCGGGCCATATCTCTGCCCGGTCGCGACCATGGCGATGGCGTTTATTTTGCTGCGTTTTTGGCCGTTGAACCCAGACTTGTCCAATTCCCACCCATATGGCGGATGACCCCCGCAGTCCGGGCTCTGACGCCATCGGGCGTCACGGTGAGTTGATAGGCAGGCGGGTGACAACTTCTTGGCTGCAACGCGGTTGAATCGCGAACACAGGAACTAGGCATGATCGGCGCGCTCGCCCGCAAGTTTTTCGGCTCCGCCAACGACCGGCGGGTGAAGGGATATCAGTCCCGCGTCAGCGCGATCAACGCGCTGGAGCCCGAGATCGTCAAGCTCTCCGACGACGAGCTCAAGGCCCGCACCGCCGAGTTCAAGAAGCAGCTCGCCGAAGGCAAGACGCTCGACGACCTGCTGGTCCCCGCCTTCGCCACCGTGCGCGAGGCCGCCAAGCGCACGCTCGGCCAGCGCCATTTCGACGTCCAGCTGATCGGCGGCATGGTGCTGCACGAGGGCGACATCGCCGAGATGAAGACCGGCGAAGGCAAGACGCTGGTCGCAACGCTTGCGGTCTACCTCAATGCGCTCGCCGGCAAAGGCATCCACGTCGTCACCGTCAACGACTACCTCGCCAGCCGCGACTCCGCCTGGATGGGCCAGGTCTACAGCTTCCTCGGCCTGACCACCGGCGTGATCGTGCACGGTCTGGACGATGCCGAGCGCAAGGCGGCCTATGCCTGCGACATCACCTACGGCACCAACAACGAATACGGCTTCGACTATCTGCGCGACAACATGAAGTACCGGCTCGAGGACATGGTCCAGCGGCCGCACTTCTACGCCATCGTCGACGAGGTCGATTCCATCCTGATCGACGAAGCGCGCACGCCGCTGATCATCTCCGGTCCGCTCGACGACCGCTCCGACTTCTACAACACCATCGACGGCTTCCTGCCCAAGCTCGACAAGACCGACTACGACGTCGACGAGAAGCAGCGCACCGTGACGCTGACCGAAGCCGGCATGGAGAAGATCGAAGGGCTGCTGCGCGATGCCGGTCAGCTCAAGGGTGAATCGCTCTACGACGTCGAGAACGTCTCCGTCGTGCATCACATCAATCAGGCGCTGCGGGCCCACACGCTGTTCACCCGCGACAAGGACTATATCGTCCGCGACGACGAGGTCGTGATCATCGACGAATTCACCGGACGCATGATGGCCGGCCGACGCTATTCCGAAGGCCTGCACCAGGCGCTGGAAGCCAAGGAGCACGTCCAGGTTCAGCCCGAGAACCAGACGCTGGCTTCGATCACCTTCCAGAACTATTTCCGGATGTACGAGAAGCTCGCCGGCATGACCGGTACGGCGCTGACCGAAGCCGACGAATTGTTCGACATCTACAAGCTCGAAGTCGTGGAGATCCCGACCAACGTGCCGGTGGGCCGCCTGGACGAGGACGACGAGGTCTATCGCACCCAGAACGAGAAATACGCCGCGATCCTCGCCGAGATCGAGCGCGCCAATGCGCGGCTGCAGCCGGTGCTGGTCGGCACGGCCTCGATCGAAAAATCGGAAGTGATCGCCGAGTACCTGAAGAAGCACGGCTACCGGCAGATCGATTTCGGCAACGAAAATTCGATGCAGAAGCTGTACGCGGCTGCCCGCGCCGGCAAGCCGGCAAAGCTGTTCGCGGTGCTGAACGCGCGCTTCCACGAGCAGGAAGCCTATATCGTCGCCGAGGCCGGCGTGCCCGGCGCGATCACGATCGCGACCAACATGGCGGGACGCGGTACCGACATCAAGCTCGGCGGCTCGCTCGAGATGCGCATCCAGCAGGAGACTGGGGGCATCGAGGACGAGGCCGAGAAGGCGAAGAAGATCGAGCAGATCAAGGCCGACATCGAGCATTTCCGCGACATCGTGCTGAAGGCCGAGGAAGAGGTCGAGATCGAGCCGGCGAAGGGCTCCAAGCCCGCCAAGATCGTGAAGAAGCCCGGCGGCCTCTACATCATGGGCTCCGAGCGTCACGAATCCCGCCGCATCGACAACCAGCTCCGCGGCCGCTCCGGCCGTCAGGGCGACCCCGGTCGCTCAAAATTCTTCCTGTCGCTGGAAGACGATCTGATGCGCATCTTCGGCTCGGATCGCCTCGACAGCATGCTCCAGCGTCTCGGCCTGCAAGAGGGCGAGGCCATCATCCATCCCTGGATCAACAAGGCGCTCGAGAAGGCGCAGCAGAAGGTCGAAGCGCGCAACTTCGACATCCGCAAGAATTTGCTCAAGTTCGACAACGTCCAGAACGACCAGCGCAAGGTGATCTTCGACCAACGCGTCGACCTGATGAAGGACGACAGCGTTGCCGAGACCGTCTCCGACATGCGCCACGCCTTCATCGACGATCTCGTCGCCAAGCACGTGCCCGAGCATGCCTATGCCGAGCAGTGGGACGTCGCCGGCCTGAAGGAAGAGCTGCGGCGCGTGCTCGATCTCGACCTGCCGGTCGAGGACTGGGCCAAGGAAGAGGGCATCGCCGACGAGGAGCTGCTCACCCGCATCGAGACCAAGGCCGACGAGCACATGGCGGCCAAGGTCGGGCAGTGGGGCCCCGACGTGATGCGTTACGTCGAGAAGACCATTCTGCTGCAGACGCTCGACCATCTCTGGCGCGAGCATTTGATCATGCTCGACCATCTGCGCCAGGTCATTGGCCTCCGCGGCTACGGCCAGCGCGATCCTTTGCAAGAGTACAAGACCGAAGCCTTCAACCTCTTCCAGGAGATGAGCGCGCATCTGCGCGAGGCCGTCACGGCGCAACTGATGCGCGTCGAGATCGTCCCGCCGGAACAGGAAGCACCTGTCCTGCCGCAGATGGAAGCGCACAAGTTCGATCCGAACACCGGCGAAGACGAAATGGCCATCGCCAACGTCTCGCTGGCCCCGCAGACGACCGACGCAGCGCTGCGTGACCCGAAGAACCCGGCAAGCTGGGGCAAGATCGGCCGCAACGAGGACTGCCCGTGCGGAAGCGGCAAGAAGTACAAGCACTGCCACGGGCGGTATGCTTAGCCGTTAAATTCCGCTGTCGTCGCCCGGTTTAACCGGGCGACCCAGTACGCCGCGGCCTCTCGAGTCAACCACAGCTGTCTCTGGAATACCGGATCGCCCGATCCAGTGCGCGGTTGCGCACGAGTCGGGCGATGACAGTTGAGTGCGTCGCGAAAGCTGAGGCTCACTCAATCATCAATTCGAGCTGTCGATTAAGCTCTCCAGCAGCCGCTTCAATTCGCTCGTCGACTTGTCGCCGTAGCTCTCCAGGATGTGCTCCTCCTGGTCCACCGCGAGCGAGTTGAGCTTCTTGCTCAGCACCTTGCCGCGGTCGGAGATGAACATCAGCACCTTGCGGCGGTCGTTCGGGTCCTGCACGCGATAGACCAGCGTGTCGGAGACCATGCGGTCGATCATCTTGGTCAGCGTCGGATGATTGAGCAGCACCGCATCCGCGAGCTCGCCCATCGAATGGCCGTCGCCATCCGACAGCACCTTCAGGATGCGCCATTGCTCGACGGGAACGCCTTCCTTGCTCAAGCGCAGTTCCAGCTGCCGGTTGATCTCCCGGTTGGCCTGCGCGAGCAGATAAGCGAGATGTTCGGTGATCGGGGTGTTCGGTTTTGCCACGGCTAAGACTTCGTCTTGACCCAAATGAGTGAATGTCTTGCAATCGATGCTGCATCTATATGCACTTCAATTCTTGAATATTCAATATTTTCAAAATAGGATGATTGCACAACAAAAGGGCGGATGCCGCGGCCGCCTGCTCAATGTGCTTTCAGGTCTGGTGCCAGACAGGAGTTGGCGTGCGCGCGACGGTGAACTTCCCGGCTCACGGCGGCCCGGCGTTGCCGCCGTCCTTGCTGTTCAGGAATCTGCCGTCGTCGGCGGCTGACTTCGACCTGTCCCCGCTCGATTCGCATTTCATGAAGCGCCGCGGCGCGCGCAACAAGCTGCGCATCGGCAATTTCCTCACCTTCACCGGCTCGCCCGGGATCTGGGGCCCGACCTCTACCAACAGCGCGATGCTCGCGGTCGCCGAGATCAACAAGCGCGGCGGCATTTTGGGCCGCGAGCTCGAGCTGTCGATCTATGATTCAGGCGGTCCGATCGACGATGTGGTGCGGCGTGCCGAGCAGGCGATCGCCTTCGACGAAGTCGATCTCATCATGGGCTCGCATATCAGCGCGGTCCGCGTCGCGCTGCGCAAGGTCACCGGCAACCGGATCCCCTACATCTACACGCCGGTCTATGAAGGCGGCGAGCGCACACCTGGTGTGATGGCGATCGGCGAGACGCCGCTCTGGCAGAGCCGGCCTGCGATCCAATGGCTCGCCGACGTCAAGAAGGCAGCGCGCTGGTATCTGATCGGCAGCGATTACGTCTGGCCGTGGCAGTCGCATCGCTCAGTGAAGCGCTACATCAAGGAAGCCGGCGGCCAGGTCGTCGGCGAGGAGTTCGTCCCCGTCGGTGAGGACAATCACGAGCCGCATCTGGCGCGGATTCGTGCCGCCAAGCCGGACGTGGTGCTGATCTCGCTGATCGGCACCGACAGCATCACCTTCAACCGCGCCTTCGCGGAAGCGGGCCTTAGCCCCTCGACGCTGCGGCTTGCCGGCGCGATGGACGAGACCGTGCTGCTCGGCATCGGCGCCGACAACACCGAGAATTTGTTCTGCGCCTCCGGCTATTTCAACTGCATGATCTCGCGCGCCAATGACGAGTTCCTCGGTGGCTACCAGGCCATGTTCGGCCCGCACGCGCCGCCGGTCGGCTCGGTCGGCCAGTCGAACTATGAGGGACTGCGGTTCCTGGAGTCCGTCGCTAATCGCGCCGGCTCGCTGGCGTTTCGTCCGCTGCTCAAGGCTGCGCGCAACACCGTCTATTCGGCCGGCCGCGGTCCGGTGACCCTTCGCGATGGCCGCGCCGAGATGCCGATGTATCTCGCCGAGGCCGATGGCCTCGACTTCAAGCTGATCAAACAGCTCTGAGCCTCAGTTACGCATCCCGAGCAGCCGAGCTACGAAATAATACTTGAAAAGGAAAATATTTCCGTCTGTAATATCGAGGCGGAGCCGGTTGGCCCGCGCCGTGCAGGCGCGACCGGGCGGCTTCCGTTCAACGCCAGGGATCAAGAAGCCTCAGGAGAGTGCCGTGACTGTTGTCCTTCCAACGCCCGCCCAACTTCTCGACGTCGCCGACCAGTGCGGCCTTTCACTGACCGACGACGATGTCGCCTCGTTCCGCGGCCTGATGCAGGGCTCGATCGACGCCTACAATCTCGTCGGCGCGATGCCGGACGAGGTGCCGGAGGTCAAATATCCGCGCACGCCGGGCTATCGGCCCTCGCCGGAAGAGAACCCGCGCAACGCCTGGTATCGCAAGTCGACGGTGAAGGGCGCGGCCGGCGGCAAGCTCAAGGGCAAGACCGTCGCGCTGAAAGACAACATCATGCTCGCCGGCGTTCCCATGATGAACGGCTCGGCGACGCTGGAGGGCTACGTCCCCGATTTCGACGCCACCATCGTCACGCGCATGCTCGATGCCGGCGCCGAGATCGCCGGCAAAGTGCACTGCGAGTCCTTCTGCATGTCCGGCGGCAGCCACACCAATGCGGTCGGCGCCGTGCACAATCCCCACAAGATGGGTTATTCAGCCGGCGGCTCGTCGTCGGGCTCAGGCGTCGTCGTAGCCCTCGGTGAGGTCGACATGGCGATCGGCGGCGACCAGGGCGGCTCGATCCGCATGCCGTCCTCGTTCTGCGGCACCTACGGCATGAAGCCGACCTGGGGCCTCGTGCCCTACACCGGCATCATGCCGATCGAGGTCTTCGTCGATCACACCGGCCCGATGACGGCGACGGTTGCCGACAACGCGCTGCTGCTCGAAGTGCTCGCCGGCGACGACGGCTACGATCCGCGCATCAAGGCCCCGAAGGTCGAGGACTACACCAAGGCGCTCGGCCAGGGCGTCAAGGGCATGAAGATCGGCATTCTGAAGGAAGGTTTTGAGCAGGCGAATGCGGAAGCCGCCGTTAACGAAAGCGTTCGCGAGGCCGCAAAGCGTTTCAAGGATCTGGGCGCGAGCGTCGAGATCGTCTCGATCCCGATGCATCTCGCGGGACCCGCGATCTGGACGCCGATTGGCACCGAGGGCATGACCCAGACCATGATGTATGGCGACGGCTATGGCCTGAGCCGGTCCGACCTTTACTCGACCACGCTGATGGATTTCCATCGCGGCTGGCGCCGGCAGGCGGACTCGTTGTCCGAGACCACAAAACTGTTCCTGCTGCTCGGCACCTACATCAACAACAATTTTGGTCCGCGCTATTACGGCAAGGCGCTCAACATCTCGCGACGCCTGACCGCGGCCTACGACAAGGCATTCAAAGACTACGACCTGCTGCTGCTGCCGACGACGCCGATGAAGGCGACCAAGCTGCCGGAGCCGACCGCCAGCCGCGAAGACTACGTCGCGCGTGCGCTGGAAATGATCTCCAACACCGCGCCGTTCGACATCACCCATCATCCCGCGATGTCGCTACCCTGCGGCATGGTCGACGGCCTGCCCGTCGGCCTGATGCTGGTCGGCCGCATGTTCGAGGAATCCACGATCTACCGCGCCGCCCATGCTTTCGAGCAGATCGGCGACTGGAAGAAGATGTGAGCGAGGCATTGATGCAGACGGACGGAAGACCAGAGCGTTTTCGAGCGAAGTGGATACCGCTTCGCCTCAAGAAAACGCGTCAAAACAAGAATCCATCGCATGGCTAACGCGTTCGTCGCGGCGTTCGAGATTTTGAGCTTCGGCGCGATCATCGTCCTGATCGTGCTGGGGCTCGGGATCATTGCCAGCATGATGGGCATCTTCAACTTCGCGCAGGGCGAGTTCGTCCTGCTCGGGGCCTACATCACCTATCTCGCCTACGCCAAGGGCATGCCGATCTGGACCGGCATGGTCGCGGCGCCCTTCGTGGTCGGCGCGCTCGGCTTCGTGCTGGAGGCGCTGATCATCCGCCGCTTCTACGCCGCACCCATCGTTGCCATGCTCGGCACCTATGCCCTCGGCCTCATCATCCGCGAATCCGTGCGCGGCCTGATCGGCGGCTTCTATCTCACCGTGCCCGAGCCGATCGGCGGCTCGATCGATCTTGGCGCGATGCACATCTCCGCCTGGCGCTTCACCATCATCGTTATCACGCTGCTGGTGATGGCGGGCTGCTATCTCCTGCTGTCGCGTACGAGCTTTGGATTGCGCATGCGCGCCACGTTGGAAAATCCGTCGCTGGCGCGCGCGTCGGGCATTTCCACGCCCTTGATGTACGGCGCCACCTTTGCGTTCGGGTCCGCGCTCGCCGGCCTTGCCGGTGCGCTGATCGTGCCGGTGTTCAGCCTCTACGCCGATCTCGGCCTGCGCTTCCTGATCCAGGGCTTTGTCGCGGTCATGGTCGGAGGCGTCGGCTCCTTCATCGGTCCGGTCGCCGGCGCCGGCGTCATCGGCACGCTCAGCGCCGCGTTGCCATGGGTAATGGCGCCTGTCGTCGCCGACGTCCTCGTCTTCGTTCTCGCCATTGTCTTCATCAAATTCCGGCCACAGGGCCTCATCGCTGGAAAAGGGGTTTAGTCATATGTTCGATCGTCAGCTCTCACGCCGCCGTTTTCTCTCCAATGTCGCCTTTGCGTCCGGTGCGGTCGCAACCGGTGTCGGCAGTTGGGTAATTCCGGCGCCCTGGGCCAATGCGGCCGAAGCCCCGATCAAGGTCGGCATCGCCACCGACCTCACCGGTCCGATCGCCTATGCCGGCACGGCTGACGCCAACGTCGCCAAGATGCTGATCAAGGAGATGAACGCCGCCGGCGGCCTGTTGGGCCGGCCGCTCGAACTCTACATCGAGGACACCGCGTCGAACGAATCCGTCGCCGTCGGCAATGTCCGAAAACTGATCCAGCGCGACAAGGTCGACATGGTGCTCGGCGGCATCACCTCGTCGATGCGCAACGCGATCAAGGATCCGATCGTCGCGCGCGGCAAGACGCTCTACATCTATCCGCAGCTCTACGAAGGCAAGGAGTGCACGCCCTATCTGTTCTGCACCGGGCCGACCCCGGCGCAGCAGTGCGACGAATTCATCCCCTGGCTGATCAAGAACGGCGGCAAGAAATTTGCCCTGCCCAGCGCCAACTATGTCTGGCCGCACACGCTCAATGTCTACGCCCGGAAGGTGATCGAGGCGAACGGCGGCGAGGTCGTGTTCGAGGAATATTATCCGCTCGACCAGGTCGATTTCTCCGCGACCGTCAACCGCATCATCTCGAACAAGGTCGATGTGGTCTTCAACACAGTCATCCCGCCGGGCGTCGGCCCATTCTTCAAGCAGCTCTATGAAGCGGGCTTCCTCAAGAACGGCGGCCGGCTCGCCTGCGTCTACTATGACGAGAACACGCTCAACATCAATCAGGCCGCCGAGATCGAGGGGCTCGCAAGCTGTCTCGATTATTTCAAGGTGCTCACCAAGGAGGATGCATTCAACGCAAAAATCCAGGCCGCCTATGAGAAGGATTTCCCCGGCAACTTCCTGTTCGCCGCCGGCAGTGCTGCGACCGGCACGTACCGCGGCCTCAAGCTGTGGGAAGCCGCGGTCAAGGAAGCCGGCAAGGTCGATCGCGACTCGGTTGCCGCCGCGCTCGATCACGCCAAGATCGCCGAAGGGCCGGGCGGACCGGCCGAGATGGTGCCGGGCAAGCGGCACTGCAAGATGAAGATGTACACTGCCGTGGCCAAGGGCGGGAATTACGAGATCGTCGGACGTAGCGACGGTCTCGTCGATCCCAAGGAATGCTGAGCAGGAATGCTGAGAAGGAATGCTAAGGTAGAATGCCGAATTCGATGGGCGCAGTGAAACAGGCGATCCCCGCCGAGATCGGCGGGGAGGCGGACGCCGTCATGGGTAGCAGCGGAGCGGCGGCACAGGCCGTCGCGGGACGAAAAATCCTGCCGATCGTGGAGGGTGTGGTGCTCGTCGCCGCGCTCCTCGTGCCGCTGGTGCTGCAAGACTACCTCACGGTGTTCGCGACGCGCGTGATCATCCTCGCGCTGTTCGCGCTGTCCTTCGACCTGGTCTGGGGCTATGCCGGCATCATGAGCTTTGGTCAGGCGCTGTTCTTCGGCTCGGCCGGCTACGGTGTCGCGCTGCTCGCGCGCGATCTGGACATCACCAACATCTTCCTGGTGCTGCCGGCGGGCACGCTGATCGGCCTCACCTTCGCGCTGCTGCTCGGCGGCTTCCTGCTACTGGGGCGGCATCCCTCCAGCGTGATCTTCGTCTCGTTGGGCACGCTGACCGGCTCCTACGCGGCCGACCGGCTCGCGCGCGGCTGGTATTATCTCGGCGGCCAGAATGGCATCCCCTCGATCGCGCCGATGACGCTCAGTGGCTACGAATTCTCGGAAGGGCCGCCCTTCTACTATCTCGTGCTCGGTATCCTCGTCGTCGTCTATCTGCTCTGCCGCTTCCTGGTGCGCTCGCAGTTCGGGCTGGCGCTGGCGGGCCTGCGCGAGAACGAGCAGCGCATCGCCTTCTTCGGCTACAAGGTGCAGCATCTCAAGGCGATCATCTTCGCGATCGGCGGCGCCGTCGCGGGCCTCGCCGGCAGCCTCTATGCCTTCCACGAAGGTTTTGTCTGGCCCAACATGGTCGGCGTCGTCGTCTCGACGCAAGTGGTGCTCTATGTGCTGTTCGGCGGCTCCGGTACGCTGATCGGCGCCGTCATCGGCGCCGTCATCGTCGAGGGCGTCAGCTTTTGGCTCTCGGACAACTATCGCGACATCTGGCCGATCATTCTGGGATTGCTGCTGCTGCTCGTGATCCTGTTCCGGCCGCTCGGCCTGATCAGCTTTGTGCTCGGCGAGCGCGAGCGGGTTGGCAGCTTCGGTGCCAAAGCCAAGCAGAAGGTCAAGGAGAAGCGCAATGCCGCTCCTTGAAGCCGCCGGCATCAAAAAGATCTTCGGCAAGCTCACTGCGCTCGATGGCGCCGCGCTCACCGTTGGCGAGAATGAGTTTCACGGCCTGATTGGCCCCAACGGTTCCGGCAAGAGCACGCTGATGAAGTGCATCGCCGGCGCCGAAGTGCCGACGCAGGGCAAGGTCTCCTTCATCAACACTGACATCACCGCGTTCACGCCGACCGAGCGTGCGCGGGCCGGCATGAGCCTGAAATTCCAGATCACGTCGGTGCTGCCGTCGCTGACGCTCTACGACAACATCCTGCTCGCGCTCCAGGCGCAGTCTTCACTGTTCGACCTCGTGTTCTCGCGCACGCGCGGCGCGCTGCATGATCAGGTCATGACCATGCTGACGCAGTTTCGCCTCGCCGATCGGGCCTTCGATGCGGCGGCTGCGCTGTCGCACGGCCAGCAGCAATGGCTGGAGATCGCGATGGCGCTCGCCGGCAAGCCAAAACTGTTGCTGCTGGACGAGCCGACCGGCGGCATGAGCCTGGAGGAGCGCCGCGTCACCGGCGAACTGCTGCAGCCGATCAAACAACACTGCTCGCTCGTCATCGTCGAGCACGACCTCGATTTCATCCGCGACATCTGCGATCGCCTCACGGTGCTCGACCAGGGCAAGGTGCTGGCGTCGGGCACGGTGTCCGAGATCCAGGCCAACAAAGCCGTCCAGGAGATTTATCTGCGCCGTGCCTGAATTTTTGGACATCAAGCATCTCGACGCCGGCTATGGCCGCAGCCAGGTCCTGTTCGACGTCAATCTCGGCATTCCCTGGCGTGGCGGGGTCGCTGTGCTCGGACGCAACGGCGCCGGCAAGACCACGCTGATGAAGACCATCGTCGGCGAGCTGCCGGCGTGGAAGGGCGAGGTCGCCTTCGACGGCCGCGACATCAGCCGCCGCGCCACCCAGGAGCGCGTCCGCGCCGGCATCGGCTACGTGCCGCAGGAACATTCAGTGTTTGCGCGCCTGTCGGTGCGCGACAATCTCGCGGTGGGCTCGCTCACCAACAGAGATGCCAATGCGGTCGATCGCGTGCTGGCCATCTTCCCAAAACTCGGCCAGCGCCTCGACCAGCCCGCCGGCACGCTCTCCGGCGGCGAGCGCAAGATGCTGGCGATCGGCCGCGCCATGCTGGGCGATCCAAAGCTGCTGCTGCTGGACGAGCCGACCGAAGGCGTCTGGATCGGCGTCATCGAGGAGATCACCGAACGCCTGATCGAGCTCGCGAAAAACATCGCCGTCATCATCGTCGAGCAGCACCTCGACTTGGCGCTGCGCGTTGCGGATTACGCCTACGTGCTGGATCGCGGAAGAGTCGCGCTGCAGGGGGAGGCGGGTGATGTGCGGGGCAATCCGGAGCTGATGCGGTACCTGGCGCCGTAGCTTCACGGAGTGCTGCCAAGAAACGGATTGATGATCGTCAGCCCATCGATGCTTCGGCCGTGCTGCATGTCTTCGCTATAGAGCGTATCGCAGCCGGCCTCGATTGCGGCGGCTACGATCAGAGCGTCGTAGAAGGAAAAATTATGGCTTCGCGCAAGCGCGACGGCGCTTGCGTGGGTATTCAGCGTGATGGGCACGATGTCGATCAGAGACACTCGAAACTGTACGAGCGCCAATTCGATGACCGGCCAATCTTTGCGGAGCTTCCGGCGGGCAACGTGGACGAACTCGTTCAACACCTGAACGCTGGCATAGCCGCCGTCGCTCAGACAAGCCGTAGCCTGTTGCTTTCTCGGGTCAGACGTCGCCGTATAGATGAGGATGTTGGAGTCGAAAAACGCTTTCAACGCTCGTTGGCCTCGTCGCGATCGAACTTGTAGTCGGCAGGAAGCGTCCAGTTGAGTGAAGCGAGTTGCTCGATCGCTCGCCGGCGGCGCTCTTCCTTGGTCTCGACCTCAATCGCGCCCTTGTGGGCGACGACGACCTCTAGCTCGTCGCCTTCCTTCAGGCCTAGTTCGTCAACCAGCGCTTTGGGCAATCGGACCGCGAGGCTGTTGCCCCATTTGGAAACCTGCATGGCTTGCCTCGATGATATCCGGTCTGGGAATGTATATCATAGGCACGATATTATTTGAGGCAAGTGACCCGGAGAGATTGGACCGAAGGAGTCCGAAATGCCCACGACGGACGGGTCCGGCTTTGCCGGAGAGAGCGCCGCCCTTACTTCACCGCCCCAAATCGGCTGTCGAACGAGTTCGACTGCACCACCGGCGCGGCACCCATGATCTGCGTCGCTTCACCCGCACCATCCGACACCGACGGCTTCAGCGTGGGACGCGTTGCGGCAAGACGCGTATCCGGCTTCGCCGGCTCGGCGGGTTTTGCGGCTGCTACCGCCGGCTTCGGCGCATCCTTCGACTTGTCATGGCCGGGCACGAAGCGGGTGACCGCGGCCTTCAGCCGGGACGCCGCGCTTGGCGGCGTCGTGGACGTGGTGGCCGGAGCAACAGACGCGGTGGCTTGCGGCGGAGGCGCGGTCGCCGTGGTGTCGGCGGTGCCCATGCCCATCTTGCGGCCGAGGTTGGAGAAGAAGCCGCCGGACTTTTCGGCAGGCTGAGCTGTGGCGACGCGGGTGTTGGCGGCGGGCGCGCTGACGGCGACGACCGGCTCTTCCTGCGGCGCGGCCGCGATAGCTTCGAGATTCGGTTTGGGCGGATTGACGGTGCCGGGGATCGTGCCCGGCGCCTTCGCCATCGCCAGCATCTCCAGGGTCGAGCCTTCGGCGCGCTCGGACAGGCCGGTCGAGCCTTCCGGAATCTTGGAGGCGAAGATCTTGTTCATGCCGCCGTCGATGCCGGTGTTCATGCGCGCAACGGGCGTACCGCGCGAAACCAGCTTGTTGTACTCGGCCTGATCGCGCTGGTCCTTCTCGCGCACGGCGCTGGCGATGTCCTCGGGGATCACATAGGCCGGGCACTTTGCCGAGGCGTCGAACACCGGATCGCGTTTCGCGTCAGGCGCCTTCGCCGCGTCGAACACGTATTTCTTTTCGCAGAAATCGACCTTCGGCTCCTGCCGCGTCACCTCGAAATGATCATAGCCTTCCTTGATCATCTTCCAGAACGGCATGTTCGGATTGTTCCGGTGCTTGGCCATGTTCACCGGATTCATCTTGAACGGAAGGGCCTGCAGCTGGAACGCCTTCTGGCCGCCGAAGAACGACTCGCGGCCGAGCGAATAGATCTCCGCGATCTGCTCGTCCGTCATCGCGTAGCAGCCGCGCGACGAGCAATCGCCGTGTACCATCAGCTGCGATCCGGTGCGGCCCAAAGCCTTGTCGAACGCGTTCGGGTAGCCGGTGTTGAACGAGAGATAATACGCCGACTGCGGATTCATCTGGCTCGGATTGATCGAGTAGAATCCTTCGGGCGCCTGGCGGTCGCCCTCGCGCACCTTCGGACCGAGATCGCCGGACCAGCGGCAGATCGGATAGGTCTTGAGCAGCGCGAACTGGCCGGAGCGGGTCTGCTTCCAGATCTCGAGCTCGGCTTCCTGCTTGAACAGGCGGACCAGGATCGGCGATTGCAGATCCATGTCCTTCTCGACCATCGCGGCGAGAAGCTTCGGCGGCACCGGCTGATTGGCCTTGGCGTTGGTCGCGAGCGAAACCTGGTCGGTATCGCAGCCGGCCAGCAGGACACTGGCCGTCATCAGCGCAACCGAAGCCAAGAGCGCGCGAGCAAGCGAACGAGAAATCAAGATGGACCCCACACCGTGCCGGGCATCGCGCGAACCCCAATCTCGAAGCATGATCCGACCGGACATCCGGACCCATCGTGACGGGCTTTTCGAAACCATGCTCCAGCGCTTATGCCCTGAAGCCATTGATTAAAATTCTAACCTCTGGGTCATGTGGTCGCAACCCGAGCGGGGATCACGAGCCCGTTGGCCCAGTGGCATGGTCAACGAAGACTAAATGGACGCGACTTTGGGCCGTACTTGGGCCTTTTGGCCAAACCCGTACTGAGATCGCTGATTTGGGCAAAAAAAGGGTTAACGCGGGGTTACCGTGCTGATCCGGGGCGGTCTCTCGTGCCCCGGACGCGGCGCAGCGCGTCAGCGGTGCGACGCAGAGCCGGGGCCCATGCTTGAAGCGATCTCTGGAGCATTCTGGGTCCCGGCTCTGCGCAGCAGCGTTTCACACTGCAGCGCGTCCGGGACACGGAAAACCGCCTGAATCAGCCCAGTTTGCGGCCGATATCGAGGAATTTCTGCCGCCGCTGCTTGCGGATGGCGTCGCCGTCCAGGCCCCGCATCTCGTCAAAAGCCTTGGCGATGGCATCGCCCGTGGTGGCGATCATGGCGGCGGGGTCGCGGTGGGCGCCGCCGACCGGCTCCTTCAAAATGCTGTCGATCACCCCGAAGCGGAGCATGTCCTGGGCGGTAATCTTCATGTTGTTGGCGGCTTCCTGCGCCTTGGAGCCGTCGCGCCAGAGGATGGAGGACGCCGCCTCCGGCGAGATCACGCTGTAGATCGCGTGCTCGAGCATCAAGACCTTGTTGGCGGTGGTGATGGCGATGGCGCCGCCCGACATGCCCTCGCCGGTGATGATGGCGACGTTCGGCACGGTCAAGGCCATGCAGGCATCGGTGGAGCGCGCGATGGCTTCGGCTTGTCCGCGCTCTTCGGCACCGATGCCGGGATAGGCGCCGGCGGAATCGGCGAGCGACAGCACCGGCAGGCCGAACCGCTCGGCCATCTCCATCAGCCGTACGCATTTGCGATAGCCTTCCGGCCGCGCCATGCCAAAGTTGTGCTTGATGCGGCTCTCGGTGGAATCGCCCTTTTCCTGGCCCATCACGCAGATGGCCTCGCCGCGGAAGCGGCCGAAGCCTGCGACCAGCGCCTCGTCCTCGCCGAACTTGCGGTCGCCGGCGAGCGGCGTGAATTCGGTGATCAGGCCCTTGATGAAATCGTTGAAATGCGGCCGCTGCGGATGTCGCGCGACCAGCGTCTTCTGCCACGGCGTCAGGTTCAGATAGAGGTCGGCCAGCGCCTGCGCCGCCTTGTCCTCGATCTTCCCGATCTCCTCGGCGATGTCGGTGCCGTTGGCCGCAAGCGTCCTGAGCTCGTCGACCTTGGAGTCGAGCTCGGCGACGGGCTTTTCGAAGTCGAGATAGGAGCGCATCTGATCTGGCATCAACTCAATATAGGGGGACGGGGCGAGAGAGCGAAGCGTGGTTGGGGTCGTGGAAAGAAGTGTAGCTTCGTCAATGAGTTGGCCTGTGTGCTCATGAGCAGCCCGCCAAATCAGCCGTGGGGCCACGGCTCTTTCTGCGGAGATGTGGCGGAAGTCAAGGCGGTTTCGCCCGCGAGAACCGTTACTTCTCCGCCAGCGGATGCAGATCGCGCACCAGGCTCTTCAGCCGCTCCTCGACCACATGGGTATAGATCTGCGTCGTCGAGATGTCGGTGTGGCCGAGCAGGGTCTGCACGATGCGCAGATCGGCGCCGTTGTGGAGCAGATGGCTGGCAAAGGCATGGCGCAGCACGTGCGGGGAGACCAGCCGGGCCTGCAAGCCCGAGGCGACCGCGAGCTCCTTGAGGTCGCGGGCAAAATGCTGCCGCGTCAAATGCCCGCTCTCGCCGAACGAGGGAAACAGCCATTTCGAGGCGGCGAGGCTGTCTTTCTTCTTCTCGGTCTTCGCGGCTTCCGTTGCGCTGAGGTAATCCGCCATCGCCTGCCGCGAGGCCTCGTTGAGCGGCACCAGCCGTTCCTTGTTGCCCTTGCCGCGCACCACGATCATGCGCGCGTCGCGCTTGGCCGCCGTGCGCGGCAGCGCCACCAGCTCGGAGACGCGCAGGCCCGTGGCGTAGAGCACCTCGAGCAGGCAATACAGCCGCAAGGCCCGCAGCCGTTTTGCGGGCGAAGCATCTTCCGCCTCGCTCAATTCCTTGGCGCGGCGGAGCATGCGGTCGACATCGGCAATCGACAGCACCTTTGGCAGGCCGCGGCCGCGCTTGGGACCGGACAGGATCGCGGCGGGATCCTCGGAGCGGATGCGCTCGTTCAGCAGGAACCGATAGAGATGCCGCATCGCCGACAGCCGCCGCGCGACGCTGGTGGATTTGAAGCCGCGGGTGTCGAGATCGGCGAGATAGTCGCGCAGCGTCTGCGTCTCCGCGTCCGCAAATGTGTGGCCGGAGCGGCCCAGAAACTCCGAGAAATCGGTGAGGTCGCGGCGGTAGGCATCGAGCGTGTTGGGACCGGCGCCCTGTTCCGCCGCGAGCATGTCGAGGAACAGGCCGGCGAGTTTCGTGTCTGAGGGCTTGTTTGCGGAAGATCTGGCACGCATGCCCCGCAGCCTAGCTCCTATTTCTTGAGAAACTTATCCGGCGGGATCGTCACCGTCATTTCCCGCGACTTCGGGCTGACGAAATTCGCCAGCGCGAACACCACGCCATAGACGATGCCGGCGATCACGGCGACGGCCGTCAGGAAGCGGAACAGGCTGGGCATCGGGCAAGGTCTCAGGCGTCCAAATTAACCAATGAAATCATCCAACATGTTCGCCGTTTCGTGGCAAGAGTCCTCTGGCGAGGCCCCCTTTGGGGTCGTATAGGTGGCCAAAGGGTGCCGCCTTTGGCGGCAGATTGAGCGAATCCATGTCCGACGCCGCGTTGCCGATCCAAGCTTCGCCCGAGGCCGACATCCTGTCGGCGCTCGGGGCGCGCTCGATCGTGCTGGTCGGCATGATGGGGGTGGGCAAATCCACCATCGGCCGCCGCATGGCTCTCAGGCTCAAGCTGCCCTTCATCGACGCCGACACCGAGATCGAGGCGGCGGCCGGCATGACCATACCGGAGATTTTCGAGCGCCATGGCGAGGCGCATTTCCGTGACGGCGAGACCCGCGTGATCGCGCGCCTGCTCGACGGCGGGCCCATTGTGCTGGCGACCGGCGGCGGCGCTTTCATGCGCGAGGAGACGCGGGGCCGGATCGCGGCCAAGGCGATCTCGATCTGGCTCAAGGCGGACCACGACGTCATCATGCGCCGCGTCCGCCGCCGGGCCGATCGGCCGCTGCTCCAGACCGCCGATCCCGAAGGAACTGTCACGCGCCTGCTCATCGAGCGCGAGCCGGTCTATGGCAAGGCCGACCTCACCATCGCCTCGCGCGACGTGCCGCACGACCGAATCGTCGATGAGACCATCGAGACGCTGCGCGCGCATCTTTGCGGCGAAAAGGCCGCGCCCCAACCACCTGCCGACGTCGCGAGTGCCGTACGATGACTGCGCCCTTGAAACATTCCGACCCTGTCAACGTCGACGTCGCGCTGGGCGATCGCGCCTATGACATCGTCATCGGCCGCGGCGTGCTCGCTTCGCTCGGCGAGCGGGTCGCAGCGTTGCGCCCCGGCGTGCGCACCGCGATCGTCACCGACCGCACAGTTGCGAAATACTGGCTCGAGCCGGCTGAAGCATCGCTTGCCGCGAGCGGCATCCCGACCTCGCGAATCGTCGTCGAGGAAGGCGAGATCTCGAAGACCTATGCCGGCCTCGAAAAGGTCAGCGAGGCCTTGATCGCGGCAAAGATCGAGCGCAACGATCTCGTCATCGCGCTCGGCGGTGGCGTGGTCGGCGATCTCGCCGGCTTTGCGGCCGCGATCCTGCGCCGCGGCGTCGATTTCGTGCAGGTGCCGACCTCGCTGCTGGCGCAGGTCGATTCCTCCGTCGGCGGCAAGACCGGCATCAACTCGCCGCAGGGCAAGAATCTGCTCGGCGCCTTCCACCAGCCGGTGCTTGTGATCGCCGACACCGCCGTGCTCGACACGCTGTCGCCGCGGCAATTCCGTGCCGGCTATGCCGAAGTCGCAAAATACGGCGTGCTCGGCGACGAGGCCTTCTTCACCTGGCTGGAAAAGAATCATTCCGACATCGTCAAGGGCGGCTCCGCGCGCGAGCATGCGATCGCGACCTCGTGCCGCGCCAAGGCCGGCGTCGTCTCGCGCGACGAGCGCGAGACCGGCGAGCGCGCGCTGCTCAATCTCGGCCACACTTTTGGGCACGCGCTGGAAGCCGCGACCGGGTTCTCCGACCGTCTGTTCCACGGCGAGGGCGTGTCGATCGGTATGACGCTGGCGGCGCAGTTTTCGGCAAAGCTCGGCATGATCGGCGAAGCCGACGCCACGCGCGTCGAGCGGCATCTGGTTGAAGCGGGTCTGCCGACGCGTTTGCAGGACATCGCCGGCTTCGCGCAGGAGGGGCTTGCCGATGCCGACGCGCTGATGGCCTTGATGGCGCAGGACAAGAAGGTCAAGCGCGGCAAGCTCACCTTCATCCTGCTGGAGGCTGTCGGACGCGCTGTCATCGCGAAGGATGTCGAGCCGGCCCCGGTGCGCGATTTCCTGAAAGAGAAGCTGGCGCAGAAGGCGTGATGCGCGGCTGAATTTCTGTCGAGTGATTCTCTGTCGAGTGATTCATGGATTGGCTTGGCTTCACCATCGTCGTCCTCTGCCTGCTCGTCTCGGGCTTCTTCGCCGCGAGCGAGACCGCACTGATCGGCGCCTCGCGCGCCAGCATGTTGCGGCTCTCCAAGCAGGGCAACCGCGACGCCGATGTGGTCTCGGGACTGCTGGATATGCGCGAGCGCCTGATCGGCGCGCTGCTGCTCGGCAACAACATCGCCAATATCAGTGCATCCGCCCTTGCCACCAGCATCTTCACGTCCTGGTTCGGCGATGTCGGCGTGCTTTATGCGACCGGCGTGATGACCGTGCTGGTGGTCATCTTCGCCGAAGTGCTGCCCAAGACCATCGCGATCAACGCGCCCGACCGCATGGCGCTCGCGGTCGCGCGCCCGATGCGGCTGACGATGTACGTGCTCGGTCCGCTGCTGCGGATCGTGGAAGTCATCGTGCGGCTGTTGATGCGCGTGTTCGGCCTTGCCGGCGAGCACCAGGCGATCCTGTCGCCGACCGAGCGCCTGCGCGGCGCGGTCGACCTGTTGCATCACGAGGGCAAGGTCGAGAAGCAGGACCGCGACATGCTTGGCGGCCTGCTCGACCTGCGCGAGCTCCAGGTCTCCGACGTCATGATCCATCGCACCGAGATGATGATGATCAACGCCGATCTGCCGCCGGAGGAGCTGGTGCGTGAGGTGCTGGCGACCGAATACACCCGCATTCCGCTCTGGCGCGAGAAGCCGGAAAACATCATCGGCGTACTCCATGCCAAGGATCTCCTGCGCGCGATCCGCGCCGCCGACGGTGATACCTCGCGCATCGACGTCTCCACCATCGCGCTGCCGCCCTGGTTCGTGCCGGAGATGCGGCCCGTGTCCGAGCAGTTGAAGGCCTTCCGGCGCCGAAAAACTCATTTCGCGCTCGTCGTCGACGAGTACGGCGAAGTGGAAGGTCTCGTGACGCTGGAAGACATTCTGGAAGAGATCGTCGGCGACATCTCCGACGAGCATGACGTCGTTGTCGCGGGCGTGCGCGCCCAGCCGGACGGCTCGGTCGTGGTCGACGGCTCGGTGCCGATCCGCGATCTCAACCGCGCCATGGACTGGCGTCTGCCCGATCAGGAGGCAACCACGGTCGCGGGCCTCGTCATCCACGAGGCGCAATCGATCCCCGACCGCGGCCAGAGTTTTACCTTCCACGGCTTCCGCTTCCGCGTGCTTCGCCGCGAACGCAACCGCATCACCGCGCTCCGTATTTCACCGGTGCCGCGCGATGCCGAGATGGAAGAGGCCAAGCCAAGGCGGGCCGGGACGTCGTTTTGACGCAGATCAAGCTGTCATCGTCCGCCTTGTGCACACTTGCGCACTGGGGCGGATGATCCAATACCCTGCGGCCTATCGATTGAATCTCGATGCCGGTGTTTACTGGAAGCCCCGCCCCCGTGCGCAATTGCGCACTAGGCGGGGCATGACGGCGGTTATCCTTCCCCCGGCGCCTGCGCGTGGATCGCCAGCGCGTGCACGCTGCCCGCGAGTTCCGCGGCCAGCGCCGCATTTATCATGCGGTGGCGGTCGACCCGGCTCTTCCCTTTGAAGGCGGCAGACACGATATAAACGCGGAAGTGCGTCTCGCCGCTCGGCCGATGGCCGGCATGGCCTTCATGCAAATGTGACTCGTCGACGACTTGCAGGCTTTCGGGCGTGAAAGCTTCCTGCAACTTGTTGCTGATAGTGTCTTTCATAACCATGATCGCCATTAAGGCGCGTCATCACACCCCGTCAATGCCCGGGGTATCGATCTAATTGCAATGTCAAGACTTGAAGGTTTTTGCATTGCGTAGTCAAAGTTGGTCATGCCGATCGATTCATCAAAGTTCTTCGACTCCATCCGGGTCAAGCCGAAAGGCAAGCAGCCGGAGGTGAAGCCGCGCGACACCGTGGCCAATTGCGAATGGACCGGGTGTCAGAACAAGGGCGCGCATCGTGCGCCCAAGGGTCGCGACAACCAGCGTGAGTACTGGCACTTCTGCCTGAACCACGTGCGCGAGTACAACCAAAACTACAATTTCTTCTCCGGCATGAATGCCGACGCCGTCGCGCGCTACCAGAAGGACGCGTTGACCGGCCACCGTCCGACCTGGAAGATGGGCGCCAATGGCGGCGTCAAGAAGGGCGCGGAATCCGAGATCGATGGCGCCTTCGATCCGTTCAGCATGTTCCAGGAGCTCAACGGCCGGACCGGCTGGCGGAAGAGTCCCGATGCCGCCGAGCCCAAGGCCGAGACGCGCAAGGTGATGAACGCCGAGCGCAAGGCGCTCCAGGTCATGGGCCTCGGCCCCAGTTCCACGCTCGCCGACGTCAAGTCCAAGTACAAGGCGCTGGTCAAGCAGCACCACCCCGACGCCAATGGCGGCGACCGCTCGACCGAGGATCGCCTGATCGAGATCATCAAGGCGTATAATTATCTGAAGACGGTGGTGCGGGAAGCCTAGGGCCTCGCTGCCTTTCTTCTTCCCTTCTCCCCTTGTGGGAGAAGGTGGCGCGAAGCGCCGGATGAGGGGTCTCCATCCGCGTGTTCACTGAAAGTATCGTAGGGTGGGCAAAGCGAAGCGTGCCCACCACTTCTGTTGCAATTTCGGATCGATGGTGGGCACGGCGTAAGCGCGCCTTTGCCCACCCTACGAGTCCTCACCCCTCCGGCATCGCCCCGACATAGGACGAGTTCGGCCGGATCAACCGCCCCGTCCGCTGCTGCTCGCGTGCATGCGCGGTCCAGCCCGCGCTCCGTGCCACTGCGAAGATCGGCGTAAACGCCTGCCGTGGAATCGCCAGCGCATCGAGCAGGATCGCGGTGAAGAACTCCACATTCGTTTCCAGCGGCCGCTCCGGATTTTTCTTGCGCAGCGCGCTGCGGATATAGGACTCGACCTCGCCGGCAAAGGGCAGGTCGGCTCCGTTGGACGCCAGCGCCTCGATCGCGGTCTTGAGCACGTCGGCGCGCGGATCGCGCACACGATAGACGCGGTGGCCAAAGCCCATCATCCGCTCGCCGCGTGCCAGCGCCGCATCCACCCAGGGCTGGATGCGCTCGCGCGAGCCGATCGCATCGAGCATTTCCAGCACCGGTTCCGGCGCGCCGCCATGCAGCGGACCGGTCAGCGCGCAATAGCCCGCGGTCACCGCGGCAAACAGATCGGCTTGCGTCGAGGCCACCACGCGCGCGGTGAAGGTCGAGGCGTTCATGCCGTGGTCGCTGGCGGTGACGAGATAGGCGTCCAGCGCGGTGACCTCGCGTGTTTCAGGCGCGCGCCCGTGGAGCATGCGCAGCGTATCGGCGGCATGGCTCACATTCGGATCTGGCGCGACCGGATCGAGACCTTTAGCGCGGCGGACCAGCGCGCCGGCGATTACCGGAAATGCGCCGACGATGGTCGCCTCGTGCGCGAGGCCGTGCTCGGCGCGAAGGCCGGCGACCGCCGCGCGAAAGCCGTCGACGATGCCCATGCCGCGCGTCGCCGGTAGCAACTCGTCCAGCCGCGCGAAGGCGCGCTCACGGGCCGCACCGAGACCCGCCCGCACATTGGCTTCGCTTAAGCTGCTCTGGCTCGCGCCATTCCAGAGCCGGGCGGTGACGCCCTCAAAACTCGATTTGGCGGCAAGGCGGCCGACATGCTCGCCGGCGATGATCAGCTCGCCGCGCTCGCCGTCGACATGGCTCAGCACGGTCTCGGCCGCGGGAACGCCGTCCAGCCCGATCTGGCTTTTGGTGAGGTGGATGTTCATGGCCCAAATCTCCTTTGCACTGCACCAGGGGAAAATCGGACCTCTCGACAGGTTGATCAATCTTGATTACATAAATCAATATGAAAAATTCCGACGGACTCTACCTCTCCGCCCGGGAAGCCGCCGCCGAGCTGGCGATCTCGCCGGCTACGCTCTACGCCTATGTCAGCCGCGGCCTGATCCGGTCCGAGCCGACGCCGGACTCGCGCAAAAACCGCTACCGCGCGGAGGATGTCCGCGGGCTGAAGGAGCGTCGGGTGCCGTCGCCGGAGCCGCGCGGCCTGCGCAGCTTCGATGCCGATCTGCCGGTCATGGATACGGAGATATCGACCATCACCGAGGAGGGCGCGATCTACCGGGGCGTCAATTGCGTCGATCTCGCCGAAAACGACACGCTGGAGCACACGGCAACGCTGTTGTGGGACGTCTCCGATGTCGATCCCTTCGACCAGGACAATCAGCCCGAGATTTCCGACGAGATGCGCGCGATTGGTGAGGCCGCGCGACGCGCAGCCCCGATCGACCGCGCCATCGCCGTGCTGGCGCTCGCCGCGAGCGCCGATCCCCGCGCCTTCACGCGCGCGCCCGACGGCCGGGCGATGGTCGGCGGCCGCATCGTCCGGCTGCTGGTCGCGACCATGCTCAATGCCGGGCCGTCGGCTGAGCCATTGCATCAGCAGATCGCAAAAGCCTGGGCGCCCGACAACAAGCACGCGCCAGATCTGATCCGGCGCACGTTGGTGCTGCTCGCCGATCACGAATTGAACGCGTCCACCTTCACCGCGCGCTGCGCGGCCTCGACCGGCCTCAATCTCTACGACTCCGTCATCGCCGGCCTCGCCGCGCTGAAAGGCCCCAAGCATGGCGGCGCCGGTGTACTGGCCTCGCAGCTCGTCAAGACACTGGTCGATCGCGATGTCGGACCGATGGTGCGCGAGCGCGTCGCGCTCGGCGAGCGTTTCGCCGGCTTCGGCCACGGCGTCTACAAACGCGGCGATCCCCGCGCGCAATCGCTGCTGAACGCGCTCTCCCGCGCCGGCGCGCCGCGAAAATTCACGCGCGAAGTGCCTGAAAGAATCGTCGAAGCCACCGGCGAGCTCGTCAATATCGACTACGCGCTCGCGGTCCTCGTGCACGCGCTGCGCCTGCCGGTTGGCAGCGAGCTCGCTTTGTTCGCGATGGCCCGCAGCGTGGGCTGGATCGCACACGCCAGCGAGCAATTGCAGTTTGGCAAGCTGATCCGGCCGCGGGCAAGGTATGTGGGGCCGGCTCCGGGGCGGAGAGTGGGGGCGCCCAAGGATTAGGACATGTACCCATAGTCCAGACGACCTATCGACCTGCACGTCGATGCCCTTGATGGAATATGACGTCGCACTGTCGCGGCTGGCCGTGCGCCTTTAAAGGTTCCCGCGGAAGGGCGACGGTCGGCCGCCCGGAAGCTGAGCGCCGCCTGAGGCGTCTTCATTCCTCCTTGGCTTCGGAATGAAGCGCGGCTTTCTCCGCTATCAATTTCTCGATCAGCGCAGCGATTCCGTCTTGGGCAAGCTGATCGCTAATTCGCGATGCGATGCGCCGGTAGCGCGCGATCCTCTGGTCGATGTCGTCGCATTTCCTACACATAGGCCGCCCTGCTTCACGCAGGCGGCAGCCAACCGGGCCGCCTGAATCTAACAAAGGTGAGGTCAGGAATTTGGTTCCCTCGCGCCATAGTACGACGTAGGCCCGAAGTCAGATCAACTTGGGACGGACGGTACCGGCGGCGGCCAGAACCGCCCCAAGACGCTTGCGCAATTTGGGATGTCTTACCGAGTATGCGGATGAGGGACGAGGAGCTAGCCAAGGGTGCTGAGGCCGCCTGCCGAGGCGGCCTCAACTCTTTCTTAGAGTGGGGCGCGCAAGCCTGGAGACGACAGCCATTCGTTGGTTTGCGCGGCGACATCAAGCTGCCGAAGCTTCTGCAAAAGATCGTTGCGTTTCGGTCCGGGTGCGAGAAGGGCGATCGCCGCTTCAATGCGCTTGTGTTCGACAGCAAGGCGTTCGTACAGTGTTGGGGATTCATTGATAAGCCAGGTCATAGCCACTCCTTCCAAGCATTGGGCGGGAGCATTACCGGACTCTCAGTCACCGATATGAGCCATAAGGCAGCGCGGTGATGGCGGAACTAGGCGCTTGTTGCGTTGCGATGTCCATTGAATTCGTTCGCTCTGCAAATGTCAGCCTGCGGCGCAGCTGTGTTGCCGCGTCTTTTGAGCTTCAACAAGGATGGTGGATGCGCAGAACAAATATAAGTTGTTCAAATGGAACCATCATTCATTATGGTTGTTGTCATGTTGGCCCCCGAAAGTGGCGGGGCCGAAGATCCAAAAAGTCAGCAGCCCAAAATGGTCAGATTACTCTTGGCGATGGCGATGTTCTCGCTCCTCGGAGCTTTGGTTATCGCTCTACCGGGCTTTACCCCCACGGTGCAATCGAGTGAGGTCGTCGCGATAGCGAAAGGGGACCGGCTTGAACTCCGGGCTGCAGCCTCGAATTGCTCAACACAGATCTGGCCCGATTTCTCAGCTCCTTGTTTGCAAGACAGGCGCTTGGGAGGCAAGATCGTGGAAGCTCGTCTTGTGACCGCCCGCCGATAGGCCGGAGTCTCTCATCCGTTCATCGAAGATGACGCGGTGAGGGAATCTGCGAATGCTTGTTGTTCTGGTGCCCAGGACGCAGCAATCGCGGACCGCGCCGTGCCGCAGAGTGCCCAGGCAAGTCGTCTTCGGCAATCGCGAAACATTTCCGGACCAATCCATCCGCTCCCTTCGAAAGAGTGAGGCCATCCATGTCAGCAGATCCAGGTTCGGTGCCGAATGTGCTTGTCGTCGAGGACGAGATGGTCCTGCGCATGCGCGCAGTCGACATCGTGGAGGATGCCGGCTTTCACCCGGTCGAGGCCGTCAATGCCGACGAGGCAATATCGATTCTTGAGTCCCGCTCCGACATTTCGCTGCTCTTCACAGACATTCAGATGCCCGGAAGCATCGATGGCCTGAAACTCGCCCATGCGGTGCACGAACGCTGGCCTTCGATCAAGATCATACTGGTTTCAGGTCAGGTGAAGCCATCTGACGCGGAAAGGCCGGAGAACAGCCGCTTCTTCGGCAAACCGCTCGGCGTCGCACAAATGATTGCCGAATTGCAGAAAATGGTGGGCGCGGGTGCACTCAGGATCGTTCCCGGTCCAACCAACTGGACGGATCACGCGCTTGACGTCCCGGCGACGGCTGATTCGGCGTCCCCGCCCGCGCAGGATGCCGTCCTTTCCGCGGAGAACGACAGCCTTCGCCTGCTACTCGAACAGGCCGGAATTGACGCGCAGGCGCTCCTTGTCCAGGCCGGGATCGATGCTGAGCAGCGACAGGCCGCAGACAAATTGCAGAAGCTGATCCTCGGCGAGCTCCATCATCGGGTCAAGAATACTCTGGCGATGGTCAGCGCTATTGCGTCCCAGAGCTTCCGCGCTGCCCCCAGTATCGAGCACGGACAGAAGGCAATGGAAGGCAGGCTCGCTGCATTGGGACGAGCCCACGACCTGCTGATGCAGGTCAGTTGGGCAGATGCCAGCCTTACTCACACGCTGAGCAGCGCGACGGAGCCCTATGACGGTCAGGGCGACAGACGCTTTCATTTCAACGGACCGGATATCAGGATCACCTCCGCAGCGGTCATCGCGCTCGCCATGACCTTCAACGAACTGTGCACCAACACCACCAAATTCGGGGCGTTGTCGGTTCCCGCAGGTCGCGTCGAGATTGCATGGACAATAGACGAGCTGAAGCAGCGACTCCGCCTGGTCTGGACGGAAAGAGGAGGTCCAGCGGTCGAGCCCCCGACGCGGCGAAGCTTCGGCACCCGAATGATGGAGTCGCTCGGCCAACAACTGACCGGTCGGGTGCAACTCGCCTACGAACCGGGTGGATTCATCTATTCTTTGGATGTGCCGCTTGGCTCCGTCGCGGTGCCGCCCGAAGCAGTCCCCTTACGTTAGCGGCAACAAGCGCGATGTCTCCCACAGACGCGATGATGCCCGTATGGCACGAAAAACACCTGCGGGCCGCAACGCGCGCCGCAGGGGTCGCATTGTGGTCCTGGAACGTTGATACTGACGCCATCACCATGGATGAGGCCGCTTATGACCTTTGGGAGGTTCCCAAGAGTGAACGGAAAATCACGTTCGAAATACTGTCCAGGAACATCCACCCTGCCGATCTCGAAAGGGTCAGGTCAGCATTTGCAGCGACGCGAGCGGTCGTGGGGGCTTATGAGATTGATTTTCGGGTTCTATCCAACGGTGATGTTCGTTGGATCTCCGCTCGAGGCCAGGGCGATGACGCCGACATAACGGACCGGATTATGTTCGGCATCTTCCTTGATGTCACCCAACGCAAGCAGGCCGAGGAAGCCAACGAATTGCTGGCGGGTGAGATGGGCCACCGGGTCAAAAACCTTCTGACCATTGCGACGGCTCTCACGCAAATTACGTCACGTTCGGCAGAAACAAAGGAAGACATGGTCCACGAGCTGACCAGTCGTCTAATGGCCTTGGAACGCGCCCAGGATCTCATTCGTCCAGTCCCTGGTCGGAAGACGGGAGCCACACTTCTGGGTGATCTCATTTCCGTCCTGCTTGCGCCGTATGACGAAAAGGGAGCCAGCGTTCGTATTCGCGTCTCGGTCCCAAAGATCAACGTGGGAGAGACTTCGAGCACGGCGCTGGCCTTGGTGATCCACGAACTGGCAACGAACTCGGCGAAATATGGTGCGCTATCGATTTCGAGCGGCACCTTGGATGTCTCGTGCAACGCTCACGAGGACGACGTGGCGGTGGTGTGGACCGAACGGGGCGGCCCCTCTGTCGTCCCTCCCACAAAGCTGGAAGGCTTTGGGAGCAAGATGGTGCACCGAAGTATGGCCTCCCAGCTCGGCGGCACCATTGCTTTTGACTGGTCAGAGGAGGGCGTGGTCGTCGCCCTGCGAATGAGTAAGCATCGCCTGGCGAACTGAATGGCCACAACGGCTACCGGAGTCGAGATTCGCCGATAGAGATCTTGCAGGGCCGCTACGCCCGTGGCTTCGCGGCAGCGACGCCGCTGCCGTTCCCGCGCCTTCTTCGAAAGGTCCAGATCGCCAGCCCCCCAACGATCGCGACGCCGACCACGCTGAGCATCCAGATGTGCTTGCCGAGATGCTCGTGGTGCGGCAGGCCGGCATATTCATGCAGCGCCGTCACCGCCAGCACACCCGGCAGCACATGCGCCGGCGCCGCGGGCGCGCTATGTGGGACCTGCGCCGGGGCGGCGGGCTGCGATGGCGGATTCGAAGGGCTAGCTCAAGCTTCCAGCGAAGCGCTGGGCGAGCCTGTTCTTCCTGAATGCATCTGTTACCCAGTCCACGAAGGCTCTGGTCTTGGCGGGCACCAGCTTGCGCGAGGCATGATAGATCGAGATCGCGCCGGCGTCGCAGTACCAGCGCGGCACGAGGCGCAGCAGCGAACCATTTTCGAGTGCGGGAAGAATGTCGGTGGTCGCGAGCATGGCGACCCCGAGCCCCAATAATGCCGCCTCGCGCATTGCCGCGGGATCGTTGAGCACGATCACCTCGGAGAGCGAGGCCAGAACTTCCCGACCCGAAAGGTCTCGCATCGACCAGTGTCGGGTACGCCCGGTTTGCAGCGAGCGCATGACGATGCCGTCCAGCGCGGACAATTCGTCCGGGCTGTTCGGGAATTTTCGCCCCGACATATAGGCTGGCGACGCCACGGCGACGATATGCGCCGGCGCAAGTGTTCGGCTCACAACACCGGGGGGCAACTCGAATCCGCCTCCGATCGCGGCGTCATAGCCTTCGCCGACGAGATCGACCTGACGGTTCTCGAAGTGCCACTCAGCGCGAATCCGCGGATAAAGGGCCAGGAAGCCAGGAAGCAGCGGCAGAATATGGGCTGCACCAAACGTCGGCGGGAGGCTCACTTTGAGAAGGCCTGCAGGCTCGTTGCTGCCCGCCGATATCGCGGCAATCGCTGCTTGCAGCCCCTGGAGATTGTCTGCGATCGCGGCGCAGAACGTTTCGCCGGCCTCGGTCAGCGTCAGCTTTCGCGTCGACCGGTGAAACAACCGGACGCCCAAATTGCGCTCCAGCATCGCGACATTGCGGCTAACCGCAGCAGGCGTCACCGAGAGACGCCGAGCTGCTTCCGAAAAGCTGCCGCATTCGGCGCTGCGGAGGAAGGATTCCAGGTTAGCCAGCGTTTCCATCAGCTCATTCATAAGTAATCGTTGAAAATCTTACTGCCAATACCTCCCTAATCAAGGGGGAATGTTGGGGCCATGTCTACGCCATCGATCAGTCGATCTGATTCAAAAACATCTCGGAGATATTCCATGTCCACTATCGGCATCATCGGCGCGGGCAATATCGGCCGTGCCATCGCCCAGGCATTTGCGCGCAAGGGCATCGTCGTGACCTTGTCCAACAGCCGGGGTCCGGAGAGTCTGGCGGCAACTGTGGCTGAGATCGGTCCGCTCGTGACTGCCGGCACCCGCGAGGAGGCAGCGGCCAAAGATATCGTGTTCGTCGCGGTCAACTGGTCGAAGCTGCCCGACGCGCTCGCCGGCCTGCCGCCCTTCGGCGGCCGCATCGTCGTCGACGCCAACAATCCGATCGAGGCGCCGCTATTCAAGCCGGCCGAACTCGGTGGTCGCGCCTCGTCGGAAGTCTTCGCCGATCTGGTGCCCGGCTCACGGGTGGTGAAGGCATTCAATCATCTGCTGGCAGAACTCCTCGCAACCGATCCCGCGAGTGACGGCGGCAAGCGGGTGCTGTTCTATTCGGGAGACGATGCCGGGGCTAAGGCCGCTGTCGGCGCGCTGATCGATCAGCTCGGATTCTTTGGCATCGATCTTGGCTTGCTCGCGATCGGTGCCAGGCTGACCCAGTTTCCGGGTGGCCCGCTTCCAGCGCTGAACCTGGTCAAGTTCGGCTGATCGCTTCGTTGAAAACGCGTCCCGACAAACAATGTGAGGAAAGGCTGCAATATGACAACCGGTGATATCGATTTCGACCATCTGCTTCGGTCAAATATCGAGCGCGTATTCAACGAGCGGGACGAGGACAAACGGCAAGCGGCCATAGCCGAGTTGTTCGTCGAAGAGCCCGTCATGTACGAGCCGACGAATATCGTCCGGGGACGGGCTGACATATCGCGCGTCGCTGGAGATCTTCTGAAACAGTTCGGGCCGACGTTCAGATTCGTGCCCGATGGCGCGGCCGTCGGGCATCACGGCTTGGCACATCTGGCCTGGCGCGCAGGGCCCGAGCATGGTCCAGTCGCGGTCACGGGGGCCGACGTGGCCGAAATCGAGAGCGGTCGAATCTCGCGGCTGTGGGTGCTTCTCAATAGGCCTTGAGGGAAGCGCGCCTTGCCGAGGTTAGATCTGCGGCTTCGCCGCCGCGACACCACCGCCATTCCGCCGGCGATAGATCCAGACCGCCACGCCCACCACGATCGCGACGCCGACCACGGTCAAAATCCACATGTGCTTGAACGGATGCCCGTGATGCGGCCCGGCATATTCATGTAGCGCCGATACGGCCAGCACGCCCGGCAGCACGTGCGCGGGCGCCCAGACCAGGATCGCCGGGATGTTGATCGCGTAGAAGCGAGCAGGGGGCATCCCGAGCGCGCCGGCGGTAACAGGCACGAAGGCGCGGATCGGCGGCACGAAGCGCGCGAAGAACACGGCCCAGGTGCCGAAGCGGTGGAAGAAGCTCTCGCTCTCCGCGACCACGCGCGGATAATTGGTCAGCGGCCAGGTGTTGAGGATCTCGCGCTGCTGCCGGTGCCCGATCCAGAAGGCCGAGCCGTCGCCCAGCACCGCGCCGAGCGCGGCTGCCAACAGCACCCATTGCAGTGTCAGCTCCCCGCCCGGAACCAGCGCGCTCAGCGCCAGGATGATGGTCGAGCCGGGGATGACCGACCCCACCACCGGCACGGCTTCGAGCAGCGCCGCCAGGAACAGGGTCAGATAGGCCAGCCACGCATGGGCCGAAACGAAGGCGATGAGGGGATCAAGGAAGGATGTCACGACGTCTTTCGTGTCGGCGGAGGGTCCAAGGGTTCAGATGGGTTCAGAAGGGTTCAGGCCCCAAGGGGCTTAGACCCTACATAAGTAAGGAGGGGCGGCGAAAGTGCCATTCGGATGGGCAGGGCCGTTCCCCCGCCCGAAATTCAAGCGTGATTCGCAAGGCAGCCCTCCAAAAACTGCGTTCCTCACCTATCTAAATGAAAAGACAACGGAACTTTGATTGGGGCGCGGGCTTCTGCCCGCACGTTGTCTCTGCTAGGTTCGCAGGCGCACCCAGCCGCAGCCAACGTGCAAATAACTGGTCTCGGGATCGCCCGGGACCTCGGAGGATTGATGACGACCGCCGCCACGTCCAAAGTTGAGGAAGTTTCCGGAATGCCCGACATGAAGGTGTCGGTGCGCCAGGTGTTCGGGATCGACAGCGATCTCGAAGTGCCGGCCTATTCCGAAGTCGATCCTCATGTGCCCGAAGTCGATTCCGACTACCGCTTCGACCGTGCCACCACGCTCGCCATTCTCGCCGGCTTCGCCCGCAACCGTCGCGTGATGGTCACAGGCTATCACGGCACCGGCAAATCCACCCATATCGAGCAGGTCGCGGCCCGCCTGAACTGGCCCTGCGTGCGCGTCAACCTCGACAGCCACATCAGCCGTATCGACCTCGTTGGCAAGGACTCGATCGTGGTCCGCGACGGCAAGCAGGTCACTGAGTTCCGCGACGGCATTCTGCCCTGGGCGCTCCAGCACAACATCGCGCTGGTGTTCGACGAATACGACGCCGGCCGTCCGGACGTGATGTTCGTGATCCAGCGCGTGCTCGAAGTCTCGGGCCGCCTGACGCTGCTCGACCAGAACAAGGTGATCAAGCCGCATCCGGCGTTCCGCATGTTCTCGACCGCCAACACGGTCGGCCTCGGCGACACCTCGGGCCTCTATCACGGCACCCAACAGATCAACCAGGGCCAGATGGACCGCTGGTCGATCGTCACCACACTGAACTACCTCAGCCATGACGAGGAAGTGGAGATCGTGCTGGCCAAGGCCAAGCACTATCGCACTCCGGAAGGTCGCGACATCGTCAACAAGATGGTGCGCCTCGCCGATCTCTCCCGTAACGCCTTCGCCAATGGCGATCTGTCGACGGTGATGAGCCCGCGCACGGTGATCACCTGGGCTGAGAACGCCGACATCTTCGGCGACATCGGCTTTGCCTTCCGTGTCACCTTCCTCAACAAATGCGACGAGCTCGAGCGTCCCCTGGTCGCCGAGTTCTATCAGCGCTGCTTCAATGCGGAGCTGCCGGAATCGGCGGTCAACGTGGCGCTCAGCTGATCCCATGGCTTCCATTACCGTCGAGCGCACCATTGGGACCACCAAGAAGGCTGTGCTCGCCGGGCTCGGCGCTTACAACGACGAGCAGTTCGGGAAGCAGAAGGTCAAAAGCATCGCGGTCTCGTTGAAGGACGGCCGCAAGATCGTCGGTGGCATCGTCGGGCATCTCTGGGCCACGGTTCTGTTCATCCAGTATTTCTGGATCGACCAGAAACAGCGCGGCAAGGGGCATGGCACGAAGCTGATCGCGGCGATCGAGGACGAGGCAAGACGGCAGGGCGCGGTCCAGGCCCATGTCGATACGATGAGTTTCCAGGCGCCGGGCTTCTATCGTAACTGCGGGTACGAGGAATTCGGCGCCCTCAAGGGTTATCCCGGCGGCGTGACGCGCCATTCGTTTACGAAGTCGCTATGAGCACATCATCATCCAATTCCAAATTCCGTAACACCAAGGAAGCGCCGACCGAGCCTTTCAAGCGCTCCGTCGCCTCCTGCCTCAAGGCGATTGCGAAATCGCCCGAGCTCGACGTGAGCTTCGCGGCCGAGCGCCCGGGGCTTGCGCCCGGCAAGGCGCGGCTGCCCGAGCCCGCGCGCAAGATGACAAAGCGTGATGCCGCGATCGTGCGCGGCCATGCCGATTCCATTGCGCTCAAGATCGCCTGTCACGACGCAAAGCTGCATCGCAAGCTGATGCCCGGCAATCCGCAGGCACGCGGCGTGTTCGAGGCGGTGGAGCAGGCCCGCGTCGAGGCGATCGGCGCGCGCCGCATGGCGGGCGTTGCGAAGAATCTCACCGCGATGCTCGACGACCATTTCCATCGCGGCAAGTTCGACGAGATCACCGACCGCGCCGATGCGCCGCTGGCCGACGCGCTGGCGATGCTGGTGCGTGAGCGCCTGACCGGCATGGCGCCGCCGACGGCCGCGAAGAAGATGGTCGATCTCTGGCGTCCGATCCTCGAAGACAAGATCGGCAAGCGGCTCGACCGGCTCGACGGCGTGGTCGAGGACCAGACCAAGTTCGGCGACGCCGTGCATGATCTGCTGACCGCGCTCGAGATCGGCGACGAGCGCAGCGCCGACAGCGAAGACAATGACGACAACGACGAGAACCAGGACGGCGACAACGATCAGTCCGGCGCCGAAGGCTCGCCCGATTCCGATGCCGCGCAGGAAATGAGCGCCGACCAGGCGCAGGCGTCCTCGGAAGAGATGAGCGAGAGCGCGATGGAAAGCGCGCAGGCCTCGACCTCTGATACGTTCGATGACGGCGAGCTCGGCGACGACGAGACGCCGGGCGAGGCGACGCGTCCGAACTCGCACGGCAAGAATGAGCCGCGCGGGCCGGAATATCACGCCTTCGCGCCGAAATTCGACGAGGTCATCGCCGCCGAAGACCTCTGCGACCATGACGAGCTGGAGCGCCTGCGCGCTTATCTCGACAAGCAGCTCGCGCATCTGCAAGGCATCGTCGCCCGCCTCGCCAACCGGCTGCAACGGCGCCTGATGGCGCAGCAGAACCGCGCCTGGGAGTTCGATCTCGAAGAGGGCATCCTGGACCCCGCGCGCCTGTCGCGCGTGGTCACCGATCCCTATCATCCGCTGTCCTTCATGCACGAGAAGGAGGCGACGTTCCGCGACACCGTGGTGACGTTGCTGCTCGACAATTCCGGCTCGATGCGCGGCCGTCCGATCACCGTCGCCGCGACCTGCGCCGACATCCTCGCCCGCACGCTGGAGCGTTGCGGTGTCAAGGTCGAGATTTTGGGCTTCACCACGCGCGCCTGGAAGGGCGGGCAATCGCGTGAGGCGTGGCTTGCCGCCGGCAAGCCGGCCAATCCCGGCCGCCTCAACGATCTCCGCCACATCATCTACAAATCCGCCGACGCCCCCTGGCGCCGTGCGCGGAAAAATCTTGGCCTGATGATGCGCGAGGGGCTGCTGAAAGAGAACATCGACGGCGAGGCGCTCGATTGGGCGCACAAGCGCCTGCTTGGCCGCCCCGAGCAGCGCAAGATCCTGATGATGATCTCGGACGGTGCGCCGGTCGACGATTCCACGCTGTCGGTCAATCCCGGCAATTATCTCGAGCGGCATCTGCGCCACATCATCGAGGAGATCGAGACCCGCTCGCCGGTCGAGCTGATCGCGATCGGCATCGGCCATGACGTGACGCGCTACTACCGCCGCGCGGTGACGATCGTGGACGCCGAAGAACTCGGCGGCGCCATCACCGAGAAACTCGCTGAACTCTTCAGCGAGACCAACACGGCGCCGACGCAACCGGCAAACCGCCCGCGACGCAAATTGCATTCGTGAGCAGCCATCGATCCCGCCGCAGCTTTATCGGCCATGCGGCGGCGGGATTTTCCACTCTCGCATTTTCCCGGATCGCGCAGGCACAAGCCACGACCGAGCCGCCGCCGCGCGTCTCGCAAATCGAGCACGCGGTCACCGAGCCCGCCAGCGTCGAGGTCAACGCGCGGCCGATTCCCAATTTCGAGCCGCGCGATCGTTCGCGCACGCGCTTCGGCTCGCTGGAGTATCGCAGCGGCCTCGTGCTGACCTCGCCCTCACGGAGTTTTGGCGGTCTGTCCGGCATCCGCGTGGATGCGAAAGGCGAACGCTTCCTCGCGCTGTCCGACCAGGGCACCTGGTTCACCGGCAGCATCCGCTATGCCGGCGGCAAGATGGCCGGGCTCGACGACGTCGAGGCGTCGCCGATCCTCAACGCGGAGGGGCGGCCGATCACGGAAAAGCGGCTCTGGTACGACACCGAATCGCTCGCGCGCGACGGCTCCTTCGTTTATGTCGGGCTCGAGCGCGTCAACCAGATCATGCGCTTCGATTTCGCCAAGGGTGGCACGCGTGCTCGTGGCGAGGTGCTGCCGACACCGCCGGCGATGCGAAAACTGCCCACCAACAAGGGGCTGGAAGCGCTGGTGTTCGTTCCCAAAGACATGTCGAAGGGCCAGCCGCTCGCCGGCACCCTGATCGCGTTCTCGGAGCGCGGGCTGGACGCCGACGGCAATCTGGTCGCGTTCCTGATCGGCGGCCCCACGCCCGGCCAGTTCAGCGTGCGCCGCACCGAGAAATTCGACATCAGCGATGCCGTGCTGCTGCCCTCCGGCGAGTTGTTGATCCTCGAACGCAAATTCTCCTGGTTCACCGGCGTCAACATCCGCATCCGCGCGATCCCCCTGAAATCCATCGCGCCGAACGCGCTGGTCGACGGCCCGGCATTGTTCAACGCCGATCTCGGCCACGAGATCGACAACATGGAAGGCATCGACGCCCACGTCACGCCGGAGGGCGAGACCGTGCTGACGCTGGTGTCGGACGATAATTTTTCGCTGCTCCAGCGCACGCTGCTCTTGCAATTCACGCTGGTGGAGTAGCCGGTGAATAGCGGAACGGTTCTTGCTACGCTCCGGGCGATCGAACCGGGGTTTTTGATGAACCAGTCCCTTCGCGTTTTTTGCATCCTGACCAGCCTTTTTGCCGCCACTGCCGCACAGGCACAAGGCTGGCCGTCGCGGCTGATCAAGGCGACCATTCCGTTCGGCGCCGGCAGCGCGGCCGACGTGGTGCCGCGACTGGTGTTCGAACGCCTCTCCGCTGAAATCGGCCAGTCGATCGTGATCGAAAACCGAGCGGGCGGCGGCGGCGTGGTCGGTTCGGCGCTGGTCGCGAAAGCCGATCCGGATGGCTACAGCATTCTCGCCCAGTCGTCGGCGCTGGCGATTGCGCCGGCGATTTTTCCGAGCGCGACCTTCGACGTCACCCGCGACCTTGCCTCGGTGCTGATGATCGGATCCAGCGCCAATGTGATGATCGTGCCGAACGCCCGGCCCTGGAAGACCATCCAGGACTTCATCGCCGACGCCAAGGCCAGGCCCGGCTCGATCTCGTTCGGTTCGGTCGGCATCGGCAGCGCCGTGCATGTCAGCACGGAGAAATTCCGCTTTGCTGCCGGCATCGAGGCCACGCATGTGCCCTATCGCGCAGGCCCGGAAGTGATCGCCGACATTCTCGGCGGCCGGATCGACCTGTACTTCTGCCCGCTCGCGACCGCGCTGCCGCTGATCCGCGAGGGCCAGGTTCGCGCGCTCGTGGTCTCGACGCCAAAGCGCGTCGCCGATCTGCCTGACGTACCGACGCCGGTCGAGATCGGATTGAAGGACGCCGACAGCGTGATCTGGTTCGGCGTGTTCGTGCCGGCGAAGACGCCGCGCGAGATCGTCGAGAAATTGCATGCGGCGGGCGAGAAGGTGCTGGCCGATCCGGAGATGCAGGCGAGCCTGAAAAGGCTCGGCATTGAGCCGATGCCGATGAAGCCGGCCGAGATGGACGACCTCGTCAAGCGCGAGACGGCGGCCAATCTGGAACTGATCAAGGCCGCGGGCATCAAGCCGTAGGGGGAGGGTTGCAATCCCGGCGGGTTGAGGAGAGGGAGGCGGCTCGCTAGACATGGCGGTCACTTTCCCTCCGGCCCGGATCCCTTAGCATGAGCGCCCTGTTTTCCCCGATCAAGCTGCGCGGCCTGACTTTGAAGAACCGTGTCGTGGTGTCGCCGATGTGCCAGTATTCGGCCGAAGACGGCGTTCCCACCGACTGGCACTTCACCCACATCAACAATCTGGCGCTGTCGGGCGCGGCGATGTTCTGCATCGAGGCGACCCACGTGGAGGCGATCGGCCGCATCACGCCGGGCTGCCTCGGGCTCTACAGCGATGCCGCCGAAGCCGCGCTGAAGCAGATCCTGTCTTCCGTGCGAAAACATTCCACCACGGCCATCGCGATGCAGCTCGCCCATGCCGGCCGCAAGGCCTCCAGCGCGCGTCCCTGGGACGGCGGCCAGCTGATTCCCGTGAGCGACGGCGGCTGGCAGACGGTGGCCCCGTCAGCGCTGCCGCACAAGGAGGGCGAAGCCGCGCCGCTGGCGCTGGATGCGAGCGGCCTCAAGCGCATCCGCGACGCCTTCGTCGACTCGGCAAAACGCGCGGAGCGCATCGGCATCGACGCGATCGAGCTGCATGGCGCGCACGGCTATCTCATGCATCAATTCCTGTCGCCGATCTCGAACAAGCGCACCGACGAATATGGCGGCTCGCTCGAAAACCGCATGCGCTTCCCGCTCGAAATCTACGACGCTGTCCGGGCGGTATTCCCGCGCGAAAAACCGGTCGGCATGCGGGTGTCGTCGACCGACTGGGTCGAGGGCGGCTGGGATCTGGCGCAAACCATCGAATTCGCCAAGGCGCTGAAGGCGCGCGGCGTCGACTGGATCGATGCTTCTTCCGGCGGCGTCTCGCCGTTGCAGAAGATCACGCTCGGCCCCGGCTATCAGGTGCAGTTCGCCGAGGCCATCAAGCGCGAGACAGGCTTGCCCACCATCGCCGTCGGCCTGATCACCGAAGGCAAGCAGGCCGAAGAGATCGTCGCCTCCGGCAAGGCCGATATGGTCGCGCTCGCCCGCGGCATGCTCTACGACCCCCGCTGGGGCTGGCACGCCGCAGCCGAAGTCGGCGGCGAAGTCGAGGCCCCGCCGCAATATTGGCGCTCGCAGCCGTCGACGCAAAAGGCGCTGTTCGGCAGAACCACGTTCGGGGCGCGGTAGCTTCTTCACCTCGCCCCGCTTGCGGGGAGAGGTCGGATTGCGCACAAGCGCAATCCGGGTGAGGGGGTACAGGTGCGGCGATCATCTCACGTGTGGAGAGAGGCCCCTCACCCCAACCCCCTCAGCGCGAGCGAAGCTCGTCGCGGCCCCGTAAGAACGGGGAGAGGGAGTTAGCTCCCAGCTCACGCATCCGTAACTCCCCCTAGCTTCCACACCCCCCAAAACTGGCCTAACCTGCGCACACTCAAGCCATCACGGAGGCTGGCCATGCGGTTTCGTGTTCGCAAGACTGCCCATGTGTTCGAGCGCGTGGGCCTCGCGATGGCGGGTGCGGCGTGCGGGCTGTTCGTCGGCGCCTATGTCGGCTCGGCGATCGCCCCGCTGACCACGCAAGGTTTTCTGCTGCTGATGATGCTGCTCGGCTTCGTCGGCTTCTATCTCGGCATCGACACGCCGCAACTGCCCTTCGACGAGGAACACAGCGCCATCGACGCCGCGGAACTCTTGAGCGCCGCCGGCACGCTCTGCGCCACGCTCACCGCGCTCGCGTCGGTGGCGGTCATCGTGCTCAGGCTCGAGCCGCACATCCTGTGGAGCTGGCTCGCACTGCTCGGCTGGACCGCCGGCGTCGCCATGCAGATCGTCGGCGGCGCAAAGGCGCGGACCCGGAAGTAGCTGCCGCAAGCACACTGCGTTCCCTCCCCCCTTGTGGGGGAGGGCTAGGGAGAGGGGTAAGCCACACGGTGAGTTCTCGCGAGTCGAGCGATGCTCTGTTGCTGCTACCGCGCAATTAACCAGCACCGTTTGCTGGGCCACCCCTCTCCCCAACCCTCCCCCGCAAGGGGGGAGGGAGCCGAGCGGAGTGGAGGGCGTGGCTTTTGTTCAGCAGTTGGAAGAAGGACGTATCCCTAAAACACCACGCCCACCCGCGTGCCGCGCTTCCAGGCGATGCGGCAGCGTTTCCTGGTGTTGACGTGCAGCAGATCGAAGCGATCGGGGATCTTCACCTGGCCGCCGAGATCGACGCAGGCCCCGCCGGCCGAATAGTCGATCAGTGTGCAGACGATCACGGGCGCGCGCGGGTCGGTGATGATCTTGGCCTGGCGGGACACCAGGCCTGCGGGTTTGACACGGGCATGTCGGCGCGGATGCATTGGCACTCTCCTCCAATTCCGCAGGGCTCGCGGCGGGTGGTCTGCGAGATGATGCGGGGGAGTCGATGCGATCCGGCTAAGGCGGGGCTTAGAATTTTAATGAAAAGTTGCGGTAGCGGGGTGCCCACCCTCCCCTGGAGGGGGAGGGTCGATCGCGCGCAGCGCGAGCGGGGTGGGGTGATCTCTCCACACGGGCACTGTTGGATGCAGAGAGACTGTCACCCCACCCCGTCTCACATTTCGCTGTGCTCAATGTGCGCCGACCCTCCCCCTCCAGGGGAGGGTGGCAGCGCGGCTTCGTCGCCCGAGCTCATATGCGGCGCCACCGGCATCGGCACCGTCACATAATCCTTCGGCAAATTCACCGGCTTATACCCCGGCTCCACCGCCATCCTCCTCACGACGCTTTCATGCACATGCGCGCCTTCGGGGATGGGGCGCGGCTCGCAATCGGGGATGTAGACGCCGAGGACAACCTTCCGCTCCGGCCATTCCTTGTACGTCGCGCTCTTCGGCAGATATTCCAGCACGCGCCAGGCCGCACTCATCGAATTGTGCAGCTCGCCGGTCTTGCCGGTGTAAGCGGGCTCGACATATTGGAACGGCGAGTTCTTGCGCTGGACGCCCCAGGCGAGCTGGTTCACCGTGCGCTTGTTGAAATTCAGCCCGGCCTTTTCTGCCTCCGCGATCATCCAGATCAGCGGATATTTGGACTCGCCACTCTCGGCTTCCGGATAGCCGCCGCCGACATCGCAATGCACGCCGGCGAACCACACCTGCAAGATGTCCTGCGGCACTTTCTTCTCGTCGGGCACGTAGCGGTGGCTCCAGTACTCCTGCGGCTCCTCATAGGCCTTGAGGCGGAACATGCAGCGCCGCTCGTCGATCGCGATCGCCTGGCGAAAGATATTCACGCTCGGATTGCGCAGCGTGTAGGCGAGCTCTTCCAGGCTGAAGACGAGGAAGAAGACGTCGCGCCGCGGCACGATCACGCTCGCCACCGTGTCCCAGACGCCGATGAAGTGGATGGTCGCCCAGCGCGTCGAGGTGATGCGCGCGAACTGGGCTGCGAGGTCGAATGCGTCCTTCGGCAGCGGCCCCTGGTCGTCGACGGCGACGTCCTTGAGGTCCTCGATGTCGTTGCCGCGCCCGGTGCCGGAATATTGCTTGTAGGCGATGAGGCCGGAGCCCGCGAGGTTGGCCTGTTCCGGCGAGATCAGCCCGATTTTGTGGATCAGCCCCGCCAGCACGCGCACCGTGTAGGCACCGCGCGAAAAACCAAACAGATAGATGCGGTCACCCGGCGCATAGTGCTCGACCAGGAAGCAATAGGCCGAGAGCACATTGTCATCGAGCCCGTAGCCGGTGGCGAGCCCCAGCACCAGATTGACGTTGGCCTTGAGGCGGTGCCACGTCGACGGCTCCGTCACGGTGCCGACGCCGGGATCGTAAAACACCATCTGCCGCGGCTGCGTCTTGTCGGTCTTGCGCAGGCAGCGATAGAGCTTCAGGACGTTGGAGATGTTCTCCGAAATCTCGTTGCCGGTGCCGTCACAGCAGATGACGAGGTTTTTCGGCTCGGTCTTGTGGTCGTGCTCCACGGTATGCCCCTCCCGGTGATGCTACCGGGGCGAGTATAGCGCAAACGCGCGACGGAGAAGAGACGATGCGCTTCGTTTACCCTCCCCTGGAGGGGGAGGGTCGATCGCGCGAAGCGCGAGCGGGGTGGGGTGATCTCTCCACTCGGGCAGTTTGTAATGTGGAGAGACTGTCACCCCACCCCGGCCCGCACCGCTATCGCGCTGCGATCCGACCCTCCCCCTCCAGGGGAGGGTAAGCGGGCGGCGCCCGGCTTCTATCCTACTTCTTCTTCCCCGCCCCGATCTCCGGCTGCCAGCCGGCGTCCTTGCGGCTCGGCGCCGCGGCGGTCGCCTTGATCTTGTCCTTCTTCGGCTTCTTGGTCTCGCGATTGCTGCGTTGCTGTCCCTTGGCCATGACGTCCGTCTCCTCTGGGGTTTCGAATTTGCGAGATTAGCGCTGTCGTCTGCGCAGGCCGCGGCGACGAGGGCACGCGACTTGTGTGAGCCACTGAAAATCGCCGCCACGCACACCATGCAGCGCGATAGACCTGCGGCAATTGCGTGAGTTGCGCTGACGCGATCGAGCGTACGCCTGCCCCACGTCGATGGCGAGGACAAAAACGCCGCGCGCAAGCCCGTGCTGCTCGCGGCGCCGGTGCACGCGGCGATAGTGCTGGCTATTGCCCTGCAAGAAGCGCATGGTCGCCCCGGTCGGCGTCGGTTGGGGCCCCCTCTCGCAAAAGGCAGGCGCGTATGACCATCCGCTCGCGGCATGAAACCATTACATTCAAGCATCCGGTCCGCATCCGCGGCATCGCGCGCCAGCTCCCCGCCGGCCGCTACGATGTCGTCACCGACGAGGAGATGATCGAGGGCTTGTCGTTTGCGTCCTGGCGTCGGGTCGCCACCATGATCACGGTGCCGTCCGAAGGCGTGCGAGGCGCGACCGAGATGCTGCCGATCGGCTCGATCGACCTTGCGGATGCGCAGGCCGCCGATGCGCAAGCCGAGGACGCGAGCGCCCCATGACGGACATCCCGGTCGAGCTCGACAAGCATCGCGGCATGGCCGCGCAGAAGGCGACCGATCTGCGCCGCGCGCTGGCCGACGTCGAGGCCCAGGTCAGGGAGCTGCGCGATCGCGAGGCCGAGCTCGAAAACCGCATGATGACGATGCCCGCGCTGTCGTGGCCGGAGGCCGCGGTGAAGGCGCGCCACCTGCTCAACCTCTATGCCGCCAGCCTGCCCGCCGAGGACACCCGCCACCGCGCGCTGGTGGCCGCGCTGTTCGACGATTTCGTCAGGCTCGGCAGCGAGAGCTGAGGCGAGCCGCAAGCGGCGGGCTCGCTCGACCTCTCCCGCTCCGCGTAAAGGAGTCCCCCATGACGCTCACGACCAGCCGCTTCATCGGCCACGACCAGGACCGCGGCATCGTCCAGTTCTCGATGCAGGACGGCACGAAGGAGATCGCCTGCGCGATCTCGACCTCCGCGATGGACGATCTCGAGCGCGGCCCGCGCGCCCGCCCCGCCGAGCGCGAAGAGCAGTTCATGCGCCTGCGCGACCGCATCGAAGCCTGCACCGGACGGAAATATCAGGCGACGGAGTTCGAGGGGACCCCGCCGGGGATCGTGCTGCGGAGCATTGATTTTCGGGGGTAGGGGCGATGGAAGCGATGGACCGCCGTTCGTTGTCATCGCGCCCATCGCAGGTAACAACCAGACCTCATCCTGAGGGCCCGCCGCAGGCGGGCGTCTCGAAGGATGGCTGCAGGCTCGTTCTCAGCCGAGTTTGTCCTGCGCCTCACGCGGCCCGGTCGAGATCCTTCTCGTAGGCTTTCAGGCTTCCCTTGAGCGCCTCTTCGAGCTTGCTCGCGTGCGATCCGATCGCCTCGTTGGCCGCGCGCACGGCGGCCGCCTTGATCGCCTCGTCGCGGCTGAGCTTGTCGTGATGAAACAGCCATTTTGCCACCGTCGCCCAATCCCATAGCGGGCTGTCGGACGTCACGCGGGCGACCGGCGAGGGGAAGTTCTTGGCTCGCTGTCCCTTGGAATATTGCGTCATCGCCGCACGCGTCATTCCACTTCGGGCTGCGATGTCGGAGAGACTGACGAGCGGGTCGGGCTCGACGCGATCGACGCGGGCACCGGCGGCCTTCACGTCCCGCACCGCCGTGACGATGGCCTCGCTGACCGATGTCGCCTCGCGGGTGAAGTCGACGATGATGTGGCCCTTCTGGAAAGCGATCGCCGCATCGTCGCAGCCGGCATCATAAAAGCGCTGCTCGAAATCCTCCGCCGCAGGATCGAGGCCGGATGCAATGATGCTGAATTCGAATTTCTTCATTTGTCATCCTCCTTTCCGTGCGGGCAGCGGCCGATCGCCCGCATCACCTGCCGGGCGTGGTCTTCCGGATTCTTCGGCGTGCCGTTCACGCCGACCTGGCAGCCGTCACGACCGGCATGCGCGCAGAACAACCGTCCCCAATGCCCCATCTTGCGCCACCGCCAGCCGATCGACTCGGCCTGCGCGACAACGGCCTCGATCTCCTTGTGCGGGTGCCTGGGCCGATCAGCCATGCGAGAACCTGAAGATAGCGGAAGTTGTTAACAGATGTCAACGCGGGTGCGCCCGGCGGCCGCTCGTCTTGCACAGGCTGCGAGGCTTTTCCTTTCAAAGGCCCCGAGTCGTCCTGCACCATATGCGTGGAAGCAGAAAGTACTATATACAACCTGTAGATTAAATTAGATTCTGATCAAGTTCACGATTTCATCCGATGAATTGTCGGCGCACTGGGCGATTGAATGCAAAAGAACCTCTTGGATTTTTTGATCGCGAAGCCGCAACGAGAAATTTCTGGGTCGGATACCGCTGCCCGCTTCGACTATCAAAAGAGTTGGGCCTTCTGTCAGATGCTACGCAAGCATATGGAACACGCCGATTACTTGGTTGCCTTTGAATTTCATGATGATGTTGTCTTCCTATCTCCAAGCGAGACACCAACCAGTGCCGAATTCTACCAGGTGAAGACGTCGAAATCGGCAGCTTCTCGAAAGCTAGCGAGCCTTCTTTCTCGACAGAAAGAAGCCAACTCAATCCTAGGTAAGATGTTTCTGAATTTTGACGGCTTGCTAGCAGATCACCAATTGCAGGTGATACTTGTGTCCAATACCGCTTTCGAATTCGCAGGCCAAAATATTTCGGCGACTGATCTGCCAAAGAAGTACCGCGAGAAGATAGCTGACAGGTTGAAAGACGAGATACCTGCATTTGCGGAAGAGCAGTTAGATAAGCTGCACTTTATAGTCACAGGTGTCTCGATCGAATCGATGCAGAGCTTCTTGCACGGAGAAGCAATGGAGTTCTTCAATTCTAATTTTGGAGAAGATCACGGATTCAACGTGAATAGTTGGGTGAGGCTGCTCCACAGTGAAATCACCAGAAAGAACAATTACGCGTCTGATCAGGTCGCGACGATCAATGATCTCATCTCCAAGAAATGCGTCGGAAGGAAAGTTATTCAAGATAGCCTTGATCTTCTTTCGTCTAAGAAGCGAATCCATCCGGACATGGCACTGGTGAACTCTGAGCTCAAAACTGCAGGTTGGACGTCGCAGGATCTGATGCGGATGGCAAAGAAAATTCCTCAAGCGGTTTCCGATCTCACCGATGCAACAAATTTAGAGGCAGGAGCGATCGTGCAGCGACTAGAAGAGCTGTTCTCGCTGCAATCAGATGCGGCCCTTCCAGAATTCATCGCAAGAGCAGAGGAGGAAATCTTGATGTCTCTGCGTGCTCCATATGATGCTGCGTACCTGAGGGCATTTAGTGTCGTGGTCTACTATGAAAAAATCTAGGTTTCGTCAGCTCATTCGAAATCTTCGCCAAGGGCGTGTTAATGACAAACTTAGTGTTCAAAGAGGTATCGATCCTCTCAAAGGTCGAAAAGACGGCGAGAAGAGAGACGTTCGATCCGAGAGTGAATCTAGTCACCGGCGAAAATGACGTAGGAAAGTCAACTCTTATAAAGAGTTTGTATCACACGTTAGGCGCTGATGTTCCAGGTTTACAGAACGAGCGCTGGAAGAAGGCGCGGCCGATATACTCCGTGCGCTTTTCGTTGGGGACCAATGACTACATAGTGCTTCGCGACGAGCGATATTTCGGCGTTTTTGATTCGAGTGGGAAGCTGATCGGAAAATTCGTTCGAGTGTCTGGAGAGCGGGGCGTAGCGCAGTTCCTAAATCCGAAGCTCAATTTTCGTGTGGAGCTCGAACGTAGCGAAGATGGGACCTTAGGCTCGGCCGGTCCTGCGTTTTACTTTCTTCCGTTTTACATAGATCAAGACGAAGGTTGGACGAAGAACTGGGCTTCATTCGTTGGTTTGCAGCAATTCAGCAACTATCGAAAGAGCATGTTGGAATATCACCTCGGTGTTCGACCGCAATCCTATTATGACGCGAGAAAGAGGCAGGTCGAGCTTGAGCGCGACAAGGCCAAGATTGAAGATGAAATACTTGCTTTGAACAAAGTGAGGGACTCGTACCTGCGAAGAAAGGCAATGCGCCAGGTGGATATCGATCCATCTGTATTTCGCAAGGAAGCAGAAGAGTTAGTCGATCAGTACAATAGGGTTTATGCTCGGCAACAGCAGGTGGGGCAGGAACTAAAGGATGCTCGGAATGATCGTCACGGCATCGAAAATGAAATTGCTGTTTTGCAAAGAGCAATACGTGAGCTAGATGCGGACTATTCTTATGCAGAGGATTCCGGCACACCAGATACGGTGTTGTGCCCCACATGTGGAACAGCGATAGCGAATTCTATCGTGGAGCGATTTGGAATTCTCGACGATATTGATCTCTGCTTCGATCTCTTGGACCAACGAAAGAAGAAGCTTCTTGATTTGTTGGAGCAAGAAAAGGTTGTCGACCGCAAGTATCAAGATGTGACGGCAGAGCTCGGACCTGTGGAAGACCTTCTTAGGCGGACACGAGAGAAGGTGACGTTTGCTGAGTTCATCGCTGCAGAAGGAATGAAGGACGTCCTCGGGTCTTTATCGCAAGATATCAATGAGTTGGCCGAACGTCAGAATGAAATTCGATCAAACCTTCTGAAGCTCGGTGATGATTTGAAGCTTGATGTAAAGCGAAAGCGCGATATCAACGACTTTTATCAGGCCCGAATGAAGGAGTTTCTGAGCAATCTAAATGTGAACGTTCTTTCTACCGAAGACTACAAATCGTTCGATCGCCAAATCAAGGCTAATGCGCTCGGAAGTGATCTGCCTCGATCTTTGTTGGCGCAACATTTTTCCTACCTTCACACCATGAAAAGTTTAAATCCGGCCACGATCTGTCCGCTGATTATCGATTCTCCTCTTCAGCAGGAACAGGATCGGCACAATATCGGAGCCATATTTGGCTTTATTTTCTCGCGCGTGCTGCAGGGGCAGCAGCTGATACTGGGTACGCTGCATTTCGACGAGGTTCCGAGCGAGATAATTCCTAAAGACGCTAAACGAATCCATCTCACGAGTGAGCTGCATTTGCTTCAAGGGGATCAATATGCAGACGTATATGATCGGATCGGAGCGATGCACGAGCAGACGCTGGCTGCTGATTGATAATTGAGGATGCTGTGGTTTGGCGCGGATTGATGGCGTCGCTGAGTTTAGCGGTAAAATCAGTTGCAGGCCGCGAGTGGTTCAGTTTGTCGATCGTAATCTAGGTGCTCGTACTGGCGGGAGCTCTGAAATGGTGGGATGGACGCACACTCAGAAGAAATTCTTCAAATACATGAGCTCGGGAACTGCCCGTGTTGTTCTTGCGAATGGTACATTGCGCTGGTCGGCTCCAAAACAATTTAATGATCCGTTCGACATCCAGTTCGACATGCATATTGAACACGTCGACAAGGCAAAACTGATTGCCGACGTTGCGAATGATCTTTGGCTTTTCTATTCGCGGCAGAGCGAGTACGAGCCGAAGAATCGCCTGGGATACTTTGTTCGAGATATGAGCGTGAAGGGGCCTCGGTTGAGCGAGGCGGAGTTTCGAGCTGCAGTGCAAAAGGGAGTAACAGAGTCGTTGTATGAGCAGCAGCGCCGCCTGCCCGAGCTCCATTCTTGGGTGAGAGCTAGACTAGAAAAGGCGCTGGTTCTCTGTCTTACGGAGATGCCCTCGAACATCCTAATGTGGGCGCACTATGCTGATTGTCATCGAGGAGTAGTCCTCGAGTTCTCAACACTAGAGGCAAGCTCGTGGGCCGCAGCGCGGCCCGTTTCTTATCGCGAGCGCATGCCGCTTCTATTCGATCAAGAACAGCTTCGGCAATTTCTTTCGGGCTGCGCAGTTATCGATAAGGATCGCTTCTTTCTTGAGTCGTTTCTTACAAAGTCGATCGATTGGAAATATGAGAGAGAATGGAGGGTGGTTTGGCATGCGACTAAGGAGATCGACTTCGAGGACACAAAGTTTAATCCTCAAGAACTCGCAGGAATATATTTTGGCTGTCGAGTCGACAAGAAAGACTGCGAGGATCTCGTTAGCCTTGCTCGGAAGTTGAACCCGGAGGTTCAAGCATGGATGGGCAAAAAGTCTCTACGCACATTCGCTGTGGAATTCGATCGGTTTAAGTAGCTGGTCTTGGTTCAGCATGGCCTTTCCAGACGGAGGCCACGAGTTAAACAAAAATGGCCGGATCTTCCGATCCGGCCGCAACTCAAAACTCTACCTAGCTAAGCCTACGCCACCCGGCGCAAGCCCCCGCCCAATTCCAAAATTCGCTTAGCTCGCCTTCTTCGCCGGCGCAGCGGTCGGGCCGACCTTCTTCTGGATGGCGCGCTTCAGATCGAGGGCGCGCGGCGACAGGAGGTCGGACTTGGCCTTGAGCAGGAAGGCGTCGAGGCCGCCATTGTGGTCGACGCTCTTCACCGCGTTGGTGGAGACGCGCAGGCGCACGTTGCGCTCGAGGGCTTCGCTGATGAACGTCACGTTGACGAGGTTCGGCAGGAAGCGGCGCTTGGTCTTGATATTGGAGTGGCTGACCTTGTGGCCGACCTGGGGACCCTTGGCGGTCAGTTCGCAGCGGCGAGACATGTCTAAATCCTTGTCCTGTCCCCCAACGATTTGCGGCCGCCATTCTGGGCGCCACGGGGGCAAATTCTGTGTCCTTGCAGGGAGCGGGCGGACGTATAGGGGGGAAGGGACGGGTAGTCAAGGATTTGGGGTGGGGTTTTGGGGCCGCCCCGCTGCCAGTTCCCCCTCGCCCCGCTTGCGGGGAGAGGGTTGGGGTGAGGGGGGCTCTCCGCGGGGACGGCGGCAGATGGACTCGCGGAGAGTCCCCCTCACCCGGAATCCGCGCTTTCAGCGCGAATTCCGGCCTCTCCCCGCAAGCGGGGAGAGGCGAAGAACCCGCGAGCAAGCTCATCCATCACGGCTCACTCCACATCATTCAGCGTCGCGAACAGCGTCTGGCGCGAGGCCACCGCGGTGATGGCGCCGATCAGCACCGCCTGCACCGCGAGCACGATGTAGCCGGACGGCCGCAGCGAGAAGGTGCCGAGCAGCGCGGCAAATTGGTCGCCGACGGGCGTGCCCGAAAACCAGCCGGCGATCGACTCGGAGAAGCCGAACACGAGCATGGCGGCGCCGCCGCCAATCACGCCGCCTTCGAGACCGAGACGCAGGAAGTGCCGCAGAAAGCGGTTGGCGATGTAGCGGTCGCCGGCGCCGACGAAGTGCAGCACCTCGACGATCGGACGGTTCGCCGCCATGGCGCCGCGGGTCGCGAACGAGACCGAGATGATAGTCGCGATGATGACGAGCGCGAGGATGCCGAGACCGGCGAGCACAGTGGCGTTCGTCATCGAGCGCATGCGCTCGATCCAGGCGCGGTGATCGTCGACGCTGGCACTCGGCGCCGCTTGCGTCACGCGGGCGCGCAGGGCGCCGAGGTCGAGCGCCGTGCCCGGCTGCACGCGCGCGATGATCATGCGCGGCACCGGCAGATCGTCCATCGACAGCCCGGTGCCGAGCCAGGGCTCGAGCAGCTTGCCGCTTTCGTCCTTGCTGAACGGCTTGACCTCGACGATGCCGGCTTGCGCGCGCATGGCCTCGGTCACCGCAATGGTGTCGCGATCGAGATCGCGGCCGGTCTGGGGACGGACCTGGATGGTGATTTCGCTGGCGACGTCCGACTGCCATTCCGCGGCCGAGGCGCTGACCAGCAGCACCGTGCCTGTCGTCATCGACGCCAGGAACGTCATGATGGCGACGACGGCGACCAGCGCGCGGCCGTGGATCGAGGCGCGCGGCACGATCGGCGACATGTTGCGCGCCTTGGCCGGAAGCGGTGGACGCTCCTGTCCGAGGTCGACCAGCACGCCGCGCTCGTCGGTCCTATTCATAGACGTGCAACCGTCCCTGATGCAGCACCAGCCGCCGCGCCTCGTACTGGTCCATCAGGCCGATGTCGTGGGTTGCGATGATGACGGCGGTGCCGGATTTGTTGAGCTCGATGAAGAGCCGCAGCAGGCGGCGGCCGAGCGTCGGATCGACGCTGCCGGTCGGCTCGTCCGCGAGCAAAAGCTGCGGCCGCGAGATCACCGCGCGCGCGATCGCGGCGCGCTGTTTCTCGCCGCCCGACAGGATCGGCGGCAGCGCATCCATGCGCTCGCCGAGGCCGACCCAGCGCAGCAGGTCGATGACCTCCTTGCGGTAGCTCGCCTCGCTGCGGCCCATGACGCGGAACGGGAGCGCGACGTTCTCATAGGTCGTCATGTGGTCGAGCAGGCGGAAATCCTGGAGCACGATGCCGATGCGCTTGCGCAAATCGGCGATCTCGTCCTTGCCGAGCTGCGAGATGTCGTGGCCGAACAGGTTGACGAGGCCCCGCGTCGGCCGCTGCGACAGGAACAACAGGCGCAGCAGCGAGGTCTTGCCGGCGCCGGACGGGCCGGTGAGGAACTGGAACGAATGCGCCGGAATCTGGAAGCTGAGGTCGCGCAGGATCTCCGGCCCCAGACCGTAACGCAATCCGACATTTTCGAACCGAACCAAGTTCAGCTCCGTTCGAGAGGGGGCCGCGCCGCGGCACACCGCCACACGCAATCAACGGTTTTTGCGACCGTTATGGTTTCCGGTTCGTTAACGGTCGCCTTGTAGCATCCTGGACGCCCGGTTCCGCAGGGCATCGTCAAGCCTCGCCCAAAAATCGTTCAAGACCTCGTTCATGCATCAAGGCTCGCCCATGCATATCGTCTGCCCCCATTGTACGACATCCTACGCCATCAAGCTTGCGAGCCTCGGGGCGAACGGCCGGACGGTCCGCTGCTCCCGCTGCAAGGAGACCTGGTTCGCCCATGCCGAGGATGCCATCGAAGAGGCATCCGTCCCGGCCATGGCCGCGGCCAGCCAGGCCGACGACCAGTCCGACCTCGCCGCGGAATGGAACTCCTACGCCAAGGACGACGGCGACGCCGACACACCGGTGGTGGACAGCCCCTCAATCGCCAGCGACTGGCCGGCCGAGGACGCCAAGGAGATCGAGGACGAGTGGTCGGCCGCCGCCCGGGAGGCCGAAGAGGAGGTCGTCGGCGCGCAGCACCAGTCCTGGTTCCGTGGCCTGTTCGGCAGCCGCCGCGGGGCACGGGTGAGACGCCAGGTCCCCGCCGTGGCGCCGCGAAAATCCCATTTCGGTTTGCCGACCGCCTGCGCTGCCATGGGTGCGCTGGTGCTGGCCCTCGTTGTCTGGCGCGGCGACATGGTGCGGCTGCTGCCGCAGACGGCGGCGTTCTACAAGTTGGCCGGCTTTGACGTGAATTTGCGCGGGCTGGCCTTCAAGGACGTCAAGCTCTCCAGCGAGACCGTGGACGGTAAGCAGGTGCTGGTGATTGAGGGCGTGATCGTCGGCCAGGGAAAAAAGGCCCTCGACATTCCGCGCCTGCGCTTTGCGGTACGCGACGCGCAAGGTGCGGAGATCTACGCCTGGAATACCGTGCTGGAACAGACCGTGCTGCAACCCGGCGAGCGCGCCTTCTTCCGCTCGCGCCTCGCCTCGCCGCCGCCGGAAGGCCGCAATATCGACGTTCGCTTCTTCAACCGGCGCGACATCGCCGGCGGCAGCGTATAATCAGCTTGTAGAATCCCGCACGGGAAAGTTGGTCCCAAGATTGGTCTCATGCCGAAAGTTCTGATCGCCGACGACGAGGATTCGATGCGCCAGTTGGTGGCGCGCGCCATCGCCATGGACGGCCACGAGATCGTCACGGCGCAGGACGGCGCCGAGGCGCTGGAAATCCTGACCAGCGCGGACGGCGCGTTCGATCTCCTGCTCACCGACATCCAGATGCCCGTGATGGACGGCATCGCGCTGGCACTCTCCGCCGCGCGCGATTTCCCTGCCCTGACGATTTTGCTGATGACCGGATTTGCCGACCAGCGCGAGCGCGCCTCGAACCTCAACGCGCTGGTGCATGACGTCGTGACAAAGCCGTTCTCGGTTGCCGACATCCGCACCGCGGTGGCGGACGCGCTGGCGGCGAAGAAGGCGTAGCGGCGGCGACAGTAGCCATACATGCCGCTGTCACGCCCCGGCTCGACCGGTTGAATCCGCCCAGTACGTCGCGGCAGATGTGGCGAGAGCGAGTTCTTTAATGCCGGTCTCTGGAATACTGGATCGCCCGCCCCAGTGCGCAATCGCGCACAAGGCGGGCGATGACAGTGAGCTTTCGCCTCAAAAATCCTTCAACAGCCGCTCGATATAATCGAGCTCGATCTGCGGGCGCGAGGGATCGCCGAGGCGACGGCGGAGCTCTTCGAGGATGCGGCGGACGCGCTCGGCGTCGATCTCGCCGGGAATCTTGACCGTGTAATCGTCGCTGAACTCGCGGCCGTGAAGCGGGCGACCGAGCGGATCGGTCTGATTGCCGCCGCTCTGCTGGCGGCCGGCCCGGTTGCCGGGACCATCGCCCTGCCCGTCGCCATCGCCCTTCTGCATCGCTTCGGCCATCTTCTGCGCACCCTTGCGCAAGGCGTCCAGCGCCTTGCCCTGCGAGTCCACGGCGCCATCCGCATTGCCCTCGCCGAGCTTCGAGCCGGCATCGCCCATGGCGCCGTCGGCGGAGTCCAGACTGCCGTCGTCATCCCCGTCGTCCCCGTCCTGGTCGCCATTCTGGCCGGGCTGTCCCTGCTCGCCTTGCTGGCCTTTCTGTCCCTGCTGACCTTTCTGGCCCTTTTGTCCCTTCTGCGCGAGGCCGCGCTTGGCAAGCTCGTCCTGCAGCTTCTTCAGGCGGTCGCGTAGCGACTGCTGATCCTGCTGGAGGTCCGACATCGACTGGTCGCCCTGCTTGCCGCGCGAGCGGTCACGCCGGGAATCCTGCCCCTGCTTGAAAGTCTTGTCGCGCAATTGCTGCTGCTTGCGGATCATGTCGCTGAGCTCGTTCAGCGCCTGCTCCATCTCGCTGTCGCCGGATTGACCCGGCTGCGCCATCTGGAGATTTTCCATGATCTGCGCGAGCTGCTCGAGCATGCGCTGGGCGGCCTCTTTATTGCCTTCCTTGGCGGCTTTCTCGATCTGCTTCAGCAGGTCATCGAGATCCCGTTGCGTGATGACGGAGCGATCGCGATTGGAGGACTGGCTCCGTTCCGTCGCCCGCTTGTAGTCCTCGAGCTTCTGGATGGCATCGGATTGATTGTTCAGGCTCTTGCCGGATTCCTTCTGCCTGAGGCTGTCGCCGGAATCCTGCATCGCCTTTTCAGCGCTATCGAGCAGGGCATCGACATCCTGATCCTGCTGGGCAGCAACGGGCGAAACACCTCCCAACAGGAAGGCGAGGCAGGCGATCGATATCGCCTTCAAGACTGGCGCGCGTGCTAGCTTCCGCATTTACGGTCTCGCGTCGACTGGTTGGCCCCGTCGTTGCCCGCCTTCGCCCGATTGTTCGCCGACTTGCGATAGGCCTGAAGCTGCTCGCGCAAGGCGTCCTGCTGCTTCGCCAGCTCTTCGAGCTGCTCGGGCGTGGCGTTCTGGGTCTTTTGTTTCAGCTCGACGGACTTGTCGAGGATGAGCTGAACCTCGGCGGGGAATGGCTGCCGGGGTCCAAGCGGATTTTGCTCGGCGCGCCGGGCGAGATCGCGCACCTTGCCGGCCATGGCCTCGCGCAGCTTCTGCGTCAGCACCCTGATCTCGTCCTCGCTGGCGCCGCGTTCCAGCGCCTGCTTGAGCGCGTCCTGAGCCCCGCGCAGCGCGGCGTTGACGCTGCCGGCGACGCCGTCGTCCTCGATGGTGACCGAGAACGCCCACATGCTTGCCACCACGTCGCGCATCGCGTCGTCGGTGCGGGCCGCCTCCAGCTGGAGCGCCAGGCTGCGCAAGCCGAGATAGCAGCCGGCATCCGGCGTGAACAATTCGGGCGCGATCATCAGCGCGTCGAGCGCGGCGTAGACGTCGGAATTCTTGTTGGCGTCGAGCGCAAGGATGCGGCGCTGCTCGATCAGCGCGCGCGCGAGCGGGTTGGTGAACAGCCGCTCGGGCAGGCGCATGTTGAAGGGCTCGCTCTTCGCCTCATTGCCCGCCTCGTCCTTGGCGGTGAGCGTCAGCGTGACCTCGGCGCCGGCATAGGGATCCTCGCTGAGGTCCTTCACCGTCTGGCCGACGCCGTTGCGGGTGCGGGCATTCGGCAGCACCAGCGGGAATTGCGGCGGCTGGAACAGTGGCCGTGCGGCAGCCTTGGTATCGCCTTCCTTCGCGCCGTCCTTGCCACCATCGGCAGCGCGCAGGCCGATTTGCGCCTCGGCACCGGTGACGCCGTAATCGTCCTCGATCTTGTAGGAGAGCTGCAGCGCGCCGCGGGCCTGACGCTCCGGATCCTTGGCAAGCGCGATCGTCGGCGGCTGGTCCGGCGTCGCCGCGAACGCCCATTGCGGCTGACCGGAGGGCGCGCGGACATGCGCGGTGCCGTTACCGGTGATGGTAAAATGCTTCTCGTTGGTGCCCTTGGGCGTGGCTTCGGTGGGGGCGACCTCCTTGAGGCCGCCGGAAACGACGACATCGAGGCTGCCGCCCGAGGAGCGCACGATCAGGGTCGAGCCGGCGGGCACGGCGAGCGGACCGGAGGCGGGCAGCGCCGCGGCCTCCTTGTTGGCGGCCGACAGGATCACCGGGGGCTTGCCGGTGTAGAGCGGCGGGGTGACCCATGCATCGACGCGGATATTGGTCGGGGCCAGCACGCCGTTCCAGTCGAAGGCGGCCCCTAACCGCATCGCGCGCTCGTCGCCGGCGGCGAAGAAGGTCGCAACCAGCATCACCATGACCAGCGCGCGCAGCGCCCAGGGGTCGTGCAGAGCCAGCCGCGGCTGCGGCAGGCCCGCGCGGATGCGCTTGAGCGAGGCCAGCGTGCGCTCGCGCTGCGCCTGCCACAGCACCTTTGCGATCGGGTCCTGCGAGGTCAGCGTATCCGTGAGGGTGGTGGCCGGGCGGTGACGGATGCCGGAGCCGCGGTCGAGCCGGCTCAAAGCTTCCTCGCGGCTCGGCCAGCGGAAGCGAATCAACGGGAACAGCGCGACAATCGCGACGCCGGCGAAAACGACGAGACCGATGGCGCGGGCGAGGAACGGCAGCACCAGCCAGAGCCCGGCCCAGGACACCACCAGGAACAGGCCGACGACGGTCAGCAGCCGCGCCAGATTCGGCCAGGCACGCTCCCACGCGATGGCATAGATGGCCCGATCGAGGGCCTGCGCCAGCTTCAGCCGCGACAGAGAGTCGCCATCGCGGTTCGGGTCTGACGGGTCGGGGGTGACGCCGTTCAATCAGCTCTCCAGGTTGCCCGGTAGAGCCAAGCGTACCACAACGGCAGCACTGAGGCATCCGTTCCTGTACGGGAGAGACCCCTTTTCCCGCATAACACGAGGACGTGACTGGCCCGCCGCAACCCCGTAATTTCCGCGCGCCATCCCCGAGGGAAACGCAGGGAAAATAGAGGAAACGCTATGGACAAGAAAATGCACGACAAGGGCCTGGAAGTCCGCAAAGCGGTGCTGGGGGAAGCCTATGTCAACAACGCGCTGAAGAACGTCGACGATTTCAACCGCCCGTTCCAGGAGATGCTCAACGAATATTGCTGGGGCACGGTGTGGGGCCGCGAGGAGCTGCCGCGCAAGACCCGCAGCATGCTCAACATCGCGATGATCGCGATCCTCAACCGCCAGCATGAGTTTCGCGCGCACCTGAAGGGTGCGTTGACGAACGGTGTCAGCCGCGACGAGATCCGCGAGATCCTGATGCAGGTCGCGATCTATGGCGGCATGCCGGCCGCCGTCGACAGCTTCCGCATCGCGCGCGAGGTGTTCGCGGAGATCGACGGCAAGGCGTGAGGGCAGCCTCTCTCCACTGTCGACCCGGACAAGCGAAGCCAGATCCGGACGACAGCGGGGATGGCACGCGCATCGTTCACAACAACGAATAACAAGCACAAGGAAACACCATGGACATTGGATTCATCGGCCTCGGAAACATGGGTTTTCCGATGGCACGGCGCTTGATCGAGGCAGGACACAAGCTCGTCGTGTTCGACACGCGCAACGAGGTCGTCGACAAGCTGGTAGCGCGCGGCGCGACTGCTGCGTCGTCACCGAAGGACGTCGCCGACCAGGTCGAGACCGTCATGGCGAGCCTGCCTTCGCTCCAGGCATCGCTTGCGGTCGCAACCGGGCCGAACGGCATCATCGAGGGGAGCCGCGCCAAACGGTTCATCGATCTCTCCACCGTCGGCTCGGCGATGGCCGCGAAGATTCACGGCCTCCTGGCCAAGCGCAACATCGTGCAGATCGACTGCCCCGTCTCGGGCGGCGTCGGCGGCGCCGAGAAGGGCACGCTGGCGGTGATGGTCTCAGGGCCAAAGGCGGAGTTCGAACTGCTCAGGCCGGCACTCGATGTGATCGGAAAGGTGTTCTTCATCGGCGAGAAGCCGGGTGCGGCGCAGACCATGAAGCTCGCCAACAATTTCCTGTCGGCAACCGCGATGGTGGCGACGTCGGAAGCGGTGGTGATGGGCGTGAAAGCCGGGCTCGATCCCGCGGTGATGATCGACGTCATCAATTCAGGCTCGGGCATGAACACCGCCAGCCGCGACAAGTTTCCGCGCGCGGTGCTGCCACGCAGCTTTGACTTCGGCTTCGCCACCGGATTGATGGTGAAGGATGTACGGCTGGCACTCGAGGAGATGAAGCAGCTCGGCCTGTCGATGGAGGTCGCCGACGCGGTCGGGCGGCTATGGGAGACCGTGATCAGCGCGGAAGGCGCCGAGTCAGACTTCACCGCGGCGATCAAGCCGATCGAGAAGAAGGCGGGCGTCGTTGTCGGCGGGAAGACGGGCGAATTGGCGGGGAAGTAACCGCACTCCACAGCTGCGTAGCCCGGATTGCGCTTCGCTCCATCTGGGCTACCTCCTCGCAACCGACGCGCGAGATCGTCGATCATTTCGCGACGCCACGATTCATCCTTGAGTTGTATTCGTTGTGGGCTATCCTGTGGGCCCTACACGACTGAAAAAAAATCAGGGAGGACGGAATGAAGCGTCATCGACACTTACTTGTCGGTGCGACCATGGCCCTGTTTGCCTGTGTCGCAATCACCTCGCCCGCCATGGCGACGGCGTGCACCAATCTTCGATCCTTGCAACTGCAGCATACGGTGATCAATTCCGCGGACGACAACACGTCCGGCACCTTCGTGCCGCCTGGCTCGAGCCCGATCACCGGCCTTCCCGCTTTCTGCCGCGTTACCGCAACGCTGATCCCCAGCTCGGATTCCAACATCAGGATCGAGGTCTGGCTGCCCGAGAGCACGTGGAACGGCAGGTTCCTCGGCACCGGCGGTGGCGGCTTCCAGGGCGTGATCACCTACAGCGAGCTCGCCATCGGCATCCAGGCCGGCTTTGCTGCGACCAACAGCGATCTCGGCACCGGATCTTCCGGATGCAACCCGCTGTTCTGCGGCTCGGCCGGCAACATGGGCAATCCTCTCGCCGCTCAATTCGGCGATCCCGCGACCCCTTCGACCGGCCTGTTCGGACATCCCGAGCGGATCAAGGATTTCGGCTACCGGGCGATCCACCTGATGACCGAACGGGGCAAGGAGATCGTCAACGCATTCTACGGCCACCGCTCGCAACGGGCCTATTTCGCGGGTTGCTCAACCGGCGGCCAGAACGCCCTGATGGAGGCGCAGCGCTTCCCCAACGATTATGACGGCATCCTCGCCGGCGCTCCCGCATTCAACCGCACCCATTTGCATATGGCGGGGCTCTATGGCTGGCAGAACACGCATGCGAGCCCGGGCCGATTCATCCAGGCCGGCCAGATGACGCTGATCAACCAGGCCGTGCTCAAGCAATGCGTCGGCCAGGACGGCGGCGCCAAGACCGATCAGTTCCTCACCGATCCACGCGACTGTCATTTCGACCCGAAGGTCCTGCTCTGCAAAGGTGGCAACGCGCCGCCCGCATGCCTGACCTCCGATCAGGTCACGACCATGCAGCGATACTACGCAGGCACGATCGACCCGGTGAACGGACAGATCATCAATCCCGGCTCCCAGCGCGGCAACGAGACCGACGATATCCTCGCTCTCGGCCTCGCCCTCCAGGAGCGATTTCCCGAACCGGCCTTCGACGGCCTGTTCTACTGGGTGTTCGGCCCGAGCTTCGGCTACCCCGCAAGCGCAACCAATTTTGCCAATTTCGATTTCCACCGCGACATCGACAAGGTGGATGATCAGCTTGCGGCGGTGCTCAACGCGACCAGCACCGATCTCGGCGAATTCAGGGGGCATGGCGGCAAGCTGTTGATGTACCACGGCTGGGCCGACCCACTGATCCCGTCACAGAGCAGCATCAACTACTTCCTGGCGCTGGTGGGGAATGAGGGCCCAGGATTCCCGCAAGGGTTCCAACCGGTCGGCTTCTTCGATCACGGCAACGGACCCGGCAATCCGGCGCTGCGACGGACCCAGAGCTACGCGCGGCTGTTCATGGTGCCCGGGCTGTACCATTGCGCCGGCGGGCCCGGTCCCAGCACGTTCGATGCGCTCACACCGCTGGTCAAATGGGTCGAGGCCGGCGTCGCGCCGGACACGATCCTCGCCACGAAGTTCGTGGCCGATACGCCGCCCGCGGTTCAGATGACCCGGCCGCTCTGCGTCTTTCCCAAAGTCGCGAAGTACAACGGCAACGGTGACACCAACAACGCAGTGAACTTCACCTGCGTCACCGACGAGAACGATTTTAATCAGAAGCCGGCTCCGAAATACGGGCCGTGACGAACAAGAAGCGCCGGCGCGCACATGCTCGCCGGCGTCCTCACAGCCACGGCGCCGGCGTGTCCATCGCAATGAGTTGCTCGACCTCGATGCGCGGACGCACGACCGCGTATTGATCGCCCTTCACCAGCACCTCGGGCACCAGCGGCCTTGTGTTGTAGGTGCCGGCCTGCACGGCGCCGTAAGCGCCTGCGGTCATGATCGCAATGAGATCGCCCGGCTTCGGCGTCGGCAGCGTGCGGTCCAATGCGATATAGTCGCCGGTCTCGCAGACCGGGCCGACGACGTCGGCCGAGATCATCGCAGCGCCCTTGGCCGGCTGCGTCACCGGCAGGATGTCATGGTGCGCCTCGTACAGCGTCGGGCGGATCAGATCGTTCATCGCGGCGTCGATGATGACGAAATTCTTGCCGTCGCCGTGCTTCACGTAGATCACCCTGGCGACGAGGATGCCGGCATTGCCGACGATCATGCGGCCCGGCTCGAACATCAGCGTGCAACCGAGATTGTGGCTGACGCGCTTGACCATGGCGGCATAGGCGTCGGGTGCCGGCGGCGCCTCGCGATCCATGTAATAGGGAATGCCGAGGCCGCCGCCGAAATCGACGTGGCTGATGTTGTGGCCGTCGCTGCGCAGCGTCTGCACGAACTCAGAGAGGATGCGGAACGCAATCTCCATCTTGGAGAGGTCCGTGATCTGGCTGCCGATATGCACGTCGGTGCCTGTCACTTCGATGCCCGGAAGCTTTGCGGCGCGCGCATAGACCTCGCGTGCATAGGCGATCGGAATGCCAAACTTGTTCTCGGACTTGCCGGTCGAGATTTTTGCGTGCGTCCCGGCATCGACGTCGGGATTGACGCGGATGGAGATCCGCGCGGTCTTGCCCATCTCGGTCGCAAGGCGCGACAGCAGCTCGAGCTCGGGCTCGGATTCGACGTTGAGGCAGAGGATGTCGGCGGCCAGCGCGGCGCGCAGCTCGGTCTCGCTCTTGCCGACGCCGGAGAACAGGATCTTGCTGGCGGGAATGCCCGCGGCCAGCGCGCGCTTCAGCTCACCGCCCGAGACGACGTCGGCGCCGGCGCCCAGTTTGGCCAGCGTACGCAGCACCGACTGGTTGGAGTTCGCCTTCATGGCGTAGCAGACCAGCACCTTCTCGCCGGCGAAGGCATCTGCGAAGACGCGATAGTGCCGCTCGAGCGTCGCGGTCGAATAGCAATAGAACGGCGTGCCGACGGCCGCAGCCAGCTCGGACAAATTCACCGCCTCGGCGTGCAGCACGCCGTTGCGATAATCGAAATGGTTCATGGCGTTTGGCTCAGTTGCTCCAGCCTACCGGCTGGGTCTTTCGTCCAGGAGCGGGTCGAGAATGAATGGTTTTTTCTTGCCCCTGGTCGCGGCAGGCGCCGCGTCCGCACCATAGGTGGGATTGAACACGCTCGGCGTCCTCTGGGCTTCGGTCTCGGTGTCGGTCGGCGGGGCGATGTTAGCCGTGGACGCGCTGGAGGCGGTCGGCGGCAGATCCAGCGGGCCCTTGCGGCCGCAGCCGGCCAGCGCAAGCGCCGTCAGGCTCAAGACAATGATGGCCCACCCCGAGCCGGCCGGGCGAAACTTTGACGTCACGACGAAATCCCCACTACGCGGGCGCACCATACAGAGGTTGGCGCGCTCTGGCGAGAGCCGGATGACCATGAAACATAAGCGAAATTTTGCCCTCAGCCCAATTTTCGCTCTTTTTCCAGCCGCTTCACCCAGGCCTTGGCCTGTGACATCACGTTCTTCGGCGCGGTGCCGCCAAAGCTGGTGCGGCTCTTCACCGACGATTCGACCGAGAGCACGCCGAGCGCGTCCTTGGTGATCTTGGGCTCGATCGCCTGCATCTCCTTCAGCGGCAGCTCGTGCAGCGCCACGCCGCCCTCGGCAGCCTTGGCGACGATGCGGCCGGTGACGTGGTGGGCGTCGCGGAACGGCATCTTCAGCGTCCGCACCAGCCAGTCGGCGAGATCGGTCGCGGTGGAATAGCCCTCGCCGGCCGCCGCTTTCATCTTCGCTTCATCGGGCTCGAGGTCGCGGACCATGCCGGTCATGGCGCGGATCGCCAGCGACAGCGCGGCAAAGCCTTCCATGGCGCCCTGCTTGTCCTCCTGCATGTCCTTTTGATAGGCGAGCGGCAGGCCCTTCATCACGATCAGCAAACCGTTGAGCGCGCCGATCACACGGCCGGTCTTGGCGCGCACGAGTTCCGCGGCGTCCGGGTTGCGCTTCTGCGGCATGATCGAGGACCCCGTCGTGAACTTGTCGCTGAGGCGGATCATGCCGACCAGCGGCGAGGTCCAGATCACGATCTCCTCGGCAAAACGCGACATGTGCACGGCGCAGATCGAGGCCGCCGACAAGGTCTCCAGCACGAAGTCGCGGTCGGAGACCGCATCGAGCGAGTTCGCCATCGGACGGTCGAAGCCGAGCGCTTTTGCGGTGGCATGACGATCGATCGGGAACGAGGTGCCGGCGAGCGCGGCAGCGCCGAGCGGCGATTCATTGAGCCGCTTGCGCGCATCCTGGAAACGGCCGCGATCGCGCGCGGCCATCTCGACATAGGCGAGCAGGTGGTGACCGAAGGTGACGGGCTGCGCGGTCTGCAGATGCGTGAAGCCGGGCATCACGGTCGCGGCATGTTCGAGCGCGCGATTGATCAGCGCGGCCTGGAACGCGGCAAGCGCGGCATCGGTCTCGTCGAGAACGTCGCGGACATAGAGACGGAAATCGGTTGCAACCTGGTCGTTGCGCGAGCGCGCCGTGTGCAGGCGGCCGGCGGCGGGGCCGATCAGCTCCGACAGGCGGCTCTCGACGTTCATGTGGATATCTTCGAGCGCGCGCTTGAACGTGAAGCCGCCCTTGCCGATCTCTGACAAAATCGTGTCTAGACCCTTGCCGATATTTTTCGCATCAGAGGCTGTGATGATGCCCTGGCTGGCCAGCATCGCGGCGTGGGCCTTGGACGCGGCAATGTCCTGGGCAAAGAGGTGACGATCGACGTCGATGGAGACGTTGATCTCTTCCATGATCTCATCGGGACGTTCCGAGAATCGGCCGCCCCACATCTTGTTGCTCATGATCCCCTGCTCACGCCTTGCCTTGCCGCATTTGCTGGCCGCAGCCAGCCGTATTAAGAGGCCTCTGATAGCCATATCTGCGACCGGATGACAAACGATATGCTCGACCCCAACGATATGCTCGACCAGAGGAAAGCGCGGTCGGCCACGCGTCGGATCCCCGTCGTCATCGCCACCGTGGTGGTCGGGGGCCTCGCCGGCTTTGGCGCGCTGTACGGGCTGGGCCTCAGCCGGGCGCCGTCAGGCGATCCGACCTGCAAGCCGGCGGTGGCGACGGCCTCGAGGATCGCCCCGCTCGCCCATGGCGAGGTGGCCGCCCTGACCATGGCGAGCGCGCCCCTGAAGCTGCCCGACCTCGCTTTCGAGGATGCCGACGGCAAGCCGAAAAAACTGTCCGATTTCCGCGGAAAGACGCTGCTGGTGAACCTCTGGGCGACCTGGTGCGTGCCGTGCCGGAAGGAAATGCCGGCGCTGGATGAGCTCCAGGGCAAGCTGGCGGGCCCGAATTTCGAGGTGGTGGCGATCAATATCGACACCCGCGACGCCGAGAAGCCCAAGACCTTCCTGAAAGACGCCAATCTGACCAGGCTCGGCTATTTCACCGATCAGAAAGCCAAGGTTTTCCAGGATCTTAAGGCCATAGGCCGGGCGTTGGGCATGCCAACCTCGGTGCTGGTCGACCCGCAGGGATGCGAGATCGCGACCATCGCGGGACCGGCGGAATGGGCGAGCGATGACGCATTGAAGCTGATCCGGGGCGCGTTGAGCCCGGCCGCGGCGTCGTTTTAAGCCGCGATATTGAGATTGCCGCCGACGCCAGCGCCGACATTGGCGAGCGAGGGCTGACCGGCGCCGAGCAGCGTCAGGACGGTGGATTTCTCCGCGTCTGCGTTCTGCTTCATCAGCGTCGCCGAGATATTCGACTGCAGCGCGCCTTGCTGAGCGGCCAGCATGGTGCTGACCATTGCCATCATGTCCATTACGCAAACCCTATTTACGTGCGGCAGACTAGGGGCGATGGGTTAATGCGACATGAATTGTCACGAAGCGTAGGGTTGGCGCAGTCCGTGTCCCGGACGCGGCGCGGCATGCAATGACGCGACGCTGAGCCGGGACCCATGCTTCAGCGTGCGCGCGGCCCCTGGGCCCCGGCTCTGCAGCGCACCGCTGAAGAAGCGCTGCGCCGCGTCCGGGGCACGAGAGTGCCCTACCGCGTCGGAACCGGCTTGGCGCCGCGGTAATCGTAGAAGCCGCGCTGGGTCTTGCGGCCGAGCCAGCCGGCCTCGACGTATTTCACCAGCAGCGGGCACGGGCGGTATTTGGAGTCGGCAAGGCCTTCGTGCAGGACCTGCATGATCGAAAGACACGTATCGAGGCCGATGAAATCGGCGAGCTCGAGAGGACCCATTGGATGATGTGCGCCGAGCTTCATCGCAGCATCGATCGCCTCGACGTTGCCGACGCCTTCATACAGCGTGTAGATCGCTTCGTTGATCATCGGCAGTAGAATGCGGTTGACGATGAAGGCCGGGAAATCCTCGGAGACAGCGACCTGCTTGCCGAGCTTGGCGACGAATTCCTTGGAGGCCTCAAAGGTGGAATCATCGGTGGCGATGCCGCGGATCAGCTCGACCAGCTCCATCAGCGGCACGGGATTCATGAAGTGAATGCCGATGAAGCGCTCGGGCCGGTCGGTGGCGGCAGCAAGCCGCGTGATCGAGATCGAGGATGTATCGGAGGCGACGATCGCCTCCGGCTTCAACACCGCGCAAAGCTCGTGAAAAATCTTGCGCTTGACCTCTTCCTTCTCGACCGCGGTCTCGATTACGAGGTCGCAGTCGGCGAGGCCGTCCAGCTTTTCGGCGAGCGTGATGCGCCCAATTGCCTGGGCCTTGTCGTCCTCGGTCACGCCCTTCTTGGACACCTGGCGCGCCAGATTTCCGTTGATGGTGGCCATGCCCGACTTGAGACGGTCGGCCGAGATGTCGTTGAGCACCACGTCGAAGCCGGCCAGCGCCGCGACATGCGCGATGCCGTTGCCCATCTGCCCCGCGCCGATCACGCCGACCTTCTTGATCACTGCCGCCATAATGTCATCCACCGGAACGGCGCGCATGTCGCGCCTGCCTAATCCCCCGAGCCGGGAGGCCTGATTTAACCAGAACCTTGGCTCGAAACCTAGATTGGATCGCTTCCCCGGCGTGCCCCACGCCCAAGAAAACGCCTCAAAAAAGAAATACCGGCCGGAGTGTAGCACTCCGGCCGGTGTTTTTACCGCGTTTTTACTTGCCGAGCTTGGCGAGAGCTTCGGTGAGCTCAGGAACCGCCTGGTAGAGGTCGGCGACCAAACCGTAATCGGCGACCTGGAAGATCGGCGCGTCCTCGTCCTTGTTGATCGCGACGATCACCTTGGAGTCCTTCATGCCGGCCAGATGCTGAATCGCCCCGGAAATGCCCACCGCGACATAGAGCTCGGGGGCCACGACCTTGCCGGTCTGGCCGACCTGCCAGTCGTTCGGCGCATAACCGGCGTCCACCGCCGCACGCGAGGCACCGACACCGGCACCAAGCTTGTCGGCGAGCGGCTCGATGTATTTGGCAAAATTCTCGCGGCTCTGCATGGCGCGGCCACCGGAGACGATGATCTTGGCCGAGGTCAGCTCGGGACGATCGCTCTTGGCGACTTCCTCGCCGAGGAAGGACGACAGGCCCGGATCGGCCGCGGCCTGAACACTCTCGACCGGAGCGCTGCCACCGGCCGCAGCCGCCTGGAAGGTCGAGGTGCGGACCGTGATGACCTTCTTGGCGTCCTTCGACTTCACCGTCTGGATGGCGTTGCCGGCATAGATCGGACGCTCATAAGTGTCGGGCGCGACCACCTTGGTGATCTCCGAAACCTGCATGACGTCGAGCAGAGCTGCGACGCGCGGCATCACGTTCTTGAAGCGCGAGGTCGCGGGCGCGACGATCGCATCATAGGACGGGGCCAGCGAGACGATCAGCGCGGCCAGCGGCTCGGCGAGATCGTGCGCGTAGGGCTCGCCCTCGGCGACCAGCACCTTGGCAACGCCGGTGAGCTTGGCAGCAGCGTCGGCCGCAGCCTTGGTGCCCTGCCCGCCGCCGGCGACCAGTACGTGCACGTCGCCACCGAGCTGGGACGCCGCGGTCAGCGCCTTGTTGGTGGAGTCCTTGAGGACCTCGTGTTCGTGTTCGGCAATCAGCAGAGTCGTCATCACAGCACCCCGGCTTCGTTCTTGAGCTTCGACACCAGCTCGGCGACGTCCTTCACCTTGACGCCGGCCTTGCGGCCCGCGGGCTCAGTCGTCTTGAGAACTTCGAGGCGCGCGGTAACGTCGACGCCGTAATCGGCGACGGTCTTGTCCGCGATCGGCTTCTTCTTGGCCTTCATGATGTTGGGCAGCGAGGCGTAGCGCGGCTCGTTGAGACGGAGATCAGTGGTGACGATCGCCGGGCCCTTCAGCTTCACGGTCTGCAAGCCGCCGTCGACTTCGCGGATGACCTTGAAGTCAGACCCATCGACTTCGAGCTTCGAGGCAAAGGTCGCCTGCGACCAGCCGAGCAGCGCGGCCAGCATCTGGCCGGTCTGGTTCGAGTCGTCGTCAATCGCCTGCTTGCCGAGAATGATCAAGCCCGGCTGCTCTTCTTCAGCAATCTTCTTCAGGATCTTGGCGACAGCGAGCGGCTCGACGGTGCCCTCGGCCTTCACCAGGATGCCGCGATCGGCGCCCATGGCAAGACCAGTACGGATCGTCTCCGACGCCTGCGCCGGTCCAATGGAGACCACCACAACCTCGGTGGCCTTGCCGGCTTCTTTCAGGCGCAAGGCTTCCTCGACCGCGATCTCATCGAACGGGTTCATGGACATTTTGACGTTGGCGAGTTCAACGCCCGATCCATCGCTCTTGACGCGGACCTTGACGTTGTAATCGACCACCCGCTTTACCGGCACCAAGACCTTCATCGATCCTCTTTCACTCAATTTGGGAAGGGGGTTATTCAACTGGCGCGGAACCTAAAGGCCTGATCCGGCCCGGTCAACGCGCGACAGGGCCTAATTTTAGACCTTAGAAATACCGATCTCAATGGCCAGCGATCTTGGGGTCAGCGATTCTGGCCCGGAACCCAGAGCACGTCACCGGCGCCGTTATGGTTAGCGGCGCGACTGGCCACGAACAGGAAATCCGACAGGCGGTTCATATACTGGATGCCAGCGCTACCAACGGACTCGTTGGGCTGGGCCGCCAGTTCCACCATCACCCGTTCCGCCCTGCGGCAAATCGTGCGGGCGACGTGGAGGTGGGCGGCAGCCGGCGTGCCGCCGGGCAGCACGAAGGAGGTGAGCGGCGCGAGCTTGTCGTTGAGCGCGTCGATGTCGTGCTCGAGCCGCTCGACCTGGCTTGCGACCACCCGGAGCCGCTCGGCTTTACCTTCACGCTCGGGCACCGCGAGGTCGGCGCCGAGATCGAACAGATCATTCTGGATCCGGCCCAGCATCGCGTCGAACTCGGGCATGTCATTGGTATGGAGACGCACCACGCCAATTGCGGCATTGGTCTCGTCGACGGTGCCATAGGCCTCGATGCGCAGATCATATTTCGGACGGCGCTCGCCGGAGCCGAGCGCTGTCGTGCCGTCGTCACCGGTTTTCGTATAGATGCGGTTGAGTACGACCATGTTAGCGCCCCATCGCCCAGACCGCGATCATGGCAATCACGATCGCCACGAACTGAAGCAGTACGCGCCAGCGCATCAGCTTCTGCGAGGTGTTGGGCGAGCCGCCGCGCATCATGTTGATGAGACCGAGCAGCAGCACCAACGCCACGGCGCCGGCTGCCACCGGCAGGATGAAAGTACTCAGGATAGATGCCATCAGGGGGTGATAACACCGTGATGGCGGATGCGCCATGGCGTTCCCGATCTGGATTTTAGGCCAGTAATATCAGATGGTAGCGAGATGATTTCCGATTTGCGCCAATTGTCTGCGTTGTTCGCTTCTTCCGGCGATCGGGGAGAGGGAGCAGTCAAGCAGTGAAAGCCATCCGCGCCATCTATAACGTCGTGGAGGACGCGTTCTACACGTTCCTGGCCGATGACGGCTGGGCGATCGCGAGCCACATCGCGCTGTCGACGCTGATGGCGCTGTTCCCGTTCCTGATCGTGCTGACCTCGCTCGCCGGCTTCTTCGGTTCCAAGGAACTCGCCGATCAGGCCGCCAGCCTGTTGCTTCAGGTCTGGCCCACGCAAGTGGCGGACGCGCTCTCCGGCGAGATCCACGATGTGCTCACCACGACCCGCACCGGCGTGCTGACGATCGGCGCGGTGCTGTCGGTCTACTTCGCCTCGAATGGCGTCGAGGCGCTCCGCGTCGCGCTCAACCGCGCCTATGCGGTCGTCGAGATGCGCCGCTGGTACTGGCTGCGGCTGGAATCGATCGGCTACACGCTGGTCGCGGCCATCACCGCACTCGCCATGGCGTTCCTGATCGTGCTCGGCCCGCTCTTCATCGAGGCCGCGCGGCGCCACATCCCGCTGGTCGTCGAATCCAACGAGAGCATCCTCACATGGCTGCGCTACGGCATCACCGTCGCCGCGCTGGTGGTGGCGCTGCTGATCCTGCACGCCTGGCTGCCGGCGGGACGGCGCGGCTTCCTCCAGATCCTACCCGGCATCGTCTTCACCATCGTGGCGTCGCTGATCTCGGGCATCGTGTTCGGACAGTATCTGGCGCGCTTCGCCAACAATTACGTGACGATGTATGCGGGGCTCGCCTCGGTGATCATCGCGCTGGTGTTTCTGTATTTCATCGCCGCGATCTTCGTTTACGGCGGCGAGCTCAACGCCGCGATCATCAAGTCGCGGCTTCCTCACGGCGTTTCGCTTCAAGCAGCGCAGTCGCTAAAGCCCGCGGAGACACAGGCTTGACCAGGAAGGCGTCGGCGCCGGCCTCGCGCGAGGCCGCTTCGTCCTCGCCGCGGCCGGACACGCCAATGATGGGGATCTGAGCCAGCGGCGCCGGCATGGTCCGGATCCGCCTGATCGCCTCGACGCCGTTGATGCCCGGCAGCACCATGTCCATCAGCACCGCGTCGAAGCTGCCCCGCTCCAGCCGGTTCACCGCATCCTCGCCGCGCCCAATGAACTCGGCATGATGGCCGAGCTCGGTGAGGATGGTGTTGAGCACGACGCGACCGAACGGATTGTCCTCGACGCTGAGCACGCGGAGCGCGGCGACCGCATCCGCCACGGCTTCGCCCTTCGACTTGCGGGACCTGGCCGGTCCCGTTGCGTCCAGCGACATCGTCAATGTGAAAGTAGCGCCGCCGCCGCGGCGCGGTGCGACCGAGATGTCGCCGCCCATCGCGCGCGCCAATTGCTTCACCGAGGACAGCCCGAGGCCGGCGCCGCCAAAGCGCGAGGCGATGGTGACATTAGCCTGGGTGAACGGGCGGAACAGCCGGTTGATCTCGGCCATGCTCAGGCCGATGCCGCTGTCGGAAACTGAGAAGGCGACTCCAACTCTACTCTTCTCTTTTGCCTTCTCTTTTGCCTTGGCCGTCGCCTTGACTTTGCTCTTGCCTTTAGCGGGACGCCAGGGCGCGACCGCGAGCGCCACGCCACCGTGCTCGGTGAATTTGACGGCATTGTCGATCAGGTTCTCGAGCGCCGCACGCAAGCGGACGGGATCGCCGACCACGAGCCCCGGTAGCTTATCGGAGATCTCGACCTGGGCCTGAAGGCCCTTCGCCGCGGCACGCCCGGCCAGCGAGTCGCCGGCGCTGCGGGCGAGCGTCCGCAGATCGAACAAATCCTGCCGCAGCGTGCTGCCGCCCTTCCCCTTGCCGGTTCGGGCGGCATCCACGAACAGGGTGGCGAGGCTCGCCAGATGCTCGGCGCCGGCCTTGATGGTATCGGCCCAGCGCCGCTCCCGCTCGCCGAGATCGGAGGTCGCGAGCAGGTCGCTGATCGCCAGAATTCCGGTCAGGGGGGTGCGGACCTCATGGGCAAAGGCGGCAAGTGCGGCCTGGACCACGTTGGGCGTGACCGCCTTGGTGCTCCGCTTACGCACCCGGGCGCCCGGCCCGGGCCGCTTCCGAGCCACTCGCTTGGACGTCCGCGTAGTGCGCGCTGCGCGCGTTTTCGCCGCCATAACTCCCCTTCGAAGTATCCGCTTCGAACCCCGGGCCGTGGGATGAGCATGGCACGGCGGAACGCCCGGAGTCACGGCGGCGTTTTGCTAACCCCCAGAGAAACTTAGCCTAATCCCACCAACCTGCGGATACCGGCCGGCGAGGCGCCGGCGTCGCGCAACTCCCGCAGACCGGTCGAGCGACTCGATTTCGACAACTTCCGCCCCGCCTCGTCGCGAATCAGGGCGTGGTGGCGGTAGGCGGGCTCCGGCAGGCCGAGCAGGACCTGGAGCAGGCGGTGGACCGAGGTGGCGTGAAACAGGTCCTGGCCGCGCACCACCTCGCCGACATCCTGGAGGGCGTCGTCGACGACTACGGACAGATGGTAGCTGGTCGGCGTCTCCTTGCGCGCCAGGATGACGTCGCCCCAGGCCTCGGGCCGCGCTGGAACGGTCGCTCGCTCGCCATCGGGTCCCTCGCCAAGCTCGTTCCAGGTCAGGCCGCCGACGCGCTGGCAGGCGGCCGCCATATCGAGCCGCAGCGCGTAGGGCACGCCAGTGTCGATCAGGCGCGCCCGCTCGTCCGAGGGCAGCGCTTTGGCGTCACCCGGATAGAGCGGCGCACCATCGGGATCGCGCGGCCACGGCCCATCGGCCTCGCGCGCGGCCACCAGCCTTGCGATCTCGGCGCGGCTTTCGAACGCGGGATAGACGAGGCTGAGCGCAGAGAGCTTTTCCAGCGCGGCGCGATAATCGGAAAGATGCTCCGACTGCCGCCGCACCGGCGTCTCCCAGGCGATCCCGAGCCAGGCGAGATCCTCGCAAATCTTCGTCTCGAACTCCGGCCGGCAGCGGGTCGCATCGATGTCCTCGATCCGCAGCAACAACCGCCCGCCGGCCTCGCGCGCACGGTCGAAGTTCAGCAGTGCCGAATAAGCGTGGCCGAGATGAAGAAGGCCATTGGGGCTGGGGGCAAATCGGAAAACGGGTGGCGCCATGCGACAGATCTCGTCATGGCCGGGCTTGTCCTGGCCATCCACGTTCTTCAGTACCACATGCCGACCGTGTCAAGATCACGGACAAACACGACGACCATCGCTCATGCTAGACAATCCACCATGGTTAGAAAGACGTGGATGGCCGGGACAAGCCCGGTCATGACGTCGGAGAGAGCTTGCCGATCCATATGACCATCCACCTCGAAACCCAGTCCGATCTCGAAGAAGCCGTCCACGCGCTGGTCAAGCGCGATCCGCGGCTCAAGCCGGTGCTCGAAATCGCGGGCATGCCGGCATTGCGGCGGCGCGAGCCGGGCTTTACGGGGCTGGCCCACATCGTCTGCGGGCAGCAGCTCTCAACGGCGAGCGCGGCGGCGATCTGGGGGCGGCTGTCGGCGGCGTTCGATCCGTTCGACCATGACGCGGTGCGTCGCGCCCGCACCGACCGGCTGGGGCGGCTCGGCCTGTCCGCGGCCAAGATCAAGACGCTGAAGCATCTCGCGCGCGAGATCACCTCGCAGCGGCTGAACCTCGACGTGCTCGCCGAAGAAGACGCCGAGGCCGCGCACCACACGCTGATCGCGTTGCCCGGCATCGGGCCGTGGACGGCCGACGTCTATCTGCTGTTCTGCCTCGGCCATGGCGATGCCTGGCCGGCCGGCGACATCGCCGTGCAGGAGGGGATCAAGGTTGGCCTGGGGCTCCCGGCGCGCCCGACGGAAAAGCAGATGGCGCCTCTGGCCGAGCCCTGGCGACCGCTGCGCGGCGCAGCCGCGCATCTGTGGTGGAGCTATTATCGCGTCATCAAGAAGCGCGAAGGCGTCATCGGCAACCAGCCCTAGCCCCGCAGCCGCTCGCGATCGGCACGGGCGCATTCGGCCACGAAGTCGACCACGGCGCGCACCGCCGAGAGCTCGACCAGATCGGGATGGGCGAGCAGCCAGAGATCGGCGATGCTGACGAGTTTCTGCGGCGCGACGCGCACCAGGTCCGGATAGCTTTCTGCGACGAAACAGGACAGCGCGGAGATTCCGATCCCCGCGCGCACCGCGGCCAGCATGTCGCCTTGCGACGAGCAGCGCATCACCATGGTGCCCTGACGCGTGATCGTATCGCTCCAGCGCGCCAGCTGGGCGTTGGAATCCTGGTCGGCAAAGCCGATGACGCTGTGCCCCTTCCATTCGCCGCTCCGTTCAGGCAAGGAGCGGCCGGCGGCATAGTCGTGCGAGGCATAGAAGCCGGTGCCAAGACGGCCGACCTTGCGGCCGACCAGATTTTCCTCGCCGCTATCGACGGGGCGCAGCACCACGTCGGCCTCCCGGCGACGCACGCTGGCAGGGAACGGATGGGTGATGATCTCGAGCCGGATGTGATCGTGCGTGCCCAGGAAGGACCGCAGCCGGGGCATCAGCCAGTGCGAGGCCAGCGTCGCTCCGATCGACAGCTTGACCGTGCCGCGCGCCTTGCGCCCGCCGGCGGCAACCGCGGCCTCGGCCCGGAGCGCGGCTGCTGCCATCGTCTCCGCATGCTCGCGCAGGGTGCGCCCGTCGGCGGTCAGCACCAATCCATCCGCGGCGCGCGCCAGCAGCTTGGTGCCAAGCTGTGCCTCCAGCGCCGCGATCTTGCGGCTGACGGTCGGGTGGCTGGCGTGCAGCCGCCGCGCCGCGGCAGTGAAGCTGCCGGTGTCGGCGACCGCGACGAAGGTCTTGCAGAGGTCCCAATCCACGCCGGATCCGTTCAAAATTGAATATGCACATGTTCAATATTGAACGATCTCCCGTCCGCCGTCCAACCCTATAATGGGGTCAAAGCGCAAGCGGCGGGGCATCCCGCCGGCGCGACAATCGACATGGAAGCGCTCACAATCGGCCGGCAGGCCGTTGACGCGCGTTGTCAGGAGGACCGGATGGCACTGCCCGCCCTGCTCAAGAACAATCTGGAGCTGCCCGTCGTCGGCTCGCCCCTCTTCATCGTCTCCGGACCGGAACTGGTGATTGCCCAGTGCAAGGCCAGAATCGTCGGCTCGTTTCCCGCGCTCAATGCGCGCCCAGTCGAGAAGCTCGACGAGTGGCTGAGCCGCATCGAGGACGAACTCGGGGAATACAAGTCGCGCAATCCCGGCAAGAAGGTCGCGCCCTACGCCGTCAACCAGATCTGCCATGCCTCCAACGACCGGCTGATGAAGGACATGGAGACCTGTGTGAAGCACAAGGCGCCCATCATCATCACCTCGCTGCGGCCGCCGGCGGAGCTTGTCGAGGCCGCGCATTCCTATGGCGGGCTGGTGTTCCACGACGTCATCAACGTCAAGCACGCGCGCAAAGCCGCCGAGCAGGGCGTCGACGGCCTGATCCTGGTCTGCGCCGGCGCGGGCGGACATGCCGGCATGCTGTCGCCCTTCGCGCTGGTGCGGGAGGTCAAGCAATGGTTCGACGGCGCGATCCTGCTGTCGGGCGCGATCAGCGACGGCTTTGGCATCGCCTCCGCGCTGACGCTGGGCGCCGACCTCGCCTATATGGGCACGCGCTTCATCGCGACGAAGGAAGCCAACGCGGACGAAGCCTACAAATCCGCACTGACGCAGCACGCCGCACACGATATCGTCTACACCAACCTGTTCACCGGCGTGCACGGCAACTATCTCGGACCCTCGATCGCCGCCGCCGGGCTCGATCCGGACAATCTCCCGGTCGCCGACAAATCGAAGATGAATTTCGGCTCCGGCGGCAACACGAAATCCAAGGCGTGGCGTGACATCTGGGGATCGGGCCAAGGCATCGGCCAAATCACCGACGCGCCTCCGGTCGCCGAGCTGGTCGGCCGGATGAAAGCGGAATTCGATCAGGCCCGACAGGATTTCCTGATGCGCGCCAGCGCCTGAAGGCTTGGTCCGGCAAGAAAACTGGACTGACAAGAACAACGGGAGGACATCATGAAGCTGGCAGCCGCACTGATCGGCATGTCGTTGCTGACGCTCGCCGCGGGCAGCGTCCAAGCCGAAGGCAGCGACGAGATCCGCATCGGCCAGACCCTGCCCTATAGCGGCCCGGTCTCCGGATTCGGCGCGATCGGACGGACGCAGGAAGCGTTCTTCGAGAAGGTCAATGCCGAAGGCGGCATCAACGGGCACAAGGTCAAGTTCATCACATTGGACGACGCCTACTCGCCGCCGAAGACGGTGGAGCAGACCCGCAAGCTGGTGGAACAGGACGAGGTGCTGATGATGTTCGGCTCGCTCGGGACCGCCACCAACAGCGCCGTGCAGCGCTACCTCAACGCCAAAAAGGTGCCGCAGCTGTTCGTGCTCTCGGGCGCGACAAAATGGGCCGATCCGCAGAAGAACCCGTGGACGATGCCTGGCATGGCGGCCTACGAATCCGAGGGTGTCGTCTATGCCAAGTACATCCTGAAGTCCAAGCCCGACGCCAGGATCGCAATCCTGTCCCAGAACGACGATTTCGGCCGCGACTATGTCGCCGGCTTCAAGCGCGCGCTGGGCGCCAAGGCCGCCAGCATGATCATTGCGGAGGCGAGCTACGAAACCAGCGCGCCGACGATCAGCTCGCAGCTCTCGACGCTGAAGGCATCAGGCGCCGACGTGCTGTTCGGCGTCGTGCTAGGCAAGTTCACCTCGCAGATGGTCAAGGGCGTGGCCGAGATCGGCTGGAAGCCCGAGCTGTTCTTCGTGCCGACCTCGGCGTCGTCGATCTCGTTCCTCGAGCCGGCCGGCCTCGACAACGCGGTCGGCCTGATCTCGTCGAGCAACCAGAAGGACACGATGGACCCGCAATGGGCCAACGATCCCGGCGTGAAGGAGTACTTCGCGTTCATGAAACAATACATGGCGACCGCCGACCTCTCCAACTCCAACTACGCGGCCGGCTACCATTACGCGACGCTGCTGATGACGGTGCTGAAGGCGTGCAAGGACGATGTCAGCCGCGACAACATCATGCGCCAGGCGGCCTCACTGAAAGAGGTGAAGCTGCCGCTGCTGCTGCCGGGCATGTCGGTCACGACCGGTCCCGACGACTATCTGCCGTTCCAGCAGCTTCAGCTCCGGCGCTTCAACGGCAAGAGCTGGGTGGGCTTTGGCGACGTGCTGGATGATCGCTAAGCTCGACGAGGGAAGGATACGCCATGATCATCAGCGGTGAACGCCGGATCGGCTATGACGAGATCCAGGCCCGCATCAGGCGGGCGGCGAGCGGGCTTCGTACGCTAGGCCTCGCCGAGGGCACCCCGGTCGCCATGATGCTGCGCAACGATTTTGCGCTGTTCGAGGTAGTTGCCGCGTCTGCCGCGCTGGGCAGTCCGGTGGTGCCGATCAATTGGCATCTGAAGGCCGAAGAGGTCCGCTACATCCTGACCGACAGCGGCGCAAAAATCCTGGTCTGCCATGCCGATCTGCTGCCGCAGATCAGCTCTGGCGTGCCGTCGGATGTCCGCCTCCTCGTCGTCGCGACACCGCCCGAGCTCGCGGCGACCTTCGCGATTGCCCCTGATCTGACCGAGGTCCCGGCGGGACTGACCGATTGGGACGGCTGGCGCGACGGCCATCCGGAAACACAGCAGCCGCCGCGCCGGGCCGCGGCGATGATCTACACGTCGGGAACCACGGGCATGCCAAAGGGCGTGCGGCGCATGCCGATGCAGCCCGAACAGGCGGCCGCCTCCGAACGCGTCGGCGCGATGGCCTATGGCATCAAGCCGCGGGACAATCAAATCGTGCTGATCAACGGCCCGATGTATCACTCGGCGCCGCACTCCTACGGCATGCTGGCGTTCCGCAGCGGCTGCACCATCGTCCTCCAGGCGCGGTTCGACGCCGAGGAACTGCTGGCGCTGATCGAACGCCACCGTGTCACCCACATCCACATGGTGCCGACCATGTTCGTCCGGCTGCTGCGGCTGCCCGATGCCGTGAGACAGCGCCATGACCTCTCGTCACTGCGTTTCGTCGTGCATGGCGCCGCGCCCTGCCCGCCCGAGATCAAGCGCGCCATGATCGCGTGGTGGGGACCGGTCATCAACGAATATTTCGGCTCGACCGAGACCGGGATCCCGGTGTGGCACTCGGCCGAGGAGGCACTGAAGAAGCCGGGCACGGTGGGACGCGCCATTGAGGGCGGCATCGTCAAAATCTTCCGCGACGACGGCAGCCTCTGCGGTGCCGACGAGATCGGCGAAATCTACATGCGCCAGACGGCAGTGCCCGATTTCGACTATCACGGCAAGGCGCAGGCCCGGGCCGAAGCGGGGCGCGACGGCCTCGTCAGCGTCGGCGACGTCGGCTATCTCGATGCGGACGGCTATCTGTTCCTGTGCGACCGCAAGCGCGACATGGTGATCTCGGGCGGCGTCAACATCTATCCCGCCGAGATCGAGAACGTGCTGATCGCGATGCCCGGCGTGCGCGATTGCGCCGTGTTCGGCATTCCCGACGCGGAATTTGGCGAGCGGCTGTGCGCCTGCATCGAGCCGGAGACGGGTTCGCAGCTCTCCGCCGCCGCGGTGCAGGCCTTCTTGCGCGAGCGCTTGGCCAATTTCAAGGTGCCGAAGGAGATCCAGTTCCTGGACGCGCTGCCGCGAGAGGCAACCGGAAAGATCTTCAAGCGCAAGCTGCGCGATCCCTATTGGGCGAAGTGAACCGGCAGCTCACCTTGAGTCTATGACCGATGCAAGCCGAGGTTCTCTGACTTCGGCAGCCGTCATCGCATTGTTCTGTAGCGGCAACGGCATTCGTCCCGGCTCACTCGTCTCGAATACAATTCTCTCGGGTAAAGCTCGCACCGAGCGGATGCGGATGATCGTCCTATCGACGTTCGCCTCCGCGCTCCGCTCAGGGGCGGGAGGCAGCAAATAGTCCGCCAGGGTCAGAAGGGCGACGAGCAAGCCACCGGCGAATACGAAATATCGGATGATAGGCATGTGAACAGACAACGCGTCCTGGTATGCGTGACTGCTAAAACGGGAAATAGTGGCAATTGTTCCTACGCCCCTTCAATATGCCTGGAGCACGTAAGAAGCGCGCTTCTATCGCATAAGCAAAGCAACCTATTCGAATCCAATCTGTTGTCGACCGGCACAAGCAACTGCCGGAGGACAGACTATGTCACGTTTAATTTCGCTCGCCGCGGCTCTCCTGCTGCTGGGATCCATGCCCGTAAGCGCACAGTCGCAAAAGGCGCAAAGCGGGCCGGGCAACAACGCGGTCAACAGCTCCGATCACAACAACTCGAACGCACCTGTCGCAGGCCGCAACAGTTTCACCGAAGGCCAGGCGAAGTCGAAGATCGAGGGCGCGGGTTATTCCAATGTTTCCGGCTTGCAGAAGGACGACAGCGGCGTCTGGCGCGGCAAGGCCGACAAGGCCGGAACCAAAGCCGACGTCAGCGTCGACTTCCAGGGCAACGTGAACCCCGCCAAGTAAGCAGGAGGATGAAACATGACGACCACCATTTCTCGACTCTATGACAGCTACTCGGATGCCGAACGTGCGGTCAGCCGCCTTGAGGCCGCCGGCGTGCCACACTCCGACATCAGCATCGTCGCGAACAATTCCGACAACTGGTACGGCTCCTCCACCGGCAAAGTCGACCGCGATCGCGACGGCGTCGACGATCGCGCCGAAGGTGCCGGCACGGGTGCTGGCATCGGCGCAGGCCTCGGCACTGCGGCGGGCCTGCTTGCAGGACTCGGCTTGCTCGCTATTCCGGGCCTCGGACCGGTCGTTGCTGCCGGATGGCTGGCTTCGGCCGCGGTGGGTGCCGCAGCCGGCGCGGCGACAGGTGGCATCGTCGGCGCGTTGACCCAAGCCGGGGTGTCGAAGGAAGACGCGTCGCGCTATGCTGAAGGCGTGCGTCGCGGCGGGACGCTGGTGTCGGCGAGAGTAGCCGAGCAAGACCGGGCCCGTTTCGATGCCCTTCTGCAGGAGAAGTCCGTGAACCTGCAGGATCGAAGCACGGCTTGGCAAAAGTCCGGCTGGAACGACTTCGATGCCGCAAGCCCGCCGCTGTCACCTGACGATATCGGTCGGGAACGCGAGCTGTATGGCGCCGGCACGCGGGGCAGATAAGGACTCCGCTCGCCGCGGCGAATCCCGCAATCCAAGACTGCAAGGAAGGCTCCACTCAGGTGGAGCCTTTTCTTGCGTGTCCTCCTCGAATCACGGAAGGGCGGCGGATTTTTCCCAATACGCCGAAGGGCGCATTCCGCCGGAGCAGGGCAACATGCTCTCGCTGCTCGGGTAAAGCGCTTTCGACGTCCCTCGTTCCAGTATAGCGTTCGACCTTCGAGGAAACGCCGCGAAGACGGCCACGAGGTCGCGCATGCTGGACAGAACGCAGGATATTTCCGTCTCCGCACAAGCCTGGCTCGACGAATTCGAGCGCTCGTCGGGCAAACCCGAGCCCGCCGCTCTCGATCGCCTTTTCCTCGCCGACAGTTTTTGGCGAGACGTACTGGCTCTGAGCTGGAACCTGCAAACGCTTGCCGGGCGCGATACGATCGCGGGGGAGCTCGCGGCGCTCACGCCCAAAGCGGCGCCAAGCCATTTCAAGATTGCACCGAACCGCGCGGCCCCGCGCTGGGTGACGCGCGCCGGCACCAACACGATCGAAGCCATCTTCAATTTCGAGACGGCGCTCGGCCGCGGCAGCGGTATCGTCCGGCTCGTGCCCGATCCTGCTGATGGCGACCGCCTGAAGGCGTGGACGCTGCTCACTGCACTCGACGAGCTCAAAGGGTTCGAAGAACAACTCGGTACGTCGCGGCCGCGCGGCCAGGCCTATTCGCGCGATTTCCGCGGACCGAACTGGCTCGATTTGCGTAACGCCTCGCGCGACTATGCCGATCGCGACCCGACTGTGCTGGTGGTCGGCGGTGGCCAGGCCGGGCTCGCGATCGCAGCGCGGCTGAAGCAGTTGCAGATCGACACATTGATCGTCGATCGCGAGACGCGGATCGGCGACAATTGGCGCAAACGCTATCACGCGCTCACTCTGCACAACCAGGTGCAGGTCAATCACATGCCCTACATGCCGTTCCCGCCGAACTGGCCGACCTATATCCCCAAGGACAAGCTCGCCAACTGGTTCGAAGCCTATGTCGACGCCATGGAGCTGAACTTCTGGACCGGTACCGAGTTCGAGGGCGGCGCCTATGACGAGGCCAAAGGCAGCTGGACGGTGACACTGCGGCGCGCCGACGGCAGCAAGCGCACCATGCATCCCCGCCACGTGATCATGGCGACCGGCGTCAGCGGCATCGCCAATATTCCGCACATTCCGACCCTCGACAATTTCAAGGGCACGCTGCTGCATTCCAGCCGCTACGAGGACGGCGAGAACTGGACGGGCAAGCGCGCCATCGTCATCGGCACCGGCAACAGCGGCCACGACATCGCGCAGGATCTCTGCTCCAGCGGCGCCGAAGTGACGCTGGTGCAGCGCTCACCCACGCTGGTCACCAATATCGAGCCCTCGGCGCAGCTCGCTTACGCGACCTACAATGAAGGGACGCTCGAGGACAACGATCTGATCGCGACCTCGATGCCGACGCCCCTTGCGAAGAAAACCCACGTGATGCTGACCGAGCAGTCGAAACAGCTCGACAAGGAGCTGCTCGACGGCCTTACCCGCGTCGGCTTCAGGCTCGACTTCGGCGAGGCCGGCACCGGCTGGCAGTTCAAATACCTCACCCGCGGCGGCGGCTATTATTTCAACGTCGGCTGCTCCAACCTGATCGTCGAGGGCGCGATCAAGCTCAAGCAGTTTTCCGACATCGAGGGTTTTGTGGCTGACGGCGCGCGGATGAAGGACGGCTCGACCATCGCCGCCGACCTGATCGTGCTCTCGACCGGCTACAAGCCGCAGGAATATCTGGTGCGGAAGCTGTTCGGCGACGGCATCGCCGACCGCGTCGGCCCGGTCTGGGGCTTTGGCGGCGGGCTCGAGCTGCGGAACATGTATGCGCGCACGCAGCAGCCCGGTCTGTGGTTCATCGCCGGCAGCCTCGCGCAGTGCCGGATCAACTCGAAATACCTCGCGCTCCAGATCAAGGCGATCGAGGAAGGGATTTTGGGGCGCGAGGTGGGCACTGCTTAAGTCGCCCCTCATTGCGAACGCAGCGAAGCGATCCAGAGTCTTTCCACGGAGACAGTCTGGATTGCTTCGCTGCGCTCGCAATGACAGTGTGGAGACGATCGCGCATCGCCGATACGGATGAGGAGACCACACATGCCAGCCATTCTGGGCACCGGCGAGCACCGCTACCGCGTCGTCGAAAATTTCGCAAAGCTGCCGGACGGCTGGACGCTGACCGACGTTGCTGCCGTCGCGGTCGACAGCAAGGATCGCGTTTACGTCTTCAATCGCGGCGCCCATCCGATGGTGGTGCTGGACCGCGAGGGCAATTTCCTCCGGAGCTTTGGCGAGGGCCTGTTCTCCCGCGCCCACGGCCTGCACATCGACGCCGACGACAATCTCTATTGCACCGATGACGGCGACCACACCGTGCGCAAATGTACCACCGACGGCAAGGTGCTGCTGACGATTGGCATCCCGGCCAAGCCGGCGCCGTTCATGAGCGGCGAGCCGTTCCATCGCTGCACCCACACCGCGCTGTCGCCGAAAGGCGAGATCTACGTCTCCGACGGCTACGGCAATGCGCGCGTGCACAAATACACGCCCGACGGCAAGCTGATGAAGAGCTGGGGCGAGCCGGGCACCGATCCCGGCCAGTTCAACATCGTGCACAACATCGCCACCGATGCCGACGGCTGGGTCTATGTCGCCGACCGCGAGAACCATCGCGTGCAGGTGTTCAACGGCGAGGGCAAATACGAGACGCAGTGGAACAATCTGCACCGGCCCTGCGCGCTGTGCTGCTGCGGCGGGGCCAAGAGCCCGACCTTCGTGATCGGCGAGCTCGGCCCGGGCCTCGATATCAACCGCAATGTGCCCAATCTCGGCCCGCGGCTGTCGATCGTCGATGCGCAAGGCAAACGCATTGCCCGGCTCGGTGGCGAAGAAGGTCCAGGCGTTGCCAGCGGCAAATTCCTGGCGCCGCACGGCATCGCACTGGATTCGAGGGGCGACATCTATGTCGGCGAAGTCGGCGTCACCAACTGGACAACGAGTTTTCCGAACGAGGAGATGCCAGCAATCGTGCGCGCGACCCGGTGCCTGCAAAAGCTGGAACGGGTGCGGGAATGACGGCTAATCCACCTTCACCCCCGAGGCCTTGATGATCGGCCACCAGCGCTCGGCTTCTTCCTTCTGATAGACGCGCAGTGCGTCCGGCGATTGCTGCAGCAGGGGCGAGACCTGGATGCCGAGCTCTGCAAAGCGTTGCTTGACCTGCGGGCTCGCCAAAATCTGCACCATCGCGGCGTTGAGCTTTGCGGCGATGTCTTGCGGCGTCCCCTTCGGCACCCACAGGCCGTACCAGAGCGAGGCGGAATAGCCAGGGAGCCCGGCTTCGTCGGCGGTCGGAATGTTCGGCCAGGACGACGAGCGCGCCTTGCTGGTGACCGCAAACGCCTTGATGCTTCCGGCGCCGACGAGCGCCCTGAAGTTCGAGGCCGGCTCGATCATCGCGTCGATCTGGCCGGCGACGAGGTCCTGCATCGCCGGGCGTTGCCGCGATAAGGCACGAACTGAAATTTTGTGCCGGTCGCTTTCTGGAGCGCGATGCCGGCGAGATGGCCGGTGGCGCCGACGCCGGCGATGCCGACCGAGGCCCTATCCGGATTGGCCCTCAACCACGCGATCAAATGTTTGAGATCGTCCGCCGGCAGATCCTTGCGGCCAACGATCAAAAGCGGCTCGCTGCCGATCAGGATCACCGGCTCGAGATCGCGGAGCAGATCGAACGGCAGCGCATAGAGCCCGCCGGTCAGCATGTGCGTGGTCGAGGTTCCGATCGAGAGCGTGTAGCCGTCCGCAGCGGCGCGCACTGCGCGGCCGACGCCGAGCGAGCCGGCCGCGCCGCCGACATTCTCGATCACGATCGGCTGCTTCAGCACGGCGTTCAGGCGCTCGCCGAGGAAGCGCGCCAGGGTGTCGGTGGCACCGCCCGCCGGGAACGGCACGATCATGGTGACGGGGCGCGTCGGATAATCCTCAGCCGCAGCGGCGCAGATCGGCGCCGTGCCGAGCACGGCCGCGAGCACCGCGGCCAGCCAGCCTCGCATGGACCCCCCCAAATCGCGGCGTTTTTGAGCGTTTCGTCACCCCGCTGCCGCATTGCTTGCGCCCGAATAAGTCGCTCAGCGGGCTTCACAATCCCGTCACGCTGCATGTAGTATGTCAATACGTGCTGCTTCGCAGCGTACATGGAGGCCAGGAGCGTTACTTGAACGCACATGTCTCGCAAGGCAGTTGGCCGGTGCTGGTCCTGAACGCGGACTTCCGGCCGCTGAGTTACTACCCGCTGTCTCTCTGGTCGTGGCAGGACGCGATCAAGGCGGTGTTTCTCGATCGCGTCAACATCGTCGCGCATTACGATCAGGCGGTTCACAGCCCCACGCTGCAAATGCAGCTGCCGAGCGTCGTCTCGCTCAAATCCTTCGTCAAGCCGACCACGCATCCGGCCTTCACCCGGTTCAACGTCTTCCTGCGCGATCGTTTCGCCTGCCAATATTGCGGCTCGCCCGAAGACCTCACCTTCGATCACATCATCCCGCGCAGCAAGGGCGGCCAGACTACCTGGGAGAACGTGGTCGCGGCATGCTCGCCGTGCAACTTGCGCAAGGGCAATCTCACCCCGGTGCAGGCCAAGATGTTTCCGCGCCAGCACGCCTTCGCCCCGACCGTGCACCAACTCCACCGCAACGGCCGCCTGTTCCCGCCGAACTATTTGCACGACAGCTGGCTGGACTATCTGTACTGGGATACGGAACTGGATCCGTAGGGGCTGGTCTCACACCCCGATCGCATTCCTTGCCACGACGTCGCGATAGAACGCCGCGCTCAGCTTCGGCACCCTTGCCTGCGTCTCGAAGTCGACCCGGTAGAGCCCGAAGCGTTTGCCGTAGCCAAAAATCCACTCGAAATTGTCCATCAGGCTCCAGAGGAAATAACCGCGGATCGGGACGCCCTCGGCGACCGCGCGCTGCATCTGGGTCAGATAATTGCGCAGGAACATGATGCGGTCGAGGTCGTAGATCTGGCCGTCGGCGGCGATCCTGTCCTCGGACGAGGTGCCGTTCTCGCTGATGTAGATGTTCTCGATGTTCCAGATTTTTGCGGCGAGACGCGGAGCCCAGTAAATCACCTCGGGGCCGACCCGCAGCCATTCCGAATTCATGTGCGGGAACGACGTCGGGAACGGCAGCACGTGGAAACCCGGCGCGCGATCGGAGGCGGTGACGTAGAACTGCGGTGCGTAGATGTTGAGGCCGACGAAATCGTTCGGCGTGCCGATGATCTTCAACTCCTCTGCGGTGAATTTTGGCGCGTCGGCGCCGGCATAGGCGAGGAAGCCGTCGGTGTATTTGCCCTCCAGCACCACGCCGAGGAAGCCGGCATTGAGCTCGCGCGTCGCGATCTCGGCAGCGCGGATGTTATCCGGCGTTGCGATCGCCGGCACGCAGGCCGCGATATTCTCGGCCGCACCGACGCGGGTGCCGGCCCGCCCGGAGGCGCGGATCGCCTGCACGGCAAGCCCGTGCGCCAGCGCTACGTGATGGCGGGCCTGGTTTAGCTGCCCGGTCGGCAGCTTGAGGCCGGGTGCGTCGATGCCCCAGCCATAGCCAAAGTTCAAGAAGCGCCCCACCTCGTTCACGGTGAAGACGTTCTTCACGCGATCGGTCAGGCGCGCGGCGACGTAAGACGCGTAATCGGCAAACGCCTTCGACGTATCACTCGATGACCATCCGCCAACGCGGTCCTGAAGCGCCTGCGGCAGGTCCCAGTGATAGAGTGTGGCATAGGGCTCGATGCCGTTCGCGAGCAGCTCGTCGACGAGGCGGTTATAGAAGTCGAGCCCTTTCGGATTGGGCTGGCCCGTTCCATCCGGAAACACACGCGGCCACGCAATTGAAAAACGGTAGGCCTTGACGCCGAGCGCTCGGATCAGCGCGACGTCCGCCTTGTAGCGATGGTAATGCTCGTTGGCGCGATCGCCGGTGGAGCCATCCTCGATTTTGCCGGGCGTGTGGCTAAAAATGTCCCAGATCGACTTGCCGCGGCCGTCCTCGTTGACGGCGCCTTCGATCTGGTAGGATGAGGTCGCCGTGCCCCAGAGAAAATCCTTCGGGAAGGGCGCGCCACGCTCGGCCGATGCGGGCGTTTCATTCTCCGCAGCCTTGACGCCCGCCGCTGTGCCAAGCGCGGCAAGCCCTGCGAGTCTTGCAAAATCACGCCGCGAGACATCAGACGGCATCACTATCTCCGCGCTTGCTCCATATCGATCTGATAGGCGGAAATCCTGTCGATCTCAAATGCGACGCTCGAAGGCGATTCCGCATCGACAGGACTGACGCCGGGAAAGAATTTCGATCCGATCGCCAGATTGACGATCATGTACATGGGATCGTCGAAGCCGATGGGGACCTTGATGTCGGACACCGGCTTGCGGTCGATGAAATAGACCAGGCGATCCTCCTCCCACAGCACACCGTAATTGTGGAAGGCGTTCGAGGCATCACCGACCGCGAAGTCGAAGCCGCAGGACTGGATCTTCTGGGTCGACGGAATCCGCCAATGCGTCGTCATGACGAGATCGCCGGGCCGCTCGCCGCGGCCTTCCAGCACGTCGACTTCCGGCGGCCAACCACCGTCATCCGCCAGCATCCAGAACGCCGGCCACACCGCATGACCAACCGGCACCTTGGCGCGGATTTCGAAATAGCCGTGCTTCTGCGCGAACGTGCCCTGGGTCGTCAAAATCCCCGAGATGTAATCGTTGTTGAACAGCACCGGCTTCAATTCCGGTGGCGTGCGGCTGGCGATGATCGAGAGCACACCGTCCTTGACCTTGAAAGGATCGAGTCCGAGCGGCGTCCCGGCGCGCCCCGCGTAGCGCGGATCGACATAGATCTGCTGCTCGCCATTGGCACTGGTCTTGCGCTTGAAATCGGAGCCGTCGCCGCCCCAATAGCGCGCCTCCGGCCACGCCGCGCCGCCGGCATAATGCGGCACCCAGCGCCCGTGCGACAGCGGATGCTCGTCGAAATCGTCGTTAAAGGTCCGGCGCAACGGCAGGAACACGAGCGAGGCGGGATTGACGCTCTCCAGCCTGCGGCACGCGATCATGGAAGGATCGGTGGTGACTTGCAGCGACAGGCTGCGAGGCGCGTCATGAAGCTCGTCCTGCGCGGCACCCAATGCCGGCAACGCCAAAAGGCCGATCGCAGCCAGAACGCTTCTCGTCCAACGGCTGATCATCACCGCACTTCGAAGATGCCAGGAACAGCCTTTAGGTTAGCCCTTCCCCGCACTCGCGGACAAGCGGGCGATGCGCCGCCTCCCGGCGGATTCGAAGAAACATTTCGATATCGCACGCAAATCGAGGCATCCCCCAGCCTTCGAAATCGGGCATGTGCGACATGAACTTGAGTATGCCCTATCGGGATTTCCACCCTACCGGGAGCGTCCGGCGAAATCACCCTGCGCGCCGGCATTGCGCGCTGTCCGGCAACAATGATATGCCGCGCTGGTCGATCATCAGGCGGTGTGCGCGTATCCAATCGCTCCATCAATAAGGAGCGACGATCATGAACATCCTGCACGTCGACTCCAGCATTCCAGGCAGCAACGCCATCACCCGTCACCTCTCGGCGCTGACCGTCGCGTGGCTCTCGCATCCCTCTCTGGTCGCGCAAGCCGAGACTGAGATCGAGCGGCTGTTCTGCAAAACGCGGCTGGCCGCCTGAAACCCGAGATCAAGGAGAATTCCAATGTTGTCGCACTTTGTCATTCCCGCATGGGCACGCGGCCTCGCGCGCGACCTCGCCGCCCCCCTGTCGGCCGTTGCACTTCTGGTCGCAACGCCCGTCCATGCGGAGGTCAAGCCCTGGCCTGCCTCTGTTCGTGCCGAGCAGATGCCGGTGAGCGGCGGCACGCAATATGTCCGTATCGGCGGCACTGGACCCGCGGTCGTGCTGCTGCATGGCTTCGGCGACACCGGAGACATGTGGGTGCCGCTCGCAGAAGTGCTGATGAAGGATCATACGGTGATCGTGCCCGACCTGCGTGGCATGGGCCTGTCGTCGCATCCCGAGGGCGGCTACGAGAAGGTGGCGCAGGCACGCGACCTGGCGGTTATTCTGGACCGGCTCGGCATCAAGCAGGCCGCGCTCGTCACACACGACATCGGCAACATGGTCGGCTACGCCTTCGCCGTCCAGTATCAGGAACGGACGACGCGCTGGATTGTGATGGATGCGCCGCTGCCGGGACTGGCACACTGGGACGACCAGTTGAAGAATCCGAAGGTCTGGCACTTCAATTTCCGAGGTCCCGATGTCGAGCGTCTGGTTGCCGGACGCGAACGCATCCTGCTTGACCGCTTCTACAACGAATTGTCGGCGAACCCGGCCGGGATCGACGAGCCGACCCGTGAACATTATGCGGCGCTCTACGCCCGTCCGCTCGCGATCCACAATGCCTTCGGCGGACAATTCGCGGCATTCGCCCGGGACGCCGTCGACAACACCAAGCTGCTTGCCGAGAAGGGCAAGCTGACGATGCCCGTGCTTGCGATCGGCGGCGATCATTCCTACGGTGCTCAGCTCGCGACGGAGATCGGCTTCGCGGCCACCAATGTCCGCAGCGGCGTGATCACCAATTCCGGCCACTGGATCATGGAAGAGCAACCCGCCCAGGCCGTGGCCCTCATCACGGCTTTTCTCGGCGAATAGCCTGCGCAAACGGCCTCGAGCGCAATTCTCCAGGCCTGCTGTTCGGAAACCGCACCAAGGGAAGCGGGACAATGCGGATAGCCCTGCCCGTAGCCGCCGGTCGCCCGCAAAATCCTTTCCGGTTCGTTACCGTCCTTTAAGCCTCTGGAGGCAATCTCGCCTGCGATTGACGGGCCGGCATTCCGCCCCCAAACCAGTCCGAGGCTGCCATCCATGTTCGCCGAGACGCTGGAAGCGCTTCAGGCCTCACCGTCGAAGCGGACCGCCTATGTCCGCTTCGTGCTGGTGGCGCTGGCGGTGATCGTGGCGTTCAAGACGTTCTGGTTCGCCCGCTGGGGCGGCTGGACGGGTCGCGAACTCGCCGATTTCGACGCCTTCCATATCGTCGCACAGCGCGTCTGGCGCGGCGACCTCGACCAAGTCTATCATTTCGAGGCGCTGCTGAAGATGCAGATGGAGGCGGCCGGCGGCATGACCGGCTTCATGCCCTGGACCTATCCGCCGCAATACGCCCTCCTGCTCGCGCCGTTCGCCTTCCTGCCGGTCGGCGTCGGCTATCTCCTGTTCACAACCGCAACACTCGCGCTCTATCTCGTGACCCTGCGCGCCATCGCCGGCAAAAATTTCGCGCAAGTGCTGGTCATCCTGTTTCCGGCGCTCGCGATCACCATCGGCTGCGGACAGAACGGCTTTCTCACCGGCGCGCTGATCGCGCTGGTTTGCCTCAACGTCGACCGGCGGCAATGGCTCGCCGGCCTCGCACTCGGCGCCATGGTCATCAAGCCGCATCTCGCCATTGCCGTCGGCGTCTACCTGCTGGCGACGCGGCGCTGGGTCGCGCTCGCGACCGCGGCAGTCGTTGTGTTGACGAGCTCGCTGCTCTGCACGCTCCTGTTCGGCTGGCAGATCTGGATCGCATGGTCAGGGGCGATCAGGGAATCGGCGGGCTTTCTCGAGCAGGGCTTTTATCCGCTCTTCCGCATGATCTCCGCCTATGCAGCACTCTACATGGCCGGCTTTCCGGCGAATGCCGCCTTCTGGGGACAGGTCGCCGTCGCGGGGCTGGCTCTGCTCGCCGTCCTCGCCGGCGTGGCCCGTGGCCTATCGTCCCAATTCGCGCTCGGCATCACCGTCATGATTTCGGTGATGATCAGCCCCTACGCCTATGATTACGACCTGCCGATCCTCGGGATCGGTCTTGCGCTGGCGCTGCCCGATCTCGCCAGAGTGGCGAGCCCGCGCGAGCGCGACGTGACATACGGGCTGATCCTGCTCGCCGGGGCCTATGGGCTGCTGCAATCGGCGCGGCTTGCGGTGCAGTTCGGGCAGAAGGCCGATCCCAGCCAGCATTTCGCGCCCGCCCTCGGTGGCTTCGCGTTGATGGCGATTCTGGTTCTGCTGTTGCGACTGCTATGGCGCGGGACGCAGCCTGCGCCGGCCCTGCCGCAGGCCGCGCCGGTCGCGGAATAGTTCTCTTGGGTCCGCGATGCGGACCATCGCACCTGACGGAACCGAAAAGGTTGGCGCTCGTTCAATTGGAAGCGATGCGGCGGCACGCACCAGCCGCGGCGCAACCAAGGGAGGCACGTCATGCCCACAGCCGAGACGGATCACGTCTACAAGATCCTGGAGCTGGTCGGATCGTCCGAAACCTCGATCGAGGATGCGATCAAGAACGCGATCAGCCGCGCCGCCAAAACCGTCCGCGAGATGAAATGGTTCGAGGTGGTGCAGACGCGCGGCCACATCGAGAACAACGCTGTGCGCCATTATCAGGTGACGCTGCGCGTCGGCTTTACGCTGGACGGGTAGCGGGGTGGCCCCTTAGGCCAGATGACACGCCACAAAGTGCCCGCCCGCCCCTTCCCTCAGCTCCGGCGCGCTCTCCGAACAGCGCGGCTGGGCGATCGGACAACGGGTGTGGAAGTGGCAGCCCGAGGGCGGCTTCATCGGGCTCGGCACGTCGCCCTTGAGACGGATGCGCTCGCGCTTGAGTTTCGGATCGGGCACCGGCACCGCTGACAACAGCGCCCTGGTGTAGGGATGCTGCGGGTTGCGGTAGAGGTCGCTGGCTTTCGCGAGCTCGACGATACGGCCGAGATACATCACCGCGACGCGGTCGGAGATGTGCTCGACCACCGAGAGGTCGTGCGCGACGAAGAGATAAGTGAGATTCAGCTCGGCCTGCAGGTCTTCGAGCAGGTTGATGACCTGGGCCTGGATCGACACGTCGAGTGCAGAGACCGGCTCGTCGCAGACAATCAATTTTGGTTCGACCGCGAGAGCGCGCGCAATCACGATGCGCTGGCGCTGGCCGCCGGAGAATTCGTGCGGGTACCGGCGCATGTGCTCGGCCTTGAGGCCGACCTTGACCAGGAGACCCGCGACGCGCTCCTCACGCTCCTTGGCGGAGGATGCGAGCTTGTGGATGGTGAAAGCCTCGCCGAGGATGGTGCCGACCGTCATGCGCGGATTGAGCGAGGCGAAGGGATCCTGGAACACCAGCTGCATGTTCCGCCGCATCGCGCGCAAATCATTGCCGCCGAGCTTGCGTACGTCCTGGCCGTCGAAAGTGACCTCGCCGTCGGTCGGCTCGATCAGGCGCAGCACGCAGCGGCCCGTCGTCGACTTGCCGCAGCCGGATTCGCCGACGAGACCGAGCGTCTCGCCGCGATTGACCGAGAACGACACGCCGTCGACCGCATAGACGCTGCCGACCTGGCGCGACAGCAGGCCGCCGAGCACGGGGAAATGTTTCTTCAGGCCGCTGACGCGGAGCAAGGGTTCGCTCATGACGCGGCTCCCAGAGTCGTATCTCCCAGGTGACAGGCCATACGGTGGCCGGGCGAGATCTCGCGGAGCAGCGGCTCCTTCTCGGTACAGACGCTCATGGCATGGCGACAACGTGGAGCAAAACGACAGCCGACCGGCGGATTGATCAGGATCGGCACCGAGCCGCCGATCGCCTCCAGCCGCACCTTGTGCTCGCTGTCGAGATCGATGCGCGGGATCGAGCGGATCAGTCCCTGGGTATAGGGATGGCCGGGATTGCCGAAGAGATCGTCGACATGCGCCTCCTCCACCACCTTGCCGGCATACATCACAACGACGCGCTGCGCGGTCTCGGCGACGACGCCCATGGCATGGGTGATCAGCATCACCGCCATGCCGAAGCGCTCCTTCATATCTTGAAGGAGGTCGAGGATCTGGGCCTGGATGGTGACGTCGAGCGCGGTGGTGGGCTCGTCGGCGATGATCAGTTTCGGCTTGCAGGCGAGCGCCATCGCGATCATCACGCGCTGGCGCATGCCGCCGGAGAACTGGTGCGGATAATTGTGCACGCGGCCTTCGGCGTTGGGGATCTGCACCAGCTTCAGCATCTCGATGGTGCGCTCCATCGCCTGCTTCCTGGTCACCGCCTCATGCCGGCGCAGGCTCTCGGCGATCTGCTCGCCAACGGTGAGCACCGGGTTAAGCGAGGTCATCGGCTCCTGGAAGATGAAGCCGATCTCCTTGGCCCGGATCTCGTCCAGCTGATTGCTCGTCAGCGGCACCAGATCGCGGCCTTCGAAGATGATCTGGCCGGCCACGATTCGGCCCGGCGGCATCGCGATCAGCTTCAGGATCGACATCGCCGTGACGGTCTTACCGCAGCCGGACTCACCGACGACGCAGAGCGTCTCGCCGCGGTTGATGGAGATGTCGACGCCGTCGACGGCCTGCAAAATGCCGTCGTCGGTGGAGAAGTGGGTTTTCAGTCCTTTGATTTCGAGCAGTGGCGCCATCAGATCACCCGTCGCGCATCGAGCGCGTCACGCAAGCCGTCGCCGATGAAGTTGATGGCGACCACCGCGATGAAGATCGCGCCGCCCGGAAACAATGCCCAGTGCGGGCCGATATCGAGAAAATCCTTGGCGTCGAACAGGAGCCGGCCCCAGGTCGGGGTATCCGGCGGGAAGCCGAGGCCGAGAAAGGACAGCGTGGACTCGGCGATGATCGCGGCCGCAACGTCGATGGTGCCGGCGATAATCACCGGACCGAGCGCATTGGGCAGGATGTGACGGATCACCTGCCGCACCGGACTTGCACCGAGCGCGCGGGCAGCTTCCACGAACTCCTTCTCGCGGATCGACAGGAATTGCGCGCGCACGAGGCGTGCCACCGGCATCCAGCGCAAGCCGCCGATGACGAGCACGATCAGAACGAAAATGCCGCCTTCTGGACCAAACGCCTGCTTCAGCCCATCGCGGAACAGATAGATCAGCAGCAGCAGCAGCGGCAGTTGCGGCAGCGACAGGAACAAATCGGTGAGCCACATCAGGCCGTGACCGAGCGCGCCCCGCGACATCCCGGCAAGCGAGCCGATCAGCGTACCGACGAACACCGAGACCAGCATCGCGGCAAGCCCGACCGCAAGCGAGATACGCCCGCCATAGATCATGCGCGCCAGGATGTCCTGGCCGAGATCGTCGGTGCCGAAGGGATGGGAGAGCGACGGTCCCTGCATGCCGGCGACGATGTCGATCTCGTTGATCTTCACGCGCCACACGAAGGGCCCGACCACCACGGCCAGCACCAGGATCAGAAGCAGGAACGCGCTGACCACGGCGAGCTTGTGGCGGCTGTAGCGCCGCCACGTCTCGCGCCAGGGCGAGTAGGTGCGCCGCTCAGCGGAGGGAGATGCGAGGGTCAAGCCAGCCATACAGGACGTCCGCGATGAGATTGAACAGCACGACCAGGCACGCAAACACGAAGGTCACGGCCATCACGACCGGCGTGTCGTTGGACAGGATCGAGGAGATCAGCAGCGAGCCGATCCCGGGGATACGGAAAATCTGCTCGGTGACGATGGCGCCCCCGAACACCGCCGGCATCTGCAACGCGATCAGCGTCACCACCGGGATCATGGCGTTGCGCATCACGTGCTTGACGATGACCTTGGCTTGCCCGAGTCCCTTGGCGCGCGCCGTGGTGACGTAGTCGAGCCGGATCACGTCCAGCATCGCCGAGCGCACGAAGCGCGTCATCGACGCCGCCTGGAACAGGCCAAGCACCGCCACCGGCATGATCGCCTGCCGGATCATCTCGAGCACCCAGCGGATGCCGGTGCCCTTGATGTCGGTAGTATAGACGAAGGGCAACCAGTCCAGCGTCACCGAGAAGATCAGGATGAACAGCAGGCCGGTGAAGAAGGTCGGCAGCGAGAAGCCGATGAAGGCGAGCGTGTTCGCGATCTGGTCGAATAGCGAATAGGGCTTTGTGGCCGCATAAACGCCGACGGGAATCGCGATCAGCAGCGCCAGGATCTGCGCCGAGCCGATCACATAGAGTGTCGCCGGCAGACGCTGAAGGATCAGCGTGTCGACGTTCATCCGGCTGACGAAGGAGAAACCCCAATCACCGTGCAGCATGGCATTGAGCCAGTGCAGGTAACGGAGGTAGATCGGATCGTCGAGGCCGAACTTGGCCCGAAGGGCGGCCTGCACTTCGGGCGGGACATTCGGGTTCGTCGCCAGTTCCGAGAAGGGATCGCCTGGCGCAAGCGCCAGCACGACGAACAGCACGACCGAGATTCCGAGCAAGCTCGGAACCGCGATCATCAGGCGACGAAGGACATACTGACTCATAGGGAAAGATCCCGTCTAGGATTGGGGGATCATTCCTCGCGATACCAGTCGAAGATGTTGTCGGTTTCGTTGGCCCAGCCCGAGATCACCGGACGCAGCGTGTTCGCGGCGGCCTCCACCTTCAGGCGGTGCATCGCCGGGATGAAGACGGTGTCCTGCCACAGCAGGTCGTTGCACTTGACGTAGAAGGCGACGCGCTTGACCGGATCCATCTCCTTGTCCGCCGCGTCGATCGCGGCGTCGTAGTCCTTGTTGACCCAGCGCGGGAAGTTCGTGCCCTGCCACTTGTTCTCTTTGGCGGCGATGTAGCGCGAATGATAGCGGCGCATGTGCTGCGCCGGATCGGGCTGGCTCAGCGGGATCTGGAACATCTCGAGATCGGCATAGAACTTCGGATAGGTGTCGGGGTTGGCAACGTCGGAGGAGAAGAACACCGACGCCACGACCGACTTGAGCTCGACGTCGATCCCGGCCTTCTGACAGGCCTGCTTGACGATCGCCTGGGTCTTCTGACGCGGACCGTTGATCGAGGTCTGGTACAGCAGCTTCAGCTTCTTGCCGTCCTTCTCGCGGATACCATCCGCACCGGGCTTCCAGCCGGCGTCGTCGAGCAGCTTCGAGGCCTTCTCGATGCTGAACTCCCAGGTGGTGTTCTTGGAGACGAACTTTTCGGGACCGTTGAGGAAGTTGGCGGTGGTGCGGCCGGCGCGGCCGTAGATCGCCTTCTTGATGGAGTCGCGGTCGACCAGCATCGACAGCGCCTTGCGCACCGCCGGATCGGAGAACAGCGGATGCTTGGTCTTCATCGAGGAGCGCTCGCCGTCGACCTCGGTGTTCGGATCGGTGAAGTTAAGCGCAATGAACTCGGTGTCGCCGCCCACGGCGTAGATGGTCCTGCCCTTGCCGCCCTTCTCAAGGCGCAGCAGCACGTCGTCCTCGACCTGGATGTTCCATCCGAAATCATATTCGCCGGTCTGGATCACCGCGCGCGCCGCCGAGACGGCGTCACCGCCACCCTTCATCTCGATCGAATCGAAATGGGGACGGTTCGCCATGTGGTAGTCGGGATTGATCACGCCGCGAATGAGATCGCCCGGCTTGAACTCGACGAACTTGTAGGGACCGGTGCCCACCGGCGAGAGGTTGGCCGGGGCGTCGCGGGATTTCGAGCCGATATAGTCGGCGAACATATGCTTCGGCAGGATCTGGCCGGCGCCTGCGCCGACGAACGCATCGGCCCAGAACGGGGTCGGCTGCGGGAAGGTGATCTTGACTGTGAGGTCGTCGATTTTCTCGACCTTGAGGTCACGGTAGGTGCCGGCGGTGACGGTCGCCGTCGCGGGATCCTTGGTGTATTCCCAGGTGAAGACGACGTCGTCGGCCGAGAACGGCTTGCCGTCGTGCCATTTCACGCCGGGCTTCAGCTTCCACGTGACCGACGTTCCGTCGGCCGCGAGGAGCCCGTTCTGGACCGAGGGGGTTTCGGCCGCCAGAACCAGCTTCATGTTGCCGTCCGGATCCCAACAGGCGAGCGGTTCATAGAACAGGCGCGAGCCGTCCTGGTCCTTGGTGCCGGTGGCGAAATGCGGATTGAGCAGGGTCGGGCCCTGCCACCACAGCAGCTTCAGCGCACCGCCGCCGCCGCGCTTGGTCGGCTTGTAGGTTTGCGCACCTTCCGCCATGGCGACGCCGCCAAGCGCGAGGATCTGGTTGGCGAGGGGGGCGGTGAGACCGACTGCAGCCAGGCGCTGGATGAAGGCACGGCGATCCATCCGCCCGCCCTTCACGTCACCGATCATCGAACGCAGTTCTTTATCCAGCATGGTTGTCCCCCGTCTGGTTCCCGTATGGATGCAGGCGGCCACGAGACGGCCGCCGGGTTTTGTTCGGCAGTAGATGGCACACTGAATAGGCCGCCCGTCAACTGCGACCGTGTGTATGCAAACGGTGTTCTGGCTGTCTGTTGGGCAAAACCGCGTTCCGCAGCTCAAGCGTTCGGCAATCCGGCGTCAAAACGCGCCGAAATCCACGTTGCACTGCGGAAAATTTGTTCGCCGGATCAGACGAAGTATCGAGACGGAATTCTACACCACGGACATATTCAGCGGCGGCGCGACGTGGTCCGGCAGCGGACAGACATAAGGTGTCTTGGCCGTTCGCCTCGCAAGGTCCGCCTTCGCTGCCTTGATCAGTTCCGGATCCGTCAACGCCTTGATGCCGATACCGGCCATCGCCTTGGCCGCCTGCACCATCGCCTTGTGGGCGTGTCCGCTCTTGCCCTGCGCCACCACCTGCCAAGTGTGGAACGGCGTGCCGATTGCAACCGTCGGTGCGTGAACCTGCACGGTCGGCACCACCCAGCTCACGTCACCGACGTCGGTCGAGCCGACCAGCGGATTGCGCTTGGCATCGAGCGGCACCAGGAAGTCGGCCAGCGGCCGATCGGTCGGCTCCATGCCGATCGCGTAATAGACCGACTCGATGTCCTTGTCGCTCAGCGTCGCACGGATCTCGCTGGCAAAACCCTTGTCAGCATCGTCGAAATGCGGCGGTCCGAGCTCTTCCATGACCCGGTGCAGCGCCTGCTCCAGCGGCGTGTTCGGCAGGATGTTGGAGACCGCGGAGATGATCTTCATCTCGACCTTGGTCTCGGTCATCAGCGCCGCGCCTTCCGCAATCTTGCTCACGCGTCCGACCAGTTCGTTCATGCCGGGAAGATCACGGGCGCGGATCGAATAGCGCACGCGCGCATGGGCCTGCACCACGTTGGGCGCAATGCCGCCGGTGTCGAGCAGCGCGTAGTGCACGCGCGCATCGCTCGGCATGTGCTCGCGCATGTAGTTCACGCCGACATTCATCAATTCCACTGCATCGAGCGCGGAGCGGCCGAGATGCGGCGAGGCCGCCGCATGCGAGGTGCGGCCGGTGAAGATGAAGTCGGCGCGCGTGTTGGCGAGCGACGGTGTCACCGCCACTTCCCAGAAGCTGTGCGGATGCCAGGTGATGGCGATGTCGGTATCTTCGAATGCACCGGAACGCACCATGAAGGCCTTTGCGGCGCCGCCTTCTTCAGCGGGGCAGCCGTAATAGCGCACGCGGCCCGGCACCTTGTTCTCGGCGAGCCAGTCCTTCATCGCGGTTGCGGCGAGCAGTGCGGCAGAGCCGAGCAGATTGTGACCGCAGCCATGGCCATGGCCGCCGGTCTCGACCGGCCGGTGCTCGGCGACGCCCGCCTCCTGGCTGAGGCCCGGCAGCGCGTCATATTCACCCATGAAGGCGATGACCGGTCCGCCCTCGCCCCATTCGCCCATCACAGCAGTCGGAATGCCCGCCACCTTCTCGGTGATGCGGAAACCCTGGTGGCGCAATTCGGCGAGATGCTCGGCGGCGGAGCGCGCTTCGGTGTAGCACACTTCCGGCATGCCCCAGACCTTGTCGCTGAGGTCGATGAAACGCGCCTTGATCGTGTCGACGCCACGCCAGATGTCGCTGCGGTTGTCCATTGCTTCGGTCCGTGATCCCTTGGTCAAACGAAGCGGCAATGGTTAGCAGCTTCATTGCAGCCCGCCTAGCACCTCGCCGGACAGCAGCCATGCGGTCGGTGCCAGCCGAATTCAGCGGCAGCTTGCCGCCTATGCAGGCGTTCCCATGCCTTTCCAAGATTTCACACGCCGCTCTCCGGAATAGTTGGGGAACGAGGCTTTCAAGACGGCCTCCTACGGCCTAAATTATGGGTGCTTCGCGCGTCGTTCCGCTAACCATGACGGGGCGATGCACTCAGCCAGGAGAACTCCATGCCCGCCCTGACCGAATGGAGAGTGCCGCCGGCCAACCAGCCGCGTGCGAGCGATTACGGTTTCGATCTCGACCGTGCGCTCGCATCCGTCGTCGGCCTGCACGCCATCATCCCGCCGGATGCCTTCAGCGCCGAGACGCTGGGCACCGAACGCGCCGGCAACGGCGTCGTGATCGACGACGGGCTGGTGCTCACCATCGGTTATCTCATCACCGAGGCGGAATCCGTATGGCTGCACCTCGCCGACGGACGCGTCGTCGAGGGGCATGCGCTCGGCTTTGATTCCGTCACCGGCTTCGGCCTGGTGCAGGCGCTCGGTCACCTCGACGTCGAGCCCTTGCCGCTCGGCAACTCGGCGGAAACTGGGATCGGCGACCGCGTCGTGGTCGGCGGCGCCGGCGGGCGCACGCGCTCGGTCGCAAGCCAGATCGTGGCCAAGCAGGAATTCGCCGGCTATTGGGAGTACCTGCTGGACGAGGCCGTCTTCACCCATCCCGCGCATCCGAACTGGGGCGGAACGGCGCTTCTCAACGCGCGCGGCGAGCTGATCGGTATCGGCTCGCTCCAGCTGGAGCGCGAACGCGAACGCAAGGCCGAGCACGTCAACATGATCGTGCCGATCGACCTGCTGAAGCCGATCCTCGACGACCTGCGCAAGTTCGGCCGCGTCAACAAGCCGTCGCGCCCGTGGCTCGGGCTCTTTTCGACGGAGATCGACAACCGCGTGGTGGTGATCGGGATCTCCGCCAATGGCCCGGCCGCCCGCGCCGAGCTCAAGACCGGCGACGTCATCCTGGCGGTGGATGGCGAGAAGGTCACGAGCCAGACCGGCTTCTACAAGAAGATGTGGGGGCTCGGCGCTGCCGGCGTCGACGTGCCACTGACCGTGCATCATGAAGGCGTCACCTTCGACGTCACGGTGACCTCGACCGATCGCTTCAAGCTGCTCAAGGCGCCGAAGCTGCACTGATCCAAGCAGAGGAAGCGGCAATGACCGAGGCCGTGGTGGACGACATCGTGGCCGTGCTGCCACCGTTGCTCAATGCGCTGGAGGCACTCGGTTTCTTCCAGCGGCAATTGCACCCGCCAGCATTCGCCTCGGTGATGGACGCGATCGGCGCGCCGGACGACGCGCTGCAGGCGGCGCGCGCGCCGATCGGAAATTGGCCGGAGCAGTTTGCCGGCTTGCGCGAGCGGCTCGATCGCGCCTGCAACGAGACGCTCGCCGCCTTTGCCGGCATTCGCGACGTCGAGCGCGGCAATGGTGATCTCGTCGCGGTCTTCCGCGCACTGCGCCACGTACCGCGCGCGCAGGAGGCACTCTATCCGCTGGCGGTGCAGTTTCCGCCGGTGAGCAATTTCTTTCTCAACGCCGCTAATCGCGAGAATGGCGATCTGTTGGCACGTCTCGAGGCCGGCGCGAGCGACGACACCGGCATCTTCCACGACCACAACGAGCCCGGCAGCCGCGGCGGCTTCTCGGTCTATATCCCCGAATATTATTCGCCCGATCGCGCGATGCCGCTGGTGATGGCGCTGCATGGCGGCAGCGGCAACGGCCGCAGCTTCCTGTGGAGCTGGCTGCGCGACGCCCGCAGCCTCGGCGCGATTTTGGTGGCGCCGACTGCGACCGGCCCAACCTGGGCACTGATGGGCGATGACGCCGACACGCCGAACCTGATGCGCATCCTCGAGACCGTGCGCAGCCGCTGGACCATCGACGCCTCGCGGATGCTGCTGACCGGCATGAGCGACGGCGGCACCTTCAGCTACGTCTCCGGCCTCGACGGCGCCTCGCCATTCACGCATCTTGCGCCGGTGTCGGCGACCTTCCATCCGCTGATGGCGGAGATGGCTGATGCCGCGCGCCTGCAAGGCCTGCCCGTCTTCATCACCCACGGCAAGCTCGACTGGATGTTTCCGGTGCAGACCGCGCGGCAGACGCAAGCTGCGCTCTCGGCCGCCGGCGCCGACGTCACCTATCGCGAGATTGACGATCTCAGCCACACCTATCCGCGCGAGATCAACGCGGAGCTGCTGCAATGGCTGAATGGAAAATGAACAAGCTCTCCCTAGATGCGCCGCATGGCCGCGGAACCATCGCTGCGGGCCGACGTTATCGCCCGTCACCGGAGGTTCGCCATGCAGACTTTTTTCGGAATGATTTTGGGTGCGCTGCTGCTCGGCTGCGGCGTGTATGTCTATGACTCCATGCAGACGTCGTCGGTCGCCAATGGCGAGGTCGCGACCGTCAATCGCACCATCGTGAACTGGGATGTCGCGAAGGCCGACTGGAATGCGCTGCAAGATCGCGCGCACAAGGACTGGGTCCGAATCTCGTCGAAATAATTCGATCGACCAGACATGAACAAGGCGCCGTCGCGGGTCCGCGGCGGCGCCTTTGTGCTGAGCGCGATGAACGCGGTCCCCTCAGTTCATCTTGGCTTTGCGGGCATCTGCGATGACCTGCTCGAATTCGGCCATGCTGAGAACGCCGGGCACGCGGTACTTGCCGACGATGAAGGACGGCGTGCCACGGAAACCGAAGGCTTCGGCCTGCTCGTTGTTGCGCTTGAGGACCGCGTCGATGTCCTTGCCGTGGTCGGCAAGATCCCGCTTCAACCGGTCCATGTCGACGCCGGCAGCCGCGAGCAGCTCGTTGATACGCGGCTCGGTCAGGCGCGAGCTGACGCCCATCATGGCATCATGGGCCTTGTGGTACTTGTCCTGATATTTCGCCGCGAGCGCGATCCGCGCCGCGGTAACCGAAACCGGCCCGAGGACCGGCCAGTCCTTCATCACCAGCCGCACCTTGCCGTCGTCCTGGATGACCTGGCGCAGCTCGGGCTCGAGCTTGCGGCAATAGGGGCAGTTGTAGTCGGACCATTCGATGATGCTGATGTTGCCATCCGGATTGCCGGCGACGGGAACGTCGGGGTCTCGCAGCACCCTGGCTTCGGTGAGCACTTCGTCATCGTCGGTGGCGGCTCGTGCCAGGGTGATCCCGCCCGCGGCGAGTGCACCCGCCCCGATCAGCGTCAGTGCGGCGCGCCGCGTCGGCACAAGGCCCTTCTTCATAAATGCAGCCATATCTCGTCCCGTTTCGGTCCCATCTCCCGCAAACACGGGTCGGAACCGCGAATTGTTACGGATCATATAGAGCGTCGCGGCGGCAATGTCATCGCACCAGCAGCGTGACCGCCAGCGGGACCAGGAACGAGGTCACCAAAGCATTCAGGCTCATGGCGATGCCGGAAAAGACCCCGGCGATCTCGTCGACCTGAAACGCACGGGCAGTCCCGATGCCGTGCGCGGCGAGGCCGGCCGCAAAGCCGCGCGCCCGGTAATCGGTGACGCCGGTCCGGTTCATCAGCGGCGTCACGATGATGGCGCCCATGATGCCGGTGAGGATGACCGCGACCGCCGCCAGCGAGGGATCGGCGTGCAGGGATTCGGCGATGCCCATGGCGACACCGGCTGTGACCGATTTCGGCGCCAGCGACAGGACCACTTCGCGCGGAAGCCCGGCGAGCTCGGCCAGCAGCACCACCGACACCACGGCCGTGACCGAACCCGCGACCAACGCCACCAGCATGGGCACGATGGAGGCAACCACGCGCTTGCGATTCTCGTAGAGCGGCACGGCGAGCGCGACCGTCGCGGGCCCGAGCAGGAAGTGCACGAACTGCGCGCCGGCGAAATAGGTCGTGTAGGAGGTGCGGGTCAGAAGCAGGAACGCACCGATGATCCACATCGCATGCAGCACGGGATTGGCGAACGGATGCCGACGCGTCGCCAGCGACACCGCATCCGTGCCCGCATAAACCAGCAGCGTCACGGTCAGCCACAACAGCGGCGACTGCGAGAGATAGACCCAGAGCGAGAACGGATTGTCCTTCATTGCGCGTCCTGTTGCCTCAACAGACGGCTGACGAGACGGAAGGTGAGCACCGTCGCAAGCAGGGTGACGACCACCGAGAGCGCCAGCACGAAGATGATGGCGATGCCGTGGGACGCGAGCAGGTCGAGCTTCTGCACGACGCCGACGCCGGCCGGCACGAACAGCAGCGACAGATGCGCGAGCAGGCCCTTGCTGGCCGTCTCGACGCCGTCGTTGCGCAAGGGGCCGCGCGCGAGCAGCGAAAAACGGTCGCGGGCAAGCAGCAAGATCAGGAGCAAGAGCAGACCGAGCACGGGACCCGGCAGCGGCAGGCCGAGACCGTGCACGACCACTTCGCCGATCAACTGGCAGAGCAGAATGAGACCAAGACTTCCGAGCATGACCGCCGCATCAAGGAATGCGACGGCAGGCTTGTCAATCGCCGCGCATCGCGGGGGACGTGCGCGGCGCCTGCGGAGCCTCGCGTGGCAGCATCGCCATCAACGTTCCGGTCATGGTGGCGATCAGATTGGTCTTGCCCTCGTGCTCGGCAAAGGCCCTGGCCTCGCAGAAGGTCAGCGTCCGGCCAAGCTTGACCACCTCGGCCTTGAAGACGAAGCGTTCGCCTTGGGCGGGTGCAAGCAGGGTGGTCTTGAACTCGACGGTGAGGATGTCGGCCTCGCGCGGCATCAGGGTGAAGGCGGCAATGCCGCAAGCATTGTCGAGCCCCGCCGTGATGATGCCGGCATGGACAAAACCGTTCTGCTGCGTGAAGGCCGGCGAATGCAGCATGGCCAGCTCGGCTTCGCCCGGCGCAAGGCGGACGATCACGATGCCGAGCGTGTGCATCGCCGGCTGGCGATCGAACATCGCAATGGCCGCCGCGCGATAGCCCGGGTTTTTCGGCTCGAACGCTGCCATGACTCAGGCCTCGCCCGGCTCGGTGTTCATGTGGCCGACGTGATCGCACTGCCACGGATACACCGTGCCGCGATAGGTCGCCTCCTGCTCCATCGCCGTTCTCCCTGCCCTTTTGATTTTTGATACGGTAGCGTATCAAGACCTTGCCGCGCTAGCAATACGGCACCGTATCAAGAACCGGTGAGGCTTCCTTCATGGGCAACGGCAACGGCGACGTCTGGATCGAGGCAGGGTTTATCGAACTCGCGCACTCAGGGGTTGAGGGGGTGCGGGTCGAGGTGCTCGCCAAGAATCTCGGCGTCACCAAGGGCGGCTTCTACCGCCGCTTCGCCGACCGCGCCGCGCTGCTCGACGCCATGTTGGAACGCTGGCGTGAGGGACGCGCAGCGTCGATCGCGCAGCAGACGAGCCTCGACGGCGAGGCGCCCCGCGAGCGGCTGAAGGCTATGATCCAGCTCTATTCCGAGCGGCTGAACCCGGAAGGCATGGCGATCGAGCTCGCGATCCGGCAATGGGCCCGCTCGGACGAGAACGCGGCGACGGCGGTGGCGAGCGTAGACGCAGCGCGGCTCAGGCACGTCGCCGAGCTCTATCGCGCGACCGGCCTCGAGGCCGAGGAGGCCGACGCGCAGGCCTTCCTGTTCTACTGCTTCATCTTCGGACAGAGCCTGCTGTTCGTCGAGCGCGGTCCGCGCAAGCGATCGCAACTCGTGGCAAAATCGGCCGAGAAGCTGTTGGGCTAAAGCGAGAGGCCGGAGCCTGGCTCCGGCCTCCGCGTCATCCTGAGGCCTCAGGCGGCGCCCTTCAGCTTCTTGTTGCATTCGCTGTAATAGCCGCCGCCCTTCTCGATCCACTTCATGCCGCCATTGCCGTTGCTGGTCTTGTTGGCATTGTACTGGTCGACGCAGGTGTGCAGGCGGCCCTTGCCGGCGCTCTCCTTCGCGTATTTCGGATCGACCGCGTTCGGATAGATCGCGGGACCGGCCGGCAGGGTCGGTGACGGGGCTGCAGCGGGGGCCGCCTCCTTCTTCGCCTGCTTCGGCTCGGCAGGAGCGGCTGGTGCAGCCGGAGCTGCCGCGCTCGGCGCAGCGGCGGGCGTCGCATCCGCACCGCATTGGGCCTTGCGGAAGTCATTCCACTTCGTGGTGCCGAGCGAGCCGTCCTTCTTGGCGGCCTGATATTTCGCGCTGCACTCCTGCGAGGTCAAAGCCTGCGCCGGCGCGGCCGCCACCAGTGCGGCAAATCCCGACACCGCAACTGCACACAACATTTTTGATTGAATGGTCATCCCTAGTCTCCTCCTTGGTCTTCCCCCGGGGGAAGCGAACCGAAGACTGCTATCCTAGCGTGCCGGCGCGTTGCGACAAGGAAGCGATGGCACCCACCGCCAAAATATAGTGATCCCCCTTGTTCAGATTATTCATGTCGCGTTCAGCAACACGAGCCGACGTTCCCAACCCTTCGCCATTCTCCCAAGAAGAGTGCAACACCATGACCTTCACGTCTCGCCTCGCCGTCGTCGCCCTCGCCTCCCTGCTCACCATCGGCGCTACTTTCGCGCAGACCGCCGCGCCGGCTGCCAAGACCGACGCGGCTGCCACCGCCGACAAGAAGGTAACGAAGGAGCGATCCGCCGAGTCGCTCGAGTGCTCCAAGCAGGCGGACGCCAAGGGATTGAAGGGCAAGGAGCGCAAGAAATTCCGCCGCGAGTGCAAGAAAGAAGCGAAGGCCGGCACCGCCGCGCCGGCCGCTCCCGCCGCCGACAAGAAGTAAATCCGTCACATACGGTTCGCGACAGCGAGAGGCGCGCGCATTGCGGCATGACGAGCCTGCAATTGTGCGCCTCTTGCTGATTTGCGATAAGGTGGCGTGAAGCAAATCACCGCCTCCCTGCCGTTCGAATTGCCAAGCCGTGCCGAAATCTTGAGCACGGTGGAGACACTCGTCATCGGCACCGCCGGAGGCCTGGTATTTCTGCTTGCGGGTCTTCCCGGCGGCCTGATCTCGGGCTCGATGATCGCGGTCGGGATCGCCGCGATCGCCGGGCGCAAGCTAACGCTGCCGCCGATCCTGACCCAGACCGTGCTGGTGCTGCTCGGCATCTCGCTGGGCTCGGTGGTCTCGCGCCATCTGCTTCAACAGGTCAGCGCCTATCCCCTCACCATCGGGCTGCTTGCGCTCGCCACCTTCTGCTCGACCTTCGGCTCGAGCTATTACCTCCAGCGCATCCATGGCTGGGACCGCACCTCGGCCTTCCTCGCGGGCAGTCCCGGCGCACTGTCCCAGATCACGATCCTGGCGGTCGAGCGCGGGGCCGACCTGCCGGGCATCGCCGTGGTGCAGACCATGCGCGTCATCATCCTCACTGCGGCACTGCCGATGGTGCTGGCCGTCGCGGGCGTGGCGCCCACCGCAGCACCGACGCTGACGACGGCGATCGCCTCGCCGCTCGACCTCGCGATGCTGGTCGCGGCCTCACTCGCTGCGGCGCTCGTCCTGCGGCTCATAAAATTTCCGGCGAGCTGGATGTTCGGCGCGATGATCGGCTCCAGCGTGCTGCATGGGGCGGGCTGGGTCGATGGCGGCCTGCCGAACTGGGTGCGCGGCGTGGCACTGATCGGCATCGGCGCCCTGATCGGCAGCCGCTTTGCGCGGATGCGAATCAAGACCCTCGCCGGCCACATCAATGCGGCGCTGGGCTCGTTTGCCGTGGCGATTGCCGTCTCGGCCATCTTCGTCGGCATCGTTGCGCTCACCACGCAGGTGAAGTTTTCAGACGTCGTCGTCGCCTTCGCGCCGGGGGCGATGGACGCCATGCTGGCGCTGGCCCTGACGCTGCACATCGACCCGATCTTCGTCGGCGCCCATCATCTATCGCGCTTCGTGTTCGTGACGATCGCGACGCCGGGCATCGTGCACCTGTTCGGGCGCACGCAGGACGATGTGGACGATTGACCGTTAACGCTTCGCCGTCGCCACAAATCCCCACGCGGCGATCGCGGCCATCAACAGCGAGATCAGCACGTTGTAACCGGCGAGCGAAAGGCCGAGGAAGCGCCACTGCACCTCGTCGCAGCGCACCACCTTCACGGTATCGAGCTTCGACAGCAGATCAGCTGCGCTGCCGAGATTGATGACGGGGCCGGAGCAGTCGGTCGGTCCCTTCCAAAAACCCCATTCGACCCCGGAGTGATAGGTGCCGAGGCCGGCATTGGCAAGCGTCGCCAGCGCGAGGATCGCAAGGCCGGCGAGCAACAGCGGCCGTGGCGCGCCACTCTTGGCGGCAAGCGCGATAAGCAAGCCGAGCGGGATCGCGAGATAATAGGCGTAGCGCTGTTCGAGGCACAGCGGACACGGCACGATCCCCAGCACGAGCTGGAAGAACCAGGCGCCCGCGATCGTGGCGGCCGCAATCAGGGTGATGAGAAGCGCGGCGGTCAGAGCGGGGCTCGGGCTGGCCTGCTTGAATACAGGTATTGCGGCACTCTGGGTCGTCACGGCAGCCTCTTCCGGATGGGTCGCGCTGTAAGGCTCTAACCCCGTGCCATGCGGCTGTCGAGAACGGCCGGGATCACTTTGGCGCGGGTTGACCCCGCCTTGCCCATGGCTATAGTCCGCCGGCTTCGCGAGGCCCATATTCTGGGGACCGACCGAGAGCCCCTGTGGCGGAATTGGTAGACGCGCTCGACTCAAAATCGAGTTCCGCAAGGAGTGCTGGTTCGATTCCGGCCAGGGGCACCACGCTTCGCCCTTTCGGGCTTCGCGTGGCGCAGCCACGCTGAGCCGAAAAGGCGAGGCGTGTCCGGCGAAGCCTCTTGGCGAAGACGGACTGGCTCAGCATTCCCTCCCTTCCGATCGTCATATCCCTCCTGTATAAACCGGCAGCTTCTTCCGTAACTCGAAGGAGCTCACATGAACGACCTGCACGCGTGGCTTTCGCAACAGCACCATGGCCTGCGCACCTTTCGGACATTCCAGCAAAAGCTCGAGACGCTCGGCCGGGACGATCCCTCCCAGCGT
>NZ_JADPJH010000018.1:391431-495523 GCF_023073315.1 Bradyrhizobium sp. 1 | reverse complement strand
TCGGCAGCTATGTCGAGGCCTTTGACGAGGCCCCGCTGCCGGTCGAAATCGCCGATGGCGCCTATCAGCGCCTGCTGACGCTGGTTGGGAGCATCGACCCGAGCGCGGACGCCAATCGCCGGCTCGCCGACATCAACCGCGTGGCGGAGAGCGAACTCTGGCGGTGAGTGGCAAGGGCGGTGAGCAGCAAGACGAGCGGGCTCAACTCAATTTTCAAACAGCCGTAAAACACGCGGATATAGCCTCGCGGCGCAAGGCGCCCGAGCTGTGTGCTTCTCTTGACGCCCCTTCCTTGGAAAGGGCGCAGGGAAGACCGGGCGCCGGCTGGCACCCGCGGTCCACTGTGCGAAGGTTGCGCTACAAGAGGCTGCACAGCGGCATACAGGGCAGCCTGGACATCCCGGCCTTCCCTGCGCAGTGGGTTGACGGCTTATGACGTGCTCTCCCCGGGGAGCGTTGCACTATTGCCCCCGTCGCCTTGCGGATGGCTGACGCGCGGACCCGGTCGGGCCGCCACGTCACCGCAAGACTTGGCGCACAGACCCCGGGCGCCAGGACGACACGCTTTTGCCGTACGCGGACCGCACCGGTCGTTCGCGCGCCGCTCAACCGCTCACGGGCCAAACCCGCCCTGCGATTGCTTGCGCGCCGATGCACTCCACGTCCACCGCCACCCCGCCCGCGTATCGTGACGATCGCGAAACGCCCCTTATCCATGGGCCGGGATGGCGCATCATATACGCCATTTCCGAATTTCGGTCAATCGGAATCTTTTTGGAGACGATTCTTGACATTAGCCGCACGATCGACGGTGTTCGCCACACTAGCAAAGAAGGGTTACAGGACATGACATTCCAGAGATCCGCCTCTTTCCGCTCGGGCGCCACGACGAGCACCCTTATCGCAACCATTTTAGTGCACTGTCACCGTAATTCGGATCATTTATCTAATGTTGGTGTAGCTAACACCCGAACTGGGCAAGCATCACCTCACGGCTGGAGGACAGTTAACTGTTTTCAATCGGCGAAAACATCTGGATGATCGAGGGCGACATTGTCATCTTTTACGGCTTTCCATATCCAACTCGTAGCGTGGTGATCCGACTGCAAAACGGAGGCCTCTGGATTTGGTCGCCCGTTACTGACCGATGAAATTCGGATCGGATATTCCTGAGTAGTGACCGCCGTCTGGATATCTCGGATTGGCTCACGCAGCTCCAAGGGCCTGCAACTCGCCAGGACTCGACAGCAGGCCGGCCAAGATCCCGTCGATAGGGCTCTGCGCAACGACACACCGCTCACCCCGCGATTGCGGCTTCTTCAGGAGCGGACATCCTCGCACGGTCTCAGCTTCCTTGACGCGCGGCAACGAGGGGTCAGTTCGGCCAGGCCGAGCCAAGGATGATCGAGCAGAAGTTCTGACGGACATGGTTCATGTCCTTCAGCGCCAGGACATCGGCCTTCACATTTCCGAACGTCGTCAGCGGCTTCTTGATAATTCCGTTGGCGAAGTGATCGATGATGTTCTCCTTGAAATTTGTCTCCCGCGGATGATGAAGGCAGACATGGTCGCGCTGTTCATGCGTGAAATCGTGATAGGCGATGCCGAGCACGTCCATCTCCACACCGGCGGTCACCAGCGCGATGGTCGGGCGCATATGCTCGGGGATTCCGGGCGTGGTGTGGAGCGCGATGGCAGTCCAGACGTCCTCGATGTCACGCTCGGGCACGCCGTAGGTTTTCATGAATTTGCGGGCGGCATTGGCGCCGTCTACCTCGAAGCGCAGATCGGGGCTCGAATATTTCTCGGTGAGGCCCATGTCGTGGAACATGGCGCCGAGGTAAAGCAGCTCCGGGTCGTATTTCAGCTCGCGGCGCTCGCCCGTGAGCGCGCCCCACAGGAAGACACGGCGACTGTGCTTATAGAGCAGGTCGTCTTCCGTATCGCGCACGAGCTGCGTGGCTGCGCGCGCGATGGCGCTGTCGGGTACGCGGATGCCGGCAATGATCTCGGACATGGAGCAATCTCCTAGGGTGAGTAGTAAGCTGCTTGCTTGTCGGTATTTGGCAACAGAGCCCGGCGCCGGACAACGAGCGGGTCGCTATGGATCAGGACAGCGGTACGTCGTTTCCTGACAAAGGGCCGCTCGGAGCCTTCAGGACGGTAGGAGCCCGCAGTTCGTGCTCGGATAGCTCGCGAACTATTCCGGTTCTGCTCGCCGGAAGCTGGCGCGATATTGGACGGGAGTCACACCCAGACGAGTGCTGAAGACAATCCTCATCCGATCCGCCGATCCGAAGCCGCAATCGAAGGCAATAGCCTTCAGCGGTCGGTCGCTTGCTTCCAGCATCATGCGCGCAGTATCAACGCGGGCGCGCTCGATGAATTCGTGCGGTGTGGTCCCGGTCACCTGCCCGAAATGCCGGGCCAGATTCCGGGGGCTCATGCCGACGACAGCGGCAAGCGACTCCAACGTGTGGCGATCCCCAATGTTGGCCATGACATGGTCCTGGATGCGTGCGATGGGCAATTCAGGATCGGCAGGTGCCGTGAGATAGGGACTGAACTGCGACTGTCCGCCCTGGCGCTGGGCAACCACGACCAACCGCTTGGCGACCTTGAGCGCCGTTTCCGCGCCGTGCCGCTGCCCGACGAGCGCGAGGCCCAGATCTATCCCCGCCGTCACACCGGCCGCAGTGATCAATCGTCCATCGCGCACATAGATCAAATCCGGTTCGACTCTTGCCTTCGGGAATCTCGCCGCCAGCGCCTGTGCATCCTGCCAATGCGTCGTCACTCGCCGATCATCGAGCAGGCCGGCATAGCCGAGCACAAAAGCCCCTGTGCAGATCGATCCATAAAGGCTCGAGCGCCACGGCAGCTCCTTCACCCATTGAAGCAGGCACGGTTCGGGTTCCGCTTCCGGTGGCGTCGGAGTGCCGGCTACCAGAACGATGTCGAAGCCGCCCGCCGCCTCTTCAAAGGTCAGGTCGGCGACCATGCGGATGCCGTTCGATGCGCGCAGCGGATTACGGTGCGCAGCAACCAATACGGCTTCGTAGCGATCCGCACTGCCGAGAAACGTGTTCGCCTCGCTGAACACATCCATCGGCCCAGCCACGTCTAGCGCCTGGACCCCCTCACAGACGACGATTGCGACAGCTTGTACCGGCACCTCTTTGCCTCTCCAGTCTAGCGCCCCATTATGCAACTAGTTCCGGAGACTGCAAAAGGCTTGGCGGGACCAGCGAAGCAACAACGAAACGTCTACCGGTTGGTCCGCTGGCGCAGCCGCCAACCAGTAGCCCCTGCAGCTCCTCAATTGAGGATCACGGCCACAGGCGAGCTCGTCGCGCAATTTTCGTGATCACGGCCCCTTGTCTGGCGTGGTCAAAGGCTCGTCCTTGGAATCGACGACGAAGATCGCCAGTAAGCTGGCGGGCTCCTCGTCGCTCGCGTTCTCACTGACCCTGTGATGTGAACCGGGCATTTCGTAAAAGCTTTCGCCTGCGTGATAGATCTTCGCGGGTACGTCGCCCACTTGACTGCGGATGGCCCCGGACAGCACATAAGCGTAGATAAATGCCGACGCTGCGTGGTGATGAGCGAGCGATTTGGCTCCGGGAGGATAAGTCACCGTCGCGGCAACCATCTTCTTTCCTTCGACATTCGGCAGTGCGTGCGCGAAGGCGACTTTCACCTGCTCCCGGTCCTGCGCGATCGCCAGCGAAGCTCCCAGGGCAACCGCTGCTGCTATCAGCGGGAGGACTGCGGCTCGCGTTACTCTCCCCAGTGCATTTGCTATCGTCCCGTAAGAAAGCGACAGAGCACCAGTTCCATAAGCGAATCCCTTCATCATCGCTATTCTCCTGACGATGCCACTCAAGCTACGGAATCCGGGAAGGGCGAAGCAGCGATCAAGTCGCAGGCATTGGGGCTTTTGAATCCCGGTATGAAACGCTCGCAGACGGCGGCGTTGACAGTGCCATACGTCGTCGCCGGCTTGTGCGCAAAGCCGGCGAAATACTCCTGAATGAAGCCTTCTTTGAAATTGATGCGCGGGTACTTCGCCACGATTTCCTCGCGGACTTCCGCTGGAAACTGATCGAACCCCACGCCGATGACATCGAGGAGCACACCGGAGTTCAGGAGCGCCACTTCGGGCCCCATATGCTTCGGGATGCCGGGGGTGGTATGCAGCGCAATTGCTTCCCAGACAGTCTGTACCTGATCTTCAGCGATGTTGTGGGTGTTAAGAAACTGTCTAGCGGCATTTGCCCCATCGACCTCGAAGCGCTCGTCTGGGCTCGAGAACTCCTTGATCAGGCCGAGATCGTGAAATGCGGCAGCGACGTAAAGGAGCTCACGGTCGAAGCGCAGATTTCTCTGACGACCCTGCTCGGCAGCGAACAGGTAAACTCGGACCGAGTGATTAAACAGCAGATCGGTGGAATGCTCGCGCAGGACGTCTGTCGCCTCTTTCGCGAGCAATGAATCGGGAACGACGAGAGCCTGGGCGAGATTTGGGGTTGTCATTGTTGCGTCCTTTCAAGAGTTAGTGTGGGCTTGGCTGCGTGTTGCGCGCGAGCGCAACGACGAAATGGGCGCTGATTAACTTGCTCCGACGGCGAGCACGATTTTTCCTTTCGGCTGAGGCAGCACGCGTTCCAACATCAAATGAGCCTCGCGCGCATCCGCGAGGGGGAGGGCTGCCCCGACGTTTGTTCGTAGTTTTCCGTCCTTGAGGAGGCGAGCAATTCGCGCCAGATACTGGGTCGTGACGTTGACCAGAAAGAAGGTGGCTTCGACGCCATGACGGTTTGCAAGATCCTGATCCGGGCGGGAGACTGCGGAGACCAGCTTGCCGCCGCGACGAAGGACCTGGAACGAGCGAATTTGGGTTTCGCCGCCGACCAGATCAATGACAGCGTCCGTGTCCCGTACTTCTTCCTCAAAGCGCTGGGTCCGGTAATCGACAACACGGTTTCCGCCGAGATCGCGCACCACAGAAATATCGCCTGTCGACACCGTCGCGATGGTTTGCACACCCGCCTCACGGGCCAGTTGAACCGCATAGGATCCAACGTTGCCGGCCGCGCCGTGAATGACGACCGTTTGACCAGCCTTGAGTTGGGCGTGATCGAACAATGCCTGCCATGCGGTGACGGCAACGACAGGAACCGAGGCGGCTTCAACGTGGGTGAGCGAGGTTGGCTTGGTCGAAACCATCCCTGCGGAAGCCACAGCGTACTCGGCATAGGCCCCGACAAACCGCGGGTTCGTGACACCGTAGACCTGATCTCCCACTCGTAGCTGGTCAACGTCAGGGCCCACAGCAACGATTTCACCGGACAGGTCCGAACCGAGAGTAAGCGGTAGCGGTTGCGGCAAAGCGCTCTTGCCAGCTCTGATCCAGCTGTCCCATGGTCCGACCCCGGCGGCTTTGACTTCGACTAGGACCTCGCCAGGACCGGGCGCGACCCGCGGGATGCGCTCGAACTTCATAATCTCTGGTGGCCCGAACTCGTGAACTCGCCAAGCCATCATTGTTGAAAGAGTTTGCGTCTGACTGGCGTGAGGAATGAAGATGTCGGGGGTCATCTCACCTGCTCCTTTTCAGCTCGCCATGACTAGGGGCCACTGTCGTCGCTTTTGGATGGTTCTGACCCCAATTTCGCAACAGGGCTTGTTTTGGACAAGAAACAGCATGCTCTGGATCAGGACAGCCGCACGTCGTTTCCTGACAAAGACTCGTCGGAGCGTTTACGCCATCAGACCGCACGACCTCCTTGGCGCTGCGGCCGACGATCAACTGACCGTTGATTTCTGGATTCTGTCCGCGTCGATGCCCATGCGAGCGTCTATGCCCTCACGTAAGAGGACGATCGCGTTCTCGCGTTCAGTTCGAAACGGCGTTCTGATCGGGCATATTGATGTCCGCCGCCCGCAAACCCACGATCTTCAATCACTCCGCTTCGAAGAGGACTGAAAGCTGCTGAGGAAGCGCTCGCCTGCCTCCTCCAAAGATTTCGAGTCTGAGCCGGGTTCGATCCCGGTCGGGGCAAATTGTGGGGTCCGGAACGGCATAGGCGTCCCCGCTGCCGGAAGCCTGCTGTTCTATTTTTATCGACGAGTACCGCGCGTCATCCTGCTGGTATTTGTGCTGGTATCGGCAGCAATCGACGATAAAAGTGGGCTTAAATTCAAATGGTTATGGCTCTAGGCAATTATCGGCCAGGGGCACCAGCCTTCGCTGCTTCGCAGCTACGGCTGGGCGAGCCAGGCACGGCACCATCGAAGCGGCGAAGGCTGTCCCGCCGAAGCCTTGGCGAAGGCGGACTGGATCAACGAACCTGGTCTTCCCCCTCCACTGGCAATCGTCATATCCCTCCTGTATAAACCGGCAGCTTCTTCCGTAACTCGAAGGAGCTCACATGAACGACCTGCACGCGTGGCTTTCGCAACAGCACCACGGTCTGCGCACCTTCCGGACATTCCAGCAAAAGCTCGATACGCTCGGCCGGGACGATCCCGCCCAGCGCGGTCTGTGCCGCCTGCTCAGCGGTCTCGTCGGCAGCTATGTCGAGGCCTTTGACGAGGCCCCGCTGCCGGTCGAGATCGCCGATGCCGCCTATCAGCGCCTGCTGACGCTGGTGGCGAGCATCGACCGGAACGCCGACGCCAGCCGGCGTCTCCAAGACATCAACCGCGTCGCGGAGAGCCAGCTCTGGCAGTGAAAGGCGGCACGGCCGTCGCCATCGCACCGGCTTGATCACGACAGACGCGTGTAGGTCGTGTTCATCGTGTAGTCCTTGCCTGGACCAGACACGACATGACGGACGACGAACGTTCCATCCGAAAGGAACAGGTAGGCCGACTGATAGTCGTCGCGCTTGCAAAGATGGCCTGCGCGTCCGCTCAGCGCTCCTCCTGATGATGCGGACAGCGAGATCTCGTGAAACAGCCGCGGTGGATCTTCCCTGAAGAAGACCTTGAATCCTCCGTCGCTGTTGCTGAAGAGGTACTCGCGTTCGGCCTGCACCTCTGTGCCGTTCGCAAGCTTCAGATATCCCTGCTCGCGATAGGCCAGCAGCCCGCTGTCCAGCGGCGTGAAGGTCGCGATACCCTGCATCGTGGCCTGGCCTTCGATGACCCGGTCGAAGGACCACGAGCCGACCAATCTCTTCGTGACGTCCGAGGCGTCACCCCAGCTATCGATCGTGGCTTCGTTCATAACTTCGGGCCTGCGCATTAACCAACCAGCCCAGCCTTACGGGACCGGCAGCTCAGAATTCGACTTCAGCGAGCCGATACCTATATCCTACCGCAACGGATAGTGATGCAGCGAGCAGCGTTGATGGCCAGGAGACGCACGACGGAAGCGGACGCCGACGACCTCCCCCGCTATTTCGTCTGGGTCCGGGGCCTCGAAGGCCCCGAGCCGCAGAAATGGATGGCGATGGATTTCGGCGTCGGTGACTGGAAGCGGCCGCTGGTGCTGGCCTTTCTGGCGCTGCCGGAGGGCGAGCGGCATCTGCCGCTGTCGACGCTGGCGCGGCGCTATCCGCCGCCGCGGGTCGAGACATAGCGGCCTCTCACTTCCCCCGTGCGGCCGTCGGCGTCAGCCCAAACCGCCTGCGGAAGCAGCGGTTGAAATAGGAGAGATCGTTGAAGCCGCAGGCAAAGGCGATGTCGCTGATGCGGCCTTCGCGGTGGACGAGCAGGTCGGCGGCCTTGCGCAGGCGCAGTTCATTGAGGCGCGTGGTGAAGCTGGCTCCGGCTTCGAACAGCAGCTCATTGACGTAGCGTTCGGACAGGCCGGCGGCGGCGGCGAGCTTCTGCGCGGAAAAATCCGGTTCGTGGAAGCGCATCTCCAAAATCGACAGCAGGGCCTTGAGCCGGACAGCGCGCAGGCCCCGGCGCCGCGCAGCAGTGGTGATATCGTTGCGGGTCTCGAGACCAATCGCGGCGAGATCGAGCAAATGCGCGGCGATCGCCATGCCGGCCTCGTCCGCGGCATCGGGATGGTGCAGCAGGAGATCGCTATAGTCCATCGCCAGCGACAGCGCTCCGCCCGGCTCCAGCTCGCAGCCGACGAGATCGTCGACATCGGGGACCATCGCCCGCAGCGTATCGACCGGCAGATGCACGTTGGTGAAACGCTTGTGGCTGGCGCCGTCGGCGGCGAAGAACGGCTCGTCCAGCTTGAGCAGCACCATCGACCCCGGCCGCATGCTGAACTCTCGGCCGCGATGGATCACTTGCGAAGGCCGATCGCCGGTGTTGCGCGCCAGGCAAAAACGATCGTCGCCGGTCTCGATCACCTGGCGCTTCTCGCGCCGCACCGTGACGAAGCTGCCGTCGCAGCGACCGAGCATGGTAGTGCCGACATGGATCGAATTCATCGTGGCGTGAAACGGCACGTCCGCGGCCGGATCCAGCTCGCCGGTGTTGGAGAAATGCTCGAACAATTCGGCGAAGCGGATGAAGCGCTGCCGGTCGGACAGGCCTTGCGGCAGCATGTCGGTCGAGAGCGCTTTCCTGATGACGGACATCGAAAGGACTTCCAAGAAAGACTTTTGCGAAAAAAATCGTGCACGAAACCCGCCGAACTTCGCAGGCAAGAGAGAACCCGTACTGAAGGTAGGCCACTACAGGCTATCAGCACACGAACGTGAATCAAGCTGCGCCGGTCAGTCCAAGCCGCCGCGCTTCTGGCGCCGAACAGTCCAAGACGGCGCGCGTGCGCCCACCCTATTCAGGCAGCGGATGCAGCATCCCGCCACAGACGGGACTGCATCCGGGCAACCGGGCGGCCCCAGCCTGACGCCCGCTGGAGGAGACAACGACATGCGAACCTCTCTACCCCGCAGCCTCGTGCTCGGCGGCGCCATCGCGACCAGCCTCTGCATCGGTTACGCGTTGGGCGCGCAGCCGCACATGGACGAAGCCGTCGCGATTCTGCAATCGGCCCGCGCCGAGCTCGGCAAAGCCGAGCCGAACAAGGGCGGTCATCGCGAGAAGGCGATGGGGTTGATCGACCAGGCCATCACCGAGGTGCGCGCCGGCATCGCGTTCGCCGCCAGCCACTGACGCAACGGCATTCGGGAGAACAAGACATGAAGCGCACACTGATTGCCATTGCCTTCGCGCTCGGCGCGATCACGGGCGTTGCCCAGGCCATGCCGCTCGCGCCGATCGGCACAAGCGCGAATGGCGATGTCGTCGCGGTTGCCGGCGGCTGCGGACCCGGCTGGCATCGCGGGCCCTATGGCGGCTGCCTCAGGAACTACGCCAACCCGGCCGCGCATGCCTGCCCGCGCGGTTACCATATCGGCCCCGGCGGCGCGTGCCGCGGCAATGGCAGGTAGGAGCTGAGCACTTCGCCTCTCCCCGCACGCCGGGGAGAGGCGTCAGGATTATCGACCACACCGCCCGCCAAGGATAAGCTCCAAAACGAAACGAAACAGGAATGATGCCAAAACCGCCCCATGATTATGGGTGTCGCGGCCTGCCCGCGGCGGTTAAACTTGGCACGCGCCGCGGGGGACACGCGGTGCGGGACGATGATCATGGGCGAACAGGGCGAGACGGGTGAGGCCATCACCATCCTCCTCGTCGAGGATGACGCACCGACCTGCTGGCGTCTCCAGGATGCGCTGGTCAAGGCCGGCTACGAGGTGCGCAGCGCCGGTACGCTTGGCGAGGCCCGTCAAGCCCTGAACGGTGGCGCGCCGCGCGTGCTGCTCACAGATCTCAGACTTCCCGACGGTCACGGCATCGAGCTGATCCGCGAGATGAGGCAGCTTTGTCCCGACACCGAGATCATGGTGATCTCGGCGCTCGGCGACGAGGAGAGCGTGATCTCGGCGATCACGGTCGGCGCCACCGGCTATCTCCTTAAGGATGCCTTCCCCACCGACATCGCCACGACCGTGCGCGACCTGGTCGCCGGCCACTCGCCGATCTCGGCCTCGATCGCCCGCTTCATCGTGCGCAGAACACAAGGGACTGCGCAGAATTCGGCCGAGCCGCCGCCGGGCCCCGTGCTCAACACCGCAAAACTCACCCCGCGCGAGATCGACATCCTCTGGGGCATCGCAAAAGGTTTCAGCTATGCCGAGATCGCGAGCCATCTCGGCCTGTCCAGGCAGACCGTGCCCGGCCACATCAAGAACATCTATCGCAAGCTCGAGGTCCATACCCGCGGCGAAGCGGTGTTCGAGGCGGTGCAACAGGGCCTGATCAAGCTGTGAGCGAGATCGCGGCGAAGGCGCCCACGCGGCCACGGCGCCGACTGATCGTGTCGCGCCTCGTGCCCTATCTGCTGCTCCAGGCGCTGATCGTGATCGCCACCATCCTCGGGCTGCGGCTGCTCCAGCCGAGCGATCCCGACGATTTTGCGTTGAGCGGATTTTCGCTGCGCGAGGACGGCGCGACACGAGCGGTGACGCTGCCGCATTTCACCTCGTCGCGCTATTCGCTGGCCGACCCGCCGCTCTACACCGGAGCCTTCACCTATCGGCGCAGCGACGCGGCGTCGGGATGGTCCGTGTTCCTCCCGCGCTTCAGCAACGCGGCCGAGGTCGCCGTCAACGGCGTCGTCGTGCTCGACTCCCGCCGCGATTTCAATGCCAACCGGCCGGACCGCAACACGCCGGAGATCGCGCTCATTCCCGCCTCGCTGCTGCGCGACGGCAGCAACGAGATCACGGTGCGGCTGTTCGTATGGGGACCATTGAAGGGCTTCCTCGACACGGTCTATGTCGGACCGGATGCCGCCCTGCGTCCCTCCTACGAGACTCGCACGCTGCTGTTCGTCACGCTGCCCGTGGTGTTCTCCGCCTGGCAGTCGATCCTCGCCGTCATCCTCGCGATCATGTGGCTGATGCGGCGCCGCGAACCGGTCTATGGCGTGCTGGCGGCGGCGATGGTGCTCGGCGTGGTGCAGGCGTTCGTGCCGCCACCGGTGCCGCCGGCCGCGACGTCGCGCCTTGCCGCAGTGCTGCTGGCATCGGCGCCGACGGAAAGCGCGCTGATCGTGATGTTCGCCGTGCTGTTCTTCGGCTGGCGCTGGCCGCGATACGGCGCGCTGCTGTTCGCGCCGGGACTGATCGTGTTCGTGGTCGGGCTGATCGCGGGCCCGCCGCTGCCGCGCATCCTGTTTCTCGTTCTCGGCATCCCCACCGTCGGGATCTGTCTGTTTCTGATGGCCGGCGTCACCGCGGCCGCGCTGGTGCGGCGGCAGGACGCGGCCAGCTTCACGATCGGCTGCGCGGTGACCATCGTGCTGACCTGCTGGGTGCACGACATGCTGTCGGTGTTCGAGATCGTCACCAACGAACGCACCTTCGTCTCGCGCCTGTCCTATTCCGCGATGCTGGTTGCGATCGGTGCCGGGCTGACCTGGCGCTTCGCCCGTGCGCTGAACCAGGTCGACGGCTTTGCCAGCCAGCTCGTGACCCGCGTACGCGAGGCCGAGGAGCGGCTGAAGGCGAGCTTTGCCCGCGAGGAAGAGCGCGCGCGAGCCGCCGCGCTCGCCAACGAGCGCACGCGGCTGATGCGCGACCTCCACGACGGCCTCGGCGGCCAACTCGTCAGCATCGTCGCGCTCTCCGAACGCGGCCATGAAGGCGCGACCATCACGGACGCCGCCCGCGCGGCGCTGAAGGATCTCCGTCTCGTCATCGATTCGATGGACGATATCGGCGGCGACCTCATGCTCGCGCTCGGCTCCTGGCGCGAGCGCGCAGCGATGCAATTGCGGCCGCACGACATCGCGCTCGACTGGCGCGTGGCGACGCCGCAGGGCCTGCCGCTGCATCCGGAGCTGCGGCCCTGGCATGTGATCCAGATCGTGCGGATCCTCGACGAGGTCGTGACCAATGCCGTCAAGCACGCCCGCGCCCACAACATCGCGGTCGCCATCGAGACGCTCGATGGAGGCGAGGGGCCGTATGGTGTGATCAGCATTGCCGACGACGGCAAGGGATTTGCGCTCGCCGGTGAGGGCACGAGCCAGACCGCGCGCGGCCTGCGCAATATGAGAAGCCGCGCCGCGCGTTGCGGGGCTGCGTTCGAGTTGAACTCGGGTTCCTCGGGGACGCGCGTGCGGCTGCAATTGCCGCAGGTCTTTCCCGACAGCGACGCGGCTGCTGGCTGAAAAGCCCCCTCCCCGAACGCGTGGGATGCGCGGAGAGAGGGAACGGGCCGGATTATTCTCATGCGGAGGACGGGGGGTTCGTCCGCAAGGCACCCTGGCCCGAAGCGACGCAATCAACTCAATCGAACGAAATCGTCAGCGCACGCCGACGCGATTGACCGGACCGCCGCGATTCATCGGCGTGCCCGCGCGCACGCCGACACCAGGCGCACCGACACCGGGCGTCGCCACCACGACCGCGGCGGCCGGCGCAACCACCACCGCCCCGGTCGGCCGCACCACGCAGCCCCTGGGCACGCCGACCGTCTTGCAATAGACCACCGCCTGTGCCGGGCTCGGACCCAGCGACACCACCGCCGCGCTCGCCAGCATCATGATCGTCAGCCCGGCGCTCAGCACTCCCGCTTTTTTCGACATCTTGCTCTCCTGCTTCCCGTTCGGCGTCCCGGTGCAATCACCGGGTTTCGCAGCCGACGTGCAGCCTGAATGGCAAAAGACGGCGCGCGGATACATGCCATGAAGATGGGGGTGTAGCGGCTGGAAGCGCGAACCGATGCCATGAACATGGCATGGACCGGCGGCGGGTCTCCGCGAGATGGTCCGGCCCGCTTGATCCCAAACGGGACCACCGACAATCCCAAAGAGGTGCTTCATGAAGACTTCGGTTATTGCCGCGCTGCTGCTCGCCGCCACCACCCTGCCCGCCGCAGCACAATCCGGTCCGACACTGCAAGAGCAGATGGCCTGCCGCGGTGACGCCAGCAAATTCTGCGCCGACCATGTCGGCAAGCCGCCGCAGATGAATGCCTGCCTGCGCGAGAACAAGTCGAAGCTTTCGGACGCATGCCGCAAGGTCGTGGAATCACACGGGGGCTGATCTTTTATCCTTCTTCTGCAAGAGCAGAGGGATAACAAAGCACAAATCTTGCAAGCGCTCCGCTGCATAAGTTTCTGCGCGGAGTGCTCTTCAATGTACGACACGATCATCGTGGGCGCCGGCTCGGCCGGCTGTGTGCTGGCCAACCGGCTGTCGGCCGATCCGCACCGCAACGTGCTGGTGCTGGAGGCGGGCCGGGCCGCACCGCTCGCTTCCGACATTCCGTCGGACTGGCCGACGATGTTCAACACCGCGGTCGACTGGGGCTATTACACCGAGCCGCAAGCGGGCTGCCGCGGCCGGCGGATCTTCTGGCCGCGCGGCAAGATGATCGGCGGCTCCGGCGCGATCAATGCGATGATCTATATCCGCGGCCTGCCGTCCGATTACGACGGCTGGGAAAAAGCGGGATGCGCGGGCTGGGCGTGGCGCGACGTGCTGCCGAAATTCATCGCCTTCGAAAGCAATGCGCGCTTCACCGACGATCCCTTGCACGGCACAAGCGGCCCGCTGCACGTCGCCGACGTGCCCCATATCGACCCGAATGAGCTGAAATGGCTGGAGGCGGCGCAGGCTGCCGGGTTGCCGCACAATCCCGATTTCAACGGCGTCACCCAGGAAGGCGCGGGATTTTTTCAGTTCGTCATCAGGGACGGCGAGCGTTTCGGTACCGGCAAGGCCTATCTGCGCCCGGCGCTCGCGCGTACCAATCTCGCGCTGAAGACAGGCGTGCGCGTCACCCGTATCATCATCGAGCGCGGCCGCGCGATCGGCGTCGAATATCTCGAGGACGGGCAGCCGAAGAGCGCCTTCGCCACCAGCGAGATCGTGCTCGCCTCCGGCGCGATTGGCTCGGCGCAGCAACTCCTGCTGTCAGGCGTAGGCCCTGCCGACGAATTGAAGGCGATTGGCGTCAATGTCGCGCACGATCTGCCCGGCGTCGGCAAAGATCTGCAGGACCACATCAACATCCCCATCACCTTCTATACGAAGGAAAAGATTGGCGTCGGCGCCTGGACCGACGAGAGTCTCGCCGCAAGCCTTGCCGAGTGGGAGACCAGCCGCAGCGGTCCGCGCAGCTCGCCCTGGGTCGCGGCCGGCGCGCATGTGCGCAGCCGCGGCGATGTCGAGCCGGACCTCCAGCTCTATGGCGCGATCAGCCCGCACCGCGACTATGTCCGCTTCCTGTCGTCCAGGCCGGGCGTCACCCTGCATGCGACGCTGCAGCGGCCGAACAGCCGCGGCCGGATCACGCTGCGCTCGACCGATCCGATCGAACATCCCGCGATCGATCCGGGCTATTTCGCGTCGGATGCGAGCGGCAGCGACATCGCGACCATGATCGAAGGCGTGCGCATCAACCGCCGCATCGCCGCGCAATCGCCGCTGAAGGAGTTGATCGAGGGCGAGATCACGCCGAGCGCGGAGGCGGTGAGCGATGCCGAGATCGCCGATTATATTCGGGGCCATTGCACGACGCTGTATCACGCCGCCTCGACCTGCCGCATGGGCACGGACGATCTGGCCGTCGTCGATCCGCAACGCTTGCAGGTCCGCGGCATCGACGGCTTGCATATCGCCGACGCCTCGGTGATCCCGATCATGATCTCAGGCAACATCCAGACGCCGACGATCCTGATTGCGGAATGCGCGGCGGCGGCGATCCTCGGCTAGGCGCTAATCGTCGTCGGGCCCGAACAGCATGATCCGCGGGAAGCCGCCGCGCGGACGGCGGGCAACATCGCGAGAATCTGAATCTTCGCGAACGTTGCGTGCGACGTCGTCCCAGTCGGTGCGGTCACGCATGCCCCGCGGCTCGCGGGACTCGTACTGGCGGCGTTCGGTCCAGCGCTCGCGCCGCTCGGTGCGCCGCCGCTCGGAAGCGGCACGTTTCACGTCGGGCTCTCTGGCCTTGGCGTACGCGTTGTCAGGTGAGTAGGACGGTTCTGTCGAAGCTTGCTGCTCGGCGGGCTTTGCGGCTTGCGGAGGCGGCACCGGTTTCGGCGGCTCAACTGCCGCGGCTTGCGAAGGCTGCGGCGCCGGCGGCTCAGCGTTCGCCTGAGTTGTCGGCGTGTCGGGCTTTGGCTCAGGCTTGGCTTCGTCCTGCGCCTGCGCGGGCGCGGCGATCGCCGCGCCGAATGTTTGCGATCCGGTGAGATATTGGACGCGCTCCGACGGTGCTTTAGTCGCGACCGGTGTGGCGGCTTCAGCGCGCTGCGCCATCTTGCCGGTGTCCGGGCCCTGCTTGGGCGCGATCGGTTGCATGATATTGCCAGCGACGATGCCGCCGCCGAGACCGATCGCGATAGCGGCGACGATCGTTCCGGCACCGACGAAATAAGCTGTCGAGGCGCGCATGGGTCCACTCCCTGTTCGGAGCGGGCAACGCTTATCGATTGCCAGATGTTCCTGAAGCGGACGCAGTTCCCGGAGGAACTTACGGGTCAGATCTGCTGCGCGACCTTCTCCAGCCCGATGATGCGGGCGAGCTTGCGCACTTCTTCCTTCTGATCCTCACGCAGCTGGAACAGCAGCGGCATGGCCGCCGACTTCAACTGCTGGACCTCGTCGCAGTTCGGATCGATCGGCACACCTGCCGCATTCGGATTGGAGAGCTTGTTGGCCGAAATCTTGCGGACGACGTTGCGCAGCGCGCTCTCGACCGACGGCCAGTAATATTCCTGCGACGACGACAGTTTCAACCGATCCCTGATGCCCGAGATCTGAACGTCGGAGAGCAGTGAATAGGATTTCTGCGGCTGCGGCTTGGCGACGGCCTTCGGCTTGGCCGGGACTTCAACCGCGGGAACTTGCGCCGCGGCGGGCGCCTGGTTTACGCTAGTCTTGGGCATCGGGAAGTCGGACGGCGTCGCGGCGGCAAAGGCCTGGCGCAGCGGCTCGGTCAGCACCGGCGCCTGCGAGAGGCTGTCGGCGGGCACCTGAACCGGATCGATCGCGGCCGAGGCCAGTGCCAGCGTGGGAACCAGGCGGTCGGCCTTGGCGGCGCGGTTGGTCGAAAGCTGCTTGGGGGGAGCCTGCGTGATCATCTCGGCACTGACGCTGGGCACGCTGTCACGGCCGAGAATGGCGGTGGTAGCGGCGCCGAGGACGAGGAAACAGGTCAGCACGACGATGGTGATGGCTTTGGACAAACGTCTCTCCGCGCCCAACTTCAAGTCCAGGTGATCACTGCCCGGAAACTGGGCGGTAAATAAGGCTTAACCGTGCCACCGCGGCGGCAATCGCGCGGACTGCGGCGACAGCGCCAGAAACTCCAGCAGAATCAGGCGGCTGCCGCCAGATCGTAGGCGTCCTGGATGTCTGCGACGATCTCGGAAGCCTCCCAGACCGCGCGCGTCTCGACCGATTGCAGCGTCACCGTCCAGTTGCCACCCCGGCGGGTGCGGGGGACGCTGAGGATGTCAAAACGCACGTTGCGGCACAGCGGATGCCGGGCCAGCGCATGAGCCACGCGGACGCGGATTTCGTCCAGCGTCGCGGCTGTCTTGCTGTTGAGAAAATCGAAGTCCATCGCCTGTCCCTCTCGGTCCGTATTGGCGGCCGTGAGGGGGATTCTTGGCTGGGGTTGGTTAATCTGCCGTTAAGTGAGGGGTCGTGGAGCTATGCGGGATTAACCGTGCTGAGGGCGCAGAGCGCTCCCCCCGCGCGCCTCACGGTACTCGGCGGCCGTCCGGGCAACGAGACCCTCCACCCCAAGCACATCGGTGACGCCCGATGTCGAATGCCCGCCGCTCCAGATATCGCGCCAGCGTTTGGGCCGGCTCTCGCGCGCGGCGACGTCGATATCCTTGGCGATGTCGATGGCCCCGCGCGCCGGCAGATCGTCGGGATCGAGCCCCGCCGCGACGATCGACGGTCTCAGCATGCTGGTCTGAAGCCCCGTGAACGCGGTGGTCAGCAAAATGTCGTCGGCGCTGCTCTCGACCAGCATCCGTTTGTAACGGTCGTCCGCCATGCTCTCGCGCGTCGCGATGAACTTTGTGCCCATATAGCCGAGATCGCAGCCGAGCACTTCGGCCGCACGCAGCGCGCGGCCATCGCTGATGCCGCCCGCGAGCACGATGATGCCGTCGTAGAACGCGCGCACCGCGCGGACGAAAGCGAACGGGTTGAGCCAGCCGGTCTGCCCACCGGCGCCTGCGGTGAGCAGCACGAGCCCATCGGCACCGGCTTCCGCGGCGCGCTCGGCGTGGCGGATCGAGGCGACGTCCGCCAGCACCAGCGCACCGGCATCATGCAGCGGCTTCAACACTGCCGCCGGCGAGCCGACCGAGGTGATGACGATCTCGGGCTTGTGCCGCAGCAGCACCGCGAGATCCTGCTCCAGCCGAACGTTTGAGCGATGCACGATCAGGTTCGGGCAGAGCGGCGCGGCCTTGCGGCTAGGTCGATCTTCATGCTGCCGCAGCCGCGTTTCGATTTCGGTGAGCCATGCATCGAGCTGTTCCGTGCTGCGGCAATTCGCTGTGGGGAAGCTGCCGATCACGCCGCTTCGGCAGGCCGCGACCATGAGCTCGACGCCCGACACCAGAAACATCGGTGCAGCGATCAGCGGCAGCGCGAGACGATCACGAAAAATTTGCAGTCGATCTGTCGTCACGCGTGCCTCCCTCGATCGGGCTTTGTCGTTCCATCCCGCAGTCCCTGTGCTAGCGTCGGGGCAAACATTGGCACGCCAGAAGCCGGTGACAAAGCAACGAGGAAACATATGTCCGATCCGCTCCACGCATCGTCCCCGACTTGCGCGCAGGCGCTACGGGCGCTGTCGCGCTATCCCGGCCGCACGGCCTTCGCCTGGCCCGGCGGATCGCTGAGCTATCAGGGCACCATCGACCTGATCGGACGCATCCAGGGCGTGTTCACAAGGCTTGGATTGCAGCCCGGCGCGCGCGTCGCCTTCCTCACCGCCAATCGCGCCGACACCTGGTGCGCCGGTGTCGCCGCGCAATTGTCGAGGTTCTGCGTCACCTGGCTGCATCCACTGGGATCGCAGGCAGACCAGCTCTTCCAGCTCGAGGATTCCGAAGCCGAAATGCTGGTGGTCGATGCCGCCACCTTCCGCGATCGCGGCGGCGAGCTCGCCGCCAAGGCGAGCATGCTCAAAGCGGTCTTCACCATGGGACCGGCCGACTATGGCGTCGATCTGTTGCAGGCCATTGAGATCGAGGGCCACGCCAGCCCGCTGTGCCTCGCCGGCGCTGACGATCTCTCCACGCTGAACTACACCGGCGGCACGACCGGCAAATCCAAGGGGGCGCTGCGCTATCATCGCGAAAATGCCGGCGCCGCCGCCGCGATCCTCGCCGACTTCGAGATTCCTGACGCCGCGCGATTTCTCGCCGTCGCCCCGATCAGCCATGTCGCCGGCACGAAGGTGCTGCCGACCCTGATGCGCGGCGGCACCGTGCACATGCTCAGGGGTTTCGATCCCGAGGCCGTGCTGGCGACGATCGCGCGCGAGCGCATCAACTTCACGCTGTTCGTGCCGACCATGATCTACGTGCTGCTCGATCATCCCGCACTGAGCAAAACCGACCTGTCCTCGCTGGAGCTCGTGCTCTACGGGGCGTCGGCGATGTCGCCGAGCCGGCTCGTCGAGGGCATCGAACGGATCGGGCCGGTGTTCTCACAGCTCTACGGCCAGACCGAATGCTATCCGGTCTCGGTGCTGCGCAAGAAAGATCACGATCCCAAAACACCGGAGCTGTTCCTGTCCTGCGGCTTCCCGATCGCGGCTTGCGAGGTCAAAATTCTCGACGACCACGACCAGGAGGTGAAGACGGGCGAAGCCGGTGAGATCTGCGTGCGCGCCCCGCACGTGATGGCGGAATACTGGAAGCGGCCCGACATCACGGCCGAGACGCTGAAGAACGGCTGGGTCCACACCGGCGACATCGCGCGCAAGGACGAGCGCGGTTACATGTTCATCCTCGATCGCAAGAAGGACATGATCGTCACCGGCGGCTTCAACATCTTTCCGCGCGAGGTCGAGGACGTGCTGTCGCAGCACTCGGATGTGGCGATGGTCGCCGTCGTCGGCATTCCCGACGAGAAATGGGGCGAAGCCGTCACCGCGGTCGTTGTGCCACGCGAGGGGGCCAAGCCCGATCCGGACGAGCTGATCAATCTGGTGAGGATGCGAAAAGGCTCGGCCCATGCGCCGAAGCAGATCCAGTTCGTCAAGCAGCTGCCGATGACCGGCGTCGGCAAGGTCGACAAGAAGGTGCTGCGCGCGAGTTTTTGGAGCGGGCGGGACCGGATGGTGGGGTGCCCCCCGGGATTTTACGGTTCGGTTGTGGCCCCGGCACCACAGCGCGCAACGGAGTGCAGGCCCGCGATGCTCGCGCGATTGCAGGCGAATCGGGGAATCAACTAGACCGCTGATGGGGCTGGGAAGCGGAGTAAGAAATGAGAGTCGCTTCCCTGGAAAGTGCAGTCGCCGCGGTCACGTTGATCACGGCCATTATCGTGGTGCTGTGGGAGATCAAGATCTTCTACGGAATTTGAACTGGCAGGATGCCCTGGTCGAACACGACCTTGCATCCCTTCCGCGGCGGCGGAAGCCTGCCGTTCAATCGATCCAAGGCGCAATCACGGCGCTTGCCACCACGCTCACCGCTTCTCGATCACCAGGCTCTGAACCGCGCGGCCGAAGTATCCTCGCCGATCGGCCAGCCGTGACATCGCGAGGCCCGCACCGTCGGGGCCGATCCAGGATTCGCCGTCGAGCAAAATCCACTCGCCGACTGGCTGACGCGAAAAATTCACGGTGAGGTCGGCGTTGATGTAGGTCCAGGCACGGAAGTCGAGCGTCGAGGCGGTGCCGTTGGAGAAGTCGGCGGCGACGACTGCGCGCATGGCCTGCGAGATCGCTTCGCCCTCGATCAAGGGATGGTCGACGCGAAACCAGATCGCACCGGCGCCTGCCCGGCCAAAGCGGCCGCGTGCGGCGCGCATCGAGACCGATCGCACGAACGGACTGGTGGCGGCGTGGCCGTCCTCGACCAGTGAATCCTCGGGCGACGGCAACGTAACCGGCAATTCCTTGACGTCATCCGGCAGCGGCAGCGCCTGAGCCTTGATCTTGAGCACGGTCGCGCCGACGACCTGCACGCCGTCGGCGAGCAGCTTGATTTCACAGAGCTGGATCTTCCGGCCCTCGCGCAGGACCTTGCTCTCAATCGTGAGCGGCGCCACCGGCACCGGACGCATCAGGTCGATGGTGACGCGCGCGATGTTCATCGGCACGGGCGTCGGAATCCGCTCGGCCGCCCACGTCACCAGCGATGCTGGCGCCGAGCCGTGCTGCATGCGCCGGTCCCAGGGGCCGGCGGCATCAGGGCTGGTGACGACGCTGTTGCCGTCGACGCGATAGATGGTGGTCATTGCGAGAGCCATCACAACGGCGGATCGATCGCCTCGTCGTATTCCTTCTTGAAGCGCGCGATCATCTCGGCGGCGGGCACGATTCCCTCGACGCTGCCGATACCCTGGCCGGAGCCCCAGATTTCCTTCCAGGCCTTCGGCTTGGCGCGCTCGCCGGAGGCATCGGTGCCGAAGTTCATCTTGGACGGGTCGGAGGTCGGCAGATTTTCCGGATCCATGCCGGCGGCGAGGATCGACGGCTTCAGATAATTGCCGTGCACGCCAGTGAAGAGATTGGAATAGACGATGTCGTCGGCCGTCGAGCCCGCGATCATCTCCTTGTACGTCTCGACAGCATTGGCTTCCTTCGTCGCGATGAAAGCCGAGCCGATATAGGCGAAGTCGGCGCCGAGAATGCGCGCAGCCCGGATCGCCTTGCCGTTGCCAATGGCGCCCGACAGCGCGATCGGGCCGTCAAACCATTTTCGCGTTTCTGCGACGAAGGCGAGCGGCGAGATGGTGCCGGCATGGCCGCCTGCACCAGCGGCGACGAGGATCAGGCCGTCGGCCCCCTTCTCGATCGCCTTGTGCGCAAACTTCTGATTGATCACGTCGTGGAAGACGATGCCACCCCAGCCATGCACCGCCTGATTCAGCTCCTCGCGCGCGCCGAGCGAGGAGATCACCATCGGTACCTTGTACTTGGCGCAAAGCTGCATGTCGTGGTCGAGCCGGTTGTTCGACTTGTGCACGATCTGGTTGACCGCGAACGGCGCCGACGGCTTGTCGGGATGCGCGCGGTCATAGGCCGCGAGCTCTTCGGTGATCCGCGCCAGCCACTCGTCAAGCAGCTCCGGCGGCCGCGCGTTCAACGACGGAAACGAGCCGACCACACCCGCCTTGCACTGCGCGATCACGAGATCGGGCACCGAGATGATGAAGAGCGGCGAGCCGATCACGGGGATCGACAGGCGCCCTTTGAACAAGGCAGGCATGGACATTGCGGAGCGATCCTCTGTAGGCGGTCAAACTGAAGTTGGGAGCCATACCAACAAGGCAATCTTTCCACTGTCAAGTATTGCGTTTTGCCGCCGCGGCGGATGCCGTCACCGCAATTCCAAGCAGCGGAATTCCTTCCTCTGTCATTCCGAGCTCGACGCTACGCGTCGCCCCGGAATGACGGGTGGAGAGAGCAGCGCCTACGCGATCAGATCCGGATTGATCAGCCGCTCGAACGAGAACATCTCGTCCCACTTCTCCTGCGTCAGCAACTTGCGCTCGACGACGACGATCTGGTGCAGCGACTTGCCGCTCTTGTAGCCCTCGCGCGCGATCTCGGCGCATTGCTTGTAGCCCAGCAGCGGCTTCAGCACGGTGACGATGCCGAGCGAATTCAGCACCATGTTGCGGGTGTGCTCCTCGTTGGCGGTGATGCCGAGCACGCAATTCTCGCGCAGGCTGTTGACGGCCCGCTCCATGGTGCGGATCGAGAAGAACAGCGCGAACGAGATCACCGGCTCCATCACGTTGAGCTGGAGCTGGCCAGCACTTGCTGCCAGCGTCACGGTGGTGTCGAGCCCGATGACGAGGAAGCTGGTCTGGTTGACGACTTCGGGGATCACCGGATTGACCTTGCCCGGCATGATGGAGGAGCCCGGCTGCAATTGCGGCAAATTGATCTCGTTGAAGCCGGCGCGCGGGCCGGAGGCCAGCAGGCGAATGTCGTTGCAGATTTTTGTCAGCTTGCTCGCGGTGCGCTTGAGCACACCGGACAATTGCACATAGGCGCCGGTATCCGACGTCGCTTCGACGAGATCGCCGGCGAGAATGAAGTCGACGCCGGTCAGCGCGCTCAGATGCCGGACCGCGAGCTTCGGATAACCGTGCGCCGCGGTGACGGAGGTGCCGATCGCGGTGGCGCCGAGATTGATCTCGCGCAGCAGCGCACGCGCCTCCGAAAGGCGGTCGACCTCCTCGCCGATCGTGGTGCCCCATCCGCGGAATTCGGCGCCGAGTGACATCGGCACCGCGTCCTGGAGATGGGTGCGGCCCATCTTCAGCACGCGCTCGAACTCGCGGCCCTTGGTGAAAAAGGCCTCCTGGAGCTGGCGCAGCGCCGTCATGTAGCTTTCGAGCCGCAGGATCAGCGCCAGCCGGAAGGCGGTCGGATAGGTGTCGTTGGTCGACTGGCCATAGTTGACGTGATCGTTGGGGCTGACGTGCTGGTAATCGCCCTTCGCGAAGCCGAGCGCCTCCAGCGCGAGATTGGCGATCACCTCGTTGGCGTTCATGTTGGTGGAGGTGCCGGCGCCGCCCTGGATGAAGTCGGTGACGAACTGATCCATCATGTCGCCAGCGATGACCCGGTCGCAGCCGAGGATGATCGCGTCCGCCACTTTGGTGTCGACAGCACCGAGGTTGCGGTTGGCCATGGCGGCGGCCTTCTTGACGTAACCAAGCGCCTTCACGAAGTAAGGCTCCTGGTTCATCGGAATGCCGGTGATGTGGAAGTTCTCCTTCCCCCGGATGGTCTGGACGCCGTAATAGATGTCGTCGGCGATCTCACGCTGTCCGAGGAAGTCCTGCTCCGTGCGGCTCATAGGCGCTCCTTGGTTGCTCGCGCGCAGGCCATCACGTCAGTTCTGGCACAGCGCGCTGGTCACGAAAGTGTCGGTGCGGCAGTCGTCGGGCTTACGTTGCCTGCCCGGAATCAAAACCTTGGCCGAGCATTTCTCGGCAGAGTCGGCGTTCAGGCTCTTGCCTTCCTTATAGCCCTTGCTCTGGCAGAGCTGGTCGGCGGCTTGCTTGCAGTCGGGAGCACCGTTGGACGAGACCGGACAGGCCACGCGGCCCGAGGCCATGCTGGCGGGCTTGGCCAGCCGCGACAGGTCGTTCATGGTCTCGCTGGGGCTTTTGATCGGCGGCAGGATCGAGGGCAGCTTGTCGAACAGCTTGCCCATTTCGTTGATCAGCCCGGGACTGTCCTCGCGCGCCGCCGCCGAAGGAGCGGGCGTCGAGGGCGGTGGCGCCGCCTGCGGCCCCTGCTCCTGCAAGCCGAGCGTTGGCGGCGCGGATTGCGGCCATCCGGTCCCGCCAGCACCGAGCAGGAGCGAGATCGTCGCGAAAATCAGCGTCCCCAGCCGCATCGCCGGATTGCCGGATTGAACCATCATGACGGCAACCGTAGCCGAAGCCGGCGCAGCGGCAAAGCGCCGCGCGCCCTAGATCAACTTGATTGCGACGACGAAGCCAAGCACCAGCACGGCGGCACCGACCGCCACCACGAGGCCGAGGTGCTTCTCCATCCGGACGCGGATCCAGTCGCCATAACGATTGAGCAGGATCGCGACGATGAAGAAACGTCCGCCGCGCGCAACGATTGAGCACAGGATGAACAGGACGAGATTGTAGCCGGCAAAGCCCGAGGTAATGGTGACGAGCTTGTAGGGGATCGGCGTCAGGCCCTTGAGCAGGATGATCACCGCGCCCCACTCCGCATAGGAGGCGCGGAAGGCATCGACCTTGTCGCCGAGGCCATAGACCTGGATCAGCCAGTGGCCGACCGAGTCAAACAGCAGCGCGCCGATGGCGTAGCCCAGGAGGCCGCCGAGCACCGATGTGACGGTACAGACCATTGCATAGAGCCAGGCGCGCTGCGGGCGCGCCAGTGACATCGGGATCAGCATCACGTCCGGGGGGACGGGAAAGAAAGAGCTTTCTGCGAAAGCCACGGCACCCAGGATCCAGAGCGCGTAGGGCTTGTGAGCGGCGTCGATGCACCAATCGTAGATACGTTTCAGCATGGCGCCGCGATGAAGCACCATGGGACGGATTTGTCCATCGCGAGTTTTTGAGCGTTCTGTGACGTTTCTAGTGGCGTTTGCGCGCCACGCGGCCCTCGATCGCGACAATTGGCCGCCTCGCGGCGACGCGCGGTGACGCAACTTTGGGCAGCTTCATCGAAGACTTCGGCAGCTTCTCGGCAATTCCGAGCATGTCCTCACGCCGCGCCATCTCGCGCCAGACGTCCTCGGGACGCACGCCGGCCGAGGCCCAGAGCACGGTGAGATTATAGAGAAGGTCGGCGCTCTCCCGGATCACCGCTTGGCTATCGCCGTTGACCGCGTCGATGACGACTTCGATGGCCTCTTCAGCCAGCTTTTTCGCCATTTTGGATGGCCCACGCTGAAACAACCGGGCGGTACGCGATGTTGCCGGATCAAGGTCTCTGGCCGCGAGCACAGCCAGATATAGCCGCTCAAGCGAATCACTCATGGTGCTGAAAACTACTCCAAACCAATGGCGAGCGCGTTAACGTGCGGCAGCAAGAGCAAAAACAGGCCGCCGCGGCAAGCGCGACGGCCGGTTATGGTCAAGACTTGCTAGCCGAAGCTAGTAGCAGTTGGTCATGTAGCCTTGGCCGCAGGCCTCGGACGGGGCCGTGCCGCCAAAGCGATGATACTCGTAATTCGGGCCCGGACCGTAATAGGGGCCGCCACCATAGTAGGTCGGGCCGCTGTAATAGGTAGGACGGCCATAATAGGGACCGTCATCATAGGCGTAGGCGTTGCGGGTCGCGGCGATCGCAAGGCCAGTGCCGATGATGCCGGCAAAGGCCGCGGCAGCAGCTGCGCCGCCACCACCGCCATGCCAGTGGCGGCCGCCGGCGTGGGAGGCCGTCGGAGCGACCGCGGTCAGCGCCAGCACCGCGGCGGTGGCGAGAACGGTCTTGCGGCCGGCAAACTTCGAAGATCTGTCAAACATGTCCTGGACCCTCCTTGGGACCTCGATTGGTGGTTGACGACAGGCTCATGTCTTTCAAACACCCGCATCGCATGTTGGGTTCCCCAACCCCAACAGAAGCTGAACGGGGTTGCGTGATCATGCCGCAACCGCTGCTCATCCGCCGTTCATATTGGCGCGCGCAGGTTCGCTGCCGGCCGGCGCTGCGAGCGTCACGAAACCACAGCAATGCGGGACCGGCGCCACCGATGTCAGGACTCAGAACGATCGTACTTCGCGGCCTGCTGGCCCTCCTGCTGGTCCTCGCAATCGCGCTTGCCGCGTTGACTTCGCGCGATGCCGCAGCGGCCGAGACCGCCGCGCCCTCCGCCGCGATCCACTTCACCTTCGACCGCCCGATTGATGCGAGCATGGCGCCATTCTTCCTTGCCGCGAAGGACGGCAGCTTCGGCACCGAGCGCCTCAACGTGTCATTCAACAGCGCGGCCGGATCGCCGGAAGCGCTCGCACGTGTTGCCAAGGGCGACAGCGAGCTTGCGCTCGTCGACATCAACGAGCTGATTCGTTTTCGCGACAAGGACGAAGCTGCGCCGGTCAAGGCGGTGTTCGTGCTGTTCAACCGCGCGCCCTACGCAATCGTCGCGCGCAGAAGCCGCGGCATCCACCTGCTGCCCGATCTCGACGGCAAGACGGTCGGCGTTGCCGACAGCGATCTGTCGATGCGGCTGTGGCCGGCGCTGGCCCAGCAGAACGGCATCAACGCCTCCCGCATAAAATTCCACAAGATCAGCGCCGCGGTCCGCGAGCCGATCCTGTCCGCAGGGCAAGTCGATGCCGTCGCCGGCTTCAGCTATCTCTCCGCGGTGAACCTGCGCGACCGCGGCGTGCCCGGCAGCGATCTCGTCGTGCTGCGCTATGCCGATTATGGCTGCGAAGCCTATGGCTTTGCCGTGGTAGCCAATCCCGCGTTCGCCGCGGCCAAGCCGGAAGCGGTGAAGGGATTCGTCCGCGCGCTGATCGCCGGCATCAACGCGACAGTCAAAGAGCCGGCGCGGGCGGCAGACGAAGCCGCAAGCCGCATCGACGATGGCGACCGCGATCTCGAGCTGGAGCGCCTGCGCACCGTGCTCGTCGACAACATCCTGACCGACGAGGTCAAACGCAGCGGCCTCGGCGGCATCGACCCGGCGCGCCTGGAGCGCGCGATCGACCAGATCGCGCAGGACTTCAAATTCCGCAAGAGGCCTGCGGCGGCCGATATTTTCGATAGCCGGTTCCTGCCGCCGGTCGCGGCGCGGTTGATCAACTGAGCATCCGACCTTGACTTTCGTAAGCAAATAGCTTACATTGCCGCGGAATCGGATTTTGGCGACACCTTGATAAAATCCTTCCGGAACAAGGCTCTTGGCGATCTCTGGTCCAAGGGAAAGACAGCGAAGATCGATTCAAAGATGCACGCCAGAATCCTGCGGCGGCTCGATCAACTCGACAGCGCCACGCTTTCCGAGGACATGAATGTGCTCGGCTTCGACTTCCATCGTCTGCACGGCAAGCCGGCCAGGTACACGGTCCATGTGAATGGACCCTGGTGCATCACCTTCGAATTCGAGAATGGTGACGCCCATCGGGTCGATTTCGAGCAATATCACTAACACCGAGCCGGGACTGTCTCGGCGTGGAGCTGCCATGGTCGAATACACTGCCAAGAGAAATCCCCGGCGCTGTCCCGTTCATCCTGGCGCGGTGCTTCGCGAGGACATGCTGCCGGCCTCGGGCAAGACCAAGGTCGAGATCGCGCGCCTGTTGGGCATCTCGCGGCAGCACCTTCACGACATCATGGAGGAGAAGAAGCCGCTGTCTCCGGAGGTGGCGGTCCGCGTCGGAAAGCTGTTTGGAGGCGGGGCCGGAATCTGGGTCCGGATGCAGGCGGCCCACGACACCTGGCACGCAGAACAGACGGTGGACGTCAGTCATATCCCCACCTTGAAGGTGGCCTGAGCCGTCCACACCAGTGTAGTCTTACAGCCATTCAACTGGTTGACTGACGACCTCCTCACGGTTCTTCGCCCGCATGTCCATCTTCAGCCTTTACACCCGCGTTCTCGAGCTGCTCGGCAAGGAGGCGCGGCTCGGCTGGCTGCTCGCTGTCGCCAATCTGCTGCTGGCGGCCTCGCAGTTCGCGGAACCCGTGCTGTTCGGCCGGATCGTCGACGTGCTCTCCGGCAAGACGGTGGCAGGCTCCAGCTCGGCCTGGCCGTTCCTGATAGCCTGGGTGGCGTTCGGGCTGTTCACCATCGCCTGTAGCGCAATCGTGGCCTTGCAGGCGGACCGGCTCTCCCACCGCCAGCGCCAGGCGGTGCTGACGGACTATTTCGAACACATTCTGCAACTGCCGCTCACCTTCCACTCCGGCACCCATTCGGGCCGGTTGATGAAGGTCATGCTCAACGGCACCGATGCGCTGTGGCGGCTCTGGCTCGGCTTCTTCCGCGAGCATTTCGCCGCGATCCTGTCGGTCGTGGTGCTGCTGCCGCTGTCGCTCTATCTGAACTGGCGGATGGCGATCCTGCTGTTCGTGCTCTGCATCGTCTTCACGGTGCTGACGACGTTCGTGGTGCGCAAGACCTTCGGCATGCAGATGGAGGTCGAGGAACAATACAGCGAGCTCTCCGCCCGCGCCTCCGACGCGCTCGGCAACGTCGCGCTGGTGCAGAGCTTCGTGCGCGTCGAATCCGAGGTGAAGGGACTGCGCTCCATCGCCGACGATCTGCTGGCCGCGCAGATGCCGGTACTGTCCTGGTGGGCGCTCGTCACCGTCATCACGCGCGCTTCCACCACCATCACGGTGCTCGCGATCTTTTCGCTCGGCATCGCCCTGCACGATCAGGGGCTCACTTCGGTCGGCGAGATCGTGATGTTCGTGAGCTTTGCGACGATGCTGATTCAGAAGCTCGAGCAGGTCGTGAGCTTCATCAACAACGTGTTCATGGAAGCGCCGCGCCTGCGCGAGTTCTTCAACGTGCTCGACGCCGTGCCCGCGGTGCACGACCGGCCCGACGCGATCGATGCCGGCCGGCTGTCAGGCCTCGTCGAGTTCAACGACGTCACTTTCTCCTATGACGGCAAGCGACCGGCGATCGAGGATCTCTCCTTCACCGCGCTGCCCGGCCAGACCATCGCGCTGGTCGGTCCGACCGGCGCCGGCAAATCGACCGCGATCGCGCTGCTGCACCGCGCCTTCGACCCGCAATCCGGCTTCATCAGGATCGATGGCATGGACGTGCGCGGCGTGACGCTGACCTCGCTGCGGCGGAACATCGGCGTCGTGTTCCAGGAAGCACTGCTGTTCAACCGCTCGATCGAGGAGAACCTGCGCGTCGGCAAGCCGGATGCGACGGAGGCCGAGATGCGCAAGGCCGCGGAGCGTGCGCAGGCGCTTGACTTCATCGAGCGCAGCGGCGGCTTCAGTACCAATGCCGGCGAGCGTGGCCGCATGCTGTCCGGCGGCGAGCGACAGCGGCTGTCGATCGCCCGCGCGCTGCTGAAGGATCCGCCGCTCCTGATCCTGGACGAGGCCACCAGCGCACTCGACGCCGTGACCGAGACCAAGGTGAATGCCGCTCTCGACGAAGTGATGAAGGGCCGCACCACTTTCGTGATCGCCCACCGCCTCTCCACCATCCGCAACGCCACGCGAATTCTGGTGTTCGAGAACGGGCGCGTGATCGAAAGCGGAACTTTCGATGAACTCGTGGCCAAAGGCGGCCATTTCGCCGAGCTCGCCAGGGCCCAGTTCATGGTTCAGGAGACGACACGGGCCAGTGTGACGGCAGCCGAGGCTGCTGCGACAGCCGTCAAATCCCCCTAGCAAGTCCCCGTACGGCCGTCGAAATTCGGCCTACTTCATTGCGGAATACCCGGCTGATGCCCCTATTCTCGACGCAAGAGCCGGTATAGGTTTGCGACGCCGCAAGCGGCGGCGCCGGATTTCAGAACCGAACATCAGATCACGAGAACCGACCGTATCAGGCGGATCTCCAAGGACCGGAATCGGATAGTGCACGCCCTTCGTCCGCTGCTTCGCAAATCGCTGTTCAACCTGTTCGCTGCGTCCCTCGCATGCGCCGCATTGCTCGCGCCGCGCGCGGCGAGTGCCGAAGCGCTGCTGCTGATCGAAGCTGATAGCGGCAAGGTGTTGCAGGCGGAGAACGCGACCATCCCGTGGTATCCCGCGTCGGTCACCAAGATCATGACCGCCTATGTGACGCTGAAGGCGGTGAAGGACGGCAAGCTCACGCTCGACACGCTGATCACGGTGTCGCCGACCGCCGCCTCGCAATCGCCATCGAAGATGGGGTTCCGTCCGGGAACACAGCTCACCGTCGACAACGCGCTGAAGATGATGATGGTCAAGTCGGCGAACGACATGGCCGTGGTGCTTGCCGAAGGCGTCGGCGGCTCGATCGACGGCTTCTCCGCGATGATGAACGATACCGCACAAAAGCTCGGCATGACGCAGACGAGCTACGTCAATCCGAACGGCCTGCCCGCCGACGGCCAAATCACGTCCGCGCGCGACCTTGGCATTCTCGCCCGCTCGTTCCTGCGCGACCTGCCGGAATACGAATATTTCGTACACATCCCGGCGATCCGCTTCGGCAAGCGCGTCACCGGTAATTTCAACAAGCTGATCGGCCGCTATCCCGGCGCCGACGGTTTCAAGACCGGCTTCATCTGTGCCTCCGGCTATAATCTCGTCGCCTCCGCCACGCGCAACGGCCGACGGCTGATCGCCGTGGTGCTCGGCGCCAATTCCGGCACCGCGCGCGCGGTGAAGGCGGCGCAGCTGCTCGAGCGCGGCTTCGCCCAAGACAATCTCACCTGGCTCCGCCCCTCGCTCGGGACCGTCGACAAGCTGGTGCCGGTCGACGCCTCGCCGCCGAATTTGCGCGAGGACATGTGCGGCGGCCATCGCAAGCGGCCGGCCAGCGACGATGACGATGCGCTGATCGCCACCAATGGCGGCACGTCCGGATCGGCCTCCGCCACTGGCGGCGAAGCCCAGGTCACCTTCTTCACGGCCGGCCTGCAGCCACCGCTGATGAAGGCCTCCGAACTGATGGCCACGGCGGCTGCGGCGGCCGAACCCGTGCTGGTCTATACCGGCCCGACCCGCACCGGCACCGCCCTGATCGCCGCGGTCGCAGCCGATGCCGACCAGCAGACGACAGCCAAACCGCGTGGCAAGAAGTCGCGCGTCGCCAAGAAGCCCGACGCCGCCGACAAACCCAAAGACGCGGGTGCCAAGACGGCGGCGGCGAAGCCGGATGCCGCCAAATCTGGTACCAAGCCTGATGCGAAGACCGCAGCCAAACCGGCCGGCACAAAGCACGCCGCGGCCAAGCCTGATGCGGCAGCGAAGCCTGCGGTAAGCGCCGATCAGCCTGCGAAGCCCGCCAAGCCGAAGGCCGCGACCAAGCCTGTTGCAGCCAAGCCGGCCAACAACAGTTAACGCCCCTCGGAATTAAAGCATCGCCCGCGCTTCGCACTTGCGGGAGCGCGGTTTGCGACGATTCCAGTAGCCACTCCCGGACCTTTGTCTTAAGCCTCGACAGCTTGCCACCCGTTCCGGCAGGCTCGATACTGCAGGCAATGAGGCAAGCCCGAGACACAACGGGCTCTGGCAAATGAGGGGAGTTTTCCATGGAGCGCATCTGGCTCAAGCAATATCCGCCCGGCGTGCCTGCTGACATCGAGCCGACCCAATACGCATCGCTGGTCGACCTCTTGGAGGAGAGCTTCTCCAAGTTTGCCGACCGCAAGGCGTTCATCTGCATGGACAAGTCGATCAGCTATCGCGATCTCGATCAGATGTCGCTGGCGCTCGCTTCCTACCTGCAAGGCCGTGGCCTGCAACGCGGCGCCCGTGTCGCCATCATGATGCCGAACGTACTGCAATATCCGGTCGCGACCGCCGCCGTGCTGCGCGCCGGCTTCGCGGTCGTCAACGTCAATCCGCTCTACACCCCGCGCGAGCTCGAGCATCAGCTCAAGGATTCCGGTGCCGAAGCCGTCATCGTGCTGGAGAACTTTGCCCACACCGTCGAGCAGGTGATCGCGAAGACGCAGGTCAAGCACGTCATTGTCGGCAGCATGGGCGACCTGCTCGGCTTCAAGGGCGTGATCGTCAATCTCGTCGTGCGCCGCGTGAAGAAGATGGTGCCGGCCTGGTCGCTGCCGGGCGCAGTGTCCTTCAACGATGCGATATCAGCCGGTCGCTCTCTGGCCTTCAACAAGCCGAAGCTCTCGCCCGGCGATGTCGCTTTCCTGCAATATACCGGCGGCACCACCGGCGTCTCCAAGGGCGCCACCCTGCTCCATCGCAACATCGTCGCCAACGTGTTGCAGAACGACGCATGGCTTCAGCCTGCGATGGCAGCACCTCCGCATGTCGACCAGCTCCTGATCGTCTGCGCACTGCCGCTCTATCACATCTTCGCGCTGACGGCCTGCTACCTGCTCGCGGTGCGCGCTGGCGGCTGCAATCTGCTGATCCCCAATCCCCGCGACATCGCCGGCTTCATCAAGGAGCTTGCGAAGTACCAGGTCAACAACTTCCCGGCCGTGAACACGCTCTACAACGGCCTGATGCACCATCCCGATTTCAAGAAGCTCGACTTCTCCAAGCTGAAGATCTCGAATGGCGGCGGCATGGCTGTGCAGCGGCCCGTCGCCGAGCAGTGGAAGGCGATCACGGGCTGCTCGATCGCGGAGGGATACGGCCTGTCGGAGACCTCGCCGACGCTGACCTGCAACACCACGACCAATCCCGAGTTCAACGGCACCATCGGCATCCCCGTGCCGTCGACCTGGATCTCGATCCGCGACGATGACGGCAACGAGGTGCCGCTCGGCCAGCCCGGCGAGATCTGCGCCAAGGGTCCGCAGGTGATGTCGGGCTATTGGAACAGGCCGGAGGAGACCGCGAAGGTAATGACCGCCGACGGCTATTTCCGCACCGGCGACATCGGCATCATGGACGAGACCGGCTACACCAAGATCGTCGACCGCAAGAAGGACATGATCCTGGTCTCCGGCTTCAACGTCTATCCGAACGAGATCGAGGAAGTGATCGCGAGCCATCCAGGCGTGCTCGAATGCGCCGTGATCGGCGTTCCCGACAGTGGGTCCGGCGAGGCGGTGAAGGCGTTCGTGGTCAAAAAGGACCCGAACCTTGCAGCGGACGATGTGGTCAAATTCTGCCGCGAGCAGCTCACCGGCTACAAGGTGCCGAAGCAGATCGAATTCCGCACCGATCTGCCCAAGACCAATGTCGGCAAGATCCTGCGCCGTGAGCTTCGCGACGAGAAGAAGGCTCAGGCGGCTTAAGCTGAGCCGTTGATGCATGACTGAAATCGGCGACATCACGCCGGCCGGTATTCTCGCCTTTTGGCGCGAAGCCGGCCGCGAGCGCTGGTACGAGCACAGCGGCGCGTTCGACGCGGAGGTCAGGCGCCGCTTTCTTGCGCTGTGGCAGAAGGCGGCCGCCGGCGAGCTGGCATCCTGGGAGGCAAGCGACGACGGCGCGCTCGCGCTCGTCATCGTGCTCGACCAGTTTCCCCGCAACATGTTCCGCGGCACGCCGCAAGCGTTTGCCAGCGACGCGCTGGCACGCGACGTCGCCCGCCGCGCCGTCGAGCGGGGCGCGGATCGCAGGATCGATCCGGTCCTGCTCGAATTTCTCTACATGCCCTTCATGCATTCCGAGCACCTGCCCGACCAGCTGCATTGCGTCGCGCTGTTTCAAGGCACCGATAATACGGAAAACCTGAAATACGCCCGGGAGCACGCCGATATCATCCGGCGGTTCGGCCGCTTCCCCCACCGCAATCGCCTTCTCGGCCGCGACAGCACCGAGGAGGAGCAGGCCTACCTCGACGAAGGCGGTTTTGCGGGCTGATGACATAACGGTGAAGGGCGGAGGCCCCTACTGCTTCCCTCTCCGGCAATATTGTGCCGCCCGGCCGCACGGTCTACAAAGCGGGACCGAATTCCAGGGAGACTGACGATGGCGATCCAGACTGGCGAAAAGCTGCCCGAGGCGAAATTCCGCGTGATGACGGCGGAAGGCCCGCAGGTGAAGACCACCGACGATATCTTCAAGGGCAAGAAGGTGGCGCTGTTCGCGGTGCCCGGCGCCTACACCGGCACCTGCCACAAGATGCACCTGCCGAGCATCTTCCTCAACGCCTATGCCATGAAGGACAAGGGCGTCGATACCATCGCGATCGTCTCCGTCAACGACGCCTTCGTCATGAACGCCTGGAAGCGCGACACCGACCAGCGCGACGAGGCCATCTTCCTGGCCGACGGCAATGCCGACTTCGCCAAGGCGATCGGCATGGAGCTCGACGCCTCCGGCAACGGCCTCGGCATCCGCTCCAAGCGCTATTCGATGCTGGTCGAGGACGGCGTGGTCAAGAAGCTGAACCTCGAAGCGATGCCCGGCAAGGTCGAGGTCTCCGGCGGCGATACGCTGCTCGGGCAGCTGTAAGCTTTAGGCGCCGACTCCTTCGAAGCGGGAAGTGCCGTAGGGTGGGCAAAGGCGCGTCAGCGCCGTGCCCACCATCTTTTCTCGATTTAGAAGAAGTGGTGGGCACGCTTCGCTTTGCCCACCCTACGAAACCGGGCGACGCCGATAGCGCGTCGCCCTACTTCGCCACCCTCTGCTGCGTCCGCGCCATCGCGACGCCATCACGTGCCAGCTGATCCGCCCGCTCGTTCTCCGGATGGCCGGCGTGGCCCTTGACCCAGTGCCAGCGCACGTCATGCGCTTTCAGCGCGGCGTCGAGGCGCTGCCATAGCTCGACATTCTTCACCGGCTTCTTGTCGGCGGTGCGCCAGCCGTTGCGCTTCCAGCCGTGGATCCAGCTGGTGATGCCCTGACGCACATACTGGCTGTCGGTGTAGAGATCGACGGTGCACGGCTTTTTCAGCGCTTCGAGCGCGGAGATCGCCGCCATCAACTCCATCTGGTTGTTGGTGGTGTGGCGTTCGCCGCCGTTCAGCTCTTTTTCCTTGTCGCCGAACTTCAGGATGGCGCCCCAACCGCCCGGCCCGGGATTTCCCGAGCAGGCGCCATCGGTATAGATCGTGACATTGGGAAGCTCGCTCACGCGACCAGTCCTGACGGCATCAGCCCGTAATCGCGCACGCTGGAAACGCTCTGGTGGAAGCGCAGCTTGCGAAAATACTCCAGCGGATCCTTCGGCTTGACCAGCGCACCCTCCGGCACGTTGAGCCAGTCGACCAGCCGCGTCAGCAGGAAGCGGATCGCAGCACCACGCGCCAGCAGCGGCAGCGCGGCCTCTTCGACTTCGCTCAGCTTGCGCACCCGGCCGTAGGCGTTGAGGAAAGCGCGCGCCTTGGTGACGTTGAAGGAGTGATCCGGCTCGAAACACCAGGCGTTGAGGCAGATTGCGACGTCATAGGCCAGCATGTCGTTGCAGGCGAAGGTGAAGTCGATGATCCCCGACAGCTTGTCGCCGAGGAAGAAGACGTTGTCGTTGAAGAGGTCGGCGTGGATCACGCCCTCGGGCAGATCGTTCGGCCAGACGCCGCCAGAGAGATAGTCGAGCTCGGCTGCGAGGAATGCGCGTAGGCCCGGCTGGACTTCGTCGGCCCGTGCTGACGCAGCATCGAACAGCGGCCGCCAGCCCGCAACCGAAAGCGCGTTCGCACGCTTGATCGCAAAGTTCGCGCCGGCCAGATGCATCCGGGCCAGCCCCTCGCCGACGCCGGCGCAATGGGTCGCGTTGGGCTTGCGCGGCCAGACGCCTTCGAGAAAGGTGATGATCGCGGCGGGGCGTCCCGACAGCTCGCGCAGCGCCTCGCCGTCGCTTCCCTTTACCGGCAACGGGCAATTGATGCCGTGCTCGGCAAGATGCGTCATCAGCGCCAGGAAGAACGGCAGATCGTTCTTCGCCACGCGCTTCTCGTAGAGCGTGAGGATGAACGACCCTTTGCTGGTGTGCAGCAGGAAGTTGGTGTTTTCGACGCCCTCGGCGATGCCCTTGTAGGAGAGCAGCTCGCCGATATCGTATTGCTTCAAGAAATCCGCAAGCTCGTCGGCGGCAACGTCGGTGTAGACCGCCATAAAAGTCTACTCGGCGGCGGCTTCGGGGCGCACCTGACGCGGCAGCGGGAAGAACTCGTTCTCTTCCGCGGCCGAGACCGTTTCCACATGCAGCGTGTAGCGCTCGGCGAACGCGTCCATGATCTCCTCGACGATCACTTCCGGCGCGGATGCGCCCGCGGTGATACCGAGGCTCCTGATGTTGCCGAACCTCGTCCAGTCGATGTCGGTGGCGCGCTGCGCCAGCACCGCGATCCCGCAGCCCTCGCGCTCGGCGACCTCGCGCAGACGCTGCGAGTTCGACGAATTGGGAGCACCGACAACGATGAGCGCGTCCACCACCGGCGCCACCTTCTTCACCGCGAGCTGGCGGTTGGTGGTGGCGTAGCAGATGTCTTCCTTGTGCGGCCCGTTGATGTTCGGGAAGCGCTGCTTGAGCAGCGCCACGATCTCCGCGGTGTCGTCGATCGACAGCGTGGTCTGGGTCACGAAGGCCAGGTTGTTCGGGTCCTTCGGCGCGATGGTCTTGGCGTCCTCGGCGGTCTCTATCAGGGTCACGGCGCCGACCGGAAGCTGGCCGACCGTGCCGACCACTTCCGGATGATGCGAGTGGCCGATCAGGAAGATCTCGCGGCCGCGCTTGAAGTGGATCGCGGCCTCGCGGTGCACCTTGGTCACCAGCGGGCAGGTCGCATCCAGCGAAAACAGATTGCGGGACGTGGCGTCGGCCGGAACCGATTTCGGCACGCCATGGGCCGAGAACACCACCGGCGCGGTGGTATTTGCCGGGATTTCGGCGAGCTCCTCGACGAAGATCGCGCCCTTCTTTTTCAACCCATCGACGACGTACTTGTTGTGCACAATCTCATGGCGAACATAGACGGGGGCGCCGTATTTATCGAGCGCCCGTTCCACGGTGTCGATCGCCCGGACCACCCCGGCGCAGAAGCCGCGGGGAGAACAAAGCACGATCTTGAGGTCTGGTTTGGCTGACATTGAGCGATCTCGGGACCGAATCACCCGTTTCGCCTTCTGGCGGGGGCGGTCGATGGATGGAAAGGGCTAAGTACGAGCTTACAGGGCTTTTAAGGGAATTGGGCCCCCTTTCGACCTCTGTCAAGGCACTATCTATAGCAGAACCATTGCGTGGCTACCCCCTCCCGGCTTATATAGCGAAATTCCCTGTCATCGCTGATGACCACCGGTTTCGCCCCAAAGGGTGGGCGAAGCACAAAGGAGATTTGCCATGAGCAACGCACCGCTGATGCCCAAGGCGACCGCCGTTTGGCTGCTCGACAACACCGCGCTGACCTTCGACCAGGTCGCCGATTTCACCAAAATGCATCCCCTCGAGGTGCACGCGATCGCCGACGGCGACGCTGCCCAGGGCATCAAGGGCATGGACCCCCTCTCCAACGGTCAGTTGACCCGCGAGGAAATCGAGAAGGGCGAGAAGAACCCGGACTACCGGCTCCGTCTCCAGGAGAGCAAGGTGATCCTGCCGCCGCAGCCCAAGCGCAAGGGCCCGCGCTACACCCCGGTCTCCCGCCGCCACGAGCGACCGAGCGCCATCCTCTGGCTGCTGCGCAGCCATCCGGAGCTCAAGGACGCCCAGGTCATGCGCCTGGTCGGCACCACCAAGAGCACGATCGCCAGCGTCCGCGACCGCACCCACTGGAACACCTCCCAGCTGACCCCGATCGACCCCGTGACCCTCGGCCTCTGCTCACAGATCGAGCTCGATTTCGAAGTGGCCCGTGCGGCCAAGGAAAAGCCGATCGACACGGCCTATGGCGGCGCGACCCTGCTGCCCGCCTCCGAGACCACCAAGAAGGACGAGTTCGAGCCAGCCGAGCGATCGAACGACGACCTCAATGTCGACGCCGTCTTCGCCAAGCTCAAGACGCTCGGCGGCAAGAAGCAGGATGAAGAGGAGGAGTAAGACTCCGCTCTTCGTTCGCTCTTGGACGCAATCAAAACGCGGCAGGGAAACCTGCCGCGTTTTTGTTTTGTGTCAGAACTTGTAGGTCACGCCGCCGCCGACCAGCCACGGATCGATATGGGCAGTGCCGGTGACCGGCAGACCTGAGACGGTCGCGCTGTAATCCGGCCGCAGCCAGAGCTTCTTGACGTCGACGTTGAGACCCCAGTGCCGGTCGAGCATGTAGTCGAAGCCGAACTGCACGGCGCCGCCCCAGGCGTTGCTGACGTGCAGGCTGCTGGTGGTCGCAACGATCGCAGGCGGGTCGACGATGGCGGCCGGTGAATTCGCAGCCGAATTGTTGAAGAACACAGTGTAGTTCACGCCGGCGCCGATATACGGCTTGAACGCGCCGAAATTGTCGAAGTGGTATTGCAAGGTCAGCGTCGGCGGCAGCAGCGTGGTCTTGCCGATCGGCAGGTTGGCGAGCGAGCCGGTGCCGCTGATCGAATGCCGCGTTACACCCAGGATCAGCTCGGCCGCGATGTTCCTGGTGAAGAAATAGCTGATGTCGAGCTCGGGCACGACATGGTCGCTGATCGACAGGCCGGAATTCGGCGACGACAGCGAGGGCACGCCCGTGACACTGACGGCGGAGCCGCCGGCGTCCGGCAATACGCCGAGCACACGCAGACGTACCATCCACGGATTGAAGGCTTCTGCCGGCGGTGGCGCCTTCTTGTAAACAGGCAAATCGGCTGCCTGCACTGAGCCAAAAGCCCCCGCGAGCATCGCGCCGACCGTCGCGATCCGCGCCAAATTTCTCATCGTTCCGTCCATATCAATCCCCTTCAGCCACAGGCGCGCTTCGTTGCGCGACATCAGCGTCAGAGCAGAAAGGGGACGATGAAGGATTTGACGCCGATCAAATCAGGACAGGCGCGCCACGATTTGGATGAAGCGTTGCAGATGTGCCGCGGCAGGATGTTGCAGATGTGCCGCGGCAGGATAATGCCGCACCTGACATCACGGCCGATCGGGATGGTTCAGCATGTACTCGCCGAGGTCGCGCTGGCGGCGGTCGGAGCGGGCGACCGCGGCATTGCGCTGAACGTCGCGGTCCTTGCGGCAGGCCACGTATTCGGGCGAGCCCGGCGCGTAGCCGCGGCTCTGGCACACCGCGTCGTCATCGTCGCCGCCCATCGCCACCGGGGTCTGGTAGCGCGCCGAGCAGGCGGAGAGCGCGATGACGAGAGCTAAGGCAGCAAGCAGGCGCGGCGCGACGGAAAGCGGCATCGAGAGTCCCTTGTTGGCCGGCCCTGTTTAGCGCGGAATGAGGAGATTGTAAGTCCCTGGAGGCCGTTCCCCACTCGCTGTCATTCCCAGCGAAGGCGGGGAATGACAGCGGAGATTGCCTCACACCCTCCCCTTCAGCGCCTCGCCGATCTCGTCCAGCACCTTGGGGTCCTCGATCGTCGCCGGCATGGTCCAGGCCTCGCCGTCTGCGATCTTCTTGATGGTGCCGCGCAAAATCTTGCCGGAGCGCGTCTTGGGCAGGCGGCCAACGGTGATGGCGAGCTTGAAGGCGGCGACGGGACCGAGCCGGTCGCGCACCAGTGCGACGATCTCCTTTTCGATCTCGGCGGGCGGGCGCTTCACGCCGGACTTCAGCACCAGGAAGCCGCAGGGCACCTCGCCCTTGATCGCGTCCTTGACGCCGAGCACGGCGCATTCGGCGACGTCGGGATGTGAGGCGAGTATCTCCTCCATGCCGCCGGTCGAGAGCCTGTGGCCGGCGACGTTGATGATGTCATCGGTGCGGCCCATGACGAAGACATAGCCGTCCTCATCCTTGTAGCCGGCGTCGGAGGTTTTGTAATAGCCGGGGAATTCGCTGAGATAGGCTTCCTTGAACCGCGCATCCTGATTCCACAGCGTCGGCAGGCAGCCCGGCGGCATCGGCAGCTTGATGACGATCGAGCCCATGATGTTGGGACCGACGGGCCTTGCCGCTTCATCCACCACGTCGACCTGGTAGCCCGGCATCGGAACCGTCGGCGAGCCGTGTTTCACCGGCAGCATGCCGAGGCCGACCGGATTTCCGGCGATGCACCAGCCGGTCTCGGTCTGCCACCAATGATCGATGACAGGCACTTTCAATTGCTGCTCCGCCCATTCCACCGTCGGCGGATCGGCGCGCTCGCCGGCGAGGAACAGCGTGCGGAATCTGGAGAGGTCGTATTGCCGGATGAATTTGCCTTCCGGATCCTCTTTCCGGATCGCGCGGAACGCGGTCGGGGCGGTGAAGAACGCGACTGTCTTGTGCTCGCTGATGACGCGCCAGAACGCGCCCGCATCGGGCGTGCCGATCGGCTTGCCCTCGTACATGATCGAGGTCGCGCCATGCAGCAGCGGGCCGTAGACGATGTAGCTGTGGCCGACGACCCAACCGATGTCGGAGCCGCACCACCACACCTCGCCCGGCTTGACGCCATAGAGGTTGAACATCGACCATTTCACCGCGACGAGATGACCACCATTGTCGCGTACGACGCCCTTGGGAATGCCCGTGGTCCCTGATGTGTAGAGGATGTAGAGCGGATCGGTGGCGGCGACCGGCACGCAAGGAGCCTTCTTGCCATCGTTCATCGCCTTGCGGCGCAAGCCCGCCCAATCATAGTCACGGCCGGGCGCGAGGTCGCAGATGAGCTGCGGACGCTGCAGCACGATGCAGGCCTTCGGCTTCACGCCCGCGAGCCTGATCGCTTCATCGAGCAGCGGCTTGTACTGCACGATGCGGCCGGGCTCGATGCCGCAGCTCGCGGACAGGATGAGCTTCGGCTGGGCATCGTCGATGCGGGTGGCGAGCTCCTTCGCGGCAAAGCCGCCGAACACCACCGAGTGCACCGCGCCGATCCGCGCGCAGGCAAGCATCGCAACCACCGCCTCCGGCACCATCGGCATATAGAGGATGACGCGGTCGCCCTTGGCGACGCCGAAATCCTGCATGATGGCGGCAAGTGCCTGCACCTCGGCCAGAAGCTCGGCATAGGTGAACTTGGTGACGCTGTTCGCCAGCGGCGAATCATGGATCAGCGCGACCTGGTCGGCGCGGCCGCGTTCGACATGACGATCGAGCGCATTGTAGCAGGTGTTGACGACGCCGCCGGTGAACCAGCGCCCATAGACGCCTTGCGCAGCATCGAAGATTGTCTTCGGCGGCTCGATCCAGTCGATCTCCGTCGCCGCCTCAGCCCAGAAACCCTGGGGATCGGCCAGCGAGCGCGCATGGACCTCGTGATAGCGACTCTTTCCCTGGCTGTTCATTCCCGCGCTCCCGTTCCCTGTATTGGCCTGGCCCTGAACTGACCGACGGGACGAGCGTCCCGCCATGACAGGGATCAAGGACCGGCCTTGTTTGACGGCTATTTTCCCGGGAACGGGCCGCGGTTCAAGCTGAAAAGAACGGTGCTTAGCTCTCCATCGCATTCAGCCGCTGCAGCCGGTCCTGCATGACCTTCCTCAGATCATAGCCAGGACGGCCAAAGCTGGCGTTGCGGGTGGTGAGGAAATCGCGCTGGGTCTTGCGCAAATCGCCGGCCGATCGCTTGCTCACCACCTTCAGCACGCGCTCGTAGGTCTCGGCGATCTGGCGGTCGAGCACGCCCAGTTGCGGATCGGCGCAGATCACCTTCTCGACCTCGCGCTTCGCCGTCGCGCAATCGAAGGACGGGCCGTTGCCGGAATTCGCCGCGAGTGGACGCAGCGGCTCATCGCCGAATTTCGCGATCTCCGCGATCATGGTGTGGCGGCCGGCTGTCGCGTTGTCATTGCCGGGATCGAGCTTCAACGCGGTCTCGTAATCGGCCAGCGCCTTCTTGCGCTCGCCCATTTTCTTGTAGAGCACGGCGCGGTTGTTGTAGGTCTGCGCGAAGTTCGGATCGAGCTTCAGCGCGGCTTCGTAGTCGCTCAGCGCCGCCCCCAATTCTCCCTTGAGATGATAGGAATCGCCGCGGTTGGTGAAGAAGTTCGGCCTTGGCGCCAGCCGCAGCGCCTGGTCGTAATCGGCAATCGCCCTGTCGTACTCGCCCATCGCCGCCAGCGACAGGCCGCGATTGTCGTAATATTCCGGCACCTTCGGATCGAGCCTGATCGCCTCGCCGTCATCGGCGACGGACTTGTCGAACTGACCGAGCTTCTTGTAGGCAGCGCCGCGATTGGTATAGCTGCGCGCCCGGTTCGGGTCGAGCCGGAGCGCCTCGCTGAGATCGCGGATCGCCTTTTCGTTGTCGCCGCTGAGATAATAGGTCACGCCGCGGTCCGACCAGGCCTGCGCATCATCGCCCTTCAGCTTGATCGCCTGGTCGTAATCGGCCAGCGCCCGGTCGAGCCGGCGCTGGTTGGTGTAGACCACGCCGCGCAGTTTATAGGCCTCAGCATCCTGCGGATCGAGCTCGATCGCCTTGCTGAGATCGGCCGCCGCGCGGCTGAGATCGCCGCCGGCCTCACGCAAGAGGTCGCCGCGCAGGCGCCAGGCTTTTGCATTCTTGCCGTCGAGCGCAATGGCACGGTCGATGTCGCGCAAGGCCTGCGTGAGGCCGCCCGAGGTCCGCGCATTGGCATCGGCACGAACCAGCAGCGCCGCGGCGCGATCGGACGATGGATTTGTGGCCTGATCGATGATGGCGCTGCATGCCGGGATCAGCTCAGCGGGAGTGGCCTTGCTGCCCATCACACAATCGGTGCCGGCTGAGGCCGGCGCGGCAAGGACAAGGCTCATCGCAGCGCCGAAGAGGACGGCGCGAAGCGATGTTCTGGCAAACGGGGACATTTGCGCGGAAGGATACATGCCGCACATGGCGTAGGCTCCGTGACATCAGGTGTTCACCATTGTCGCGGCGGGGAAGGGATGGGTTCAATTCGGACCCGTCCACACCGTCATGGCCGCGCTTGCCCGGGCATGACGACTTCTCACGAGGCGAAAGATCCCCTCAATACCCATCGACCCCGTTGATCCGTTGCAGCCGCTCCTGCATCACCTTCTTCAGATCGTAGCCCGGCCGGGCGAACCCTGCATTTCGGCGGGCAACAAAATCGTCCTGCTCGCGCTGGAGCGCCTTGGCCTCGGCTGCGTTGCGCGCTTCCCTGATTACGCGGGCGTTCGACGCAAAGATCTCGCGATCGAGATCGGCGAGCTCGCGATTTCCGCAGATTGCCTTCTCCACGGCGCGGCCCGCGCTCCTGCAATTAAAGCTGGGCTTGCCGGCGACAGCCATCTGCGCGCCGATCCGTTCGAGTTCGCGCGCAATCGCCTTGTGATTGGCCTTGGCCTTCTCGTGGTTCGGATCGATCTTCAGCGCCGCGCCGAAATCCTGCACCGCCTTGGGCTTGTCGCCCTTTTTCAGCCAGAGCTCGCCCCGCGCGTTGAAAACGTCCGCCAGCGTGGCGTCGAGTAAAAGAGCACGGCTGTCGTCGGCGATCGCACGATCGATCTCGTCGTGCCGTGCATAAAGCGCGCCGCGCGCGATCAGCGCCTTGACCAGGTCCGCCTTGGCCGTCTTCTCATTGTCGATGACGGCGGCGCAGGCGGAGGTCGCCTTGTCCATGTCGTCCGCCGCGCCTGCCGCGAGGCACGGTGCGATATCGACCTGCACGACGACAGCGGGCTCACCGCCGGTCGCCGCATGGGCCGCACTGAGCGAAAGCACAGAGAGCACCACGGCCCCCGACAATTGAACGAGTTTTTGAAAGCGCATGCTTGTTGCTGTCGGAAAGTCTTCTTCAGTCTTGCCTTGGGGCCGTACTATCCATCATACGGCCGGATTGGTACTACCTTGTGGCACGGCTCAAATCGGTTTCGGGGACACGCGTGTCGACATTCGAATGGATCATCGCACTTCTGCTCGGCGCTGTTGCATTATCGGCGCTGGCGCGGCGGATCAAGGTCCCTTACCCGACCTTCCTCGCCATCGGCGGCGCGCTGATCGCTTTCGTGCCGTCGAGCCCGACCTGGGCGCTGGAGCCGGACCTGGCATTGGCGCTTTTTGTCGCACCGGTCCTGCTGGATGCCGCTTTCGACACCTCGCTGCGGGATCTGCGCAACAACTGGGTTCCGGTTGCGACCCTGGTCGTCGCCGCGGTCGGCCTGACCACCGTGGGCGTGGCCTATGTCGCGCACCGGCTGATGCCCGACATGCCCTGGGCCGCCGCCATCGCGCTCGGCGCCATCGTGGCACCGCCTGACGCCGCGGCCGCGGTCGCGATCCTCAGTCAGGTCAAGCTGCCCCACCGCATGGTGAAGGTCCTGGAGGGCGAAAGCCTGCTCAACGATGCCACTTCGCTGCTGATCTATCGCATCGCCGTCGGCGCGGTCGCCACCGAGCATCTGGCATGGAGCCAGGTCGCGCCGACAATGGCGCTGGCGCTGGTCGGCAGCGTCGTCGCCGGTCTTGTCGCAGCCCGCCTCATCCCGCCGATCATGGAACGCGTGACGGAGGCGCCGAGCGCGATCATCGTGCAGTTCGCCACCACCTTCATGATCTGGATCGCCGCCGAGCATCTCGGCCTCTCCGGTATCCTCACCATCGTGGTCTACGCCATCGCTCTCGCGCGCAGCGCGGGCGAACGCATGCCGGCGCGGCTGCGCGTGCCGTCCTATGCGGTGTGGGAGACGATGGTGTTCGTGCTCAACGTGCTCGCCTTCATGCTGATCGGCATGCAGATGCGGCCGATCTGGACGCGGCTGGACGCCGAGGTCCGCTGGGAATATTGCGTGGCGGCAGCCTGGATCCTGGTCACAGTGGTGCTGGTGCGGCTGCTCTGGGTGACGTTCTACCGCACGACATTGCGCGTGCTGATCAACTACGGGCTCTATCATCCGAAGGACCCCGGCGCCGTCGTTTCGCTCAAGGGCGGCCTCATCATCTCCTGGTGCGGTATGCGCGGCCTCGTCACGCTCGCCACCGCCTTTGCGCTGCCGGAAAACTTTCCCTATCGCGACTTCATCGTCTTCATCGCCTTCGCCGTGGTGCTGGGATCGCTTATCATCCAGGGCCTGACCTTGCGGCCGCTGATCCTCGCCTTCGGCCTCAAGGACGATGATCCCGTCGGCATCGAGGTCGCGCGCGCCCGCGCGGTCGCCTATCGCGCGGCGCTCGATGCGATCGAGGACGATCCGTCGGAGGAAGCCGAAATCCTGCGGCTCGAATATCGTGCCCTCCTGATGCAGGCCGACGACGATCCCCACGGCGGCATCCCCAATGGCGAGCTTCCCGCCGATCCCCTGCGCCGCCGCGCCATCGAAGCCGCGCGCAAATCGATTTTCCACCTCCGCGCCACCGAAGTGATCGGCGACGATGCTTTCCACCGCCTTGAGGGCGAGCTCGATCTCGCAGAATTGAGCGCGGGCGGGTAAGCTCGGTGCAGCGCGCGTTAACCCATACAGATGGCTAGCGGCTTGAACCAAACGCCGCCCCTCCAGACTCATTCCTGATGACGACCTTGATCGACGACCGTCGTGTACGCGCGCGTGATGCGTCGCCTGCACGATATTTTTATCTCCACATGGCCCTGGCCTGCGCCGCCACCGCATTTCTCGGCTTCGCACCGACCTATTTTGTGCCGCTCGCTCACCGGACATTTTCTGCAAGCCCGGTGATTCATTTTCACGGACTCTTGTTCTTCACCTGGTCTCTCTATTTCGTGATCCAGACCTGGCTCGCCGCGTCGGGCCGCGTGGTCAATCACCGCGCGCTCGGGATGGTCGGCGTTTCGCTCGCGACCGCAATGACGATCTTCGGTTTCCTTGCGTCCGTGCATGTGATGCAGCACTCCGCCGCGCTCGGGCAGCGAGAGGCCGGCATCGCCTTCTCGATCGTGCCGATGAGCGGCATCGCGTTCTTTGCCGTTGTGTTCGTGCTTGCGATCATGAACACGCGCCGGCCCGAGATTCACAAGCGCCTGATACTGCTCGCCGCAGTTTCGATCCTCGATGCCGCGATCGCGCGCTGGTTCCTGACCTTCCTGGCCCCTCCCGGACCGCCCGGCCCGCCGCCGGTGCCGGTAACGATTGCGCCAGCCATGGTCGCCTCGCTCCTGCTCGTCGTCGCCATGGTACGCGACTGGCGCACCGAAGGCCGCGTGCATCCTGTCTACATCACCGGCACGCTCGCGCTGCTGGCGGTGAAGGTGCTGAACTGGCCGATCAGCGAGACGGCCGCGTGGCATTCGTTTGCCGGTGGGATTCTGGCGCTGGCGCAGTAAGCGCCGCTGTCGTCCCGGACAAGCGAGCGCCGCCCGGGGACGACAGCGGAGTGTGAGACTGTGCTTACGCCCCCGCCTTGGAGGTGATCCCGCCGTCCACCACCAGCTCGATCCCCGTGACATATTTCGACTCGTCCGACGCCAGGAACAGCGCCGCGTTCGCGACGTCCCAGGCTTCGCCCATGTGGCCCATCGGCACTTGCGCATCGCGGGCGCGCCACATTGCCTCGACGTCGCCCCTGGCGTAGCTGTTCGCAAGGCCCGCGGAATGCTCCACCATCGGCGTCTTCATCAGGCCGGGCAGGATCGCATTCACGCGCACATGGTCCTTCGCGAACTCGACCGCGGTGGAGCGCGTCAGTTGGTTCATCGCCGCCTTGCTGGCGTTGTAGCTGACATAGGAAATCCCGACATGGCGGATCGAGGCGATCGAGGAGATGTTGATGATGGAGCCGCCGCCCTGCTTCACCATCACGGGGATGGCGTGCTTCATGGCGAGATAGGCACTCTTGAGGTTGACGGTGAAGACGCGGTCCCAGCTCTCCTCGGCGACCTCGACGACGCTGCCCATCTCGGCAATGCCGACATTGTTGTCGAGCACGTCGATGCGACCATAAGCCTTCAGGCACGCCGCCAACATCGCCTCAATGTCGCTCGCGCGCGCGACGTCCGCGGTGAACGCCGTCGCCTTACCGCCTTCGCCGGTGATGATCTTCGCGGTCTCCTCGGCGGCCGCACCGTTGCGATCGACGCAAAACACCTGCGCGCCCTCGCGCGCAAAGGTCACCGCGGTGGCCTTGCCGTTGCCCCAGCCGGGCCCGATCGAGCCGGCGCCCACCACCATCGCAACCTTGCCCTTGAGCCGATCCATCCCGTGTCTCCCGTGTTGTTGTTCTGATTGTAACCCGAATGAGCGAAGCGATATCCGGGCTACGGATCTTTGCAGATGCTCATCTTGGTGACGTTAGCACCGATGGGATGCCCGACAATCTCCGACAATGTCCGGCACTCCCCACCATGACACAGCCGCCACTCCCCCGCCGCGCCGGAATTCCCGAGCACCACCTCCGGCATCGGCGCACGCTCAGGCCTCCACTGAAACCAGCCATCGACCAGCCGCGCCTCGGGCGGCGGCTCCATGCCGGGGCCGGTGCCCTTGACGCGGGCCTGCACCAGCGCGAGGCCGGCGGGCGTGACGCGCCAGTCCTCCTGCCAATCGACCTTGGCGATCGAATGCGTCCACACCAGCGTAAAGGCGGACAGCGCGAGCGCCTTCACGCCTCCGGCTGTTGCGAGGCAGAGGCTCACACTGCCTCGACCACGGCCGGCGGCCGCTGCCGCCACTGCCACAGCACGAGCGCTGCCGAGAGCAGGAAGCCCGCGGTGTCGCTGAACGGGAAGTCGCCGAGCAGGCACATCGCGGCGCCGAGCGCGACCACCCGTTCGAGCAGCGTCAGCCGCGTGAACAGGAAGCCGATCGCGACCATGCCGAACAGTGCGATCGCCACCAGCGCCTTGAAGCTCGCGAGCGCCACCGCGCCGTAGAAGCCGAGCGTTGCCGCCATGGGATCGCCAGCCTGCAGCATCAGCGCCGGCGAATAGACAAAGATGAAGGGGATGACGTAACCGGCGAGCGCGATGCGCATCGCCTCCCAGCCGATCTTGTCCGGATTCTCCTTCGCGATCGGCGCCGCCGCGAGCGCGGCGAGCGCCACCGGCGGCGAGAGGTCGGCCATGATGCCGTAATAGAACGCAAACATGTGGCTTGCGATCAGCGGCACGCCGAGCTTGGCCAGCGCAGGCGCTGCGAGCGCGGCGGTGATGATGTAGGTCGGGATGGTCGGGATGCCGGTGCCGAGCAGGATCGAGAGCAGCATGGTCATGATCAGTGCCAGGAACAGGCTCTTCTCGCCGAGCCCGATCACCCAGCCGCCGAAGATGGTGCCGACGCCGGTCTGCGACATCATGCCGATGATGACGCCGACGATGGCACAGGCCATACCGACCGTGATGGCGGACTTTGCACTCTCGGCAAGCGAGTCACGGCAGGCACGCAGCGCCGCCACGCCGCCGCGGACGAAGGCGGTGATGAGGATCAGGGCGACGACGACGCACCCGACCGGCACGATCTGAAGGCCGTCACGCGACAGCGCGGCGACGACGAGCGCGAGCCCGATCCAGAAGATGTAACGGATCGCGGTGGCCGAGACGCCCGCCGTGATGCTCGCGCCGAGGATCAGCGCGACCGTCAGCGCTAGGCCCATGCTGCCAGCATAGAGCGGTGTAAAGCCTTCGAACAGCATGTAGACCAGCGCGGCGAGCGGCAGCACAAGGTACCAACCCTTCACCAGTGCCTTCCAGGCGCTCGGGGTCTCCGACTTCTTCATGCCTGTGAGGCCGTGCTTGCCGGCTTCCAGATGCACCATCCAGAACGCCGAGGCGAAGTAGAGGATCGCGGGGATCGCGGCCGCCCTCACGATTTCCGAATATTGGACGCCGAGCGTCTCCGCCATGATGAAGGCGACCGCGCCCATCACCGGCGGCATGATCTGGCCGCCCATCGAGGCCGTGGCCTCGACGCCGGCGGCGAAGGCGCGGCGATAGCCGAACCTGATCATCAGCGGGATCGTGAACTGGCCGACGGTGACGACGTTGGCAACGCCGGAGCCGGAGATCGTGCCCATCATGCCCGAGGCGAACACCGCGACCTTGGCCGGTCCGCCGCGGGTGCGGCCGAACAGCCCGAGCGAGACGTCGGTGAACAGCTGGATCATACCGGCGCGCTCCAGGAACGAGCCGAACAGGATGAACAGGAAGATGTAGGTCGCCGAGACGTAGATCGGCACGCCGTAAAAGCCTTCGGTGCCGAACGACAGATGCGTGACGATCTGGTCGAAGCCATAGCCGCGATGGTTGAGCGGTGACGGCAGATACTGTCCGAAGAACCAGTAGAGCAGACAGGCGCCGCACATCAGCGGCAGCGCCGGGCCCATCAGCCGCCGCGTGCCTTCGAAAATCAGCACCGCGAGCAACGTACCGACCGCGAGATCAACGTTGGTCGGATCGCCGTCGCGCGCGATCAGATCGGCGTAGAAGATCCACTGATAGAGCCCGCAGAAGAAACCGGCGGCGCCGATCAGCCAGCCGAGCGCGCGGCCGGCGTTGCTCTTCGCGGTGAAATTGCCGATCAGGCCGAAGGTGAGCAGGACGAGGAAGCCGACATGGACGCCGCGCACCACCTGGCTCGGCAGATAGTTGAAGGCCGCGACATAGAGCTGGAAGGTCGCGAACGCGATACCGATCCAGTAGGCGAGCGTGCCCCACCAGCCCGGGCCAAAACCTTCCGGAAAGCCGTGCTCGAAATTGTCGAATTCGACCTTGATGGGCGCCGCGTCGGTGCCCTCTGCCTTTTCCAGCATTTCAATCCGTCCCCTGCTTGCCAACGCCTATGGCATTGGCACCGCATCTCCAAGCCGTCATGTCCGGGCTTGTCCCGCCTGCGGGGCCGAAGCCCCTTCGGCGCGGCGAAGGCCCGGGCATCCACGACCTTTCTCGCTTCGCCTAAGAACGTGGATGGCCGGGACATCCGCCCGAAGACGCGCTTCGCGCTTTTGCCCGGCCAAGACGTCAGATACCAAGACCCCGACCTTACTTGATCAGCCCTTTTTCCTTGTAATAGCGGATCGCGCCGGGATGCAGCGGAACCGGGCTGCCGGTGGCGGCGGTCTCGAGCTTGATCTCCTTACCCGCCGCATGCGCGTTGGCGAGTTCGGGCAGCGACTCGAAGACCAGTTTCGTCATCTGGTAGGCGAGATCGTCGGACACCGCCGAGCTCGTCACGAGATAGTTGACCACGGCCGCCGTCGGCACGTCCTTGTCCTGGCCGGTATAGGTGTTGGCCGGAATGGTCGCCGAGATGAAGGGCGGCCCGATCTTGTCGACGGTCTCCTTCGGCACCGATACCACCGTGATCGGACTTGAAGTCGAGAGATCCTTCAGCGAGGCCACGCCAAGGCCGGCCGACTGAAGCGTCGCACCCAGCTGGCGGTTCTTCATGAGATCGACGGATTCGGCGAACGGCAGATATTCGACCTTGCCGAGGTCCTTGTAGGTCATGCCGGCCGCGCTGAGGATCGCGCGGGAATTCAGCTCAGTGCCCGATTTCGGCGCGCCGACCGACAGGCTCTTGCCCTTGAGGTCCGCCAGCGTCTTGATGCCGCTTTCGGCGGTCGCGACGATCTGGATGTAGTTCGGATAGATCGCGCCGATGGTCCTGAGCTTGTCGAGCTTGGTCTTGAAGCCGGCTTCCTCGTCGCCGTCCCAGGCGGCTTTCAGCGAGTCACCCAGCGTGAAGGCGATTTCGCCGCGGCCCTGCTGCAGCAGGATCAAATTTTCGACCGACGCCTTGGTGGCCTGCACCTGCGTCTTCACGTTCGGAATCTTGTCGCCGTAGATCTTCCCGATCGCGACGCCGAGCGGATAGTAGACGCCGGAGGTGCCTCCGGTCAGCACGTTGATGAAGGATTGCGCATGCGCGCAAGGTACCGACGCCGCCAGAGCAAGAGCTGCGGCCACGCCGAAAATCGTCCGTTTCATGGTTGTATTTACTCCCCAAACCGGCCGGGAAATTGGCCGGACGAGGAGGTCGGGTCAACCCATCCAATAGTCACAACAGGACTGCGGTAAACGGCTGACCCGGCTCGATTTTTGGGAACCCGGCGGGTGCGGCGAGGTGGCGCAGCCAAGCGCTGGCTGTCGCCTTACTGGAACGTCATGTCCAGGCACTTGGAGATGTCGGAGCCTAGGCCGGACGAGATGGTGATACAGCCACGGATCTTTTGCGCGGACATGTCAGCGGCCCAGATCGAGTAGCCGCCGGGGCCGAAGAACGAATTGGTGTTCGGCGGCTCGGTCTCGGTGGCGTCGAAATCGTAATGGCCGTCGGTCTCGAAGATGCGCGGCTTCTTGGTGCAGCCGCCGTCGGTCTGGACGTTGATGACTTCCTTGTTGTCCCGGGTCAGTGCCAGCGAGACCTGGCAGCGGAAATATTCCGAGGTCTTGGTGTTGAACAGATAGGTGTAGGATTTACAGGTCGCGGTGTTCAGCTTGCCCGGGGCAAGGCCGCGGCTGCACGAAATCCGCTGGTTGTGGCTGAGCTGGTAATCATCGGCCCGGGCGGCCGGCGCCAGCGCGGTGACCAACAGCGCGGCAGCCGAGCAGGCTTTAATGACATGGTTCATTCGAATCATCCCCACCGATATTTTTGTCGAATTGCGTTCTAGACGGAAAGCGGAACATAGTCGCGGGTGGGCGAAGGGAAAATCACAAACTACTGGGCAATACGTGATGCGCTGCGGCGTTTTGCGGATTGACCCGGAAATATCGTTCGTGATTTGTTCAAACAGGGCACCCCAATGGCGGGGAGGATGGATGATGGCATTTTCGACGAAGACATTTGCACTCGTAACGATGCTGGGCGCGTTCGCGGCACCCGCATTGGCGCAAGCCCCGGCTACGCCGTGGGAGCTCAAGCCAGACACGGGTTATGCGTATGACAAGGAAGGCAAGACCTTCTCCTACAAGATGGGCACCAGCAATGCCGGTGAGCTGCTGAAGGGCGCCAAGAAGGTGCCGAAGGGCACGCTGTTCTTCATCGGCCATAACGGCCAGCTCTACATGCGCAGCGGCCCGTATCTCGAAGGCGACGGCAAGTTCAGGTTCGGGTCGGATCAGTAGGGCGGCGACGCGTCAACTCGGTGTCATCACCCGCGAAAGCGGGTGATCCAGTACGCCGCGGCCGACGTTGTCGAAAACCAACTGACGGCACGGAGTACTGGATGCCCCGCCTTCGCGGGGCATGACAGCAACCTGCTTTGACGCCGCTTAAAACGCCCCCGCCAATTCCCTCGCGCCGGCATTGTTGCTGTTGCTGTCCATCCGCGCATCCGTCACCGCCAGCAGCTTCGCCACTGTGTTGTGGCGGATCGCGACCGGGTTGCGCTCGTAGCCGCCGCGCTGGAAGAAGTTCGAGGTCGGCACCTGCTCGCGCATCGCCTGCGGCATCGTCACCATGTCGAGCCCGGTGCCGTCGCCGGTGAGGTTCATCATCTCGAGCTCGGCCGCCGAGAGCGGGCGGCTATAGCCTTTGGTGCGGGCGAACAGCACCGATGTCAGCAGCTTGTGGGTCTGCAACATCGGCCCGATATCGACGTCGAGCACCATCGCATGCATGGCCCAGCCCTGCGCGGTGTTGCCGATCTTCTCGTGCTCCGACCATGTGTCGGGCACCGACTTCGCCTGCGCCACCATTTTCTTCAGCACGATGAGCTTGTGCTCGAGCAACTGACGCGGCGGCCCCGAGGTCTTCGCCACCTTCTCGGAGAGCGCGCGGATCAATTCATGGCCCTGCTCGGCCAGCAGCTCGACGCTGTTGGTGGTCAGGAGCTGGTTGTAACCCATCGCGGTCGAGATGGCGCGCTTGCCGCCATGCTCGATGCCCGCCTGCACGTCGTAATTTCCGGTGCCGCCGGTCTCGAACGAATAGACCCGCACCGCCTGCTCGCGCGTGAGCCCGGAGGCGAGCGCGTAGCGTGCATAGGCGCGCTTGAACTCGACCTCGCTGGACGGGCGCTGCGGCGTGAACTGATAGAGCTCCTGCGCCGCGCGCAGCAGATCGGCGACCACGGGGATGGGCTTTCGCTCGGGGCGGTCCGGGGTCTGCTCCGGTTCCGGATTCACCGGCCGCTTCGGCCCGTTATAGAGCGGCGGATGCTCCAGCACGTAATCGTCGAGCGTGACCTGCTGCCCACTGCGCCGCTTGGCATTGCGACCTTTCCGCTTCTCGGAGATCCGGCTCCAATAGGCGCCGGCCTCCTCGTCGAAGGCGCCGCGGATTTGCTGATACTCTGCGAGCTTGCGGCGATATTCGAGCACGGCGGGCGAGGCCCCACCTTGCGCGAAGAACTGCGACAACAGCTGGGCTTTGGCATCGCGGACGGCGGGCGGCAGCGCATCGGCTTCGCCGCCACGCGCTGGCGGCGCAAGCAGGACGAGCGCAAGTGGAACCAGCCTCACGGCATTTCGAATCGAATGATGCATGCTGCCGTCTTAGCAGGCATCCGGTAACCGTCACGTTAACGTGCCGTTTACCATCGTCACTTCCAGGCGAAGACCGGCTGTTCCAAATCGGTGACGCGGGTGTGTCGCCCCGCCAGCACCTCGCGGAACTGATAGATCAAGGCCGCCGTCGGCGCATGGATCAGGCTCATCTGGTGATGGAAGCGGATCACGCGGCGGATGCTTTCGGGGATCGCGACGAAGTCGAAGGCATCCTCTCGCTCGATCGTGGCGAGCCTGATGCGGTGGACGGAAGCGACCTCGTCCGGGTTCGGTTTGATCGCGGCGCTGTCTGTGGCCCAGACCACGACCGGCGTAATCAGATAGCCGGACCGCGTCGGATAGTCGTCGAGCGTGCCGAGCACATCGGCGCCCGTAAGGCGAAGGCCAAGCTCCTCGTCGAGCTCGCGCAAAGCCGCCTCGACCGGCGTTTCGCCGGCATCACAACGTCCGCCTGGGAGGGCCCATTGGCCGCGATGGGCGCGCAGATGCGATGCGCGCAGCGTGAGCAGAAACGCGGTGTCATCGCCCTCGCCCGCCGCGGTCAGCGCGACCGCCACCGCGGCGCGCTTCAGCGCCGGCGATGCGCCGTCTTCCGGCAGCCGCGTGAAGGCCGCGCAGGCGCCTGCGATATTCCGTCGTGTGGCATCGTCGAACGGTCTCATGATGCTTGACTACACCACGTCCGCCCCCGATGAAATGAGATCGCAGGGCCCGCACAGGAATGGACGACGAGATGACCAACAAGGCCGCCGCAAGGCTCAAATCAGAGGGCTGGAGCATCCTCGAGACCACGGGCTTCATGCACCTGATCGGCCCGTTGTGGGAGCGCAAGGTCGACGGCCACTTCGAATTTGCGCTGGCAACCGAGGACAAGCACCACAACCGCCGCGGCATGGTCCAGGGCGGCGTGATGATGACCTTCGCCGACCGCACCTGCGGCATGACCGCCCGCTACGTCTCCGGCAAGGAATTCATGGCGACGGTGCAGCTCGACACCCATTTCGTCGAGGCCGGCAAGATCGGCGACATCCTGATCTCCCGCCCCCGCGTCGTGCGCTCGACCCGCAGCCTGATCTTCATGAGCACCGAGGTCAGCGTCGACGACCGCTGCGTGGTGATGGCCAATGGCGTGTTCAAGATTCTGAAGGGGCCGGAGTAGGCGCGAAGTCAGGCTGCCACCGCGCTCTCCTCGTCATTGCGAGCGCAGCGAAGCAATCCAGCATCTCTCCGCGGACGCATCTCTGGATTGCTTCGCTGCGCTCGCAATGACGGAACTGGGCGGCTATGCTGACGCCACAAGAAGCAGCAAGGACGCAGCCCATGCAATACCGCCAGCTCGGCCGCACTGGCCTGAAGGTTTCGCCGATCTGTCTGGGCACCATGATGTTCGGTGGGCCGACCGATGAAGCCGCATCGAAGCGGATCATCGCGAAAGCGCATGAGGCCGGGATCAATTTCATCGACACTGCGGACGCCTACTCGAAAGGCGCATCCGAAGAGGTCGTGGGCCGCGCCATCGCCAACAATCGGCACGCCTGGGTGCTCGCCACGAAACTGGCCAATCCCATGGGCACTGATCCCAATCGTGTCGGCCTGTCGCGCCGCTGGGTGCTGCAGGCCGCGGACGAAAGCCTGGCGCGGCTCGGCACCGACCACATCGACATCTACTATCTGCACAAGGAAGACCACGCGACGCCGCTGGAAGAGACGGTGCGCGCGATGGGCGATTTGATCCGCGCCGGCAAGGTCCGCTATTTCGGCGTCTCCAACTATCGCGCCTGGCGCGTCGCCGAGATCTGCAACATCTGCGACCGGCTCGGCATCGACCGGCCCGCGGTGAGCCAGCCCTATTACAATGCGATGAACCGCATGCCCGAGGTCGAGCACTTTCCCGCCTGCTCCTATTACGGCCTCGGCATCGTGCCCTACAGCCCGCTGGCGCGCGGCGTGCTCACCGGCAAATACAAGCCGGACGCCGCTCCGGACAAGGAGACGCGCGCCGGCCGCAACGACACCCGCATGATGCAGACGGAATGGCGGCCGGAATCGCTTCAGCTTGCGCAGGAAATCAAGACCCATGCCGAGAAGAAGGGCATTACCGCCGGCCAGTTCGCGGTCAGCTGGGTGCTGAACTCGGCTTTCGTTTCCTCGATCGTCGCCGGCCCGCGCACCGAGGAGCAGTGGGACGGCTACATCAGCGCGCTCGACTATCGTTTCACCGCCGATGACGAAGCGCTGATCGACCGCCTGGTGGTGCCGGGCCATCCCTCGACGCCGGGCTACAACGACCCGGCCTATCCGATCGAGGGCCGACGCGCGCGGACGGCGTAACAGCGGGGACGACGATGGCGCACGAAGACCGCTACGGCCTGCCGCTCTCCACCACCTCGCACGAGGCCGCATCCGCCTATCGCGACGGCGTCGATCTCATGCTGGCGGGGTGGACCGGCACGGCGGAGACGCTGGAGCGCGCGATCGCGGCCGATCAGGACTTCGCACTGGCCCACATCGCCCGCGCCCGCATCCACGCCTTCTACCAGCAGGGCGATCTCGCACGGCAGAAGGCGGCACTCGCGCGCGAGTGCGCTTCCAAGCGCGGCACCGAGCGTGAGCGCTCGCATGTCGAGACACTCGCGCTCGCGATCGAGGGCCGCTTGCCCGAGTCGATCGCAGCGATGCTGAAGCATATCGAGGCATGGCCGCGCGATGCCGTGGTGCTGTCGTTGCCGCTCGGCGCGTTCGGCCTGTTCGCCTTCTCCGGCATGGCCGATCACGACCGCGCCCGGCGTGAACTGTGCGAGCGCGTCGCGCAGCACTATGGCGAGGACTGGTGGTTCCTCACCATGTATGGCTGGGCGATGACCGAGAGCGGCGACGTCGTCCGCGGCCGCGGCGTCACCGAGCGCGGTTTTGACCTGCGCCCGGCGAATGCCCATGCCGCGCACGCCGTGCTGCATGCGATGTTCGAGGACGGCTCGATCGAGGCGGCCGACCGTCTCGTCGACGAATGGCTCCCCTCCTACGGCCGCGCCGGAATTTTGCACGGCCATATCCTCTGGCATCAGGCGCTCGGCGCGCTCGAATATGGCGACGCGGCGCGTGCGCTCAAGATCTATGCCGACGTGCTTCAGCCCTCTGCCACGCAGGCGCCGCCGCTCAACGTCGTCACCGACGGTGCCTCGCTGCTCTGGCGGCTGTCGGCCTATGGCCATGCCGTGCCGAAGACGCTCTGGCTTGATGCCGACGCCACCGCGCAAAAACTGTTTCCGAGATCAGGCCTGCCGTTCGCCGACGTTCACATGGCGCTGTTCGCGGCCGCGACGCAGAACCGCGAGGCGCTCGCCGCGCGGCTTGCCGTGATCGAGCAGCGGCTCACCGAGGGCAAGCTGCCGGCCGGTCCCGTGGTGCCGGCGATCTGCCGCGCGCTGGCCGCCTTCGCCGACGAGGACTATGCGGCCTGCGCGCAAACGCTCGCACCCGTCCTGGGCGAGGTCGTCCGCATCGGCGGCAGCCACGCCCAGCGCGAGTTGATCGAAGACACCTTCATCGTGGCGCTGATGCGCAGCGGCGACCTCCCCCGCGCCCGCGGCCTGATCGATGCCCGCCTGCATCGCCGCCCGTCGTTGCGTGACAGGCGCTGGCAGGCGGCGATCGCCTAGCTCCGCCACGAAAAAAACATCGGCCTGACGGCAAGTGGCTGCCGGGACGGATGGGGCGATTTGGACGAATCGCCAGGGGTGGCGCGGTGGTATTCCAGTCAGGCAGGCCTAGGCAAACGGGATCGCAACCAATTTGCGGTTCGATGGTTGTTGGACGGGATTTGACCGTGGCCCCTGGCACGCGAGCCTGACGATGCGCCTTTGCAAACCGGTTCTGGCCGCAACCCTCGTCAGCTTGGCAAGTTCTTGGGCAAGTCCCTGGGCAAGTCCTTGTTTTGCCGAGTCTTCCGCGGCGATCCCGGTCAACAATCCGCCGGCGCAGCAGAACGCCCTCATCGACCTGCTGGCGCTGATGTCCGGCCATTGCAAGACGCTGAAGGTCGCGGGCCGCACCTTCGCCTGCAAGACGGTGGCTTACGCCCATGGCGACAAGGGCCGGGTCAATTTCGCGGTCGCCGTCGACGATCCCGGCGACGAGAATCACGTCGTGTCGTTCTCCGGCGAGAACGGCAAGCGCGCCGACGACAATTCCTACGAGCTGCCGATCGACCGCATGCTGCTCAATTCCAAGGACCGGCCCAAGGTCGACGGCCTGCCGGTGCCGGCCGAGCAGGCCTCAACCGGCGTCTGCCGCCAGACCGGCAATTTTGCCGCCAAAAAGGTGAACGACGTCACCTGCTCGGCGACCGACAGCGAAGGCCGCAGCTACGAGCTGCTGTTCGTCTCCGACGGCACGCCGGTCAGCGTGCGCCGCATCAGGCAATCGTCGCCGTCGATCCAGGATCCGTTCAAATAGCGGCCTTTCGTCCCGCCCCGCTTGTCCCCGGGACCGGGCGGGCATCCTTCCGTTGAAACTCCAGGTCCGGCTTGTATGCTCTCGCGTGCGTCCTCATCGAGGAGGCCCGATTGCAACCGGAAGCGGGGCGATGAGTCCAGGAATGTGTAGGATCGCCGTAATCGCGCGCATCCTGATCGTCTGCCTGTTCGCAAGCCTGTCGTCTGCAAACCTGTCATCTGAATGCATCGCAGCCGACGGCCCGCGGCAGCGTTCGATCCTGGTTCTGGAAGAAGCCGATTTTCGCTCGCCCTTCTATTCGGAGATCTTTGCCGGCATCCGTGCCGCCGCAAAGCAAAACGGGAAGGGTCACACGGTGATCTACGGCGAGAGCCTCGATCTCGCCCGCTTCCCCGGACCAGACTACGAAGAAAGCCTGGTCGGTCACCTCAAGACCAAATATGCACTCCGCTCCATCGACGTCATCGTGTCGATCGGCGTCGCATCGGCGAAATTCCTTCAGAAACGCAAGCAGGACATCTGGCCCGCCGCGCCTGTCGTGTACGGCTTCGTGCCCGACCTGCCCGAAACACGCGCGCTGTTTCTGCCCGACGCGACGGCCGTCTTCGCCAGAGTGAGGCCGACCGATCTCCTGATCGCAGCGCGCGCCGTCGTTCCCAATCTGACCCGTGTCGTCCTCGTCGGCGACGCCTGGAAGAATCCGCTGGTGTATGGACATTGGAAGCAGGACTTCGCGGCCGTGATGCCCGGTCTGGAGGTCACAGATCTCTCCGATGCGGTCCTGCGTGACGTCCGCAAGCAGGTCGCCTCCCTGCCCGCCGGCTCCGCGATCCTGACCTCGGCGATGTATTCCGACGGCGAAGGCACCTATTACTCCGCCGCCTCGGCACTCGCGCGCGTCGCCGAGAGCGCGAACCGCCCGATCATCATTACGTCCGATACGTTCCTGGGGCGGTCGGGAGTGGGCGGCTTCCTGCTGCTGCCCGAAATCATCGGCCGCGAAGCCGGCGAAGTAGCGATGCGGATTCTCGACGGCGAAGCGCCGTCGCGTATCGCGCCCTTCAGCGGGGACAACGTGAAGCCGATCTTCGACTGGCGGCAGCTGCAACGCTGGAACGTGGACGAAGCCAATCTGCCTCCTGGCAGCGAGGTGCGTTTCCGCGAACGGAGCTTCTGGGAACAATATTACTGGCACTCGACAATCGTCGCGAGCGTGGTGCTGGTCCAGGGGCTGATGATCGCCATTCTGCTGCGCGAGCGCCGCTTGCGTTTCCTGGCCGAGGTCGAGGCACGCCAGCGCATGTCGGAACTCGCCCACATGAACCGCCGCGCGACCGCCGGAGAGATGTCCGCCTCGATCGCGCACGAGCTGAACCAGCCGCTCGCCGCGATCCTGATCAATGCCGAGACGGCCCAGCAAATGTTGCGGAATCCGCCCCCCGATCTCGGCGAGATCCGGGACATACTGGACCACATCCGCCGCGACGATCAGCGGGCGGCCGAAATCATCGACCGGCTGCGCTCGTTTCTGAAGCGAGACCCGACTGAACGGCGCGAGATCGACCTCAATGCGACGGTCGCCGAGGTGTTTCGATTCCTCTCGGTGCAGGCCATGACCCATGATGTCGAACTCGCGACGGAGCTGTCGTCGTCGACCATCCGCGTGAAAGGCGACAAGGTCCAGCTGCAGCAGGCCATCCTGAATCTCGTCGTGAACGGTATGGATGCTGTGGCTCATCTTCCGGACGATCGGCGCCGCGTCGTCAGTCGGACCAGCCTCGCCAACGGCAATCTGGCCCTTGTCTCCATCGCCGATACAGGCGACGGCATTCTTGCGGAGAAGGTGACCGAGATCTTCAAGCCGTTTTTTACAACCAAGGCGCAAGGCATGGGCATAGGCCTCTCGATCGCGCATACCATCGTCGAGGCACATGGCGGGCGCATCTGGGCCGAAAACGCCCCGTCAGGGGGCGCCGTGTTTCACGTCAGCCTGCCGCTGGCAGCGTCGCGATAGCGTGAGCGCAGTACTCTTCTGCCTCGGCGGAGACTGACAATGGTGGGTTACGCTACGCTAACCCACCCTACGAGACTGCTCGTCATGAAACGAGGGAAGATCGGCATTGCGCTTCCCGGATCGCCTCGCATATTCGGCCCAACAGGCCGTCCGAAAGGTTCGATCATGCCCCACCCCCTCCCCGCCCTCATCGTCGTCGACGTTCAGCGCGCATTCGACGAATGGGAGGCGGCGGGCAAGCGCCGCAACAATCCGGATGCAGTGGCGCGGATCGTCGATCTCCTGAGGGCGTTCAGGGCACACGGTGCGCCGATTGTCCACATCCGCCACGAGGGTACCAAGCCGAACTCGACGTTTCTGCCGTCGCATTCCGGTTACGCGGTCAAGGACGAGGCGCGCGAGGAGGCGGGTGAGCCTGTCATCGTCAAGCGCGTCAACAGCGCCTTCATCGGCACCGACCTCGAGACGCGCCTGCGTGCGGCTGGCATCACCACGCTCGTGATCTGCGGCGCCACCACCAATCATTGCGTCGAGACCACGACGCGGATGGCCGGCAATCTCGGCTTCGATGCGCGCCTGGTCCGCGATGCGACCTGGACGTTCGACCGCATTGGTCCCGACGGCGACGCGCATTCCGCCGAAGAGATCCATGCGATGACGCTGTCGAATCTCAATGGCGAATTCGCGCGCATCGTCACGACCGACGACGTGATCGCATCATTCGCGGCGAGATGATGGCAGCGGCACAACGCGCGCCGCTGATGCGACAATACATCTCACGACATGCGATCATTCGCCTAGAATCGAACGTCGCACGCTGCGTCGTTTCGACGCCCGCACTGGCCGGAACGCAGCCAGCGCCCATCTGTTGTCACACGACATTCAACTGGAGTGATGACATGAAGTATCTCTTTGTCGCGCTGGCCGTCGGTGCTGCGGCGCTGGCCGGCGGTTCGGCGGCGAACGCGGCCAACACAGGCGCGAAGCAGAACGCGCCGACGGACATTAGCGCACAACACCGGCACCATCATCATGGCCAGCGCCATCACCAATGGCGCCATCATCAGCACGGCTATTATCGCCCGCACCACCGGAGCTACGGCTATTACCCGCGCCACCACGGCTATTATGGCGGCGGACCGTACGGATATTACGGCGGTGGCGGTCCGAACGTGACCTTCGGCTTCGGCGGCAACCGCTGGTGAGCGGACTGACACGAACGAACGAAAGGCCCGCGAATACGCGGGCCTTTTTTCATCCGCGCAGGATCATCCCCGCCGTCTCCAGCCCGCTCGCAAGCGCGGCCTCGACCGTACCCATGTCGCGGCCGCGATAGATCGCCTCACCGGAAAACAGCACGGGGCCGTCGGCGCGCGCGAGGATTGTTTGCGCCGCGCGCGTCGCCGGCGTCGCCCAGGAATAAGCACCGCGAGCGAATCGATCGTGCACCCAATTCGTCGCCTCCGCTGCGACGAGGTCGCGCGCGATGTTTTCCCGCGGCAGACCGAACACCACGGCGAGCGATTCGAGCCCGGCGTCGATCAGCCCTCGTGAGTCGAGATGCGCCAGCACCGCGGTGCGCGGGCCGCCGAACCAGCCGGTGAGCACCGGATGCTGCTCCGGATAGCGCGTCCACCACACCGGAATGGCCTGGTCCGACAGCAGGAAGGTCATATCCGCAAGATCCTGCTTCACCTCGCGCCACCATGGCCGTGAGAACCGCAGCAGGATTTTGATCACGCTGCCGAAGCCGATGTCGCAGGCCACGGCGGCCTTCGCGCGCGCGGCCGCGGGCAGAGCGATGTCGCGCAGCAACGGCAGCGGAACGGTGACGATCACGCGATCGCAGGCGTGCACGTCGCCATTGGTGCAATGAACGACCACCGCGCCGTCCTTCTCATCGATGGCCGACACCACGCAGCCAAAGTGGATCGCAGCGCCGCGCCCGCGGCACTCGGCCGCCAGAAAATCGATCAGCGCGCCATAGCCGCCGACGATGCGCGCCTGGGTGTGGTGCCCGCCGTCCATCCACTCCTCGCGCAGCGCCAGAATGGAGGCACGCTCGGGATCGGCGGCGTCGTAGCCTTCGACCATGCGCTCGATGAAAGTGCGCAGCCGGCCGTATTCAGGTCCGGCAAAATGCCGGCGCAGGAAATCAGCGACGGCGAGATCGTCCTTCAACTGCCCGAGAACGGCATGCAGCTCCGCCTCATGCGGATCGTGACGGCTTTCGCGCGAGAGTTTTGTGCCGTCAAAACTCCATTGCGTGCCTTCGATCTCCTGAAGGGACAACTTCGCCTCGCGCAACAGAGCGCGCGTGACCGGCGCCTCGCCATGGACGAATTCGGCGCCGCCGTCGGCGGGGTAGCCGAACTCCGCGGCCGGCAGCGGGTGAATCCGGCCGCCGCAGCGCTCACGGGCTTCCAGGATCGTCACCCTCTTCCCGGCGCGCGCGAGTTCGCGCGCCGCCATCAGGCCCGCTGCGCCGGCGCCGACGACAATGATGTGCTCAGACATGTCCGACATGCCAGCGCATCACCCGACCAGGCCTTGCGGATCGTTCTTGATCAGGTAGCGCAACAGCAGGACGCCGCCGCCGAGCTCCCGCACATTCTCCAGCGTCATCGCGGTGAGGGGCGCGCGTTTGTCGCTGTCCGCGTCCGTCGAATCGAATACGAAGGGTGCGCCCTTGGCGCCGTCGATCGCGGGGCTGAGGATCAGATTGAACTCGTCGATGAGACCGGCGCGCAGGAACGCGCCATTGGCAACGCCGCCGCCCTCCACCAGCAGACGCTTCACCCCGAGTTCACGGTTGAGGATGTCCAGCGCCAGCGCGAGATCGATCTCCGACTTGCCGGCAAAGATGTAGGACACGCCCTCGCCACGAAGCCCCGCGACATGCGAATCCGGCACGCCCTCAGTCAGCACGACGACGATCGGATCGCCGCCGATGTCGGTGCGGCCCCAGCCGATCTTGCCCTGCGCGTCGAGCACCACGCCATAGGTTTTCGCATCGCGCCGCGCGAACCAGTTTTCGCGGGGAAACTTTTCGCTCACTGTCGCAGGATAAGGCTCGCCCTTGGCGAACTCCGAGCCGGTGACGCGGCCGATCACCCAGGCATCGCCGCCGAGCTCGCCATGGATTGTCTCGAACCAGTCCGTGCCCGCGCCCTTTGGACGCCAGCGGCTGGGATGCGTCCGGCCGTCGAGGCTCGAATGCATCAGACAGATGACATAAGGCTTCATGCAAATCTCCGGACCACGCTCAAGCCGCCGTGCCGCCGCTCTTGGAGTTGTCTTTGGCGCGATCGTTGACGATCACCGCGAGCGGGTTGGGCTTTGGCGGCGCGACGAGCTTGAGCGTATTGCTGTCGTGATGATTGAAGGGCGCGCCGCGGACGAACAACTCGGTCTGGATCAGATAGGTCCAGCTTCCGTCATCGTTGAAGGTGATGTCGCAGCGGTAGGAATCGGTGCGGAATGCCTGTTCCAGAAAATCGGTCGAGCAGATCCCGTAAGCGGTGTCGCCGCGCTTCGCCGTGACGGAGATCTTTCTGTCATCCGGTCCGGCCTTGCCCGAGGCCAGCAGCACCTGCCCGCGCGGAATCGCCAGCGTCTGCATGATCAGCCCGGTCGCGGGCTCCCACAGCCAGTAGCCGACCTGGTCGTGGAAGGTAATGTCTTCCTCGGGCGTATTGATGTGGATGTGATAGCGCAGTCCATAGAGCAGCTGCGGCCCGTTGGCCTGCGGATCGATCGGGTCCATCCGGATATGCTCGATGAAGGTCCGCCGCTCCGGCCCCTCCGCCTTCGGATTGACATCGATGCCCTTGTCCGCCTGCCAGCTGCCGGCGAGTCGGCGGAGCGGGCCGAGATTGGCAAGGCTGTCGGGCGAGACGTCCTCGGGCTCGGTGAAGATATCGGCGGGAATGGGGAGCATGGTACCTCGCGTCGTTGCGGATGAAGCAATAGCACAAGGGTGGGGTCAAACCACTGGAACGGAACCAGATTCCGCATTGCGCGTTACCGACCGTTGAGTCCACGAAGTTCGGGCTCGATGGGCAAAGATGCCCATGTCATGCGTCGCGGGGGATCAGGTGCTGTCTGAGAATGCTGCTCGGCAGTCGACCGATATAAGCTTCCTCGCCGACGGCGGCGAGCTGGGCGCCGCGATGCGCTCCCTCGACTGGTCGGATTCACCGCTCGGTCCTCCCCGCGACTGGTCCCAGGCCCTGAAGGCGACGGTCGGCATGATGCTGCCCGCCCAGGCCCAGATCGTTTTGTTCTGGGGCCCCGATTTCGTCGCTCTCTACAACGACGCCTACGCGCCGGGCATCGGTGCCAACCACCCCCGCGCCCTCGGCCGCCCGGCGATCGAGAACTGGGGCGAGCTGTGGGACGATCTCGAACCGCTGCTGTCAGGCGTCCGTCAAACCCGAAAGACATTCGCCGCGAAGGATCGTCCGTTCTACGTCGAGCGTCATGGCTACGGCGAGACCAGCTATTGGGATGTCTCGTATTCCGCCGTGCCTGATGATGACGGCTCGGTCGGCGGTGTACTCTGTCTCGTCTCGGAGACCACGGAACGCGTGTTGGGCGTGACGCGGCTGCGGGCCAGCGAAGCGCGGTACCGGGAGCTGACCACCACGCTCGAGCAGCGCGTGGCCGAACGAACCGCCGAGCGTCATCTGCTGGCCACGATCGTGGAAACCACCGACGGCCAGATTCAGGCTCTGAATCTCGATTATCGCTGGCTTGCCATCAACGCATCCTGTGCCGACTCTTATCAGCGCATCTACGGCAAGCGACCGGAGATCGGCGATTCCCTGCATGAATTCCTGGCCGACCGTCCCGAGCATCTCGCTGCGGCGACGGCCATTTGGGATCGTGCGCTGGCCGGCGAAACCTTCACCAAGGTCGAGGAGCTCGGTGATCCGCAATTCGAGCGCCGCGTCTTTGAAATGAAGCTCGAGGCCTTGCGCGCCGCGGACGGCGCGCGGATCGGCGCTTTCCTGACCGGGCGCGACGTGACGGATCGATTGGAGGAGCAGGCACGGCTCGCGCGGGCCGAGGAAGCGCTGCGTCAGGCCCAGAAGATGGAGGCGATGGGCCAGCTCACAGGAGGCGTCGCACACGACTTCAACAATCTGCTCACACCGATCGTCGGCCTGCTCGACATGCTTCAGCGCAAGGGCATCGGCGGCGAGCGCGAGCATCGCCTGATCGCCGGCGCAGCCCAGGCGGCCGAGCGCGCCAAGACGCTGGTGCAGCGTCTTCTGGCCTTTGCGCGCCGGCAACCGCTTCAGGCCGTTCCGGTCAACATCGGCCGGCTCGTGGCCGACATGGGAGATCTGATCTCGAGCACGACAGGACCGCAGATCCAGATGACGGTGGACACGCCGGAAGGACTTCCCGAGGCCATGGCCGATCCCAACCAGATCGAGATGGCGATCCTGAACCTCAGCGTGAATGCGCGCGACGCCATGCCCGACGGCGGAAGCTTGCGCATCTCCACCAAGGCGCGAACGGTGACCGGCGAGCACAATGCGGAGCTGGCCCCGGGCATCTATGTCTGCATCTCGGTCGCCGATACCGGCATCGGCATGGACGACGAGACACTGGCTCATGCCGTCGAACCGTTCTTCTCGACCAAGGGCGTCGGGCAAGGCACCGGTCTTGGCCTTTCAATGGTCCACGGCCTTGCCTCGCAGCTCGGCGGCGCGCTGACGATCAAGAGCGCTGCGGGATCGGGGACGACGGTGGAGCTGTGGCTGCCGGTCAGCCACACCGCCGCGAGCGCGATCGAGACCGTCCCGCAACCGAAGCCGCAGCCGCGTCCCGCCGGCACGGCGCTGCTCGTGGACGACGAACCGCTGGTGCGCATGAGCACCGCCGACATGCTGAGCGAGCTCGGCTACAGAGTCGTCGAGGCGGGGTCGGCGGAAGATGCGCTTCAGCGCGTCAGGGAGGGCCTGCGGCCGAACCTGCTTGTCACCGACCATCTGATGCCGGGCATGAGCGGAACGGATCTGGGCCTCACGCTGCGCAACCAGTATCCCGAGCTGCAAATCCTCGTGGTCTCAGGTTATGCCAACAACGAAGGCATCACGCCGGATTTGTCGCGGCTGACGAAGCCGTTCCGGAGCGACGAGCTGGCGGCAAGTCTGGCCGGCTTGGCGAAGGTGGGAAGATAAGGGGCAAGCGGAGCCGAACCGGTTCAGTTCGGCTCCGTCGCCGGGAAGCTTAGTGGCGGTGATCGCGGACCTCGGGTTGGGTGCGGTGATCCCGGACGATCGTCTGATTGCGATGGTCGCGCACGATGGGCGGGTCGCGATGGTCGCGGACGATCGTTGTCGCGTTCGAGGGTATCGCCATGCCTGCCAGAATGATCGCTGCGAGAGCCACGAGGATGGAATTGCGCATGAGTTCTTCCTTTGCTGGTGGATCACTGCGAGCCACCTGACAAAAGGCTAGATCGATCCGTCGGAATGATATGTGCCGACGATCACGCGGTAACGATTGATGCGCTCGCGACGGCGCGCCTTGCGTGCGATGTGCGGTGATGTCGCCGGTGACCAGACGGTGAGGCGCCGTGTGTAACGAGCCCCAAGAGCAACGGCGCCTTTCCGGTGTGAAACACTTCACAATTTCTAGCTGCATTCCGTGCTAAAAGCGCGGGCGTACAGTCGCCGCTGCTGCTCCGCTGCAAATGTGTCATTCGCAACGGTTTCAGCGAATCACAGGGAGGAGTTGCTATGTCAGTTGTATTGAAAGCTGGGAAGATCAGCGTCCTGACCGCAATTACCAAGATCGTTCCCGGTCATGCCGAAGTGTTGCGCAAGACACTTCAGGGGCTGACCGCTGCAAACGGCGGCAAGATCGCTTCTCTCGGCACGATCCATATCGTGCGCTGGGTCATTTTCGATAATGACACGCGTTTATTCTTTGCAACGAATTTCGACGGCGACGTCGAAGACTACATGCGCGACTTCGCCGAGCGGGCCCCCGATGGAATCGACGCGATCTGGGGCCATTGCGAAGGGTATCCGGGCGCGCGCGATTATCCAAAGCTGCGCGACTACATTCTCGGAAGCGCCGTCGAAACCGACGGTTATTATTGCGCCTATCCGAATTCGACCGTCGCAGACATCAACAAGGCGCTGGATTGGAAGGGCAAGCTCGACACATTCCTCGACCAGCTCGGTTGACGGGAATGACTGCACAATCCGCTGCCGGCAACCTGGATCGGAACGAGATCCAGGGGATGGCGATGCGGCCGTATCGATTTCCGTTTGCGCACTATCATCTGCTGAACGTGAGCGAGGCGGCGAAAGCTCGGCGATGGTTCAGTGGTGTCGCCGGGCGATGCACCACTGTGGCGGGTCTGGACGCATCGCCTTCGCAGGCCTTCAACGTCGCCCTCTCGTGGCAAGGTCTGTCGGCGATCGGCGTGCAGGAAGCCACCTTGTCGAGTTTTTCGCAGGAATTCCAGCAGGGAATGGCGGCACGCGCCGATCGGCTCGGCGACGTTGGCGACAGCGCTCCGGCGCGGTGGGACGCACCGTTCAACGAGAGAGTGCACGTGCTCGTCGTGGTGAGTGCGATGACTACAGCGGATCGCGATGCCGCTTCGACAGCATTGCTGTCTGATGTGCGCGATAACGGCTTGACTGCAGCAGGCGCCATCGATGCGAAATTGTTGGCCGGTCCAGATGGCAGGCTCGCTCCAATCGAGCACTTTGGCTACCGTGACGGAATTACCGAACCCTCTATCGAGGGCAGTGGGGAGCCTGCCTTGCCCGGCGCGGGCATTCCGGACGCAGCTGGCTGGCGAGCCCTAAGGGCTGGTGAGTTCGTGCTCGGGCAGCCTGATGAGACCGGTGCCGTCCCTGACTTGCCCACCCCGGCAAGTTTCAGCGGCAACGGCAGCTTCGTGGTGTTGCGCAAGCTGCACCAGCATGTCTGGGCTTTCCGCAACTATCTGCGGAGCTCCGCCAAGGACGACGCCGACGCCGCGCTCCTGGCGGCGAAGATGATGGGACGCTGGCAAAGCGGCGCACCGCTGGCTTTGACAGCAAAGCAGGACGATCCGGCGCTCGCCGCAGATCCGAAGCGAAACAATGATTTCACGTATCTCGACGATTTGCAGGGAACGAGCTGCCCGGTGGGGGCGCACGTGCGGCGCCTCAATCCGCGCTCGGGGCTGACAGGCCCGAATGGCGCATCCGTCCATCGGCATCGGCTGCTGCGCCAGGGTTTGCCCTACGGGTCGCGCCTGCCTGCGGATGCGACTGCCGACGACGGCGCCGAGCGCGGCGCCGTCATGTTGCTGGTGAACGCCGACATCGCCCGTCAATTCGAATTCGTTCAGAAGGTCTGGATCAATGATGGTGACTTCGCCGGACTGGAGAATGAGAAGGATCCGATGATCGGCGGCAACGACGGGAGCGGGACCTTCACGATCCCGCGTGTCGGACCGCCGCGGCGTCGATTGCAGAAACTACCGGCGTTCGTGAGTACACGCGGCGGAGAGTATTTCTTCCTGCCCGGCATCGCTGCGTTGCGATCCTTTGCCGACTCCCCGGCGGGCACGACCTCATGATTGCTTCAGGCTGAGTTCTCCAACAGCCTGCCAAGGAGAGCAAAATGGCGTGGAAACCGAATTCAAGCGTCGCCTCACTGGCCCTGCTCTTCTCGGTCATTGTTGCCGCGGTCGTCGTGATCGCGGGCGTGATCGGCTACCCCTATGTCTCCAAGGTCTATGACGGGATCAGGGTGAAGCTGCCGGAGTATCCAACAGCCCGGAAGACCCGCTGGCTCGACCAGAACTGGACGGATAAGCGCGACTGGTTTCACCACGCCGATCAGGGGACGGCGACTTTCCACATCCCTTACGAATGGTTCATGGCCCTTGAACAGCCGGTGTTATCGCTGACGCCTCTGACGTCGGTGGGACTTTTGAGCGACCCGGCTTATCTCGACCGCTTCGGATTCATTCCCGATCCGACCGATCCCAAGCTCGGATTGCCTGTCGGCATGGCGCGCGGCAAGGCCATGGTCGACGGCACCGCACGACCCTGGAAAAATCCACGGGCTCCCTACAATGACATGACGCGGATCGGGCTGAACTGCGCGGCGTGCCACACCGGACGTTTCACCTACCAAGGCACAGAACTGCTGGTCGACGGCGGCCCGGCGCTCACGGATCTCGGCAAGTTCCGGAGCGCGCTTGGCCTCTCGCTGGCGTTCACGCGCTTCGTTCCGTTCCGCTTCGATCGGTTTGCCGAAAAAATCATCGGAGCAAACTTAAGCGAAGTGGAAAAGAGCCAGTTGCTTGCGCAACTCGACAAGATCCTGGCGCAGGGCAAGGGGCTCGCCGATCTCGACACCATGGTTGCTCCGCAGAGCGTGGTCGAGGGGTTCGGCAGGCTCGACGCGTTGAACCGCATCGGCAACGAGGTCTTTGCGGTTGATCTCAAGATTCCCGCCAACTATGCCGCCACATCGGCGCCCGTGCATTTCCCGCGCATCTGGGATGCCTCGTGGTTCGATTGGGTCCAATACAACGCATCGATCGAACAGCCCCTGGTGCGCAATGCCGGTGAAGCCATGGGCGTATCCGCGATGATCAACCTGACAAGCGCGAAGGGAGGGCTTTACAACTCAGGCATCGAAATCATGAACCTGGACAGGATCGAGAAATCGCTGGCCGGCAAGCAGCCGAATGAAAGCACAGGCTTCACCGGATTGAAGTCACCACAATGGCCTGCCGAGCTTCCTCCTGTAGACAAGAGGCTCGCCGAGCAAGGTGCAGCCCTCTACAAGGAGCATTGTCAGGGATGCCACCTGGCCCCGGTGAGCAGTGCCGAATTCTGGAAGTCCGACCGCTGGTCGCTGCCGGACAATCGGAAGGATGAGCGTTATCCAGGCGAGCGTTATCTCCACCTCAAGGTCGTCCCGATCACGGATATCGGCACCGACCCCGCGCAGGCCCAGGATATGTTCGATCGCAAGGTCACGATTCCCGGGGAGCTCGATATTTCCTCCGACAGTTTCGGCCCAGCGCTCGGCGAAGTCACCGGAAAAACCATCAAGCATTGGTATGACAGCCAGACGCCCCCGGTTGCGCCAGAAAAGCGCGACGAGATGAACGGATACCGCGACAATGGCATCCAGGCGCCGCTGGGCTACAAGGCGCGTCCGCTCAACGGGATATGGGCAACGCCGCCGTACTTGCACAACGGCTCGGTGCCCAACCTTTACGCCCTGTTGTCGCCAGTCAGCGATCGGCCGGCGAAATTTGACCTGGGCAATCGCGAATATGACGCGGTCAATGTCGGATATCGCACTGACAAATTGGAAAACGGATTCGAGCTCGATACGAGGCTCCGGGGCAATCACAACACCGGGCACGAGTTCAATGGTGATGGGACCAAGCAAAATGAAAAGGACGGCGTGATCGGGCGCCTATTGACGCCGCAGGAGCGGCGGGCGCTGGTCGAATTTCTGAAGACCATGTGAAAGCCAAACGCGCCCCGAACTGCACGACAGCTCGGGAGCCCGGCCGCGACCTCAGCGCCAGCCGGCCGCCAGCGCCACACTGCTGCAACACGCCGAAGTTTCGCCGGATCGCCAGCCAGCATCGTCGAATCCCGCAACTCGACGCGAGTCGAGTCCGCCGGCCCGCAATCGACGTCGCGTCTGCCACAGTTTTAATCAGGCCCCGCGCAGACCATGCACTGGACCTGCGCATTCAAGACGCAGAAGTCCGGCCATTCGCGAAAATCATGGAGGCCGCGCAAGAGGCGTCAAGGGTTTGTGTCCGGCGTTCCCGTTTGCGCCGCGAAATCGCGGTGATAAGACCATGGGGTGAGAATTGTGAAATCCGCCATAGGCGATGAAGCCACTCCAATATAGCTTTCAAGTGACGACACTGATTTTCAAGTGAGTGGTTTGGAATGCAGCAGGCTTCGGTCGAGACGTTCTCGGACCTGATCGGCAAGATCTACGATTGCGTGATCGCGCCTGAACAATGGACGAGGGTTCTGAACGAGATTCGCATGGAGTTAGGCTTCGCGACGGCCGTGCTCTCAGCCTACAGCCTCACAAACACGAGAATCGGCGTCAATGCGGCCTCCGGAACCGACCCGGTCCCGACGATGACCGGGACCGCAGTCGAGTATGTGGCTGATATCGTCGAACTGTGGGGCGGCATTGAGCGCATCCGGCAATATCCGCTTGGAGAACCGATCATTCGATCCCAGGCGGTTCCAGAGGAAATGATCCTCCGAAACCGCTATCATCGGGAATGGGCCATGCCCAAGGGCCTGTTCGACGCTGTCGGTGTCGCCCTCGTTCGCGAAAAGACGATGATCGGCAATGCGACATTCAGTCAGCATGAGTCGGACGGAGCCATCGAAGATGCGCAGGTCAGCGGATTGCGCGTTCTCGCGCCTCACATCCGCCGCGCCGTGACCATCAGCAATCTGTTCGACATGAAGACGGTGGAAGCCGCGACATTCTCCGCGACGGTGGAGACCCTGACGGCCGGCGTCGTCCTGACGGACGAGGATTCGAAAATCGTTCACGCCAACGCCGCAGCAGAAGCCATGCTCGCGGCCGGCGATCCGGTTCTGGCGCGACATGGCCGGATCGCGGTTCAGTCCGCGGCGACGACCGCCTCACTGCAATCGGCCATCGCGCAAGCCGCGAAGGACGAGGCGGCCCTCGGCCAGAAAGGCATCGGCATCCCGATCCCGCGCCCGAGCGGCGATCCGCTCGTCATCCATGTTCTGCCGCTGCGACGCGGCCATATGCGGGCCGGACTGGTCCAGCGCGCCGCCGCCGCGCTGTTCGTGGCATCGGCCTCCGGTCCGCCGCAGCTGCCTCACGATGCGCTCGTCCAGCTCTATGATCTGACGCCGGCCGAGGTTCGTATCTTCGAGCTCATCTGCGACGGACAGACACGTGACGCGATCTCGTCGCAGCTCGGGGTGTCCGTGAGCACGGTGAAAACCCACCTCTTTCATGTCTTCGAGAAGACAGGATGCCGACGCCAGGTCGATCTGGTCAGGCTGGCAAAATCGCTGACGTTTCCGGTGTAGGGAACGGCCTGGGTGACGATGATTTGCGTGATTTTTTGAAGTGAGTGGCTTTGAAGTGAGTGGTTTGGAATGCAGCAGGCTTCGGTCGGGAAACTCTCGGATCTCATCGGTGATATCTATGATTGTGTGATCGCACCCGAACGCTGGACCGAAGTCCTGGACGGGATATGCGCCGAGTTCGGCTTTGCCACCGGCGCGCTCTCGGCCGCCAGCCTCTCGAATATGAAGGCCGTCGTCAATGCGGTCTCCAGGACCAGCGATCTCGCCCAGATGTCTCAGAATGCGATCGGGTACGGGGCTGACATCATCGAGCTCTGGGGCGGCGCCGAGCGCATTCAGCAATACCCGCTCGGGGAGCCGATCGTTCAATCCCAGGCTGTCCGGCAGGACGTCATCTCCGGCAATCGCTATTATCGCGAATGGGCCTTGCCCAAAGGCTTGTTTGACGCCGTTGCCGTCGGCCTCGTTCGCGACAGGACGATGATTGGAAACGCGATCTTCAGCCAGCATGAGTCGGCCGGCCCCATCGACGATGCGCAAATCGGCGGATTGCGCCTTCTGGCGCCACACATCCGCCGCGCCGTGACGATCAGCAATCTGTTCGACATGAAGGCGGTGGAGGCCGCGACATTCGCCGCGACCGTCGAGGCCCTGACGGTCGGCGTCGTCCTGGCGGATGAAGATTCGAAAATCGTTCACGCCAACGCCGCAGCGGGCGCCATGCTCGCGTCGGGTGATCCGATTGTGGTTCAACATGGCCGGATCGCCGTCCAATCCGCGACGACCACCAGCACATTGCAATCGGCCATCGCGCAGGCCGCGAAGGACGAGGCGACGCTCGGCCAAAAAGGCATTGGCATCCCGATCCCTCGCCCCGGCGGCGACCCTCTCGTCATCCACGTTCTGCCGCTGCGACGCAGCCATATGCGATCCGGTCTGATCCAGCGAGCCGCCGCCGCCTTGTTCGTGACGTCGGCCTCCGGGCCGCCGCGATTGCCTCACGATGCTCTCATCCAACTCTATGACCTGACGCCGGCCGAGATTCGAATCTTCGAGCTGATTTGCGAAGGACAGACACGCGCCGATATCTCGGCGTCGCTCGGCGTTTCCGTCGCCACCGTGAAGAGCCACCTCGTTCATGTCTTCCAGAAGACGGGCTGCGGGAGGCAGGTCGATCTTGTCAGGCTGGCAAAGTCGCTGACGTTTCCGGTGTGAGGTGCGAACTGGGAGGGATGGTGCCAGGGAGGGAATCATACGCAACCACCGACACGACAAACCGCTGTTTGTCCTTAGTATGGTGGCGCGAACGGCGTCCGCTCACGGCCGGGCGGATCAATCGGTGACAATCGGTCCGAACGCCTCCCATCGATCGCCTGTGAAACGCATCATTCGGAACTCCTTGACGACACGATAATCGGTCCGGCCGGTGTTGACGGAGAGCCCCGGTAGCAGCAGATCAAGCTTCACGTTTTTCAGGCTCGTCGCTTGCGCCATGACATTCTCGCGCGAGAGATTGTCGCCGCATTGCTTCAAGACCTGCACCAGCAGCTCGGCGGCGCTATAGCCGTAGACCGTGAAGATGCTTTTCCGGTCGCCTCCCGGATAATAACCATTCATGAAGGTGCTCCATCGCTTCGTGCCTTCATCATCACGCCAAATCGGGTCAGCGGCCTCCTTGAACGAGCTCGCCGAGATGATGCCCTTTGCGTTCTCGATGCCTGCGGGGATCAGAACCGCGTCGATCGAGGACGAGCCCACGCCAAGGAGATGAACGGGCTTCCAATCAAGCTCTGCCATCTTTCTGATGACCTGGGCGGCGAATTTCGAGGCAGCCATGTTGACGAGGACATCGACACCGGCCGCCTTGAGCCGCACGACCTGCGAGTCGACGGTCGGGTCCGATACATCGTATGAAGCGTCACTGACGATGAGTTCGCCTGCCCTTGCACCGAGTGCTTCCTTCAACCCGGTCAGATAATCCTTGCCGCTTTCATCGTTCTGATAGAGCAGGCCGATTTTGGCATTCGGATAGTTGTCCAGGATGAAGCGCGCGTAGACGCGAATCTCCGTGCGCAGATTGGGAGCAAATCCCATCGTCCAGGGGAAGTTGATCGGATCCTCAAAACGCGTCGATCGCCCGGCCACGAAGAGCTGAGGGATCTTGCGGTCATTGAGATATTTCTGGACCGCGATGTTCGAGGCATTGCCGAGCGTCTCGAATGTGAACAACACTTCGTCGCTCTCTATGAGTTTGCGGACCTGCTCGACGGTCTTGGACGGCGTCGCCGCATCGTCGTAGGAAATCAAATTGATCTTGCGTCCATTGACGCCGCCATGATCGTTGATCATGCGGAAATAGGCCGCCTGCACCTTGCCGATCACGGAGGATGCCGAAAGCGGACCGCTATAGGGCATCGTCTGGCCGATCTTGATCTCGGCATCGCTTGCGCCCGGGCCATATTGACGATCACCCGCGAGCGAAGGGGTCGCGACGAAAAGTCCGGCAGCAAGGATTGCCGCTCTGGCAGCATTCATGCGCAAGCTCTTGCTCATCGCTGCAACCTCGTCGCCGGAGCGGAGCTGGCCAATCCGCTCGCCGTTCACGACATGCGTGCTCCTTCGCCGGCTGAAGAGCGAACTCATCACGCAGCCCGCGAGAAAGCTGTTCGGCCGGATTGGATCAGAACGGACAAGCGTAGTCCAAGGAGCCCTGCCCGCAGCGCGTTAGGAAATCTTCCCAGTGTTCGGCAAATGCGGGCGACACCGATTTTGTCGTGTGCCCCGAATGGATGGTTTCGAAGCGATCACAGGAAACAGCAATCGTTTCGCGCCGGTAACCGATAGTGCAGCCGCGGCTGTCGTTGCCAGTTCAACCGGCGCCGGCGCCGAAAATTTCTCCACCTTCAGGGCATGGAACCTCGGCGCGCAAGTGCGGCCTCTCTGTCTTGTGACCGGGTTCGTGGGCAACCATTGCCCAAAGCGGACCGAACTCAACCTAACGGTGGAGGCGGCCACCACTCATTTCAAATTGAATGCTTCTGCTTCGTCGCACCGGACAGAAGCGCGTGCTGACGATCGAGCAGGCGATTTGCGTGATCGGCCCAACACAACAATGAATCGATCTGCAACTACTGCGTGAATTTCAGCTCAAGACAGTCTTTGGAGATGAGATCAATGGCTTACAAAGGTTCGGCGCGCTTCCCGTTTTTCGATCTGGACACCCCATTTTACGATTTGCAGTTTTCTTTTTCCGATCCCGTGCTCGGCAACATACTGCCAACGCCGAATCTCAATTCTTCGATTGCCGATCCCATTCAGCCTGCTTCGAATGCGGCTCTCGATCAGCTTTCCTCAAACTTCAATCCCAATCAGCCGGTCATCTTCCCACCGCCTCCCGTTCTCACCCCACTTCAGCGAGGCGACTGGTATCTTGAGAATGTTGGGCAGGATCTCGGCACGCCGGGCCAGGACCTCAACGTCAAGCCCGTCTGGCAGGATTATAATTATACCGGCAAGGGCGTGCATGTCGGCATCTTCGACAGCGGCGTTCAAGGCAACCACCCCGACCTTGCGGCCAGCATAACCGGCATACCCGGGACGAATATTCCCAGTTATTCACCGACCGCGGCGGAACTCGGGAACTCCGACAACGCCCATGGCACACAAGTCGCGGGAATCATCGCTGCCGCAAACGACGGTGTGGGTGCGACAGGCATCGCCTATGATGCGAAAATTACCGGCGTTGCTTTTGATGTCGGTGGGCAGACCGATTACGGCCTCCTCAACTATTTCAAGAACTTCGATGTTACGAGCAATAGCTGGACGGACAGGCACGCTTTCGGGCTGAACTACAACCACCTCCCGCAGATCTCAGGGGCGGTCTTCGTAGCCGTGACGGCCGGGCGCGGCGGCCTTGGCACCATCATCGTTGCCGGCGCCGGCAACGATCGCGAGGGCGGGTCTGAATATGTCCGTGACGTGAACGAGACCGAGCACGGAGTCCAGCCGTTCTTTGCTACAGACGTCAATGCGGAGAATTTCAACAGCGACCCGCGGGTCATCACGGTGGGTGCCGTCGATCATAATGGCAACGTGCTCGATTACAGCACACCAGGCGCCGCACTGCTGGTTTCGGCGTTCAGCGGTCTGGGCGGCACCACCGACAATAACCAAAGAAATGGAACGGGCACCGCACCCGATGGGAAGCCGCACGTCATCGGAACCAGGGACGGCGTCCTTTCCACCGATCTGCTTGGCTGGAACGGCTACAATAACAATCCCTCGGGCGGCCTCGTTGATGGCGACTACGCGCTTTTCACGGGAACGTCTGCTGCCACCCCCGAGGTGGCGGGTGTCGTTGCGCTCATGCTGCAAGCCAATCCCGATCTCGGCTGGCGTGACGTGCGCGATATTCTCGCCTTGACCGCTCGCCATACGGGAAGCGCCATCAACGCAGCCCCGACGGGGTCCGAAAAATATATCTGGACCAATAATGGCGCCGACGAATGGAACGGCGGTGGACTTCACTTCTCGAACGATTACGGGTTCGGCACCGTGGATGCCAAGGCGGCGGTTAGCCTCGCCGAAACCTGGACCGAGCAATCCGTCTCTTCCAATCAGGCCCTTGCGGTGGGATTTTTTCATCAGCCGCTGCACATCGCCGACGCCAGTTACGTAGTCAACGCCGGCGGCGTTGTCCACAGCGAGGAAGGAGTTACGCGGTTTTCCATCAATATCGCCGACGATATCAAGATCGAGGACCTGACGCTCACCCTCACCAGCAGTCATGCGAATGTGAGCGATCTGACGATCGTGTTGACCTCGCCCGACGGGACGCGCAGCATGATGCTGGATCAGGTCGACAACGCCGACTATCAAGCCGCCATCGTCCACGGCAACGTTAATCCTATCGCCTTCCCGACCAGCGGATGGACCATGACCAGCAACCAGTTCGCGGGCGAACTGAGCGCTGGAACCTGGACCGTTGCCATCATCGACCACAACATCGGCTACACCGGCGACATTACCGGCGCCAGGCTCAACATCTTTGGCAGCGCCGACACGACCAATGACACCTACGTCTTCACCGACGAGTTCGGCACGCTCGGCAACGATCCGAAACATGGCTTTGTCATGCTGGACAATGATGGTGGGATCGACACCATCAATGCGGCCGCGGTTTCGACCGCCTCGATCATCGACCTGGAGAATGGACATTATCGTATTGCGGGTCGCGAATACTCTGGCGGCTGGGGCACGGCCGATGATTTCCACCTGCACCTGATCGAGAACGTCATCGGCGGCGACGGCGGCGACACGCTGGGCGGAAACGAGGCCGACAATCATCTTCAGGGCATGCGGGGCGACGACACGCTGCGCGGTTATGAAGGCAACGACACGCTGGATGGCGGTGTCGGCAACGACAACCTCGATGGCGGTATCGGCGATGATATTCTGATCGGCGGTGCTGGCGCTGACATACTCACCGGAGGCGATGGCTTCGACACCGCAAGCTATTCGACGTCCTCGGCGGCCGTGAACGTCAATCTGGCAACCGGCACCGGCCTGGAGGGTGACGCCGAGGGCGACCACCTCAGCGGTATCGAACATATTATCGGCAGCCTCTCGGGCGACCAGCTGATCGCCGATTCCCTTGGTGACACGCTGGACGGAAATGCCGGCGACGACGTGCTGCTCGGCGGCGCCGGAAACGATACACTCAATGGCGGCCAAGGCGACGACTCGCTGCGCGGCCGTGCAGGCAACGACACGCTGGATGGCGGCGTTGGCAACGACCATCTCGATGGCGGCACCGGCGATGACACATTGATCGGCGGTGCGGGGGCTGACGTTCTCATCGGCGGCAATGGATACGACACCGCAGACTACTCGGCATCCTTGGCGGTGAACGTCAATCTTGCAACAGGTATCGGCCTGGGAGGTGACGCCGAGGGCGACCACCTCAGCGGTATCGAACATATTTACGGCAGCCGCTTGGACGACACGCTGACCGCCGATTCCCGTGGTGACACGCTGGACGGAAATGCCGGCAACGACGTGCTGACCGGCGGCGCCGGAAACGATACGCTCAATGGCGGCCGTGGCGACGATATGTTCATGGTCGGCCAAGGCGGCGTCGACCATATCGACGGCGGCCTGGGAACTGACACGGAAAACTTCAGTCAGTCCGCCAGCGCGATCTGGGCTCAGCTCGACTCAGCGGATAGCTCGGCGGGGCCCGGGTGGACCCCGCCCAGCGATCCCCTTGCGACAGGTCACGCCTGGACAACGTCCGACGACAGTTTGTGGATCGCCAATTACACCGGCCATTTCGAAGGGATCGCCCAATCGATCGGCGTCGAAAATATCATCGGCAGCCAGTTCAACGATATCCTGGAAGGCGACAACGGCGACAACGTCATCATCGGCGGGCTCGGCGATGACGAGCTCTACGGCATGGGCGGCGCGGATACCTACATCGGCGGCACATCCGCGCACTCCAGTATCTTCGGCATCGGCGGCGATGATCTGGTCGGCTATTGGTACGCGGGTTCGGCGGTGACGGTCGATTTGGAGAATGATTCCAGAAACACCGGTGACGCCGCCGATGATCGGTTCTACGGAATCAAGGGCCTGGGTGGCAGCTTCTACGACGATGCGCTCTACGGAACCACCGGCAACAATGTGCTGATGGGTGAGGCAGGCGCCGATATCCTCGACGGACGCGAAGGCGAGGACACCGCGAGCTATCGCTGGGCCATCGAAGGGGTCACCGCTAACCTTGCCCACCCGGAGCTCAACACGGGCGATGCCAAAGGCGACGCCTACATCTCGATCGAAGATCTGCAAGGCAGCTATTTTAACGACACCCTCACCGGCGACGCCGGCGACAACAGGATCCAAGGCCTGAACGGACAAGATACTCTCACCGGCGGCGGCGGCGACGATACCTTCGTCTTTGCGCACGCCAGCGATATCGGAGGCGGCGCGACCGGCACCGCGTCCGACGTCATCACAGACTTTTCGGCCGGCGATATCATCGACCTGTCCGGCATCGATGCAATCGATGCAACGGGCCCGAAGGACAGTTTCTCCTTGATCGGCGATGCTGCATTTTCAGGGCATGCCGGCGAATTGCGGACCGGCCAGGATCATGCCACGGGCATGACCTACGTCCAGGGCGATACCAATGGCGATGGCATCGCGGACTTCCAGCTCAACTTGTCGAACCCGTACCATCTGGCGGCGTCGGACTTCCGGTTCACGCCCCCGGCGCCCGATATCTCTGGCAAGGCGGAGGACGGCTACCTCGCCGGCGCGACGATTTTCGCAGATACCAATCACGATCATGTCTTGAGCCCCCATGAGGCCGCGACCACGACGGATGGTCAGGGCAATTTCACCCTCGCGCCTGGAGATGCCCCCCTCATCGCCATCGGCGGAACCGATATTGCGACCGGCCTGGCGTTCAAAGGGTTCCTTTCCGCACCCTCCGGCGCGACGGTGATCACACCGCTGACGACATTGGTGCAGGTTTTGACGGAGAGCGGTGTCGCCGATCCTCTCGCCAAGGTGCTGCAGGTCTTTCATCTGCCTGCTGGCACCGATCTGCTTCACATCGACCCCGTTGCCATGGCCGCGGCGGGCGATCCGTCGGGTTTCAACCTGCTCGCAGCCGCGGCGGGCGTGATGTCCGATGTGGCTTTGATTGCCGCTGGTCTGGAGGGTCAATCGAACATGGCTCCGATGGCGGCGGCCACGAGTGCCTTTGCTGCCGTGGCATCGGTCATATCAGGCAATTCGAGCATCGATCCGACCGATGCCGGTCTGCTCGGGCAGATCGTGACCCTTGCCGGCCTGACCGGCGAATTTGCCGACAGTGTCACGCAGGCGCTGGTCTCGATCAACGGCCAGATCCTTGCCGCGCCAAATACTGCGTCACTGATCGCGATCCAGACCCACGCCCAAGGCGATCTCGCCGACTCCATCGCGACACCTGCGGCGCCGACGCTGACACTCGCCCACGATTCCGGCGCGTCGAGCACCGACCACATCACCAGCAATGCGACCATTGCAGTCGTAGCGGCGCCGGCCGGAGAGACTCTCGCCTACACAGTGGATGGAAGCGTCGTTGCTTCCTATGACCCCGCTGGCCTCACGCAAGGCGTCCACCACGTCAGCGTCACCCAGACCAATGCCGCCGGATACGTCTCGGCCGCCGGCGAGATCGATTTTACTTACGACACCGTCGCGCCGGGTCTCGCATTGGCCGCGCCGACCGGACCCATCATCACGGACAGGCCGACCGAGATCTTCGGCACGGCCGGGCTTGAGGATTCCGGGCGGACCGTCCAGATCAGCGAAGGCGGATCGGTGCTCGGCACCGCGATCGTGGGCTCCGACGGCAGCTGGCACGCTGATGTCATGCTCCACGGCGTCGGTGATCACACGCTGGTCGCGTCGGCCACCGACCTTGCGGGCAATACCGATCAGCTCTCGACCACGCTTGCGGCCGCCGCCAATGGGTTGCCCACCGCGGGCGGTGATCATCTCACCGCACGGGAACATACGCCACTCGTCACATCGGCCGCCGATCTTCTCGCCAACGACACCGATCCCGACGGCGACACGCTGAATCTGGTCAGCGTCGGTCACGCGACCCACGGCAACGTGGTGTTCGATGCCGCCCACGAGACCGTCACCTTTACGCCGGATGCCGGCTATAGCGGTGCCGCGGCGTTCGACTACACGATTTCCGACGGCCATGGCGGTCTGGCCACGGGGACCGTCGGCGTCAACGTCAAGTCAGGCTCCACCGGGGGCGGCTGGGGCGACGTCCACTACACGTCGTTCGATGGATTCAAATTCAACCTGCAGTCGACCGGTGATTATGTCATCGCCCATGCAACGTCCGGCCCGGAATTCGAGGTCGATGGACGCGCTGAAAATCTGGGGCACACCGGGGTCAGTTATCTGACCGCCGTCGCTGTCGAGGCGGGTGACCACCTCATCGTGTTCGACGAGGCCAAGCCGAGCACGATGCTCGTCGACGGCCATGCCGTCACGTTCGCGGTCGGCGACCGCCTCGACCTCGGAGATGGTGTCGTCATCGGCCGGGCGACAGCGACGACGCACCAGATCGAAACACCGCTCGACTTCGTTGATATGCTCGATCATGGCAGCTATCTCGATCTTTCCGTGCATGCGGGAAGCGCCCGCGAGCCCGGCAGTTTCGAAGGATTGCTCGGCAATCTCGATGGCAACGCCAAGAACGATTTCGGCCTTGCCAATGGCACGTGGCTGGCCAATCCGAACGCCAAGGTCATCGAGGGGCTGTTCGCCGATGCCTGGCGGGTCGGACCGCAGGACAACATGCTGGCGAGCCTCGGCCACGAAACTTTCACGCAAAGGCTAAGCGATGCGACGCATGATCATGCGTCGGCGATCTCCGTACACGACTGGCACATAATCTGAGCGTTTGCCGAAAGAGATCGCGGCCCGTTCCGTTTGATCGGACACTGCATCGTTCGCTGTTCTTGTGTGGGACGATGGAACTTTGGTGCCCAGGGGCGGGATCGAACCACCGACACTGCGATTTTCAGTCGCATGCTCTACCAACTGAGCTACCTGGGCGTGCTCCAAAGGGGCCAAAGCCCATCAAGCGGGCGGTTTATAGTGGGCTCGGCGCGGCCTGTCCACCCACGCTTCGCCTTTGGCTTTGCGGGGCGCGGCCCGGCTGTGCACAAGCTGGGGCGGCTTTGCCGTGGTCGATGTGCGGTACGTTCATTACGCAATCAAACCACTGATATTACTTATTTATTCTTCCCCATCCGCCTCATCGTCGCGGCCGGGGATGACGTAGGTGCCTTTCAGCCAGCGGTTCAGGTCGACGTCACGGCAGCGCGAGGAGCAGAACGGACGGGTGGCCTGCGCCTGCGGCTTGCCGCAGATCGGGCAGGTTTTGAGTGGCCCGGCGGGCTTTTTGAGCTGGTCGTCCATGATGTCGGCGGCTGACACGGGGTAAAAGGGTTCAAGAGCCTGTCGGAAAATGGGTTCCTCGGGCGGCGGCGCATGCCTCCCGCCGGGGTCGGAAAGGCCCATTCTACTGTGCATGGGGTTTGTTTTCGAGATTTTAGTTGGCGCTCACACCGCCGTGGCGTTGAGCCAGCCGAAGCGGATCGGAAATCCCTCGCCGCCCAGCAGCGTCGTGGTCTCGTAGAGCGGCAGGCCGACGACGTTGGTGTAGGACCCCACCATCTTCACCACGAAGGAGCCGGCGATGCCCTGCACGGCGTAGCCGCCGGCCTTGCCGCGCCATTCGCCGGAGCCGATATAGGCCTGGATATCGTCCTCCGAGAGGCGCTTGAAGCGGACGCGGGTCTCGACCAGGCGCTGGCGGAAGGCCTCGCGCGGCGTGACGAGGGTGATCGCGGTGTAGACGCGGTGGTTGCGGCCCGACAGCAGCCGCAGGCACTGCGCGGCTTCGTCGACGAGATTGGCCTTGGGCAGGATGCGGCGGCCGACCGCCACAACCGTATCGGCGGAGAGGATGAAGGCGCCGCGCAGCTCGTCGTCCAGCTGTACTGATTTCAGCGCCGCGTCGGCCTTGGCCCTCGCGAGGCGGTTGGCGCAGGCGCGCGGCAGCTCGCCCCGCTTCGGCGTCTCGTCGACGTCGGCCGGCCGGAGCGCGTCCGGCTCGATGCCGGCCTGGTTGAGCAGCGACAGGCGTCGCGGCGAACCGGAAGCAAGTACGAATTTGGGGCGGCCGAGCATCAGGTGATTTGGGGGATGAAGCAGGGGGTGAATTGCGCGCGGAACCTATCGGAAGGGGGCTGATTTCACAACCCGGGAACCCGGACTTTGCTGATTCGAGGTCTCCGACATGCGTGTGCCCCCAGTCTGTGACGCAGGTGTTACGGCTACCCGTTCGCCGCCCCCACCTTTGCGAACCGCCGGCGGATGCGCATCACGAGCTGGTCGCAGACCTCGCGATAGGCGGAAAGCTTCTGGTCGCGGCTGCCTTCGATGGTGGTGGGATCCTGCGTCGGCCAGTATTCGACGTCGGCGGCGAGCGTGCGGGTCAGCTCCAGCGCCTTGTGATGCGCCTCGGGCGAGAGCGTGATGATGAGGTCGAAATTCAACCCCTCCCAGTCCTCCAGCTCCTCGAACGTCTGCGGTCTGTGGGTCGAGATGTCCTGGCCGAGTTCGTCCATCACAGCGACCGCGAAGGGATCGAGCTCGCCCTTCCTCGCGCCGGCCGACTTCACGTAGAGGCCTTGCGGAAACATGTGCCGGAGCAGGCTCTCTGCCATCGGCGAGCGCACGCTGTTCATCGCGCAGGCGAACAGCACCGATTGCGGATCGCGTGCGCGTGGGGGCGCAGCCATCCGTTAGCCTTCTTGAGCAGAGGGCATGGCCTTTCCGGAAAACCGCTGCACACTTTTCCGGGCCATACCCTAACCTTTCCAGTGCAGTACGGTAATGAGCGTGAACAGCCGGCGCGAGGTCTCGAAATCGACCCGCACCTTGCCCTTCAGCCGCTCCTGCAGCGTGCGCGAGCCCTCGTCATGGATACCGCGGCGGCCCATGTCGATGGCCTCGATCTTGTCAGGCGTCGCGGTCCGGATCGCCTGATAGTAGCTGTCGCAGATCATGAAATAGTCCTTCACGATCCGCCGGAACGGCGTCAGCGACAACAGATGCGCGACCACGGGCGTGCCGTCCTCGCGGCGGATGTCGAACATCAAGCGGCTGCCGGTGATGCCGATATGCAGCGTGAACGGCCCCTTCCCATCGGCGCCCTCCGGCGCAAACAAATTCTGCTCGATCAGGTCGTAGATCGCGATCGCGCGCTCATGCTCGATGTCGGGCCCGGAACGGCCGATCGAGTCCTCGTCGAGCGTGACGCCGACGATGCGGTTCTGCGAGTCGTCCTGTTCGGGCAGCTCTGTCATGACAGATTGAGGCGCAATCCAATCGAGCGCGAATGAGCGTCCAGCCCCTCCGCCTTGCCAAGCGTCATCGCGGCAGGTCCCAGCGCACGCAGCTGGTCCGGCCCGCATTTCAGGATAGAGGTGCGCTTCATGAAATCGGCGACCCCGAGGCCTGAGGAGAATCGCGCCGAGCGCGCCGTCGGCAGCACGTGGTTGGAGCCGCCGACATAATCCCCGATCGCTTCGGGCGTATGGGGCCCAAGGAACACCGCGCCGGCGTTGCGGATTTTTGCGGCGAGCGCATCCGGGTCCGTCGTCATGATCTCGAGATGCTCGGCGGCGATCGCATCGGCCAATGGAATGGCGTCGGCGAGAGTCCTCACCATGATGATGGCGCCGAAATCGACCCACGAGGCACCGGCGATCGCGGCGCGCGGCAGCGTCTTCAATTGTGCTTCGACAGCCTTCTCGACGTCGGCAGCAAGCCGCGCGGAATCCGTGATCAGGATCGACTGCGCGCTGGCATCGTGTTCGGCTTGCGCCAGCAGATCAGCGGCGATCCAGTCGGCATTGCCGGTGTCGTCCGCGATCACCAGCACCTCCGAGGGGCCGGCGATCATGTCGATGCCGACCTTGCCGAACACCAGCCGCTTTGCGGCAGCGACATAGGCATTGCCGGGACCGACGATTTTTGCGACCGGCGCGATGGTCGCGGTGCCGTGCGCGAGCGCAGCCACGGCCTGCGCGCCGCCGACGCGGTAGATCTCGCTGACGCCACCGAGCGACGCTGCCGCCAGCACCAGCGGATTGAGCTTGCCGTCGGGTGAGGGCACCACCATCACGAGACGCGACACGCCCGCCACTTTCGCGGGCACCGCATTCATCAGCACCGAGGACGGATAGGCCGCGGTGCCGCCGGGCACGTAGAGGCCAGCGGATTCGATCGCGGTGTAGCGCCAGCCGAGCTCGACGCCGAGCGGATCGGTGAAGCGTTCGTCCTTCGGCAGCTGGCGGCGGTGATAGATCTCGATGCGGTCGCGCGCGAGCTTGAGCGCATCCAGCGTCACGGCATCGCAAGCCTTCACCGCGGCCTCGATCTCGGCGGCGGTAATGCGCAGGCCGGATGCATCGAGCTTGAGCCGGTCGAACTTCGCGGTGGCCTCGAGCAGGGCAGCATCGCCGCGCCTGGCGACGTCGTCGACAATGGTGCGCGCGGCGGCCTCGACGTCGGCCGAGGCCTCGCGCTTGGCGGCCAGGAAGGCCGCAAATCGCTGGTCAAAATCGGCGCTGCTGCGGTCGAGACGAACGGGCATTTTGGCTTGGCTTCCGGCTGGTCTTTTGAGGCGGATTGGCTCACCCGACCCCTGCTCAATGGCGCGGCGGGGAAGCTGCGTCAACCCTTGCAATCACCCCTTGGAAGACGCCGTTCCGGCGGAGGCTGAGCGGCTCGGCTGGTATACAGGCCGCCTTAGCCCTCCCCCTCGATCCCCAGTCCCGCCCCCAGCTCGTCCGACCCGAGATCAGTCAGCTCGCATTCCAGGCACTCGACGTCGAGGCGAATGGCGCCGCCCTGGGCGAACAAAAGCAGAGCACTGCCGCCCGGCTCCTCCTCGCGGCCGTCCTGGGCGTGAAACTCGATGCCGATGAGGTCCAGAATCTCGTCCGAAGCGGCAAGGTCGATGTTGCGCGATTTGCAGGCGAGCACGCGGTCGAAGCGGAGCGCTGCGACCAGCCGGCGCGGCTCAGCGTCGCCGTCCAGCGTCTGCTCCCAGTCTAGCCGGCTCATCCCGACCACCAGCCGCTTCTCGCTCTGCCGCCAGATGATATCGGCGGGCTGGACGCGGGCGTCCTGCACATGGGTCGAGATCACGGCAAGATCGTCGGCGTCGAGCGCGATCAGTTTGAGCTGGGGAGACATCACCGAACTTCTCCTCGGGGGCGGATATGGCCCAACGCGCACGGGCGCCGATATTTCCTCAAGTAACGGGCCGGCCGACTAGACGCTATTGATATCCTCCATCTCCAGCACTTTCCGCGGATACCCTTCCCGGGCGACATGGATCATGGCGCGGCCCAACTGCTCGGTCGAAGTGGCGAGCCTGGGCGAGAGCCGCCGCAGCACTGACCAGAGCGGCCAAGTTGCGGTGTAGATTGCCTGCACCCAGGCCGTCTTGGACCTGACGCCGTGCAGCGGCTGAATCGCGCCGGGACGGAACATATAGGCGCCCTTGAACGGCAGCTTGAGCAGATCGTTCTCGGTCTTGCCCTTGACCCGCGCCCACATCCGCGCGCCCTGCTCGGTGGAATCCGTCCCGGCGCCGGTGACATAGGTGAAGGTCATCTGCGGATTGAGCCGCGCCAGCGTCGCCGCAGCGGCGAGCGTGATGTCGTAGGTGAGATGGCGGTAGCGCTCTTCGTTCATGCCGATCGAGGACACGCCAAGGCAAAAAAAACAGGCGTCGAATCCGGCGAGCTGCGCTTCGATCGGCGAATAGTTGGTGAAATCTCCGTGGATGATCTCGGTGAGCTTGGCGTTGCGCACGCCAGTCGGGCTGCGGCCGACCACGAGCACGCGGTCAATGCCGGGATCGATCAGGCACTCGCGCAAAACACCCTGCCCGACCATGCCGGTCGCGCCGAAAATGATGACTCGCATCGGAACGTCCCCAACGATGTCGCGGCTCATGCGGCGGCTGCGATCTCGTCGAAGGATACACCCGTCAACGTTGCCGAGACATCCCACAGCATGGCTGCCGTGGCAAAATCCTTCGCCTGAGACATGATCCTCGCCGCCACCGGCGGTCCTTTCAATTCATAGAACCAGTTCGGACCATAATAGCCGCCGGGCTCGGCGGCAGGCGAGGTCGCGGCGAGCAGCGTCGGCAGTGCACCTTCGGCCGCGGACTGGCTGATGAAGGGCTGCAGCCACCGGCTCACCCGCGACCGGAAGGAACTGGTGCCCGGGCCGTTCGGAATGAGATCGGTCCGCGCGTAGCCGGGATGGGCGGCAAGGCTCGTCAGGCCCCAGCCGGCGGCGAGGCTGCGGCGCTGCAATTCGAGCGAAAACATCAGCATCGCCAGCTTGGACTGGCAGTACGCCCGCCAGGGGCGATAGGAATGCCTGCCCTGGAGATCGTCGAAATTGATCGCGCCGGAACGGTGCGCAAGGCTGGAGAGATTGACGACACGGGCCGCCTTCGCGCGGCGAAGCTGCGGCAACAGGCGTGCCGTCAGCGCGTAATGGCCGAAATAATTGGTGCCGAGCTGCATCTCGAAACCATCTTCCGTCTGCTGTCGTTTCGGCAGCGCCATGACACCGGCATTGTTGACGAGGAGGTCGAGCTGCTCGTTGCTGGCGGCAAATCGCCGGGCGAAATCGGCGACGGAGGCTAGGCTTGCGAGGTCGAGATGCTCATAGGCAATCAGCGCGCTGGGAAACCGTTCGCAAATGCCCTCGATCGCCCGCAGGCCCTTTGCGTCGTTGCGCCCGGTGAGTATGACAATGGCACCGGCGCCCGCCAGCGCCATCGCCGTCTCGTAGCCGAGGCCGCCCGTCGCCCCGGTGACGACGGCGGTCTTGCCGCTGAGAGAGGGGATGTCTGCCGTGCTCCAGTCGGTCATGCCATATCTCCGTTCGGGGCTGGAAAAGCCCCGCGATCGGTCTAAATGTGCACTGAGTGCAAATTTGCAAGAGGTGAAATAATTTGAAGGTTTCGAAGCCTGCCAGGAAAACCGCCAAGCCATTGTCGCCGGGAGGAAAATCCCCGGCGGCGCCCGGCCTGCGCGCGCGCAAGCAGCAGCAGACGCGTGAGCGGCTGAAGCGGGCGGCGATGGCGCTGTTCCTGGAACGCGGCTTCGAAGCCACGACCATCGACGACATCGCGACCAAAGCGGACATGTCGCGCCGCAGCTTCTTCCATTATTTCGCCTCGAAAGAGGACGTGGTCGCCGCTTGGCAGGAGGACGCCGCGGCCGCGCTGGTCGCCGAGATCCTCGCGCGGCCCGCCGACGAATCCATGCTGACGGCGGCGGAGAATGCGATCGCGGCGGCGGTCAAACGGATCGATCCGGCCGAGGCGGCCGCGATGTCGCGGCTCAAGCGCGACAATCCGGCACTGCGCGCCCGCGACCAACTGAAATACGAAAAGCTCGAGCAGGCCCTGGCGGAAGGACTTGCCCAGCGCTCCGGCCGCAAGTCGGACCGGCTGAAGGCCCGGCTCGTCGCGATGATCTCGACCGGCGCGATGCGCGTCGGTGGCGAGAGCTGGATCGGCGAAGGTGCGCGCGAAAAGCCGGAGGCCTTCGTGAAGCGCACCTTCGATGCGATCAGAGCGATCTTGACGTGAGGGTTTTGCCCCTCACGCCTTAAAGAACGCCAGCAGGTCCGCGTTGATCGTCTCGGCGTGCGTGGTCGGCATGCCGTGGGGAAAGCCCTTGTAGGTCTTCAGCGTACCGTTCTTCAGCAGCTTGGCCGACAGCGGGCCGGAATCAGCGTAGGGCACGATCTGGTCGTCGTCGCCGTGCATCACCAGCACGGGCACAGTGATCTTCTTGAGATCCTCGGTGAAGTCGGTCTGCGAGAACGCGACGATGCCGTCGTAATGCGCCTTGGCGCCGCCCATCATGCCCTGGCGCCACCAGTTCTGGATCACCGCTTCGGACGGTTTTGCGCCGGGGCGGTTGTAGCCATAGAAAGGACCCGTAGGGAGATCGCGATAGAATTGCGTGCGGCTGGCGGCGAGCTGCTTCTGGAGATCGTCGAACACGCTCTTCGGCAGACCGCCCGGATTGGCCTCGGTCTTCACCATCAGCGGCGGCACCGCGGAAAGTATCGCGGCCTTCGCCACGCGGCTCTCGCCGTGGCGCGCGATGTAGTGCACGACTTCGCCGCCGCCGGTGGAGTGGCCGACATGGATCGCGTTCTTGAGATCGAGATGCGCCGTCACGGCCGCGAGGTCGTCGGCATAATGATCCATATCGTGACCGTCGGAGACCTGCGAGGAACGGCCGTGGCCGCGGCGGTCATGAGCGATGACGCGGTAGCCCTTCGCGACGAAGAACAGCATCTGCGCGTCCCAATCGTCGGCCGACAACGGCCAGCCATGGCTGAACACGATCGGCTGACCCGAGCCCCAATCCTTAAAAAAGATCTCGACGCCGTCTTTGGTGGTGATGGTGGGCATGGATTGCTCCTTTCGGTGAAAATCATTGCGCGGCGCCAACAGGCGCGCACCGATGATTCAGATGTGGTTGTGCGAAATTCCGAACGCGATGCCTTGCATCAATCCGGGATGACGACAATCGTGTGATCAGGCAAATGACATCGGCTTGAAGCGGCGCCACGCACCGATTGTCAGCACCACGAAGAACACCAGCACGATGCCCTGCACCACGGCGAACACGGGGCCGCCCGGCGGGGCCGGCGCCACGGCCGGCGCGAGCGCGGCGAGCGCCGGCACCTTGAGGAACGACTGGATCACCAGCACGAAGACGTTGAAATAGAGCGAGATCATCGCGGTCACGATGTAGACCGGACGCCACACGCCGGCGAGCTTCATGCCGTACAGCGCAAGGCAGGCGACCGCGAGCAGCACCAGCGAGATGATGCCGATGATGTGCGAGGGCAGCAGTTCCTTGAACGGAAACAGGAAGCCGGTGGCGCTGGTGAGGATCGTGAACAGCAGGAAGATCGCGGTGAGGCCCGGCATCGGCTTCGAAGCGAGCAGGCCGAACATGACGACGAGGCCGGCGGCGACACCGATCAGGCTGATGATGACATGGACCAACGTGAAGGCGGGCAGACTCAATCCAAGCAACATCTCAAGCTCTCCGTTTGGAAGGATGAGATGGTATTACGGCCCTCATGGAATGGCTATATGCGCAATGTCACAGGCTCGTGCGAAGCCATGCGTCGTCGTGCGAATCGACAAACGCATGGCTGAATTTTTTGCAGCGATGTCACAAACGATGGCAGGTTTTCTACGAAAGTTGAATCGAGTCTCACACTTCCTTGGTGTCGAAGATCAGCAGATCGGCGCCGCCGCTGGCGAATTTCGGCACGTCGCCCGCGGCCGCCTTGCCCGCTTCGCTACCGAAGGCCTTCTGGATGTCGCCCACGCTGTCGAAGGAGAGAATGGCGACGAGGTGAACGCCGGACGGACCGGCGGGCGAGCCGACCGCGCCCGTGCTGACGGCGTATTTCTTCAGGCCGGGAAGTTTCTTGGCGAGCGGGATGTGGGTCTCGACATAATGCTTGTCGAAGGCGGCAGCGTCTTTGGGCGTTTTGTAGAGCACGACGAGTTCAGCCATTTAGTCCTCCCATAGGAATCTTTATTCTTCCATGCGCGATTGGACTCGCGTCGAGGGATAGTCACGCATCACACGGCATAATGGCAAGCCACATTCGACTTGCCGTCTGCTTGTCTTCTGCTTGACTAGAGCCATTTCCGTTCCGATAGGATCGGAACAGAAATGGTTCTAGATTCTTGTTTGACGCGTTTTCTTCACGCGAACCGGTATCCACTTCGCTCGAAACGTTCTAAAGCGCCGGTTTTGCGGCGTCGCCGAGATAGCCGTGCAGGGAGGCCACGACCTGCGCGCCTTCGCCGATGGCCCCGCCGACGCGCTTGACCGAGCCGGAGCGGACATCGCCGACCGCGTAGACCCCGGGCACCGAGGTCTCCAGCGGCGCGACGAGCCGGCCCTGGTTCTGCTCCGACTGCGCGCCTGTGACGACGAAGCCGCCACGATCGAGCGTGACACCGCAGCCGTCGAGCCAGTTGGTGGCGGGATCGGCGCCGACGAACAGAAAGAGATTGCGGATGTCGGCGGTGTCCTCGTCGCACGACAACCGGCTCTTCAAGCGGATGCGCCGCAGCAGCGAAGCCTCGTCGCCCTCGAGCGCGGAGATCTCGGTGTTGAACAGCAGTTCGATGTTCGGCGTCGCTTCGATGCGCTCGATGAGATAGCGCGACATGCTGGCGCCCAGGCCGCCGCCGCGGATGATCATCAGCACCTTCCTGGCGTGGCCCGACAGGAACACGGCCGCCTGGCCTGCCGAATTGCCGGCGCCGACCAGCGCCACTTCCTCGCCGGCGCAGAGCTTCGCCTCGACGGGGGAGGCCCAGTACCAGACGCCGCGCCCCTCGAACTTGTCGAGGTTGTCGATGTCAGGCCGGCGATAACGCGCGCCGCTCGCGACCACGACCGCGCGAGAGCGCAAGGGATCGCTGCCGTCGAGCGCGACCGAGAACGCGCCGTCCTTGCGCGTGCAGTCGAGCGACTTCACGGTGACAGGGATCATGATCTCGGCGCCGAATTTTTGCGCCTGGTTGAACGCGCGCGCAGTCAATGCCTGGCCGGAGATGCCGGTCGGAAAGCCCAGATAATTTTCGATGCGCGCGCTGGCGCCGGCTTGGCCGCCGAAGGCGCGGGTGTCGAGCACGGCAACCGACAATCCTTCGGACGCCGCATACACCGCGGTGGCGAGCCCGGCCGGTCCGGAGCCGACGATCGCGACGTCGTAGATGCGGTCGTTGCGCGGGCCGCCGATCATGCCGATCGCGCGCGCGACTTCGGTCTCGCCGGGATTGCGCAGCACCGCGCCATCGGGAGTGACGACCAGCGGCCAGTCTTCCGGCTTGGGCGAATAGCGCGCGATGACGTCGGCGGCGTCGCGGTCGCGCGCGGGATCGAGCAGGTGATGCGGCTGGCCGTTGCGCGTGAGGAAGCCTTGCAGCCTGACGACGCCGGCCGAATGCGAGGGACCGATCAGCACGATACCGCCAACGCCGGCCTGGAGCAGATTGACCCGGCGCAGGATCAGCGCGCGCATGATGCGCTCGCCGAGCTCGGCCTCGGCGACCAGCAGCGCGCGCAGGCGCTCCGGCGGCAACAGCAGCGTTTCGACCTCGCCCTCGGCACGGCCGTCGACCAGCGCGGGGCGGCCGGAGAGCTGGCTGAGCTCGGCCAGGAATTGCCCCGGGCCCTGATCGATCAGCGGCGTGACGTTGCCGAGACCATCACGCTGGGTGATGGCGACATGGCCCTTCAAAACGACGAACATGCCCGGCCCCGGCTTGCCGGTCTCGAACAGGAGCTCGCCGTCGGCATAGAGGCGGACCTCGCCGAAATGCCGCATCCTCTCGATCTCAGCTGACGTCAGCGCCGGAAAGGTCTGTTCAGGACGCGTGAACCGCGACATTTGCGCATCACCATCGGTTCGTTGCGATTCGTCCTGCGCCATTGCCACTTCCACTCACTCCAAGAAATTTCAGCCGCCGGATTTCAACTGTCGGTCTTGCCGGCGGTCCCCTCATTTAGGGAACCATTGTCATTCTGCGAGGGGTCGGTGATTGCGGCGCGTTCGCGCGCCTGCACCTTCCGCCGCTTCAGATTTTCACGCAGCGCCGATTTCAGGCGGTCGTCGCGGGATCCGCTCGCCTGTCGTGTGCTTTTGTCGTTCTCGTCAGCCATCACGGGTCCATACAGCGATTGGCGATAACATGCCCGAGGAATAAGGCAGCTCAAGAGGCCCGCGCGAATCCGATCGTGCGAAACTCGAAATGGACCGAATCCGACGGCTTCGCCAACTGGCCAGTTGGCCGGGGATATCAGGACCAAAATCCGGAGAAGTCGGCCGTTTCGCGCCAAATCGGGCACTTTGGGCCTGATATCGCCCCGATTTTCTCGTTCCGACCTGCCCTGCAAGCTTGCACAGGAGGGGGGCTTGTGTCAGATATCGGCCCGCTTGGTGGCCGCCCTTGGCGGCCGATTCTTGTCCCAGCACATGCTGCCGTAGCTCAGTGGTAGAGCACTCCATTGGTAATGGAGAGGTCGACAGTTCAATCCTGTCTGGCAGCACCATTCTTCAGCTCAAACGCATGAAGCAGCCTTCTCGCGGCACGGGATGCCCGAGTTTTGCTGTTTTGCGTACCCCTCTTAGTGAAGAGGGCGCAGGGAAGACCGGGTGCCGGCTGGCACCCGCGGTCTGCTGCGCAAAAGCACACGCAGAAAACCGCACAGCAGCATACAGGTGACGCCGAACACTCGGCCTTCCCTGCGCAATGGGTTGACGGCTTATGCCGCGCTCTCCCCGGCGACGAGTTCCTTTTTGTAACCGTCGCCTTGCGAATTGGCGATGGCCGAAGACCCGGTTGAGCCCCGATCCATCTCCGCAAGGCTTGACCGTAGCAACGACGGCCAGGACCACACGATTTTGCCGTACGCAGCCGCCCGGCTCCGCCCAAAGGCTTAACCGGACACAGGCGCCGGTCGTCCGCACGCTAGCCAAGACCTCACGAGGTTCATCTCGCCCTGATCCCGCCTTCGCGTGCCCGACACTGCCGCGTCCACCGCACCCCGACCCACGTTCGACACGACGTACGATCGCCCCTCTCCTTGGGCCGGGATGGCGCAGAGAATGCCGCAATTCCGAATTTCGGTAAAGTGGAATATTTTTGTCGGGAAGGATTGACAGCGTTTTGCAGGAGGCGGGTGTTTTGCCCGACGGGTCGAGACTGGGCCGCGCAGGTAAGGTTAATTCTTCCTTTCGATTGTCGGTAAAATTTTATCTATTATGGTCCGTGCCGTGGACGATGAATCAGAGGCTCCGATAGTGTTTGCGTGTTGCCTAATCGTGACTGGGATTGCGTTGTTTCTGTCCGGCATAGTTGCCTTCGGCTTGCATAGAAACTCGCTGCACTCGATGGCGTTGCTGTAGCCGCATCAGCGATGCCTGCTCCTCGGATGGGTCGAGCGAAGCGAAGCCCTCAAGGCCTTGTTCGGTGCCGGGGCATGATGGGTTTCGCAAGGGCTCTACCCATCCTACGCATGATCAATCCTCTTCACCCACCTGGTGCCCCGCAAACCGCTCGTCGGCACGGCGCAGCCGTCGGCATAGCTCGCGATTGATGTTCTGCAGGACGATCACATAGGCGTGGATATCGGCCTTGTAGCAGGCGTAGAGATTTTGGGCCGTCAGCTCGTACAGCACGGTCGGGCTTTCCGCGACCACCGTGGCCGAGCGATTCTGCATTTCGATCAGCGTCATCTCACCGAAGAAATCACCACGCTCCAGAACGGAGATCGGCACGACGCTCCCCGCATTCCTCCGTTTGCTCACCGCCAGCCGGCCGGATCTGACGATGAACATCGAGCGTCCCGGCTCGCCTTCCGTCACGACGGTCGCGCCGACATCGAAGTGGCACTCGACAAGCATCGACATCAGGAGGACGAGACCTGGGTCCGTAAGACCGCCGAAGAACGGCGTCGCGAGCAGAAACGCTTTCAGATCGGGGGCACTGACAACCATTCGGCGAGGATACGCCCCGCCGCTATCTGCGGCAAGCAGAGCGCACATCGGCACTGACGACGCTCGACACGCTTGGAGCCGATGTTCGCACGTCCCTCAATTTGCGATTTCAAGACTGGCCTCAACGGCCTCGCCTGTCCGGGCAAGCCGACGCAAGTGCTCCAGCCACCATACGTGCGTATGAATTGAATGTTTCGCCAATCGATCGTACATTGTCCCGATCTCTGCTGCACTAAAGCGCGACGAGATCGAGATGAATCGTCATCGCGCTTCGGGTTGTTGTTTGCGCATGATCCGTTCGGAAAGCCGATTCGCATTTTGCGCTAACGCGGCCGTTCGGGTCCGGATCATGCTTTTAACGGAGAGTGGCCGTGTGGAAAGCTGTCGTAATTGCAGTCGTGACGCTCGGTTCGGCGCCGGCATTGGCGCAGGACGCAGCCAAAAAAGCGGATCCAAAGTCGGACAATTGCTTCTACACCGTTGGAACTCAGTCGATCCAGGTCCCCATCGGCGCGAGTGTCTGCCGGCGACAGCCCGCGCCTTACAACGACAAATATTCGTTGCTTCGATGCACCCCGCCGCTTGACGAGATCGACACCGACGTCAGGCGAGGCGATTCACGTTGCGATAAATACGACGAACGGGATTAGTTCGCAGGCGTAGCCCGGATGGAGCACGAGCGTATCCGGGCTACGAGCTCTCGCCGCGCAACGTCGGTCTTCTCCAGAGGTCCGCGATGACCTTGATGGTCGCCGCGAGCACAGCTGCGCAAAGCGCCGCCTTCGAGATGGTCTCCATCGTCCCCTCGATCAGCAGGCAATGGGCGACGCTGCCTGCGACGATGACGATCGCGAGCGGAATATGGACGAGGCGCCAGGTTCGCAGCCGCAGGCCCAATCGCCGGCGGAGCAGCGCCAGGAGCGCGACCGCGAAGATCGCCCACATGGCGGTCACGCCAAAGGGAGAGAACGGCGTCGGCGACGAGAAGGTCAGGGCGTCGATCATGTCGGGCGGGCTGGTGATCCAGAGGCCGGCGACATGGATCACAATCGCCAGAGCAAGCGCGCCGCCGATCCAGTGATGGGCGCGCCGTCCGCGATAGGCCGACAGGCCCGGCAAATATCCGCCAATCAGCAAGGGCTGAACCAGCACGAGACCGAGGGCAACAATGCCTGCGAAGCCGGCGAGGATGTAGACCGGACCGCGCCATGCGAGTTGCTCGCTTCCCGCGGCGAGCGCGATCGGCACGCCAATGGCTAAGGCAAGGGCGACCCAGATCAGGGGCGCCCGCGCCGATCTCCATTGCTTCATTCGCAATCGATTAGGCCGGCTGAAGCACGAAGTGCGCCTCGAGGCTGGTTTCCTTGGCGCTCCGCATCACCGGCCGCAGGAAGACAGTTTTGAACTCACTGCTGTCATAGGCGAGGTGACCATGCGGCTGGCCGAAGATCGGAATGATCTGCGGCATCTCGAGCCGGAACGCCCCGTCCTTGTCGGTGAGCGTGGCGCCGTGACTCTGCGGCTCGTGTTCCTGGCCTTCGGTCGTGTGCGCCCAGATCTGGATGCGTTGGCCAGCGAGCGGAGCCCCGTCGCCGGCGCGGCGCACGGTGCCGCTCATCCAGAAGCCGCCCTTGCCGATCCGCTCCACGACCGGCGCGCCCTTGCGGTAATTGTTCGCCCCGCCCGACATCGTTTCGGTCGGCGCGAGCCCGTCCGCGCGGGCCGGCAACAGCAGCCCGGAGGCGCCGGTTGCCAAAGCCCCTGTAACGAGAGCGGAGCCGCCGGCGGCGAGGAGACTGCGGCGGCTGAATACGACGATGGTCATGTCAGGTCCTCCTGGCGAGCGGCAGGCGCTCCGTTGATGATACAACAACGCGCAAAGGACGCCCAGTTGAGACAAAAGGCGCAACAGGTCGCAATAACGGTGTTGTGAACGGGGTGCGGGCCGCTCGACGAGACCTGCCCGGAAGCTCCGCTTCCGGGGCACGCCTTCGATTGATGGCCATTTCTTTCGGCAGTAGTCTTCCGCAGTGAAGGCGGTATCATCCAGAGATAACGCTGGTGCGTGTGTGGCGAGGGGAAACGTGACAATGAAGCGACTGCTTGCGATCGCCGTGCTGTCGGTCTTTGCCGGACAGATTGCCGCGAAGGCTGGCGACGCGAAGGTCTATCCGAACGGCCCCCGCGATCTGATCGGCAGTTACGGCAACAGCCCTGCGCAATGCCAGTCCTACCACCGCAACTCCGATAACATCACCTCGATCAGTGCGACCAGTTACGAGTTCTGTGGTGGCTCCATGTGCGGCGCCACCATCGTGTCGCACCAGAAGCTGAAGGAGGGATACATCCTCAATCTCAGGAGTCCCGGCAATCGGTCGGTCTGGCGTGCGAAAGTCAAGCTGCTCGACAAGGGCGCCATTGAAATCACGTACCTGGCCAGGCACGATCCGCCGAAGACACTGGCCCGATGCACGAAGGCCGATGCAAATGCCGGGATCGGATTGCGGCCGAACGAAGACCCCACTGCAAACAACTCATTGAGTCCGGTTTTCGCCGCTTATTACGCGCTTGCCGTTCCCGGCAAATGCGCTGGCGTCGAGGCGAACACACAGGCCGCGGAAACGATCATCGCGACGGGACGATCGTCGTGGACCGAATTTTTGCGCAAAGGACCAAACGCACAACACGCAACGCCAGAGGGGATTGCGCAAGACATCGCGCTGGAAAAGGGAGATGCCGAATATGCAGTGCGGGCCGATGCCGCCGAGATCCCTGCGTTTTGCAGCGAGGTTCTCAACGTGTTCGGGGAAGGTGGCCGTGTCCAGCCGGGCCTCCTGAAAGACCCGCGCGGAAAAACGTGATTGCCTGCAACGCCTCGTCATGGTTCGAGCCATGGGGCTCGGATCAAGCCCGGCACGGCGATTTTGAATGGCATCGTTGCGCGGACATTTGGGCGGCCGTGCCGCGCTGACATTCGGGCTGGACGCCACTACATGTGAAGCTCCGGCGTATATCGCCTTCCACCCGGTACCCCCAACATGATCCCCTTCTCCGTGCTCGACCTCGCTCCCATCCGCAGGGGTGGCGATGCGGCGCAGGCGTTTCGCAATTCGCTCGATCTCGCCCAGCATGCGGAGACGTGGGGCTACAAGCGGTTCTGGCTCGCCGAGCATCACAACATGACGGGTATCGCGAGCGCCGCGACCTCCGTGGTGATCGGGCATATCGCGGGCGGGACCAGGACGATCCGCGTCGGCTCCGGCGGGATCATGCTGCCGAACCATTCGCCGCTGGTGATCGCCGAGCAGTTCGGCACGCTGGAATCGCTCTATCCCGGGCGCATCGATCTCGGGCTCGGCCGCGCGCCGGGCACCGACCAGCTCACCGCGCGGGCGATGCGGCGCGACCTTGCAACGGCGGCCGAAAACTTTCCGCATGACGTGCTGGAATTGCAGGCGCTGCTTGGCGATTTGCAGCCGGACCAGGCGATCCGCGCCGTGCCGGGCATGGGGACGAAGGTGCCGCTCTGGATCCGCGGCTCCAGCATGTTCGGCGCACAGCTTGCGGCCATGCTCGGGCTGCCGTTCGCCTTCGCCTCGCATTTCGCGCCACAGATGATGATGCCGGCACTGCGCGAATATCGCGCGCGCTTCGAGCCCTCGGCGCAGCTCGACAAGTCCTACGCGATAGTCGGCGTCAACGTATTCGCCGCCGATAGCGATTTGGAGGCGCAGCGCATGTTCTCCTCGCTGCAGCAGCAGTTCATCAATCTGCGCCGCGGCACGCCCGGCCCGTTGCCGCCGCCGGTGGACGACATGGACGCGCTGTGGTCGCCGGCCGAGAAGGCCATGGTGGGCCAGTCGCTGTCCTGCTCCGCGGTCGGCTCGCGTGATGTCGTCGAGGAGAAGCTGAAGGCGCTGATCGCCGATACCGGCGCGGACGAATTGATGACGACGGGCCAGATCTACGACCATACGGCGCGGCTACGCTCGTTCGAGATCGCGGCGGCAGTACGCGACAGGCTGGCGGACCAACCGGCAGCTTGATCGGGGGCTTCGAGCGGCCGACGCGTGCGGGCCAATCTCCCGAGGAGCCTCGATAGAGCGGAGACCATGACCAACGTGATGGCCCTCAACTCCGCGCGGATTGCCAGCTAACACATGGCTGTCCTACAGTTCGATATACGGAAGGGTAGCACTTCGCCGAGCTCTCAAACCTGATGCAGGACCGTGGATGGACGAGATTCGCTGTCGCGCGTTCGAATTCGTGGAGAAAGTGCAGAAGCTTCCCGACGCTGCCAGCGTTCTTGACGCCATGGGCCACGTGCTCGGGCAGCACGGCTTTGACTATTTCTGTTGCTCCTATCTTGCGCCAGCGGCGAACGAACGTCCGCGCGCGGCCGTCCTCGCCGAACGGCTGCCGGCCGGATTTCTGGATATGTACTCCAAGGAGCAGTTTCTGCACGCCGATCCGGCGCTGCGCTATTGCAACGTGACGGTCCGGCCGTTCCGATGGTTCAGGGAGGCGCCGTACGATCCGAAGCGGGAGCCGCGCGCGGCCGAGCTCGTGCGGCGCGCCCACGACTTCGGCATGGTGGATGGCGTCATGATCCCGGTCGCCTCGCCTGCGCGCCGCCTGGGTCAGGTCTTTTTCGGAGGCGCCTCGATCGAGCTTCCGGATCGGCAGTTGCCCGCGCTCCATCTCATGGCGCTTTATGGCTTCGATCGCTCGCTGAGGCTGGCGGGCGTGCCTCAGGTGCTCCAGCTCGCACTATCTATACGCGAGCGTGAGGTGCTGACGCTGGCCGCCATCGGACGTTCCACGGAGCAGATCGCTGATCGCCTGCACATCACGGCGCGCACGGTGAAGGCTCACGTCAGGAGCTGCTGTGACAAGCTTGGCGCAGTGACCCGCACGCAGGCCGTGATGATCGCCATGCGCGACCGGATCATCTCGCCATAAGCTATCCCGTCATTCCGGGACGCGTCAGCCCGACCCCGGAATTCCGACAGCAATGAGCGCGGCAAGAATCAATCCGGAAACCCGAACAGTTTGGCCGGATTGTGCACCAGAATCTTCTCCAGCTCGGCTTGATCAGGCGCGTAGCGGTACATCAGCTCGAGCAAATCGGCATCGTTCGGCGGCTGCTTGACCGAAACCGGATGCGGCCAGTCGCTGGCCCAGACGCAGCGGTCGATTGCGGCCTCGATATAGGTGCGCGCGATCGGGATCACGTCGTCGTAGGGCGGGCCGGCCTTCGAGGTCTTCTCGCCGAGTGACAACATGACCCAGAAATTGCCTTTGGTGAGCAGCTCCAGCATCTTGCGCAGGTTCGGATCGTTCTTGCCGGCTTCCGGATCGGGGCGGGCCATGTGGTCGATCAGCACGGGCACGTCGAGATTCTCGTATTTGGCGACGCTGGAGACGATGCCGTCCTTCTCCGGCTGGATTTTGACGTACCAGCCGAGTTCGCGGATGCGCGCGATGGCGCGGGCGAAATCCGCATCCGACAGCACGGCGCCCAGTTCCTGTCGAAAACTGAAGCGCGCGCCGCGCACGCCGGCGTCATGCAGCTTGGCCAGATAGGAATCGTTCGCCTCCGCGAACACCAGCGCGTTGGCGCAGCCGCGATAGTTCGGGCCCATCGCGGCGAGGCCGTCGAGCACGACGGAATGGTCCGCGCCGTAGGTCGTGGTCTGCACGATGATGCCGCGCTCGATACCGAGCGTCTTGTGCACGCGCAACGCCGCTTCCCAGGTCGCACTCGGCATCCGATAGGCAGCACCTGGACGCTCGGGATATTTGTCGATGGGACCCAGCACATGAAACTGGCTGTCGACGGTTTTGGGCGGCGGCGCCTTGATCGGGCGGCGCGGGTTGGGATCGAACGGCAGATAGGTCGGCATGCAAGGTGCTCCTTCAGTCGATCACAGCGGTGAAGTCGCACTGCACCAGTGCGCCGCCCTCCATGTTGTCCATCGGCAGCGCGTGGCGCGCCGGGCGCGAATGCTCGTCGGGAAACATTTTCAGCCACTCGACATTGACGGGTGCACGCTGCGTGCGGTCCTTCAGCCACACCGTCATCTTGATGATGTCGTCCGTGGTGCCGCCGGCGGCCTCAACGGTCGCCTTCATATACGCGAACATGTTGGCGCATTGCGCGTCCAGGCTTTCGGGCATCGCGCCGACCGCATCGCGGCCGAGGATGACGCCTGACATCACCAGATTGCCGATGCGGCAGGCGTTCGGAATCGGGTTGGCGTGCTTGAAGCCGCCGATATGGATGCTCTTGCGCCGCGATTGGCCGGTCATGGTGCGCTCCCTTTTATTTTGTTGGTTCAAACGAACTGGCAGGACACCGAGCCGAACGTGCCGTAGTCGGCATGGAACGTGTCGCCGCGGCGGATGTCGACCGGACGCGTAAACGATCCCGCCAACACGACCTCGCCAGCCCTGAGATATTCGTCATGCGGCGCGAGGCGGTTGGCGAGCCAGGCGATGCCGTTGGCGGGGTGATTGAGCACGCCGGCGGCAAGCCCGGTCTCCTCGACCTCGCCATTGCGGAACAGCAGGGCGCCGATCCAGCGCAGGTCCGCATCCAGGGGGCGGAACGGCCGGCCGCCAAGCACCAGCGCGGCATTCGCTGCGTTGTCCGAGATCGTGTCCATGACTTTTCGCGCCTTGCCCGTCTGGGGATCGACGCGATGCATGCGCGTCTCGAGGATTTCGAGCGCGGGCGTGACGTAGTCGGTGGCATTGAGCACGTCGAAGATGGTGCAATCGGGCCCGCGCAGCGGCGCCTTCAGCACGAAGGCGAGCTCGACCTCGATACGCGGTGCATGGAAACGGTCGAACGGAATCGGCGTGGCGTCGGCATAGAACATGTCGGCGAACAGCACGCCGTAGTCGGGCTCGGAGATGCCGACCGCGTTCTGCATCGCCTTCGAGGTCAGGCCGATCTTGTGGCCCTTGATGATTCGGCCGCGCCCGAGCTGGAGTTTGGTCCAGGCGCGCTGGACGGCGTAGGCATCCTCGATGGCGAAATCGGGATAGTCCTTCGTGAACATCGTGATCAGCGACTTGGTGCGCTCGGCTTCATCCAGGCGCGCGGCAAGGCGTTCGATCGTGGCGGCATCCAGCATGATTTACTGCTCCGCGGCGACGACATTGCGCAGCACGCCGATGCGGCTGGACCCGACCTCGACGACGTCGCCGACTTTCAGCCAACGCGGCGGATCGAAGCGCACGCCCGCCCCCGTCGGCGTGCCCGTCACGATCATGTCGCCGGGCTTCAGCGTGGCGAAGGTCGAGAGATAGGAGATCAGATGGTCGAACGGGAACATCAGCCGCTCGGTCGTGTCCTGCTGCCGCACCTCGCCATTGACGCGCGTGATGATGTCGTGGGGACCGCGCGGGTCGAGCTCGTCCGCGGTGACGATCCAAGGACCGATGCTGCCGGAGCGATCGAAATTCTTGCCTTGCGTGACGTTGAACTTGCCGTGACGCAGCCAGTCGCGGATCGTGCCTTCGTTGCATAGGGTCATGCCGAAGATGTGCGACCATGCCTTTTCGCGCGGGATGTGGCGGCCGCCCTGTCCGATCACGATGACGAGCTCGCCTTCGTAATCGAGCTGCTCGGATACGTGCGGCTTTTCGAGCGCTTGACCGGAACCCGTCATCGACGACATGCTGCGCACGAACAGGCTCGGATATTTGGGCAGGTCCGAATTGTCTTTGTATTCGGCGTTGCGCTCGGCGTAGTTGACGCCGATGCACCAGAGCTTTTCCGGCGCCAGCACCGGCGGCAGCAGGACGAGCTCGTCCAGGGCGTAGTCGGGCTTTTGTCCTGCCACTGCTTCCTGCGCCTCGTCGAGCGCGTTGGCCGCGATCAGCGCCTTGACGTCGGAATAGTCCCGGCCGATCCGCCTGGTCAGGTCGACGACACCGCCTGCGACGGCCGCGCCGTAGCGCGGCTCTCCGTCCAAGAGATAGCTCAGGAGTCGCATTGTCTTTCTCCAATGGTCTTCAGGCACACGTGACGGCGCGATGAGCCGCGCGCTCAGTCTTTCGATTTGGGAGTCTGGAACACGGTGTTCAGCGTCACGATCTCGCCGAGGCTGGCGTAACGCGGCCCGCCGATGCGCGCGATCGGATCGAGCGCCTTGGTCTCCACCTTGCCCTCGTTCACGAGGCCGTCGCGCAAATGAAACATCACGACCTCGCCGACGATGAGCCGGCTGCGGGCGTCGCCGAATTCGAGGCACTGCCGGAAGCGGCATTCCATCGCGACGGGTGCGGCGCTAAGCCGGGGCACCTTGATGCGCTCGCTCGCGATCGTCTCCAGGCCCAGCTCTGCGACCTCGCTCACTTCAGGCGGATGCTCGACCGAGCTGTCGTGCACCGCCTTCATCAGCGGGGTATCGGCGATGTGAATCACATATTCCTCGGTATCGAGGATGTTGTGCGCGGTGTCCTTGTAGTTGGCCCCCTTGCGGCCGACGCTGATGGCGAGCATCGGCGGCTTCTGCGAGACGAAGGTGAAGGCGCTGAAGGGCGCGAGGTTGAGCACGCCGCTACGCGACAGGCTCGTCACCCAGGCGATCGGGCGCGGCACCACGATGCCGGTCATCAGGCGGTAGATGCGCTCCGCGCCGAGCTCGGTGGGGTCGATCTGCATCGATCAATCAGCCTTGATGTTGGCCTTGCGCACGACCGGAATCCACTTGGCGTCCTCGCGCTCCAGATAAGCCCTGAATTCGTCCGGCGTCATCGGCGTGGCTTCGCCGCCGAGCTTCTCGAACTTGTCGACCACGGCGGGGTCCTTCAGGATCGCGACCAGCGTCTCGTGCAGCTTGTCCACGATCGGCGCCGGCGTGCCGGCGGGCGCGAGCAGGCCGGTAAACGTCTGGCCGTCAAAATCCTTGTAGCCGAGTTCGGCGAAGGTCGGCACGTCAGGCAGCGACTTCAGGCGATGCGGGCTGGTGACGGCGAGCGCGCGGAACAGGCCGGCCTTGATGTGCTGGAGGCTGACCGTGAGCTGGTCGAATGCGAACTGCACCTGGCCGCCGAGCAGGTCGTTGATGGCAGGCGCGTTGCCGCGGTAATGCGCGGTGACCCATTGCAGGTCGAGGTTGGACTGCATCAGCTCGCTGAGCAGATGGTTGGTGGTGCCGGGGCCGGGCGAGGCCATCGTCAGCTTGCCAGGATCGCGCTTGGCGAGCTCGACGAATTCCTTGAATGTATTGGCCTGCACGGAGGGATGCACCTCGAGCACCAGCGGCGTCATCGAGATGGTCGTGATGGGAAGGAAATCCTTCTTCCAATTATAGGCATCGCGCTTGTTGATCTCGGTCGCGAACAGCACCGGGCCGTTGGCACCGACGAACAGCGTGTAGCCGTCGGGCGCCGATTTCGCGAAGGCCTCGCCCGCGATCATGCCGCCGGCGCCGGCCTTGTTCTCGATCATGAAGGGCTGGCCGAGCTTTTCCTGGAGCTTGTCGGCGACGATCCGCGCGGCGCTGTCGACATTGCCGCCGGCAGGATAAGGCACGATCAGCTTGACGCTGCGCGCCGGCCATTGCTGGCCCGACGCGGGTCCCGCCAGCATCGCGGCTGCGGCAGCTATGGCAATCCAGATTAATCTCATGTTAACCTCCCGGCGGCGCTTCCAATTCACTTCGAACGCCTTGACGTTGCGCGTGGCGCTCGATCGCCGCGCAATCTCCAGATGAGCGCTTTACCTGTCGAGTGAATTGTGGCGTTCTTGTCCATATTATGGACAAGCGACTTTCACCGAAATCGGCCCGCAACACAATGGAACCGCGACAGGGCGCGCAGGCGATCCGGCGCGCGCTCGCCGTGCTGCGTATTCTTGCCGCAGGCCGCGAGGACGGTGTGCCATTGGCCGAGGTCGTGCGCGCGACCGGCCTCACCCGCCCGACCGTGCATCGCATCGTCCATGTGCTGATCGAGGAAGGCATCGTCGAGCGGCACGGCAAAACCGGCCGCTACGCGATCGGCAACCAGGTGCCGGAGCTGGCGCTGGCGCGGCCGCGACCGTCGCGGCTGCTGGTCGCTGCCAATCCGTCGCTGCGGCGCGCGTCAGCCGAGATCGGCGACACGCTGTTCCTGACGGTGCGGACCGGCCACGACACACTGTGCGTCGATCGGAGGATCGGTGTCTATCCGATCCAGGTGCTGTCGATCGAGGTCGGCGCGCGCCGGCCGCTCGGTGTCTCCAGCGCAGGCGTTGCCATCCTCGCCGCAATGCCCGCGCCGGACGCGCGAAAAATCGTCGCAGCCAATGAGAAGCGGTTCGAGGCCTACCAGACCGACGTCGCGACCGTGCTCGGCCAGGTCACCGCCGCGCGGAAGCGGGGGTATAATATGAGAGAGATCGGCCTCGTGCAGGGCACGAAATCGATCTCGACCTGGATCAAGACGCCGGACGGGCAGCCGGCCGCGGCCATGACCGTCGCCGCCGTTCGGACGAGGCTCGGCCCTCGCCGCGAGCAGGAGGTTGCGGAGATCTTGCTGCGCGAGGCCCGCACCATCGAGCAGGCGATCCGAGTCGGTGTTGCCTAAGACGCCGGCGGCGCTACTTCGCCTCTCCCCGCTTGCGGGGAGAGGCCGGAATTCGAGCGCAGCTTGAATTCCGGGTGAGGGGGA
>NZ_JADPJH010000018.1:186493-391357 GCF_023073315.1 Bradyrhizobium sp. 1 | reverse complement strand
CCCCAACCCTCTCCCCGCAAGCGGGGCGAGGGAACGTACCGGCACTGTCAATGGCTGACTTCGCGCGCCATTTTGTGGCACAAGAACCGCCATCGCCGACCGACCAACGAGGCCAAGCATGCCCGCGCCAAAACCGCCTGCCTTCGAGACCCTGAGCCTGCATGCGGGCCAGCATCCGGATCCCGCGACCGGCGCTCGTGCAGTGCCGATCTACCAGACCACGTCCTACGTGTTCCAGGATTCCGATCACGCCGCCGCATTATTCAATCTGGAGCGCGCCGGCCACATCTATACGCGCATCTCCAACCCGACCACCAGTGTGCTGGAGGAACGGCTCGCGGCGCTGGAAGGCGGCGTCGGCGCGATCTGCACCGCGAGCGGCATGGCCGCGCTGCATCTGGCGATCGCGACGCTGCTCAATGCCGGCGATCACATCGTGGCGTCCAGCTCGCTCTATGGCGGCACCATCAATCTGCTGGCGCACACGCTGCCACGCTTCGGCATCACCACGACCTTCGTGAAGCCGCGCGACCACGATGCGTTCCGCGCGGCGATCAAGCCGAACACGAAGCTCGTGATCGGCGAGACCATCGGCAACCCCGGCCTCGAGGTGCTCGACATCCCCAAGATCGCGGCGATCGCGCATGAGGCAAAGATTCCGCTGCTGATCGACAACACTTTTGCCACGCCCTATCTCAGCCGCCCGATCGAGCTTGGCGCCGACATCGTGATGCATTCGGCGACCAAGTGGATCGGCGGCCACGGCATCGCGATCGGCGGCGCCATCGTCGACGGCGGCCGTTTCGACTGGCGCGCCTCCGGCAAGTTCGGCGTGCTGACCGAGCCCTATGGCGGCTATCACGGCATCGTCTTCGACGAGCAGTTCGGCACGGCCGCCTTCATCATGCGCGCGCGCACCGAGGGTCTGCGCGATTTCGGCGCTTGCCTGTCGCCGACCAACGCGTTCCAGCTGTTGCAGGGCGTCGAGACGCTGGGCGTGCGCATGGACCGTCACATGCAGAACACGCATCTGGTGCTGGAGGCGCTGAAATCCAACAAGGCCGTCGACTGGGTGCTGCATCCTTCACTGGAGAACCATCCCGACCATCAGCTCGCCAAGGCATTGCTGCCGCGCGGCGCCGGCTCGATCGTCTCCTTCGGTATCAAGGGCGGACGGCCTGCGGGGCGCAAGTTCATCGAATCGCTGCGCATGATCAGCCATCTCGCCAATGTCGGCGACGCCAAGACGCTGGTGATCCACCCCGCCTCGACGACGCATCAGCAAATGGATGCCGAGCAGCTCAGGGACGCCGGCATCGGCGAGGAGCTGGTGCGGCTGTCGGTCGGCATCGAGACGGCAAGCGACATCATCGACGATCTCGCGCAGGCGCTGCGCATCTCCCAGAAGGTCTGACGCCATGAAGCTTTCCGTCAACGGCACCGATGTGTTCGTCGCAACCGGCGGCCGCGACTTCGACAGGTCCCTGCCCACAGTGGTCTTTCTCCACGGCGCCGGGTTCGATCGTTCGACCTGGGCGCTGCACACGCGCTGGTTTGCGCATCACGGCTTCGGCGTGCTGGCGCCAGATCTCCCCGGCCACGGCCGCACGGCCGGGCCCTCGCTCTCAAGCATCGCGGAGATGGCCGCCTGGACGGCGGCGCTGCTCGATGCGGCCGGTGTGGCGAAGGCGCACCTGATCGGTCATTCCATGGGATCGCTGATCTCGCTGGAGACGGCGGCGCGGCATCCCGACAAGGTCTCCGCGCTGAGCCTGATCGGCACCGCCGCAACCATGACGGTCGGCCCGGATCTCCTCAAGGCAGCCGAAGCCAACGAACAGGACGCAAACGACATGGTGTCGATCTGGGGCCTTGGCTTCAACGCCGAGCTCGGCGGCAGCCTGGCGCCGGGCCTGTGGATGCATGGCAGCGCGCAAGCCGTGCTTCAAGCTTGCGAACCGGGCGTGCTGTTCAAGGATTTGTCGGCCTGCAATGCCTACGCGAACGCGCTTCAAGCGGCCGCGAGCGTGAAGGTGCCAGTGACCCTGATCCTCGGCGAGCGCGACATGATGACACCGGTGAAGGCCGGCAAGGCACTCGCCGCCGCGATCCCGCACGCGAAGACCGTCGTCGTGCCGGGCGCCGGCCACATGATCATGGCCGAGCGCCCGGATGAGTTGCTGATGGCGCTGAAGGGCTGAGCCGCGTCAGGAGCCTGGCGTCCACTTCCAGACGATGTCGAAGACGTTGACCGGCTTTGGGATCAGGCCGAGTTTTGCAAAGCGGTCGGCGACGGCCTGCTGGCTCTTGATCACCTCGGCATCGAGCGGCACCACGCGGTAGTTGGAACGGTTGACGAAACGCCTGATCGCCTCGATATCGACGCCGGTCGCCTCGGCCTGCGCTTTCGAAACCTCCTCGTGGTGTGAGTCCGCCCACACGCCTTCAGACGCGAATGTCGTGTTGAGCTTTGCGACCAGCGACGGATATTTTTCGACGAAATCCGTGTTGGCGATGTAATAGGCGTTCGGCTTATGCACGTCCTTGTCGAAAACGAGCACGCGGGCGTTCTCCTTCAATTCGGCGAGCGCCAGATACGGGTCCCAGATCGACCAGGCATCGACCGAGCCTTTCACGAAGGCAGCCGTCGCGTCGGCGGGCGCGAGCGGCGCCGGCGTGATGTCGGACCAGGACAGGCCGCCCTTCTCGAGCGCAGCGACGAGGAGATTGTGCGCACTCGAGCCCTTGCCGAAGGCAACGCGCTTGCCCTTGAGGTCAGCCAGCGCGTGTATCGGCGAGTCCTTCGGCACGATGATCGCCTGGGTGTTGCCGTCCGACTTCACCGCCGCGACATAGCGGATTTTTGCGCCGCCGGCCTGCGCGAAGATCGGCGGGGAATCGCCGACATAGCCGAAATCGACACTGCCGACATTGATGGCCTCCAGCAACGGCGGGCCGAACTGGAAGTCGATCCATCTGATCTCGATGCCGAGCGGCTTGAAGGCGTTTTCGAGCGTCTGGCGCTGGCGCACCGCCGGAAAGAAGCCGCCCTTCTGCGTGCCGATGCGGATCTCCGCCGGCTTGTCCTCGGCATATGCGGGTACGGCAAAGGCCGTCGCCAGCAGAAGCGTGGTTGCGAGCACGTGGCGTCTGGTGATCATATCGTGGTCCTCCGGTTTCAGTTGGCGAAGAGTTGAGAATTTGCGCGCCGGCCCTTCCCGGCGAGCAGGGCTCGTGCGGCGCGCTCGGCCTCGCGCGCCGTGCGGAACTGGCGGCCTTCGAGGCTGTCGAAAAGGCGCTCCGAGGAGAAAAAGCGAAAGCCGCGCTCATCTCTTGTGACGATGCCGGCGGCGCGTTCCTGGATTTCGATGATGTAGGCGTTGGACTGGGCTTGAGACATGACTGCTCGCTCGCCGAAGTCTCGGCGTTCCCGTATTGGAATTTGCGGTGTGGGATGCTGCTAGAAGGAGATCAGCAACAACAACAGGCGCCGGCTGCCGCCGAGAAACAGCGCCGCGTCATGCACGCATGCATGTCGTCAAGGTTACGCTGGTGATCGGTTCTCATGTCGCGGCATCAAGCTCGAGGAGCAGTTTTCGATGCTGTAAGTATCGAGCGATTGGCGCGATTGGTCAATGAAATGGCTATCCATATTTGGCGCGTGCGCGCCGGAGCGTTTCTCCCGCCGCGAGCGCTGACAGTCGGATTCATCTCGCGACGATTTCAACACCGGTGCGCGGCCAGCATGATAGGGTTCCAGCATCCACAAAGCAGGCAAATCGGGAGGTCTGGAGATGGCGGATGATCTGAAGGGGCGCACGGCGCTCGTCACCGGCGGCTCGCGCGGGATTGGCGCAGCCGTCTGTCGTGCGCTGGCCGCATCAGGCGCGGCCGTGGCGATCAACTGCCGCGAGCAGATCGGGCAGGCCGAGCGACTGGCGGGCGAGATCGGCAAGCAGGGCGGTCGTGCCATCGTCGTCGCCGCCGATGTCTCACAGCGCGAAGCCGTGGCCAACATGGTCGAGCACGTCACGGCCGGGCTCGGCCCCATCGACATCCTCGTCAACAATGCCGGCATCGCGATCACGCGCGGCGTCGACGATCTCACCGAGGACGATTTCGATCGCACCATCCTGGTCAATCTGAAATCCGTGTTCCTGTGCACGCAGGCGGTGCTACCGTCGATGCGATCAAGGAAATGGGGCCGGATCGTCAACATCTCCTCGGGTGCCGCACGCGGTGCCGGCTCGATCGGGCCACATTACAATGCGTCGAAGGCCGGCATGGAGGGTCTCACGCGAGGTTATGCGGCGCGGCTGGTCAAGGAAGGCATCACCGTCAACGCGGTGGCGCCGTCGCTGATCGAGACCGACATGATGAGCGGCCAGCCCCAGCTCGTCAGCCGCATCCCGCTCGGCCGCTTCGGCACCGCGGACGAGGTGGCGAAAGCCGTGACGCTGCTGGTCGACAATGCCTACATGACCGGGCAAACGATCGCGTTGAGCGGCGGGATGGCGTTTAGTTAGCAGCGCGGCGAGCTTCCCCTTCACCTCGCCCCGCTTGCGGGGAGAGGTCGGATTGCATCGAAGATGCAATCCGGGTGAGGGGGTACAGGTCCTACGACGATCTCACGTGTCGAGAGAGCCCCTCACCCCGCCCTCTCCCCGCAAGAGCGGGGCGAGGGAGACGAGAGAGCGCGGACGCTCACCACATCGTAGCGGCAGCGCGCTCCGGCCAGATGCGGTCATACTCTGCGCCGCCGACCTTGTTCTCGCTCATCTCGGCGAGGATCTGGCCGGGCGTCGGCAGGGTCTTGGGATCGATGCGCTTGTCGGGATTCCAGAGGTCGGAGCGGACGATGGCGCGAGCGCACTGGAAGTAGATTTCATCGACATCCATCACCATGACGCTGCGCGGCGCCTTACCCTCAACTTTGAACGAGTCGAGCAAGCCCGGATCGACCGAGAGATGCGCGCGGCCGTTGGCCCGGACCGCGTTGCCGGAGCCGGGGATCAAAAACATCAGCGACACCCTGGGATCGCGCACGATGTTGCGCAGGGAATCGACCCGGTTGTTGCCGCGGCGGTCCGGCAGCATCAGCGTGTTGGGATCGTGGATGCGGACGAAGCCGGGGAGATCGCCACGCGGCGAACAATCGATGCCCTCGGGCCCGATGGTGGCGAGCGCGGCGAACGGCGCCTTCTCGATGAAGATACGGTAGAGCGGCGTGACGTGGTCGGCGACTTTCACGGTCGAGGCATCGTTGGTGGCGCCGTAGATGGCCTCAAGCTCTTCGACCGTATTGATCACCGTCATTCCACTCTCTCCTTGTTGCGCCGGCTACTTTTGTCTTGACGCGTTTTCTTGACGCGAACCGGTATCCACTTCGCTTGAAAACGCTCTAATCGTGCCAGCATTCATTCCTGATTACGCGCAGGAGGTGGCGGCTGTGATAGTCCGCGCTGCCCGCATTGAGGATGGTGACGTCGGCATGGACCGACGCGTCGTCGACGCTGCGTGTGAGGCGATCGCCGATATTGCCGTCGCTGTGCCGGGCTCGTGCGGCGAGCCGCTGCGCCAGCACGTCCGGCGGCGCCGTGATCGCGACGACGACGACGTTGGCGTACGCCTGGCGCAGCGCGCCGATCACCGTGCGCGAGACGTTGGCGACGACGGCTCGGCCGGCACGGATATCGTCATTGATGTCGAGCGGCAGGGCGTAAGAATGTCCGTGCGCGTCCCAGTGCACGGCGAAATCGCCGTGCTCGCGGGCGCCACGAAATTCGTCCGGACTCATCGCCATGTTATCCTCGTCCGCGGAGGATTCGCGCGTCACGACGCGGCGCGGGAAGACGATGTTGCGATCATCGATGCAGGCCGCCTGCGCGAGCCGCAACAGCGTGTCCTTGCCGGCCCCGCTCGGACCGACCACGAGCACGAGCCGCCCGGGTCCGATCCCGCTTGCCTCACCCTCGGCCATGGTCGCGGTCTCGCTCATGCGACGCGGTTTCCTTCACGCCAGACGCTGCGGACTACGGGAACGCTGCCGGTCACGTGCACGCGGATCAGATCGGCGCGCTTGCCGGTCGCAACTTCGCCGCGGTCGGTGAGACCGACCGCCTCGGCCGGCGCCTTGGTCACGGTGCGAACTGCGGCCGGAAGGCTGATCGCGGGCACATGCTCGGGCAATTGCAGCGCGGCCATCAGGAGGCTGGACGGAATGTAGTCCGACGACAGGATGTCGAGCAGGCCTTCGCGGGCGAGGTCAACCGCGGCGATGTTGCCGGAGTGCGAACCGCCGCGCACCACGTTCGGCGCGCCCATCAAGATACCGATGCCGGCCTGATGCAGGCCGCGCGCGGCCTCCAACGTGGTCGGAAACTCCGCCACCGAAACGCCGTCGCGCAAGGCGTCCGCCACGTTCTCCTCGGTGGTGTCGTCATGGCTCGCAAGCGGGATCTTGTACTGATGCGCCAGCGCCACGATCTCGCGCATGTTGGTCGCGGCATAAAGCCTCTGATACTCGAAGCGCTTTGCGAACAGCTCATCGAGTTCGGCGTCGGTCTTGCCGCCACCCTTGCCGCGATAATAATCACGCAGCTTGACCTCGTCGCGGAACTGGCGCTGGCCGGGCGTGTGGTCCATCAGCGACATCAAGCGGACGTCGGGGCGGTCGATCAGCTCCTTGGCCTCCTCGACCACGCTCGGCATCGGGATTTCGCAGCGCAGATGCAGGAAGTGGTCGGCGCGCAGCAAATCGGCATCGCGCGCGGTCGTGATAGCGGCGGCGAGCGTGCCGGCACGACCATCGACTTCCTCGGCGCCATCATCGCGCCAGACCCGAAGCGAGTCGAACACGGTGGTGATGCCAGACGTCGCAAGCTGGCCGTCATAGGAGATGACCGCGGCGACCGGATTCCAGAATACTTTTGGGCGCGGCACGTAATGCGCTTCGAGATGGTCGGTGTGAAGCTCGATCAGGCCCGGCATGATCAAATCGCCGCCGGCGTCCTCCGCGCCCGCGGGCGCCCTGCCCTCGCCGATCTCGGCAATACGTCCGTCGGCGAGAGCAAGCCAGCCCTGCTCGATCACCCTATCAGCCAGCACGATCCTGGCGTTGGCGATCAATGTGTCCTTCGGCTTGGCGTTCATGTCCCTCTTCCTTCAGGCGGCGGCGGCAAAGCTGGTGACGTCGACGATGCGATCGGCAATCAAATGGCGGATTTCCTCGTCGTGGACAATGGCAACCATGGCGACGCCCTGGCGTTTCTTCTCGGCGACCAGCGCGACCACCACGGCGCGGTTGGCGGCGTCGAGCGACGCGGTCGGCTCGTCCAGCAGCAGGATCGGCAGATCCGAGATGAAGCCGCGCGCAATGTTGACGCGCTGCTGCTCGCCGCCGGAGAAAGTCGCTGGCGGAAGCTGCCAGAGCCGTTCGGGGATGTTGAGGCGGTGCAGCAGCTCGCCCGCACGCGCTTGCGCATCGGCTCGGGCCATGCCGTTGACGATCAGCGGCTCTGCAACGACGTCGATCGTGGCGACCCGTGGCACCGCGCGCAAAAACTGGCTGACATAGCCAATGGTCGCGCGGCGCACGTTGAGGACCTGTCGCGGCTCGGCGGTGGCGAGATCGATTAAGGTATCGCGGTGGCGAATACCGATGCGACCGGAGTCGCAGCGGTAATTGCCAAAAATCATCTTGAGGATCGACGACTTGCCGGCGCCTGACGGCCCCGACAGAACGACGCATTCGCCCGGATTGACATGGAAGGTCACGCCGCTGACGACGGGCAATTCGATGCCGCCCTGCAGGTGCATCGTAAAGGTCTTCTTGGCATCGGCGATGTCGATCATGGCGGTCATTGGAATGCTCATCTTGGAAGGCTTATGGCGGCAAAATCGAGGAGACGAGGAGTTGGGTATAGGGCTCGCGCGGATCGTCGAGCACCTGGTCGGTGAGACCGGTCTCGATGACACGGCCGCCCTTCATCACCATCACGCGGTGCGACAGCAGCCGCGCGACCGCGAGGTCGTGGGTGACGATGATGACGGCAAGATTCAGCTCGGCAACGAGGCTGCGCAGGAGATCGAGCAGGCGCGCCTGCACGGACACGTCGAGACCGCCGGTCGGCTCGTCCATGAACACCAGCCGCGGCTCGGTGACGAGGTTGCGGGCGATCTGGAGGCGCTGGCGCATGCCGCCGGAATAGGTGCGCGGCGCGTCGTCGATGCGCGCGACATCGATCTCGACGCGGCCAAGCCAGTCGGACGCGGTCTCGCGGATGCGGCCGTAATGGTTCCAGCCGACCGCCATCAGCCGTTCGCCGACATTGGCGCCGGCCGAAACCGCCATGCGCAGGCCCTGAGCGGGATCCTGATGCACAAAGCCCCAGTCGGTACGGAACAGGAAGCGGCGCTCGGCCTCGCCCAGCGTGGCAAGATCGCGGGTGACGCCATCGCGCATCCGATACGACACATGTCCGCCACTGGCCGCGAGCTGGCCCGACAGCAACTGGAGCAGCGTCGACTTGCCCGAGCCGGATTCACCGACGATCGCCAGCACCTCGCCGGAATAGAGCGAGAACGACACATCGCGGCACGCGGCGATACGGCCGTAGGATTTGCTGAGAGACTCCGCAACCAGCAGCGGCTGATCGTTTTCGAGCATGTCTTGATCAGCCATGTGAGCCCGCCTTCTCCTTGTACGGCGCAGCGCTGAGGCTACCGTGATGCCCGGCGGCCTGGCGGCCTTCGCAATAGTCCGTATCGGAGCAGACGAACATGCGGCCGCCCTTGTCGTCGGTCACGATCTCGTCGAGATAGGAGTTCTCGGCGGCGCACAGCGCGCAGGGCGCGTTGAAGCGATAAGGCTCGAACGGGTGATCCTCGAAATCGAGCGACACCACTTTCGTGTAGGGCGGGATCGCATAGATGCGTTTCTCACGGCCAGCGCCGAACAATTGCAGCGCCGGACTGTTGTCCATCTTGGGATTGTCGAATTTCGGCGTCGGCGACGGGTCCATCACATAGCGCGCGTTCACCTTCACCGGATAGGCGTAGGCGGTCGCGATGTGACCGAAGCGGGCGATATCCTCGTAGAGCTTCACATGCATCAGGCCGTATTCGGCCAGCGCATGCATGCGCCGCGTCTCGGTCTCGCGCGGTTCGAGGAAACGCAGCGGCTCCGGGATCGGCACCTGATAGACCAGCACCTGGTTCGCGTGCAGCGACGTCTCCGGGATGCGGTGACGAGTCTGGATCACGGTCGCGTCAACCGTTGTCGTTGTCGTCGCAATACCCGCGGTCTTGGCGAAGAATTTCCGGATCGAGATCGCGTTGGTGGTGTCGTCGGAGCCCTGGTCGATCACCTTGAGCACGTCTTGCGGTCCGAGGATCGCGGCGGTCACCTGCACGCCGCCGGTGCCCCAGCCATAGGGCATCGGCATCTCGCGGCTGGCGAACGGCACCTGATAGCCGGGGATCGCGATCGCCTTGAGGATCGCTCGGCGGATCATCCGCTTGGTCTGCTCGTCGAGATAGGCAAAATTGTAGGCGGGCGCGTTCATTCCGCGGCCTCCTTCATGGCATCGGGCGCACTGGTCTCGGCAAACGCTTTAGAAAATTCCTGGCGCAGCTTGCGCAACAGGCCGAGCTCGGACTGGAAGTCGACATAGTGCGGCAGCTTCAGATGCTCGACGAAGCCGGTGGCCTGGACGTTGTCCGAATGCGACATTACGAATTCTTCATCTTGCGCCGGTGCGAGTGCCTCTTCACCGAGTTCGCGGGCACGCAGCGCGCGGTCGACCAGCGCCATCGACATGGTCTTGCGCTCGCTCTGGCCGAAGGCGAGGCCATAGCCGCGGGTGAAGCACGGCGCTTCGGTCGCGGAGCCCTTGAACTGGTTGACCATCTGGCACTCGGTCAGCTCGATGGAGCCGAGCGGCACGGCGAAGCCGACGTCCTCGGCGAAGAATTCCACCTCGACCTCGCCGAAGCGGATCTCGCCGACGAAGGGATGGTTGCGGCCATAGCCGCGCTGGGTGGAGTAGCCCATAGCGAGGAGAAAGCCTTCGTCACCGCGCGCGAGATTTTGCAGGCGCAAATCGCGATCGGCCGGGAAGTTCAGCGGCTCCCGGGTGAGATCGCCGACGCTGGCGCCGTCCTCGGCCTGCGGCGAAGATTCGATCAGCCCGTCGCGGCCCAGAATGTCGGTGACGCGCGGCGTTGGCGCCGTCGAGGCTTCCGCTGTCGCCGGCACCTCCGGCACAAATCCTTCAGCGAGCGAGGGATCAAGCAGACGATGCGTATAATCGAAGGTCGGCCCGAGAATCTGGCCACCGGGAATGTCCTTGAAGGTCGCGGACACGCGCCGCTGCACCCGCATCGCGCCGGTATTCACCGGCTCGCTCGTGCCGAAGCGTGGCAGCGTGGCGCGGAAGGCGCGGACCAGGAAGATCGCCTCGATCAGATCGCCGCGCGCCTGCTTGATCGCCAGCGCCGCGAGCTCGCGGTCATAGAGCGAGCCTTCGCTCATGACCCGATCGACGGCGAGGCCGAGCTGTTCCGAGATCTGGTCGAGAGAGATTTCCGCAACGCCTTGATCGCCGCGCCGCGCATGGGCGAGCAGCCGATGGGCGTTCTCGATGGCGCGTTCGCCGCCTTTGACTGCGACATACATGCTTCAGCTTCCCTTGCTTTCGACGCGCGTGGTGCGGGGGATCGCGACCACGGCATCATCGGCGACCAGCACCACATCGATGCCGCGTGGAAACAGCGCCTCGTTCATACGCAGGCGCTCGAACAGGTCGAACGGCTTGATCGACGCCTGAAGCATCGCGACACCGTCGATGCCCGGCCCGCGCAGCTCGAAGCTGCGTCCCATGTCCAGGCTCTCGACCTGAAGAATCACCGTGGTTGAGCGATCCGGGTATTCGTTGGTGCCGAGGGCGAAGCGTTCAAGCGTCGGCAGCAACGCGCCTTCGCTGATCAGCGCGAAGCTCGCGATGGAGGAATCCTGCACCACCGGCGCGCCGGTGTGGAATTTCAGCCATTTTGTTACGTCGGAGCTCTCCGACATCCGTGCATCCAGCCAGAGCGGCGTGTCGTGATCGAACAGCGTCAGCGCGATTGCGGCGGTGCCGCGCATTATGGGACCTGCCGTTCCCGCCATCGGCACGATACGCTGGACCGAGCCCGGTCGCGCCATCGCGTCCATGACCGAGCGAAAGGTCGATTGCGCCGACAACACCTTGTCGACGAACCCCGGTGGCAGTTCCGCAATCGTGGTCATGATCTCACCCCTCACCGCGCACCATGGTGTAGAAATCAACCTTCGTCGCGGCGGTCTCGGCCGCTGCCCGCTTGCGTTCTGCCACAAGCTGTTCGCGCAATGGCGCGATCACATCCCGCTCGACGGACGCGCCAAAATCCTGCGACTGCGCCAGCGCATCGCACAGCGCGATCAGCCGCGCCTTTTCGCCATCGCGACCGAGCGTGTAGCCGAAGCCGACCTCGCCGCTCGCAAGCCGCACCGCCGCGCGCGACACCGTTGCTTCGCCCAGGTTGAACGGCGCGCCATCGCCACCGACCCGGCCGCGCAGCATGACGAGGCCGCTTTCCGGCTCGCGCAGATCCTGATGGGCGGGAAGGGCCAAGTTGCGGAGGCGAGCGGCGATCTCGCCCGCCTCCGCATGCGCCAGCACGGCCATCGCGGCCTTGCGCTGGGCTTGCTGAATGTTTTGCTGCGTCACCTGATCCACCGAACTTGCTTGCCGAACTTGCCGAATCCAAGTTGTCTATGATACTAGACAACTTCATACGGAAGCGCCATGACTGTTTCGTGACAAGGCTGTGATTTCTGGGCTAGGCTGACCGGCGACATGAGCATGCAGGACACCGCCACTTCCGGCGTCGCGCTATGGCGCCTCGTTGCCGACGGCATCGAGCGCGGCATTGCCGACGGCCGCTTTGCGGCAGGCGACAAATTGCCGGGCGAGATGGAGATCGCCGAAACCTATCGGGTGAACCGCCACACCGTGCGGCGTGCGCTGGCTGCCCTTGCCGAGCGCGGCATCGTGCGCGCCGAGCGCGGCAGCGGAACCTATGTCGAGGCGCAACGCCTCGCCTATCCGCTGCGCTCACGCACGCGCTTCTCCGAGATCGTCGGCGCGGACGGCCGCGAACCGCATGGCCGCTTGATCGAGACATCCGATGACGTCGCGACCCGCGAGCTGGCGCGGGAACTGGGATTGAAGGCCGGCGCGCCGCTGGTGCGGATCGAGGCGATACGGCTCGCCGACCGCACGCCGATCTGCGTCTCCACCACCTGGCTGTCAGCCGCACTGTTTCCGGGCGCGGGCGAAGTGTTCGCCGCGACACGCTCGATGACGAAATTGCTCGAACATTACGGCGTGCGCGACTATCGCCGCGGCGCGACAAGGATCACCGCCGGTATCGTGGATGCGACCGACGCGGCGCGGCTGGATCTTCCGCTTGGACGGCCGATCCTGGTGGTCGATGCGACCGACCACCACCTCGACGGCAAGCCGCTGGTGACCAAGCATTCGCGATTTGCCGCGGAGCGGGTGGAGTTTCTGGTGGAGAACGGGTGAGCGCGCCACGAATCCGGATATCGTAGGGTGGGCAAAGGCGCACTTGCGCCGTGCCCACCATCTTCCCTGTTATCTCGATAGAAGTGGTGGGCACGCTTTCGCTTTGCCCACCCTACGGCACCTTTGATCAGGCCACCGCGCGTCGCCCGATAATTGCAAAACGCAGCTTGCTGGAAACAAAATCGATCGCGGCGACCGCGACCAGGATCATCAGGATCAGGAACGACACTTTTTGCCATTCCAGCACGCGGATCTGCTCGGCGAGCTGGAGGCCGATGCCGCCGGCGCCGACGATGCCGATGATGGTGGCCGAGCGCGTGTTGGATTCGATGAAATAGAGCACCTGGCCGGCGATGACGGGCAGAACCTGCGGCAGGAGACCAAACCGGATCTCATGCAGAGCGCTGCCGCCGGAGGCACGGATGCCTTCGACCTGTTTCTGGTCGGCCCCTTCGATCGCCTCCGAGAACAGTTTTCCGAACGCGCCGAAATCCGACACGGCGATGGCGAGCACACCGGCGAACGGGCCAAGCCCGACCACGTTGATCCACACCAGCGCCCAGATCAGCGTGTCGACGCCGCGGATCGAATCCAGGAAACGGCGGACCGGGAAACGCAGGATGTTCGACGGCACGATGTTGCGCGCGGCCAGCAGACTGACCGGGAGTGCGAACAGCGCCGCCAGCGTCGTGCCGAGCAGCGCGATCGAGAGCGTCTCGCCCAGCGCCTTCAGATAGACCGGCAACGAGGAGCCGGGATCCGGCGGGATCATCATCACGCTGATCCAGCCGAGCTGGCTCAGTCCTGAAAAGAACCGCGACGGCGAGAAGTCGAGATCGACGAGGCCGTACACCAGGATCGCGAACGCCGCGACGATCATCGCCGGCATGGCAAGCCGCGCCGAGGCCGGCCGATCGAACACATCAGGGTAACGCGCGCGAAGCTCTCGCGTGTCGACCTCCTGCGGCTCCGTCACGTCCGCGCCTCCCTGCCGAACAGACGGCCGCGCAGCCAGCCGGTGCTGATATCGATGATGAAGACCGTGACGATGATCGTGAGCAGGATGGCGCTGACGTCCGAGTAATAGAACTTGCGGATGGCGACGACCAGCTCCTGGCCGATGCCGCCGGCGCCGACAAAGCCCATCACGGAGGCTTCGCGGACGTTGATCTCGAAGCGCAGCAGCGCATAGCTGGCGTAGCCCGCGGTCACCTGCGGCACGATGGCGAAGCGCATGCAGGAGAGCCAGCTCGCGCCGGTCGAACGAATGCCTTCGACCGGCTTCATGTCGGCATTCTCGACGATCTCCGAGAATAGTTTTCCGAGCGCGCCGGTGGAGTGGATCGCGATCGCAAGCACGCCGGCCATCGGTCCGAGGCCGAAGGCAATCACGAAGATCAACGCGAAAACGATGCCGGGGACAGTGCGGGCAAATTCCAGCAGGCGGCGCACGACGAAGCGCAGCCAGGGCGACGGCGACGTGTTTTCAGCCGCGAAGAAGTTCAGGCAAAACGCGAAGGTCGCGCCGATCAGCGTGCCGACATAGGAGATCAGCAGCGTCTCGCCCAGCATCCTCAACCATTTGCGCAAGCCCCAGAACCATTCGCCGATATCGGTCCAGACGCGCTGGCCGCTGTCGAGCGTGAGGATGCGGTCGAAATAGCTGACGAAGTTGCCGAAATAGGTGAAGAGCGTGCGCAGGTTCACTTCCGCGCCGAAGCCGGCGAGAACCAGCGCGGCGGCGAATACCACGACTCCGAGCAGAAGGCGAAGCCGCCGGCGCGAGACCGCCTGATGATAGGCGGCGTTGAGGACGGCGAGCTGCTGCTCGGGAAGGATCGAAACCGCGAGGGTCATCTGATCAGGACAAGTGGCCGGTCAAAAGAGAAAGAGCCGGGTCCATCGACCCGGCTCCAGTTGCATCGCCCTGAGATCAGGACGCCTTCTTCTTACGCAGTGCGTCGACGAACTTGATCAGGTCGATCGTCCCATCCCAATCCTTGGTGGTGGCGGGATGAAAGCCCTTCTTCTGGCCGTCGGAGAGCCGGTCGAACGCGGACTTGTCCTTGGCCGGCGCATCGAAGAACGCCTTGGCGATGGCAGCCTTGGCGTCTTCCGGCAGGTCGGAATTGTAGGCATAGGGGCCGTTGATGATCGGCGCCGACTTGTGGATGATGCGGAAATCGTCCTTCTTCATCGCCGAGCCGTCGGCGTTCTTCAGCATGTTCTTGGTCAGCATCTGTGCCAGCGTGGAATCGTCGTCGCTGGTCCACTGGTTGGCGGCGACGTCGACCGTGCCCTGCGACAGCGCAAGAATCGCGTTTTCGTGACTGCCGGTGAAGACGACCTTGCCGAAATAGCTGTCGGCGTCCGCAATGCCCATCTTGTCGAGCTCGAAGCGCGGCACGTTGTTGCCGGAGGTCGAGTTGGGATCGACCAGGCCGAGGTTCTTGCCCTTGAGGTCATCGACCTTCTTGTAGGCGCTGCTCGCCTTGACGAAGAACACCGAGTAATAGCCGGTCGAGCCGTCGGCGTTGACGTCGTTGGCGAAGGCGTCGGTCTTGACGCCGGTCAGGCGGGCGCGGGCGAACGAGGCCGAGCCGTAGCTGGCGATATGGATGTTGCCGGCACGCTGGCCTTCGATGACAGCGGCATAGTCGTTGGCGATGCGCAGCGTGACCTTCACGCCCAATTCCTTGGAGAGATAGCTCACGAACGGCGCCCAGCGCTCGGTAACGCCGGAGGCGTTCTCGGCCGGCACGACCGCGAAGGTCAGTTCGGGATATTTGGCCTTCCAGTCTTCGGCGGAAGCGGAGGCGGTGAACGCGAGCGCGGCGGCGCCGGCAAGAACTAGTCTGCGAGTGATCATGATACCCTCTTCATCGGTTGGGTCGGTTGACGCAAAAACTGGTAACTAGGCAGATGCGGCGCGGCTCAGGCGGCCGCCGCCGTTCCAAGCGCAGGGACGCCCTCGGGCACCGGTGCAGACGCGCCGCCCATGACGTCGGCGGCTTCGAGATCGTAGAGCTCGCGCGCAACATGATCGGTCAACTCAGCCGGCGCGCCGTCGAACACAACGCGACCCTGCGCCATGCCGATCAGGCGGTCGCAATAGGAGCGTGCCAGATCGAGCGAATGCAGATTGCACAGCACGGTGATGCCGAAGTGCTTGTTGATGCGCAGCAGCGCGTCCATCACGATCTTGGTGTTGCGCGGGTCGAGCGAGGCGATCGGCTCGTCGGCAAGGATGATGTCGGGCTGCTGCACCAGCGCGCGGGCGATCGCGACACGCTGCTGCTGGCCGCCGGAGAGCTGGTCGGCGCGCTGGGCGGCGAGCGAGGCGATGTCGAACTGCTCGAGCGCCGACATCGCCAGTGCCTTGTCCTGCTCAGGCCAGGTCTGCGTCAGTGAGCGCCAAGCCGGCATCGTCGCAAGGCGCCCCATCAGGACGTTGGTGAGAACATCGAGCCGGCCGACCAGGTTGAACTGTTGAAAAATCATCGCCGAACGCGCGCGCCACTGCCGCAATTCCTTGCCGCGCAGCGCAGTGACGTCGAGGCCGTCGAACAAGATGCGGCCCTGCGTCGGCGTCGCCAGGCGATTGATCATGCGCAGCATGGTCGACTTGCCGGCGCCGGAGCGCCCGATCACACCGACGAAACCGCCGGGGGAGATTTGAAACGAAGCGTCGTCCACCGCGGCTTTAGCGCCAAAGCGGCACGTCAGACCTTCAACCACCAGCATGCAGGGCTCCAGAGTAGCTGGGACCAACCGCTATCGCCGGCACTTGACACTTGTGTGACACACACGCTGCGGTGCGGCGATCCTACACACCTCGTCCCCTGTCATCATTTCGTCATGACATTGTCATCAAGCCACTCGAAGAGGAACGCCCGCCCTCAAAATTTCGGATACGACATGGCCGGCAAGGTGCTTTCAGTCCAACCGACCATCGACGCCTCCGCCAAACTGCACGAGACCAGGTTAGGTGCCTATACCGAGGTCGGCGCGCGCACGACCCTGACTGAAGTCGCGATGGGCGATTACTCCTATGTCGTGAACGATGCGCAGATCACCTACACCACGATCGGAAAGTTCTGCTCGATCGCGGCGATGACGCGCATCAATCCCGGCAACCACCCGATGCACCGCGCGACCCAGGCGCATTTCACCTACCGCTCGAGCGCCTACTTCCCCGGCGAGAGCGACGACACCGAGTTCTTCGACTGGCGGCGCCAGCATCACGTCCATATCGGCCATGACGTCTGGATCGGGCATGGCGCGATCGTGCTGCCGGGCCGCAATATCGGCACCGGCGCCGTGATCGCGGCCGGCGCCATCGTCACCAAGGACGTGCCGGCCTACAGCATCGCCGCCGGCAATCCGGCGCGGATTGTGCGGCGGCGGTTCTCGGAAGAGGTCGCAGGACGGCTTGCCCGGCTCGCCTGGTGGGACTGGGATCACGACAAATTGCGTGCAGCCCTGCCCGATTTCCGCAAGCTCGGGATTGAAGATTTTCTCTCGACATATGAAGCACAGGCAAGTTCCTCTGCCAGCAAACGAAGCGCGGTCGCGTGACAGACATATTCATCGAGGGCGGCCGGACGCTGATCGGCTCCGAGTTCGTCGAAACTTCGCTTTCCGTGTCCGGAACGGATATTGCGCAGGTTGACGCCTCTCGCGGCAGGGCGCGGCTCGCCATCGATGCGCGCGACTTGCTGGTCCTGCCCGGCATCGTCGATCTGCATGGCGATGCCTTCGAGCGGCAGATGATGCCGCGCGCCGGCGTCGACTTCCCGATCGATGTCGCGCTCGCCGACAGCGACCGCCAGGCGATCAGCAACGGCATCACCACGGTGTTTCACGCCACGACCTGCTCGTGGGAGCCGGGGCTGCGTAGCGCCGACAACGCGCGCAGCCTGATGGAGGCGATCGAACGGCAGCGCCCGCAATTCGCCGCCGACACCCGTTTTCACCTGCGGCACGAGACCTACAACCTCGACGCCGAGACCGAGATGAGCCATTGGCTGGCTGAGGGCCGCGTCGACCTGTTCGCCTTCAACGACCACATGGACGGCGTCGTTGCTGACATCTCCAACCCGCGCAAGCGCAACCGCATGGTCGAGCGCACCGGGCTGTCGAGCGAGGATTTTGACCGGCTGGTCGGACACATAGTGTCTCGCGCGGCAGATGTGCCGGCGTCGGTTTCGCGGCTTGCCGCGGTCGCCCGTTCCGCCGAAGTGCGGATGCTCTCGCATGACGATGCGACGCCGGCGATGCGCACGGAATTTCGCGCCCTCGGCGCTGACATCGCGGAGTTTCCGATCAATGAAGAGACGGCGCGGGCGGCAGCAAACCATGGCGATGCCATCGTCTACGGTGCGCCGAATGTCGTGCGCGGCGGCAGCCATACCGGCTGGACCAGGGCATCCGACATGATCGCCAAGGGGCTCTGCTCGGTGCTGGCGTCGGACTATTACTATCCCGCGCAGCTGCTCGCCGCGTTCCGCCTCGCCGCCGATGGCGTGCTGCCGCTGGCGAAGGCCTGGGATCTGGTTTCCGCGGGGCCCGCACGCGCGACCGGCCTTGCCGATCGCGGCGTGCTCGCGGCAGGACGCCGCGCCGATATTCTGCTGGTCGACGATACCGTAGCGCTGCGGCCGCGGCCGGTCGCGGTGATATCGGGCGGAAAGCTCGTGCATCTCACGGATGCGACGCGGCTGCTCCCCGCTGCGGCAGTGCCGCGCGAGGCTGTCGTTGTCGCATAAACAGGTTATGCTCGGACGATGACAAGTTTCCCCCGCTACGCGATCTATTTTGCCGCCGGCAGCGACAGCGCCCTCTCCCGCTTCGGCGCCGAGCTGCTCGGCTACGATGCCTATAGCGGCGACGAGCTACCGTTTCCGCAGGACGCGCTGCACGTCGCTCCGGACTGGCGCGACATCAGCGCCGATCCCCGCAAATACGGCTTTCACGCCACGTTGAAGGCGCCGATGACGCTCGCGCCCGGCAAGACAGAAGCAGAGCTGATCGCAGCCTGCGCGGAGTTCGCGGCCAAGGCGCGGCCCGTCCCGGAGATCCGCCCCCTCGTCGATGCGATCAGCAGCTTCATTGCCGTCATTCCGGCGGAGCCCGTCGATGCGCTTCGAGAGCTCGCCGCCGATTGCGTGCGGGATTTCGACGCATTCCGTGCTGGGCTGACGGCGGAAGACCGGGCCCGGCGCAGACCCGAGAAACTGAGCGAGCGGCAGCGCGATTATCTCGACCGCTGGGGATATCCGTACGTGATGGAAGAATTCCGCTTCCACATGACGCTGACGGGGCGGCTGGATGCGGAGCGGCGCGGGCCGATCCTCGCCATGCTGCAAGACAGGTTTGCGGGGCTGAAGCGCGATACCCTCGCGATCGATCGCATCGCGCTGTTCAGGCAGGACAATGCCACGGCACGATTCCGCATTGTCGGCGAGTGGCCATTGGCGAGATAGCCGCCATATCCTTGAAGCGTAGTTGCGCGCGGGGTTACTTCGTCAGCAGCGCATATGCCCCGGTCCAGCCCTCCGGCGGCGGATTGATCTGGAAATCCTTGATCCGCACTTCGTAGAGCTTGAACAGCTTCTCCAGCGTGTCGGCGTCTTCGCTGCGACGGCCGCGTCCGATGGCGTCGAGCGCGCCCTGCCAGTCGCGGCCGCGGTAGCAGCCGAGCATTTCGATGGTGATGTTGCGCAGGCGCTGGAACGGCCCCGAATGCATCACATCCTCGCGGCCCGCGATGGCGTAGATCACCTCCGGCTCGGTCTTGCCCTTGACCATGATGAAGTCGAGCTCGAGGATCGCGAACTTGTCCTTGGCGGCGAGCGCGGTCCTGGATCCCACGATGATCGGGAAGCCGTATTCCTTTGACTGGCCTTCCAGCCGCGAAGCCAGGTTCACGCTGTCGCCGAGCACCGAATAGTTCTTCTTCAGGTCGGAGCCCATGTTGCCGACCACGCCGATACCGGTGTTGAGGCCGATGCCGACATTGAGCGGGATGTAGACGTGACCACCGTCGGCGGCCTCCTGCTCGCGCTCCTTGTTGACCGCGTCGATCCGCTCCAGCATCTGGATCGCAGCCTCGCAGGCGTTGGCCTCGTGCTCGGCATCGTCGAGCGGCGCATTCCAGAACGCCATGATGGCGTCGCCCATGTACTTGTCGATATAGCCCTTGCGCTCGATGATGACGTCGGTCAGCGGCGACAGAAAGCGGTTCATCAACGCAATCAGGCCTTGCGGATCGTGCTTGTAGCTCTCCGAGATCGTGGTGAAGCCGCGCACGTCGGAGAACATGATCGTCATCTCACGTTCCTCGCCGCCGAGCACCAGCTTTTCCGGCGACTGCGCCAGCTGCTCGACCAGCACCGGCGACATGTATTGCGCGAATTGTCCGCGGATCTGCACGCGCTGCCGCTGCTCGCGCACGAAGCTCGTGAAGATGAACGTCAGATAGATCGCGGTCGTCGACAGCAGCGGATAGGTGAAGTCGATGAGATAGCGGTACTGCGAGTAGAAGAACCAGGACGTGCCGACCAGGACCGCGGCGAACATCGCGCCGGCGATCACCAGCCGCACCGGTCCGAGATTCGGTGTGAAGATGATGACGAGGATACCGATCACGAGCGCGGCGAGCAGCTCGACACCCAGCGCATAGTTGGGCTGCGAGATCACCGCGCCGCTCAGCACGCTCTCCAGCACCTGAGCATGGATCTCGACACCCGGCATGGTCGAGGACACCGGCGTGGTCTTGATGTCGTTCAGCCCGACCGCGGAGGTGCCGACCAGCACCAGCTTGCCGGCGATCTTGTTCGGCGGCACGGTGTTGTCGAGCACGTCGGCGGCGGAGACGTAGATCGAGGGATCCTGGCGGGCGTAATGCACCCAGAGCTGGCCGTTCTTGTCGGTCGGAATCTCCACGCCCTTGAGGCGCACGGCCCGCACGCCGGTCTTGTCGGTCCGGACCAGCAGCGTCGGCGTGCCCGTGACGACCCGCAATATCTCGAGACTGAGCGAGGGCATGATGTTGCCCTGCGCACGCATGATCATCGGCACGCGCCGGATCAGGCCGTCGCGCTCGGTCCTGATCGAGAACAGGCCGCGCCCCGCCGCAACCTTCTCGATCACGGGCACGTTGCGAAGCAGGCCCGGAAATTCGAACAGGAAACGTTCGGCGCCCTCCTCGCCGACCGTCGCGATGCCGGTGAAGGGCAGTGACTTGTCGACTTCGGCCGAAATCGCCCGCTGCCCGGTCTCGCCCAGCACCACGCGCGATCGCTTGATGGCTTCTGCGAGGATCTGGTCGTTGCTCGGCAGCTCACGCAGCTTGGCACGGGTGGCGTCGTCCAGATAGCGCATCTGGCTCGCGACCAGATCCGGGTTGAGCCGGTCGGCTTCCGAGAACACCACGTCGAAACCGATCGCCACCGCGCCGTTGCTGGTGAGATTCTGGATCATGTCCGCGATCCGCGTGCGCGGCCACGGCCACTGGCCGAGGCTGGCAAGGCTCCTGTCGTCAATGTCGACGATGGTGACCGGCCGCACCGCCTTGTGACGCGGATCGATCAGCTGAAACATGTCGAAGGTGCGCAGCCGCAATTCCTGTACCGGCGGCGGATCCCAGAGGCGAATCCCGGCAAACACGACCAGCAGCGCGAGACAGATCAGCCGTGCAAAGCCCGACTTCCGCGCAAACCACCGCCGCAGGATCTTGAGACGTTTCATGTCGATCGGATTTCCTGCCACCCGTTAATCTTGCATCGCCACGACGCAAATGGCCAATCGTTCGATGACAGAGGATAGGGATTTTTTGTCGCGATCAAAGCGAAATGACGAGCCACTTGCCGAAGTGGCCGTCTAACTCACGTGAAGGATGAAGTCGCTGGCGTGGAGATTGCCTGCGACAGTGTTCTTCAGGAGGACCTTGTCGTGGTCGTCGAGAGTCAGCAGTGTATCGGCGCCTTGCTGCTCCGTGAGCGCGGTGACCTGCGTCCATGAGGAGATATCGGTGAACTGCCGCAGGTCAATCTTGTCGAGCCCGATCTCGAAATCGTTCACGGCGTGCTGGACCGTGTCCCGCGACGAAGTCGGCGCGAACACAAATTGATCGTTGCCGGCACCGCCGGTCAACGTGTCACTCGTCTCGCTGGCGAAGATGACATCCTTGCCCGCTGTTCCCGTCAGCGACACCGCACCTTCGCCGCCTTCGCTGAAGATGAAGTTGACGATATCCTTGCCGCCGTGACTGTCGGTCACGGTGAAGGTGATCATGTCATTGACCGGCGGCGTGCATCCGGGCGCGTAGATCACGCTGGCAATGTCCGAATTGACATCATCGAGCGAGAGACCGTCGTGCTGCGACGGGGAGACGCTGCTGCCATCGGCCGCGCCGGCGGTTACGGCGCTCAGGCTGTAGGTCTCGGTCGACGACCCCGAGACGGACAGGTCTGTCACCGTATCGCTATTGTCCCCATTATGGGTGTGGACGAAATGCGTAGTATCGATGACCGGCGATTGGTCCACGGAGAAGGACACCGTCGCGCTCGAAGTCTTGATGCCGTCGGAGATGGTGTAGGCAAAGCTGTCGGAACCGAAATAATCGGCCGCCGGCGTATAGGTGATGATGTTGCCGTTGAGCGAGACCGTGCCGCCATGGGCGCTTTGACCGGAGAGACCGCCGACGGACGTGACGGTGATGGGATTTCCGGCGGAATCGGTATCGTTCGCCAACAGTTGCGCCATGGTCAGTGTGGTCCCAACGTTCTCCTTGAACGCGACCTGACCGTCCTGGCCACCCCATTCCTCTATGAAGTACCGGCCGCCCGCGTCGCCTGGCGCATCATTCCAGCCACCGTTCGCGGCATCGTCGACACCTTCAATATGGACGTACTGCGTGCTCGACCATGAACCGCCGTTCGGCTCGTTACTATCGAGACGCCAATGCGTGTAGCCGAATGCCAAGCCCGACTCGGGACCGGTCAGCCAGGAGAAATGGGCCCCGCTACCGTCCGTATCGTCAGTGCTCCCGCCGCCAATCCAGGCGCGGTAGCCCGCGGAAAGTCCCTGGACGATATCCTGCTCGCCCTGGCCGGTGATGGTCGCCAGATAGGCTCCATCGGATTCGGCCTGCGCTTTCGCGTCGTCCCAACTCAGCTCGGTGGTTACGAGCCGGTAGTAGTGACCGTTCTCCGTGTCGAGCGTCCAGCCTGCATCGGTCGAAGGCGGCGTCGCGTTGTCCAGCGCATCGTCGTTCGCAACCAGCACATCCGGCGGAACCGTCACGTCGATGCTGACGGAAGCGGCCTGGTCGGACACCGGCGTGGTGCCGCCATGGCCGATGCCGGCGCTAGTGATATCGGCAGTGACCGGCGATGCCGCGGTCAACGCGCCGGCATAGCTGTTGTCGAGCGCATGGACGCCGAGCGAGCCGGGCGTGCCGCTGAAGCCGTTGGCTGGGACGAAGCGAACCAGGGTATCGGTGCTCAGCACGAGCGCATTGGTGTCGCTGACGCCGGCAATCTCGACCCACTGATCGGAGCCGGCGATTTCGTACTGCCAGACGCCCTGATCGGAGGTGGCACTGTCCCCAGTCACCGCGATGGCCGTGAAGCCCGCGTTGGCGTCGGCGTCGTGGAATTTGTTCGCGAAGAGATCGCTGATCGCAGCTCCGGTCGGATCGCTGGCGTTGCCGGCGACGGGGTCCAGCGTCGTGTTGTCGAGCGTCGGCGAATCGTTGCTGCCGGCGATGGTGACGGTGACGACGCCATTTCCGGTGCCGGTCGCCGCATGCCCGTCGTCAGGCACGATCGTGTATTGCAGCGACAGCGTCTGGCCGGCGGCGAGGAAGTCGAACGCCTGGCTTCCCGAATTGAACTCCCAGGTGAACTGGCCGTGGTCGGCCGTGCCGTTCAGGATGTCGCCGGACGGCACCGTGAAATAATGCAGCAGGTCCGCATTGGACAGCCCGGCGATATCGTCGGTCTGCAGGATGCCGTTGAGATGGACGGAGACGTGATCGAGCGCGACGCCGACGTGGTCCGTGGTATCGGCATCGGACAGCGTCAGCGTGCCGGTCTTGTCCAGCCCGGCATTGGCCTCGGGCAGCGTCGCGCCTGCGCTGTCGCCGCTTGCCGCCGTGACCGTCGGCGCGTCGTTGGCGCCGGTGACGTTCACGGTGAACACCGCCGTGCCGGTCGTGCCATGCGCGTCCTTGGTCTGGACGGTGAAAATATCCGTATAATTGCCTTCCGACAACGCGTTGATCGCGGCGGCGTCCGGAACGTAGTCGTAGGTGCCGTCGGAATTGACCGTCAGCGAGCCGTAGTGACCCGCAAGCGTGCTCACCGCCTGGTCATGCGCATCCAGCACGGCGTATGTCAGTCCCGCCGTTTCGCCGGTATCGGCGTCGGTCCCGACCAGCGTTCCGGTGAGATCGGCGAAACTGTCGGACGCGGCCGTATCGACCAGCGCGTCCGTGCTCACCGCAGCCAGCGTCGGTGCGTCGTTGGCGCCAGTGACGTTCACCGTGAACACCGCCGCGCCGGTCGCGCCATGCGCGTCCTTGGTCTGGACCGTGAAAATATCCGGATAATTGCCTTCCGACAGCGCGTTGACCGCCGCAGCGTCCGGAACGTAGTCGTAGCTGCCGTCGGAATTGACGGTCAGCGAGCCGTAGTGACCCGCAAGCGTGCTCACCGCCTGGTCGTGCGCGTCCAGCACGGCGTAAGTCAGTCCCGCCGTTTCGCCGCTATCGGCGTCGGTCCCGACCAGGGTCCCCGTGATATCGGCGAAGCTGTCGGACGCGGCCGTATCCACCAGCGGATCCGTGCTCACCGCCGCCAGCGTCGGCGCGTCGTTGGCGCCGGTGACGTTTACGGTTAACACCGCCGTGCCGGTCGCGCCGTGCGCGTCCGTGGTCTGGACGGTGAAAGTTTCCGTATAATTGCCTTCCGACAGTGCGTTGATCGCCGCAGCATCGGGAACGTAGTCGTAGGTGCCGTCGGAGTTGACGGTCAGCGAGCCGTAGTGACCCGCAAGCGTGCTCACCGCCTGGTCATGCGTATCCAGCACGGCATAATGCAGCGATGCCGTCTCGCCATGGTCGGCATCGGTGCCAACCAGCATTCCCGTGATATCCAAGAAGCTGTCGTTCGCGGCCGTATCCGCCAGCGGATCCGTGCTCACCCCGGCCAATGTCGGCGCGTCGTTCTTGCCGGTGATGGTGATCGTGACATCGGTCGTGGCGGTCTTGCCGTAATCGTCGGTCAGCGTGACGGTGGAGACGATCTTCGCGGTCTGGTCCTGACCGAGGAAATCCAGCTTGCCGTCGGCGATCGAATAGCTCCAGGTGACCGTGCCGTTGTTCAGGCCGGTCTGCGGCAGAAGCGTCAGCCCGTTCTTGAGCGCCGTGATCTCGCCGTTCGTGAGCGATGCGGTGAAGTCGGTGAGGTGATCGGCGCCGAGCGAGGTCACCGCCTGGCCGGTGATCTGCGCCGTCGGCAGGTCGGTCAGATCGATATCTGTGAAATTGGTCGCGCCGGTCGCGGGCGTTGACGCATCGAGCGTGACGAAGTCGCCGGTGGCGTCAGCCCGTTCCGAGACACTCGCGGCCAGCACTCCACCGTCGGTAAACGCCGGCGCGTCGTCATCGGCATGGATCGTGATCAGCGTATTGCCGGTGCCGTCATCCGTACCGGCAAAATGGGCGTGGCTATAATCGGCGCCGGTCAGCTTCAGGCTGATGGTATGGCCGTCGTCTCCAGTGACGGTCAGTACACCGCCGGTCGCGGCATCGGCATTGGCGACATAGACCGCGCTGGTGTGGAGGCCGAACTTGATGGTCGACAGGTCGATCGTGTCGGTCGCCGACAGCTCCCCGATCGAACCGCCAAAGGTCGAGGTGTCGATCTCGAGCGCGGCGCCGTCGCCGGCAAGATTGATCGTCTGCGTGACCGTGCCCTCGAGCTTCAAGAGCGCGCCGCTATCGACGGTGACCGAGCCCGTGCCCGTGAGTGAGCCGAACAGCACCAGGTCGCCGTCATGGACCTCGATGGTGCCGGCATTGGTGATGGTGCCGGAGATCGACGCGGTGCCCCAGCTATCGATATCCGCGTAATTGTCGATGCTCAGCCCGGTCCCGGAGATCGACGCGCCGTGCAGGTCGATCTCGCCATGGTTGATGATCGACGATGCATCGCCGAACACGCCGCTGCCGGAAACGGTCCAAGTCCCTGTCGCCCCGTTGTTGAACGTGGCGGTGGCAACCGAAATGTTGCCGTTGATATGGCCGGTATTGTTGATCGTAATCTCGCCGCCTGTCTCGACGATCGCGGAGGTCGTCGAGGCCACGTTCGCAGCGCCAGGCCCGATGGTGCCGGAATTGTCGATCGTCGCCGTGCCTGCGGCATTCTCCTGGATGGAGATCGCAGCAACACCGTCGGCGCCGATCACGGAGCCTGTGTTGGTGATGTGGGTCGAGCCGGTCGCAGCCGCATCGTCCTGGTCGACATTGATGCCGAACGAGGTCGTGCCGGCGATATGCCCGTTATTCGTGATGGTGACGCCGCCGGCGCCATGGGAGACGACATCGAGGCCGACCGCGCCGGAGACGCCGCCACCGATGGTCGCCGTGATGTCGCCTGCGCCGGTCGCGCCGTCGTGCAGCACGATACCGTTGCCGCTCTGGCCGGTGATGTCGCCAACGGTCGTCAGCGAGATGTCGCCAATGCCGTTCTGGGTGACGACGATGCCATTGGTCGCACCGGTCAGCGCGCCGGTCGGCGTCAGTACGATGTTGCCGTGGCTGCCGCTGCTCCCGCCCGAGGCGGTGAAGTCGAGCGCGTCGCCCTTCGAGGTCGTGATGTTGCCGGCCCCGGTCACGTTGAAGGTGCCGCCGGTCGACGCCGCACCCGTGACGGTGCCGCTAAAGTCATGGCTCGTCTTGTCGAGCTGGAGCGTATTGGTGCCGCCGGCGAAGGTGACGGTCTGCGCGTTCGCGCCGCCGAGCTCGAGCGTTGCCGTGTCGTCGATGACAAGCGTGCCTGCGCCGGCGATGCCGCCGGAAAGGTTCAGCGTGCCGGTCTGGACTTCGATGGTGCCGGTGTTGGTGACGCCGGCCGAGACCGAGTTGTTGCCGGAGACGCTGTAGAGATTGCCGGCATTGGTCAGGCTGCCGCCGTTGATCGAGGAGACGCCGGACAGGTACAGCTTCGACGTGGCGTCGACTGTGACCGCTCCGCCGCCATTGGTGATCGTGACACCAGCCAGCTTCAGCGTACCGTGGTTGATCGCCTTGATATCGGCCGTGTTGACGATCAGGTCTCCGGAGATGTCGAGCTCACCGCCATTCGCCTGGATCAGGTGGCTGTTTGTGATGGTGTGCTGGACCGCGGGATCGATCGTCAAAGTACCGCTGGTGACGGTGATCGTGCCGGTATTGGTGATGTTACCGTTGTTGATGGCGCTCGTGCCGATCGATTCCAGCGTGCCGGCGATAGTCACCGTGCCGCCGTCGATGGTTGCACCGTTGAGATCGAGCGTCGAGCCGCTCTCCACCGACACCGTGCCAACGGTATTGGTCACCGTCATCCCGATCAGCTTCAGCGTGCCGTTGTTGATCGCGGCCAGCGTGCCGGTGTTGGTGACGGCTTCACCGTTGATGTCGAGTTCGCCGCTCTTCGCCTGAAGCGTGCCGGCATTGGCGATGGTGGCGGAGGTCGTGGCGGCAAGCGTCAGCAAGCCGCCAAGGGCTTCGATCAGGCCGTTGTTGGTGATGCCCGCATTGGTGACCGTGGTCGTACCGGTCGAATCCAGCGTGCCAGAGACCGTGAGCGCACCGCCGGTCAGGCTGGCATCGTTCAGCGTCAGCTTCTTGCTCGTCTCGACATTGACAGCGCCGTGGTTGGCGATCGCGGTGCCCGCAACCGTCGCGTCGCCGAACGTCAACGCATAGCCGCTCTCCACCGTGACCGCGCCGTGATTCAGAGTCGCATTGCCGCCGATCTTGCTGTCGCCGGTGACGTCAATCGTGCCTCCGGTCCCGGCGCTGTAATTGTTGATGGTGCCGCCATCGATCTCGGTGCCGGACAGCGTCAGCGTCTTGCCATCGTCGATCTTGATGACGTGGCCGGTGTTGGTGACGACATCGTTGAGCAACGTCGCCGCGCCGGCGATCTCGAGCGTGCCGTTGTTGTTGACCGCGCCCTTCAATCCGCTGGCGCCCTGGATCGTGGCGCCGTCCTTGAGCTGGACAGTGCTGGCGATCGCGACACTGGACTTGTCGGTGATATCAGTGCCGGAGACGGTGACGCCGTCCAGCGTCAGCGCGGCGTCGGCGGTGATCGTGCTGATGCTGACCGTAGCCCCGCCGTCGATCTTGCTGGCGCCGGTGACGTCGATCGTGCCGGTGCCCTTGACGGCGCCGCCGCTGATCGTGGCGTGGTCCAGCCTCAGCGCAGCGTTGCCGTCGACGACGAGGTTGCCGGTCGAATTGTTGACGGTCGAGCCCTGATCGATAGTGAGCGCGCCATTGGTCAGCACCTCGATGGTGCCGGCATTTGTGACGGTCTCGCTGTCGAGCGCATTGCCCGTGCCGCTGACCTTGAGGCTGGCATTGTTCTTCAGGACGCCGCCGCTCAACACCGCGTTGCCGGCCAGGTCGATCTCGCCGTCGTCCGTCACCGTACCGGTGCCGCTGATCGTCGCACCGCTCACCGTCAACTTGCCGGTGATATCGACGGTGACGTTGCCGGTGTTGGTGACAACGGAGCCCTGATCGATCGTCAGCGCACCATTGGCCAGCACCTCGATCTTGCCGGTCGAGCTGTTGGTGACCGCTTCGTTGTCCAGCGCATTGCCGATGCCGCTGACCTTGAAGGCCGCGTTGTTTTTCAGCACGCCACCGTTCAGGACGGCGTTGCCGGTCAAGTCGATCTCGCCGTTGTCGGTGACGGTACCGGCGCCATTGATCGTGACGCCGTTCACCGTCAGCTTGCCGCTGGCATCGACCGTGACATTGCCGGCGTTGGTGACGTCGGAGCCCTGATCGATCGTCAGTGCGCCGTTGGCGAGCACCTCGATCGTGCCGGTCGAGCTGTTGGTAATCGTCTCGTTGTGCAACGCGTTGCCGGCGCCGCTGACCTTGAAGGCGGCGTTGTTGCTCAGCACGCCACCGTTCAGGACGGCGCTGCCGGTCAGGTCGATCTCGCCGTTGTCGGTGACGGTACCCGCCCCGCTGATCGTGGCGCCGTTCACCGTCAGCTTGCCGCTGGCATCGACGGTGACGTTGCCGAAATTGTCGACCGTCGAGCCCTGGTCGATCGTCAGCGCGCCGTCGGCGAGCACCTCGATCGCGCCGGTCGAGCTGTTGGTAATCGTCTCGTTATGCAACGCGTTGCCGGTACCGCTGACCTTGAACGCGGCGTTGTTTTTCAGCACGCCGCCGCTCAGGACGGCATTGCCGGTCAGGTCGATCTCGCCGTTGTCGGTGACCGTGCCGGCCCCGCTGATCGTGGCGCCGTTCACCGTCAGCTTGCTGCTGGCATCGACCGTGACATTGCCGATGTTGGTAACGACAGAGCCCTGGTCGATCGTCAGCACACCGTTCGTCAGAACCTCGATCGTGCCGGCGCTTGCGTTCGTGACCGTCTCGCCGTCCAGCGCATTGCCCGTGCCGCTGACCTCAATGCTCGCATTGTTCTTCAGGGTACCGCCGCTCAGCACGGCGTTCCCGGTCAGCTCGATCTCGCCGTCGCCGGTGACGGTACCCGCACCGCTGATGGTGGAGGCGTTGACGGTCAGCTTGCCGGTTGCATCGACCGTGACGTTGCCGGTGTTGGTGACGCTGGAACCATGGTCAATGGTCAGCCAGCCGTTCGCCAGCACCTTGATCGTGCCGCTGGAAGTGTTGGAGACGGTCTCGTGGGCGAACTCGGTCGCGCCCTTGACGTTGACCATGCCGGAATTGTTCAGCGCGCCGTTCTCGATCAGGCTGGTGCCGTCGAGCTCCAGCGTGCCCAGAATGGTGACGGTGCCACCGTCAACCATTGCGGTATCGACGATCAGGGTCGTGCTGGCATCGGCCTTCAGCGTGCCGCCGGCATTGTGGATCGTGGCGAGCGTCTTCAACGTGCCGCCCGACAGCTCGATCGTGCCGGAATTGGTGATCGCGGTGCCGCTGGCAAAATCACCGCCGCCGGCGAGCGTCAGATAGCCCGCATTGGTGAACACAGCCGTGTCCAGGATTTCGGCCTTGCCGCCGACGGACATCGTGCCGGTCGCGGCATTGATGAAGATCGAATCGGCGCCCATGTTGAGTGCGCCTGATATCGTCAGCGAACTCTGATTGATCACTTTCGGCGGCGGGCCGCCGAAATCGTTCATGGTGATCGACTTGGCATAAGCAGCCGCGTCGATCGTCACCGGATAGGACGGCGTCAGGCCGTGCAGCTGATCGGTGATGACGATGACGTCGTCATTGATGGTCGGGACCGTGCCGGTTTCCCAGTTGGCCGCGTCCTTCCAGAAGCCGCCGGAGGGCGCGCCGGCCTTGTCGGTCGCGATCCACACCACCGCGGGCGCGTCGGTGCCGGTGATCGTGACAGTGATGGTCTGCTGCGAAATCGCGCCTTGCGAGTCCTTGACCGTCACGGTGTAGACCAGCGTCAGCACCTCACCCTTCGGAATGAAGTCTGCGAGATAGACCGGCAGATCTGCCAGCGACCAGTTGATGGTGCCGGTACCAGTGCCCTTGCTGTCGGCGCCCGCCGCGATCGCGACCGACATCGCGCTCTGGAACAGCGCAAGCGGACCCGGCGGCACGGATCCGTCAGGCAGGGTCGCGCTCGTCAGCGCGACGGACACCGTGTGCGTGTCGGTGAGGTCGACATCCTTGAAAGTCAGCGTCCCCGACGTCGGCACGTCGCTGGTGAGCGGACCACCCGGCACGCTGGTGCCGCCTTCGAAGGTGATGGTCGGAACGCTGGTGGTGATCACCGGCTTGTCGTTGGTGCCCGTGATCGTGATCGTGATCGGGATGTACGTGGATTCAGGGTTGACCGCGAAATTGTTGTTGACGCGGATCATGTAAGTCAGCGTCAGCGTTTCACCGGCCGCGAGGAAGTCGAAAACGTGGTCAGGGATCGTGTAGGTCCAGACCGCCGAGCCGTTGTTGTTGTTGCCCGCTTCGGCGACGACGCTGATCTGGATCTGCGTCGCCGCGATGTCCTGCTTCTGGAGCGCGGTGAGCGAGCCGGTGACATCCTGGTGGCCGGCGCTCTGGTAGACGTAGTTCGGCGCGCCGGCAAGATTCACGCTCACCGTCGGCTGATCGCCCAAATTTTGGTCGACGAAGGTGATCCGTCCGGAGACCGTGTCGGAATCTACCGTGTCGCCGGTCGTGTCCGCGCGCTCGGTCAGCGCGAACGCCGAGATCACGTTGCCGTTGAGATCGAGGCTGCGGGAGTCGGGCGGGCCGGGAATGCGGGTGCTGGTCTGCGGGGGCGTGCCGGTCCCCGGCGATCCCGGCTGATTGAGATTCGTGAAGGTCGCGGTCGCGGTGGCACCGGTGTCCGTCTTGATGAAGACAATGTTGCCGTTCTGCGTGATCGTGTCGGTGAAGTTCGTGGTCAGCTTGGTGTTGGTGTTGTTGTCGGTGAACTTCAGCGTGAACACGTCGGTGATCAGCTTCTGAATGTCCGGCGACATCAGCGCATTGGTGATCGAGACGTTGCCGCCGCTGATCTGGATCATCTGGCCGGCCTGATTGACCGTCGCGATCGGCAGCAGCGTGACCTTGTCGAACAGGATGTAGGAGCCGGTCGTGCCGTTCGGCTCGACCAGCACCTGGAAGCTCACCTGCGGCTGCGGATCGCCGCCGCCGGCGGGAACGACGAAGTTGATCTGGTTCAACACCGCCGTGCCGCGGATGCCCATGGTGGCGACCGGCGTGTCGATCTTCATGTCGCCGTGCTTGGCGGTCTCGCCGGCGACGAAGGTGATGGTGCCCGCGACCAGGCTGAGCAGCGAGGAATTGTTCGACCCGTTGGGGTCGTAGACCATCTCGTTCAGCACCATCCGCGCGTTGGAGGACAGGCCGAACACGGTGCCGTCGATGAAGGTGATGCCCAGCGTCGAGTCGCCGCCGGTCGAGACCACGTCGCCCTTCTCGACATTGTCGCCGTTGTTCAGGATGACCGAGACGCCGTTGCGGACCGCGGTGGCGCTGCCGGAGAGCTTGGTGACGTGGCCGATGACTTGGGCCGCGGCGATGCCGCCAGCAGCCTGCGCATATTGGACATGGCCCGTGAGCGCATTGACGATATCGCCGGTGAGGTGGGCACCATCGGGCGAGGCGATCGCCGCGCGCTTGTCACCCCTGAAGTAATCGTGAACGACGAACTCGTGACCCTCATGGGACACCACGAGGTCGGCGCCGGCGCGCTTGTACTCGCCGTGAAAGATCAGGTTCGGGTCGGCAACAACGACCGCGCCTTCGGGCACGTGACCATGCGCTTTGGCGGTAAAGGAATCGACATGGACATCGGCGGGCGAGCGGGAACCCTGGCCGTCCAAGAAAATCGCGGCGTCAAATTGGCCAGCGTAATTCAACCGGGCACCGTAAAAAGGGTTAAAATCTAAGTAAGTATCGATCGCCTAAGCTTGCATAGCATTACCAAGTCCTTAGCGAAACCATCTATTGCTTGTGTGATTTCGCGTCACTCGGCTGCGAGAGGCCCTACCCGGCGGCGCCTTCACAGAGTAGCCAAAGTAATTTTTTGAATACAATAAAGTTGAATTCGGCTTACTTTCACGCATTTCCAGTCATCCCAAGTATTTATCGGCACGAGTCCGGCTACAGATACTTGTGTCATCTTTCCTTCGTGGTGCCCCGCAGCATCCTGCGGCAAATACGGAGTTAAATCTGTGAGCCAGCTAACAGAACCGGTGAAATAGCGGGTCGTTAGCCATAAGACGCAGATTGAGCGTTCCCACAACTTGTGCCTGCAATTGGTTCCATTTCGCGGCAGCCGGGCCCTTCCTAGCCGGCGAATCGTAAAATTTTACGCAATTTGGACAGTCCCGTTTCAGCCTGCCCCACGGTTTTGGGACCCCTGCCGGGCGCGTTAAGCAGAACAAAACGGCCCGGCTCGCACTATCTCGGCGAAAGCAACAAAGCCCGGCACGTCGAGGTCGAGCGGGACCTCGCGAAGCCGGAAAGGGGATGTCAGATGGAGACCGCTGCTCGCGCGCGCGCCTGGCGCGCAATCATTGTCCTGTGCGGATTGATCCTGCTTGGGTCGACCGCCGACCTTCGCGCCGGCACGCTGCTGTCGCCGGGTGCCGGCGTCCTCGTGCGCAAATCCGCCGAGCCGTTCGGCGTATTCGCCTTCGCCATCTCATCCGGCAGCCTCCAGCAGAAATGGTCGGCATTGAAGTCCAGGCTCGACGACGACATGGTGCAGCTCACGCTGTGCGACGGCGACCGGGATAATTGCGCGTCGCCCGCAGCGCTGAAACTGCTCGCCATCGTCGATCAGGCCCGCAGCCGAGACGGCCGCGCGAAGCTCGGCGAGACCAACCGCGCCATCAACCTTGCCATCCGGGCCGCCAATGACGGCATCGACGACGTCTGGAGCTCGCCGCTTGCGACCTTCGCGCGCGGGGCCGGCGACTGCGAAGACTATGCCATCGCCAAGCTGGCCGCGCTGCGGCTCGCGGGCGTTGCCAATGAGGATCTCCGCATCGTCGTGGTGCGCGACGTCAGGGCCGGCGAAGACCATGCGGTCGCTGCAGCGAAGCTCGACGGCCACTGGCTGATGCTCGACAACCGCCGTATGGCGATGGTCGAGGACGACGACGCGCGGAGCTACCAGCCGTTGTTCGTGCTCTATCAGTCCGCCGTGATGAAATATGTCGTCGAACCCGTGCGGTTCTCGATGGTCGCCGCCGATTGATCTGGTAGCCCGGATGAAGAACAGCGCAATCCGGGCTACGGGTCTCACATAGACATTCTCCACAAACCCATTCCACCCCGCGGTCCGGAACGCTAGCATGGCGCCTCCGATACGGGGGCGACTGGAATGCGGTTCATCGTGCTGACTACGCTTGCGCTGCTGGCGCTCCCGGCGACGCTTGCGTCCGCGCAATCCGGCCCGTCCGACCGCTCGATCGCCGACAGGCTGCCGCTGTTCGCCAAGAACAACTGCCAGCAGATCCGCGACCCCGGCAATCAACTGTTCTGCGGCGACGCCGAGCTTGCTGCCGCCGCCGAGAAGCTGAGCACGGCGATCGAGGCGCGGCTCGCCCGCCTGCCCGACCGCCTGCCGGCAATCGAGGAGAACGCAATCTGGACCCGCCAGCGTAATCTCGGCTGCGGCATCGTGGGCCAGACCGCGATCCGCCCCGACGATTTCGACCGGGTGAGGGCGTGCCTTCTCAAAGTCACCGAGGAGCGCGCCGCGATCCTGCGCGACCCGGATTTCGACTGTCTCGCGGCCAACACCGCGGCTGGCGCGGTGATCTGCGCGGACCCGTCGCTGGCGCTCAGCGAGACCGAGCTCAACGGCCAGGTGCTCGGCCTGATCGGCAAGCTCGACCCGACCGCGGCACGCTTTGCCTTCGCCGAATACGGTCGGTGGACGCGGGAGCGCGATCGCAAATGCAATCTCGTCGGCAAGGAGAACGTGCCGCTTGGGGAACTTGAATCCGCGGAAGATTGTCTCGGCGACTATCTGAAGCACAAGACCGGCGAAATCGCTGCCGCCAAGGGAGATCCGAAGAAAGTGTTCGGCCGGCAGGTCGCGGCCCGCTCACCCGACACCGACGCCGTCGACTTCTGCGCCGCGCGGATTCACGCGGCCAATTCCTGCGGCAATTTCCTCCGCATCAACCGCGTCTACGCGCTCGACAGCCAGGTGACCGACCAGGAGGCGCAGGTCACGGGCGAAATCGAGATGGTCGTGCTGGCGCCGTTCACCACCTGCAGCAAGGTCGCGTCGAACTGCACCGGCACCTGCTGGAATGCCAGTACGGGCCGTCCACAGCCCGGGACCGGCAACAGAGAGCGCTCCGGCGAGGCCTTCAATGTCACGCGCCGCCTGAGGATCCAGCGAACCTTTGCCTTCGTCAAAGCCGCCGACGGCTGGCGATGCCGGGAAGACGAACTGGCGCCGGTGAACTCGGGTACCGCAGGCGGGGGATCGTGAATTCTTCCTTCTCCCCTTGTGGGAGAAGGTGGCGCGCGAAGCGCGACGGATGAGGGGTTTTCTCCGTTGGCAAGACTGTTCGCGTGGAGAGAACCCCTCACCCGGCTCGCCGCTTCGCGGCGATCCACCCTCTCCCACAAGGGGCGAGGGTGCACCGTTCGTGCGGCGCGAGCCTCAATCAAAACATCAGATTGTCCTTCACCAGAACCCAGCGGCCGCCCTTGACCTGCTGCACCTGGGTGATGGTGTTGGCGAGGTGGTCGGTCTTGGAGAACTTCGTCGCGGGCGAGGAGAAGATGTCGAGGAATTTCTCACCCGATTCGAGCGCGTCGAGCATCTTCTGTCCCGTGAGCTCCTTGCCCGCCTTGTCAGCGTAGAACGCAAACGTCGTCACCGCGTTGTAGCCGATGATCGCCTGCGTGTTGGCGTCGGTGCCAAACATCTTCTTGTAGTTGATGAGCCAGTCGTGAACCTTGCCCTTGGCGGTGTCCTCATAGGGAATCTCGAAGCCCGAGGCCGCATAGAGACCTTCAACCGCCTCCTTGCCGAGCGCCGGCACTTCCAGCACGTTGGTCGGAGTGGCGCCGAGGAAGGTGACGTCCCAGCCGAGCTTCTTCGCCTCGGTCATCGCGCCGATGGTCTCGCGGATCACGGTGCCGAGCACGACGAGATCGCAGCCGTCGGACTTCATCTTGGCGACCTGCGCGCTGAAGTCGGAGGCGCCGCGCTTGTAGCTCGTCACCGACGCCGGCTGCAGCTTCATGGCCGTCAGCTGCTGGTTGAAGCCGTCGAGCACGTTCTTTCCGTACTCGTCGTCCTGATGCATGATGCAGGGCTTCCCGAAATTCTTCCACTCCACCATGTATTTGAGCGCGGCGCGCGTGCTCTCGACATAGGGCAGCAAATTGTTGAACTTCAGCCGCTCCTGCGGCTTGGCCGGGTCGAACTTGAAGGTGAACTCGGCCGCCGTCAGCGGGAACAGCTGGAGCACGCCGGCATCGAACAGGATGTCCTGCGCGGCGAGCGTCGGCGCCGATCCCATCGAGCCGATCATGACGAAGATCTTGTCGCGCTCGACCATTTTTTGCGAGGCCAGCACGCCCTTCTTCGGATCGTAGCCATTGTCCTCGAGGATCATCCTGATCTTGCGGCCCTGGATGCCGCCGGCGGCGTTGATCTCCTCGACCGCCATCTTCATGCCGTTGGAAACCGGCACGCCCCAGACCTTGATCGGTCCGGACAGATCCTGATGGGTGCCGATGACGATCTCGCTGGCCGAGATGCCCTCATTCGTAACCTTGGTTTGCGCCGCGGCCGGCAGACAGGTGAGCGCGACTGCACTCACAGCAAGGCCGAACGCTCTCAACGATCTCGACATTGACGTCTCCTCTCCTGAAGGCCCGTGTTGTACGAAGGGCGGGGGCCATCGCTCCTTCGCTTTCTCGAAAAGATTATTCACGCCACCGCGCGCTCGCGATACATCGCGTCGATCTCGGCGGCGTACCGCTTGTTCACGAAGCCGCGCTTCAGCTTCATCGTCGGCGTCAGCTCCTCGTCCTCCGGCGTGAGCTGCCGCTCGATCAAATAGAACCGCTTGACGGTTTCGACACGGGCGAAATTGCCGTTGACGCCTTCGATCTCGCGCCAGATCAGGTCCTGGATCTCGGTTGCCCGGCACAGGCTCGCATAATTGGTGAAGGGGATGTCGTGATCCTGCGCGAACTTCTCGACATTCTCCTGGTCGATCATGACGAGGCAGGTCAGATACGGCCGCTTGTCGCCGATGACCACGGCGTCGGAAATGTAGGGTGAGAATTTGAGCTGGTTCTCGATCTCCGAGGGCGTGATGTTCTTGCCGCCGGAGGTGATGATGATGTCCTTCATCCGGTCGGTGATGCGGACAAAACCTTCATTGTCGATGGTGCCTACGTCGCCGGTGTGCAGCCAGCCGCGGTGATCGATGGCCTCCGCGGTCTTCTCGGGCTGGTTCAGATAGCCCATGAACAGGAAGTTGCCCTTGATCAGGATCTCGCCGTCGGGCGACAGCGCGACCTCGCCCCAGGACACGGCGGTACCGACCGAGCCGAGCTTGATCCGCATCGCCGGCATCATGGTCGCGACGCCGCAATTCTCGGTCTGGCCGTAGAGCTCGTGCATGTCGATGCCGAGCGCGAGATACCAGCGGATCAGTTCCGGGGCGATCGGCGCAGCGCCCGTGAAGGCGATTCGGCAGCGGTCGAGCCCGATCATGCGGCGGATGTTGCGGAAGGCGAGCCGGTAGGCGATGCCGTTGGCGAGGCGAAGCGACAGCGGCGGCGTCTTGCCCTCTATCCTGCAATCGACCATGCGGTAGCCGATGTCGATGGCGCGGCGGTAGACCCATTGCTGGAACGGCGTCGCGTCCTTCAACGCGATGGTGATGGCGGAGTAGAATTTTTCCCAGATGCGCGGCACCGCGAGGAAGATGGTCGGCTGCACTTCCCGCAGATTGTCCGGCACCGTCTCCGGGCTTTCGGCAAAATTCATCACCGAGCCGAGCGCGACCGAGATGTAATAGCCACCGATGCGTTCGGCGACGTGGCAGAGCGGCAGGAAGATCAGCCGGTCTTCGTCCTCTTGCGCCGGAATGAAATCGCTGGCGTGCCGCATCTGGTGCGTGACGCTGCGGTTGGCGTGCATCGCGCCCTTGGGCGGGCCCGTCGTGCCCGAAGTGTAGACGAGCACTGCGAGATCATCGGCGCTTCGGCTGTCGATCATCTCCTGCCACAGCGCTTCGCGGTCGACCATGTGATTGCGGCCGAGCGCGCGAAGCTCGTCGAGCGACATCACCATGTCGTCCACGAGGCCGCTGAGGCCTTCCATGTCGAACACGATGATCTTTCGCAGCGAAGGACAGCGGCTGCGGCAGGCAAGGATCTTGTCGAGCTGCTCCTCGTCCTCGGCGAAGATCACTTTCGTCCGGGAATCGTTGACGAGATATTCGACCTGGGACGACGAATCGGTCGGATAGATTCCGGAGGAGACGCCGCCGGCGCACAATATGCCCATATCGGCGTAGACCCATTCGGGCACGGCATTGGCAATGATGGAGACGACGTCGCCGGGCGCGAGGCCGATCGCGCGAAGTGCGTAGGCGATCTCTTTCGAAATCTCCAGCCATTCGCGCCAGCTGGTCGGCTGCCAGATGCCGAATTTCTTCTCGCGAATTGCCGGCCTGTCGCCCCGCGTCTCCGCGGCGCACAAGAAGCTTTTCGCGATCGTGTCAGCGACCGTCAGCACCGCCGGTCGGGCCATGCGCATTCCCTCCTTGTCGCTTTCCCCTCCGCTGCCTGCCTTGCCGGCGGTCTATGTTAGCGGCTGGGCTGGTCCATTTAACGCCAGTTCTTCTTCAACGCCACGATACTTCACCGCCAAGTCTTCTTCTTTACCGCCAAGTCTTCTTCTTTTTCCAGCGCCGCTCGCCTCGCGCGCCTTGTTCCTTGGCGCCAAGGTAGAATTCCTGGATATCCTGGGAATGCATCAAGCGGTCGCAGGTATCGTTCATCACGATCCGGCCGATCTCCAGCACATAGCCGTAATGCGCCGTCTCCAGCGCCACCTTCGCATTCTGCTCGACCAGCAGGATCGACATGCCCTGCTCCTCGTTGACGCGGCGGATGATCGTGAAAATCTCCTTCACCAGGATCGGCGACAAGCCGAGCGAGGGCTCGTCGAGCAGCAACAGCGTCGGCCGGTTCATCAGCGCGCGGCCGATCGCGAGCATCTGCTGCTCGCCGCCGGAGAGCTGCCCGGCCGGCTGGTTGATGCGCTCCTTCAATCGTGGGAAATAGCCGTAGACGCGCTCCAGATCCTCCGCGACGCCGTCGCGGTCCCTGCGCGGATAGGCCCCCATCATCAAATTCTCGCGCACCGAGAGGAACGGGAACACCTCGCGGCCCTCCGGTACATGGCTGAGGCCGAGCCGGACGATCCTGTCCGCCTCCATGCGCTGGATCGGCTTGCCCATGAACTCGATCGCGCCCTTCTGCGGATCGAGAATACCCGAGATCGTCTTCAGCACCGTGGTCTTGCCGGCGCCGTTGGCGCCCAGCAGCGTGACGATGCGGCCGCGCGGCACCTCCAGCGAGATGCCGCGAATCGCCATGATCGGTCCGTAACAGCTCTCGATGTTGGAGAGTTTTAAGATGACATCGGACGTCACGGTCGCATCCATGGCTTACGCTCCCAGATACGCGGCGACGACGTCGGGGTGCTGCTGCACCTCGGCGGGCGAGCCCATCGCAAGAACGCGGCCGTAATTCAGCGCGATGACGCGATCGGAGACGCGGTTCACCAGCGACATGTCGTGCTCGACCATCAGCACGGTGACGCCGAGTTCGCTCTTCATGTCGCGGATCCAGAACGACATGTCGCTGGTCTCCTCGACATTGAGGCCGGATGACGGTTCGTCGAGCAGGATCAACTTTGGCTCCGAGCACAGCGCCCGCGCGAGCTCGATCACCTTGCGCACGCCGTAAGGCAACCCCGAGATCAGCTTGTCGCGATAGGGTTCGAGATCGAGGAATTCGATCACCTGCTCGACGCGGCGGCGATGCACCTTCTCGTTAGCGCGCACGCTCGGCAGGAACAGCAATTCCTGCCAGAGCTGCGTGGTCGAGTGCCGGTGGCGGCCGACCAGGAGATTTGAGAGCACAGTCGCATTCTCGAACAGCTCGATGTTCTGGAAGGTGCGGGCGATGCCGAGCCTGGCGATGTCGTAGGGCGGCTGCTCGGTGATGTCCTGGTCCTCGAAGAAGATGCGGCCCGAGGTCGGCCGGTAGATCCGCGAGATCAAATTGAAGATCGAGCTTTTTCCGGCGCCGTTCGGCCCGATGATCGAGAGGATCTCGCCCTTCTCGACCGCGAACGACACCGCGTCGACGGCCTTGAGGCCCCCGAAATGCAGCGACAAATTCTCGGCGCGAAAATAGCTCACCGGTTGCGCTCCGACTTCACGTAGATCTTCTGCCGCTTGAAGGTGGCGCGCTTGTAAAGCGGGAACAGCTGGAAGAAGAGTTTTATCTTGAGCCAGCGGCCGTAGATGCCAAGGGGCTCGAACAGCACGAACAACATGATGATGATGCCGTAGATCGCTCCTTTCAGGCCGTTGAGCGAGGCAAAGGCCGCGACTTTGGACTGCACATTCCCCGCAGTCGCCGAGCCGGCGCCGAATGTCGCGGCAATGCCGGCAATGATGCCGGGCATGTCGTCCTTCAAGTAGGTCAGGAATGGGTCGATCATCACGATGAAGATCGCGCCCAGCACCGCGCCGTGCAGACTGAAGGTGCCGCCGATCAGGATCACGATGATGAACTCGATCGAGAGCTGCAGCGTGAACATCTCCGGCGAAATGAAGGAGAGCTTGTGCGCGAACAGCACGCCGGCGAAGCCGGTGATCGCCGCCGAGATCGCAAAGGACTTGACCTTGTAGAGCGCGACGTTGATGCCCATGCTGCGCGCCGCGGTCTCGCTGTCGCGGATCGCGACGAAGGCGCGCCCTGTCGGCGAGCGCAACAGATTGAGCGTACCGACGATCGTCAGCACCAGCACGGCCAGACAGAGGAAATAGAAGGTCGGGCTGTCGCGCGAGACCGTGACGCCGAGCAGCGACACCGCCTTGACCCGCATGCCCTCATTACCGTTGGTCACGCTCTCCCAGCGCGCCAGGATCTCCTCGACGATGAAGGCGAAGGAGATGGTGGCGATGACGAGATAGATGCCTTGCAGTCGTAGTGCGGGAAAACCGACCAGCGCACCGATCAGCCCGGTCAGGGCCCCAGCGGCGAGGAAGTAGACCGGAAACGGCACGTTATATTTCTGGAGGTACGCCGCCGTGTAGGCGCCGATCGCGAGAAACGCCGCATGCCCGAGCGAGGCCTGACCGGTGAAGCCGGTGAGGATCAGCAGCGCCACGCCGACGGTCGCGTAGATGCAGACGAAGACGAGCTGGCTCATCAGATAGCTGGACAGCACGTAAGGCGCGATCAGCAGCAGCGCGAGCAGGATGCCGTAGGAGACGAAATAGCCCGAATGCGGAAACAGCCTGATGTCGTCCTCATAGTCGGTCTTGAACAGGAAGCGCATGGCGTTCAGACCTTCTTGCGAACGTGAAGGCCAAACAGGCCTTCGGGCTTGAGCAAGAGCACTGCGAGCAGCACGATGTAGGGCGCGACGTCCTTCCAGCCCTCGGCCAGATAGAACCCGGCCATGCTCTCGATCACCCCGATCAGGACGCCGCCAACCACCGCGCCGGGGATCGAGCCGAAACCGCCGAGCACGGCGGCGGGAAACGCCTTCAGGCCGAGCACGAGACCGACATTGGAGTGGATGAAGGTGATCGGCGCCAGCAGCACGCCGGCGCAGGTCGCGACTGCTGCGCTGATCGCCCAGACGATCGACACCACGCGCTTGACCGGAATGCCCATGTAATAGGCCGCCAGCATGTTCTCGGAACTGGCGCGCATTGCGGTCCCGAGCGCGGTCTTGTTGAAGAACAGCCAGAGCAGCGCGCAGAGGATGACGGTTGCCGCGATCACCGAGAGCTTGTCATGGGCCAGCACCAGCGAGCCGATCCGCAGCACGCCCTGGCTGAACGGCGTGTCGATCTTGAAATCGTCGGTGCCCCAGACCATGCCGGCGACCGAGCGCAGGAAGTAGCCGAGGCCGATCGTGGCCATGATGATCGAGAATTGCGGATAGCCGAGGATCGGCCGCACCACCACGCGTTCCGCCACCATGCCGAACATCGCCATGGCCGCCACCGCAGCGGCAAAGCCGATCCAGTAGTTCAGGCCCATCATGCCGATGAAGGTGAAGGCGAAGAAGCCGCCCAGCATCATCAGATCGCCCTGGGCGAAATTGACGACCTCGGTGGCCTTGTAGACGAGCACGAAGCCGAGCGCGATCAAGCCGTAGACGCAGCCGAGCGCAACACCGCTGACCAGCTGCTGAACGAAATCCAGCATCCTCGCGCATCCTCCCGATACAACCAGCGGTTCTTCGTGACCGCCTTGCCGCATCTTGTGTCCAGTCGCTACGCGGTCGTTTCGCCGCGTTAGCTCCATTTGTCCCGGCGCCAATTCAGCCTGAACCGTCAAGCGCTGTCAACAAACGGTGACTTGCCTTTGGTCGGTCCCGGATGCCGGAATTTGCGGCAGCGCGATTCACGGTGCCGAAACATCTTCGGGGCATGGTCGCGAGCGATGCAAAACCGCAAGGTGTGGCCGTCATGAAGCCGGACAACTCGGCACTCGAAGTCCGAGGGTTAACGAAGCGTTTTGACCGTTTGGCGGTCGATAGCCTCGATCTCACCATTCACGCCGGCGAATTCTATGCGCTGGTCGGCCCCAACGGCGCCGGCAAGACCACCACTTTGCGCATGGTTGCGGGGCTGTTGCGGCCTGATGCCGGCGCGGTCTCGATCTTCGGCATCGATGCGCTCCAAGATCCCGTTGCCGCCAAGCAGGTGATGGCGTGGGTCTCCGACGAGCCCATGATCTATGACAAGCTCACCCCGCTCGAATATCTCGAATTCGTCGCCGGCCTCTGGGGCATTGCGCCAACCGTCTCGGAGCCGGTCGCGCAGGAACTTCTGAATTCGCTCGGGCTCGAGCCGCACCGGCACGAGCGCTGCGAGGGATTTTCGAAGGGCATGCGCCAGAAGGTCGCTCTCGCCGGCGCACTGGTGCACGATCCCCGCCTCATCATCCTCGACGAACCGCTGACGGGCCTCGACGCCGTTTCCGCCCGCCACGTGAAGGGATTGCTGAGCGATCGCGTCCGCGCCGGCTGCACCGTCATCATGACCACGCATATTCTGGAGGTGGCCGAACGCATGGCCGACCGCATCGGCGTGATCGCCTCGGGCCGCCTTGTTGCCGAAGGCACGCTGACCGAACTGCGCCAGCAGAACGGTCATGCCGACACCAGCCTGGAAGATCTCTTCATCGCGCTGGTGACGCTCCAGGAAGCCGCATGACCTCGGCGACCGCGCTCTCATGGTTCGCGCGCCACGAGCTTCGGCTCGCCTGGCGGGAATGGTTCGCCATGATGACCGGCGGACGGCGCAAGCGAGCGCGCGTCGCAATGATCGGCCTGCTGTTCTTCGCAGCGCTGCTGCACGTGCCGGCCTGGGCGGTGATCGGCCGCTTCGCCGATCTGCAACTGCCGCTCGACAAATCCTCGCTGATCGTGATCTCGGCGACGATCTTTCTCGCCTGGACCTTGATGCTGTCGCAGGCAATCGAATCGGTGACGCGGGTGTTTTACGCCCGCGCCGATCTCGACCTGATCATGTCCTCGCCGGCGCGGCTCGCCAATCTGTTCTCGGTCCGCATTGCCGCGATCGCGCTCACCGTCACGGTGATGGCGCTGCTGTTCTCGACGCCCTTCATTGACGTGCTGGTGATCGGCGGCGGGCCACGCTGGCTTGCGGCGTTCGGCGTCGTCGTCGCAATGGGCCTCTCGGCCGCGGCGGTCGCGATTGCGGTCACCATCCTGCTGTTCCGCCTGATCGGCCCGGCGCGGACACGCTTCGTCGCCCAGATCCTCGCCGCCATCATCGGCGCGGGTTTTGTGATCGCGCTCCAGGTCGCCGCGATCATGTCCTACGGCACACTGTCGCGCATCACCATCCTGACCTCCGGCACCTTTGCCGAACATGCTCCTGACGTCGACAGCATCTGGTGGTGGCCGGCGCGGGCGACGATGGGCGACAGCGAAGCGCTGTTGCTCCTCCTCGCCCTCGGACTCGTGCTGCTCGGCAGCGTGATGGCGATGTTCTCCGGCCGTTTTGCCGACACCGCGATCGATGCCGCCGCCTACGGCAAATCCGGCAGCAAGCGCGCGAAGGAGCGCCCGTTCCGTGGCGGGTCGCGGCAACAGGCGCTACGGCGCAAGGAGTTCATGTTGCTGTGGCGCGATCCCTGGCTGATCTCGCAGACGCTGATGCAGCTGCTCTATCTGGTGCCGCCGGCGCTGCTGCTCTGGCGCAGCTTTGCCGACAGTTCCGCGGCGCTGACACTGATCACGCCCGTCATCGTGATGGCCGCGGGACAGCTTGCCGGCGGGCTCGCCTGGCTGACGATCTCGGGCGAGGACGCGCCCGATCTGGTCGCGACCGCGCCACTCACGCCGTCCGGGATCATCCGCGCCAAGATCGAGGTGGTGCTGATCGCGATCGCCGCCATCTTCTGCCCGCTGATCGCGGCGCTCGCCTTCGCCTCGCCGTTCCAGGCCGCGGTGAGCGCCGGTGCTGTGATCATCAGCGCGGCCTCCGCGACCGCGATCCAGCTCTGGTTCCGGGTGCAGGCCCGTCGCAGCCAGTTCCGGCGTCGCCAGACTTCGTCGCGGCTTGCGACCTTTGCCGAAGCCTTCTCGTCGATCGGCTGGGCCGCCAGCGCAGCGCTGCTGCTGGCCCTCCCGATCGCCGGTCTCATCAGCAGTCTGATTACAGCGGCCCTCGTTGCGATCACCTGGAAATTCAGCCCGCGGCGGGAATGAGGCGCCTCGCCTCGGCTTGCTCTGCTTGAAAGTAAGGCTGGATTGCCTTACTTATCGAGGATCTCAAGGATTGAGGATCCCCCATGGGTACGCTCACCGTCACGGCAAAGGGGCAGGTTACGCTGCGCAAAGACCTCCTGGAGCACCTCGGTGTGCATCCAGGCGACAAGATCTCGATAGAGAAGCTCCCCGGAGGGCGAGTTGAGGTGAAAGCAGCTCAGCCCACCGGAAAGATTTCGGACGCCTTCGGCTTCCTAAAGGGAAAAACGAACGGTCAATCGCTGTCTATCGAAGAAATGAATGAGATCATTGCTGACGGCTGGGCCGGCAAGCGATGAAGATAACACCCGACACCAACGTCCTGGTACGGGTTCTGGTCGGGGACGATGCCGAACAGAGCAAGGCGGCGGAATCCGTTCTCAAGAAGGCAGAGGTAGTCGCCATCTCGATCTCCGCATTGTGCGAATTGGTCTGGGTCCTCTCGCGAGGCTACAAAACTTCCGCTGTGAATATCGCGGCTTCGATCCGGCACTTGATCAATGCCTCCAATGCGGCCGTCGACCGGCCAACGGCCGAAGCAGGATTGGCGCTTCTCGATGCCGGGGGCGATTTCGCCGATGGCGTTATCGCCCACGAAGGCAACTGGCTTGGGGCCGATACCTTTGTGTCCTTCGACAAGAAGGCCGTGAAACTGATCGAGGCAAGCGGCGGATTGGCGCGGCTGGCCGGCACCACATGACGCGAGGATAATTCGTAGATACACTCCGCAGATCGTCCATGAGCGGCGGACTGTTCTGCATGTTTCGAACATTGCTGACGGCTTTTGCATTTTTCGGTTGGCTGCTGACACCTGCCCTTGCGGAGCAGCCGCAGCGCAGCGAATGCCTGGCAATGGCGAATGCAGCGCCCCGCGCCATGCCAGTGGCATACCGGCAAGCGGCAGCGGCGGCCGAAGTCCAGATCACCTATGCCGGCCATTCCACCTATTTTATCGACACGCCCGGGGGCTTGCGCATCGCGACCGACTATAGCGGCGCCTACCAGGTGGGACGGCTGCCTGACGTCGCCACCATGAACCGGGCCCACAGCACGCACTACTCTCTATTTCCCGACAAACGCATTCCCCATGTGCTGCATGGCTGGGGCGAGGACGGCAAGCCTGCCATCGTGTCGGAGCGCATCGGCGATACCTTCATCCGCAACGTCACGACCGACATCCGCCGTTATTTCGGCGACGATTCCGGCACCGACATGATCCGCGACGGCAATTCGATCTTCATCTTTGAGGTCGCAGGCCTCTGCATCGGCCATCTCGGCCATCTCCACCACAAGCTCGACGACAGCCACTTTGCCCAGATCGGGCGGCTCGACATCGTCATGGTGCCGATCGATGGCACCTACACCATGTCGCTCGACGGTGTCTCCGAGATCACCAAGCGGCTGCGCGCTTCGGTGGTGCTGCCGATGCACCGCTTCGCCACTCCGCTCGACGAATTCATGCGGCTCATCGGCCAGCAGTTCGAGATCGACCGGCGTAGCGAGCGCTCGTTCCGGATGTCGCGGGACGCGTTGCCGACGAAGCCAACGGTGATCATCCTCGACGGCGTCTGACGCGCAATTTTCTCCAAGTCGGCTGCCTTTCGTTCGTGCTGATCTCCTCGCAACAGGAGATCGAGATGACTGACTTTGCGAGATTATTGCACGCGGACGGACCGAACCCCGAGCACGCGGCGGCGCTCCAGCTTTACGGCCGCTTTGTTGGCGACTGGGATGCCGAGATCACCGCGCACGGCCCCGACGGGACGAAACACACCGTATCAGGCGAAATCCATTTCGGCTGGGTGCTGGAGGGACGCGCCGTGCAGGACGTCTGGATCATCCCCCGGCCCGCAGGCAGCCTGGCCTTTCCGATCGCCGGCAATTGGTACGGCACGACGTTGCGGGTCTACGACCCTACGATTTCCGCGTGGCGGATTTCCTGGTTCGATCCCGGCCGTAGCGTGTTCCGCCAACAGATCGGCCGCCCGCGTGGCGAGGACATCGTGCAGGAAGGCACGACCGAGGCCGGAGAGCTCACGCGCTGGAGTTTTACCGAGCTTACAGGCGAGTCGTTCCATTGGCTCGGCGAGGTCAAGCCCGCTACGGCGCCGGATTGGCGGCTTGTGGTCGATGTGAGGGCGAAGCGGCGCAAGGCCTGAGGGCAGCATCCGCTGTGCTCGCGGTGACGGGCGCGGTTGCGCGTCGCGCGCTGCTGCGTGCAAGGACGAGGTGCTAGGCTCCCACTACAAAAATATAGAGGGAGCAAACGCCGATGGCTGCAAGCAGTCTGCCCGCCAATACGAGCGGGCTATTCGTCGAGCCGCGCGAGGACTGGCTTGCGCAATATCAGGAGGAGGTCATCGATCCGGCGCGGCCGATCGTCGATCCCCATCACCATCTCTGGAATCGCGGGCACCGCTACCTGATTGAGGAGATGGCGGCCGATATCGCTTCCGGCCACAACATCATCGCCACCGTCTATGTCGACTGCCGCTCGATGTATCGCGCGCACGGGCCTGAGGCGTTCCGGCCCGTCGGCGAGGTCGAGTTCGCCAACGGCGTCGCCGCGATGAGCGCAAGCGGCGGTTACGGCAAGGCTGCGATCTGCGCCGGCATCGTCAGCCACGCCAATCTGCTGCTGGGCGATGCGGCGAAGCCAGTGCTTGAGGCCGAGATCGGGGCCGGCAACGGCCGCTTCCGCGGCATCCGGCATTCCTCGGCCTGGGACCAGGATCCCGCCGTCGCCGGCATGTATGCGAACCGGCCGAAGGACCTGTTGCGGGACCCGACCTTCCGCAAAGGCTTTGCCTGCCTCGCGCCGCTGAACCTCAGCTTCGACGCCTGGCTATTTCATCCGCAGATCGGCGAACTGACCGAACTCGCGCGCGCCTTCCCCGACACCAAAATCGTGCTCGACCATTGCGGCGGCCCGGCCGGCGTCGGCCGCTTTGCCGGACGACGCGAAGAAGTGTTTCCGCAATGGCGCGCGTCGATCCAGGAGATCGCGAAATGCGAGAACGTGGTGGTGAAGCTCGGCGGCCTCGCGATGTGCCTGCTCGGCTATGACTTCCACCTGCGCGAGAGGCCCCCGTCCTCCGAGGAGCTTGCCGCGGCGTGGCGGCCCTATGTCGAGACCTGCATCGAAGCGTTCGGGGTGAAGCGCGCGATGTTCGAGAGCAATTTCCCACCGGACAAGGGCCAATGCAGCTACCAGGTGATCTTCAACGCCTTCAAGCGCATCGCGGCGCCCCTGAGCGAGACCGAGAAGACGGCGCTGTTCTCGCAGACTGCGACCGAATTCTACCGGCTCGATCTGCCGTCCTGACAAGAAGAGGGGCCGGGATGTTGATCCCGACCCCTCTTCGTCGTGGCCGCTGGGAAGCGTTCTTGAAACCTGTAAACGACTAGCCGGCGCCCAGCAGTGAGGCCGGACGGCGCTCGCCGGCGGGGACGAACATCCGCTTGAGCTTGTTGACGACACGGATCATGAAGCCGATTACGGCAGGATTGGTCTTGCGGCAGAAGGCGATCTTCTTGACGTGGCCTTCGACATGCCATTTGGCGTGCGCGCCGTCGCGGAAGAAGATGACGTCGCCGGGGCCGTAGCGCTTCGGCGGCATGCCGTCGCTTTCGAGCACGATCGATCCTTCCATGATCATGATCGTCTCGTCGATGTCGTAGTACCAGTTGAAGCGGCCTTCGGTGCACTGCCAGATGATGGTCGAGGCTGTGCCGTCGGAGCTGGTGGACAGGATGTGCGAGCGCGACACCGGGTTGCCCTCGATGATCCAGGACGGCTCGATCGGCCGCAGCTCGAGGTCCACATTGCAACTAGCGATTTCAATCAATGCGCGCGACATCTACTTCCCCAGGGGATATAATATAACTGGTCGGGTCTTGGCCCGAATTGTTTCGAAAGATGTTGGAACGCTAGTAGCCGGTTTTTAATTCTTTCTTACGCAGGCCCCGACAATCAGCCGGAAGTTGCAGGTGCGAAGCGGTTAACGTCACGATTCCCCTGCGAATTCGCGCACATGAACCCTTCTTTTGCGGGGTGCGACAAATTGCGCGGACTTGACTATTGAAGGAGCCAGACCGATGCCCCTCACCCCAGAGGTTCTGACAGCCCAAGGCGAGGTGGTCGCCTGGCTCGGCAGCCTCGATGTCACCTTCGCAGCCGACGAGGAGCGCTGGTTCACCATCGACGGCGTCGATAGCCCTCGGCAGATCGGCAGTGACCGCTCCGGCGGCGCCTTCGTGCTGCTGCCGTCGCGGAATGTGCTCTACGTCTCATCGGAGGGCCGCGCCGGGATTATCGCGGAGAGTTTCGAGGCGTTCGTCCAGCTCGTCGTTGCCCACCCGTACTGGCTCGACATCCTCAAATTCTCCACCGGCGGCGATCTCCAGGAGATGCGGCGCGCGGCGAATGCGCTGGAGGCGACACTCGACGACGAGGACGACATCAACGAGGCTCGCGAGGAAATCCGTGGCAGACTTGACCTGCCCGAGGCAGGCGATCCAGTCGGCGCGCTCTACGACGCCGTGGCCGCTTCCGACGCCATCGTCCGGGCCACCGACGGCAGCCCGTTCACGACGCTGTTCAACCGCTTCAGCATCGACAACCACCCGATGCTGCGCAACGCGGCGGCGTGAGGCGAAATCCTACTTCGCCCACTCGCCCTTGCGGAACACCGGCACCTTGCTGCCGTCAGCCATGATGCCGTCGATGTCGGTCTCGGCCGAGCCGATCATCCAGTCGATATGGATCAGGCTCTGGTTGCCGCCTTGCGCCGCGATTTGCTGCGGCGTGAGCTGCGCGCCGTTGACGAAGCACTTCGAGTAGCACTGGCCAAGCGCAATGTGAGACGCCGCGTTCTCGTCGAACAGCGTGTTGTAGAACAGCAGCCCGCTCTGCGAGATCGGCGAGGAATGCGGCACCAGCGCCACTTCGCCGAGCCGACGCGCGCCCTCGTCGGTGTCGAGTACCTTGTTCAGGACCTCCGCGCCGCGAGAGGCTTTTGCGTCGACGATCTTGCCGTCCTCGAAGCGCACCGCGATGTTGTCGATCAGCGTGCCCTGGTACGACAGCGGCTTCGAGCTCACGACATGGCCGTAGACGCGGCGGCAATGCGGCGTGGTGAACACTTCTTCGGTCGGGATGTTGGCGTTGCAGCTGATGCCGTTCTTGGCCAGCGAGGCGCCGCCCTCCCACTCGTGACCGTCGGCAAGCCCGATGGTGAGGTCGGTCCCCGGTCCCGAGTACTGGAGCGCGCGGAAACGCTGGCCGTTGAGCCAGTTGGTACGCTCGCGCAGCACCGCATTGTGGCTTGCCCAATTGGCCGGCGCGTCCTCGCGATCGACGCGGGACGCGGCGAAGATCGCGTCCGCGAGCTTGCCAATCGCAATGTCTTCGGAATCGTTGGGAAACACCAACTTGGCCCACGCTGCGCTCGGATAGGCAATGATGTTCCAGTTGGTGTCGAAATTGACAATCTTTTCCAACGCCGGCTGATAGGCAATGGAATTGGCCTTGCTGGCGCGCGCGACCTTGGAAGCATCTTCGCCCGACAACAGCATCGGATTGTCGCCGACAATCGCGAGCCGCGCGGTGTTGTCCGAAAATGCCTTGGCCATGCCCTCGTAGAGCCAGTTGGCGGCGCGATCGAAACTGTTGTCGTGGCCGTGGCGGTAGCGCGCCAGCGTCATCTCCTCGTCCGAGAGGATCGGCGTCACGATGCCGGCGCCGGCCTTGTAGGCATGCGCAGCGATCCGCCGCACCAGCGGCAATGCGATCGCTGGCGCCGTCAGAAGAAGGTCCTGTCCCGGCCGCAAGCCCAGTCCCACCTTCACCGCCACTTCGGCCAACCGGTCGAGCTTCACGGGATCGATGGAAGTGGCGGTGATGCGTTGATCGGTCATGCCGGGTCCTTTGCCGAAAGTCTCTCGTTCAATCTAAGTCTAGCATCGCGAGACACAAGTGTGCGAGCGTCTTGGGGGCTGTGAAAGATACGGGGTTTCACGTATCTTGGTTTTCAACGCGTTGCCGATTTCAGCACCCGGTCGACCATGGCGGGAGCAAGGCCGAGGTAATTTTTCGGTGAGGTGAGCGCCTCGATTGTTGCGCGGTCGATGCGGCTGGATATCCTGGGATCGGCGGACAGCGCATCGGCAAGGCTGATCCCGTTGTCGTTGGCCTGGCGGCAGGCGTCATAAACCACGTCATGCGCCTCCTGGCGCCCGATCTGCGGCGCCAGTCCCATCATGACCGCTTCGGCCACGATTAGGCCGCGGCTAAGGGCGAGATTGTTGTTCATCTTCGCTTCGTCCACGATGAGCCCGGCAAGCGCGAACTTGGCTTGGTGCAGCGCGCCGGCGGTCAGCACGAAGCTTTCCGGGATCGCCATCCATTCGGCGTGCCAGGGCCCGGTGGCGCGCTCGAAATCCTGCACCATGGCATCCAGCATCAGCCCGGCATGCTGGCGCACCGCCTTGGACGCGGCGAGCATCAGTTCCGAGGAGATCGGGTTGCGCTTCTGTGGCATGGTCGAGGAGGCGCCGCGGCCCTTGACGAAGGGCTCGTAGACCTCGGCGAACTCGGTCGAGGCCATGATCATGATGTCGAGGGCGATCTTGCCGAGCGAGCCGGTGACGAGCGCGAGGAAGTTCACCGCCTCGGCAAAGCCGTCGCGGGCAACGTGCCAAGTCGAGGCGGGAACACCGAGCTTCAACTCGGCGCAAAGCGCCTCCTGCACCTCAAAGCCCTTGTCGCCGAGCGAAGCCAGCGTGCCCGCCGCGCCCGCGAACTGCCCGACCAGGACACGCGGCTTCAATTGCGCGAGACGCTCGGCATGGCGGTCGAACATCGCGAGCCAGATCGCGGTCTTGTAGCCGAACGTCACCGGCAGCGCCTGCTGGAGATGGGTGCGGCCCGCCATCGGCGTGTCGCGATGACGCCTGGAGAGGTCTGCAAGGATTTTTCGCAAGTCGGCGATGTCGCGCTCGACGATCTCCAGCGCGGCGCGCAGTTGCAGGACCACAGCGGTGTCCATGATGTCCTGCGTGGTCGCGCCCCAATGCACGTAGCGGCCGGCCTCGCCGCATTGCTTCACCATCTGATGCACAAGCGGCAGGATCGGATAGCCGACGATGTCGGTCTCCTGCCGCAGCAGATCGAAATCGAGCGCAGCGACATTGGTCCGCGCCGCAATCTGGTCGGCTGCCTCGCGCGGAATCACGCCGCATGTCGCCTCCGCCTTCGCCAGCGCCACCTCGACCTCCGCATAGCGGCCAACCAGTGCGATGTCGGAAAACACCTCGCGCATCTCGGGCGTGCCAAAGGCGTCGCGGAACAGGATGGAGTCGAGCACGGTGGTGGAGGCGGGAAAGGCGGGCATGGGCATTTCTTTATGGTTGGTGTTTTGTATGGGGGCAGCTTACGCAGGGCGGGCTGTTCGGCAATGGACATTCGGGCGAGGCCACACAACCAATGCCGTCATTGCGAGGAGCTCCTGCGACGAAGCAATCCAGACTGTCTCCGCGGAACGATTCTGGATTGCTTCGCTCGCAATGACGTGAGGAGCCCGCCGCAATCTGATCCAAACCGCCACATACTCTCCGAGGTCGTATTCCCATCCGAAAACAGCATGGCTGCCATCACGCGATCGTGGTGAACCGGGTCGACCGCTCAGTGGACTCACAGACTTCGAGCAAAAGTCCATTTTGATTTCATCATTGCCCGATGTCGTTGTGAGGTCTGAGTTTTCGACGTGCAGTTCATGTTCCGGGACCACCTTCTCGATACCGACCGGCGCGAGCTGAGCCGCGAGCAGGTTCCCGTTTCCGTGGAACCGCAGGTGTTCGACCTCGTCGTCCATCTCATGGAAAACCGCGACCGGGTGGTCAGCAAGGACGAGCTGATCGACAAGATCTGGCACGGGCGCAGCGTCTCCGAATCCACCCTGACCAGCCGGATCAACGCGGCGCGCAAGGCGATCGGCGACAATGGCGCGAACCAGGCGCTGATCCGCACCATCGCGCGCAAGGGCTTTCGCTTCGTCGGCGATGTCGAGACCAAGCTCGCCGCGATCGCGCCCGATCGAAACCGCGGGACGCAGGCTCCGCAGACGATGCTCGCGCTGCCCGACAGGCCCGCGATCGCCGTGCTGCCCTTCACCAATATGAGCGGCGACCGCGAGCAAGACTATTTCTCCGACGGCATCAGCGAGGACATCATCACCGCGCTGTCGAAGCTGCGCTGGTTCTTCGTCGTCGCGCGCAACTCCTCCTTCGTCTACAAGGGCCGCGCCGTGCACATCCACGAGGTCGCGCGCGAGCTCGGCGTACGCTACGTGCTCGAAGGCAGCGTGCGGCGGAGCGGCGATCGCGTGCGCATCTCGGCGCAGCTCAACGACGTCTCGACCGGCAGCCATCTCTGGGCGGAGCGCTATGACCGCGAACTTGCCGACATCTTTGCCGTGCAGGACGAGATCACGGAAGCGATCGTCGCCGCGATCGAGCCGCAGCTCTACGCCGCCGAGAGCTTTCGCGCCCAGCAGAAGCCGCCGGGCAGCCTTGACGCCTGGGACCTCGTGATGCGCGCGCTGTCGCATTACTGGCGCATCACGCGCGAGGACAACGCCGCCGCGCAAGGGCTGTTGGAACAGGCGACGACGATCGACCCCGCCTATGGCAAGGCGCTCGGCCTGCTCGCGACCAGTCATATCTTCGGTGCGCATATGGGCTGGGCCGACATGGCTGCGACCGTGCCGGTCGCCGAACGCGCAGCACTTGCGGCGGTGGAAGCCGATCGCGACGACGCCTGGGCTCATCACGGCCTCGCCTATACTTATCTCTTCCGCCGCCGCTTCGACGATGCGCTGGCGGAGTTCGAGCTGACCTTGAGGCTCAATCCGAATTTTGCGATGGCGCACGCCTTTTACGGCGTGACGCTGTGCTACGCGGGACGATGGCAGGACGGCGATGCTGCCGCCCGTCGTGCGCTGCGGCTGAGCCCGCGCGATCCGCTCGCGGCGATCTATTGCGGGGTGGCGGCCTATGCCCAGTTCATCGGCCGCAATTACGATGCCTCCATCCAGCTGGCGCGGGAATCGATGCGGCAGCGCGCCGATTTCGTCGGCGCCCATCGCGTGTTGACCGCCGCGGCCGGCATGCTGGGTGACGCTCAGCTCGCGACATCCGCCCTGCAAGGCCTGCACCGCACCCAGCCCGGCCTCTCGCTCGCCTGGCTCACGCGTGAGCTGCCGATGCTGCGGGCCGAGGATCGCGAGCATTATCTCGAAGGTTTTCGGCGCGCGGGGATGAGGTAGGGACTTCTCCCTCGCCCCGCTTGCGGGGTGAGGGGGGGGTCTCCGCGAAGGCTGCGACAGTGAGCCTCGTGGAGAGTCCCCCTCACCCGGATTGCATCTTCGATGCAATCCGGCCTCTCCCCGCAAGCGGGGAGAGGCGAAGAAAACTCTACTCCTGCATCATCTCGCCGCTGCCGCCGAATTCGGCGGGAAAGTCCTTCAGCTTGGGCAGGCCGTCGCGCATCGGCAGCACCGTCTCGGAATAATTGACGTGGACGCCGGGCGCGAAGGCGAGCGTCGGAATGGTGGCGGTGAAGACGTCGATCAGATCGAGCGGCGGGTGGTTGGTCATGAGATGGCCGCCGCACTTCTTGCAATATTTGCGCTGGCTAAGCGGCGTCTTTGCGAAGGTCTCGACGTTCTGCCCGCCCTCGGTGATGCGCACCGCTTCAGGCTTCCACAGGCTGAAGGCGTTCACCGGCCCGCCCGACCAGGAGCGGCAGGAGCGGCAGTGGCAATAGCCCATCGCCGCCGGCTCGCCCGTGACCTCGATGGTGACCGCGCCACAGAAGCAATTTCCGACGTGTTTCATTTGGTCGTCTCCGTTGATGAAGGTTAAATTCCTCTCCCCGCTCCTCTGTTCGCCGATAACTCGGCGAACGCGGATGCGGGGTCGCGACGAGCTTCGCTCGCGCTGATAGCGTCGGGGTGAGGGGGACTCTCCCCCGAGACAATTTTGATGGCTGGAGTCCGGCAAGATCAGTTACGCGTTCGCGTTCCGCCGCGCGTCCTCCTTTCGGTGGACGCGACGGAAAGACGCGCGAACTAAACTGACCGGCGCCAGGGAATAAGCATCGATACCCGTTGTTTGTACTGCCGGTATTCGTCGCCGAAGAGATCGACGAGGTCGTGCTCCTCCAGCGCGATGCCGACGAAGATGTAGGCCGTGGTCACGGCCGCAAACAGCAAATGGCCCGCGGTCATGACCGGTGCCGCCCAGAACGCGATGATGAAGCCGAGATAGATCGGATGACGGACGAAATTGTAGAGCAGCGGCGTCTTGAAGCGCGGCGGCGCCGCCTCCTTGCCGACGAGATGGTTGGCCACCTGGTGCAATCCGAACAGCTCGAAGTGATTGATGATGAAGGTCGAGGTGAACACCAGCACCCAGCCCGCCAGCGACACCGTGACAAGCGTCACGGCAAGATCGGGATTTCCGACATCCCATATGACGGTCGGCATCGGGCGCCACTGCCAGAACAGGAGCAGCAATGACAGGCTCGCGAACAGCACGTAGGTCGAGCGCTCGACCGGCTTGGGCACGAACTGCGTCCACCACGCCTTGAACTGTTGGCGCGCCATCACGCTGTGCTGAACGGCGAACAACGACATGAGCAGAAGATTGATGATGACCGCTTCAACTGTCGGCGTTTCGGGTCCGGTGTCGATGGTCTTCGGCACCACCAGCCCCATGACGAAGCCGATGGCATAGAGAATAGTGACGAAAAACACGAGATATGCCGCAATTCCGTACAGAAAGGCGATGAACTTGAAAATGCGAGAGCCCGCAACCCCCGGGCCGATGGAATGAACCTGTTGATCAAATTGGGACATGGAATACTCCGTTGTGCCGAGACATCGACACCGTTTGGTCTTCCCACCATGCCCGAACGGACGTCCCCTGACTTTCGCGGACGGTTGATTTTCGCCTGAGACGACTTTGATTTTTGCTTGAGACGACAGAAACGTGCGATTTCTCTTTGAAAACAACGTACTCGACGGCGACCTGCGGGAGCTCACCTGCGGGGGCGCAGCCGTGCCGCTGCAGCCGCAGGTGTTCGATCTCCTGCTCTACCTCGTCGCCCAGCGCGCCCGAGTGGTCAGCAAGGATGACCTGATCAGCCAGATCTGGAGCGACCGCATCGTCTCGGACTCCGCGCTGAACAGCCGGATCAACGCCGTGCGAAAGGCGCTCGGTGATGACGGCGCGACGCAGCGGCTGATCAAGACCATCCCGCGCAAGGGCTTTCGTTTCGTCGGCGACGTCCGGGAAGGTGTGGCAACGCCACTTGCGCCGGCGGAACCCAGCCCTGCCCTGGCGCGCACGGTGACGGACCGCCCGGCGATCGCCGTGCTCGCCTTCGAGAACATGAGCGGCGATCCCGCGCAGGAATATTTCGGCGACGGGATCAGCGAGGACATCCTCACCGCGCTGTCGAAGCAGCGCTGGTTCATGGTGATCGCCCGCAACTCGTCCTTCACCTACAAAGGACGCGCGGTTCACATCAGGCAGATCGCCGAAGAGCTCGGCGTCCGCTACATCGTCGAAGGTAGCGTGCGCAAGGTGGACAATCGCGTGCGCATCACCGCGCAGCTCAACGACGCTACCACCGGCAGCCATCTCTGGGCCGAGCGCTACGACCGCGAGCTGATCGACGTCTTCGCCGTGCAGGACGACATCACCAACGCGATCGTCGCCGCGATCGAACCGCAGATCCATGCCGCGGAGAATTTTCGCGCCGACCGGAAGCCTCCGGCGAGCCTGGATGCCTGGGACCTGCTGATGCGCGCGCTGTCGCATTACTGGCGAGTGACGCGGCAGGACCATCAGGCCGCGCAGGCCTTGCTCGAACGCGCTATCGCCATCGATTCGAATTACGGCCAGGCGCTGTCGGTGCTCGCGGCAAGCCACATGTTCGGCGTGCATCTCGGCTGGGCGGAACTCGCCACGACGGCGCCGATCGCGGAGGCCGCCGCGCTTGCCGCGGTGCGCCACGACCACGAGGATGCCTGGGCGCACGCAGCCCTCGGCAGCGTCTTCTTCTCGACACGGCGGCTTTCCGACGCGCTGTCCGAGTTCGAGCAGGCGCTCGCGCTCAATCCGAACTTCTCGCTGGCGCAGGGCTATTACGCGCTCGCGCTGTCCTACGCCGGACGCTCACGGGAATCGTTCGACGCGGCACAGAGGGCGATCCGGCTCTCGCCGCGCGATCCGTCGCTCGCGATCTATTACGGCATCGCCGGCTATGCGCGCTTCACCGAGCGGCATTATGACGAGGCCATCACGCTCGCACGCGAGGCGATCCGTCACCGCGGCGATCTCACCGGCGCCTACCGCGTGCTCGCGGTGTCCGCCGGCATGACCGGTGACGGCGCGCTGGCGGAGATGGCGCTGGCCGAGCTCCGTCGCACCCAGCCAAACATCTCGCTGCACTGGATTGCGACGCAGTTGCCGTGGGCGAACGACGCAGACCGCGCGCATTATCTGGAAGGATTCCGCCGGGCGGGATTGCGGTAGGGCGTGCGGCCACTTTCCCCTACCCAGTGTTCGGACCGACGAGATTGTGGAGGGGTGTTCGGAGACATCATCTGAATCGCTTCTGAGCCGCGACGTCGTGTCGCTGTCGCCCCCAGTCGGTCAATGGCCGACCGATCATTTATGACAGAGCCGATAAAGGACGCGCTGTACATTTTTTGTGCGAACACTGTCGAGACTTTCATCTTGCGGCGTCGAATGAGACTATGTGAGCCTCGATATCGGATGGGGACTGGGATGGGACGGCCGTAGCTTCGCGCGCCATGACGTGCGAAGCGTTTGCGGCTGGTCTCGCTTGAGAAAGATACGACATGTCAAAACGAGTGTTGCTTGGACTCCTCCTGGCTTGCGGCCTCACGGCCTCGGCACTGGCGCAAGAGCCGAAAATGGGGGGCGTGATCAACGCCGTGATCCAGCCCGAGCCGCCCGGCCTGATGCTCGCGCAGATCCAGAATGGTCCGACCCAGATGGTGTCGGGCAACATCTTCGAGGGCCTGCTGCGCTACAGCCCCAAGCTCGAGCCGCTTCCGGAGCTCGCCGAGAGCTGGAGCGTCAGCGAGGACGCCAAGACCTACACTTTCAAGCTCCGGAAGGGCGTCACCTGGCATGACGGCAAGCCCTTCACGGCCGCGGACGTGCTGTTCTCGATCGAGATGCTGAAGCAGACCCACGCGCGTGCACGTAACAACCTCGCGCAGGTCGACAAGGTCGAGGCACCCGACGACTACACCGTGGTGTTCACGCTGAAGCAGCCGTTCGGCCCGTTCCTCGGCATCTTCGAGGTCGGCTCGATGCCGATGGTGCCGAAGCATCTCTATGAAGGCACCGACTGGAAGACCAACGCCTACAACAACGCGCCTGTCGGCACCGGCCCCTTCATGTTCAAGGAATGGCAGAAGGGCTCGTTCATCCGCCTGGTCAAGAACCCGAACTATTACGAGAAGGGCAAGCCCTATATCGACGAAATCTACTGGCAGATCATTCCCGACGCCGCCGCACGCTCGGTGGCGTATGAGACCGGCAAGGTCGATGTGCTGCCCGGCGGCTCGGTCGAGAACTTTGACGTGCCGCGCCTGTCCAAGCTCAAGGACACCTGCGTCACCGGCGCCGGCTGGGAGTTCTTCTCGCCGCTGGCCTGGCTGTGGCTCAACAACCGCCAGGGTCCGCTCGCCGACAAGCGGGTGCGGCAGGCGATCATGTTTGCGATCGACCGCGACTTCGCCAAGGACGTGATCTGGAACGGGCTCGGCAAGGTCGCGACTGGCCCGTCCGCCTCGACCATCAAGTACTACACCGCCGACGTGCCGAAATACCCGTACGATCCGGCCAAGGCCAAGGCACTGCTGAAGGAAGCCGGCTACAAGGGCGAGAAGATCCGCCTGCTGCCGCTCGCCTACGGCGAGACCTGGCAGCGCTGGGGTGAAGCGGTGAAGCAGAACCTCATGGACGTCGGCATGAACATCGAGACCATCGCCACCGACGTTGCCGGCGGTAACCAGAAGATCGGTGACTGGGACTACGACATCGCCTTCACCTATCTCTACCAATACGGCGATCCCGCGCTCGGCGTCGGCCGCAACTACGTCTCCAGCGCCATCGCCAAGGGCCAGGTGTTCAACAACGTCGAGGGTTACTCCAATCCCGAGATCGACAAGCTGTTCGCCGATGGCGCGGTTGCGACCCCGGATTCCAAGCGCAAGGAGATCTACGAGAAGGCGCAGAAGATCCTGGTCGAGGACGTGCCGGTGGCCTGGATGCTCGAGCTGCAATTCCCGACCATTATGCGCTGCAAGGTCAAGAACCTGATCACCACGGGGATCGGGGTCAATGACGGCTTCAAGGACGCATGGCTCGACAAGTGAGCCCCGCCCTCTTCACCTCTCCCCGCGTGCGGGGAGAGGTCGGATCGCATCGCAGATGCGATCCGGGTGAGGGGGTACAGGTCTCACGGCCACCTCACGCCTGGAGAGAGGCCCCTCACCCCAACCCTCTCCCCGCAAGAGCGGAGCGAGGGAGCGCACCGTCACCGTGGCTCGAGGTCACGCTACAAGATATGACTCTTTAGATGCTCTCCTTCGTTGCCCAGCGTGTCGTGAAGGGCGTGATCGTCCTGCTCGCGATCGTCGTCCTCAACTTCTTCCTGATCCGGCTTGCGCCCGGCGACCCCGCGGCTGTGATGGCGGGCGAGGCCGGCGCCAGTGACCAGATCTTTGTCAAGCAGCTCCGGGAAAAGTTCGGCCTCGACAAGCCGCTGCCCGAGCAGCTCTTCATCTACGTCAAGGGCGTCGTCACCCTCGATCTCGGCTTCTCGTTCCGCCAGCAGGCGCCGGTCGCGAAGCTGATTGGCGAACGGCTGCCGGCAACATTGCTGCTGACGCTGACGGCCTTCGCGATCTCGCTGATAGCAGGCGTTCTCTTCGGCACCTTTGCCGCGCGCTTTGCCGGAACGTTTCTCGACACCGCCATCACCGTCTTCGCGCTGATCTTCTATGCCATGCCAATCTTCTGGGTGGCACTGATGGGCATCCTGCTGTTCTCGGTCACCATGGATTGGCTGCCGAGCTTCGGCTACGAGACAGTCGGCGCCAACCTCACCGGTCTTGCCCACGCGGCCGATGTCGGCGCGCACCTGATCATGCCGGCGATGACGCTCGGCCTGTTCTTCATGGCGACCTACACCCGCATGACGCGCGCCTCGATGCTGGAGGTGAAGCGGCTCGACTTCGTCAAGACGGCGCGGGCGAAAGGTCTCTCCGACGCCGTGATCCAGCGCCGCCACGTGCTGCGCAACGCGCTGCTACCCGTGGTGACACTCGCCGGCGTGCATGCCGGCACGCTGATTGGCGGCGCGGTCATCACCGAGACCGTGTTCGCCTGGCCCGGCATCGGGCGTCTGATGTACGACGCGCTGCTCCAGCGCGACTACAATCTGCTCCTCGGCGTCTTCGTGACCTGTTCGATCATGGTCCTGATCTTCAACCTCATCACCGACCTGGTCTATCGCCTGGTCGACCCGCGCATCGAATTCGCCTCATGAAACAGTTCTGGAAATCGATGCTGCGCAGCCCGAGCGGCGTCATCGGGCTCGTGATCCTGGTTTTCGCGATCGGGATCGCGGTGTTCGGTCCGATGCTGTTCCCGAATTCGCCCTGGCGCATGGTGCAGCGGCCATTCCTGCCGCCCTTCACGCTTTCGACCGTGCCACTGGGCACCGACGCGCTCGGCCGCGACGTGTTTGCCGGCATGATCTTTGGCGCACGCGTCTCGCTGCTGGTCGGCCTCGTCTCGACGCTGGTTGCGCTGGTCGTCGGCGTTCCCATCGGCGCCATGGCCGGCTATTTCGGCGGCAGGGTCGACGACGCCTTGATGCGCTTCACCGAGTTCTTCCAGACCATTCCGAGCTTCGCGCTTGCGATCGTGCTGGTCGCGATCCTGCAGCCCTCGATCTATTCGATTGTGGCCTCGATCGCGGTGGTGAGCTGGCCGCCGGTCGCCCGCCTCGTGCGCGGCGAGGTGCTGTCGCTGCGCACGCGCGAATATGTCCAGGCCGCCGTCGTGACCGGCCAGAGCAACACCTGGATCATCCTGCGCGAGATTTTGCCCAACGCACTGTCGCCGGTGATCGTGCTGGCTTCGCTGATGGTCGCGACCGCGATCCTGCTGGAATCCTCGCTGGCCTTCCTCGGCCTCGGCGATCCCAATTTGATTTCCTGGGGCTACATGGTCGGCGCCGGCCGCACCGTAATCCGCCAGGCTTGGTGGATCACGGTGTTTCCCGGCGTCGCCATCCTGATCTCGGTGCTCGGCCTCAACCTGATCGGGGAAGGCCTCAACGACGCCCTCAATCCGCGCCTGTCGCGGGAGGGCCGCTGACGATGACCGCCCCGCCCGCCGTCTCGATCAAGAATCTGCGGATCGCGCTGCCCAAGGGTGCCGAGCGTCCCTTCGCTGTGGACGGCGTTTCGCTGGACTTGCGGCCCGGCAAGATCGTCTGCGTCGTCGGCGAGTCCGGCTCCGGCAAGTCGATGTGCGCGCATGCGCTGATGGGACTTCTGCCCGATACGGTTTCCGTCACCTCCGGCGAGATCCAGTTCGAAGGCCGCGACCTGCTCAAGCTCGATGACGATGCCTGGCGCGATCTGCGCGGGCGCCGGCTCGCGATGATTTTTCAGGAGCCGATGACCGCGCTCAATCCGTTGATGCGGATCGGCGACCAGATGGCGGAGATGTTCGAGGCCCACGGCCTGCTCACGCCGAAGGAGCGGCGCGCGAGAGCGTTGGCGCTGGCGCGCGAGGTCGGCCTGCCCGACCCCGAGCGCATCGTGCGCGCCTATCCGCATCAGCTGTCCGGCGGTCAGCGCCAGCGCGCCATGATCGCGATGGCGCTCGCGCTCGAACCGGCGGTCCTGGTTGCGGACGAGCCGACCACCGCGCTCGACGTCACCACGCAGGCACAGATCCTCAAACTGATCCGCAACCTCCAGCGCAACCGCAACATGGCGGTGATGTTCATCACCCATGATTTCGGCGTGGTCGCTGATATCGCCGACCAGGTCGTGGTGCTCCGGCACGGCAAGGTCGTGGAGGAAGGCCCCTCTGCTGCCGTCTTCAACACGCCGCAGCACGACTACACCAAGGCGCTGCTCGCCGCCGTGCCGTCGATGGACCCGCCGGCGCGCGAGCCGCTCGACGATCAGGCCAGGGCCGTCGAGGTGATCGGGCTGGACAAGACCTACATCACCTCGGGCGGCTGGTTTCGCGAGGACCGCCGCGTCGATGCCGCACGCGCGGTCAATTTCAATATTCTCAAGGGCGAGACGCTTGGGCTCGTCGGCGAATCCGGCTCCGGCAAATCGTCGGTGGCACGGCTCGTGATGCGGTTGATCGAAGCCGACCGGGGCACGGTGCGGATCGGCGAAACCGATCTCACTTCTCTGTCGGGCAGGGCGCTGCGCGCCGAGCGCCATCGCATCCAGATGATCTTTCAGGATCCGTTCGCCTCGCTCAATCCGCGGCGCAAGGTCGGCCACATCATCGCCGATGGCCCGATCGCGGCCGGCACCACACCGAAGGTCGCATTCGACCGCGCCCGTGATCTCCTCAAGATGGTCGGCCTCGATGCCGGCGCGCTGGAGCGCTATCCGCATGAATTCTCGGGCGGCCAACGCCAGCGCATCGGCATTGCGCGCGCGCTCGCGCTCGAGCCGGAGATCATCGTCGCCGACGAAGCCGTCTCCGCGCTCGACGTCTCCGTGCAGGCGCAGGTGTTGAGGCTGCTCGAAGACCTCAAGGCGCGCCTCGGCCTCTCGATGCTGTTCATCACCCACGATCTGCGCGTCGCCGCCCAAATCTGCGACCGCATCGCGGTGATGCAGCGCGGCGCCATCGTCGAGCTCAAGCCGACCGCCCAGCTGTTCGCCGCGCCCGAGCATGCCTACACGCGCGAACTGCTGGCCGCGGTGCCGGGGCGCAAAGGACGCGCTCCGGCAGCGTAAACCTGCAATCGGGACTGCTACTTGGAAGACGGGTTGGTGTTATTCCAGGTGGGCACCGAGTTGGTCACGCCAACCGAGGGCTGAGTGGACGTCCCGATCGACGGTGCCGTCGTCGTCCCGACTCGTTGGCCGGAACTTCCAATCGTGCCTTGCTGTACCGGCGCTCCCGGGGTGCTGTGCGTGCTGGTTTGTGCACCAGTTGTTGACGTCTGCGCGTTTGCAGCGAGCGGTGATGCCGCAAATCCCACGGCGATAAGTGCAGCAATGAGGCGTCTCGTTGTTGTCATGGCTCATCCTTTCGGGCGATCCTCAGTTGCTTCGGCCGTTCACCTATCGAACCGCTCACGCACTGAGCAACCTGACAACGCCACGTGCACGAAGATGTGCCGCAGCAAGGCCATACTGCGTGTCTCAACACTCCGTTACGCTGCCCTTGACGAGCTGTTCGCGTTTGTTCCGGGATACAACGAGCGCGGGCTGACGGTATTAAGGATGACGCATCTGCTCCGGTATTCCGTTCCGCCTCCGGCAACAGCAGTCACGGGCTTTTTATCCGTCGTGACCATCCGCGCAGCTGAAAAACACAGGTCGGCGCCCCACCTCCTGATGGAATGATTACCATCATCTCATGATGGGTTCATCGATCCATTGGAGGCCGACATGGGCCAGGTTATTCAGTTTGTCTCGAAATCGGAGCGCGAGCGTCTTCGCCTCATTCAGGAAGCGCGCGCGATCTATGACAGCATTTTCCCGTCTGATCCGGCCGACGAGCAGCAGGACAAGGCGACGATCGGTCGCGCTGCCGGCAGCGACGTGGGAAATCTGGCGTGATCAAGATCATCGCAGTGCTCTGTAGCCTCGCCTCCCCGGGGAATTGCCACGAGCAGATCGTCACCACCTCGGACTTTGCCAACGTTTCGATGCAGTCCTGCCTGATGGGCGCGCCGCAGCTCGCCGAATGGATGAACCAGCATCCAGCCGAGCGCCTGGCAGGATGGCGCTGTGTGTTCGGTCAACAGACCGGCAGGGGCGCCTGAGGCCGCCTTTTGGCTCTTCCGCATCCCTGAAGCGCGCATCATCGATGCGAAAGGCCGGCTGATCGCGCATGCGACGACGACCTGCTTGGTGTTCGGGATCGAGAAGGGCCGCGCGGAAGGCTGATCGCCGGCGCAACCGCTACTCACCGCGGGTTGGTATTGCTCCAGGTCGGGACCGAGTTGGTCACGCCGACCGACGGCCAGTTGTACGTTCCGATCGATGGCGCGGTGACCGTCCCGACTGTCTGCCCGGACGACCCGTAAGACGCCCTCGGCTGCACTATCGGCGATCCGGCACCGCCATAGGCCGGTGCCATCACGCTGGTGCTGTAATAATGGCGGCTCGACCGGTGCTTCTTCGCTTCAGCCGCGAAGGGCGCAGCGAACAGCCCGGCAGTGATGAGTGCGGCAATCGCGAGTTTGAAGGTCGTCATGGCTGATCCCTTAGTTCACGGGTCCCGTCGTGCCATCTGTTGCTTCGTCAGCAGATTTCCATAGGCCTCCTGTTCATAACTCCGTGCAGACCCAAATGTGCCGGAGCGCGACTGCCGCTCAGGTCGACGCCGAATGTCTTGCAGAGGCCGATTTGTCCGGCCGGCGTGATGCGCACGATCCGTGTGTCGCGGTCCCGCCGCAGCCAGCCGCGCTCCAGACAGCACCGGTGGATCTCCGCGCCGACGTGACCGGCGATGTGATAGCGGCGCTCGCTCCAGTCGAGGCAGGGGCGGCAGAAGATTCGCCTGCTTCCGGATTTTGGCACCGGCACGGCGCCGAACGCAGAGAGGAAGTCCATCCCGGAAGCTGTCACCTCGCCGCCGTCATCGGTGAGGACGATGTGGCCTTTGCCAACGAGGGCGTCGGCAATGGCGACGCCGAGATAGCCGGCCAGATGGTCGTAGCAGGTGCGCGCGAAGCGAAGCCGGGTATCGGTGATCGAGCGTGGCTGGTGGCGCTGCGGAACCTCGATCGCGGCGACGGCTTTGATGCCTTCCAGCATCCTGGCAACCAGAGGTGAGGCGATACGGTAATAGCGGTTACGGCGCTTCTGCGTCACGGCGAGCAATCGCGCGCCGACCAGCTTGCCGAGATGTCCGCTTGCCGTCGATCGCGATATTCGCGCGCGCGAGGCGAGCTCGCTTGCGGTCAGCGCCTGTCCGCCCATCAACGCAGCCAGCATCGTGGCCCGCGCGGTATCGCCGACCAGCGCCGCCACCTCGACCATATTTGCTGCTGCGACCATGGAGAAAGCGTAGCGCGACCGCATTGGCGCGACAACGGCAATGGTTTGGCGGCGGCCGAACCATTGGACACCGCAGGCGCTCTACCATGGCTTCCGCAAACCAGGAGGACCCGGATGAAACGAATTCGCGTGGAGCCGATATCGACCTATCTGGAGCGTCGCCGCAAAGGCCCGATCTATCCGGTCGTCGTCGCTAAAGGCCTCGTCTATCTGTCCGGCCTGCCGCCGTTCGACCCTGAAACGGGCGACGTCAGGCCAATGCCGTTCGAGCGGCAGGCCGCGATCGTGCTTGACCAGATGCAGCGCTGCCTGGAGGCGGCGGGCTCGTCGCTGGCGGAGGTGATCAAGTGCAATGTCTATTGCACGCCGGATCCCGCGCATTTCGCCGTGTTCAACGAAGTGTACGCCCGCTATTTCCGGGACGAAACACCCGCACGTATCTTCGTGCATGTCCCGTCTTGGCCAGGACCGTTCGACGTCGAGATTGATTGCGTCGCTCTGGCGGGGCACGACGGGTGAGATTTGCCGCGGACAGCCTGCCTTCGGATGGACCCGAATCAGCGCTAGGGCATCGCCTTCCGTGACTTCCCTGGACACAAGCAGCATGACCGGCCCCGAACTGAAGCAGCTCCGCAACGACCTCTCCGATGCCCTCGGGCGCAAGCTCACAGCGGCCGACATGGCGAGGCTGTGCGGATTGCCGGAGAAGGGCGGCGCCGACACGATCCGGCGCTGGGAGGTGAGCGGTCCGTCTCCATCTGCGACCAAGGTGCTATGCGTGCTCGCGATGGCGAGCGAACGCTATCCGATCATGGAGAAGTTCGACGTCTTCGACCGTCACGACGTGCGCGAGGAAGATCGTCCGGCAAAGCGTGCGGCCTTCCGCGAGCAGATGCGCGATGAAGCGCGGCGGCGTCTTGGTTAATGAGACGCGCGCACAAGTTACTCGAAGCTCGCGAAGTTAAGCCTTCCTTCACCACTTCTTAAGCCGCCATTAAGCACGAAAATCATTTACAGCCCAATAAGTTAGGTTGGCTGCCGCTGTGCCATGGATGTGACAGCATTTTCGTCAAAAGCGAGCTATCTGCAAAACCAGCGCGGCGCGGAAAGCGCGCCTGCCGGGGACCTAAGTGTTGGAGTTCAAGACGATGAAGAAGATCCTGTTTGCGACTGTTGCGCTGCTCATGGCGGGCACGGCTGTGCCGGCGATCGGTGCCGATCTCGGTAACCGCAATTACTACAAGGCGCCCGCGCCGGCCTACGCCGCGCCGATCTACAACTGGACCGGCTTCTACATCGGTGCGCATCTCGGTGGCGCGTTCTCCAGCGACAACAATTTCAGCGGCCTCTCCACCGGCAATAACGGCAACGGCCGTTTCCTCGGCGGCTTGCAGGCCGGTGCGGACTGGCAGTTCCACCCGAATTTCCTGGTCGGCGCCGAAGCCCAGTACTCCTGGCTCTCGGGCAGCGTCGGTGCGGTGTTTCCGGGCGGCATCGCCTACACCAACGACCAGCGTGGCCTCGGCTCTATCACCGGCCGCGTTGGCTACACCTGGGGTCCGGGCCTGCTCTACGTAAAGGGCGGCTACGCCTATTCGGATAACAACGAGAAGGTCACTGTCGGCGGCGTGCCGACCGCCTTCGTCATCACCGGCGATCACCGCAACGGCTACACCGTCGGCGCCGGCGTCGAGTACATGTTCGCCCCGAACTGGTCGGCCAAGGCCGAGTACCAGTACTACAATTTCGGCGACGCGCACTTCACCGGCGGTCCGCTGGCAGGCACGGGCAACTTCACCACCGACGACCACACCATCAAGGCGGGCGTCAACTACCGCTTCAACTGGGCCAACTCGACGGTCGCGCGCTACTGATCGCGCGTCCAAATTCCCTTTCGCCATCAAGGGCCGGCACCTCTGCCGGCCCTTTCATTTTTCGCTCTGCGGAACCAACCAAGCAATTGTGCAACTTGCGATTTTTTAACCGGGACCAAGGATACTCCGTCGCGAAAACATAAAGATCATGCGTGGGGGAATTTCGATGGCGATCCGTCTTGGTGGTCTTCTTGGCCGTTTCATGCCTCGTTTCAAGATGCCGAAATGGGGCGTGCGCGGCAGCCTGTTCGCCGCCTTCGCATTGATCGCCGGTATGGGCCTTGTCATCGCGGCAGGCGCCGGCTTCGTGTTCAACCACCTCGGCGCGACCATGATGGATCTGAGCGGGCGCGACATTCCGCGCCTCTCCGCCAGCCTTCAGCTCGCTTCGCAGAGCGCAACACTCGCAGCGCAGGGCCCGGGCCTCCTCGCATCGCCGTCCGAAGAGGCGCTGAACGAACGCACCAAGAGCGTGAAGGACATCCAGCAGCTCGCCATGGCGAAGCTCGGCGAGATCATCGAGCTCGGCGCCGACAAGCAGATCGCGACCGCGCTGCGCGACACCGCCAAGAGCATCGACGAAGCCACGCAGAGCCTGGTCTCGGCGGCTCGCGAACGGCTCGAAACCGGCGCGCTGCACGACAAGCAATATGAAGCGTTGCGCAAGGCCCAGCTCGCCTTCGTAGGCGCCGCGGGCCCCGCGATGCTGGATGCGCAGACACGCCTGAACGCGATCCTGGGCGCAGCGGACGTGTCCGCTGACGATGCCACTGAAGCTGCCCGCACCGTCGCCCAGATCTCGATGGTCTCCGCCAACGGCAATCTGATGGCCGCCGACATGATGGCGGCGCTTTCGGCCAACAACAGCGACACGCTGGAGGTGATCGAGAAGGAATTCAAGGCGACGCGCGACCGCGTCAAGTCGAATCTCGAGGACCTGCCGAAGGTTCCCTCGATGCAAGCGATGCGCGACGCCGTGCAAAAGCTGTTCGCCTTCGGCGAGGGCAAGACTGGCGTGTTCAAGATCCGCCAGAAGGAGCTCGACGCCCTCGACTACGGCCAGACCATCCTGGACGAGACGCGCAAGCTCAATGTCGGCCTCGGCATCAGCGTGCAGCAACTCGTCGACGGTGTGCAGAAGGAGACCAATGCGTCGACCTTCCAGGCGCGTCAGGAGATTTCGCTCGCGACGACCGCGATGCTGGCGCTGGGCGCGCTGATGCTGGTCGGCTCGGCGCTGTTCGTCTGGCTCTATGTCGGCCGCAACATCCTGCGCCGGATCGGCGCGCTGCAAGGATCGATGCAGCTGCTCGCGAACGGCGATCTCGAAACCGAGATCTACCGCTCCAAGAACCATAATGACGAGATCTCGGTGATGGCGAACACGCTGCAAGTGTTCCGCGAGAGCATGATCGAGTCCCGCGCGATGTCGAGCGAGCAGGACAAGGACCGCGCCGCCAAGGCCGAGCGTGCCGCGCGCATGGAGTCGAAGATTGCAGAGTTCGAGGGCACGGTGCGCAACGCACTCGACAATCTCGCGCAGTCCGCCAATTCGATGCAGTCGACGGCGCAGAGCATGTCGACCACCGCAGACCAATCCAACGCGCTGGTGAACGCGGTCGCCTCCGCCGCCGAGGAGACCTCGGTCAACGTGCAGACCGTGTCATCAGGCACCGAGCAGCTGTCGTCCTCGATCGAGGAGATCAGCAAGCAGGTCGTCACCTCGGCCGCAATCGCAAAGAAGGCTGTCGAGGAGGCCGGTGCCACCGACACCACGGTGCAGAGCCTCGCCGACAGCGCGAGCCGCATCAGCGTCGTCGTCGACCTGATCCAGACGATTGCGTCGCAGACCAATCTGCTCGCGCTCAACGCAACCATCGAAGCGGCGCGCGCCGGCGAGGCCGGCCGCGGCTTCGCCGTGGTCGCGTCCGAGGTGAAGAGCCTCGCGAGCCAGACTGCGAAAGCAACGGAAGAGATCCGTACCCAGATCGCCAGCATGCAATCGGTCACGACCTCGGCGGTCGGCGCCATCCAGGGCATCGGGCGGATCATCGGCGAGATCGACAACGTCACCACGACGATCGCGGCCGCGGTCGAGGAACAGGGCGCGGCGACCCGCGAGATCGCCCGCAACATCCAGCACGCGGCCGGCGGCACCAGCGAGGTCTCCAGCAACATCGTCGGCGTCTCCACGGCTTCCGCCGAAGCCGGCGCCGCAGCCAGCGAAGTACTGGGCGCCTCCGATGCGCTGCGCCGCGAGGCCGACATGCTGCGCGGGGAGATCGATGCGTTCCTCAACAACATGCGGGCGGCGTAAGGACGCCGCCCCTTGGGCTCGGCCACGGAAAAAGCGCTCCGGTATGACGGCCATGCGGAGACCACGGCCCGTCCTTTTTCGGCTGGCGCCCCGCCCGCGCTGGGTTTAAGCCGATAGCATGAACGCAAAAACCGACACTGTGCCGTCCTCCGCCGAGGCGCTGCGCTACCCCTGGGAACAGCATCCCGGCCCCGAAGAGGTCGTCGAGGTGCGCCCCGGCGTGTTGTGGGCGCGGCTGAAATTGCCGTTTCGCCTCAACCACGTGAACATCTACCTGCTCGCCGACGGCGACGGCTATGCGATGGTCGATGCCGGCTTCGGCAATGAGGAGACGATCGAGGCCTGGACAAAACTGTTCGAGGGGCCGCTGAAGGGCGTCAACATCACGCGCCTGATCGTCACGCACTCGCATCCCGACCATGTCGGTCTCGCCGGGTGGATCGTCGAGCGGTTCAACTGCCCGCTGGTGATGTCGCAGGTCGAATATCTGCAATCGGTCTATCATCAGAACCGCGGCACTGAGGAGCGTCGCAACGCGCAGCGGCTGTTCTTCCGCCGCCACGGCATGGACGAGTCGCTCACCGAAAAACTGCTCGGCCGCGGCCAGGATTATCTCAAGCAGGTGTCGGTGCTGCCGCCGTCCTACCACCGCATCTCGCATGGCGACGAGGTCGTGATCGGCGCGCGCCGCTTCAAGGTGATCACCGGCGGCGGCCACGCGCTCGACCAAGTGATGCTGTATTGCGCCGACGACAAGCTGTTCCTCTCCGCCGATCAGGTGCTGAGCAAGATCTCGCCGAACGTCAGCGTGTGGGCGGTCGAGCCCGACCAGAACTCGCTCGGCGAATATCTGGCCTCGCTTGCGAGCCTCACCACCACCCTGCCCTATGATCTGCTGGTGCTGCCCGGCCACGGCGTGCCGTTCTACGGGCTCAAGACCCGTATCAAGCAGCTCGCCGACCACCACGAGGAGCGTTGCCGCCTGATCGCGGAAGCCTGCCGCGAGGTGCCGCAGACCTCGCGCGCCCTGGTGCCGGTCGTGTTCAACAAGCACGTGCTGGACGAGCACCAGATGGGCTTTGCCGCCGGCGAGCTCGTCGCCCACGTCAACTACATGATCGTCGAGGGCCGGCTGACGGCCGAGACCAAGGACGGCGTGCTGCAGTTCCGGACGAGTTGAGCTCTGTCTTCGCCTCGTCCCGCTTACGGGGTGATGCCGACGCGCCCCGATAGCGGATGGTGCAGAGCAACATTGCATCTCGCGCGAACTTGATCGGGATCAAGTTTCAAATCGCACGATAGGGCATTTTGCCCAAATGCCCCGCAGGTCCAAATGTGGGATAGCGCATAGACATTAGAGCTGGAATAGCTCTAAGAAGATGCGGCCCTTTGGTCAGTTCCGTTGCAGGTTTGACGATGGATTACAGCCAGTTTTTCAATTCCGCCCTCGATCGTCTCCATACCGAGCGGCGCTATCGCGTGTTCGCCGATCTCGAACGCATTGCCGGCCGGTTCCCGCACGCGCTCTGGCACTCGCCCAACGGCAAGCGCGACGTCGTGATCTGGTGCTCCAACGATTATCTCGGCATGGGCCAGCACCCGAAGGTGGTCGGCGCGATGGTCGAGACCGCAACGCGCGTCGGCACCGGCGCAGGCGGCACCCGCAACATCGCCGGCACGCATCATCCGCTGGTGCAGCTCGAAGCCGAGCTCGCCGACCTCCATGGCAAGGAAGCCTCGCTGCTGTTCACCTCGGGCTATGTCTCGAACCAGACCGGCATCGCAACCATCGCAAAGCTCATTCCGAACTGCCTGATCCTGTCGGACGAGCTCAACCACAATTCGATGATCGAGGGCATCCGCCAGTCCGGCTGCGAGCGGCAAGTGTTCCGCCACAACGATCTCGCCGATCTCGAAGCGCTGCTGAAGGCGGCGGGTCCGAACCGGCCGAAGCTGATCGCCTGCGAGAGCCTCTATTCCATGGACGGCGACGTCGCGCCGCTCGCAAAAATCTGCGATCTCGCCGAGAAGTACGGCGCAATGACTTATGTCGACGAGGTCCACGCCGTCGGCATGTACGGCCCGCGCGGCGGCGGCATCGCCGAGCGTGACGGCGTCATGCATCGCATTGACATTCTCGAAGGCACGCTGGCGAAAGCGTTCGGCTGCCTCGGCGGCTACATCGCCGCCAACGGCCAGATCATCGACGCCGTGCGCTCCTACGCGCCGGGCTTCATCTTCACCACCGCGCTGCCGCCGGCGATCTGCTCGGCCGCGACCGCCGCCATCAAGCATCTGAAGACGTCGAGCTGGGAGCGCGAGCGTCACCAGGACCGCGCCGCCCGCGTCAAGGCGATCCTCAACGCCGCCGGTCTGCCGGTGATGTCGAACGAGACCCACATCGTGCCGCTGTTCATCGGCAATGCCGAGAAGTGCAAGCAGGCCTCGGATATGCTGCTCGAAGAGCACGGCATCTACATCCAGCCGATCAACTATCCGACGGTGGCCAAGGGCACCGAACGGCTACGCATCACGCCCTCGCCCTATCACGACGACGGCCTGATCGATCAGCTCGCCGAGGCGCTGTTGCAGGTGTGGGACCGCCTCGGTCTGCCGCTGCGCGAGAAGTCGCTCGCGGCGGAGTAGGGTTTTCGCCTCTCGCCGCAAGCGGGGCGAGGGAGAGCGGGCAGCTCATCCTGCGGCTTAACGACAACCCCGGTTCCTCCCCTGGCACGGCATTTCGCTGTCGCCTATACCCGCCCGACGCGCTAGATTTGCCGGGAAAATGAGACTGGGCGCTGCCGGCGCCCTGGGAGAAGCGCGCTCGCAATGCTGCACGACTGGGGCGTGATCGCCGCCGCCTTCGGCTATATCGGCTTCCTGTTCCTGGTGGCGAGCCATGGCGACCGCCGCTCGCAGGCCAAGGCCGGCCGCGCGTCCGGGCTGATCTATCCGCTGTCGCTGGCGATCTACTGCACGTCCTGGACCTTCTTCGGCTCGGTCGGCTTTGCGACCCGCACCTCGACCGACTTCCTCGCGATCTATGTCGGCCCGATCCTGATGATCGGGCTCGGCGCCGGCGTGCTTCGCCGCGTGATCCAGCTCGCCAAGGCCCACAACATCACCTCGATCGCCGACTTCATCGGCGCGCGCTACGGCAAGAGCCAGGCGGTGGCGGCTACCGTGGCGCTGATCGCGATCATCGGCTCGGTGCCCTACATCGCGCTCCAGCTCAAGGCGGTCGCCTCCTCGCTCGCGACCATCCTGAGCGAGGACCAGGCGTTCTCCCACATCCCGATCCTGGGCGACATGGCGCTAATGGTGACGCTGGCGATGGCCGCCTTCGCCGTGCTGTTCGGCACGCGGCAGACCGATGCCACCGAGCACCAGCACGGCCTGATGCTGGCGGTGGCGACAGAATCCATCATCAAGCTGGTTGCCTTCCTCGCCGCCGGCATCTTCGTCACCTTCTGGATGTTCTCGCCGCACGAATTGATCGAGCGCGCGATGAAGACGCCGGAGGCGGTGCGCGCCATCAACTATTCGCCGTCGATCGGCAATTTCCTCACCATGACGCTGCTGTCGCTGTGCGCGTTCATGCTGCTGCCGCGCCAGTTCCACGTCAGCGTGGTCGAAAATTCCAGCGATGCGGAGGTCGGACGCGCGCGCTGGCTGTTCCCGCTCTATCTCGTCGCCATCAATGTGTTCGTGATTCCGATCGCGCTCGCCGGCCTCGTCAGCTTCCCGTTCGGCGCAGCCGACCCTGACATGTACGTGCTGGCGCTGCCGATGGAGGGCGGCGCGGACCTGCTCAGCGTCGCCATCTTCGTCGGCGGCCTGTCGGCGGCGACCGCGATGGTGATCGTCGAATGCGTCGCGCTCTCCATCATGGTGTCGAACGACCTCGTGGTGCCGCTGGTGCTGCAACGACGACCGGAGGGACGCACCGGCGGCGCCGATTTCAGCGACTTCCTGCTGCGCTCGCGCCGGCTCGCGATCTTCGCCATCATGGTGATGGCCTATTTCTACTACCGCGCGCTCGGCAACACCCAGCTTGCGGCGATCGGCCTGCTCTCCTTTGCCGCGATCGCCCAGCTCGCGCCGAGCTTCTTCGGCGGGCTGCTGTGGCGGCGCGCGACCGCGCGCGGCGCGATCGGCGGCATGCTGGTCGGCTTCGCGGTGTGGCTCTACACGCTGTTCATTCCGAGCTTCATGGATTCGTCGACGGCGGGCATCCTGCTGCTCCAGCACGGTCCGCTCGGGATCGAAGCGCTGCGGCCGCAGGCGCTGTTCGGCGCCGATTTGCCGCCGCTGATGCATGGCGTGGTCTGGTCGCTGTCGCTCAACATCCTCACCTATGTGCTGCTCTCGCTGGCCCGGCAGCCATCGTCCATCGAGCTGGTGCAGGCCGATCTGTTCGTGCCCAACACACTGGCGCCGATCTCCCCGAGCTTCCGCCGCTGGCGCACCACCGTCACGGTGCAGGACATCCAGACTACCGTCGCGCAATATCTCGGGCCCGACCGCGCCCGTCATTCGTTCGAGGCCTTCTCGGCCCGGCGCAATGTGCGGATCGAGCCGGCAGCGCCTGCCGATTTCGAGCTGTTGCAGCATGCCGAGCACCTGATCGCCTCCTCGATCGGCGCGGCGTCCTCACGCCTCGTGATGTCGCTGCTGCTGCGCAAGCGGACCGTGTCGGCGAAAGCCGCGCTGAAACTGCTCGACGATTCCCACGCGGCGCTGCATTTCAACCGCGAGATCCTCCAGACCGCGCTCAATCATGTGCGCCAGGGCATCGCGGTGTTCGACGCCGACCTGCAGCTGATCTGTTCCAATCGGGTGTTCGGCGATCTCCTCAACGTTCCTCCGCACTTCATCCAGTTCGGTACGCCGCTTCGCGAAATCCTGGAATTCATGGACGTCAGCAACCCCGCCGATCCGGTCGAGCGCGAGGCCATGCTGGAGCGGCGGCTTGCCGCCTACACCACCGACAGCGAGCCTTATCTCGAGCGCCTGCCGGAACGCCATATGGTGATCGAGACCTTGACCAACCGGATGCCCGGCGGTGGCTTCGTCATCACCTTCACCGACGTCACGCCCAGCTTCGAGGCCGCGGAGGCGCTGGAGCGCGCCAACGCGACGCTGGAAAAGCGCGTGCGCGACCGCACCGAGGAACTGACCCGGCTGAACTCGGAGCTGGCGCTGGCCAAGAGCGCCGCGGAAGACGCCAGCATCTCCAAGACGCGGTTCCTCGCAGCGGCGAGCCACGACATTCTCCAGCCGCTGAACGCGGCGCGGCTCTATGTCACGAGCCTGGTCGAGCGCCAGCACAGCGGCGAGGAGACCCGGCTGGTCGAGAACATCGACGAATCGCTCCAGGCGATCGAGGAGATCCTCGGCGCGCTACTCGACATTTCACGGCTCGATGCAGGCGCAATGACGACCTCCATCTCAAGCTTCAAGATGGCCGATCTGATGCGGTCGCTGGAGATCGAGTTCGCGCCGATCGCGCGTGCCAAGGGCCTCGAGCTCGCCTTCGTGCCCTGCTCGCTGCCGGTCGAGTCCGATCGCCTGCTGCTGCGACGCCTGCTCCAGAACCTGATCTCGAACGCGATCAAATACACCCCGCGCGGCCGCGTGCTGGTCGGCTGCCGCCGTCAAGGCCCCTCGCTCAAGATCTGCGTCTACGACACCGGCGTCGGCATCCCGGCGGCCAAGCGCGGCGAGATCTTCAAGGAGTTCCACCGTCTCGAGCAGGGCGCACGCATCGCGCGCGGCCTCGGCCTCGGCCTCTCCATCGTCGAGCGTCTCGCGCGCGTGCTCAACCACGGCATCGCCATCGACGCCAATGCGAGCCGCGGCTCGGTCTTCTCGGTCACGGTGCCGACGGCGAAGGCGATCACGCTCACCGCCGCCGTCACCAGCGCGACGCCGCTGGCGCGCACGCCGATCGCGGGCGCGCTGATCGTCTGTATCGAGAACGATGCCGCGATCCTCGACGGCATGCGCACGCTCCTGAAGGCCTGGGGCGCCGAGGTCATCGCGGTCGCCGATCCCGAAGGCGCGATCGCCGCGATCGAGGTCGCCGGCAAGCGCGTCACCGGACTTTTGGTGGACTATCATCTCGACCGCGGCAACGGCATCGCCGCCATCCGCGACATCCGCCGCCGTTTCGGCGACGCGATCCCTGCGATCCTCATCACCGCCGATCGCAGCCCAGCCGTACAGGTCGCTGCGCGCGACGAGAAGATCGCAGTCCTCAACAAGCCAGTGAAGCCGGCTTCGCTGCGCGCCCTGCTCGGACAATGGCGCACGCAGCAGATGGTTGCGGCGGAGTAGGACGCTCGCGCGGCTCAGGGCGCGAGCCGGGTGAAAACGTAATCGTGTCCCTTGGCGTGGGCGTCATGGCAGGCGAAGCAGGTGCGGTGCTGGGCCTCGTCGACCGGCTTGCCGTCGACGAAGCGGCCAAAGCCCCAGCCGCCGGTGGAGGCGTATTTTTTGGAATCCTTGACCATCACCTGGACCGTTGTGGCGGCGCCGGGAATCGTCGCGGATGCGAAGTCCGGCGAGGGTTTCCGCTTCCAGGCGCGCTTGACCAGAATGGTACCGTCGGGGAACGGAAGTTTTTCGGCCTGATAGGCTTCGATTGCCGTCTGGTTGCCGACGACCGCGCGAAGCTCGTTAAGCGGTGTCGCCTCTTCGGCCGGCGCGATCAGCTCCCACTGCTTGTAGCCCGCCGGAATCGTGACGCCGAAGATCGGCGAGTCGTCTGCCGTGTTGCCTTGCGCCGGTCCTTCGGCAAGAGCGATCGGGACTAAATAGGGCACGCAAGTCAGGAGAACGACAAGAAGGAGCACCGTCAGCGTGATGGCCGCGGCATAGGAGCTCTTTTTCATTTCAGGTTCGATGGGCGTCATGGAATTTCTTCATGCTGGGACCAGGCATATATCCTCGGTCCAGCCGCGCTGGACCGAGGCATCGAATAAACGCTCACGCACCGTCGGCGTCGATGACGGCCTTGGCAAAGGCTTGCGGTGCTTCCTGCGGCAGATTGTGGCCGATGCCGCCGGTGATCAGGCGAAAGTCGTACCGGCCGGAGAACCTCTTGGCATAGGCGCTGGGGTCGGGATGCGGCGCACCGTTGGCGTCGCCTTCCATCGTGATCGAGGGGACGCTGATGACAGGAGCAGCCGCGAGCTTCCTTTCGATCTCCTCGTACTTCGCTTCGCCCTGCGCGAGCCCAAGCCGCCAGCGGTAATTGTGGATCGTGATCGCGACATGATCCTTGTTGTCCAGCGCGGCCGCGCTCCGGTTAAAGGTCGCGTCATCGAACTTCCATTGCGGCGAGGCCAGCTTCCAGATCAGTTTTGCGAAATCGTGCGTGTACTTCTCGTATCCGGCACGGCCGCGCTCGGTCGCAAAATAGAACTGATACCACCATTGCAATTCGGCCGACGGTGGCAGCGGCGCGTTGCCCGCAGCCTGGCTGGAGATCAGATAGCCGCTGACCGACACCAGCGCGCGGCAACGATCCGGCCACAGCGCGGCGATGATGTCGGCGGTGCGCGCGCCCCAGTCGAAGCCGGCAACGACCGCCTTCTTGATCTCGAGCTTGTCCATCAGCGCGATGATGTCGACGGCCATTGCGGCGGGCTCGCCGTTGCGCGGCGTCTCGCTGGAGAGAAACTGCGTGGTGCCGTAGCCGCGCAGATGAGGGATGATCACGCGATAGCCGGCCTTGGCCAGGATCGGCGCGACGTCGACGAAGGCGTGAATGTCGTAGGGCCAGCCGTGCAGCAGGATCGCCACGGGGCCGTTCGACGGACCTGCTTCCGCGTAGCCGACATTGAGGACGCCGGCGTCGATCTGCTTGATCGGACCGAAGGACGCATTCGAGGCTTGGGATCGCGGCGCTTGCGTTTCGGCGCGGGCGAACACGCCAAGGCCGACGGCGACGGTTCCTGCGGCAACCCCAAAAAACTTGCGGCGATGCTGGTCGATAATATGGGTCATGGTCGGATACCTTCTTGATAGTTGGCGAAGTTGTCAGATCAGATCGACGGTGACGTCGATGTTGCCGCGAACGGCGTTGGAATAGGGGCAGGTCTGGTGCGCCTCATCGACGATGTCGCGGGCGACCTCACGCGCGAGGCCCGGCAGGCTGACATTGAGGCGCGCCCTGAGCGCGTAAGCGCCCTGGTCGAGCACGAGATCGATTTCCGCCTCGATCGCGCTTTTGCTCGGAAGCACGATTTTTCGTTTCCGGGCCGCGATCTCCATGGCGCCTTCGAAGCATGCGGACCAACCGGCCGCGAACAATTGCTCGGGATTGGTGCCGATGCCGGCGCTGCCGGGCGGCGACAGCCGCACGTCGAGGCGGCCATCCGAGCTGCGCGACATACCATCCTGACGCCCGCCGGAGGTGTGGGTCCGGGCCGTGTAGAGCAGCTTTTCCGTCTGGCTCATGAGAGTCTCCTTGCGGTCACGCAACTGACTATCAGCGACCTTGCCGGAATACCCGTTTGGTGTTGTGAGAAGTTGTGAGCTCGCCGGGAACCGTGTTGGGTGGCCTGCAAGGGCGGCCTGATTCCGCTGCAAGGCAAGCCTTGTAGGATCGCTGCGCGCTGGCTATCCGGTTCTGGAAATGAGCAAAGATTTCGCGCGATGACCGAGCCGGCCGGGCCTGCCGCAATGACACTTTCGTTCGGACCATTCACCGTGACGCCGCATCAGCGGCTGGTGACGCGCGACGGCATTGTGCTGCCGCTGGGCGCCAAGAGTTTCGATACGCTGATCGCGCTGATGTCGCGACCGAACCAGGTCGTCAGCAAATGGGATTTGATGGGGCTGGTCTGGCCGGGCATGGCCGTCGAGGAAGCCAATCTGCGCTTCCATATTGCAGCGCTGCGCAAGGCGCTCGGCGATGGCAAGGATGGCGCCCGCTACATCACGACGCTGTCGGGCCGTGGCTATTGCTTCGTGGCGCCGATCTCGCAAGCGGGGGTTCAGCCAGAACGGCACCGCGCGGCGGTGGCCGAGTTGCCGCCCGTCAAACTCCCCAACCGGTTGCAGAGGATGGTCGGACGCGCCGACGCGGTCACCACCGTATCGGACAAGCTCATCACCTCCCGCTTCGTCACGATCGTCGGCCCGGGCGGCGTCGGCAAGACGGCCGTGGCGGTGGCGATTGCGCATGACCTGCTGGCGACGTTTGCGGAGGCCGCGCACTTCGTTGATCTTGCCGCACTCAGCGATCCCGATCTCGTGATCACCTCGCTGCTCCTGATGCTCGGGCTGCCGGCCCAGACCGACAATCCGATGCCTGCGCTGCTTGCGCATCTGCAAGCCAAGCGCATGCTGCTGATCCTGGATAATTGCGAGCATGTGATTGCGGCGGCTGCCCCGCTCGCGGCGGAGATCTTTCAGGCCGCGCCACACGTCCACATCCTCGCGACGAGCCGCGAAGCCCTGCGTGTCGAGGGCGAGCAGGTCTACCGCCTGTCTCCGCTTGGCGTTCCGCCCGATGATTCCGGACTGACAGCTGCGGTCGCCCGGACTTACCCCGCCATCGAACTCTTCCTCGAACGCGCGAACGCGGGTGGCGCCCAGATCGCGCTCGATGATTTCAATGCCGCCATCGCCGCGAGAATCTGCCGCAAGCTCGACGGCATGGCGCTTGCGATCGAGCTCGCCGCAGGTCGCGTCGAAGCCTATGGCCTGGAGCAGACCGCAACGCTGCTCGACGAGCGGCTCAATCTGCTCTGGCACGGGCAGCGGACCGCGCCGCCGCGGCAGAAGACGTTGCAGGCCACGCTGGATTGGAGCTACGGCCTGCTGTCCGAACTCGAACGCCTCGTGCTGCGCAGGCTTTCGGTTTTCGTCGGCCACTTCACCATTGATGCCGCGCTCGAGGTCGTGCCCGACGGACAGGTCGATCGCGCGCTTCTGTTCGAGGCCATCGACAGCCTCGTCGCCAAGTCGATGGTCGCGCCGCGCCCCATTGGCGCGATGATGCGCTACCGTCTGCTCGACACCACGCGTGCCTATCTGCTCGGGATCGCGGACGACGTATCGGCCCTCGCCGCGCGTCACGCCACCTACTACCGGCGATGGCTGCAACAGGCCGGAACCAAATGGGCGACGGTGCCGAGCGCCGACGAGCGGGCCATCCATTTCTCGGCGCTTCACAACGTGCGCGCCGCCCTCGACTGGTGTTTCGGCGGCGGCGGTGACGTCGGCGGCGGCATCGCGCTTGCCGCTGCGGCCGCACCCATTTTCCTGGCGATGTCCCTGCTGACCGAATGCCGGCGCTGGTCCGAGCGGGCGCTGCTGGCGATCGATTCCGCCTCGCTCGGCAGCGCTGAAGAGATGCATCTGCAAGCCGCGCTCGGATTGACGCTGATGTTCACGCGCGGCGGCAGCGAAGCGGCGCGCAGTGCGCTGACCCGGTCCCTTGCAATTGCAGACAGGCTTGGCGATGCACCGAACCAGCTCCAGCTGCTCGGCCGGATGCACATCTTCCACGAGCGGATCGGTCAGTTCGAGGCTGCGCTAGGTTATGCGCAACGGGGTCTTGTCGTCGCCGGGACGCTCGGCGATGCCGCTTCGCTCGCTCTGGCGCAGTCGCTGCTCGGCGTCTCGCTGCATCTCAGCGGCGAACATCGCGATGCCATGCGGATGCTGGAGGCCGCCTGGCGCGGACCCGGCACGGAACGCATCAGCACGGTCTATGGCTTCGACCATCGCAACCGCGCCGGCATCTCGCTGGCCCGCGAATTGTGGTTGCAAGGCCAGCCGGCGCAGGCACGGCAGCTGGCGCAGCAGACGGTCGCTGAGGCTGCGCAGATGGATCATCCGATCACGCTCTGCATCGCCCTGATCTGGGCGGTTTCGATCGACCTCTGGAGCGGGGACCTCGCGAGCGCCGACGCAAACATCGACCGCTTCATCGCTCACGCCGGGTCGCGCTCGATGGGGCCTTATCTCGCCGCGGGCAGGGGCGTCAAAGGCGAGATCGCAATCCGTCGCGGCGACGCGGCGAGCGGCGTCGAGACCATCGGGAGCTGCCTGCAAGAGCTGCACGAGTCCGGCTACGAACTGCTCACCACCACGTTCCACCTCGCGCTGGTCCAAGGCCATCTCACGCTCGGGCAAATCGAGCAGAGCAGACACCTGATCTCGGATGCGATCCGGCTGGTCGAACAGGGTGGCGACCGCTTGTACATGCCCGAGCTGCTGCGGATGAAGGGCAAGGTGCTGCTGTCGCAACCGCAGCCGAACAGCGAGGAAGCGGAGAGCTGCTTCAGGGAGGCGCTGGAGCTGAGCCGCCGCACGGGCGCGAAAGCCTGGGAGCTTCGCGCCGCGATCGATCTCGCAACGCTGATTGCCGATCGCGGGGAGGCGACGCAATTGCTCCAGTCGGCGCTCGAAGGCTTCGTCGAGGGTTCGGAGACGGCGGATATCAGGACCGCCATCGCTTTGTTGCAGACATTGTAACGCGGACTCGGCGCCTCTCGTGCCCGGGGAGCGCTGCGCTGCGTCCGGGGCACGAGAGCGGAGTGGGGCGCGCGTTCGCTCAACGCCGTCATTGCGAGGAGCCCTTGCGACGAAGCAATCCAGAGTCTTTCCGCGGAGGGATTCTGGATTGCTTCGCTGCGCTCGCAATGACGGAGTAAGCGGCAGCGTCGCTCTTCCAATTCGCACTTCAACTTGCAGACACGCCTTTGCGTTCTCGCGGCGCAATTCGCCCGAGCTTTGCCTGGTCGCTTCACCCTCTCAAGCCGAGAGGGCGCAGGGAAGGCCGGGTGCTGACCTCGCACCCGCGGTCCGCTGCGCGAAGATGTAGCGCAAAAGAACCGCACAGCAGCATACAGGTGGCGCCAATCACTCGGCCTTCCCTGCGCGATGGTTGGACGGCTTATGCCGTGCTCTCCCGGGAGCCGAACTTTCCCTTTGGCCTCCCTCGCCCCGCGAATTGACGATGCCGTCTGCCCGGTTGGGCTCGCGCGCATCTTCGCGAAGGCTTGACCGTAGCAACGACGGCCAGGACCACACGGTTTTGCCGTACGCACGGCCCGCCATGTCGCCGCAGTATTCCCAGCCCCGTCGACGGAGGCCGGAAACTTACAGACGAGACGAAGCCTAGCAGCGCCGCTCGTCCGCACGCGGTTTCGAGCTCACAGGGACTACCCGCCCTACCCGCACCGTTTCGTGCCGACGCTGCCGCGTCCACCGCAAGCCCGGCTCGCAATCAAGACGACAACGAGATCGCCCCTCAAGGATGAGCCGGGATGGGCGATACATACGCCAAAACCGAATTTCGGTAAAGTGGAATATTTTACGCCGCGCCGATTGACCCGTCGCTTGGGTGTTTTGCCCGGCGGGCAGCGCAAGCGCTGGTGGTTGGCTCACCCCGTCGGGGTGCCCTGCTTCCACTGGCCGCCGGCGATCTTCGCCGCGGCGATCACGGCTTGCGTCCGGCTCTCGACGCCGAGCTTTTGCAGGATCGCCGAGACGTGCGCCTTGATGGTTGCTTCGGAGACACCGAGCTCATAGGCGATCTGCTTGTTGAGCAGCCCTTCCGACAGCATCATCAGCACCCGGACCTGCTGCGGCGTCAGCGTCACCAGGCGGTCGCGCAGCTTGGTCATGTCGGGGTCGGCGGCGGCCGACAGGTCGGTGTCGGCGGGAACCCAGACGTCGCCCTCCATCACCTTGAGGATGGCGTCGCGCAAGGTCTCGACGCCGAATCGCTTTGGGATGAAACCGGAAGCACCGAAATCGAGCGAGCGGCGGATCGTGGCGCTGTCGTCGGAGGCCGAAACGATCACCACTGGGATCGCCGGATATTGCGCGCGCAGATAGATGAGGCCGGAAAAGCCGGAGATCCCGGGCATCGAGAGGTCGAGCAGGACCAGATCGACGTCGGAGGTCTGTTCCAGCAGCTTGGTCAGATCCTCGAACGATCCGGCCTCGTCGATCCTCGCCGAAGGCAGGACGCCCGCCACCGCCTGCCGCAGCGCATCGCGGAACAAGGGATGATCATCGGCAATGACGAGATGGGTCGAAGGAGCGCTCATCGTTCTCTTGCTGTCGTTCGCGACCGGCCGGCGAGTCGATCCGCGGCGGGTCAATTCTTCCCCGAGCGGCCGTGGCATGCAAGGCACATTATTCCTTTGCGGGAAAGGGGTTAATCCGCAACCTTCGCGGCCATGCACCGGCGCCTGATCCCCGGGCCGTCAGCTGCGCGTCAGTGCGCAAGGCCGAAAGTCGTATTGGGGCCAGTTTCACGCCGATGTTACCTTGCGGGCAAGACCCAGGTTGATCCGGACGCTCCGGACATCCGGGACGCGAGGAAACGATATTCGGGGAGTGAGAACTATGACAATGGCAGCGGCCGCCGGCGGCGTCGGGGCGCGGGGGATGACCGGCGAAGAGAAGAAGGTCATCTTCGCATCTTCACTCGGTACCGTGTTCGAATGGTATGATTTCTATCTGTACGGATGGACCGCAGCCCAGATCGGCAAGGCGTTCTACTCCGCATTCGACGCCAACACGCAGTTCATCTTCGCGCTGCTGACGTTCTCGGCGGGCTTCCTGGTTCGCCCCCTCGGCGCGCTGGTGTTCGGCCGGGTCGGCGATCTCGTCGGCCGCAAATACACCTTCCTCGTCACCATCACCATCATGGGCATGTCGACCTTCCTGGTCGGCTTGACGCCGGGCTACCAGACGATCGGCTGGCTGGCCCCGACCATCCTCATCGGCCTGCGTCTTCTGCAAGGTCTCGCCCTCGGCGGCGAGTACGGTGGCGCGGCAACCTATGTGGCCGAGCATGCACCGCAGGGGCGTCGCGGCTTCTACACGGCCTGGATTCAGACCACCGCGACGATCGGCTTGTTCATGTCGCTGCTCGTGGTCTACATCGTCCGCAACAGCATGAGCCCCGAAGCATTCGCCGATTCGGGCCTCTCGGGCGGCTGGCGCTATCCCTATCTGCTCTCGATCGTGCTGCTCGGCATCTCGATCTGGATCCGCATGCAGCTGTCCGAATCGCCGCTGTTCCAGAAGATGAAGGACGAAGGCAAGGGCTCCAAGGCCCCTCTGTCGGAATCCTTCGGCAACTGGCAGAACGGAAAATACGCGCTGATCGCCCTGTTCGGCCTCACCGCGGGTCAGGCCGTGATCTGGTACGGCGGGCAGTTCTACGCACGCGTCTTCCTCGTCAATACGCTCAAGGTTCCGGCGAACTCGGCTGACATCGCGCTCATCATCGCGCTTGCGATTGCGACCGTCGGCTTTCTGTTCTTCGGCTGGCTCTCGGACAAGATCGGCCGCAAGCCGATCATCCTGGCCGGCTGCTTGCTCGGCGCCCTGACCTATCATTTCGCCTTCAGCATGCTGACGACGGCCGCCAACCCGGCGCTCGAAAAGGCACTGGCCAATGCGCCGGTGTCGGTCGTCGCCGACCCGAAGGACTGCAACGTGCTGTTCGACCCGGTCGGTGGCCGGGTGTTCACCAGCTCCTGCGACGTCGCCCGCAACGCGCTGATCGCATCGTCGGTGAACTTCAAGCTGGAGCCCGGCGCGCCGGGCAGCCTGGCCAAGGTCGTCGTCGGCAACAAGTCGTTCGATTCCGTGAACGGCTCCGGCGCCGATCCCAAGGCCTTCGCGGCCGCGCGCACCGCATTCACCGGCGCCGTGACGGCGGCGGTCGGTGAAGCAGGCTACCCGATCAAGGGCGCCGATCCGGCAGCGATCAACATGCCGCTGCTGATCCTCGTCCTGACCTACCTCGCGATCCTCGTGACCATGGTGTACGGCCCGATCGCGGCGGCTCTCGTGGAGCTGTTCCCGACGCGGATCCGTTACACCTCGATGTCGCTGCCCTACCACATCGGCAACGGCTGGTTCGGTGGTCTGCTGCCGCCGATTGCGGTCGCGCTGGTGGCCGCCACGGGCAACATCTACGCAGGTCTCTGGTACCCGATTGCGATCGCGTCGATGACCTTCATCGTCGGCCTGATCTTCGTTCCCGAGACCAAGGACGTCGACATCACCAAGACCTGATCGCTTCGCAACGCGTCTCTGCAACCGGCCGCGGATCACTCCGCGGCCGGTTTTGCTTTTGGCGCCTTACTGATTGCTGCCGATGAATTGCAACACCAACTCGCGCCGGTGCGGGCGCGCGCGATGCTCGATCAGATAGATCGCCTGCCAGGTGCCGAGCGCGAGCCTGCCGTTCAGGACCGGGACCTGCAGCGAGGTCTGCGTCAGCATCGACTTGATGTGCGCGGGCATGTCGTCCGGTCCTTCGGTATCATGCGTCCACCCGGCATTCTCAGGCGCGAGTCGTGCGAGCGCGGTGGTGAGATCGACTAAAACGGAAGGGTCGGCGTTTTCCTGGATCGTCAGCGACGCCGAGGTGTGACGGATGAACAACGTCAACGCGCCGTCGCGGGCGTGAACCTCGGCAATGAACTTTGCGGCTTCGCTGGTGAGATCGGTGAAGCCGCGGCCCGGCGTCTGCACAGTCAGCAGCGACGATGCGATCGTGGTGGCCTGCACTGACGACGGTGCCGAGCGGGTGACGGATTTCGCTGATGTCATGAAAGGCCTCGATTGGTCGCAGCCTGGATAGCGCGGCGGGATCCTCAAATCTTCCCCGACACGTCCTTCTGCACGCGGTTGGCCATGTCGATCAGCCGACGCCAGGCTTTCTCCAGGAACGACATCACACGGTCCATGTCCTGGTCGCTGGGCAGCGGTATCTCGAGCTTGCGGTCGCCCTCGGCGACCTTTGGTTCTCGTGCTTGCGGCTCCGCCTTCTTCAGCGGGTCGGATTTCGGCAGCGCGTCGTCGATCTTGCCCGACACTGTCGGCCCTGCCGCGAGCTGTCCCTTCAGTTTCTCGACTTCAGCCTGGAGCCGGCCGATCTCGGCATCGAGCGCGGTGCGTTCGTCGGGCACCGCGTAGCAGGCCCAGCCGGTGCCGTTCCTGCTGCAGGTCGATACCGTGCCGGTGCGGGTGTCGAGCCGCAGCACGCCCTCGGGGATGGGCGTCATGCTGTAGCGGCCGTTTTCACTGTCGGGCGCGGATTGCGCGGCGACGAGGCCGCCACCGACAGCCATCACCGCGGCAAGCGCCGCTGCCGCAAACCACGATGCTGTGGATGAATTCGCTGGTCTCATCACACTCTCCGCCACGACGCGCCGGTGGCACATCCGTAATTCTACACCTCGGCAAAGCCAGCCGCCGCCAAAAACACGGCCCTGAAACCAACGATCCCGGCGGCCCGTTTGATCCCGGCAGCGCGGCGAAATGGCGGCCGCATCCGCCGATCATGAGCACAGCTGCTGCGGTGCGGCGTCACGCTGTGAGCAGCGTTGCCGCACACGCCAATATCGTCAAATAAATCAGATAGATAACAGAAAGAGACGCAATCGTGACTTGGCTTGACTTGATTATAGGCCATCAGTATGGTCCGCGCGGCTTTTGAGGGTGGCGGGCGTAATTTCCATTCAACCGCGGCGTTTCTGGTCTTCGTGGCATGGCTCAAGACACGGGACACGGCGGGAATGGAGATCGCGATAGATCGCCCGAGGAAGCTGCGCTTTCCGAACGGCTCGGAAGTCTTGATCAGCGGTTGTCCGAACTTCGCGGCCGCCACATCAAGACCGAGCAACCCGCAGGTGACGGTGAAGACAGAGCGGCCAGAGCTTCGGCGATGGCGCTTGGATTCCGGTTATCCTCCGAGTTGGTCGCCGGGGTCGTTGTCGGGGCGGGGATTGGCTGGGGTTTCGACCGCTTGCTGTCGACGTCGCCTTTCGGGTTTATCGTGTTCCTGCTGCTTGGCTTCGTGGCCGGCGTGGTGAATGTGGTGAGAACGGCGGGTGCGGGTCAGAACAGGCGCGGTGGTTCTTAAAGCCGATCCGAACAGGAGAGGAATTTTCGCACAGGCTTCGCCGGTGCGAGCCGGCCCGGCCGGAAGACCGAGACACGCCGGCTAGCCGGCAGACCAAGAGATGCCGCGCTGATGAAAATCGATCCGATCCACCAGTTCAACATCGAGCCTCTCTTCACGATCGGCCATATCGGCAATCACACGATCGCTTTCACCAATTCATCGCTCTACATGCTGGTGGCGGTGGCGATCATCTCGCTCCTGATGCTTGCCAGCGGTACACAGCTGGTTCCAGGGCGCCTTCAGTCGGTCGCCGAGATCTCCTACGAGTTCGTGGCCTCGACCATCCGTTCGACGGCCGGCTCGGAAGGCATGAAGTTCTTCCCGCTGATCTTCTCGCTGTTCATGTTCATCTGCGTCTCGAACCTGGTCGGCATTATTCCCTACACCTTCACGATCTCGAGCCATCTGATCGTGACGGCGGCGCTTGCGCTCCTGGTCTTCTTCACCGTCCTGATCTACGGCGTTGCCAAGAACGGCACGAAGTTCTTCTCGATCTTCGTGCCCCACGGCGTCCCCGGCTACATCCTGCCGCTGGTGATGTTCATCGAAATCCTGTCGTTCTTCCTGCGGCCGGTCTCCCACAGCGTCCGTCTGTTCGCCAACATGCTGGCCGGCCACATCGCGCTGAAGGTGTTCGCGGGCTTCGTCGCCATGCTCGGCTTCTCGCTCGGCGCCCTTGGCTGGGTCGGCGGCGTGCTGCCGCTGGCGCTCACGGTCGCGCTGTACGCGCTCGAGATTCTGGTCGCGTTCCTGCAGGCCTATGTGTTCGCGATCCTGACCTGCATCTACCTCAACGACGCCATTCATCCGGGACACTAAGCGGTCCGGGGAATTTCCACCCAAAACCCAATCTTTCTTCCAAGGAGTCTAAAATGGATCCGGCAGCAGCAAAACTTATCGGCGCGGGCATCGCATGCATCGGCATGGGCGGCGCGGGCGTCGGCGTGGGCGTGATCTTCGGTAACTACCTCGCCGCAGCCGTTCGCAACCCGTCGGCTGCTCAGGGCCAGTTCGGCAACCTGATTTTCGGCTTCGCCGTGACCGAAGCGCTCGGCATTTTCTCGCTGCTGATCGCGCTGCTGCTGCTGTTCGTTCCGCTCTGAGGACGACTTTTCGCGCCGCTTCAACCGAAGCGGCGCGCATGACAGCAACAGGAGAACTCCATGGCTGAGAGTCATGGCGGGGCGAAAGGTCCGGCGGCGGGCGCCCACACCGAGGCCGAAGGCGGTCACGGTGGCGGTTTTCCGCCGTTCGAGAGCAGCACCTATGCTTCGCAGCTGGTGTCGCTCGCGATCTTCTTCGTCGTGCTTTATGTGATCGTGTCCAAGCTCGCTCTGCCGAAGGTCGGCGGTGCGATCGAGGCGCGTCAGAACAAGATCGAGGGCGACCTCACCGAGGCGCAGACGCTGAGGGACCAGTCCGACGCGGCGCTGAAGGCTTATGAAGGCGAGCTCGCTTCGGCGCGCTCGCGGGCGCAGGCGATCGGCAACGAATCCCGCGACAAGGCGAACGCGCAGACGGACGCCGAGCGCAAGACTCTGGAAGAGCAGCTGGCGGCCAAGCTCGCCGAAGCGGAGAAGACCATCGCCGCGACGCGCGCGACCGCCATGAGCAACGTCCGCGGTATCGCGGCCGATGCAGCCGGCTCAATCGTGCAGCAACTCACGGGCGTCGTTCCGGATGCGACGTCGGTCAGCGCCGCCGTTGATGCGTCCTTGAAGGGTTAGTCGATATGTTCTTTGATCCTGAAACCTGGGTCGCCATCGCCTTCGTGATCCTGATGGTCGTGTTCGGCTATCTCGGGGTCTTCAAGAAGGTGATGGTTGCGCTCGACCATCGCGCCGACCGCATCAAGGCCGAGCTCGACGACGCGACGCGCCTCAAGCAGGAAGCGGCCAAGGTGCTTGCCGACTACAAGGCGCGCAGTGCCACCGCCGAGCGCGAGGCTGCCGACATCATCGCCAACGCCAAGTCCGAAGCCGAGCGCATCGCGACCGAAGCCAAGGCGAAGATGGAAGACTTCGTCGCCCGCCGCACCAAGACCGCGGAGGGCAAGATCGCGCTCGCCGAGGCCCAGGCACTCGCCGATGTCCGCGCCGCAGCCGCGGAAGCCGCCGTCCAGGCCGCCTCCACGATCCTGTCGCAGTCGGTCAGGGGCCAGGTCGCCGACGATCTGCTCGCCAAGGGCATCACCGAGGTCCGGCAGAAGCTGAACTGAGGGATTTCGCCTTCACCCATCAAAAAGCCGGCGCGATGAGCGCCGGCTATTTTGTTTGACCTGAAGAACTCTCTTGTCCCGGACGCGGCGCAGCGTGCAACGCTGCTCCGCAGAGCCGGGACCCATGCCGCTCGCAGTGTCTGGGCCCCGGCTCTGCGTCGCACCGCTACGCGCTGCGCCGCGTCCGGGGCACGAGACCGCCGTTACTTCTTCTTCGGCTTTGCCTTCGGCTCCGGCGCGAGCGCCTGCGGGTCGAAGCCGACATAGAAGACGTAGGAATCGGCATCCTTGGCCGAGGGCACCGGATAGGACAGATCCTCGGCGACGAAGGTGAAGGGAACGCTGCCGCCCTCCGACATCTCGACCGTGGTCCGGTAGGCCTTCGAGGCGATCACCTTCTCGCCGACACCGCCGTGCACCACGGCGATACGCAAGGGCACCTCGACGGTGGCAGGCGCACCGGCGGGACCGGCGATGACGCGACCCTGGATGCCGACCCGGGCCGTGATGCCCTCGGCGCTGCGGGCGCATTCACGCGCCATCTTGGTGATCGAGGCCTGGAAGCGGATCTCATTGCCGACGGCCGGCTTGCCGGTGGCGCCAACCGCGTAGGTCGAGGCCCCCGCGCGCACCGTGACCTGTGGGCAGTCGAGGTCGTCCTCGGCCGGCTGCCCGGGCGCAGGCGGCGGCTTGGGCTGGGCCGGTTCGTCGGACTTGCCGCCGAACAGGCCCTTGAAGCGGTCGGTCAACGACTGGGCCGCCACCGGCGAGACGGAGGCGAGCGCAAGTGACGCCGCCAGCGCGATCCCCGTCCCACGCCACAACGCATTCCGCGATGACCGAAGCTCCTGCACTCTCAACGCCCGTACTCCATGACAATTGTCCGGCCGATCGCCGGGGCATGCGCGTTATATCGTCAAAATCGGCGAACCCAAGGCAGCAAGCAAGGCGGCACGACGAGACTTTGGCCACATGAATGAACGGGCTCAGCCGCGGAAATCCTCGTGCAGCAGGCCGAACAGCAAATGGTCCTGCCAGACCCCGTTGATGCAGAGATAGCGGCGCGCGAGCCCCTCGCGGGAGAAGCCGCACTTCTCCAGCACCCGGATCGAAGGCGCATTGGTGGGGATGCAGGCGGCCTCGACCCGGTGCAGGTTGAGCTCGCCGAACAGCGTCGGCAGCAGCACCCGGAGCGCCGCCGTCATGTAGCCGCGCTGGGCATGGGGCTTGCCAACCCAATAGCCGATGGTGCCGGCCTGGACGATGCCGCGGCGGACATTGGCCAGCGTGATGCCGCCGACCATGGCGCCATCGAGCTCGCGGAAGACCAGGAAGGGATAGGAGCGGTCCGCGGCGATGTCCTCGGAATAGCGGCGCAGCCGGCGGCGGAAGCCGGACCGGGTGAGGTCGTCCGACGGCCAGATCGGCTCCCAGGGCGTCAAATAATCGCGGCTGGCCTCGCGCAAATGCGCCCATTGCAGAAAGTCCGACATCTGCGGCGCGCGCAGCAACAGCCCGTTGCCGCGCGGCGCGAGGGCGGCAGGTCCACTGGATGGCAGGCGAAAGAGGGCCATGGTGATGCTTCCCGGGGCAGATCAGCCCGTGCGCGGCTCCTAATGCAGCCGCGCCTTGGCACGTGCCCGCGTCAATCCTTCCGCAAAAGACACCGCCGTGTCCAGACCCCTGCCACTGCCTAATGCGACAACCGCAGGCCGGCTGCGCGAAAGCAGTGCACGCGCGGCATCCCGGGTCGATTCGACGCTGACGGCGTCGATCCGGGCCACCAGTTCCTCCACCGTCTGCGGCCGGCCATAGGCCAGCACGTGCCGGGCGAGTTGCTCGGCGCGGGACGAGCAGCTCTCCAGCGCCATCAGGAGGCCTGCCTTCATCTGCGCCTTGGCCCGCGCGATCTCACCCTCGGTCAGGGTCTCCACCGAGTCATTCATGATGTCGACCACGACTTCCATCATCTCCGGCGCGTCGGCCGGATCGGTGCCGGTGTAGAGGCCGAAGAAACCGGTGTCGGTATAGGGCGCGTGGAACGAGTAGATGGAGTAGCAGAGGCCGCGTTTCTCGCGGACCTCCTGGAACAGCCGCGACGACATTCCGCCGCCGAGGATGTTGGTGAAGACCTGGAGCGAGAACAGCGACAGGTCGCCCTGAGGCACGCCCTCCAGCGCCAGCGTCAGATGCGCCTGCTCGAGCTCGCGATGCACCACCTTGGTACCGCCCTTACCGAACATGGCGGCTTGCGGCTTCGGGCCCGGCGTCCCCTCGAAACTCGAAAAGCGATTCTCGACCTCGGCGACCACCTGCTTGTGATCGACCGCGCCGGCCGCAGCCACCACCATGTCGGGGCCGCGATAATGCGTCGACAGATAATCGCGCAGCGAGTCGCGGTTGAAAGCGCGCAAGGTCTTGGCGGTGCCGAGCAGCGAACGGCCCATCGGCTGGTCGGGATAGCAGAGCTCGTTGAGATGCTCGAACACGACGTCGTCGGGCGTGTCCTGCGCGGCACCGATCTCCTGCACGATGACGTTTTTCTCGCGCTCGAGCTCGTCGGGCTCGAAAGCGGGATTGGCCAGGATATCGGCAAGCACGTCGAGCGCGAGCGGCACGTCGGCCTTCAGCACCCGCGCGTAATAGGACGTGGTCTCGGTCGAGGTGCCGGCATTGAGATCGCCGCCGACCGCCTCGATCTCCTCGACGATCTCGCGCGAGGTGCGCTTGGTCGTGCCCTTGAACGCCATATGTTCAAGCAGATGCGAAATGCCGTGCTCGTTCGGCTTCTCGTCGCGTCCGCCGACGCCCGCCCAGACGCCGAGCGACGCGGTCTCGAGATGTGGCATCTTGTCGGTGACGACGGTCAGGCCGGAGGCAAGTTTGGAAATCTCGACGCTCATCCGGTAACTCCCTGTTTTGCGGCGCGGCTGACCGACAGCACGAACCGCTCGACCTCGGCCTGATCGTTCTTCATCACCTTCATGTGTTCGGATTTGGTCATGAGACCATCGAGCCAGGCCGGCAGTTGCGGCCGCTGGCCGCAGGCCGCGTCGACGGCATCGGGAAATTTGGCCGGATGGGCGGTGGAGAGCACGATGCTGGGCACGGTGGTGTCGGTGGTGTCGCGGTCGGCGACAGCGAGCGCCACCGCAGTATGGGGATCGACCAGTTCGCCCGCCTCGCGCCAGGCGGCGCGGATCGCAGCCGCAGTCTCGGTCTCGTCGGCACGGCCTGCGTCGAACTCCTCGCGGATCGCGGCGAGCGTTGCGTCGGGCAGCACGAAGCGCCCGGACTGCTTGAGCTGCTCCATCAGACGGCGCACGCCGGCGGCATCGCGCCGGCCGGCCTCGAACATCAGCCGCTCGAAATTCGAGGAAATCTGGATGTCCATCGACGGCGACGCAGTGGCATGCACCTCGCGCACCTCGTAAATGCCGGTCTTGAGCGTGCGGGCGAGGATGTCGTTGACGTTGGCGGCGATACGCAGCGTCCGCACCGGAAGACCCATGCGCTTGGCGACATAGCCGGCAAAGATATCGCCGAAATTGCCGGTCGGCACGACGAAGTCGACGGCGCGCGCCGGCGCGCCGACGGCAACGGCGGAGGTGAAATAGTAGACCACCTGGGCGACGATCCGGGCCCAGTTGATGGAATTGACGCCGGACAGCGAGGTCGCATCGCGGAAGCGATGGTTGTTGAACATGCCCTTCACGAGCGCCTGGCAGTCGTCGAAATTGCCTTCGATGGCGAGCGCATGAACGTTCGCCGCGCCCGTCGTCGTCATCATTCGCCGCTGCACTTCGGAGATGCGGCCGTGCGGAAACAGCACGATGAGATCGACGTTCTCGAGCCCTGCAAAGGCATCGACCGCGGCGCCGCCGGTGTCGCCTGACGTCGCGACCACGATGGTGGTGCGCTGGCCGCGCTTGGCCAGCACATGGTCCATCAGCCGGGAGATCAGCTGCATCGCCACGTCCTTGAAGGCGAGCGTCGGGCCGTGGAACAGCTCCAGCACGAACTGGTGCGGAGACAACTGGCGCAGCGGCACCACGGCCGGATGGCGGAACGTGGCATAGGCCTCGTTGGCCATGCGGCCGAGCTCGGCGTCCGAAATCTCGCCGCCGGTGAAGGGACGGATCACGTCGACCGCGACCTCCCAATAGGGGCGGCCGAAGAAGCCGGCGATGGCTTCAGTCGAAAGCTGCGGCCACGTCGCCGGCACATACAGGCCGCCGTCGCGGGCGAGCCCGGTCAGCATCACGTCGCAGAAGCCAAGTTCGGGGGCCTCGCCCCGGGTCGAGATATAACGAGTCAAACTGCCCTCCAAAGGCCGGCCGCGCCGAAGCTCGACCCATAAGCCTTTGATTTTATGAAACTACTTGTCAACAGCCAGAGGCTTTCAGCCACCATAAAGCGTTTTGCGGCATCGGGAAACCGCTTCGCGGCCGGAGCTCTCCAACGAAAAAGGCTGCGGCGATGCCGCAGCCCTCTCTTGGAAGGTCTGTCGTTGATGTGTGCAGACCAGTTTGGCTTGTCCGGGGCGCTTGCCCGCTAAAACTGTCGAGCCAAGCTTTCGTCGCCTGTCACGAAATCGTCAAGGGCGAAAACGACGATGGGGGGAAGATGTTCCTGTTTTTCCCGATGCGTTTCAGCTTTCGCCAACGCAGCGGGGCGAGGAACACGCCTGCGATGCTACTTTTTCCCGACATCTTGAGCCGTTTCAGGAACGTTTGCCGCCTCGGCCGATTGTGTCGGCGGATGGTATCGGCGGTGTCCATGCATTGCCCGGCTGCACGCCGAGACCACTCCGCCCCCACCGAACCGGCAGCATCCTGGAGCAGCCGGTTCGGTGCTCAGGCCGCCAGTGCCTGGGCGTCCGGGGTGTCAATTCATGCCGATTTCCACCGCAATCCGGATCAGATCGGAGTGGTTCTTGGCCCCTAGCTTCTGCTTGAGCAGGGAGGTGGTGTTAGCCACGGTCTTGTAGGAGATGCCAAGCGCCTCGGCGACCTCGACGATCTTGTCGCCCCGGCCGAGCAGGCGGAGAATTTCAAGCTCCCGCGGCGTCATTTGCGAGGCCGGATTGGCCTTGATCGCAGCGCCGGAGAACGTCACGGCTTCCGCGAGCTGCGGCGAGATAAAATTGTCACCTGCGACCACCTTGCGCACCGCTTTCAGCAGGATCCTGGGATCGTCACCCTTGGAGACGTAACCCTGCGCCCCGAGTTCGACCGCCCGCACCACGAAGGCCGGATCGTCGTTCATGCTGAACATGATGATCTTGGCATCGGGATCGTCCTTGCGGATCCTCCGCATCAGCTCGAAGCCGGAGACATCGGGCAGGCTGATGTCGATCACGGTGACGTCGGGCCGCTTGCTGATATAGGCGCGATGTCCGGATTTGGCGTCCGTCGCCTCGTCGATGCGGATCGAATGGTCGGATGCGAAAAGGGTGCGGCAACCTGACAGCACCACGGGATGGTCGTCGACGATCAGGACCCTAGTCGCCGGCTTGGCGGTATCTTGCATCGCGCGCTCTCTTGTTTTTTGACTCATAGACCGGCGGGAACAAATGGAAAGAGCAAATCGCGCCCATACGCGTTAGAATTGACCTAATGTGGCAACGGCTCCCCTTCAGGACGCAACTGTTTCTCCCGCTCGGCGTGATGTTTGTCGCGGCGCTTGTGATGGGCGGCATATTGCTGCAGCTTTTTGCAACCGGTCAGCTGGCCGAGGAGAACGAGCCTGCTCGACGTTCGACCAGGTCCGTCGCCGCTGCGCTCAACAACACTCTGCGCGCCTCGGACAATCCGCAGAAGACGCTCGACGCATTTGTCCTGTCCCTGGGCGTCTCCTCCGATATTCAATTCCGTTCTATCGAATCAGGTCCTACTCCGTCCCCGCGAGACGGCATGCGCAATCTTCAGGCGGTTCCGCAATGGTTCGTCGACCTCCTGACCATACCGGACATGGACGCTGCCTCCCCGGTGGTCATTGATGGCAAGAGGGTCGGCGATATCGTATTCCTGCCGGACCTGTCGGCCGACCTGTTCGAAAAGTGGATCGGCTTCCTCGCGCTGACCGGCCTCGTCGCCGTACTGATGGTGCTCACCGGTACCATTGCTTACATTTTCGCAGGATCGGCCCTGCGACCGCTGCAACATCTCGGCGAAGGCCTCACCCGCATACGGCGCGGCGACTACGCAACGCCGATCCCGGTCGCAGGGCCGCCGGAAATCCGGCAGAGCTGCGAAGAGGCCAATGCGCTGGCCACGACGCTCGCACAATTGAGTCAGGACAATCGCGACCTGCTGCACCGCCTGGTCTCGCTCCAGGACAACGAGCGGCGCGATCTTGCCCGCGAATTGCATGACGAGCTGGGCCCACTCCTGTTCAGCATCCGCGCCGGCACGATCGCGTTGAGCGAAGCCTCGCCGCCAGTGGGAAATCTCGGCAAATCGGCGCAGGAGATAATGCGGTCGGTCGAGGCGCTCCAGCAGACCAACCGCCGCATCCTCGACCGGCTGCGGCCGCTCTACATCGAGGAATTGGGGCTCGGGAGCAGCGTACAGACGCTGCTCCAGAATTTTCGCAGACAAGCGCCCCAGATCAGCCTGACGGCCACACTCGATCCGGACCTCAACGAGATCGCCGGGCCGCTGGCGCAGACCGTTTATCGCGTGATCCAGGAGGCGCTGACCAACGTGCTGCGCCATGCCGCAGCAGGCAATGCGCATGTGCAGGCGAGCATCGCGGGCGAGGCGCTCGCGATCGAGATATCCGACGACGGCGGCGGCTTTCCCGCCGACAATGTCTTCGGCCGGGGCCTGACCGGGATGCATGAGCGCGTCCGCGCGCTCAGCGGATCACTGTCACTACTGCGTGCGGATGAACGGACCTATGTGCGCTGTCGTCTGCCAATGGAGACGAGGGGAGACGAGCCGGTATCCCGCTAAAGCATGATCCGGAAAAGTGCGAAGCGGTTTTCCGAAAAGATCATGCGCAAACAACAACCTAAAGCGCGATGACGATTCATCCCAATCTCATCGCGCTTTAGCACGCGCAACCATCCGGCGGATTCTGCCGTGCCGGCGTGCACAGCGTGCTGTAGATCTTGCCTTCGGCACTGAAGCGAAACGAGGCGTGAATGCGCAGCGATCCCGCGACGGAATATTCGAGATCGACGCCGTTCGGCGCGGGATTGATCTCTTCCAGGCCGAAGCCGGCCGACGAGAATGCGCTGAGCCGCGGCCCCCAATAGGTTTCGAGCTCGCGTCGTCCGCGATAGCGTCGCGTGCCGTTGCAGGTGCATTCAACCTGGGCATCGTCTGCATAGAGGTCCAGCAGCGTCGCAAGGTCGCCCTTCCGGCAGGCGTCCACCCAGTCGACGACAATTCCCATCTGATCGAAATCGCTCAACGCCAACATCCTGTCTGCCGCGAAGATTTGTGTGCGACTTAGGATCACCCTCGTGAATATGTGCTGAATAATAAACCCCGGGCGATACCGGGTTCCCTCCGGGAACTTACGGACAAATTCAGATCAAGCGACGTCCCCTCACCCAGACGCCGAATGCAATCAGCACCGCGCCCGCGAGCGCGAACCAGGTGATGGCGTATTGCAAATGGTCGTCTTTCAGATGCACGTCGAGCGGACCCGGACGCGGGATGCCGTTCTCGGGCGTTGGCCGCTCGAGATCGACGTAGAACGGCGCAACTGCGCCCCAGCCCAGTGCGGTCGCGATCGCGAGATGATCGCGCACGAACCACAGCCGCTTGTCGCGGCTCGCCGCCGGCGTCATCCAGGCTGCGGCTTCCGGAAAACGAAGATAGCCGGTGAGCGCGACGGGCTGGCCCGTCACGAGCTTCTTCACCGCGCGGTCCTCGACGCTGCGGTCCTGCATCGTGTTCTCGACGAAGCCCGCATCGATCACGACCGTCTCCCCGGTCGGAAGCCGCGCCGGCAGGAACGCCCAGGTGCCGGGACCTGAAGCATCCTTGCGCACGGCGGACCCGGACGAATAGACCATCGCATCGGGCAGCGGCGCATAGGTCGCGGTGAAGCTGACACGGCGGAATTCGTCGCGCGCGGGATTGAGCGCTGCCCATTGCGAAGGCGGCGGCAGCGCGATGGGGGCCTCGGCGAGACGCTCGGTGAGTGCCGCGACCAGCTCGTGCTTGGCGGTCCGGCGCTGCAATTGCCAGACGCCGAGCGCGACGCACACCGCGGCCAGGAAAAGCGTGAACAGCGCGAAGCCGGCCACGCGAGGCTTGCGCGCAGTCTCGTTCATTTCGCGCGGTCGACCAGCCGGCCCGGTGCCGCCTTGTGATGGAATTGCAGCGCAATCAGAAGCGACTTCATCGCACGCAGCGGCAAGAGCGTGGTGGCGAGGATCAACGGCAGCCACAACACCGCGTGCAGCCAGTACGGCGGCTGGTATTTGACCTCGACGACGAGCGCGCAGCCGACCACGATCGCGCCGGCCAGCATGATGATGAAAATCGCCGGACCGTCGCCAGTGTCGATGAATGCATAGTCGAGGCCGCAGCGGTCGCAGGACGGCGCGAGCGTCAGGAAGCCCGCATAGAGCTTACCCTGGCCGCAGCGTGGGCATTTGCAGGCAAGCCCGCGCAGCGCGCTTTGCAGGACGGTGGTCTCGGGCTCGGACGGGCCGGCAGTGTCGTTCATGTCGCGGACTCTATCACAGTTTTCACCAAGGCTTCCGGCGGCCGAAAAGCGAAAGGGCGGCCCTGTGGCCGCCCTTTCTGATCGATCAGTCGCGGCTCAGTGCGCGCCGTGCGCCATGGCCTCTGCGCCGTGTCCCCACACATAGATGCAGAGGAACAGGAACAGCCAGACCACGTCGACGAAGTGCCAGTACCAGGCGGCGAACTCGAAGCCGAGGTGCTGCGTCGGCGTGAAGTGGCCGGCGTAAGCGCGAAACAGGCAGACCAGCAGGAAGATGGTGCCGACCAGGACATGAAAGCCATGGAAGCCGGTCGCCATGAAGAAGGTCCCGCCGTAGACGTTGCCGGCGAACGAGAACGCCGCGTGGCTGTACTCATAGGCCTGCACGCAGGTAAAGAGCGCGCCGAGCACGACGGTGATGATCAGGCCGTATTTCAGGCCCTGGCGATCGTTCTCGAGCAGCGCGTGGTGCGCCCAGGTTACCGTGGTGCCTGACGTCAGCAGGATCAGCGTGTTGAGCAGCGGCAGATGCCAGGGATCGAAGGTCTCGATACCTTTCGGCGGCCATACACCGCCGAACAGGGCTTCGCGGGTCATATGAACGGGATCGGCCGGGAATAGCGCCGCATTGAAATAGGCCCAGAACCAGGCAACGAAGAACATCACCTCGGAGGCGATGAACAGGATCATGCCGTAGCGGTGGCTGATCTGCACGACGCGGGTGTGGTCGCCCTTGTACTGGGCTTCCTTGATCACATCGCCCCACCAGCTCGCCATGGTGTAGAGCACGCCGATGGTGCCGACACCGAAGATGATCGGCGCAGCCGAGAACATATGGTGCATCCAGGTAATCGCGCCGACCGCCATGATGAAGGCCGAGATAGAGCCGACGACCGGCCACGGCGAGGGATCGACCAGATGGTAGTCGTGATGTTTGCCTTGCGCTGTGGCCATTGCCGTCTCTCTCCTCAATCCCGTGCCTGTCCGGCACTTATCCCCTTAGAACCAACCCCTGGGCCGTGAGCCCGCGATCAGAGATTTCCCTTGCGTTTGTCGTCGTCGCCCGATGCCAGCGGCTTCACCACCGGATCCTTCACCGGATAGAACGTGTAGGACAGCGTGATGGTGTTCAGCCCGTCGTTCTCGTGATCGGCGGCAATCGACGGATCGACATAGAACACGACCGGCATCTCCCGCTTCTCGCCGGGCGCCATGGTCTGCTCGGTGAAACAGAAGCAGTTGATCTTCTGGAAGTACGACCCGACCGTCAGCGGCGCGACGTTGTAGGCGGCTTGGCCTGCGGTGGTCCGCGCGGCCTGGTTGGTCACGGTGTAAAAGACCGTCACGACCTGGCCGATATTGACCTCGATCTCGTTCTGCTCCGGCTCGAACTTCCAGGGCAGGCCGGGTGCGACATTGGAATCGAAGCGCACCGCGATTTTTCGCGCGATCGGCCCGGTCGCGGGCGCGGAGGTCGCGACCTGGGTGGTGCCGTTGAAGCCGGTGGCGCGGCAGAACCAGTTGTAGAACGGCACCGCCGCGTAGGAGGCGCCGACCATCAGCGCGACCACGCCGCCGCAGATCGAGGCGACCAGCACATCGCGGCCGATACCTTTGCTGGCCTTACGGCTCTGATCCCGCGACATGGTGGGCTCTCGATCCATCTTCCCTACATCGGCCGGATTAGAACTGCCGGTCCCTTGACCATGGTGACGGCGAAGAACAACACCACGAGCACGCCGAGCGCCAAAGCAATCGCAATGGAGCGCTGACGACGGCTCTTCTTCTGCGCCTCGGTGAGGACGATTCCATCTATCTCGGGTTTGTCGGCCATCTCCGCGATCATGCGCCCCCAACCATCGGAGCAAGCGCCCGGTACACGACCTCGGCCAGCAAGGTCGCGAACAGCGCGAACAGATACAGGATCGAGAAGGCAAACAGTTTTCGCGTCGCACGCAGCGATTGGCTGCGCTCGCGGCGCAGATAGACGTTGATGGCGAGCACCAGCATGCCGGCACCGAGGATCAGCGAAACGACACCGTAGACGGCATCGAAATAGCCGAGCGCCCAGGGCGCGGCGGCAACCGCGATCAGCACGATGGTGTAGAGCAGGATCTGGAGACGCGTCGCGTCGGGGCCGGCGACGTTGGGCAGCATCGGAATGCCGGCGCGCGCGTAATCGTCGGAGCGGAACAGCGCCAGCGCCCAGAAATGCGGCGGGGTCCAGAAGAAGATGATGGCGAACAGCAGCAGCGGCTCGACGTCGACCGTGCCTGTGACCGCGGCCCAGGCCACCACCGGCGGCAGCGCGCCGGCGGCGCCGCCGATCACGATGTTCTGCGCGGTCCAGCGCTTCAGGCCGATCGTGTAGATCACGACGTAGAAGAAGATGGTGAAGGCGAGCAGCGCGCCCGCGATCCAGTTGACGAGGATGCCGAGCGTCATCACCGAGAAGAAGGCGAGCGTCATGCCGAACGTCATCGCTTCGGGGCGGGTGATGCGGCCACGCGGAATCGGCCGGTTCGCCGTGCGCAACATCTTGGCGTCGATGTCACCTTCCAGCGCCATGTTGAGGGCGCCGGAAGCGCCGGCACCGACCGCGATGCAGAGCAGCGAGGTGATCGCCAGCACCCAGTGGAAATGCCCGGGCGCCATCGCCATCCCGACCAGCGCGGTGAAGATCACCAGCGACATTACCCGCGGCTTGAGCAGCGCGAGATAGTCGCCAACCTCCGCTTCGGAGATGCGGGGATTGAGATCGATGGCGTTGTGGTCGAGGACGGACACTAGTTTGACTCGCTTTGTTGTAGAGCTGCGGCGCCCGTCACGGGCGCCGCAGGAGATTGATTACTGCACGCGGGGCAGCACTTCGAACTGATGGAAAGGCGGCGGCGAGGGCAGCGTCCATTCCAGCGTGGTCGCACCTGCACCCCACGGATTGTCGCCGGCCGGCACCTTTTTCGCGAAGGCGTCGATCACGCAGTAGAGGAAGATCAGCACGCCGAAGCCGGAGATGTAGGAGCCCACCGACGAGACCAGGTTCCAGCCCGCGAACGCGTCGGGATAGTCGACATAGCGGCGCGGCATGCCCGACAGGCCGAGGAAGTGCTGCGGGAAGAACACCAGATTGACGCCGATGAAGGTGACCCAGAAGTGCGCCTTGGCCAGCGTCTCGTTGTACATGTAGCCCGACATCTTCGGGAACCAATAGTACCAGCCGGCGAAGATCCCGAACACCGCACCGAGCGACAGCACGTAGTGGAAGTGGGCGACGACGTAATAGGTCTCCTGCAGCACGCGGTCGACGCCCGCATTCGCCAGCACGACGCCGGTGACGCCGCCGACGGTGAACAGGAAGATGAAGCCCACCGCCCAGATCATCGGCGCGCGGAAATCGATCGAGCCGCCCCACATCGTGGCGATCCACGAGAAGATCTTCACGCCGGTCGGAACCGCGATGACCATCGTCGCAGCGACGAAATAGGCCTGCGTCGCCGAGGACATGCCGACCGTGTACATGTGGTGCGCCCACACCACGAAGCCGATGCCACCGATCGCGACCATGGCGTAGGCCATGCCGAGATAGCCGAACACGGGCTTGCGCGAGAAGGTCGAGACGATCTGGCTGACCATGCCGAAGGCGGGCAGGATCAGGATGTACACCTCGGGGTGACCGAAGAACCAGAACAGATGCTGGAACAGCACGGGGTCGCCGCCGCCTTCGGGGTTGAAGAACGACGTGCCGAAATTGCGGTCGGTGAGCAGCATCGTGATCGCACCGGCGAGCACCGGCAGCGACAACAGCAGCAGGAACACCGTCACCAGGATCGACCACACGAACAGCGGCATCTTGTGCAGGGTCATGCCCGGCGCGCGCATGTTGAAGATCGTGGTGATGAAGTTGATGGCGCCGAGGATCGACGATGCACCCGCCAGATGCAGCGACAGGATCGCGAAGTCGACGGCCGGGCCCGGATGACCCGAGCTCGACAGCGGCACGTACATGGTCCAGCCGGCGCCGACGCCGTTGGCACCCGGCTCGCCCTCGACGAAGGTCGACATCAGCAGCAGCGCGAAGGAGGCCGGCAGCAGCCAGAACGAGATGTTGTTCATGCGCGGGAACGCCATGTCGGGCGCGCCGATCATCAGCGGCACGAACCAGTTGCCGAAGCCGCCGATCATCGCGGGCATGACCATGAAGAAGATCATGATCAGGCCGTGAGAGGTCACGAAGACGTTATAGGTGTGCGTCTCGTGGAATATCTGCACGCCCGGATACATCAACTCGGCACGGATCGCGATCGACATCGCGGCACCGATGACGCCGGCGATGACCGCGAAGATCAGGTACATCGTGCCGATGTCCTTGTGGTTGGTCGAATAGACGTAGCGCCGCCATCCGGTCGGATGGGCGTGTTCGTCATGTCCGTGGTCTTGCGCGTGATCGCCGTGTGCCGCTGCGCTCGTTGCCATTTTCAAATCCTGCCTTGCGTCCCATGCGGACCTTATGCGGTCCCGCCCTTTATATCGCTTTCAGTCCCCTCGAGCCGCCACCCGGCGCTTACTGCGTCGGGCCGGCCGCGGAGGCGTAACTGCTGGTGCCGCCGCTCGCATATTTCTTCTTCGCCGTCTCGACCCAGGAGGCGAACTCCTTGTCCTCCACGACGCGAATCGCGATCGGCATGAAGGCGTGGTCCTTGCCGCAGAGCTCCGAGCACTGGCCGTAGAACATGCCGACCTTGGTGGCCTTGAACCAGGTCTCGTTCAGCCGGCCCGGAATGGCGTCGATCTTGACGCCGAAAGCCGGCAGCGCGAAGGCGTGGATGACGTCCGCGCCGGTGACCTGGACACGAATCACCTTGTTGACCGGCACCACCATCTCGTTGTCGACGCCGAGCAGGCGGGGCTGCTTGTCCGCCGCCATCAGCGAATCGAACTCGAACTTGCCGTTATCCGGGTAGGCATAGGACCAGTACCACTGCTTGCCGGTCGCCTTGATGGTGATATCCGCCTTCGGCACGTCAAGCTCAAGGAAGAGCAGGCGGAACGACGGCACCGAGATACCGACCAGGATCAGCACCGGAACGAGCGTCCACGCCACCTCGATCAGCGTATTGTGCGTGGTCCGCGACGGCACCGGATTGGCCTTCGCGTTGAATTTCATCACCACGATCACCAGCAACGCCAGAACGAACAGCGTAATCAGGGTGATCAGCACGAACAGGAAATTGTGGAACCAGACGATATTGTCCATCACCGGGGAAGCGGATTGCTGAAGCGTCCACTCCCACGCCGCCGGTTGCCCGAGCTCGGCGAATGCCGCACCGCTCGTCGCCAGCGTCAGACCCGCCACGGCCAATCCCAGCAAGTGCCGGCCGACCCGGCCCATCGACATCGTCATGCCGTCGCGCTCCCCTTACGAAATCACCCCAAGTGCATTCCCCTATTTTTGGGAAACGCTTATTCGATCCGCCCGTCTGACAAACCGCCACGCAAGAATACCTCTAAGAGGAATTGGGGCCAGATCGTGAGAACGCCGAAATCAAGCCTCTCAAACCATAATTCTTGATCTATCGCAATGCAGTCTTGAGGTCGGTCTGTCAGCCATCACCCGCAAGATATTTCCTAGTAAGATCAGACAAAAATACCGTTTCCCGGGATGCCGCGGCTTGACAGCGGAATTGCCCGTTGTAGGCACTGGCGAACGGCCGCGGCGGAACCTGATTCGTGCCGGCGGTAGCGGCCTCGGCGGCGCGGGATTTGCTTGGGAATTGCCTTCAAGACGCCGTCATTTCCGTATCAGTCCACCCGCGCAAGCGACCCAAGCGAGCAGAGGGACCGACCCCGATGGGGCTTTCGAGATGCATGGCAAGGCCGGATAGCAGCCTCAACGCGCTGATCGGCCTCCTGGCCGCCGCCCTCTTCCTTGTCTTGTTCGTGTTCTTGCCCGTCCCCGCCCATGCGCAGGGCGCGGTGCGCTCCGTCCATGGCGACTGGCAGATCCGCTGCGACACCCCGCCGGGCGCCCAGACCGAGCAATGCGCCCTGATCCAGAGCGTGGTGGCCGAAGACCGCTCCAATGCCGGCCTGACCGTGATCGTGCTCAAGACCGCCGATCAGAAGAGCCGCCTGATGCGCGTGGTCGCCCCGCTCGGCGTCCTCCTGCCCTCCGGCCTCGGCCTCAAGCTCGATAACCAGGACGTCGGCCGTGCCGGCTTCGTCCGCTGCCTGCCCAATGGCTGCGTCGCCGAGGTTGTCATGGACGACAAGCTGCTCGGCCAGCTCCGCACTGCCAAGACGGCGACCTTCATCATCTTCGAAACCCCGGAAGAGGGAATCGGCTTCCCGCTCAGCCTGAACGGGCTCGGCGAGGGGTATGACAAGCTGCCGTAGGGCGGCGGGTTGAGCCTCAGAACAGCACGGACATCATCACGACGTCGTGGAGAACGCCGTCAACCTGAACGGCAGCGCGCTGACATCCCTCGACTTCAAACCCAACCTTCTTGTACAGCACGATCGCGTTGGCGTTGTCGCGCCGGACCGTCAGCTCGACGCGACGGAATCCAAACGCCTTTGCCGCATCGAGAGCCCTGAGCATCAGCCTCTCGCCAAGCCCCTGCCGCCGGAACGCTGGCAGCAAGGCGATCCCGAGCACGCCGCCATGTGCATGAACCGGCCGCGCCTTGCGAACCACGTCACACCAGCCAACCACCTCCCCCGCCGAAATCGTTACAAACTGCGGATAGCCCCTCGCGATGTTGTCCAGAACGAAGGCCCGCGTGGATTCGATCGGAGGCGCCTCGAGGAAGGCCAAATAGCGCCGCTCCCGCGCAACCGTATCGAGCGCGCGGTGGAAGCTTTCGATGTGCCCTTCGGATATCGCAATGATTTCAATCATGTCGTTTCCGTAATGTGACGGTCCGCCCTCTCGCCGAACGGCCGGGAAGCCATTATCTTGCCTGACATCTCTCCGACAATGGGTGATCGATGACCAACCCTGCCACAACCTCCCTGCTCGACCGTGCCAATCTCGACCGCGACCAGGTTCGCAACGAGCTCGCGCGCGGGCTTGCCGGTGCCGACGACGGCGAATTGTTCCTGGAATACAGCCAGACCGAAGCGCTGATGTTCGACAACGGGCGGCTGAAGCAGGCGACCTACGACACCTCGCAGGGTTTTGGCCTGCGCGCCGTCAAGGACGACGCGGTCGGCTACGCGCATTCATCAGACGTGTCGCTGCCGGCGCTGATTCGCGCCGCCGACGCGGTCGCAGCCGTCCGCGGTGGCTATTCCGGCAGCTTTGCGGCGCCGCCAGCGCATACCAATGTGCGACTCTATAATGACGAAAATCCGCTGGATGCGCCGGGCTTCGAGACCAAGGTCAAGCTGCTCGCCGAGATCGACGCTTATCTGCGCGACAAGGATCCGCGGGTGCGGCAGGTCAGCGTCAGCCTGGGCGCGACCTGGCAGGTCGTCGAGATCCTGCGGCCCGACGGCGAAAGCTATCGCGACATCCGCCCGCTCGTGCGCGTGAATGTTTCGGTCGTCGCCGGCCAGGGCGACCGCCAGGAGAGCGGCAGCAAGGGCTATGGCGGCCGTGCCGGCTATGCCGAATTCATCGAGAGCAAGAACTGGCGCGACGCCGCCGACGGAGCGTTGCGCGAGGCGCTGGTCAACCTGGAATCGATCCCCGCCCCCGCCGGCGAGATGGACGTCGTGCTCGGCGCGGGCTGGCCCGGCGTGATGCTGCATGAAGCGGTCGGCCACGGCCTCGAGGGCGACTTCAACCGCAAGAAGACCTCCGCGTTCGCCGGCCTGATGGGCCAGCAGGTCGCGGCCAAGGGCGTCACCGTGGTCGACGACGGCACCATTGCCTCGCGCCGCGGCTCGCTGTCGATCGACGACGAGGGCACGCCGACCAACCGCACCGTGCTGATCGAGGACGGCGTCCTCGTCGGCTACATGCAGGACCGCCAGAACGCGCGGCTGATGAACATGAAGCCGACCGGCAACGGCCGCCGCCAGGGCTATGCCCATGTGCCGATGCCGCGCATGACCAACACCTACATGCTCGCGGGCGACCGCGACCCGGCCGAGATTCTCGCCTCGGTCAAGAACGGCGTGTTTGCCGCGAATTTCGGCGGCGGACAGGTCGACATCACCTCGGGCAAATACGTCTTCCAGTGCACCGAGGCCTACAAGATCGAGAACGGCAAGATCGGCGCGCCGCTGAAAGGCGCCATGCTGATCGGCAACGGGCCGACGGACCTGCATCGCATCCGAATGATCGGCAACGACCTCGCGCTGGATACCGGCATCGGCACCTGCGGTAAGAACGGTCAGGGCGTGCCGGTCGGTGTCGGCCAGCCGTCACTTCTGATGGAACGCATTACGGTGGGTGGAACGGGCGCATGAGCGTTGAGAAGGTAACTGTCGCTCCCAAGCGGAAGAGCAGCGGCTGGGCCGGCCAGCTGATGCAGCTCGCCGGCATCGTCGCCGCCGTGTTCATCGCCAAGGGCGCGCTCGCCGAGCCGTTCTACGTGCCGTCGGGCTCGATGGAGCCGACGCTCTTGATCGGCGACGCCCTGCTCGCCTCGAAATTCCCCTATGGCTACGGCACCTCGTCGCTGCCGATCCAGATCAACCTGCCCGAGACCGGTCGCGTCTTCGCCGAAACGCCGAAGCAGGGTGACGTCGTGGTGTTCCGCTGGCCCGGCGATCGCTCGCAGGCGTGGGTCAAGCGCGTGGTGGGACTTCCCGGTGACCGCATCCAGATGCGTCAGGGCCAGCTTTTCATCAACGACCGCCCCGCCGAGTTGAAGCCGGACGGCGTTGGCGCCGCCGAGGACGACAATGGCGGCAGCGAGCCCGCCTACCGCTATGTCGAGACGCTGCCGAACGGCGTCTCGCATCTGATCTTCAAGATGCGCGACAACGGCCCGCTCGACAACACGCAGGAAGTGACGGTGCCCCCTGGCCATCTCTTCGTGCTCGGCGATAACCGCGACAACTCCGCCGACAGCCGCGTGCCGTTGCGCTCCGGCGGCGTCGGGCTGTTGCCCGTCGACAATCTGGTCGGTCGCGCCGATGCCGTGCTCGGCTCCTGGGACCTCGGCATGCGCAGCCAGCCGGTCTGGACCTGGCTGTCCGGTTTCAGGCCCGCGCGGTTCTTCACCGCCGTGCATTGAGCCAGGCTCGTGACCTTCGACGACGTCAGAGACTTTGCACTGACGTGGCCGGAGGTCGAGGACGGCACCTCCTACGGCACGCCAGCGCTGAAAGTGCGCAAGAAGATGCTGGCGCGTTTGAAGGAAGACGGCGACAGCCTCGTCATGCCGGACGTACCGATTGACGAGCGCGCGATGCTGGTCGAGAGCCGGCCGAAGATCTTCTATTTCACCGATCACTACGCCGACTATCCGATCGTGCTGATCCGCCTGTCGAAGGCGAGGCGCGCGATCGTCGAACCATTTTTGCGGCGGCGCTGGCGCGCGCTCGCCTCAAAGGCGGCACGAGCGAAATATGACGGACAGGAGCGCGCTTGAGCGGTCCGATGGATGAAGAGCGATTCATCGCGCTGGCGCTGAAGAACCCGGTCAACGTTGCCATCATCGATGAACTGGCGCGTCTCGCACTGCCGGATGCGTGGCTGGTCGCAGGGTGCCTCACACAAACGGTCTGGAACGTGCTTACGGGTCGTCCGCTCCATCACGGCATCTCCGACTACGACGTGTTCTATTTCGACGCCGATACCTCATGGGAAGCTGAGGATGCGGTGATCCGCAAACTGCATGCGGGGCTCGGGCATCTCGGCGTCAAGGTCGAGATCCGCAACCAGGGGCGCGTGCATCTGTGGTATCCCGACAAGCACGGCTTGCCCTACCCGCCGTCAATGCGCTCGACCGATGGTATCGATCGCTTCCTGACGGAGAATACGCAGGTGGGCGTGAGGCGCATAGGCGATCGCTACGACGTCTACGCACCGCACGGCTTCGACGACATTGCAGGGCTGATTGCGCGGCCCAACCGGACACCGAATTTTTCAGCGGCAGGCTACGCGGTGAAAGCGGCGCGATGGAAAGCGCACTGGCCGGAGCTCACGGTGATTGCAGCGGAGTGAGATATTTGGGTTAGCTGCGGGATCTCAACCTGCTGGAGGCAGCGGAACGCCCCCTACTGCTTCTTGATCAAACTCCACTTCGTGATCACGGCCTCGCTCATCTGGCCGGGATCGCTGGCGCAGGCGACTTCGTCGACCTTGACCGAGATCGCCTTGCCGACGAAGGATTTCAGCTGCGTGGCCTGTGCGTCGCTGGAAGTGACGAGTTGGAAGGTTTCGGGCCCGGTCTCGAGATTGCACAGCCCGCTCGGCGGCGGCAGCCGGCGCGGCTCGGAGGTGATCTGGTAGGTCGCGATCCGCTTCCCGGCGTTCTTGACGTCACGCACCTTCATCGTGTTCAGCTCGCCCGAGAGCACCTCGCCGGTGTTGATCAGCTTGCCGGGCTTGGACGGCGGCGCCGCCTCGTCGTCCTGCTGCGCGGAGATCGCCGGGCTCACCAGCATCATCATCGTCGCGGCCAAAGCCAGGCGTGTGGCGAAAAGTTTCGTCATGTCGTCCGTTCCGTAGGTCTGGGTGGCTAGAACAGGGTCCGCTGCCGCATCGCGGCCGATAGCGTACCTTCGTCGAGATAATCAAGCTCGCCACCAACAGGCACACCGTGCGCTAACCGGGTTACTTTTACGTTGGCGTCCTGAAGCAGGTCGGTGATGTAGTGGGCCGTGGTCTGGCCGTCGACTGTCGCATTCAGCGCAAGAATGATCTCGTGCACCTCTGCAGCGTGGGCACGCGCGACCAGCGCGTCGATAGTGAGATCCTGCGGACCGACACCGTCGAGCGGCGACAAGGTCGCGCCCAGCACGTGATAGCGCCCCTGGGTCGCATTGGCCCGCTCCAGCGCCCAGAGATCGGCGACGTCGGCGACGACGACGATGATGGCAGGATCACGCGTCGGGTCGATGCAGACCGTGCAGGGATTTTGGGTGTCGATGTTGCCGCAGGTCTTGCAGACCTCAACCTTCTCGAGCGCGACCTGCAAGGCCGACGTCAGTGGCATCATCAGCGCTTCGCGCTTCTTGATCAGATGCAGCGCCGCGCGCCGCGCGGAGCGCGGGCCGAGCCCCGGCAGCCGTGCGAGAAGCTGGACCAGCCGCTCGATTTCAGGACCTGCAACCGCGCCCATATTACTGGCCGAACAGCCCCGGCGGCAGGCCGAGCCCACCGGTGAGCGACTGCATCTTCTCCTGCATCGCCGTCTCCGCCTTGCGGCGGGCATCGCCGAACGCCGTCACGAGCAGGTCTTCCAGCACCTCGCTCTCTTCCGGCTTCATCAGCGAGGGATCGATCTTCACGCCCTTGACGTCCATCTTCGCCGTCATGCGCACGGCGACGAGACCGCCGCCGGAGATGCCTTCGACTTCCACATTGCCGAGCTGCTCCTGCATCTCCTGCATCTTGGATTGCAGCTGCGCCGCCTGCTTCATCATGCCGAGAAAGTCAGCCATGAGTTCTTGTCCTCAAAGTGCGTGTGTTCGTCCTTGAAAAAGCCTGGCTCAGAGATCGTCGTCGCCATCGGAACCGTCGACCGGATCGTCACTGCCATAATCGGAGTTAATATTGGATTCCGGCGTCTCGGGGGCAAGCCTGCGGACCTCGACGACCTTCGATCCGGGGAAGCGCGACAGCACCTCCTGCACGCGCGGATCGGCCTCCGCAGAGCGCGCATGTTCCTGCTTCGCCGCCTGGTTGACCGAACGCAGCGTCGGCTGACCCTGTTCATTTGATACGATCACGGTCCAGCGGCGGCCGGTCCACTGCTCGAACTTGCGCGCGAGCTCGGAGATCATGGTCTTGGAGGCGTTCGGCTCGAGCGCGACTTCCAGCCGGCCCTCCTCGAAACGGACAAGGCGCATGTCGCCTTCGAGCGCGCCCTTGGTCATGACATCGCGCTTCTGGCTGGCGAGCGCAACGAGCTCGGTGAAGCTCGTGATGCGGAGCTGGGGGGCCGCCGCAGCTTGCGGATCCGGCGCGGGTGCCGCCATCTGCGGCCGCGCACCACCGCCGAACGCTGACGGCGACGAATTCGGCATGCGAACAGGCGCAGCAGAAGCAACCGGCGCCGCAGCGGCCATTGGCGCTGCCGGCGCGCTGCTGCGCGCAGCACTGCCGCCACTCACGACCGGCGAACCGCCGCCATTCTGCTCCAGCATCCTGATGGCTTCGTCCGGCGTCGGCAGATCGGCGACATAGGCGATGCGCACCAGCACCATCTCGGCGGCGGCAGCCGGCCGCGTCGCGGCCTGCACTTCGGTGATACCCTTGAGCAGCATCTGCCACATCCGCGACAGCACGCGCATCGAGATTTTTGAGGCGAAATCCTTCGCGCGCACGCGCTCGGTCTCGCCATAGGCGACGTTTTCGGCGGTCGCCGGCACGATCTTCACGCGGGTGACGAAATTGACGAACTCTGCAAGGTCCGAGAGCACGACGATGGGATCGGCGCCGACATCGTACTGGTCGCGGAACTCCTTGAAGGCGGCAGCGATATCGCCGCGCGCCAGCGATTCGAACAGGTCGATGACACGGGTGCGATCGGCAAGGCCCAGCATCTGCCTGACCGCATCAGCCTTCACATTGCCTGCAGCATGCGCGATCGCCTGGTCGAGCAGCGACAGCGAATCGCGCACGGAACCTTCGGCCGCGCGCGCGATGATGCCGAGTGCCTCCGGCTCGATCTCGACGTTTTCCTTGGCGGCAATGCTGGCGAGGTGCTTCATCAGCACGTCGGCCTCGACGCGGCGCAGGTCAAAACGCTGGCAGCGCGACAACACCGTGACCGGAACCTTGCGGATCTCCGTCGTGGCGAACACGAATTTGGCGTGCTCCGGCGGTTCCTCCAGCGTCTTCAGGAAGGCGTTGAACGCCGCCGTCGACAGCATGTGGACTTCGTCGATGATGTAGACCTTGTAGCGCGCGCTGGCCGGCGCATAGCGCACGCTGTCATTGATCTGGCGGACATCGTCGACGCCGGTATGCGAGGCCGCGTCCATCTCCAGCACGTCCATGTGCCGGCTTTCCATGATCGCCTGGCAATGCACGCCGAGCGTCGGCATATGGACGGTCGGGCCCTTCACCGAGCCATCCGGCATCTCGTAGTTGAGCGCACGGGCAAGGATACGCGCCGTGGTGGTCTTGCCGACGCCGCGGACGCCGGTGAGGATCCAGGCCTGCGGAATCCGCCCGGTCTCGAACGCATTGGAGACGGTGCGGACCACGGCCTCCTGGCCGATCAGATCGTCGAATGAGGAGGGGCGGTATTTGCGCGCCAGAACCCGGTAAGGCGCGTTAGCGGCCTGGCCGGCGCTATCAGAATTGGAAGGGGCGCCAGCGTCGCTCATCGGTCGATCCGCAATGAAATCTCTCTCGGCCGGCGTTTGCGGAAAGGAGCGCGCTGGCAGGAGGCCCGCCGGCGCAATTCGCTCGGAAAAACAAGTAGGAGACTGACGAGCGACCCGATCCGGACCTCGTTAGGGCTGCTTCCTTCCGGACCTGACCCGGTTGGCGAGTGGCTCGTCCACCGCCAATCTCCCGGTCCCTATTTGGGGCCAAAGGGAGCGGAAAGCAAGCGGCGATCACCCCGAACGACTGCCGCTTGCCCAGCATCCGGGCAATTCACGGTCTGCCCAGCCGATAGGCTGTGCTTTCACTGAAAGGGCCGCCTTGGTATGAACGCTGCCGGAACTCCTCTTCAACCAGAAAAGCGATTGATTCTAATGGTTACACGTCGTGATGTTGCATCGATTGTCGGACTTGGCGCCATCGGCGCGGTGACCGCGAGCGCGCTGGCCTCCCCGGCCGTGGCCCAGGCCGCCGATCCGAACGAATCGACCTTCGCACGCATCCGCCGCAGCAAGAAGATGCGGATCGGCGCAGTCGGCGGCGGCGCGCCCTATTACATGAAGGATCTCGCCAGCGGCCAGTGGAAGGGCTTTTACGTCGACATCGCCAAGGCGCTCGCCGACGACATGGAGGCCGAGCTCGAGATCACCGAGACCACCTGGGGCAATTCGGTGCTCGATCTTCAGTCCAACAAGATCGACATCTTCTTCGGCCTCAACCCGACCCCGAAGCGCGCGCTCGTCGTCGACTTCTCGGTGCCGGTCTTCAACAACGCCTTCGGCATCCTCTGCAAGAAGGATTTCAAGCCGAAATCATGGGCCGAGCTGAACTCGCCCGACGTCAAGATCGCCGTGGACCAGGGCTCGTCGCACGACCAGGTCGTCAGCCGCCTGACGCCGAAGGCGCAGATCTCGCGCCTGAAGACCGCCGACGACGCTACCGCCGCGCTCCAGACCGGCCGCGTCGACGCGCAGTGCCTGATCACCATGCTGTCGCTGACGGTGCTGAAGAAGAACCCCTCGCTCGGCCAGTTCGTGCTGCCGACGCCGATCTTCGCGACGACGTCGAATGCCGGCTTCCGCCGCGAGAACGACAAAACCTTCCGCGACTACGTCAACACCTGGATCGACTTCAACAAGGGCCTCGGCTTCATCCGCAACGCGATCATCACCAACATGGAGCTGGTGGGCGTGACCGAGGCAGACATTCCGCCGGGCGTTTCGTTGTAAGGGCGTTGTTAGATTGGGCCGAGCTCGATCCACAAATCCCGCTGCACTCCCTCTCCCGCTTGCGGGAGAGGGCTGGGGTGAGGGTGTCTCCGCTGGCAAGACTCCCCCAGTGGATAGAGCCCTCACCCGGCGCTGCGCGCCGACCTCTCCCGCAAGCGGGAGAGGTGCACTGGGCATGCGGCACGAACTTTCCAAGCTATTTTACGGCTGAGGTCCGCAAGACATGTATCAATGGGACTTCGGCATCCTCTGGAGCTATCGCTGGCTCTTTCTCAACGGGCTCGGCGTCACGGTCGGCTTTACCGTGGTCATCGTCATACTCGGTCTCGTGTTCGGCCTGTTCGGCGCGTTCGGCACCCTGTCGCGCTTCAGAGCGGTGCGGATGATCGCGCTCACCTTCATCGAGGCGTTCCGCTGCACGCCGATCCTGGTGCAGCTGATCTGGTTCTATTACGCGCTGCCGATCCTGGCCGGCATCGACATGACGCCGATCACGGCTTCGGCGCTGGCGCTCTCGCTCTATGGCGGCTCGTTCTATTCGGAGATCATCCGCGGCGGCATCATCTCGATCGACAAGGGCCAGTCCGAAGCCGGTGCCGCGCTCGGCATGACGCCTATCCAGAGCATGCGGCGTATCGTGCTGCCGCAGGCGATCAAGCGCATGATCCCGGCGCTGATGAACCAGTCGATCATCCAGTTCAAGAACACCTCGCTGGTCTCGGTGCTGGCCGTGCCCGATCTGGTCTATCAGAGCCAGGTCGCCGCCCATGACAGCTACCGGCCGCTCGAGACCTACACTGCCGTCGCGGTCGCCTATGCGGCGATCCTGATTCCCCTGACCATCCTCGTCCGCCGCGGCGAGAAGCGACTGGCGGTCGGCGAATGAGCGAGACTGCAAAAATCGAGATCAGGGCCTTGCGCAAGAGCTTCGGCAGCAACGAGGTTTTGAAGAGCATCAGCCTCGACGTCGCCAAGGGCGGCGTGGTCGCGCTGATCGGCCCATCCGGCTCGGGCAAGTCGACCTTGCTCCGCTGCATCAATCTGCTGGTCGTACCCGACGGCGGCAGCGTCCGTGTCGGCGATACAAGCTTTGCGTTCGGCGACGGCTCGAAGCTGCCAGGCGTGAAGACACTGGCAAAATTCCGCGCCACCACCGGCATGGTGTTTCAGCATTTCAATCTGTTCCCGCACATGACGACGCTCCAGAACGTGATGGAGGGGCCGGTCACGGTGCGGCGTATGGCCAAGGCTGACGCCGAAAAACTCGCGCGGGCGCAGCTTGCAAAAGTCGGGCTCGCGGAAAAAGCCGACCAATATCCGGCGACGCTCTCGGGCGGACAGAAGCAGCGCGTCGCGATCGCGCGCGCGCTGGCGATGGAGCCGGATGTGATGCTGTTCGACGAGGCCACCTCGGCGCTCGATCCCGAGCTCGTCGGCGAGGTGCTCAACGTGATCCAGCAGCTAGCCTCGGAGGGCATGACCATGGTGATCGTCACCCACGAGATCGCCTTCGCCCGCGAAGTCGCCGACCGCCTCATCTTCATGCGCGACGGCGTCGTCGTCGAGGAAGGCCCCGCGCGACAGGTGATCGACAACCCACAGGAAGCCGCGACGCGTGCCTTCCTCAGCCATTTCCACCGCACCGGCGCGCTGCCGCCGGCCAATGCAGTATCCTGATGCCTGATATCGACCGCGTTTATCTCGTCACCGGTGCCGCCAGCGGCATCGGCCGCGCCACCGCAAAATTGCTCGCGGTGCCCGGCACCGCGCTGCTGCTGCACACGCGCTCGAACGCGGAAGGTCTCGACACCACCGCCGCGGAAGCCGAAGCGAAAGGTGCAGACGTCGCAAAGTGCCTCGGCGACCTCGCCGAGGAGCGAGCGGCCACCGCCGCCATCGCCGCCGCGCAAGGCGCCTTCGGCCGGCTCGACGGATTGATTCTCGTCGGCGGCCATGCCCGCCGCGGCAGCGCCATCGGCACGCCGGCGGATCAGTTCCGGCAGGCGATGGACGAATCTGCGCTGGCCTTCACGCGACTGGTCGATGCCGCACTTCCGCTCCTGCGTGCGGGACAAGACGCACGCATCGTCGCGGTATCGTCCTTCGTGGCACACGCGATCCGGCCCGAATTCGCGCCCTTCGCGGCAACGGCCGCGAGCCGCTCCGCGCTGGAAACACTGGTACGCCTCACTGCGGTCGAGCTTGCGAAAGACGGCATCACCGTCAACGCGGTTTCGCCCGGCCTCATCGTCAAGGACAAGCCGAGTGAAAGCCGGCTGTCGCCCGAGCAGATCGCGGCGACCGAAGCGCTGATCCCGATGCGCCGCCGCGGGCGGCCGAAGGAAGTGGCCGAGATCATCGCCTTCCTGGCATCCGCAAAAGCATCTTACGTCACCGGCCAGGTCTGGCACGTCGATGGAGGCCTGACATGACCGAAGCAACCGTCCAACGTCTCAGGCTGTTCCTGATCGAAAGCCCGATCAAGATGGCGCGCCTCCAGGGCGTCGGCAACGTCAAGGGCACGGTGAAGCGCGTGCTGATCGAGCTCACCGCGAGCGACGGCGTGATCGGCTGGGGCGAAGCGGCACCGTGGGAGGTCTTTACGGGAACGCCGGAAGCGGCCTTCTCCGCGCTCGACATCTACTTAAGGCCCATCGTGCTCGGCAAACCCGTCCGCCGCATCCGCGCGCTGATGGCGGAGCTCGACCGCGCGCTGGTCGGCCATGCCGAAGCAAAAGTCGCGATCGAAATGGCGCTGCTCGACATCGTCGGCAAGTCGTCGGGGCTGTCGGTCGCCGACCTGCTCGGCGGCCGCGTGCGCGACACCATCCCGCTGTCGTTCTCGATCGCCGATCCGGATTTTTCCGCCGATCTCGAGCGGATGCGAAAAATGGTTCCTGATGGCAATTTCATCTACAAGGTCAAGACCGGCGTCAAACCGCATCGCGAGGACCTCGATCACCTCGAAGCGATCCGGAAAGAATTCGGCGACAAGGTCGATCTGCGCGTCGACTACAACCAGGCGCTGGCGCCGTTCGGAGCCATCAAGATCTTGCGCGATGTCGAAGAGTTTGCACCGACCTTCATCGAGCAACCGGTGCCGCGCAAATATCTCGAAATGATGGCGCAGCTGACCGCAGCGCTGGAAACGCCGGTGCTCGCCGACGAAAGCTGTTTCGACCGCCGCGACATGATGGAGGTGGTGCGCCGCGAGGCGGCCGACGCCGTCTCGATCAAGCTGATGAAGGCCGGCGGCCTGTTCGAGGCGCAGGCGATCATGGCGATCGCCGACATCGCCGGCCTGCCCGGCTATGGCGGCACGCTGTGGGAGGGCGGCATCGGACTTGCCGCCGGCACGCAACTGATCGCGGCAACGCCGGGCATCTCGCTCGGCTGCGAATTCTACATGCCGCATCACGTGCTGACCGAGGACGTGCTGGAAGAGCGCGTCGCCAACCGCGCCGGTCATGTGGTCGTGCCGGACGGTCCTGGCCTCGGCATTCGCGTGAGCGAAGCCTCCGTCCGCGCCAATGCGCGCGTGCTTGCGGCGGCGTAAGCCACACCCTCGCTGTCATCCCGGACAAGCGTCGGCACAGACCCGGGACGACGACCGAGTATGCGCTGACAGCGTGGCCCAATCCTTCCCCTCACCAAATCCGTATCGTATGGTCCGGCCAAACAAGCCCGACCCCATCGGGCCATCCGGAAACGCATATGCCCGAACCCGACTGGTCGCTGCACTCCCGCCTGAAAGAGGACACCATCGACATCGGCGATCTGCCGCTGTCGAAGGTGCTGGTCATCAAGGACGCGCATTATCCCTGGCTGCTGCTGGTGCCGCGGCGCACTGATGCGGTCGAGATCATCGATCTCGACGAGGTACAGCAGGCGCAGCTGATGACCGAGATCTCCCGGGTCTCGCGCGCGCTGAAGGAGATCACCCAATGCGACAAGCTCAATATCGCGGCGCTCGGCAATTTGGTGCCGCAGCTTCACGTCCACATCATCGCGCGCCGCACCGGTGACGCCGCCTGGCCGCGGCCGGTGTGGGGCGTGATGAAGCCCCTCGCGCATGACGCCACCGAGGTGCAGAATTTCATCAGCGCGCTTCGCCGAAAAATCTGGTTGGGTTGAAAGAACAAGAAATGTCAGCATTCGACTCGTTTCCGCTGGGGCAGCCGGCCTTTGTCACCAACATTCTCGACCGCGCCGCACATCTGCGCCGCGACGATGAAAAGCTGTTCGCGCTGGAACAGAAGCCGTCCTCGCGCGCCTACGTGGTCTATCGTGACTCATTGCTTGTGAAGCGCGAGGGCGAGAAAGTGCGCGCGTTGCTCTCGATCGACGAAGCGACGAAGTGCGGCGCCAATCCCGGCACGATTTTCCTCGGCCTGCGCGACGGCGCGGCGGTGTTCGGCATGGGCATGCCGCAGGCCGCGGCCGAAAAGCTGATCGGCCGCGAGGACTACACCGTCACCGAGTTGCGCGGCATGGCGATGCAGGGCGCGATCCCGCCACAGGAGCTCTCGGCCATCGCGATGGCGAAGTCGATGGTGAGCTGGCATCAGCGCCACGGCTATTGCGCCAATTGCGGCACGCGCAGCGGGATGAAGGAAGGCGGCTGGAAGCGCGAATGCCCGAGCTGCAAGGCCGAGCATTTCCCGCGGACTGACCCTGTCGTGATCATGCACGTCGCCTCTGGCGAGAAGTGCCTGCTCGGCCGCCAGAAGCAGTTTCCACCCGGCATGTATTCCTGCCTCGCCGGCTTCGTCGAAGCCGCCGAGACCATTGAGGACGCGGTGCGCCGAGAGATCCTCGAAGAATCAGGCATCAGGTGCACCGACGTGCAGTATTACATGACCCAGCCCTGGCCCTATCCGTCGTCGTTGATGATCGGCTGCAGTGCGCGGGCCGTGAGCGAGGACATCGTCGTCGACCATTCCGAACTCGAGGATGCGCGCTGGTTCACGCGCGAGGAGGCCGCGCTGATGCTGACGCGGACGCATCCGGACGGGCTCGCCGGCCCGCATCCGTTTGCGATTGCGCATCATCTGCTCGGCCGCTGGGTGCACGACAAGAGCTGAGCTTGAGCTGAGAGCGTCGATGGCCGAGATCGCGCCACGCATCCTCTGCATCGGCATTCCCGTGCGCGACCTCACCTTTCGGGTCGAGGCCGTGCCCGCGCGCGGCAGCAAGGCCAACGCCAGCCATCTCGCCGAGATCTGCGGCGGCAACGCGCTCAATGCTGCGATTGCCATTGCGCGGCTCGGCGGCCGCGTCGCGTTCGCGGGGCCGATGGGCGATGCGCGGGAAACGTCGAGCGGCTTCATTCTCGAACGGATGGCCGCGGAAGGCATCGACACGACACATATTGTGCGTATGCCGAACCTGATGACGCCGGTCTCCGCGATCATGATCGAGCCCTCTGGCGAACGGACACTGACCATCTATCGCGATCCCGCTCTGTGGACCATGAAGCTGTCCGACACCGACGACCTGCTCGCCGATTGTCAGGCGGTCCTCGTCGAAAGCCGCTGTGCTTCCTTTTGCCAGGACCTCTGCACTGAAGCACGGCTGCGCGGCATTCCCGTCATCGTCGGCGTCGATCGCGCGATGTCGTTGCAGGACGGCCTGCTGACCGCGGCCTCGCATCTGCTGTTCGCCAGCGAACAGGTGCGGGAGACGGCCGGAATCGCCGACGACGGCGAGGCTTTGAAGCGTCTCGCGGGGCTGACGCCGGCCTTCCTGGCCGCCACGCGCGGGCCCCTCGGCACGATCTGGCTGAACGAGACGGGCGATCTGGAGGAAACACCGGCCTTCCCGATTCAGGCCATCGACACGCTCGGTGCCGGCGATGTCTTCCATGGCGCCTTCACGCTTCGCCTCGCCGAAGGCACGGGGGTACGGGAGGCGCTGCGATTCGCCGCGGCCACCGCGGCACTGAAATGCACCCGCCATGGCGGTGGCCTAGCCGCGCCACAACGCATTGAAGTTACTGAGTTTTTACGTGGCCACGTCTAGAGCAATTCCATGGACACGCCGAGATTATAGGCTTGCTGTGGAAAGATTTTCTCTATATCAGGGAAATCAGCCCCTGAAATGGAACAAAGTTCTTCAAATGACTGACCTCGCTGTCCAACTCCCCGAGACCAGCCGTCGCCTTGACGCCATCGACCGCAAGATCCTGATGGTGCTCCAGGACGATGCCTCCCTGTCCGTCGCCGAGATCGGCGACCGCGTCGGCCTGTCCTCGACCCCCTGCTGGAAGCGCATCCAGCGCCTGGAGGCCGATGGCGTGATCATCAAGCGCGTCGCCCTGGTCGACCAGAACAAGATCGGGCTCGGCATCTCCGTATTCGTGTCGGTCGAGAGCTCCGATCATTCCGACGCCTGGCTGAAGAAGTTCGCCGACGCCGTCAGCGCGATGCCGGAGGTGATGGAGTTCTACCGCATGGCCGGCGATGTCGATTACATGCTGCGCGTCGTGGTCGCGGACATGCAGGCCTACGACATCTTTTACAAGAAGCTGATCAGCGCCGTGCCGCTGAAGAACGTCACCTCGCGCTTCGCGATGGAGAAGATCAAATCGGTCACGGCGCTGCCGATCCCCGCGGTGGTGGCTGCGTAACTTTCACCACACGAAAGCTGTCATCGCCCGCGAAGGCGGACGATCCAGTACTCCGTGACGCCCGCGATTGAAGAAGCCGCGGCGTCCTGGATGCCCCGGTCGAGCCGGGGCATGACAGTGGAGAGGAAGGCGTGGATCACGCCCTCCTCAAATCACCTCAGATCTTCTGATTGTACTCGCCAACCTCAGGATGCGTGCGCAGCACGCTGTTCACCATCTCGAACATGTCGTGCATGCGCTGCTCGGAAACCGGGCTCTCGACCACGACGACGAGCTCGGGCTTGTTGGAGGAGGCGCGCACCAGGCCCCAGCTGCCGTCCTCGACGGTGACGCGCACACCGTTGACGGTGACGAGATCCCGGATCGCCTGTCCCCCGATCTTGGCGCCGTTCGCCTGCAAGCCTTCAAAATGCTTCACCACCTGGTCGATGATTCCGTATTTGGTCTCGTCGGCGCAATGCGGCGACATGGTCGGCGACGACCAGGTCTTTGGCAGCGCGTCCTTCAGATCGGCCATCGACTTGCCGGGGGCACGGTCGAGCATGTCGCAGATCGCGATCGCCGACACCAGGCCATCGTCATAGCCGCGTCCATACGGCTTGTTGAAGAAGAAGTGGCCCGACTTCTCGAAGCCGGCGAGCGCGCCCGTCTCGTGGGTGCGGCGCTTCATGTAGGAATGACCGGTCTTCCAATAGGTGACCTTCGCGCCCTGCTTCTGCAACACCGGATCAGTGACGAACAGGCCGGTCGACTTCACGTCGACGATGAACTGGGCGTCCTTGTGGATCGCCGACATGTCGCGCGCCAGCATCACGCCGACCTTGTCGGCAAAGATCTCCTCGCCGGTGTTGTCGACGACGCCGCAGCGGTCGCCGTCACCGTCGAAGCCGAGACCGACATCGGCCTTGTGATGCAGCACCGCATCGCGGATCGCGTGCAGCATCTCCATGTCTTCCGGATTCGGATTGTATTTCGGGAAGGTGTGGTCGAGCTCGGTGTCGAGCGGGATCACCTCGCAGCCGATCGCCTCCAGCACCTGCGGCGCGAACGCGCCGGCGGTGCCGTTGCCGCAGGCCGCGACGACCTTGAGCTTGCGCTTCAGCTTCGGACGGCTGGTGAGATCGGCGATGTAGCGCGCCGGATAGTTCTCGTGGAACTGGTAGGAGCCGCCGGCCTTGTTCTTGAAGTCGGCGTTGAGCACGATCTCCTTCAGCCGCGTCATCTCGTCTGGCCCGAAAGTCAGCGGACGGTTGGCGCCCATCTTCACGCCGGTCCAGCCATTGTCGTTGTGCGAGGCCGTGACCATGGCGCAGCAGGGCACGTCGAGATCGAACTGCGCGAAATAGGCCATCGGCGTCACCGCAAGCCCGATGTCGTGCACCTTGCAGCCCGCCGCCATCAGGCCGGAGATCAGCGCATATTTGATCGAGGCCGAATAGCCGCGGAAATCGTGGCCAGTGACGATCTCCTGTTTGACGCCGAGTTCGGCAATCAGCGCACCCAGCCCCATGCCGAGCGCCTGGATCCCCATCAGGTTGATTTCCTTCTGGAACAGCCAGCGCGCGTCGTACTCGCGAAAGCCCGTGGCCTTCACCATCGGCTCGGATTCGAAGGCGTAGGTGTTGGGCAACAAGACGGATTTCGGCTTGGGAAACATGGAGACGGTCTCGTGAAAATGGGCAGGATTTGATGCACCCCTTAGCGAATGCCGGGCTGCAGCGGAAGGTGGGAACGGCAACTTATGGATGGTAATTGCGGCAGTTTGGTAACAGGGAAATGCGACCCAGCGCGAGACTTTTGCCCGCACCAGCCAAAATATTGGAAAACAACCCCATGCACAGTAGCCGCCCGCAGCCGGCATGACGCCGGCTCGTTCGACGCATCATTTTGACTCGTCGAGTGAAACTGCGCCGGAGGCGCAACGCAGCGGAGTTGGCGCGACTATGAGCTTTTACTGCTCCAGCACCATCTGCCCGTTGGCGTATTCGAAGCGCTTGAGGCGGGACAGGAAGGAGAGGCCGAGCAGGTTTTCCGACAGCGCCTCGTCCGGCAGCACCATCGCGTCGACGTCGCGCACGACGATGCCGCCGATATCCAGCATGGAGATGCGGGTGCGCGCCGCCCTGATGGTGCCGTTGGCGGTGGAGACGGTGGCATTGTAGTCGCCCCGCGAGGGGCGGAGGCCAAAGCGGGCGGCGGAGGTCTCGTTCAGCGCCACCACGGAGGCGCCGGTGTCGATCATGAAGCCGATGCGCTGGCCGTCGATCCGGCCCTCGGTCTGGAAATGACCGCGGCCGTCGCGGGGGATGTTGAGGCTGCGGCCGCCGGCCGGCGCGTTGGTCGCGACCGCCACCGTCGTGCGCGGCACCGACGTTGCCGAGGCAGAACTCATCCTGTCCGCCATCTGCGCCATGAAGGTGCCGAGGCCGATCATGACGGCCGCGATGATCATAATGTTACGCATCACACCACTTCCGAGCCGGAAAGCTCGACTTCACCACGCGACACGCCGGACCGCGAGCGACGCTGCGGCCGGGCCGGTGTCATTTTGACGAAAAGGATGAGCGAACGGTTAATGCGGCTTCAGGTCCCGCGCGGCTTGACCCGCCGGGTCGGCAGCGCGCTTGCCGGGTCCTCCGGCCAGGGATGGCGCGGGTAGCGGCCACGCAGGTCGGAGCGCACGGCCGCGTAACTGCCGCGCCAAAAACCGGGGAGATCGCGCGTCACCTGGACCGGGCGCTGGGCGGGCGACAACAGCTCCAGCACCAGCGGCACCTTGCCGGCGGCGATCGACGGATGGGTGTTGAGGCCGAACAATTCCTGCAGCCGCACCGCGATGGTCGGCCCCTGCTCGGCCTCGTAGTCGATCGCAAGCACGGTGCCGGTCGGCGCCTCGAAATGCGTCGGCGCCTCGCGGTCGAGCCGTGCGCGCATCTCCCAGGGCAACAGCGCCATCAGCGCGTCGGAAAGGTCGCCGGCGGAAATGTCCTTGAGCGCAATCTTGTCGTACAGCGCCGGCACCAGCCAATCGTCGCGCCGCGCGATCAATCCGTCGTCGGTGAGGTCAGGCCAGCTCGCGCCTTCCGCCTTGCGCAGGAACATCACGCGGTCGCGCCATTGTTTTGCGGCCTTCGACCAGGGCAGCCGGTCGAGCCCCGCGGCGATCAATCCATCGGCGAAGATACGCGCGGTTTCCTCCGAGGGCGACACGGCAAGTGTCGCCTCGGACAGCGTGATCGCGTGCAGCGCGCGCTTGCGCCTTGCACGCAGCGCCATCGCACCACGGTCGAACGAGATCTCGTCGACCGCCTCGATATGCTCGGCGAAGTGCCGCTCGATCTCGTCCTGGGTAATTTGCGCGGCGAGCAGGATGCGGCCGCTCGCGGCCGTACCCGTCATCTCGCCGATCGCGATATAGGGCGCGCGGGCGAGTGACGACGTCTGCTCCACCGCCGCGCCGCGGCCATTGGCGAGCACGAAACTGCCGTTGCCGCGATTGCGCGCGACGCGGTCCGGGAAGGCGTAAGCGAGCATCAGGCCGGTCGAGAGATCATCCTGCTCCCCTGCCTTCTCCGACGCCGCCACCTGCGAGGCCCAGCGCCGCGCGAGATCGCGCGCGCTCGCGGCGCGTGGCGAACGGTCGCGGCGGAACTGGTCGCGGCGGTGCTCGAGATCGGCGCTGTCGCCGCCGAGCCCGCGTTCGGTGAGGATGGCCGCGATCTCGGCAGCGGCTTCGCCCTCGCCGGCGCGATGCGAATCCACGATCATGCGCGCCAGCCGCGGCGGCAGCGCCAGCGCGCGCAGGCTCTTGCCCTCCGCCGTGATGCGGCCATCGCCATCGAGCGCGTTGAGCTCGGACAGCAGGCTTTTGGCTTCCTTCCAGGCCGGCGGCGGCGGCGGATCGAGGAACGAGAGCGCGGCGGGATCGGCAACGCCCCATTGCGCGAGATCGAGCACCAGCGAGGACAGATCGGCGCTGAGAATTTCAGGCTGGGTATAGGGCGCAAGCGAGGCCGTCTGCGGCTCGTCCCAGAGCCGGTAGCAGACACCCGGCTCGGTACGGCCGGCGCGGCCGCGGCGCTGGTCCACGGCGGCGCGCGCCGCGCGCACGGTCTCGAGCCGCGTCAGGCCGATATCGGGCTCGTAGCGCGGCACGCGGGCGAGACCGGAATCGACCACGATGCGCACGCCCTCGATCGTGAGCGAGGTCTCCGCGATCGAGGTCGCCAGCACCACCTTGCGCATGCCCTTGGGTGCGGGCGAGATGGCGCGATCCTGCACGGCGGCATCGAGCGCGCCGAACAGCGGCACGATCTCGATAGAGGCATCCTGCACGCGCTCGGCCAGGAAATTCTGGGTGCGGCGAATTTCGGCGGCGCCCGGCAGGAATGCCAGCACGGAGCCGCTGTCGGCGCGCAGCGCAGATGCGATCGCATCCGCCATCTGCCGCTCGATCGGCGCATCCGCCTTGCGGCCGAGATAGCGCGTCTCGACAGGAAAGGCGCGTCCCTCGCTTTCGACGACAGGCGCGTCACCCAGAAGTTTTCCGACACGGGCGCCGTCGAGTGTCGCGGACATCACGAGGATGCGGAGATCCTCGCGCAGGCCGAGTTGCGCATCGCGCGCCAGCGCCAGGCCCATATCGGCATCGAGCGAGCGCTCGTGGAATTCGTCGAACAGGATGGCGGCAATGCCGGAAAGTTCGGGATCATCGAGGATCTGGCGCGTAAAAATGCCTTCGGTCACCACCTCGATGCGCGTCGCGCGCGAGATTTTCGAGCCGAAACGGACGCGATAGCCCACCGTTTCGCCAGTGCGCTCGCCGAGCGACTTGGCCATGCGGTCGGCGCTGGCGCGCGCCGCGATACGCCGCGGCTCCAGGACGATGATCTTTTTGCCTTTTGCCCAGGGCGCATCGAGCAGCGCCAGCGGCACACGCGTGGTCTTGCCGGCGCCCGGCGGGGCCACCAGCACGGCCGCGTTATGCGCCTCCAGCGTGCGCGAGAGGTCGTCGAGCACGGCATCGATCGGGAGGGGCGTGTCGAAATTGCGGGGCAAGTATCTCGGTCCCGTCATCACCCGCCTTGTGCGCAATTGCGCACTGGGGCGGGTGATCCAGTAAACTCAGGTCCCAATCATCACGAAGATCGGGGTTACTGGATACCCCGCCTTCGCGGGGTATGACAATCGTATGTGGCTATCAGCCCTGCGCCGGCGGACGGCCGACGCTCTCGTAGGTGAAGCCGGCCGCGGCCATGTCTTCGGGGCTGAAGATGTTGCGGAGGTCGACCACGACGGGCTGGGCCATGATGCTCTTCAGCCGGTCGAGATCGAGACCGCGGAACTGCGTCCATTCGGTGACGACGACCAGCGCATCGGCGCCTTGCGCGCAGGAATACGCATCCTCGCAATAGGTGATGTTGGGCAGTTCACTCTTCGCCTGCTCCATGCCGACGGGATCGAAGGCTTTCACCTTCGCGCCCATGTCGATCAGGCCGGTGACCAGCGGGATCGACGGCGCATCGCGCATGTCGTCGGTGTCGGGCTTGAAGGTGAGGCCGAGCACAGCGACGGTCTTGCCGCGCAGCGAGCCACCGAGCGCCTGGCTCACTTTCCGCGCCATCGCGCGCTTGCGGTTCTCGTTGACCGCCAGCACGGATTCGACGATGCGCAAGGAGACGTCATAATCCTGCGCGATCTTGATCAGCGCCTTGGTGTCCTTCGGGAAGCACGAGCCGCCGAAGCCCGGACCGGCGTGCAAGAATTTTGTGCCGATGCGGTTGTCCAGGCCGATGCCGCGCGCGACCTCCTGCACGTTGGCGCCGACTTTTTCGGAGAGGTCCGCGATTTCGTTGATGAAGGTGATCTTGGTCGCGAGGAAGGCGTTGGCGGCGTATTTGATCATCTCGGCGGTGCGGCGCGCGGTGAACATCAGCGGCGCCTGGTTCAGCGACAGCGGGCGGTAGATGTCACTCATCACCTTGCGGCCACGCTCGTCCGAGGTGCCGACCACGACGCGATCGGGGAACTTGAAATCGCGGATCGCCGCACCCTCGCGCAGGAATTCAGGATTGGAGGCGACGACGACGTCGGCCTTCGGATTGGCCTCGCGGATGATGCGCTCGACCTCGTCGCCAGTGCCTACGGGCACGGTCGACTTGGTCACGACGACGGTGAAGCCGGACAGCGACTGCGCGATCTCTTTCGCGGCGGCGTAGACATAGGAAAGATCGGCGTGACCGTCACCGCGACGCGACGGCGTGCCGACCGCGATGAACACGGCATCGGCATCCGCGACCGGCTTCGACAGATCGGTGGTGAACTCCAGCCGCTTGGCCTTCACATTGGCTGCAACCAGCTCATCGAGGCCGGGCTCGTAAATCGGGATCTCGCCACGATGAAGTGCCGCGATCTTCTTCTCGTCCTTGTCGACGCAAATGACGTCGTGACCGAAATCCGCAAAGCAGGCTCCGGACACCAGTCCCACATAGCCCGTTCCGATCATCGCGATTCGCATGAAAAACCCTGTTTTAGCTTGGTTAACGAAACCCCAATCCGGGGGCGGTTTAGCACTTTCCGGACGGCAGGGAACCGTCTGCACGCAAAAAACGGCACACGAATTGTACCGGTAAAGAAATCGTAAACCGCAAGGCCCCACACTGCCCCATGCCCGCACAAGGCCGGGCGGAACACGCCTCGAAACGGGACATCATGGCACCATCAGCCACAATCGCAGCGAGCGGGGGCACCAAGACCTCCGCTGCCGCGCGTGTCGACTGGGTCGACTACGCCAAGGGCATCTGCATCGTCATGGTCGTGATGATGCATTCGGTGCTGGGGGTCGAGCTCGCCGCCGGCGAGACCGGTTTCATGCATGTCCTGGTGGCGTTCGCAAAGCCGTTCCGGATGCCGGATTTCTTCCTGATCTCGGGCCTGTTCCTGCCGCTGGTGATCGATCGCGACTGGCGAACCTATCTCGACCGCAAGGTGGTGCATTTCGCCTATTTCTATGTCGTCTGGGTGACAATCCAGTTCGGCTTCAAGGCCCCCGCCTTCGCGGCGGAATCGAGCTGGCGCGACGCGGGCCTGCTGTATCTGGAATCCTTCATCGAGCCGTTCGGCACGCTCTGGTTCATCTACCTCTTGCCGATCTTCTTCGTCGTCACAAAATTGACACGCAAAATCCCGTCACCCGCGATCTGGCTCATCGCCGCCGCGCTGGAGACGGCGCGCATCACGACCGGCTGGACCGCGATCGACGAGTTCTGCGCGCGCTTCGTCTATTTCTATTCGGGCTATCTGTTCGCGCCTTATGTGTTCGCGCTCGCGGATCGCGCCCGCGATCGTCCGGCACTCGCGCTCGCGGCGCTCGCGACCTGGGCGCTGGTCAATGCCGGGCTGGTCGAGGTTGGAGCCAGCGAATGGAAAATCGTGTCGCTCGTGCTCGGCTTTGCCGGCGCATGCGCCATCATCACCATGGGCACCCTGCTCGCGCGCGCGCAGTGGTTGAACTTCTTCCGCTTCTGCGGCGAACATTCGATCGTGATCTATCTCGCCTTCTTCCTGCCGATGGCGGCAACGCGGACGCTGCTGCTGCACACCGGCATCATCCCCGACATCGGCACGGTGTCGCTGATCGTCACCATCGTCGGCGTGACCGGCGCGCTCGCGATCTGGCGCGCCGCGCTGCGGCTGCACGCCGACTTCCTGTTCGAGCGGCCTGATGCGTTCTGGATTGCGTCGAAGAACGCTGGGGCGGTGTTGCAGGCGGCGGAGTAACGAACTCGCTGTCGTCCCCGCGAACGCGGGGACCCATAACCCCAGGGTGGAGTTATGGCGGGAGATGGCAACTCCGAGTCATCGCCAAACCACTTCCTGTGGCTATGGGTCCCGGATCTGCGCTCCGCTTCGCGGCGCTTGTCCGGGACGAGAGACGATGAGGTGTGAATCGACCCAAAAATCCCCCTCGCAAGGCTGTCAAAACTCGCAAAAATTCATACATTGCGGCATGCCCAAAACCTCCCCCAGAACCGCCGAAACCAAGCCCGCCTCCGCAAAGCCCGTCGCCGCCAAGGCGGCCGGCAAGGGCGACCACGTCTTCCTGGTCGACGGTTCCGGCTACATCTTCCGCGCCTATCACGCGCTGCCGCCGCTGAACCGCAAGTCCGACGGCTTGCAGGTCAACGCCGTGCTCGGCTTCTGCAACATGCTGTGGAAGCTGCTCCGCGAGATGCCCGAGGACAACCGGCCGACGCATCTGGCGATCATCTTCGACAAGTCGGAGGTCACCTTCCGCAACAAGATCTATCCCGAGTACAAGGCGCACCGGCCACCGGCGCCCGACGATCTCATTCCGCAATTTTCGCTGATCCGCGAAGCCGTGCGCGCCTTCGACCTGCCCTGCCTGGAACAGGCCGGCTTCGAGGCAGACGATCTGATCGCGACTTATGTTCGAGAGGCCTGCGAACGCGGCGCCACCGCGACCATCGTGTCCTCCGACAAGGACCTGATGCAGCTCGTGACCGATTGCGTCACGATGTACGACACCATGAAGGATCGCCGCATCGGCATTCCCGAGGTGATCGAGAAATTCGGCGTGCCGCCGGAGAAGGTGGTCGAGGTGCAGGCGCTGGCCGGCGATTCCACCGACAACGTGCCGGGGGTGCCCGGCATCGGCATCAAGACCGCGGCGCAGCTGATCGTCGAATATGGTGATCTCGAACAGCTCCTGTTCCGCGCCACCGAGATCAAGCAGCCGAAGCGGCGCGAGGCGCTGATCGAGCATGCCGAAAAGGCGCGCATCTCGCGCCAGCTGGTGCTGCTCGACGACAAGGTCGACCTCGAGGTGCCGCTGGACGATCTCGCCGTCCACGAGCCTGACGCACGCAAGCTGGTCGCGTTCCTGAAGGCGATGGAGTTTTCCACACTGACGCGCCGTGTCGCCGATTATTCGCAGATCGATCCGGCCAACGTCGATGCCGATCCCGGCTATGCCAGCGGCGCCAGCGTCTTCTCGCCGCTGCCGCCCTCGGACGTCGTGCCTGCGCCGGGCACGCCGGCGCAAGTTCCGTCGGGCCAGCGCAACGCATCGGCCAGCAAGGAGGACAAAGCTGCGGGCCCGAAGGGCGCGCCGATTTCTCTCGCAGCCGCGCGCGAAGAGGCCTTGCGCAAGCTTCCGGTCGATCGGGGCAAATACCAGGCGATCAAGACGCTCGCCGAGCTCAACGCTTTCATCACACGCATCCACGATGCCGGTCATGTCGCGATCGAGATCCGTGCCAACTCCATCGATCCGATGCAGGCCGATTTCTGCGGCATCGCGCTGGCGCTGGCCCCGAACGAGGCCTGCTATGTGCCGCTGGCGCACAAGCAGTCCGGCGGCGGCGCCGGCCTGTTCGATGCCGGTCTCGCGCCGGATCAGGTCAAGCACGCCGACGCGATCGAGGCGTTGCGGCCCGTGCTGGAATCATCAGGCATTCTCAAGATCGGCTTCGACGTCAAGTTCACCGCCGTGATGCTGGCGCAGCATGGCATCACCTTGCGCAACACCGACGATGCGCAGCTGATCTCCTACGTGCTCGATGCCGGCCGTGGCTCGCATGGGCTCGAACAGCTCGCCGAGCGCTGGTTCGGCCACGCCATGCTGAAGGAGGGGGAGCTGCTCGGCAGCGGCAAGGGCAAGATCACCTTCGATCAGGTGCCGATCGACAAGGCCGCGCCGCTGTCGGCCGAGGCCGCCGATATGGCGTTTCGGGTGTGGCGCGTGCTGAAGCCGCGCCTCGTCGCCGAGCACATGACGACCGTGTACGAGACGCTGGAGCGGCCGCTGGCGTCGGTGCTTGCGCGGATGGAGCGACGCGGCATCTCGATCGACCGGCAGGTACTGTCGCGTCTCTCGGGCGATTTTGCCCAGACCGCCGCGCGCGTCGAAGCCGAGATCCAGCAGATCGCGGGCGAGCCGGTCAATGTCGGCAGCCCCAAGCAGATCGGCGACATCCTGTTCGGCAAGATGGGGTTGTCAGGCGGCACCAAGACCAAGACCGGCGCCTGGTCGACCACCGCGCAGGTGCTCGACGAGCTCGCCGAGCAGGGCCACGACCTCCCGAAGAAGATTCTTGAGTGGCGCCAGGTCTCGAAACTGAAATCGACCTACACCGATGCGCTGCCGACCTATGTCAATCCGCAGACCCATCGCGTGCACACGACCTACGCGCTGGCGGCCACCACGACGGGCCGGCTGTCGTCGAACGAGCCGAATTTGCAGAACATTCCGGTGCGCACCGAGGACGGCCGAAAAATCCGCCGCGCCTTCATCGCGACATCAGGACACAAGCTCGTCTCCGCCGACTATTCGCAGATCGAATTGCGATTGCTGGCGGAGATCGCCGATATTCCCGTGCTGAAGCAGGCGTTCAAAGACGGGCTCGACATTCACGCGATGACCGCCTCCGAAATGTTCGGCGTGCCGATCGAGGGCATGCCGAGCGAAGTCCGCCGCCGCGCCAAGGCGATCAATTTCGGCATCATCTACGGCATCTCCGCGTTCGGCCTCGCCAACCAGCTCGGCATCGGCCGCGAAGAAGCCTCCGCCTACATCAAGAAATATTTTGAGCGCTTCCCCGGCATCCGCGCCTACATGGACGAGACGCGCGACTTCTGCCGGAGCCACGGCTATGTCACCACGCTGTTTGGCCGGAAGATGCACTATCCCGACATCAAGGCTTCGAACGCCTCGGTGCGCGCCTTCAACGAGCGCGCCGCCATCAACGCGCGGCTTCAGGGCACCGCCGCCGATATCATCCGCCGCGCGATGACGCGGGTGGAGGATGCGCTCTCCGAGAAGAAGCTCTCGGCGCAGATGCTCTTGCAGGTGCATGACGAACTGATCTTCGAGGTGCCGGACGCGGAGGTCGCAGCGACGCTCCCGGTCGTGCAGCACGTGATGCAGGACGCGCCGTTCCCGGCCGTGCTGCTGTCGGTCCCGCTGCATGTCGATGCGCGCGCGGCGAATAATTGGGATGAGGCGCACTAGCCTCTTTCTTTACCTCTCCCCGCAAGAGCGGGGCGAGGGAGCGCACCGCGTTCGCCGCACCAGATCGAATTGTCCTCCGAGCAATTGCGCGATGGCCCCGCGGGGCCACGCATATTAGAACCGTGCAATCCCCCGCACCGGTTCACCCATGCCTCACACCTCCGCCCTGCTCGGCTTCGCCCTCGTCTGCCTCGGCCTCGTGCTCACGCCGGGGCCGAACATGATCTACCTGATCTCGCGCTCGATCACGCAGGGGCCCGCGGCGGGCATCGTCTCGCTCGGCGGCGTAGCGCTGGGCTTCGTTTTCTACATGCTGTGCGCGGCGTTCGGCATCACGGCGCTATTGCTCGCCGTTCCCTTTGCCTATGACGCGCTGCGCTTTGCCGGCGCCGGTTACATGCTCTGGCTCGCCTGGCAGGCGGTGAAGCCGGGCGGACGCTCGCCGTTCCAGGTAAAGACGCTTTCGATCGACAGCCCGCGCAAATTGTTCGCGATGGGCTTCGTCACCAATCTGCTCAACCCGAAGATCGCGATGCTTTATCTGGCGCTGTTGCCGCAGTTCATCGACCCTACCGCCGGCAGCGTGCTGACGCAGTCGGTGATGTTAGGGGCGATCCAGATCGCGATCAGCGTCAGCGTCAACGCGATGATCGCGCTCGCGGCTGGATCGATTGCGCTATTTTTGGGGAGCCGGCCAAGCTGGATGCTGGTGCAGCGCTGGCTGATGGGCACTGTGCTGGCCGGGCTCGCGGTGCGGATGGCGGTGGAAGCGAAGAAGGTGTGAGCGGCTGTTTTCACCTCGCCCCGCTTGCGGGGAGAGGTCGGAATTCGCGCGTAGCGCGGATTCCGGGTGAGGCGGTACAGGTCTCACGTCGATCTCATGTGCGGAGAGAGGCCCCTCACCCCAACCCTATTCCCGTAAGAACGGGGAGAGGGAGAAGAAACCTCAATCCAGCTTCGCCTCCATGCCCCGCTTCACCGCCGGGCGGGCCATCAGCGCCTCGTACCAGCGCCTGACGTTGGGGAAATCGGCCAGATCAACCTTGTGGCGAGGGTGGCGCCAGGCCCAGCCCAAAATAGCAAAATCGGCAACCGAGAGGTCGCCGGCGACGAAGTCGTGGGTTGCCAGCCGGCGGTCGAGCACGCCGTAGAGCCGGCGGGTCTCGGCCATGTAGCGCTTCAGGCCGTAGGCGCGGTCCTGCTCGTTCTCGAGTGCGATGAAATGATGCACCTGGCCGGGCATCGGGCCGAAGCCGCCCATCTGCCACATCAGCCATTCATAGACCGGAATGCGCTCGCCAAGCGATTTCGGCAGGAATTTGCCGGTCTTTTCGCCGAGATAAAGCAGGATCGCGCCCGATTCGAAGATGCCGACCGGCTTGCCGTCCGGACCCTCGGGGTCGAGGATCGCCGGGATCTTGTTGTTGGGGCTGAGCTTCAGAAACCCGGGCGCCATCTGCTCGCCCTTGCTGATGTTCACCGGCACCACCTTGTAGGGCAGCCCCATTTCCTCCAGCGCGACCGAGATCTTGCGGCCGTTCGGCGTGTTCCAGGTGTGCAGCTCGATGGTCATGCCTTATTTCCTTCCCCAAGATATCTGGCATCCACCTACCTCAGAAGGTTGCACCCCCACAACCGGCGGACCGGGATGGCCGATCCCTGTTGACGGGAGACACCCCCTCTGGAATGTCGGGGCCGTCGCGGATAAATTCCGCCACCTCCAAAACGCTCCCGAGGGACCGCCGTGTCGAAATCAGCCTCCCGCGCCCGCCTGTTCGAAATCATCCGCCGGCGCTCCTTCGGCCGCGGCGATGTCACGCTCGCGTCGGGCCGCAAGAGCGATTTCTATTTCAACCTGAAGCCGACCATGCTCGACCCCGAGGGCGCGACGCTGCTCGCCGAGCTGACCTATGAGACGCTGAAGGACGACAATCTCGATTTCATCGGCGGGCTCGAGATGGGCGCGGTGCCGCTGGCCGGTGCGCTGGCGCAGATCTCCTGGATCAAAGGCCATCCGATCGCGGCGTTCTTCGTGCGCAAGAAGCCGAAAGAGCACGGCGCCAAGCTCGGGATCGAAGGCCTGCCCAAGGGCGAGACGCTTGCCGGCAAGCGCGTCGTGATCGTCGAGGACGTCACCACGACGGGCGGCTCGGCGATGAAGGCGGTGGAATCCGTGCGCGAGACCGGCGCCGAAGTGGTGCTGGTGCTGACCATGGTCGATCGCGAGGAAGGCGCCACCGACACCTTTGGCGCGGCCGGCCTGCCGTTCCGCTCGCTGTATAAGGCGTCGGAGTTTTTGAAGGCTTGAGGCCTCCCGTGTCCCGGGCGCGTCGCAGCGTGTAACGATGCGACGCAGAACCGGGACCCAGTCTTGCTAGATGGGCCCCGGCTCTGCAGCGCATCACGCCGCGAAGGGCGGCGCGCTGCGCAGCGTCCGGGGCACGAGAGTCCGCCAGGATCTGCTTCCTCAACCCCTCATTTACCATCCCGCTCTATGGTGAATCATTCGCTGAGACCTCGTTGGTCCCGGCCCGGTTCAGTAGCGTCGGGTGGAGTAAGCGTTGCGTACAGTCATCTCCCATGCGCGCCGGCGGCGTCGCGCGATGCTTGTGGCCGCCATCCTGGCAGCACCGCTGCTGGCAGCTCCGGCCCCGGTTTCGGCCGAAGGCCTGTTTGATTTCTTCTTCGGTGGAGCACAACAGCAGCGGCCTCAGCGCGAGGTGCCGCAGCAGGCGAGCTCCTACGCCGATCCCTTCACCGGCCAGCAAAACGCAGCAACACCGCAATATGTGCCGCCGACGCGTTCGGCCGCGGCCGGCGGCTCCGGCCCGGCGTTCTGCGTGCGCAGCTGCGACGGAAAATATTTTCCGCTGATGCGCGGCCTCGCCTCGCCCGCGCAGATGTGTCAGGCGTTCTGTCCTGCCAGCACGACAAAGGTCTATTTCGGCTCCTCGATCGATGGCGCCTATGCGCAGACCGGCGAACGCTACGCCGACAGCGAGAACGCGTTCGCCTATCGCAAGGCGCTGCGCTCGGACTGCACCTGCAACGGCCGCGAGCCGGTCGGCCTCGCGCCGGTCGATCTTGCGCTGGATTCCTCGCTGAAAGCCGGTGACGTGATCGCGACCACCGACGGCCTGGTCGCCTATACCGGGGTCCGTCTCGGCAACGACCAGGCCGCAGAGTTCACCCCGGTCGCCTCCTATCCCGGCCTCACCGCGCAGGTCCGCGCCCGCCTCGGCGAGATGAAGGTGGCGCCCGTGCGGGCAGAGACTGTTGCGGCAGATGCGCCGGCGCCGGCCGAGATCGTGCGCCAGGCGCTGCCCGATGTGACGGTGCCGAAGACGCAGAAGCCGGCGAAGCGGGCGGGATTGGATTAATTCAGTCTCGTGTCCCGGACGCGGCGCGGCATGAAATGACGCGACGCTGAGCCGGGGCATGAGACCGTCACCTCCCGATGATCACCCCGATCACATTCGGCGCGGCTAGATATTTCTCCTCGATCGCCGCACGCGCAGCGGCGCGGTTTTCCTGGGTCAGCAGCCCGCGCTTCTCGGCCAGAATCATCCAGCAGAAGCCCCACCAGTCGGTCAGCAGGCCGGCTTCACCGATGAGGTCGTAGCCCTGCTCGGCCGCGAAGATGCGCGCATGGGCTTCGTCCAGCGTATCCAGGAACAGGTGGTCCTCGACCGAGAACAGGTCGTCGCTGATGTCGTCGATGGTGTAGCCCCAGATCGACTGGCACACCGCGTTGAACTCGCGGTCGAACTGGTCATCATCGATCCTCTGGCGCCGCGCCGCCTGATGCAGTCGCGACAGCGAGCGCGCGAAATCGGCGATCCGGGTGAGGGCAAATTGATCGAAGGCAATGGTGGACATGTAGTCCTCGCAAAGTCGGACAGACGCTAGATATTGTGTCGGCAACGCGCCGAATCACAATGATATATCAAAGACTTGCTAAAGTGTTCTTAATTTGTTCTAGAGCGAGGATTGCAGCTCAATAACAGCGCGAGGCCGCAATCGCGTGGACGCGGCGGTCACCGAGCAGATGGGCGACAAAGCCGTTCTTCGGAAAGATTCTTGCGAAAGCCGCGTCGCGGATGCTGAGGCCGCCGGCATAGGCGCCGAAGGCCGGCATCACGGCGCGCATCCCGTCACTGGCGAAACAGCGGCGCTCCATCGAGCGGCCGCGCGCGGAGACGCGCGCCTTCGGATGCAGATGGCCGGCGATCTCGCCATGCGCGCCGGTCGGCTCGTGGCGGAAGGTGATCGGGCCGATCGCGACCTCGTCGGCAATGGTGCCGCCGAGATTGCACGGCAGCGCTGGATCGTGATTGCCCGAGATCCAGATCCAGTCGCGGCCGCTCTGGAGCGCGGCGACGGCGTCACGATCGTCCGCGGACAGGCGCTCATGCGCGGTGCGGTCGTGAAAGCTGTCGCCGAGCGCGATGACTGTGCGCGGGTCATGGCGGGAGATGACAGCAGCGAGACGGCTCAGCGTTGCGAGCGTATCGTAGGGCGGCAGCAGCACGCCGCGCGTGGCGAAGCTCGAACCCTTTTCCAGATGCAGATCGGAGACGACGAGCAGGCGCTGCTCTTCCCAGAACAACGCGCCGGAGAGATCGGCTGCGAAGGTCACATCGCGGATGATGACTCCGGAAACGCGCATGTCCTCGACATCTCCTGAAACCAGCGCGCCTACCGTCACGTCAAAACCTGCTTTATCCCATCGCCTCTTTGACCAGCTCGTTGGCGGCTTCCGCCAAAAGCTCGTCTGCAGCTTCGCCATAGACTGACTCGCGGCCGATTTCCAGCATCACCGGGACGGCGAGCGGGGAGACGTGGTCGAGTTCCCGGTGGGTGATGCGGCCCTGGATGCGGGTCAGCATGTCGCTGAGCCGGCGAAGATCGAGCAGGCCGGTGGCGGCGTCCGCTCGCGCGGCACGCAGCAGGACGTGGTCGGCCTGGTGTTTTCGCAAGACGTCGTAGACGAGATCGGTCGAGAACAGCACCTGGCGGCGGCTCTTCTCCTCGCCGGTGTGGCGGCGGGCGATCAGGCCGGAAATAATTGCGCAACTGCGGAAGGTGCGCTTCATCAGCGCGGATTCCGCGAGCCATGCCTCGAGGTCGTCGCCAAGCATGTCCGGATCGAACAGCGCGTTGAGATCGATCCCGCCGTTCCGGATCATGGACGACATGTCGCCGAGCGTCCAGATTGCCACCGCATATTCGTTGGCGACGAAGCCAAGCGGCCGCGCACGGGCGCGCTCCAGCCGGCGCGTCAAGAGCATACCGAGCGTCTGGTGTGCAAGGCGTCCTTCGAAGGGGTAGAAGACGATGTAATGCTTGTTGGCACGCGGAAAGCTCTCCACCAGCAGCTCGCGCACCGCCGGCACGCGGGAGACGTCTTTTTGCAGGGATAGCCAGTCGCGCACCTGCTCCGGCAACGCATGCCACGCGCGCGCGTCATCGAGCAACCGGCGAACGCGTTCGGCGAGATAGGTCGAGAGCGGAAACTTGCCGCCCATATAGGACGGCACCTTCGGGTCTTTATCGTTGGCGCGGGAGACGTAGACCTGATCCTCGACCAGTGTTTCGTAACGCACCACCTCGCCTGAGAACACGAAGGTATCGCCCGGGCTGAGACCCTCGATGAAAGCTTCCTCGATCTCGCCGAGCAACCTGCCGCCGCGGGCGATCACGCCGGTCGAGCCGCCCGCTTTTCCTTGACCGCCACCGCGCGAGCGCACCAGCCGCACCTTCAGCATGTCGTCCTCGACGATGGTGCCGACATTCATGCGGTAGCTCTGACGCACCTTTGGATTGGCGACGCGCCAGCGCCCTTCCTTGTCCTGCTTGATGCGGGCAAAGCGCTCATAGGTCTTCAGCGCGTAGCCGCCGGAGGCGACGAAATCGACGACATCGTCGAAATCCCGCCGCGTGAGCTCGGCGTAGGGCGCGGCGGTGCGCACCTCGTCGTAAAGCTCGTCGGAGAGAAACGGCTCGCCGCAGGCGCAGCCGAGGACGTGCTGAGCAAGCACGTCGAGCGCACCGGTGCGCAGGGGCGGCGTGTCCTGCGCATTCTCGGCGATGGCATCGATCGCGACGCGGCACTCCAGCACCTCGAAGCGATTGGCCGGCACCAGCACCGCGCGCGAGGCTTCGTCGAGGCGATGGTTGGCGCGACCGATGCGCTGCATCAGGCGCGAGGATCCCTTGGGTGCGCCGATATTGACGACGAGATCGACGTCACCCCAGTCGACACCGAGGTCGAGCGAGGAGGTGCAGACCACGCCGCGCAGTTTGCCTGCAGACATGGCGTCCTCGACCTTGCGGCGCTGGGCGACGTCGAGCGAGCCGTGATGCAGTGCGATCGCGAGATTATCGTCGTTCATGCTCCAGAGAGCCTGGAACAGCATCTCGGCCTGACTGCGGGTGTTGACGAACACCAGCGTGGTCTTGTTCGCCTTGATCAGCTCGTAAATCTCGGGAAGCGCATGGCGCGCGCTATGGCCGGCCCAGGGTAGACGCTCGCGCGTGTCGAGCATCTCGACCAAGGGCGGCGCGGCGCCACCGGCGATGACGATGTCGGCCGATTGGGGACTATCTTTCGGCTGCGGGACCAGAAAGCGCGCCAGTGATTCCGGCTCGGCCACCGTCGCGGACAAGCCGATCGCGCGCATCTGCGGCGCCAGCCGCCACAGCCGCGCGAGCCCCAGCGAGAGCAGGTCGCCGCGCTTGGAGGTCACCAGCGCGTGCAGCTCGTCAAGCACGATGCGCTTCAAGGAGGAGAACAGGAACGGCGCGTCGTCGGAGGACAACAGCAGCGCGAGTTGCTCCGGTGTCGTCAGCAAAATATCCGGCGGATAACGTCGCTGCCGCTGGCGTCGCGATGTTGGTGTATCGCCGGTGCGGGTCTCGATCTTGATGGGCAATTCCATCTCCGCGACCGGCCGTTCCAGATTGCGAGCGATGTCGACGGCGAGCGCCTTGAGCGGCGAGATGTAGAGGGTGTGCAGGCCGCTACTGCGCTGGAGTCTGCGGCCGGTGGAGACAACCGTTTTCGCCGAAACGGCTGGCGCAGAACTCAGGTCCACCAGCGTCGGCAGAAAGCCCGCCAGCGTCTTGCCTGCGCCGGTCGGCGCGATCAGCAGTGCGGAACGATCCTCGCGCGCTTTCTCCAGCAGCGCCAGCTGATGTTCACGCGGCGACCAGCTCCGCGCCGCGAACCATCGCTGGAAGCGGTCGGGCAGCAGCATGCCCGGCTCGGCCGGGATTTTGAGGATGCGGGGCGGCACGGCATGACAGGTAAGCCGTGGGGGTGGGTTCGTCGAGGGGTGGCTTACTTCGCCTCTCCCCGCTTGCGGGGAGAGGCCGGAATGCGCGCGCAGCGCGGATTCCGGGTGAGGGGGAGCCTCCGCGAGCCCAATTGTCACTGAATACGCCGAGAGAGCCCCTCACCCCAACCCTCTGCCCGTAAGAACGGGGAGAGGGAGAAAACTTACTCCGACATCGGCTTGTCGGAGATGTCCCAGTCCTTGCCGCTGAAGATCGAGATGAAGAGCGTCTTCATCGGCGTGTAGTCCTCGGGGGTGTAGTCGTAAGTCACGCCATCGAGAAAATAGGGCGAGTGGAAGCCCGCGAGCGTGGAGGCCTGCTTGAGCACGTTGGCGCGGCTGAGATCGTCGCCGCAGCGGCGCAGGATCTCGCCCATCGTGACCGCCTGGCCGTAGCCGGCGAAGGCGATGGTGTTGTCCTGGTCGATGGCCGGCGTGTACTTCTTGCGCAGCTCCTCGAACGCCATCACGTCCGGGTCCTTCTCCCATTTGGGCAGCCCGACCTCCTTGTTGTAGCGGATGGCGACGATGCCGGTGGCGTTCTCGAGGCCCGCAGCATTGAGGATCGAGCGGCCCGTGGAGCCGGCCGACAACAATTGTAGCGGCTTCCAGCCGAGCTCAGCGACCTTCCGGATCGCCTGCGACGTCGCCTTGCCGGTGGTGATGTTGTAGAAGACATCCGCGCCCGACTTCGAGAGATTGATGAGCTGGGAATCAACCGTCGGATCGGTGAGATCGTAGGTCTGCTCCATGATCACCTGCGCGGTGCCGCCGGCATCAGCGAGCACCTTCTTGAACGGACCGAGGAAGTCGCGGCCAAAGTCGTCGTTCTGATAGAGGATGCCGATCTTCGCGTTGGGCTTCACGTTGACGACATGCCGCGCCAGGATGCGTGCTTCGGTCGGATAGAGCGGCAGGCCCGCCATCGTCCACTTGAACTCTTTCGGGTTATTCCACTTCGACGCGCCCGTGTTGAGCAGCAGTTGCGGCACGCCCTTGGAGTTCAGGTATTTGTGCACGGCGGTCTGTGGCGCGGTGCCGAGCGAGCCGTAGAGCGCGAGCACTTCTTCCTGCTCAACGAGACGCCGCGTCGCCTCGACGCATTTCGGCGCGCTGTAGGCATCGTCCATGGTGAGGAACTTGACCTTGCGTCCATTGATGCCGCCCTTCTCGTTCAGCATCTGGAAATAGGCCTCGCCGATGCGTCCAAGCACTCCGTAGAGCGAGCCTGGGCCGGAATGCGGCACGGTCTGTCCGATCTTGATCTCGGTGTCGGTGGCGCCGGCATCGTATTTCTTCTCCGCGGCCCAGAGGTACGGCGCAGGCAGAGTGGATGCAGCGACGGTGGCGAGTGCGCCGGCGCTGAAATCGCGCCGCGATGGATTCTTGGTCATTATCTGTTTCTCCCTAGCGCGCGCATTGTGCTGGGAACGCAACACGGCTCGCAAGCATGAAGTCGCCGCTTTGCGACGCAATGACGCTTAAATCGCCGCGTGTTTAGCGCCTAGACTCAAGTTTTCTCGGCGACGGCGACGAGACCGCGCACCGGCTCGTCATTCTCGATGCGTGGAGAACCCGACTCCAGTGTCAGCAGCTTGAGTCCGGCCTTCGCAATGGCACCGCGGACATATTCCGCTGAGTGGGCATAGCGCAGGCCCTCGCCGAGCACGATGTCGTCGCCGTCATGCGTCTCCACCGTGAAGGCGAGCACGCCGCCGGATGCGAGCACGCGCTTCGTTTCGGTCAGCACCGGCGCAAGATCGGAGAGATAGACGTAGGCATCCGCGGCGACGACGAGGTTGGCACTCGCATCGGCCTTCGTGCGCAGGCCTTCGATCATGTCGGTGACTTCGAGCTCGGCATAGAGATTTGTGGCGCGCGCCTCCCTGATCATGCCGGGCGACAGATCGATGCCGATGAAACGATCGACTTGTCTCGCGAAGGCCGCGGCCGCAAGCCCGGTGCCGCAGCCGAGATCGATGGCATGCTTGAACAAGGCCGGCTTCTTCGCGGCGACGCGCGCAGCCACCACCGCCTTGAAGATCAACGACGGCCCGCGATAGTCGAGATCGTTGACCAGCGTACGCTCGAAGCGCGGCGCATATTGATCGAACAGGGCCTGCACATAGGCCTTTGGCATTTCGGAGAGCTGCGCATCGCCGAGCCGCATCAGATGCAGCTCGGCGCCGTGCTGATCATTGGGATCCCCCCGGAGCGCTTCGCGAAACGCCGCAACGGCCTTGTCGCGCTCGCCGAGTTGCGCGCGGATTTCGCCGAGCGTGAACCAGGCCGAGGTGAAGTTGGGGGCGAACTCGATCGCCTGCTCGATGAGGTCGGCAGCGGCCGGCAGATCGCCCTTGAGCTGGAGATCACGTGCGAATTCGAAGCGGCGGTCGGCCATGAGATCGCCGGAGGTCAGGAACAGGCGCAGGGGCATTGGGAACCAGAGAGGAGAGCGGGTGGTGACTCGAAGATGCGGTGGCGCGACCTATATAACAGGCATGCGTCCGCAAGACATCCTGTTGCCAGCTGCTGCCGGCCTGTGCTGCAAGCCCGGCGGCTTCCATATCGACCCTGTCCGTCCCGTGGAGCGGGCCGTGATCACCCACGGCCATTCCGACCACGCCCGCGCCGGCCATGGCGCCGTGCTGGCGACGCAGGAAACGCTGGACATGATGCGGCTGCGCTATGGCGAGAATTTTGCCGGATCGACGCAAGTCATCAGCTATGGCGAAGAGATCCGGCTCGGCGATGTCAGCGTGAAGTTTCACCCGGCCGGCCATGTGCTGGGCTCGGCGCAGATCGCCGTGACCTGCAAGGACACCTGCATCGTCGCCTCCGGCGACTACAAGGATGCGCCTGACCCGACCTGCACCCCGTTCGAGCTGGTGCTCTGCGACGTCTTCATCACCGAGGCGACATTCGGCTTGCCGGTGTTCCGGCATGGCGATGCGGCCGACGAGGTGAAGAAGCTGCTGGCGTCCGTCGCATTGTTTCCCGAACGGGCGCATCTTGTCGGCGCCTATTCACTCGGCAAGGCGCAGCGCGTGATCGCGCTGCTGCGCCAGGCCGGCTATGACGCGCCGATCTATCTGCATGGCGCGATGGAGAAGATCACCGAGTACTATCAGAGCCGCGGCATCGCGCTCGGCGAGCTCAGGCCGGTGCTGGGCATGAAGAAGGCGGCGCTCGCCGGCACCATCACGCTGGCGCCGCCCTCGGCCACGTCCGATCTCTGGACGCGCCGTTTCCCCGACCCCGTCACCGCGTTTGCGTCAGGCTGGATGCGCGTGCGCGCCCGTGCCCGGCAGCGTGGCATCGAACTGCCGCTGGTGATCTCCGACCATGCCGATTGGGACGGCCTCACCGCGACGATTGCCGCGACCGGCGCCGGCGAGATCTGGGTCACCCACGGCCAGGAAGATGCGCTGGTGCATTGGTGCAAGTCGCGTGGCTTACGTGCGCAGCCGCTCGATCTCGTCGGCTATGGCGACGAGGAGGAGAGCGAGACGCCGCTCCCTGATGAGGCGGAAGCATGAACCGCTTCGCCGAACTGCTGGACCGCCTCGCCTACGAGCCCGGCCGCAACAACAAGCTGCGGCTGCTCACCAGCTATTTTCGCGAGACCGGCGATTCCGACCGCGGCTACGCGCTGGCCGCGCTGACCGGCGCGCTCAGCTTCAAGCACGCGAAACCCGCGCTGATCCGCGACCTCATTGCATCCCGGACCGATCCGGTGCTGTTCGGGTTGAGTTACGACTATGTCGGCGATCTCTCGGAGACGGTGGCGCTGATGTGGCCGAAGCGCAACGCAAACAACGACGAGTCTTTTCCGAGCCACCCCTCTCCCCCGCCCTCCCCCACAAGGGGGGAGGGAGCGCAGCGGAGTTCGGTGCAGCAGTGTGCATCATACTAAGCGCGCTCAATTCGCCCCGTCCCGCAGCTTGAACCGCTGGATCTTCCCGGTCGCCGTCTTCGGCAGGGAATCCACCACGTCGATCCAGCGCGGATATTTCCACGGCCCGATCTTCTGCTTGACGTGCTCCTTCAGCATCTCCTGCAAATCCGCCGTCGTCGCGCCCGGGCGCAGCACGACGAAAGCCTTTGGCTTCAGCAAGCCTTCAGGATCAGCCTCGGGCACCACGGCGGCTTCCAGCACCGCCGGATGCGTGATCAGCGCGCTCTCGACCTCAAACGGCGAGACCCAGATGCCGGAGACCTTGAACATGTCGTCGGCGCGGCCGCAGAAGGTGTAGCGGCCCTCGGCATCCCTGACATATTTGTCCCCGGTGCGAGTCCACGGCCCCTCGAAAGTGCGGCGGCTCTTGTGGCGCTGGTTCCAGTAGCCCTCGCCCGCTGAGGGCGCATCGACCAGCAACTCGCCGACCTCGCCATCAGCGACATCCTGGCCCGCCTCGTTGACAAGGCGCACCGCGTAGCCCGGCACCGGTTTGCCGGACGAGCCGTATTTGATGTCGCCTGGCGCATTCGACAGGAAAATGTGCAACAGCTCGGTCGAGCCGACGCCGTCCAAAATGTCGACACCGAAGCGCGATTTCCAGCTGTTGCCGACGGATTCCGGCAGCGCCTCGCCGGCGGAGGTGCAGATGCGCAAGGCGCCGCCGCCGCGCTCGCTCTTCATCGCCTCGTCGTTGAGCATCGCCGCGAACAAGGTCGGCACGCCGTAGAAGATCGACGGCTTGTAACGGTTCATCAGGTCGAACATGCGCGCCGGAGTCGGGCGCTCGCTGTTCAAGATCGTGGTGGCGCCGACCGACATCGGGAAGGTCAGGGCGTTGCCGAGGCCATAGGCGAAGAATAGTTTTGCCGCGGACAGACCAACATCATTCTCGCGAATGCCGAGCACCTGCTTTGCGTAGGTCTCGGCGGTCGCCTGCAAATTCGAATGAATGTGGCGCACGCCCTTGGGCATGCCGGTCGAGCCCGACGAATAGAGCCAGAACGCCGGCTCGTCCGGATGCGTCGCCGCAGTGGTGAACTGATCGGCTTCGCCGGCGATCTCCTCAGTGAGCTGCTTGTGGCCGTTCTGCTTGGCGCCGGAGACCACGACATGCTCGAGATCCGGCATGCGGCCGACCACGTCCTTGATGACGGGATAGAGCGCTTCCGAGACGAACAGCACGCGCGCGCGGCAGTCGGCGAGGATGTAAGCATATTGATCCGCGGTCAGCAGCGTGTTGAGCGGCACCGGCACGATGCCGGCGCGGATCGCGCCCAGGAACACGACCGGGAAATCGACCGTATCCAGCATGATCATCGCCACACGCTCTTCGCGGCGGACGCCGAGCCGGCGCAGCATGTTGGCGGCGCGGCGGGTCTCGCGCGCAAGCTCGCCATAGGTGAGCCGCGAGACGGTGTCGTCGAAGGCGAGCTTGTTGGCTCGGCCCTCCTCGACGTTACGGTCGAGCAGCCAGGTCACCGCGTTATAGGATCCCTCGCTCACGGTCGTCTCCCCCGAATTTAGAATTATAATTCATAGAAAGACACTGCGGCGACTTGCTGTCAATGCCAGCAGGCATTATGTTTCATTAAAACACGCTGCAGGGCCTTCTTTCAAGAAGGCATCCGCTAAAGAAGGCTCATGACCGACAGTCCCGAAGCCGAATCCCGATTTCTCGAACAGCTCGGCCAACGCGTGCGCACCATGCGCGCGCTGCGCGGCATGTCGCGCAAAGTGCTCGCCAAGGTATCGGGGATTTCGGAGCGCTACATCGCGCAGCTCGAAAGCGGCAAGGGCAATGTCTCGATCGTGCTGTTGCGCCGCGTCTCAGATGCGATGGGCGCGCATCTCGAAGATTTGCTCCCCTCCGCCGATCCGACACCAGACTGGCAGATGTTTCGCGACCTGCTGCGCAAGGCCACGCCTGCGCAGATCGCTCAAGCAAAAGATCTGCTCGCCGGCGGCAGCGCAACCGCGCCGCGACGCGCGCCGTTCTGCGGCATCGCGCTGATCGGGCTGCGCGGCGCTGGCAAGTCCACGCTTGGGAGAATGCTGGCGAAGAAGGTCGGCTGGAGCTTTGTCGAGCTCAACAAGGAGGTCGAGCAGCAGAACGGCCTCTCGGTCGCCGAGATCATCGCGCTATATGGCCAGGAAGGCTTTCGCCGTATGGAGCAGGCGGCGCTTCAACAGCTCCTCGCCCGCAACGAGTTGATGGTGCTGGCGACCGGCGGCGGCATCGTCTCCGAGCCCCTGACCTTCGACCAGATCCTGTCGTCGTTCTACACGATCTGGCTGAAGGCCGAGCCGGAGGAGCACATGGCCCGCGTCCGCCGCCAGGGCGACCTGCGGCCGATGGCCGATGATCGCTCCGCAATGGCCGAGCTGCGCAATATCCTGCTGAGCCGCGAGCCGCTGTATTCGCGTGCGACGGCGGTAGTGGATACGGCGGGGCTGTCGGTGGATGCTGCGGCTGCAAGGCTGATCGATGCGGTAAGGCCGGTGCTGCAGAACGAAGCCCGCAGTTTTGGCCTGCGCAGCGTGGCGCTGTAGGGATGACCGACAGCGACGTCACCATCTCCATGTTCGAGCGGATCGGCGGCCGTGCCACGATCGACCTGTTGGTCGACCGCTTCTACGACCGCATGGACACGCTGCCGGAGGCAAAGATCATCCGCGCGATGCATGCGGACGACCTCGGCCTGATCAGGGACGTGCTGAAGCGCTATCTCACCGAATGGACCGGTGGCCCAAAACTCTATTCCGTCGAGAAGGGCCATCCACGGCTGCGGCAGCGGCATCTCGGCTTTGCCATCGGCGATGCCGAGCGCGATGCGTGGCTGCTTTGCATGCGCGGCGCGATGGAGGAGACGATCGCGGACGCCGCTGCGCGACAGGATCTCGATCGCGCGCTGTCCGGGCTCGCCGACTGGATGCGGAACCGGTAGCGCCTACAGCAACTGCGACCGCACCGACTCCGCGCCCTCGCGCAGTAGCGGCAAAAATCGCTCGATCAATTCCTGCACGGGCACGCGATCGACGTGGGCGCCCATATTGATGGCGCCGACGATCACATCGTCGTAACGGCGCACTGGAACCGAGATTGAACGGAAATGCGGCTCGGCCTCGCGGTCGACAAGCGAATAGTCTTGCGCGCGGTCGGCGGCGACGCGCGTGAGCAGTGCTTTCGGATCTGTCACCGTCTGCGGTGTCAGCGGCTCGCGTCTCATAGCCTTTAGCCGCGCGGCGAGATCGGCATCGTCGAGCTGGCCCAGCATGGCGCGGCCGACCGAGGTGCAGAAGGCCGGGAGGCGGTAGCCGATTTCGAGGCCGCCGGAAAACATCCGCGCCGGGCTGCTGCGTGCGACAAACACGACGTCATCGCCATCGAGCACCGCGAGCGAGGCGATTTCATTTGCCGCAATCGCAACGCGGTCGAGCACCGGTTGCAGGACCGTGACGAGCTGGTTGGAGCGCAGGTAGGACGCCGCCAGCGTCAGCACATGCGGCGTCAGCGTGAACAGCTTGCCGTCGCCGGAAACGTAACCGCCGCGCTGGAGCGTGAACAGCATACGACGCGCAGTAGCACGGGGAAGGTCCGCGGCGCGGGCGAGATCGCTCAGCGTCATCGGACCCGGCGTCGTGCCGAAGCATTGAAGCAGGCGCAGTCCGCGATCGAGGCTCTCGACGAAATCCGTCGCGCGCTCGTCCGTGTCACTCCGCTTCAGCTTGGGCATGGCCTCGGATAATCCTGCAAAATAGTGCTTGCTGCCTTTCCAAGGCATGTCATAATTCGCCCATTCGTTCAATAGGCGAACAATCGCCTTGGATAGTTTTCGGTTAGGTGAGCTCGATCTTTCGCTCCCTCGCCCCGCTTGCGGGGAGAGGGTGGGGTGAGGGGGAGTCTCCACGGAGACGGTGGGAGTGAGACTCGCGGAGAGTCCCCCTCACCTGGAATCCGCGCTTCGCGCGAATTCCGGCCTCTCCCCGCACGCGGGGAGAGGCGAAGAAAAAATCAATCGAACAGGCTCGACACCGACTCTTCCGCGGCGGTACGCGCGATCGCGTCCGAGATCAGGCTGCCGATCGGCAGCGTGCGGATGTTCGGCGCCTTGCTCACCGCCTCGGTCGGCAGGATCGAGTCGGTGATCACGAGCTCCTTCAGCCTGGAGTTGGTGATGCGGGCCGCCGCGCCGCCGGAGAGCACGCCGTGGGTGATGTAGGCGTAGACGTCCTTGGCGCCCTTGGCGATCAGCGCATCAGCCGCGTTCACCAGCGTGCCGCCGGAGTCCACGATGTCGTCGATCAGGATGCAGGTGTAGCCGGCGACGTCGCCGATCACGTTCATGACCTCGGACTCACCCGCGCGTTCGCGGCGCTTGTCGACGATCGCGAGCGGGGTGTTGATGCGCTTGGCAAGGCCGCGCGCACGCGCCACGCCGCCGACGTCGGGCGAGATCACCATCGTCTTGGAGAGGTCGAACTTGTCCTTGATGTCGCGCACCATCAGTGGCGCCGCGTAGAGATTGTCGGTCGGGATATCGAAGAAGCCCTGGATCTGGCCGGCGTGCAGGTCGAGCGTCATGACGCGGTCGACGCCGGCCTGCGTGATCAAATTGGCAACGAGCTTTGCCGAGATCGGCGTGCGCGAGCCAGACTTGCGGTCCTGCCGGGCGTAGCCGAAATAGGGCAGCACCGCGGTGATGCGGCGCGCCGAGGAGCGGCGCAGCGCGTCGGTGATGATCAGCAATTCCATCAGATGGTCGTTGGCCGGGAACGAGGTCGACTGGATGATGAAGGCATCCGAGCCGCGGACGTTCTCCTGGATCTCGACGAAGATCTCCATGTCGGCGAAGCGCCGTACCACCGCCTTGGTCAGCGGCAGGTCGAGGCCCTGCGCGATGGCCTGGGCGAGAGCCGGATTGGAGTTGCCGGCGACAAGCTTGATGGAGCCGTTCTTGGCCGACATGGACGCTTCCTCCCGCGCTTTGCTGGATAGGACGTTCAACATCTCAGATACCCACTGAAAGCACGGTTACGACGGGCGAGGAAATATCAGGCCGGGGGCCGCAATGGCAACCCGGGATGCTACGTTTTCCCTTCGAAAATCCTGAGTCGGGCCAACGGCTTGGCCGCAACTTGAGACCGTGGTTGAGCGGGGGTTATCGCTCGGCATAGCCGAGCGCGGTAGCCGGCATCTCGGTTGCCGGTGCCTCCGGGATCACGCTCGCCACCGCCGGGCCCCGCAGGCCGGGAACAGCGCCGGGCGCGTCCGGCGTCCCGTTGATCATGTTGGAAAGTCCGCTGAATCCGGCCTGGGCGATCTTCCGCAGCACCAGATCGTCAGCGGCTTGCCAGGGGTCGCGCCCACCCTTGGCGGAGGTCAGTTCCTCGCCCGAGACCCGCAGGGCTCGCTGCTGGTTGGCGTCGTAGACGTCCCAGACCCAGGCGATCACGGTCTTGCCGCGCACCACCTGGGCGGAGAGGTAGCTGCGCACGCGGTAGGCAGCCGTGCCCTCGCGGGAGACCACGGACAGGCTGCGCAGCTTGGATTCGCTGTCGAGCACGCCGACCATGCGGTCGAATACCTGCGGCGGCGGTCCGTCGATCGATTCGAAGGCCACGGTTGCCCCGGAGCCGCCGCTCGGCGCCATCGCATAGGAGTTGGCAACATTACCGCCGCCGGCGCAGCCGCCAAGCGCGGTCGCCGCCGCCAGCAGCATGACCGCCAGCACGCGCGAACCCGCGCGGCCCAGGATGAATGACGCGTCCCTCATTATGGAGGCAGCGATATCGTTAAAACGCATTAACGTCTAGGGCGGGGGCGACACAGATCCGGGGCATTACGGGCACGATATTTGTGCATAGCCCCGGAATGAGACGGCGTTGCCGGTGTGTTCACCCTTCCAGCGCGATCACTTGGCTCTGAGTAACACGCAAGGTGTGTCCCGGACGCGCTGCGGCGCGTAGCGCTGCTGCGCTGAGCCGGGACCCACAACGCACCGCAGACTCGTTGCCGAATGGGCCCCGGCTCTGCAGCGCATCACTTGCGTGCTGCGCAGCGTCCGGGGCACGAGACCGTCATCCCTCCAGCGCGATCGCGTGAACGTGGCGGCCGTAATCCGGCTCCTTGCGATGCACCGAGCGGCGGTAGCTGAAGAAGCGCTCGTCGGCATAGGTGTCGAGACCAAGGTCGTCGATCATCAGGATGCCGGCGGCCTCCAGCCGTTTCCGGATGAAGCCGGCGAGATCGAACATCGCGTGTCCCTCGCGCACCGACGGAATGAAGAACATTGCGTTGTCCGCATCCGCCTCGATGAAACGCGCCACGAACTCGTTGCCGACCTCGTAGCTCTCTTGCCGGATCAGCGGGCCGATCGCGGCGATGATGCCGCTGCGCGTGGCGCCGAGTTTTTCCATCGCCGAAATCGTGGACTCCAGCACGCCGGTGAGCGCGCCCTTCCAGCCGGCATGCGCGCCGCCGATGACGCGCGCGTTGGGATCGACGAACAGCACCGGCCCGCAATCGGCGGTGGAGACGCCGAGCGCGATGCCTGGCGTGTTCGTCACCAGCGCATCGCCCTTCGGCCGCGGCCCGCTCGGCCATGCGCGATCTGCGACGAGCACGTCGGGTGAGTGGATCTGGTGCAGGCTGAGGAAACGGTCCGGCCCGACGCCGACATGTTCGGCCATGCGGCGGCGGTTCTCCGCGACGAGGGCCTGATCGTCGTTCGAGCCGAGCCCGCCGTTCAGCGCGGAATAGATGCCGTTCGATACGCCGCCTTCACGCGTGAAGAAGGAATGGCGCAGGCCTGGCACCGCCGACAGTAGCGACGAAGCGAGAGTCATCAATTCCCTCCGGACCGTTCGAGATCGCTGAGGCCGGCAAGGCCCGTCAGCCGCGGTTCGGAGATGCCGAGCACCTTGAACATCGAGCCCATGCCGCTGCGTCCGGTATCGGTCAGGCGCTTCAGCGCGATCGAAATGTCGGTGGCGACATCAGGCGTCGCCTTCTGCATCAGGGCGGCGGCACGCGTGTCGATGCCGACGCGCTTGAGGAAATCGCCCTGCGTCACCGGCCCGTGCACGCGGGCGCCGACATCCTCGGCTGCACGCGCGAGTGCCTGGAAATCGACATGGGCGGTGACGTCGGCCTGGCCGGGCGCCTTCAGGGGATCGGTGAAGGTGTGGCGCGCGATGGCCTGAAAAGTGTCGCCGGCATCGCTGCGCAGATGGCCGTAATCAATGATCAGCGCGGCGCCGTCCTGGTCGCGCACGCGCGTCGCGAGCTTCATGATCTCGCTATCCGGCCGCCACTCGAACACGGCGCCGACGGGCGCGGCGCGCACCAGGGACGGCAGCAGCACGTCGAAGCGCGGCGTCGGCTCGGCGGCCGCGCCGAATTGAAGCTTGCCGTTGGGATCGATCTCGATCACGCGCTCATGCCAGCCGTTCTCGCGCTTCACCATCTGGTGGATTGGGAGCACGTCGAAATATTCGTTGGCGAGGATGATGCTGGGACCATCAGGCACATCGTCGATGCTGTCGTGCCAGGCGATGTTGCGCACGCCAGACAGTGTCGCATTCTGTCGCTCGCGCAGGACCGGATTGACCTCGACCAAATGGATCTGAAGCGCCTGATAGAGCGGCGGCAGCACGCGCAGCGCACGCAACGCATCCGCCATCATGGTGCCGCGGCCGGGGCCGAGCTCGATCAGCCGCAAAAATTGCGGCGAGCCCATCTGCTTCCACACCGAGGCGGTCCACAGTCCCAGCAACTCGCCGAACATCTGGCTGACCTCAGGCGCGGTGGTGAAGTCGCCTTCACGTCCGAGCGGGTCGCGCGAGACGTAATAGCCGTAGCGCGGATGCATCAGGCACAGTTCCATGTACCGCCAGACCGGCATGGGGCCTGAGGATTTGATCAGCGCCTTGATCTCGTTGATTAGCGACTGCTCGGTCACGGCGTGCTTTCTCGAAATGAACTAACGAATAGCCTCGGTCGGCTTCGGCGCACCGCGCCTCACTGCCAATACAATAAGTATCAGGCCTACAATAAGCATCGGGATCGACAACAGCATGCCCATGGTTAATCCGCCCCAGAGAAAGCCGAGCTGCTCGTCCGGTTCACGGAAATGCTCGCCGACGATCCGGGTCAGGCCGTAGATCAGGATGAAGGCGCCGAGGATCATGCCCGGCCGCCTCAGGGCGCCGAAGCGGATCATGATCGCGAGCACGATGAACAGCAGGATGCCCTCCATGCCGGCTTCGTAGAGCTGGCTGGGATGGCGCGGCAATTGTGTGGGGTCCTTGGGGAAGATGACCGCCCAGGGCAATTCCGGATCGGTGGCGCGGCCCCACAATTCGCCATTGACGAAATTGGCGATCCGCCCGAGCAGCAGGCCGACCGGTGCGACCGCGGTGGTGATGTCGCCGAGTGACAAGATCGAGATGCGGCTGCGATAGGCGAACCACATCACCGCCACGACGCAGCCGAGGAAGCCGCCGTGGAAGGACATGCCGCCCTCCCACAATTTGAAGATCGCCGCGGGGTGTTCGATGAAGAAGGGCAGATTGTAGAACAGCACGTAGCCGGTGCGGCCGCCCAGGATGATGCCGAGCGTCACCCACAGGATGAAATCGTCGATCTGCACCAGCGACATCGGCGCAGGCCCGCTCCACAGGCGCTCTTTCTTCAGCAGCGAGCGGGCATAGAGCCAGCCGAACACGATGCCGCTGATATAGGCCAGCGCATACCAGCGGATCGCGAACGGGCCGATCTCGATGGCGATCGGCTTGAAGGCGGGAAAGTCGATGAGCAGAAAGGGCATCAGGCCTTCTATGTCTAGACGAGATTGCGGCGATAGAGCGCCAGCAGGCGCTCCCAGTGCCGCTCGGCGGCGTCGCGGTCATAGACCGGGCGCTTGGGAAAGGCGAAGCCGTGATGCGTGCCGGGATAGATCTCGACCTCGGCCTTCGCAGCGCTCATGCCCTGCTTGACCTTTTCGATGACCTCGCTCGGCGCATAGATGTCGGTCTCGGCGCAGGCGAAATAGAGCTCGGCCTTGGTCTTGGCGGCCGCGAGATGCGGGCTGTCGTCCTGATCGGTTGCGAGCTGCGTGCCGTAGACCGAGGCGGCCGCCTTGACGCGGTCGGGGAAATGCGTAGCGGCGTTGACGGCGTAGCGGCCGCTCATGCAATAGCCGACGGTGCCGATGATTTCAGTGTTCGCGGCCGTCTGGCCCTCGGCATAATTGAGCAGCGCTTTGGTATCTTCCATGATCATGGGAATCGTGAGCGAGCCCATCAGCGCGAACATGCGCTTGCGCTCCGGCGCGTTCGGATCGGCCGGGAGCGCGCCGAGCTCCATCACGCCGGAGCGGTAATAGAGGTTCGGCAGCATCACGTAATAGCCAGAGGTTGCGAGCCGGCGCGCCATGTCGCGCAGCTCTTCGCGGATCGCCGGCGCATCCATGTAGAACAGGATGACCGGAAACGGCCCGCCGCGTTCGGGGTGGGAGATGAACGTTGCGGTGTGGCCGTCCTTGGTCGGGATTGCGATCTGCTGGTCGATCATCTCTTGCGCTTTCTGATTCTTGTTATGCAGGGACGTTGAATACGATTGCAAGGAAACCGGGGCATGACAAGGATACCGCCGATCAGCACTTGAACCGTTCGGCGCGGATTGCCATTGTCTTTTGGAGAGTTCGCGCAAAGTTTATCGGCAGCCGCCAGGAGACCGACATGACCCAGACCAACAACCGGTTTTTCGACGAGATCGGCCGCCTGATGAACGACGCCGCCGGTGCTGCCCAGGGCGTCAAGCGCGAGGTCGACACCGTGTTGCGTACCCAGGCCGAGAAATTCCTGCGCGACATGGATCTCGTCAAGCGCGAGGAGTTCGAGGCGGTCAAGGACATGGCCCGCTTGGCGCGCGAGGAGAACGAGGCGCTGAAGGCGCGGATCGTGGCGCTGGAGGCCAAGCTCGGCGGGTAGGGCGCTTACCCTCGCTTACCCTCGCTTACCCTCCCCTGGAGGGGGCTCGATCGCGCCTAGCACGCGCGGGGTGGGGTGACAGTCTCTCCGCGCGAACAGTGACCGTGGGGAGAGATCACCCCGCCCGTCTCACATTTCGCTGCGCTCAATGTGAGCCGACCCTCCCGCTCCAGCGGAGGGTGGGAACCGCAGCCCGGCAGCCCATTCTCCTTGTCATTTCCGCGTCTTCCGGGTAAAAGCCCGCCACGTCCGCGGCCCCCGCACCCCTGGAGGCTTGCTGTGGACGATGCCATGGGCCGCGTTGCGGCCCATTAACTTTTGCAAAAACAAGGACTTAACGTTATGGCGACGACCGTCAAGGAATTGAAGGCGACCGCACGTCCGAAGAGCGGCAAGGGGGCCGCCCGGGCAGAGCGTCGCGCCGGGAGAGTGCCCGGAGTGATCTATGGTAACAACCAGCCCCCGCTCCCGATCTCGGTTGACGACCGTGACCTGCGCACGCGCATCCTCGCCGGCCGGTTCCTGACCACGCTGGTCGACGTCGAACTCGATGGCAAGAAGCACCGCGTGATTCCGCGCGACTACCATCTCGATCCGGTCAAGGATTTCCCGATCCATGTCGACTTCTTGCGTCTCGGCGAAGGCGCCACCATCCGCATCAGCGTGCCGCTGCATGTCGTGAAGGCGGAAGGCTCGCCGGGCGTGAAGCGCGGCGGCGCCGTCAACATCGTTGCCCACGCGATCGAACTCGAGTGCGGTGTCGAGAGCATTCCGCAGTTCATCGAGGTCGACGTCAGTTCGCTCGAAATCGGCCACTCGCTGCATCTGTCCGACGTTAAGCTGCCGGACGGTGTCAAGGCGCTGACATCCGAGGACGCGACCCTCGTCACCATCGTGCCGCCCTCCGGCTACGCCGAAGAGCAGAAGGCTGCGGCTGGTGCTGCGGCTCCGGGTGCTGCTGCGGCTCCGGCGGCTGGCGCCGCTGCGCCAGCAGCGGGTGCTGCGGCTCCGGCGGCCGGTGCGAAGGCTCCGGCAGCGGCTGCCAAGGCTCCGGCAGCCAAGGCTCCCGCCGGCGGCGACAAGAAGAAGTAATCTCTCAAAGCTGGCGCGCGGTCCTTGATCGCGCGCCGAGCGAGGGGCGCGCCGCGTCATGCGACTGTTTGTTGGGCTCGGCAATCCCGGCGCGAAATACGCACGTAACCGGCACAATATCGGCTTCATGGCCGTCGACGAGATCGCGCGGCGTCATGGTTTCGCACCGTGGCGCCGTCGTTTTCAGGGCGAGACCTCGGAAGGCACGCTCGGCACTGAGCGCGTGATCCTGCTCAAGCCCACGACCTACATGAACGATTCCGGCCGCAGCGTTCAGGACGCGGCAAGCTTCTTCAAGATCGCAACTGGCGACGTCACCGTGTTCCATGACGAGCTCGAACTGCCGCCGGGCAAGGTGCGGGTGAAGATCGGCGGCGGCATCGCCGGCCACAACGGCCTGCGCTCGATCTCCGCGCATATCGGCAACGAGTATCGCCGTGTCAGGCTCGGTATCGGTCATCCCGGCGTGAAGGAGCTGGTGCATGGCCACGTGCTGTCGGACTTCGCCAAGGCCGACAACGACTGGGTGGCGACGCTCTGCGACGCCGTTGCCGAGCACGCGGCATTGGTTGCCAAGGGCACGGACGCGACCTTCGCCAACAGGGTGCACCTCGCCATGCAGGCGAAGGGATTTTTGACCAAGGACGACAACGGCAAGGAATAACGCTCGTGGGATTTAAATGCGGGATCGTCGGATTGCCCAATGTCGGCAAGTCGACCTTGTTCAATGCGCTGACCGAGACGGCCGCGGCGCAGGCTGCGAACTATCCGTTCTGCACCATCGAGCCGAATGTCGGCGAGGTCGCCGTGCCCGATCCGCGGCTCGACAAGCTCGCGGCGATTGCGAAGTCAGGGCAGATCATCCCGACCCGGCTGACCTTCGTCGACATCGCGGGCCTCGTGCGCGGCGCCTCCAAGGGTGAAGGCCTCGGCAACCAGTTTTTGGCCAACATCCGCGAGACCGACGCCATCGCGCATGTCGTGCGCTGCTTTGAAGATTCCGACATCACCCATGTCGAAGGCAAGATCGCCCCGCTCGCCGACATCGAGACCATCGAGACCGAGCTGATGCTCGCCGACCTCGATAGCCTCGAGAAGCGTGTCGACAACCTCACCAAGAAAGCCAAGGGCAACGACAAGGACGCCAAGGAGCAGCTCGACCTCGTCAACCGCACGCTGGTGCTGCTGCGCGAGGGCAAGCCCGCGCGCCTCGTCGAGCGCAAGGCCGAGGAGGAGCGCGCGTTCGGCATGCTCGGCCTGTTGTCGTCGAAGCCCGTGCTCTATGTCTGCAACGTCGAGGAAAGCTCGGCAGCGACAGGCAATTCGTTCTCGAAGGCAGTGCAGGAGCAGGCCGCCAAGGAAGGCGCGATTGCCGTCGTCATCTCGGCCAAGATCGAATCCGAGATCGCGACGATCTCGCGCGATGAACGCGCCGATTTCCTGGAGACGCTGGGTCTGGAAGAAGCGGGCCTCGATCGGCTGATCCGCGCCGGCTACACGCTGCTCGACCTCATCACCTACTTCACGGTGGGCCCGAAGGAAGCGCGCGCCTGGACCATCTATCGCGGCACCAAGGCGCCGGGCGCGGCCGGTGTGATCCACACCGACTTCGAAAAGGGTTTCATCCGCGCCGAGACCATTGCCTATGAGGACTACGTCGCTCTCAACGGCGAAGCCGGCGCCCGCGATGCCGGCAAGCTGCGGCTTGAAGGCAAGGAATACGTCGTCGCCGACGGCGACGTGATGCATTTCAGGTTTAATACGTAAGATGCTGGCTGCGTGCCCCGGACGCAGCGCAGCGCTTCTTCAGCGGTGCGCTGCAGAGCCGGGGCCCAGGAGTCTTGATTAAGGACGCGTGGGTCCCGGCTCTGCGTTGCGTCACTGCGTGCCGCGCCGCGTCCGGGACACGAGAGCTACTTCATCCCGCCGCCCTGGTCCCGGATCGCGCCGAGATGCTCGTTGATGCGGAATACGATCAGGATCAGTTCCGCGATGATGCGCGAGAACACGATGCCGACCACGACGCTCGCGATCGACGACAGCAGCACCAGGAAACCGCCGAACGGGCTGATCGCCATCGCAGCGAGGCCGGAGAAGATGCCGGAGAGGCCGAACAGGCAGATCAGCGCGATCACCAGCCAGTAGAAGGTCTTGATGATCGTCGGCGTGATGAAGCGGTCCCACTGAAACAGGTCGCTGAATGAAAACATTGCTCTCCCCCGGGCAAATCGCGCCGCCGGCTGCGTCAATTGGACGATGAGGCTGGGCCCGACTCGCCAAATGTAGCACGAGCCATGCGGGCCGGCGGGTTGAGATTGCCGCAAACTGCGGCCACAATCTGTCATTCCCGCAAACCAATCCCAAGATGACCCTGACCTTCGAAGATTTCCCGCCCGGCCGTTTCGGAACATTCGGCCCGCGCCATGTCACCCGCGACGAGATTTTGGCCTTTGCCGCCGAGTTCGATCCGCAGCCGATGCACCTGGACGAGGACGCCGCCAGCAAAAGCATGTTGCGGGGTCTGTCCGGCTCCGGCTGGCACCTCTGCTCGCTGATGATGCGGATGATGGCCGACGGTTTTATCACCCGCGCCGCGTCGCTGGGATCGCCCGGCGTCGACGAGGTGCGCTGGCTGTCGCCGCTCAGGCCGGGGGACGATTTGACACTCGATGTCGACGTGCTGGAGGCGCGCGCCTCGAAGAGCCGGCCGGAGCTTGGCATCGTCAAGTTCAAATGCACCGTGCGCAATGCCAGGAGTGAGGTGCTGTGCGAGATGACCTCGCCGATCCTGATCAAGCGGCGCGAGGGAGCGGCCTGATGCGGTTCTTCGAGGACATCGAGATCGGCCAGCGCCGCGAGATCGGCGCCTATAATTTCACCGCTGACTCCATCAAGACGTTCGCCGCAAAGTTCGATCCGCAGCGCTTCCACCTCGACGAGGAGGAAGGCAAGAACTCGCTGTTCGGCGGGCTCGCCGCCTCGGGCTGGCATGTCGGCTCAGCCTGCATGAGCCTGCTTGTCGCGGACGGCCAACGTCTGGCGCGTGAGGCCGCGGAGCGTGGCGTGGAGATCGCGGTATGGGGCCCATCGCCGGGCTTTCGCGATCTGCGCTGGATCAGGCCGGTGCTCGCCGGCGATACGATCTCTTACGTGAATGTCGTCGTCGACAAGCGCACCTCGGCTTCGCGTCCCGGCTGGGGCATTTTGACGGCCCGTACGACCGGCACCAATCAGCGCGGCGAAGAGGTCTATTCCATCACCGCCTCAGCCTTCGTGCCGACGCGCGTGAAGGGTTAGACCTGTTCCAACATGAACGGCTGAAAAGAGCGCGCGAGTGTTGCCCGCGCGCTATGGACGCGATTCGGGGCGGCTGCCATAAGCCTGCGCAACGTGGTTATCCGCGAAGCAGTTTGGCGGAACCATCGAGTTGCTAACCAATTATGAACCTGTCGCTGTCTATTTGAACGAACTGGGCAGAGTACAGGGGACGAGGACCATGGCAGACCGCGGCGCACTCAAGCTGGTCGGATTTATCTTTGCTACCGCGACGCTGGCCGTGATGCTGGTCGCCGGCATGGTGGTGAAGGGCTATGCCGATGGCGCCTACACCCTGGAAGCCTCGACCGTGGAAGCCGCCCGGTAAGAATCCGTTAACGTCTCGGGGCCGCCTCAGCGGCTATAGACGAATGCCAGCACCGCGATCGCGACCGCCAGCAATCCGACAAAGCGCAGCATGATCGTGCCGAACTGGTTCGGCGCGGGCCGCATCGGTATCGGGTCCGTGGTGTCGGGCCGAATGCTTTCCATCTGAAATGTCCCCAGGCCCGGCCGTGGCTGCACGGGCGCTTGGCATTGGTCGCCGGGGAGGGGTGGAGGGTTCAAAGGGACGCTCTCGTGTCCCGGACGCGCTGCAGCGTGCAACGCTGCTGCGCAGAGCCGGGACCCATCGTGCCGCGCATTCGTCCTGACTGTGGGCCCCGGCTCTGCGACGCGTGACAATAGCGAGTCGAAGACGCGCGTAACCGCGCTTGTGGTGTCGCATCGCGTCCGGGGCACGAGACCTGCACGAATCAAAACCGCCGCGCCCCTTTCGGAACGCGGCGGCCAATGAGGCGCTGGTGGCAGCGATCAGCTATTCCGCAGGCCGTCGGCGGCGCGCTTCCACTGCGAGACGTTGTCGGCGATCATGCGGGTCGACTTCATCGCGGCCTGGCTGAGCTGGGCGTAGCCGGAGATCTCGCGCTGGACGCGCTGGCCTTCGGCGTGGAGCAGGTCGCGCAGGCTCTCGAGCTCGGAGATCAGGTTCTCGATCTCGGCGAGCGAGGTGCCGGCGACGCGCTGGATCAGCGAGTTGACGTTGTTGACGGTGGCTTCCGCGCTCGGATCGAGCGGCGGCGCGTCGGTGGCGGTCGCCGCCGGACGGCGCAGATAGGCGATGTCGTTGCGGACGAAGTCGCGGATGCCGGCTTCGACTTCCGTCACGGCGGCGAGGTTGGTGTCGACCGTCTCGGTCTCGGTGGTCTCGGTCTTTTCCGGACGCATGGCGTTCATCGTTATTCCCCTGTTCGCGTTGAGCGCAGCGCGAGTGTCCCCCGCACGACGAATTCGGCCATCCGACTAGGGCGCCGGATTTTGACCGCAACTTGGCCGAGATACGGCAAGGGCAGACGATTCGGGGGCTTTGCCGTGGCGTATGGTTAGGAGAGTGTGAACGCTGCTGCAGTGAAGCGTGTTCGCGGCTCGGCCGGTGCTTCACTCCCTCGCCCCGTTCTTACGGGGAGAGGGTGGGGTGAGGGGCTGCTTCCGCAATAACGGAGGAAGTTGGACTCGTGGAGACTCCCCCTCACCCGCCGCGCTCCGCGCGTCGACCTCTCCCCGCAAGCGGGGCGAGGTAAGCAACTCACCAGCTCTTCTTGAAACCCGCCGTCACGCTCTTGTTGATCGCGCCCTGCGAGGTCTCGCCGACCGAGCCGGAGACGGTGACGTTGTCGAACAGCTTCTGCTCGGCGCCGACCTTGCGCAGCCATTTGTCGTCGGTGGTCGATAGCGACTGGCCGGCGCTGATGCTGGTGCCGGTGTCGGTGATGGTGACCTTGGCGGTCTGGTCGGTCTCGTAATTGCGCGTGATGTGGCCGCCGACGCCGGGGACGGCGGTGGTGCCCTGCTGGTTGACGCTGTAGCCGTTCTGGAGCGTCAGCGAGGTGTCGCCCGTCAGCGGCATCGACTTGATCAGCGATGCCCCGAGTTTGCTCTGTTCAGAGCCGGGATCGACGCGGGCTTCGACCGCGGTCTTGTCCCAGATCCGGCCCGCGCCCGGCGCGGTCGCCGCCGCCCAGGCGCTGCCGGAGGATTGCGGCAGATTGCCGCCATTGGCGGCCTTCTGCGCCAGCAGCTCGGACATCGTCCGCGGCTCGTTCGCCACTGTCATATCGGCGCCGATCCGGGCATCCCAGAACGAGGAGACCGACTGTTTCACGGTCACGGCCGAGGAGCCATTGGCGTTGGCGTTGGACGACCAGTTCATCCCGTTATTGGCCGCAGCCTGGGCGCGCTTCTTGGCGGCGATGATGTCGTTGAGCGTGCCGGCCTCGATGGCGAGCTGGCCCCAGTCGAGCTTGTCGACGTCGATGCCTTTCATCACGTCGGGATCGTTGACATCGGGGGCATCCGCCGCCTCGTCCTCGTCGTCGGGCACTGCTGCTGCGGTGGGGGCGGGGGAGAAGGGCGGAATGATCTGCGCCGGGGCCGTCAGCACCGAGCCGAAGATGAACGCGACCGCCAGCGGCAGCCTGGTCCAGCCAAAACCTGTCGAGATTTCCATTACCCTGCCCGCGAGCCCAGTTCGCGCCCAGGATGCGGAACTATCGTTGCGAAATTGTGGCGTTCGCCTCGCCTGGAATGACGAACCAACGGGCCGCGCGCAAGGCGCGCGCCCGATGACGAGCATCTCCACGACGGCATCCGGCGGGGCTGGAGGCCAGAACGCGTCGTGGGAGCATCAATCGATCGGTCCCGAATTGCGGAGCCCGTTGGTGTCCCCCTCAGCCGGCGCTGGTCATCTTTGGCAGATGAATGGCGCGGCCGAGTGCCTGCTCGACCAGGTCGAAGGTGTCGATCAGAACCCGCATGCTGGTGAGCTTACCCGCCCTGAACTGGGCGAACTGCGCGACCCGCAAGCTGATCGGCTTGTTGGAATCCAGCGCCGTGAGCGAATAGCGCAGCATCGAGGCGGCGGAATCGACGCCCAGCATGATGCTCTCGCGGTCGAAGCGGCGGACCTGGAAATTGTCGGCGAGCTGGCGGATGACGTCGAGCACGGCGTCCTTGCCCTGCCGCGCGCCGAGGAACGGAAACATGTCGATCGGGCCGTAGAGCGCCCACTCGACGTCCTCGTCGATCAGGGCCTCGATATCCTCGAAATGCCGGTCGTTGATCGCACGGTGCAACGCGCGCGAGAAACGCCAGAGGCTGTGCTCTGTCATTTTGGGCAGTCCTGACGATGGCTTGCAAAACGGAAAACAACCCCATGCACGGAAAAGGTGCCGAGGGTGCTCAACTCATTCGTATACAAACAAAGTAGTGAATTTCGGCCGAAACGCAAATCACGTTTTTGCAATGCACAATTGAGGGCTCTTTGTGAAATTTACAATAGAACCCCGTAGTTTCCCGGTCCGGCCGTCCACGCACGGTCGCTGCTGCGCTTTCTGAAGAGATGTGCATGTAGGTCGCGACCCCGTCACCCTCGGTGAGGGTGTGCGGCGCCCGCAGGCAATAGACGAGGGAACTCGGACCCGCTTGCGCTCGTTGATGCCAGGACAATCGCATCCGGAGACATCGACCCATGAAATCCCCACTTCTCGCCGTCACTGCCGCGCTTCTGATGCTCGGCGCCACCTCCGCCGCTAACGCCAAGGGCTGCATCAAGGGCGCCGTCGTCGGTGGCGTCGCCGGCCACTATGCCGGCCATCACGGCGTATTAGGCGCCGCCGCCGGCTGCCTCTACGGCCGGCACCACGCCAAGGAACAGGAAAAGCAGCAGCAACAGCAGAGCCAGGTGAACGGGCAGGGCAAGCTGTAGAGCAACCGAAAACTTCACGCCCACCGCCTTCTATCCAGCCCGCCCCGATGGTAAGTTCCATCCGCTAACGCTGGGGTTGAGTTGGACGGGGACGATGGACGTCGGGAAGTTCTTTTGGGGCGTCGTCCTCGCAATCCTGTTCCTGGGTTTCTTCGTTGCCTTCATAAGGAGCGTCTTCCGCTCGCGGGGCGTCAGATACAATTGGGTCGGCGTGTTGCTGTCGTTCTCGACGGTCGGCCTCGCCATCTACCTCGTCTTCTTCCGCCAGCTCTGAGGCCGTGGGCCCGCACTGCCGGGCTCCCGGCAGGCGTGACCTATCTCACATCACCCCCCTCCCGGCGCAGCTATCGTTATCGGCATGTCATCTGGGAGACGTGCCATGGCCGCCATCGCCGCCGCAAGAAAGTCCCGCCTGCACAACGCGATCGAAGGCCTCGCGCTGACCACGACGCTGCAGAGCTTCCCGACCTTCGCCGCCGCCGCTTTCCTGCTCAAGCTCGTCGGCGACCACGACCTCGTCGGCGACCCCGGCGTCGCCATCTTCGTCACCATCGTCTCGCTCGCCCACGCGATGTTAGCTGTGACGCTCGGCCCGAGCTTCCCGGCCGTCTTCAAGACCGTCTATGAGCCGAAATTCTTCGAGGCCCATTTGTCGCTCTCCGACAAGATCACCGCATGGCGCACCCAGCCGGTGGCTTCGCTCCAGCTCATGACCATCGTGCTGCTGATGTCGGTAATGGCGGTGGTGACGGCGAGCGTGGGGTGAGCGCGTTATGCCCTTCATCACCGCGTCGAAACCCGGCCCGCTCAACTGGCTCGAACCGAAGCTGTTCAAGAACGGCTACGAAACGCAGTTCTTCGACGTGAACCTTTCCCTCCCCGAAAAGATCGCCCACTGGCGCGCCAAGCCGGCGACGTCGCTGCAGCTCATGGCGTCGGTGCTGCTGCTGTCGCTGCTGGCGACGATCGCGGGTGAGGAGCATCATTCCGGGGCGCCGCAAAGCGGCGAGCTATGATGCGCAATTGCGCATCTGAGAATCCATAGCCACGACTGGCGCGGGTGATCCTGTGTGGTCTACCGCTTCTTCCACCCACCCCTATGCCCCGGCGCTCCTCCGCTCGACCGCGGCGACGGCCCGAACTCCGGCCCCGACTGCTTTGAGTCCGTCGGCTGGATGATCCGGCTCTCGCCGCCGAACGGCTTTGACGGCAACGCGCGGCCCTCGCGATAGGGCAGCGATTCCGGGCCGTGCATCTCGTCGAGATGCGGCTTGTGCACCTTCGATCCGCTGCCGCCGCCGCTGGCTTTCAGCGCGGAGCTCACGGTCTTTTTCTTCATGGCGCTGACCGGCAGATTGGCGGCGTCGCCGTACTTCTTCGCTCCCGCATAGGCGCCGGCCTTGCCTTGCACGGTGCGCTGCTTGACGGTGGGGTCGTCGACCACCGCGAGTTCGGTGGCGCGCAGGCGCTTGACTTCGTCGCGCAGGCGCGCGGCTTCCTCGAAGTTCAGATCGGCGGCGGCCTCGCGCATCCTTGTTTCGAGATCGGCGAGCACGGCTTCAAAGTTGTGGCCGATCGAGATGACGTCGTCGGTCATGTCGTGGCCGCCGATCTCGACCAGCACATGATCGCGCTCGTAGACGCTGTTCATGATGTCGCCGATCGACTTCTTGATGCTCTCCGGCGTGATGCCGTGCGCCGTGTTGTACTCCACCTGCTTTTCGCGGCGACGGTCGGTTTCGGCGATGGCGCGCTCCATCGATCCGGTCACCTGGTCGGCATAGAGGATCACCTTGCCGTCGACGTTGCGCGCGGCGCGGCCGATGGTCTGGATCAGCGAGGTCTCGCTGCGCAGAAAACCCTCCTTGTCGGCATCGAGAATGGCGACCAGCGCGCATTCGGGAATGTCGAGGCCCTCGCGAAGCAAATTGATGCCGACCAGCGCGTCGAACGCACCCAAGCGCAAGTCGCGGATGATCTCGATGCGCTCGATGGTGTCGATATCGCTGTGCATGTAGCGGACGCGAATGCCCTGCTCATGCAGATATTCGGTGAGATCCTCCGCCATGCGTTTGGTCAGCACGGTGATCAGTGAGCGATAGCCGGCCTGCGCGGTGGCGCGGACCTCGCCGACGAGATCGTCGACTTGGGTGCGGGCGGGGCGAATGTTGACGGGCGGATCGATCAAACCCGTCGGTCGGATCACCTGCTCGACGAACACGCCGCCGCTCTCGTTCAGCTCCCAGGCGCTCGGCGTCGCCGACACCGCGACCGTCTGCGGCCGCATCATGTCCCACTCCTCGAAGCGCAGAGGGCGGTTGTCCATGCAGGACGGCAGACGGAAACCGTATTCGGCCAGCGTCGCCTTGCGGCGGAAGTCGCCGCGGAACATGCCGCCGATCTGCGGCACGGTGACATGGCTCTCGTCGGCGAACACCAGCGCGTTGTCGGGGACGTATTCGAACAGGGTCGGCGGCGGCTCGCCGGGCAGTCGACCGGTGAGATAGCGCGAATAGTTCTCGATGCCGGCGCAGCTTCCCGTCGCCTCCATCATCTCGAGATCGAAGGTGGTGCGCTGCTCCAGCCGCTGCGCCTCCAGCAGGCGGCCCTGGTCGTGCAGCTGGTCGAGCCGCATCTTCAATTCGGATTTGATCGATTTGATCGCCTGCACCAGCGTCGGGCGCGGCGTCACATAGTGCGAGTTGGCGTAGATTTTTATGAATTCGAGCTCGTCCTGCTTGTGGCCGGTGAGCGGATCGAACTCCTCGATATTCTCCACGGTGTCGCCGAACAAATTCACGCGCCAGGCCCGGTCCTCATAGTGCGCCGGGAAAATGTCGATGACGTCGCCGCGCACCCGGAACGTGCCGCGGGTAAAATCGGCCTGGGTGCGCTTGTACTGGAGCGCGACGAGGTCGGCGATGAGCTGGCGCTGGTCGATGCGCTCGCCCTTCTTCAGCGCGAACGTCATCGCGGTGTAGGTCTCAACCGAACCGATACCGTAGATGCAGGACACCGAGGCGACGATGATGACGTCGTCGCGCTCGAGCAGCGCGCGCGTCGCCGAATGGCGCATGCGGTCGATCTGCTCGTTGATCGAGGAGTCCTTTTCGATGTAGGTGTCCGTGCGCGGGACATACGCTTCCGGCTGGTAGTAGTCGTAGTACGAGACAAAATATTCGACCGCGTTGTCGGGGAAGAAGCTCTTGAACTCGCCATAGAGCTGGGCGGCGAGCGTCTTGTTCGGCGCCAGGATGATGGCAGGGCGCTGCGTCTTCTCGATCACCTGCGCCATCGTGTAGGTCTTGCCGGAACCGGTGACGCCGAGCAGCACCTGCGAGCGGTCGTTGCGCTGGATGCCCTCGACCAGCTCCTTGATTGCGGTGGGCTGATCTCCCCGCGGCTCATAGTGGGACTTGAGCTCGAAGCGCACCCCGCCTTCGGACTTTTCCGGCCGCGGCGGCCGGTGCGGCGTCCACACCTTGGTGGAGCCGTCGTCCTTGCGGAACTCCGGCCGGCCCTCGCGGATCAGCGACTCCAGCGCATCGGCGGTAGCCTTGACGCCGAGCGCCTCCATCTTGTTGCGCGGTGGACGGGCGAGCGCTTCCGCGTCGTCCTCTTCGGTGGGCATCCCAAGCTGTTTCGCCAGTTCCGGATCGAGGAACGGGATCGTGGCCGCGGTGCCGTAATTGGCCTGCGGCGCCTCGTCGAAGCCGCCGCTCTCCCGTGCGCCCGGGGGCTGCGGATTGGGCCGTAGCGGCATCGGCCGCGTCGTATCCTGCGGAAACTCCTTCGGCGTCGAGGCCCGCGCGCGATGCGCGGCGGCCTCGCCCCCGGAGCGGCGGTCGCGCGAATTGTCCGGCGGCGGCTGCAGGCCGGTGCCCGATCCAAGCCCGGCATCGCCGCGATTGATCGCGGGATTGAGCAGCTCGGCCAGCGCCGGCCCGATCGGCTGCACGTCAGGCCGATGTGCCTTCGAGTTCGGCGTCTTGATTTTAGGGGATTTCGGGGGAGCAGGTTTCTTCGCCATGCCCCGAATATGGGACGAGTCCGCCCCTCAGAAAAGGGCGAAGGTTCATCCGCGTGCAGGCTGCTGACAGCAGGTTGGCAGCAGGGGCGTTCTACGCCGCCGGCAGCGGCCCCTCGTCGTCCTCGCTCGCCCCGCGCGGCTTGAGGATATCGAGATGGATGCCGCCGCAATCGGTGCAGCGCATGGTCCAGTACTCGCATCCGGCACGGCCGCCGATCACGCGGAGCACCGTGAGATCGCCATCGCATTCCGGGCAATTCGACAGCACTGACCGTGCGTAGGATCGGGCCAGCGGCTGGGTCTCTTCGATCTCGATATACGACATCACCGGTTCCTCACGTTACGCCGCTGGGATGGAGGCTCGTCTATTCGTCGTCGCTGTCGTCCGCCCGCCGGCGGAAGCGATCGATGTGGTGCTTGGCATCGCGGATCGCCGCGTCGCGGTCGGGCCAGGCAAAGCCGACCTCCATGGCCGGGAACAGCACGCCGTCGATGGCAACCAGGCTGAAATCGGCGCGCCTGATACGGGCGTGCCACAGCCCCTTGCCAGCTTCGAAGGATTCGATGTCAAAGCCGTCGTAAAGGGTCGTCATTGGTAGTCCCCAAATGCTCTCTTGTCGGAGGGTTAGAGGACCACGATTGCGGATTTTGAGATGTGAAGCCGTTCACAAGCGGCTGGCTTTTTCACCCGACAGGGTGATGGTCAGCCCCGTCCGGCGCCGCGCCCGGACCGCCGGGGCCGGGTCGCGGGTTCCGCCGCCGCGCGCATGATCCAGCGGCGGAACGCGGCAAAGTCGCGCTGCTCGGTCTGAAAACCGCGATAGAGCAGATACCAGCGCATGCCCTTGGGCACCGAGAGGTCGAATGGGGCAACCAGCCGGCCGGCGGCGAGGTCGTCGTCGATATAAGGCCGGATGCCCATGGCGATGCCGAGCCCGTCGGCGGCGGCCTGGAGCGCCTGGCCGTAGAACTGGAACTCCGGTCCGCGCGGATTGATGCGAGGGAGGTTCGCGGCCTTCAGCCAGATCGGCCAGTCCTCGGGCGAATGTTCGACGCGGATCAGGCTTGGGCCTTTGAGGTCGGCCGGGCGCTTCAACGAGGTGGCGAGCCGGGGCACGCAGACCGGCGTGAGGTCGCCGGCGAACAGCGGCTCGGCGACGAGGCCGGGCCAGTCGCCGGTGCCGAGCTGGATGCCGCAGCTCCAGTCTTCGCCGAACGGCACCGACGCGCCGCCGGTGGTGAAGCGCACCTCGATGTCGGGCTCCTCGCTGCGAAACTCCGATAGCCGCGGGATCAGCCAGCGCATCGCAAACGTATGGCCGACGCCGATGGTGAGCACGCGGACGCCGGAGGGCGCCGTCACCTGCGCGGTGAGGCTTGCCAGCGCATCGAAGATCGGGGTCAGCCCGCTTTGATAGGCACGTCCCGCCTGCGTCAGCACCAGCTTGTTGGCCTTGCGCTCGAACAGCGCGACGCCGAGCCGCTCTTCCAGCAGATGCACCATGCGGCTGACGGCCGCCGCAGACACGCTGAGCTCGAGCCCGGCCGCGGCAAAGCTGCCGGTCCGCGCCGCCGCCTCGAATGCCTTGATACCGTTGAGAAACAGCAGCCGCCGCAAATGATCACCATCAGGAAAGCTGATGCCAGGGCAAGATAACTCAGTTTGCGCGAGGGGAGCAAGCCGGGCAGAAATATCGGCGTAATCTAGGCTGATTTGCTGAAGCGGAGGCGGTGCCCTTCGCCTCTCCCCGCCTGCGGGGAGAGGCCGGAATCCAAGCGCAGCTTGGATTCCGGGTGAGGGGGACTCTCCGCGAGTCACACTGCTGGCTCCCTTCCGGAGACTCCCCCTCACCCCACCCTCTCAGGGCGAGCTCTGCTCGTCCCGACCCCGCAAGCGGGGCGAGGGAGTGAAGCGCCTTTGCGTCCCTTACGTGCAGGAGAACCCCTCGTGACATCCATCATGATCGCTGCCCTTGGATTGCTGATGGTCGGCACCGCGTTCCTGTCGGGGCTGTTCGGCATGGCGGGCGGGCTGATCCTGATCGGCGTGCTCTTGGCGCTGATGCCGCTGCCGACCGCGATGGTGCTGCATGCGATCACGCAGATGGCGTCCAATGGCTGGCGCGCGTTGCTGTGGCGGGCGCATATCCGTTGGCGGCCGGTCGGGAACTATCTGGTCGGCGCTGCCGTCGCACTCGCGGCATGGTCGATCACGCGCTATGTGCCTGATAAGCCGATGGCGCTGCTGCTGCTCGGCATCACGCCGTTCATGGCGCGGCTCATGCCCGCGAATACCAAGCCCGATCCCGACCGTCTCTGGCAGGGCACGGTCTATGGCACGATCTGCATGGGCTTGATGCTGATGACCGGCGTCTCCGGCCCGCTGCTCGACACCTTCTTCCTCGGCGGCGATTTCGGCCGGCGCGAGAAGGTCGCGACGAAAGCGATGTGCCAGCTCGTCAGCCATTTCACCAAGCTGATCTATTTCGGCGGCATCATCGATCAGGCCGCGAGCCTCGATCCCGTGCTCGCGGCCGTCGCGATTCTCGCCTCGATGCTCGGCACCACACTGGCGCGGCGCATCCTCGAAGCCATGACCGACCAGCAATTCGTGGCGTGGTCGAACAAGCTGATCACCACCATCGCCTGCTACTACATCGCCTATGGCGGCTGGCTCTTCGTGCGCACACCGGTGCTGGCGGCCTTTACCAAGGGAGGTTTGCAATGAGCGGTACCGCCGATCCGCTGGTGCTGGATTTCGTCGAATGGGTCGCGCGCGAGCCGCGCGCCTATGCCGAGGTGATTTCGACCTGGAAGACCTCGTGCCCGCGCCTCACCATCTGGGAAGATGCCGCCGATCGCGGCTACGTCGCCCGCGAGACGATTGCAGGCGTCGGGCTGGTCATCGCGGTGACGGAGGACGGCGAGAGGTTGCTGCGCTCGAACGGGCGGTGACGGGCTTCGCTTCGCGCCGTCCCGTCATTGCGACGGCGCCGCAAGTCGCGGACGGATGATCTCGACCATGCGCTCGGCCGAGGTGCCCGGCGGAAAGAAGCCGAGATATCGTCCGTCGCGATCCATGAGATAGATGAAGGACGTGTGGTCGACCGTGTAGTCGCCGGCCTCCTTGCCGATCGGGACCTTTGCAAAGTAGACCTTGTAGACCTCAGCCGCCCGCCCGATCGCGTCGCGGCTGCCGGTCAGCCCGATCAGCCGGGGATGAAACATCGGCACGTAGTCGGCAAGATGCTCCGGCGTGTCGCGTTCGGGGTCGACGGTGATGAAGATCGGCTGCACGGCATCGGCGGCGGGCCCGAGCTGTTCGAGCGCCTGTCCGATCGCCATCAGGTCGGTGGGACAGACGTCGGGGCAGTAGGTGAAGCCGAAATAGACCAGCATCAGCTTTCCGCGAAAGTCGCGGTCGTTGCGCGGCTTGCCGCTCTGGTCGATCAGCTCGAACGGTCCACCGACCGGCTCCCGATTCCACATCAGGATGTCCATGGTCTCCGCGGCCGAGCGCGCCTGCGCCGCTCCCGCGCAGGCGAAAGCGAGCATCACGTAGAGCCAGGCGCCGGCGCGCCGCATCACAGCCCGAAGGTGATGCGGCTGCCCGTCGTCGTCACCACCACCTTGCCCCCCATCTGGGCATTGGCTTCCTGTGCGAAGTTGAGCCCGCTGCAATGCATCGGCACCACGACGTCAGGATTGAGCGCCTTGATCTCGCTCACGACCTGCGCGAGGTAGTCCTTGGGCGCCGGGCCGAGATGGAAGCCGCCCACGATGGCGTGCACCTTCTGGATGCCCGAGACCTCCTGCGCCTGCTTCACCGAATTGACGATGCCGACATGGCCGCAGGACGAGATTACGACGAGACCGAGATCGCGCACGTTGAAGCAGGTGGCGTGCTCGTGGATATGCTCATCCGGCACGATCTTGCCTTCCATCTCCGCCGGCAGGTAGTGCCCGACATTGCAGCCGAGCCCGTCCTTGATGCCGAACTCGACCAGCGTGTTCGGCAGCACGCGTTCGCTGCTGCGGCGGGTGATCTTGCCGGTGGTGAAGGCGTGGTCCGCGATCACGGTCGGCGTTTCGCACAGCACGGTCGTCACCTTCTGCGCCGCGAGCTGCCGGCGGTCGAGCGTGCCGAAATCGGCAAATTGCCCCTGGGTCGGCGTCGGGTTGACGCGATGGCAGAAATTGTCCTCACCGCCCGCATAGAGCTTGACGTCGGGCGGCAGCTTGTCGCGGAACTTGTCGAGGAAGCCGTTCAGGCCGCCGAAATGATCATAATGGCCGTGGCTGACGATCAGCGCGTTCAGCTTGGCCGGATCGACGCCGATCAACGCCATGTTGTTGAGCAGCACCTCGGGCGTGTAGCCGTAGTCCAGCATCAGCGTCCGCTGGTTGCCGCTGCCCTCGGATTCCAGCCAGAGCGACAGACCCCACTCATTATGCAGCGATTTGCGGAAGTCGCTGCCGCGTGCGGCTGGCGCGATGGACACGCCATTGATCTGCTTCGGGCGGAAGAACAGGTCGAAGCTCGAATCCACGAGGACGCGGAGCGAGAGCTTGTCGACGGTCGGAACGGCGATCGGCGTCGCGCTCGCGATCTCGACGCAGGTGAAGGCATTGGCGGCCGCAGCGCCGGCAAGCGCCGCCGAGCCAAGCAGAAAATCGCGCCTTGGAATGCTCCTGGTCATTGCTATTCCTCCGGTATCGGATGCTTGCAATGCCACGAGCTTAGGTCCAATCCGGAAGCGGCTCAATAAGCAACGACAAATACGCCGCATCAGTTTTGCCGTGCACGCGCGCAGGGCGGTTGACAGCGCGGTAGGAATGTTCCGAAACTGATGCAACTGCATCTTCGCAGCAGCAGGACACGTCATGTCACTCAAACTCTTCGAACTCGTCGGCACCGACGCCTCGCGTCCCTTCAGCCCGTATTGCTGGCGCACGCGGATGGCGCTGGCGCACAAAGGGCTGGCGGCGGAATCGCTGCCCTGGCGCTTCACCGAGAAGAGCGCGATCGCGCCGCATGGTTCGGAGAAGGTCCCGGTGCTGCTGCATCACGACAAGCCCGTGGTCGATTCCTGGGCGATCGCGACTTATCTCGAAGACAATTTTCCGGATCGCCCGTCGCTGTTCGGCGGCGAGGGCGGCCGCGCCATGGCGCGCATGATCAACGCGTGGGGCGACATCGCCATCGTCGGCGGCATCTTTCCCCTGATCGTCGCCGACATCCCGAAGAACCTCGCCGAGGTCGATGCGAATTATTTTCGTCAGTCGCGCGAGGCGCGCTTCGGCGGCAAGACGCTGGAAGAGGTGATGGCAAGCCGCGACACCGGCGTGGTCGCGTTCCGCAGATCGCTGGAGGTGATGCGGCAGGCGTTGAAGAAGCAGCCCTTCATCGGCGGCAGCGCGCCGAACTATGCCGACTACATCGTGTTCGGGGGCTTTCAGTGGGCGCGCGTGACCAGCCCGTTCAAGCTGCTGGAAGCTGATGATCCGGTTTACGCCTGGCGCGAAAAGCTGCTCGATGCGTTCGACGGCGTGGCGCGAAAGTCGCCGGGGCACGCGGTGTAGACTTCGTAGGGTGGGCAAAGGCGCAAAAGCGCCGTGCCCACCATCTCCCCCAACACGCAATGAAAATGGTGGGCACGCTTCGCTTTGCCCACCCTACGATACTGCCTCTGCCGCAGCCTTGCGCAAACACTCCCTGCACAAACAATCCTCGCCCTTGACCGGCATCGGCAGTCGCGCGGTTTCCTCCGCGCACCAGCAATTGCCCGAGAGGTCGCAGCCGAACTCGGTGCCGCAGCGGGAGCAGGCGAGGCGGCGCGGTTCCGGCGACGCGGATTCTTTCGAAATTGTCATGATTTACGCAAAGGTTTCGCCGTCATTTTCATGTCGGGTTCATCTGTGGCTGCGGTATATTACGCGCCGCGCAGAGACTCGCAAAGCGGTTCGCAATCAGCGAAGGACAAATCGATGGCCCGCGATTCGCAAGCCGCCCTCGTTGCGCTCAACCGTTTTGGTTTCGGGGCCCGCGGCGGAGCCTCCGGCGATCTCATCAATGCAGCGTCCGATCCGCGGGGCTTCGTGAAGGCGGAGCTCGCCCGCCCCAACGGCGTGCTGCTGGAGGCACCAGGCCTGCAATCGACGCCGCAGCTTGGACAAGCCGTGTTCGCCTATCAGGACGAGGTCAAGCAGGCGCGCGAAGCGGCTGCCAAGGAAACAGCGAAGGCCGGCACGCCGCCGGAAGCGCCGCCACTGCCGGCCGATCAGAAGCCCGGGCCGCGCCGCAATCTCTCGCTGAATACGGTGGCAACCGGGATCGCCGGGCAGATGACTGATGCGAAGCCGGCTGACACAGCCACGAAGCCCGAGACCATGCAGCCGAATATGGCCGCGCCGCCCGCCGCAAAGCCCGCGCCGCAGCCGCTGAACGTCATCCAAAAAGCTTTCCGCGCCGAGGCGCTGGCGCGGTTGCAGCGGGCGGCGCTGGTCGAGTGCGGCTTCACCGAGCGCCTGGTCGTGTTCTGGTCCAACCATTTCTGCATCTCCGCGAGCAAAGGCGAATTGGCGCGGATCTGGGCCGGCGCGTTCGAGCGCGAGGCGATCCGCCCGCACGTGCTTGGCCGTTTCGCCGACATGGTGAAGGCGGTCGAGCAGCATCCGGCGATGCTGTTCTTCCTGGACAATCAGCAATCGCTCGGTCCGGACTCGCGCGCAGGCCAGAACCGCAAGCGCGGGCTCAACGAAAATCTCGCGCGCGAGATCATGGAGCTGCATACGCTGGGCGTCGGCGGTGGTTACACGCAGGAGGACGTCACCTCGCTCGCGCGCATCATCACCGGCTGGACCTTTGCCGGCCGGCAAGGCGGGCTCGGCACGCCGGGCTCCTTCGTGTTCAACGCCAATGCGCACCAGCCCGGTCCGCAACAGCTGCTCGGCAAGACCTACGAGCCGACCGGACTCGCGCAGGGTGAGGCCGCGCTCGCCGACATCGCGCGCCATCCGTCGACCGCGAACTTCATCGCCACCAAATTCGTCCGCCACTTTGTCGCCGACGATCCGCCGCCTTCTCTCGTCGCGCGGCTGCGCGAAACCTTCGTCAGGACCGATGGTGACCTCAAGGCGCTTGCCGTCGCGCTCGTCGACTCCGACGAGGCGTGGAAGGCGCCGCTGACCAAGATGCGCTCGGCTTACGATTTCGTGGTCGCAAGCGGCCGGCTGCTCGCGCGCGTGCCGGAGGATCCCGGCGGCTATCTGAACAATCTCAACCTGCTCGGCCAGCCGTTGTGGTCGCCGGCTGGTCCCAACGGGTTCCCGGATAGCAGCGCCGCCTGGGCCGCACCCGAAGGCATGAAGCTGCGGCTCGACATCGCCGCGCAAATGGGCGCGCGGCTTGGGCCCAACATCGATCCGCTCGACCTGCTGGAATTCGTGGCGGCGGACGCGGCGTCCGTCGAAACGCGCAAAACCATCGAGCGTGCGGAATCGCGCCAGCAGGCGCTGGCGCTGTTGCTGATGTCGCCGGAAATGCAGAGGAGATGATGATGATCGACTGTGTCGAGAACCGGCTCCTCACCTCGCGCCGCGGCCTGCTGCTCGGCGGCGCATCGTTCGCGGCCTGGGCCTATTTGCCGAAGTTTGCGCGCGCGGCCGACGGGCGCGATCCGCGATTGATCGTCGTGATCCTGCGCGGCGCGCTCGACGGGCTCTCGACCGTCGCGCCGGTTGGTGACCCCGATTATGCCGGCCTGCACGGCTCGATCGCGCTGACGTCGGACGGCGCGCATCCCGCCTTCATGCTCGACAGCTTCTTCGCGCTGCATCCGGCGATGCCGGAGTTTGCGCGCATGTACCGCGACATGCATGCCGCGGTGATTCACGCCGTGGCGACGCCCTATCGCGACCGCTCGCATTTCGACGGCCAGGACGTGCTCGAAAGCGGCTATGCCGGCCCGGGCCGCGTGCAATCGGGCTGGCTCAATCGCGCGCTGGAAGCGCTGCCGCGCGGCGATCGCGTGTCCAGCGGCCTTGCGGTGGGGCCGACAGCACCGCTGGTGCTGCGCGGCAACGCGCCGACGGTCGGCTGGGCGCCGGTGGCGCTGCCGCAGGCCGATGACGACACCGCGATGCGGCTCGTCGAGCTCTATCGTCACCGCGATCCCGCGCTGGCCTCGGCGCTGTCGCAAGGTCTCCAGTTGGAGAAGGCCGCGAGCGGTGACGACATGAAGCCGAAGCCCGGCAATCAGGCTGCGCAGATGCGCCAGGTCGCGCGTGGTGCGGCAAAGCTGATGGCCGCCGACGACGGTCCGCGCATCGCAGCGCTTGCCTTCGACGGCTGGGATACGCACGCCAATGAAGGCGGCCCGGTCGGGCGGCTCGCCTTCCTGCTCGGCGGCCTCGACGGCGCGCTCGCCGAATTCGAGAGCGGTCTCGGCGCGCGCTGGCGCGAAACCGTCGTCGTCGTCGCCACCGAATTCGGCCGTACCGCGCGCATCAACGGCACCGACGGCACCGACCACGGCACCGGCACCATCGCGCTGCTTGCCGGCGGCGCCGTGAAAGGCGGCCGCGTCATCTCCGACTGGCCCGGCTTGAAGCTCGCGAACCTGTATGAAGGGCGCGACCTCAAGCCAACAACAGATCTGCGTTCGGTGATCAAGGGCGTGCTGCAGGGGCAGTTCGGTCTCTCGGACCGCGTGCTGGCGGAGACGGTGTTCCCGGACAGCGCGAGCGCACGGCCGATGAAGGGGCTGGTGGCTTAGCCGTCATTCCTGGCCTGCGCCTTGCGGCGCGTCCCGGAATGACGACATGATGAGCTGAGCATCAGGAGACCATCCGCATGTACATCGCCATGAACCGCTTCCGCGTCGCCAAGGGCTCCGAGGCCGCCTTCGAGCAGGTCTGGCTTTCGCGTGACACGCATCTGGACAAGGTGCCGGGCTTCGTCGAATTCCATCTGCTGCGCGGCCCCGAGCTCGAGGACCACACGCTGTATGCCTCGCACACGATCTGGGCGAACTATGCGACGTTCGAGGCCTGGACCAAATCCGATGCATTCCGCGCGGCGCATGCGCGGGCCGGGGATCACAAGCCGTCCTATCTCGGCCATCCGCAATTTGAAGGCTTCGAGGTGATCCAGACCGTTGGCGGCGGCGCGAAGTAGCGTCAGCCCAGCGTGATCTTGTCGATCTCGGCGAGATCCTCCGCGCTCAGCTTCCAGGCGATCGCCTTGACGTTCTGCTCGATCTGCTCGGCGCGGGTGGCCCCCGCAATCACGCTCGACACCTGCGGGCGCGCGGCGAGCCAGGAGAAGGCGAGTTCGAGCATCGAGTGCCCGCGTGCCTTGGCGAAGGCCTGGAGCTTCTCGACGATGTCCTCGTTGCGCGGCGTGACGTAGCGGTCGCGCAGTCGCTGAGTCTGGCCGAAGCGGGTGTCGCCGGGCGCGGCCTCACCCTTTTTGTACTTGCCGGTGAGAAGTCCGCTGGCGAGCGGGAAGAACGGCAACAGGCCGAGCTTGTATTCCGCGGCGGCCGGCAGCAGGTCCTTCTCGATGTCGCGCACGACGAGGGAATATTCGTCCTGGCAGGAGACGAAGCGGCTGACATTCATCGCACGCGCGGCGTACTCGGCTTCGGCGATGCGCCAGGCCGGAAAGTTCGAATTGCCGATGTAGCGGACCTTGCCCTGCCGGACGAGATCGTCGAGCGCGCGCAGGCTCTCCTCGATCGGCGTCAGCGGGTCATAGTCGTGCTGCTGGTAGAGATCGATGTAATCGGTCTTCAGCCGCTTCAGGCTCGCTTCCACGGCGTCAAAGATGTAGCGGCGCGAGGCGCCCTGCTTGGTGCCGTCCTCCGCCATCGGCTTGGAATATTTCGTCGCCAGCACGATGTCCTTGCGGCGATCGCCCAGCACGGCACCGAGCACGTTTTCCGAGCCGCCCATGTTCGAATAGATGTCGGCGGTGTCGAACAGCGTGATGCCGAGATCGAGCGCGCGATGGATCACCTTGCGCGATGCTTCAAGGTCGATGCGCTGGCCGAAATTATTGCAGCCGAGCCCGACCGCAGACACGCGCAGGCCGGAGGCGCCGAGATTACGAATTTCCATGAGAGGTCCTGTCAGGAGAAAGCAGCGGCCCATTGTGACCGCGGTGCAACGTTGCGGCAATACGCCAGCCGCGTTGCTGCCATGCTGCGATAAACGGCAGACAAAAAAATGCGGCCCCTGTCAGACGCGGCGACTGACGGGGACCGCTTGGAGCGCTTGATCGGTGACGGGGGGCCTGATCAGACGCAGCTGCAACTTAATCCCGGTGTGTTACGCGCCGATGACAGGCAGAGTTATCCACAGGTCCCGAGGCCGCCGGATCAGAAGATCTTGCGATAGACGATGAAGCCCGAGCGTTCCGCGACCTTGTCGTAGAGGCTCTGGGCCGTGATGTTGGTCTCGTGCGTCTGCCAGTAGACGCGCGGCGATCCCGCGGACTTTGCGCGCTCGTAGACGCCGTGGATCAGCGCCGAGCCGACACCCTTGCCGCGGGCGGCCTCGCTCGTGAACAAATCCTGCAGATAGCAGGACGGCTCGATCGCGGTGGTGCTGCGATGGAACAGATAGTTCGTCATGCCGAGCAGCTTGCCGTCGCTCTCGGCGACCAACCCGTGCACCGGTTCGTAGGCGTCGAAAAAGCGCTGCCACGTCAGCTTCGTGATCTCGGGTGCGAGCGCAGTCGGGCCCGAGCGGCCGTAGAACGCGTTGTAGCCGTCCCACAGCGGCAGCCATTGTTCGTAGTCCTGCTTGATGACGGAGCGAATGGTGAGCGACATCTGAAATTCCCGCGATCGATGAGGCGTCCTTCATACGTGATGATGGGCGTGCTGATCAATCGGGCCTACTCCGCAACGCGCAGATACCGGATCAGCTTGCGGCTCGCGGGATCGCGCAGCGAGCGGTAGTAGTCGGCGCGCGCGGGCGCGTCGGTGTGGCGGACGAGGTCGGTCACCGGCGTATAGCTCAGCATGCGGCCGCCGTCGGGCAGCACGGCGCAGACGAAGCGCAGCACCTCGCCGCTGCGCAAGCTGATGTTGATCGGCGTGGCATCGCCGATCCGCACCATCTCCATGCGCTGCGCGATGAAGGTGCCGAGCTCGTCTTCCGGCAGTTCGAACGCGCCGGTGTCGCGGCCGTGATACATCAGCGCGACGAAGGGCGGCTTGCCGTCGGCGATCTCATCCGGCAGCGCAAAATAGTCGCGGAAGGCGCGGTTGATGAATTCGGCGCGGGTCTCGGCATCGAGCAGCACGATGCCGATGTCGACCTGGTCGAGCGCAGCCGACAGCCGCGCGGCGATGGCGTGGCTCCGGCGCTCGGCGGCGAAGGTGTCGAGCAGCCGTTCGCGCATCAGGCCGGTGATCGCTGCGGTGCCAGCCGCTGTTGCAGCCAGCAGGCCGAGCTGCACCAGGTCTGCAGGCGCAAAAGGAACACCACGGTTGAGAAAGAACAGCGCCGCGCAGATCACCGCGAGGCCCGCGGTGATCTGCGCGGCGCTGAAACCCGACAATGCGCCGGCAAGCGCCACGATGCAGACGAACAGTGGCGCAGGCGAGGGGACGGGAACAAAGCGATCGAGCAAGATCGCCAGCAACAGGGTCGCTACCGTCAGAACCGGACCGCAGATCGCACGCCATCCGAACCGCATGGGCTGTCTCGTTCCTCCCTGAACGAGGAAAGGCCGCAACACTGACTGATCGTTGCTCTGTTGCAGTGCGAATTCGCGTGGAACGCTTAAGGCGCGCTTGGCTCGCCGTGCAAAGCTTTCGGATGATTTTAGACCAAGTGCACGTGCCTGAGGTGTTGCTGCAACGCGGGCGCGTTCAGCGTCGAGGTCCCCGAGCTCTTGCGCATGCCGGTGAAAATCAACAGCGAGGCCGCGACCAGGATGGCCGCAGTCAGGGCGATTGCAACGATGACCACAGGTGATTTCATCGACGTCCCATCGCGATGCCGGTTGGCGCGAGCCGCGCGGCACCTTGAAGGCAGGTCCAGAATGAAACGGGGATCAGACTGGCAGGCCCATTGCCATGGTCGCCTTGGTCGACAGCACCGTCAGGGTGACGATCAGGCACAGCGAGATCGCGGCGATGGCGAGCGAAGCCGCGACCGCATGGGTCAGCCGGGAAGACGAAACGGTATCGGTTGGGCCCTGAAAGCCTGCCGTGCCGGACGCCCGAATCATGGTCTAAATCCTTCAACGTGCGAGCGAATCACCCGCGACGTCCTGCAATTTCACCGTTTCAGCCGGCAATATTGCGGCGGCTCCGACGGTGAAAATGGCGGGATTACGGCAAAGGTTAACGCTATGCCCGTTATTTCTTAACGCCGGCCCGCATTCAGGCGCCCGCCGCGATGCTGGCGGGGTCATCGACCTCGACCGGCCGCCAGTCCATCGCCACGAAGCCCGGTGCTGCTTCCACGCGCTTCAGCCAGTCCCGGATCGCCGGGAAGGCCTGGAGGTCGAAGTCGCAGCGGTCGGCGACGTGGGTATAGCCGTACAGCGCGATGTCGGCGACCGTGAGCTGGCGGGCGGCGAAATAGGAATTGGTCTTGAGGTGGTTCTCCATCACCTGGAGCGCGCCGTAGCCGCGCTCCATCCAGTCCTCCAGCGCGTGGGTCTGCAGGTCGCGGCCGCCCTTGACCAGCGACAGCCAGAAATAGGCGGCGCCAATGTTCGGCTCGAGCGCGTGCTGCTCAAAGAACATCCATTGCAGCGCCTCGGCGCGATCGATGCGGTTCTCCGGCGCGAGCGGCGTGCCGACCGCGACGTACCAGAGGATCGCATTGGACTCGGCGAGAAAGCGATCGGCGCCGACCTCGAGCAGCGGCACCTGGCCCGACGGGTTCTTGGACAGGAAGTCCGGCGTGCGGCTTTCGCCGCGCAGAATGTCCACCTCAACGGCTTCGTAAGGCACGTTCAACAGGGCCAGCGCAAGGCGGACCTTGTAGCTGTTGCCGGAGCGCTGCATCGAATAGAGCTTGTACATTCTGGGAGTTCTAAACCGAGGACGGAAAGGCGCGGTGCTTGTTGCCCCGCAACGCGGCTAAACAATGATGCCGATGCAAATCCGCCGCAAGGGCTGCCCAATAGAAAAACTCGAAAACCCTACCGCACTGCAATGCCGCGGAAGATCATTTCCACACGACGATGCAACTCAGTTCACGCTTGCGTCAACGCCCGGACGCATTGTCCCCTGCATTGGTGAAGGACGCAGGATCAGGGCGTATGCGCGTCGAGCTTGGGCGTTAATGCCTCCACATCGTCATGCCCGGGTCGAGCCCGGGCATGACGACCTTCCGTGCGTGTCGAAAACAGCCAAAATTGCTCCGAGGACAGGCCTTGCCGGATATGAGGAGTTTGCGCGGCAAACTTGCGGAAAATTGCCTTGAAACGCTCCAAATCCCGTAAACTTTTGCGAGATCGGGCTGAAGTTTCTTGCGGTGCAGCGGCACACGTTTTAGGGTGTCTGCATTCCCACAATTGGAGTCGTGAGGCCAAAGGGTTCACGACGCTTGTCAGGAGATGACGATGCCCTTCCTTGCCGCTGCGCTCGACCGTGTGAAGCCGTCCGCAACCATCGCGGTCACGGATAAAGCACGTGCGCTGAAAGCGGCGGGCCGCAACGTCATCGGCCTTGGCGCCGGCGAGCCCGACTTCGACACGCCCGCCAACATCAAGCTGGCGGCGATCCACGCCATCGAAGCCGGCAAGACCAAGTACACCGCGGTCGACGGCATTCCCGAGTTGAAGGAAGCCATCATCGCGAAGTTTCAGCGCGAGAACGGCGTCGTCTACAAGCCGAACCAGATCATCGTCGGCACCGGCGGCAAGCAGGTGCTCTACAACGCGCTGATGGCGACCATCAATCCGGGCGACGAGGTGATCATCCCCGCGCCGTACTGGGTCAGCTATCCCGAGATGGTGGCGCTCGCCGGCGGCGAGCCGGTGCCGGTGGTCTGCACCGCCGCGACCGGCTTCAAGCTCCAGGCCGAGGCGCTCGAGCGCGCGATCACGCCGAAGACCAAATGGGTGATCCTGTGCTCGCCGTCGAACCCGACCGGCGCGGCCTATACCAAGACCGAGCTGAAGGCGCTCACCGACGTGCTGGTCAGGCATCCGCATGTCTGGGTGATGACCGACGACATGTACGAGCACCTCGTCTATGACGACTTCCAGTTCACCACCGTCGCGCAGGTCGAGCCGAAACTCTATGACCGCACGCTGACCGTGAACGGCGTGTCGAAAGCCTATTGCATGACCGGCTGGCGCATCGGCTATGCCGGTGGTCCCGCGCAACTGATCAAGGCGATGTCGACGATCCAGTCGCAGTCGACCTCGAACCCGTCCTCGATCGCGCAGTGGGCTGCGGTCGAAGCGCTGAACGGTCCGCAGGACTTCATCCCAGCGAACAACAAAGTGTTCAAGGAGCGCCGCGACCTCGTCGTCTCCATGCTCAACCAGGCCAAGGGCATCGAGTGCCCACGCCCCGAAGGCGCGTTCTATGTCTATCCGTCCTGCGCCGGCACGATCGGCAAGACCGCGCCGTCGGGCAAGGTGATCGACAATGACGAGACCTTCGTGACCGAGCTGCTCGAGACCGAAGGCGTCGCGGTGGTGCAGGGTTCGGCCTTCGGCCTCGGCCCGGCATTCCGCATCTCCTATGCGACCAAGACCTCGGACCTCGAAGACGCCTGCAAGCGCATTCAGCGCTTCTGCGGCAATTTGCGGTAAGTCTGTCGCGACAGTGCAAATTGGAAAGGCCCGCTTCGCGCGGGCCTTTTTTATTGCTGGCGCAATCTGGCACGCCCGGGAATGTTGTGGCATAGACCGTCGCGCGTCACGGGTAGGGCGCCCTCTCTGCTCGCATCACATTCATCGCCGGAGACATTCATGCGCCGTTCGTTCATCTTCGCCGGGCTCGCCGCGGCCAGCCTCGTTGTCTCCGTCGCAAACAGCGGCGCTCAGCAGCAGCGGATGGTGCGGGTCGGCGTGCTCGAATGCCGCGGCGGCGCCAGTGTCGGCTTCATCGTGGGCTCGGTGACCAATCTCGGCTGCGTGCTGCGTGCCGACGGCGCGCCGGAGGATCGCTACGTCGCGACCATTCGCAAGGTCGGCCTCGACATCGGCATCACCCAGGAGACCTCGCTGGCCTGGGGCGTGTTCGCGCCGGTCGACCGGCTCGGCCCCGGCGATCTCTCCGGCAGTTACGCGGGCGCGCAGGGCAGCGCCACGCTCGGCGTCGGTGTCGGCGGCAACGTGCTGATCGGCGGCTCCAACAATTCGATCGCGCTCCAGCCGCTCAGCGTGCAGGGCCAGGTCGGCCTCAACGTCGCGGCCGGCCTCGAGAGCCTGGAACTCCGGGCCGGTCGCTGAAATCCGGCCGTTACGATTTGAAATTGCGTGGGACGCGCCGCTCCACCGGCGCGTTCCGCAACGACGCACCGCAGCGACGTTTGACGCTTGCCAAATCTCGGGGACGGGCAGAGCATCTGCGCTTGCCGACCCAATCATGGGCCGAGCTCCACACCAAGGAGGCGGCGAATGGGACAAGACGTCAGAAGTCCCCGAGGTCCACGGTGCATTGCGCTGGTGGGCCCTTTCCAAAGCGGTAAAACCACACTTCTCGAAGCAATCCTGGCGCGAACGGGCGCAATCCCCCGCGCCGGCAGTGTCGACGCCGGAACATCCGTCGGCGACGCCAGTGCCGAGGCCCGTCATCACAAGATGACCGTTGGCCTTACTGCCGCCACCACGAGTTTCATGGGCGACAGCTACACCTTCCTCGATTGTCCAGGTTCCGTCGAGTTCGCCCACGACATGCGCGCCGCGCTGCCCGCAGTCGACGCCGCGATCGTGGTCTGCGAGGCCGACGAGAAGAAGCTGCCGCAGCTTCAGATCATCCTGCGTGAGCTGGAGCAACTGAAGATCCCGCGTTTCCTGTTCCTCAACAAGATCGACCGCGCCAACAAGCGCATCCGTGAGACGCTCGCAACGCTGCAGCCCGCCTCGCGCGTGCCGCTGGTGCTGCGCCAGATTCCGATCTGGAAGGACGAGCTGATCGAGGGGTTTGTCGATCTCGCGCTGGAGCGTGCCTTCGTCTATCGCGAGCACAAGGCTTCCGAGGTGGTTGAACTCGAAGGCGGCAATCTCGATCGCGAGAAGGAGGCCCGCTTCTCGATGCTGGAGAAGCTCGCCGACCACGACGACGCGCTGATGGAGCAGTTGCTCGAAGACATCCAGCCGCCGCGCGATGCCGTGTTCGACGATCTCGCCCGCGAATTGCGCGAGGGATTGATCTGCCCCGTGCTGCTGGGCGCGGCTGCGCGCGAAAATGGCGTGCTGCGTCTGATGAAAGCGCTGCGCCACGAGGCGCCCGGTGTCGCGGAAACCGCAAAACGTCTTGGTGTTCCCGACACCAGGGATGCGCTTGGTTTCGTCTTCAAGACGCTGCATTCGCAGCACGGCGGAAAGCTGTCGTTGACGCGGCTGCTCGCCGGCCATCTCGAGGACGGTGCGACCTTGCAATCCGCCTCCGGAGGAGCGGGCCGCATCTCCGGCATTCTTGCCGTCAGCGGCGCCTACGACACCAAGCGTACCGCTGCCGAAGCCGGCGACACGGTCGCGCTCGCCAAGCTTGACCCGATCAAGACAGGCGACACCGTATCGAGCGGCAAGGCCCCGCCGGCCGCGCTCGCAGCCAGCGAGCCGACGCCGCCGGTGCTCGCGATCTCGGTCGCATCCACCGATCGCAAGGACGACGTCAAGCTCGGCCAGGCGCTGATGCGGCTGCACGAGGAGGACCCCTCGCTCGTCTTCGTGATGAACGCCCAGACCCACGACACCGTGCTGTGGGGGCAGGGCGAGATGCATCTGCGCGTCGCGAGCGAGCGGCTCCGCGACCGCTTCGGCGTCAAGATCGCCTCGCATCCACCCGCGATCGGCTACCAGGAGACCATCCGCAAGCCGATCGTCCAGCGCGGCCGCCACAAGAAGCAGTCCGGCGGCCATGGCCAGTTCGGCGACGTCGTGCTCGACATCAGGCCGCTGCCGCGCGGCGAAGGGTTCAAGTTCGCCGAGAAGGTGGTCGGCGGCGCGGTGCCGCGCAACTACATCGGCGCGGTGGAAGAAGGCGTCGTCGACGGATTGACGCGCGGTCCGCTCGGTTTCCCTGTCACCGATTTGCAGGTGACGCTGACCGACGGCTCCTATCACAGCGTCGATAGCTCTGACCTCGCCTTCCGCACGGCGGCGCGGGTCGGGCTCAACGAGGGCCTGCCGCTATGCCAGTCGGTGCTGCTGGAGCCGATCCACGTGGTTGAGATCGTCTGTCCGACCGACGCCACCGCCAAGATCAACGCGATCCTGTCGGCGCGGCGCGGCCAGATCCTCGGCTTCGACACCCGCGACGGCTGGAGCGGCTGGGACTGCGTCCGGGCCATGATGCCGGAAGCCGAGATCGGCGAGCTGATCGTCGAGCTGCGTTCGGCCACGGCCGGTGCCGGCAGTTTTACTCGCCAGTTCGACCACATGGCCGAAGTCACCGGACGCGCAGCCGACCAGATCATCGCCGCGCATCAGCACGCGGCGTGACAGCTCGTGCCGAAAATCTGATCTCGTGCCCCGGACGCAGCGCAGCGCTCCTTTAGCGGTGCGCTGCAGAGCCGGGGCCCATGGATCAGCGGGGTGCTCGGCATTCTGGGTCCCGGCTCTGCGCAGCAACGCTAAGGGCGTTGCAGCGCGTCCGGGACACGAGATTCGTGCGTGCCGCCACGCCACACCAGGGTCTTTCCGCAGAGAGATTTTGGATTGCTTCGCTCGCAGCGATGGAGGAGGCAGAGAGACCTTGCATTCGTCTCAAGATGATGTATTTTACATCATTGTACATATCTCAGATATCACTTATAAGCTCTGATACGTGAGGCCAAGGTGATCACGTCGTTCCAGATGCGGGCAGCCCGCGCGCTGCTCGGCATTGACCAGAAAACCCTGGCCGAGCTCGCCGGCGTGTCGCTGCCGACCATCCAGCGGATGGAGGCGAGCACCGGCAACGTTCGCGGTGTGGTCGAGACCTTGATGAAAGTGGTCGAGGCGTTCGAGCGGGCCGGCGTCGAGTTGATCGGCGAACAGGCGCGCAGTGACGGCGGCGGACGTGGTGTTCGGCTCAAGGAGCCAGGACCACCACGCAAGGTGGGAGCATGATCCGCGGATGATCGTGCTCAAGGGCGAAATGAACTAGCGCATCGTCGCGCCGGAGAATGCGGCCGCACGATGCATCGGAGCATTGTGGGCAGCGGAGCACTTCGCGGCATGAGCATCACAGGGGAACACGCGGACAAGCTGCGCCAGCTTCGTCGGCCGACCTTCACCGAACTCTATCTGCCAAAACTCGTCACCGTCTGGCGCGAAGGCTACGGCCTGTCGGATTTCCGCGCCGACGTCTTCGCGGGCCTCACGGTCGCGATCGTCGCGCTGCCGCTGTCGATGGCGATCGCGATCGCCTCCGGCGTGACGCCGGACCGCGGCCTTTACACCGCCGTCGTCGGGGGCTTCATCGCATCGCTGCTCGGCGGCAGCCGATTTCAGATCGGTGGACCGGCCGGCGCCTTCATCGTGCTGGTCGCGGCGACCGCCGATCGTCACGGCGTCGACGGCGTGATCCTCGCCACCCTGATGGCGGGGCTTTTCCTGGTTGCCGCCGGCTTCCTGCGGGTCGGCACCTACATCAAGTTCATTCCCTATCCGGTGACGGTCGGCTTCACCGCCGGCATCGCCGTGATCATTTTTGCCAGCCAGCTCCGCGATCTCTCCGGCATCACGCTGGCGGGCAAGGAGCCGAGCGAGTTCGTTCCGAAACTTGCCGCGCTCGCCGGCGGCCTGCCCACGGTCAATCCGTCGGCGCTCGCCGTCGCGATCGTCAGCATCGCCATCATCGCCGCCTTGCGGCGCTGGCGGCCGTCCTGGCCCGGCATCCTGATCGCGGTCGTGCTCGCGGCCGTCGTGTGTGCGGTATTCTCGCTACCGGTGGAAACCATCGGCTCGCGCTTCGGCGGCATTCCCCGCGAATTGCCGTCGCCGGCCCTGCCTGCGTTCTCGCTGGCGAAGGCAACGGCCGTACTGCCGGATGCCATCGCGTTCGCGCTGCTGGCTGCGATCGAATCGCTGCTGTCGGCGGTGGTCGCCGACGGCATGACCGGGCGCCGTCACCGCTCCAATTGCGAGCTGGTCGCGCAAGGCGTTGCCAATATCGGCTCGGCGCTGTTCGGCGGCATCTGTGTCACCGGCCTGATCGCGCGCACTGCGACCAACATCCGCGCCGGTGCGCGCGGGCCGCTGGCGGGCATGCTGCACTCGGTCTTCCTGCTGCTGTTCATGCTGATCGCAGCGCCGCTGGCGAGCTACATTCCGCTCGCAGCACTTGCCGCAGTGCTCGTGGTGGTGGCCTGGACCATGGCGGAGAAGCACGAATTCGCCACGCTGTTGCGCTCGTCATGGGGCGACGCAATCGTGCTGCTTGCAACCTTCCTGCTCACGATTTTCCGCGATCTCACCGAAGGCATTCTGGTCGGTTTCGCGCTCGGCGCGGTGCTGTTCATTCATCGCATGTCGGAGATGACGGGCATCGAGGAGCGCTCGCCGCTGGTGGCAGCCGACCGCCCCGACGACGGCAATGGCGAGCGCGTGCCTTACGATCCTGCGCTCGCCGTCGATCGCGACGTGCTGGTCTACCGCATCACCGGTGCGTTCTTCTTCGGCGCCGCTTCCGCGATCGGAAGCGTGCTCGACGGCGTCGCCGACGGACGCAAGGCCTTCGTGGTGGATTTTGCCGCGGTCCCGTTCCTGGATTCGACGGCCGCGAACGTGCTGGGGCGCGTCGCCGCCAAAGCCCATCGCCAGGGCATCAGGCTGTTCATCACCGGGGCGTCGCCCGCCGTTCGCCGCGCGCTGCTGACCCATGGTGTCACTCGGTCGCGCGCGCGTTATCGCGAGACCATCGCGCGTGCGGTTGCCGACATTAAGGGCACGAGCGGGACTGCGGCGCCCGCAGCCGATGACGCCGCCGCAGCAAGCTAGCGGCGCGCACTTCTCAAGCCGGCGGATTTGACCGACACTGCCGCCATGTCACGGCGGTGGTGCAGGGAATGCTGGAGTCGCGTCGCAATATTGCGCTGGCCTGCGCGCTCAGCATGCTTGCGGGCTATGTCGACGGCATCGGCTTCCTGCATCTCGGCGGCCTGTTCGTCTCGTTCATGAGCGGCAACTCCACGCGCCTCGGCGTCAGCCTTGCGGAGGCGCAATGGTGGCAGGCCGCAGGCGCGCTCGGCCTGATCGCGCTGTTCGTTGCTGGAGCTGCCGCCGGCAGTCTCGTGGTGCTCGGCGCCGGCGCCGAGCGGCAGCCATGGCTGCTGCTCATCGAAGCTGCGCTGCTCGCCGCTGCCGCGCTCTGCCATGGCTACGGCCTTCCGAACCTTGCGATTGCCGGCATCGTGCTCGCGATGGGGCTGGAGAATGCCGTGTTCCAGATCGACGGCGGCGCCGGGCTCGGCCTCACCTATGTGACCGGCGCGCTGGTCAAGGTCGGCCAGCTCCTCGCGGTCGGCCTCACCGGCGGGCCGCGCTGGGGCTGGGTGCCGAACCTCCTGCTATGGGCGGCGCTGGTTGCGGGCTCGGCGGCCGGCGCGCTCGCTTATGCCTGGATCAACCTCGCCGCGATCTGGTTCGCAGCGGGCGCGGCGCTGGCGTCGGCTGCGATCGTGGCCGTGGCGCTGCGGCGCCCGCGCGCTTGACAGAGCCGGCGGGACGCGAAATGGATCGCCTCGGAAACACGACCCGAGGGAAAGATGACCGCGCCCAGGACGCTAGCTGCCTGTTTGATCGGATGGCCGGCCGCGCATTCGCGCTCGCCGCTGATCCATCATTACTGGCTGCGCACGCTCGGGATCGAGGGCGGCTATGTCATCGAGGCGGTGCCGCCCGACGATTTGCGCGACTTCGTGCTGCGGCTGTCGCTGCGCGGTTTTGCGGGCGCCAACGTTACCATTCCGCACAAGGAAGGCGTGCTGGCGTTGTCCACGCCCGATGCGCGCGCGCAAGCGGTCGGCGCCGCCAACACGCTATGGTTCGAGAACGGCGAGCTGCGCTCGACCAACACCGACGTCGAAGGCTTCATCAACAATCTCGATGCCAGCGCGCCCGGCTGGGACAGGGCTGAAGAAGCATTGGTGCTCGGGGCCGGCGGCTCCTCGCGCGCAATCGTGTTCGGCCTGCGCGAGCGCGGCATCAAGCGCATCCACCTCGCCAACCGCACCATCGCGCGGGCCGAGACGCTTGCAAGACAGTTCGGACCGAACGTGCATCCTGTTGCGTGGGACGGGATCGGCGACGTGCTGCCGCGCGCGAACCTTCTCGTGAACACGACCTCGCTCGGCATGCACGGCCAGCCGTCACTGGATGTCGACGTCGCGCGCCTGCCGCAAACGGCGGTCGTCGCCGATCTCGTCTACGTCCCGCTGGTGACGCCGCTGCTGGCGGCAGCGCAAGCGCGCGGGCTGAAGACCGCCGACGGGCTCGGCATGCTCTTGCACCAGGCGGTGCGCGGCTTCGAGCTGTGGTTCGGCCAGCGGCCGACGGTCACCGCCGAGCTGCGCGCGCTGGTTGAGGCCGATCTCACAAAGACTTGAGAGATGAATCGCGAATAGCGCACCATCTCCGGAGTTCTACCCCTGTGGGGACAATCGGAGACCGTCATGACCATTCAACGCGCAACTTTCACACGTCCGCTGATCGCCGTCGCGATGGTGGCCGCTTCGACCCTTTATGCCGTTGCGCAAAAGGCGCCGGTGCCGACGCGCGTGCGCGGCACGATCGAAAGCGTCAACGGCGACACCATGCAGGTCAAGTCGCGCAGCGGTGAGGACGTCAAGCTCCACATCGCCCCTGACGTGAAGGTGTCAGGCGTTACCAAAATTTCACTCGCCGACATCAAGGTCGGCTCCTTCGTCGGCGCCACCACCGTGCCGGGCCCTGATGGCGACGACAACGCCGTCGAGGTTCATGTGTTTCCGGAAAATATGCGCGGCACCGGCGAGGGCTCGCGGCCCTATGACCTCAAGCCCAATTCCAGCATGACCAATGCGACCGTGTCGGAAAGCGTGGTCGGCAATGACGGACATACGCTGCTGGTCAAGTACAAGGACGGCGAGAAGAAGGTGTTCGTCCCCGACAACACGCCGGTCGTGACCTTCGTGCCCGGCGAGAAGTCCGATTTGAAGTCCGGTGCCAAGGTCATCGCCTTCATGAAGCAGCTGCCGGACGGCTCGTTCGAGACCAACCGCGTCAGCGTCGGCCGAGACGGCCTGACCCCGCCGATGTGATCGGAGAGCATGGTCCGGACCCGAAGGGCCGCATTAGCGCAAAGTGTGCAGCGGTTTTCCGAAAAGATCATGCTCAAAAAGTTGAGGGAATAGCGGTGGTGACGCGGGGTTGCCGTGTTTGATCCACCGCAACGCCCTGGAGGGGACAATCATGTCGAAGCTGAATAACTGGATGCCGCGCGCCGTCGTGGCTGCATTTGCAGTCGTTTCAATCGTGTCCGTCTCGGCGCAGACGGCGCCGACGGTCCGCATCCGCGGAACCATCGAGAGTGTCGACGGCAACACCCTCGCCATCAAGACTCGTGAGGGCACTGACGTGAAGGTGAACATGACTGACAATGTTGCCGTCTTCGCCGTGGTGAAGACCTCGTTGTCGGAGATCAAGGACGGCTCCTACATCGGCGTCACCGGCTTGCCCGAGCCCGACGGCACCCAGAAAGCCATCGCCGTGCACATCTTCCCGGAAAACCAGCGCGGCGCCGCCGAAGGTTTTCGTCCCTGGGACGCGCGCGCCAATTCGACCATGACCAACGCCACCGTGGCGCAAACGGTGAAGGGCACCGACGGCCAGAACATCACGGTGAAATACAAGGACGGCGAGAAGAAAGTCGTGGTGCCGCCGGACACCCCGATCGTCACCTTCGTCGCCAGCGACAAGTCGGAGATCAAGCCGGGCGCCAAGCTGATCATCTTCGGTGCGGCGAAGAAGGAGGACGGCACGCTAGAGGCGAACCGCGTGAATGTCGGCCGCGACGGCGTGACGCCGCCGATGTGAGGGGCGGGACCTGTAGGGTGGGTTAGGCGAAGCCGTAACCCACCATGCTTCCGCAAATGCGAACCGAAATTGGTGGGTTACGCTCAGCGACCGCGCTTCGCGCAGCCGCAGAGCTAACCCACCCTGCGGTATTACCGCTACACCGCGATGATATGATCGTCGATCTCGTCGATCTTGTTGACGCCGCACAGGCCCATGGTCGTCAGCAATTCCTTCTGGATGATGTCGATCGCCTTGGCGACGCCGGCCTGGCCGCCGGCACCGAGCCCATAGGCATAGGCGCGGCCGATCATGCAGGACTTTGCGCCGAGCGCGAGCGCGCGCATCACGTCCTGGCCGGAGCGGATGCCGCCGTCGAACATGATCTCCATCTTCTCGCCAACGGCGTCGACGATCTCGGGCAGCACCTCGATGGAGGACGGCGCGCCGTCGAGCTGACGGCCGCCATGGTTGGAGACGACGAGGGCCTGCGCGCCGGTCTTGGCGGCTTCCTCGGCGTCCTCGACATCGAGGATACCCTTGATGATGAGCTTGCCCGGCCAGATGCTGCGGACCCACTCCACGTCCTTCCAGCTCAAGGAGGTGTCGAACTGCGATGCGGTCCACTCGGCGAGGCGGTTGAGATCCTCGGTGTTCTTCACGTGGCCGGCGATGTTGCCGAAGGTGCGGCGCTTGCCTTGCAGCACGCCGGAGACCCAGGCGGGCTTGCTGGCGAAATCCAGCAGCTTCGACAGCGACCATTCCGGCGGCACCGTCATGCCGTTCTTGATGTCGGCGTGGCGCTGGCCGATCACCTGAAGATCGACCGTGAGCACCAGTGCGCTGCACTTGGCTGCGGCGGCGCGCTGGATCAATTCCTTGATGAAGCCGCGGTCCTTCATGACGTAGAGCTGGAACCAGAACGGCTTCTCGACATTGGCGGCGATGTCCTCGATCGAGCAGATCGACATCGTCGACTGCGTGAACGGGATGCCGGCGGCCTGCGCGGCGCGGCAGGCGTGGATCTCGCCGTCGCCATGCTGCATGCCGAGCAGGCCGACGGGCGCCAGCATCAGCGGCATGGTCGAGGGCTCGCCGAGGATCGTGGTCGACGTATCGCGTTTGGAGACGTCGACCAGGATGCGCTGGCGGAACTTGATGTTCTGCATGTCGTCGCGGTTGGCGCGCAGCGTTTCTTCGGCATAGGAACCGCGGTCGCAATAATCGAAGAACGCCTTCGGCACGCGGCGCTGATGCAGTGTGCGAAGGTCGTCGATACAGGTGATATGCTTCATGAACGTTTCCCCGGCCCGTCTTGCGTCGGCAGTCTTGCATCGGAAGATCGAGTGGTCATCTAGCATGGTTGGATGCACAGCCAAATCGTTTGAGAAGAGGGCGCCATGAGCAAGCCGCACGCCGGGCCGACGCCGGAAGAGATCAAGGAGAAGCAGGACCTCGATGACGCCCTCGAAGAGGGCCTCGAAGAGACCTTTCCGGGCTCCGATCCCGTCAACGTCACCCAGCCCGCGCCGAGCCGTGGGGACGGCCATGTGAAGCGCTCCAGTTAGGAGCGGGTTCCCTAACGCCCCTGCGGACCAGTCGGAAATATAACGTTAACAATAAGTTACCGGGGGGCGCTGTCCCCGGTTCCGTAATGATTCATCATATTTTTTGAAGCCAAGTTAGCCGCACAGGCTTTATAAGACCTCAGCAAATCAGGGATGCGGGGCTCGTTGGGGCACCCGGAGGTTGTCGTGGGGATTCCTGGTTGTTGCGTTGGGGGACGATATGAGCCGCAAATATTTCGGGACGGACGGGATTCGGGGCCGCGCCAACGGACTGATCACGCCGGAGCTCGCGCTCAAGGTCGGCCAGGCCGCGGGCCTTGCGTTTCAGCGCGGTGATCACCGCCACCGGGTCGTGATCGGCAAGGACACCCGCCTGTCCGGCTACATGATCGAATACGCGATGGTCGCGGGCTTCACCTCCGTCGGCATGGACGTGCTGCTGGTCGGCCCGATGCCGACGCCGGCTGTTGCGATGCTGACCAAGTCGATGCGCGCCGATCTCGGCGTGATGATCTCCGCCTCGCACAATCTGTTCGAGGACAACGGCATCAAGCTGTTCGGCCCGCAGGGTTTTAAACTTTCCGACGACGTCGAGAAGCAGATCGAGCAACTGCTCGACGAGCCCATTGATAAGCGTCTTGCGCAGAGTGCCAGTCTCGGCCGCGCCCGCCGTATCGACGGCGTGCATGACCGCTACATCGAGTTCGCCAAGCGCACGTTGCCGCGCGACCTCTCGCTCGACGGCCTGCGCGTCGTGGTCGATTGCGCCAATGGCGCCGCCTACAAGGTCGTGCCGGAAGCGCTGTGGGAATTGGGCGCGGACGTCGTGCCGATCGGCGTCGAGCCCGACGGTTTCAACATCAACAAGGATTGCGGCTCCACTTCGCCGGAAGCGCTGTCGCGGAAGGTGCGCGAGATGCGCGCCGACATCGGCATTGCGCTGGACGGCGACGCCGATCGCGTCATCCTGGTCGACGAGCGCGGCCATGTCGTGGACGGCGACCAGTTGCTGGCGGTGATCGCGCAGAGCTGGAAGGAAGACGGACGTCTCTCGCGTCCGGGCATCGTCGCCACCGTGATGTCCAATCTCGGCCTCGAGCGTTTTCTCAAAGAGCAGGGGCTCGATCTCGTGCGCACGCCGGTCGGCGACCGCTACGTGCTCGAGCAGATGCTGGGCGGCGGCTACAATCTCGGCGGCGAGCAATCCGGCCACATCATCCTGTCCGACTATGCCACCACCGGCGACGGCTTCGTCGCTGCGTTGCAGGTGCTGGCCGTGGTGCAGAAGTCGCGCCGGCCGGTCTCGGAAGTCTGCCACCGCTTCGATCCGCTGCCGCAGATCCTCAAGAACGTCCGCCACAAGGGCGGCAAGCCGCTCGATGATTCCGACGTCAAGTCGGCGATCTCCGACGGCGAGAAGCGACTCAACGGCCACGGCCGTCTCTTGATCCGCTCCTCCGGCACCGAGCCCGTGATCCGCGTCATGGCCGAAGGCGAGGACCGCATCCTCGTCGAGGACGTCGTCGACACCATCGTCTCGGCACTGGGGCAGGCAGCGGCCTGAGGTTTTCAAGCGCGAGCAATGTGGGGTGATCTCTCCCCACGCGCAGTATCGTAGGGTGGGCAAAGGCGCCCTTGCGCCGTGCCCACGATCTCTCCAATACGGCAAAGGCGCGTGGGCACGCTTCGCTTTGCCCACCCTACGATACTGGACCCTTGGAGAAGTAAGACACGCATCCCAGCCATCGACGATTGGCGGTGGTTTGGCCGCCGCTTGCATCGTAGGTAGGCGGATGCGGCGGTTCGCCGCGCCTGCCAGGATGCTCCCTTGAACAAGCCAGTCGTCGTCTCAGAGGAAACGCTGACCGAGCCCGTCGTCGTCGCGGACATCACGCCCGCCGCTGCGGGGCCGGCCTATGTCGTGCTTGCCGGCATCTCGTTCTCGCACTTCCTCAACGACACCATGCAGTCGCTGATCGCCTCGGTGTATCCGATCCTGAAGGACACATACGCGCTCGACTTCGCGCAGATCGGCATGATCACGCTGGCCTTCCAGTTCACGGCCTCGCTGCTTCAGCCGGTGGTCGGGCATTACACCGACAAGAAGGCGCAGCCTTACTCGCTGTCGATCGGCATGGCCTCGACCTTCTTCGGCCTGTTGCTGCTTAGCGCCGCGCACCAATATCTGGTCATCCTCGTTGCGGCTGCCTTCGTCGGCCTCGGCTCTGCGGTGTTTCATCCCGAATCCGCGCGCATCGCGCGGCTCGCCTCGGGCGGCCGCTACGGCTTTGCGCAATCGGTGTTTCAGCTTGGCGGCAGCTTCGGCACGTCGATGGGGCCGGTGCTGGCCGCGCTGATCGTGGTGCCGTTCGGGCAGGGCAGCATCGCCTGGTTCTCCTCGATCGCGTTCCTCGCGATTCTCATCCTCTGGCGCATCGGCCGCTGGTATGAGCCGCAGATCAGGGCGAAGAAGACGGTTGCGGTTCAGGCCCATCCTGATGCGCCAAGCTCGCGCCGCGTCACGGTCGCGCTGCTCGTGCTCGTCGCGCTCTTGTTCTCGAAACAGCTCTACGTCTCCAGCCTGTCGAGCTATTACATCTTCTATCTGATCGACCGCTTCGGCGTCTCGACGCAGGCAGCCCAGATGTATCTCTTCATCTTCCTCGCCGCGAACGCGGTCGGCGCGTTTCTCGGTGGACCGCTCGGCGATCGCTTCGGCCGCAAGATCGTGATCTGGATCTCGATCCTCGGCGCGCTGCCGTTCACGCTGGCGCTGCCCTATGCCGGTCTCACTGCGAGCGCGGTGTTGTCAGTGATCATCGGCCTGATCATCTCCTCGACGACGTCGTCGATCATCGTGTTCGCGCAGGAGCTGGTGCCGCACCGCTTCGGCATGATCTCCGGCGTGTTCTTCGGTGTCGCTTTCGGCATCGGGGGATTGGGCGCCGCTGTGCTCGGCAAGCTCGCCGATCACACCTCGATCGAGTTCGTCTACCAAATCTGCGCCTATCTGCCGGCGATCGGGCTGCTTGCGGTGTTCCTGCCGAAACTGCCGCGACATACGCGTTAACAGATCCTGTTATGCCGCAACGCGACTTCATCAATCGTTAGCAATTGCGGCACGCCAGTGCCGCATTTTTGCAACGCTTGCGCCGCATCCGCGTGTGCAGTCAGAAAAAATCAACCTTAAAAATTAGGGTTAAGTGGCGCTTAAACATTTGGTGCGATCGTCCCGCCTGTGAGTTTCCAGAACGTGAGGCGCCCGTATTTAGCCTCACCGGCCATAAGGACGAAGCCAATGCGTAGCGTTAAGTCTCTCCTTGCCGCGGGTGCGGCATCCCTGATCTCGTCGATGGCATTCGCCGCCGACATGCCGATCGCGGCGCCCCCTCCGATGTACGCGCCGGTTGCCCCGCCCTCCGACTTCGGCGGCTGGTATCTGCGCGGCGACGTCGGCATGACCAACCAGCGTGCCAAGAGCATCGAAAGCGGGCCGGCGGCTGCACTGCCGTTCACGACCGAGGGCCTTGGTTTCGACTCCTCGCCGCTGTTCGACCTCGGCGTCGGTTATCGCTTCAACAACTGGTTCCGTGCGGACGTGATCGGCCAGTACCGTGGCAAGGCTAACCTGCACGGCGCAAACAACCTCGTTCTGCCCGGTTACGCTGAGACCAACAACTATACCGGCAGCAAGTCCGAGTGGGTCGTTATGGCGAATGCCTATGTCGATCTCGGCACCTGGTGGTGCATCACCCCGTTCGTCGGTGCCGGCGTCGGCGGCTCCTACAACAAGATCAGCGGCTTCCGCGACGATGGCGTGATATACGGCGCGGCGGGGGTGCCGGCCGGGGTCCCGAGCAACAGCGTCACTTACTTCGCCGACAACGGAAAGTGGAACTTCGCCTGGGCCGCACACGCCGGTCTCGCCTACAAGGTCAACCCCGGCTTCACGGTCGAACTGGCCTACAGCTACATGAATCTCGGCGACGCGGCGCCCGGCAACTTCCGCGCGTTCGACAATAGTGCCTCGGGCCCGACCTCGATCAAGCTCAAGGACCTCACCTCGCACGACGTCAAGCTCGGCGTGCGCTGGGAGCTCAACAGCCCGCCGGCCTACATGCCGCCGCTCGTCACCAAGGGCTGATCGTCAGTCTCATCGCTTAACCTGTCTTAACGGCGCGGGATCATCCCGCGCCGTTTTGCTTTGCGTATTTTTCATGGCGGGCGGCGATGAAAGCGTCCGGCGCAACCATTGGTTAAGGTTAACGAGCCATGATCACCAGCGAAAGTTCGAGTTCGATGGAGCGTTGCGATGCGTAGGCTTTTGTTGGCAGCGGTGATGTTGGGGACGGTGTCTGCCGCGCACGCGGCCGACATGCCGGATCTGCCGATCCTGCGCGGCAGCTTCACCGACGGCCTGTCGAAGACGAGCCACAACTGGGATGGCTTCTACGCCGGCGGCAATTTCGGCTACACCACCGATTCGACCGACTTCAGCCGGAGCGTGGCCGGCCTGACCAACTTCATCTTCCGCGACAGCGTGCTGCAAGGGCCGACGGCGTCCTGGTCGTTGCTCAACACGAACACCGCGCAAGGGACCAATTTCGGCGGCTTCGTCGGCCGCAACTGGCAATGGTACGATGCCGTTCTCGGTCTCGAAGGCACCTACACCTACTTCAACAATATCAAAACGTCGTCATCCGGCTACAACTCGCTCGATATCGTCAATCCGCCCGGTGACGTCCAGCCTACCGGCGTGACCAATCATTATCTCACGACACTGACCGGCACCGCTGCAGCACAGGTGAAGGACATGGTCACGCTGCGCGGGCGCGTGGGGTGGGACGGCGGCGATTTCATGCCTTACATGTTCGCCGGCGCCGCTGTTGGCCGGATGGACGTCTCCCGCACCGTGACCAGCGATGTGTGGCTGCGTCAGGATGCGACAGTGGTGGACGCACTCGGCAACGTCATCACCATCACGGGAACGCCGGGGCATGTTGACGCGCAGTCGCAGACGCAAAGTCAGCACAAGACCAATGCTTTCGTGGTCGGCTGGACCGCCGGCATCGGACTGGAATATTGCATTTGGGAGGGGCTGTTCGCGCGGGTGGAGTACGAATACGTGAAATTCTCTCCCGTCATGAACACCTCGGTGACGCTGAACAACGCGCGCGTCGGCCTCGGCTACAAGTTCTGAGGCGGCTCCTCTACGCCGCGGTTGACAGGCTCTGCCCGTCCTGATGCTCTGTCGCCCGAGGGCGGGGCGGCAGCGATGCAGATCTACGGCGATACCAATTCCGGCAATTGTCTGAAGGTGAAGTGGGTCTGCGACAAGCTCGCACTGCCCTATCACTGGATCGAGATCGACACGCGCAAGGGCGAGACGCGCACGCCGCAATTCCTGGCGATGAACGGCGCCGGCCAGGTGCCGGCCGTCGCCTTCGACGACGGCCGCACGCTGGCGCAGTCCAATGCCATCATCCGTTATCTCGCGCGCGACAGTGCGCTGATCCCGCGCGACGCGTTCACTGCTGCCAAGATGGATGAATGGTTGTTCTGGGAGCAGTACAGCCACGAGCCCTATATCGCGGTGTGCCGCTTCCAGCTGCTCTATCTCGGCAAGGACGCCTCCGAGCTCGATCCCGACAAGGTCAAACGCGGCTATGCGGCGCTCGACCGCATGGAGCAGCATCTGGCGGCAAGCCGCTTCTTCGCCGGCGATGAGGTCTCGCTCGCCGATGTCTCGCTGCTGGCCTATACGCGCCTGGCGCATGAGGGCGGCTTCGATCTCGGCCGTTATGCGGCCCTCCGCCGCTGGATCGGCGAGGCCGAGGCCTCGCTTGGCCTGCCGCCGGCGCGTTGAGCCTGGAGTTTCCCTGACATGAACGACAAGTCCGTTTCCATCCGTGCCGCGCGCCGCGAGGACGTCCCTGCGATGATCGCGATGCTCGCCGACGATCATCTCGGGCGCGCCCGCGAGCGCATGGAGGATCCGCTGCCTGCGATCTATTACGAAGCGTTCGAGCGGGTCGAGCGCGATCCCAACCTCACGCTCGTCGTCGCCGAGAGCGAGGGCAGGGTGGTCGGCTGCCTGCAACTCGCCGTGTTATCCGGCATCAGCTCGCAAGGCGGCATTCGCGGCCTGCTCGAAGACGTGCGCGTTGCCTCCGATTGCCGCAGCCGCGGCATCGGCGAGCTCTTGGTGCAGTGGGCGGTGAGTGAAGCAAAAGCGCGCGGTTGCAATCTGGTCGAATTACTGACGCATGCGAGCAGAGTTGATGCGCAGCGCTTCTACAAGCGGCTCGGATTCACATCGAGCCATGTCGGCATGACTGTCCGCTTTTGAGGCAGCATCGCGCGAGCGTTGCGTGATCAGCGAAATCCGATCGCGCATTCGTTCATCTTAAGAGCTGATAAACTACCCAGCGCGCGTTCACGTGGAACCAGGAACGAACGGTGCTACCGGAGCATCTCAAACCGGGCTCGGTCGGTTCGGGGATTGCGATGACAAGCTATTCGATGATCAAGGTCGGCAACGACTACGTTGTGCAGGCCAATGACAAATGCATTTTGAAGGTCGGCAGCCGCCGCAAAGCTGCGCAATTGATCAGCGATGCCACGGACTTGCTGAACGCGCTCGCCGTGGTCGAATCCCCCGATATCGCGCCGGAGGCGCCATCACTCGCGCGTGAAGCCCCGGAACTTCCTTGACGACTCTTCCTGTTTCCCGTATCAGCCGCGGCGGGACACCTCCCCCCAACGGGAGGCTTACTATCTGGAAGGGTAGATTATGACTGTAGCGAAGCCCGCTTCGCGGCCCAACGTGCCGCACTTCTCCTCCGGCCCCTGCGCCAAGCGCCCCGGTTGGAACGCCCAAAATCTCAAGGACGCACCGCTCGGCCGTTCGCATCGCGCGAAGGTCGGCAAGACCAAGCTCAAGCTCGCGATCGATCTGACGCGTGAAGTGCTTGAAGTGCCCGCCGATTATCGCATCGCCATCGTGCCGGCGTCCGATACCGGCGCGGTTGAAATGGCGCTGTGGTCGCTGCTCGGTGCGCGGCCCGTCACCACGCTCGCCTGGGAATCCTTCGGCGAGGGCTGGGTCAGCGACATCGTCAAGGAATTGAAGCTCAAGGACGTCACCAAGCTCAACGCAGCCTATGGTGAAATCCCCGACCTCTCCAAGGTCGATCCCAACAGCGATGTCATCTTCACCTGGAACGGCACTACCTCCGGCGTGCGCGTGCCGAACGCCGACTGGATCAAGGCGGATCGCGAAGGTCTCACGATCTGCGACGCGACGTCTGCCGCCTTCGCGCAGCCGCTCGATTTTGCAAAACTCGATGTCGTCACCTTCTCCTGGCAGAAGGCGCTCGGCGGCGAAGCCGCGCACGGCATGCTGATCCTGTCGCCCCGTGCGGTGGAGCGGCTCGAGACCTACAAACCGGCCTGGCCGCTGCCGAAGATTTTCCGCCTGACCAAGGGCGGCAAGATCAACGAAGGCATCTTCGTCGGCGAGACCATCAACACGCCGTCGATGCTCTGCGTCGAGGATTATCTCGACGCGCTCAACTGGGCCAAGTCGATCGGCGGCCTCAAGGCGCTGATCGCGCGTGCCGACGCCAACACCAAGGTGCTCGCCGACTGGAAGGCGAAGACGCCCTGGATCGACTTCCTCGCCAAGGACGCCGCGATCCGCTCCAACACCTCTGTGTGCCTGAAGTTCACCGATCCCGCGCTCACCTCGCTCTCGGAGGACGCGCAGGCGGAGTTCTCGAAGAAGCTGGTCGCGCTGGTCGAGAAGGAAGGCGCCGGCTACGACTTCGCGTACTACCGCGATGCGCCGGCTGGCCTGCGCATCTGGTGTGGCGCGACCGTCGAAGCCAGGGACGTCGAGATCCTGACGCAGTGGATCGACTGGGCTTTTGCCGAGATCAAGGCCACGCTGGCGAAAGCCGCGTAAGTTTTCTTTCTTCGCCTCTCCCCGTTCTTACGGGGAGAGGCCGGGTCGCGCAGCGATCCGGGTGAGGGGCTCTCTCCACGAGCACTTCGCCTGTGGCTGCCCCTCACCCCAACCCTCTCCCCGTAAGAACGGGGAGAGGGAGTGCAAAGAGCTTCCGAGCAATTCCTCATTCCGGCCCTCGGGCCGATCCTCCCTCAGGGACGGTGAAGGACACATTCCCATGACCAAACCCAAAGTTCTCATTTCCGACGCGCTCTCGCCCGCCGCCGTGCAGATCTTCAAGGACCGCGGCGTCGAGGTCGACTTCCAGCCCAACCTCGGCAAGGACAAGGACAAGCTCGCCGAGATCATCGGCAATTACGATGGCCTTGCGATCCGCTCCGCGACCAAGGCGACCGCAAAAATCCTCGAGAAGGCGACCAACCTCAAGGTGATCGGCCGCGCCGGCATCGGCGTCGATAATGTCGAGATTCCCGCGGCCACCGCCAAGGGCATCATCGTGATGAACACGCCGTTCGGCAATTCGATCACGACCGCCGAGCATGCGATCACGCTGATGCTGGCGCTGGCCCGTGAGATCCCGCAGGCTGACGCTTCGACGCAGGCCGGCAAGTGGGAGAAGAACCGCTTCATGGGCGTCGAGATCACGGGCAAGGTGCTGGGCGTGGTCGGTTGCGGCAATATCGGCTCGATCGTCGCCGACCGCGGCCTCGGCCTGCGCATGAAGGTGATCGCATTCGATCCGTTCCTGTCGCCCGAGCGCGCCAGGGACATCGGTGTCGAGAAGGTCGAGCTCGACGATTTGCTCAAGCGTGCCGATTTCATCACGCTGCATACGCCGCTGACCGAAAAGACCCGGAACATCATCGACGCTACCGCGATCGCCAAGATGAAGAAGGGCGTTCGTTTGATCAACTGCGCCCGCGGCGGTCTCGTCGACGAGCAGGCGGTGGTCGATGCGCTCAACTCCAAGCACATCGCGGGTGCGGCCTTCGACGTCTTTGTCGAAGAGCCCGCGACCGCGAACGTGCTGTTCGGTCATCCCAACGTGATCTGCACGCCGCATCTCGGCGCCTCCACCACCGAAGCGCAGGAGAACGTCGCGCTCCAGGTCGCCGAGCAGATGTCGGACTATCTGCTCACCGGCGCGATCTCGAACGCGGTCAACTTCCCCTCGATCACGGCGGAAGAAGCGCCGAAGCTGAAGCCGTTCATCGCGCTCGCCGAGAAGCTCGGCTCGTTCGCCGGCCAGCTCACTGAAAGCGGTATCCTCAAGGTCGAGATCACCTATGAGGGCCACGTCGCCGAGATGAAGATCAAGGCGATCACCTCGGCCGTGCTGTCGGGCCTGCTGCGGCCGATGCTCGGTGAGGTCAACGTGGTGTCCGCGCCCGTCGTCGCCAAGGAGCGCGGCATGGTGGTGGACGAGATCGTCCGCGCCGCCCAGAGCGATTACGAGAGCTTGATCACCGTCACGGTGACCACCGAACGGCAGGAGCGGTCGGTCTCGGGCACCGTCTATGCCGACGGCAAGCCGCGCCTCGTCGACATCAAGGGCATCCGCGTCGATGCCGAGTTCGGCAAATCGATGATCTACGTCACCAACGAGGACAAGCCGGGCTTCATCGGCAAGTTCGCCAGCCTCCTGGGCGATGCCAAGATCAACATCGCGACCTTCCATCTCGGCCGCGTCGCGCCGGGTTCCGATGCCATCGCGCTGATCGAGGTCGATGGCGCGGTGCCGGCCGATTTGCTCGCCAAGGTGCAGGCCCTGCCGCAGGTCAAGCAGGTCAAGGCGCTGACGTTCTGAGCTACGTCAATCCGGCGCCCGGGCGCTTCGGAATGACGGTCATCATCTCATAAATTCCGACCTGCGGAACAACGCCGCCGCCCTCGCGAGAGGGCGGCGTTTTTGTTGATGCATCGCGGTGCTTTATTTCTCCCAAGCCTCGCAAACTTTGTGTACCAATGGCGCCGAGAAAGCCTCGTACCTACGCCTCCGTACCATCGTCGAAAGGGAGAAAACAAATGCGTGAAGCCGTCATCGTTTCCTATGCACGCACGGGCCTGGCAAAATCCGGCCGCGGCGGGTTCAACATCACGCCGCCTATGTCGCTCGCGGCCCACGCCATCAAGCACGCGGTCGATCGCGCCGGCGTCGACAAGGATTATGTCGAGGACTGCTATCTCGGCAATTGCGCCCACGGCGCGCCGAACATCGGCCGCCAGGCCGCGCTGCTCGCCGGCCTGCCGACGACCACCGCCGGCGTCTCGGTCAACCGCTTCTGCTCCTCGGGCCTCCAGACCATCGCGATGGCCGCCAACTCGATCCGCTCCGACGGCGCTGATTGCATCGTCGCAGGCGGCGTCGAGAGCATCTCGATGCCGGGCGGCGGCACGCCGAAGGAATCGATCGATCCTGAACTGCTCAAGGTCGCGCCCGACATCTTCATGGCGATGATCGACACCGCCGACATCGTCGCCGAGCGCTACAAGCTCAGCCGCGAATACCAGGACGAGTTCTCGCTGGAATCGCAGCGCCGCATGGCGGCCGCGCAGCAGGCCAACAAGTTCAAGGACGAGATCGTCCCGATGAAGACGAAGATGAAAGTCGTCGACAAGGCGACCAAGGCCGAGAGCATCGTCGACTACGTCGTCGATCGCGACGAGTGCAATCGTCCCGAGACCACGATGGAAGGCCTCGCCAAGCTCGAGCCGGTGAGGGGTCCGGGCAAATACGTCACCGCCGGAAACGCCAGCCAGCTGTCGGACGGCGCGGCCGCCGTGGTGCTGATGGAAGCCAAGGACGCGGAGAAGCGCGGTCTCAAGCCGCTCGGCCGCTTCGTTGCCTGGGCGGCGGCGGGTTGCGAGCCGGACGAGATGGGCATCGGCCCGGTGTTTGCGATCCCGAAGCTGTTGAAGCGTCACGGCCTGAAGATCGACGACATCGATCTGTGGGAGCTCAACGAAGCCTTCGCCAGCCAGTGCCTCTACTCGCGCGACAAGCTCGGCATCGATCCCGCCAAGTACAACGTCAATGGCGGCTCGATCGCGATCGGCCATCCCTTCGGCATGACCGGCGCCCGTCTCACCGGCCATTTGCTCCAGGAAGGCGCCCGCCGCAAGGCCAAGTGGGGCGTCGTGACCATGTGCATCGGCGGCGGCCAGGGCGGCGCCGGCCTGTTCGAGATCTACAGCTGAGGCGAAGCTGCAAGAACACGAAAGGGCACGGCGTGAGCCGTGCCCTTTTTGTTTGGGATCCTGCTTGATGCGATGTCGGGTGCGGGCCCAACAGAAATGTCCGGCGCTCTTGGCCGGAACAGGCTGGTTCGTGCCGCAGGCTTATTCGCGGTGCCGAGGAAATCTTTGTCTCGCCAGGCGTTAAGCGCGATGGGGCAGATGGAGGAGAATGTTCATGCGCACGACAATGGCAGCAATCCTTATGGTGGTCCCGCTCATGGCAGGGCCGGCGCTCGCGCAGACGACGCCGAACCCGAACATGCAAAGTGAGGCTGACAAGGGCATCAAGACACAAAACTCCGGCGCCTCGGGCTATGTCGGAGAGCAGGACAAGCCGGGCGCGGCCGCGAACGTGCCGGGAGACCGCACCACTACGACAGGCGGGGTTGCCACCTCTCCCAGCGCGCAGAACTCAGGGGCAGGGATCGCGGGCGCCCCGGGCAACAAGAATGGTCCGGCGGCGCACACCGGAACCGTCGGCTCGAGCTCCCAAAATCAGTCAGTCCAGGAGCAAGATCCTTCGAACATAAAGGGTTTGCCCGGCAACAAGAGCGGACCGCCTGCCAAGCGATAGGTGAGCCGGCAAGGAACTGCCGCGGCACCGAAGGCGGAGTCGGCGACGGCACCTCGAATGTGAAGGCCACGGCGCTTGCTGCGCGCCGTGCCTTTCTTGTTGCGGAACGATCGCCGCGAAACTATACAGCTCCCGTCGGAAAAGGCAGATTTGGTCTGGTAAGCCCAAATCCTTTCGGTAACGAAAGCTCTGGTCTTTGGCCTTGTGCACGAGATCCCCGCGACGAACATCGGACGCCATAGAGGCGTCCAATCGTTCGTCCGTGTGATTCTCGAAGCTTAGGGAACGCTCCGGTCGAACATCGACCACAGGAGCGTCTCGTGCAAACCCGATCCACGAATCCATACGACGTCGTTATTGCCGGTGCGGGCCCCGTCGGCCTGTTTCTCGCCTGCGAGCTGCGGCTCGCGGGTCTCTCCGTGCTGGTGCTGGAGCAAGCACAAGACCCGCAGTCTCCCCTGAAGCAACTCCCGTTCGGCCTGCGCGGCTTGTCGATCCCCACGACCGAGGCCGTTCACCGGCGTGGCTTGCTGGACGATATCGTGGCCGCGCAGCGCGCCAAGTCTGTCGCGATCAAGAGTGCTGCCCATTGGATGCAGCAGGCGCGACGGCCCGCAGGCCACTTTGCAGGCATCCAGTTCTATCAGGACGATGTTGATGCCGCGAAATGGTCGTATCGCCTGCCGACGCCAGCCGATGCCAACGTTGCGGTTGACATGGAAACCCTCGAATCCGTTCTGGTCGCGCGCGCATTCGGCCTCGGAGTCGAGATCCGGCGCGGTTTTGGTGTCAATGCCATTGCTGTTTCAGACGAAGAAGTCGTCGTGCAGGCGGCCGGCGAGACTTTTCGGGGACGCTGGCTGGTCGGTTGCGACGGCGGCCGCAGCACCGTGCGCAAGATCAGCGGTTTTGACTTCGTCGGCACCGACCCGGAGCTCACCGGCTATTCCATCGACGTCGAACTGGCCGATCCGCAAAAACTCCGTCCGGGACGCAACTACACGGCCACGGGCATGTACACCTATGCGCAGCCAGGAACGATCGCGATGGTCGATTTCGACGGTGGCGCCTTCCACCGGACCAAGCCGGTCACACTCGAGCATGTGCAGAATGTCCTGCGCCGTATCTCCTGCACGGACGTCACCATCACGTCGCTTCGGCTCGCCGCCACCTGGACGGATCGCGCCCATCAGGCCACGACCTATTGCAAGGGGCGTGTGCTGTTGGCGGGCGATGCCGCCCACATCCATTCGCCGCTCGGCGGCCAGGGCCTCAATCTCGGCCTCGGCGATGCGATGAACCTTGGCTGGAAGCTGGCTGCGACCATCAGCGGCCATGCACCGGCCGATCTGCTCGATAGCTATTCGCACGAGCGGCATCCCGTCGCTGCGAAAGTCCTCGACTGGTCGCGCGCGCAGGTGGCGATCATGCGGCCGACGCCGAGCGCCCGTGCGCTTCAGGCCATCATGGGCGATCTCATCGAGACCCGCGACGGCGCAACCTATTTCGCGGAGCGCGTGCGGGGCATTTCGCTCCGCTACGATCTCGGCGGCAGCCATCCGCTCGTCGGTCGGAGTGTTCCCGATTTCCAATTGCGCGACGGGACGACGGTCGGAGAGCGCCTCAGGAGCGCGAAAGGGATATTGCTGGACTTCGACGCGCGCGCATCGCTTCAGGCGCTTGCAAGCCGTTGGGGCGACCGCATCACATATGTCGCTGCCGCGCCCGAGGATCGTCTGGGCCTCAGCGCCGTGCTGGTGCGCCCCGATGGTTTTGTAGCCTGGGCTTGTGATAGCGCATCCGACGAGGAGGAGGCCGCTCAGGCCGGGTCGCGATGGTTCGGCGACTAAGAGCGACGCTCTCGCCGCTCGCAGCAATGACGGCGGGGCCTTAAGCCCCCGCCACCACCGGCGCGAATACCACTTCGATCAGCGTCCCCGAATTTGCCCCGCTCTTGATGTTGAACCGGGCGCGGTTGGCTTCGACCAGGGCCTTCGTCAATGACAGGCTGAGCGCCGAATTGTCTGCGGCATCTCCAGGCGGTGGCGTCCGGAACGGCTCCATGGCGGCTGCGACCTCGCGCTCGGACAGGCCGTGACCGGTGTCGCGGATGCGAAGGGCGATCTCGCCGCGATCGGACAGCGCGGTCGAGACGATGACCTGGCCGCCGGCGCTCGCAAGCCGGATCGAGTTCGAGATCAAATTCATCGTGATCTGCCGCATCGCGCGCGTGTCCGCCGTGACCTGCGGCAGCGCATGCGCGAGCGAGGTGCGGATGATGATGCGCTCGCGGTTGGCCTGCGGCTGCATCACCACGACGCAGGCCTCGACCAGGTCGTTGAGATTGAGGTTGGCGAAATTGAGGTCGAGCTTGCCGGTCTCGATCCGCGACAGCTCAAGCAGATCGTCGATGATGGCGATGACGCGCTCGCCGGAGGCGCGGATGTCCTTCATGTACTCGCCGTAGCGCTCGTTGCCGAGCGTACCGAAGCGTTCGGAGATCATCACCTCGGAAAAGCCGATGATGGCGTTGAGCGGCGTGCGGATCTCGTGGCTGATCCGCGCCAGCATGTCGGCCTTGGCGTTGGCCGCGCCGTCGGCGAGACGTCGTGCACTCTTCAGCTCGCTCTCGCCCTTCTTGCTCTGAGAGAGGTCGCGGAACACGGCGAAGAAGTTCGGGCCGTCGGGCCTGGTGCGGCCCATGATCATGGCGAGCGGAATGACGCCGCCCTTCTTCTCGCGTCCCAGCACCTCGCGGCCATGGTCGAGCAGGCTCGCGATGTTCTGGCTCTTCATGCTTTCGAGATAGTCGATGACGATTTGCTGGCTCTCCGGCGCGAACAGCGTCGCCAGATTCTGCTGCATCAGCGTTTCGCCGTCGTAACCGAACAGCGCTTCGGCGCTGCGGTTGCAGGCGTGGATGTTGCCTTCGGCATCGAACATCACGATGCCCTCGGCCGTGGTGTCGAGGATCGCGGCGAGATCCTCCGCGTCCGCGTCGCCGGCTTCAAGATCGGGTTCGACGGCGTAGGGGAAGGATTCCGCGACAACAGTCTCGGCGACGACGGACGGCGCGACGACCGCTTGTGCAGCAACGACAGCAGCCTGCGGCAGCGCGCAGATCAGCGCATGCGCGTTGTCGCCGTCCCAGTCGATCGTGTGCAGATGGGCTTCCGTGGTCGGAAGCGGCCGCTCGCCATCGGCAAAGGTCGCGCTGATCGTCACGGGCGTGCCGGCCTGCGACGTGCTGCTGGCCGAGGACACGCCCGGCTCGACATAGAGCGCATCCAACCCGCCGGCATCCTCCAGCGCGCTCAGGCTGGCATAGCCCATGCGCGCGAGGAAGGCGGGGTTGGCGTAGAGCAGGCGGTCGAGGCGATAGATCAACATGCCCGTCGGCACCAGATCGAGCAGCGCGCGGTCGCGCGCGCTGTGGCCGTGCGCGGGCGGTGCGGGTTCGGTCAGCCATTCGGCCGGCGCGTGCGGCGCTTCGGGCGCCGGCGGTTCGGGCGTGAACTCCACCGCCGGCGGTTCGGCGGCAACAGATGCGATCGTCTCGCGCTCGCGTTCGAGCCGCTCGGACAATTGCCGGGCGAGCTCGTTGAACGCGCTGTTCTCGACCGGCGTCAGCGTCGGCGATCTCTGATCACCGGGTGATCTCGCATCGCCGGCGGGGCGGAACGGCACGACATTGGGAGGCGTTTCCACTGGCGTTTCCGGTTCGGTTGGGTGTGAATTCACATCAGGTGCGGGTTCGGGCAGTTCGGCGACAGGCTCAAATGTGGGCTCAGGCTCGGGCTCAGGCTCAGATGGCTCGATCGGCGGAGGCGGTGGCTCTGCCACGGGCTCCGGTTCGGGCCCGGGCTCGACGATTTCGGCGGACAGGCCGCGCTGTGCGGACGGTTCGACGAACAGCTCAAAGCGCCTGAGCGCATCGAGCCGGTTCAGGCTGTCGAGATCGCGGCAGACGCCAAAACCGCGAAAACCCGCAAAGTTGCGCTCGCGGTCGTAGACGGGGAGGCCCGCCAGTTCGACCGGCAGATGCTCGCCGCCATCGGCCGGCCAGTTCACGGTGATCCCGGCCCAGGTGTCGTGGCTTTCAAGCGCCTGCGCGACGCGACCGTCAGGGTCGAGCGCAAACTCGTCGGCGATCTCGCGCCAGGGCCGGCCGAAGCCCGAGGCCGTATGTGTGCCCATCAGGCCGATGAACTCGCCGGACGCCAGCACGAAGCGGCCCTCCGCATCCATCTGCCAGAGGAAGCGCAGCGGATGCTGGCGCGGTGCGGGCGGCTCTGCTGATTGCGGCTCGACCATGTGTGAGGTGATCGGCGCGGCCTGCGGCGGCACGATGGCTTCGGGCGGGTTTTCAACCGGAGTCTTTGGTGCGGCTTCGAGCGGCGCTTCGGCCGCCTCTCTCACGGCGTCCTGGATCGTGACGATCTCCGTCGCGGGCGCAGGCGTCTCGACCGGCTCGGCGAAGGCATCGAACAGCGCGATCCCGGATGGAGCCCCGTTCGACGGCGCCCCCTGCGCATCGTCCGGCATCGCTGGCGGCGGAGTGTCCGGTGCGGCAGGCTGGGCGACCTCGTCGCGCGCGATGTCTTCAACCACTTCAGGCGCGGCATCTGTCGTCGCTTCTGCCGCCGGCTGCGCAGCCGGCTCGATCAGCGCGACCAGGCCGACATCGTCGCCCGTGCCGACCCGTTGCAGCACCATCTGGCCGATGCCGATCGGCATCTCGACGCGGCCTTCGCGAAGCGCATCGTTGCGCGCCTGTTGGAGGCCGGCCTCGGTGAGATCGCGAAAGCCGAGCAGGGACCGGGCGGCTTCGCTCGCGCCGGCGAACATCCCGTCGGGCCCGAACGCCGCCATCGGCACCTTGGCGCCGTCGACGAGACGATGCAGCCGCTCCACCAGCGGCATGGTGCGCAAAGCCGGATCCATCGCCGTGACGAGCACGCCAGAGGCGCCATCGGCAAAGTCGAGCCGCGCGCAGACGCAGGTCATCAGCGTGCCGAGCCGGGCGCCGAAGCCGCGCAGCCGCTCCAGCCTGATGGCGCCGTTCGCCGGCAGCTGGCGGGCGAGCCTGATAATTTGGCGGCGATGGCCGTCGGCCGGTCCGAACATCTTGCCCGCAAGCGCCGTGGAATTCGCCGCGCCAAACAGTTTTGCGCCGACCGGATTGGCCCAGAGCACGCGCGTGCCGTCGATCGACCAGAGCCAGGCGGGCAGCGGGGACGTCGCATGCACGGCCAGCCGGGGATCACCCACGCCTCGCAACTGGAAATCCGAACTCGTCATCCAACCGGCTTCAAGTCTCGCTGTCGCATTCTCGCGGGCGGCCGCCGGGAATGGCAGCCTTAAGAAAGGGTTAGTATCGCCCGCGGGGACGGGCAGGTCCACGGCCGCAGCCTAAGGGGAAGGACCTAAAGCCGCGATAACCTTAATCCGCCCGGCCCCGCAAGCCGCAGCTCGGGGACATCCGCAGGATTCGATGGACGCGGCCAAGCCGGAGGTGCCCATCCTCCCCTGGAGGGGGAGGATCGGTTCGCATGGAGCGAAGCGATATGCGAACCGAGGTGGGGTGACAGTCGTTCCGCAGAGGCGGTGCCCC
>NZ_JADPJH010000018.1:115145-186483 GCF_023073315.1 Bradyrhizobium sp. 1 | reverse complement strand
CCCGCTCGCGCTGCGCGCGATCGACCCTCCCCCTCCAGGGGAGGGTAAGAACGGCTCGCCTTCGCCAAATTCCCGGTTCTAACCACCTCAACCAAAAGTTCCCCCGCCGGGGAACCTCACCCTCTCCGAGATTAAATTTCGCTCTGCACCCCCGGATCACATTGCGGTGCACAATGTTGACATGTTAGGCATCGATAACGCTGGCGCTGGACGAGCCATTCGTTTGTTTCGCGTTTCCAGTTTTCGCACCGCCGACTGCGAGGCCCAGGGGCCCGGCGGGCGCGCCAGAAGGCTCACTCCATTTTTTCATTAGCGTGAGGGACCAACTATGACAGGTGCGACTGATCCGTTTTCTGCCTCGATCATTCCGTTCGAGGTTCCCGAGCAGATGCGTGCGTTCGCCGAAAAGGGCGTATCGCAGGCCCGCGAGAGCTACGCCAAGTTCAAGGACGCGGCCGAGACCCACAACGGCACGGTCGAAGCCGTGTTCACCACCGCCCACAAGGGCGCGAGCGAATACGCCGCCAAGGTGATGGAGTTCATGAAGGCGAACACCACCGCCCAGCTCGACTTCACCCAGCAGCTGTTCAGCGTGAAGTCGCCGTCCGATGCGTTCGCGCTGTGGACCGGCCATTCCAAGACGCAGCTCGAGACCTTCCAGGCCCAGGCCAAGGAGCTCGCCGAGATCGCCCAGCGGGCCGCCACGGCCGCCGCCGAGCCGATCAAGGCCTCCGCCGCGAAGTTCTACCCGCCCGCCGCCTGAGCGGATCGGCGCTGATTTGATTAAGAAACCCGGGCCCGCAAGGCCCGGGTTTTTCTTCACCTCTCCCGCTTGCGGGAGAGGCCGGGAGAGGGCTCTCTCCTCACGGGGAGTGTCTCCGCCAGGCGGGCGAGGGGAGCGCAACCTCGCTACGGTCGCCATCAAGCCCGATTTCATTGCGCTCAGGGTGATTTACCCCGGTTTTTCGTCCGTTTGCGGCCTTGCCAAAAACGGCCGTTGCACCTAGTTTCCGCCCCGTCCAGCCCCCCTCGGTACCGGCCTGTCCAGGCGCCCCGCGGCGGCTCGCAAGGATGCAGTTGTAGCTCAGTTGGTTAGAGCGCCTGTCTGTGGAACAGGAGGTCGGTGGTTCGAGCCCACCCAACTGTACCAATAAAATCAACCAGTTAGCATCGGTTGCGGTTTGTTCGATCCCTTTAGGTAGCGGATTTGGGTAGCGCGAGGCGAAGCCTGAGAGTCGCAACCACGCGAGGGTCAATCAGGAGCGCGGAGTCCGTCTATCCATCCGTTTTCGAGGTTTGCATTCAAATGATTGAAGAGCATTTCTCGAGCGCTCGCTTCCGCGTCCGCGTGATCTCGGAACACTGCTGGACCATCCCGTCCCCGGACAAATTCAGGGACCCATCCCGGAGCGGCATATGCCGCGTAAAAATATCCCTCCGCTGCGTAGACAGCGCTAGCCATATAATCTTTGCTCGGACCTCGGCTCTCCATCCGCGCTTGGGCTTGGTCGAATAATTGTCCCTGCAAATCGTAAAGCCCCGACATCGTTCGCACCCGACATCAGGACGCGGCGTGCTTGTTTGCCAAGGCGTCAAGCTTTCGAGATCGGCGCAGGTAAAATAAAAAGTAGGGATCGACCACGCTCATCGTACCGGTCAGCTCTTGATCGTCCCATTCTAAAACCCGCTCCTTCGGCGCGATGCGAAGCGCAATTTTTGCTATCTGGCGACAAGCTTGCACGATGCTGCTCGCTGATGGACCGTCTCCCTTGCATACCTTTTCGATCCGCGACATCAAGCTGCTGTATGGCACCTCCATCACCGGTGGATCAAAAGCGAGGGCAAGGAGGATAACGCGGTAAACGTCTCCAGTTGTGCCGTCGATGAGGTCGTGGACACGGCGTTCGCTTCCGCGCTCTTTCGGTCCCTGATGCATGTTCGCCACCATCGTGCCGAAATCTGAATGGGTCGACGATTGCTGTAGGATCATGCTTAGTTGTTGCGGGGTAAAGTCGAAGTTCTTGAGAGTGTCGAACTCTTTTTCGATCCCAAGGTTGAAACAAACGTCGAGGCAAATTCGCTGCATAAGCTGAGGCGATCCACACGCTTCCCGCGCGATGTCCATCAACTTGGCCGGCGGAATGCTTACCTGTAGTTTGGCGAAGCCGGCCTTCGCGATTTCTGACAGCTCCTGTGCCGACCAGAATGTCGTATCGACTTGGGCAAGTCGGCCCCTCAGTTCGGGATTGCTACGCACAACGTTATCAGCCCTGTGAGGGACCGTTGCGGTGCAGATTTTGATCCCTTTCTCTCCCGCGGCCTTGAGCTGCCTTGCCACGTCTTCCTGAACATCCGCTGGGATGTAGTGAAAGTCATCGAGGAACACGACATAGTCACTGTTGGCAATGTCTCGGACAACATGTGCGAGGCTATTATCTGATCTCGTCACGCCGCTAGTGGTTGATTTTGTGCCGGTAGTTTCTGCCGTTCCCTTCCCAGCCGCCTCAGCGACAAAAATCGATCCCTTCCCGCTGACCTCACCACCAAACTTGTTTGCGCGGCTTTCCGATGTCTGTTCTGTAACGCTACTCGGAGCATCCATCCAATTCAGAACGCGTTCCCAAAGTGCCGCTCCGCTCGTAATTTCCGCTCCGAAGACATGTATCAGATGTTCAACGCCAACCATCTTCTTCGCGAGAACAGTTTTCCCCGACTTGGACGGACCCGATAGGGATGTGATGACGTTCGGCGTGGCAAGCGCACGTCGTAACTTGCCCTCTAGATCCTCTTTGGGCCGCTCAATGTAGGTGTACTCTGGAAACTGATTGGGAGTGAAAACGTCGGTTGCAAACAACCTCATGCGAATAACCTTCGCTAACTGCGGGTGAAAACCAAATCTAAATCGGAAATGCGATGAAGTCGATGGAAACTCGCTAGGGTTGTGCGATCCAGTCCGGCCAACATCCGTCTTCTTCGTGGCGGCCTGTCCGATTGGTACAGGTCTGGTCGAGAAGACGTTGGCCAACGTCCTTCCAGATCGCGCGTTCTCCGTAGAACCTGATTGCGTCTACCTTCTGAATTTCAACAGTCCGCAGACAGCGGCGGCACTCGACGCGGAGTAAGTGCTGTTTGATGTCGGCGAGGGCACATTGCTGGACTGGGTGTTTGGGCTTCCCAGACGCGCGTGGATCAGTGAGCAGGGCGTTCCACAACTGATCCGGTGTCGGATCGCTTGGGGAAAGGTCTGGGATCGCGCGGTTCAGTTGGAGTGCGGCCTCGCGGGCAAGCTTCTTCATCTCCTTGTCCTTGGGCATCCGCCAGCTCGCTGGTCTATCGGTCATGCCTAATTAGAACAAAACAAGAACTAAGAGTCCAGCCGCTAGGGATAGTGGCTGCCGCACAGGATGCACCGAGAGGCTTGGCGTAGCGCTTAACCGTGGAAAGCACCGTCCGTTGACGAAGTGGGCGGGGGCGTGTTGGTGTCGAGTTGGGAACAGCCATGCTGGACATAAGTCGACCTCCATCCCGAGGCTTCCAACTTTTTCGACCTCGCGGTCCAAGCGTCGAGCGCGGAAAGGAAGATACGGTGGTAACCGCACAGCTCTGGGCTAAGGCGCGATCTCGGCGATCAAAAGCGAGCTTCCAAACCTCGCGTCGCTATGGAGACCGAACCCTCGTTTTTCAAAAACCACACCATGAGTGTGCCCGCCTACGCGCGCCTGAACAGCCCGCAGCGGGGTAACGAGGAGTAGCGTCATGTCAAACGTAAAGTCAAAGAAGCAACAGAAGCGGGTGCACGCCGCGCGGACCGAAGAAGTGAAGCTGACGGTGGCAAAGCTGTTCGCTGAAGCGAAAGCTGGAAAAACGAGAGTGGTGTTTTTTCCAGACGATTACGATGCCTGCCTTCTTTACTCCGAAAGAGGAGTCTTCTTGCTCAATGCTTCACAGTCCGAACCCTACACCTACGAGTTTGTACCCGAAGGATATCGAGCGCCGTCACAGGCCGATATCGATCGTATTCTAAAGTCGGCTGCCAAATAAGTAATGCCCGCCGTCTCTCGGGGCTGGGGGCTTGACGAGAGACGGCGGGTTGGCTGATCACGGTTGACGCTCGCAATCAGACCCATCGCGCCCGGGTGACTAGACCGAGCCATAGGTCGTCGAAGGTTATTGCTGAAAAGGCGGGCACTCTTCGACTTACCCCGCCGCTCGGTCGCGGACGGCATCCCACGCTGACCGAGCCCATTCCCTCCGCCGCACTGATGAAAACGACGGAGGAAACTCTCATGCTGCGTTCGCTTTCCGGCTGCGATCGACGACAATGCCGAGTATAGCGCGCGGATCAGCGCCGGTTCGTCGAGGAATGATCGTGCCGACCTCTTCCGCCTCCACGATCAACGCCTCTTCCTGTCGTTCCAGAGTAAGGATCGAACGCTTCAATTCTCTCAGCTTGTCTGCCTTCTCGATCGGCGCAAGCGCGAGCTTTGGCTTTGGCATGCTGTCGATAAGTTCGTTCAGCTTTGTCTCCATGCCTTCCGGATCGAACCACGCAAGCATGCTCGGTATATCGAGATGCATTGAGTAGGCCGCAGGGTCCACGAAATTGATCTCGAATTTATCATGCGTCGCTGTGATCGTTGGCCGTCCCTGCAGTGCCCGCTCAGTGATCCACTTCTTGGCCTGCGCCCGCATTTCTGCGCTGGTCAGTCCCGCCTGTTCAACGCTGAGGCGTTCCGAGGCAAGGCCCGCGATCTCTCGCCTAATGCGCTCGACTGCACTGAGATGGCTTTCGCCGTCCTTCAGTTTGGTTTTGATCGGCTTCGCGCCGAGGAGCGTCACGTCAGCGGGAAGCATTGCGAGATATCGCTGGACCCTCGCATAAAGGTCTATGCATTGGCGATGTCGGTCTTGATGCTTGCGCTGCAAGCCTTCTTGGCGTTCGATTTCGAGCCGCATCACGTCCGCGTTGGTTCCGTTAGGATTGAGACCGAGTGCGTGATGCAACTCGGAAATCTTCCGCGTCGTGGACGACGATAAAGTCAGCGCCTGCTGTTCGGCATCCTGTAAAACGGCCAACTTCGCCATTGCGCGCGCAGGCAAACTAGAGAATTCAGTCATTTCGTCGATCCTTCATGTTGTGCCCGTCGCGCATGCGCGGCGCGACGGGGCTGGTCGATGTCAGTGCTGCTTCCACATTTCTGAGACGCGCCGGTCGCGGGCCGCAATCAGATCAGCGCTAGAGTGGCTGGCGGGCTGAGTGTCCTGCTGCGTGCCGCCCTGCCATCGGTGCTCAAGGTCGCGATTGCGTGCGTCCCTGAGAATTTCGAGCTGCTCTTGGCTCGGTGCAGTGCCGCTGTCGAGCAGGGTGAGGGCTGCTGTCCGCGATGCCGAGTCCATTAGAGTGATCGGCACGGTCATACGGTCGCCATCGGCGAGAACGCCGTTTGCCCGCTGAACGCGCTTGCCTTGCTTGTCGTAGACGATCGAGTCGTTGGTCATCCTATGCCTCTCATGGTCATGATGTTGACGAGTCTCTGAGCGCCAAGGCTCTGTTCCTGCTTGAGGTCATCGCTCGGACCTCCGACCCACGCCAAACTGGCGTCGTAACGATATTTACGCACGCCCATGGATGTGAGGACGCCGGCCGCGGCGTTCGCTACGTCGTCGTGTGCGTTGGGAGCGTGATCGATCGAGTCCTTGCCAGATCGCCCAGTCCGTCGTTCAAGCCCGACAAGTTGAGTCGAAAGCCGCGCGTGGTCGAGGAGTTCGCACTTCTTCGACATCATCAGCGGAAGAAACTCGCCGTAGATTTGCGACTTGGGCTTGGCGCTCGGCTCGTAGGTGATGCGATGTTCGAGAAACTGTTCGCGCGGCCACTCGCCAGCGTACCGATCGCCGATGACCTTCGTGATGTGGTAGGATTTTAGCAGGGTAGCGAACTGTTCCGTGATTGCCTTCGGCGAGAACGGCGGCTTTGCCTCCCGGATCGCATCGAGGATGCAGACGCCTTTCTCTACATGTCCGATTGCGAGGGTATAGGAGTCCTGTCCGGAGCCACCTGCGGGATCGGCAAAGGCGTAGTATTTGAACTCAGATAGGTAAGGCCGTTCGCGTTCATCGGACGTGACGGCTTCGACGGCCTCACGGGTGACAAAGCTTGAGATGTCTGAGCGGAATTGAGCGCCATATTCGGCGGAGGCTGATGCAGGATCGTCGGTAAATGCCTGCGCAATGAAATCCGGATCAATCGAGGGGTTCATCACTTGGGTCGGAGCCTGCCAACAGAGCACCCGTTTGTCGTTCTTCCCGTGGTACTGCTTGTGCATCGAATAGAGCACGCCCTTGCGAGCGTAGGGCGAGGAGGCGAGCAGCAGCATCGCGTTGGGAATTGTCGCCATGCCCGGCCTGATCGCGTCGATGACGTCCTTGTCCGGGTTCGCGCCTTCGTCCGACCAGAACGCGATCTCGTCGCAGAGGGCTGCGACAACGGTTCGGCCGCGAACCTGTTTGAACGAGGCCGGGACAATCTCGATTGCGATGGAGTTGGACAGTTCGAGGCCGAATTGGGTGTCTCGCGCAATCATGCGTGCGAGCATCGGCACTCGTTTGAAGAACGCCCGGACATATCGCAGGATAACTTTGGCCTGGGTCTTGTCTGCCGCGAGCACCTGGACGACGCCAAGCTCGCCCGCATCCAAATACGGTCGGTAGTCGTGGAAGCATGCAAGCCAGACAGCGATCAATGCGAGGATGCGCGACTTGCCTCCACGCCGACCAATGACGAGCACCAATTCCCGCATCTGCTGCGCGGGTGGGTCTGTCCGTCCGGTACACTTGCGATAGATCGCAAGCTCCTCCTCGGACATGTCCAAGCCGAAGGCCGCCGCAATGAACGCACGCCACGCAATCCACGAGGCGGGATCACGGAAGAACTTCGCAAACAATCGGGGGTCTGCGATCGCATCAAGCAGTGTGAGGTGGCTTGATTGCGGAGCTGGTCTTGGTTTTGAGGGTGTGGTGGGGGTCTCGTCTGCATCGTGTAATCTGATGCGTTGGAGACCCATCGCATCAATCCCCGTCTAAACGAACGCGGTGTGAACGACGCGTGCCGCCATTCCGCATATAGGTGAGGGGATCTAGATCGTCCTCATCGTCCCGGCGTTCCGGCTTTACATCGAGCAAGCCGATCTTGCGCATCAAGCGGGATTGGGTGTTGGACAGGCGCTGATATTCAAGCCGCTCATCCAAGCTGGTGGCGCCGGTCTTCACATATGCGGCTTCGCAGTCTTCGAGGACGCATTGCAGGAGTGCTATGCGACGGATCAGATTGCGCGTCGCCTCCGATATCTTGTCGTCGCCCCCGCAGTCTTCCGTGTATCGGAGGACGAGATCAGAGAAGCGGCGCCCTCTGGGGGAGTCCGTCGTCGAGATGCGTTCCGCGAACAATCGACGGCCGGATGTGACGGCCGATAGATTGCGTTTGCGTTTTGGCTTCCCGCTTTGTCTTAGGGTCCCGTGCATCGGACTTGCATCTCGTCTGCGAATACATCGCTCTGTTTCTTGTTCGGATGATACCCATGCGGCTACCCAAGACTAGCCACTTGTGTGTGGCGTTGAATTTCCTGCGGAAAATCCCGGTATTTTCGAGTACTGACCACCTGTTTCATAATCAGGTGGTCTCAAATCAGCGTCGATCAAATACGCGAGCGACAAAATAGAGCGCGAGATCAGTGCGGGGCTGTGGCCACTTTTGGGATGTATCCGATCCTCTCGCGGCCCAGAATTTAGCCCCGAGACTGACTAGATGCCTTGCCTGATCTTGCGCAGGTCTTTGCGGTGCTCCTCTCGATATCGATCAAGCCGATCCCGATCGATGAGCCCTTCCTCAATCATGAGCTTGACGATTTGCATGGTCTCGTTCCGGAGGGAGCTGCACAGCACCGCAGACGACGGGAAGTTCGCACGTTTCAATTCGTCGTACACGTCATGGAAGCTCTCATGTTGGAGCGTGAGGCGTTGGACGCGCGCTCGCAGTCCTCTGGGCGAGATATCGATCTTGTCCCCTTTTGTCCTTTCGTGTTCTGCGGATTTGGGTTTGCCTAGATAGGGCTTCGGTCGGTGCTTCATCTTGTGCGGGACATCTTCGGGCGTGAGCCGTTCTCGCTGACGCCTGCGCTTGAAGCCAGGGCCTGCGGATGAGTAGTCGTTGTTCTGGTCCAGCATGGGGATTTCCCTCGGTTTGATTGTCGAGGGCCCGGTATCCTAACGCCTCCCCCGTCCAGCGTCACGTCTGCAGTCTGGGAGGATGTCCCGATCCTTCCTTGTTCTCTGCGGTGCTAGGATATCGATTGCTAGGCGGCGGAGCGGTCTGGAGCGGGATTGCTGGTGCGGGACGTGTCTTCCCCCCTTCCGCCGGGTCTAGCGGCTGGCCGTGGATATCCACAGCGACAATTGGAGGTTGCCTTCGGACAGGTCTAGAGTCTCGGAAGAACGCGGGGGCGATGCGATGGCGGCTGGGCAATGCAGAATGAGTCTTACAGCACTCTCTATTCTTGCCATCTGGCTCTTCTTTGGCCTGCCTCTGATCTATGCGCCCGCCGCGACTACGGGCCTGTGGGGATGGTTGAGCAGAGACGCGTCAGGCTTTTTCACTTTTCTTCTTCTGATCGTGGGGGCGGGGCAGATTGTATTGTTCTGGTACCAGCTGCGTCTGATCCGCGTCAGTTTGGACGAAGCAAAGATAAGTGCGGCTGCGGCAGCGGATGCGGCGAAGGCATCATCCCGACAGGCTTACATTGCGGAGGAGACGTTCGCCAAGATCGAACGACCATACCTATTCGTGTTCAAGGTAAGCTCGCTGACCGTAGAAGAATTCGAGGATGTCGATGGACATTACACTTGGCTGAACGTCAAGTACTCAGTTGCGAACCACGGAAAAATCCCAGCGATCATCAAGTGTGCGCAAGTTAGTCTGAGCGTGTTTTCCGAACCCCTTCCGCCGGCCAGACTGGAAGTCCATCATTCCTTGATCTCAGCGCCAATAATTGCACCAGGCGAAGTCCGCGAGGGCATCGAGGAGAGGCTCCAGTGGAATGGCCCAGTCGGCAACGATGAATACCAAAACCTCATTCCTGATCTGGGCACCGACGAACTGTGGTTTTGGGCAATCATTGCCTATCGTGGTCCATTCACGGATCAGCACGAAACACGAGTGTGCTTGCGGTATGATCAAGCCACCGGCTGGTTCACAGGGCCATTCGGCGGGCCAGACCACAGCGGTGAGAAATAGCCGCTGCTTGCAACGCAACATGAGGTAGAGACCCTCGAAACGAGTTAGTGTGGACGCCGCAGATTTGGGGAGCTTCGGGCATGTCGGATGGGGCTGGCGACGATCATCGTCGCGAAGCGTTTCAAGTGGCTTACTACAGTGACGATCCAGACGACCACTCCCTCGATGTGGAAGCGCTCGCCCCAGCACTGCTAGGATTTGGACGTCTTGTCCGGGAAGCAAACGCATCGCTCAACGGTGATAGTGCCAAGATCAAGCTGGTCGTCTCGTCCGATTTTGAGCACAAGTGCTTCCATATCAACTTCGAGCTCTTTCAGAACATCTTTGAAAAAGCCAAGACTCTCTTGCAGGATGACCGTGTCAAAACTGCCAAGGAATTGCTCCAATTCATTGGGGTAATCAGGAGTGCTGGCTTCGCAACGCTCCTCGACTATCTCAAATGGAAAAAAGATAGGCCAGTTGCCAAGGTCGAAAAGCCCGAGACGCCGGGTCTCCTAACGATCCAGATCATCGGTAACGACAACACAATCAACATTTCCCCCGAGGTGCTGAAGCTCGCCGAAAATCGACGCGTTTTGGAGGCCATCAAGGAAACGCTCACGCCAGTCGATATGAATGAAGCAAAGCGGATCGAATTTAAGGACGCGGATCAGCCGGTGGTTTCGCTGGAGAAAGAAGAAATCCGAGATATCGAGCTTGCGTGCGACGCTCCCGACACTGAGACAGTCGAACAGCAGCTGGAGCATGCAGCGCCCGAGACGGTTGTTGCCACGCTATATGTTTACTCTCCGGTGTACGACGAAAAGGCTAAGCGCTGGCGCTTCGCATACGGTCGCAGCAAAAAGAAGCAGCAACACATCTATGTCGATATCTCGGAAACGTCGATCGCGACCGACGCATTAAAGCGCGGAGGGGCATTCACAAATGACCGGTACCGCGTGCGAATGGAAGTCACGCCGCCCGACAAGCCGGGCGCCGAACCACACCACAAGATCGTTCAGGTGATCGATTTCACGCCGGCCCCTCAGCAAGGACAATTGGCGCTGCCCCGGCCGAGGCCGAAAAAGAAGACGGCGAAGAAGGCGGTCAAGAAATCTGCGAGGAAGCGCCCCGCAAAAAAGGGCGCTTGATCCCTGTATCTCCTTAGCGAGATGTCGGGCCATGACAAGACGACACAATCCTGCATTCACACGATCTAACGCATTGAGACCATTGATATCGATCATCCAAGCCCACACTGGGTAGAATTGACGTCAATCTATCCGTTTTTCCATTCTTCTCCGTCTAACAGCACCCCACGTCAGGCTGCTTGGCATTTGGACGAGACCAGGTGCCGTCTGCAATCGCAGTGTTGGCATCCGGTCGTGCCATCGCTGCACGTAATCCAGCTGTCCATATCGCTTTTCATGTTCGATCATCCTCCTTGCCTCCTCTATCGAGCCTGCCTGTTGTGCGATTTTGCGGAATAGATCGCGTTGGGCTTGCTGCGTATCGAATTTGACGAAACGGAAATGACGACGAAACAGATCTGATGGGTCGAGGTCATGGATTTCATGGGTGTGCTCGATCACGCCCAGCCTTTCCCTTCCTTGGTCCCGATTTCTTGCGGGAGTTCGGAGTGCCCGCCGATGAAGTCTCGGGTCTATGTGCGCGACGCGCGGTCCGTTCGGCCTGAGCTTTGATGTTCTGTCGCAATAGATGGCGAGGTCCCGCAGCTTGCTCTCAACATCAGGCCTTGGCACGTAGAGTGCTCCGATCCCGTGGTCGTTGTCATATTCTTTGATCGGGCCTGCCGGTCTGCGAGGCATCAGCAAATGTGCCTTGATATACTGCAGCTGATGTTCGGCCGACATGTTGGGGTCTGATCTTGCGTCGGCGGAAATGTCGAGGCGGGTGATATTGCCGCCGTACTTTTCCTCAAGGTATGCAAGTTCGGTCAGCATCTCGGGTTGCGGGCATTGGACGATGATGCGCAGTGCTCTCAGCTTCGGGAGGCGCTCGATTGGGCTCTCGCCGTCATACAGTTCGCGCAGCCTGTTGAATTCGTCGAGATCAATCCTCGGCACAGGCAGAAACCAGACACCGGTGTCCGCGTAGCAATCGAACCTCAGAACAGGTCTCGGATAGGCTTCGTGTGCGAGAAGCGGTGGCTTGTCGCCCCGCAGCAGGTCCCGTAGGATCAACATTGACGATCTTCCTCATGGGGTGGTTGTTGCTCATTACAGAACGACGAATTGCCCACGCCTGCGCCAACAGGTGTGGGTTTCGTTTGTGCTATCGGCGACGCCTCGCGAATTTTTCTACGAGCTTGTTAAGATCGCTGACGCGGAAATAGAGCTTGCCGCCACTTCGTTGTGGTCGCGGACTTGCGTTCAAGAAAACGGGCTTGATTTCGCCTGCCTTCAACAATCTCCGCAACTGGGTAACCGAGATGTCGCCCAGCATCTCGCGAGCTTGATCGCGCGAGACGAGTAGGGGGCCGTGATCCGGGATCGATGCGTCATGAATTAGAGGGATAACTTCTGACATAGCTGGTCCAATCGCTATGAGCCCGCTCAAAAGCGCGCTCGCTGCAATGTGGATCAGGACCAAGCTTGCCTAATCGGACGGTAGAGCGCCCACGACGAGGCCTCTAACTCATTCCCCGAGTGTACATCTCGCCTCGGTTACGTCGCGGTACTCTAACCAACAAGAGCACGGTCTTGGAGGACGCCGCAGACGGACGATGACAAAACGGCGGATTGTCGTCAATGCCCAAAGACGCCCAGTGATCGCCCCGCTAGGAGCGGTCTGGAGCCGTCATGCCGGAGCGTCCCGTCATTCCCCCTGGGACCCCTGATGGACGGCTGTGGCGCGCCCTGAGCGCGTCCGTGCTCATGCGCGCCGCGTGCGCCGGATCGGGACAACGTTTCCGGATGTCGTGGTGTGGGACACTGCGGGAGGCGTCCCGCCCTGATCTGGGGACAATCCGACAACGTCGGCAATGTGCGTCGCGAGGCGTACGAGGGCGTCCGCGCGCTTCTCCTCAAACTTGGAGCGGATATAGATGCGCTTCACGCCCGGCAGCGCGTGCCCGATCACGACTTCGCCCGTCTGCATCTCAATGCCGATGTCCTCCAATCGCGTGCGGGCGGTCCGTCGCAGATCATGCAAGGTCCATCGTGGGATTGGTCGGGGCAGCAATTCTAAAATCTCGTCCTTCCGCTGGGAGAAGCTGTTGAACGGCTTGTGCTCGCCCTTGTCCTCAACACCGAAGACGTAAGGGTTGCCCTTGATCCGCGGCAGCGCGTTGAGGATTTGGAGGGCGAGGGGAGGCAGCCGCAGGATTTGGCCCGTCCCCTTCGCATCGTCGCCCTCATCCCGGATGAACCAAGTTCCGTCGACTATCTCGGACCATTTGGCTGTCGCGAGACATTGGCGACGCTGTCCAGTGAGGAGGAGCAGGCGAACGAGACCCCCATAGAGACCTCCCATCTGTTCCGCGGCACGCCAGACCATCCGCAGTTCATTGTCGTCGAGGACGCGCTCGCGGCCTCCGCCGCGACGCTTATTCTTGCCCCTGCGCTTTGGACGGTAGCGGAGCGGGCTTTCGTATCCGTCGATGACCTCTTCGTCCTCGACCCAAAAACAGATCGATCGGATCAATGCGAAAATGATGTCGGCTTGCCGCGGCCCGTTCTCTGTCCGCATTGTGCGTCGCAGCAGGCCCGCGTCGGTCTTCTTGAGGTCGACGAAGGTGGTCTTGCCCAGCTTGGGGATGACGTAGCGTCGGTAGCAGCGTTCCGTCTCCGAGGCCGTCCGGAAGGTCGAGACAACCTCTGATATGTATTTCTCGATGACGTCGGCGAATGTCGCGGACAGCCACCAAGCCTGATCCTCGGTCATTCCGTCCGTCGAGATGGATGGCGCTGGCTTGAACGTCTTGGCCGCCTTCCTCGCAGCATCAACGTTGAACGTCTCAGGATGCCAACGGCCCAGCTTGAACGTCCGAGTCTTGCTGCCGACCTTGTGTCGGACGCGGAAGGTTTTCGCGCCCCCGTACGACATGCGCAGGATGAGCTCCGGCCGCACGATATCGAACCAATCTTCCTGTGGCAGGGTGAGCTTATGACGCGCGATCCAGGTGTCGCTCAGACGGTGTTTCCTGTTTTCCTTCTGTCGTTTCTTCTGTCCTGACTGCTCACTCACAACGCGTCCCCTGAGATCGGTTTAGGTACCGTTTAGGTGGCGATCGAACATTCGCGATCGCTTCCCCAATGGACCTAAAAGATATCAAGTGGAGCCCAGAAACTCTAACTAACTATCTGAAAAGGTTGTTATATTTGGTATTGACGTTCCCAATGGTTCTCAGTGAATTCCATTGACGTCATCGGGGGTACGACTGTGGAACAGGAGGTCGGTGGTTCGAGCCCACCCAACTGTACCAGTGATTTCAAGCATTTAGTGCTGCTCTACTTGTGCGATCGCGTTTGGTACCCGCCCTGGTTAGCCACCGACGATTTGCGTGCGCAACTTCAGCGCGAAAGTGCGCACGACTTGCCAACCACTTGTAGTTTTGCAAGGTTGACGCGGTTCCCCAAGGTATTGACTTATGGATGATGATGATAACGGCACATCTGCCGCGCAAGCTCTCGGCAAGATAATCGAAGTGTTGAGCCGATTGGACGAGGCCTCGCGCGCCCGAGTGCTGAAATCTGTTTCCACATTCTTCGGCTCGAATGCCGTGGAAGAGGACAGATCCCATCATTATTCGAGCAGGCCGGAAGCCACGCAAAATCCGGTCCCAAGTCACACGCCACAGCGTCCGTCCTTCTCTCAAAAATTGGACCCTTCGCCCAAACAGTTTCTTTTTGAGAAGCGGCCTCAAACAGACGTCGAGAGGGTAGCGTGCTTGGCGTACTACCTCACTCATTTTCGGGATACACCGCATTTCACTACGCTTGACCTCGCGCAACTCAACACCGAAGCGGCCCAGCCGAAATTCTCGAATACATCCTACGCGGCCAACAATGCCTTGAACGCCGGATATTTGGTGGCCGCAACCAAGAACACTCGACAGCTAAGCGCGCCGGGAGAACTTTTCGTAATGGCGCTTCCTGATCGCGAAGCTGCTAGAAACGCTATGACTTCTGCGCGGCGTAAGTCGGCGCGACGAAAGAAAGCCGAATGAGTGACAGCGCTGCTGCCGCAATGAAGCGTGCGCCGGCTAAGCGCATCACTGTCTTTAATCATAAAGGCGGCGTTGGGAAAACTACCCTTACTTACAACATTGCAGCGCAACTTGCCGAGCTTGGTAAGAAGGTGCTTCTCGTAGACTCTGATCCTCAGTGCAATCTTTCCGCATACGTTATCGATGGCGAGTATCTCGACTTTCTCTTGGATCATTCCGATGATCTGGACGGGAGAACGGTTTGGACTGCACTAAAGCCGCTCGTGGACGCATCTGGTTCGTTCCGACCTATCGAGCCGATCGAATTATCGTCTGAGTTATATCTCTTGCCCGGAGATATCCGCGTTTCAGATTTTGAAGAGGATCTGAACGATTTCTGGCGCGAGTGCTTGCAGCGAAAGCGCCGAGGCTTTGTGGGCACTGTGGCTCTTAGCGAATTAGTCAACACCGTTTGCTTAGAGCATAGCATCGATTTTGTTTTTTACGACAGCGGGCCAAATATCGGCCCGCTCAATCGCATCATCCTACTCGACTGCGATTATTTTATAGTCCCCGCCGCTTGTGATCTGTTTTCTGTACGCGCCCTTAAAACACTCGGTCGCTCGCTGCATTCATGGATGTCGCAGTGGCAAATAATCAGTGAGCTTGCGCCAGCCGGAATGTACACCTTGCCAGGCCGGCCAAAATTCATGGGATATCTCCCGCAAGGCTTCAGCGTGTATCGAGAGCGGGTCGTTAAAAATCAAAGCCGATATCTCTCACTGCTAGAAACCAACATTCAATCGAACATCCTCGCGCTATTGAAAGATTTCGATATTGGGATCGCCGGTGCTCCTGCCAAGCTAGGCGATGTGAAGGACTTCGGAGCTCTGGTCGCTGCATCGCAGACAGAAGGCGTCCCCATCTATTCCGTTAAATCGGCGGGAAATCCCGAGCAGCGTGCTGTCGCAAAGGCAGCATTTCGCGATATTGCCAAGAGAATTATCAAGCAGGCCGGATAACCATGGACGCGGCTGACGATCTGTCTGAAGCAGAGAGCGCCCTCGTTGAAGAGCTGGTTGCGCACTATGCAGCGCATCGCAGTCTGGTGGCCATGTTTATGAAGTCAATGCTGGGTTACATGGACGAATCTAGCGAGCTTCGAAGATTTGCGCATTCGATACGCTCTAGGATGAAGGATCCTGGCCATCTTCGTGATAAGCTGCAAAGGAAAATCAGAGATGCGAAACTGAAAGGCATGCAGTTCGACATTTCCAAGGAGAATCTTTTTCTTCGCGTGAATGATCTCGCAGGAATTCGAATTTTACATCTTCACACTACGCAGATCGATCAGATCAACAAAGCGCTCAAAGCCTTGATTGATGAGCAGGGCATTGAGATGAAAGAGGGCCCGTCCGCGCGAACATGGGACGACGAATACCGATCTTACTTTAAGTCGGTTGGTATCGAGACCCAGAGTAGCGAAAATATGTACACCAGCGTTCATTATGTAGTTGCCTCGCAGTCACGCACGACAGTGACCTGCGAAATCCAGGTGAGAACGTTGATGGAGGAGGTTTGGGGCGAGGTTGATCACACCATCAATTATCCGCACAAAAGTGAAAGCGTGCCATGCCGTGAGCAGATCAGGGCGTTGGCTCGCCAAACCTCTAGCGCAACGCGTCTCGTCGATGCAATCTTCGCTACTGTTGCAGACATCGAAGATACGAAAGCGAAGCAATAAGCTCAATGGAATGAGTTTCCCCGTTGTTGCGCCGGTCGGCATCGCTACCAACAGAATTACGGTGACAATCCGCGACGCGTTTTAAAATTTCTTACTTGGGTCTCTACATCGGGTGCAGAACATAGGCAGCTTACAGGTGTGTTCAAGGCCTGCCTGTTTCTCACAGCTTACCGATCGTGCAAGATGCCCACTGGAGATATGGAGGGGCTGTGCGTTATCTGATTATTTCTGCGTACTTCCTTCTGACCATTACAGAGTCTGTCGCTGCACAATGCAAATTGGAGCGGGTGATCGGGTATACCTTGGTAGCCGCTAAAACGGTCGTCGCCCACATCGATGACGGCAAGCGCGAAGATGGATTTTCAGGTTGCACCTATGGGCGCATCTTAGTGTTCGATGACAACACCGGCGTACGTTGTGCAGAGTACAATTACGAATATGCCTATAGACCGGATGCCTATATTTTTGTTCGTGGCGGATCTATCAAGATGTGCATTGAAGGCTACCTTTATGACGCGAATTCGCTCAACTAGGATTGCGGTGACACTGTCCCCGTAGCTCCCCGGTTCGCAATGCGCTATCGGTAGCGAGCCAAAAGGCGTTCATGGAAAACCAAGCCGGGCGAAAAAGATCGTGAGTTTCTTCGAGCGTCTCAAGACAAAAGCATCCGTTGAGTGGCGGGCCTACACCGAGCATCCCTTCACGAACGGATTGGCAGACGGCTCGCTCCCCGAAGCGGCGTTTCGTCACTACCTCGTTCAGGACTATTTGTTCCTCATCGAGTTTGCGCGCGCCTACGCGCTCGCGGTCTACAAGTCGCCCAGACTTGCCGACATGCGTGAAGCAGCAGTCGGCCTTTCGGCCATCCTCGATGTCGAGATGGACCTGCATGTGAGGCTCTGTGCCGATTGGGGTCTATCCCCGGCCGACCTTGAACAGGCCCCTCCGGCGGCCGAGATGCTGGCCTATACGCGCTACGTGCTCGACGCGGGAATGCGCGGCGATCTGCTGGCTCTCAAGGTGGCGCTTGCCCCCTGCGTGATCGGCTACGCCGAGATCGCAACGCGGCTCGCCTCGCTCCCGCTCGCGGACGCTGCGACGAACCCCTATCGCGTCTGGATCGCCGAGTATGCCGGCGCGCCGTACCAGGAGGTCGCTGCCAAGGCGCGGGCGCACATGGAGCATCTCGCCGATCTCTATGCCACGCCGGCCCGCGAGGCAGAACTGATTGCGATCTTCAAGGAAGCCACCCGGCTCGAGGCAGACTTCTGGGAGATGGCCTGGCGTGCGGGCCAGCCTGTTGAATGATCCTTACGGCAATCGTCAGGCTGATGACCTGAAGGTCATCGCCCTGGTCCGTATCCCGGATGACGACGGCGCACAAAACTCTGAGGTCGGCGCAAAAGCGGCTAGAGCCGGCTGAGCAATTCGGCCTTCTTCGACTCGAATTCGCTGTCCGTCAGGATGCATTTCTTGTGCAGGTCGGCGAGCTTTTCGAGCAGCGCAACGATCTCGTCATGCTGAGCCTGCGGCGCGCCGAACTGGTTCGGTGGCGAACTCGCCATTGGCGGCGGCGGCATCGGCGCCGGCGCACTCTGCGCGGGCTGCAGCCAAGGCGCCGGCTGCACTGAAGGCTCGGGTTGCACCCAAGGCTGAACCGAAGGCTGAACCGAAGGCTCGGGTTGGCTGGCATAGGGCTGCTGCTGCGGCGCGGCGCCCGTGTTCACAGGGTTGATCCGTGGCAGGTCGGCCACCCGCACCAGCCCGAACTGACTGGTGAAGGTAATCGACTGATCGCCACTTTGCTGTTGCGAAAAGCCGCCGATCTGGTGCTGGCCGGTATCGTAAACCGATACCTGACCATTGATGTCGACGGCCAGCCGTCGCGCCGCGGGAAAGTAGGCATAGCGCAGATTGTTTTGACCGCCGGTCGAACCGGGCATGCCGAGATCGGCGGGCCACCAATTGCTCGATGCAGCGGGCACGAAAAGGCTCGAGCCGCTGCCGCCGTAGCCAGTGTTGCCGTAGCCGTTGCTCTGCTGCTGGTGGCTGCCTCCGCTCTGGCCTTGCCAGCCGCCGCCACCGCCCTGGGATTGGCTCTGGCTTTGGGCGGGCATCTGGAACAGCGGTTGTCCCTGGATCAGGCTGGACAACTCCTGGCACAGTGAATCAACGCGGCCCTTGAGGTAGTTGTTGAACATGTCGCCGATCATGATCATCCCGCCCATCGACCATTGGCCCATGCCGCCGAATTCTGGATGATTGAATTGGGCCTGGTTGCCGTATCCGGCCGAAACCGCCAGAAGCATGCACAGCACAGCGTCACTCGAAAATCCGTGCCGACGCGCCACATCATCGACGATCCGCCGACCTTCGTCCGTCAACTGCTGCATGATCGACCCTTACCTGGACGCGCGTTCGTCGCCGAACTGGGAGAGTTGCAGGACCTATCACACCCCAGACACCTCCGATAGGAACATAACCACTCGGATTGCCCGATTACGCGGCACCGTCGCCGCCCGACTATTTGAGCCCCGCCACGATCGTCACCACCACCGGCAGCGTCAACGCCGCCAGCAGCGTCCCCAGCGCCACCACGCCCGACACCGGGTTCACCAGCCGCCGATACTGGACCGCGAAGATGTACGCATTCGCGCCGGTCGGCATCGCCGCGAACAGCACGATCACGCCGGCTGCGCGGAATTGCTGCGACAGTGCACGAAAGTCGCGTGCCGCCGGCTGGGCTGGCCGTTTCGAGATTTCTCGTTTGCCCAGCGCGAACCATTGCTTGGTCAAGCGAGGACGCGCTCGTCGTCAAGCTGCCGGCCCTGCTCTTGAGGCGAGGCACTCAGCGACCCCGGCAAGATCAATGAGTGCACTCTCGCCGTAATCCCCGACGATCGCGCACGCGTCATCTGAACGAATGATCGGAGCAGTCCAGAAAGCTGGAGCCCGGGCGCGGTCTGCGGGCGGCAAGAGGCGCCGTGTCAATTCTGCAACGCCACCGAAGATTGCTGCGGCCTCCTGTGTTCGCATGACGCGCGTGGCGCGATTTTTCGGCTTCCTCCCGATGCATCGGACGCGCGGTCGAAGTCCAGGCGTCGGCTGCCAGAGCCAAACACATATCCATTTGGAGACTTGCGATGAGAAACACTTTCGTAGCTGCAGTCGCGCTGTTGCTGGCTGCCACGGCCGCGAGCTCTGCGGCCGATATCGGCGCTATCAGGTTCAAGGCTGCGCCTGCGGCCACCGTGTATAGCTGGACGGGCTTCTACATCGGCGGCAATGTCGGTGGCGGCATGGCTTCATCCCGTTTCGACGATCCCTGCTTCTATTGCTCCTCCGCGACCCCCGCGGGAGGCTTTTTCACCGGCGGCGCACAGGTCGGTTACAACTACCAGTTCGGTCACGGCCTGGTCGGCATCGAGGCCGACGTCAACGGCAACAGCGGCTTCAAGGGCTCCCAGATTGGCGGTGATGACTCCAGAGCCATGAAGGTTGGTGTCAAGGCGGATACCAGCGGCACGATCCGGGCGCGCGCAGGCCTCGTCGTCGACAACGTCCTGGCTTATGTGACGGCTGGTGCAGCCTGGGCCAATGTCAGGCAGACCGGGGTAGAGTTCGACAATTTCTTCGGAAGCCCGACCTTTGGAAGCCCCACCGGAATTACGGCCAATGGCAGCGGCGTTCTCTGGGGTGGCGTGGTCGGCATAGGCGTCGAGTATGCGCTGGACTCGAACTGGATTGTCGGCGGCGAATTCCTGCATACGATGTATCAGGATAGCGATGCGACCATTCGCCGTGCTGACGGCAGCGGGGTCTGCTCGGGCAGACCCGTTGACGCTTGCGCCATCCGCAACCAACTCACGACCGACGTTGCGCGCGTCAGGTTCAGCTACAAGTTCCAGTAGTCGCCGCTATCGGCCGATTTATTCGGACGGGGGCGAGCCGAACTACCTCGCCCCCGCCACCACCATCACCACCACCGGCAACGTCACCGCAGCCAGCAGCGTCCCCAGCGCCACCGCGCCCGATACCGGGTTCACCAGCCGCTGATACTGAACCGCGAAGATGTAGGCGTTCGCGCCGGTGGGCATGGCCGCGAACAGCACGACGACGCCTGTCACGACCGGCGGCAGGTTCAACAGCCTGGCCAGCATGAACGCCACCGCCGGCATCGCCAGCAATTTGAGCGCGCTCATCACGACGACGCTCAGCATTTCGCCCTTCACCTCGAAACGAAAAAGAGTGATGCCGAGCGCGATCAGCGCGGCCGGCGATCCCGCTTGCGCGAGCAGCTCGATCGTCCGGTCGACGACGGGATTGAGGCCGAGACCGGTGAAGCGCCAGACCACGCCGAAGCCGATGCCGAGCATCAGCGGATTGCGCGCGAGATCCGCGAGCACGGGCCGGATCACCGACAGCACCGAGCCCGTCCGCTTGCGGCTGACAAGCTCCATCTGCAAAATGCCGCAGAGCCAGAGCAGCGGCGTGTTCACCGACAGGATCAGCGACATCGGGCCCGCGGCCTCGTTGCCGAGCGCCGAGAGCACGAGGGGAATGCCGAGCATCACGATGTTGCCGTAGACCGAGCCGATCGCGAACACGACGCCGTCCTCGCGATCCTCGCGCCGTTCGCGCAAGCATGCCGAGATCGCCAGCGCCGCGATCCAAATGATCGCGAGCGCGCCGTAATAGGCGCCCCACATCCGGTAGGGGCTGACGTCGGGGAATTCCGAGACGACGATGGTGCGGAACAGCAACGCGGGAATTGCGATGCTGAAGGCGAATTCGGAGATGCCCTTGTGTGCGCCCTCCGAGACGAAGCGAAACAGCACCGCGGCATAGCCGGCCGCGATCAGGGCGAATACCGGCGCGACGATCAACACGGTGGCCATGCGCCCCTCAACCTCCCGGGGAGCGGCCGACCACCCCACGCACTCTCGACGATGCCATCATGCTCCTGTTTTGCCCGACGTGTCAAATCGATTTCGTAAAATCCGTAAGAGGCGTTTGGAAATCCACAGCGTTCGCTTGCACATGGCTACTGTGCATGGGGTTGTTTTCGCGGTTTTGTTGCCGCGGCGCCTCCACACACAGCTGTCATCCTCCGCGCAAGCGGGGGATCCAGTACGCCCCGGCCCCTCGGGGAAGGTCACTGGAATACCGGGTTGCCCGGTCAAGCCGGGCGACGACAGGGAGAAGCGAGCGGCCCGCCTGTTGCCGAGACCGCACAGCTGCAGGGTTTCGCCTTCGCCCTCGTTGCCAACGAACCGCCGTTCACCCACACTCCGCGCCGACTCGAAATTTGGGGGTATCGATGCCGGCGTTTCACCTTCGGAAGTCCGTTCTTGCTGCCATGGCCGGGATTGCCTTGGCCGTGCTGATCCAGCCCGGCGCTGCCCTGGCCTACAGCCAGGAGGAGCAGCAGGCCTGCACGCCCGACGCGATGCGGCTGTGCGGCGATTTCGTGCCGAACGTCGACGCCATCACCGCCTGCATGATCCAGAAGAAGGCGCAGCTGTCGCCGCAGTGCAAGGTGTTCTTCCGTCGGGGACCCGAGCCCGGCGAGGCGGCCGTGCCGCGTGCCGGCAAGCCGGTCAACATCGCGCCCAGGAGCGCGAAGAAGAGCACCAAGCCTGCCACCAAGAAAAAGAAGTCCAGCGAAGGCTGAGCGCGCGTTCCTTTTTTGAAACTGCGTCATGCCGGGGCCCGTCCCGGGCATTCGCGTTTCCGGCCTGAGGACTCACCAGCCACGCGAAAGCCACCGGACTCCTTTTGTTCGCCTGCGTGCGCGGACGCCTGCGACAATTCGGGCATCGGCTGATGGGCTGATCATCGCGCAGAGTTTGCGCGGCGAGGTTGCGTTCCGATTTTTCCCGCACGGCTGCTCAAAAAACGCACGAATGCGGGCGTGAAAGGCGTTGGGGCGCGGTTCGCATCCGTCGTCGCGCGAAACAGTGTGACTCAAAAGCCATCGCGTCTCGTTATTTCATGGCTGCCGAGTAACTTGTGATAATTTTTCTTTCACGAATCAGCGCGCTGATTCATTTTCATGCCACGGGGTCAATCTGGAGGCCAAGGGCATGAACGTTATTGTTTTCGCATCGCGTAAAGGCGGGTCGGGCAAGAGTACCCTTGCCGCGCATCTCGCCGCGCAGATCAAGGCGACGAAGCCTATCCTGCTCGTCGATGCCGATCCGCAAGGATCTCTCACGCTGTGGCACAAGCTGCGTGGCACCAACGAGCCGCCGATCAAGTCTGCGGTGAATTCCGTCAGCGGCATCGTCTCCGCTGCCAAGCGCGACGGTTATGAATGGGTGTTGATCGACACGCCGCCGAACTTGTCGGCCGTCGTCGACGACGCGATCAAGAACGCCACGATGGTTGTCATTCCCGCCCGTCCCGGCGTGTTCGACGTCAACGCGGTGCAGGAAACGATTCAGATGTGCCGCGCGGCGCGCAAGCCCTACGCGGTCGTGCTCAACGGTGCGCCGGCCCGTCGTGACGAATCCGAAAGCCCGATCGTCACCATCGCCCGCGAGGCGCTGGCCAAATTCCGCGCTCCGGTGTGGGGCGGTCAGATCACCAATCGTTCGGATTTGTTGATGGCACTCAGCCACGGCGAAGGCGCGCGTGAGTATCAGGCCGAGAGCCGTGCAGCTCAGGAAATTGCAAGGCTGTGGGCGGCGATCGAGCGTTCAGTGAAGGCCATTCGCGGCACGGCGTCGGCATCCGGCGCAATGCACAAGCAAGCAGCATAATTCAAAAATCATTCCCCGGACGAAAACGCGCGGCTGTCCGCGCGTTTTGCGTTTCTGGGATGCTGATGACGTCAGGCCACCATCAGCATGTAGAACACGATCACCGGCGACAGCGTCAGGATCACCGACCAGATGCCGGCGGCCCAGAGAATGTCTTCGGTGGTGAAGTTCTGCTCGGTGGACAAGCCTTGTTGTCCGGCGTCGTAATGCGACGCCACTTCGTTCTGACTATTCACAAACGCCCCCGCGATTTCTTCGCTTATGGGCATCACGCTACACGGGATGTTTTAAAATTCCGGCTCGCAATCCCGCTCGCATTTCGAGCGCATTTGTGACCTCGGTTTAACCATCCCGCGCGAGGATCCGCCTCAGGCGAGCCAGACCCGAAACAGCAGCACCGGCATCAGGCCGAGCATCACCGCCCAGAACCCGAATGACGATACGACCAAAATTCCCTGCAAGAGATCGGCGGGCGCGAATTGGCTCGCGGCCGTAGGCCGGGTGCGATGCCCCATGGTTATTTCCCCTTTGGTCAGGCTTTGAGAAAACGATAGGGGCGGATGCGTAAACGAGACGTGGATGCGCCATGCGGCGACTGCGAAGGCCGTTGGGGTGCGGTTAACCACGGACTCCGCTTACCCTCCCCTGGAGGGACCCTCCAGGGGAGGGTAAGATGACCTACGCCGCGACTTTCATCCGCCGCTCGATCTCGCGATCGATCGTCGCGGCAAGCTCGCTGCTCACTTCCACCATCGGCAGGCGCACTTCGGGGCTGTCGATCAGGCCGCTGCGCCACAGCCAGTATTTTGCCGGCGCAGGACTGGGCTCAGCGAACAGCAGGCGCGTCAGCTCGGCGACCTCGTGCCAGCGCGCCTGCGCAGCATCATGGTTGCCGCGCTTCATCTCGGCGTACACGGCCGCGAACGTCGCGGTCTCGACATGGGCCGAGAGCACGATGCCGCCGTCGGCGCCGTCGGTGAGCGCCTCGAGATAGTTGGCGTCCTCTCCGGTCAGCACGCGAAAGCCCTCCGGCCTGTCGCGCAGCAGCGCGATCGACTGCTCGCGGCTCGCGCCGCAATCTTTCAGGCCGACGATGTTTTGATGCTCGGCGAGCCGCAGCATGGTCTGGTTCGTGATGTTGACCGAGGTGCGATAGGGGATGTTGTAGAGCGCCAGCGGCCAGGCGGCGTGATCGGCGAGTGCTTCGAAATGCGCCAGCAGCCCGCGCTGCGACGGCCGCAAATAATAGGGGCTCGCGATCAGATAGCCGTCGATCGGCCAGTCCGCGGTTTCATCGAGGCGATCCCTCAGCCGCGAGGTGTCCGCGCCCGACAGGCCGAGGCAGATCGGGACGCTGCGGCACCCGGCCGCCATCTCGTCGCGCACGATGGCGACCAGGCGCTCGAGTTCGGCATCGCGCAGCGTCATGCCTTCGCCCGAAGTCGCCCCGAGGACAAAACCGTCGACGGCGTGTGCGCTGTAGTGCCGCGTCAGCCGCCGTAGCGAGGTCTCGTCGAGCTTGCCGTCGCGAAACGGTGTCACCAGCGGCAGCCAGAGTCCGTGCAGATGTGTTCGCAGGTCAGTCATGTTCCATCTCCTTCTCGGGAAAAAAACCTGAGACGGAGGGCACATGAAAAAACCCCGTCCAGGTGGCGGGGTTTTCGGGATTTGGCTCGCGATGACGAAATGAGTATTAGCGCGCGCAAAAATCCGAGGCCCCGGGATGGTGGCCTTTTTTCGAGACGATTGCGCACGACTTCGTGATCATTTGCAAATGATGCGGGCGATACGTGGAACTGTCAATACACGCGGAAGGTGAAAGCCGAATGGGACAGAAAAAAAGCCGGACCCAGAGGGCCCGGCTTAAGGTATTGGCCACGTGAGGCCGACACAATCACCTTCCAAGAGGGATTACTGAACTCCCGCGCCACTGGAGGAGGGGGACAAATGCGCAACGCGAAGGCTCAGCGTGAAAACATTATGGGCTTGCCAAGCGCCATGCAGCAACCGTTCAGGTCGCATGTCAGACATGCGGAAATCAGGACGGCCAGCGCTGCGCCTTGCTCACCACGAAGTCGCGGAACACCTGCACGCGCGCGACCGTCTTCAACTCCTCGGGATAGACGAAATACGTGTCGAGCTGGATCGAATCCGATTCGCCGAACAGCTGCACGAGCTTGCTCTGCTCCTCGACGAGGTAGTCGGGAAGCGCCGCGATACCGAGGCCCTGCTGACAGGCGCGCACGAGGCCGAGGATGTTGTTGACCCTGAAATAGGCTTCGCGCGGACCCGAGCCGTTGCGGCCGGCTTCGACCAGCCAGTTGCGGTTCTGAAGATGCGGCGCGAAGTTGCCGTCGGAGAGCGTGATGATGCGGTGGGCGTCGAGCTCTTCCAGTGTGCGCGGCGTGCCGAAGCGCTTGATGTATTCCGGCGAGCAATAGGCGTGGAAGCCCATCGCGAAAAGCTTGCGCTGGATGAGATCCGGCTGCGTCGGTTTGCGGGTACGGATCGCAACGTCCGCTTCGCGCATGGACAGATCCAGCTCCTCGTCGGTGACGATCAGCGAGATCCGGATCTCCGGATAGAGCGCGGTGAATTCGCCGAGCCGCGGGATCAGCCAGTTGATGCCGACGCCGGGCGTGGTGGTGATCTTGAGGTCGCCGCTCGGCCGCTCGCGGCTGTCGGTCAGTTTCGCGCGCGCCGCCTGGAGCTGCATGAACACGTCATGCGCTGTGCGGAACAAGAGGTCGCCCTGTTCGGTGAGGATCAGGCCGCGGGCATGGCGGTGAAACAGCGAGACCGAGAGCTCCTGCTCCAGCGCCGAGACCTGGCGTGACACCGCCGATTGCGACAGGCCGAGCTGCTCGCCTGCATGCGTGAAGCTGCCCGCTTCCGCCGCCGCGTGAAACACCTTCAGCTTGTCCCAGTCCATATCCGTAAATCCGTCGCGTGTTCGAGCCATGATCTTTATTCCGCTGCCGCGCGCTCGCTGGCGCGCAGGGCCAAGAAACGTTCGGCCTCTAGCGCTGCCATGCAGCCGAGGCCGGCGGCCGTCACGGCCTGGCGATAGGTTTCGTCGGCGACATCGCCGGCGGCGAACAGGCCGGGCACGGAGGTCGCGGTCGAATTCGGGGCGACCTCGACATAGCCGGATGGTTTCAGCTTGATCTGATCCTTCACGAGCTCGGTCGCTGGCGCGTGACCGATGGCGACGAACACGCCGTCGGTCTTCACATCCGTGAGCGTGCCGGTCTTGACGTTCTTCAGGCGCACATGGGTGACCTTGTTCGGATTCTCGGTGCCGCAGATCTCGTCGATGGCTGAGTCCCAGACCACCTTGATCTTCGGGTGCTTGAACAGACGCTCTTGCAGGATGCGTTCGGCGCGGAAGTGATCGCGACGATGCACGATGGTGACCTGCGAGGCATGGTTGGTGAGGTACAGCGCTTCCTCGACCGCGGTATTGCCGCCGCCGACCACCACGACGTCCTTGTTGCGGTAGAAGAAGCCGTCGCAGGTGGCGCAGGCCGACACGCCGCCGCCCTGGAATTTCGCCTCGGACGGCAGCCCGAGCCAGCGCGCTTGGGCGCCGGTGGCGAGGATCACGGTTTCGGCGAGATAGACATCACCGCTGTCGCAGGTGAGGCGGAACGGCCGCTGCGAGGTGTCGAGCTTGATGACCAGGTCGGAGACGATTTTGGTGCCGACATGGACCGCCTGCTTCTCCATCTGCTCCATCAGCCAGGGGCCCTGGATCACGTCGGCGAACCCCGGATAGTTCTCGACGTCGGTGGTGATGGTGAGCTGGCCGCCGGCCTGGATGCCCTGGATCAGGATCGGCTCGAGCATCGCGCGCGCGGCGTAGATCGCCGCCGTGTAGCCCGCGGGGCCGGAGCCAATAATCACGACCTTTGCATGAACAGGAGCGGACATTTCGATGGACGCCTTTCACGGGGGATTTGCAGCGCGGGCGCGGAACGTGCCGGGAGGCCTCGCGGAGGCGCTGAAATATCAGAGCTAATCTAAGCCTTCTGATGAGCTATGCAAGAATTGCATTCCCTGTCGGCGGATTTTTCCAACAGGGAACAAAAGTCGATTGCGCTGCACGCGCAATAAAATTGCGCTAACGGTGCGGACTGGGTTATGAGGATTGCGAAAAACCCGCCCAATACCGTTGCAAGGCCAGGAGTTCCATTCACGTGTCGCGGAACCTAGACGAGATCGACCTGAAGATTCTCACCGAGATCCAGGCCGATGGTCGAATCACCAATGTCGAGCTGGCCAAGCGCGTCGGAATCTCACCGCCCCCCTGCCTGCGCCGGGTCCGGGCGCTGGAGGAGGAGGGCTACATCCACGGCTACCGCGGGCTCCTGGACGCCCGCAAGCTCGGTTTCGACGTCACCGTGTTTGCGGCTGTGCACCTGTCGAGCCAGGCCGAGGCCGATCTGCGCGCCTTCGAGGAGTTCGTCCGCGCCGAGCCCCTGGTGCGGGAATGCTGGATGCTGTCGGGCGAGGTGGACTTCATCCTCAAATGCGTCGCCCCGGACATGGCGACCTTCCAGGATTTCGTGACGCATCTGACCGCCGCGCCGCATGTGCGGAATGTGCGGACGTCACTGGTGCTGCATAACTCGAAGTATGAAGCGGCGGTGCCGCTGGACGTGAAGGGGCGAAGGTAAGACCTGATCTCGTGCCCCGGACGCAGCGCAGCGCTCCTTCAGCGGTGCGCTGCAGAGCCGGGGCCCATCTCACCGCGTGTACCCGGGTTGCTTTCTGGGTCCCGGCTCTGCGCCGCAACGCTGAGGCGTTGCAGCTTGTCCGGGACACGAGTGGGGAGCGAGTGTTCACCTCACAGCAACACGCCGAAACAAAAAAGCCGCGCTCAGCGCGGCCTTTTCAAAACCTCACACGCAGCGGCAAATCCTTACCGCCACTCCACCTTGGTGATCTCATACGCCTTGGCGCCGCCGGGGGCGACGACCTCGACGGTCGAGCCCTTCTTCTTGCCGATCAGCGCGCGGGCGAGCGGCGAGGTGATGGAGATGCGGCCCTTCTTGGCGTCGGCCTCGACCTCGCCGACGAGCTGCCACACCGTCTTCTTCTCGGTGTCCTCGTCGACCAGCGTCACGGTAGCGCCGAACTTGATGGTATCGCCGGAGAGCTTCGAGATGTCGATGATGTCGGCGCGCGCGAGCTTGTCCTCGAGCTCGGCGATGCGGCCTTCATTGTGGGACTGCTCTTCCTTCGCGGCGTGATATTCCGCGTTCTCCGACAGATCGCCGTGCGAGCGCGCTTCTGCAATATGCTCGATGATGCGCGGGCGGTCCTCGGACTGGCGCTTCTTCAATTCTTCCCCGAGCGCGGCAAAGCCGCTCGCAGTCATCGGAACCTTTTCCATCTCTTCTCTCGTTCTTCGATTGCGCGCGCCCTACGAAAACACAGGGCGCGGCAGCCTTGATTCGTCAGTCTGTTCCGAGGGCTGAACACGCCGCCGCCGGAGCGTTATGTGGGTCTGGCGCCGGAACAGAACAACCGCATGGCCGGACAGTTCCTCCGGCCATTGTGGCTTCATTGCCAGTCACTTAGCGGAAGCTTCGCCGCCGCTAGCGATCAGGTTTCCGAAAAGTAGCTCTGCAGGGTCCGAACCTCAAGGTCCCCGCCCAGATAGGCGCGGATGCCCTGCGCGGCCGCCACGGCCCCGGAAAGAGTGGTGTAATACGGCACTTTATGCAAGAGGGCCGCGCGACGCAGCGAACGGCTGTCGGCGAGCGCTTGCGGGCCTTCAGTGGTGTTGAGGACGAGCTGGACGTCGCCATTGGTGATGGCGTCGACGATATGCGGCCGTCCCTCCAGCACCTTGTTCACCTTCTCGGCCGGGATACCCTGATCGGTCAGGAAGCGCGCCGTGCCCGAGGTCGCCAGCACCTTGAAGCCAAGAGAGTGCAGTTGGCGCACGGCATCGGCGATTCGTACCTTGTCGCTCTCGCGTACCGAGACGAACACCGTGCCCTTGCGCGGCACCCGCGTGCCGCCGCCGAGCTGGCTCTTGGCAAAGGCAACGGCAAAAGAGCGATCGATGCCCATGACCTCGCCGGTCGAGCGCATCTCCGGCCCGAGCACCGTGTCGACGCCGGGGAAGCGCGCGAACGGAAACACCGATTCCTTGACGCCGACATGTTTGAGGTCGGCCTTCTTCAAATTGAAGTCGGCGAGCTTTTCGCCGGCCATGATGCGCGCGGCGATCTTGGCGACCGGCGTGCCGACCACTTTGGCGACGAAGGGGACCGTGCGCGAGGCGCGCGGGTTGACTTCGAGCACGTAGATATCGCCGTCCTTGATCGCGTACTGCACGTTCATCAGGCCGACGACGTCGAGGCCGAGCGCGAGCTCGCGCGTCTGCCGCTCCAGCTCCCCGATCATCTTGGCATCGAGGGAGTGCGGCGGCAGCGAGCAGGCGCTGTCGCCGGAATGGATGCCGGCTTCCTCGATATGCTCCATGATGCCGACGATGAAGGTGTCCTTGCCGTCGCAGAGGCAGTCGACGTCGATCTCGGTCGCATCAGAAAGATAGCGGTCGAACAGCAGCGGGTTCTTGCCGAGCACGGTGTTGATCTGCCCGGTCTTGTCGTTCGGATAGCGCGCCTTGACGTCGGACGGCACCAGCTCCGGCAGCGTGCCGAGCAAATAATCGTTGAGTTGGTTCTCCTCGCGGATGATCTGCATCGCGCGGCCGCCGAGCACGTAGGACGGGCGCACCACCAGCGGCAGGCCGAGATCGGCGCAGACGAGCCGCGCCTGCTCGACCGAATAGGCGATGCCGTTCTTCGGCTGCTTCAGCCGCAGCTTGTCGAGCACGCGCTTGAAGCGGTCGCGATCTTCAGCCAGATCGATCGCGTCGGGCGAGGTGCCGAGGATCGGCACGTCGGCGGCCTCCAGCGCACGCGCGAGCTTCAGCGGGGTCTGGCCGCCGAACTGCACGATCACGCCGTGCAGCGTGCCGTTGGTGCGCTCCTTCGCGATGATCTCCAGCACGTCCTCGGCGGTGAGCGGCTCGAAATAGAGCCGGTCGGCGGTGTCGTAGTCGGTCGACACCGTTTCCGGGTTGCAGTTGACCATGATGGATTCGTAGCCGGCGTCATGCAGCGCGAAGCAGGCGTGACAGCAGCAATAGTCGAACTCGATGCCCTGGCCGATGCGGTTCGGGCCGCCGCCGAGAATGATGACCTTCTTCTTGTCGGACGGCGCGCTCTCGTCGGCGACCTGACCCGCAAACGGCGACTCGTAGGTCGAATACATGTAGGCGGTGGGCGAAGCGAATTCAGCCGCGCAGGTGTCGATGCGCTTGTAGACCGGGCGAACGTCGAGCGCGTGGCGCTTCGCCGTCACCTCGGCCTCGGTCGTCTGCGCGATCACGGCAAGCCGCGCGTCGGAGAAGCCCATGGCCTTGAGCGTGCGCATGCCGAAGGCATTGCCCGGCAGGCCATTCTTGCGGACCTTCTCCTCCATGTCGACGATGCCGCGCATCTCGCTGAGGAACCACGGGTCGATCTTGCAGGAGTTGAAGATCTCTTCGTTCGACCAGCCGAGCCGCATGGCCTGCGCGACTTGCAGCAGACGGTTTGGCGTCGGCGTGCCGAGCGCGGCGCGCACGGCATTCTTGTCGTCGTGCTGGCCGAGCCCTTCGATCTCGATCTCGTCGAGGCCGGTCAGCCCGGTCTCGAGCCCGCGCAGCGCCTTCTGAAGGCTTTCCTGGAAGGTGCGGCCGATCGCCATGACCTCGCCGACCGACTTCATCGACGTGGTCAGCGTGGTGGAGGCGCCGGGGAATTTCTCGAAGGCGAAGCGCGGCACCTTGGTGACGACGTAGTCGATGGTCGGCTCGAACGAGGCCGGCGTGGCGCCGCCGGTGATGTCGTTGGCGATTTCGTCCAGCGTGTAGCCGACCGCAAGCTTGGCGGCGACCTTGGCGATCGGAAAACCGGTCGCCTTCGACGCCAGCGCAGAGGAGCGCGACACGCGCGGGTTCATCTCGATGACGACCATGCGGCCGTCTTCGGGATTGACGCCGAACTGCACGTTGGAACCGCCGGTCTCGACGCCGATCTCGCGCAGCACCGCCAGCGAGGCGTCGCGCATGATCTGGTATTCCTTGTCGGTCAGCGTCAGCGCCGGCGCCACCGTGATGGAATCGCCGGTGTGCACGCCCATCGGATCGAGGTTCTCGATCGAGCAGACGATGATGCAATTGTCCTTCTTGTCGCGCACCACCTCCATCTCGTACTCTTTCCAGCCGAGCACGGATTCTTCGATCAGGACTTCGTTGGTCGGAGATGCATCGAGGCCGCGCTCGATGATGTCGAGGAACTCTTCCTTGTTGTAGGCGATGCCGCCGCCGGTGCCGCCCATGGTGAAGGAGGGGCGGATGATCGCGGGCAGGCCGATCTCGGACAGCGCCATCAGCGCCTGGCCCAGCGCATATTCCTGGTAGCGTTTGCGGCGGTCGCTTTCGCCGAGCGTCCACTGCCGATCGTGCTCTTCGAGCGCTGCGCCCGAGAGCTTTTCGCGTTCAGCTTGACGCTTGTCGCGGAAGGATTTCTTCAGGGCGGAGGCGTTGGCGAGCCGCGACTTCGGCGTCTCGAGCCCGATCTTGGTCATGGCCTCGCGGAACAGCTGGCGGTCCTCGGCCTTGTCGATCGCGTCCGCGGTGGCGCCGATCATCTCGACGTCAAATTTGTCGAGCGTGCCTTGCTGACGCAGCGACAGTGCGCAGTTCAGCGCGGTCTGGCCGCCCATGGTCGGCAGCAGCGCGAAGCCGCCGGGAATGACGTGACGTTCCTTCTCGATGATCTTGGCGACGATCTCGGGCGTGATCGGCTCGATATAGGTCGCATCGGCCAATTCCGGATCGGTCATGATGGTCGCCGGATTGGAATTGACGAGGACGATGCGATAGCCCTCTTCCTTCAGCGTCTTCACCGCCTGGGTGCCGGAATAGTCGAACTCGCAGGCCTGGCCGATCACGATAGGGCCGGCGCCGATGATCAGGATGGTGGTGATGTCTGTACGTTTGGGCATCAACTCTCGCCGAAGTGGAATTTGGGCACAAAAAAAGGGCGCGCTTGCCGCGCGTCCCCTTGAGCCGAGAGCGCGGTGGTCTCCCTCTCGCGCGCGGGTGGGTCATAGACCAGATACCGGGGCGGCGAAACCCCGAAAAACGCCCATCAACCGGCAATTTTGACGGGTTTTGGCCGCGCCTGCCAGCCACGCGCGAGGTGCACCAGAAGCGAGGCCGCAACGCTCGTTCCGCCGATCCAGCCGAGGTCGTTTGGCGACATGGTGGCCAGCACGGCACCCCCTAAGGCACCGCCGATGGCGAAGCCGAGATACATCGAGGAGGCATTGAGCGACAGCGCAATCATCGAGGCCTGCGGTTCGATCCGGATGATGCTGGCGATCTGCGCCGGATAGAACGCCCAGCCCGAGATGCCCCAGAGGAAGATCGTGCCCAGCAGCGCGTAATGGGCTTGTCCGGGCATCAGCTTCAGGACGAGCGAATGCAGGATCAAGGCGCTGGCCATGCCGGCGAGCCCGAGGGCTGCTGTTGCGAGCGTGCCAAGCCGGTCGGCGAGGACGCCGCCGAGCATGTTCCCGATCGCGGCCGCGCCGCCGAACACCAGCAGCGCCAGGCTGATCTGCGAGGCATCGAAGCCCAGGCCGTGCAGCGGGACCGCGAAATAGGTGAACACGGTGAAGCCGCCGAGCGCCCACAGGACGGTGATGACGAGCGCGATCAAGACATTGCTGTGACGGGCCACCGCCAGCCTTTCGCTGAGCGAGGCCGTATTCCGTGGCAGGCCGCGGGGCAGGCCCAATAGTAGGCCGGCCAGCGCGACGGCGCCGATCAGGGCGACCATAGCGAAGGTCGCGCGCCAGCCGAACAGGCTGCCGATGAGATTGCCGAGGGGAACACCGATGACGGTCGCAACCGTGAGGCCCGAGGTGACCAGCGCCACCGCGCGGCCGCGCCGCTCGGGCGAGGCGACCGCCACGGACACCGCGAGCGCGGTCGGCATGCAAAGCCCGGAGCCCAGCGCCATCAGCATGCGCGAGGCCAGCAGCAGTGCATAGTTGGAGGCCACCATGGCCGCGAGGTTGCCGGCGATGAAGGTGGTCAGCGCCAGCGCCAACACAGTGCGGCGATCGATGTTGTTCAGCGTCACCGCCAGGATTGGCGAGCCCACGGCATAGGTGAGGGCGTAGGCGGTGACGAGTTGCCCGGCGGCCGGGACGGAAATCGAAAGGTCAGCGGCGATCGAGGGCAAAAGCCCTGCAATGACAAAGCTTTCCGTGCCGATCGCGAAGGCCGCCAGGGCCAGCCAGAACACGCTCATCAGACAAAATCCCTATGTTCAACGTTTATTGAACTATTGAATGCGCAGACAAAGGAGTCAATTGGTTCAAGAACTATTGAACATTACGGCCGCTTCGCTATGATTCCAGCCGTCATGAGCCGCACACCTCCCCACCCCACCCGCGAGCAGATCGAGCTGCCGCTGGTTCTAGATTGTCTGAGCGATCCGATCCGGTTGGCGATCGTGTACCAGCTGGCCCAGCAGGAACGTGTCAGCAGCGAACTCTGCTGCGGCGACTTCAATGGCCTCAGCGGCAAGTCCAACCTGACCTATCACTTCGCAAAACTGCGCGAATGCGGCGTCATGCAGACGCGCGTGGCCGGCACCAATCGCTTCATGCGGCTACGCCGCGAGGATCTGGACACGCGCTTTCCGGGCCTGCTCGACGCAGTCCTCAGCTCAGCGGCAAAGGATGCCGACCGGCTTCAGCTGCTATCTGAATGTGAAGTGGTCGAAGCGGATTGAGGCGTGGGGCGGGCAGTCCGTCTTCGCTTGCGCTTCGCTCCAGCTACGCCGGACACGCTTCGCTCTGCCGGTCTAGCGTGGCTGCGCCACGCGTAGCCCGACAGGGCGAAGCGTGGAGACCCGGCCTGGATTTGAACCAGGATGAAGAGCGATGCACTGCTCTCGCGTAGACGCTTCCGCCACCGGGCCGCGCCGATCATTGCCGATCGAGGTGCGACAAGCCACCTCAGCTAATTGTTATGCTTAACGCACCAGCGGGGGCCGCGCGATAAAGGTCATGCGCCACCGATTATGGCCGATATTGGTGTGGGCGCGCTGGGCCGCGAAGCCGGCCGCGGTGAGTTTTGCGACGATCTCGTCCTCGCTGTAGCGCTGCAGTCCGATCCGCGTGCGCAGATGACGGTAGTCCGACAACGCAGTGCTGATCAGCCCGATCAGTGCATCTTTCAGGAAGCCGTGACGCAGGCCGAAGCTGAGCAGCGCCATCACGTCGCGGCCCATGCCGACATCAGGCTGCAGAATATCTCCGAGCACCAGCTTGCCGGACGGCGTCAGGAGGCGGCGGATGTTGAGCAGGGCGGCATCGAGTTCCGCCGGCGTCATGTATTGCGCCACCGAGTTCATGACGACGAGGTCGATCGACTGGTCCTGCATCTTGCGGACGTCGTCGAGTGAGCGGACGCGGATTTTCGTGTTCGGCGCGAACCGCGCGATCAGCCGGCCGCGCACGCCGGGGGCGGGCTCGGCGAGGATCAGCTTGCCGCAGGCCGATGCCACCTGGCTCGCCGACAGCGCCTCGCCGCAGGCATAGTCCAGCACCGTCGCCTCGGGCGAGGAGATGTAGCCGATGATGTCCCGCGCGATGATCTGGAAGTGCAAATCGCGATGCAGCTTGCTGACATAGATCGTATGCGTGGAGTCGTAATAATCGATCCAATCGTCCATGGTATCCCGCCCAGCGGTTCCTATCTAGGAACCGCGCTGCCCGCCTTGCGTTAAGGGTGCGACGGCGCGCCGTCAATGTCCGCGTCCTAACAGGAAGGTCTCCCGTGAGCAAAACCAACAATAAGGTCTCGCCCGATCTCGACACCCCCACCGATCTGCAGCCAGATGGGGTCAAGAAGGTCTCCGAGGCGCTCAACGTGCTTCTGGCCGATGCATTTGCGCTGTATCTGAAGACCAAGAATTTCCACTGGCACATCAGCGGCCGGCATTTCCGCGACTACCACCTGCTGCTCGACGAGCAGTCGGACCAGATCTTCGCCACCACCGACCAGCTCGCCGAGCGCGTCCGCAAGATCGGCGGCACGACGCTGAAGTCGATCGGCCAGGTCGCAAAGCTCCAGACCATCAAGGACAACAACGAGGATTACGTCCCGCCGCGCGAGATGCTGCGCGAGCTGATGCAGGACAACAAGCACGTCACGGCCGCGATGCGCAAAGCGCACGAGGTCTGCGACAAGGCCGGCGACGTCGCCAGCGCCAGTATCCTGGAAAACTTCATCGATGAGACCGAGCGCCGGACGTGGTTCCTGTTCGAAGCCACCCGCCAGGAAGGCGGCAACGAGGCGTAGGCTATCGCGTAGGGTGGGTTAGCGTAGCGTAACCCACCTCTTCTGCTTCCGCGGAGATAGACAGTGGTGGTTACGCTTCGCTAACCCACCCTACGACGTTCGTGTCTTGGCTACCGCCACAGCCGCATCAACGCACCGCTTTTGCCGGTCACGGGATCGGACGGCGGCAGCGCGACCTTTGGAATCGTCTTCAGCGCCTTCGCGTGGTTCTCCGGCGTGGCGCGGGTGACCTCCATCTTCGCGCCGGGCGGATAGGCGCCGATCACGCAGAAATCGGCGCTGGCCATGATGCATTGGTGTCCGGTGCCGGCCGGGAGAATCGCGACGTCGCCGGCTTTGATCTCCAGCTCCTGGCCGTGATCGCCGCCGAAGCGGACGCGCGCACCGCCACGCGCAACGCCGAGCACCTCATGCACCGTCGCGTGATAATGCAGATAGTCATAGACGCCGTTCCGCCACGTGCCGCCCCAGCTATTCTCCTCGAACAGATTTTCGATGGTTTCCTCGGGGCGCTTCGGATCGAGCTGCATCGCGCCCTGGTAGACCAGGAAAGGGAGGATGTTATTGGGCACAAGCCCGTCATCCTCAAACACGATGGCGAGCGGCTCGGCATTGTCGCGGACGACAGACATGGTGGGCTCCTGCGTGAGCGTAGCAGGGTTCAAGGAAGGGCGTCAGGCAGCGTTCCTTTGACGAATAAGCCCGAGACCAGGCCCGGGCTTTTGTCATGACAGCAGTGGCAAGAGCGGTAGCCCTTACGCCCTCTTCTTCTGCCGCATCAAATCGGCAAAGCGCTGGAACAGATAGTGCGAGTCGCGCGGGCCCGGCGAGGCCTCGGGATGATACTGCACCGAGAACACCGGCTTGCCGTCGAGCCGAATGCCGCAATTGGAGCCGTCGAACAGCGAGATGTGGGTCTGCGTTGCGCCCTTCGGCAGCGTGTTCTCGTCCACCGCAAAGCCGTGGTTCATCGAGGTGATCTCGACCTTGCCGGTGGTCTCGTCCTTGACGGGATGATTGGCGCCGTGATGGCCCTGATGCATCTTCTTGGTCTTGGCGCCGACAGCGAGGCCGAGCATCTGGTGGCCCAGACAAATCCCGAAGGTCGGCGTGCCCGACTTGATGACGTCCTGGATCACAGGCACCGCGTATTTGCCGGTCGCGGCCGGATCGCCGGGGCCGTTCGACAGGAACACGCCGTCGGGCTTCATCGCCAGAATGTCTTCGGATGAGGTCGTCGCCGGCACCACCGTCACCTTGCAGCCGACGCCGGCGAGCAGGCGCAAAATGTTGCGCTTGATGCCGTAGTCGATGGCGACGACGTTGAATTCAGGATTCTCCTGCCGGCCGAAACCCTTTTCCCAGAGCCAGGGCGTCTCGTCCCAGGTGAAGCGCTGGCCGGAGGTGACCATCGGCACGAGGTCCATGCCCTCGAGGCCCGGCCATTCGCGTGCCTCTTCCTTGAGGCCATGCAGATCGAACTCGCCGGTCTTGGAATGCACGATCACCGCATTGGGCATGCCCTTGCTGCGGATCAGCGCGGTCAGTGCGCGGGTATCGATGCCGGACAGGCCGATGATGCCGCGGGCCTTCAGCCAGGCGTCGAGATGCTTGGTGGCGCGGTAGTTCGAGGGATCGGTGATCGCGGTGCGCAGGATCACGCCGCGTGCGCCGGGTGTCGCGGCCATGTTCACCGTCTCGATGTCTTCCTCGTTGGTACCGACATTGCCGATATGCGGGAAGGTGAAGGTGATGAGCTGGCCGGCATAGGAGGGATCGGTGAGGATCTCTTCATAGCCGGTCATCGCGGTGTTGAAGCAGACCTCACCGACGGCGTGGCCTTCGGCGCCGAGACCAAAGCCTTCGAGCACCGTGCCATCGGCGAGCACGAGGAGCGCGGTCGGTTTATGGTCCGGCCAGGCGGTATCGTTTTCGGATTGTGTCATAAGCCCGGTTCATAGTCCCCGCGGGCGCTGCCGTCAAAGCGGAGAAGCGCGGATTCACATGCGTTTTTGCATATTTGACAGGTCGCCTCGGGCACTTCAGCTTGGCGGCACAATTTCCGGCAATTTCCTGGACTTGCGAGGCAATAATGGACCAGACCACCCCGATTCTGCTGGTTCCGGGGCTGGCCTCCTCGGCCCGGATCTATGCCCCTGTCATCCCGGCGCTGTGGCGGTTCGGCCCGGTCATGGTCGCCAACCATATCCGCGATGACAGTATGGCGGCGATCGCCCGGCGGGTGCTGAGCGAGGCGCCGCCGCGGTTGGCGCTCGCCGGCCATTCCATGGGCGGCTACATCGCGCTCGAGATCATGCGTCAGGCGCCCAAGCGGGTTTTGAAGCTCGCGCTGATCAACACCCAGGCCCGGCCCGATACGCCGGAGGCGACCGCGCGCCGCCGCGGCCTGATGGAACGGGCGAAACGCGGCGAGCTTTGCGTAGCGCGCGAGGAGATGTTTCCCGAGCTGGTGCATCCCTCGCGCCGCGATGACGCGTCGATCCGCCAACTCGTGCATGAGCAGGGCGAGGACGTCGGTGTCGAAGGCTATCTTCGGCAGCAGACCGCGATCATCGCGCGAGTGGATTCGCGGCCGACGCTGGCCACGATCAAATGCCCGACGCTGGTGCTGACCGGCGATCAGGACAACACGATTCCCAATGCGTTCTCCAAGGAAATGGCGGAGGGCATCGCCGGCGCGAAGCTGGTGATTCTGGAGCGTTGTGGACATTTGCCGCAGCCGGAGCAGCCTGAGGCGACAGTGCGGGCACTGGTCGAATGGCTGGCAACCCCGGTTGTCTCAGGGCCGCGAACGGCCTAGATCAGGCGTCGGATATTCGAAGGGATTGCGATCATGTTGCGCGACGACATCAACAATGCGGTCAAGGAGGCCATGAAGGCCAAGGAGGAGCGCAAGCTCTCCACGCTGCGTATGGTCAACTCGACCATCAAGAACGCCGACATCGAGGCGCGCGGCAGTGGCAAGCCGCCGCTGAGCGATGCCGATCTGCTCGGCGTGTTTCAGAAGATGATCAAGCAGCGTCAGGAATCGGTCGAGCTCTACGACAAGGGCGGCCGCGCCGAGCTCGCAGCGCAGGAGCGTGAGGAGATCGCGATCATCTCGGCCTATCTGCCGAAGCAGATGGCGGACGACGAGGTCAAGAAGGCGATCGCAGACGCCGTCGCCGAGACCGGCGCCGCCGGCATGAAGGACATGGGCAAGGTGATCGCGGTGTTGCGCGCGAAGTACGCGGGACAGATGGATTTCGGCAAGGCCAGCGGTTTGGTGAAAGCGGCGCTGTCGGGCTAGCTTCTTACCCTCCAAGGGAGGGTGGCACCTTTGTTGCTGCTGCAATCCGGTCTACTCTCTCCCAGCAAAAACAATCGGGAGGCAACCGATGACCGCGATCAAACCGTTTCGCATCGCCATCAGCGACGACATCCTCACCGACCTCAAATCGCGGCTGGCGCGCACGCGCTGGCCGGAGGCGGAGCTGGTCGACGACTGGAGCCAGGGCGCGCCGCTGAAATGGATCCGGGAGGTCTGCGCCTACTGGGCTGATGGCTACGACTGGCGCGCCCGTGAGGCCAAGCTCAATCGCTTCGAGCAGTTCACCACCGAGATCGACGGGCTCGACATTCACTTCATCCATGCGCGCTCGAAAGAGCCAAACGCGCTGCCGCTGATCATCACGCATGGCTGGCCCGGCTCGATCGTGGAATTCCAGAAGGTGATCGCGCCACTGGTCGATCCCGCCGCGCATGGCGGCGATCCCGCGGATGCGTTTCACGTGATCTGTCCCTCGCTGCCGGGCTTCGGCTTCTCCGCCAAGCCAAAGACCACCGGTTGGGGCGTCGACCGCATCGCCGCGACCTGGGCGAAGCTGATGGACCGGCTTGGCTACGCGCGTTACGGCGCGCAAGGCGGCGACTGGGGCTCGGCGGTGACGACATCGCTCGGCGGGCAAGATCCGCAGCATTGCGCTGGCATCCACATCACGCTCGCCTTCAATTCGGCGCCGAAGGTCGAGGGCGAGCCGACGGCCGAGGAGAAGCGCGCACTCGCCGGCCTCAAGCATTATGTCGATCTCGACTCCGGCTACTCAAAACAGCAATCGACACGGCCGCAGACGCTCGGCTACGGCCTGACGGATTCGCCGAGCGGGCAGGCGGCGTGGATTTTGGAAAAGTTCTGGGCCTGGACCGATTGCAACGGCCATCCCGAGAATATCTTCACCAGGGACGAGTTGCTCGACAACGTCATGCTCTATTGGGCGACGGAGACAGCGACCTCGTCGGCGCGGCTCTATTGGGAAAGCTTTGGCAAGCGCCGGACCACGCCTAAGGTCACCGTGCCGGCCGGAGTCGCGGTGTTCCCCAAGGAGATCATCACGCCGGTGCGGCGCTGGATGGAGCCGAATTTTTCCCGCATCACGCATTGGAGCGAGATGGAGAAGGGCGGCCATTTCGCCGCATTCGAGCAGCCGGAGCTGTTCGTGCGGGATGTCCGCAAGTTCTTCGCGACGGTGCGGTAAGCTGCACTCTCCGTCATGCCGGGCTTGTCCCGGACATCCACGCCCTTAAACTCAGGGCCAAACAAGAACGTGGATAGCCGGGACAGCCCGGCCATGACGCTGCTGGGAAACGACCATGCTGACCGAAGCCGCAACCTACGACGAGCTCACTCGCAACTTCCGCTGGGACGTTCCGGCGCGCTTCAACATGGCGGAGGCGTGCTGCGACCGCCATGCCGACGGGACCGGCCGCCTCGCCCTGGTCTATGTCGACGAGAACGGCGCCACCACGCGCACCTCCTTCGACGAGGTCGCCGAGGCGTCGCGCCGCTTCGCCAATGTGCTGAAGGCGGATGGACTCGGCCGCGGCGACCGTGTCGCGGTGTTTTTGTCGCAGTCGCTGGAATTGCCGATCGTGCATATGGCGGCGTTCCGCTCGGCGATGATCTCGATCCCGCTGTTCGCGCTGTTCGGCGAGGACGCGCTGGAATTCCGTCTGTCGAATTCGCAGGCCAAGGCGATCGTCACCGACGAAGGCGGCTGGGAGAAGCTCGCAAAAATTCGCGACAGGCTGCCGGACTTGAAGAACGTCTATGTCGTCGGCGAGCGCGTGCCATCAGGCGCGAAATCATTCTGGGATGCGGTGAAGGCTGCATCGCCCGATTTCACCCGCGTTGATACCTCCGTCGATGATCCCGCGCTGATCATCTACACGTCGGGTACGACAGGCAATCCAAAAGGCGCCCTGCATGCGCACCGCGTCGTGCTCGGGCATCTGCCCAATGTCGAGATGTGCCACAACTTCCTGCCGCGCCCCGGCGATCTCATGTGGACGCCGGCGGACTGGGCGTGGATCGGCGGGCTCGTCAACGGCCTGTTCGCGTTCTGGTATCACGGCATTCCCCTGGTCGGCCACCGTGCGCGAAAATTCGAGCCGCAGGCGGCGATGCAGATGATGGCCGATCTCGGCGTGCGCAACGTCTTCCTGCCGCCGACCGCGCTGAAGCTGATGCGGCAGGCCGGCGCAAAACATTCCGGCGTCGAGCTCCGCAGCATCTTTACCGGCGGCGAATCCCTCGGCGGCGAACTCCTGGGCTGGGTGCGCGAAACTTTCGGCATCGACGCGCATGAGGTGTTCGGCCAGACCGAATGCAATCTCGTGATTGGCAGCAACTCCAACCTGTTTCCGATCCGCCCAGGTTCGATGGGCAAGGCGACGCCCGGCTTCGACGTCCGGATCGTCAACGACAAGGGCGAGGAGCAACCGCGCGGACAGCGCGGCATCATCGGTGTGCGCCAGCCGTGTCCGTGCACGATGATCGAGTACTGGCGCAATCCAGACGCGACGGCCAAAAAATATGCCGGCGAATTCCTGCTCACCGGTGATCTCGGCGTGCAGGATGAGGACGGTTATTTCTGGTATGTCAGCCGCGAGGACGACGTCATCACCACTGCCGGCTATCGCGTCGGCCCGTCCGAGATCGAGCATACGCTGATGAAGCATCCGTCGGTCGCGATGGCGGCGGTGGTCGGCATTCCCGACCCGATCCGCACGGAATCGATCAAGGCGTGGATCGTGTTGCGCCCCGGTTTTTCACCAGGCGATGGGCTTGCCCGCGAGATCCAGGAATTCGTGAAGGTGCAGCTCGCCGCGCACGAATATCCGCGCTTCGTGGAGTTCGCCGAGACGTTGCCGATGACCGCCACGGGCAAGGTGTTGCGGCGCGAGCTCCGGGCGAGAGGTTAGCATCCGACAATGCCAAAGACCTCTCAAGCCGCGGGGCTCCACCGCGCCTCGCTCGACAAGCTGCACGATCTCGATGCAGCGCTGGAGCTGATGTATTACGGCTGGCGCGGGATGACGCTGGAGGCCGACGATTATCTTGCGAGGCAAGGCCTGTCGCGTCCGCACCACCGCATCCTCTACGTGGTGGCGCGCCGGCCCGATATCGCGATCGGAGCGCTGATCGAAATCCTCGGCATTTCCAAGCAGGCCCTGAACCGGCCGCTCGGCCTGCTGCTGGAGCGCAAGCTCCTGACATCGAAGCGTTCGCCCGAGCAGCATCGCTCCAAACTGTTGCGCCTGACGGTTGCGGGGCAGCGCATCGAGCAAAAGGCATCGGACCACGAGCGCAAAGTCATGCGCGCGGCGTTTGATCGCGCCGGAGCGTCAGGCGCGGCGGCGTGGATGGCCGTCATGGGGGCGATCGCCGACAGCAACTGACGGCATCTCAAGTCAACATAGTTGACATGAAGCGCGAGCTTTGCCACTTTCCTGGCAACGAGCCAGGGAGGGCCGCGTCATGTGCGGGCAGAAGCCGTGAGCGTAGAGAAGATGAATCGCGCAGCTGCCGAACACTTTGTCGCGGCATGGTGCGCGAGCTGGTGCCGGGTCGATATCGACGCTGTGGTCGCGCATTTTGCCGACAATGCGCAGATGCGCAGCCCTCTGGCACTGACACTGACCGGTTCACCTGTTGTCACCGGCGCCGAGAACATCCGCGCCTATTGGCGGAAAGCCTATGGCCACATCGAAAGCGCCGATCTGCAGATCCTGAGCTGGAGCTGGGACGAGGTGATCGCGCGCCTGACGGTGTGGTGGCAACTCGGCGACACCCGCGCCAGCGAGTTCATGGATTTCGACGATGCGGGCCGCGTAGCGCGCAGCGAAGCCTTTTACGGAAAATGACCATGCACCTTTCGGATTTCGTCCTGCTTCTCAATGCGCTCTGGTTCGGCGGCGCCTTCATCCAGTTCAGCGTTGCGCAAGCCAATACGCTGAAGATACTTTTGCCGCGGGAAGAGCGCGGCAATCCGATCGCGCCGACGCTTGCGGCCAGCGTGGCGTTCCTGGGCGGGATGAATCTTCCGATTGGGCTGTTGTCGTTCTATCTTCTGGCCGCGCGTCCGCTGTTCTTCCAGCCGGTTGAGGCGCAGCTTGCGTTGTTCCTGTTCTTTGCCGCCTGCCATTTCAGCCAGTTTATCTACAACGTTCCGGTCTTGATGCGCGGCGGACGCGTCGGTGTTGCCTATTGGCCCGTGTTGAAAGGTCCGATGCTCAGGATCTTCGTCATCGACGCGGCCCTGTTCGCGGCTAATCTCGGGGTCGCGCTCCTGCTCGTGTCGCGTCCTTGATTAGCGTGTTGTTGCCGACAGCGCGGACCGCAGCATCGCGGCAAGATCCTGCCGCTTGAACGGTTTGGTCAGGATACGGGCATCGACCCCATCGGGCGTCTTGACGGGATCTTGGGTGTAGCCGGAGGTGAAGAGCACCTTGAGCCCGGGCCGAAAGCCGGTTGCCTGCCGCGCAAGCTCCGGCCCGAACATGCCGCCGGGCATCACGACGTCAGTGAGCAGCAGGTCGATGTTCCCGGGCTGGCGCAGCAATTCCAGCGCCGCAGGTCCATTCGACCGCGTGATGACGTTGTAGCCGAGCGCCTTCAGCTCGTTCTCGATATAGGCGCGCACCATGTCGTCGTCTTCGACGACGAGAATAGTCTCGCTGCCATTGGGTGTGGTGATCCGCTCCGCTGGTACCTGATCCTCGATCGGTGGCGTTGCAAGGCGGGGAAAGAACAGCCTGACGACGCTGCCCTGTCCCGGTTGGGACTGCATCTGCACCAGCCCGCCGGACTGCCGAACAAACCCGTAGACCATGCTCAGCCCGAGCCCGGTCCCCTGGCCGACCTCCTTGGTGGTGAAGAACGGCTCGAACGCCCGGCTCGCCACCTCGGCGGTCATGCCGCTGCCGGTGTCGGTCACGGCGACCATGACATAGTCGCCGGGCCGCGGCTCGCCATTGACGTCCAGGTCGGATTCGCCGAGCGAGGTGTTGCGCGCCTCGACGGTCAACTTGCCGCCATCGGGCATGACGTCGCGCGCGTTGAGCACGAGATTGAGCAGCGCCGTAGCCAGCTGGCCGGGATCGACACTGGTCAACCACAGATCCGGTTCGAGCACGAAGGCGGACTCGATGTGCTCGCCCAGGGACCGACGCAGCAACGGCTCCATGTCGTGAATCTTCCCGGCGATGTCGATGTCGCGCGGCCGCAGCGGCTGCTTGCGCGCGAAGGCGAGCAGGCTCCGCGTCAGGTCGGAGCCGCGCTCGGCTGCAATCGCGATATCACCGGCGATCCGGTGCAATTCCCGGTTTCCCGCCAGCCTGTCGGCAAGATGTTCCGAATTGCCGAGAATGACGGTCAGGAGATTGTTGAAATCATGCGCCACGCCGCCGGTGAGCTGGCCCATGGCCTCCATCTTCTGGGATTGGCTGAGCTTCTGGTCGAGGTCGGCGATGGCGGCGCGTTGTTGCTGGAGTGACTCGGCGGTGTCGTTGAGCAACCTCATCAACCCGCCGAGCTCGCCGCCCGGATGGGGCGGCGGAATTCGCGCGCTGAGGTCGCCGAGCCCGAGCTTCTTCGCCATTGCGGCGAGCCGTCCGACCTGGCGCCCCACACTTACAGTCGCAAGAATCCAGACACCCGCCAGCAGCAGCAGCGAGGCCACCGCGAGGATCGCCATGTCCTCGTAAAGCCGGCGGTTCGCCGCCGCGACCAGTCCGTCCTTGGACCGTCCGACCAGGATGTAGAGGCCGGCATCACGGGTCGAGGGCGAGTGGGCGGCGACAGCCCAGACATGCGTGCGGCCGTCGCGATCGGTCACCTCCTGAAACGCCTTCCGATCTGGAGCTGCAGCGAAGCGCAGGAGTTCGGACCCTGCGATCGACGTGCCGACCGGCTCGGTCCAGCCTCCGCCGGAGGGGGCGACCAGAACCGTTCCCTTGCTGTCGATGAGCAGGATCTCCTTCTCGGCAAGCAGCCGCTTGTCGTGAAACTCCGCGAATTTGGGCAAGTTGAACGACGCAAGCAAAATCAGCTTCAGCGCGCCCGTCTCCGATCGCACCGGATAGGCGATCTGGAGCACGGATAGCCCAGTCAGACGGCCGAACACCGGCTCGATCACGACGCCGCGCGAGACCAGGGCCTGCTTGAAATAGGCGCGGTCCCGGAGATCGAGGGTGCGGTTGGTCCGCAGCGAATCGCAGAACAGGCTGCCGTCCGGATCGATGGTCAATATCCCGGTGAACTGCGGGTATTCCTCGCGGACATCAGATAGAAACGCCGAGCACGCCGCCTTGTCGCGCGTGTCGAGGTCGCGTGCACGGGACAGACCATAGTGAAGCTGGGCGGTGCCCTGGATCTTTTCGTCGAGATCGCTTGCAATGTCGTCGGCCGTCGCCGCCAGATTGGCCAGCGCTGCGTTGATCTCGCTGCTGCGGTTTTGCACGAAACGCAGGCCGACGAGGCTCGCCGGCACCAGCATGGCCGCGATGACAAGTATCAGTAGCCGGGTACGCAAGCTCATCGGTCGGGTGGTCCGCTGTGGTCGCTGCGTGTGCTGGTTCGAAGGTACAATTTGCGGCACCTGCCTCCGCTCAGTCCATAGGCATCGTGCCGAAAAGCTCCCGATGGGGAAAGATTCTGAGGTGGCACGCATCGCGGACGAGCCCCGAAAGGGGGCGCTGGCGAAGCTCGGGGCCGGGCGTCCTGCGATACCGTCATCGGGTGATCAACTTGCGCGTGCACGCGGCAGCACCGGGCGCTAATATCGAGGCCGCGTGCGGCGAAGATCGTGCCGGCAGATCAGGAGGAAGCTGATGTCCATCTCGGGCAAGGTCGATCCGGTGGTGCGTCCGGTGGCGGCGACTGACATCGCCGAGGCGCTGGTCGAGGGCCTGCGCGATTTCCAGGCGCTGCCGCTCTACGGGCTCGCCTTCGGCGCGCTCTATGCGGCCGGCGGCATCGCCATCATGCTCTGCCTCACCGCCTTCGGCATGCTCTATCTGGTCTATCCGCTGGCCGCGGGCTTCGCGCTGATCGGCCCGTTCGTGGCGATCGGTCTTTACGAGGTCAGCCGCCGCCGCGAGCGCGGCGAGCCGGTTTCCTCTAGCGCGATCTGGTCGGCGATACGCTCGCGCAGCGAGATCGGCTGGATGGCGTTTGTCACGCTGTTCGTGTTCGTGATCTGGATGTACCAGGTGCGGCTCTCGATCGCGCTGCTGCTCGGCCTGCATGCCTCGTTCTCGAGCCTCCAGGAATTCATGACAGTGGTGCTGACGACTAATGAGGGTCTGCTGTTCCTCGCCATCGGCAACGCGGTCGGCGCGGCGCTGTCGCTGATTCTGTTTTCGCTGACCGTGGTGTCGTTTCCGCTGCTGCTCGACCGCGATGTCGATTTCGTCACCGCCATGGTGACGAGCGTGCGCGCGGTGGTGACCAGCCCGCTGCCGATGATCGGCTGGGCGACCGTCATCGTGATGCTGCTGATCGTTTCGGCGCTGCCTTACTTTCTCGGGCTGGTCGTGACGCTGCCGGTGCTCGGGCACGCGACGTGGCATCTGTATCGGCGGCTGGTGGTGCCGGTGGCGTAAGAGGGGAGCCGGACGCAACGGCTACGAAGCGGTCGAACACAAGGCTTCGACGGTCTTATTCGATCGAAAGCGATTTCGCGCTTCAAAAGCATGGTGCGGGCGAGAAAACGGTAGCTAATTGCAGTGATTGCGCGCACGGTCCGCCAATGTCGGAAAGAGCGGTCGTCTCTGCGCACACGGTGGCACGCGCGACCCGAAACTGCTCATTCCTCGCGCCCGCGGAGCCGAATCATCACGACGTCGCAACGGCGATCGTTGCGCATGTTGCCCGTTCCGGCGGTTGAGTCGGATGCGGCAAACTCGTGCTGCGGATGCTTGAAAGATTCCAGCGCGGTTCGATATGAGATCGAACGCCAACCGAAAGCAGCTAATGCAAGCTCTCTCCCCACGGCACGTCAAGACAGACGAAGCGCTCCGGCTCGGCGTGGAGTCAGGCTGGTACGCGATCAAGGTCAGCGGGACCTTTGTCTCGGGCCCGCACGACTCAGAAGGGGATTGCCGTCGCAAGATCGACGAGATTCATCCGCCGCTGGTGAAGAAGAAGCGATGAGGGCGCAGATTGCGGCCACTACGGCACCTTGATCCCCATCGCCTTTAACGCCGCCAGCATCTGCGCGGGCGGTGCCATCTTGATCTGTGGCGCCGTGCCCGTTTCCAGCAAACTCTTCAGCCCCGACAGGATCGCGGGCCAGCCGGTGCGGCCGCCGGAGAGGATGTCGTCGCTGAGATCGCGGTCGTGGCGTTCGCTCATGGTGAGGCGAACGGCTTCGCCGGCGGGCTCGATCTCGTAGGTGACGAGCGTGGTGCCGAGCTTTGCGACGAGGTCGGGCCAGTTGACGTTCCAACTCACCGTCAGCTTCTTCGCCGGATCGTATTCGAACACCTCGCCGGAGATGTGCTCCGAATCGTCGGGCGCGCGCACGATGAAGCTGCCGCCAAGCTTCGGCTGCATCTCCACCGCGAAGCCGGAGAAATATTTGCGGCTGAACTCGGCCGAGGTCAGCGCCTCCCACACCTTCTCAGGCGTCGAGGCGATGTAGATGGTGTAGACCGTGAGTGGCTTGAACTGATCGAGGTTCATTTTGCGTCGAATCCCTTGTTGAGGGCCGCGCGCGGGATGCCGAGCAGCTTGCCGGTCTCGAGCAGGCTCTTGAGCTGGGACAGGATCGCCGGCCAGCCATTGGAGACGGCGCCGAGATATTTGCCGCCCTCGACGAAGCCGTCGTGCAGCACGGTCAAACGCACGAGCGAGCCGAATGGTTCAATGGTGAAGACGACGCGTGAGATCGGCTCGCCGCGCAGCTCTTCGAACTTCTGGTGCTTGAAGCTGTAGGACAGGCGTCGCGGCGCATCGGCCTCCAAAATCTCGCCGGAATCAGTGACCTCGCCGTCCAGCGTGAGCGCGAAGGGAGAGCCGACCTTCCAGTCCGACTGGACCTCGGCGCCAAACCAATATTGCCTGGTGAATGCGCTCGACGTCAGCGCCTCCCACAGCTTCTCCGGAGTGGTCTCGATATAGCTCACATAGACGAATTGCGGCTTACTCATCGCGCTTCTCCAACTGACGTTTCAACTCGCTGAGTGCGACCAGCTTGCCGCGCTCGAATTTTTTGATCCAGCGTTCGCCGATTTGATGGATCGGCACCGGGTTGAGGTAATGCAGCTTCTCGCGGCCATGCCGGATCGTCGTGACCAGATTGGCCTCTTCGAGAATGACAAGGTGTTTTGTGACGGCCTGGCGCGTCATCGCAAGGCCGTCGCAGAGCTCGTTCAGCGTCTGGCCGTTGTTGGCGTGAAGCCTGTCCAGCAGCGAGCGCCGTGACGCGTCGGCGAGCGCTTTGAAGACCTCATCCATGGCAGGCATATTAGGCAACCAAATGGTTGCATGTCAAGATGGTGTCTTGGGCGGGCGCATTCGGTCGTGATAGCGTTGAAGCTCAGCCAACGTAGATTGGTTCCGGGAGGACTTCGATGTTCCGTTGCGTCTTGACTGCTGCCGGCCTCGTCCTTTTCGCCAGCAGCACCTTCGTTCACGCACAGAAGCAGACCATCGGCGCGCCGCCCGAGGCTTCCAACATGAAGCTGGTCGGCACCAACGACCTTCAGGCCCGCAGCGCCTATCAGCCGACCATCCACCACCAGGGCGATCGCTGGATCGCCTATATCGGCCATCACGGCGGCACCGACGACGTGCCCGTTCCCGTCAATCCGATGACGGGAAAAGAGGAGCCGAACGGCACCTCGATCGTCGACGTCACCGATCCCGCGCATCCCAAATATCTGCGGCATCTGCCGGGGCAGGAAGGCAAGTATGAATCCGGCGGCGCGCAGATGGTGCGGGTCTGTGACGGCAAGTCGTTGCCGAAGGGCGATCCCAATGCGGTCTACATGCTCCGCACCTTCGGCAGCGAGGCACATGAGATCTGGAATGTCGCCGATCCCGCAAATCCCGTGCTGATCACGCGCATTGCCGGCCTGAAGGACACGCACAAGAGCTGGTGGGAATGCGACACCGGCATCGCCTTCCTCGTCTCGGGCGCGCCGGACTGGCGCACGCGGCGGATGACGCAAATCTATGATTTCAGCGATCCCGCGCATCCGCAAAAGATCCGCGACTTCGGCCTGCCCGGCCAGGAGCCGGGCGCGACCGGCGCGGTGCCGACCGAGCTGCACGGGCCGATCTCGACCGGGCCGAATGGCAACCGCGTCTTTTTCGGCTACGGCACCAACAAGGGCGGCATTTTGCAGATCGTCGATCGCGACAAGCTGCTGAACGGGCCGAAGGAGCCGACGCCGGACAATCTGCGCTATCCCGAGATATCGCGCATGCCGATGTCCGCCTTCAACGGCGCGCACACGACGTTCCCGATGCTCGATATGCCCGTTGCGGAATTTGCCGAGGACAAGGACGGCAAGACGCGCGACATCGTCATGATCGTGGACGAGGCGATCTTGAACGAATGCGGCGAGGCGCGGCAGATGGTGTGGTTCGCCGACGTCACCACCGAGACGCGGCCGATGATGATCTCGAGCTACACAGTGCCGGAGGCGAGCGGGCAGTTCTGCCAGCGCGGCGGCCGTTTCGGCTCGCATTCGTCCAACGAGAGCATGGCGCCGGTCTATTACAAGAAGATGGCCTTCATTGCCTTCTTCAATGCCGGCGTCCGTGCGCTCGACATCCGAGATCCCTATCACCCCCGGGAGGTCGGCTATTTCATTCCGTCGATCACGAGCGCGACCGACAAGCGCTGCATCCCGATCGAGGGCGGCGCGCGCTGCAAGGTCGCGATCCAGACCAACAATGTCGAGACCGACGATCGCGGCTACATCTACATCGTCGACCGCGCCAATACCGGTTTGCACATCCTCGAACTGACCGGCCCCGCGCGCGCCGCCGCCGGCCTGCCGAGGAACTGACGATGCGGCGCGGGACGATGATAGCTGTGGCGGTGATCGCGCTCGGTGTGTCCGGCGTCTGGGCCTATCAGCGTGTGCCGTCGCCGGTGGAGGAGGTCGTGCATTGGCGCGAGATCGCCTGGCCGTTCCCGCGCGATGGCTGGCCTGCGGGGCGCGCGTTTCGTTGCGATGGCACCTGCGCGGGCGCCGAGCTTTACGTGCGCGCAAAACGCGGCTTCTGCAATTGCGACAGCGGTGTCGCCGATGACGATGAGGTCGATCGCGTCGCCGATATCGATCTGATCAGTCCGCGGTTTGCGGCCGTCGCGCCGGGCGAGGAGGTGAGCTTTAACGAGTTACGCGGACGGGCGAGGCGGTATGATCTCGATATGTCCGACGGTGTCGGTCACGCCGCGATCGGCGTTGCGGTCTCACGTCGCTGCGATCTCTTCGTTGCGGCGGCGCAGGGGCGCGGCGAAGCGAGCGGGATGCAACGCGCAATGTTGGCATTCCTGGAGACTCAGGAGATGAGGGGCTGGGTACTCGCTACGCTGGACGGACAGTGACTGCCATGCATTAATACCCCAAACCCGACCTCAGCCGAGTCCCTCCCATGATGTCCATGCAAGCCTATCTCGCCTTCGTCGCCGCCTGCATTGCGCTGGCGCTGCTGCCGGGGCCGATCGTCACCCTCGTCATCGCCAACGGCCTGCGTCACGGCACCCGCGCCGCGCTGACCAACATTCTCGGCGTGCAGGTGGGGCTGTTGATCGTGATTGGGATTCTTGCGGTCGGCCTCACCACGCTGATGGCGACGATGGGCTATTGGTTCAACTGGGTGCGCTTTGCGGGCGCGGCCTATCTGGTCTGGCTCGGCATCAAGCTGATCCGTTCCCCGGTCGAGGGCGTCGACGCCGACGCGCCACCACCTCCCCCTCGCGGTGGCTTTCTTTTACAGGGCTTTGTCGTGGCGTTGTCGAACCCGAAGCTGCTGGTGTTCTTCGGCGCGTTCATTCCGCAATTCATGGACATGAGCAAGGATCACCTGTCGCAGGTCCTGGTGCTCGGAATCACCTTCATGGTGCTTGCCGGCTTGACGGACGGAATCTACGCGCTGCTTGCCGGTCAGGTCCGCGGCTTTTTCTCGGCGCGCCGCACCCGCATGGTGTCGCGCGTGTCCGGCGGCTTCATGATCGGCGGCGGCATCTGGCTGGCGTTGATCCGGGCCAAATAAGTAAGCGAGCCTGCCGGTTGAACCTTCGTCCGCGGCAGTGCGTCCAAGGAGGCATTGCCGCTGACGAAGGAATTTGGCCGTGCCCGATCTGCCCTGGTTCGTCTACGCGATGCTGCTCGCACCGCTCGGACTCCTCCTGATCGCCGCAATCGTCAAGACCTGGCAGGTGCGCGAGGCGCGCAACTGGCCGCGGGCGCCGGGCAAGGTCGTCACCTCGGTTGCAGAGGTGCGCGAGGTCAGGGTCTCCGACAGCGACCGCGAGGAAGGTTATCGCCTCGAGAAACGCAATTTCGCGAACGTGACCTACGAATATGCGGTCGGCAGCCGCAAGCTGCGCTGTAACCGCATCTCGATCGGCGAGGACCTCGGCAATTTCGAGGTCGCCGAGCAGCTCGCAAAGTATCCCGCCGGCAGCATCGTCACCGTCTATTACAATCCGCGCCATCCCGATCAGGCCGTGCTGGAGCGCGACCTGCCCAAGGGCCTGTGGGGCTGCCTCGGCATCGGCACGGTGATCGTCCTCGCGATCATCTTCGGCTCGGCGTTCGGGCTCAACCAGAGTTACGCCTACCTCACCCATCACATCGCGCGGCCTGATCTCGCGGGCCTCGTCGTCGGCTTAGGCGCGTTCGGCCTCGTCATCGCGCTGATGGGGTATGCGGTGCGGCGGCAGGCGTCGATGGCGACGCGCTGGCCTGTCGTGCGGGGCACGATCAAGCTGTCGGGAACCGAGCAATATTACGAGGCCAGCGAGCCGGGCGAGCGCCGTGGCACCGAGATGTTCGGCAAGCGCGTGACCTACACCTATCGCTATCAGAACGTCAGCTACACCAATGAATGCGCGCGGGTCGCGGCCGGCACGCCCGAGGCCTCCGGCAAGATGCTGGAGAAACTGATGTCGCGCTATCGAGATGGCGCGAACGTCGAGGTGCGCGTCAATCCCGACAACCCGGCCGAGGCAACGCTCGATACAAACGGCCCCGTCCGCATCGCCTATGTGCTGTGGGGGATCGCCGCAATCTTTGCCGCGCTCGCGATATTCGTCGCGACGCGCGGCGGCTAGTCGACCAGCCTCTCCGCCCTCAACTCCACCTCGATCTCCGCAAAGACCCTCGCCAGCCGTTCGGCCCATTGCTGCTGGCCGAACTGGTCCGCGATCAAATCCTGACGGATCTCGATGCCGGTGTTGACGAGGCCGCGGGCTTCGCCGTGCACGGGAATGGTGTAGTCGGTGAGGTCGTTCACCGCATAGGGCTCGTTGTCGCCGACGACCAGATCGCCCTCGGCGCGCAAATGTTTCAGCAGCAACTTCGGCAGCACGGCGTCGCGATTGTAGAGCGCACCGATGTGCCAGGGCCGTGCGACGCCGGCATAAACCGGCGTGAAGCTGTGCAGCGACACCAGCACGGTCGGTTGCTTCGTATGGAGGCGGCGGTCGATCGCGGCATCGATGCGATGATGATAGGGCTCGAAAATCTCGCGCCGCCGCGCCAAGCGCTCGCTGTCGGAGATTGCCTCATTGCCGGGGATTGCCGTCGCCTCTGACATCACGGGGATCGAGCTCACGGCGGCCGCCGGGCGGTTGCAGTCGATCACCAGCCGCGAATAGCGCTGCGCGATCAGATGCGCATCCAGCATCTCCGCCAGCCGGTCGGCCACGCCGGCAATGCCGATGTCCCAGGCGATGTGCCGCGTTAGCTCGCTTTCCGCGACGCCGAGATCGCCGAGCGCATGCGGCAAAACCCGTCCGTAATGATCCGAGGTGAGCAGAAACGGCGATGTCGCCTGCGCATTCACCTCATGCACTGGCGGTATATCACCCTCGCCGAGGAGTTGATCGGTCGCGCGGGCTGTGTCTAAAGCCATCCTGATTGCCTATGGAAAAAGCAGTCGACCCCAAGAATTGGGCAGGAATCGCTATAGAATGATCGGCCCAAAATCACCATGATTGCCTCACGATGCCGCTGCTGACGATTCATCACAAGACCGAATATCGCTACAACCGCCCCGTGGCGTTCGGCGAACACAGGATCATGCTCCGTCCGCGTGACGGGCACGATTTGCGTGTGCTCGACAGTCAGCTCGATATCTCGCCCACACCGATGTCGCTACGCTGGATTCACGACGTGTTCGGCAATTCGGTTGCGATCGCGAGTTTCGACGAACGCGCGGAAACACTGACCTTCGACTGGCACGTCACCGTCGAGCACAATCCGGTGGACGAGTTCGCGCTGACGCCGGACGATGCCGCCTATTTCTATCCCTTCGTCTATGACGACGAGGAGTTTGCCGACCTCGTGCAATACACCACGCCGCAATATGCCGATCCCGATGGCGAGATTTCGGAATGGGCGCGCGGCTTCCTCGACGAGGATTCGCCGTCGCCGACCTTCAAGATCCTGAGCGGCATGACGCACGGCATCCGCGAGCAGTTCAAATACCGCAAGCGCCATGAGCCCGGCACGCAGCATCCGCTCGACACTTTACATTCGGGGACGGGAACTTGTCGGGACTATGCGCTGTTTATGATCGAGGCGCTGCGCCATCTCGGCTTCGCTGCACGATTTGTCTCCGGCTACATCTTCGTGCCGGAGGATATCGAGCAGCGGCATGAGGGCGGTGGTTCGACGCACGCCTGGGTGCAGGTCTATCTGCCGAGCGCAGGCTGGATCGAGTTCGATCCGACCAACGGCATCATCGGCACCCGCGACCTCATTCGTGTCGCGGTCGCCCGCGATCCGCGTCAGGCGATCCCGCTCCACGGGGTCTATATCGGCTCCGACGACGCTTTCGAGGCCATGGACGTGAACATCAGGGTGGTCTCGGACGACCAAAACAGCGACGAAGAGTTGGAGGCGGAAGTTTCATAGATGCAGATCAAGGTCGGCTTCGAGATCACCTACGCGGCAGCGCAGCCGACACCGATGGTGATCATGCTCAACATCCACCCCTCGCGACAAGCCGACATCATCGGCAAGGAGACGGTGGTCGCTGAGCCCGACGTTCCCATCCGTTTCTATCACGACAGTTTTGGCAATGTGTGCGGCCGTCTCGTTACGCCCGCCGGCGGCGTGACGCTGAGGGGCCGCGCGCTGGTGCGCGATACCGGCCTGCCCGACGAGGTGATGCCGACCGCGCAACAACTCCCGATCGAGCAGCTGCCGAACGAGCTGATGCTCTATCTGATGCCGAGCCGCTATTGCGAGACCGACAAGCTCACCGACATCGCCTGGTCGCTGTTCGGCAAGACCAAGCCCGGTTGGAAGCGCGTCGCAGCCATCACCAAGTTCGTGCACGGCCACGTCACCTTCGGCTACGAGCACGCCCATTACATGAAGTCGGCGCACGACGTCTACGAGCAGAAGACCGGCGTCTGTCGCGACTTCGCGCATCTGGCGTTGACCTTCTGCCGCTGCATGGGCATTCCCGCGCGCTACTGCACCGGCTATATGGGCGACATCGGCATTCCGCCGGACCCGGCGCCGATGGACTTTTCCGGCTGGTTTCAGGTCTGGCTGTCGGGCAAATGGTTCACCTTCGACGCCAGGCATAACATCCCCCGCAGGGGCCGCATCCTGATGGGGACGGGACGCGACGCCGCCGACGTCGCGCTCTCGACGAGCTTTGGTCGGATGGAGCTGAAAAAATTCGTGGTGGTGAGCGACGAGGTCGCAAGCGACAAGGCGGCTTAGCGAAGCAATCCAGACTATTTCCGCGGCGGCTGTCTGGATTGCCTCGTCGCAAGAGCTCCTCGCAATGACCGCGTTGAGAGTCTATAGAGCGCCCATGACCCCCGATCGTTTGTTCGTCTATGGCACCCTGATGCGCGGCTTCGACCATCCGATGGCGCGGCTGCTTGCTGGCCACGCCGACTTCGTCGGTGAAGCGACCTGTCGCGGCCGGCTCGTTCTTGTGAAGCACTATCCGGGCCTGTTGTTGTCGGATGCGGCCTCCGATATCGTGCACGGTGAGCTCTTTCACCTGCGCGTGCCCGACGAACTCTTGGGCGAGCTCGACATGTACGAGGCCTGCGGGGAAGGCTTTCCCGAGCCGACCGAATATCTGCGCCGGCTGATCGACGTCACGCTGCCTGATGGCTCCGCTGAGAAGGCCTGGACCTACATCTACAACTGGCCCGTCGCCGATCTGCCGCGTATCGAGTCCGGCCGCTTCCTGGAGCACTGACTTCACCTCGCCCCGTAAGAACGGGGCGAGGGAGCGTACCGTCATCGCGGCTCTAAGCCGACAGCACTTCCTTCACCACGCGCACGTCCACCTCGCGCTCGACGTAGGTCCATTCCTCGGTCCGCCTGAGCATTGCCACCAGCTCCTCGAACAGCGAGGCGTGCGCGGGGGCGAATTCGAACCAGGTCAGGAAGTCGAAGGGGCCGCCGAGGTCGCGGCAGTGATAGAGCTGCCGCGCGATGGCGGGCAGGAAACGAAGACTGCTCGCGATGTGGTGCGACTTGTCCTCGAAAATCCTGCGCCGCTCTTCCTGCGTCAGATCCCACCAGGCCTGTGACTTGCGGATCGGGATCAGCGCTGCGCTCGTTGCTTCCAGCCGGCCGAGCCCGGCCTGCACGGCTGTGAGCTGCTGCTTCTCAGGCCGCTCGGTGTAGCGCAAGCTGCTGGGCACGCCGACCAGCCGCCACGCATTGCGCGAGGGCACCAGCGGCAATGAGATCGCCTCGCTGTCGGTGACCGACAGCGCCGGCATGAAGGCGAGGGGCTCGCCCGTCACGGGCGACACCGAGATGATGCGCCAGCCCCCGCTCTGGCCACCCCGAAAGGTCCTGAACATGGCCCATGGAAGCGTGGAACCGGGCGGGGTTCAAGCCTGCCGTCGAATCTTTTGGCCTGTGAATAGCCGGGAGAAGCCCCACGTGCTTCGTATTTCCCAAGGCCATCCTTATATGCCTATCCGATTGGCTTAACGCCCGACTCACCCCAGAAATCAGCATGATCCGCTTCACGCCCCAATTCCTCGACGAGCTGCGTGCCCGGCTTTCGGTTTCCGAAGTCGTGGGCAAGCGCGTCAAGCTGAAGAAGGCGGGGCGGGAGTGGAAGGGGCTGTCGCCGTTCCAGCAGGAGAAGACGCCGTCCTTCTACGTCAATGACCAGAAGGGATTTTACCACGACTTCTCCTCCGGCAAGCACGGCGACATCATCACCTTCGTGATGGAGACCGACGGCCTGCCGTTCGCGGAGGCCGTGGAGCGGCTGGCCAGCATGGCCGGCCTGCCGCTGCCAGCGGTGACGCCGGATGCGGCGCGGCAGGAGCAGCGGCGCCGCTCGCTGCATGACGTGATGGATCTCGCCGCGAAGTATTTTGCGGAGACCCTGGCCTCCCGCGTCGGTGCCAAGGCGCGCGGCTATCTCGCCGACCGCGCCATCTCGCCGGCGACGCAATTGCAGTTCGGCCTCGGCTATGCCTCGCCCGATCGCTTCGCGCTGAAGGAGCATCTCGGCAAGCTCGGCGTTTCCGTCGCCGACATGGTCGAGACCGGGCTGCTCGTCGCAGGCGACGACATCCCCGTGCCCTACGACCGCTTCCGCGATCGCGTGATGTTCCCGATCGCAGACATGCGCGGCCGCGTCATCGCCTTCGGCGGGCGCGCGCTGGAGAAGGACGTTCCGGCCAAATATCTGAACTCGCCGGAGACGCCGCTCTTCCACAAGGGCGACAATCTCTACAATCACCAGACCGCGCGCAAAGCCACGTATGACGGCAGCCCCCTGATCGTGGTCGAAGGCTATGTCGACGTCATTGCGATGGTCACATCAGGCTTTGCAGGTAGCGTCGCGCCGCTCGGAACTGCGTTGACCGAAAACCAGCTTGCGCTGATCTGGAAGATGGCGGACGAGCCGATCCTCTGTTTCGACGGCGACAAGGCCGGGCAGAAAGCGGCGTATCGTGCTGCGGATCTTGCGTTGCCCTTGCTCGCGCCGGGCAAAAGCCTGCGCTTTGCACTGTTGCCGGAAGGGCAGGACCCCGACGATCTCGCGCGCTCCGGCGGTCGCGGCGCGATCGAGGAGGTGATCGCCGCGGCGCGTCCGCTCGCCGACATGATCTGGGCGCGCGAGCTCGAAGGCGGCAATTTTGCCACCCCCGAGCGCCGCGCCGCACTGGAAGCGCGCATCAAGGAATTGTCCAACGGCATCCGCGACGAGGTGGTGCGGCGTTATTATCGCCAGGATCTCGCCGAGCGGCTTCAGCGCACCTTTGCACCGGAAGGCGGACGCGGCGGCTTTGCCGGCCGGGGCAATTTCCGTCCCGGTCAGGCCGGCCGCCAGTTCCAGCCGAGGGGCGGGGGACAGCCGAATCGATTCGGTGGCCAGGGCTTTGGCAACCAGGGACGCCGTGGCCCGTCCGGTCCGGCCCCGCTGCCCTCGGGCCCTTACCAGGCGGCGAGCCCCCAGCTCGCGGCGAGCCCGATCATGCGCGGCCAGCGCAGCGCCATCTCCAGGCGCGAAGCCCTGATCCTGCAAATTCTGATCAACCACCCCTGGCTGCTGCACGACCATCTCGAGGAGGTCGCCGCCCTGGAGCTGGCCCATCCCGAGGCCCATAAGCTCCGGGCCGGCATCATCGCCGCTTTCGCCAACGACCATCACCACTCGCCGGACCCAGGCGAGCTGGCCGAGAAAATGCGATCCGACATCGAGAAGGGCGGATTTTCGCAGCTCCTTCAAAGGGTTGAGAACGGCATCACCACCGCGGCGGTGTGGGGTGCCCGCGAGGGCGCGGCGAGGGACGACGTTCTCTCCACCTGGCACCAGCTCGTTGCCTTGCATCGGCAATACCATTCACTACTTAGGGAGTTGAAGGACGCCGAGCTGGCCTTGGGGGAGGACCCCAGCGAGGCCAATTTGGCGTGGCTGCGTGACGTCAAGGCTCGGATAGGCGAAGTCGACGGCACCGAGGCCCTGATCGAGGGTTTTGGCGAGCTGTCGGGTCGGTTCCAGAAGAGCGTGTGATGAAAGAATCATGCGGACGGCCGGGCTAGGCACCGCTAAAAGACTCGCCAAATCCATGATTTGGCGGCAAAAACAGGGTTAATCGAGACTTAACGGTCTTGGAGCACTTTGGCCACCAGGCGGCCGCAGGCAGAACAGACGCGTCAGGAATGAATCCGCGCAATCGCTGTTGGCACTACACCTGCATCCGCCGCGACAAAGAGGCTCACGAAGCGTTAGGCAATTCCGGCCAGAGAAGGTTGGGGGTGGCGAGAGATGTGCGCGCCGCCCTTTCCGTGTCGAGATCTGACGAAGCGAGAGCGTCGAACAACAGGTTCAAGTGATTTCACGCGGGCGGAGCGAGCCGTCTGCATGAAGCGCGTTTAGGAGCAATGGATGGCCACCAAGGCAAAGACGCTGCAGGCGAAGGACAAGGAAAAAGACGACAAGGCAGCGGACGCGCCGGAGAAGGACTCCCAGGACGCGCCGTCGCCGTTGCTCGATCTGTCCGACGCGGCAGTGAAGAAGATGATCAAGCAGGCCAAGAAGCGCGGCTTCGTGACCTTCGATCAGCTCAACGAAGTTTTGCCGTCCGACCAGACCTCGCCCGAGCAGATCGAGGACATCATGTCCATGCTCTCGGACATGGGCATCAACGTCACCGAAGCCGACGATAGCGAAGGCGAAGAGGAAAAGGACGAGGGCGGCGAGGACGAGACCGACAACGAGCTCGTCGAGGTCACGCAAAAGGCCGTCACCGAGGTCAAGAAGAGCGAGCCGGGCGAGCGCACCGACGACCCCGTGCGCATGTATCTGCGCGAGATGGGCACCGTCGAGCTGCTGTCCCGCGAAGGCGAAATCGCGATTGCGAAGCGCATCGAGGCCGGCCGCGAGGCGATGATCGCAGGTCTCTGCGAAAGCCCGCTGACCTTCCAGGCCATCATCATCTGGCGCGACGAGCTCAACGAAGGCAAGATCTTCCTTCGCGACATCATCGATCTCGAAGCAACCTATGCCGGCCCCGACGCCAAGGCCGGCATGAACAACGCGATGATCGCCGGGCCCACCGGCGAGAACGGTGAAGCGTCGGCCGAAGGCGGCCAGGCCGCAGTGGCCGGTGGCGCGCCCGCGCATGTCGCGCCGCCCGCAGCTCCGCCGTCGCCGACCCCGTTCCGCGCTGGTCAGCCCGCCCCCGGCGGCAGCCAGGCCGGTGAGCAAAAGGATCCGGGCGAAGCCGCCGCCGAATCCGACATGGACGACGACGACGAGTTCGAGAACCAGATGTCGCTCGCGGCCATCGAGGCCGAGCTCAAGCCGAAGGTCGTCGAGATCTTCGACAAGATCGCCGACAGCTACAAGAAGCTGCGCAAGCTTCAGGAGCAGGACATCCAGAACCAGCTCGAGAGCACCTCGCATGGGCCCTCGCTGTCGCCGCACCAGGAGCGCAAGTACCGCAAGCTCAAGGACGAGATCATCGTCGAGGTGAAGTCGCTGCGCCTCAACCAGGCGCGTATCGACTCACTCGTCGAGCAGCTCTACGACATCAACAAGCGCCTCGTCTCGCACGAGGGCCGCCTGATGCGCCTTGCCGACAGCCATGGCGTCGCGCGTGAGGATTTCCTGCGCAACTACCAGGGTTCCGAGCTCGATCCGCGCTGGCTCAACCGGGTCTCGAAACTCTCGGCCAAGGGCTGGAAGAATTTCGTCCATGTCGAGAAGGACCGCATCAAGGACCTCCGCCACGAGGTGCATCAGCTTGCAGCGCTGACCGGCCTCGAGATCGTCGAGTTCCGCAAGATCGTGCACTCCGTGCAGAAGGGCGAGCGCGAAGCACGCCAGGCCAAGAAGGAGATGGTGGAAGCCAACCTCCGTCTCGTGATCTCGATTGCGAAGAAGTACACCAACCGCGGCCTGCAATTCCTCGACCTGATCCAGGAAGGCAACATCGGCCTGATGAAGGCGGTCGACAAGTTCGAGTATCGCCGCGGCTACAAGTTCTCGACCTACGCCACGTGGTGGATCCGGCAGGCGATCACCCGCAGCATTGCGGACCAGGCCCGCACCATCCGCATCCCCGTGCACATGATCGAGACGATCAACAAGATCGTGCGCACTTCCCGCCAGATGCTCAACGAGATCGGCCGCGAGCCGACCCCGGAAGAGCTCGCCGAAAAGCTCGGCATGCCCTTGGAAAAGGTCCGCAAGGTCCTCAAGATCGCGAAAGAGCCGCTCTCGCTCGAAACACCCGTCGGTGACGAAGAGGATTCACACCTCGGCGATTTCATCGAGGACAAGAACGCGATCCTGCCCATCGACGCCGCGATCCAGTCGAACCTGCGCGAGACCACCACCCGCGTCCTCGCCTCGCTCACCCCGCGCGAAGAGCGCGTGCTGCGCATGCGCTTCGGCATCGGCATGAACACCGACCACACGCTGGAAGAAGTCGGCCAGCAGTTCAGCGTGACGCGCGAGCGTATTCGCCAGATCGAGGCGAAGGCGCTGCGGAAGCTGAAGCATCCGTCGAGGAGCAGGAAGCTGCGGAGCTTTTTGGATAATTGATTCAGATGTGCCCGGATTTGATCCGGGCATCCATCCAAACGAAAACGGCGGGCCGAGGCCCGCCGTTTTTGTTCGTGTCGTTGCGGCGCGTATGTCGCTGCGCTTACTTCTTCTTCGCCCCGACCCGCTCGATCCGCTTGATCTCGGGCGCCGGGCGGCCACCCTTTTCGGCGATCTCGCGGTCCTGCTCCATGATGAAACTGCGCGCGGGCTCGTCGCCGTCGAGGCCGCCGAGCAGCTCGGCGGGCACGCGGCGGTTGGAGCGCTGGGTATCGTCTTCATAGAAGACGTTGAAAAAGGCGAATTCGCCCTTGGGATTGGTTCCGGGTTTTTTGGCCATGGGCGGCTTGTCGTCGATCAGGGGGCCGCAGTCAAATGACTTCAGCGGCTTGTCGACATCAGTGGTGGGCCGGAGCGCTCTTTTTGGCCGGCAGTAGGGCTGTTTTGATCGCGGTCGTCTGTCGGGGGCGGCGCCAAGCGCCTGCCGCGACCCTTCGAATGGCCTTGCCTCAATAAACAGCGGGCCGCAAAGCCCGCCGTTTATTTTTGGTCTTCAGCGTCGCCCGGGGCTGGCAGGGCAACAACCTAAAATAGAAGGTTAATACCTTCGCCCTGGGATGGCAAGGCAAATCGTGGCGGCGTTGATGTCGCAGCGAGCGCATCAGACATGCGTCGATCGTGCATGCTGCTTCAACGCGCTTTCACCGCAGATGATTTGACGGTCGAAGCAATTTATTCATTTTGGCCGCCTTGCAATGCAGCGAGAGTTCGCGCGTGGCGTGTCGAAGCGCGCAGAGCTGCATCTATTCCAAATGCTTGCATGGACTCTCATTCGCTGCACGCAAATGAGTTCCACTTCGTGTTGCAGATCTCAATGCGTGCGCGGGCGCTGCGTGAGTGAGTTCCTACGGCGCCACCAGCTCCACGCGCCGGTTCAGCGCTCGCCCGGCATCCGTGGCATTGGAGCCGACAGGTGCCAGCAATCCGACACCGGCGCTGCGCAGCCGCGTCTGCGCGACGCGAAAACTCTTCACCAGCTCGGCTGCGACCGCATCGGCGCGGCGCTTCGAGAGGTCGAGATTGTACTCATAGGCGCCCTGGCTGTCGGTGTGGCCGACGATGAAGACGTTGAGCTGCGGCTGGCTCGCAAGCAGCTTTGCGATCTGCTCCAGCGTCGGGCGGCTCTCGGATTTGAGCACGGCCTTGTCGGTGTCGAAATAGATGCCGTAGAGCGCGATGTGGCCGGTCTCGCCAAGACCCTTCGCCATCGCTGCGGCATCGACCATCTTGTTCGCGATGGCGCCGAGCTCGGCGACGGTGACCTGCGCGGTGATGTCCTGGTTGTTCTGGCTGACGATGACGCTGGCAAAAGTCTCGCGCCCGCCCTCGGTCTTGCGGCCGGCGAAATAGCGGTAGTTGAAGCCGTCGACCCACATCTGCGGCACCGGCAGCGTGTCGATCGCCTCGGTAAAGGGGATGGCGCCGCAGGCATCGGTGTCGCAGGCCAGCAGGGTCTCGAAGCCGGCCTTCGCAAGCTGCGTCTCGAAATTGCGCGACACCTCCAGGATCGAAGGGCCGGGATTGGTGCGGTAGGCGATGCGGAAGACGCGACCCTCGAGCCGCCGCGCATCGGTTGGCTGGCCGTCCTTGAAGGCGGCGGCCTGCATCCGCGTTGCATCAAAATCCTTCATGACATAGCCGGTGATGACGCTGCCGCTGAAGCGGCCGATGCCGGGATAGTCGCGCGCGCCCGCGACATCGCGCGTTTGCGCGGAGGCCGGGGCGATGGCGTGAGCTGCAACCAGGATGGCGAGGACGGACAGTCCGAAAATGTTTCGCAAGGGCATAGGCATCTCTGTTGGTTGGGGGAGAAAAGGAGGCGCCGCTGTTGGTCGCGCGCTCGCCGCCGCTGGTTCCAAGAAAGCCTAAAGCGAGCGCCGTAACGCCCTGAAGGCCGCAATCGCCTCTGGCGTCGGTGGCCAATCCTGCGGGAACCTCATCGCGAAGGCGCTGACGCATGGCCCGATGATGGATTGCTTGGGCGCGGGCGCTCCGGTTGTGGCGGTCGCGTTCGGCTGCACCGACCAATCCGGAATATCATCACACAGCGCGACGATGCCGCCGAGCGCAACCAGCGTGGGCTCGCTGATATTGGCGCTGCTAGGGCTCGTGGGCTTGACCGCGAACCATCGATCCAGAACATCGGGTGTCTCGTGGGCCGGCCGCAGCCGCATCGCCTGGAGGCGCAGCCGGTTCTGATGACGTTTGACACCGCGCGGCGTGGGATCGGCCTCAAACACGGCCGGATGCCAGATCGCCAGTGCGGCACGGAAATTCTTGGAGTCCTCCACCTTGTCCTCGCGCACCATCGTGATGCGCCGGGCTCCCAGCATCGCGATCAGCAGCAGTGCGACGGCGAGACCGAGATAAGGCGGCACGCCGCGGGGCAGAATGAGCTGATCGGCGGTCGCTGTCGGCACTTTCTTCTGTGCGGCATCGCCGGGGATGGGCGCTGGGTTCGGCGCGACCGCGGCGGCGGTCTCGACAGCGGTGGACGTGGACGTTGCCGCGACTTGGGGCGGCTTCGCCGCGGGCGGCGAAACGACACTCTGCAAATTGTTCGCCCATGTAGCCAGAAGCCAGATCATCAAGAGCAGCACCATCGCGGGGATGCCCACATCGGGCACGTAACGAAGCGTCTTTCGAATCCGGTCCGGCCATGGTGAGCTGCCCTCGGTCGGCACATCGTGTCCCGAGGACAGCTCGATGCTGTTGCGAACGTCCGCGTCGGGCACGGGAATGGTGAGGTTGAGCAGCTTCTTCAGATATTGCCGGGCGCGCTGCTGATCGTCGCCATATTTCTTGGCAATGATCTCGACCACCTTGGGTTCGTCCATGCCGAGAAAAATGAAGCAGGGCCCCGCTGTGGTCAGGAAGTTGATGGATTCCAGCACCTCCATGAGATTCTCGGGCGAGCAGCGATCGAGATCGTCAATGAAGATGACGAGCCCCGGATTGGTCGAGGTCCGCAAGGCTCGGCCCGCGACATCGAACTCCTTGGCAAATTTGTAGCGGAAGCCGAGCTGGGCGCTGAAATCGGCCAGCTTGGAATTGCCACGCAATGTCGCCATCAGCTCCGATGGTTTCAGATTCATGGTTGCGTAGATCTTGACGATCACGAGCAAGATCGTCCCGGCGCCGACGAAGGCGGCGTGATCGAGCCAGTTGCTGGCAGAATCCGTCAATTGCGCCAGCTTCGGCCAATCGGCGTCGGGTTTGATCCAGGCCGCGACCGAGTTGCCGATGGCTGCCCACTTGAACGCCCAGGCGACGCTGACGACCAACGCAGCAACGAGCAGGAGCGGAACGAAGTCCCGTCCCGCACGCACGTAGAGAAGGCGCGCCCGGAACCACAGGCCCGACCAGCGCCAGACAGGCGGAATGGCTTGGCCGCGGATGTTCTCGAGCAGCGCCGCGAGGATGTTCTCTTCCTTCTGGTGATGCCATGCGTTGAACCAGACCGGGTTCGAGCCGCGCTGGCGCAAATCTTCCGCCACCAAATTCATCAGCGAGCTCTTGCCCGTGCCCCACGGACCGGTGATCGCGATCGTCAGGGGCGGCGAGGTGCTGGTGTTGCGCACGAACCGCGACAGCGCGAGCGCCAGCGGCTTCATCCCGAGCACGTCGAAGTCGTTCCACCCGATCGGCGTGTCGGACGTGCCGGTCGCCGAGATACCCTCGTCGACTTTGCTGCTGGGGAGATCCTTCCAGGCGAGGCCGGTGAAGAAGAAAGCAAGTGCCAATCCCGGAAGCGCGCCGAACAGCATCCAGGGCGCAAATTGCGATCGATACCACAGACGGTCCCAGGTCTTGCCGCCGTCAGAGGTCTGGAAAATCGCCGGAAGCGCGCTTTCCTCGTTGCCGTCCTCCCAGCCCGACGAGATCCAGCCGAAGCGCTGGTCAGGCTGGAAGTGAAGCGAGCGGAGGTTCGCTTGTGTCGGAAGGGTGACGAACTGCGTGTTGTGCTCGACCTGGCCGGCTGGCGTGAACAGCTTGAATGTCGTAGTGGCGAGACGGCCCTGCGCGAACAGCGTGAACATCCTGGTGGTGCGATTGGGCAGGTCGACTTGGTCGTCCGGGGGCAGCAGGCCGAAGAAGTTCATTCGCGGTGACGTTGCGCGCAGGAATTCCCTGACGCCGCTTTGCAGCTTCGCGTTGACGCGCGACGCGCGATATCCGCGAATTTCGTCATCGACGGCATACCCCGACAACGCGAACGGCACCTGCGTGTTGATGACCGACTGCTGCGCCTGATTGCGTATGTCGGTCGGTCCTGCGCCATCCAACGCATCACCGGCCGGGACCAGCAAGAGCTTCTCTCCACCAGTCGCGACGAATGGCGCGGGATTGCCGTCGGTCGGAAACCCTTTCCAGCTTTGTCCGCCATCCCGGCTGAAGGAGCCGTCGATGCCTTCCAGCCGCAGGCACAAGACGCCGTCCGTATCGCAGCCGGCCCAATAGGCAGCCTCCGATCGAGGCTGGCGGGCAGGGAGGTTCGCAAAGTTAGGATCGGCGCTCGGGTCGGGGACCAGCCTGATGGGCCCCGTTGGAGCCGTGGGCCGGGAAGGCTGTTTTGAATCCTCCAGATCAAGCAATTGCTGCTGTTGGATGGGCGGTATCGGCGGCCGTGACTGCTGGGCCTGGTTTGGGATCTTCGACGGTTCGGCTTGAGGGGGCGGCCCCGGTTTTGGCTTCGGCGCGACTTTCAGATCGGGGATATCGCCGGCATAGGCGGGCGCGAGCCCCAACCAATGAGACGCAGCCTTTTGCGGTGCCAGGTCCGGCAGCCCGACCGGACGCTCGGTGAGCCAGGCCGTCGATTTCGGCCGCCATGACAGCACGCCGGCTGCTCCCATCGGCACGACCGGCATGACGGCCAGACGTGGATCGGGTTGTGGCTTGAAGAACCATTCAGCCCAGCCCGGATTGGGCGTGAACGGATCGGTGCGGATCGAGCGATCGGTGAAGCCGACGACGCAGAGGATACCGACAGCGAAAGTGATGGTCGCCTTCAGGTACAGTCGGCGCAGCATGATGCGTCGGTCGATCCGGGACGTGCCCTGGGACAGACCGCTGGTGGACGTTGACGTCGGCGCTGAAGCATCCATGGCGCGCCTTCCGGAACGAAACGGCAACTCAACCCGTGGGCGCATCCATGCGATACACGTCCTGCGCTTGATGATTTGTCTGGACGAGACGCTTCAGGTTCATCCGTCTTGCAACCTGCGTCAGGATGGCGCGAGGTGCGGGCGCGCAGCGTCGCCACCACAGCGCTTTGACCGGTCTGGTGTTCCCGGGCATGATCGCGCGCTGCTTCGCGTAAAGGGATATGAGGAATTTTTGCTATGCTGAGATACGCTCTCGCCGCTGTTTGCTTCGTCGGTCTGGCCGGCGGCTCGGCGCAGGCCGCGCGCTGCGGCGGCGACTTCAACAGCTTCGTCGCCACCATGGCCTCGGAGGCGCAGGCGGCCGGCGTTTCGGCGAGCACGACCAACGCGGCGCTCAGCGGCGTGACCCCTGACGGCGCCGTGCTCACCTTCGACCGGCGCCAGCGCTACACCTTCAACAAGAGCTTTGAGCAGTATGTCTCGACCCGCGTCGGCCCCGGCCGTATCAATGGCGGCAAGGCGCTGCTCCAGCGTCACGCCGCGCTGCTGGCGCGGATCGAGCAGCAGTTCGGCGTGCCACGCTATATCCTGGTCGCGATCTGGGGGCTGGAGAGCGATTTCGGCAAGGGCGACATCGGTAAGCTGCCGGTAATCCGCACGCTCGCCACGCTCGCGCATGACTGCCGCCGCACTGATCTGTTTCAGGGCGAGCTGCTCGCCGCCCTCAAGATCGTGCAGCGCGGCGACCTGCCGCTGCGTGACCTCATCGGCGCCTATGCCGGCGAGATCGGCCAGACCCAGTTCCTGCCGTCGTCCTACATCAAATACGGCGTTGATTTCGACGGCGACGGCCATGTCGACCTCCGCCACAGCGTTCCCGACGTGCTCGCCTCGACCGCGAACCTGCTCCACACCAACGGCTTCAAGATGGGCCAGCCCTACGGCGAAGGCACCCCCAATTTCGATGCGATGCGGGAGTGGAACAGGGCGGTGATCTATCGCAAGACGATCGGGTATTTTGCCGATCGGCTGGCGGGGCAGTGAGAGCACTGAACTCGTAGGGTGGGCAAAGGCGCACTTGCGCCGTGCCCACCATTCCGGAAGTGGTGGGCACGCTTCGCTTTGCCCACCTTACGACAGCGGAGCGTGGGGTCACGCCATCGCGCCCCTGACCTCACTTCCCCTTCGCCATCTTCTCCAGCTTCCTTTGCAACGGCGCCCAATAGGTCCCCGGGCGAAAACGCTGCAACAGGTCCATGAAGCGAGCGTCGTTGCCGATCAGGATACGCGGCTCGTTCTTCTCGATGCCCTTGATGATGCGCAGCGCGGCATCCTTCGGCGTGGTTTTTGCCGCAGTCTCGAACCGCTCGATCATTTGCGAGCGGCGGGCATTGTCGGTGACGCCGACACCGGTGCGCGAATTGCGGGCGATCGCGGTGGCGATGCCGCCGGGATGCACGACCGACAGTTTGACGGGACTGCCCGCCACCGCGAGCTCATGGCGCACGCTCTCGGAAAACCCGCGCACCGCGAATTTGGCCGCCGCATAGGCTGATTGTCCCGGCGGCGCGATGATGCCGAAGATCGAGGAGACGTTGACGATATGCGCCTCGCCCCTCGTCTTCAGATGCGGCAGGAAGGCGCGCGTGCCGTGCACCACGCCCCAGAAATTGATGTCGAACAGCCACTGCATCTGCGCCTGGTCGATCTCCTCGAACGTCCCCATCAGCGCCACGCCGGCATTGTTGATGACGATGCCGAGCTGTGGATGCACCGCGACGGCATCGGTCGCGAATTGTGCGATGTCGCCGGCTTCGCTGACATCGACGCGATGAACGGTCACCTTGCGTTGCTTGCCGATTTCGCCGGCGAGCGCCTTCAGCCCGGCCTCGTCGCGATCGCCGAGCGCGAGATCACAGCCGCGGCTTGCCAATTCGATGGCGAGCGCACGGCCGATGCCGCTCGCCGCTCCCGTGATAGCGGCGGCGCCGCGAATCACCGTCATGATGCCTCCCGTCAAGTTCCGGATAGCGAACGAGGATTTACATTTTTTCAGAATGGAACCGAACTGTATCCGAGTTGCGTCTTTAACGTGAGTGACCTGGACGGAGGCAGCAGCATTGGGAGCCATCAATGGGACAATCAAAGCCACTTCGCGCAACAGCCCTCATCGTTGAAGACGACGCCATGCAGCGGGAGATGCTCAGTCTCCTGCTGGAAGAGAGCGGCTACCAGGTCATCCAGTGCGAGAGTGCGGAAGCCGCAGAGCGGGTGCTGGAGAAGAACGCCGGAGCTCTCAGCCTGATGCTGACCGACGTGCAACTCGCAGGCCGCATGAACGGGGTCGAGCTTGCCCATGTCGCCAAGGACCGCAATCCGAAGCTCGATGTCGTCGTGACCTCCGGACGCCCGTTGATGCAGCCCTTGCCTGACGGTGCAAAATTCTGGGCCAAGCCCTGGGCACCGCTGGATGTCCTGCGCGAAGCCGAGATCGCGCAATTGTCCTGAACGACCGACCCGCGCTGGCTTTCTCGCCGCGCGGCGGGGTGATAGGGTCCGGTCATGTCCTGGTCCTTCCTGCTCACCTCGCTCATCGTCGTCGCCTCACCCGGCACCGGCGTGCTCTACACGCTGGCCGCGGCGCTGACCCGCGGCTCGCGCGCCAGTGTCGCGGCGGCGTTCGGCTGCACGCTCGGGATCGTGCCACACATGGTGGCGGCGATGCTGGGCCTTGCCGCCGTGCTCCACACCAGCGCGCTCGCCTTCGCCGCACTGAAATGGGGCGGGGTGCTCTATCTGCTCTACATGTCCTGGCAAGCGCTGCGCGAAACAGGCGCGCTGGCGGTCGAGGGCGAGATCAAGGAACGCTCCAGCGGCCGGGTCATCGTCACCGGCTTCCTGATCAACATCCTCAATCCGAAACTGTCGATCTTCTTTCTCGCCTTCCTGCCGCAGTTCATCGCCGTGGACGAAACCTATGTTCTGGCGCGGATGCTGGAGTTGAGCGGCGCCTTCATGGCGATGACCTTTGCCGTGTTCGTGCTCTACGGCCTCTGTGCGGCGTCGGTGCGCGAGCGCGTCATTTCCCGTCCCGGCGTGATGGCCTGGCTGCGCCGCAGTTTTGCGGCCGGGTTTGCCGCGCTCGGTGCCAAGCTCGCGTTCGCGGAGCGGTAGGTTCTTCAAGCAATAAAAAAGCGGGCCCTGTGCCCGCTGCCTTCAAACTCTCTCAACGCTACCCGAAGCCCGGGCGGAGCGAGACTCCACCCGGGCAAAAGAACAGGCTGGCTACTTCTTCTTCGCTGCCTTCTTGGCCTTTTTCTTCGTCGCCTTCTTCGCCTTCTTCGCTTTCTTAGCCATAGTATCCTCTTAGGGGTTCATGGTTAAACGCGACACGAGGGATGCTCGGCGGAGGGCCAGCCTCGCAACATCCTCGACGACAAATTCAGCAGATTCGCAGGTCTCTGCCCCCTGCTGTCACATCCGCGTCATCGCGTTATCCACAGCTCAGATGCATTTTCGAGTGATTTTTGCCCGCGAATCCGCATCACAGCGCCCGCATTGCGTCGCCGACGATATGCCTAACGATCCGACAATCGCCGCGGCGTTCATGAATCCAAAACCAACGGCGCGCTTTGACGGATCGCAGTGAGATTCCGTTAAGTGCAACCCGCGCATTGTTCTCCGCAAGAAGACGGGGACGGGTCATGGACGAACGGCTGCCAGAGATTTGGGGCGCGACGCTGCGCGCGTTGCGATCGCCATGCTGAACGTGCCGACACTCTGGACGGTCTTCGTCGTCAACTTCCTGGCGCTCGGCCTGATCTGGGCCTATGTGACGCGCTCCTATCCGAAATTCGCGGCCGCGCGGTTCTGGATGGCATCATCCTTCGTCGGCGCCACGGGCGCGATGACGGCGCTGGTCCGTCTCTTCGTCGATTCTCCGCTGCCGCTTTTGTTCGGCGCCGCCGGTGTCATCGCGGCGAGCTGCTTCGCCGCCATGGGCATCCAGCGCTTCTATGGTCGGCCAGTCTCGTGGCGCATCATGGTCGTCACGGGCGCCCTGAGCCTCGGCGGTGTGGTCTTCTTCATGGTCGTGGTCGACCATATGCAGCTGCGCATGGCGAGCTACACGCTCGGCCAGGCGCTGCCGCTGGTGCTGTCGCTGCGTCTGCTGCTGGCGCCGCCGGAAGGACGCGTCAGTCCGGGCGCCCGGCTGTCCGGCATCGTGATCCTCACCATCATCGCGATCTTCATGGTTCGTTCGGTGGGCAATCTGCTCGGCGGCGATTTCTCGTCGGTGGCGGGCGGTCAGGCCCATGCCGTGATGGTGCTCGGGCTGCTGTTCCTGTCGATGACGCTCAATTTCGGCTTCCTGCTGATGGCGATGGACCGGCTGCGCAACGAGGTCGCCGACCTCGCGCTGCTCGACGATCTCACCGGCGTCGCCAACCGGCGGCATCTGTTGCAGCGCCTGTACGAGGAATGCGCCCGCTCGGAGCGCAGCGGCGAGCCGTTCTCGCTGCTGGTGATCGACCTCGACGGCTTCAAGACCATCAACGACACTCATGGCCACGCCGCGGGCGACGAGTGCCTGCGCCACTTCACCCTGATGGCGCAGACGCGGCTCAGGCCCGGCGACATGCTCGCCCGCACCGGCGGCGACGAGTTCTGCGTGGTGCTGCCGTCGTCGTCGCTGCGCGAGGCCGCTGCAATCGCCCGCCGCGTGCTCGAGGTCTGCCGCCAGGACGCCGCCGCCTGCACGCCTAAGGACATCCCGATCGCGATCTCGATTGGCGTCGCCGAGTGGGACCGCGGCATTGGCCAATTCCCGGACCGCCTGATCGCGCATGCCGATCACGCCCTCTATGCCGCCAAGAAGAACGGCAAGAACGATCTTGCCGTCTACGATCCGGCGCCGCCGCTCTCGCCCGAGCCGGCCGGGCTCAATGAGGCCACGCGCAAATTCGCGTAAAGCCTTGTTGCTTGAGCATGATCTATTCGGAAAACCGCCGCGCACTTTTCCGGATCATGCTGTACGCTGGGGTCCGCTGTTGGATCCTGATGATGATGCCCCGCCTGTTTGCGGCTGTTCTCGCCGCTCTCTTTCTGATCGCACCCGCAGCTGCAACGGACGCCGAGCTTGCAAAGCTCGCGCGCAGCCCCGGTACGCCCGATATTCCCGGCCTGAAGATCATCTGGCTCGCGCCGTGGGGCGACGTGGCCAAGGCTCATGCCTGGCGCAACATCATCGTGCACCAGACCGAGGGGCCGGCAGGTTCGGCGCGCGGCGGCGCGGCGGAGCAATCGAAGAACCCGACGCGACGCGGCGTCACCCTGTGGGTCGAGACCGACGGCACGGTGTACTGGGCGGTCGCCGAAAACCTGGTGCCGACCCATGGCGACGGCGCCAACCGCAACGATAACAAGTATATCGACAATCGCTCGACCTATCGTCAGGTGGTGCGCGACAATTCGATCGGCGTCGAGTTCGCCGGCAATTATCCCGATGTCACGGCTGGCCCCACCGACGCGCAGGTCGCGACGTGGAAGATCCTCGTAAAAGTGCTGCGTGCGCGCTACGACATTCCGCTCGACCACGTCTATGCGCACAACTGGATCGACTACAAGGATTCGCGTTATTGCGAGGGCTGCTGGCTGGCGACGCTGGCGCGGACTTGGGGGG
>NZ_JADPJH010000018.1:87874-115109 GCF_023073315.1 Bradyrhizobium sp. 1 | reverse complement strand
GGTGCGCTCCCTCGCCCCGCTTGCGGGGAGAGGGTTGGGGTGAGGGGGAGCCTCCGCGGGGGTGGTGACAGATAGACTCGCGGAGAGTCCCCCCTCACCCGGATCGCATCTATCGATGCGATCCGGCCTCTCCCCGCAAGCGGGGAGAGGCGAAGAAGGGCTCAGCGCCTCTCACACCGTCTCCGACATCCACCCGAAGAACCGCCGCATCAATCCCGGCCGCTGCGGCGATTCCGGCGGGCCGTCTGCCGCCAGCACGCGTTTGAAGAAGTAGTCCAGGAACACCATGTCGTTCGGCTCGGTGACCGTGAATGTCTCCTCGCCGAAGAAGACGCTGTAGTTGAAGAAGAACGGCCCCATGATCGGGATCGTCGCGGTCGAGGCGTAGTCCTTGGAGATCACGAACTCCGATGGTTCGAGCCCGTGCTCGCGCATCGCCTGCTCGACCAGCGGCAGCTTGCGCATGAACTGGGCTTCGAAGCCGCCGACGGTGGATTGCAGGATGATCGACACGGTTTTTGTCCGTCCAGTTGATGCTGCCGGCCCAATCATTCTGGGGCGGTTGACCGGCCGCGCGGGTTCAAGATGCCCCGCCGGCCTCTCCGCGAACATGCTGCATCTCACACAAACAAAAAAGCCGGCGTTGCCGCCGGCTTTCTGTCTCTTATCGATCCGCCAATTCCTGGTGCTGTAATCCGTGCTTAGAGCGCGGCTTCCAGTGCGGCCTGTTCGGCCCTTGCGATGGTGCCCTTGACCGCGGCCTGCACCTTTTCAAAGGCGCGGACTTCGATCTGGCGGACGCGCTCGCGCGACACGCCGAACTCGGCGGCAAGGTCTTCCAGCGTCATCGGCTCGTCCGCAAGGCGGCGTGCCTCGAAGATGCGGCGTTCACGCGGGTTGAGCACGCCCATGGCGCCGTTCAGCGCATCACGGCGGTGATCATATTCCTCGTGCTCGGCCAGCATGGCTTCCTGGTTGGGCGAATTGTCGACCAGCCAGTCCTGCCATTCGCCGGCTTCGCCGTCGTCGCGGATCGGTGCGTTGAGCGACGCGTCGCCACCGAGGCGGCGGTTCATGTCGACCACGTCCTGAGCCGTGACGCCGAGACGCTTGGCAATGATGGCCACCTGGTCGGGGCGGAGATCGCCTTCGTCCAGTGCGGAGATCTTGCTCTTCGCCTTGCGCAGGTTGAAGAACAGCTTCTTCTGGTTCGCGGTGGTGCCCATCTTCACGAGCGACCAGGAACGCAGAATGTACTCTTGAATCGAAGCCTTGATCCACCACATCGCGTAGGTGGCGAGACGGAAGCCCTTCTCGGGCTCGAAACGCTTCACCGCCTGCATCAGGCCGACATTGCCTTCCGAGACGACCTCGGAGATCGGCAAGCCGTAGCCGCGATAGCCCATGGCGATCTTGGCCACGAGCCGGAGATGGCTGGTGACGAGTTGGTGTGCAGCGTCGCGATCATCGTGTTCGCGCCAGCGCTTGGCGAGCATGTATTCCTGCTGGGGTTCCAGCATCGGGAACTTGCGGATTTCGCCGAGGTAGCGGGAGAGGCCGGATTCTCCATTGAGGACCGGCAGAGTAGCGGTACGGGCCATTGTGAAGCCCTCCAAGGTTCAGGCCCCCGATAGCGGCGGGCCAGGCAGACGACCGCTTTGTTAAAGCCGGCCGTAGCTGCGATGTTCCGCGTTGGTCCTTTGCCAACGCAGACGCAATATACTCCATGCGGGGACAAAAAGGGAAGGATTGCTGACGTCACGTCCCCGTGTGGCAGCCATAACTTTTTGTAATGTAACGATTTTCTGAATCTGCCTGCGTCATAGCGCCGCTTTCAGGCAGCCCTGAAGGAGAAGCAAATCCTCCGGCAGAGGCGTCTCCCAGTGGAGTAATTCTCTCGTCCTCGGGTGCTCTAATACCAGCAGATAAGCGTGCAGGGCCTGTCGCCCCAGCGCCGACAAAGCCCCCTGCGACTCGGGGCCAAGCTGGTTCGCCTTGGTCTTGAAATGGGGGCCATAGACGGCATCGCCCATCAGAGGGTGGCCGATATGGGCGAGGTGGACCCGGATCTGGTGGGTGCGGCCGGTTTCGAGTTCGCAGGTGAGCAGCCCCGCGATCGGCTTGCCGTCGCGGCCCGTAAAGCTCTCGAGCAGCTCCCAATGGGTCACCGCCTCGCGGCCGCCCTGGCGCACCGCCATCTTCTCACGCGCATGCGGGTGGCGGTCGATCGGCGCATCGACGGTGCCGCGATGGCGGCCCGGGAGCCCCCAGGCAAACGCCATATAGCCGCGGCGCATCGGGCCGGTGCGGCCGTGGTCGGCGAATTGCGCGGTGAGCGAGGCATGGGCGAGGTCGTTCTTGGCGACCACCATCAGCCCGGTCGTGTCCTTGTCGAGCCGGTGCACGATGCCGGGCCGGCGCACCCCGCCGATGCCCGACAGCGAGCCGCCGCAATGGGCGATCAGCGCGTTCACCAGCGTGCCGGTCTCGTGGCCGGCCGCGGGATGCACCACCAGCCCCTTCGGCTTGTTGAGGACGACGATGTCGTCGTCCTCGAACACGATATCGAGTGCGATATCCTCGCCTTTGGGCTCCGGCGGGGCGGCTTCAGGCACGTCGATTATGATCGTATCGCCCGAACTGACGTGATAAGCGGGGTCGCGGACCGCGGCGGCCTTGAGGCTCACCGCGCCCGCCAGGATCAGGGCTTTCAGCCGCGATCGCGACAGGTCGGTGAGGTGCGCCGCCAGCACGCGGTCGAGCCGGGTCGAGCCCTCGTCGCCGGCAACGACAACCTCCAACCTTTGCGCAGAGCCAGAATTTTCCATGACGACGTCTGATACCGCTGTTCCCGAACCGAGCCCCGAGCAGGCCGCGCTGTTCGCGCGGGTGCGGCGGTTGATGCTGATCGCGGGGTTGACCACGGCGCTGGCGATCTGCGCCGTTCTGATCGCGGTGGGCTACCGCCTTTTCAAGTCGGAGGGAAGGGCGGCTGACACCGTCGGCGACGTCACCACTACCCTGCCCAAGGGCGCCAGGATCGTCGCGACCGGGGTCGCCGGCGACCGCCTCGTGGTCACGCTGGATGTCGGCGGGGTCACCGAGATCCGCACCTTCGATGCCCACACCCTGAAGCCGGCCGGAAAGCTGAAATTTGCCAATGAGCCTTAAAAGGGCGGTTCGGGTCCTTGCGGCGGACAAATTTCGAGGTTATTGGCTAGCCCTCACGCTCCCTTCGTCTAGCGGTTAGGACGCGGCCCTCTCAAGGCTGAAACAGGGGTTCGATTCCCCTAGGGAGCGCCAGCGATTTCAGTGACTTAGCAAGTCGCGGTTTCCCCCGACCCGTTTTCGACCAAGTTAGCGCCAGGTATCGCGAAGGCGCCGCGTCGGGCGCGCCGGCAACACTTAGAACGGAATGTCGTCGTCCATATCCGATCGCTTGTGCTCAATTCGCTTCGGCGTTTTTGGCGCTGGCAACTGAGGCCGGTCGTCGTTTTTCGACGTTCCGAATACCCTCGCGACGGCATCAAGTAGATCGAGAATTTTGCTTCGCTCAACGGCTTTCCCGGTGACCTCCGCGACCTCGATTACAAGGGCAGCGTATGCGTCATATCGGGTGCGGTTCAGATCCACCTCCTTTTCGAGGATGTTGAGCTTCGTCAGTAGCGATTCCCGCTTCTTCTCCTCCACCTCAAGCTTCAGGAAGATATCTCGTACTTGCGCGAGCAGGTGATGAACCTTCGTTTTCGCTGAAAGGTCGAAGCGAACCGAATGTCCTTGAATACGGCGGCCGTGGCGAATTTGAAGTCGCGTTACGTAGTGCTTCACTCGTTTGCTGAAAAACTGGTAGGTGCTGAAGTCGACGTTTTCGATACGCGGCACCTCGTCGTTGAAGGCGGCCTCGACAATTTCCAGCTCTTCGGCTGCTCCTAGCACCTGTGCAATATAGTCTGTGTAATACACGCTGAGAATATCGTGCTCGCCAGCTTTGCTCACCGCATCTTCGCATTCCCTCCGATACCGATCCTCTAGCACCAGGAAGGCTTCCTCGGGATTTTCCGGCAAGTCCCAGAAATTGTGTTCCATTTCAGAATGCTTTCCGCGCCGCGACTCAGGAAGGATTGTACGATGGCGCTAAGCTCCGGAGTCAATTCTCGACATTGGTTGTTCAGCCCGTAGTTGTACGGGTAAAACACTGTACTGTAGTTACAACACATATCTAAGGAAGCGCATTAGCCAACGAGGACTTTGCCTGTGTCAAATGACACCGAACAACGGAAGAAGCTCACGTTCGAGCAAGCGGAAGGCGCCCAACCTCTTCCGTCACAACTCCGGTTGAAGGAAGTTTCGCGAGAGCTGCGGGCGCTGCTCTGGGCAAGAATTCATTCTTATCTGGAGGACGCGATACAGTACGATGATTACACTCGGGGCACATTTCGCGCGCCCTGGTCGACTATTTTTAAGGACGAGTTCGTTTATCGCCAACATAAAATGGCGGACCGCTACGAGAATTACGCTGATGAGCAAATCACCTCGCTGCGCGATCTCTTCGAGAAGGGGAGCTATCTCGCAATATTTGGCTGGTTGGAGTTTGTTCTTAAACATCCAGCCTGCCCGGGAAGGTTGCCGCAACAGGTCGAAAATATCCTCCGTCACTGCCGGGCAGCCTATCGGGTGATCGATGACGTCGTGATCTGCCCCATTGGGTCAGAAGCCGAACACGCGACCGTCACTAAGGCGTTTGCCGACTTGGCTTCCACCCAATTCAACGGAGCCCGCGCACATTTGCGGAACGCGGCGACGCAGCTGACCGCGGGGGCGTACGCTGATTGCGTTCGGGAAAGCATTCACGCCGTGGAGGCTGTCGGCAAGACGCTAGACCCAACCGCCGACATTCTGCCGAAGGCATTGAGGAGGCTGGAACAGAAGATCGCGATTCACCCGGCGATGAAGAACGGCTTCGTCTCGCTTTACGCTTACACGAGTGATGAAAAGGGCATTCGGCACGCTCTCCTCGACGACGGCTCGGCCAAAGTGGACGAGGCGGACGCGTTGTTCATGCTCGGAGCCTGCGCCGCGTTCGTTTCCTATATGATCAATAAGGCGCGCTCAAACGGGTTACTGGAGGGCAGCGATGGGAGATGATCTGCCGGCCGTACCGGGAGAGAGCGCGGGCCTCCCGACGCTTAGCGAAGCAATCGCAAACTGGCTCGGCTTCCAGTTGCCGTCCATCCCGATGCCTCAAACCGTCAAGAACGTCGATAAAGCCGTCGGCCAAGTATTGTTGGCGGCGGGCGAAAACGCGGCAGCGCGGATCAAGGCCAATACGGGCAAGCAAAAGGCAAAAGGCAAGATTGAAATTGAGGGAATGTATCGTACGGAGGAAGAGAAGCGCAAGCTAGAGAACCGCGCCGCTTCGGTTAAAGGGGCCATTGATGAGTTGAATGAGAAGCCCTCGCAGCAAGATGCGACGCAGGAAATCGATGACGATTGGCTGAATCTGTACGCGAAGCTCGCAGAGGACAAGTCTTCAGAAGAGCTGCGCAGCCTTTTCGGGAAGATATTGGCGGGCGAGATACGCAAGCCGGGTACTTTCTCGTTGCGGACCTTGCAGTTCGTCTCGGCTCTATCGCGTGAGGAGGCTGATAAAATCACTAACTACTTCAAGTTTGTCCTCGCCGCCCAAGCCATTCCCACGTTTGCAGAAGTAGACGGCGATAGATTCTTGACCTTTCAAAACAGACTCCTAATGCACGAACTCGGCATCGTCTCAAGTCCTAGTGTTATGGGAGGGCTGGAGTACACGGTGCAAGTTAAGCCGTCAGGGAAGGGTGTTCTGTTAGCCTCCGATTACGCGATCTCGATTATAAATAATAGGGACATCCTTCTTGAGGCTAGCTTTGGTTGCCAAGCTCTAACGGTGACCGGACAGGAATTGTACGCGATTGCGGCAACTTCACTAAAAGCTCCCGTTGAATATTTGAAAGAGGTGGCTAATCTAATTTATCATCAGGTCCGTGCAGCCGGCTCAGAAGGTGATCTTCGCCTCGGCAACATTAAAGTCGAGGTTGTGAAACTCGCTGGTGAGGCCACTGAAACCGTATATACCGCATCCGGCGACGACGTTTAGCAGACACAGCGGCGCGTACTTCCAAGCTTCACCGCCTCCATCGCCAACAGGGAGTCGGGCGCATACTTCGAAACGCCGAGCGCGAGCATCCGCTGTAGGCAGGCCTCTTCGCACGGCTCGGCGCAGGCGCACTCTCATGCGATCGTGCCGTCGATCGAGCGGCGGATCACCCGCTGCACTTCCGCATTCGACAGAAACAGATCGTGGTTGATGATGCCCCAGCCTTCCTGCGAGGCATCGACCACGCGCACACCGAGCTGCGCGATGACGGCCTTCTCGGCGGCGCCGACCCTGGTCATTCCACCTGCGATTTGTCCCGACAGCGCCAGTGCGCGATCGTTCGTCGCGGCGATCACGGTGATTTTGGCGGCGAGCGGACTGATGCGCTGGATCGCCGACGAGAACACATCCATGTCGATATCAGGCGCGGCAAACACGACCGCGCCGATCTTGCCCGTGATTGTGTCGCCGTATCGCGCATAGAGTTGACGCAGGCTTTCGAGCGTCAGCATGGTTCCCATGCTGTGCGCAACGATGTGCACGCGGCCGGTGCCTGGCGCCGACACGAGCGCGGAGAGCACGCGCTCGAACTCGTCGCGAGACCACATCGCGCTGTCGCGGTCATAGGCATAGTCGAACAGTCCTGCCTTGGAGGGCCAGGAGAACACCATGGTCCGGCCGCGGAACTTGATCCCGTCGGAGAGATGGGCGCCATCCAGCACCGCCGTCTCGAACGTCTGCTTGAAGCCGTGCACATAGATCAGCACGTCGCCTCCGCCGGCCTGCGCAACGAGATCGCCAACGTCGGCCGACACCGGTTCGACCCGGTCAAGGCGCCAATCGCCAAGTCCAACCGAGGCGAGAGAAAGACGGCTCTCGTCCGGCGCCACCAGCTTCGCCCGCGCGAGCGTCATGGTCGTCGCGCGCTCCGGCCCGAACCAGGGTTTGGTGCGACCGCCGTTCACGGGCTTGCGCGTGGTGGTGACGAGCAATGTGGGGTCAACCGAAAGGGACGACGCGTCGAAGCGCGCGCCGGTCGCACCGAGGCCTGCGCATCCGCCGAGCGCGAGGGCACTCCCTGCCGACAAAATTCCGCCGAGGAGCGCGCGGCGCGAAACAGAATGACGGGAGTCGCCGTGCAGGAGACGTCGGTTGATCACATGGAACCTTTGGGAACTTTGCCCACCGTAACGCGCCCCGCCTGACTCCCTTGGATGACAATGGGGGCGAGAAGACGGCGGACTAGCTGCGCGGTCGGTTGCACGGGCATGGCGCCATAACGAGCGCCAGATCAGCCGACGATTTCAATCTCATGCAGCGCGCACCAGTCGCGCAACGCTCGCTCTTTCGCTCTCGCTTCGAAGTCATGCCAGCGATCGATCGCATCTCGTCTGGTGAGCAGAGTCCTGAATTTCAGATAGGCGCCCCGCCTGCTGAAGGCATCGCGAACGGTGTCGAAATCGTCGGGCAAGAACTCGCGCGCGAAGTCGAGCACCAGCGGCTTGCCCAGGCCGAGTTCACGCTTCTTCGGAAGCGCCACGTATTTCTCCTCGTCGTGGATGTCGTCCGGCAGTTCGTCGTGAAACTCGTCTGAATCCGGAAAATCGGTTTGATAATGGATTGTCCCGGTCTGCTTGCAGACGAAGGCGCAAAATTGTCCCAGGTTGCCGTCGGTATTGGCGAACTCGAAGGCCTGGGTAATATCCTCGATACTTGCTGGCATGGCCCTCTCCATCGACGGTAAAATACCGCAATGCGTAAATTCTGTAAGGGGGGCGGAGCTTTCGATGGCGATCTGCTTGTCGCGCGAAACACTCCCGATCGCTGTCAATCGCCTCGCCAATAATATTCCACTTTACCGAAATTCGGAAACGGCGTATGTCTCGCCCATCCCAGCCCACCAAAGGGGCGGTCGTACGTCGCCACGAACGCGGGCTGGGTTGCGGTGGACGCGGGCGGCGTTAAAGGCGGGCTTGCGCGTGCAGGGCGAGATGAACCTCGTGAGCATGGCGCGAACCGCGAAGACGGACGGCGCCTAAGCTTTGCGAAGCCTCTTGGCGAAGCAAGGTCGCCTGCGTACGGCGAAACCGTATGGTCCTGACCGTCGTTGCTACGGTCAAGCCCTGGCGAAGGCATTATCGCGTCACCGGCGCGAGAAGCATGAATGTCGCGGGGGCGAGGGAGGCCAGAAGGAATTCGGCTCCCGGGAGAGCGCGGCACAGGCCGTCAAACCATCGCGCAGGGAAGGCCTGGTTTCGGCTGCCCTGTGTCTCCCCTGTGCATTGCGTGTGCATCCATTCAGCATGGGGGTCTTATGGGTGCCAGCCGTCGCCCGGTCTTCCCTGCGCCCTTTCTTTCCGAGAGGGTGTGACGAGAAGCACAGCTCGGGCAAATCATGCCGCGAGGACGCGAGCGCGTGTCGATCGGCCGACGGCGTTGTGGCTTTCCAAATCGAACACTTCCGCGAGCACCGACCTCCCCGTAAGAGCATGCAGCATCGGCATCCGCGGTGGTGGTCGGCTGGCTGAAAATCTGCACTATGCGCGCCGGGACGGTGCGCGATACGGCCGCTCTCACCCTCCGAAGCTGCCGCCGGGCCTTTGGAGGCCATGGCTTTCTGCTTTTTGGAGTGACGATATGAGCGGTTTGGTGATCTCTGGCGGCCGGGTGGTGGATCCCGCGAGCGGGATGGACGCCGTTGGCGATGTGGCGGTGGTGGACGGCAGGATCGCCGCTGTCGGCACGGGCCTCGGCGGTGCCGAGCGGGTGATCGACGCCACCGGCCTCGTGGTCGCGCCCGGCTTCATCGACCTGCACGCACATGGCCAGTCGATCCCGGCCGATCGCATGCAGGCGTTCGACGGGGTGACGACGACGCTCGATCTCGAGGCCGGCGTGCTGCCGGTCGGGTCCTGGTATGAGCGCCAGGCGAGGAAAGGTCGCGTGCTGAACTACGGCGCGGCGACGAACTGGGCTTTCGCGCGTATTGGCGCGATGACCGGCTCCAATGCGGAGAGCTCGCTGGAGGCGTTCGGCAACGCCATGCGCGATCGCCGCTGGATAGACAACGTGGCAACCGATGCGGAGGTATCAGGCGTCCTCGAGCGCCTCACGCGCGGCCTGAACGAGGGTGGCATCGGCATCGGCATCCTGAACGCCTATGCGCCGGGCGCCGGCGTGCAGGAGTTGACGGCGGTCTGCCAGCTGGCTGCAGCCAAGGACGTGCCGACCTTCACCCATGTCGCCTTCATGTCGCGCATCGACCCCGAAAGCGCGGTGGAAGCCTATATCCGGCTGATCGGCTATGCCGGCGCCACCGGCGCGCATATGCACATCTGCCATTTCAACTCGTCGAGCAAGACCGACATCGAGCGTTGCCGCGTGCTGATCGCCAAGGCGCAGGCCTACGGCCTGCCCATCACCGTCGAGGCCTATCCTTACGGCACCGGCTCGACCGTGCTGGCCGCGGCCTTCTTCAGCGACCCCGAATTCGTCGAGCGCAACGGCACCGGCTACGATTCGGTGCAGCGCGTGACCGACGGCTACCGCTTCCACGACCGCGAGGAGCTCTTGAAGGCGCAGGCCGACGAGCCGTCCTCGCTGGTGCTCTGGCACATCCTCGACACCGACAACAATGCGCACCACCGCGATCTGCTGGACATGTCGGTGCTCTATCCCGGCGGCGCGATTGCATCCGACGCGATGCCGTGGACGACGTCGGACGGCAAGACCTACACCGGCGATGCCTGGCCGCTGCCGGATGACGCCACCTCGCATCCGCGCTCGGCCGGCTGCTTCACGAAGTTCATCCGCGAATGGGTGCGCGAGCGCAAGACCGTGTCGCTGCTGGAAGGCGTGCGCAAATGCGCGCTGATCCCGGCCGAGATCCTGTCGCAGAGCACGCCTGCGATGCGCGCCAAGGGCCGGCTCACGAAGGATGCCGATGCCGACATCGTCGTGTTCGACTACGAGAAGCTCTCGGACTGCGCGACTTTCACGGCGATGAACCGGCCGTCCGAGGGCGTGCGGCATCTCGTCGTCAGCGGCCAGCCGCTGATCAGCGACGGCGTGCTGGATGTGGCGGCGCGGCCCGGAAAGCCCGTGCGCCGTCCCGTCGTCGAGAGCTGATACATGCCGGTCCCCATTCTCCTGGTGACGGGCTTTCTGGGGGCGGGCAAGACCACGGTCGTCAACCACTTGCTGGCGAACGCGGCGGGACGGCGCATCGCCGCAATCGTCAACGACTTTGGCGCGATCAACATCGATGCGGAGCTGATCGCCGGCGCGAGCGACGGCGTGGTCAGCCTTGCCAATGGCTGCATCTGCTGCTCGCTCGAAGGCGATCTGTTGCGCACGCTCTCGACGCTGCTGCGGCGCGATCCGAAGCCCGAGTATATCGTGATCGAGACCAGCGGCGTCGCTGATCCCTCCGACATCGTCCGCAACCTGATGGACCCCGTCATCCTGCGCGAGGCACTGCTGGAGACGGTGCTGTGCGTGATGGATGCGGCGACACCGGCGTCCGCCTTCGACGACGCGCTGCATCGTTCGCAGCTGCGCGTCGCCGATATTGTAGCCTTGAGCAAGCTGGATCTGGCGGACGAAGGCGCGGGTGTCCGCATACGCGAGGCCATCCGCGCGCAGCGAGTCCCGGCCGAGGTCGTCGATGCACAACACGGAGAGATTCCGTCAGCGCTGCTGTTTCCGGCGACCATCGATCGCGCACCCACGCCGCGCGAACCGGGGCCGAAACGTCCGGCCGAGGAACGTTTTGAGACACTGAGCTGGACCTCGGACCAGCCGCTGTCGCTGCCGCGCCTGCAACAGGCCATCGGCCGTCTGGCACCAAAGCTTGCGCGCGCGAAAGGCCTGTTCGAGACCATCGAGCAGCCCGGCCGCCAGATGGTGTTTCAGTTCGCCGCCGGCCGCGCGACGCTGGCGCCAGGTGAGGCGCCTGCGTCGGGCGTGCCGCGGTCGCGGATCGTCTTCATCGCCGAGCTCGGCGTGCTCTCGAAGGCCGAGCTCGACGGAATCATGGAGGCGTGCGTTGCGGAGTGAAATTACATCCCGCACGGCTCATGCAAACTGCGCGAGGCCGTTTCCGACGGACCAGTTCTCCGCGGGAGCATCGAGCAAATTGACGAACACGTCCTCTGGCCGAATGCCCGGACTTTCTACGAGCAACTCCGCGATCCGCCGGTACAGCGCCTTCTTCTGCTCGGCGGTGCGCGAGGCGAACACGGTGATCTGGATCAGCACGGCATCGTCACTGCGGTTGACACCGTAGGCATTGCCGCAACGGAAGTTCGCGGGCGAAAGCTCGCTGATGGTCATGAACTCGTCGCCCTCGGGCACGTTCAGCGCCTCGCGCATGGCGCGATAGAGGCCGTCGAGGATCGCCTGCCGGTAGGTTTCAGGCTTGCCAGTGCGCATCGAGATATGGAGGAGAGGCATCAGTTGGTCCCTCTGCATGCGGGTCTGATCGGCCAGGCGCATGATCCGCGCTGGCCGTTGGCTTATTGACGAAACGGGATATCAATCCCAATTAGTTTTTGACACGATGTCGAGAAAACATGTTTTTGACATCGTGTCAAATATTGCCGCCGGGCGGAGGAGCCAGATTTGAGACCACGCGAGTTCGACCACGACGACGTCCTGCGCATCGCGTTCGACCAGTTCTGGCGCAAGGGCGTGCGCGGCACCTCGCTGTCGGACATCGCGCGCGACGCCGGCGTCCAGCGCGGCAGCCTCTACAATGCATTTGGCAGCAAGGAGGCCCTGTTCCTCCAGGCCTATGAGCGCTATGCGGGCGATTATCTCGTCGCCCTGCAAAAGGCACTCAGTGCAGGCTCCTTGCGAAAGCGCCTCGCCGCGTTCTTCGACCTCACCATCACCAGCTTCCGCTCCGGCTCGCCGCCACGGGGATGTCCGACCACGCGCGGCTTGATGGAGCTCGGCGCGGCTGAGGGCGAAGGATTGGACGAGGACGCGCGCCAGGCCTTTGCGAACCTCGTCTCACGCATCACGGCGCTCGTTCAGGATGCGTTGTCGGCGGGTGCGGCGCGCGGTGAGTTCAACGGCAATCCCGCGGCGGCAGCACTGCACATCATCACGGTCACGCGTGGCCTCGCGGTGCTCGAACGTGCCTTCGGCGATGAACCTCAGTTGCGCAAGATTGCCGCTCACACGGTCGATCTCGTGCTCGGCAAGAAAGGCAGCCAGCCGATGGCATGAGAGCGACGACCCCAGCGGTGGTGATCGCCGGAGCCGTCTGGAGGTTTCATGGAGAGCATCGAGCACTGCGTCTCCATGACGATCTCGATACCGCAAGAGGGCTCCATGCGCGAGTAGAACCCATCAAAAGATCAGCAGCATGCAAGCGCGTTGACGGCCCGAATCGTGGCGATCCCGTTCTCATTGCCGACGAACTGACAGACGATGGTCTCGAGTTCGCCAGGCTGCTTGCTGCGCGCGACCGACAGCAGCCGCATCAACGCGGCCTCGTCCTTTGACAGGCGCCGGCACGACGGCGGCATGAAGCACAGCTCGCACGGCCGGCCGCTGCGCAGGATCCTGACCAGCGCGGCAGCGCGCGCGACCAGCAGCGGGCTGTCGGCGATATCGGGTGCCTCGTCGGCGAAGCGATAGGCCGCCTCCCAGCAGTCCGACGCGCCGGTCGTGTAGGCAGCGCCAATGAAGCGGAGCAGCGACAGCGCGACGCGGCAAAACTCATCATAGCTTTCGATGTTGGGCCGCGTCGAAAGTGCGGCTTGCAGCGGACAGAGCCGCGGCTGGCCGGTCTCCGGGATTGCCACAGAACCGCACGCATCCTGCATCATCGTGATCTCGTCAGTGCAATGTGGGGCTACCAACGAACCAGCTCTTCATCGCCATCGTCCGCCCAAGGTCAAGCGATTGAACGCGCCGGTCGGGCAGGATGAGGCCAGCCATGCGGAAGATCGTTGCAAGCCCCCGAACCGGCGCCAGCGCCCAATCTGCACCGACGGGCGGCAGCCAGCTTTCGAACTGCGCGCGTGCGACGTCGAGGCGCTCCTGCTGTGCCGCGGCGATGGCGTGCAAAATTCCATGCTCGCTCTCCGACATGCGCGGACAGGTGGGGCAATGAACCTCGATGGCCGTATGCGCCGTGCAGGCAAAGATCTCGATGATGGATTCCAGCGAAGGCACCGCATCGCCGACGCGAAAATGATCGTAGACCTGCTGGATGTCGGCTGCGGTCGGAACGGCCGTTCCGCTGCGCGCCTTGGCGCGAAATCCCCAGACGAAGAGCCGTTCCGCCGCACACAGCGCGGGAAGGTCGGGCGATTTGGCGGGTGTCGATTGATGCATTGAGCTTCCGCCTTGGCTGCGCTCACGCCGCTTCTGGCGCAAAATATCTGCGCCGATCGTTCTGCCAGAGGCTCGCGCAAGTCAACGTCGGGAAGGCCGATATCGAGGTCTTCTAGATTTTGCTGAGCTGTGAATGTCGACGAATTCTAAAATGTGCTCACACGAACGCTGGATCGACCCAGGCGATCGCCGCGTCCGCTTCCGGTGATTTTGCGGAGTCTTCCGGGAACCCGAATGCTTAAAGGTTTGCTAAGGCGAACGGGATAAACTGGCATATCAGCCCCGCCAAAATTGCGAGTACCGATGATTTTCTCCCGCATCAGTTTCAAGCTGGTCCTGATTGTCGGCATCAGCCTTCTCGGCATGATCGCGCTGGCGCCGATCGCGCTTTCGACACTGCGCAGCCAGATGGTCGCCGATCGCCAGGCCAAGACCCAGCACATGGTCGACGTCGGCTACGGCATTCTGGCGCATTACCAGAAGCTCGAGAGCGAAGGAAAACTCCCGCGCGAACAGGCGCAGGCGGGTGCGATCGCCGAGATCAAGAGCCTTCGCTACGACAAGGTCGAGTACTTCTGGATCAACGACATGGCCCCCAAGATGGTCATGCACCCGATCAAGCCCGAGCTCGACGGCAAGGATCTTTCCGGGATGAAGGATCCCTCCGGCAACGCGCTGTTCGTCGGCTTCGTTGACGTTGTCAAGAAACAGGGCGCGGGCTTCTACAGCTATCTCTGGCCGAAGCCCGGCTTCGACCAGCCGGTCGGGAAAATCTCCTATGTGAAGGGCTTCGCCCCCTGGGGCTGGATCGTCGGCACCGGCATCTATCTCGACGACGTCGATGCCGTGTTCCGCCAGGACGCGATGACCTTTGCGCTGGTGTGCCTCGTTGTGCTCGTGCTCGTGCTCGCCGCGTCCTTCATGATCGGCCGCAGCGTGACCCGGCCGCTCGCAAGGATCACCGCGCTGACCGAGCGTCTCGCCGCCGGCGACAGTGCGTTCGAGGTGCCCTACACCGACCGCAGCAACGAGGTCGGCGGGCTCGCCAAGGCGCTTGCGGTGTTCAAGGACAATGCGTCGGCGGTGGGCCGGATGCACGCCGAGCAGCAGGAAGCCAAGCAGCGGGCCGACGACGAGAAGCGCAGGACGATGACCGACCTCGCCGGCAAGTTCGAGGCGAACGTTCAGGCCGTCGTGCGCGACGTCTTCAACGAGGCGCGCGCGATGCAGCAGGCCGCGCAAGGCATGTCCGAGACCGCCAACAAGGCGACCGATCGCGCGAGCTTCGTCGCGACCGCCTGCCAGCAGGCGTCGAGCAACGTGCAGACGGTGGCGTCCGCCGCCGGCCAGCTGTCGGCCTCGATCACCGAGATCAGCCAACGCGTCGCGCAGGCGGCAAGCGTGGCTGACAAGGCAGCTGCCGACGGCCAGCGCACCAACGATACCGTGCAGGGGCTCGCTGCGGCCGCCCACAAGATCGGCGAGGTCATCGACCTCATTAACCAGATCGCCTCGCAGACCAACCTGCTCGCGCTCAACGCCACCATCGAGGCCGCGCGCGCCGGCGAATCCGGCAGGGGATTTGCAGTGGTCGCAAGCGAAGTGAAATCGCTGGCGAGCCAGACCGCGAAGGCGACCGACGAGATCGGCGCGCAGATAACCGCGATCCAGGCCGAGACCAACCAGGTCGTCGGCAACATCGAGAGCATTCGCAAGACCATCATGGAGGTCAACGAGATCTCCTCGTCGATCGCAGCTGCGGTCGAGGAGCAGGGGGCTGCGACCGCCGCAATCGCCCACAGTGTGCAGGAGGCGGCCTCCGGCACCGACCAGGTCTCGCAAAATATCTCCGGCGTCACCGATGCGACGGCCGAGACCGGCCAGGCCGCCGGCGTCGTGTTGCAATCGAGCGGCCGGCTGACGCAGAAGCTGCAATCGCTCGAGAACGAGGTCAGTACCTTCGTTGCGGGCGTGCGGGCGGCCTAACGCGCGACCGCGCGAAAATGCGCCGCGATGTCGGCGCGCGTTGCGACCCAGACGCGGCCTTCCAGCCGTGCAAGCTCGGCGAGGATGGCGCGCACGGCGCGGAAGCGGGCCGGCCTGCCGCAGATGCGTAAATGAAATCCGATCGACAGCATCGAGGATTGGCCCCGTTCAGCCTCCTCAATCAGCGTCGCGAGCGCCGCGCTGACGTAACGCGAAAAGTCATCCGGCTGCACAAAACCGTTCGGGTGGAAGAACTTCATGTCGTTGGTGTCGAAGCCGTAGGGCAGCACCAGCATCGATCCTTGCTGTGATCGGCTCCAATAGGGCAGGTCGTCGTCGAGCGCGTTGGAATCGTAGGCGAAGCCGAGCTCGATCAAGAGGTCACGTGTCCATGCGCTCTGGCTGCCACGCGTCATGAAGCCGACCGGCGTAATGCCGGTCGCGCGCGCAACGATTTTACGTGTCTTCTCGATGTCGCGACGTTCGGTTTCGGCATCGCGGTAAAGCGCGTGCGGGAGCCAGCGCCAGCCGTGCACCGCCGGCTCGTGCCCGGCCTCGACCACGGTGCGGGCGATCTCGGGCACGCGCTCGACCGCGCGGCCGCACATCATGAAGGTCGAGCGGACATTGGCGTCCGCAAAAGCGTCGAGGAAGCGCCACAGGCCGGCACGCATGCCGTAGTCGAACACCTGCTCCTGCACGAGATCACGGACTCCCGGCGGAGATGTCGAGGCGACCTCGCCATAGCGCTCAGTCTCGGCGTCGCCCTGCTCGACCGCGAGCTCGGCGCCTTCCTCGAAATTCACCACCAGCGACACCGCCACGCGGGCGCCATTGGGCCAGATGATATCCGGGCGTGCCCTTCCATATCCGCGGAGGTCGCGCTCGATCGGCATGGTCAGCGGCTCCCGATCTGACGGCTGACGCCGCCGAAGATTTCCGCACAGACGAGACCGGCCAGCGTCAAAAGTACGATCACGCCGGAGACCGCGGCGACCCGCACGTCGAGGCTGCCTTCGAGGATTGCCCAGAGCTTGATTGGAAGCACCTCGGTGCGCGCGTCGGCCAGAAACAGCGACACCGGCACATTGTCGAACGACGTCAGGAACGCGACAAAGCAGCTCGCGACGATGCCGCGGCGGATCAGCGGCAGCGTGATCCGGCGGAACGTGTACCAATGGCTGGCGCCGAGGCTGAGCGAGCAGGTGATCAGCACCGGATTGAGCTGCTGCACCGAGGCGCCGACCATTCGGATCACGAAGGGCACGCAGATGATGGTGTGGCCGAGCACCAGGGTCGCCGCCGACAGGCGGATGCCGAGCAGGTTGAAGACCAGCAGCAGCGACAGGCCGAACGCCATCGCGGGCAGTACCATCGGCGACATGAACAGCGCGTCCAGGGCGCGCGCGATCTTCAGTCGGCTTCGCGCGAGCCCGAGTGCTGCGGCTCCGCCGAGCACCGCGGAGAGGATCGTCGCCGCTGCCGCGACCTTGAGGCTGGTCAGCGCGGGTGCGATGATCTCCTGCGATTGCAGCAGCTCGACATACCAGCGCAGCGACCAGCTCGGCGGCGGGAACTTCAGCGTGATGCCGTCGGTGAACGAGATGACAAGCACGACCAGCGTGGGCGCCAGCAGCAGCAGCATCCCGAAGCTGGTGAGCGTTCCGACGACACCGAAATAGAGGCGGTCGATGAAGCTACGCTGCATCGACGCCTCGCAAATAGCGGCGTGACAGCGCGCCGACCGCAAAGACGATGCCGGTCACAGCCAGCGTGAAGATCAGCGACAGCGCGGCCGAGAACGGCCAGTCCTGCACGCCGACCGCCTGCTGATAGATATAGGACGGCATCAGGATGATGCGCCCGCCGCCGACCAGCGTCTGCGTGATGAAGGCGGTCGCAGCCGCAGCGAAGACGAGTAGCCAGCCGGCGATCGCGCCCGGCAATGTCAGCGGTAGGATGACGGTGAGGAAAATGCGGGCCCGGCTTGCGCCCAATCCTTCCGCCGCCCGCGTCAGATTGCCGTCGAGCCGCAGCAGGCTGTTGATGACAGGCAGCGCCATCAAGGGAAGCTGGATCTGGGTCAAGGCCAGAACCATGCCCTCCCAGGTGTAGAGCAGCCGGGCGGGCGCCTGCCAGAGCCCGAGCGACAGCATCGCCGAATTGATGATGCCGTCGCGGCCGAGGATGACGATCCAGGCAAAGGTCCGCACCACCGTGCTGGTCAGGAGCGGCAGCATGATCAGGAAGGTGATCAGCGTGCGCATGAACGGGCCGCTCGCGACGTAGACCAGCGCGAGCGGATAGGCGAGGACCAACGCCGCCAGCGCGACCTCGGCGCCGAGCCACAGCGTATCCGACAGCACCTTGAGGCTGAACGGGTCAGAGATGAATCGCAGATATTGCACCAGCGACAGGCCCGAGAATTGTGGATCGCGAAACAGGCTGACCAGCACAAGCGCGGCCAGCGGCAGCACGAAGGCTGCAAGGAACAACACTGCCAGCGGAATTACCGGCAGCAGCTGTCTCGATGCGTTCGTGCCTGCCGGAACCATCTAGATCTTCACTTCCTTGCTGAAGCGGGTGATCCATTCGCCGCGCATCGCCTGGAATTTTGTCCAGTCGAGCAGGACATTGTTGGCGACGAGATCGTCGACGCTCTTGGCCACGGTGAGGTTGGCGCCTGATAGCGCCACCTTGCTGTTGGTCGGCATCATCACCCAGGGCGACGCCTCGAGCCCCTTCTGCGTCTCGATCGACATCACCGTGTCGAGATAGTCCAGCACCGCCTTCGGGTCCTGGTTGTTCTTCACGATCTGCGCGCTGGTGCGGATCACGACGGCGCCGGACTTCGGCTTGGCGAAGGCGATGTCGACGCCCTTGGCGGCGAGCAGCGCGACGTTGTTCCAGAAGTTGAAGGCGATATCGATCTCACCCTGCTGGAACAGCGCGGCCAGCGCACCGGGCGAGGCCGCGATCGCGCCGACGTTCGGCAGCAGTTTCTTGATGGCTTCGAATGCCGGCTCGATGTTGGTCTCGGAGCCGCCGTTCAGCTTTGCGATCTCGACCATGAAGGCGGTGCCGAGGCTCGATCCGAGCCCGGTGATGCCGACGCGGCCCTTGTATTCCGGCTTCCACAGATCCTCCCATGAGGTCGGCGGCGTCGTAATCTTCTTCGGATTGTAGGCGATGCCGATCAACTGACAGGTGATGACAGGGGCGTAACCGTCAGGATGGCGGAACGCGCTCGGGATGTCGGCATAGGATTTCGACTGCTCGGCGGGGAATTTTTCCAGCACGCCGCTCGCGATCGCCGGGATCAGCGGGCCCTCGTCGAACAGCACGACGTCGAAGGGCGGGGCGTTGCGCGAGGCCTGGATCTTGCCGATCTGGTCGACGCCGAGCAGCGGCGTGAAGGTGACACCGCCGTCGCTTGTCTTCTTGAAGGCCGGTCCGACCACGGAGCGGAAGGCTTCGTCAAAGCTGCCGGGATAGGTCGTCGCCACGATCGAGGAGGCCGCGCGCGATGATGTCGGCCATCCGAGGCTTGCCGCCGCAAGCGCGGCCGAACCTGAGGTGAGCAGCGATCTCCGGGATAGGCTCATGTCAAACACTCCTTTGCTGATGCTTTGTGAAATCGTCGACCGGCGTGCTGAAGATGCTGACGCGCGAGGTGTCGGTGATCGCGAGCCAGGCGGTTTCGCCAGCCTGCGCCTTGGCGATGCCGGCGGCCCGCGCCTGGCTGATCTTCACGGCCTCGCCGCTCGTGGTGACGCCCTCGGTGACACTGACGGCGCCGAGCGGCACGGTGGTGCGGATCGTGACGGGAATCGCGCCGGGTCGCTCAGTGCCGAATGCGATGTTCTCCGGCCGCACCGAGATCGTCACCGGCGTACCGCGCCGGCGCTGTACGGAGCGCCCGAGGTCGATCTCGGGCCCTGCATCCAGCAACACGCGATCCGTTTCGGTGACGGTGCCGCGCAGCAGATTGGTGTGGCCGATGAAGCTCGAAATGAACAGGCTCGCCGGGCGGTCGTAGAGCGCATCCGGGCTGTCGATCTGCTCGATCCGTCCCTTGTTGAGCACGACGATGCGGTCGGCCATCGACAGCGCCTCCTCCTGGTCGTGCGTGACGATGATCGAGGTGACGCCGAAGGTCTTCAGCAAGCTTTTGATCTCGATCTGCATGTCGAGGCGCAGATTCTTGTCGAGCGCCGAGAACGGTTCGTCGAGCAGCACGAGGCCCGGATCGATCGCGAGTGCGCGCGCCAGCGCGACGCGCTGCTGCTGTCCGCCGGACAGCTCTCCCGGAAGCCGTCGCGCGAACGCCGCCATCTGGATGAGGCCGAGCATCTGCTCGACCTTCGCGGTGACCTCGGCATTCGCAGTCTTGCGCGCGCGCAGGCCGTAGGCGACGTTCTCGAACACGGTGAGATGCGGAAACAGCGCGTAGTTCTGGAACACCATGCCGATGCGGCGGCGGTTGGCTGGGATGTGCTCGACCCGCGCGCCGTCGAAGCGGACTTCGCCTTTGGATGGGCGCAGGAAGCCGGCAATGATCTGGAGCATCGTCGTCTTGCCGCAGCCGGACGGACCGAGCAGCGCGATCAACTCGCCGGCTGCAACAGTGAGATTGATCTCGTCCAGCGCAACCGTCGCGCCGAAAGCGTGGCCGATGCCGTTGAGATCCAGCGAATGTCCGCGCACGTCGCTCAACGCCAGCTCCATCGTTCGCGTTGTCCTGCGCGAGGGGAGTTAGCAATCGTCGTGCCAGCAGGGTCAGCGCGCTAAGCTGTTGCCAACGCTTGGATAGTTCTAGGCGCCATAAATTGGCGCCAATCTGTTGGCTATATTGTAAACAGTTGGCGGGTTGGTTTGTATAAAAAATGGGCTGCGGCAACGCTGCAAAGTCCTGTAAAAACGATGGATGAAGCGAACCCGCCCCCTCAAGCGCAAGCCGAGGCGTTCCGAGCCGAAACGTCCCGAGCCGGATGCCGTCGATCCGCGCAGCATTGACGACGATCCGGTGGTTCAGGGCATCTTGACCGCGATCAGCCAGAAGCGCCTCAAGCCCGGCGCCAAGCTCGGCGAGGACAAGCTCGCGGCTGCGTTCGGCACCACGCGGATTCACATCCGCCAGGCGCTCGCACATCTCGCCTCGCGCAACGTGGTGATGCAGATTCCCAACCGCGGCGCGTTCGTGTACCGGCCGAGCTGGGAGGAAGCCCAGGATATCTTTGCCGCGCGCCGCATCATCGAGACTGCCACCGTCGCTGCCGCCATCGACCGGCTCGACAAGGCAGGCAAGGCCGAGCTGAAGGCCCATATGGAGCTCGAGGCGCGCCATGATCGCAACGACCGGTGGGCCTCGCTGTCGCTCACGGCGGACTTCCACATTCTGGTGGCCAAGCTCGCCGGCAACCGCGTGCTGCTGGAGATGTCGCGCGAGCTGATGCTGCGGACGTCGCTTGCGATCGCGACGTTCGAGCAGCCGGGCGAGCCGGACTGCTCGCCCGATTCGCACCCCGACATCGGGGCGTTGATCCTGGCGCGCGACAAGGCCGGCGCGGTCCATGCCATGCGTCATCATATCGAGGAGATGGAGCAGCGGATCAGGCCGACGGAGGGCGAGGACGAGGTCGACGAACTCACCGCGATCTTCCAGGAGATCGGCGCGCGTGCGCGGGCGGGCGGATAATATGGCGGGCCGCCGTATCCTCCTGATCAATCCGAACAGTAATGAGGCGACGACCGCGATGATGGTCGCCATCGCGAAGTCTGTCGCCCCGGATGGCTTCGACATCGTTGGCGCCACGGCGAAGCGGGCACCGTCGATGATCGTGACGCCGGACGCGCTGGAGGTGGCTGCGCCCGAGGTCGAGGAGATCGCACGGGCGCATCAGAATTCTTGCGACGGCATCATTGTGGCGGCGTTTGGCGATCCGGGCCTCGCCGGGATCAAGGCGGCGATGAAGCTGCCCGCGGCAGGCATCGGCGAATCGTCGATGCGCGAGGCTGCAGAGAACGGTCGCCGTTTCGGTGTGGCGACCACGACCCCGCTGTTGGAAGCGAAGATCGATACACTGCCGGAAGCATTGGGATTGCGATCGCATTATACCGGTACGCGCTTCGCCGATGGCGATCCCGAAGCGCTGATGCGTGATCCGGCACGGCTCCGCGCAGCGCTCGCCGGTGCGGTCGAGGCCTGCATCGCGCGGGACGGAGCGGAGGCCGTGATCATCGGCGGCGGGCCACTGGGCGAGGCTGCGCGTGAGCTGCAGCCGATGTTCGCCGTTCAGATTATCGCGCCGATACCGTCTGCCGTGGCGCGGATTATTCGCCTCATCAGGGCGCGCGCAGGCAGTTGATATTCCGGCCCGCGGTACCGGTCATCGCGGCCGGGCTACTTGCCCTTGACGGTCGCGGCTAAAGTGAAGAAGCAGGATGATCGAACCTGCCGACCCGCGCGTTGTTGCGCGGCATGGAGACGCCGCATGTCGTTCAAGAAGCTCCTGATTGCCAACCGGGGCGAGATCGCCATCCGCATCGCACGTGCGGCGGCCGACGCTGACATCGCGACGGTCGCAATCCATCCCGCCGACGATGCGCTGTCGCTGCATGTGCGGGTTGCCGACGAGGCCGTCGAAATTCCGGGCCGAGGCGCACGGGCCTATCTCGATATCGAGGCCGTGGTGAAGGCGGCGAGGAGCGCCGGCTGCGACGCCGTGCATCCCGGCTACGGTTTTCTGAGCGAGAACGCGGCGTTCGCAAAAGCCTGCGCCGATGCAGGCATCACTTTCGTCGGGCCAAAGGTGACGGCGCTCGAACTGTTCGGCGACAAGGTCGCGGCACGGCAGCTGGCCAAGCGCTGCGGCGTGCCGATCATCGCCGGCACCAGCGGGCCGTCGAGCCTCGGGGAGATCACGGCGTTCTTTACCTCGCTCGGCAGCAATGCGGCGATCGTGATCAAGGCGATGGCGGGCGGTGGCGGCCGCGGCATGCGGGTCGTGGAGAACGCTGCCGATCTCGCGGAAGCCTATGCGCGCTGCCAGTCCGAGGCCAAGGCGGCGTTCGGCTTCGACGGCGTCTATGCCGAGCGGCTGATCCGGCAGGCGCGCCATATCGAGGTGCAGATCATCGGCGATCGTTTTGGTGCGATCTCCCATCTCTGGGAGCGCGAATGCACCATCCAGCGCCGGCACCAGAAGCTGGTCGAGGTGGCGCCGAGCCCGTCGCTGAGCGATGCCCTGCGCAGGCGCATCATCGAAGCGGCGAAGCAGCTTGCGACGGCGGCGACTTACGACAATCTCGGCACCTTCGAATTTCTGGTCGACGGCACGGCCGAGGACAGCTTTGCCTTCATCGAGGCCAATCCACGGCTCCAGGTCGAGCACACCGTGACGGAAGAGGTGCTCGGCCTCGATCTCGTCCGCGCCCAGCTTGCCGTCGCAGCGGGCGCAACGCTCGCGTCCCTCGGTCTTGCGCAAGGCTCGATCCCGAAGCCGCGCGGCTATGCGATGCAACTCCGCGTCAACATGGAGACGCTGGACGCAACAGGCGCCACGCATCCGACCGGCGGCGTGCTGGCTGTGTTCGAGCCACCGTCTGGACCAGGCGCGCGTGTCGATAGCTTTGGCTATGCCGGCTACAAAACCAGCGCCGCCTTCGACTCGCTGCTTGCAAAAGTCATCGTGCATACGCCGGGTGGGGCCTGGCTTGACGTCGTTGCAAAAGCCTCGCGCGCCTTGCGTGAATTCCGGATCGACGGCGTCGTCACCAACATCGCCTTCCTCCAGGCGGTGCTCGCGCATCCGGATTTCAAGATCAACCGCATCGCGACCGACTTCATCGACCGCAATATCGCTAAGCTCGTCGAGGAGGTCGATGGCGCGGCCAAGCCGCTCTACTTTGCTGCGGCCGAGCGGAGCGGGCACGGCACCGAGGCGCATGTGGTCCAAGTCGTGCCTGAGGGGGCGGTGATGGTCGCTGCACCCTTGCAAGGCACCATCGTCACCATCCAGGTCAAGGAAGGCGAGATCGTGCGTCCCGGCCAGCAGCTGGCCGTGATCGAGTCCATGAAAATGGAGCACCTGGTCATGGCCGAGCAGGGCGGGCGCGTGACAAAACTCGTCTCCGGCGACGGCGTCACGCTGATGCATGGCGAGCCCATCATGTATCTCGAACCGCTCGACGTCGCGGCTGATAGCACAGCGGCGGAAGCCGACATCGATCTCGACCACATCCGCCCGGATCTCGCCGAGCTGATGGCGCGCCAGGCCAACACGCTGGATGCGAACCGTCCGGCCTCGGTCGAACGCCGCCGCAACACCAACCAGCGCACCGCGCGCGAGAATGTCGCGCAGCTGGTCGATGATGGCTCGTTCATGGAGTACGGCAGCCTTGCGATTGCGGCGCAGCGGCGCCGCCGCAAGCTCGACGACCTCGTCAAGAACACGCCGGCCGACGGCCTCGTCATGGGCGTTGCCACGGTCAACGCCGAGAAGTTCGGTCCGGAGGGCGGGCGCTGCGTTGTCGTGGCCTATGACTACACCGTGCTCGCGGGCACGCAGGGCCACATGAACCACAAGAAGATCGACCGCATGCTCACCCTTGCGGAAGACTGGCGCGTGCCGCTGGTGTTTTATGCCGAGGGCGGCGGCGGCCGGCCCGGCGACACCGACCGGCTCGGCATGACCGGCCTCGACGGCCCATCCTTCGTGCAATTCGCAAGGCTCTCCGGCCTCGTGCCCGTGATTGGCGTCGTCTCCGGCTATTGCTTTGCCGGCAACGCCGCGATGCTCGGCTGCTGCGACGTCATCATTGCCACCAAGAACGCCTCGATCGGCATGGGCGGCCCCGCCATGATCGAAGGCGGCGGCCTCGGCGTCTATCATCCGGCCGAGGTTGGGCCGGTTTCGTTCCAGTCGCCAAATGGCGTCATCGACATCCTCGTCGAGGACGAGGAGCAAGCCACATTCGCCGCGCAAAAATATCTGTCCTATTTCCAGGGCGCGGTGAAGGATTGGGAAGCCGCCGATCAGCGCCTGCTCCGCCGCGCGATCCCCGAGAACCGCCTGCGCGTCTACGACATCCGCAGCGTGATCGACCTCGTCGCGGACAAGGGTTCAGTGCTGGAGCTGCGCCGCGACTACGGCGTCGGCATGATCACCGCGCTGATCCGCATCGAAGGCAAACCGTTTGGCCTGATCGCCAACAATCCGCGCCATCTCGGCGGCGCGATCGATGCCGACGCCGGCGACAAGGCCGCGCGTTTCCTCCAGCTCTGCGATGCCTTCGACCTGCCGATCGTCTCGCTCTGCGACACGCCCGGCTTCATGGTCGGCCCGGAAGCCGAGAAGACCGCGATCGTGCGCCACGTCTCGCGCATGTTCGTGACCGGCGCCAGCATCACCGTGCCGCTGTTCGGCCTCGTGCTGCGCAAGGGCTATGGGCTGGGCGCGCAGTCGATGATCGGCGGCGGCTTCCACGCCTCGTTCTTCACGGCGGCCTGGCCGACCGGCGAATTCGGCGGCATGGGCCTGGAAGGCTATGTCCGCCTCGGCTTCCGCAAGGAGATGGAGGCGATCGCTGATCCGGAGGAGCGCGAGACTTACTACCGCAACAAGGTCGCCGAGCTCTACGCCAACGGCAAGGCGGTCTCGATCGCCTCGGTGTTCGAGATCGACAACGTCATCGATCCCGCCGAGACGCGTCGCTGGATCATGGCGGGGCTGCGCTCGGTACCAAAGCCGGCACCGAGGACGACGAAGAAGCGGCCCTGCATCGACACGTGGTGAGGGCACTGCAGCAAGCTTGCGTCCCGGTTCCCGATTGACATCCCCGCCTGTGGTGCCAGACTTTGCACAATAATACAGGGTGGAGACGTCCGCGATGGCCAGCCTTTCGGCCTCGAACCATGTCGCCCGTGTCTTGTCCGTCGCCAATCATGTGGCCGACGTCGACGCCTCGTCGCGCATCGCCAATTCCTGGCGGCGCTGCCTGATTAGCCACAAGCTCGATCCCGCTCGCCAGGGCCCGCCGCAGACGCTCACCGAGGCCGAGATCCGGCATGTCGCCGAGCCGATGGAGGAGACGATCCGGCTCGCGATGCCCGAGCTCGACGACCTCGCCCGCGTGCTGCGTGACGCCGGCTATTGCGTCAATCTGGCCGACACCAACGCGACCATGCTGTTCAGCCGCCTGCCCGGCGAGGCCGATGCACGGATGTTCATGGACTGGAAGATCTACACCGGCTCGAACTTCGCCGAAACGTTTGAGGGCACCAACGGGCTCGGCACTGCGCTTGCCGAGCAGAAGCCGATCCTGGTGCATCGCGACGAACATTTTCGTGCGCAGTGGCACATGTTCTCCTGTGCCGTGGCGCCGCTGTTCGACCAGGCCGGGCGGCTCGCCGGTGCCGTCAACATCACCTCCTGCCGCGAGGATCTGGAGCGCGGGGCGCATCAGCTCGCGCTCGCGGTGACGATGGAAGCGACCCGGCGGATGGAGGGCGCAATCTTCCGCGGCCATTTCCGCGAATTTTGGATCGCGACCGTGCCCGGCGACGGCGGCAGCGGCCTGCTCGCCTATGACGACGACCGCCGCATCGTCGGCGCCTGCCGTTCGGCGCGTGCGCTGCTGGGCCTCACCGACGGGCTGATCGCATCGGGTATCGATCTGTCGCGCTACATCAAGTTCGATCATCATGCTGCGCGTGGTGCGGACGAAATCGTCGAGCTGCGCCGCGCCGACGGCCGGCCATTGGGCCAGGGCCATGTCGCGCCGCCGCTGCGTGCCAAATCGTCGAGGGGGACGCAGGCGCCGCGCCGCGATGCGCCTGTCGATCGCTTCGATGCCTTGCACCGGCTCGCTGGCCGCGATCCCGGCCTGATCAAGAGCGTCAAACGGCTCCGAAGCATCGGCGATCACAATCTGCCGGTGCTGCTGCATGGTGAGACCGGCGTCGGCAAGGACGTATTCGCGCGCGCCATTCATACCGCGAGCAACCGCGCGCGCAACAACTATGTCGCGCTGAATTGCGCGGCGATGCCGGAGAGCCTGATCGACGCCGAGCTGTTCGGCTACGAGGCCGGCGCCTTCACCGGCGCGCGGCGCGACGGCTCCAAGGGCCTGATCGCGCAGGCTGATGGCGGCACGCTGTTCCTGGACGAGATCGGCGACATGCCGATCGCGCTGCAGACGCGTCTGCTGCGTGTGCTGGAGAACCGCGAGGTCTGGCCGCTCGGTGCGCTGAAGCCCGTGCCGGTGGATATCCGCCTGATCAGCGCCACCCACCGCGATCTCGGCCGCATGGCGGAAGAGGGGGCGTTCCGCGCCGATCTCTATTTCCGCCTGCGCGGCATTGAGGTGCGGCTGCCCGCCTTGCGCGAACGCGCCGACCGGGACGACGTCATCCGCCAGATTGCGCGGGAAGAGGCGCCGAATTGCCGCCTTTCGGATGAGGCCTGGTCGCTGCTCGCGGCCTATCCCTATCCCGGCAACATGCGTCAGCTCCGCCATGTGCTGCGGCTCGCCGGCTGCACGGCGGAGGACGGCGTCATTACCGATGCCGATCTCGATCTGCCGCCGTTCGGTGGACGGACCGCGGAGCCGGATCTCGCGGCGGCTGAGCGCGCGACGATCGTCGACGCCTTGCGCAAGCATGATGGCCGCGTCACGGAGACAGCGCGCGCACTGAAGCTCAGTCGCGCCACGCTGTATCGGAAGATCAAGCAGCTGAAGATCGAAACGGCGCAGTAGGCGCTTTTC
>NZ_JADPJH010000018.1:76518-87733 GCF_023073315.1 Bradyrhizobium sp. 1 | reverse complement strand
CATCCGACGCTTCGCGCCACCTTCTCCCACAAGGGGAGAAGGGAAGGGCTCTTCGAGCGCCCCTTACGAAAAATCACTCCAGCTCAGATGCCGCGAATCTAGATCGCCCACTGTCACGGTGCCGCGGATCTCGTGAGGGACGTGGAAGCTGCTGCGCAGATACACCAGCGGCGCGGCCCCGTCGGAATGCGACGCGCTTTGCACCTCGCCGACGAAGATCGAATGCGTTTTCGTCTCGAACTCCTGCGCCAGCACGCAGTCGAAGGCCGCGATCGCATCCGTCAGCACCGGTGCACCCGTCGCCCCGCGTGTCCATTGGCCGAAGGCAAAACGGTCGTCGCCGTTGACGCCCTTCTGGCCGCTGAAAGTCAGTGCGAGCAGCGCGTGATCTTCGTGCAGGAAATTGATCGCAAACGCGCCTTCCTCGCGGATACGCCCATGCGCGCTGGCGTTGCGGTTGACGCAGACGATCAGCGACGGCGGATTGTCCGAGAGCGAGCAGGCTGAGGTCACCGTCAACCCGGTGCGCGTGCCGTGCTCGGCGCCGACCGTGACCAGCGCGACCGCGCCAGCGCATTGGCGCATCGCCTGCTTGAAATCCTTGGTGTCGACGCTCACGCCAAAAATCTCCGAAATGAATGCGGGTGCGGCAGGTTCGCGCCGCACCCGCACCCCCGTCAAGCCGCCTTCTTCGCGGAGCCGAGATGCTTCAGGCGCGGCATCACCTCTTTGCTGAGCAGCGAAAGCGAGTGGCGCCAGGCTTCAGCCTTGTGCTTGTAGTCGAAGCCGAACACCAGCAGCACGCCGAAGCCGCCGACCTCGTCGTAGATCTTCTCGATCTTCTCGGCGACCGTCGCGGGCGAGCCGACGATCCAGTTCCGCTTGGCGCAATATTCGACCGTGACGTCGCTGTCGGGCACGTCGGGCGCGTGCTTCAGATAGTCCTTGAAGCCGAAATGGCCGAGCAAGGGCAGGAAGTACTCGCCCATCATCCGGCCCATCATGTCGCCGGTCGAGAGCTTCCAGGCCTCTTCATCGGTGTCGGCGACGAACACCTCGCGCACCAGTCGCCAGTCCGCGCGGTTCGGCTTGCGGCCGGTTTTCGCGGCGCCGATTTCCACGGAGTCCCAATGGCTGCCGACATAGGCCGGATTGAGATTGAGGCTCATCGGAATGAAGCCACGCTCGCCCGCGAGCTTCAAGGTGTCCGAGTTTTTCGAGAGACCAGCAACGCCGATCGGCGGATGCGGCGCTTGCAACGGCTTGATGTGCGGCTTGAGGAAGTCGAACATCGTGTCCGGTTTGGTCACCGTCCAGAACTTGCCCTTGTAGGTGAAGGGCGCGGGATCGGACCACAGCTTCAGGATGATCTCCAGCGCCTCGCGCGTCATGTCGCGGTTTTGGCCGCTCATGCCGTCGACGTTGAACATCGCCCAGTCGCTCGGCAGGCCGCTAGCCGCGACGCCGAAATTGAGCCGGCCCTCGGAGAGATGGTCGAGCATCGCGACGCGGTTGGCGAGCTCGGCCGGATGGTGATAGGGCAGCAGAAAGCCGCCCGGCCCGATGCGAATGTTCTTGGTCTGCATCAGCGCCTGCGCGATCAGCAGGTCCGGCGTGGGATTGGGTTCCCAGGGCGCGGTGTGGTGCTCGCCGACCCAGGCCTCCTGATAGCCGAGCTCGTCGAGCCAGCGCATGACCTGCAGGTCCCAGTCGTTCCCTTCCTTCAGGCCGCACTCCGGCGGATGCGAAGGCATCGTGAAATAGCCGATCTCCATGGGTTTCCTCATCTGATGTTGACGCGTCTTGTTGCGCGTTGCTGGACTTGAACAGGACAGTTTTAGCAAGCGGTGTGCCAGCGCAGGCAGCGCCCCAGACCTGCGAGAAAAGGCTGGTTTGGGGTGGCAATAGCCGATATCCCGGGGCAGATCTGCGAAGCGCCGTCTCATTGTCGCGAGACGGCGTCTTGACCGTGAGACGAGGATACGATTCGAGATGACCGAACCCGCCTATGTCGCGGTGGACTGGGGCACCAGCAGTTTTCGGCTGTGGCTGGTGGACCGCGCCGGCCGGGTGCTGGCCGAACGCCGCAGCGACGAGGGCATGTTGGCGGCTGCCAAGGCCGGTTTCCCCGCCGTGTTGCAATCGCATCTTGCCGCGGTCGAGGCGGCCGCTCATCTGCCGGTTCTCGTTTGCGGCATGGCCGGCGCCAAGACCGGCTGGGTCGAGGCCGGCTATGTCGACACACCGGCGCCGTTATCGGCCGTCCTGAAGCAGGCCGTGCGTGTACCAGGCGAGGCGCGCGATATCCGCATCCTGCCCGGTATCGCGCAGCGCGACGTCAGGGCACCGGACGTCATGCGCGGCGAGGAAACGCAATTGCTCGGCGCGCTCGGCCTCGATGCCGCCGGCGAAGCGCTGGTCTGCATGCCCGGCACCCACTCGAAATGGGTGCGCGTGAACGACGGCACGGTTGCACATTTTTCGACGTTCATGACCGGCGAGCTCTTCAGCGTGATCTCGCGCGAGACGATTCTGTCCCTCGCGGTCGCCGGCGCCGATGAGGCCGAGGATGTCGCGAGCTTCAAGGCGGCGGTGAAGGCGGCGTATGAGGCACCGGCCTTCGCCGCCAATCTCCTCTTCGGTGCGCGGTCGCGGCAGCTCCTGTTCGGTGGCACGCCGGCCGCGGCGCGCGAGACGCTGTCGGGCACGTTGATCGGCGTCGAATTGGCGGCGGGTCTCTCAGGCAGCGTGCCAAAAGCGGGCATCACGCTGATTGCGTCAGGACGGCTCGCGACGTTGTACCGGCTCGCGTTCGACGCGCTGTCGGTCACCGTGCAGCCGATCGATGCCGATGAAGCCGTCCGCCGCGGCCTCTCGATGGCGGCGGCCGCAATCTGGACGAGTTAAGAAGGACTTTTGAGATGACCATTCCCTTTCCGCCGATGAAGCGTCCGCTTGTCGCGATCCTGCGCGGCGTCAAGCCGGAGGAGACTGAAGCCATCGTCGGTGTGCTGATCGAAGCCGGCATGACCGCGATCGAGATCCCCTTGAATTCGCCCGATCCGTTCCGTTCGATCGGGACTGCCGCGAAGCTCGCGCCGGCCGGCGTGCTGATCGGCGCCGGGACGGTGCTCGCCACCGCAGATGTCGATCGTCTCAACGACGTCGGCGGCAAGCTGATGGTCTCGCCGAATGTGGATATGCAGGTGCTCACGCGTGCACATCAGTATGCCATGGTCACGTTGCCTGGCGTGTTTTCGCCGACCGAGGCGCTGCTCGCCGCGCGCTCCGGCGCATCGGGCCTGAAATTCTTTCCGGCAAGCGTGTTAGGCGCGTCCGGCATCGCCGCTATCAAAGCCGTGCTGCCGGCGGGCGTGATGATCGCCGCGGTCGGCGGCGTCTCCGACCAGAATTTTGCGGAATATATCAAGGGCGGCGTCACCGCGTTCGGGCTCGGCTCCAGCCTCTACAAGCCGGGCATGACGGCCGCCGATGTTGCTGCCCGTGCGAAAGCGACGATCGTGGCCTACGATCGGGCGATTGCGAAAGACTGATCCGGCGATAAACAAGCCGTGATGCGGTCACTGTCGCGCGTTATCCTATCTTGCTGCATCAGCGAGATCAGGAGACCGACATGGCGATCAACAACGTGGCCGATCTGTTCGTGGCAACGCTCGAACAGGCCGGCGTCAAGCGCATCTACGGCATCGTCGGCGACAGCCTGAACGCGATCACCGAGGCGCTGCGCCGCCGCGGCACCATCGAGTGGATCCACGTCCGGCACGAGGAGGTCGCGGCGTTCGCGGCCGCCGGCGAGGCCGAGATGACGGGCAGCCTCGCGGTGTGCGCGGGTTCCTGCGGCCCCGGCAATCTGCATCTGATCAACGGCCTGTTCGACGCGCATCGCAGCCGTGTTCCCGTGCTGGCGATCGCGGCGCAGATCCCGTCGGCCGAGATCGGCGGCGGCTATTTCCAGGAAACCCATCCGCAAAACCTGTTCCGCGAATGCAGCCATTATTGCGAGCTGGTGTCGGATCCGAGCCAGCTGCCTTACGTGATCGAAAACGCCATTCGCGCCGCCGTCGGCCTGCGCGGCGTTGCGGTCATCGCGATGCCCGGCGACGTCGCCTTCCGCAGCCCGCCCAAGCGCGCGCTGTCGACGACGCGGGGACTTGCGCTGTCGGCACCGAAAGTTGTGCCGCAAGCTGACGAGCTGAAGGCGCTCGCGGACCTCCTGAACGGCGCCGAGCGCATCACCTTGTTCTGCGGCCGCGGCTGTGCCGGCGCGCATGCGCCGCTGATGCAGCTCGCCGAAGCGCTCAAGAGCCCGATCGTGCACGCGCTCGGCGGCAAGGAGCATGTCGAATACGACAACCCTTACGACGTCGGCATGACCGGCTTCATCGGTTTCTCCTCCGGCTATGCCGCCATGCACGCCTGCGACGCGCTGGTGATGCTCGGGACTGATTTTCCCTACAAGCAGTTCTTCCCCACCGATGCGAAGGTCGCGCAGATCGACATCCGCCCGGAAAATCTCGGGCGCCGCTGCAGGATCGACCTCGGCCTCGTCGGCGACGTCAAGCTCACCATCGAGGTGCTGCTGCCGCTGCTCAAGAGCAAGACGCAGCGCAAGCATCTCGACGATGCCGTCGCGCACTATAAGAAAGCGCGTGAAGGCCTCGACTCGCTCGCCAAGGGGACGCCGGGCAGCAAGCCGATCCACCCGCAATATCTGGCAAAAGTCATCAGCGATCACGCTTCGGACGATGCGGTGTTCACGGCCGATGTCGGCACGCCCACGGTGTGGGCCGCGCGCTATCTCGACATGAACGGCCGCCGCCGTCTCATCGGCTCCTTCGTGCACGGCTCGATGGCGAATGCGATGCCGCAGGCGATCGGCGCGCAAGCCTCTCAGCCCGGCCGTCAGGTCATCTCGCTGTCGGGCGATGGCGGCTTCACCATGCTGATGGGCGATCTGATCACGCTGACGCAGATGAAGCTGCCGGTGAAGGTGGTGATCTTCAACAACGGCGTGCTCGGCTTCGTCGCGCTGGAGATGAAGGCGGCCGGGTTCGTCGACACCAATGTCGACCTGGAAAACCCCGACTTCGCGGCAATGGCGCGCGCGATGGGTATCTTCGCCAAACGCGTCGAGGATCCCGGCGAGCTTCCCGGCGCGATGAAGGAGATGCTGGCCCACAGCGGCCCGGCGCTGCTTGACGTCGTCACCGCCAAGCAGGAGCTGTCGATGCCGCCGACCATCACGACCGAGCAGATCAAGGGCTTTAGTCTCTGGGTCCTGCGCGCGGTGATGAATGGCCGCGGTGACGAGGTCATCGATCTTGCGAAGACCAATTTGCTGCCGCGCTAAAGCGCGATGAGATTGGGATGAATCGTCATCGCGCTTTAGGTTGTTGTTTGCGCATGATCTTTTCGGAAAACCGCTTCGCACTTTTCCGGATCATGCTTTAGCCCCGTTTCACCGACGGCGCAGGCAGCCGCTCGTGACGGTTCTGGAAGCGGTGCCAGTGCAGCACAATGCCGATGATAAGCGCCGGGATGAAGCCAAGCACGATCAGGAAATGAGGCAGCTGCGTCGGCGAGATGAAGGCGATCGCGATGTCCGAGATCAGCCACAAGGCGGCGAACATCACCGCAAAGTCCGTACGCGGGCAGCGAAGATAGTAGAACACGGCAGTGATGATCACGGCGGGTCCGATCGCAATTCCGATCATGACTGCCGTCAGCTCCGTCGGCGTCAGCGCGTCGAGCACCATCGATGCCAGCAGCCAGAGCGCGGCGAACATGGCGACGATGTCGAGCGGATGCCGCAACCCAATACCTCTCGCAGGAAATGCGCTATCGTTGTGGCCGGAACTCCGGCCGTCAAGTAAAATACGCCTATTCCTCGTCGTTTCCGGGCGTCGGGCGCAGCATGAAATGACCGAAAGCGGAGGCGATCGGCTTGTCCGGATCGTCCTGCCAGGCCCGCGCCTCGAAGGCGACGATGCGCCGGCCCTGCTTCACGATCGAGACGTTGGCGAAGGTGTCGAGCGCGCGGCCGGAACGCAGATAGTTGACAGTGAGTCCGATCGGCTTCGGCAGGGCGGCGATGCCGAGCTCGCGCCTCACGCCGAAAATCGCGGTGGTCTCGAGGAAGGCGCCGGTCATGCCGCCATGGATCGCGGGCAGGATCGGGTTGCCGATGATCTTTGGCGAGAACGGCATCGTCAACGTGCCGTCGTCATTGACGAGGATGCCGAGGGCGCGCGCGAACGGGCTGTTGGCGAACGGGCCGTCCGAATCGTCCGGCGCCTCCAGCGTCGGGATACTGCGCGAATCCATCCTGCGATCCGCGAGCATGTTGGTGCGGTTGGCGCCGATCATGAAGCAGGCGGTCGCGGTTGCGACCGGATCGTCCTCGGAGTCCTGATAGGCGGTGGAGCGCACGAAGGCGATCGAGCGCGTGGTGCGGTAGCAGACCGAATGCGCCTTGATGTCGAGGCCCGGCGTCGCCGGCTTCTGATAGTCGATGCGCAAATCGAGGGTTGCGATCGCGCTCGTGCCATCGAGCGCAAGTTGCACCGCCATGCCGCAGCTCTCGTCCAGCATCGCGGTGACGACGCCGCCATGCAGCACGCCGGTCTCGGTGTCGCCGACGAAGACCGGACGATAGGGCAGGCTGGACCAGGCTTCGGCAGGCGCGAAGCGGTCGAGCTGAAGCCCGCTGATATGGCCATAGTCGGAGCGGCGGCCTTTGATAGCCTCGGCGAGTTCCTCGAAGGGAAGCGTGGCAGGTGGGCTGGACGTCGATGAGCTGGACATGACGAGGTTCTAGACCAGTGTCGTGCGTTGCGCAAAACCCGGAATAGGCCTCGCCCGGCAGGTCTGCCGCGGCCGGATTGGCCTCGACAGGGCGGGCCGAAGCAACGATGGTGGGCGCTTCGTTTGCCGACCAGCCGTAAGGAGTGCCCATGGCCGACCCCGAAACACCCGCCACCAACCCGGGGCCCGTCACCATTTCGAGCTCGAGCTCGGAACGGGCGCCGATCATCTATTTCGACGGCGCATCCTGCTTCGGCCACCACAACGGCGCGATCCAGATCGAGCTCGCCGCAAATCTCCTGATGCCGGTCGGCGCCGCCGTCAGGGTCGACGTGGTCCAGACCGCGCACTTACGTTGCAGCGTGGCCGCCGCCCTGGCCCTGCGCGAGGCGCTCGACAAGGCGCTCGCGATGTACCAGCAAGGCCAGCAGCAGCCGCGGCCGGAGGAAATTCCGATGGTGAAGAATTGAGGCGACACCTCGACCTGAAAAACGGCCAGTCGCAATCGGCTCGGAGTAAGTGCCGGGACATCGGCAGCGTGTAAGATTTTCGCGCCACTACCCTGGTCTGCTCGACTGCGCTAGTCTTCATGGAAGACCCGCGGGCTGGAGACTCTCATGGCGGACGAGGAACGCAGATCAGTCGCGCCATTCTGGCTCACGTCACCTTTGCTGCTGACTCTGGTCGGCTTGATTGGAACGGGTACCGGAGCGGTCTTGCAAGGCTTCTGGAATACAAGACTCGAGCGCGAGAAGTTCGAATTCTCCTTGATCGCAAAGGCATTGGCGGTCCCCAACAAGGATGAGGCCGCGCAAAATCTCAAATTCTTGGTCGATGCCGGGCTGATCAACCAATTTAACTCGGAGAAAATCGCCAAACTGGCCGCCAATCCGAAAACGCTTCCGGACTTCCTGGGTCTGTCTGGGCTGATTCCCGTGCGGCAAGGCAAGATGATCCTGTCGCGCGTCGGCACCTATCAGGGGGCGATCGACGACGAATTGAACGACGCCTATCGTAAAGCGATCATCGACTTTCAAACATCCCAGAACATGGCAGCCGATGGACTAATCGGCCCCCAGACATTCGATCGAATGAAAACCGAGTACACGAAGGCAACCGGCACCTGGCCGCCGGCTGATATCCCCAAGCCGAAGCCATAAGCGGCCAGCGCCTACGCCTTCGTCACGTGCACTTTCGCCGTCTTGCCGCTGTTCCACTTGCCGTCGAGCGCGCGCTCGATCTGGGCGGCGAGTTGCAGCAGCAGGCCGTCATTGGCCTGTTTCGCAATGGCCTGGATGCCGAGTGGCAGGCCGTGCTCCTGCGCAGCCATCGGCATCGAGATCGCCGGCATGCCGCAGAGATTGGCGAGTGGCGTGAAGGCGAAGAAGCGCCAGAGATTGCCGAACCAGTCGAGCACATCGGGATTGTCGGAGGTGGTGAGGTATTCCCTGGTGCCGACCTTCGGCGTCGGCAGCGCGGTGATCGGCGTCAGGATCACGTCCCACTGTTCGAAGAACGCGCCGAAGCCGCGAGACGTCGTGTTGAACACGCCCTGCATCTTCGCCCGTTCGGCGAAGGTCGTGTGCCGGCCGGCTTCCCAGATCCGGATGTTCATGGGTTCGATCAGATCTTCCGGCGGCTTTTCCAGTCCGCGCGCGGCGAGCATGTTGGAAATCACCACCGCGAAATTCGAGATGTAGCACATCGTCTGCGCCTCGAACGCGGCGCGGAAGTCGAGCTCGGGCAGCGCATAGTCGACGTGATGGCCGAGACCTTCGAGGAAGCGGCCCGTTTTCTCCAGCTCGGCCGCGATCTCCGGCGTTGCGGTGTAGTCGCCCAAATGATGCGAGAGCGCGATGCGGAGCTTGCCCGGATCGCGCTTGATCATTTCGGAATAGGGCTGCGCCGTGGTCCAGAACGGCATGAACTCGCCGGGCGCAGGTCCCCTTGCATGATCGACGAAGGCGGCGGTGTCGCGCACCGAGCGCGACTGGCAGCCTTGGATCGAGACGAGGCCGGTGAGGTCGGACATGTGCGGTGCCAGCGAGAACACGCCGCGCGAGACTTTCAAACCGATATTGCCGTTGACGCCGGCGGGAATGCGGATCGAGCCGCCGCCGTCGGTCGCATGCGCGATCGGCACCACGCCGGCGGCAACCATCGCGGCGCTGCCAGCGGACGAGCCGCAGGTGGTGTAGTCGGTGTTCCAGGGATTGCGCGTCACGTAGACGGCCGGATTATCGGCCGAGCTGCACACGCCGAATTCCGGCGTCGTGGTGCGCCCGATCAGGTTGAGGCCGGCCTGGCGGAATTTGCCGGTCAGGAAGGTGTCGGCGCTGGCGCGATTGCCGCGCATCAGCAGCGAGCCCATCTCCTGGAGCCGGCCCTTCATGGTCGGTCCGAGGTCCTTCATCAGGAAAGGAAGACCGGCGAACGGGCCGGCGAGGTTGGCGCCGTCCTTGGCGGGATCGGCGATCACGTCCTCGAACAGCTCGACCACGCCCGACAGCGCCGGATTGACCTTGGTGACGCCCGCGGCGGCCTGGCGGGCCAGCTCCTTTGCCGTCAGCTCGCCTTTGCGGACGCGTGCCGCGAGGCCGACGCCGTCGTGTTGCGCCCATTCGTTCCAGGTCATCGGCAAAGTCATGAAATCAAAATCCTCTTGGATAGCGGCGTCACCTTTTTCGCAAGGGCCCGCGTTTATCAACTGAGCCGGCGCGAAGGGCAGGGTTGCGCGGGGCGGAGAGGTCGCAGCGTCCTTAAGACAGTCGTGCGATCACCGCAACCGGCCCGCCGCCGGCCGGCCCCTGATGCTCGGCCCCGCCGGACACATAGACCGCGCCGGTGCCGGCAAGGCCCGCGATCAGGCCGCCGACGGCCGCGCGGGCGTGGCGTGTCGAGCTGATGTCGGTATCTTCCAGCATGGTGTGACGAAAGCCGCGCACGCTGCCATCGGGCGAGGCCTCGGCCTTGGCGAAGATGTTGATGAGCTCGCGATCAGCGTTGGCTTGCGGCGCCACGCCAAGGCCAACGCTTTTCAGTGCCGATACCACCGCCGCGGCATCGATCGCATCGTCCATCACGGCATGCCCGATTTCGAAATCGCTCGCTGACGACGCGGAGTTGCCGAGCACGATGACGACGTTGTGCATCAACTCGATCCCCGATGAGGTCGAGGCGACGTTCGAGAACAGGTCGTAGCGTCGCAGCACGTCGTCGTCGCGGACGTCGGGCGGGATCTCGCCGAGCGCAACGCCAACGCCGAGCGCGGAAGCACCGCGCGAATAGGCCATTGAGCTGTAGGCGCTGGTCGTCGCCGTCTTGTTGCCGCGCGCGTTTGCCGCCTCGACGCGCTCGCTGGTGAGCAGCGGGCACTTGATCTGCACGAAATGGACGTCCGCGGGATCGATGATGCCGGCATCGTCCATCGCGGCCTTCACCGCCTTGGCCGTCTCCGCGATCTGTGCGGAGCGGCCGAGCTCTTCAGGCAGGAAATCGCGTGTATGCGCCATACCGATGCTCAGGCACTTGCCGGATAGGCCTGCCGGCCGTGCCTCTACTTCCTGGCGCGTGAAGATTGTGATGTGCGGGCTGAGCACGCCTTCAGTGCCGCCGGACATCACGAAGGCGATGCGCTGCTCGACCGCCTCTCGCGATAGCCCGAGTTTTGGCGCCAGCGCCGTGCACAGCGCCGCGACGGCATACTCCCGGGTAAAGTCGTTGACGCCGCCATTGCCCTCGGTCTTGCCGAGGATGGCGAGGATCGATGAGGGATCGATTTCGCCGGAGCCGATCATGGCCATCAGGCCGGAAACGTCGCCGGGGCCCTTGGTGGCGATCCTGATGACCCCGACGGATGTCGTGCGCATGAGAAGTCCTCGGAGTTCGGTGGTCCGGCGAGTCAACCAGCCGTGGAAGGACGGCATCTGTCAAGCCACAAGAGTTCATCTCTGACCGTCACCCTGAGGCGCGAGCGAAGCGAGCCTCGAAGGGCGACGGCCCCGCTGCATCCGGCCGCTCATCCTTCGAGGCTCACCATGTGGCGCGTTGCGCCCCAGGCTTCGCACCTCAGGATGAGGAACGGATATCCTGGTGCAGGCTACAAGACCTTGCGCCGGCTGTCGGGCAAACACCCAATCTTTGGGTCAATCGACGCGTTGCAAAATATCCTACTTTACCGAAATTCGGTTTAGCGTATGTGTCGATCATCCCGGCTCGACCTTTTCGCGCAGCGGACCGCGGGTGCGAGGTCAGCACCCGGTCTTCCCTGCGCCCTCTTGGCTAAGAGGGTGGAGCGACTAGGCAAAGCTCGGGCGAATTGCGCCGCGAGGACGCGAAGGTGTGTCTGGGATTCAAAATGCGAACTGGAAGAGCGGAGCTGCCACCCCTT
>NZ_JADPJH010000018.1:28011-76508 GCF_023073315.1 Bradyrhizobium sp. 1 | reverse complement strand
GTCATTGCGAGCGCAGCGAAGCAATCCAGAGTCTTTCCGCGGAGGGTTTCTGGATTGCTTCGTCGCAAGGGCTCCTCGCAATGACGGTGTTGAGAGACCGCGCGCCACACTCCGCTCTCGTGCCCCGGACGCAGCGCAGCGTCCCCGGCGATGCAAAGCATCGTCCGGGACGGTGCGCTGCAGAGCCGGGGCCCATCTATCGGCCTGCATGGCGCCGCCTTCTGGGTCCCGGCTCTGCGCCGCATCGCTTGCGCGCTGCAGCGCGTCCGGGACACGAATGCAGCGGCAAATCGACGATTATGGCGAGAACGCATCGGTTCGACAAAAAATCCTCTGTCGACGGTTGCACGCCGCACCTTGATGAATCAACCTCGGTTGGTCCATAAGCGGCGTCCCGCAGCCGGTGGTTCGCCCCCGCGTCGCGTATCTGGAGGGAATTCTCGCGTGGCCAATATCAACCAGAAAATTGCGCAGGAGCTTGGGGTACGGACGGAGCAGGTCGAGGCGACGGTGACGCTGCTCGACGGCGGCGCCACGGTTCCCTTCATCGCCCGCTACCGCAAGGAAGCGACCGGTGCGCTCGACGACGCGCAATTGCGCACCCTGGAGGAGCGCCTGGGTTACCTGCGCGAGCTCGAAGACCGCCGCAAGGCCATCCTCGAATCGGTTCGCGAGCAGGGCAAGCTCGATGCCGCGCTGGAAGCCTCCATTCTCGCCGCCGACAGCAAGGCGCGCCTCGAAGACATCTACCTCCCGTTCAAGCCGAAGCGCCGCACCAAGGCCGAGATCGCCAAGGAGGCCGGCCTCGAGCCGCTCGCCAACCAGCTGATGGCAGAGCCCACGAACGATCCGAAAATGGTCGCCGAAACTTTCGTCAACGCCGAGAAGGGCGTCGCGGATGCCGCCGCTGCGCTCGACGGCGCCCGCGCCATCCTGGTCGAGCGTTTTGACGAAGACGCCGACCTGATCGGCGCGTTGCGCGAGGAGATGTGGACCAATGCGCGCATGGCCTCCAAGGTGCGCGAGGGCAAAAAGACCGAAGGCGAAAAGTTCGCCGACTATTTTGAATTCTCCGAGCCGCTGACCAAGCTGCCGTCGCACCGGATCCTCGCGATGTTCCGCGGCGAGAAGGAAGAGATCCTCGACCTGCAAATGCAGGCCGAAGCCGAGGCTCCGCCGCCGGGTGTGCCGGGCGTCTATGAGCTGAAGATCATGAAGCGGTTCGGCATTGCCGACCTCAAGCGCGCCGGCGACCGCTGGCTGATCGATACCGTGCGCTGGGCCTGGCGCACAAAAATCCAGGTGCATCTCAACATCGATTTGCGCATGCGGCTGTGGAATGCGGCCGAGACCGAGGCCGTCCGCGTGTTCGCCTCCAATCTGCGCGACCTCCTGCTGGCCGCGCCCGCCGGCACCCGCGTCACCATGGGGCTCGATCCCGGCTTCCGCACCGGCGTCAAGGTCGCCGTCACCGACGCGACCGGCAAGGTGGTCGATACCGCCGTGATCTATCCGCACGAGCCGCAGCGGCAGTGGAACGAGGCGCTGGCGATCCTCGGCAAGCTCGCGCTCAAGCATCGCGTCGAGCTGATCGCGATCGGCAACGGCACCGCCTCGCGCGAAACCGACAAGCTCGCCGGCGATCTCGTCAAGGGGCTGCCCGAGCTGAAGATGACCAAGATCGTGGTGTCGGAAGCCGGTGCGTCGGTCTATTCGGCCTCGGCCTTCGCCTCGGAGGAATTGCCCGGCCTCGACGTCACCCTGCGCGGCGCGGTCTCGATCGGCCGCCGCCTCCAGGATCCGCTCGCCGAGCTCGTCAAGATCGAGCCCAAGGCGATCGGCGTCGGCCAGTACCAGCACGACCTCGGCCAGGCCAAGCTCGCGAAGTCGCTGGATGCCGTGGTCGAAGATTGCGTGAACGCGGTCGGCGTCGACGTCAACACTGCCTCGGCACCGCTGCTCGCCCGCGTGTCGGGCGTCGGCTCCGGCCTCGCCCAGAGCATCGTGGCCCACCGTGACGCCAACGGCCCGTTCAAGTCGCGCAAGGCGCTGAAGGACGTGCCGCGGCTCGGGCCGAAGGCGTTCGAGCAGTGCGCGGGCTTCCTGCGCATCCTCGGCGGCGAGGACCCGCTCGATGCCTCCGGCGTGCATCCGGAAGCCTATCCGGTGGTGCGCCGGATCCTCGCGGCCACCAAGAGCGACATCAAGGCGCTGATCGGCAGCAGCGAGATCGTGCGCACGCTGAAGCCGAAGGACTTTGTCGACGAGACGTTTGGTTTGCCGACCGTCACCGACATTCTGCGCGAGCTCGAGAAGCCGGGCCGCGACCCGCGTCCGGCGTTCAAGGCCGCGGTGTTCATGGACGGCGTCGAGGAGATCAAGCATCTCAAGAAAGGCATGATCCTCGAGGGCACCGTGACCAACGTTGCCGCCTTCGGCGCCTTCGTCGACATCGGGGTGCACCAGGACGGCCTCGTTCACATCTCCGCGATGTCCAAGACCTACATCAAGGATCCGCGCGAGGTGGTGAAGCCCGGTGACATCGTCAAGGTCAAGGTGCTGGACTTCGAGGTCGCCCGCAAGCGCATCTCGCTGACCTTGCGCCTCGATGACGAGGTCGGTGACAAGAAGGACGCGCCCGGGATGCAGCGCGACAACAGCTCGCGCAATCCGTCGCGCATGACTTCTTCCGCGCCGCGGAAGCAGGAGTCTTCCTCCGGCGGCGGCGGCGCCCTCGCCGAAGCCTTGCGTCGCGCAGCCGAAAAGAACGGCGGCAAGCGGGCGTGACATCTTAACCTCCGCCGGGACAGTCTGGATTGCTTCGTCGCAAGGGCTCCTCGCAAGGACGAGGAGAGAGCGGGGCTCCGCTTCCCTAACACCGGCGTCAGAATCTGGCGCATTTGTAAGTTGAAGGTCCGTTCTCCTCATCTGATCCTCCTCCTGCGGCGCGGAGACCGCCGCACTGCAAGGAGGATGCTTCGATGAACAACAGGCTTCTCAAAAGCCTCACCGCGGCGGCGATCGCAGCGATGATGGCGGTCGCTTCACCGGTGCTCGCCCGGGGCGGCGGCGGAGGAGGCGGAGGCGGTCATGGCGGCGGCTTCGGTGGCGGTGGTCACGGCGGCTTCGGCGGCGGCGGGCATTTCGGTGGTGGGATGCATGCGGGCGGTTTTGGCGGCATGCGCGCGGGCGGTTTCGGCGGCATGGGTGGCGCACGCTTTGCTGGAGGCCCGGGCTTCGGCGGCGCACGTTTCGCGCATGCGGCGATCGGGCCGCGCTTCGCCGGCGCCGGCTGGCACGGCAGGTCCTTCATCGGCCGCCACGCCTTCTTCCGGCACCACCACCGCTTCTTCTTCGGCGCGCCCTTTGTCTACGCTGGCTATTACGACGGCTGCTGGCGCAGGAGCTTGACGCCTTATGGCTGGCAATGGGTCAATGTGTGCGGAGACTATTGGTAGTCGCATCGCCGTACCGCACCATTGTCGCGATCGCCATTGGGCTGTTCCGCCACGCCCCGGAACGGGATAGTCTGATGGCGATCGTCGCGCGGAGTTTTGCATGACCGGAGGTCACCGCCGCATCCTGGTCGTCGAGGACGATCCGGAAACCGCAGGCCAGCTCGTCGAGGAGTTGACGACCTCTGGCTATGACGTCGATCTCGCTGCCACGGGCCGCGAAGCCCTGAGCCACGGCGCCTCGCGCGACTATGCCGTGATCACCATCGATCGCATGCTGCCCGACATCGACGGCATCGCCGTGATGCGGCAATTGCGCGATGACGGTGTCGCGGCGCCCTTCCTGATCATCTCCGCGCTCGGCGAGGTCGACGACCGCGTGCGCGGCCTGCGCGCCGGCGGCGACGACTATCTCGTCAAGCCGTTTTCCTTCGTCGAGCTCCTGGCGCGGCTCGAGGCCCTCGGCCGCCGCAGCGAGACCATCGCCAAGGAAACCATCCTGCGCGTCGGCGATCTCGCCATCGACCTGATCGCGCGCAACGCCAGCCGGCATGGTCGGAAGATTCCGCTGCTGCCGCGGGAATTCCAGCTGCTCGAATATCTCGTTCGCAACGAGGGGCGCGTCGTCTCCCGCGCGATGCTGCTCCAGCACGTCTGGGACCTGCATTTCGATCCCTCCACCAACATCATCGACGTCTATGTCGGCCGCGTCCGACGCAAGGTCGACGATGCCCAGGCCTATCCGCTGATCCATACCATTCGCGGCATCGGATATTGTCTCCGTGCTCCTGGCTAACACGCTTCGCTCCTCGACCTTCCGGCTGGCGCTGTTCGCGATCGCCGTATTCGGGCTGATCGTCGCGGCGATCATGGCGTATGTCTATTTTGGTACGATAGCCTACGTGGAAAGCCGGGTCGGCGACGCCGGCGATCACAGCGGCTTCACCGCGATGATCGAGCTTGCGATGATCGCTGCCGGCGTGCTGCTTGCGGTGCTGGCAGGGCTCGCCGCGGTGCTGGTGACGCGGCGCACGGTCGGACGGATCGAGGAGATCAACGCCGCCAGCCGCGCCATCATGCTGTCCGGCCTCGACCGGCGCATTCCCCTGCGTGGCAGCCACGACGAGTGGGACCGCGTCGCCGAAAACCTCAACCAGATGCTCGACCGTATCGAGACGCTGATGGGCGAGGTCAAGCAGGTCAGCGACAACGTCGCGCACGATCTGCGCACGCCGCTGACGCGGATGCGCGGCCGGCTGGAAAAGGCCTACCACACACCGCGCAACAGCGAGGCCGATGCGGCGCTGATCGGCGACACCATCGCCGATCTCGACGCCGTGCTCGGCATGTTCGCCTCGATCACGCGGATCTCGGAGATCGAGACCCGCGCCCGCAGGAGCGCGTTTCGTGCGCTGAACCTGACGGAAATTGCCTGTGAGGTCGTCGAGCTCTATGATGCCGCCGCCGAGCAGGTCGCGACGCGCCTCAGCCTCAACGGCGACCGCGAGGTTGCGATTACTGGTGATCGCGACCTCCTGTTCGACGCCATCGCCAATCTCGTCGACAACGCGATCAAGCACGGCCGCAAGGGCGGGCAGGTGACGGTGACCTGCCGCAGCGACGATGGAGGCGCAGTGATTTCCATCGCCGACGATGGACCAGGAATTCCGGCTGATCAGCGCGATCACGTGTTCAAGCGCTTCTACCGGCTCGAGCAGAGCCGCTACACGCCGGGCAACGGTTTGGGCCTGAGCCTCGTCGCGGCGGTCGCCGGCCTCCATGGCGCCGAGGTCGCGTTGCGCGACAATGCGCCGGGCCTCACGGTCCGGCTCAGCTTCCCCAAGACTTCAGCACTATAGAACCCATCATAGCTCGATCACGCCGCGGCGTGCCGCATGCGCCACCGCGTCGGTGCGGCCGGTGGCATCCAGCTTGTCGAGCAGCGAGCCGACGTGGAATTTCACCGTGTGCACGGAGATGCCAAGCTGACGCGCAATCATCTTGTTGGAGCCGCCTTCGGCCATCAGCGCCAGCACGTCGAGCTCGCGCTGCGTCAGCGTAATGTCCCCGGGCATGCTGCGCGGATCGCGGGCAACGATTGTTGCCGCGGCCTGCTCACCAGGCGCGGCGAGGCGAAGCCCGGCGACATTGCCGAGCAGCGTCGCCAGGCGATCGGCCAGCGCGGGATCGTCGATCTCCAGCGACAGGACGATTTCGGCCGTCTTGTCCTCGCTCACGCCTCCGGCCTCTCGCCGACCGTGACCTTGAAGCTGACCGGCTCGCCGCCGCGGCGCACCGCGACATCGACGATTGCGCCGACGCTTGCCGGTCCCAGCGTCCGCGACAGTGCGCGCACGCCGGAGAGTTTCTGATCGTTGACCGCCACGATCACGTCGCCCTGGCGGATGCCGGCCGCCGCCGAAGGACCTGTCTTGTCGACATTCATCACCATCGCGCCAATGCCGTCGTCGAGCCGCACCGGCTGGAGCCCGAGGCCGAGATATCCGCGCGCGATGCGGCCGCGCGCCTCGAGCTGCGGCGCGACGCGCTCGATCGTCGCCGTCGGAATGACGAGCACGCGCCGCGGTCCGAGCACCGCCATGCCGAAGGCTTCGCCGGACGCATCGAGTGCAAGGCCGCCCTCCTGGCTCGGACGCAGGCGAATATCGAGCTCGATCCGCGCGTCGATGTCGCCGCCGCGTAGGGAGCGCCAGCCCTTGCCTGACGCCGAGACCATGCCGAGTGCGGCGCTCGGCGTCTCGCGGTTGGTGGCAATGACGACCGACAACGCGCCGAGCGGCGGGACCGTCGCGGCGAGCTTGACCGGCGCGACGGCGGCCTCGGTACGCAGCAGCGCGATGTCGGTGGTGTGGTCGCGGCCGACGATCGCGGCGACCACGCGGCTGCCGTCGGGGAGGCCGATCTCGACCTCGCCCTCGTCGGCCAGCGCCTCGTCGGCGGTGACGATCAGGCCGGGTTTCCAGACGAAGCCGCTTGAGCGGGAGCGATGCGAGTGCACCGAGACGACGGACGGCGCGGTGCGCGCCACGATGTCCGCGAGCTCGGACGACAGTGAAGACAGGGCGGTGAAGTCGGGCATGGCAGGCTCCTGTAAGCTGTCCTCAATCTGGGACGTCGCAGGCGATTGCGAAACTGGCCGGGTGGCCAGGAAAGGCCTTCCGTAGGACCACGGCCGACGAACATGTGATTGGGAGGCGCTCACGGGAACGTGTAGCAATCCAGAAATTGCGCCCTATGGCCTCAAGGATTTAGCGAGACCCGACCAATGACCATCGACCTCACCCGCCGCACCCTGCTTCAACTCGCCGGCGCGACGTCGCTTGCGATGGCGGCCGCCGCCGCCGCGCGTGCCGAGGGCATTCCGCAAGGCGGCGGGCCCACCTATGCCAGCCGGACACCGATGCATGTCGGCATGGTGACGCTCCGGGTCAAGAACCTCGACACGGTGGCGGACTACTACCGCGACGTGATCGGGCTCGCCGTGATGGAGCGTTCGGCCACCGCCGCGAAGCTTGGCACGGCCGGCATCACGCTGCTGGTGCTCGACGCGCGCCCCAATGCCGCGATTGAGCCGCGCAATGCCGCAGGCCTCTACCACACCGCCTTCCTGATGCCGACCCGCAAGGATCTCGCGCGCTGGCTGGTAGCAGCCGCCTCGCATCGCGTGAAGCTGTCAGGCTTTGCCGATCACCTCGTCAGCGAATCCGTCTATCTCGATGACCCCGAGGGCAACGGCATCGAGGTCTATGCCGACCGCGCCCCCTCGCAATGGCAGTGGAGCGAGGGCACCGTGAAGATGGCGAGCGACGAGCTCAACATTCCCGATCTGCTGTCGCTGACCAATACGCGCATCGCCGACTATGCCAAGGCGCCGGACGGAATGCGCATCGGCCACATGCATCTGCGCGTCGGCGATCTCACGGAAGCCGAGCGCTTCTATCACGGCACGGTCGGCCTCGACCCGACCCGCAAGCGCAATGGCGCCGCGTTCCTCTCGTCGGGCCGCTATCACCATCACCTCGGCATGAATGTCTGGCAGAGCGAGGGCGCCGGCCAGCGCGACGATTCGACGACGGGCCTTGCCTGGTTCTCGCTGGTGACGGAGAAGCAGGATATTCTCGCCGCCCAGGAGGAGCGCCTGCGCAAGGGCGGTGCGAAGGTCACGGCACTTGCGGATGGCGTGGAGGCGATCGATCCCTGGGGAACGCGGGTGCGGCTGCTCAGGGTTTGATCGACGGCGCGGGCGTTGGTAAGACCTGTCGGACTGTCCAGTACGGGGCACACCTGACATGGCTGATTTCCACGGCGTCTTCCCCTACCTCGTCTCGCCCGTCGATGCCGATGGCGCGGTCCGCACCAACGTGCTCGCGAAACTCTGCGACGATCTGATTGGCGCCGGCGTGCACGGGCTGACGCCGCTGGGCTCGACCGGCGAGTTCGCCTATCTCAATGCCGCGCAGCGCAACGCGATCGTGCAGACCACGATCGAGGCCGCAAGGGGCCGCGTGCCCGTGGTGGCCGGCGTCGCCTCCACAGCGACGGCGGATGCTGTGGCGCAGGCGAAGGCTTATCAGAAGCTCGGAGCCAACGGCATTCTGGCGATTCTGGAGGCTTATTTTCCGCTCGCGGATGCCCAGGTTGAATCCTATTTCCGCGCTATTGCGGATGCCGTGGACATTCCTGTCGTCATCTACACCAATCCGCAATTCCAGCGCTCCGATCTGACGTTGGACGTGATCGCGCGCCTCGCCGAGCATCCGCGCATCGGCTACATCAAGGACGCCTCGACCAATACCGGCCGGTTGCTCTCGATCATGAACCGCTGCGGCGATGCCTTGCGCGTGTTCTCGGCCTCCGCCCATATCCCGGCCGCGGTGATGCTGATTGGCGGCCAAGGCTGGATGGCGGGGCCCGCCTGCATCATTCCGCGCCAGAGCGTCGCGCTCTATGACCTCTGCAAGGCCGGCCGCTGGGACGAGGCCGTGGTGCTCCAGCGCAGGCTGTGGCGGATCAACGAAGCCTTCGCCCGCTTCAATCTCGCGGCCTGCATCAAGGCCGGGCTGGCGATCCAGGGCTATGACGTCGGCGATCCCGTCCCGCCACAGGCGCCGCTGACGGCCGATGCGCGCAAGGCCGTGGAAGCGGCGCTGCGGGAGCTTGATTAGCGAGCCGCCATCCCCGGCATGATGAATCCATGGGTTCGCCGCCCAAAACCGCGGCTGGCATGCCCTTGATTGATCCGCTAAAAGGCAGCCCGCAGTTTCGAAAAGACCCTGAGGACCCAGCGGAATGAACATTCTTCCCGGCAATTTGCGTTTCGGAGCGGGCCAGCCCGTCAAGCGTTTGGAAGACCAGCGGCTGCTCACCGGGAAGGGGCAGTTCATCGACGATAAGCCGGAGGAGGGCGCGCTGTGGTTGCATGTGCTGCGCTCGCCGCACGCGCACGCGAAGATCGTCTCGATCGACATCAGCGCGGCGGCCGGCATGCCCGGCGTCACTGCGATCTATACCGGCGCCGATCTGATCAAGGATGATGTCGGCACCATCCCGACGCTGAGCATCTTCAAGCGCCCCGACGGCAAGCCGATGACGGTGCCGCCGCGGCGCCTGCTCGCCCATGAGATCGTGCGTTACACCGGCGAGGCAGTGGCCGCGGTGGTGGCGTCCTCGCGTGCAGAGGCCCAGAGCGCAGCCGAAGCGATCGCGGTCGAATACGATGTGCAGCCCGCGGTGGTCGATCCGGTCGAGGCCATCAAGCCCGGCGCGCCATTGGTGTGGCCGGAGGCGCCCGACAACATCGTCGGTGCGATGGCTTACGGCGATGCCGCCAAGGTGGATGAGGCCTTTTCCAAAGCCGCGCACACGGTCGAGCTCGACATCGTCAGCCAGCGTCTCGTGCCGTCGGCGATGGAGCCGCGCTCGACCATTGCCGAGATCGACAAGAAGACCGGACGTCTCCTGCTGCATGTGCAGTCGCAGACCCCGGCCTCGACCCGCGACGTGCTGGCCGAAGCCGTGCTCAAGCGTCCCAAGGACAGCGTGCGCGTGCTGGTCGGCGACATCGGCGGCGGCTTCGGCCAGAAGACCAACCTCTATCCGGAAGATGGTATCGTCGCTTACGCGGCAACCAAGCTGAACAAAAAAATCCGCTGGCGCGGCGACCGCACCGACGAATTCGTCGGTGGCACCCATGGCCGCGATCTGACCTCGACCGCTTCTTTCGCGCTGGACGAGAAGGGCAAGGTGCTGGCTTATCGTGTCAAGTCGATCGGCTGCACCGGCGCCTACTCCTCGGGTGCTGCGAACATCATCCCGCTCGTGCTCGGGCCGTTCGTGCAGACCGGCGTCTACGACCTGCCGCTGGTGCATTTCGAGGTGCAGTCGGTGATGACCCACACGGCGCCGGTCGGGGCCTATCGCGGGGCGGGGCGGCCGGAAGCCGTCTTCATCGTCGAACGCCTGTTCGACGCCGCCGCGCGAAAAATCGGCATGGATCCGCGCGCGATCCGCAAAGCCAACTACATCAAGCCGACGCAGCTGCCCTACACCAATGCGGCGGGACAGGTTTACGATTCCGGCGCCTTTGCGCACATGCTGGACCGCGCCGTGAAGCTCGCCGACTGGGACGGCTTTGCCGCGCGCAAGAAGGCCGCGAAGAAGAAGGGCCTGCTCTACGGCCGCGGGCTTACCTCCTACATCGAATGGACCGGCGGCCGCGCCCACACCGAAAAAGTCAGCCTGCATGCGACCTCGCAGGGCCGCGTCGTCCTGCATTCCGGCACCATGGCGATGGGGCAGGGGCTGCAGACCACCTACACGCAGATGATCTCCGACACGCTCGGCATTGCCATGGACAAGATCGACGTCGTCCAGGGCGACACTGACTTGGCGATGGGCTTTGGCAGCGTCGGCTCGCGCTCGCTGTTCGTCGGCGGCACGGCCGTGGCGGTCTCCTCCAACGATCTGATCCAGAAGGCACGCGAGAAGGCGGCGAACGTGCTGGAGACCTCGGTCGAGGACATCGAATATCAGGGCGGCATGCTCACCGTGGTCGGCACCGACCGCCGCATCAGCCTGTTCGACATCGCCGAGAAGGAAGGCGGCGCCAAGCTCAGCGTCGATTCCGAAGGTGAGGTCGACGGACCGAGTTGGCCGAACGGCACGCATATATGCGAGGTCGAGATCGATCCCGAGACCGGCGTCTCCAAGGTCGTGCGCTACACCACCGTCGACGACGTCGGCGTTGCCGTGAACCCGATGCTGGTCACCGGCCAGATCCATGGCGGCGTCGCGCAGGGCATCGGCCAAGCGCTCTATGAGGGCGTGTCGTATGATGCCGACGGCCAGCTCCTGACCGCGAGCTACCAGGATTACTGCATCCCGCGCGCGGACGACGTGCCGCCGATCGTAGTGACGCTGGATGATTCCGCACCCTGCCGCACCAATCCGCTCGGCGCCAAGGGCTGCGGCGAATCCGGAGCCATCGGTGGCCCGCCCTGCGTCACCAACGGCGTGATGGACGCGCTCGCCGAGCTCGGCATCACCCAGTTGAACACGCCGCTGACGCCGCAGAAGATCTGGAAGGCGATCAAGGACGCGAGGGTGGGCTAAGACTTTCAATCACGCCGTCATTGCGAGCGCAGCGAAGCAATCCAGAGTCCCTCCGCGGAAGCGTCTGGATTGCTTCGTCGCAAGGGCTCCTCGCAATGACGGATGAGAGAGACGCGCGCTAAATCCCCAGCATCATCTTCGCAATGATGTCGCGCTGGATCTCCGAGGTGCCGCCGAAGATCGTGTACGCTCGCCCGTTGAGATATTCCGGCACCATTGTCAGCATGCCCTCAGGCGTCGCCGGCTCGTGGTTGAGCTTGTAGAGCGGGCGCATCGGCTCGACCGCGAGGGCGTCGTGACCGATCACGTCGACGCCGAGCCGTGTCACGGCCTGGCGGATCTCGCTGTTGCGCAGCTTCAGGATCGACGACACTGCGCCGGGATTTTGTCCGGTCTGGAGCGCCGAGAGCACGCGCAACTCCGTCATCTCCAGCGCGTCGATGTCGACCTCGACCTCCGAGATGCGCGTTGCGATATCGGGGCTGTCGATGGCGCGCCCTGTCAGATCGGACTCGGCAAGCTCCGTGATCGCCTTCAACCCCTCGCGCAGTTTTGCAGACGCAATGCCGGAGCCGCGCTCGAACTCGAGCAGATATTTGCCGTAGGTCCAGCCCTTGCCTTCCTCGCCGACGCGGTTCGCCACGGGCACGCGCACGTCGTCGAAGAACACCTGGTTGACCTCGTGGTCGCCGCCGATGGTGAGAATGGGGCGCGTGGTGATGCCCGGCGTTGTCATGTCGATGAGTATAAAACTGATGCCGTCCTGCTGCCGCGGCCCGTCGCTGGTGCGCACCAGCGCGAACATGCGGTTGGCGTGATGGGCGTGCGTGGTCCAGATCTTGGTGCCATTGATGATATAGTCGTCGCCATCGCGCACCGCGCGCGTCTTCAGCGAAGAGAGGTCGGAGCCGGAGCCCGGTTCGGAATAGCCTTGGCACCAGTAGTCTTCGCCGGAGAGAATCCGCGGCAGGTAAAAATTCTTCTGCTCCGGCGAGCCGAAGCCGATGATGACGGGCCCGACCATCTTCACGCCCATCACGTTGACATTGGGCACGCCGGCCCGCGCGCTCTCGGTCTCGAAGATCCAGCGCTGCGCCGGCGTCCAGTTCGGGCCGCCATGGTCGACCGGCCAGCCCGGCGCGCCCCAGCCCTGCTTGTGCAGCGTGCGCTGCCAGGCCATGCCGATATCAGGATCGGAGAACACCGACGGCGTCAGCGCCGTCGCGCGCTTCATCTCGTCGGTGAGATTTTTTGCGATGAAGCCGCGCACCTCATCCTGAAAGGCGCGCTCCTCGGCATTGAACGACAAGTCCATCGATGCGCTCCCTTCAGGCCGGAACAGTGGTGCGGCCAAGCTCGGCATGGCGGCGATAATGGTGCGCGCTGCCGCCGAACAGCGTGTCGAAGGCGACCAGCCGCTTGAAATAGGCGCCGACCTCGAGCTCCTCGGTGACGCCCATGCCGCCGTGGAGCTGGATCGACTGCTCGCCGACGAAACGCGCGCATTTGCCGATTTTTGCTTTCGCGCCCGATGCGGCGCGGGCGCGCTCGACCGGCGAACTATCCGCCTTCAACGCAGCGCGCAACGCCATCGAGCGTGACTCGTCCACCTGCATCGCCATGTCGGCGAGGCGATGACGGATCACCTGGTTGGCGGAGAGCGGCCGGCCGAACTGCTTTCGGATATTGGTATATTCGAGCGTGGTGTCGAGCAGCGTCTGCATGATGCCGACGGCCTCCGCCCCGAGCGCGGCCATGGCGCGATCGACGGCCCATTCGATCGCAGGCAGTGCGTCGCTGCCGTCACCGAGCAGAGCGTCCTGCGGCAGCTCGACGCCGGACAGCTCGATGTTGCAGGCGCGGCCGCCGCCGAGGCGTTCATAGTCGCTGATCGCAACGCTCGGCGTCGTCGCTGCTACTGCGAACAGGCCGATGCGCCCGGACGGCCCCTGGTGATCGTGAACATGCGCGGAGACGATGATCTCGTCGGCAGCGTGGCCGTCGAGCACGGCGATCTTGCTGCCGGCGAGGCGCCAGCCCTGCGCCGTCTTATGCGCGGTGGTCGCGACCTTGGCGAGATCGAAGCGCGCTGCGCGCTCGGAATGCGCGAACGCCAGCTTCAGCGATCCATCAGCCACCTTCGGCAGCCGCGCCTGCTTCTGCGCTACGCTGCCGCACTTTCCGATCAATCCAGCCCCGAGCACGACCGTTGCGAGATACGGCTCGGACACCAGACCCCGGCCAAACGCTTCCATCAAGATGCCAACCTCGACTGCGCCGCCGCCGAGCCCGTCAAACTCCTCCGCGATCGGCAGCGCCAGCCAGCCGAGTTCGGCGAACTGCTTCCACACATCAGGGCTGAAGCCGAGCGGATCCTTCGCCATCTTGCGGCGATGGTCGGCATCGTAGCTTTCGCCCACAAAACGTTCCGCGCTCTCGCGCAGCAGCCGTTGCTCGTCACTGAGATCGAGGTCCATGGTTCTACTCCGCGGCCGCCGGCGGCTTGCGCACGGAGGGATGCAGTCCGGACGGATCGACCACCATGCCGAACTCCTGAAGATTATGGGCGTGACAGAGCTGATGCAGCGCAAAGGCCTGGTCGATCGCGGCGGGCTGGCCCATCACGTCGACCGAGCGGTTCACCGCCTCCTTGGTCAGTTTTAGCGCAAACGACGGCTTTGATGCGATCCGACGCGCCAGCTCCATCACGGACGCCGAGAGATCAGCGCGCGGTACGACGCGATTGACCATGCCGAGCTGATGCGCCTCCTGCGCACTCCAGCTGTCGGCCGTGAACAGGAATTCTTTCGCCTGGCGCGGCCCGAGCTCCCAGGGATGCACGAACCATTCGACGCCGCAGACGCCCATGGTGACGACGGGATCGCAGAACTGCGCATCGTCGCTGGCGACGATGAGGTCGCAGGCCCAGGCCAGCATCAGACCGCCGGCGATACATTTGCCGTGCACCTCGGCAATGGTCGGTTTTGCCAGATTGCGCCAGCGCCGTGTGATCTGGAGATAGATTTCCTGCTCGCGCGCGAAGCGGCCGTGGGCATTGGCCTCAGTGAAGCCACCCCAATTTCCAATCGGCGGAAAATCGACGCCGGCCGCATTCTTCCCGCCGGGGCGTAGATCATGACCGGATGAGAAGTGTGGCCCATTGCCGGCGAGGATGATGACCTTGATCGAATCGTCCTGCACCGCCGCATCGAAGGCGGCGTTGAGTTCGTAGGTCATCTGCAGGTTCTGCGCGTTGCGCGCCTCGGGCCGGTTCATCACGATCCTGGTGATGGCCGGCTCCGACCGCTCCACGAGGATGGTCTCGAACGAGGACATCGCGTTTCCTCCGGCGTTTCCAGTTTGATCTTATTGTTTGGTCAAGTTGACTATGTCGGCCCGGGATAGGCAAGAGGATAGGCAAGAGGCTTGCGTAAATCGGCTGCTTTTCGCGCTCAATCTGATAGTTTGCGCCCGATTCCACCGGGAGAAATTTGATGCGCAAGATCCTGACCGTGCTGGCGGCGCTGGCCTCGCTGAGCCTGACCAATTGCGGCTACAACGCGATCCAGGGCGAGGACGAGCAGATCAAGGCCAACTGGTCCGAGGTCGTGAACCAGTATCAGCGCCGCGCCGATCTCGTGCCCAACCTCGTCAATTCGGTGAAGGGCTTTGCGCAGCAGGAAAAGGACGTGCTGCTCGGGGTCACCAATGCCCGCGCCAAGGTCGGTAGCATCCAGGCGACGCCGGAGGTGCTGAACGACCCCGCGGCCTTCCAGAAGTTCCAGGCTGCCCAGGGCGAGCTCTCCAGCGCACTGTCGCGGCTCCTCGTGGTCACCGAAAACTATCCGCAGCTCAAGTCGGATGCGTTGTTTAGGGATTTGATGTCGCAGCTCGAAGGCACCGAGAACCGCATCACGGTGGCGCGCAACCGCTACATCAAGGCGGTGCAGGACTATAACGTCACCATCCGCTCGGTCCCGACCAATTTCACCGCGATGATGTTCGGCTACAAGGAGAAGCCGAATTTCTCGGTGGAGAACGAGAAGGAGATCTCGACCGCGCCGAAGGTCGATTTCAACCCGGCGCCGTCGAAATAAGCGCGCGTCGTTTTGCGAATGCGCCCAGCCCCACCCACCGCCGTCATTCCCCGCGAAAGCCGGGAATCCAGTGCGCCGCGGCTTTCCCGCATCCCGCGGGCGTCTCTGGAATACTGGATCGCCCGGTCGAGCCGGGCGATGACAGCGAGGTTGTGGCAAACGATCATAGTATGCGCGCTGTTGCTTTGTTGGTCGTTCCCCACCTTCGCCGACGTCGCCGTCCCGCAACTCACCGGCCGCGTGGTCGACCAGACCGGCACGCTCTCCAGCGGTGACATCGCCGCACTCACGCAAAAGCTGCGCGACTTCGAGACGCGCAAGGGCAGCCAGATCGCCGTACTGATCGTGCCGACCACGCAGCCGGAGACGATCGAGCAATTCTCGATCCGCGTCGCGGAAGCCTGGAAGATCGGGCGCAAGAAGGTCGACGACGGCGCGATCCTGGTCGTTGCCAAGAACGACCGCCATTTGCGCATCGAGGTCGGCTACGGCATCGAAGGCGCACTCACCGACGTCGTGTCGCGGCGGATCATCGACGAGATCATCACGCCGAAATTCAGGACGAGCGACTTCGGCGGCGGCATCTCGGATGGCGTCGATCGCATGATCCGCGTGATCGACGGTGAGCCGTTGCCGACGCCTGCACGAAGTGTGAGCATGGCCGACGACTGGAACGATCTTGGGCCAGCTATCCCATTCGCCCTGCTTGGGGCGCTGTTCCTGGGCGGGATCCTGCGAACGATATTGGGGCGGTTGCTCGGCTCCGTTGCCAGCGGCGGTGTGCTCGCCGGCGTGGCATGGCTATTCATCGGATCTCTCGGTGTTGCCGCGATCGTTGGTGTCATCGGCTTCGTTCTGGCGTTCATCGGTGACATCTTTTCTACTGCCGGCCCAGGTCGTGGATCCTCGCGTGGCGGTTCCTGGTCGGGGGGCTCGTCATCGGGCGGCGGCTGGAGCAGCGGATCGTCCTCCAGCGACAGCGGCAGTTTCAGCGGCGGTGGTGGCAGTTTTGGCGGCGGCGGCGCCTCGGGGAGCTGGTAGCGGTCATGAGCATCAAGCGCATTGCCAGACATCTCGTGCAGCATCATTGGCGGGCAAAGCAGATATTTCCGCAAGCCGTTCTTGCTCGCATCGAGCACGCGATCCGGCAGGGCGAGGCCACGCATTCGGGCCAGGTCCGCTTCGTCGTCGAAGGCGCACTCGATGGCCGCCCCCTGTTCCGCAACCAGCCGGCGCGCGAGCGCGCGCTCGACATGTTCGCGCATCTGCGGATATGGGACACCGCGCACAACAACGGTGTGCTCATCTACCTGCTGCTCGCCGACCGCGACGTCGAGATCATCGCCGATCGCGGCATCGATGCGAAGGTGGGGGCCCAAGGCTGGGAGACTATCTGCCGCGCCATGGAGGCTGAATTCAGGTCCGGCCAGTTCGAGCACGGCGTGATCGGCGGCATCGCAGCGGTGTCGCGCGAGCTGGCCAAGCACTTTCCGCCGAGCGGGCCACATCGCAACGAGCTGCCGGATGCGCCGGTGGTGATGTAGCCGCGCTCTCTCCGCCGGTGGAGGCGCCTGCGCCCTCAATCATCCAGCTTGTTCAAATCCCGCACCGACTGCATGATCGGCTCGAAGTTCGAGCGCGCGTCCAGCGCGTCGAACAATTGCGCGGTGTCTTCCAACAGGCCATGCGACCTCGCGATCGCGGTGCGGACGTCTTCCTGCGGCGTGTCGGACAGCCGCCCGTGGCCTGACAGCAGGATTTTCGAATCCAGCCCCTTCAATCGCTCCAGCGACTGGATGTAGTCGGAGATGCTGCCCGAGCCGAACACGCCGCCCATCACGCCGCCGGGCATCAAGGTGTCGGCGGCGAACAGCAGGCCCTTGTCCGGCTCGAACAGCGTGATGCAGGCCGAGGTGTGGCCCGGGGTGTACATCACGTTGAGACGGAAATTGCCGAGATCGATCAGATTGCCTTCCTCGAGCCAGATGTCGATATTGATCGGAACGTTCGGCTCGTTGAACATTTTTCGCAGCATCGAGAAATCGTCGCGCAGCATGATCTTGTTGGCGGCGAGGCGATGGGCAGCGACGAAGGTGCGGCGCTCGTTGAAGTGCCAGGCGGCGCCGATATGGTCGAGGTGCTCGTGGCTCAGCACCACCATGTCGATTTTTTCCGGCGGGCACTCGGCGAAGTTCAGGCATTCCACCATCGCCGGATAGTTCGAGGACAGGCCGACATCGATCAGGATCGTGCGCGCAGAGCCGCGCACGAGGTAAGCGTTGGCGGCGCGATTGGAGAAGCGCAGCTGGAAGACGTCGTCCGCGGCCTGGATCAGCGAACAAATGTCGTTCTTCATCAGGATCGGAAACGAAGTGGGCTTGCGCTCGCTCATGACTGTGCCGCCCCATAGGTGACGGCGTTGGATACGCGCAGCCGCTTGGAAAGCGCGTCCATCACCATCAGCGCGAACGCCGGCTGCTGGCTGACGAGATAGACGAAGCGGGCGTGGTTGATCCGCATCACCCTGGTATTCGGCGCCGAAGCGATCGCGGTTGCCGAGCGCGCCGAGCCGTCGATCACGGCCATCTCGCCGAAGAACTCGCCCTTGCCGAGCTTGATGATGCTGGTCTTGCTGGCGCCGTTCATCTTGGCGATCTCGACCTCGCCGTCGAGCACGACGAACAGCTCGCGGCCGGTCGAGCCCTCTTCGAAGATGACGTCATCGACGCCAAACGCGTTGATGCATTTCTCGATCGTCATGACACCCCCAAAAGGCCTTCTGACTGACGGGCCAAGCCATGTTAGCGGGGGATCCGTGACGGGCAAACAACCCCTTCGGCTGAGCCGGGCGGCTACCGCAGGGCAGCATGAGCTGACAATTTGTTGCACGCCGCCACACCGGTTCCATTTTCCCGACCCAATTCGGCCTCGGACGAGTTCCTAAAATTTCGGTAAGCGGGTCCCGAGGTAAGGATTTCGCAAGCAATGAAAGTTACCAAAAGGTCAATCCAGAGTGGAGTATTCGAACCGTGAGCGAACCAATGGCTGAGCAGGCTGCCCAAAAGACCGGTGAGCAGACGAGCGTCGTCGAAGCTGCCGCGACCGCGCCGCAGGCCGTCGAGGCTGCCGGCATCGAGGCCCCCTCGATTGCCCCGGACCACGAGACGATGCCCAAACCGGATCCGGTGAAAGCAGATGCCCCCAAGGTCGAGCCGCCCCCGATCGCGGTGCCGAAGACCGAGACCAAGCCCGAGCCAAAGCTCGGCAAGCTCATCGTCATGGCGCCGTCAGAGGGCTCCTGGAAGCGCGAAGAGTTCGCCCCGCACGTGAAGGCGGACGAGCCGCGCGAGACCGGCAGCAAGCGCCGCCTGTCGGCGATGGCCGCGGTGGTGGCGATTGCGGCCAGCGTCGGCGCGATCAGCGGTGCGCTTGCGACTGCGGGCATGATGCACTTTGCAGCCCCGGCTGCCGCGCCGGCACAGGTCGCCGATACCAGCGCGCTGGACGCCTCCGTTGCCCGGATCGATGCCGATCTGGTCGCGCTCAAGGCGAATGTCGAGCACACCTCCAAAACCGGGCTCAGCCAGTCCAACCGCGCCAACGATCGTCTCGACAAGCTCGAGAAGGCGCAGGCCGAGCCGATGGCCAAAATCGCAAAGCTGTCCGAGAGCGTCGACAAGCTCCGTGCCACGCCGCCGGCCGCCCCCGTGCAGGCTGCGGCAGCGCCCGCGAAGGAGACCACCGGCTCGATCGCACCGACCCAGGTTGCGACCGCTGCTGCCGCACCGGCTCCCGTGCCCGCCGCGCCCAAGACCGAAATCGGCCGGTTGCCGACGCTCGAAGGCTGGAGGCTGCGCGACGTCGCCAATGGCGGTGCGCTGATCGAGGGCCGCGACGGTCTCTACGAGGTCTACGCCGGCGACCCGATCCCAGGCGTTGGCCGCGTCGACGCCATCCGCCGCCAGGACGGCCGCTGGGTGGTCGTCACCAGCAAGGGCCTGATCGTCTCGCGCTGAGCGTTCGATATCCGACTTCCAAAGAGGCGCTTCACCACCATGTGAGGCGCCTTTTTACTTGAATAGGTGTCCCCGCGCGGTGTTACTGAAGGCATGAGCCGCGCGTTGCGAATTCTCGTTGCTGTCGTCGTATTGTTCGGCGGCGTCGTGTCGCTATCGGCGACGGAGAACGCACAGCTCGCGCGCGGCACGGCGATCACCGATCCCGATCTCCTGCGCAAGCTCGATCAGAATGACGCGTTCACGATCTCGCGTCTGTTGTGGCCGGAGCGGAACGCGAATTTTCCGCTGACGACCGACCTGATGTTCTCGTGGCTGTCGCAGCTCAAGGAAATCCCGAGGGCAATCGACGCCGAAATTGATCGCTACATCGCAGAGCACGAGGCGGCTTCGCCAACCGAGACCATCGGTATCGGCGAGGGCTTTGACGTGCAATTGTTCGATCGGGCCAATCTGAAATCACGCGACACCCGTTTCGTGCTGGCCGGCATCGTCAACCGCATGGACCGCGCCTACGTCTCGGAAGACTCCTGCGGCGAGATCCGGCTGATCTACCGTCTCGCGCGTTTCGAGACCAAGCCGGATGGCGGCAGCAGCGCAACGCGTCTGCCGATGACGTTCAATCTGGTGATGAAGGCGCGTGATGCACGCCAGATGGATGCGAACGGAAAGCCGGTCACCTGCGCCGAGATCGCCCGGCGCTGGCTCGACAATGGCGACTGGCAGGGGCTGATCGGCAGCCCCTTCTCTCCCTACGATGCCATGCTCGACCGCATCGAGACCAACATCCAGATCTCCATCGCGCCGAAATCGGCGCTGCACGATTTCCGTTCCGACTATCTGCTCAAGGTGTTCAAGTATGACGCTGCCACGAAGACCTTCGAGGAATCGACGCTGGAGAACCAGATCGACCGTAACAGGATCCTTGCGGACAATGATCTTCGGCGCGACTTCAAGGATTGGCTGCTTGCGCCGGAGAATCTTCGCGAGTTCGATCGCGGCACGGTACTGATCCCGGAGAAATTTCTGGCCAAGGTCGCGGTGGTGCCCACGCCGGCCGGCCTCGATGCTTCCTCCCTGCAGCCGGAGTTCGGCATGATGCAGGGGGAGGGAAAAGTGGAGGGGAAGGACAATCCCGTCTTCACCGACAATGACGTGATCGGCGCGCTGAAGTCGGCCGCGGCGCGTGGTGACATGCAGAACATCCGCTCGGTCGCAGGCTTCCAGCGCCGTCTCAACGACGTCACCTGTGCCGGCTGCCACCAGACCCGCGGCATCGGCGGCTTCCATTTCCCGGGCGTGGACTGGCTGGCCGACAAGCCGTCGAATTCCACCATCGTGCCGGCCTCGCCGCATTTCCTTGGCGACCAGGTCCGCCGCCGCGACATCCTGGCCGCGTTCGCCGCGGGCAAACGCCCTGATTTCTCACGCGGATTTGCCAGCCGGCCGCAGACCCGCGGCAGCGCGGAGCTCGCCGGCACCGAATATCAGGACGGCTGGGGCGCGCATTGTTCCCTGCAAAATGCGGGATCGGAAACGCGGGACAAGAGTTTTACGTCATGGAGCTGTGCTAAAGGTCTGACCTGTCAGGCTGCCGCGGCCTCGAGCCGCATCGGCATGTGCTTCATCAAGACGCGTTAGGCCGCCTCCAGCCGATTTGGATGACCAATGACGGACACGAGCGAAGCCGACAAGGAGCGCAATCGCGAGATCGCGCGCAATGAGGAAGCCAAACAAGTCACCGGCAGCATCCGTGTCAGCACCTGGGCGGTCGCGGTGGTCGTGATCGTCGGGGGGATCTTGTTCACGTTGGGATGGCTGGCGCTGAAGTAGCGGGCACCCTCACTTCGCGTAATTCGTCATCCGCTTTCCCGGCAGCAGCTCATACGCCGGTTTCCAGCCGGGCAGGGCGGCCATGCGGCCGAGCCAGGCGTGGATGGCCGAATGGCTCTGCGCGAAATCAAAACCGTGCTCGTCGCTCGGATAGTGCAGATAGGCCATCATCGAGACATCGGCGACCGTTGGCCTCTTGCCGATGGCGAATTCATTGTGCCGGAGATGCTCGTCGAGAATGCCGAGAAAATCCTCGAGCCTGCGCCGGAAATGTTTCAGCACCTGCGGATCGTTCTTCTCGGTGAAGGCGCGCATGAAGCGATAAGTCGCCATGTAGCCGGTGAGCTTGTGGTTGTCCCAGAACAACCAACGCAGCAGCTCGAACTTTTCCTCCGCGGTCTCGGCGCCGAAGCGCCCGTATTGTTCGGCGAGCTTCAGCAGAAGGGGTGCGGTCTGCGTCATCTTCACGCCGTCGACCTCGAGCACGGGAATCTCGCCCATCTCGTTGACGGCCTTGCGCCACTCCGCCGTGCGCGTGACGCCGCCGCCGAAATCGGTCCAGACCGGCTCGAACGTCTCGCCGCACAGCGTCAGGATCAGCGCCAGCTTGTAGCTGTTGCCGGATTCGGGGAAGTAGTGCAGGCGGTAGCTGGGCATGGGACCTCACGGATGTTGCTGTGAGCTTATAGCGAGATCGTCCCACCTCGTCATCGCGAGCGCAGCGAAGCAATCCAGAAATGCATCCGCGGAGGGACTCTGGATTGCTTCGCTGCGCTCGCAATGACGGGGTTAGAGCGGGCGCTTCTAACCGACCGCCCCCGACGACCGCAGCTGCTTGATCGCCTTCTCGTCGTATCCCGCCCCGCGCAAAATCTCGTCACTGTGCTCGCCGACGCCAGGCGGCTTGCGCGGCTGGACCTTCTTGGCGCCATCGATCCAGATCGGGCTGGAGATGGTGAGCATGGTGTCGTTCTCGAACGGCACCAGCACCTCGTTGTCGAGCATCTGCTTGTCGTTCGGGATGTCGTCCAGAATGCCGACGATGCCGAACACGAGGCCGTTGCCGTCGAGGATTTTCCGCCATTCGGCGAGGTCCTTGGTGGCAAAAGTCTCGTCGAAGATCTTGATCAGCTCGATCGAGCGGGCGTGGCGGTCGGGCTTGGTGGCGAAACGCGGATCGGTGATCAGATCCTCGCGCCCGAGGCATTTGGCCAGCGTCGGAAACTGCTTCTCCTCGCTCAGCAGCGACAGGATCAGCCAGCGGCCGTCCTTACACTGATAGTGGTTGGCGACCGCATTGAGCGCGCGTTCGCGCGGACGCCGCTCGGCGAATTTGGCGCCGCAGAGTTTTGCCTGCGCCAGCACGCTCGCCGCCCACACCCCGTTCGCCATCAAATTGGAGGCGACATGCGAGCCCTTGCCGGTCTTCTCGCGCTGATAGAGCGCGGTGACGATGGCGCCGTAGAACGCCATGGCGCAGGGATGGTCGCCCATGCCGGCGACCGAGCGGGCCGGCGTGGTGTTGGTGTCGGCGCGGACGAGGTCCATCAGGCCCGAGCGCGCCCAATAGGCATTGCTGTCGAAGCCGGGCTTGTTGGCCTCCTCGCCCTTTTCCCCGTAGCCGGTGAAGGAGGCGTAGATCAGGCGGTCGTTGAGATGGGCGAGGTGGTCATAGGTGATGCCGAGCTTGTTGCGCACCGGCGGCGGCATGTTGGTGATGAAGACGTCGGCCTCTTCCACGAGCTTGTAGAGCACGGCCTGCGCCTCGGGCTTTGCGAGGTCCAGCGCGATGCTCTTCTTGTTGCGGGCCTCCAGCAGCCAGGCGAAATTGTGCTCGCTGCTCGGATAGCCCGGAATGTTGGGCAGATTGCGGTAGGGGTCGCCGGCGCCGGGCGGCTCGATCTTGATGACATCGGCGCCGAAATCCGACAGCACGGTCGCGGCGGCGGGGGCGGCGATGAAGCTCGCGCAGTCCAGAACCTTCAGGCCTGCAAAAATGCCTTTTTCCATCGCGGCGTTACTCCCTCGCTCTTGTTGTTTCCGTTGGCTGGAATTTCATAATCCCTGACGGCACAGCCATTTGACCGATGTTTCGGCGGGATGCAACGGCTTCCGGCCGGCGCTTTCCCGGGAGCGGCATGCCAGACGGTTATGGCAATCCGCTCGTCCCGGTTGTACAGCTTCTCCGCCTGCCAGATCGTCCCGGGCCGGCGCATTTTCGTTTCGAAGGATCTGCCGGCCATGTCGATGCCGTTCGTCCGCCTGATGGCCGCAACCGCGTTCATGATGTCATGCGGCGTGCCAGGTTCAGCCCGGGCAGGCGACCTCGAAGACTGCAATGGCCCGCTGCCCGCGAAAATAGAGCCCGCCTGCACCGCCATCATCAACGACCAGTCGCGCGCCGCCGATGAACGGCTGCGTGCCTATGTGAGCAGATCGCGCCTGTTCATGAGCCGGTCCAATCTCGACGCCGGTCTGGCGGATGCGGATGCGGCGGTCCAGCTCGACGAGAAATCCGTGCCGGCCCTGGTGGCGCGCGGCTATGCGCGGCAGCGCAAGGGAAATTTCGACGGGGGGCTCGCCGACATGAACCACGCGATCGAGCTCGATCCCAACAGTCCGAACGCCTATGCGGCGCGGGGCGGCCTGAAGCTCGACCGGAAGCAATGGACCGAAGCGGCCGCGGATTTCACCAAGGCGATCGGCCTGAAGCAGGATTATGCCATGGCCTATGTCGGGCGCGCGCGTGCCTCCATCGAGACCTCGCAGCTCGATCCGGCCATGACCGACGTCAACACGGCGATCTCGCTGAATGCGAGCCTGCCCGGCGCCTTTTTCTGGCGCGGCCAGGTCTATCGCCGCAAGGGCGACCTCGACCACGCCATCGAGGACTTCTCGCGCGCGATCGCGCAGGCGCCGCACCCCGATCGCGGCAGCTATTTCGCGCGGGGGCAGAGCTTCAGCTCCAAGGGCGATTATGCGCGTGCGATCGCGGATTTCGACAAGGTGCTGTCGATCGCTCCGAACGACCAGATGGCCCAGCAGCAGCGGCAGGCTGCGGTTGCGATGCAGGCCGAGCTTGCGAAAGTGCAAGGCGCACCGACACCTGCACCTGTGCCTGCGCCTGTCGCGCCCAGGCAGGCCGTCGCAGCGCCGCCACCGGCAGCTCCGGCACCTGCGATCCCACCGGCCACGGTGCCGATGGCGACGATACCGCAAGGGACATTCTCGGCGCCGCCTCCGGGCCTGGGCGGGGCGCAGCAATTGGTGACACAGAAGAAGTACGCAGAAGCGATCCCGAAGCTGAACACCATCCTGTCCGGCAATCCGCGTAACGAGCCCGCACTCAAGCTGCGCGTCGCTGCACTGCTGTCGACGGCCCGGTTTGCGGAGGCGCGGAACGACCTCGATGCGCTGCTCAGGATGAAGCCGAACGACTCGCCATTGCTGGCCTCGCGGTCCGTGGCTTCGATCGGCATGAAGCAGCTCGACCAGGGCATGATCGACGCCAATCAGGCGCTCAAGGCCAATCCGAACAATGAAGGGGCCTATGTCTGCCGTGGCATGGCGTACCGGCTGACCGGAAAATTCCAGGACGCCATTGCCGATTTCGACCGTGCGATCTCGCTCAACGACAAGGATTACCTGGCGTATTCCGAGCGCGGCCAAGCCTATATGGGACTGAGCCAGAACGACAAGGCCGTCGTCGATTTCGACCGTTCGCTGGTGCTCAATCCCGTCAACGACACGGCGCGTGCCTCGCGCGGGCTCGTGTTGCTGCTGAAGGGCAATAGCGCCGAAGGCCTGGTCGACGTCAAGAACGCGCTCGATCGCAATCCGAACAATCAAGTCGCCGAGCTCGGCCAGGGATTGGCGATGCTGCTATCAGGACAATATGACCGCGCGATCGTGGCGCTCGATCAGCTCGTCGGCAAGACGCTCGCCTCCGACGCTTTCGTGCGCACGCTGCGTGCGCGCGCCTATCTCGGCAAGAAAGACGCGGCCGGCGCCATGACCGATCTCAATCTGGTGCTGGGGGCGCGGCCGAACGATCCGGATGCGCTCAGCCTGCGCGGGATGGCCTTCACCTCGATGAAGCAATACGACAAGGCGCTGGACGATCTCGGCAAGGCGATCACGCAGAAGCCGATGATCGAGCGCTATGTCGCGCGCGCCACGGCTTATGAGGCCAAGGGCGATCTCGACAAGGCCGCGGACGATTATCGCAGCGCGATCCAGATGACGCCGGCGAACGTGTTCGATATCGCGGCCCAGACCCAATCCAAGCTGAAGATCCAGCAGCTTTCGAAGCGCACCCCCTGCGGAAGTTCCGGGGGCGGCGGCAAGGACGATACCTGTCTGTGAGCTATTCCTCGCCCGCGAGCAGTGCGGCGTTGCCGCCGGCTGCGGCGGTGTTGATCGTCACGATCTGCTCGGTGGCAAAGCGCGCGAGGTAATGCGGGCCGCCGGCCTTGGGGCCCGTTCCGGATAGGCCGTTCCCGCCGAATGGCTGCACACCGACCACGGCGCCGATCATGTTGCGGTTGACGTAGATATTGCCGACCTGAACGCGGTCGATGATGGCCTCGACCGTGTCGTCGATGCGGGAGTGGATTCCGAGCGTGAGACCGTAGCCGGTGCGCTCGATCGCTTGCAGCACGCGTTCGAGATTCTCGGCACGGTAGCGCACCACATGCAGGATCGGGCCAAACACCTCCTCGGTGAGCTCTGCGGCATCCCTGAGCTCGAAGATATGCGGCGCGACGAAGCAGCCCTCCGGCGCGGAGCCTGCAAAATGCAGTCGCGCTTCGCTCGTCATCCGCGCGATGTGCGCATCGAGCCGCTGCTTGGCCTCAACGTCGATCACCGGGCCGACATGGGCTGCGACGTCAGAGGGATCGCCAATCTTCAACTCACGCGCCGCGCCCGCGATCATCTCGATCATGCGGTCGGCAACATCTTCCTGCACGAACAGCAGCCGTAGTGCCGAGCAGCGCTGGCCGGCGGAACGAAATGCGGACGTCACGACATCATCGGCGACCTGCTCGGGCAGTGCGGTCGCATCTGCGATCATGGCGTTGATGCCGCCGGTCTCCGCGATCAGCGGCACGATCGGCCCGTCCTTGGCGGCGAGCGTCCGGTTGATCAGGCGCGCGACCTCGGTCGAGCCGGTAAAGACGATTCCGGCGATGTCAGCGTGCGCGGTCAGGACAGCGCCGATGCGGCCGTCGCCGGTGACGAGATGCAGCGCGCTTTTGGGGATGCCGGCCTCGTGCAGCAGGGCTACCGCTTCGCGCGCGATGCGCGGCGTCTGCTCGGCGGGTTTTGCCACCACGCTGTTGCCGGCCATCAGCGCCGCCGTGACCTGGCCGAGGAAAATCGCCAACGGAAAATTCCAGGGCGAGATCGCCACGAAGACGCCGCGGCCGCGCATGGCGAGCGCATTGCTCTCGCCGGTCGGTCCCGGCATCGCCGTCTCGCTGCCGAACAGTGTTCGGCCCTGCGCGGCATAATAGCGGCAGAAGTCGGCGGCTTCGCGCAGCTCCGACAGCGCATCGTCGAGCGTCTTGCCGCCCTCGGCCTGCAGCAGCGCGATGAAATGGGCGCTGCGGTTCTCCAGCAGATGCGCGGCCTGCTCCAGCGCCGCCGCACGTACGGCTGCCGGCGTCCGGCTCCAGGCGGCAAAGCCTGCGCGTGCTGCGGTCACCGCCGCATTGGCCTGATCCGGCGTTGCATCGGCGACCGGCTTGAGGTCGGCCGTCTCGGCTTTGACGTCTGCCAGCAACTGATCGAGCGCGGTGCGGGCTCCGAATTCAACGCCGCGTGAATTGCGCCGCTCCGGCGCGAACAGATCGCCCGGCAGCGGAATCTTCGAATGCGCCGCCGCTTGCGGCCGGACGATGGCATCCGCCGGGCGCTGCAGCAGCGCCGGGAGCGGGACGCGATAATCGGCCGCCTGCGCCACGAACGATGAATTGGCGCCGTTCTCAAGCAGCCGCCGCACCAGATAGGCGAGCAAATCGCGATGGCTGCCGACCGGCGCATAGGTGCGGTAGGCGATCTCAGGGTGATCCTTGGCAAGCTGCTCGTAGAGCGCTTCGCCCATGCCGTGCAGGCGCTGGAATTCGAAACCGCCGTCGTTCCCGGCAAGCTCCAGCACGGTCGCGACCGTCAGCGCATTGTGGGTGGCGAATTGCGGGAAGATGCGCGGTCGCAAGGCCAGTAGTTTTGACGCGCAGGCGACGTAATTCAGATCCGTCATCGCCTTGCGCGTGAACACGGGATAGCCGTCGAGCCCGCGCTCCTGCGCGCGCTTGATCTCGGTGTCCCAATAGGCGCCCTTGACCAGCCGCACCATCAGCTTGCGGTCATGTGCGCGGGCGAGCGCATCGACATAGTCGATCACCGCGCTGGCGCGCTTCTGATAGGCCTGGATCGCCAGCCCAAATCCATCCCAGCCTCTCAGCGAGGGATCGGCGAGCGTTGCCGCGATCACGTCGAGCGACAGCTCCAGCCGGTCGGCTTCCTCGGCATCGACGGTGAAGTTGAGGTCATAGGCCTTGGCGCGTTGCGCGAGGTCCAGCAGTTGCGGCACCAGCTCGGCCATCACGCGGTGGTGGCTGATCGCCTCGAAGCGAGGATGCAGTGCCGAGAGCTTGACCGAGATGCCGGGCCGGTCGGGCAGGGGATGGTTGCCTGCCGCCTTGCCGATGGTCTCGATCGCGCTCGCATAGGCGTCGAAGTAACGCTTGGCGTCCGCGGCCGTGCGCGCGCCTTCGCCTAGCATGTCGAAGGAATAGCGCGGCCTTTCACCCGAGCGCGGCTTACCCCGCTCCAGTGCCTGCGCGATGGTCTCGCCCAGCACGAAATGATTGCCCATCAGCCGCATGGCCTGGCGCGTGGCGGTGCGCACCGCGGGTGCGCCCAGCCGCTTCACCAGCCGGCCGATGGTGCCGTCGGGTGTCTCGCCGGGCTGTATCACCCGCGCCGACAGGCCGAGCGCCCAGGCCGATGCGTTGACCAGGAACGCGGTGGACTTGGTCTCGTGATGGATGAAATCGCCCTCGCCGAGCTTGTCCTCGATGAACTGGTCGGCGGTGCGCGCGTCCGGGACGCGCAGCAGCGCCTCGGCCAGCACCATCAGTGCCAGTCCTTCCTTGGTCGAGAGTGCGAACTCCCGCAGCATGTCCTCGACCCCACCGAAGCGATCGTCGCGCTTGCGGATCGCCTCGATCAGCCGCGTCGCGGTCTTGTCGATCCGCGCCTCCTGCGGCGGGCCGAGATGCGAGGCCGGCAGCAGGCGCGCGGCAATCTCGGCATCATCGGGCGCGTAAGCGGCGGTGAAGGGCGGCGGGATGTTCGGCATGGCGTGTCCTGTGATCGAAACGCAGGATAAAGCCCGTGTGACCGTAGTTCGATAGACAAATTAGCCGGTTTGCCTTAGGAAATGAAGATAGACATCGCTCCAGCCAGATAAAATATGGAACTCGATCGCATCGACCGGAGAATCCTCTCTATTTTGCAGGAAGATGGGCGCATCGCCAATGTCGAGCTCGCCGAACGCATCGGGCTGTCGCCGACCTCGATCGGCGAGCGGCTGAAGCGGTTGCAGCGGGAGGGCTTTATTGAGGGCTACGGCGCGCGGCTCAATCCGCACCGGCTTGGCCTCGGTCTTCTGGTGTTCGTCGAGGTGCTGCTCGACAAGACCACGCCGGATAATTTCGAGCGTTTCGCGCGCGCGGTGAAACTCGCGCCCGAAGTGCTGGAGTGTCACATGGTTGCCGGCGGCTTCGACTATCTTGTGAAGGCGCGGCTCGCGGACATGACGGCGTATCGACGCTTCCTCGGCGAGACCCTGCTGTCGATGCCGGGTGTGCGCGAGACGCGGACCTATGCGGTGATGGAAGAGATCAAGCGCGACGCACCGTTGCCGGTGGGCTAGGGAAATGCCGTCGCGATTGTCATTGCCGTGGCGTTGAACGGGCGGTCTTCGCGGACAAAATACCTCTCCGTGTGCAGTCGCAACGCCTGTCGTCGAATGCACTGACCGTCTTTTAAAATTTTCTTGGCCCTGCTCGCGGATCGATCCGGGAGGCGGCAAAAGCCGATGGGCTTATACTTTGAGGTTCTCTGCGGAGCTCTTGCCTCGGTTAGCGATCTCTTCGTATTCCACCGTCTGTCCTTCGTTCAGGGACGACAGACCGGCTTTCTGAACTGCCGAGATATGCACGAACACATCCTTGCCGCCCGACGCAGGCTGGATAAATCCATAACCCTTCGTCGGGTTGAACCACTTGACCGTACCTTTGGGCATCACGTCTTCTCCGCGGGTCTTCCTCCGAGATCTCGAACCGCCAGTCCCCGCCAACCGGCCGGTTCGGTCCTAACAGGATACGCGGATTGTGGTCGGCTTGGTAGCTCAAACCACATCTGCCTTTCGCCGAATTCCGCTCAACTTCGCGGCGTTTCTACCGGTTTTGCCCGTTTCGCGGTCAATTGACCGAGACGGCACGCGCAGTGCTGTAGGACGAGAGTCGCGGTTCTTCCTTACCCTCCCCTGGAGGGGGAGGGTCGCTGCGCATGGAGCGAAGCGCAATGCGCAGCGGGGTGGGGTGACGGTCTATCCGCGGTGAGCACTGCCCGAGTGGAGAGATCACCCCACCCCGCTCGCGCTACGCGCGATCGACCCTCCCCCTCCAGGGGAGGGTAAGAAAGCGCGCCATCCGTCAATACGTCGTGGCCAGATAATCGACAATCTTGCCGACATCGGCATCGTCGATCGGTGCGCCATAGACCTTGATCATCTTGGTCACCTCGGCCTGCCAGAAGGCCTTCTTGTCCTTCATCGGCGGCTGCGTGTTGATGTAGTCGGACGAGTGGCAGGCGGTGCAATTGCCCTGCACGATTTCGAGATTGGGCCCGGGCTTGAACGCCGCGACCTCATCGGGGGTCTTGTAATTGACCGGTGCCGCGAGTGCTGAACTTGACCAGGCGGCGAAGGCGAGCGTGCTGGCGAGGAGAACGGTGCGCTGCATGATCATTCTCCCTCAGGCCACGCTGACGCGGACGGTTTCGACGACGTTGCGCAGATAACCCGCCGGATTCCAGCGCGGCGTATCCGGCTGCGTCTCGCCGCCATTGCCGGTGGCGCGAACCTTCAGCTCGGCCTGGCCGGCCGCGAGCTTCACCGGCAGCATCCATTCGCGGAAGGAGTATTTGCCGAGATCCTTGCCGAGCTTGGCGCTCGTCCAGGTCTTGCCGCTATCGGTCGAGACCTGGACATCCTTGATGCCCTTGCCGCCGTCGAACGCGATGCCGCGCAAGGTCGTGCGTCCCGCCTTCAGCTTGGCGCCGTCGGGCACGTTGGTGATGAAGGAGCGGATGGTGAAGCGGTTGATCGGGATCGTCGCCTTTGGCGCAGTGCCCGGCTCGATCGCATTGTTCGGCGTATCGGGAATCCGGTAGGCCGACTTCATCCAGAAGCCATCGAACACGTTATCGACGACGGTGATCTCGTTGAGGTGCTTGACCCAGTAGGTGCCGTAATAGCCGGGCACGACCAGGCGGAGCGGGAAGCCGTTGAGGAACGGCAAATCCTCGCCATTCATGCCATAGGCGAGCATCACCTCGCCGTCGGTGGCGTGATCGAGATCGAGCGCCTTGACGAAGTCGGGCGTCTTGTCGCTGACCGGACCATCCATGCCGCCGAACGTCACCTGTTTGGCGCCGCTCTGCACGCCCGCCATTTCCAACACCGTCTTCAGCGGCACGCCGCGCCAGCGCGCATTGCCCATCGCGCCATTGGCGAGCTGGCCGCCGGCAACGCGCGGCTCTACGAGGCCACGGCTGTTGCCGGAGCACTGGTTGACGGCGACGATCTCCGTCGCCTTCATCTTCCTGATGTCCTTGAGCGACAGCTTGAGCGGCTTGTCGACCTTGCCCTTGACCTGAAGCGTGAACGTGTCGGGGTCGAGATTGTAGGGCAAGTCGGACAGATGATAGCGCACGAAGAACGCATTGTTCGGCGTCAGCGGGCCGTCGTTGAAGATCGCAAACGGCGTCTCGAGCTGCGGCGGCCGGCTGGTCAGCCCGATCATCGGCCGCTTCTGCGGAAATTTCACCAACGGCCGTTCGCCATTGGCGAAGGGCAGCGTCACGGTGTCGAGTGCCAGCGCCTTTCTGGAATTCAGTGTGGCCCCAAGTGTGGCCAGGCCCGCCCCTTTGAGCAGGTCGCGTCGATCGAACATTGGTTCTCCTCCCGGAGCTTTTCGTTGGACCAGCGGTCATCACCGCGATCCTGTGTCCATCTGTCGCAACGACTCAGTTGAAGTCAATTCGTGCTTTCGCAGCAGGCCCATGCCGTTGCATTGCAGCAAGCCGGTGTTGCGCGATGATTACTCTCGTGCGGCGGATCAATGGCGCGGCAGACTCGCCGCTCCCTCGCCCGCAAGCGGGAGAGGGAGCGCACCTCTTACCTGGTTCGCGCCTCATGCCGCGACGCGCGCGCCGTGATCGACCAGCGCCGCCAGCCCCCTCGCGTCCGCCACCACACGCACGGCCATCGGTTCGTCGCGGCCGCGGATCGCGACCTCCTGTTGCGGCAGCGAATCGTCGGCAAGGCCGGCGGTACGGCGGACTTCCTCGGAGACGATGGCCTCGCAGGCCAGCGTCTTGGTCATGTCCTGGAGCCGGGCGGCGACATTGACGGCATCGCCGAGCGCCGTAAACACGATGTGATCGCGATAGCCGATATCGCCGATGATGACCTCGCCGCCGTGAATGCCGATGCCGAAGCGGATCGGCTGGCGCAGATCGTGGCTCAGGAGCTCATTGAGCTCGTCGATATGCACGGCGATGCTGCCGGCAGCCTTCAGCGCCTGCTGGCAGGCGTCTTGCGGATCGGCCGTGAGCCCAAACAGCGCCAGCATGCCGTCGCCGACGAACTGGTTCGGCTGGCCGCCATTCTCGATCACGGCCTGCGAGACCGCGCCGAGGAAGCGGTTGACGATGAAGACGGTGTCGAACGGCAGCCGCTTCTCGGCAAGCTGCGTCGAGCCGCGCATGTCCACGAACAGGCTAACGAGATAGCGCTCCTGGCCGATCCTGGCTGATGTCGAGGCCTGCCCGTCCGCCGACAGCGTCTGCGGCGTGAACAGCTGGAAGAACGAGAGATCGGAATCCGGCCGGAGCTGGCAGGCAAGCCGGATCGAGGGATCGGTGGTGCCGACGCGGGTCAGCACGAAGGCCTCGCGCTGCGAGGGCTCGGGCAGGGCGCCATGATCGCCGATGATGCGGATGCGGCAGGTCGAGCAGCGGGCGCGGCCGCCGCAGACGCTGGCATGGGGAACGTTGTGGCGCAGGCTCGCTTCCAGCACGGAGAGGCCCTTGGGGACCCGCAACGTTTTGCCGTTGCCGTAGGACAGCGCGATCATGCCGCCGCGCCGTTCGCGCCAGGCACGCACGCCGCGCGCCGCCAGCACCAAAGCGAGCAGGCCGACATAGCCGATGGTGAGGCCGCCGGTGATGCGGTCGAGCGTCTCGGCCTCAGCCGTCGTGCCGAGCTGGCGGCGGGTGAGATTGTGCGTACGCCACTCTCCGTCGTCGGCCTCGATCTGGACACTGCGGCCGCCCTGGTAGACGCCGAGCAGCGCCAGGGTCGGGATCAGCACCGCGGCCGCGAGCAGATAGGGCGCCGCGCGCTTGAAGAACGGTTTCAGGCGAAGCCAGAAATAGATGCCGATGCAGCCGTGCACCCAAGCGATGATCAGCAGGATCGTCATGGTCCAGATGCGGTTCGACGCGACAAAGAACAGATAGAGCTCCTGCGGATAGAGCTTCTGGTGCCCGTACAGCGTCTGGCCGAGCCGCACGCCGATCACATGCGCCATGACGAGGGCGGGGATGCTCAAGCCCAGCACCAGCTGGAGCGGTTCGACCGTCCGCCAGCGGAACTGCCGGCGCTGATACAACGCGTAGACGCCGAGCCCCATGTGGGTGAGCGCGGCCGCGTAGAACACGATCGCGACGGGGAGGAACTGCCAGAACAGCGTGTGGTAGTAGACCCCGATCTCCATGGCATCGACCGAGATGTTGCCGAGCGCATGGTTGAGGAAATGGCTGACCACATAGGCGAACAGGATGATTCCGCAGACCAGCCGCACCTGCCGCACGCTGGTGGCGCGGGACAGTTCGGAGAAGCGTGAGGATGCGGTGGCGGCCATGATTCGCTTGTATCAGTTCAAGAAGGAGAACAGCCAGCCTAGCGTTTAATTCCGGGGGTGGACAGGTTCGGGGATCACATGCGCGGCAAGCCCCCGCCGTCGTCCCGGGTCTGCGCTTCGCTTGCCCGGGACGACATCGCATGTGGAGCCCCCGACATTGACTCCCCCTCCCAGGTTGGCGAAAAGCGCGGCCGTGACGACAGTTCCTGACATCACCATGCCCCCCGGCGGCGCCGCGCGCCGGCCCCTCGTCATCGCCGTGCTGGTCATCGCCGCGATGACGCTGCTGCGCATCGTCTACGCCTCGGGACTCGAGCTGCGCACCGACGAGGCCTATTACTGGACCTGGTCGAAAGAGACGGCGCTGAGCTTCCTCGATCATCCCCCCATGATCGCCTGGTTCATCCGCTTCGGCACCGCGATCTTCGGCGACACCGTGCTTGGCGTGCGCTTTGGCGGCATCGTCGCGATGCTGGTGACGCAGCTGCTGCTTGCCGACATCGTCCGCCGCCTCACCCATGATGCACGCGCGGTGATGTTTGCGGTGCTGATGCCGGAGGCTGCGCTCTATTACGGCCTGCTGATGGCCAAGGTCGCGCCCGACGTCGCCATGATCCCGTTCGCGGTGGCGATGATGTGGTCGCTGGTGCGGCTCGCGCAGAGCGGCGACGGACGCTGGTGGCTCGCGGCCGGTCTGTTCGCCGGGCTGTCGATGCTGTCGAAATTCACCGCCATCATGTTCGCGCCCGCGGTGGCTGCTTTTTTGCTGGTGCCGGATTGGCGCTGGCGCTGGCTGCGCAGCCCGTATCCTTATCTCGCAGTGCTGGTCGCGATCGCTATGTTCTCGCCGGTGCTGATCTGGAACGCGCAGCACGACTGGGCCTCGTTCCGTTTTCAGGGCGTGCGCGCCACCGCCAATTACGGCATCTCATGGCGGACTGTCGGCGACTACATTGGCCTGCAGTTCGGCCTGGTCGGATTCGTGATGCTGCCGGTGGTGCTGACAGGGCTGGTGCTGACGGCATGGCGCGGCTATCGCACGCGCGAGCCGGTCGCGATCCTGTTGTCGACCGCGGTGCTGGTGCCGTTTCTCTATTTCCTCTTCAAGTCGCTGACGCTCAGGGTCGGCGACACCTGGCCGATGTTCATGTGGCCGGTCGGTTTTGCCGCTGCGGCCGTGAACCTCGTCATGCTGTCACGTGAAAACTGGCCGGCGCGGCTGATCCGGTCGAGCCTGTTCTGGCTCAACACGGCCGTCGTGTCGGGCATCGCCTTCGTCGTCATCGTGTTCCTATATTACGTCGCCGCGCCCTGGAATTTCCTCGGCAAGATCGATCCCGTAGGCGCCGAAGCCGGCTACGAGCAGGTCGCGGCGCGTGCGCAGGCGGCACTGGATGAGACCGGCGCGACCTGGATCGCCACCACGGACTATCGCACCTACGCCATGATGCGCTGGCTGTTCCGGGGCCGGGTGCCCGTCATCGAGATCAGCGAACGGGGCCGCTTCCAGGAGTTTGGCGATCCCGGCATGGATCGGATCAAGGAGCACGCCGGAATCTATGTCGGCCGCGAGCCGGACAATCGCGCGTCTGTGTGGGAGAACATCCCCGCCAAGCGCGCGCAGCTCGGCCAGGTCGAGCGCCGCTGGCGCGGCGTTCTGACCGATACCTATGTGATTGAAAAGCTCACCGGCTGGACCCCGGAGCTGTCACCGCCGAAGGACTCGCCGCTGTTTTGGTGGCGCGTGCTGGCGGGGGAGATTGAAGGGCGTTCGCTCGCCTAGCGCGGCGCGCTTCTTCCTTCTCCCCTTGCGGGAGAGGTGGCGCGAAGCGCCGGATGAGGGGTATCTATCCATACGGATAGATCTGTATTCGCGGAGAGAGACCCCTCACCCGTCTCGCCGCTATGCGGCGGGCCACCCTTTCCCACAAGGGGCGAGGGTGCAGCGAGCGCGTGGCGTCCGCTACTCCTCCTCGTCCTTCTTCCGCAACAAATCCGTCGCGAGATCCGACAGTTTTGGCGGCGGCAACGCCGCGAAGGGCAGCGGCCGTGTTACGTCGATCGCAGCCAAACCCAGCCGCGCCGTCAGCAATCCGTTCAGCACGCCTTCGCCCAGCCGCTGCGACAGCTTCGCCACGATCCCATGCCCGAGCATCTGCTGCACCAGGCTGTCGCTCGCGGCCATGCCGCCGGTGATGGCGAGATGGGCGATGACGTGGCGGAGCAGGCGGATCATGCCGAGCGCGCCGGGGCGGCCGCCATAGAGAAAGGCGAGCTGGCGGATCAGGCGGAGCGACGCCACGAACACGAACAGCACGTCGATCAGCGCGCGCGGCGACACCGCGGTTACGATCGAGACTTTTTGCGCGGCTGACGATACCAGCCGCCGCGCCTCCGCATCCAGCGGTGACATCAACTCGCGCTCCGCGAGCCGGATCATGTCGGCGCCGTCGATGATCTCGCCGGCGTGGCTCTCCAGCGTGGCGCGGGCGCGCGCGAGCTGCGGATTCTGGTGCGCGATCTTGAGCAGGTCCTGCACGATGATCCGGCTCTCCCTGCGCTCGTCGCTGGCCAGGACGGCGGCCGCGCGCTGATGCAGTTTTTCGATGGTGGCAAGGCGCGCCAGCCCAAACGCCTCGCGTCCGATTACCACCGCGAGTGCGAGCGCGGTGACGAAGGCGAAGGCAACGCCCACGAAGCCGAGGCTTTCGCTGCGCGCAAACAGATCCTCGATCAGATGCACGACGCCAAGCCCGGTGCCGAGCAGCGTTAGCCCGGCGAGCCCGCACCAGAACAGCGCGCCCCAGGGAAAGCCGCGCCGCGCCGGAAGCGCGGGATCGATCGGCACCGGCAGCGTTGATGGATCGTGCTCCGGCGTGATCTGGATGGTGGTACGGCCGAGCCGGGCCGCCTCGTCAACCTCGGTGACGACGACGCCGGGATCGTCGAGCCGGAACGTCGCCGGCCGCCGTGGCTTTGATCGGTCGTTCATGACAGCCTGTCTCCGATCAGGAACTGCAAGGCACGGTCGAGGCGGATGTGTGGCAGCGTCGGCTCGTCATTGCCCTCGCGTTCGAGCTTTGGCGGGCGGAAGCGCAGGAAGCGGAAATCGCTCTTCTCGGCGGCTTCAGTCGACAACCCGCGGAATGCATCGGTGCCGTTGAACAGCGGTTCGGGATCCAGCGGCAGGTCGCCCGGAAAGGTCGCCACCTCGGTGTTGCCGTCGAAGAATGCGCCGCCGGCGCTTTCGCCGGCCGCCGGCGTTCCCAGGATCGACGGCAATTTGTCGCCGCCATGCGCGACCTGCGCTTCGCGGGTGGCGCGGACGGCGGCGAGCGCGACGACGTCGATCTGCGCACCGGTATCTTCCGCGCGCGCAACAGCGCGGGTCACAGCCCGGCGCAGTACGGCCTCGAGCCGGTCGTGGCTCGAATGGTGCAGATGGTCCGCCTTGGTCGCCGCGAACAGGACGCGGTCAATGCGCGGCTTGAACATGCTGGAGAGAAAGGTGCTGCGGCCGATGCGGAAGGAATCGAGAATGCCGGCAAGCGCGGCTTCGAGATCGTGCAGCGCCTCGGGGCCGGAGTTGAACGCGGCGAGCGCATCGGCCAGCACGATCTGGCGATCGAGCCGCGCAAAATGATCCCTGAAGAACGGCCGCACCACGACGTCCTTGTAGGCCTCATAGCGGCGCACCATCATCGCCCATAACGATCCCTCCGGTGCCTGGCCGCCTGGGGGGACGTCGAGCGGCGCAAAGGTCAGCGCCGGTGTGTCTTTGAGATTGCCGGGCATCAGGAAGCGGCCGGGCGGCAGCAGGCTCATCGCAAAACGCTCGTCGCGGCAGGCTTGCAAATAGTCCCTGAACAGCTTTGCGGCCGTCAGCGTCGCCTGCTCGTCCTCGCGCGCCTCGGGCTTCAGCGTTGCAAGGTGCGCGTGCCAGTCGGCGGCAAGATGCGCGCGCGGCGTCTCGCGCGACAGCGCCAGGCTTTCAGCGGACCATTGCTCAAAACTCTTTTGCAGCAGCGGCAGGTCGAGCAGCCATTCGCCGGGATAGTCGACGATGTCGAGCGTCAGGGTGCGGTCGGCGCCGTTCGGGCGCTGGTAGTCGATGACGAGGCGCAGCTCGCTGATGTCGACCGTCGAGTTCGGCCAGCGCCGCTCCTCGATCAGCGCGCGCAGATGGTTCTCATAGGCAAAGCGCGGCACGGCATCGTCGGGCTGCGGTGCCAGATTTGCCCGCGCGATCCGGCCCGAGGCATAGGCCTCGAACACCGGAAACCGGCCGCCGCGCGTCAGGCCATGGATCAGCGCGGTGATGAATACGGTCTTACCGGCCCGCGACAGGCCGGTGACGCCAAGCCGCACCGTCGGGTTGAAGAAGTGCTCGCCATAGTCGATCAGCGCCCGGGCCGACAGGCGCGCTTCTTCGACCATATCCTGGAAAGTGAATGCCATGTGAACGCTGAGGATCCCGGGGCGGGCGGAAATGTGAGACTGTTCACAAAAGTGGCAATTGCATCGGGAAAATCAAGCTTCATACTTCCACCGCCTTTGTCGGTAAATCAGCCGATTGAACGACGCGGCGGTCTGCGGAGACCGATAGAAGAGTGGCCTTGTATTTGCCTTGTGGATTGCCATGACCGTCTTCAGATTGAAACAACTCGCATCCCATTCCGTCCACGCCGCGGCCGACGCGGTGGCCTGGCATTACGACCGCGCGGAACTGGTCGCCGACGGTGTCATCCACGCCATCGGCGTGCTCTCGGGCATCGTCGCCGCGACCGTGCTGGTGGTGTTGGCGGTGGTCTATGCCGACGCCACCGACATCGTCGGCGTCTCGATCTATGTCGCGGGCCTGCTCTCGATGCTGGTGCTGTCGGCGACCTATAATCTCTGGCCGGTCTCGCCCGTCAAATGGGCGCTACGGCGGTTCGACCATTCCGCCATCTATCTCCTGATCGCCGCGACCTACACGCCGTTCATCCTGGAGCTGAAGGACAGCGTGTTCGCGCTGGCGCTGCTGGTCTGCGTTTGGTGCGTGGCGATCCTGGGCATCGTGCTGAAGCTTCGCTATCCCGGGCGGTTCGACCGCGTTGCCGTCGGCATCTACCTCGCCATGGGCTGGAGCGGCGTCATGCTTTACGACAGCGTGGTCAAGGCGCTGCCTGCGCTGGTGCTGGACTTCATCGTTGCGGGCGGTCTGCTCTACAGTTTTGGTGTGATCTTCCACGCCTGGCGGCGGCTGCGCTTCCAGAATGCGATCTGGCACGGCTTTGTCTTGGCCGGCGCCGCATGCCATTATACCGCGGTGCTCGACCTCGTGTTGAGCTGAGCTAAGTTCCGCGAAGCGGCATAAGCAAGCGGCATACAAGCGAAGCGCTGTATGAAAAGAGGGGAGACGTCGCATGCAGGTGACCGGCAAGGTCGTGGTCGTCACGGGCGGCGCTAACGGCATCGGCAAGGCGCTGTGCGAAGCGTTTCATAGAGCGGGTGCCGCCAAAATCGTCGTCGCCGACATGGACGCCGCCAACGCGAGGGCGGTCGCGGCCACGGTCGATGGCGCCGCTTTCAGATGCGACGTCGCGCAGGAAAAAGAGATCGCCCATGTCATCGAGGAGACCGAGCGGCAGTTCGGCCCGATCGCCCTGTTTTGCTCCAATGCCGGCATCGGCGGCGGCTTCGATCCGATGTCGGTCAATGCCGGCGGCGCCTCGGACGAGCCGTGGCAGCGTAGCTGGGCGATTCACGTTATGGCGCATGTCTACGCCGCGCGGCATCTCATCCCCCGCATGAAGGCACGCGGCGGCGGCTATTTCCTCAATACGATTTCGGCGGCAGGCCTGCTGTCGCAGGTCGGCAGTCCCGCTTATTCCACCACCAAGCACGCCGCGGTGGGCTTTGCGGAGAATCTCGCGATCTCGCACAAGGCGCACAACATCCGTGTCTCGGTCCTGTGCCCGCAGGGCGTCGACACCAACATGCTGCGCTCGATCCCCAAGGGCCCGCAATCCGGCGACGGCGATCTCACGCCCGAGCAGGTCGCGAAAGACGTGCTCGCCGGCCTCGAGCAGGAGACGTTTTTGATCCTGCCGCACCCGCAAGTGCTCGGCTACATGCGCAAGAAGACCGAAAATTACGACCGCTGGATCGGCGGCATGGCGAAGATCCAGGCCAGGATGCGGGAGGAGTTTGGGAAGTAGCCGACGTAGTTTCCGCGATTGACCCTGTCATGCCCCGCGAAGGCGGGGCATCCAGTACGCCGCGGCCTGTCGGTTCAACCACAACCGTTTCGGAGTACTGGATCGCCCGCCTTCGCGGGCGATGACACCGAGAGTGTGACTAAGCCGCCGCCTCCGCTTCGTTCTCGTCGCGGCGTTGCCGCAACGCCCGCGCATAGAGCATCATCCCCTCGCGCACCGTGAGCTGCTCCGCGTCCGACAGCACGGCCAACGCACCGCTCACCTGCTGCCGGCCAAATGTGTGCAGCGCCTCCAGCGTGCGGCGCCCCTTCGCCGTCAGCGACAGCAGCTTACTGCGGGCATCAAGCTCGTCCGGCGTCTCCCTGAGCTCGCCGCAATCGACCAGCTTGCGCACCAAGCGGCTGACGCTGGATTTCTCCAGCCGCAGGAAATCACCGAGCTCGCCCGAGGTCAACGGTCCGCGAATGCCGATCTCCAGAATGGTATGCACGGCCGATGGCGGATAGTCCGAGGCCGCCACCGTCGCATCCATGAAGCCAAGCTCGCGCACCATCAGGCGCGAGGCGGCGCGGATGTCGTCGATCAGCGAAAGCTCGGCCATCTTGACTCCAGGCATATAGTTGTATCATACAACTATATGCACGCAACGCCGCGCGCAAGCGTTTTGGAGTGGGTCATGAGCGGAACATTGCCGGCCGGTCAGCGGATGAGGGGCAAGGTCTGCCTCGTCACGGGCGGCGGCAGCGGTATCGGCCGCGCCACGGCGCTTCGAATGGCATCGGAAGGCGCGGACGCGATCATCGTCGCGGGCCGCCGCGAGGCCGAGATCGAGACTGCCGCCGCGGCGTGCCGCGAACTTGGTGCTGAAGCGATTGCGATCAGGACCGACATCACGCGCGAGGACGACGTCGCGCGCCTCGTCGGCACGGCGGTTGAGCGTTGCGGCCGGCTCGACGTCGCCTTCAATAATGCCGGCTTCCAGGAGCGCCGTGCGCCGCTGGAAGAGCAGGGCATGGATATCTATGACAGCGTGTTCGACACCAATGTCCGCGCGCTATTCCTGTGCCTGCGCCACCAATTGCCGGCGATGCTGGCGCAGGGACGCGGCAGCATCGTCGTCAATGCCTCGGTCAGCGGCGTGCGCAATCCCAATCCCGGCTTTTCGCTCTATTCGGCCTCGAAGGCCGCCGCGATCTCGCTGACACGGTCGGCGGCGATGGAGAACGCGCCGCGCGGCATCCGCATCAATGCGATCGCGCCGGGCCGCGTCGTCACCGACATGATGCTGCGCGCCGGCGTCGGCGACATCGCGACGGTGAGCGCCGGCCTGCCGCTGCGGCGCATGGGGAGCCCGGAGGAGGTCGCGGAGGCCGTGGTGTGGCTGACGTCCGACGCGTCGTCTTACATCGTCGGACACGTGCTCGCGGCGGACGGGGGGTTTTTGGCGTCGTAATGCCCTAATGCTTCTGTCCGTAAAGCACCGGCACCGCCGAATCCACCACGACCTCCACGAGGCTCGTCCCCTTGAACGCCATCCCGCGCTTAAGCGCCTCGCCGAGTTCCGCGGCCTTGCTCACCCGCACCGCATCGCAGCCCATGCCCTCGGCCAGCCGCACGAAATCGATCCCCGGCAGTTCCAGTCCCGGCACGTTCCTCACCTGCATCACCTGGCTGAACGAGCGCATCGCGCCGTAGCCGGAATTGTTGATGACGACGATCGTGAGTGGCAGCTTTCGTTGGACTGCGGTCCACAGTGCCTGGATCGAGTACATCGCCGAGCCGTCGCCGATCAGGCAGACTGTGCGGCTGTTCGGCTTGCCCAGCGCCATGCCGACGGCGGCGGGCAGGGAGTAGCCGAGGCCGCCGCTCGACATCGTGTAGAAACTGTCCTGGCCGCGCATCGGCATGAACTTTTGCATCGCCGGACGGTGGGAGGGCACTTCCTCGACCAGCGAGCTACCATCCGGCATCGCCTGCGAGAGGGAATGCAGCAGGAAGTCGACCGGCAACGGATCGGCGGCCTGCGGTGCCGGCGGAAGCGTGCGGCCTTTTGGCGTCGTGCGTTTGCTCTCCGGCAGCAGGTCGAGCAGCATGCTCAGTGCGGGCTTCATGGTGGCGATGATGCTGGTGCCGACCGGCGTGACCGCCGCCGCATCCGGATCATCCGTGATCTGGAAAATCGTCGCGCCGCCGTCGAAGATCGCCGCATGGCCTTCGACGTGGAACGTAAACACCGGCGCGCCGATGACGACGACCACATCGTGCTCGCGTAGCGCATCGGACAGTTGCGCGGGTGAAGCGTGCAGGAAGCCCGCGAATTGCGGATGCCGCTCGGGGAAGGAGCAGCGCGCCGAGAACGGGCTGACCCAGACGCTGGCCTTCGTCTTCTCGGCGACGCACACCATCAAATCGACCGCGCCGGCGCGGTCGATTCCGGGGCCGACGACGAGCGCAGGGTGTTTTGCGGAGCCGAGCGCTGCGACCAGCGCTTTCATCGCGTCCGGCTCCGGCCCGATCTCGCGGCTGACCTTGCGTGCTTCGACCGGCACCGTGGCATGCGCCCAATCGTCGATCGGCACTGACACGAAGGTCGGCCCGCAGGGCGGCTGCATCGCGGTGTAATAGGCCCGCGCGATCGCCGCAGGCACGTCCTCGGGCCGCGCTGGCTCGACGCTATATTTGACGTAAGGCCGCGGAAACTCCGAGGCCCGCTCGGCATAGAGGAAGGCCTGCAGCGGCAGGATCGAGCGCGCCTGCTGGCCCGCGGTGATCACGAGCGGCGTCTGGTTGCGATGCGCGGTGTAGATGTTGCCGAGCGCATTGCCGACGCCGGCCGCCGAATGCAGATTGACGAAGCCCGCATTGCGCGTCGCTTGCGCGTAGCCATCGGCCATGCCGACCGCGGAGGCTTCCTGGAGCGCCAGCACGTAGTCGATGTCGTCGGGCCAGTCGCTCAGGAACGGCAGCTCGGTCGAGCCGGGATTGCCGAACACGCGTTTGATGCCGAAGGAGCGCAGCAGGTCGAGAGTCGCCTGCTTGACGGTGACGGACTTGCTGCCGGTCTTGCCGTTCTTTGACATGGTTTCCGTCCCCTGTTGTGTATCGACGCTATCAGCCCCACCCCGTCATTGCGAGCGCAGCGAAGCAATCCAGAGTGTCACCGCGGTGACAGTCTGGATTGCTTCGTCGCAAGAGCTCCTCGCAATGACGAGGAGAGAGCGTCACCACACCGCCGTGCCCTTCATCGTCGGCTGTCCTTCCGCGTTCGCGGTCCACAGTTCCATGCCCGCCTCGGTCTCGTTGGCGTTGACGGAGAACTCCGTGCCCTCGAACAGCGGCTGCAAGCCGCGATAGGTAAACTTCCTCGGCGCCTCGCCGCCATGCAGCTTCGCGGCCATCTCGATGATCAGCGCCGCCTGCAACGGCCCGTGGAAGATCAGGCCCGGATAGCCCTCCACCTTGGTCACGTAATCGCGGTCGTAATGGATGCGGTGGCCGTTGAAGGTCAGCGCCGAATAACGAAACAGCAGCACGGGGTCCGACACATGCGTCTCGCGGTGCTGCGCCGTTGGCGGCGGTGGCGGGGCCTTGCCGCCGGCGGGCGCACTGCTCGTCATCTCGCGATAGACGATATCCTGCCGTTCGCGGATGGCTGTGCCGCGCGGCGAGGAGATGCTGTGCTCGACCGAGACGAAGCACAGCGTGCCGGTCGAGCCTGATTTCACCTGCACATCGGCGATCCGCGAGGTCCGCGTCGATTCATCGCCAACCTGTAATGGCTGCAAGAACTCGATCTCGCCGCCGGCCCACATCCGGCGCGGCAGCGGCACCGGCGGCAGGAAGCCGCCGCGGGTCGGATGGCCGTCGGGGCCGAGCATCGACATCGGAAACACCGGCTGCGCCAGGCACCAGTGCACCGTAAGCGGCGCGGCATCGCCCTTTTTGGGTTCGCCGACGTCCTGGAACAGTGTCGCGCGCAGACCCATGACGAGCTGCGCGGTGACGATGTCGGTGGCCTCGGTGCTGCGGCCGATCCATTGCCTGAGATGATCGATGTCGAGCTTCTCGGTCATGACGCCTCGCTCTGTTACTTCTTGGGACGTTCGCCGATGGCGGGCACGGCGCCGTAGGCGCGGGTCTCGCCGACGATGATCGGCGCCGGCGCGGGATAGCTGACACGCCCCTGCGGCGTGTCGACCTCGATGCGGCGCAGATGCGGATGGTTGGAGAGGTCGGCCATGGTGTTGACCTCGGCAAAGGCGATGTCGGCATCCGACAGCCGCTTCAGCAGCTCGTCGCGCGTCATCTTGCCGAAGGCATCCGCGACCGTCGTGTCGGTGAAGTCGCGATTGCGCACGCGCTCGACCATATTGGCGACGCGCGGATCGGCCGGAAGATCGGGCTGGTCCAGAACCTTCACGCAAAGTGTCTTCCACTCGCGCTCGCTCTGGATCGAGATCAGGATGTCCTTGCCGTCGCTGGAGGTGAACACGCCATAGGGCGCGATCGAGGGATGCCGCAGGCCCATGCGCTTGGGCGGATTGCCGGCCTCGGAGTTGAGCAGCGGCACCGTGCACCAGTCGGCCATCACGTCGAACATGGAAATGCGGATGTCGGCACCCTTGCCGGTGCGGCCGCGGCCGATCAGCGCCTCCAGAATCGCCGCATGCGCAGTCGCGCCGGTCGCGACGTCGACGATCGACATGCCGACGCGCGAGGCGCCATCCGGATTGCCGGTGATCGAGGCAAGGCCGCTCTCGGCCTGGATCAAGAGATCATAGGCCTTGCGATGCGCATAAGGACCTTCATCGCCATAGCCGGTGATCGTGCACGAGATCAGCTTCGGATAGTCCTTTAGCAAACGCTCGCGCGAAAAGCCGAGCTTGTCCATCGAGCCCGGCTTGAGGTTCTGGATCAGCACGTCGGCGCTGGCGATCAGCTTCTCCAGCTCGGCGCAGCCTTCTTTCGTGGCGAGATCGACCACGGCGGATTGCTTGCCGCGGTTGAGCCAGACGAAATAGCTGCTCTGCCCCTTGGCCGCCGCGTCATAGCCGCGGGCGAAATCGCCCTCGGGCCGCTCGATCTTGATCACCTCCGCGCCTGCATCCGCCAGCCGCGAGGAGCAGAACGGCGCCGCCACCGCCTGCTCGACCGCGATCACCCTGATCCCGTCAAGTGCTCCCATGGTGCGACCTCAGTACGAGCGGGGCATGCCGAGCACATGCTCGGCGATGAAGGACAGCACCAGGTTGGTCGAGATCGGCGCCACCTGATAGAGCCGCGTCTCGCGGAATTTGCGCTCGACGTCGTATTCCTCCGCGAAGCCGAAGCCACCATGGGTCTGGACGCAGGCATTCGCCGCTTCCCATGACGCATCCGCCGCCAACATCTTGGCCATGTTGGCCTCCGCGCCGCAGTCCAGGCCAGCTTCGTATTTGCGCGTCGCTTCCTTCACCATCAATTCGGCCGCGCGCATCGCGGCGTAAGCCTTGGCGATCGGGAATTGAATGCCCTGGTTCTGCCCGATCGGCCGGCCGAACACTGCGCGCTCCTTGGCATAGTTCGTCGCCTTCGCGATGAACCATTTTGCATCGCCGACGCATTCGGCCGCGATCAAAATGCGCTCGGCATTCATGCCGGAGAGGATGTAACGAAAGCCCTTGCCTTCCTCGCCGATCAGATTCTCCGCCGGCACCTTCATGTCGGTAAAAAACACTTCGGTGGTAGCATGGTTCATCATGGTGCGGATCGGGCGGATCTCGAGGCCCTTGTTCTTGGCCTCGCGCATGTCGACGATGAACACGGAGAGTCCATCCGTGCGCTTCTTGACCTCGTCCTTCGGCGTGGTGCGCGCCAGCAGGAGCATCAGGTCGGAATGCTCGGCGCGGCTCGTCCAGATCTTCTGGCCGTTGACGATGTAGCCGGCATTGCCGTCCTTGCGTGCAAACGTTTTGAGCGAGGTCGTGTCGGTGCCGCTGGTCGGCTCGGTGACGCCGAACGCCTGAAGCCGCAATTCGCCGCTCGCGACCTTCGGCAGATATTTTGCCTTCTGCTCGTCGCTGCCGTGCCGCAGCACCGTGCCCATCGTGTACATCTGGGCGTGGCAGCCGCCGCCATTGCAGCCGGCGCGCTGGATCTCTTCGAGGATCGCCGCCGCGGCCGAAAGCTTCAGGCCCGCGCCGCCATATTCCTCGGGGATCAGCACCGAGAGATAGCCGGCCTCAGTCAGCGCGTCGACGAAGGCCTTGGGGTAGGCCATCTCGCGATCGAGTTTGCGCCAATATTCGCCGGGAAACTGCGCGCAAAGCTTTGCGACGGCTTCGCGGATGTCGGAATGATCTTCGGTGTGGTGGTCTTCACTCATGGCGTTTCCCATCGATGGCGGCAGTCAAGATAACGCCGGCCAATCCTCTGGCGTTGTGAAAACATCGCCAGCCCCCTATGCTCATTTGCTATAGCGTATGAAGTAGCCTTCCAGGATTGGCAAGCATGGATTTCCGGCAGCTCAGGACCTTCAGTTGCGTGGCGGAGCTCGGCAGTCTGAGCAAGGCGTCCGACACGTTGCGCGTGGCGCAGCCGGCGCTGAGCCGGCAGATCAAGCTTTTGGAACACGAGCTGCGCGTGGAGCTGTTCACACGCAACGGCCGCGGCATGGTGCTGACCGAGGCCGGGCACCTGCTGCTGGCGCGCACCTCCGGCATCGTGCGGCAACTCGACCAGATCCGCGATGACATCCAGTCGGCCAAGGGGCCGCCGTCGGGCCAGGTCGTGCTTGGCCTCGTTCCAACCGTGAGCTGCGTGCTGTCGGCGCGCTTCGCGCGGCGCTGCGTCGAAAAATATCCCGGCATCTCGCTGCGCATCGTCGAGAGCTACAGCGGTCATATCGTCGAATGGCTGCATCGCGGCGAGATGGATCTCGCCATCCTCTACGGCCGTTCCGCCGATCTGCATCTCAACGTACAGAGCCTCGGCCGCGACAACATCGTCGCGGTCGGCCCGCGTGGCTGCGGTCTCGCGCGCAAGAAGAACGTCGACATTGGCTGGCTGCTGCGGCAGCGGCTGGTGCTGCCCAGTCATTCCCACGGCCTCCGCGCGTTGATCGAGCACGCCGCCGCGCAGCGCAAGATCAAGCTCAACGTCCAGCTGGAAGCAGATTCGTTTCGCGTGCTGACGAGCCTGGTCGAGGAAGGCCTCGGCTTTGCGCTGTTGCCGCCCTCGTCGGTCCATGGCGAGGTCGCGGACGGACGGCTGGAAACCGCTGTCGTCTCGAAGCCGATGACGCGCGAGCTCATTTTCGCCTCTCCGATCGACCGCCCGGCCTCGACGGCCTCGCTGGCGGTCACAACGCTCTTGCGCGAGGAGGTCGCCGCCTGCCGCAAGGAAGGGGTTTGGGACATCAAGTTGAGTTAGATGCCGTGTGGTAGAACAATCGCGCGCGAGTTTGCCTTCGCATCTTGCGCGACCTGTCATGCCGGAATTTTATAGCTGGTCCATCGCCGCGCTTGCCGATGCGGCCGTGACGCGCATGCGCATCCAATAACTCGTCATTGCGGGCGTAGCGAAGCAATCCAGAAGCCCTCCGCGGTGGCAGTCTGGATTGCTTCGTCGCAAGGGCTCCTCGCAATGACGGAGGATAGAGCTCAGCCCGGAATCCGCACCGGCAGCGACTCATATCCCTTGATGAAACTCGAATAGATCCGCTTGGGCTCGCCGACCACCTCGATCCGGTCGAAGCGCTTCAGCATCTCCTCCCAGACGATCTTCAACTGAAGCTCGGCCAGCCGCATGCCGACGCAGCGGTGGATGCCGAAGCCGAATGAAAGATGGGTGCGTGGCCGCGGGCGGTCGATGATGAAGTCGTTCGGCTGCTCGAACATCTCGTCGTCGCGATTGCCGGAGACGTACCACATCACGACGCGGTCGCCTTTCTTGATCTGCTTGCCGCCGATCTCGGTGTCGGCAAGCGCCGTGCGTCGCATGTGCGCCAGCGGCGTCTGCCAGCGGATCACCTCCGGCACCATGGAATCGATCAGCTCCGGATTGGCGCGCAGCATCTCGTACTGGTCCGGATTCTCGTTCAGCGCCAGCACCGAGCCGGTCATGGTGTTGCGGGTGGTGTCGTTGCCGCCGACGATGAGCAGGATGATGTTGCCCATCAAATTGTCGGGATCCATGAAGCGCGTGGCATCGTTATGCGCCATCAGCGACAAGAGATCGTTGCGCGGCGCGGAATTGACGCGCTCGTTCCACAGCTTCGACATGTAGGCGTAGCATTCGTCCATCTCGCGGCGGCGCTCTTCGGCCGACGCAACGATGCCGCTCTTGGGCAGCGCGGTCGCGACATCCGACCAGCGTGTCAGCTTGCGCCGCTCTTCCCAGGGGAAATCGAACAGGGTCGCCAGCATCTGCGTCGTCAGCTCGATCGAGACGCGCTCGACGAAATTGAAGGTCTCGTTGCGCGGCAGATTGTCCAGCACGGCCTGCGCGCGCTGGCGGATCAGTTTTGCCAGCTCGTCCAGATGCGTCGGCGTGAACATCGGCGACACCGTCTTGCGCTGCGACGAATGCGTGGGCTGGTCCATCGCGATGAAGCTCGGCCAGTCATAGCCCTGCGGCACGTCGCGAATCCCGATGCCGCCGAGCGTCGAGTCCGAGGAGAAGACGCCGTGACTGGTGTCGACATGCATGATGTCGTTGTATTTCACCACCGACCAGTACGGATCGATTGGCGCATTGGTGCAGTAATGCACCGGCTCTTCCTTGCGCAGCCGTTCGAACCACGGCCACAGCGTGTCGTCCTGGAACAGCCTGGGCGCGCCGGGGTGGAATTGCGCAAGCGGCGTCGCATAGGCCTCCTCGCGGGCCCTGCGCATGCGTTCGGCCTTGTCCACTTTAACCGGCGCTTGGATGTTCATGGTGGTGGCTCCAGTGTTTCTCTGTCTTCACCTCTCCCCGCTTGCGGGGAGAGGTCGGAATTCAAGCTTCGCTTGAATTCCGGGTGAGGGGGACTCTCCGCGAGTCCAATTCTCTCCGTCCCCGT
>NZ_JADPJH010000018.1:12208-27956 GCF_023073315.1 Bradyrhizobium sp. 1 | reverse complement strand
CCCCGCAAGCGGGGCGAGGGGGTCTACTCACATCACGCCGCAATCCTTACCGGCAGCGTCTCGAGGCCCTTCACGAAACTCGAATAGACCCGCTTGGGCTCGCCGACCACCTCAATATGGTCGAATCGCTTGAGGATCTCCTCCCAAATAATCTTGAGCTGGAGTTCGGCAAGCCGCAAGCCGACGCAGCGGTGGATGCCGAAGCCGAAGGAGATATGCGTGCGCGGGCGGGCGCGGTCGATGATGAAATCGTAGGGCTTTTCGATCATTTCTTCGTCGCGGTTGCCCGAGACGTACCACATCACGACCTTGTCACCTTTCTTGATCTGCTTGCCGCGGAACTCGAAATCGGCAAGCGCGGTGCGACGCATATGCGCCAGCGGAGTCTGCCAGCGGATCACTTCCGGCACGAAGGTGTCGATCAGCGCGGGATTCTCGCGCAGCTTGCGATACTCTTCCGGATGCTGGCTCAGCGCATGGATCGCGCCCGACATGGTGTTGCGGGTGGTGTCGTTGCCGCCGACGATCAAAAGAACGAGATTGCCGAGGAAGTTCCTGGCATCCATGTCGCGCGTGGCGGGGCCATGCGCCATCATCGACAGCAGGTCGCTCTTCGGCGGCTGCGCGATGCGCTCCTTCCACAGCCGCGCGAAATAGCCGGCGCATTCCGCAAGCTCGGCCTGACGCTCGTCTTCGGTCGCGACCACGCCGTCGGGACCGGGAATGGTGGTGGCGATGTCGGACCAGCGCGTCAGCTTGCGGCGGTCCTCCCAGGGGAAATCGAACAGCACGGCGAGCATCTGCGTGGTCAGCTCGATCGAGACCTGGTCGACCCAGTCGAACACTTCGCCCACCGGCAGGTTGTCCAGGCATTCCGCCGAGCGCTGGCGGATGTTGAGCGCGAGATTGTCCAGATGCGTCGGCGTGAACATCGGCGCCACCGTCTTGCGTTGCGCCGCATGGCGCGGCGGGTCCATCGAGATGAAACTCTCGCGGCGCAGATCCGGATCGATGTCGCGGATGGTGATGCCGCCGAGCGAGGAGGCCGAGGAGAACACCGAATGGTTGGTCTCGATCTCCATGATGTCGTTGTAGCGCGTCACCGACCAGTACGGCCCGAACATCGAATCCCCGCAATAGTGGACGGGATCTTCGCGGCGCAGGCGATCGAAATAGGGCCAGAACGTATCGGTCCTGAACAATTCAGGATCGCCCGGATCGAACTGCTCCAGCGGCAAGGACGACGCGCGCTCGCGCAATGCGTCGAGCTTCGCCGCGCTCTCGAGGGTCCCATGCATGACCATTCTCCCTGACATGAACCGCGCGTTCTCGTTGAATTCTGCGCTGCGGTATTTGATTTGCAATTACAGCCCGTTGTTTGCGCCGGAGCAAGGGAGAGTTTTGCCACATCCAACCTTTGCGAGAGGGGGAGGTGGATGTGCCAACGTGATCCCCCGCACGCCTTTGCTGACGGAATCGTGCAAGAAATCGACCGGAATCGAGGTAAATCGAACCCGGCCATCTTGGGGATCGACTAACCTCTGATCTATAGTTTGATCGGATCAGGTCAGCATCCCGAGGTTGCCGCCGTGAACGACATGCAATGGGCTCCGATCGGCTCCGAGCCCTTACCCCCGCCGCTGCCGCCGACGCGGGTCGATTTCACCGGCGACCGCTCGACGTTCCGCAAAATGGTCACCAAGGGTGCCATGCTGGAGCTGGTCACCTTCGGCTTTTACCGGTTCTGGCTCGTCACCGACATCCGCCGTCATCTGTGGTCGAACACCGCCATCGACGGCGATGCCGCCGAATACACCGGGCGGGCCAAGGAGCTCTTGATCGGCTTCCTGGTCGCGCTCGCGATCCTGGTGCCGATTTACCTGGCTTACTTCCTGGTCGGCATCGAGTTCGAGCGTTGGCAGGGCTTTGCCTCGACGCCGTTGTTCATCAGCTTCTACGCATTCGGCCAGTTCGCGATCTATCGCGCACGGCGCTATCGGCTGACGCGCACGGTCTGGCGCGGCGTGCGCTTCTGGATGGACGGCTCGGGCTGGGCCTATTCGTTCCGGGCCATGCTGTGGGGCCTGCTGGTGTTCCTCACCCTCGGCCTGGCGCTGCCGTGGCGCGAGGCCTCGCTCGAACGTTACAAGATGCGGCACACCCATTTCGGCGATCTGCAAGGCGACTTCGAAGGCGACGGCTGGACGTTCTTCAAGCGCGGCTGGTGGCTGTGGCTGCTGACCCCGATCGCGGTCGTGATTTTCCCGCTTGCCCCGTTCTTCTATGCCGAGTTCAAGGCGCGCGAATGGCGCTGGTGGCTCGACGGCATCCGCATCGGCGGCGTGAGCCTGTCCTCGCAATTGCCGCACAACGCATTCTATGGCCTGTACTGGAAAGTGGTCGGCTGGTGGATGTTGCTGAGCGTTGTATTCGGGCTCTATTTGGGCGGCGCGACCTGGCTAGCCAATGCAGTCGGCATGGCGCCGACCGGACCCGACGCGATCGCGCGGAGCATTCCGCTTCTGGTGGTGATGGTGATCGGCTATCTTGCGGTGGTGCTCGCAATGAACGTCGTCATGCGCGTGTATCTCCAGCACGATATCTGGGTGAAGGTGCTCGAAACGCTTCAAGTGCATGACATTGGCGCCGCGGCGGATGTGCAGGGGCGCGGCGATCTCGCCAGTGCGCTTGGCGAAGGCTTTGCCGATGGGCTCGATGTTGCGGGATTCTAGGTTGTGACTGACATATCTGCCGAGTCGGCCGCGCAGTCCGCAAAGCCGACGATCTTCTTCGACGGCGTGTCGAGCCGCAGGCGGCAGGTCACGCTGACGCTCGCTGATGCGCTCGAGATCGTCGAGGCGGGCGTAACGCCGGTTCGCTGGGCCTATGACGATATCCGCCGCGCCGACAGTCCGGCCGGTGTGCTGCGTCTCGCCTCGACCTCCGCGCCGCCGCTGGCGCGGCTTGAGATCCGCGACGTCGCGCTCGCAGCTGACGTGACCGCGCGCTGCCCGCGTCTCGACGAGCACCAGACCTCGCGCCGAGGTGTGGCAAAAATCGTCGGCTGGTCGATGGCGGCCGCCGTCTCGATCGTCTGCGTCGTGCTGTTCGGCGTGCCGCTCGCCGCCGATCGCCTCGCGCCGCTGGTGCCGAAGCCGATCGAGCGGCGCATCGGCGATGCGTCGGAGGTCCAGGTCAAGACCATCTTCGGCCGCAACGCGTGCAGCGACTCCGCGGGCAAGGCTGCGTTCACAAAGCTCGTCAACCGCTTGCGCGATGCCGCGGGCCTCGACGACGACAACATGACGGCGGGCGTACTGCCGAGCGCGATACCGAATGCGTTCGCGCTGCCGGGCGGCAAGGTCTACGTACTGAACGCCCTGATCGACAAGGCCGAAAACCCCGACGAGCTCGCCGGTATCCTCGCCCACGAGCTCGGCCATCTCAAGCATCACGACAACATGCGCGGCCTGATTTACAATGGCGGCACCTCATTCCTGATCGGCCTGTTGTTCGGTGACGTCACCGGCTCATCCGCCGTGATCTTCGCCTCGCGCAGCGTGGTCGAGGCCTCCTATTCGCGCGAAGCCGAGACCGCCGCCGATACGTTTGCCATCGACATCATGCATGCGCTCGGCCGCTCGCCGAAGCCCGCTGCCGAACTGATGTTCCGCATCACCGGCAAGGAAGGCGGCGGCCTCACGTCGATCCTCGCCAGCCATCCGCTGACCGAGGATCGCCTCGCCCGCATGACGAAAGAAGATCGTCCCGCCAGCGGCCCGCCGCTGCTGACGGATACGGAGTGGCAGGCGCTGAAGGGGATTTGCGGCAGCGGGAAGGTGTAAGCCGGGCGCCGGAAAGGAACCATCTCCCAAGGCAGGCATATCCTCTCTGACAACGACAGGATGTAACGCATGTCTTACGGTCGCTTCGCCGCGATGATCGCGGCCTCCACGCTGATCATGTTCGGATTGATGTACCTCAACACGTTCGCCCTGGATCACGTCTGGTACAGCCAGACCCGGACGTGGATGGCGCTGCTGATGGGTGCCGTCATGGCCGTCGTGATGCTGGGCTTCATGTGGGGCATGTACCGGAACCGGACGGCAAACATGGCCATTCTGCTGGCTGGTGCCGCAGTGTTCGCAGTTTCACTATGGCTCGTTCGCAGTCAGGAAACCGTGTCCGACGTCGCCTACATGAAGGCGATGATCCCACATCATTCGATTGCGGTGCTGACGAGCGAACGCGCGCACATCCGCGATCCCCGCGTCCGCAAGCTGGCTGATGACATTATCGAGGCGCAGGTGCGGGAAATCGGCGAGATGGAGCATCTGATCGCCGAGCTGAAACGGAATCCGGCGCCGGCCGATGCAAGGGACCTGCCGCCGAGGCCGCCGACCTGAGCGTGAGAGCCTCTCAGCGCGTCCCGTAAGCGCGGTCGCCGGCATCGCCGAGGCCCGGCAGGATAAAACCGTTCTCGTCGAGACCTTCGTCGACGGCCGCCGTCCAGATCGGCACGTCCGGATGAAATCCGCGCAGGCGTTCAAGTCCTTCCGGCGCTGCGATCAGGCACGCGAGGCGGATGTCTTTCGCGCCGCGCTCCTTCAGCCGGTCGATTGCAGCCACGGCCGTGTTGGCGGTGGCGACCACCGGCGTCACGACGATGGCGAGGCGTTCGCTGAGGTCGGAGGGGGATTTGAAGAAATATTCAACCGCCGCAAAGCTCTGCGGCTCGCGATAGAGCCCGATATGCGCGACGCGCGCGGTCGGCACCAGATCCATCATGCCGTCGACGAAGGTGGTGCCGGCGCGCAGCATCGGCACGAACACCAGCTTCTTGCCGGCGATCTTGGCCGAGTGCATCGTCGCCAGCGGCGTCTCGATCACGGTGTCGGTGAGCGGCAGGTCGCGCGTCACCTCGTAGCACAGGAGCATGCCGATCTCCTTGATCAACTCGCGGAACGACTTTGTCGAGATCGATTTATCGCGCACCAGCGTCAGCTTGTGCTGCACCAGCGGATGATCGACGATCGTGACGCCTTCCATGATCGGATGCCTTTCTCCCTTCTCCCCTTGGAGAAGGTGGCGCGAAGCGCCGGATGAGGGGTATGTTTCCGCAGACTCTAATGAGAGATGCTCTTGCGGAGGCAACCCCTCACCCGGCTTCGCTTTCGCGAAGCCACTCTCTCCCACAAGAGGAGAGGATTAGAAAACCGTGCCGTCGCTGATCACCTTGAGCGGCGGCGAGCCATCGGGCCGGCGCGAAAAAGCAATGGCGCGGCCCGCGGCCCAGGTGCCGCCTTCGAGAATGCTGGCGAGCGGCAATGTCTCGGACGTGCGGCCGAGCTTGGCGCGAACCAGCTCGGCAAGCCGGTCGAGCAGCGCGACGGTGAGCGCGCGCCACTCCACCACGAGCAGCGAATCCACCGCATGCGCGCGGTCGGCGTCAGCGGCATCGCGCAGACGCAGTACCTCGTGATCGACGAACAGGCCGCCATTGCGGTATTCGGCAAGCCCCGTGAGCCCGTCGATGTCGGTGACGACAAATCCGGCGCGCTGCAGCGGCTCGATCAGCGAGTAGCTCAGCCATTGCGACAGCTTGTGCAGCGGCACGAGGCCGGCGGTGGCGTCGTCCGTCCTGAGCGCGGGGTGACGCCAGCAATCGCCGAGCGGAATTCCCGCAAGTTCGAGGCGCGACGGCCAGATCGGCCCGAGCTGGTTCAGCACCGCGGACAGGATGGCGGGCGCGGGAAGCGCGCCGCCAGTTGCCTGCGCCGCGATGTGGTCGAACAAGCCGCCCGGGCGCGGCGTGTCGTGCAGGCCGAAAATGTCCGCCCGCTCCGTGACCAGCTTGCCGAGGCGCCGCAGCAGATCGGTGCGCCCCTCGAGCCCGAGCAAGGGATTGGCATCGCTGACCTGAAAGGCAGAGGTGAGCGCGGCGAGGGGCAGTTGCGCAAGCACGTCCGCATCGACCCTGAACGGCGCGCTTGCATCGCGGGAAAAGAGTCCGCTTGCAAACATGTCGAGGCTCGCGATCGCAAGCCCCTCCGATCGTCCGATACCCTGTCCCGTCACTGCATCACGGTATCGCCACGTCGCACCCGCGCCGGCATCGAGCAGCACGCTGACGATCGCAAGATCGAATTCCGCCCGCGCCCGCGCGGCGCGATCCGGCCATGATGCCGCATCCGCCAGCCGCGCCCAGCGGTCGACGCCGCCAAGCACGAAATGCCGCCACCGCGCGTGGAAGGGCACGTCCAGTGTCGGATAGGCTGTTCTCGTCACCGCGAGCACGGCTTCCGCAACAGCATCCATGCGACCGAGATCGATCGTGAAGTGGCTCAGCCCGCCGGCAAGGCCGAGCTCGAACATCTCGCCGGCGCGCGCGCGAACCGCCTTTGCGGTGAGCAGCGAGCCTGCCTGCAATTCCAAAGCGTCCGCCATCGCCTGATCAGTATTTTTCCAGCGAGCGGCCGACCACGCCGTTCACGTCCTTCTCGGGCGCGATGTCGGTCGTGTAATAGCCGGCGGCCTTCTTCGCGGCCATTTCGACATCGGCATCGGCCGGAATGAGCTCCGGCGGGATCGGCACGCGCTCGACGATATCGATGCCCTGCGATGTCAGCGCATCATGTTTCATGTCGCTCATCGACAGGAAGCGGTCGATGCGCTTGAGGCCCAGCCAGTGGATCGTATCGGGCATCAATTGCTGGAAGCGCGCATCCTGGACGCCGGCGACGCATTCGGTGCGCTCGAAATAGGCGTTGGCCGCATCGCCACCCGCCTGGCGCTTGCGCGCGTTGTAGACCAGGAATTTGGTGACCTCACCGAGCGCGCGGCCCTCCTTGCGGTTGTAGATGACGAGCCCGAGCCCGCCCTCCTGCGCACCGCGCGCGGATTCCTCGATGCCGTGGATGAGATAGGGCCGGCAGGTGCAGATGTCGGAGCCGAACACGTCGGAGCCATTGCACTCGTCATGGACGCGGCAGGTGATTTTTGTGCGATGGTCCGGCAACTTGGTGGCGTCGCCGAACATGTAGATTGTGGTGCCGCCGATCGGCGGCAGGAACACCTTCAGGTCCGGCCGCGTCACCAGCTCGGGGAACATGCCGGCAGTCTGTTCGAACAGTGTGCGGCGCAGCTCGGTCTCGCCGGTCGCAAAGCGCTCGGCAAGGCCCGGCAGGTACCAGACCGGATCGATCGCGATCTTCACCACCGAGACGCTGCCATTGGCGTGCACGACCTCGCCGTCGGCGCGCAGTCGTTTGGCGGCGAGCGCCTCGCGGATCTCGGGCAGGTCGAGCCGCGCCCGCGTCACCGCGATGCTTGGGCGGATGTCGACGCCCTCGGCGATGTCCTTGCCGAAATTCTCCGCGACGAGATGACCCCAGGGATCGAGCGCGACGATTTTTGCGGGATCGCACCATTGCTCGAACGGACCGATGGTCGCGGCCGGAAAGGTGTTGGTGAGATCAGGGCGCCTGATCGGATCGAGCGCGCCGGCGGACACCGCGAGCGCGCGGTACATCGCGTAGGAGCCGCCATGGCTGCCGATCACGTTGCGATCCCCGGCGCGCGAGACCGTGCCGATGATCGGCCCGCGCGCCCGTGCATCCGCGGCGCCCCAATGGATCGGGAAGGCGGCCTTCTTGCCCGGCTCCGGATGGGAGGTGAGGCGGATGTGATCGGTACGGTTCGCGCGGCTCATGTCCAGGCTCCCAAAAAGCCAACGGCCCGCCGCTCGGACGGGCCTGGCTCACTTGCGCTGCCGATGCGGACCACCGGCGGCGCAATCCAACATATTGTAGCGGCCGGCGACGACAGACAAGTTAATCGTGCGGGCCGGCTTGAGGCCTCTCCCACGCTCGTCCCGATCGGGAAAAGGCGTCAGAATGCGTCCTATATCTATGTAATTGTTCGAATTTTTAAAGGGGCCGCGTCCACACCCGCCAAACAGGTGACTGGATAAAACCCGCATATTCGGACATATCGAGCGGGATCGCCCCGGAGAACGCCATGCCCACCGCCAGCTACATCGATCCCCGCAACGGACAGCTCTATCCGCTGGACCAGCCGCGCTGGTGCTCGGACGAGCGCACGCCGCTGCTGGTGACGCCGGGGGCGGGGATCTCGCGTGAGGACATCGATACCCGCACGCGCTCGCTCTGGCGCTACCGGGCGGCGCTGCCGGTCGCGATCAAAAATCCGATCACGCTCGGCGAAGGCTGCACGCCGCTGGTTCAGCAGGATTGGGGCGATCTGCGGCCACACTTCAAGCTCGAATGGTTCAACCCGACCGGCAGCTTCAAGGACCGGGGCTCGGCGGTGATGCTGTCGTTCCTGCGGCAGGTCGGCGTCGACGCGATCCTGGAAGACTCATCCGGCAATGGCGGCTCGTCCATGGCCGGGCTCGGTGCCGCCGGCGGCATGCGCGTCAAGATTTTGGCGCCCGCCTCGACCTCGCCGGCCAAGATCGCGCAGGTGCGCGCTTACGGCGCGACAGTCCAGCTGGTCGAGGGGCCGCGCGAGGAGTCCGAGGCCGAGGCCATCCGCCAGTCGAGCCAGACCTTTTACGCCAGCCACAATTGGCAGCCGTTCTTTCTGGAAGGCACCAAATCGCTCGCCTATGAGATCTGGGAAGATCTCGGCTTTCGCGCGCCCGACAACGTCATCGTCCCCGTCGGCGCCGGCAGCAGCCTGCTTGGCTGCGCCTTCGGCTTCCGCGAGTTGCTGAAAGCCGGCCAGATCGCAAAGCTGCCGCGCCTGTTCGCGGCACAACCGCTCAATTGCTCGCCGATCGATGCGAGTTTTCAGGCTGGTGTCGATACGCCTGTCGCCCGCGAGGTCAACAAGACCATCGCCGAGGGCACCGCGATCAAGAATCCGCTGCGCCTGCGCGAGATTATCGGGAGCTTGCGCGAAAGCGGCGGCGGCACCGTTGCGCTCACCGAGGACGAGATCGTTGCAGCATTGCGCCGCCTCGCGCGCCAGGGCCTGTTCGCTGAGCCGACCAGCGCCAGCGCGGCCGCCGCACTGGAGAAACTCGCCAGTGCGGGTGCCATCAAGACGAACGAGACCACGGTCGCCGTTCTCACCGGCACCGGCCTGAAGGCCGCGACAACCGTCGCCGATCTCGTGCAGTAGGACCGGGGCGGCCCGGAGGGAGAGCCGGCCCGGGATTTTGCGGCAGCCGGCCTTAGCGCGGCTGCGGCACGATGCGGATGTAAGGCTTGGGCGATTTCCACCCGTCCGGATATTGCTTCCTGGCGTCGTCGTCCGACACCGAGCCCGCGATGATGACGTCCTCGCCGTTCTTCCAGTTCACCGGCGTCGCCACCTTGTGCTTCGCGGTCATCTGCAGCGAGTCGATCACGCGCAGCACCTCGTCGAAGTTGCGGCCCGTGGTCATCGGATACATCAGGACGAGCTTTACTTTCTTGTCCGGTCCGATCACGAACACGTTGCGGACGGTCTGGTTGTCGGCGGCCGTGCGTTTCAGGGGATCGCCGGAGATCGCGGCCGGCAGCATGCCGTACAGCTTCGAGACGTTGAAATCGACATCGCCGATCATCGGAAAGTTCGGGGCGGTGCCTTGCGTCTCCGCGATGTCGGCGGCCCAGCCGGCGTGACGGTCGATCGGATCGACCGACAGGCCGATGATCTTGACGCCGCGCTTGTCGAACTCCGGCTTGATCTTCGCCATGTAGCCGAGCTCGGTGGTGCAGACCGGCGTAAAATCCTTCGGATGCGAGAACAGCACCGCCCAGGAATCCCCGATCCAGTCGTGGAAGCGGATCGTGCCCTCGGTGGTCTGCGCCTCGAAATCCGGTGCGATGTCATTGAGTGCGAGCGTCATCACACTGTTCCTTGTTTGTGGCGGGTTGTTGCTGATGCCGCAGCCGTGCAGGCCGCGCGATTCGGTCGCATTTTCGCGGCCGAATGGCCGCAAGCCTGCGCGCGTGCAGGCCGGAAGTCATGGCGACGTTCTGAAAAAGTTCTTAAAGGTGAGGGGGGAGGGTAGGCGCCTCACTCCTTCAGATCATTCACGCGCCTCACCCAGACCCGCACATCCGCGAGCACTTCGGGCAGCACCGCCTTGACCTCGGCCACGGTCATGCCGGGCTTGATGCGGGGGTCGTAGAGCAGATTGAGGATGTACTGGTCGTAGACGTCGAAATAGCCCATCGAGACGTTGTCGTTGAACATCGTCCACGGCACGCTCGTGGTGTCGTTGATGGGCCCGAGCGATTGCAGCAGCTCCTCATAGGCACAGTCGAGGAAGGTGAAGTCGCCATTGTCGACGGTGAGGATGACGTCGGAATGCTCGATCTCGAAATTGTCGTTCTTGCGGAAGCCTGACAGGCATTGCGGATCGAGCGAGGTGCGGATCTCGCGCGCTCTCTCGGCGCCGTAGAAGCTCGCAATGGTGCGGAAGAGATCGCGGTCGCGCACGAGCTTCACCCGTACATTCGCCGCCTCGCTGGTCGCGGTCATGGCGATGTCGAGATGCTGCACGTGGGCGCCGATCTCGGCGACGACTTTTGCCAGTTGCGTCTTGCGGTCGGCACGGTCGCTGTCGGCGTAGACGCGCACCGGCCCGTCGAACTTGCGGATGCGGTCGACGCGGCCGGCGAGGTGATATTCGGCGCCGAAGGCGGTCTTGAGAAAGCCTTCGACGATCTCGCCGTCGGTAAAGCTCCTCTTCTCGAGGCGCTGGCGCGAGGCGATCGCGGGCAGCTCGCCCGCGTCGGCGATGGTAGCGGTGTCAGACACGGATGTGAAGATTGCGAGCGCCAGCAGGGCGAGGCGGAAGGCGGCCGAGGGCGGATTCATTGCGCTCATCGTCACGCGACGCTGCCGTATTCGCGCCGCGCACACAAGTCCGCATATTCACGCGCCCTGCGGGTTCCGCAGTTCGTCAACGGCTAGTTGTTCAGCACGACCACGGTGGTGCCGACCCCGACGCGGCCGTAGAGGTCGCTGACGTCGTCATTGGTCATGCGGAAGCAGCCCGAGGAGACCGCTTGGCCGATCGTCTCCGGCTCGTTGGAGCCGTGGATGCGGTAGAGCGTCGAGCCCAGATACATCGCACGCGCGCCGAGCGGATTTTCGATGCCGCCCTTCATGTGGCGCGGCAGGTCCGGCCGGCGGGCGATCATCTGCGACGGCGGCGTCCAGTCCGGCCATTCCTTCTTGGCGGTGATCCTGTGCACCCCGCCCCAGCGGAAGCCGTCGCGGCCGACGCCGATGCCGTAGCGCAGCGCCTGGCCGTTCTGGAGCACCAGATAGAGGCGGCGCTCGCTGGTGTTCACCACGATCGTGCCGGGGGCATAGTTGCCGTTATACATGACGGTGGTGCGGGGGATCGGGCTGGAGCCGCCACGGAAGAAGTTGGGGCCGCCGCCCATGATGTCACGCGAGTCGGCCTCTTCGGCGAATGCGCCGCCGGCCATGGCCGTCAGCAATGCGATGGCGGCAATCGGCGCGGCAAAAAACCGGATCATTGTTTCCCCCAGCAAAAATCGATTCAACCAATGCCAGAGGCCATATTTGCGGGCTTTTCGCAAGCCACGGCCCCGTGAGACAGGTCATCCTTAACGCTTGGCGTTACCAAATCGGCAACCCCGCCAATTTGCCGGAAAGCGTTAGCCAAACCGGCGCATCGTCGCGCGGGGCTGGGCCGCGATGCCGCCTATTGCTTTGACGGAACCCGCGAACAATGATTGATCGAACGGATATTTGGACATTGCCGGTTGCGGGAGCAAAAAGAATGAACGGTGCGGAAAGCCTGGTGCGGACGATGGTCAAGGGCGGGGTCGACGTCTGCTTCTCCAACCCCGGCACTTCCGAGATGCATTTTGTCGCAGCGCTCGACCGCGTGCCGGGCATGCGCTGCGTGCTCGGCCTGTTCGAAGGCGTGGTGACCGGCGCTGCCGACGGCTATTTCCGCATGAAGGGCACGCCGGCCTCGACCCTGCTGCATCTCGGCCCCGGGCTGGCCAACGGCCTGGCCAATCTGCACAACGCCAAGAAGGCGAATTCCGGCATCGTCAACATCGTCGGCCAGCATGCGGTCTACCACATCGGCTTCAACGCGCCGCTGACCTCCGACATCGAGGGTCTGGCCCGGCCGATGTCGTCCTGGGTCCGCACCTCGCCGGATTCCAAATCGGTCGCCGCCGACGGCGCCGCGGCGATTGCCGCCGCCAAGAGCGCGCCGCCGCAGATCGCGACCCTGATCCTGCCCGCCGACACCGCCTGGAACGAGGCCGACGGCATCGCCGAGGTGCCGGCCGAGCAGCAGCGCGCGAGCTACTCGCCGCAGGCGGTCGAGCAGGCTGCCAGGATTTTGCACGGTGACGGCGAGGGTACGCTGCTGCTGATGACCGGCAGCGCGCTCAGCGAGCAGGGCCTGGCCCTGGCCGAGCGCATCGCGAACAAGACCGGCTGCACCGTGATGGGCCCGACCTTCCGCCCGAAGATGGCGCGCGGCCGCGGCCGCTTCTCGATCGACCGCATCCATTACGTCATCGATAACGCGCTGTCGATGCTGGCGAAGTTTCGTCATATCGTGCTGGTCGAGTCCGACGATCCCGTGGCGTTCTTCGCCTATCCGAACAAGCCGAGCATTCTCAAGCCCGAGGGATGCGATGTGCATCGCATGACCTCCTGGGGCGAGAATTCGATCGCCGCACTCGAAGCGCTCGCCGGTGCCGTGAAGGCCAGCGCCAAGGACGTCAAGCCGCAGGCTCTTCAGGAACTGGTCAAGCCGACCGGCGCGCTGACCCACGCCTCGATTGCGCAGGCGATCGCGTACGCGATCCCCGAGAACGCGATCATGGTCGACGAGTCCCTCACCACCGGCCGCGCCTTCTTCCCGCCGACGGCGGCGGCAGCCCCGCACGACTGGCTCCAGAACATGGGCGGCTCGATCGGGTTCTCGACGCCGCTCTCGATCGGCGCGGCGATCGCCTGTCCGGACCGCAAGGTGATCTGCATGGTCGGCGACGGCAGCGCGATGTACACGATCCAGTCGCTGTGGACGCAGGCGCGCGAAAACCTCAACATCGTCACCATCGTGTTCGCCAACCGCATCTACCAGATCCTGCGCGGCGAGTTCGACAATGTCGGCGCCGGCGAACCCGGCCAGCGCGCCAACGACATGCTCCGGCTCGACCGTCCCACAATGGATTTCGTGGCGCTGGCCAAGGGCATGGGCGTGCCCGGCCGCGCCGTCACCAATGCCGACGAGTTCAACAAGGCGCTGGCTGAGGCCGTCGCCGAGCCCGGGCCGCGGCTGATCGAAGTCCAGATGTAAGGGGCGCGCAGACAACGGAGCGCCAAGAGCCCGGAGGCACGATGCAGACCGAGCTGAACAAGGTGATCGCGGCGCTCCGGGACTTCTACGCCCACGAAGGATTTTTGTTCGAGAAAGACCTCGGCGAGCGGGCGGTGACGCACCGCTTCGCTGTGCATCTGGAGAAGCAATTCGCCGGCTGGTCCGTCGACTGCAATTACGACCGGCTCGGCGAGCGCACGCTGCATCTGCCGCACGGCACCATCATCTCGACCGACGATCATCTGGGAAAGTCGATCTACCCCGACGTCGTCGTGCACCAGCGCGAGATCCCGAACAATCTGCTCACCGTCGAGATCCGCAAGGCGAGCAACCATACGCCCGTGGAGCACGACCAGCACAAGCTGCGGGCGCTGACTGATCCGCATGTCTGGTTTGCCTACTGGATCGGCGTGCTGCTGGTGCTGGACAGGCACAACGTCACGACGTCAGAGGTCTATGTCAGCGGCCTGCTCGATCAGCCGCTTTCGCTCTGGTTCGCAGCGCGACTTGAGGAGAGCGGCCTCGGAGCCGCGCATTAAGGCGGGATTGTCGCGCGCACCAACTCGGCGATGGAGGTCCACCGGTAGCGCGCGCAATTCCGAGCGAAGCTGGATCACGTTCTCGCGCGGCCGAAATCCACGTTTCCGATCGGCCAACGCGTTTGATCTAGATCAAGCAGTACGCCGCCATTGTGCAGCATGCGTGAGACGACGTCGTAGAATTGGCCGAGGGCAATTGTTTCGGGGGCACAGGAGCTACCGGCATGCCGCTGCTGGCATATTTCTGGAAGTGCGGAGCGGCGTTGTTCTCACTGCTCTTTGTCGTGGACTTCTGTGTTCCGAGGGCGCCAATCCCTGAACAGGCGCCGGCCGATCGCGCAGCGATACGCATTCACTCCGATCGCAAATGGCCGGAACGAATTGTGTTCGATACCCGGTCGCCGACAATCGTCGTCGCCGCACCCGCGGTCGAGATCCCCGATGTCGCGATGTCGTCAGACGTCACCGAACTGCCTGTTAGCCGGATGGATAACCCGACAGTCGCGAATGCGCTCGCAATGCTGCCGCGTCCGGATGCGCGCCCGCCTAAATCGATCGATCGCAAGCGACAACACAAGTCATCAACCTTCGCCGCCCGGCCGAGACGACATGTCAAGCCGCAGATGCTTATCGCGGCGCGACAAGGGCAGTTCACCTGGCCCGGCTTCAGATCCTGGTGACCGGCGTCCGGACACGATCCGAACGCCGATGTCGTAGCGTCTATTCGTATGCTGCACAGACGCTTCCCTGCCAGCGCAGACACCTGCGCGTGGCGCGACGGGTCTGGCGTATTGTCGTTCGCGCTACGCAAACGCCGTTGACCCGCGTTCGACCTGGACCGCACGCGGCCGCGACCGGCATGATCACGCTTTCCGATTGAGCGAGCGGTGCGGGCGTCATGCCTTGTGCGGAAGTTCCGATCAACAAGGTGACAGCCGCGACGGCAAACCATCTCGTCATTTTGCATCTCCCTTTGACTGGATGTTGAAAAGGAAGCGACAAGCGGAGGGAGGCGGCCACACGCCGCCTCCGAACTCGCGCTGCCTATTGGCAGACGTACATGATGCCGTCTCCACCCTTGACGAGTGCGCCTGGCACGCATCCGATGCCGTTGCGGGCGGCGTAGTCAGTCCAATCGGTGTAGCCGTAGCTCCAGGGGCCACCCGCATAGTAGGCGCGCACCGCGTACCAGGGGAGCCCCGTCGTGTCGGCAATATAGCCGGCGCGATAGAGGTGGCCCCGATAATTGGGATACACGACCAATCGTGTCGCCGCTTCGGCCTTCTGAACCGAGAGCGACAAGCCATCGTTTTCAGTCCAGCCAAACGAAAGCGAGGCTGCGCACGCGAACGCAGCAGCCGCAGCATAAAGTCGTTTTATGTTCATGATGGCCTCCATAAGCCGGGCTGATCCGGCATCATGAGGTTGGAAACTTCGGCGCGCCCCCTATTGCGCTAGGTCAAGGAACGGCTCTGCTCACCAAAATTCATTTCGCGAAGGTGCGGCAGATGTCGCGCCGGTCGAGAACTGCAGAATGAAGGCAGTTTCTGCGTCGCGGTGCTGGCAGGGTCGGAGCGAAAGACCTTCGCCGTCCGTTCATGGAAGCCCCGGTCCCGGGGCCTCCATGATGGGCAGAAGCTCGGTTCAGTAGCGAGCGGTGACCGGCGCACCATAGCCGCTGAAGCGGTAGTTCAATCGAAGTGTAACCATGTCCACATCCTGGCTGACCCCGTTGCCGAGAAGGGTGAAGCCCCCTGGCGTGACCACGCCTGCGAAGGATGTGTTGTCACGCCCCATCCAGAGATGGTCGTACTCGATACCGAACGACCAGTTCGGGCTGAATCCATATTCCCAACCAACACCCAGT
>NZ_JADPJH010000018.1:0-11971 GCF_023073315.1 Bradyrhizobium sp. 1 | reverse complement strand
CGGCCCAATCGCCCTGCGCTTCCAGACCGAGCACGAACTGATTGGTTTGCCAACGATACCCGATCTGCCCGCCGGCAAGGCCTCCGGAGCGATCGGCGCAACCGCCTGCGACTGTCCCTGCGGGCGTTACGAAATCCACGCAACCATGGCTCTGCCCCCAGCCTCCATTGGCGCCAATGTAGAATCCGCTCCAGTTGTAGATCGCCACGACCGGTGCCGGCGGCGGCGCCGCCTTGACAGCCATATCGGCGGCCATGGCCGGAGCCGTCATGCTCAGCGCCGCGAAGCCGATCGCAGCCATCGAAAGCCTCTTCATCGTCATGTCTCCTTGCTCCGATCTCGTCGTTTAGAAAACGAGAATGCAGACTGGCGTGCATAAGCCCCACAGACATCCATAAGTTTAGGGTCGATCAGCCCCTGAGCCCGTAACAGAATGGCAACAGCCAAGAGCCGTGTATGTGCATGGAAACGTGCTTATTCCGGGTCAGGACCCGCATGCCCTTCGGTGTCCCGTGGTTCGTCGGCAAGCCATGCCTGGATGCGGGCCGCCGTAATGAGCCGCCTGGGGACGCTCGGATTGATCGTTCCTGCAAATACAGCGAGGCCTTCGCCGAGCTTTGTACGAGCGAATGACCTGGCTTCTGATTCCGTAGCGAAGGTCCTTGTCTCCCGAGGACTCCGTTGCTTCGGCAGCGTGCCGCTTTTACGGACCTCGAAGGTGACGTACCACGTCGGTGTCATTGCGCACCCACCAACTCATCACCCCCAGCCCGGTCGATCGTGGTGCGCCTGTCACATCACCGGTTGATCTGAATCAAGATCGCGCATCATGCTGTCGGACAACAGCGAAGCGGGGTATCTCAACACAGATGTGGCTTGGCGGACCGACCGGACAGCCTGGCTCACCCTTGACCTACGTCAATGTCGCTCATCCTTCCGCGCACACGCTATCTGCAGCCGTGGGAAGGCGGCCTCTGCTACGTTCATTTGGCAAGCGCAAAGAGGAGGACCATCATGAAGGCGAAGACGCGACTTTCGATCAAATCCGCTACGTTTACGGGTATGGCTGCCGGCGCACTTCTGGGGCTTGCAGGCGTCACGCTTAATCCATCACCGGCCCATGCGGTCGTATATTGCCAGTACGTCGACTATCCGGGCGGGTGCGTTGCCCGGGCCGGTGTCGCTCTGAGGCCGCGCCCCGTTGCGCGTGCTGCGGTCCGCCACAACGCTGGTGGCAATGCAAATGGCGGCGTCAATCGCGTAGGCGTGCGGCGGTAAGGGATGCGCGCCGGGAGCACGGTCACCTCTCCCCGTCGCGCGCGATGACAAAAGGCCGCCTGCACAACGTAGGCGGCCTTTGCATCATCATTCGTCACAACCTCAATGCAGCGGATCGCCCTGGCCGAGTGCGTAGGCGACGAGGTCCTTCAGCGCGAAGCCGGAGCCGGTCACCGGCGTCCATTGCGGGTCCTGCGACAGCACCGAGGAATTGTCGCCGAACATCATGCCGAGGAAGACTTCGGCGACGATGCGACCGCCGACGGGGCCGAGTTGCGGTGTTTTGACCGTGGCCGGCCCATCGGTGGCGGGGATTGCCATGTCGGTCGGGTTTTGCCGCGCCTCGGCCAGGATGTAGGCCCAGAGCGGGCAATTGCCGGCAAAAATGCCGTTGGCGATGGTTGCGATCCTGATTTGCGGATCGCCGGCGCCGGGCTCGTCGACGGCCTTGCCGATGATGATGTCGTCATCGCTCAGCGGCATCAGGTTCATCGCCCTGGCGACGGCCTGGCCTGAGGGCAGCCCGAGCCGCCAGCTGCGCTCGAGATTGCGCAGCGCGAGCGACGCCGGATTGGACGCGACCTCCGGCGGCAGCTTGCGCAGCGGATCGACCAGCGACGAGTCGATGCGATAGGCGAACTGAAGCCGCCGCTTGTTGTCGGGATTGGTGGGATCGTTTTCGTCACCAAAGCCACGCGTGTCGAGATCGATGAAGCGGCCCCAGTCCATCGCGCGTCCCGGACCCATGGCGCGGAAGCCGGTCAGCGCGTTCTTGTCGGGATTGTGCGGATCCGGGAAGATCTGCAACAGCATGTTGTCCGCATCGTTCAGCCGATAGCCGGGACGGATCATGGAATGTCCGAGCCGGTAGGCCGCCACCGAGAACTCGACCGGCATGAACGGATAGGTCTTCCAGTGATAATAGGCGAGCTTGCTGCGGTCGTATTGACCTGCGGTCTTGAGCGCGTCCAGCACGTCGGCATTGACGATGCGCGCCAGGAAGTCGTTCAGCACGACGTATTGATAGTGGAAGCGGACGCGCTGCTGCACCTCCTCGAACGACAGGCTGTCATTGTCGTCGACCATGCGGTTGTGAAAGCGCAGCATCAAGGCCTGGAACTGCGAGACGATGCTGTTCTCGTCGTTGCGGGGGTCGCCGATCAGCGCGCGACCCTTGAAGCGCGGCAGGTCGTGGGCATCGGGCACGCCGGCGCCGGTCACTTTCTCGCCGAGGCGGAATTTGTTGTGGTCATACATGTAGGGCTGGTCGTTCGGACCGCGGCCGTAGACATTGTCCAGATCGAATGACGGCGTGCGGAAGTCGACGAGCCCGTCGGGATCCTGCTGCTTGGTCAGCGAGCTGACGGGATCGAAGGTGATGTCGTGGTCGATGAACTGGCCGAAATAGGTGTAGAGCGCGGGAATGCCGCTCTCCTCCGCGTCCGGTCCGTCCTTCGGCCCGTCGAAGCCGGCGACCATCTTGTCGGCCAGCGCCGAAAGGTTAGCGACATTGTCGGAATCTTTCGCGCCGAATGTTGCCGACGCAAGGTTGCGGAACATGCGGCCGAAGCGGCCCTGGGATAGCGGCGAACGCGTGACGTTCAATCCACGCGGCGTAACGGCATGACGACTGCTCATTGAAATCACCTCCATGAAATATCGCGCTGGAAACCGAATAAAGCTAAAGTTGTTTTCAATAGAATATGCAGGCGAGGCTAGATCAGGGAATCCGGCGCCACAAGTCGCCTGCTTCACACACTGCGTGATATCGCTGCTGTTCCGTGGGAGGGCGTTGCGAGGAAGCTGCGGCAGCGCTTTGCAAATTTTTCCCGAAGCGATGACGGATAACATTCTCGTCATCGACAGGCGCGGACGGCTTTGTGCCGTGCCAGTTCGCCGGACTGTCGGCGAAGCGCATCGTCTTCACGTAAAAAGTGTGGCGTCGCGCGCCTCATGCGCGCGACGCCACAACGAAGGTCAGTAGTCGCGCTGCTGCGAGAACGCGTAGCGCGGATTGACGCCGCAATAGGCCGACGTGCCGGAGGCGCTGGCCTGGCACTGCCGATAGCTCGCGAACTGGCAGTTGCCGGGATAGCCCCAGATGCGGCCTTGCAGGCAATATCTGTCGTTCGCGGCGTGGGCCTGGGCGCCCGGGAATGTCGCGGCGATCAAGGCCGCGAATGATGCGAGCGTGAGGATGGTGCGACGCATTTCGGTCTCCATAGGAGGACGGTTAGATGAGGAACACCAGCTCGATCTGCGTGTTCCCAGATTTGGCCGACACTTTGTCGTGCTTGTCTTGGTGTCCGTACTGGGCACTGCGTTCGACATGCGCCTATGATGAACCAGGTCACGGCGAGCTATGTGATCTCGGCCACAGTTGGCGACGGGGTTCACGCCTATCGTGCGCAGACTTGCAGGCGCCGATCCCGGAAGCCGACGCTTCGTCTCATTCGGATCAGGTCATTTTGGAGGTTTTGATGCAAAGGTCATATTCGCTGGCTGCGACAGCAGCGCTGGCGCTTCTCATGTCAACACCGTTCGCCTTGGCGCAGACGGCGCCGGCCGCCGGTGGAACGGCGGCCCCCGCTGCGGCTACCACTGCAGCGCCCGCGGCGACAACGACAACGCCGAGCGCAGCCACCGACAATTCCAGCCAGCCCTCCGACGCCAAGAAGAGCGCATCGAAGAAGCCGGCGAAGAAGAAGATGACGCGGCAGCAGGAGATCGATCATTCGGTCGACAGCGGCACCGTTCCCGCGCGCTATCGCAGCTCGGTGCCGAAGCAGTACCAGCAATATGTTCCGTTCGAGAAGCAGTGACGGATCGCGGCGGCGTGGCGCGACGAGGCGTCGCGCCACAGCGCTTGCGAATCGGGCAATACATCCCCTGTGGCGGTTCACGCGAGCGGTGCTAGAGTAGCCGAAGCCCCGGGGGGAGTAATGAGCGACGACGTGAAGGATGCTGGCCTTGTGGCCATGATCAGCAGCATCCTGGGAGGTGGCAAGCGCGCGGACAGCATGACGCCGCCGCCGCTCGCAGAGGTTCCGCCAACCGCGCCGTCGAACGGATTTGAAGCGGTTGCGGTGCCCGCCCCCTTGGCGATACCGATCAGACGCGATGATTCGCCCGACGCGGCACCGGCCGCCGTGCCGGTCGAGCAGGCTGCGAAAATCGCCACGACGGCAGACGGCAGAAAACTGCTGCCGGCGGAAGCGATTGCCGATCTCGTGCTCGGCGAGCTGCGCAAGCTGGAGGACTTTCCGGCATCCGGCGCCTCGGTCACCGTCTACGGCTACCGGCATTGGAACGCGATGATCACCTTCGCGCCGTTCTCGACCAGTTTCCACAACGCAACGCGGTTCCGCCAGGCGATGCCGGACCTCGTCTTCAAGCTGCGCCGCTTCGTCGAACTTGAGATATAGTCGGGGTATGTTGGCAGCGGCCTGGCGCGAGTCCCAACGATGGATCGCGATACGAGGCGTGCGCGTTGACCCGAAACCGTTCGACAGGATTTTGAATTGAGCGTCGCCTTTACCAAGGAAGAAAGCGCCGAGACCGCGTCGGAGACACTATTGCCGGATCGCCCGATCTCGCCGCATCCGAACCTCGTAACGGAAGCCGGCCTGCAGGCGTTGCAGTCGCAGCTTCAGGAGGCGCGCAAGGCCTATGAAGCCGCGCAAGCCATCGAGGACGTCAACGAGAAGCGCCGACAATCGGCGGTGCCCCTGCGCGACGCCCGCTATCTCACCGAACGGCTGCGCACCGCGCAGGTGATTCCCACCCCAGCCTCGACCGACACGGTCGCCTTCGGCAGCACAGTGACCTTCAGCCGTGCCGACGGCCGCGTCCAGACCTATCGCATCGTCGGCGAGGACGAAGCCGATCCGAAGGCCGGGTCGATCTCGTTCGTCGCGCCAGTCGCGAAGTCGCTGATGGGGAAGGCGGTGGGCGACGTTGCGGGTGCGGGCGCGCAGGAGATCGAGATTTTGTCGATTGCGTAGCGAGTGGTGCGGCCACAGCGCGCGCCTCGTCCTTCGGACGGCTATGCCCGGGCATGACGACCTTGCGCAAAGCCATTCCGCTTTTAGACCTTTGGAAGCTCAACTCCGGTCATCCCGCTCAATTTCTCGATGAGCTCGTCCTGAAAATCCGGATTGGCTGCCTCACTGGCCGGCTGTTGCTGCTGGAGGTGATGCCAGTAGCGCCCGCTGACCAGGGCTGCGGGATCTGCGCTCGCGGCGAGCCACGTCTGAGTCCGTTGCCCGGTGTCGACATCGACCGGAGCACCCGAACCACCCATCTTCGTGCGTGCCCATCCGGGATCGACGGCGTTGCTCAGGACCTTGGGCCAGCGTCTTGCCAGCGCGAAAGCCAGTGCAACCGCGTGCAGCTTGCTCTCGGCGTAGGCCTTCGCTGCATCCCAGGACCTCTTGGTCCAATCGAGGTCGCCCAGCGACCCCTCGCCACCCCGGTGCAATCCGCTGCTGAGATACACCAATCGGTCGGGCCGCTCGATCAGGGCCGTCAGCATGTACGGCGCAAGCGTGTTGATGGCCAGAGTTTCGGCATGGCCTTCCGTCGTCGAGCCGCGGCTCGGCCGCGTATAGACGCCGGCGTTATGGATGATCGCATCCATGCGCCCGATCGCGTTGACCTGATCCGCGATGCTCCGCGCATCTGCGGCATGTCCGAGATCGCCAACCACGATCCCCGCGCAACGCGACGAAAATTCGCCGACCGCAGCAGCGCGATCCGCCGATCGCGCGTGCAGCACCACGCGGTGCCCCCCGTCAACGAGCGATTGCGCCGCCGCCCGGCCGAGGCCGTCCGTGCTGCCGGTGATGAAGACGATCGCCATGCTTTGCTTCTCCGATGTTTTCGGGGGCGCACTCTACAGCGCCCGCGCATCACTTTCGATATCGTTCGTCGAGCCAATCCACGTTCTTGCTGCCGGAGGATTGAGGATTGCGTGGGCAAAGGGGGCTATGTCCTGATATCGGTGGTCTCGTCGTGTCGACGAAACAAGGATCGATGGCTGAATGAGACGATTTTTGTCGGGAGCCTTGCCGTTTTACGCGCTGGCCGGACTCGCCATGTGCATGTATCTCGTCCTGTACAAGACGGATCTTTTCGACCTCAACGCCATCGTCCAGGGGGCGACCGGTTCAGCGTGGTTTCCGGTCTTCATGTTCGTCTGCGTGCTGCTGGAGTCGGTCTTCCCGTATTTCGGCTATTTTCCCGGAACCGCCCTCATCCTGATGTCCGTGGCGCTCGATCCCAAGCCTGCGGATGCTCCCGTTTTCATCCTGGCGTGGCTGGCCATCATCGTGGGCGCGGTCTTGAGTTACGGACAGGCCCGTTTCTTCAGACCGCTGTTGCAGCGGGTTGCCTCGCGAGCGGCAATGAACCGGTGCGAATCCCTCCTCGACGCCTACGGTCCCTATGCGCGCGTCGCCTTGTTCGTTCATCCCAACGCCTGCGCGATGTATTTCACCGCCCTCGGGCTGCTCGGCCGCAACCTGACGCGCGAACTCGCCTATCTCAGCGTGGGCGCAGCAGCCTCCGTGGGCATCCTGTTCGTCGTGGTGACCAGATTGGTATCGTCCGTGGGCGCTACCGATGACGGCGAATTGCAGGTGCTGCTGGCAGCCGCGCTGGTCGCCATCGGGACGCTGGTCGGACTGTATGCGGCGTTGAAGCCGCAGCGGGCTACGTGAAGCCCGCAAGGTCGCGTGCGCGCGAAGCGGCGCGGTCTCGCCTTGCTCCGTCATTGCGAGCGAACCCATTGGTCCGACTGAGGTCGGCTACTGTGCATGGGGTTGTTTTCGGCATTTTCGATTCGGAAGGGGTAACCGACAGCCGCCGGCGTTGGTCATCGTCCACAAATCAATATTGTTCAGGAGGATGGATGGTGGGCGCACAAGGGATCGAACCTTGGACCTCTCCCGTGTGAAGGGAACGCTCTCCCGCTGAGCTATGCACCCGGGACCATCATGCAGACGGACGGACCTGTTCGGCCGGCCGGCACATTGGAGCCCGCGATTTAGAAGTGCGGGCCGATGGTGTCAAGTTTCGAGGCGCCTTGAGCCCCGAATTGGGCCCCGAAAACCTTGCGCCCACCGCGCAATCGGTGGGCAGCCCGCGTTTCGGGCTGTTTACGCGCCCTGCTGGCGGGCGCGGGAGGCGTGGGCCTGCAGCGCCCGGATACGCTCGGCGAGTGTTCCACCGCCCTCGGGCAGGACGGCTGCGGCGGCGCCATTGGTGGCGGCGTCGTTGGCCGGGCGCGGTGCCGGCCTCGGCGGCTGGCCGGCCTCGGCCGCCAGCAGCGCCTCGATCGGCGAGTTCGGGCCTTCGAGCTGCATCGCGAGTTTTACCACTTCGGCGGCGATGTCGTTGATGCGTTCGCGCAAGAGCGCGTTCTCCATCCGCTCGGTCGCCCAGGAGCTTTCCGCCTGCTGCTGGATCGCGTTGATGTCGCGCTGGAGCTTTGCGCGCTCGTCGCGGGCCGTGCCGAGCTGTTCTTCCAGCGCGGTCTTTTCGGCGCGCAACGCCTCGAATGCGGCCGAGGACTTACCGCCGCTCAAGGCGGCGATCTCGACGCGCAGCTCCTTGACGGTGCGTTCACTGCCCTCGTTGGCCTGGCGCAGCTGGTTGTTCTCGTAGTCGCGCTCGGCAAGCAGCTTGCCTTGCGTCGCAAGGCGTCCCTCGAGGTCGGTGACGCGGCTTGCGAGCATCTCGGCCTCTTTGACCTGCACGATCAGCTGGCGGTCGAGGTCGGTGACGCGCTGGCTCAGATTCTCGACGCGGCCGCGGGCATCGCCGAGCTCGCGCGAGGCGGTCTCGGATTCGGTTCGCTCCTGCGTCAGTCGCGCCTGCGTGGCCGCGAACTCCTTCTCGGCATCGCCGACGCGATTCTTCAATTCGTCGATCTGCGCGCGCACCGCGATCAGCTCGACCTGGCGGCTCTCCGCCATCATCGAGCGGTCGGACAGTTCGGAATTGATTTTTGCGAGCTCGCCCTGCTTGTCGCTCAGTGCAATCTCGGCCTCGCGCAAGGCTGCGGTCTTGGTGTTGAATTCCTCTTCGGTGGCGCGGAGCTGCTCCTTGACCGCCTTCTCGCGCGCCTCGAGCGCGAAGATCGTGGCGTTCTTCTCGCCGAGCTCGATCTTCATGCGGTTGATGGCGTCGCTCTTCTTGCCGAGCTCGGCAAGCTGGCTCGTGGTCTTGTTCTTGAGCTGGTCGACGCTCATCTCCAGCCGTCGTGCCGACATGGCGAATTCGGCGCGGAGCTGGTCCTTGTCGGCCTGGATCTCGGCCATCGACAGCGGGGTTGCGGCCTCGAGCCGGCGCGTGGTCAGGCGGACCGCGCGGCTATGCACCAGCGGCACGATGGCAAGCCCGCACAGCATCGAAAGCAGGAAACCGATCGCCAGGTACATGATCGGTTCGACCATGGGCCAGAACTCCGAGAGCTAAGGAAAAATTTACCAATGACAATGCATGGCGGGCCGGCAAAAAGCCAGCCCCGCCCTGTTGTTAACGTGAATCCGGAACTGAAGGGGAGGAGGGGACCTAGAACGGGTTCCAGGTCGCGCGCGGCGTGAATTTCAGATAGCCGATATTGGCGCCGAGCCGCAGGCCGAGGCCTGAGCGGATCGGCACCAGCACGATGTTGTTGGCGGTGAGCGCCGTCATGCCGAAGCCGCCGATGATATAGGCCGAGCCGTCGAGGCCGGCGAAGCGCTGGTAGATCGCGTTGGTGGCGGGCAGATTATAGACCAGCGTCATGGTGCGCGCGCCGTCGCCGCCCCAGTCGAAGCCGAGCGAGGGACCCTGCCAGTAGACGCGGAGATCGCCGGCGTTCTTGGTGTAGAGCGTGCCTTCGCCGTAGCGCAGCCCGGCGACGAAGGCGCCCGAGCCTTCCTCACCCAGGATGTAGCCGTTCGGCAGGCCCCATTGGCTGACCGCCTTCTCGATGATCGAGGCGAGCCCGCGCGAGACATTGCCGAAGAAGCGGTGGCCTGCGCCCACGAGTTCGTCCGGCCCATAGGTGCTCGGCGTCGGGGTCCGCTGCGGCGGCGGCAGGTTCGGCGGCGGCGCCTGCTGGGCGGACGCCGGCACGATCCAGCCGACCATCGCGGCGAGCGCGAGCGCAGCAAGGCGTGATGCGAAAGTCATAAAAAACCCCTGGTATCGAATCCGGTCGCTTCCTTAACCTGACGCCAACAGGCACGGCTCTAGGTTGCGCCGGATGTCCCCTCGACTCGGATGTTATCCGCAGCAACTATGACGGCACAACGGCAGGAAGATAGCCCTTTGCGCCCCGGAATCGCCTTGATCGGCCTTCTGGTCCGCCTGCTGGCGGGCATATGGATGACCTACTCTTGCTTGCCGGCACAGGCGGCCACGACCGAGCGGATCGTCGTCAACCGTTTCAGCGGCGTCGCCATCGAGGGTTTCGACCCCGTGGCCTATTTCGTCGACGGCGCGGCCATGCAGGGGACGGCGGAGTTCGAAGCCAACCTCTGGGGTGCGGTCTGGCGCTTCCGCAACGAGGGCGACCGGGCCTCGTTCCTGGCCCATCCCGAGATCTATGGGCCGCAATACGGCGGCTATGACCCGGTCGACATCGCCCGGGGCGTCGCCATCGCCGCCAACCCCCGCTTCTACGTGATTTCGGCGCAGAGGCTCTATCTGTTCAGCCGGGAAGCCAATCGCGACGCCTTCGCGGCCGACCCCGAGCGCTTCCTCTACGAGGTCGGCAAGCGCTGGCCGGCGCTTCAGGAGCAGCTCAGTCAGTAGCTGCCTGCCGCCTGCGGGTCTCCCCACGCGACGAACGCCGGGATGATGAAGCCGGTGTCCTGCCGCTGGCCGAAGACGAGGTCGTTGCCCTTGCCGTCGGTGACCTTGCCGCCGGCCGCAGTCACCACCGCGCAACCGGCCCCGACGTCCCACTCACAGGTCGGCCCGAAGCGGGGATAGATGTCGGCGCTGCCGTCCGCGATCCGGCCGAATTTCACGGCCGAGCCGCACGTCTTTCTCACGGCATTGGGCCTGCTATCGATGAACGCTTCGCTCGTGGGATCGCCGTGCGAGCGGCTCACTGCGGCGATCCAGGGCTCGCCGGGCGTTGGCAGCTTGCGGGTGCGGACCGGCTCGGCGGCACCGATGGTAGCGCCGTCAAACGTCACGCGCTCGGCGCCGCGGCCGACGATGCCGCGCCAGAGCAGACCGAGCGCGGGCGCGCTGACGATGCCGAGCAGGGGCACACCTTCCGTTATTAGGGCGAGGTTGACGGTGAATTCGTCACGGCCGGCGACGAATTCCTTGGTGCCGTCGAGCGGATCGATCAGGAAGAAACTGCCATGAAACGGCGGCGAGGCGAGCTGGGTCCGCTCCTCCGAGAGCGTCGGGATGTCGCCCGCGAGCTGCGCCAGGCCGTCCGCAATGATGCGGTCGGCGGCAAGGTCGGCCTCGGTCACCGGCGAGCCGTCCTGCTTGCCGTCGACCCGCATCGCCCCACGGTTGACCGCGAGGATCGCTTCGCCGGCCTTCACCACCAGCGCGGTGAGCGGCTCCATCAATCGGGATGCGGCCTCGGCGTCGATGATCCTCACCTGCATGCCTCATTCATCGGCAATTCCTTCCCACTCGACTGATTCGCCCGCGGCTTTATGGCCGCTTCGAACCGATCGCAAGCTAGCTGCGACCGGCTTGCGAATGTTAGAACCCGCGGCATTCGTCAAGCATGCGTGATTCGCCGCGTCCGCGCCGTGCAATTCCAGGAACCCCTTATGTCTGACGCTTCGTCACCCGCTACCGCAACCGCTCCAGATGCGCTCGAACTCGCAGCGCTGCTGTGCTCGCGGGTCTGCCACGATCTCATCAGCCCTGTCGGCGCCATCGTCAATGGGCTCGAGGTGCTCGATGACGATCCCAAGCCCGAAGATCGGGAGTTTGCGCTCGACCTGATTCGCAAGAGTGCCAAGACGGCCTCCGCCCGCCTCCAGTTCTGCCGTCTCGCCTTCGGCGCGGCCGGCTCTTCCGGCGCGCAGATTGATGTCGGCGATGCCCAGACCATGGCGCGCGGCCATATCGAGGACGGCAAGTGCACGATCACGTGGAATCTGCCGCGGCTGCTGCTGCCGAAGAATCGCGTCAAGCTGCTGCTCAACATGCTGGTCGTGTCCCAGCATACGATCCCGCGCGGCGGCCTGCTGACGGTCGATCCGATCGGCGAGGGCGAGACGATGAGCTTCCGCATCACCGCGACCGGACATAATGCGCGCCTGCCGCAGAACATCGCCGAGCTCTTGAGTGGCGAGCGTGGACCTGCCGCGGATGCGCACGCGATCCAGCCTTATTATACGCGGCTGCTGGCGCAGGCCTGCGGACTCACCGTGACGCTCAAGCTAGAAGGCGAAGCCGTCATCGTTACCGCTTCGTAAACGAAGCGCGCAGCGCCCAATCGTTAATTGATTCTTTACGAGGCGCTTCGGCTTGTCCGGAGCGCCTTATCTCTTTGTTGGTTCCGTTCTTTTGCACATACTCAACCATTATTAAACGCTTTGCGGTGAAGCTGGCCCCATTCCGAAATGGCGCATCACAAATCGTGCGCGCCCTCCCTGTATGAAGGCCTGTTTTCATGGATGATCTGTTGCGGGAGTTCTTGACGGAGACCAGCGAGAGC
>NZ_JADPJH010000030.1 GCF_023073315.1 Bradyrhizobium sp. 1 | reverse complement strand
GTCCCTTTGAAAATTGGATTGAGGTTGGGGACATACCGGGCTTGCACCGGTACGACAGGGCGGCGTCATGCCTTTGGGCTGCGCAAGAGCGGTTAGGGCCCAACCTGTCGTAGCGGCGACCGTAACCCGCGAAGCTTGTGCGAGGCTTGTGGCTCTGTGGCCTGGCGGCAACAGGGCAGGTGAAACTGCGGCGCACGCAGCGTCACGCCAAACGGAAGGGCCGCGCTTCGCGAGAAGCGCGGCCCTTCCTCAGATCGTGTTGAGGATTAGCGGAACAGCGACAGGATGCTCTGGCTGCTGTTGTTGGCGATCGAGAGCGCCTGCACGCCGAGCTGCTGCTGGACCTGGAGGGCCGACAGGCGGGTCGATTCCTGGTTCATGTCGGCGTCGACGAGCTGGCCGATACCACGATCAACCGAGTCCATCAGCGACTTCACGAAGTCCGTGTTGGTCGAGATGCGGTTCTTGACGGCGCCGAGATCGGCGGCGGCCGAGGCCACCGAGTTGATCGCTGCCGTGACCTTCGTGATGTAGCCATCGAGCGTGGTCTGGTCAGCCGCCGAGTCGGTCAGCGTGGCGATGCTGAGCGTGTCGACCGAGGCACCGCCGCTGACGGTGTCCAGAATGCCGGCCGCAGCCGACGTATAGAGCGAATAGTTGGAGATCGTCAGGGTAATGGACCCGATCGTGGGCGTGCCGCCGACGCGCGAGAACGACGACACCAGATTGAAGGTCGTCGGTGTGGTCGCAGTCGCGCTCAGCCAGTTCACGCCGTTGAAGGTCGCCGCATTGGCGGTGCCCTTCATCTGCTGCTGGATCTGGGTAATGTCAGCCTGGATCTTGGTACGGTCGATACCGGCGGTCTTGGCTTCAACCAGCAGCGCCTGGAGCTTGGTCAGGCCGCCGGTCTGGTCGCCCACCACCGCGGTCAGAGCGGTATATTCGGTGTCGACGGTCGCAGCCGACAGACCGAGCGAGTCCGAGACGGCGGAGAGCGCGGCGTTGTCGGCGCGCATCGAGGTTGCGATCGACCAGTAGGCCGCGTTGTCCGAAGCGGTCGAGACGCGCTGGCCGGTGGAGATCCGGTTCTGCGTGGTGGAGAGCTGGCTGCTGACGTTCCGGAGCGTCTGCAGCGCCGTCATTGCGGAGGAGTTGGTGAGAAGACTTGAACCCATTTTGATGTCCCTTTGAAAATTGGATTGAGGTTGGGGACATACCGGGCTTGCA
>NZ_JADPJH010000014.1:620527-620653 GCF_023073315.1 Bradyrhizobium sp. 1 | reverse complement strand
CATCAACTCCCGAAATCCAACATTCTTGCCCAGCCTCGACGGGCAAAACAGCCAAGATGCCGGTCAATCCGCAGTGTCAAAAACATTCCACTTTACCGAATTTCGGAAACGGCGTAAATGTCGCCT
>NZ_JADPJH010000014.1:620130-620316 GCF_023073315.1 Bradyrhizobium sp. 1 | reverse complement strand
AAATCGTGTGGTCCTGACGCCCGGGGTCTGTGCGTCAAGTCTTGCGATCGCTCGCAAGGCGACGGGGGCAATAGTGCAACGCTCCCCGGGGAGAGCACGACATAAGCCGTAAAGCCACTGCGCAGGGAAGGCCGGATGTTCGGCCACACCTGTATGCCGCTGTGCAGCCTCTTGTAGCGCAAATTT
>NZ_JADPJH010000014.1:555673-619954 GCF_023073315.1 Bradyrhizobium sp. 1 | reverse complement strand
CTCCGCGGAAAGACTCTGGATTGCTTCGCTGCGCTCGCAATGACGGTGTTGAAGCAGTTGTGCGCCAAGCACCGCTCTCGTGCCCCGGACGCAGCGCAGCGCCTCTTCGGCGGTGCGCTGCAGAGCCGGGGCCCATGCATCAGCGATCCGTGTGGCTTCCTGGGTCCCGGCTCTGCGCAGCAACGCTCGCGCGTTGCAGCGCGTCCGGGACACGGGACCATCTTTGCTAAACCGGCTTCCCCGCATACGGCATCGACGCCGTCAAACCGCCATCCACCGGGAAGGCCTGGCCATTCACATACGACGCCTCGTCGCTCGCCAGAAACAATCCCATCGCTGCGAGCTCGTGCGGTTGGCCGGGGCGCTTCAGCGGATTGAGCTGGCCGATCTTGTCGGCGGTGCCGCGCTCCTTGGCGCGATCGAAGATCGGCTTGGTCATGCCGGTTTCGATCAGGCCGGGGCACACCGCGTTGATGCGCACGCCGGTGCCCGTGAGCGAATACGCCGTGGTCTGCACCAGCGAGATCACGCCGGCCTTGCTTGCGGCGTAGGGATGCCCGCTGGCGCCGGCCTTGAGGCCCGCGACGGATGCGGTCAGCACGATCGCGCCGGACTGCTGCTTCACCATGTGCGGCATCGCGTGCTTCACCGCGAGGAACGGCCCGATCAGATTGACGCGCAGGACTTCCTGCCACTGCTCGACGGTTTGCTCGCCGAGCGGCACGAGCCCGCCGGAGATGCCGGCATTGGCCCAGATCACGTCGAGCCTTCCATGCGTCTTCACCACCTTGTCGATCACGGCGATCACGTCGGTCTCGGAGCCCGCGTCCGCGATCATGGCTTCGGCGACACCGCCGGCCTTCTTCACCTCGTCGACGGTCTCCTTCACCGCCTCGGTGCGATCGACCGCGATCAGTTTCGCACCTTCTTTGGTGAACAGGAGTGCTGCCGCGCGACCGATGCCGCTGCCGGCGCCGGTGATGATGACGGATTTGCCTTGCAGGCGGCCCATGCGTTTCTCCCTTTGGATCCTGCGCGACGCTTGCCGCGCCACGGAATTTCAAACAGAATTTGAAACAGTAAAGTGTCTTGAGACACGTTCGCACCTGACGTACAGCGACATCACACGGGATGGAAGGGCTTCAATGGCAACCGCAGACAAGCCGAATGTGGTCACGACGCGCTGGTGGTGGGTTCGTCATGCGCCGGTGCGCAATGACGGCGGCAATATCTACGGACAAGCCGATCTCGCCTGCGACACCAGCGATACCTACGTGTTCAATGCTGTTGCCAAGGTGCTGCCACGCAAGGCGGTCTGGTATTCGAGCAATCTGATGCGCACGCACCAGACCGCGGAAGCGATCTGGGCAGCCGGCTACCCGAAGCCTGCGTCGATGCCATGGGAAGCGGACCTCGCCGAGCAAAATCTCGGGAAATGGCAGGGCATGAACCGCGCCGAGTTCATCGCCAGCCGCCCCGTGGGTTCAAGCTGGTTTGCCGACATCAACGAGCCCGCGCCCGGCGGCGAAAGCTTCATGGATCTCTATAACCGCGCGCGCCGCACCATTGAGCGCATCAACAATGACGCGGCAGGCCATGACGTGATCGCGGTTGCCCACGGCGGCACCATCAAGGCCGCGCTCGGGCTCGCGCTCGATGGCCAGGTGGAGAAGGCGCTGTCGTTCGATATCGACAATTGCTCGATCACGCGGCTCGATTATTTCGCAAGCCCCGAGCGTAGCGTCTGGCGGCTGCCGATGGTGAACCAGCAGCCGTGGATCGCCGACGATGCGCATGCCGAGATGCATCAGCCGGCGGGACCGGAAGTCAAGAAGCTCGCCTGAGGCATCGTCGGTCGCGTCGACGCGGTGTAAGCTTCAGCAAAATCAAATCGTCCACTGGGAGAGAAACATGACCTTGTTCGACATGAAGGGGAAAGTTGCCGTCATCACCGGCTCGACGCGCGGCATCGGGCTTGCGATCGCCGAGCGCATGGCCGAGCACGGCGCCAAGGTCGTGATCTCCTCGCGCAAGGCCGACGTCTGCGAGCAGGTAGCCAAGGGCATCAACGACAGATTCGGCAACGGCACGGCGGTCGCGATCGCCGCCAACATCTCGTCGAAGGAAAATCTGCAAAACCTCATCGACGAGAGCAACCGCGCCTTCGGCAAGATCGACGTGCTCGTGTGTAACGCCGCGTCGAACCCGTATTACGGTCCGCTCGCCGGCATCTCCGACGATCAGTTCAGGAAAATTCTGGACAACAACATCGTCGCCAACAACTGGCTGATCTCGATGGTGGTGCCGCAGATGATCGAGCGCAAGGACGGCTCGGTGATCATCGTGTCATCGATCGGCGGCCTGAAGGGCTCGACCATCCTCGGCGCCTACGCGATCTCGAAGGCCGCCGACATGCAGCTCGCGCGCAACCTCGCTTGCGAATACGGCAAGCACAACATCCGCGTGAACTGCATCGCGCCGGGCCTGATCAAGACCGACTTTGCCAAGGCGCTGTGGGATAATCCGGAAAACCTGAAGGCCTCGACCTCGCGCTCGCCGCTCTTGCGCATCGGCACCCCCGACGAGATCGCGGGCGCAGCCGTGTTCCTGGGCTCCGCAGCCGGCGACTTCATGACCGGCCAGACCATGGTGATTGACGGCGGCGCTACGATTAGTTGAGGCGATACTCTCGTGTCCCGGACGCGGTGCGGCGCAAGGCGCCGCTCCGCAGAGCCGGGACCCAGAAGGCCGAACTCGAGATCGCGGAGACGTGGGCCCCGGCTCAGCGACGCACCGCTACGCGCTGCGTCGCGTCCGGGGCACGAGAGATCAATCCACCGCCGCGTAAACCAGATCCCGCACCAGCGTGCGCGTAAGGTCGCGCTGTCCCGGGCCCTGGCTCATGAACACCGTGAACAGATCCTCCTTCGGATCGATCCAGAAGAACGTGCCGGCAATGCCGCTCCAGAAATACTGGCCGACGCTGCCCGGGAAGGGCGCGATGCCGGCCTCGCGGCGGACGGCGAAGCCGAGACCGAAGCCGTGGCCGGGCGACAGCAGCGTGCCGTTGGTCACGACATCAGGCCCGAGATGATCGGACGCCATCAGCTCCAGCGTCTTGCGGCCGATGATCCTGTTGCCGTCGAGCGTACCGCCATTGCGCAGCATCAGCGCGAAGCGGGTATAGTCCATCGTCGTCGAGACGAGACCGCCGCCGCCGGATTCCATGATCGGCTGCTCGAGCATGTTGAAGAGAGAGACCTTGTCGCCGGTCCAGGGATCGGCTTCGAATGGCTGGGCGAGCCTGTTGGCATTGGCCTCGGATGTCGAGAAGGCGGTCTCGGTCATCTGGAGCGGCGCGAGGATGCGGTCAGCGAGGTACGCGCCGAGCGATTTGCCGCCGACGACTTCGATGATGCGGCCGAGAATGTCGGTGGAGCGGCTGTAGTTGAACTCGTCGCCGGGATGGCAGACCAGCGGGAAGCTCGCGACCAGCGTGGCGTGCTCGGCATTGGTGATCTTGCGGCTGCGGACGCGGGACTCCTGATAGAGCTTGTGCACGGGACCGTCGCCCTGATGCTCGTAGGTGAGACCCGAGGTGTGGCGGAGCAGGTCCTGCACCGTCATCGGCCGCTTCGGCGGAACCAGCTCCAGCTTACCGCCGCTGACGAGGCCGACCTTTTGGTTGGCAAATTCGGGAATGAACTTGGCGACCGGGTCGCTCAGGAGGAGATGGCCATCCTCGACCAGTGTCATGATGCCGACCGACACGATCGGCTTGGTCATCGAGAAGATCCGGAAGATCGAATCAAGCGCCATCGGCGTGGACCCGGCCGGGCTCTGCTTGCCTAGCGCCTCGAACCAGCCCACCTGGCCGCGCCGGGCCACCAGCACCGTGACCCCGGGGATGGTTCCCTTGTCGATCTCGCGCTTGAACGCATCCGACATCGCCTGGAGGCGAGGGCGCGACAGGCCCAGCGTCTCGGGCTTCGCTTCGGGCAGGGATGGGGTTTTCTGCGAGATCGTGGGGCGAGGGGCGGCTGTGGCGGTCATGGGCACTCCCGGTTGCTCTTATTATCGGGGGTGAACTCTGGCCCAGAAGCGGAGGCACAAACAAGCCAACGCTGCGCGCTTCACCCTTGCAATCCGGCCGTCCCCTGTGCTTGAAAGCGGCCCTGATCCGCGTGGCGACGCGAGGGTCCGTAGGAGTGTAGCTCAATTGGTAGAGCACCGGTCTCCAAAACCGGGGGTCGCAGGTTCGAGCCCTGCCACTCCTGCCAGCTAATCCCGGACGATCAGGATCAACAGGCAGGACGGTGCCGGGCTGAAAAGCTCGGATCGTGGGTTATGCGGGCCGGGTAAGCCCTTGATCCGGATCAGGTCCGCGGCAGCCGGTCCCGCGTGTCCGGGCCGAGCCACACCTTGACCTTTGGCCCCATCCGCAGTAGATACCCGGCACTCGCAGCCGGCCCGTTAGACGCGGATCTCCGGCGCGGCTTTGAAATCCCCGAACAATCGAGCCCGGTTTCCGGCTCATCCTTCGAGACAGAGGGCTGGGCCAACGGCGGCTGTTCGGATCCCTGAAATTCATTCGCGTCTGTCAACGGACGTTGGACATCAAACGATGGCAGTCAGCCCGTTCAAGTTCTTGCAGGAAGTGCGCTCGGAGACCGCCAAGGTCACCTGGCCGACCCGTCGTGAGACCACGATCACCACCATCATGGTGTTCGTGATGGTCGCCGTGGCCTCGGTGTTCTTCTTCGCCGCCGACCAGATCATCCGCTATCTCATCACCTTCCTTCTGGGCATTCACTGATGGCTACAGCAACCGCTCAATTGTCCGATAAGCGCTGGTACATCGTCCACGCCTATTCGAACTTCGAGAAGAAGGTCGCCGAATCGATCCGCGAGCAGGCCAAGCAGCGCGGGCTCGAGGAGCTGTTCGAGCTGGTGCTGGTTCCGACCGAGAAGGTCACGGAAGTGCGCCGCGGCCGCAAGATCGACGCCGAGCGCAAGTTTTTCCCCGGCTACGTGCTGGTGAAGATGAAGCTGACCGACGAGGCGTTTCATCTGATCAAGAACACGCCGAAGGTCACGGGCTTCCTCGGCGCCGAGAACAAGCCGATGCCGATCTCGGAAGCAGAGGCCATGCGCATCCTGCACCAGGTGCAGGAAGGCGTGGAACGGCCGAAGGCGTCGGTGTCGTTCGAGATTGGCGAGAACGTGCGCGTGGCCGATGGCCCGTTCGCTTCGTTCTCGGGTGTCGTCGAGGAAATCGACGAAGCGCGCTCGCGCGTGAAGGTCGCGGTGTCGATCTTCGGCCGCGCCACGCCGGTCGAACTGGAATTCGGTCAGGTCGAGAAGGTCTGATCGGATAACGCGGGAGACCGAAAGGTCTCACGCAGCAAGAGGCCGTGGGAGGGAGAGGGCGGTTGCCAGCCGCATCCGACCCAGACCACGAACCTGAAACCGCCGGCTTAGGCCGGCACAACAGGAGTGATACATGGCAAAGAAAGTGACCGGATACCTGAAGCTTCAGGTCCCGGCCGGTGCGGCGAATCCCTCGCCCCCGATCGGTCCCGCGCTTGGTCAGCGCGGTCTCAACATCATGGAGTTCTGCAAGGCGTTCAACGCCCAGACCCAGAAGGAAGAGAAGAACACCCCGATTCCCGTCGTGATCACGATCTACGCCGATCGTTCGTTCACGTTCGAGATGAAGACCCCCCCGATGTCCTTCTTCCTCAAGCAGGCCGCCAAGATCCAGTCCGGTTCGAAAGCTCCGGGCCGTGACAAGGCCGGCGCGGTGACCAAAGCGCAGGTGCGCGAGATCGCCGAGAAGAAGATGAAGGATCTCAATTGCGACACCGTCGAATCGGCCATGAAGATGGTCGAGGGCTCTGCCCGTTCGATGGGTCTTGAAGTGGCGGGGTAAGGGCTCATGGCAATCGGAAAGCGTTTGAACAAAGCCCGGGAAGGTGTTGACCGCGAAAAGCTTTACCCGCTCGCGGACGCCATCAAGATGGTCAAGGAACGCGCGAAAGCGAAGTTCGACGAGACCATCGAGGTCGCGATCAATCTCGGCGTCGATCCTCGTCACGCCGACCAGATGGTCCGCGGTGTCGTGACCCTGCCGAACGGCACTGGCCGTACGCTCCGCGTCGGCGTGTTCGCCCGCGGCGCCAAGGCTGATGAAGCCAAGGCTGCAGGTGCCGATGTCGTCGGCGCTGAAGACCTGGTCGAGAAGGTGCAGAACGGCACGATCGAGTTCGATCGTTGTATTGCGACCCCCGACATGATGCCGCTGGTCGGCCGTCTCGGTAAGGTGCTGGGCCCGCGCGGCCTGATGCCGAACCCGAAGATCGGTACCGTGACCATGGACGTCACCGGTGCGGTGAAGGGTGCCAAGGGCGGCTCGGTCGAGTTCCGTGTCGAGAAGGCCGGCATCTTGCAGGCCGGCGTCGGCAAGGCCTCGTTCTCCGAGGAGAAGCTGGTTGAGAACATCAAGGCTCTGGCCGATGCTGTCTCGAAGGCGAAGCCGGCCGGTTCCAAGGGCACCTACATCCAGCGCGTTGCGGTGTCCTCGTCGATGGGCCCCGGCGTGAAGGTCGAGCCGGGCACCATTCTCGGCTAAGGTTTGGAAATTGCATGAGGCGAGGGGCGGAATCGGACAACCGATTCCGCCCCTCGTCGTTTGTGGCTGCGCTTATCGGAAACAAGAACAATGGCTGACAAGGTCCTGATCTATTCGCGCTTTCCCAAGACGATGATGGCGCGCTTTGCCGAGCGGTTCGAGCTGCTCGACACCGCCGGCAAGCCCGCGCGCGAGGTGTTTTCGGCCGACGAGCTCAGCGGCATCCGCGCGATCCTGACCGGCGGCGGCCAGCCGCTCGGCGCGGAAGCGATGGACCAGTTTCCGAAGCTCGGCGCCATTGTCTGCTACGGCACCGGTTATGACGGCGTCGACCTGAGCGCGGCAGCCAGCCGCAACATCGCGGTCGGCCATAGTCCGGGCGCCAATGCCGCCTCGGTCGCCGATATCGCGATGACGCTGATGCTGGCGACGACGCGGCGGATCGTAGTCGCCGACCAGTACGTCCGCAGGGGTGATTGGGCGGCCTCAAAACAGTCGCCGATGATGCGGCCCCAGGCCGGCATGCCCGGCCGCCGCATCGGTGTCTACGGCATGGGCGAGATCGGCCGCAAGATCGCGGCGCGCTGCGCCGCCTTCGAGAGCGAGGTCGGTTACTTCAGCCGCAGCAAGTACGATTTGCCCTATCAATATTTTCCGACGCTGGAGGCGCTGGCCGACTGGTGCAGCGTGCTGATGATCTCGGTGCGGGCAGGGGGCGAGACCCAGCACATGGTCAATGCCGATATCCTCAAGCGCCTCGGCGCCGACGGCTATGTCGTCAACATTTCCCGCGGCTCTGTGATCGACGAGAAGGCCCTCGTGGCGGCGCTCACCGACAAGGCCATCGCCGGCGCCGGCCTCGACGTCTTCGACAAGGAACCGCACGCCCCCGACGCCCTGACCGCGCTGCCCAATGTGGTGTTCGCCCCTCATATCGGCGGCCACACCCTCGAATCGCACGTCGCCATGCAGAACTGCGTGCTGGCGAACCTGACCGCCTTCTTCGAGGGCAAGAAGCTGCCCTATGGGGTCAAATTGGCCTGAATCGGCCCTTGTCAGGCCGGGTCAAGCCCGGTCGGCAACGGATTGGAACTGGTGTGAATTTTGCTCTTGGCAAGCAGGCTCCGAGCGGTTAAAGAACCGCTTCCGAACGGGCTGGCCTCGGCTGGCGCGTTCGTGCACGCATTCCGAAAACCCGACAGGACAGGAGATCATTCCTTTTCAGGACGTCCGTAAGGATTTGCCCGAAAAGGAAGGAAAATCCATCGGTTGGTGGGATGCGGGCAAGGGTCGGGCGGTTCGCCGGCTGACCTTGTCCTGTCCAAGACTGCAGGCGCCCGCGGGAAGTTTCGATTTCTCAACGGCTTAATCGCATGGCCTGCATAGACGGGTGAAGACCGGATTTCACGTCGCATCCCACCTGAGGGTGGTTGCGGAATGGGTTTGGTTCGGACCTCGACACGCCGTGGGCCTTTGGGCTCCCGGAGGGCAGGCTTTGAATTGTCGTCTCGCCCGGCGCGTGTCCGATGGGTTTTGACCCTGAGGTTCAGGTTTGGGTGGGACGATGGGTGCAACCCGGCGGTCCCGCTTTCTCGCGATGACCGCCAACCGGAAAGAGCTTGCTGTGGAACGAGCGGCAAAAAAGGAAGCGGTCGAACAGCTCAATGGCATCTTCAAGGCCACGAGCGTCGCGGTCGTTGCCCAATATTCCGGCCTGACCGTTGCCCAGATGCAGAAGCTGCGCATGCAGATGAAGCAGGCTGGCGCCTCGGTGAAGGTCTCGAAGAACCGTCTCGCCAAAATTGCTCTTGAAGGCACTGACGTCGTTGCCATCGGTTCCATGCTGAAGGGACCGACCGTGATCGCCACTTCGGACGATCCGGTAGCGGCGCCAAAGGTCGCCATCGAATTCGCCAAGGCGAACGAAAAGTTCGTCATCATTGGCGGGTCGATGGGAACGACCGTCCTGAATGTCGACGGTGTGAAGGCGCTTGCCTCGCTGCCGTCGCTTGATGAACTGCGCGCCAAGATCGTCGGCCTGCTTGTGGCCCCGGCGACCAAGATCGCTCAGCTCGCCAATGCGCCCGCGGGCAAGCTCGCGCGCGTCATCCAGGCTTATGCCTCAAAGAGCGAAGCGGCCTGACGCCCTTCGCAAAACTCAAACCCGAACCAGACTTACACTCAAGGAAACTGAACAATGGCTGACTTGCAGAAGATCGTTGACGACCTCTCGAGCCTCACCGTGCTCGAAGCTGCCGAACTCGCGAAGCTCCTCGAAGAGAAGTGGGGCGTTTCGGCTGCCGCGGCTGTCGCCGTGGCCGGCCCGGCTGGTGGTGGCGCTGCCGCCGCTCCGGCTGAAGAGAAGACCGAGTTCACGGTCGTTCTGGCCGCCGCCGGCGACAAGAAGATCGAAGTCATCAAGGAAGTCCGCGCCATCACCGGCCTGGGCCTGAAGGAAGCAAAGGACCTCGTCGAGGGCGCGCCGAAGCCTGTCAAGGAAGGCGTGAACAAGGACGAAGCCGAGAAGCTCAAGGCCCAGCTCGAGAAGGCTGGCGCCAAGGTCGAACTCAAGTAAGCAACGCTTACTGGCGGGATCCCGGGCGAGCCTCAGGCGAAGCCCGGGATCTTGGTCCACCCCTCGAAAGGGCGGGCCGGATGCAAAAGGCGTGCGACGGAACGTACCGACGCAGGCCGAACACAAAAAAGTGTTGGGATTGGAGGGTTTACCCCTCGAATCTGCACTATTGTCGCCCCATATCGGTTCGGCAGCACGAAAGCGCGGTGGGCAGGGATGTCGTATTTCCCTGTAAGCCGTTGGGAGAGCAGGCTATTTCGGGCTTTTGCAGTCCGTGACAACGATCGTAGAGACGGGCGGGCGTGCCCATGCGCCCCGCGCGTCGTTTTGCGTTTTGAAGGTCTGAAGAACAGATTCAGGACATGACGGCCTGAAACTGAGTTTCTGACCCCCAAAGCGGGTTCGAAAAAATTCAACCCGGGGAGCGGCGGCAGCCGCGTTCCGGACGGCGCGCCCGGAGCGGGCGACGAAATGAGAGGCCACGATGGCGCAGCAGACATTCACCGGTCGCAAACGCGTTCGCAAGTTCTTCGGACACATCAAGGAAGTGGCCGAGATGCCGAACCTCATCGAGGTTCAGAAGGCGTCCTATGACCAGTTCCTGATGGTCGACGAACCCCAGGGTGGCCGTCTCGACGAGGGTCTGCAGGCGGTGTTCCGCTCGGTCTTCCCGATCTCCGACTTCTCGGGCACCTCGATGCTGGAATTCGTCCGCTACGAGTTCGAGCAGCCGAAATACGACGTCGACGAGTGCCGCCAGCGCGGCATGACCTTCGCTGCGCCCCTCAAGGTGACGCTGCGCCTCATCGTGTTCGATATCGACGAGGAAACCGGCGCGAAGTCGGTGAAGGACATCAAGGAGCAGGACGTCTACATGGGCGACATCCCGCTCATGACGATGAACGGCACCTTCATCGTCAACGGCACCGAGCGCGTCATCGTTTCGCAGATGCACCGTTCGCCCGGCGTGTTCTTCGACCACGACAAGGGCAAGACCCATTCCTCGGGCAAGCTGCTGTTCGCCGCCCGCGTGATCCCGTATCGCGGCTCCTGGCTCGACATCGAGTTCGACGCCAAGGATATCGTCTATGCGCGTATCGACCGTCGCCGCAAGCTTCCGGTGACGTCGCTGATGTTCGCCCTCGGCCTCGACGGCGAGGCGATCCTGTCCACGTTCTATAAGAAGATCCAGTACAAGCGGACCAAGGAAGGCTGGCGTGTTCCGTTCGACGCCAACCGTTTCCGCGGCTACTCGACCGTCAACGATCTGATCGACGCCGATACCGGCAAGGTCGTGCTCGAGGCCGGCAAGAAGCTCACCGTCCGCGGTGCGCGTCAGATGCAGGAGAAGGGCCTGAAGGCGCTGCGCCTGTCCGATGCGGAACTCGTCGGCAACTACATCGCCGAGGACCTCGTCAATCCGAAGACCGGCGAGATCCACGCCGAGGCCGGCGAAGAGATCACCGACAAGTCCATGAAGGCCCTCAACGAGCAGGGCTACAAGGAATTGCCGATGCTCGACATCGACCACGTCAATGTCGGCCCCTACATCCGCAACACGCTCTCGGCCGACAAGAACATGACGCGTGAAGACGCGCTGTTCGACATCTACCGCGTGATGCGCCCGGGCGAGCCGCCGACGCTGGATTCGGCACAGGCGATGTTCCAGTCGCTGTTCTTCGACGCCGAGCGTTACGACCTGTCCGCAGTCGGCCGCGTCAAGATGAACATGCGCCTCGACCTCGATGCGCCCGACACCCAGCGCACGCTGCGCAAGGAAGACATCCTCTCCGTCATCAAGACGCTGGTGGATCTGCGCGACGGCAAGGGCGAGATCGACGACATCGACCATCTCGGCAACCGCCGTGTGCGTTCGGTCGGCGAGCTCATGGAGAACCAGTACCGCATCGGCCTCCTGCGTATGGAGCGCGCGATCAAGGAGCGCATGTCCTCGGTCGACATCGACACGGTCATGCCGCAGGACCTGATCAACGCCAAGCCGGCGGCTGCCGCCGTGCGCGAGTTCTTCGGCTCCTCGCAGCTCTCGCAGTTCATGGACCAGACCAACCCGCTCAGCGAGATCACCCACAAGCGTCGTCTCTCGGCGCTTGGACCGGGCGGTCTGACCCGCGAGCGCGCCGGCTTCGAAGTCCGCGACGTGCATCCGACCCATTACGGCCGCATCTGCCCGATCGAGACGCCGGAAGGTCCGAACATCGGCCTGATCAACTCGCTCGCGACCTTCGCGCGCGTGAACAAGTACGGCTTCGTCGAGACGCCGTACCGCAAGGTCAAAGACGGCCGCGTCACCGACGAGGTCGTGTACCTCTCGGCGATGGAAGAGGGCCGCTACACGGTCGCGCAGGCCAACGTGCCGCTCGACCCGAAGGGCCGCTTCACCGAAGACCTCGTGGTCTGCCGCCATGCCGGCGAAGTCTTGCCGGTGACGCCGGACAAGGTCGACTACATGGACGTGTCGCCGAAGCAGCTCGTCTCCGTCGCCGCGGCGCTGATCCCGTTCCTCGAGAACGACGACGCCAACCGCGCGCTGATGGGCTCGAACATGCAGCGCCAGGCGGTGCCGCTGGTTCGCGCCGAGGCGCCGTTCGTCGGCACCGGTATGGAAGGCGTCGTTGCCCGTGACTCGGGCGCCGCGATCGCGGCGCGCCGTTCGGGCGTGATCGACCAGATCGACGCGACCCGCGTCGTCATCCGCGCCACGGAAGATCTCGATCCGACCAAGTCGGGCGTCGATATCTACCGCCTCATGAAGTATCAGCGCTCCAACCAGTCGACCTGCATCAACCAGCGTCCGCTGGTGAAGGTCGGCGACATCGTCAAGAAGGGCGACATCATCGCCGACGGTCCGTCGACCGATCTCGGTGAACTCGCGCTCGGCCGCAACGTGCTCGTCGCGTTCATGCCGTGGAACGGCTACAACTTCGAAGACTCGATCCTGCTCTCCGAGCGGATCGTGAAGGAAGACGTCTTCACCTCGATCCATATCGAGGAATTCGAGGTGATGGCCCGCGACACCAAGCTCGGACCTGAGGAAATCACCCGCGACATTCCGAACGTCTCGGAAGAAGCGCTGAAGAACCTCGACGAAGCCGGTATCGTCTACATCGGCGCGGAAGTGCGCGCCGGCGACATCCTGGTCGGCAAGATCACGCCGAAGGGCGAAAGCCCGATGACGCCGGAAGAAAAGCTTCTGCGCGCCATCTTCGGCGAAAAGGCCTCCGACGTTCGCGACACTTCGCTGCGCGTTCCTCCGGGCGTGCAGGGCACGATCGTGGAAGTCCGCGTGTTCAACCGTCACGGCGTCGACAAGGACGAGCGTGCGTTGGCGATCGAGCGGGAAGAGATCGAGCGTCTGGCCAAGGACCGCGACGACGAGCAGGCGATCCTGGACCGCAACGTCTACAACCGTCTTGCCGAGCTGCTCGAAGGGCGGCAGGGCATTGCCGGTCCGAAGGGCTTCAAGAAGGACACCAAGATCACCCGTGCGGTGCTCGAGGAGTACCCGAAGTCGCAGTGGTGGCTGTTCGCTTCGCCGAACGACAAGCTGATGGCCGAGATCGAGGCCATGCGGAAGCAGTACGACGAGTCGAAGAAGGGGCTCGAGCAGCGCTTCCTCGACAAGGTCGAGAAGCTTCAGCGCGGTGACGAATTGCCGCCCGGCGTGATGAAGATGGTCAAGGTCTTCGTCGCGGTGAAGCGCAAGATCCAGCCCGGCGACAAGATGGCCGGCCGCCACGGCAACAAGGGCGTGGTGTCGAAGATCGTGCCGATCGAGGACATGCCGTTCCTCGAAGACGGTACGCACGCCGACATCGTGCTCAATCCGCTGGGCGTGCCCTCGCGCATGAACGTCGGACAGATCCTCGAGACCCATCTCGGCTGGGCATGCGCCGGCCTCGGCAAGCGTATCGGCCAGACGGTCGATGCTTATTTGGCGAAGCAGGACATCAGGCCGCTGAAGGAAACCTTGAAGAAGGTCTACGGCGAGGACGAGACGATCAAGTCGCTCAACGACAACGAGTTGATCGAGCTCGGTCATAACCTCAGCCGCGGCGTGCCGATCGCGACGCCGGTGTTCGACGGCGCGAAGGAAGCCGACATCGAGGAGATGCTGAAGCTTGCCGGTCTCGACGCTTCGGGGCAGTCGACCGTCTATGACGGCCGCACCGGTGATGCGTTCGATCGCAAGGTGACAGTGGGCTACATCTACATGCTCAAGCTGCACCATCTCGTGGACGACAAGATCCACGCGCGTTCGATCGGTCCGTACTCGCTCGTCACCCAGCAGCCGCTGGGCGGCAAGGCGCAGTTCGGCGGCCAGCGCTTCGGCGAAATGGAAGTGTGGGCGCTCGAGGCTTACGGCGCGGCGTACACGCTCCAGGAGATGCTGACCGTGAAGTCGGACGACGTCGCCGGCCGTACCAAGGTGTACGAGGCGATCGTGCGTGGCGACGACACCTTCGAGGCCGGTATTCCGGAATCGTTCAACGTGCTGGTCAAGGAAATGCGCTCGCTCGGCCTCAACGTCGATCTGCACAATTCCAAGGTCGGGCCGGGGACGGCGGAAGCGGCCGAGTAACGCGACCTATCATGCCCGGCCTTGACGGCCGGGCATCGGCGCCCCACCCGAGGCCTTGAGGGCAGGGCGCCCCGCTTAAGTGATTTTCGAATTTGCTGCCGGAGGCGACCGGCACGCGAGGAGAAGACGATGAACCAAGAAATTATGAATCTCTTCAACCCGACGACGCCGGCTCAGGTCTTCGACCAGATCCGGATTTCGATCGCGAGCCCCGAGAAGATTCTGTCCTGGTCGTACGGCGAGATCAAGAAGCCGGAAACCATCAACTACCGTACCTTCAAGCCCGAGCGCGACGGCCTGTTCTGCGCCCGCATCTTCGGGCCGATCAAGGACTACGAGTGCTTGTGCGGCAAGTACAAGCGCATGAAGTACAAGGGCATCATCTGCGAGAAGTGCTCGGTCGAGGTCACGCTGTCGCGCGTCCGGCGCGAGCGCATGGGCCATATCGAGCTCGCCGCCCCCGTCGCCCACATCTGGTTCCTGAAGTCGCTGCCCTCGCGCATCGGCCTTCTGCTGGATATGACGCTGAAGGATCTCGAGCGAATCCTCTACTTCGAATATTACGTCGTTCTCGAGCCGGGCCTGACCGCGCTGAAGGACCGTCAGCTGCTGTCGGAAGACGAGTATCTGAGGGCGCAGGACGAGTACGGCCAGGATTCTTTCACCGCCATGATCGGCGCGGAAGCGATCCGCGAGCTGCTCAAGGGCATGGACCTCGAAAAGCTCGAGCTGACCTTGCGTGCGGAGATGCAGGAGACCGACTCCGACATCAAGCACAAGAAGCTCGCCAAGCGCCTGAAGATCGTGGAAGCGTTCCGCCACTCCGGCAACAAGCCGGAATGGATGATCATGACCGTGGTTCCGGTGATTCCGCCGGACTTGCGTCCGCTGGTGCCGCTGGACGGCGGCCGCTTCGCGACCTCGGATCTCAACGACCTCTACCGCCGCGTCATCAACCGCAACAACCGCTTGAAGCGGCTGATGGAGCTGCGCGCGCCCGACATCATCATCCGCAACGAGAAGCGAATGCTTCAGGAAGCGGTCGATGCGCTGTTCGACAACGGCCGCCGCGGCCGCGTCATCACGGGTGCCAACAAGCGCCCGCTGAAGTCGCTCGCCGACATGCTCAAGGGCAAGCAGGGCCGGTTCCGTCAGAACCTGCTCGGCAAGCGCGTCGACTATTCCGGCCGTTCCGTGATCGTGGTCGGTCCCGAGCTGCGCCTGCATCAGTGCGGCCTGCCGAAGAAGATGGCGCTCGAGCTGTTCAAGCCGTTCATCTATTCGCGGCTTGACGCCAAGGGCCTGTCCACCACCGTGAAGCAGGCCAAGAAGCTGGTCGAGAAGGAGCGGCCCGAGGTCTGGGACATCCTGGACGAGGTGATCCGCGAGCATCCGGTGCTGCTCAACCGCGCACCGACGCTGCATCGTCTCGGCATCCAGGCGTTCGAGCCCGTGCTGATCGAGGGCAAGGCGATCCAGCTCCACCCGCTGGTCTGCGCCGCGTTCAACGCCGACTTCGACGGCGACCAGATGGCCGTGCACGTTCCGCTGTCGCTCGAAGCGCAGCTGGAAGCGCGCGTCCTGATGATGTCGACCAACAACATCCTGCATCCGGCGAACGGCCAGCCGATCATCGTGCCGTCGCAGGACATCGTGCTCGGTCTCTATTACGTCTCGATCATGCGCGAAGGCCTGCCCGGCGAGGGCAAGCTGTTCGGCACGATGGCCGAACTCGAGCACGCCCTGCACGCGAAGGTCATCCACCTCCACACCAAGATCAAGTATCGGTGGCAGGGCATGGATGAGACCGGCAAGGTCTCGACGCGCTGGATCGAGACCACCGCGGGCCGCGTCATGCTCGGCAATCTGCTGCCGAAGAACCCGCGTATCTCGTACGAGATCATCAACAAGCTGATGACCAAGCGCGAGATCTCCGGCGTCATCGACCAAGTCTACCGCCACTGCGGCCAGAAGGAGACGGTGATCTTCTGCGACCGCATCATGGCGCTCGGCTTCTACAACGCGTTCAAGGCCGGCATCTCGTTCGGCAAGGACGACATGGTCGTGCCGCACTCCAAGTGGAAGATCGTCGACACCACCCGTACGCTGGCGAAGGATTTCGAGCAGCAGTACAATGACGGTCTGATCACCCATGGCGAGAAGTACAACAAGGTTGTCGACGCCTGGTCGAAGGCGACCGAAGAAATCGCCAAGGCGATGATGAAGGAAATCTCCGCCACCAAGAGGACGGCGAGCGGAGCGGAAGCCGAGGTCAACTCGATCTACATGATGGCTCACTCCGGTGCCCGCGGTTCGCCGGCCCAGATGCGCCAGCTCGCCGGCATGCGCGGCCTGATGGCCAAGCCGTCGGGCGAGATCATCGAGACCCCGATCATCTCGAACTTCAAGGAAGGCCTCTCGGTGCTCGAGTACTTCAACTCGACCCACGGCGCCCGCAAGGGCCTCGCGGACACCGCGTTGAAGACCGCGAACTCCGGCTACCTGACCCGTCGTCTCGTCGACGTCGCGCAGGACTGCATCATCACGCAGAGCGACTGCGGCACCAAGCTCGGCATCAAGATGCGCGCCATCGTCGATGCCGGCACCGTGGTCGCTTCGCTCGGTTCGCGCATCCTCGGACGCACGGCCTGCGACGACATCCGTGACAGCTCGGGCAAGGTGATTATCAAGCGCGATACGCTGATGGAAGAGAGCCATCTGGATGCCATCCATCAGGGTGGCGTGCAGGAGGTGAAGATCCGCTCGGCACTGACCTGCGAGCTCGTCAACGGCATCTGCGGCATGTGCTACGGCCGCGATCTCGCCCGCGGCACGCCGGTCAACCACGGTGAAGCCGTCGGCGTCATCGCGGCGCAGTCGATCGGCGAGCCGGGCACCCAGCTGACCATGCGCACCTTCCACATCGGCGGTGCGGCGCAGCTCAACGAGCAGTCGTTCGTCGAATCCAACTTCGACGGCAAGATCGTGATCCGGAACAAGGCCATCGCCCGCAACAGCGAAGGCCATCTGGTCGCGATGGTGCGCAACATGGTGATCGCGATCGTCGATGCCGACGGCACCGAGCGTGCGACGCACCGTATCCAGTACGGCTCGCGCCTGCATGTCGACGAGGGCGACACGGTCAAGCGCGGACAGCGCATCGTCGAGTGGGACCCGTACTCCCGTCCGCTTCTCACCGAAGTGGAAGGCACCATCGGCTTCGAGGACCTGATCGAGGGCCTGTCGATCACGGAAACGCTGGACGAAGCCACCGGTATCGCCAAGCGCGTGGTCATCGACTGGCGCTCGACGCGCGGCGGCGGGGACCTGCGTCCCGCCATCGTGGTCAAGGGCAAGGACGGCAAGGTACTCAAGCTCGCCCGTGGCGGCGATGCCCGCTACATGCTGTCGGTCGACGGCATTCTGTCGGTCGACATCGGAGCCAAGGTCCAGGCCGGCGACATCCTCGCCCGCGTCTCGACCGAAAGCGCCAAGACGCGTGACATCACCGGCGGTCTGCCGCGGGTGGCGGAGCTGTTCGAGGCACGGCGTCCGAAGGATGCGGCGATCATCGCCGAAATCTCGGGCACCATCCGGTTCGGGCGCGACTACAAGAACAAGCGTCGCATCGCGATCGAGCCGATGGACAAGACCGAAGAGGCGCGCGAGTACCTCATCCCGAAGGGCAAGCACATCCACCTTCAGGACGGCGACGTCGTCGAAAAGGGCGACTTCATCGTGGAAGGCAACCCGGCGCCGCACGACATCCTTGCGGTCAAGGGCATCGAGGAGCTCGCGGCCTATCTGGTCAACGAGATCCAGGAGGTCTACCGGCTCCAGGGCGTGCTCATCAACGACAAGCACATCGAGGTGATCGTCCGTCAGATGCTCCAGAAGGTGGAAGTCACCGACCAGGGCGACACGGACATGATCTCGGGCGAGCAGATCGACAAGATCGAGTTCGACCAGATCAACGCGAAAGCCAAGGAAGAGGGCAAGAAGATCGCAACGGCGACGCCGGTTCTGCTCGGTATCACCAAGGCGAGCCTCCAGACCCGCTCCTTCTTCTCGGCGGCCTCGTTCCAGGAGACCACCCGCGTCCTCACGGAAGCGGCGGTCAACGGCAAGGTCGATCCGCTCGAAGGCCTCAAGGAGAACGTCATCGTCGGCCGGCTGATCCCGGCGGGCACCGGCGCCTCCATGGCCAAGATCCGCGAAGTCGCCGTGAAGCGCGACAAGATGATCCTCGACGAGCGCGAGAAGCAGTCGGCCGTCGTGTCGCCCGCGCCGGAAGCTGAACTTCCTGCGCTCCCGCCTGCGGAATAATGGTTCATCCGTAGGACTACGAGGGATAACGAAAAGGCCGGCGAAAGCCGGCCTTTTTGCTGCTTTGTTTCCCTGTTGCGGTGCGGGATCAACCTTTGTTCATCTTCCCTTCAGCCGCAAAAGCGCTTCTGCTAGGGGAGCTTAGACCGGTGGATCCCGTGACGGGGGCAGGGCCGGAGACCACGGAACTTACATGCTTGATCTCGCAATCGTAGGCGGCGGCCCCGGCGGGCTGATGAGCGCTTGGTATCTGAAGAAGAAGCTCGGCGATCTCTGCCGCATCACCATCTATGAGGCGTCGGACCGGCTTGGCGGCAAGATCGTCACGCGCAAATTCGATTCGGCGCCCGCGATGTACGAGGCCGGCGTCGCCGAGATCTACGATTACTCGATGACCGGGCCGGATCCGCTGCGCGAGCTGATCCAGCATTTCGGACTTCAGACCATTCCGATGGACGCCGAGCAGGTGCAGTTCGGCGGCGAGCTCCTCAACGACGTCGCCGGCATGCGCCGCAGATACGGCGCCAAGACCGCGGCCGCGATCGAGGCGTTCCGCAAGCGCTGCGCCGAGGCGATGACGCCGATGGAATATTACGAAGGCGTCGGCGCGCACGACAACGAGAACCCCTGGGCCTACAAGACCGCCGAGCAGGTGCTCGACGAGGAGGTCGAGGACGAGACCGCCAAGCGTTTCTTCAAGGTGATGGCGCGCTCGGATATCGCGACCGAGACCCACAACACCAACGGCCTCAACGCGCTCAAGAACTACCTGATGGATGTCGACGGCTATATCGGCCTCTATTCCATCCAGAACGGCAACGAGCAGCTGATCGAGTGCCTCCAGTCGGAGGTCAATGCCGACATCCAGCTCAATCATCGCGTGCTCACCGTCGGCAAGGCGCCGACCGGCCGCTACCAGCTCAAGATGATGAACGGCAAGGGGCCGGAGACGCGCGACTTCGATCTCGTGCTGATGTGCCTGCCGCATTCCTGGCTTGCCACCGTCGGCTGGGAGGGCGAGCAACTCCGCAAGTCGATGGTCAAGCACGTCTCGTATTTCGACCGTCCTGCGCACTATTTGCGGGTCTCGATCCTGTTCGACTCGCCATTCTGGGGCGAGAAGATCGCCGGCGCCTGGTTCATGTCGGAGGCTTTCGGCGGCTGTTGCGTCTACAACGAGGGCGCGCGCCACGACGTCGGCAAGCACGGCGTCCTGAACTGGCTGATTCCCGGCTCCGATGCGCTGGCCTTCGCCAACCTGTTGGACCAGGAGCTGATCGACGCCGCGCTGAAATCGCTGCCGGCCTCGCTCGGCGATGCGCGCGCACATTTCGTGGAAGGCAAGATCCACCGCTGGCTGTCGTCAGTGAACGCGGTTCCGGGCGGCCTGCCCGTGCGCGACGTCATGACCAACCATCGGCCCGAGCCGAAGGAACATCCCGGCATCGTGGTGGTCGGCGACTATCTGTTCGACTCGACGCTGAACGGTCTGCTCGATTCCTCGGATGCGGCAACCGACATCATCCTGACCGAGATGATGCGTCTGCGCCGCGAGCAGGAGGAGGGCAAGCCGGCCTCCGACAAGATCGACCGCGATTATTTCGAGAATTATCGCGGCCTCGGTCCCTACAGCGAGGCGTGGAAGCACTTCACTGACCCCGACTATCTCACCAAGCTGATCGGCATCGTCTGGGGCAAGGCCAAGGGCGCCAAGCTGCTGGTCGCGGGCTCCGCCAGCGGCGAGCTGGTCGGCGCGCTGCGCCAGCGCGGCATCGATGCCTTCGGCATCGAGAACAATCGCGCCATCCACGCCAAGACGCCGAAGGCGCTGAAGAAGTACAACAAGCTCGGCTCGATCACCGACATGCCGTTCAAGGACAGCAGCTTCGACTTCGTGTTCGAGACCAGCCTCTGCCATCTTTCCCCGAAGCAGGTGGTCCGCGCGATCCGCGAGCTCAACCGCGTGGTCAAGACCGGCCTCGTGTTCGGCTCGATCACCTCGGACATGGCATCGGTGGTGATCGACCGCTACGACCTGCTGCGCGGAGTCAAGAAGCTCGGCACCTGGTGGGAATGGTCCGAATTGTTTTTCGGCAACGGCTTCGATCTGTCGATGCACCGCAAGGACTGCACTGATGCGCTCTGGGAGGCGACGCTCGCCGCCAATAAGGGCCCGGGGCAGTGGTATGCCGACGCCGACAGTCTGCGTTATTCGTTCTTCGACAAGGTCGAAGACGAGGACGACGACTAGCCCAGAGGATCGGACCGGCATCGCCAATTGCTTTGCCGAATTCATTCTGATCGCATAGAATCAGTGCAATAGCGGTTACCGCTCTTTCCTGCTCTCTCTGCGGTCATGCCGGCCGTCAGCATCGGTTGGTTTCATGTCGTCCAAGCCTCCTTCTCCCGACAAACAGAAGCTCGCTGCGGAAGAGGCGGCCGAGCGCGACGACAAGCTTGTCTCCGCCAAGCCGGCCCTCGAAGACGACGAGGACGATGAAGACGAGGATGATGACGAGCTGGAGCTCGACGATGATGATGATGAGGAGGATCTCGTCGTCTTTACCGCGCGCGAGGCCGCCGGCGCGCTCGCGACCATCCTGGGTTTCGTCAAACCCTTCCTCGTCAATTACAAGCGGATGCTGTCTTTCGTGGCGTTCGGCGTCGTGGTCGAGACGCTGTTCAACGTCATCATGCCGCTCAGCCTGAAGTATTTGATCGACGACGCGCTCGGCGAGGAAGACTTCCAGGCGCTGTACAAGATCCTCGGCGTGCTTGCGGCCGCCGGCATCTTCACCTCGATCGTCGCGGTCTGGTACGAGCGCTGGGACGCGCGGCTCGCTGCCTGCATCATCTCCGACGTCCGCAAGCGCCTGTTCGAGCACGTCCAGGACCTGCCGACGGCCTATTTCGGCCGCACCAAGCGCGGCGAGATCCTGTCGCGCTTCTCGGTCGACCAGGCTGCCTTCGAGGGCTCGGTCAAGACTTTCGCCAACAGCGCGGCGCTGCCGTTCCTGGAGTTGATCGCCGGCATCATCCTGATGGTGTTCTTGAACTGGCAGCTCGCGGCGGTCGCGCTGCTGGTGTTCCCGATCACGCTGATCGGCCCGCGCATCCTCACCCCGAAGGCGGTGCAGGCCAATTACGAGCAGAAGCAGAACGAAAGCGCGCTGCTCGGCATGGTGCAGGAGAACGTGGCCGCACAGGCGGTGATCAAGGCGTTCAGCCTGCAGCGCAAGATGTTCGGCTTCTTCGCGTTCCGCAACGACGAGACGCGCCGCAAGATCGCGTCAGCCGCGTTCCTCTCGACCATGGTGGAGCGGACGGTCACCATCTCGGTCTTGATGCTGCACCTCGTGGTGCTCGCGATCGGCGCCTATCTGGCGACCAAGGGCCAGATCACCATCGGCACCTTCGTCACCTTCGAGAGCGCGTTCTGGGAGGTCTCCTACAACATCGCCCATGTGATGCACTTCATCCCGGTGTCGATCTCCTCGGCCGCCGCGATCCGCCACATGCAGGAACTGCTGGACGAGCCGACGCGCGGCGCCGACCGTACCGGCGCGCCGGATCTGCCGCGCGTCACCAATGACATCACCTTCGACCATGTCACCTTCCAGTACGAAGGCAGCCAGACGCCGGTGCTGGACAATCTCAGCCTCAAGCTCAATGTCGGCAAGCGCATCGCCATCGTCGGCCCCTCGGGGTCCGGCAAGAGCACGCTGCTCAACCTGATCCTGCGGCTCTACGTGCCCGACGAGGGCCGCGTCACCATCGACGGCGTGGACGTGCGCAAGGTGACGCTGGATTCGCTGCGCCGGAGCATGGCGGTCGTGTTCCAGGAGAACATGCTGTTCAACATGTCGATCCGCGAGAACATCCGGCTCGGCAAGGAAGGCGCGACCGACGCGGAGGTGGAGGAGGCCGCCAAGAAGGCCGAGATCCACCGCTACATCATGAGCCTGCCGCAGCGCTACGACACGCCGGTCGGAGAGCGCGGCGACACGCTCTCCGGCGGCCAGCGCCAGCGCATCGCGATCGCGCGCGCCGTCATCCGTAACCCGTCCGTGCTGCTGCTGGACGAAGCCACCTCGGCGCTGGACCAGACCACGGAAGCCGCGATCAACCGCACGCTGCTCAAGGTCGCCAAGGGCCGCACCATGATCTGGTCGACCCATCGCCTGAGCTCGGTGGTCGAGATGGACGAGATCATCGTGATTTCAGGGGGCAGGGCGATCGAGCGCGGCTCGCACGCCGAGCTGCTGGCCAAGAACGGCACCTACCGCAAGCTGTGGAACGACCAGACTCACCAGCCGCACGGTGCGGTGGCTCAGGCCGACGACGACAGCGACGATGACGACGAGGATGAAGACGACCTCGAGGATGACGAGGATGACGAGGAGGAGTGACCGAGGAAGTTCGGCTCCAGATGGAGCGCTCCTCCAAACGGCCGCAGCAGTCCCTGAACCGACCAGGCGATGAGGCGCGCCCAGCGCTGCGCCGTCCAGTAGGGGGCCGTGCTGATTGAGACTGAGCGGAAGTCGAACGCCTTCGCTGCGGACCATTCGTCGCAATCCCGCTTGACCGGGTCGGCATAGAACGTGGCGAGCTTGTCCGTATCCATCCCGTCGGAAGCGAGCCATTGCGGGATGTAGACGTTGCAGAGCCGCTCGACGTCGGTGAAGACCTTGTCGCAGCCGGTGCCGGCGGCAGGGCAGGAGGTTGAGAAGGCATCGCCCACCAGCACCAGGCCCGGCTGGCCGCTTGCGTCATTCACGTAGAGATCGACCGGGCGGATCTTGAGCTCGCCGGGAATGTCGAATGCACCGGTGATGCGTTTGAGCCGGGGCAGGGCGGCGTTCAGCGTCTCGGCCGGTGCGCGGCGCAAATCGCGCAGCCAGGGATCGTCGAAGCCGCGATAAACGAACAGATTCGCCCGCATCCGCGTCCCGACCGGAAACAGCGTGATGTAGGGGATGCGGTCGCTCGGCCGCTCCGAGAAATAGGTCAGCGCCGGGAAGTCGAACGAATTCCGCCCGGCCGGCACCACGTCGAATCCGATCGAGATCGAATGGCAGGTGCTGACGATTTTTCGCGTGATTCCCAGCTGGTGTCGCAAGCCGACATTGAGGCCGTTGGCGAGCACGACCAGGCGTGCGGAGATCGTCTCCTCATTGGAGAGCACGACCTTCTGCCGCTCCGGGCTGGTCTCGACCGCGACGGCCTTGGCGCAGATGCGTTCGACGGCCTCAGGGATTTCGTCGCGGACGGCGTTCACCAGCGAATCATAGAGGATGTTGAACTGCCTGCTCGGCGCCTTGTCGAGCAAATGGCCGAATCGCGCGATCCAGTTTTCGCCGGCGAAGGTCGCCCGCCGCAGCACCGATTCTCCGATTCCCGTCCTCAGGAATCGCTCGATTTGGGTGTGACCGCTGAGTTTTTCGACTCGAAAGTCCGCCGGATAGCTCTCATGCGGATCGACCAGTACCGTCGAAATGCCGGCGCGGCCGAGCATTGCGGCGGCGGTCGAGCCGGACAATCCCCCGCCGATAATGGCAATGTCGGTGTACCGCATGACGCAAATCTCTGCCGAAGGTGGGCAGATTGACGCATCAACAGGAAAAAAAGCCTTAGTAAGCCTTATAAAAGTATATTTCGTCCGGGTATAAATAGGTCGCTGGGATAGCGGAACAGGCCGGGCGTTGCCATATCGGGAAGGCGCGGCAAGTGCGGTAAACATCGATTTGGGCAGGTGCCAGAAGCGTTTCTGACTGTCGTTTCGCCTTGACTTGATCGACTCTCACTTATAGAAAGCGCCTCACTTACACGACAGGCGGTGAGCATTGCCAACGTCGGAACGGGCCACCCGTTGATCTCGAGGGATTAGATCCCCAAAGGTCGCTAAAGCGGGCACCAACCTCGACGAATGCCGCTCAAACGCTGTCGATTATAGCTAGGCAATGCCAGTGCGATTTTAGATCTCTTGAGCTCGTTCTCATGAGGTCGAATTCGGATGCATGACCTCGGTACGCGAGCCGCAGCCTTACGCTGATTGGCCTCGATATCGCGGTCCTCTGTGGCGTCGTAACGCTTTCCGCTCGGTGATGGAGCGGCTGGCGCAATTTCGCTTTGTGCGGATTGTTCCGTGCGGGCGGCCTCGTCGGGCGGGTGGCTCGAAAGAATTTGCGGTTCCGTCAACGGGGCCGCGGCAAGACAGCGGATCCGAAAGGGTTCGCCGCAGAACAAAGGGTAAGGCCAGGATGCCGACGATCAACCAGCTGATCGCTCAACCGCGTGAAGTGCAGAAGTCGCGCAAGAAGGTGCCGGCGCTGCAGCAGTCGCCGCAGAAGCGTGGTGTTTGCACCCGCGTCTACACGACGACCCCGAAGAAGCCGAACTCGGCGCTTCGTAAGGTCGCCAAGGTGCGCCTGACCAACGGCTTCGAGGTGATCGGCTACATCCCGGGTGAGGGCCATAACCTTCAGGAGCACTCGGTGGTCATGATCCGCGGCGGCCGCGTCAAGGATTTGCCCGGCGTGCGCTACCACATCCTCCGCGGCGTTCTGGATACCCAGGGCGTCAAGAACCGTAAGCAGCGTCGTTCGAAGTACGGCGCGAAGCGTCCGAAGTAAGCGGGAACCAGCTCCATGTCTCGTCGCCACTCAGCGGAAAAGCGCGAAGTTCTCCCGGATCCGAAGTTCGGGAACATCATCGTCACGAAGTTCATGAACTCGGTGATGTACGCCGGCAAGAAGTCGGTCGCCGAAGGCATCGTCTACGGTGCGTTCGGTATCATCGAAGCCAAGACCAAGCAGAGCCCGCTCGGCGTGTTCGAGCAGGCACTCGAGAACGTCATGCCGACGATCGAAGTGCGCTCCCGCCGCGTCGGCGGCGCGACCTACCAGGTCCCGGTCGAAGTTCGCACGGTGCGCCGTCAGGCCCTGGGCATCCGTTGGTTGATCTCGGCTGCGCGCGAGCGCAACGAGAAGACGATGACCGAGCGGCTCTCCGCGGAGCTCCTGGACGCATCGAACAACCGTGGCAACGCCGTCAAGAAGCGTGAAGACGTGCACCGGATGGCGGAAGCCAATCGAGCCTTCTCGCACTATCGCTGGTAACGGCGAAACACGGAATCTAAGGAACACTCCATGCCCCGCGTTCATGCCATAGAGAATTACCGCAACTTCGGTATCATGGCGCATATCGATGCCGGCAAGACCACGACCACCGAGCGCATCCTCTATTACACCGGCAAGAGCCACAAGATCGGCGAAGTGCACGAAGGTGCCGCGACGATGGACTGGATGGAGCAGGAGCAGGAGCGCGGCATCACGATTACGTCGGCCGCGACCACCGCGTTCTGGGAAGGCAAGCGTCTCAACATCATCGACACCCCCGGCCACGTCGACTTCACCATTGAAGTCGAACGCAGCTTGCGCGTGCTCGACGGCGCCGTGTGCGTGCTTGACTCCAACCAGGGCGTCGAGCCCCAGACCGAGACCGTCTGGCGTCAGGGCGACAAGTACAAGGTTCCGCGCATCGTCTTCGCCAACAAGATGGATAAGACCGGCGCCGACTTCTACAAGTGCATGCAGGACATTATCGATCGCCTCGGCGCAAAGCCGATCGCGATCCAGCTTCCGATCGGCTCCGAGAACAATTTCAAGGGCCTGGTCGATCTCGTCCGTATGAAGGGCGTTGTCTGGGAAGAAGAGAAGCTCGACGCCAAGTTCGTCGACATCGATATTCCCGAGGATATGGTCGAGAAGGCCAAGGAATATCGCGAGAAGCTGCTGGAAGCCGCCGTCGAACTCGACGACGAAGTTCTTGCCGCTTATCTCGATGGCAAGGAGCCCGATGAGGCGACGCTGAAGCGCTTGATCCGCAAGGCCGTGCTGACTGGTGCGTTCTTCCCGGTATTGTGCGGCTCGGCCTTCAAGAACAAGGGCGTGCAGCCCTTGCTCGACGCGGTCGTGGATTATCTGCCGTCGCCGGTCGACGTGCCCGCCATCAAGGGCGTCGATGAAGACGGCAACGAGATCGTTCGTCTGCCGGACGACAAGGAGCCGCTGGCTCTGTTGGCGTTCAAGATCATGGACGACCCGTTCGTCGGTACCATCACCTTCTGCCGTATCTACTCCGGCACGCTGCTGTCGGGGACCGGCGTCATCAATTCGACGCGCGACCGCAAGGAGCGCATCGGCCGCATGTTGCTGATGCATGCGAACAACCGCGAAGACATCAAGGAAGCCTATGCCGGCGACATCGTCGCGCTGGCTGGCCTGAAGGAAGCGCGCACCGGTGACACGCTGTGCGATCCCGACAAGGCGGTGATCCTCGAAAAGATGGAATTCCCCGAACCGGTCATCGAGATCGCGATCGAGCCGAAGTCCAAGGCCGACCAGGAAAAGCTGGGTGTGGCGCTGGCGAAGCTCGCCGCGGAGGATCCGTCCTTCCGCGTGTCGACCGACCAGGAGTCCGGCCAGACCATCCTCAAGGGCATGGGCGAGCTCCATCTCGACATCAAGGTCGACATCCTCCGCCGTACCTACAAGGTCGACGCCAACATCGGCGCGCCGCAGGTTGCGTTCCGTGAGCGCGTCACCAAGAGGGCCGAGGTCAAGTACACCCACAAGAAGCAGACCGGCGGTACTGGTCAGTTCGCTGAAGTGTCGATCGTGGTCGAGCCGAACGAGCCCGGCAAGGGCTACGAGTTCGAATCCAAGGTCGTCGGCGGGGCGGTGCCGAAGGAATACATCCCCGGCGTCGAAAAGGGCCTCAACAGCGTCATGGGCGCCGGCGTCGTCGCGGGCTTCCCCGTGGTCGACGTCAAGGTCTCGCTGGTCGACGGCAAGTATCACGACGTCGACTCGTCGGCGCTCGCCTTCGAAATCGCTTCGCGCGCTGCATTCCGCGAAGCCCTTCAGAAGGGCAAGTCCGTCCTGCTCGAGCCGATCATGAAGGTCGAAGTGGTGACCCCGGAAGACTACACCGGCTCGGTCATCGGCGACCTGAATTCCCGGCGCGGTCAGATCCAGGGTCAGGACATGCGCGGCAACGCCAACGTCATCAACGCGATGGTGCCGCTTATGAACATGTTCGGTTACGTGAATAACCTGCGCTCGATGAGCCAGGGTCGCGCGACCTTCACGATGCAGTTCGATCACTACGCAGAAGCGCCGGCGAACGTGTCGGCGGAAGTCCAAAAGAAGTTTGCCTGATTGTCGTCGGTCTCGAACTGACGATTGAACGGAGAGTCAAATGGCCAAAGCAAAGTTTGAACGTAACAAGCCCCACTGCAACATCGGCACCATCGGTCACGTCGACCATGGCAAGACGTCGCTGACCGCAGCGATCACCAAGATCCTCGCCGAAACCGGTGGTGCGACGTTCACGGCGTACGACCAGATCGACAAGGCGCCGGAAGAGAAGGCGCGCGGCATCACCATCTCGACCGCTCACGTCGAGTACGAGACCAAGAACCGCCACTACGCCCACGTCGACTGCCCGGGCCATGCCGACTACGTGAAGAACATGATCACCGGCGCCGCTCAGATGGATGGCGGAATCCTGGTCGTGTCGGCTGCTGACGGCCCGATGCCGCAGACCCGCGAGCACATCCTGCTCGCCCGCCAGGTCGGCGTGCCCGCGCTGGTCGTGTTCCTCAACAAGTGCGACATGGTCGACGATCCGGAGCTGCTCGAACTGGTCGAGCTCGAAGTTCGCGAGCTGCTCTCGAAGTACGAATTCCCGGGCGACAAGATTCCGATCATCAAGGGTTCGGCGCTCGCCGCCCTCGAAGATTCCGACAAGAAGCTCGGCCACGACGCCATCCTCGAGCTGATGAAGGCCGTCGACGAGTACATTCCGCAGCCGGAGCGTCCGATCGACCAGCCCTTCCTGATGCCGGTTGAAGACGTGTTCTCGATCTCGGGCCGCGGCACCGTCGTCACCGGCCGTGTCGAGCGCGGCATCGTCAAGGTCGGCGAGGAAATCGAGATCGTCGGTCTCCGTGCCACCCAGAAGACGACCGTCACCGGCGTCGAAATGTTCCGCAAGCTGCTCGATCAGGGTCAGGCCGGCGACAACATCGGTGCGCTGCTCCGCGGCACCAAGCGCGAGGACGTCGAGCGCGGCCAGGTTCTGGCCAAGCCGGGTTCGGTCAAGCCGCACACCAAGTTCAAGGCTGAGGCCTACATCCTCACCAAGGAAGAGGGCGGCCGCCACACCCCGTTCTTCACCAACTACCGTCCGCAGTTCTACTTCCGCACCACCGACGTGACCGGTGTCGTGCATCTGCCGGAAGGTACCGAGATGGTGATGCCGGGCGACAACATCGCGATGGAAGTGCACCTGATCGTGCCGATCGCGATGGAAGAGAAGCTCCGCTTCGCGATCCGCGAAGGTGGCCGCACCGTCGGCGCCGGCGTCGTCGCCTCGATCATCGAGTAACAAGCGAATAGGGAATGGCGAGTAGCGAGTGGACTAGAAACCATTCGCTATTCGCTACTCGCCACCCACCAAGAAAGACACGGCAATGAACGGCCAAAACATTCGTATCCGTCTCAAGGCGTTCGACCATCGTATCCTCGATACGTCGACCCGCGAGATCGTGAACACGGCGAAGCGCACCGGTGCGCAGGTTCGCGGACCCATTCCGCTGCCCACCCGCATCGAGAAGTTCACCGTCAACCGTTCGCCGCACGTCGACAAGAAGAGCCGCGAGCAGTTCGAGATGCGCACTCACAAGCGCCTGCTCGACATCGTCGATCCGACCCCGCAGACCGTCGATGCTTTGATGAAGCTCGATTTGGCCGCCGGTGTCGACGTCGAGATCAAGCTCTAAGATTTTTGGATCACGTTCGCGACTTGCGGACAGAAAGAACAGGAAGCACGCCGATGCGCTCCGGAGTGATCGCACAAAAGGTCGGGATGACGCGGGTCTTTACAGAGGCCGGCGAACATATCCCCGTGACCGTGCTGAAGCTCGGCAATTGCCAGGTCTTAGGCCACCGCACTGAAGAGAAGAATGGTTACGTCGCGCTCCAGCTTGGTTCTGGCAGCCGCAAGACCGTTTACATGCCCAAGGCGGAGCGCGGCCAGTTCGCGGTCGCCAAGGTCGAGCCGAAGCGGCAGGTCGAGGAATTCCGCGTCTCCGCGGATGCCATGATCCCGGTTGGCGCCGAGATCTTGGCCGACCACTTCGTCGTCGGCCAGTTCGTCGACGTCACCGGCACCTCGGTCGGTAAGGGCTTTGCCGGCGGCATGAAGCGCTGGAACTTCGGCGGTCTGCGCGCCACCCACGGTGTGTCGGTATCGCATCGTTCGATCGGTTCGACCGGTGGCCGTCAGGACCCCGGCAAGACCTGGAAGAACAAGAAGATGCCCGGCCACATGGGTGTCGACCGCATCACCACGCTCAACCTCCGCGTCGTTCAGCTCGATGTCGAGCGCGGGCTGATCCTCGTCGAAGGCGCCGTTCCCGGCTCCAAGGGCGGCTGGATTCGTGTGCGCGACGCGGTCAAGAAGCCGCTGCCGAAGGAAGCTCCGAAGCCCGGCAAGTTCAAGGTTGCTGGCGAAGCGGACGCTGCTCCGGCTGCGCAGGAGGCGTGAGATGGAATTGAAGGTCACCACCCTCGAAGGTAAGGAAGCCGGCTCCGTCCAGCTCTCCGACACCATTTTCGGTCTCGAGCCGCGCCAGGACATCATTGCACGTTGCGTGCAGTGGCAGCTCAACAAGCGCCAGGCCGGTACCCACAAGGCCAAGGGCCGCGCCGAGATCTGGCGCACCGGCAAGAAGATGTACAAGCAGAAGGGCACCGGCGGTGCTCGTCACGGCTCGGCCCGCGTGCCGCAGTTCCGTGGCGGCGGTCGTGCCTTCGGTCCGGTGGTGCGTTCGCACGAAACCGGCCTGCCGAAGAAGGTCCGCGCGCTTGCTCTCAAGCATGCGCTGTCGGCCAAGGCTAAGGACGGCGATCTCATCGTGATCGACAAGGCCGCGCTGGAAGCCGCCAAGACCAAGGCGCTGCTCGGTCACTTCTCGGGCCTCGGCTTGACCAACGCGCTGATCATCGATGGTGCCGAGCTCAACAACGGCTTTGCCGCTGCTGCCCGCAACATCCCGAACATGGACGTGCTGCCGATCCAGGGCATCAACGTCTATGACATCCTGCGCCGTCGGAAGCTTGTTCTGACCAAGGCCGCCATCGATGCGCTGGAGGCGCGCTTCAAATGACGAAGAACATCGAGCCTCGCCACTACGACGTGATCCTGTCGCCGGTCGTGACCGAAAAGGCCACGATCGCCTCGGAGCACAACAAGGTGCTGTTCAAGGTGGCCGCGAAGGCGACCAAGCCGCAGATCAAGGAAGCGATCGAGAAGCTGTTCGACGTCAAGGTCAAGAGCGTCAACACGCTGGTCCGCAAGGGCAAGACCAAGATCTTCCGCGGCAATCTCGGCTCGCAGTCGAACTCCAAGCGCGCGATCGTGACTCTCGAAGAGGGTCACCGGATCGACGTGACCACCGGTCTGTAAGGTCGTACGACGATGGCACTGAAGACATTCAATCCTACGACGCCGGGCCAGCGCCAGCTGGTCATGGTCGATCGTTCGGCGCTCTACAAGGGCAAGCCGGTCAAGGCGCTCACCGAAGGCAAGCATTCCTCGGGCGGTCGCAACAACACCGGTCGCATCACCGTGCGGTTCCGTGGCGGTGGTCACAAGCGGACGCTGCGCACCGTCGATTTCAAGCGTGAGAAGATCGACGTTCCCGCGACCGTCGAGCGGCTGGAATACGATCCGAACCGCAGCGGCTTCATCGCGCTGATCAAGTATCAGGACGGCGAGCAGGCCTACATCCTGGCGCCGCAGCGCCTGGCCGTGGGTGACACCATCGTCGCCGGCAACTACGTCGACGTGAAGCCGGGCAACGTCATGCCGCTCGGCAACATGCCGGTCGGCACGATCATCCACAACATCGAGCTCAAGATCGGGAAGGGCGGCCAGCTCGCCCGTTCCGCGGGTACCTATGCCCAGCTCGTCGGTCGCGACCAGGACTACGTGATCATCCGCCTGAATTCGGGCGAGCAGCGCCTGGTGCACGGCCGTTGCCGTGGCACGATCGGCGCGGTGTCGAACCCGGATCACATGAACACCTCGATCGGCAAGGCCGGCCGCAATCGCTGGCTGGGCCGCAAGCCGCACAACCGCGGCGTTTCGATGAACCCGATCGACCATCCGCACGGCGGTGGTGAAGGTCGGACCTCGGGCGGTCGCCACCCGGTCACTCCGTGGGGCAAGCCGACCAAGGGCAAGAAGACCCGCTCCAACAAGTCGACCAACAAATTCATTCTCCTAAGCCGCCACAAGCGGAAGAAGTAAGGAACGCCGGACATGGTTCGTTCAGTCTGGAAAGGCCCGTTCGTCGAGGGTTCTCTGCTCAAGAAGGCAGATGCCGCGCGTGCGTCCGGCCGTCACGACGTCATCAAGATCTGGAGCCGTCGCTCGACGATCCTGCCGCAGTTCGTCGGCCTGACCTTCGGTGTTTACAACGGTCAGAAGCACGTGCCGGTGGCCGTCAACGAGGAAATGGTCGGTCACAAGTTCGGCGAGTTCTCGCCGACCCGTACCTTCCATGGCCACTCCGGCGACAAGAAAGCCAAGAGGGCTTAAACGATGAGCAAACCTAAGCGCGAACGGAGCCTCGCCGAGAACGAGGCCAAGGCGGTCGCCCGGATGCTTCGGGTGAGCCCGCAGAAGCTCAACCTGGTCGCCCAGCTCATTCGCGGCCGGAAGGCGGCTTCTGCGCTCGCCGACCTGCAGTTTTCGCGCAAGCGGATCGCGGTTGACGTGAAGAAGTGCCTGGAATCGGCTATCGCAAACGCCGAGAACAACCACGACCTCGACGTCGATGATCTCGTCGTGGCGCAGGCCTTCGTCGGCAACGGCCTCGTGATGAAGCGCTTTGCCGCCCGCGGCCGTGGCCGCTCGGGCCGTGTCTACAAACCATTTTCGCAGCTGACGATCATCGTTCGTCAGGTCGAAGCCGAAGCAGCGGCTTAAGGGACGCAGGAGCACACGATGGGTCAAAAGATCAATCCGATCGGTCTGCGTCTTGGCATCAACCGGACCTGGGATTCCCGCTGGTTCGCCGGCAAGCAGGAATACGGCAAGCTGCTGCATGAGGACGTCAAGATCCGCGAGATCCTGCATAAGGAGCTCAAGCAGGCGGCCGTCGCCCGCATCATCATCGAGCGTCCGCACAAGAAGTGCCGCGTCACCATCCACTCGGCTCGTCCGGGCGTGGTGATTGGCAAGAAGGGCGCCGACATCGACAAGTTGCGCAAGAAGGTCGCGGACATCACTTCGTCCGACGTCGTCATCAACATCGTCGAGATCCGCAAGCCGGAGCTCGATTCGACGCTGGTGGCCGAATCGATCGCGCAGCAGCTCGAGCGCCGCGTGGCGTTCCGCCGCGCCATGAAGCGCGCCGTGCAGTCGGCGATGCGTCTCGGCGCGGAAGGCATCCGCATCAACTGCTCGGGTCGTCTGGGCGGTGCGGAAATCGCGCGCATGGAGTGGTATCGCGAAGGTCGCGTGCCGCTGCACACGCTGCGCGCCGACATCGACTACGGCGTTGCGACCGCGTTCACGACTTTCGGCACCTGCGGCGTCAAGGTCTGGATCTTCAAGGGCGAGATCCTCGAGCACGATCCGATGGCCCAGGACAAGAGAATGGCCGAAGGCGAGACCGGTGGCGGTGGCAGTGGTGATCGTGGCGGCCGTCAGCGCCGCGACGCGGCCTGAGCCAGTACAGAGAATTTGAGGGCTTGAAGCCATGATGCAACCTAAGAAAACGAAGTTCCGGAAGGCGCATAAGGGCCGTATCCACGGCGTTGCGTCTTCGGGCGCGACGTTGGCCTTCGGTCAGTTCGGCCTGAAGGCGGCCGAGCCTGATCGCGTCACCGCGCGCCAGATCGAGGCCGCTCGCCGCGCGCTGACCCGCCACATGAAGCGTGCCGGTCGTGTCTGGATCCGCGTGTTCCCCGACGTTCCGGTGTCGAAGAAGCCCGCGGAAGTCCGCATGGGCTCCGGCAAGGGTGCGCCGGAACTGTGGGTCGCGCGCGTCAAGCCGGGTCGGGTGATTTTCGAGATCGACGGTGTCACGGTGCAGACCGCGAAGGAAGCGCTGACGCTCGCGGCCGCCAAGCTGCCGATCAAGACGCGCTTCGTCGAGCGCATTGCGGAGTAATGGCCATGGCACAGATGAAGATTGAAGACATCCGCGCGTTGAGCCCCGATCAGCAGGATGACGCCATCCTGAACCTGAAGAAGGAGCGCTTCAACCTGCGCTTCCAGCGCGCCACCGGGCAGCTCGAGAACACCTCGCGCCTGCGCGAGGCTCGCCGTGACATCGCCCGGATCAAGACCGTCGCCGCGCAAAAGCGCGCGAAGAAGTAAGAGGCTTACGAAGATGCCGAAACGTACTTTGCAGGGCCTGGTCGTCAGCGACAAGCAAGCCAAGACCGTTGTGGTGCGCGTTGATCGCCGCTTCACGCACCCGATCTACAAGAAGACGATCCGCCGTTCTAAGAACTACCACGCGCACGACGAGAGCAACGAGTTCAAGCCGGGCGACATGGTGTGGATCGAGGAATCGAAGCCGATTTCGAAGTTGAAGCGCTGGGTCGTGATCCGGGGCGAACACAAGAAAAGCGCCTGATCTGTCGGCTTTGGCCGACTGACTTCAGGGAAATGTTGAGCGCCGGCTGGGCTGGCGCATAGAGAAGAGGACGAGGTGCATCAATGATTCAGATGCAGACCAACCTCGACGTGGCCGATAATTCTGGCGCACGCCGTGTCATGTGTATCAAGGTGCTCGGGGGCTCCAAGCGCCGCTACGCCACGATCGGCGACATCATCGTCGTCTCGATCAAGGAAGCGATTCCGCGTGGCAAGGTGAAGAAGGGTGACGTGATGAAGGCCGTCGTGGTGCGCGTCCGCAAGGACATCCGCCGCGCCGACGGTTCGGTCATCCGCTTCGACCGCAACGCCGCCGTTCTGATCAACAACCAGTCCGAGCCGGTCGGCACCCGTATCTTCGGGCCCGTGCCGCGCGAGTTGCGCGCGAAGAACCATATGAAGATCATCTCGCTCGCGCCGGAGGTGCTGTAATGGCTGCCAAGATCCGCAAGGGCGACAAGGTCGTCGTGCTGACCGGCCGCGACAAGGGTCGCTCCGGCGAGGTGTTCGAGGTACGTCCCGACGCCGGCACGGCGCTCGTGCGCGGCATCAACATGGTCAAGCGTCACCAGAAGCAGACGCAGGCCCAGGAGGGCGGCATCATCTCGAAGGAGTCGCCGATCCAACTGTCCAACATCGCGTATGTCGGCAAGGATGGAAAGCCGACCCGCGTCGGATTCAAGATTCTGGCGGACGGCAAGAAGGTCCGCATCGCCAAGAGCTCGGGAGCTGAGATCGATGGCTGAGGCCGCTTACACGCCGCGCCTGCGCGCGGAATACGACGCGAAGATCCGGACGGAAATGACCGAGAAGTTCGGTTATGAGAACGTCATGCAGGTTCCGCGGCTGGACAAGATCGTGCTGAACATGGGCGTTGGCGACAGCGTCAACGACCGCAAGAAGGCCGAGAACGCCGCCGCTGAATTGACCCAGATCGCCGGCCAGAAGGCGATCGTGACCTATTCGCGCGTCGCGATCGCGACCTTCAAGCTGCGTGAGAACCAGCCGATCGGCTGCAAGGTCACGCTACGCAAGGCCCGCATGTACGAGTTCATCGATCGCCTGGTGACGGTCGCGCTGCCGCGCGTCCGCGACTTCCGCGGCCTGAACCCGAAGAGCTTCGATGGTCGCGGCAACTACTCGCTCGGCATCAAGGAGCACATCATTTTCCCCGAGATCGACTTCGACAAGGTCACGGATACCCGCGGTATGGACATCACCGTCTGCACCACGGCCAAGACCGACGACGAGGCGCGGGCCCTGTTGACCGCTTTCAATTTCCCGTTCCGGCAGTGAGACGCTGACCTAAAGCCTCTCAAACGCGGATACCCAGGAGCCAAGCATGGCAAAGAAGAGTTCAGTCGAGAAGAACAACCGGCGCAAGCGGATGGCGAAGAACGCCGCCCCGAAGCGCGCGCGGTTGAAGGCGATCATCGCCGACAAGACGCTGCCGATGGAGGAGCGGTTCGCCGCGACCCTGAAGCTTGCGGAAATGCCGCGTAATTCGTCGGCCACCCGCATCCGTCTGCGTTGCGAGCTGTCGGGCCGTTCGCGCTCGAACTATCGCTTGACCAAACTGTCCCGCATCGCGATGCGCGACCTTGGCTCCAAGGGCATGGTCCCGGGCCTCGTGAAGTCCAGCTGGTAAGGAGGGTCGTTTAGATGTCTACGCACGATCCAATCAGCGATCTGATCACCCGTATCCGCAATGCGCAGATGCGCGCCAAGAGCAAGGTCTCCACGCCTGGTTCGAAGATGCGCGAGAACGTGCTCGAGGTCCTGAAGACCGAGGGCTACATCCGCGGTTACGCCACGCTCGAGCATTCCTCGGGCCGCAGCGAGATCGAGATCGAGCTGAAGTATTTCGACGGCGAGCCCGTCATCCGCGAGATCGAACGAGTCTCCAAGCCCGGGCGTCGTGTCTATGCCTCGGTGAAGGCTCTGCCGCGGGTCAACAACGGGCTCGGCATTTCGGTGTTGTCGACGCCGAAGGGGATCATGGCCGACCACAGCGCGCGCGAAGCGAATGTGGGCGGCGAAGTCCTCTTCACCGTGTTCTGAGAAGGATTTTTGATCCATGTCACGTGTTGGCAAAAGGCCTGTGGCGGTTCCGTCCGGTGTGACCGCGACCGTCGATGGGCAGACCGTCAAGATGAAGGGCCCGAAGGGCCAGCTTCAGTTCGTCGTTCATAACGACGTCGAAGTGAAGCTCGAGAGCGGCCAGGTCAAGGTGAACCCGCGGGTCGAGACCAATCGCGCGCGGGCGCTGTATGGTACCGCTCGCGCCCAGGTCGCGAATCTGGTCGAAGGCGTCACCAAGGGCTTCGAGAAGAAGCTCGAAATCACCGGCGTCGGTTACCGCGCCGCGTTGCAGGGCAAGAACCTGCAGCTCGCGCTCGGCTACAGCCACGACGTGGTCTATGCGATCCCGGAAGGGATCACGATCACCGTGCCGAAGCCGACTGAGATCACGGTGACCGGCAGCGACATCCAGCGTGTCGGCCAGGTCGCCGCCGAGATTCGCTCCTATCGTCCGCCGGAGCCCTACAAGGGCAAGGGCGTGAAGTATGTTGGCGAGTTTATCTTCCGCAAGGAAGGCAAGAAGAAGTAACGGAGCCGGTCATGTCGAAAGCCAAGATTACGAATGCCCGGCGCAAGCGGAGTGTGCGGCTGAAGCTGCGTCGCTCCGGTGCCGGCCGTCCGCGTCTGTCTGTGTTCCGCTCGTCGAAGCACATCTACGCCCAGGTCATCGACGACCTGAAGGGCGAGACGCTGGCCTCTGCCTCCTCGCTCGAGAAGTCGATGCGCGACGGCGGCAAGACCGGCGCCGACATCGATGCGGCGAAGGCGGTCGGCAAGCTGCTGGCCGAGCGCGCCGCCGAGAAGGGCGTCAAGGAAGTCGTGTTCGATCGCGGCAGCTACCTCTACCACGGGCGCGTCAAGGCTCTTGCCGACGCGGCGCGTGAGAGCGGGCTGAGCTTCTAACAGAATTTGAAGGTTGAGGCGTAAGCCTCTGAAGGATTGGAAAAATGGCAGAACGCGAACAACGTGGTGGACGCGATCAACGCGGCGGCGGACGTGACCGCCAGCAGCGCGAGGAGCGCGATAGCGAGTTCGTCGACAAGCTCGTCCACATCAACCGCGTGGCCAAGGTCGTCAAGGGCGGCAAGCGCTTCGGTTTCGCAGCACTGGTCGTGATCGGCGACCAGAAGGGCCGCGCCGGCTTCGGTCACGGCAAGGCGCGCGAAGTTCCTGAGGCGATCCGCAAGGCAACCGAGTCCGCCAAGCGCAATTTGACCCGCGTGTCGCTGCGCGAGGGCCGCACGCTGCATCACGACATCGCCGGCCGTCATGGCGCGGGTCGTGTTTACCTGCGTGCAGCTCCGGCTGGTACCGGCATCATCGCCGGCGGCCCGATGCGCGCCGTGTTCGAGACGCTCGGCGTCCAGGACGTGGTCGCAAAGTCGATCGGCTCGTCGAACCCCTACAACATGGTTCGCGCAACCTTCGACGCGCTGAAGCATCAGGATTCGCCGCGTTCGGTCGCTGCCCGCCGCAACATCAAGGTGTCCACCCTCCAGTCGCGCCGTATCGGTGGCGACGCCGAGGCGGCTGCCGAGTAACGGAAGCTTTTCGGAGTAGACCATGATGGCCAAGGCCGCAAAGACGATCAAGCTCGAGCAGACCGGCAGCGCGATCCGCCGCCATCACTCGCAGCGCTCGACGCTGATCGGGCTCAAGCTCAACAAGATCGGCCGTATCAGCGAACTGCCGGACACCCCGGCAGTCCGCGGCATGATCTTGAAGGTTCACCATCTCGTTCGCATCGTCGACGAGAAGTAAGCAAAGGCGCACGACCCCGGAAAGCGGGAACCCGTTTTCGGTGAAGGTCATGCGCAAGAAACAAGGAGCAGGGCGATGAAGCTCAGCGATATCGCCGACAACGCCGGCTCGCGCAAGAAGCGTATGCGTGTCGGCCGCGGCATTGGTTCGGGCAAGGGCAAGCAGGCAGGCCGCGGTGGCAAGGGCCAGACCGCGCGTTCGGGCGTGCGCATCAAGGGTTTCGAAGGCGGTCAGATGCCGTTGCATCGCCGTCTGCCGAAGCGCGGCTTCAACAACATCTTCCGCATCGAGTTCGCCGAGATCAATCTCGACCGGCTCCAGGACGCGGTCGATGCCAAGAAGATCGACGCCGGCAGCGTCGTGAACGTCGAATCCCTGGTCAAGGCTGGCGTGCTGCGCCGCGCCAAGGGCGGCCTGCGGCTGCTCGGTCGCGGCGAGTTCAAGGCCAAGCTTAACATCGAAGTCCACGGTGCCTCGAAGACCGCGATCGCGGCAGTCGAGAAGGCCGGCGGTTCGGTGAAGATCCTCGCCCCTGCCAAGGAAGAAGGCGAGGCGGCGTAACAACTGCGTCATTGGCCCGCGGCTCGCGGGCCTTTACGCACGAGGGACGTGGACTTATCGAAGCCGTAGCCCCAGATAATGTCCGGCGTCCGCTAGAGTAGCCCGGCCGCGGGCATGACAGCGCAATAGGCGGCGGGAGAAAGTCCAAGATGGCCTCTGCAGCGGAACAACTGGCAGCCAACCTCAATTTCGGCGCGTTTGCCAAGGCTGACGAACTGAAGAAGCGCATCTGGTTCACCCTGGGTGCGCTGCTGGTTTATCGGCTCGGGACCTACATCCCGCTGCCCGGCATCGATCCCAACATCTGGGAGCAGGTGTTCCGCTCCCAGGCGGGCGGCATCCTCGGCATGTTCAACATGTTTGCCGGCGGCGGCATCCACCGCATGGCGATCTTCGCGCTGAACATCATGCCGTACATCTCGGCCTCGATCATCATCCAGCTCCTCACCACCGTCTCGCCGCAACTCGAGGCGCTGAAAAAGGAGGGTGAGTCCGGCCGCAAGCTGCTGAACCAGTACACCCGCTATCTCACGGTCATCCTGGCCGCGTTCCAGTCCTACGGCATCGCGGTGGGCCTCGAGGGCGCAGGCAACGTCGTCAGCGACCCCGGCATGTTCTTCCGCCTGTCCACGGCGATCACGCTGACCGGCGGCACCATGTTCCTGATGTGGCTGGGCGAGCAGATCACCTCGCGCGGCATCGGCAACGGCATCTCGCTGATCATTCTCTCCGGCATCGTCGCCGAGCTGCCCGCAGCGCTCGCCAACATGCTCGAGCTCGGCCGTCAGGGCGCGATGTCGACCGGCCTGATCCTGGTCGTCATCATCATGGCGGTCGCCGTGATCGCCTTCATCGTGTTCATGGAGCGCGCCCAGCGCCGGCTGCTGATCCAGTATCCGAAGCGCCAGGTCGGCAACAAGATGTTCGAGGGCCAGTCCTCGCATCTGCCGCTCAAGCTCAACACCTCGGGCGTGATCCCGCCGATCTTCGCATCCTCGCTGTTGCTGCTGCCGACCACGGTTGCGAACTTCAACGCGGGCCGTGGGCCGGAATGGTTCCAGTGGATCACGACCCAGCTCGGCCACGGCCGCCCGCTGTTCCTGATCATGTATCTCGCGCTGATCGTGTTCTTCGCGTTCTTCTACACCGCGATCGTGTTCAACCCGACCGAGACCGCGGACAATCTGAAGAAGCACGGCGGCTTCATCCCTGGCATCCGTCCGGGCGAACGTACCGCGGAATATATCGACTACGTGCTGTCGCGCATCACCGTGCTCGGGGCGATCTATCTGGCGATCGTCTGCTTGATCCCGGAGATCCTGATCTCCTACGCCTCGGTGCCGTTCTACTTCGGCGGCACGTCGCTGCTGATCGTCGTCAGCGTCACCATGGACACGGTGGCGCAGGTGCAGGGCTATCTGCTGGCCCATCAGTACGAAGGCCTGATCCGCAAGTCGAAGCTGCGCGGCCGTCGCAGATAAGCAGACGAGATGAGCAGGGAGCTCGCGCGCCGGATCGCTTTCACGATTGGCGCGCTGCTCCTTTTCAGGCTTGGCACCCAGATCCCGATCGCGGGACTGGATGTTTCGAGCTTCTCGCCAAGGCCGGACTTGATAGCCCGGCTTTCGCCTTTTGCACTCGGCCTCATTCCCTATCTGACGGCGGCGATCCTCATCCGGCTGCTGTCCGTGGTGTGGCGCAGGCTGAATACGATCGAGCGGTCGGGCGAGGGCGGTCGGCGCAGGATCGCGCGTGCCACGCTCGGACTCACTTTGGTTCTTGCTTGCTTTCAGGCCTATGGCATCGCAACCGGACTGATGGGCATTGAGGGTCTTGTCAACAATCTCGACGGCTCGTTCGTGATAACGGCCACGGCCTCGATGGTCGGCGGCGTCTTCGTGCTGGTGTGGTTGAGCGAACAGATCACCCGCTACGGCATCGGCAATGGCTTGGCGCTGATCTTGAGTGTCGGCTTTCTCGTCTCCATTCCGCGCGATGTTGCCGGCATTTTGGAGCTCATGCGAACGGGCGCGGTCTCGAGCAATCTCGTGCTCGCCTATGCCGTGTTCTGGATCGTGACCGTCGCGGTGATCGTGCTTGTCGAAGGCGCGCGGCGAAATGTCCGGGTCGAGTTCGGCGCGCTCACTGTCGGCTCGCGGCAATTGTCGGCGCGCGCTGGCGTGCTGCCGATCAAGCTCAACAGCGCCGGATTCCTGATTCCGGTCACGGTGGCGCCGTGGATCTTCTTTCTGCCGCTCGCCTTTGCGGGCTTCATCCTGGGCGGCGATCACCCGCTGGTCGCTGCGGCGTATCGGCATCTCCAACTGGGGCAGCCGGCGCACATGATCCTCGTGTCGATCGCAGTGTTCGTGCTCGCCTTCGTCTACACGGCCTATGTCGTCGACCCCGAGCACACGGCCAAATCCCTGGTGCAGCGTGATGGCACAATTCCCGGTGTCGCACCGGGCGAGGCGACGGCCGACTATCTCGATCGCGTCGTGTCATTGACGACCGTCGTCGGAGCCGTCTACCTGACTGCGTTGCAGTTGATTCCGGAGGTCTTCGAGCTTTACGGCATCGATCTGCCTTATAGTATGATCGTCGATGGTGGTGCGGCGCTGGTTGTGGTTGGCACTGCTCTTGATATCAAAACACAGGTGCGCGACGTATCGCTCACCAATCCGGGGGGCGTACGCCGATGAGAATTATACTTCTGGGACCGCCGGGGTCGGGCAAGGGGACCCAGGCGCAGCTGCTGGTGCAGCGCTATGGCATCGTCCAGCTCTCGACTGGCGAGATGTTGCGTGCAGCCGTCGCGGCGGGAACGCCGGTCGGTCTGAAGGCCAAGGAGATCATGGCCGGCGGCGGCCTCGTCCCCGACGACGTCGTGGTGGGAATCATCTCCGACCGCATCGACCAGCCGGATGCGAAGAACGGTTTTATCCTCGACGGCTTTCCGCGCACCGTGCCGCAGGCCGAGGCGCTGGATGAGCTGCTCAAGCACAAGCATCTCAAGCTCGACGCCGTGATCGAGCTCCGCGTCAACGAGAGCGCGCTGCTGAGTCGTGTCGAGACCCGCGTCGCCCAGATGCGGGAGCGCGGGGAGGAGGTCCGGGTCGACGACACCCCGGAGGTCCTGACCAAGCGGTTAGCCAGCTACCGCAACCAGACGGAACCGCTGATTCACTACTATTCCGAGCGGCGTAAGCTCTCCACCATCGACGGCATGATGGCCATCGACGAGGTCACCCGGGCCATCCATCGTCAGTTGCTGGCGCTTGGGGCGATCGAACCCAAGAGCCACGCCCGCAGTGCAGCCAAGGCGGCACCCGCCAAGACGGGGACCAAAAAAGCCAAGCCAGCGAAGAAAACCGCCAAAAAGCCGGCGAAAGCAGCCAAAAAGGCCGCTAAATCGGTCAAAACCGCCAAAAAGGCCGCCAAGAAGACCGTGAAGGGCGCCAAGAAGACGCCCAAGAAAACGGCTAAAAAGGGTGTCAAAAAGGCCGCCAAGAAGGCTGTCAAAAAAGGTTCGAAGAAGGGACCAAAAAAGGTCACGAAAAAGCGAGCCAAGCGCTAGCAGCGGTTGACGAAAGCCCCTGGAATCCCCTAATAAGCCCCGCATCCAAGTCGGATAGTTTAAAACGATGCCGGGCCCCAGGAAGACCAGGGGTGGGCGTCGTGTTCGCGTTTGTGAACACCTGCCCGAGAAACCAAGCACTTAAAGCCAGATTCCTGACGAGGGATCGGCGACAGGAGAGAAGGCCGTGGCCCGTATTGCCGGCGTGAACATTCCGACCAACAAGCGCGTGCTGATCGCGCTCCAGTACATCCATGGCATCGGCCAGAAGATCGCTGGTGAAATCATCGAGAAGGTGAAGATCCCCGAGGATCGTCGCGTCAATCAGCTCAGCGACGCTGAAGTGCTCCAGATCCGCGAAGTGATCGACCGCGACTATCTCGTCGAGGGCGACCTGCGTCGTGAGGTTGGCATCAACATCAAGCGTCTGATGGACCTCGGCTGCTATCGCGGCCTGCGTCATCGTCGCGGTCTGCCGGTGCGCGGTCAGCGTACCCACACCAATGCGCGCACGCGCAAGGGCCCGGCCAAGGCCATCGCCGGCAAGAAGAAGTAAGTTTTCGAATCCAATCGCGGCGTGCGGTGAACAGGGGACATCCCGTTCGCCGCGCGCCTTTCGTTCCATCAGGTGTAGCCGCTGGCATTACGGCGGCGTTTGAGATCTTCAGGAAAGGTACTCTATGGGCAAGGAAGCCACCCGCGTTCGTCGTCGTGAGCGCAAGAACATCGCCTCCGGCGTCGCGCACGTGAACTCGTCGTTCAACAACACGACCATCACCATCACCGACGCGCAGGGCAATACGATTGCCTGGTCTTCCGCCGGCACGATGGGCTTCAAGGGCTCGCGCAAGTCGACCCCGTATGCCGCGCAGGTTGCCGCCGAAGACGTGTCGAAGAAGGCGCAGGAACACGGCATGCGCACGCTGGAAGTCGAAGTCGCCGGTCCCGGTTCGGGCCGTGAGTCGGCGCTCCGCGCGCTGCAGGCCGCGGGCTTCACCGTCACCTCGATCCGCGACGTAACCACGATCCCGCACAACGGTTGCCGTCCCCGCAAGCGTCGGCGCGTTTGATACCAAGTTGCGGGCGCATTAGTCGCCCGCGATGACTTTTTCCAAAGCCGCGGGAATGATCTGCGGCCTTTCTCCAACGCCAGTGTCTGCGACAGCAGTTTGACTGGCCTGTATGGGTGAAACAGTGACGATCCAGAAAAATTGGCAAGAACTGATTCGGCCGAACAAGCTCCAGGTCCAGCCCGGCAGCGATCCCTCGCGTTTCGCGACCGTCGTCGCCGAACCGCTCGAGCGCGGCTTCGGCCAGACGCTCGGCAACGCGCTGCGCCGCATCCTGCTCTCCTCGCTTCAGGGCGCGGCGGTGCAGTCGGTGCACATCGACGGCGTGCTGCACGAGTTCTCCTCGATCGCGGGCGTCCGTGAAGACGTCACCGACATCGTGCTGAACATCAAGGATATCGCGATCAGGATGCAGGGCGAAGGCCCCAAGCGCATGGTCGTGAAGAAGCAGGGCCCGGGCACGGTCACCGCCGGCGACATCCAGACGGTCGGCGATGTGGTCGTGCTCAACCCGGATCTCCCGATCTGCACGCTCGACGAGGGCGCGGAGATTCGCATGGAGTTCACGGTCGCCACCGGCAAGGGCTACGTGCCCGCCGAGCGCAACCGTCCCGAGGACGCGCCGATCGGCCTGATCCCGGTCGACAGCCTGTACTCGCCGGTCCGCAAGGTCTCCTACAAGGTCGAGAACACCCGCGAGGGCCAGATCCTCGACTACGACAAGCTGACCATGACGATCGAGACCAACGGCGCGCTGACGCCGGATGATTCCGTGGCCTATGCCGCGCGCATCCTCCAGGATCAGCTCAACGTGTTCGTCAACTTCGAAGAGCCGCGCAAGGAAGTCGCCCAGGAGATCATCCCGGATCTCGCCTTCAACCCGGCCTTCCTCAAGAAGGTGGACGAGCTCGAGCTGTCGGTGCGTTCGGCCAACTGCCTGAAGAACGACAACATCGTCTACATCGGCGACCTCGTGCAGAAGTCGGAAGCCGAAATGCTCCGCACCCCGAATTTCGGCCGCAAGTCGCTGAACGAGATCAAGGAAGTGCTGGCCCAGATGGGTCTGCATCTCGGCATGGAAGTGCCGGGCTGGCCGCCGGAGAACATCGACGAGCTCGCCAAGCGCTTCGAAGATCACTACTGAGTTAGGCGAACGGGGAGTGGCGGGTAGCGAATAGCTGCTCGCCATTCGCTGGTCGTTATCTGGGCGAACGCAGGCAGCCCACCTGAGCAATATGTCCGACGAACCGTCGCGACGAAGTCAAATCAAGGAATAGATCAATGCGTCACGGCAAGGTTCATCGTAAGCTCAACCGCACCGCCGAACACCGCAAGGCGATGTTCGCCAACATGTGCGCCGCGCTGATCAAGCACGAGCAGATCGTCACCACGCTGCCGAAGGCGAAGGAATTGCGCCCGATCGTCGAGAAGCTCATCACCCTCGGCAAGAAGGGTGGTCTCGCTCTGCGCCGCCAGGCGATCTCCGAGATGCGCGACAAGGATCAGGTCAGGAAGCTGTTCGACGTCCTGGGCCCCCGTTACAAGGACCGCCAGGGCGGCTACACCCGCATCATCAAGGCCGGCTTTCGCTACGGCGACAACGCGCCGATGGCCGTGATCGAGTTCGTCGATCGCGACGTCGACGCCAAGGGCCAGGACTCCGGCCCGGTCCAGGAAAAGGAAGCCGAGGCGGCGTAAGCCGACCGGTAGAGAGTTTTCGAAAGCGGCGCCCCTGGGCGCCGCTTTTTTGTATGGCGCGGCGGTATCTCATGCCGCGCATCGTTTTGGTGAGCGCGATTCCGGGCGGGGGCTCTCATGAGGATTGTGTTTGGATTTGCGCTGGCGCTGCTGATGTCGCCGGCCGCGGGCGAGACGCTGGCCGAGCGCGGCGCCTATCTCGTCAACAGCGTGATGGTCTGCCACAACTGCCATACGCCGCGCGGGCCGCAAGGGCTCGATCTCTCGCGTGCGCTCTCGGGTGGCAGCCAGGTTTTTGATGAGCCGGCGTTCAAGGTCACCGGCTCCAATATCACGCCGGACAAGGACACCGGCATCGGCAACTGGAGCGATGCCGAGCTGAAGCGGTTTCTTGTCAGCGGCGCCAGGCCGAACGGTACCAAGGTCGCACCGATCATGCCGACCGAATTCTACACGGTGCTCACGGCGCGTGATCTCGATGCACTCACCGCCTATCTGCGCTCCGTGCCGCCGGTGCGCCATCAGACGCCGGCGCCGGAATACAAGATCGCGCTGAAGCCGGAAACGCCGACCTATGCCGGCAAGCAGGCGAGCGAGCAGGAACTGTCCGATAAGCTCGCGCGCGGCCGTTATCTCCTCACCATCGCCCATTGCCTGGAATGCCACACGCCGGAAGGCCCGTCCGTGGTCCACGATTTCACTGCGGCGAGCGGCAAGGGCGGCCGGACCTTCAAGGGGCCGTGGGGCGAATCTGTCTCTCCCAACATCACCCCCGATCCCGCGGCTGGCCTCGGCCAATGGAGCGACGACGAAATCAAACGTGCGATTACGCAAGGCATCGCGCGCGATGGCCATAAGCTGAAGCCGCCGATGGCGTATGCTGCCTATGCCGGCATGACGCCGCAGGATCTCGATGCCATCGTCGCGTTCGTCCGGACGCTGCCGCCGCGCGACTGAATCCTCACGCGTCGGTGAGGGACGATTGAAGCTGCGCGTGCAGCGCACGATATCTCCGTCAACATCAATGGAGACGACGCATGAAGATCGACCTTTCTGGAAAGACCGCGCTTGTGACCGGCTCGACCGCCGGCATCGGCCACGCCATCGCAAAAGGCCTGGCTGGTTCCGGCGCCAGCGTCGTGATCAACGGCCGCGGCCAGGACAAGGTCGATGCAGCCGTGCGCAAGCTGGAAGCAATGGGGGCCAAGGTGCGCGGCATTGCCGCCGACGTCTCGACTGCGGCGGGCTGCAAGGCGCTGGTGTCTGCGCTGCCCGAGGTCGATATCCTCATCAACAACGCCGGCATCTTCGAGCCCAAAGACTTTTTCGAGATCCCCGACGAGGACTGGAGCCGCTTCTTCGAAGTCAACGTGATGAGCGGCGTGCGGCTGTCGCGTGCCTACATGAAGGGCATGCTCAAGCGCAACTGGGGCCGCATCGTCTTCATCTCGTCGGAGTCCGGCCTCAACATTCCCGTCGAGATGATCCACTACGGCATGAGCAAGACCGCCCAGCTCTCGGTCGCGCGCGGCCTCGCGCAGCTCACCCGCGGCACCGGCGTCACCGTCAATTCCGTGCTGCCGGGGCCGACCATGTCGGAAGGCGTCGAAACCTTCGTGAAAGATCTCGCCAAGCAGAACGGCCAGTCCTTGGACGAAGCCGCGGCCAATTTCGTTAGGGAGCATCGCCCGAGTTCCCTGATCCAGCGCTTCGCCAGCGTCGATGAGATCGCCAACATGGTGGTCTATGTCGCCTCGAAGGAGGCCTCGGCGACCAACGGCGCGGCGCTGCGGGCCGAGGGCGGCATCGTCAACACGATCGCCTGAGGCCGGCCTGTGCCGGCCTATGTGATCTCCGAAGTCGAGGTGCGCGATCAGGCCGCGATGGAGGCCTATCGCGCGCTGGCCGCGCAAACCATTGCGCAATATGGCGGCCGTTACCTCGCGCGCGGCGGTGCCGCTGAAGTGGTGGAGGGCGGCCCGCCGGCGAGGACCGTCATCATCGTGGAGTTTCCCTCGATGGCCCGCGCGCGCGAATGGTACGCCTCGCCGGAATATGCCGAAGCCCTCAAGCTTCGGCAGGCCGCACTGGAGCGGCGGTTGATGTTCGTCGAGGGGGCGGTTTCAGCCTAGCTGATCTGCCTGCTTGGCCCTTCATTTCCGAGCCAGACGGGCTAGAACCGGGCCTTCATGATCTGGCCCCTGTCGACCCGCCACAAACGTCTCTTCAAACTGACATCCGCGCGATGGCAGCGACGGGCCATCTTTCTGCTCGGCGGGATTGCGGTCGGTGCTGCGGCCGTGGCGCTGGCGCACCTTGCCGATCTTGCCCAGCACGCCTTTGCGCTGCTGCTCGCCCAGTCGCGTTACGCCGTTCTGGCGGTCGCGCCGCTCGGCTTCGTGCTGTCGGCCTACCTGACCATCCGCCTGTTCCCGAACGCGCAGGGCAGCGGAATTCCGCAGGCGATCGCCGCGCGGCATTTGACTGATCAGGCGGCGCGCGAACGTTTGGTCTCGATCCGGATCGCAATAGGCAAGATGATCCTCACCCTGTTCGGGCTGCTCTGTGGCGCCTCGGTCGGACGGGAAGGGCCGACCGTTCAGGTCGGTGCTTCCATCATGTTCGCGCTCGGCCGCGTCTCGCCGCGTCGGCAGCCCGGCTTGATCCTGGCCGGTGCTGCCGCCGGCGTTGCAGCAGCCTTCAACACACCGCTGGCGGGGATCGTTTTCGGCATCGAGGAGATGAGTCGGGCGTTCGAGACACGCACGTCCAGCCTCATCATTGGCGCCGTCATCGCCGCCGGTCTGACCTCGCTCGCCTTGGCAGGCAACTACGCCTATTTCGGAAGCAGCGCGATGTCGCTGGCGCGTGGCGCCGACTGGCTGGCCGTTCCGCTTTGCGGCGTGATCGGTGGCCTCGCGGGCGGCCTGTTCAGCCGCATCGTCATTGCGATGGCGTGCGGTTTCAAGAATCCGCTCGGCCGTAAAATCAAGGGCCATCCGCTCTGGTTCGCGTTTGCCTGCGGCCTGGCCGTCGCAATCTGCGGCCTCGTGTCCGGCGATACGATCTACGGCACGGGTTACGAGCAGGTGAAGACGGCGCTGGAGCACGGCACGCCGTTGCCGCAGGATTTCGGCGCGCTCAAGCTCCTTGCCACGACCTTCGCCGCGATCAGCGGGATTCCCGGAGGCATCTTCTCACCGTCGCTTGCCGTCGGTGCCGGTATCGGCAGCAACATCGCCGGTCTCTTCCACGACGCGCCGCTCGGCGCGATCATGCTGCTTGGCATGGTCTCGTATTTTGCGGGAGTCGTGCAGGCGCCCATCACTGCATTCGTGATCGTGACCGAGATGACCGACAATCACGGGATGGTCGTGCCGCTGATGGCGGCTGCGCTGATTGCGCATGCAACCTCGCGCGCGGTTTGCGAGGAGGGCATCTATCACGCTCTTGCCAAGGGCTTTGTCGAGCGGGCGGGCCGTCCGCCGGATGCGAAGGCACCGTCCGCGTCGAGCTAGTGGCTACCACCCCTCCAGCACGATCTTGCCGCGCGACTTGCCGCTCTCGAGTAGCGCATGCGCGCGCTTGAGGTTGGCTGCGTTGATCGTGCCGAAGGTCTGGTCGAGCGTCGTGCGCAGCACGCCCTTGTCGATCAGATCGGCGACGTCGTTGAGCAGATGATGCTGCGCGATCATGTCCGGCGTCTGGAACGATGAGCGCGTGAACATCGATTCCCAATGCACCGAGATCGCCTTGCCCTTGAAAGCGCTCATGGTGAACTCCGGCGGATCGTCGATCAGGCCGAACCGGCCCTGCGGCGCCATGAACTCGGCGATCGCCTTGTAGTGCTGGTCGGTGAAGGTGAGGCTCGCCACCAGCGCGACCGGCGGCAGCTTGAGCTTCTCGATCTGCTCCTTCAACGGCTTGCCGTGGTCGATCACCGCATGCGCGCCGAGATCGAGGCACCATTTTTGTGATTCCGGCCGCGTCGCGGTGGCGAGCACCGTAAGGCCGGTGAGGCGGCGGGCAAGCTGGATCAGGATCGAGCCGACGCCGCCGGCGCCGCCCGTGATCAAGAGCGTACGCGGATCGACGCTCTTGCCCGGCACCGCGCCGAGCCGATCGAACAGCAATTCCCAAGCGGTGATGGAGGTGAGGGGAAGGGCTGCGGCCTGCGCGAACGAGAGCGATTTCGGCTTATTGCCGACGATGCGCTCGTCGACCAGGTGGAACTCGGCGTTGGTGCCCTGACGCAGGATCGAGCCCGCGTAGAACACTTCGTCGCCCGGCTTGAACAGTGTGACGTCAGGACCCACCGCGTCGACCACGCCGGCCGCGTCATAGCCCAGGATCTTGGTCTCGCCCTCGGGCGGGGCGGCGCGCTTGCGCACTTTGTAATCGACCGGATTGGCCGAGATCGCCTTAACCGCGACGCGGATGTCGCGCCCTTTTGGCTCGGGCTTTGCGGTTTCGAAGTCGATCAGCGCGTCCTGATCCTCGATCGGAAGCGATTTTTTGTAGCCGACGGCCTTCATGGTTTGTCTCCATCAGATGGCGTGCTCGCCTGCCGTGCTAACTGTCGCTCTGGCTCCGATTTGGCAAGTACTGTAAATTCGGGGATATAGTCCCTGTTTGGATACTATTGGGAAAACACGCATGAAACGGCGAGATTTTACCCGGCGTCCCGGCTGCTCGGTCGAGGCGACGCTGGATCTGATCGACGGCAAGTGGAAGGGCGTGATCCTCTACCACCTCCAGGACGGCACCCAGCGCTTCGGTGAACTGCGCCGCCGGATGCCCGGCATCACCCAGCGTATGCTGACAAAGCAGCTCCGCGCGCTGGAGGAGGACAAGCTCGTCATCCGCAAGGTCTATGCGGAAGTGCCGCCGCGCGTGGAATATTGCCTCTCCGAGTTAGGTGAGAGCCTGCGGCCGGTGATCGATATCCTGAAGGCCTGGGGCGAGCGCCATCAGCAGCTTCTCTCCTGCGCGCCGCCGCCGGTGGTCGTGAAGAAGAAGCGCGCGGCGTAGATATCCGGGAGCAGCGTGCCGCTCCCGGAACAGATCGCCTCAGAACGCGAACTGCGTGCGCATCGCCACAGCGTCGAAATTCGATCCCGTATTCGCGAATGCCGCGGGCGGGAGTGTCTGCTTGGAGACCGTCCCATGCAGATAGTCGAGCATGAAGCGGACGTTGCCATTGACGTACCAGTTGAGCGCCAGCGTGTAGACGTTCTGGCGTCCACCCGCGACGCCGTTGGCGCTCGCGAGCTGATCGTTGAGGTCGATCGTCGAGAAGCGCCCCGCGATCTCCCAGGCACCCCAGCCGCCGCCATCGAGCGAGAACGGATGCGCCGGCTTGACGCCGTTATAGGCCGCGTTGGCGGCGTTGTAGCTGCGGCCTTCGCCGGTGAGGACGTAGCCGGCTTGCGCGTAACCGCCCTGGAATTTCAGGCTCGACGCGCCGATCAGTGGCACGCTGGTGTTGGCGGTGCGATCGACATTGTACCAGAAGTACTCGCCCTGAACGATGAACGGCCCGTAGGTGGCGGCGGCTTCGACACTGTAGACCTGTGCGCCCGAGGCATTGGCGATCGCGCCCGTCGAGACCAGGGTCGTCGGGTCGAGACGCAACTCCGGACGATCGCTGAGCGTCACGGTCTGAGTGTTGGCAATGAGATTACGTGGCGGCTGGATCAGCCATTGCGCGTCGGCGCCGAGATGCACCGAGTAGTCCTTACCGCTGATCGGGTTGCCGGCGATACGCGCCACGGCGCCATATTGCTCACTCGTGCCCGCCGGAGCCGCGCTCGATGCGGAATGGATCGCACCGGTCGACGGTCCGGTGGCATAGCCGCCGATCCAGAGCTGGTCGTTGAACCAGCGTGCGCCCGCCGCGGAGCGGAAGTCGCCGGCAGCGATGTTGGTCGCGACCACACCGGGCGAGGCGCGTTCCATGAACATGATGTCGTTGGAGCTCGTGGCCTCGTCCAGCGTGTAAGGCAGGTCCATGATGCCGATTTCGGCCGCCAGCTTGCCACCGAACGGCTTCAGGCCGGTATAGCTGAGATAGGCGTTCTCAATGCCGGACGTTCCGCCACCGGGCACCGAGCCAGGCGCCGCGCCACCAAAACCATCCGAGGAGCCGCCGAAGTCATAGACCAAGGCGAAATTCCAGTCGTTGAAGAACTTGCCGGCGAGGCCGATGCGCGCGCGGCGGACATTCTCGCCGCTGTCGAGCTTCTGCGGCACGGTCGCCGCGGTGCTGGGACGATAGTCGTAGCCACCAACATCGTAGTGCACGCGGCCGGTGATCGCGACGCAGTTCGCCTGATCCGCGGTGCAGATGGTCGGCCGGTTGTTCGGCATCGTGACGATCACACCGGATGCCGGTGCTGGACCCTTGAGCGGGATCGCTGCGTTGGCGTTGGCGACGACGGCCTTCGCCTCGGAGCGCGCCTCCGCCTTTGCTTCGGCCTTCGCTTCGACCTTGGCCTTTGCGGTCGCCGCCGTGTTCGCGGCGGTCTGGCTCTGGAGCTTGTCGAGCTTCTGCTCCAGCATCTTCAACTGCTGCTTCAGCAGCGCTATTTCCTGATCGCTGCTGCTTGCCGATTGGGCCTGGGCCTGCGAGGCCGCCAGCGCACCGGCGAGACCAATCGCCGTCGCTGCAAGTCTTGTTCTGCTCACGTTACGCCTCCATCGTTTGACGAACTTCCCCAAGTCGCAACGGGAGAGCCTAGGTATGATCGATGACTGCCCTGCGACGCTGCGGCCGGTTGCGCGGTTCCCACTGATGCAAATTCGCCGCAACCGAATCCGCCATCACCACAATGCAAGATGATGCGCGTCATGCCAATCTGTTGCCCCGGCCGGCTTGCGATTTCGCACGGAGGCTTGCATTCCGGCGACACCCGGAAGGGTGAATAATGCCGCCTGGCGCCCTTCTATTGGGGGGCGAACGCGCCTATATTCCGGCGTCTTTTCCAAGAGGTAGGAATGTTTCGATCGATCTCGACCGCTGTCGTCACGGTATTGTGCATAGCGTTTTCAGCCCACTTCAATTCAGCCGCCGCGCAGGATCGCCGCGTCCCGTCATCGCCGGCCGAGTTGCGGCTGTCCTATGCGCCGATCGTGCAGCGGGTGCAGCCGGCGGTCGTCAACGTCTATGCCGCCAAGGTCGTGCAGAACCGCAATCCGCTGCTGGACGACCCGATCTTCCGCCGCTTCTTCGGGGTGCCGGGCCAGCAGCAGGAGCAGGTCCAGCGCTCGCTCGGCTCGGGCGTGATCGTCGATGCGTCCGGCCTCGTGGTCACCAACGTCCACGTGATCGAGGGCGCCGACCAGGTGAAGGTCTCGCTGTCGGACAAGCGCGAGTTCGAGGCCGAGATCGTGCTGAAGGATTCCCGCAGCGATCTCGCGGTGCTGCGATTGAAGGATACCAAGGAGAAGTTTCCAGCTCTCGAATTCACCAATTCGGACGAGCTGATGGTGGGCGATGTCGTGATGGCGATCGGCAATCCCTTCGGCGTCGGCCAGACCGTGACCCACGGCATCATCTCGGCGCTCGCGCGTACGCAGGTCGGCATCACCGATTACCAGTTCTTCATCCAGACCGATGCGGCGATCAATCCCGGCAATTCCGGCGGTGCGTTGGTCGACATGAATGGCAAGCTCGCCGGCATCAACACCGCGATCTATTCGCGCTCCGGCGGCTCGCAGGGTATCGGCTTTGCCATTCCCGCCAATATGGTGCGCGTCGTCGTCGCCTCCGCCAAGAGCGGCGGCAAGGCGGTAAAGCGTCCCTGGCTCGGGGCAAAATTGCAGGCGGTGACGCCCGAGATCGCCGAGAGCCTCGGCCTGCGTTCGCCGACCGGCGCGCTGGTTGCGAGCGTGGTTGCGAACGGCCCCGCGGCGAAGGCCGGCCTGAAGTCCTCCGATCTCATCACCGGGATCGACGGCCAGACCGTGGATGATCCCAACGCCTTCGACTACCGCTTCGCCACCCGTCCGCTCGGCGGCACCGCGCAGATCGACGTGCAACGCGGCGGCAAGCCGCTCAAGCTGGCGATCGCGCTCGAGATCGCGCCCGACAGCGGCCGCAACGAACTCGTCGTTACCGCACGGTCGCCGTTCCAGGGCGCCAAGTTCTCGACCATCACGCCGGCCGTCGCCGACGAGCTGCATCTGGACGCCGACACCGAAGGCGTCGTGATCACCGATCTCGGCGGCGACAGCACGGCCGCGAGTGTCGGCTTCCAGAAGGGCGACATCATTGTCGCTGTCAACAACCAGAAGATCGGCAAGACCGGCGATCTTGAAAAGGCCGCAGGCGAGCGCCCGCGGATCTGGCGCATCACGCTGGTGCGCGGCGGCCAGCAGATCAACGTCACGCTGGGCGGATGAGTCCGAAGCGACCACAGGAGACGCCAACTCTGTTCGCCGCGGCGGGGCTCGATCACGAAGCTCCGCATCCGCTGCCGGACCGGCTGCGTCCGCGTGTGCTGTCGGAGGTCGTTGGCCAGGATCACATCCTCGGTCCCGACGGCGCGCTGACGCGCATGCTGGAGACGCGCACGCTGGGTTCGCTGGTGTTCTGGGGCCCGCCCGGCACCGGCAAGACCACGGTAGCGCGGCTGCTGGCGGATGCGACGGATCTGCATTTCGAGCAGATCTCAGCTGTGTTCTCCGGCGTCGCCGATCTCAAGAAAGCTTTCGATGCCGCACGCGCCCGCCGCGAGATGGGCAAGGGCACGCTTCTGTTCGTCGACGAGGTACATCGCTTCAACCGCGCCCAGCAGGATTCGTTTCTGCCCGTGATGGAAGACGGCACGGTGGTGATGGTCGGCGCCACCACCGAGAACCCGTCCTTCGAGCTCAACGCGGCGCTTCTGTCGCGTGCGCGCGTGCTGGTGTTTCGCTCGCTCGACGCCGCGGCAATCGAAAAGCTGTTCGCGCATGCCGAGGAGGTCGAAGGCAAGAAGCTGCCGCTTGATGACGAGGCGCGCGCGGTTCTGGTGCGCATGGCCGACGGCGATGGCCGCGCCTCGCTGACGCTCGCCGAAGAGGTCTGGCGTTCGGCGCGGGCGGACGAGATTTTCAATGCCGCGCAATTGCAGGACATCCTGCAACGCCGCGCCCCGATCTACGACAAGTCGGCTGACGGCCATTACAATTTGATCTCGGCGCTGCATAAATCGGTGCGCGGCTCCGATCCCGATGCCGCGCTGTATTATCTCGCGCGCATGCTCGATGCCGGCGAGGACCCGCTGTTCCTGGCCCGCCGCGTCGTGCGCATGGCGGTCGAGGATATCGGTCTTGCCGATCCGCAGGCGCTCGTCATTGCCAACGCCGCCAAGGACGCCTTCGACTTCCTCGGCCATCCCGAAGGCGAGCTCGCCATCGCGCAGGCCGTTGTTTACCTCGCCACTGCGCCGAAATCGAACGCCGTCTATACCGCCTTCAAGGCTGCGATGCAGACCGCAAAGCAGGCCGGCTCGCTACTGCCGCCAAAGCACATCCTGAATTCCCCGACCAAGCTGATGAAGTCGGAAGGCTACGGCGCGTCTTACGAATACGACCACGACACCCCGGACGCCTTCTCGGGGCAGGACTACTTTCCGGAAGCCTTGGGCCGCCAGACCTTCTACGACCCGCCCGAGCGCGGTTTCGAGCGCGAGATCCGCAAGCGGCTGGAATATTGGGCCAAGCTGCGGAAGGAGCGGGGCGGGAAGTAGGCTCTGCCGCATGGGAAAGAGCTTGCATTTGCGTGTCAAAAATGGCACACGATCCCGATCGAATGATCGATCGAACGAAGAAGCTTCCAGCGAGATTCTATGTCAGCTCGACAGGTCGAAATCCTGTTCGTGAGTGGATATTGGAATTACCTCCCGAGGATCGACGAACTGTCGGGAAGGACATCCAGAAAGTCGAATTCGGCTGGCCGATAGGACGCCCGCATTGTGCCCCGTTGGGGGACGGATTGTGGGAGGTTCGGAGTGATCTCGACAGTAACCGGATTGCGCGAGTGATCTTCTGTCTGGAAGGCGGGCAGATGATCCTGCTTCACGGCTTCATCAAGAAGACGCAGAAGGCGCCAAAGCAGGATATCGACCTTGCGCTGAAGCGCAGACGAGAGGTGATGTGATGGCGAAGAGAAAAACGCGCGTGAGCGAAGAGACGTTCGACGAGTTTCTTGCCGAGCAAGGCATACTTGGAGCTTGTGAGGAGCGCGCCATCAAGGAGCTCATCGCCGAGCAACTGACGGAAGCAATGAAGACGCAGGGAATTACGAAAACGGCTATGGCGGAACGTATGAAGACGAGTCGTCGTCAACTTGACCGGCTTCTTGATCCGACGACGCCATCAGTGACTCTTGATACGTTGCAGCGCGCCGCCAGCGCCGTGGGGCGGACGCTGAGGGTTGAGTTGGTATGAAGTTGCTCGAATCCCTGCGGCTGGCGGAGAAAGAGGTAGGCGCGCAAGTTGCGTCGCTGCCCCGCCGCGCCAACGCGCACTCGACACGAAAGCTTGGAAAAACCGCATGAGCCGCCGCATCAAGAGAATGAATCCGAAACCTCGCGAGCGCGACGAGCGCAAGGAGGCGCGTCCGTTCAAGGCGGGCGGTGCGAAGAAGGCCGGCCCGCGTCCCGGCGGCAAGCCGGGTGGGCGGCCGCCGCGCTTTGCGGCCGAGCGCGCCGAACGCCGTGTGTCGGCGCCTGCGGTGGAACAGGCTGCGCCGGCAAAGCCCGTCGTCGAAGCGCTGCTGCCGACCAAGGTGGAGACCGTCAAGGTAACGGCCGACGAGAACAACATGCGCGTTGATCGTTTCCTCGAAGCGCGCTTTCCCGGTCTGTCGTTCTCCCACATCCAGCGCGTCGTGCGCAAAGGCGAGCTGCGCGTCGACGGCAAGCGCGTCGACAGCAAGGATCGGCTGGAGGAGGGGCAGAGCGTCCGCATTCCGCCGCTGAAGCTCGACACGCCGAAGGCGGCCAACCCGGAATCGGAAGCCGCGCAAAAGACGTTGGCCGCGCTGAAGGAGATGACGATCTACGAGGACGACGACGTTCTCGTGCTGAACAAGCCGTTGGGCCTTGCCGTGCAGGGCGGCTCGGGCATGACGCGGCACATCGACCAGATGCTGGAGGTGATGCGCGATTCCAAGGGCCAGAAGCCGCGCCTCGTGCACCGCATCGACAGGGAGACGTCGGGCTGTCTCCTGATCGCCAAGACGCGCTTTGCCGCCTCGTATCTGACCGGCGCATTCCGCGAGCGGTCTGCGCGGAAAACCTATTGGGCGCTGGTGCCGGGGCTCCCGAAGCCGAAGCAGGGCCGCATCTCGACCTTCCTCGCAAAGGAGGAGAGCGAGGACGACACTATCATGCGCATCGCCCAGCACGGCGACGAGGGCGCCAGCCACGCGGTGACCTATTACGCGGTGGTCGAGACCGCCGGCAACAAGCTGACCTGGGTCTCGCTGAAGCCGGTCACGGGCCGTACCCACCAACTCCGCGCCCACATGGAGCATATCGGCCATCCCATCGTCGGCGATCCCAAATATTTCAACATCGAGAACTGGCAGTTGCCGGGCGGTTTGCAAAACCGCCTGCATCTGCTCGCGCGCCGCATCGTCATTCCGCATCCCCGCGGCGGCGTGATCGACGCCACCGCGCCGTTGCCGCCGCACATGCAGCAATCGTGGAATTTGCTCGGGCTCGATGCGAGCCGGTTTGATCCGATCGAGAACGCGCCGGAGGAATAGGGGCTGGGCCCCGTTGCTAGCCTCGTCATTGCGAGGAGCTCTTGCGACGAAGCAATCCAGAGCTCGCTATGACGGAAACCCCTCAATTCCGAAACTGCTCCAGAAACATCCGCAGACTGTCATGCGGGCTCTCGACATCCGTGATCAGCCAGCCCTCGGGCCCGTTGACCAGAACGAAGTTCAGCGCCACCCGGCGGCCGTGATTGTCGAAATTCGCTGCAACATAGGTCTTGTCGTATTGCCGGCGCACGACCGCGATCGTCACTGGGCCGAGCTTCCAGCTCGGGCTCTGCACCAGGAAATCATAGGGCTCGAGCCTCGGCGTGCTCCAGGCCTTGCGCAGGGAGGGGTCGAAGAATTGCCGGGCGGTCATGGCATCGCGCGGCAGGCCTTTTGACAGCTCGGGTGCACCCTGGCCGTAATAGGCGTAGACATTCCGGACCAGCGATTCCGGGGTGCGAAAGCCGGCCTCGGCTGCTGCCAGCCAAAGCCCGCCGAACAGGGCCACAATGCCCGCAAGTTCCCTCATCGCGCCGCTCGCTTTATCAGCTGCCGGTCTTACCTTAAAAGCCTAATATTCAGCGGCGGAGACCGAAAACTCAAGATGCGCGAATTGTTCGACGAGATGGCGGGGCGATCCCCGCTCGATCCGCAGGAGGCGGTCCGCCAGGCCTCGCGCGTGCCGCTGCGCAAGCGCTTCTACCAGGAGGCGGGCGTGGCCGAGGTTGAGGGCGGATTTGCCATCATGCTCGACGGCAAGCCGATCCGCACGCCGTCCAAGCGCCAGGTGGTCATCCCTTCGCGCGCGCTCGCCGATGCGGTGGCCGCGGAATGGGCGGCGCAGGGGGAGACGATCAACCCCATGACCATGCCGTTGACGCGGGTCGCCAACAGCGTGGTCGAGGGCGTGGTCGACCGCGTCGAGCTCGTCGCCGAGGACCTCGCCAAATATTTCGAGTCCGATCTGCTGTTCTATCGCGCCGGCCATCCGGAAGGGCTGGTCGCCCGCGAGGCCGCCCATTGGGACCCCGTGCTGTTCTGGGCCGCGGAGACGCTTGGGGCGCATTTCATCCTGTCCGAGGGCGTCATGCACGTGAAGCAGCCGGACGAGGCCATTCAGGCTGCTCGCGCTGCGCTGCCCGGCGACGCCTGGTCGGTCGCGGCACTTCATGTGGTGACGACCCTGACCGGCTCGGCGCTGCTGGCGCTGGCGCTGGCCCATGGCGCACGCGATGCCGGCCAGGTCTGGGACGCCGCCCATGTCGATGAGGACTGGAACGCCGAGAAATGGGGCGTGGACGAGGAGGCCGCCGCCCGCAGGGCCGCTCGCCTGAGGGATTTTCATGCCGCCGTGACGGTTTTGGCGGCCGTGAGGCCGCAAGCGGCCGAAGGTCCTTAACGAGAGGTTTACGAGGCCGGCCTTAGGGTGGGACCAGAATTCCCGGGCCCCCTTGAGATGCCGACGCCGATAAGCTCGATCGTTCCCGTCAGTTCCGCCAGCCCTGTGGCTGATGCGGCGACGCCCGATCTTGTGCTTCAGGCCGGCAGCGTCGTCGACGCCAGGGTCGTCAGCGTGCTCGCCGACAATCTGGTGCGGATCGCGATCGCGAACCTCTCGATGGACGTGATGTCGGAGGTGTCGCTGACGCCCGGGCAAAATCTCCAGCTTGCGGTGTCGCAGAATGACGGCACCATCCGGCTCGCCGTCGTGGGCGGGACAGGCCAGGCGTCGACCGATCAGGTCACGCTGACGCCGGGGGCCACGTCGCTGGTGGACAGTCCGTCGCTGGCACCGTCCGCGAACGCGGCACGCAACACGCTGACGCCGTTGGAGCAGGTCGCCGTCACCGTCGCCTCGGCCGAGGCCGTCACAAAACAGGGCAGCCAGGCGCCGTTGTTCGCCAATCTGGCCTCCGTCGTCACCGGCAGCGATCTGCCGGCGGGACTGAAGCAGGCGGTGCTGGACGTGCTGGCGCAGCAGACGCCACTCAACACCGCCCTCGGTGGCGGCAATATCGAATCCGCCTTCCAGAAATCCGGCCTGTTCCTCGAGGCTTCGCTGGCCGCAGGCGCGACACCGTCCTCCGGCAATGTGCCGGATCTGAAAGCGGCGCTGCTGGTGTTGCGCCAGACACTGGCCACGCTCGAGACCGCCGCACCGCAGGCGCAACGTGCGGCGATCCCGACGAACGCCACTGCGACATCGCAGGTCGCCGCCGCGCCGGCTCCGGCAGCAGGTGAGGCTGTGCAGGCCACACTATCTTCAACGGGAGCTGATATCTCCCAAGCGCCGCGTAGCAATCTCGCGGCCGCCGTGCTGGCTGACATCGCTGGCGGTGCTCCGCAGGCCGCGGTGCCGCGAACCATGTCCGCCGGCCTTGCCGCGAGCCTCCTGCAAGAGGTCACGCAAAACCTGCCGCGCCTGATTGGGAACGTCCCGGGCTCCAACAAGGCCGTGCCGGACGGTCACGCCTTCGAGGCCGCCGCGCGCACGACGCCGCCGCCGTTCCGCGGCGCATTGCCGGCTGCGCAGGCTATCGCCTCGCCATCGCTCGCGCCGGATACACCGCTCGCTGCAACCATGCATCGCCTGCTCGACGACACCGATGCAGCGATAGCGCGGCAGACATTGCTGCAGGTCGCATCACTCCCTGATCGCACTGACGCCAGCGGCCACCGCATCGATCCGACCGCGCCGCAGTGGAATTTCGAGATTCCGTTTGCGACGCCGCAGGGCACCGCGATGGCGCAGTTCGAGATCTCGCGCGATGGCGGCAACGAATCCGCCGATCCCGCCAAACGCGCCTGGCGCGCGCGCTTCACGCTCAATGTCGAACCGGCCGGTCCGGTGCATGCGCTGATCACGCTCAACGGCGACAAGACCTTTGTGCGGATGTGGGCGGAGCGGCCGGCGACCGCGCAACAGCTTCGCGCCGGGATCGGCGAGCTCAGCCAGGCGATGACCAGAGCCGAGCTCAAGCCCGGCGATATCGTTGTACGCGACGGTACGCCGCCGCAGCCCGCACCGGCCCGCGCCGGCCACTTCCTGGACCGCGCCACATGAGCGATCCATCCAAGCTCGCAATTGCGCTGCATTACGAGAAGGGCAGCAACGCGCCAATCGTCGTAGCCAAGGGCAGGGGCACGATCGGCGAAAAAATCGTCGAGATCGCCAAAGCCAACGACATTCCGATCGAGGAGAACGAGATCTTGGCGGGCGCGCTGTCCAAGGTCGAGCTCGGCGAGGAGATCCCGCCCGATCTCTACAAGGCCGTCGCCGAAGTGCTGGTGTTCGTGCTGCGGCTGTCGGGGCGGCGCTGAGCGCTGTCATCGTTTCACCATGATAGCGGCTGCATGGTCGCGCCGGCTTTCATTGCTCAACGGATACCGCTCTTGATCACCCGCCGTTTCACCCTTGGCCTTCTCGCCGCAACAGCAGTCCTGCCGTCGCGCGCGTTCGCCCATGTCGCGCCGCCGCGTAATGAGATTCGTGAGAGCCTGGCAAAGCGTTTCACCGACCTCGGCACGTCAGGCACCTTCGTCGGCTACAAGGTCGAGGATTATCTGATCGTCGCGAGCGACAAGGAACGCTCCGGCGAAGCCAAGCTGCCGGCTTCGACCTTCAAGATTCCGAACTCGCTGATAGCGCTTGAGACCGGCGTTGTCGCCGACCCAGACAAGGACGTGTTTCCCTGGGACGGCGTGAAGCGGCCGATCGAGGCGTGGAACAAGGACCACACGCTGCGCAGTGCGATCGCGGTGAGTGCCGTGCCGGTCTATCAGGAGATTGCGCGGCGGATCGGGCAAGAGCGCATGCAGAAATATGTCGATCTGCTCGACTACGGCAATCACGACATCGGCGGTGGCATCGATCAGTTCTGGCTCACCGGCGCCTTGCGCATCGACCCTATCGAGCAGATCGATTTCATCGACCGGCTGCGCCGACGCGCGTTGCCGATCAGCAAGCGCAGCCAGGATCTCGTCGCCGACATCCTGCCGGTGACCAAGGTCGGCGACAGTGTCATCCGTGCCAAGTCCGGATTGCTGGGGGCCGAGCGGGGCGCGCCGTCGCTGGGCTGGATGGTCGGCTGGGCCGAGAAGGGCGAGGCGCATACGGTGTTTGCGCTCAACATGGACTGTACCGAGCCGCGTCTCGTCGGTGAGCGCATGCCGCTGACGCAAGCCTGCCTTACCGAGATTGGCGCGGTCTAGCTGGCGCGCGCGAACCTGCTCGATTAGCATCATCCCGACCAAGCAAGAAAAAAGGTCGGGAGGATAACGATGAACTCAACGCCACTCTGGCTGTCGTCGCTCACGCTTGCCGCCGCGGGCGGCTGGCTCGCCGCCACGATGTTTGCTGGCCCCGCCACCAGCAAGGAGCCGCGCTTTCCGCAGCTCACCATGGACCAGCTCGACGCCAGGCAGAAGTCGCTCGGCGAGCAGATCATGAAGGTGTCGAGCGTCGGCATCGGCGGGCCCTACAATCCGATGATCCGCAGCCCCGTGCTCGGCCAGCGCCTGTTCGATCTGTTCTACTATCTGCGCTGGGAGACGTCGGTCCCGACCAAGCTGAATGAGTTCGCGATCCTGATCATCGGCCGGCAGTGGCGCTCGCAGGTGGAATGGTTCGCGCACGCGCCGCTGGCGGCCAAGGCGGGCCTGTCGGCGGATATCATCGCGGAGCTGAAGGCGAACAAGCGGCCCTCGAAGATGGCCGAGGACGAGGCCGTGGTCTACGACTTCGTCACCGAGATCACCACGACGAAGAAGGTTTCCGATGAGACCTACGCGCGTGCGAAAAAGATGTTCAACGATCAGCAGATCGTCGATCTCACGGCGGTGTCCGGCAATTACGTGATGGTCGCGATGCTGCTGGCGATGGCGGAAGAGACGGTACCGCCCGACAAGCAGGAGCCGTTCAAGCCGGGCGAGCCGTAGGCCTCGCTCTCTCGACCCGTCATTGCGAGGAGCCCTTGCGACGAAGCAATCCAGACTATCTCCGCGGAAAGATCCTGGATTGCTTCACTACGCTCGCAATGACGGAGTATGTGGCTCCTATCCCAGCTTGAACAGCGCCTGCAGGAAATCCACCACGGCTTTGCGCGACTCTTCCGCCGTCACGGGATTGCCGCCGACATGCGGATTGAGCTCGATGCAGGAATCTTTGTAGGTGAAGGGCGCCTTGGTGTCGTCGTTCATCAAGACGCCGCCGTCGCCTTCCCTAATGTGGCAGTTGCGCGCGGTCTGCGCCCCCGTGGACACGGCCACCGTGTTGACGCCGAGCAGGCCGCTGTCGAAGCCGTGCGCGCTGTCGGGATATTCGGTCAGCACCACGTCGCGGCCGGCGGTCTTGAGCCGCTCGACAAACGCCTTGCAGCTCTTCACCGGATTGTAGTCATCAGGCGTGCCGTGGAAGATGCGGATCGGGCGCGCGGCGACGTCGCTGTCGCCAACGTACGTCGTCGAGCAATCCGGATAGAACGGGATGTAGGCGGCGAACTGGATGCCGGACTTGTTCCAGAGCTTGTTGAAGCGCTCGAGGCTCGCATAGAGCGCAGCCTGTCCGCCGCGCGAAAAACCCATCAGCACGATGCGGTCGGGGTCGACGCGGGGATGCTTCGCCAGAATGTCCAGCGAGCGGTAGATGTCGACGATCAGATTGAGCCGGCCGAGCAGGGCCTGGTTCGGCCCGACCACGGTCAGCCCGCGGCCGGTAAAACCATCGATCACGAAGGTCGAGATGCCCATGGCGTTGAAGGCGTGCACCCAGGCTTCGGTGGTGGCGCCGACGCCGCTGGAGCCGTGCATCAGCACCACGACGGGAAGTTTGCCGGTACCCTGCGCAACGCGGAATTCACCCGCGACCGTCACGGGCTTGGCGGCCGCTGCATCGCCGCTGAGGAATTGCTGGTCGGAGAGGGTGAGCGACGGGATCGGGAAGATCTCGGTCCGGGGCGCTGCGTCCCTGGGCAGGGACTGTGCGCTGGCGAGCACGGTTGAAACGGTGAGTGCGATGAGCGTAGCAGCGACGCGAAATGCCGTCGGCATGGTGATCCCCCGTGTTATTTTTCCAGAGTAGAACAACCGGCCGGCGCGCTGTCAATTTCGTCCGCGTCCGCCTCAGGCGGCGTCCGTCTTCTTCACCGTCAGCGCCTGGTCGATGGCGAAGCCGCCGATCTCGCTCATCGCCTGCGAGATCACGTCGCCCTTCCGCGCAAAGCCGGCGGAGAGGAAATCGAACTGGGTGCGCGCCAGCCGCAGCACCTCGATCGGCACGGAAACCACGGTCTCGTTAAAGCTGTCGACGGAGGCATGCAGCGTGTCGAGTTCGGTGGTGAGCTTGCCGATATGGCTCTCCGCGTGCTGCATCAGGCCGAGCAGCTTGTCGCGCTCGCTATCGAACGCTGCACGCTCGGCGGCGGCTGCCGCGGTGACCTCGGCAAGCTGCGTCCGCAGCGCCTCGATCTGGCCGACCATGGCGTCGGAGGCGAGCTCTGCGGCCTCGCGCAGCTCGGTGCTGCGCGTGCTGTCTTCCTGCGCCTGGTGATAGAGCCGTTCGGCCGTCATCGCCCGCTGGCTCAGCGACTCGATCAGCGCCGCGGCGCGCAGCAGCATCTCGCCGTTCCGCCCCGACACCATGCTGGCCATGCGCCGCAGGAAGTCGACGGTTTCGGACGAAGAGTTCGGCGGCAGGGGGACGACGGTAGCGGACATGCGTGATGCTTGCAGCCAGACGTGATGGACCGCCGCCGTACCGACTGGGCTCACGCAACATTCGGCGCCTGATCGTAAGCCTGGAGCAAGCCTGAATCGGCAGGCCGGGTCAACTGGCTGGCGCGGCAAATACGGTTTCGTTGCCCGGATGGAGCGGGGCCGCCGGGCGTCAGGCGTCCTTCTGCCGCCCGATCCGGCCGAGATGTGTGAAGCCGAATCCGGCCGAATATTTCAACCCGTAGCCCAGCGCCCGGTCGAAGCCGATATGGGCGAGCCAGATCATGGCGATGGACAGGGTCAAGGGCGAGGCGAGACCAAAACCAACTGTCAGCAACGCCACCGGCGCCATGTAGCTGTGGGCGGCGTTGTAGACCAGCGCGCCGAATTTGGCGTCGGCGAGGTAGGCCAGGAAGCTCAGATCGGGCACGAAGAACAGCAGGGCGAACACCAGCCAGGAGCCGTCCCAGGCCCAGTAGAGCATCACCATCCCTGCGAACAGGGTCAGGCCCTCCAGCCGCAGCAGGATCTTGACGCCGCCTGTCGCAGCACCCGTCTCGGCCGTTCCTTGGTCCATCGTCGCCTCCCAGGCAAAACTTTGTAATTCCTTGCGCTTTGGCGCTGCGGCAAGGCAGCCCTGCGGCGCCGAAAGCCGCTTCCCGGCCCGCAAAATGCCGTGTTAGAACCCCCGGCAATCGCATTAGGCTAAGAACTGGCGGGAGCAAATGAAGAATATTTTGGACGCCCTTGAAGACCGTCGTGCCGGCGCAAAGCTCGGCGGCGGGGAGAAGCGCATCGAGGCGCAGCACGCGCGCGGCAAGCTGACCGCCCGCGAGCGCATCGAGCTCTTGCTCGACAAGGGATCGTTCGAGGAATTCGACATGTTCGTCGAGCACCGCTCCACCGAGTTCGGCATGGAGAAGAACAAGGTGCCCGGCGACGGCGTCGTCACCGGCTGGGGCACCATCAACGGCCGCAAGACCTTTGTCTTTGCCAAGGACTTCACGGTGTTCGGCGGCTCGCTGTCCGAAACGCACGCGCTGAAAATTACAAAACTTCAGGACATGGCGATGAAGGCGAGGGCGCCCATCATCGGCCTCTATGACGCGGGCGGCGCCCGCATCCAGGAGGGCGTCGCCGCGCTGGCCGGCTATTCCTACGTGTTCCGCCGCAACGTGCTCGCCTCGGGC
>NZ_JADPJH010000014.1:536177-555574 GCF_023073315.1 Bradyrhizobium sp. 1 | reverse complement strand
ACTTCATCTTCATGGTGAAGAACACCAGCTACATGTTCGTCACCGGCCCCGACGTCGTGAAGACCGTGACCAACGAGGTCGTGACCGCCGAAGAGCTCGGCGGCGCCTCGGTGCACGCCACGCGCTCTTCCATCGCGGACGGCGCCTTCGAGAACGACGTCGAGACGCTGTTGCAGATGCGCCGCCTGATCGACTTCCTGCCGTCCAACAACACCGACGGCGTGCCGGAATGGCCGAGTTTTGACGACATCGGCCGTGTCGACATGTCGCTGGATACGCTGATCCCCGATAATCCGAACAAGCCCTACGACATGAAGGAGCTGATCCTGAAGGTCGTGGACGAAGGCGACTTCTTCGAGATCGCGGACTCTTTCGCGAAAAACATCGTCACCGGCTTCGGCCGCATCGCGGGCCGCACCGTCGGCTTCGTCGCCAACCAGCCGATGGTGCTGGCCGGCGTGCTCGACAGCGATGCCTCGCGGAAAGCCGCGCGCTTCGTTCGTTTCTGCGATGCCTTCAACATCCCGATCGTGACCTTCGTCGACGTGCCGGGCTTCCTGCCCGGCACCGCGCAGGAATATGGCGGCCTGATCAAGCACGGCGCAAAACTGCTGTTCGCCTACTCGCAATGTACCGTGCCGCTGGTCACCATCATCACCCGCAAGGCCTATGGCGGCGCCTTCGACGTCATGGCGTCGAAGGAAATCGGCGCCGACATGAACTACGCCTGGCCGACCGCCCAGATCGCGGTGATGGGCGCCAAGGGCGCGGTCGAGATCATCTTCCGCGCAGACATCGGCGACCCCGACAAGATCGCAGCAAGAACCAAGGAATACGAAGACCGCTTCCTGTCGCCCTTCATCGCGGCCGAGCGCGGCTACATCGACGACGTCATCATGCCGCACTCGACAAGAAAGCGGATCGCAAGGGCGCTGTCGATGCTGAAGGACAAGAAGGTGGAAACACCGGCGAAGAAGCACGACAATTTGCCGTTGTAGAGGGAAGCGTAGGATGGGTTAGGCGAAGCCGTAACCCACCGACTGAATCGACCACACGTCAAGACCTTGGTGGGTTACGCCCAGTGGATCGCGCTTCGCGCATCCACAAGGCTAACCCACCCTACGGGTTCGATTTCAATCCGATGACCGAAGACGATCCGACCAACGAAATCTCCGACATCGAAGATCGGATCGCGGCGCTCGCCGAGATCGCCGAGCGATGCAGGAAATACATCCTGGCGTCCAAGATCGCGATCGGCAGCGGGGCCGCGCTGCTGTTGATCACGATCCTCGGGCTGTGGGGGACCGGTCAGACCGCCGCGCTCGGCTCGATCGCTCTGGTGTTAGGCGGAATCGTCTCGCTCGGCTCGAACGTCAGCACGCTGCAGCAGACGGAAGACGCCATCGGTGCTGCCGAGGCGCGCCGCGCGGCGCTGATTGGAACAATCGACCTGCGCGTCGTTGCCGATGCGCCGCTGAAGCTGTTTTAAAACGTCGCCTTAGGTCGCGGCCCGCAGCGTCAGCGCCATCAGTTCCGCGCGGCATTCCGCGGCGAATGTCTGAAGTCGCTCCACGGTTTCCTGGTCGAGAATGGTCTTCGCCAGACGCTCGGCGCGAGCAACCTGCTCTTTGAGATAATCGATGCGGGCCATGGGTCACCTCCCGCCGGAATAATTTGAAGCAAATTGCTTCGTTCCGGCGGTGGTGGTCACATGGCTAATGGTGGGTTAATTGCGTGCGGCAGGTCACGTCCCGCGCGCCTTATCCGCCGCAGCGAAATGCGCCATCTGGTCGGCGTGGGCTTTCGCGAACGCCGGACGGCCCGTGGCGCGTGCGACGTAGTCGCGGCAAGCCGGACTGTCCGCCAGGCCGTCGAAACCATCGACGACGCGCAGCACGTCCGACATCAGAATGTCCGCAACGGAGAAGGATCCCGCCAGCCATTCGCGCTTCGCCAGCACCGGCTCGAGATGCTTGAGGCGGAGCTTGAGGAAATCGTCCACGAATTTCCACGCCGCCGTGTCGCTCGGATGGCCCATGAACTTCGACATCGTCCAGGGCAGGCTCGCCATCTCCACCGAATTGAGCGCGGCGAATACCCATTCCTTCGCGTCGCTGCGGCCGCGCGGATCTGAGGGCATCAGCTTCGCGCTGAGCTCACCCAGATGCAGCAGGATCGCGCCGCTCTCGAAAATCGAGAGATCGCCGTCGGTCAGCCACGGCACCTGGCCGAACGGCTGGTGCGCGAGATGCGCGGGGCCCTTCTCGCCGGAGACGCCCGCGACGCGATAGGGCAATGCTGCTTCTTCGAGGGCCCAGCGCACACGAAGGTCGCGGACGAAGCCGCGCGGGGCCGGGGGAACCCAGTCGAAGGTGGTGAGAGTGAGGTCGGGCATGCGGTGTCTCCGTGCTGTCTGGGCGTAGGACGGATGAGGGGCGGCCATTCCGACAAAGGGACGGAATGTTTTGCAGAAATTTTAGGGTGGATTGGCTGATCCGCCGGTCACAGCACTCAACTCATCATCGCATCGACGACACCAGCAGCCCCGCGCCCGCAAGCGCAGATGCAAGGCCGGCAGCACGCGCGATCCATCGTCCGACCGGCGTCAGCTTCTCCAACAGGACGAGCAACGCCAAAAGCGCAATCCAAAGCACGTTCATCACGCCGCCTATGAATAAAAGCGCCATCAGGAGCCAGCAGCAGCCGACACAATAGCCTCCGTGCCGAAGCCCCAGCAGAAGGCAACCACGCGGATGGTCGCGAAAGCCGCCATGGCGCATCAGGAACAGAAGCGGCGACTGGCATTGGACGAGACAGACGTCCTTGAGCGGTGTCCATTGATAGATGCCGGCCGCGATCAGCACGAATGCGCCGAGCAGGTTGCTGGCGAGCGTCATCCGGGAGTCCAGCAGGGCTGCCCGCTCGACCAGCCATTGCAGAAAGGTCGCGGCAAGCGAAAAGACGCTCCAGGCGAGGAGATAACCGGCCGCAAACCAGCCGGTCGCCGCGAATGGCTTGCCTTGCGCCTTCGTCTGTCGAGCCACGCGGGCGTACATGAGGATCATGGGCGCCGCCGAGGGCGCCATCATCCCGATCATCATCACCGCCCACATCAGGAACACGTAGGTGAACTCGATCGCTCGCCACGGCTCATTGGCCGGCAGCATGATTCCGATCCCCGCCGGAATCATGCGGAACCCGGTCATGTCCATGCCGCCCATGTCCATGTCGTTCGCGAGCCAGAGCACATAGCCCCATGCCAGCGCGACGATGATTCCGATCGCGCCGCCGACGATCCAGCGGTCGCGCCGCAGCACGGTTTCGAGGGCGCTGTCGGTCATTTGCGAAGTGTGTTGCCGGCCTTCTCGCAAGCCGTCACGTCAGGAGCGCCATCAAGCCTGGTTCGACCACTGGATCGGCGCATAGAGGCCGTTCCTGCCCGAATTGTCCCAGCGCATGCCATGATCGCTGAAAATATTGCCGGGGGCGCCGACCGCCATCACCATTCTATCGGGGCTCACGGGATGGCCGATGTTCGCCCACATTTCCCCGCTCGGATGCATGGTTGGCAACGGATCGACGGACATGTGCAGAATATCAGGGATTTCCGCGGATCGCGTCTTGCCGTCGATCCGGAATGTGATCGGGACCTTGCTCACCCCCAGGTTCTTGCTGATCAGCGGCGTGAACGCCGCCATGGGACCGCCGGCCGTGCCGCCGAAGATCGCAGCCAACGCCTCGGTCTGCTGATCGTCCGCGCGCTGATCGACATAGGTGGCCTGCGACCAGTCTCCGTCGGCCATGACGCCCGGCGCGTGGAGAATGACCAGAACGTTGAGTCCATCGAGCGCCGTGTCACCGTAGCGGCCGTTCTCGATGTGGAAGATCAGCGGCACGTTGCAAAAACCCTCGGTCGGTCGCGCCGTCAACGGGGCACCCGCCGATACGAGGCATGGACACACGATGCTGCAATTGCAATTTTCGAAATAGTCACCGACAAGGTGCCAAGAGACCTGAGACGAGACTTGAGACGAGACCTGGTCCACCATCGCTCTCTCCCGCTAGGCCGAACCCCACAGATCGCTTTCGAGTGAGCAACCTGTGGTCGAAGGCTACGCCGCGTGAGCAGGAACCGCAAGGCGATGCATCGATCAAGCTGATGTGATGCGCCGGCTGGGGCGCGCGTCAATACGGCCCGAGCTTTTCCAAAGTGCGTTGCTTTGCGGCCTCGACCGCACGCTCTGCATCCACCGGCAACAGCAATCGCTCCGCGACCTGGCGTGCGGCCTCGCGCCTCACCGCGGCCACATATGCCCCGTCATCCGCGTAGCGCTCCGCGATCGACAGCCTGGGATCATGCACTTCCTTCCGCGCAGCCTCGGTCGGCGCGAACGGCACCACCGCGCCTTGCAGCGGATACAGCGCCGTCGGGCCAAATCCTTGCGCGCGCGGATTCCATGCGGTGTAGGTCGCGCGTGGCACGGCCAACGCAAGCTGGCGAATGCCCGCGATCGCCATGCCGTCATCGTCCGCCTTCGGCACGAACACGGGATAGCGGCCGATCTCCTTCGGCGGCAGCACGCTCTGGTCGGAGAAGGCGGCGAGCGTATGGATGCCGGCATAGGGCAGGCCGGGGATATCCGTCGGCACCGCGCCTTGCGCTGGCACAAGCGTGCCGTGGGCACGCATGGGGACGCGGCTGGCAGGCGGTTTGATACCGTCGCTGATCCAGGCGTTGAGGTCGGTAAGCAGCGCGCGCATCGGCATGCCCGCATGCATCGGGTTCTGCGGCAGCGACATCGCGGGCACGCCCTTCTTCATGATGTCGGCGGCTTCGGCGAAATGCGGCGTGCCTGTGATCATGTAGGCGCGCACGTTGTCGGGGAGATCGAGGTGGTTGCCCGAGAGATCGGTGACCAGCAGCGAGGCGTGCGAGGCCCACCATTCGTGCTCGCTATCGGTCTGCATCACCTTCGGGCAGGTGGCCGAGAGCGAGCAGCGGCGCAGCAGGCCGTCGGTCTTGCCGGAATAGGGATCGCTGAGGCTCGCATAGGTGAAGGGGAACAGATCGGCCTGCCACGCGGGATCCTGCAGATGGCGCGGATTGCGGCCGGGCTGGCCGAAGCGGACGTTGGTCGCCATCCGCCGCGTGCCCGCGACATGGGGCATCAGGCCGTCGAACACCATGCGGCCCGACAAATCCTCGTTGAAGCCGAGATAGAGGAAGTCGCGCAGGAAGCGGCCGGATTGCGAGACGCCAAAACCGATGGCGCGGCTAACGGACGGATGCAGGCCGTTGAGCAGCGGATTTGCTTGTGTCTCGTCGTGACGGAGGAAGCTGACGATGTCGCGCACGGCGGCATAGCCCATGCCGAGCGGCACGGGATCGCGCGCGGTGTAGGTGATCTCGTAGAGCGCGCCGGCGTCAAAGTTGTCGGGGCGGGTGATCTCCACCGTAACAGGGTCGACCAGCTTTGCTGAGAGGCTTGACGGCGCTTGCCGTGCATCGGCCCAGGCCGCGCGCACGGTGACGTTGAGATTGGCGGCATCGGCCGCTGGCCAGGTCAGCGTGGCGCGTGCGGGATTGGTCGTGTTGTCGAACACGAATTCTTCGCGCGCGGGGCCCGTGATGGTCTTGATCACCGGCGCGGCAAGCGCGAGTTGTCCGGGCTTGGAGGGGATGTCGCCCTGCCAGCCGACCCAGACCATCGTAAAGCCCTGGCGGTGCAGGAAGCCGATGCCGGCGTCTTCCGCCTTGTCGGCATTGTTGGCGCCGGGCTGGGCGGAATCGTCGAACAATTGCGGCGCCAGCTTGCGGCCGCGATTGGGCACCTCCAGCAGCAGCGTGCCGTTGCCGTGCGCGGGATCGGTGGGCCTGAGGATCACGACGTCGGCGGTGGCCTCCACCTTGCCGTCGGCGTTGCGCGGCGCGAGTGCGAGATCGGTGATGACGGCGTTGCGGTCGTCGGCCGGGTTCAGCGCAAAAGTCGCGCGTGCGGTGATGCGCTCATAGGGGCCGACGTTGCCGAAGTCTCGCCCGGCAAAGGCGGGCTCGCGCGCGAGGATGTCGAAGCGGATGATTTCGGCCGGCGAGGCGGCCGGGCACAGGCAGGCAATCGCAATGAGGCCGGTGATGATCCTGCGCATGGCGCCATTCCCTCTCTTATCGGCGCGAGGGCATTGTCCATCGCGCGGGCTTTTTGTTGCCGCCACTATAACCGGCGATGCTGCGGCCAAACAACAGGAGGAAACACATGCCCGCTGCCTACTTCGCCGATTTCAACCGCGACTGGCCCGAGGTGAAGCGCTCGCGCGAGACGCTGGTGCTGGCGCAGGAGTTTGGGACGTAGGGACGCATCCTGTCACCATTGCAATGAATCTGAACGCGCGATTCAGCCGCAGTTCATGTCCCGCGCCCGACACTTGTTCCGCATCATGCAACGTTCGCCTGAGAGGAAGATGTCATGGAACGCCGCAATTTTCTGAAGCTCGCATTCGGTGCCGCCGCGGGGGCCGCCGCGTTCACCGCCGCCGCGCAGGCCGCGCCGCTGTCGCCGCAGCTGGTCGGCGGTCCCGCCCGTATGCCGGAAGGCAACCCGGACGCTCATCCCGCGGTCACCACCAGCGAGGAAGCGGCGCAGCTCAAGCCCGAGCAGGTTCACTGGCATCACGGCCGCGGCCACTGGCATCGCCGCCATTGGGGCTGGCGCCGCCGGCGTTGGCATCGTCGCCACTGGTAAGCTTCGCGCAAGCCAGGCTTTGAACGGGGATCGCGATTGCGGTCCCCGTTTTGATTCCCGGCCGGTGCGACGTCGGGTGCTCCAAAAGAAAATGGCCGCGCCGGCTTTCGCCACGCGGCCACTTCGCAATGCGAAAAGACGAGATCAGAACGGGCGGCAGCGGCCGGCGTACCAGCGGAAGCCATAGGGGCACCCACGCGGACGCACGACCACGACTGGCGCCGGTGCTACCACGACAACGGGACCACGGCCGGCCATCGGACGGCAGCCACCATAGGGGCCGCGGGCCCAGCCGGGGCCGCAGCCCTGCATGGCGCTGGCGGACTCGCTGAAACCGACGGCCGCACTGGCGAGCATGACGGCGGCGAACAGATATTTCATTTGGTCTTCCTTCTCGTCCTTGGGGGCAAGTTCTTGGGGGGCAAGTTCTTGGGGGGCAGGTTCTTGAGGAGCAGGTTCTCGAGGAGCAGGGCGCTTGCGGCGCACAATGAATCAAAAGACACGATTCGACATGTTAAATTTGCAGCATATCGACACGTCGCGCCCCAAACCTGCCAATCATGACCTGAATGCCGCATGAATAGTCTCCGCATGCGGCTTCGCGCGACAGCAATGGCGCTAGCCGCCGAGGAAGCTCAGCACGAGCTCCTTGTACTTCTCCGGCGCTTCCAGGAAGACGAGATGGCCGGTGTCCGGGATCACTTCGGCCCGCGCATTCGGCATCTTCGCGGCAAACGCTTTTGCCAGCTCGGCGTTCTGCCCCATTTTCGCGCGCAGCGCTTCCGGTGCGAGCGGACGGCCCGGCGCGTTGTGGTCGTCGGCGCCCATGACGAACAGCGTCGGCTCGGTGATCAGCGCGATCTCATGTGCGACCGGCTCGCGATAGATCATCTGGCCTGAGCTGACGAAGGCGCGCAGCCAGCGCGGATAATCCGGGCTGCCCTTGATGTTGAAGCGGGCATCGATGAACGGCGTGATGGCGTCCGGCGGCAGCTTGATCGCGTAATTGGTCTGGAGCTGTTTGCGGTAGCCCTCCGCGGTGAGCTTGTCCTCGCTCTCGATGATCTTTTCGGTCGGCGTCGGCGGCACGTACAGGCGGTAGTCCTCGAGCCCAATTGGGGCTGTCAGAACGAGGTGAGCGACGCGGTCCGGATAGGCTCGGGCGATGCGCACGCCCAGCATGCCGCCGAGCGAATGCGCGACGACCTCCGCTTTGTCGATCTTGAGATGGTCGAGCAGCGCGATGGTGTTGCGCGCCAGATTGTCAAAATGCAGCTCGCCCATCGGCTTGGAGGATTTGCCGAAGCCGATCTGGTCCGGCACGACGACGCGATAACCCGCATCGCTCAGCATCTTGATGACAGGCGCCCAGTAGCTCGACGGGAAATTGCGCCCGTGCAGCAGCACCACGGTGCGGCCGTTGGGCTGCGCCGGCGCGACGTCCATATAGGCCATGCTGAGCTGCTCGCCATCGTTGACGACGGGGAGCAGATGCACGGGATAGGGATAGGCAAAGCCTTCGAGCGCGATGCCATAGGGCTCGCGCGGGGCGGTGTCGGCGGCGCGGGTGGAGGTGATGGGAGCAGCGAGAAGGACCGCAGCAAGCGCGGCCGGGAGGAAACGGTTCATTGGGATCTCTGAGGTCTGGCAACATCGTTCCGCGTTCGCGCTACGCGCGCTCCGGAATGACGGTGGCAGTAAACGCGTGGATGGCCGGGTCAAGCCCGGCCATGACGAGAAGAGACGCTTACACGCGCTTGTGTTTAGTCTTTCCCGTTCCCGAACAGCGTCGCGAACTGCTTCTCGCCGGTGCGGGTGAAATTCACCACACGGCTGCCGGGCGTGGCGTCGCGCGCGGCCCATTTCAGCTCATTGAAGCGCTGCATCATCGCGGCGCCCAAAGTGCCGGCGAGGTGATGGCGCCGCTCGCTCCAATCGAGGCAGGCCTTGCAGACCGGGCGGCGGGGATGGGCCAGCATCTCGGGCGAGATCTGCAGATGTTTTGCCAGGAAGCGCTCGCCCTCGGCCGTCAGCTCGATGTCCTGCTTCTTCTGCCTGACCAGGTTCCGCTCGCGCATGGTGTCGAGCATCTGCACACCGAGATCGCCGGCGAGATGATCGTAGCAGATCCGCGCGCGCCGCAGTGCCGGATCCTTCGGGCCGGTGCGCACGCGCATATGGCCGGTGCGTGCCGCAAGGCCCGCAAGTCCTTCGAGCACGCCGGCGACGTCGTCGTCGGTGAGGCGGTAGTAGCGGTGGCGGCCCTGCTTCTCCGGCTCGACCAGGCCGCCGGCCTCGAGCTTGGAGAGATGCGAGCTCGCGGTCTGCGGCGTGATGCCGGCCTCTTGCGCCAGCTCGCTCGCGGTGAGCGCGCGGCCGTTCATCAGTGCCGTGAGCATGTTGGCGCGGGCGGGATCGCCGACCAGCGCGGCGATCATGGCGATGTCAGGACCTGATTTCATGCTTCGATGGTAGCCGAAGCATTGTGGTCGGGCAAGGGCGTAGCGTTCTGCCGTAAACTCGTCATTGCGAGCGAAGCGAAGCAATCCAGTTGCTTCAGCGGCGGCGGTGTTGCTCGCGCTTCGCAACGACGAAAAACAGACAGGAGCCCATCATGTCCGTCACCGTCTTCATCCGCTACCAGCTCGATCCCTTCAAGCGCGCGCAGTTCGAGGAGTACTCAAAACGCTGGCTCACCATCATCCCGAAATGCGGCGGCGACCTGATCGGCTATTTCATGCCGCACGAAGGCACCAACAACATCGCCTTCGCGCTGATCACCTTCGAGAGTCTCGCGGCCTATGAAGCCTATCGCGCCCGGCTGCGGCAGGATGCGGAGGGCATGGCCAACTTCCATTTCGCCGAGGAGAGCAAATTCATCCTCGCGGAAGAGCGCACGTTTTTGCGCAAGGTGGTATTGTAGCCACGACACCGTTAGCAGGAGACGCCCATGATCGCCGTGATTTTCGAAGTCTGGCCCAAGCCGGAACATCGCCAGGATTACTTCGACCTCGCGGCTGATCTGAAGCCGATCCTGCAAACCATCGATGGCTTCATCTCGGTCGAGCGCTTCGAGAGCCTGACCGACAAGGGCAAGATCCTGTCGCTGTCGTTCTGGCGGGACGAGGCCGCAGTCCAGGCCTGGCGCAACACGATGGAGCATCGCCGCACCCAGGCCAAGGGCAGGGCGAAAATCTTTGCCGATTATCATCTGCGCATCGCCAGCGTGATCAGGGACTACGGCATGAATGATCGCGAGCAGGCGCCGAAGGACAGCCGCGCGGTGCATGACGTGCACTAGCGCGTTCGATAAGGCGTGCCTATGTTCGCGCGGCCAACAAGGGAGAGAAACATGCATGTGACAACCGCTGACAAGCGCGCGACGTTCAAGAAGATGCACGAGAGCGGCTGCTTCATCCTGCCTAATCCGGTCGATATCGGCAGCGCCAAGGCGTTGCAGCATCTCGGTTTCAAGGCGCTGGCGTCGTCGAGCGCGGGTTTTGCCTGGACCATCGGGAAGGCCGACAACCGCGTCAGCGTCGAGGATGTCTGTCAGCACCTGGCAGCATTGAGCTCGTCCGTCGACATCCCCGTGAACGCGGATTTCGAGGGCGGTTTTGCCGTCGAGCCGGACAAAGTCGCTGATAACGTCGAGCGCTGTGTGCGCACCGGCGTCGCGGGCCTCTCGATCGAGGATTCCACCGGCGACAAGGACAAGCCAATCTACGAGCGTGCGCTCGCGGTCGAGCGCATCAAGGCCTCGCGCAAGGCGATCGGCGACAGCAACACGATGCTGGTCGGCCGCTGCGAGGCGTATTTGTGGGGCGTCACCGATCTCAAGCTCGTCATCGACCGGCTCACCGCCTACGCCGATGCCGGTGCCGATTGCCTCTACGCGCCGGGACTCAAGACGCGCGAAGACATCGCCGCGGTGGTGAAGGCGGTGAGTCCAAAACCGTTCAACCTGTTGATCGGCGCCTCCGGTCTGTCACGGCAGGAAGCCGAAGATCTCGGTGTGCGCCGCATCAGCGTCGGCGGCTCACTGGCCCGCGCCGCCTGGGGCGGTTTTATGCGCGCGGCGAAGGAGATGGCGGAGAAGGGCACCTTCACCGAGCTCGGCAGCGGCTATCCCGGCGGCGAGCTCAACAAGATGTTCAGCTAGGGCATGATCCGGACCCGAAGGGCCGCGTTAGCGCAAAGTGAGAGGCGGTTTTCCCGCGCGACAAACGCGGAACGCGTTTGCGCGGAGATCATGCTCAAACAATAGAGCAAACGAACAGCGGCGGGGTTTCGTCCCGCCGCTGTTGCACGTTGTTGCAAATCGTTACTTCGCACCCTCGGTCGGTGCCGCCGGATCAGGCGCGGCCGGCTTGCTCGGCGCCGCACCCGTGGTCACGCCGGGCCCGGTGTTGGCGCGCGGCGTCACATCACGCATGCCGGGAGGTGCAGCCGGATTGGCGGTGGGCGCCTGCTGGGCGGTCTGCGTCGCCGGCGCGTTGCTCGCCTGGTTGCCCGTGCTGGAGTTGTTCAGGCCGTAGAACACGGCGCCCAGCACCAGGGCGACAGCTACCGCGAACAGTGCGATCTTGCCGCTGGAGGCGGGACCTTCGCCGAGTTCGGGATCGACCTGGAGATTTGCATCCTGGCGCCGCGCCATGCGAAGGTACTCGTCGTCGGTGAGGTTCGGGCGATACGGATCGTTCGGAAAACGCTCGTCAGCCATCTTTGGTCTCCTCGTTTATTGCGCCGGGACAACCCTCAGCTGCGAGATTCTGTTCCGCCTCCTTTCTGCTTTCGTCGCATGTTGCCCCCGCGCCAAGAATCGGGAACCTGTTCCCCCGGATGAACTCTCGTCATCTTGGGAACCCCGCGCGTAAGTTCCATCACGGGGAGGAGGGAACAGGGCGATGTGGAGCCTGCCACCGACCGATAGCGTGCTGTATTTCCTGTCGCTGATCGCCATCGCCGCGCAAGGCATGAGCGCCGCGCTGGCCGCCGGCCGGCGCAGCATGGATTGGCTAGGGGTTTGCTTCCTCGGCTGCATCACCGCGCTCGGCGGCGGCACGCTGCGCGATCTCTTTCTCGGGCACTATCCGCTGGCCTGGGTGCAGAACCCGATCTATCTCGCGCTCGCCGGCGGCGCGGCCTTCCTCACCATTCTGACCGCGCGGCTTGTGCACCGCTTGAGGCTCGCCTTCATCGTGCTCGATGCCATCGGCCTCGTCGTCTTCACCATGGCCGGCTGCAACGTCGCCTGGCAGATGGACGCCACGCTGCCGATCGTCATCGTCTCCGGGATGGTCACGGGCTGCGCCGGCGGCGTGTTGCGCGACGTGCTCTGCAACGACGTGCCGCTGCTGTTTCGCTCCGAGCTGTACGCGACCGTTTCGGTGGCGACCGGCCTGTTCTATGCGACAGCTTTCGGCTTCAATCTCAACGCCGAGCTCTGGACCATCTTGACCTTCGTCCTCGGCATCAGCTTCCGCCTGCTGGCGGTGCGCTACAAATGGGAGATGCCGAAGTTCGTGTTCACGGGCGATGAGGAGCGGGGGCCTTAGTTACCGCTCCTCCTTCCGCGCCTTCGCCACCTGCGACGGCGTCACCATCGGCGCCGCATTGCCCCAGGAGTTGCGGATATAGTTCGTCACCGCCGCGATCTCGTCGTCGGATAATTGCTTGGCATAATCAGGCATCTCGCCGGTGTTGGGCGCGCGCGGCGTCGTCACGGTGTGGGCGCCGTCGAGGATGATGCGCAACGTCGAGGACGGATTGACCGATTGCAGCAGCGCGTTGCCGGGCAGCGGCGGATAGATGCGCGGCGCGCCTGTGCCATCGGCCTCGTGGCAGGCGATGCAGAGTTTTGCGTAGACGGCTTGTCCCGCTTTCATCTCGGCCTCGTCTGGCGGCGTCACGATGGTCTCGCGCCGCGACGGCGGCAGGCTCTTCAAATAGACCGCGATCGCGCGCACGTCGGCATCGCTCATCTTCGAGGTCGAGTTGACGACGACCTCCGCCATCAGCCCGCCGGCATGGCTCCTGGCGTTGCGGCCGCTTTGCAGATATTCGGTGACGTCCTCGACGCTCCATGATTTCAGCCCGGTGCGCGCGGCGCCATCGAGCCGTGGTGCGTACCAGCCGCCGACCTCGCTGCCCGAGAGCGCCTGCGTGCTCTTGTCCGCGCCAAAATAGTTCTTCGGGGTGTGGCAGGCGCCGCAATGGCCGAGCCCGGTGACGAGATAGCCACCTCTGTTCCACGCCGCGCTCTGGCCCTGGTCCGGCTCGAACAGGCCGGGCTTGAAGAAAAGGGCGTTCCAGATCCGCATCAGGCCGCGATAGCCAAACGGCCAGCGCAGCTCCGGCGGCTTGTTGCGGTTCGCCACGGGGGCGAGCGTGCCGAGATAGGCGCGGATCGCCAGCGTGTCGTCCTTCGTCACCTTCGTGAAGTAGGGGTAGGGGAAGGCCGGGTAATAGTTCGAGCCGTCCGGCGCGATGCCGGTACGCACCGCGCGGGTGAAATCGGCGTCGGTCCAGGCACCGATCCCGGTGCCGCTATCAGGCGTCAGGTTCGGCGCATAGATCGCGCCAAAGGGCGTGTCGATGCGCTTGCCGCCCGCGAACAGCTTTGCCGGATCGGCGGTGTGGCAGCCCGCACAGCCGCCGGCCTCGACCAGCGTCTTGCCGTAGGCGATCAGCTCCGGCGAGGGCTCGGCGGCGAGGGCCGTGCTCGCAACGGCACTGCACAACGCGAGACCAGCCAGAATCGTCCGCATCCTGAGGCCTCCTGCGACCAATCTCCCCGTCGCGCATGATACATGCGTCGATTCATTTCGTGACGGCGGGGGTATGGTGACACAAATTGAAAATACGCGATGCCTTTGCAGCCACGAAATTGCGATTTTTACCCGGCGCTCGCTTTGGTCCAGATTTGTAATGCGCCGCGTTAAATATCCGACATAGAGTGGCGGAGGTGGTCGGCGCGCCCTAGCTAAAAACAACGGGCAGGCAACGGCTTAGGCAGCCAAACGCTCAAGGGCGGAAGAGGACAACAATGGGCATCAACCAGGGTCCGATCAGTCTCGATCAAAAATACACCCAGGACACCGGTCATATTTTCACGACCGGCATTCAGGCGCTGGTCCGCCTGCCCATGGCCCAGATCCGCCGCGACCGTGCCGCGGGCCTGAACACCGCAGGCTTCATCTCCGGCTACCGCGGCTCACCGCTCGGCGGCTACGATCAGCAGCTCTTCGCCGCGCGAAAACATCTCGAGCAGTACAACATCAAGTTCCAGCCCGGCGTGAACGAGGATCTGGCGGCCACCGCCGTCTGGGGCTCGCAGCAGCTCAACCTCTCGCCCGGTGCCAAATACGACGGTGTGGTTGGCATCTGGTACGGCAAAGGCCCCGGCGTCGATCGCTGCGGCGATGTGTTCCGCCACGGCAATGCCGCAGGCTCCGCCAAGAACGGCGGCGTCTTGTGTCTGGCCGGCGACGACCACGGCGCGAAATCCTCCACCGTCCCGCATCAGTCCGACCACGCCTTCATGTCGGCGCTGATGCCGTATCTCTATCCCTCGAGCATCCACGAGATGATCGAGATGGGCCTGCTCGGCATCGCGATGTCGCGCTACAGCGGATGCTGGGTCGGCATGAAGGTGATCACGGAGACGGTGGAGACCACCGCCGAGATCGACCTCTCCGACGAGATGACGCCGTTCGTGATCCCCGCCGATTTCGAGATGCCCGAGGGTGGCCTCAATCTGCGGTGGCCCGACGACCGCTTTGCCCAGGACCGCCGCCTGCAGGACTACAAGGGCTTTGCCGCGATCGCCTTTGCGCGCGCCAACAAAGTCAACCGCATCACCATGGATTCGCCGAACGCCCGCTACGGCATCATGGCGTCCGGCAAGAGCTACGAGGATATAAGGCAGGCGCTGCGTGAGCTCGGTATCACACCCGAGGTCGCCGCCAAGATCGGGCTGCGATTGTACAAGATCGGCATGCCCTGGCCGCTGGAGCCGGAAGGCGTCAGGCAATTCGCCGTGGGCCTCGAGGAAATCTTCATCATCGAAGAGCGCCGCGAGATCGTTGAGAATCAGGTGAAGCAGGAGCTGTTCAACTGGCGCGACGATGTCCGTCCCCGCATCATCGGCAAGATGGACGATCACGACAAGCGCTTCCTCCCCTTTGCCGAGGAACTCAGCGTCGCCTCGCTGGCCAGTTCGCTCACCGAGCGCCTGCTTCGACTTGATCTCAATCCCGAAATTGCAGCCATGCTGCGCGCCAAGGCCGACTGGTTCAACGGCCGGCAGGCCTCGCAAATGCAGGCGACCGCGCCTGTCTCCCGCACCCCGTATTTCTGCTCCGGCTGCCCGCACAACACTTCGACCAAGGTGCCCGAAGGCAGCCGCGCCTTTGCCGGCATCGGCTGCCACTTCATGGCGCTATGGATGGATCGCTCCACCGAGACCTTCACCCATATGGGCGGCGAGGGCGTGCCGTGGGTCGGCGTTGCTCCCTTTACCAATGAAGAGCATGTGTTCGCCAATCTCGGCGACGGCACGTATTTCCACTCCGGCAGCCTTGCGATCCGCCAGGCGGTCGCCTCCGGCGCCAACATCACCTACAAGATCCTCTATAACGACGCGACCGCGATGACCGGCGGCCAGCACGTCGATGGCGAATTGTCGCCGCAGCAGATCACCTTCCAGCTCCACAGCGAAGGCATCCGCGAGATCTATCTGGTCTCCGAAAATCCCGACGCTTATCCGGCGAACGAGATCGCGCCCGGCGTCAAGACCGCGCATCGGGACGAACTCGACACGGTTCAGAAGACGCTGCGCAAGGTGAAGGGCGCATCCGCGATCGTCTTCGTGCAGACTTGCGCTGCCGAAAAGCGCCGCCGCCGCAAGCGCGGTACGCTGGAGGATCCCGCGCGCCGTGTGCTCATCAATCCAGCCGTGTGTGAAGGCTGCGGCGATTGCTCCGTGCAATCGAATTGCATTTCGGTCGAGCCGCTGGAGACGGCGATGGGGCGCAAGCGCGCCATCAACCAGTCGACCTGCAACAAGGACTACTCCTGCGTCAAAGGCTTCTGCCCGTCCTTCGTCACCGTCGATGGCGGCAAGATGCGCAAGCGCGCGCCCGCAAATCTTGGCGAGACGAGCGTTGGCGATATCGGCGATCTGCCGGAGCCGGCGTCGCGGCCGACGCTGGAGCGGCCCTACAACGTCGCGGTCGGCGGGGTCGGCGGCACTGGCGTGCTGACGATCGGCGCGCTGCTCGGCATGGCCGCCCATATCGAGGGCAAGGCCAGCATGATCCTCGACATGTCCGGTCTCGCGCAAAAGGGCGGCGCGGTGCTGAGCCACGTTCGGCTTTCCGAGCACACCGCCGACGTCACCTGCTCGCGCATCGTCACCGGCACGGCGGATCTCGTGCTTGCCGCCGACGAAGTGGTTGCCGTTGCCAAGGACACGATCTCGCTCTGCGACACCAGTCGCACGCACGGCATCATCAACAGCCACGTCATTCCCACCGCCGATTTCGTTCTCAACCGCGACTTCAACTTCCAGACCCGCCAGCTGAACGGCCTCTTGGAAACGGCGCTGCACAAGGACTCTGTGTTCTTCGACTTCACCAAGCCGGCCGAGCAGCTGCTTGGCGACAGCATCGCCACCAACATGATGATGATGGGCTATGCCTATCAGAAGGGCTTGCTGCCCTTGTCGGCGGAAGCGATCGAGCAGGCGATCGAAGTCAATGGCGTCTCGATCAAGATGAACAAGGAAGCTTTCCGCCTCGGCCGCCTCGCAGTTGCCGAGCCCCAGCGCCTTGCCGACATGCTGAAGGGGACCGACGAGGTCGCAGCTCCCAAGACGCTGGATGCCATGACATTCGACGAGGTCGTCGAACATCGCGCCAAGCACCTGACTGCTTATCAGAACAGCCGCCTCGCCAAACGCTATCGCAAGCTGGTCGACCAGGTCAGCAACGCCGCCAAGCAGGGCGGTTATGACGACGCGCTGCCGCGCGCGGTTGCGGTGAACTACGCCAAGCTCTTGGCCTACAAGGACGAATACGAAGTCGCGCGCCTCTTCACAGACGGTGCTTTCGAAAAACAGCTCCGCGACCAGTTCGAGGGCGACTTCAAGTTCAGCTTCAACCTGGCCCCGCCGATCCTCAGCAGTGGTGTCGATGCACTGGGCCGCCCGAAGAAGCGCGCCTTCGGCCCATGGATGCTGAAGGCGTTCCGCGTGCTGGCAAAGTTCAAATTCCTGCGCGGCACGGCGCTCGACATCTTCGGCCGCAATGCCGACCGCAAGCTCGAACGCGATTTGATCACGGGCTACGAGAAGGACGTCGCCACCGTGCTCGGCCTGCTGTCGCCCGTCACGATCGACACCGCAGTCGAGCTGCTGTCACTGCCCGACCGCATCCGCGGCTACGGCCCGGTGAAGGAGAAGGCCGTGGCCGACGCGAAAGCCCGCTACGCCCAGCTCGCCGCCGACCTTGCGAGCCCGCCGCCGGCGCCGCGGCAGATCGCGGCGGAGTAGGGGCCTGCGTAGGGTGGGGTAGCGCCAGCGTAACCCACCATTCCGGCTCCGTGTGGCAGGCAAAGAGGTGGGTTACGCCTAGTGGTTTGCGCTTCCGCGCAATCCGCGGGGCTAATCTAATCCACCCTACAGTCCTGCGTTTGACAAAAGTTGTGGCCACGCGATATCAGCAACCGGTGATGGTGATGCACGCCGTGCGATGCGGTCGTGCGCTATGCGGGGCGGCAACCGATGTCATTGCGCGGTATCTTGATTGTTTCTTTGGCCGTCGGCGTATTGGCGACGTTGGGGATGTACTGGCATCAGCATGACATCGAACGCGTCATGCGTGATGGCTATAGTACCACCGGAAAGATCACGTCTGCCGAAGTCGTCTCGTCACGATTTCCGTTCGTGTTCGACGGAGCCTGGCCTCGCTATGTCGACGAGAATCTGTCGATCGGATTGCAGTGGACCGGACGCGATGGTGTTCAGCACGAGCACAAGGGCATTGCGGTCAGCACCGCGTATGCGGCGCGCGTCACGGCCGGAAATCAGCTCAAGCTCCTGACCATCCCCATTCAGGTCGTTGACGACAATTCATCTCTTCCGGTGGTCGTCGAAGATCTCGACGACCACCTGAGCCATATCCGATCCCTGTCCAGGTTCATGCTGGCGGGGGCGGGTGTTTGCGCCGTCCTCCTGCTGCTCGTGATCGGATGGCAGGCATGGTCGGCGCGTCGAAGCGGGCCGGGGAGTGCCGCAATCGCCACCGCGTCGCGTCCCATTCCATTCACCCTCGCGATGCTGACCGCGGTGATGCTGCTGTTCGGCGGATACATGCTGGTGAACTCATATGTCGAGCAAAGCACGTTGAAGGAGATCCTCGACCACGGCGATGAAGCCACTGCGGATATCACGCGTGCCTATGGTGAAGTGAACAAGGCCGGCGAGGCTCCGAGCTATCTCGTCACCCTGGCGTGGACCGACAAGAGTGGACAACAGCAGTCCTTCGGGCCGACCCATATCAGCCCGGCCTTCTGGCGCCAGGTCACGCGTAATGGCATCCAGACGGTCAGGCAGACCAGGATCCGGTACCTCCTTGGCCGGCTGGATGCGCGGCCTCTTATCGTGGACGACGCGGCCGAAGCCCAATACCAGGACAGTTTTGGAGTAAAAGCAGGCGCAGTTTTCCTCGCCTTCGGGCTGATCCTGGCTGGGGTGACCGCATTCCGTTATCGCGCACGCCCGAGCACCGGTTCGTAGCCCCGCCACTCGCAAGATCGGATGCGCGAGCGATGTTTACAGCCCTTGATGCGCTCCCTGATCGGCTCGACAAGCACGAGCAGAACTTCGTGGAGAAAATTCGCAACCGCGGCTGGTTCGGCACGCATGTCATGCCGGAGGGCGACAAGCCGGGCTTCGTCTACACGACCGGTTTCTGGCTGAAGTTCAGATTTCCGGAGGTGATCTTGTTCTCGATGCGGCAACAGACGGCTCAGGATACGTTCTGGACGATCTATCAGGAGCTCGAGGCAGGGCGGCGCCCGCCGATCGGCGAGGCGACGGATGCGATCTTTCAGAACGCCGCCGCGGTCTTCCTGCCGCTATCGTTGCAGCAATACCCGAACTACCTTGGCTGGAGCAGGTGGTTCTACGGCAATGACGAGTTCGAATGTCTCCAACTCGTGTACCCCGATCGCGACGGGCATTTTCCCTGGGCTTCGGAGGCGTCCGCTGAAGTCCGCGCTGCACAGCCCGACCTGACGGAAGGCAACTGGCTGGGATTGCGCGAGGTCCCGTAGGGGTGGGCAGAGGCGCCAAGCGCCGTGCCACCTTCAGTCTTTCCGCAGCGTGCCAAGAAGACGTGGGCACGCTTCGCTTTGCCCACCCTCCGACACCATCCGTTGTGCGGCCCGTCGGGCAAAACACCCATGCCCTGGGTCAACCCATCCTCGCAAAAACATTCCGCTTTACCGAAATTCGGAATTGTCGTATCTAGCGATCACCTCATCCCTCTCAGAGGGGCGTATCGCGATCGTCACGAAACGCGGGGTGAGTGGCGGTGGACGCGGGCTGCGTCGCACGGGACATTGTCTCGCGTGCACGACGGGCGCGGTCTC
>NZ_JADPJH010000014.1:452689-535951 GCF_023073315.1 Bradyrhizobium sp. 1 | reverse complement strand
TGGACCGTGGGTGCCCGGCCGGCACCCGGTCTTCCCTGCGCCCTCTGTTTCGACAGGGGAGCAAGACGGAAACATGGCTCGGGCAGGATCTGCCGCGAGGAGGCGGAGGTGTGTCGGCTAAGCAGGCTCTCGTGCCCCGGACGCAGCGCGGCGCGCCTTAGCGGTGCGCTGCAGAGCCGAGGCCCACGTCGCACCCGAGCTCGCGGCCCATGGGTCCCGGCTCTGCGCAGCAACGCTGACGCGTTGCAGCGCGTCCGGGACACGAGAGCATCGGCCCACTTGCGCCGACCGGCTGCCCTCTCGCCCGACGGAATATTTACTCGCTTGCCAATCAAGCCACCGGGGTTCAGAAAAAACGGGCAAGAAGACACGCCAGCGGAGACCTTATTTGACCATCAAGGGCAAGGCCTACATTGCCGGGATTTTCGAACACCCGACCCGGCATGCGCCGGACAAATCCACCGCGCAGCTCCATGCCGAGGTCGCCAAGGGCGCGATCGAGGATGCCGGGATCAGCAAGGACGACATCGACGCTTATTTCTGCGCCGGCGATGCGCCCGGCGGCGCCTGGCCGATGGTCGATTATCTCGGGCTGAACACCAAAAAGCTCCGTCACGTCGATTCCACCGAGACCGGCGGCTGTTCCTATATCATCCATCTCGGCCATGCCGCTGAGGCGATCGCGGCGGGCAAGTGCTCGATCGCGCTGATCACGCTTGCCGGCAAGCCGCGCACCGGCGCGATGCCGCCGCGGGCACAGGGCGCCGAAGCCGATTTCGAGACCGCTTACGGCGCGACCACGCACAATGCCTATGGCATGTGTGCCATGCGCCATATGCACGACTATGGCACCACCAGCGAGCAGCTCGCCTGGATCAAGGTCGCGGCCTCCCATCACGCGCAATACAATCCGCATGCGATGCTCAAGGACGTCGTCACCGTCGAGGACGTGCTGAACTCGCCGATGATCTCCGATCCCCTGCATCGGATGGATTGCTGCGTCGTCTCCGACGGCGGCGGCGCGCTGATCGTGACCACGCCGGAGATCGCCAGGAGCCTGAAGAAACCTCTGGTCAAGCTGATCGGCCATGGCGAAGCCATGAAGGGCCCGCGCGGCGGCAAGGATCTCGATCTCACTTACTCCGCCGGAATCTGGTCCGGCCCGCGCGCGTTCGAGGAAGCCGGTATCACGCCGAAGGACATCAAATACGCTTCCATCTACGACAGCTTCACCATCACGGTGCTGATGCAGCTCGAGGACCTCGGCTTCTGCAAGAAGGGCGAGGGCGGAAAGTTTGTCGCCGACGGCAACCTGATCTCGGGCGTCGGCAAGCTGCCGTTCAACACCGACGGCGGTGGGCTGTGCAGCAACCATCCCGTCAACCGTGGCGGCATGACCAAGATCCTCGAAGCCGTGCGGCAGCTGCGCGGCGAGGCGCATCCGAAGGTGCAGGTCAAGAACTGCGATCTCGCCATCGCCCACGGCACCGGCGGCCTTCTGGGTGTTCGCCACGCCGCCTCGACGGCCATTCTGGAGCGCGTGTGATGGCAGATGCAAAAAAATATCCGGCACCGGTGACCAATCCGGAGACCGCCGCGTTCTGGGACGCGGCCAAGCAGGGCAAGTTCATGATCAAGCGCTGCACGGCGTGCGGCGAAGCGCATTACTTCCCGCGCTCGATCTGCCCGTTCTGCTATTCGGACAAGACGGTGTGGGAGGAGGCTTCGGGCGAGGGCACGATTTACACCTGGAGCCTGATGCGGAAGTCGCCGACGGGTCCTTATGCCATCGGTTACGTCACGCTGAAGGAAGGGCCGTCGCTGCAGACCAACTTCGTCGACTGCGATCTGGAGAAGCTCAAGATCGGCCAGAAGGTGAAGGTGGTGTTCAAGCCGACCGATGGTGCACCGCTGCCGTTCTTCACGCCGGCCTAAATTCTTCCCTTCTCCCCTTGTGGGAGAAGGTGGCGCGAAGCGCCGGATGAGGGGTATCTCTTCGCGCAGAGAGCTTTCGATGAGGAAGCAACCCCTCACCCAAACGCGTATGTGGCCGGTACCTCGCAGCCCTCTCCCACAAGGGGAGAGGGCGCATCAATGAGCGCCGGTGATCTCCGGGAGGAAACCAGAAAAATGTCCGCCAGATACGAAGAACTCAAAGGCCTGAAAAACATTGGCCAGAAATACGCCTACGGCGATCGCGAAGTGATGCTCTATGCCTACGGCATCGGCCTCGGCGCCGATCCCATGGACGAGAACGAGCTCGCCTTCGTCAACGAGGGCACGCTGACGCCGCGGCCGCTCAAGGTGGTGCCGACCTTTGCCTCCGTCGCATCCTGGGGCTCGGGCCCCGGCGAAATGAATCTCAACCGCGTCATGGTGGTCGACGGCGAGCGCGACATCACCTTCCACCAGCCGCTGCCGGTGGCCGCGCACATCACCGCCGACTCTTCCGTTATCGAGGTCTACGACAAGGGCAAGGACAAGGGCGTCGTCATCGCTCACCAGACCGTGCTCAAGAACGAGAAGGGCGAGAAGCTCGCGACGCTGGTCGCCTCGCGTTTCGCCCGCGGCGACGGCGGTTTTGGCGGGCCGAACCTGACCCAGCCCGATCCGCACAAGATCCCCTCGCGCGCGCCCGACAAGACCATCGACATCGTCACGCGTCCCGACCAGGCGCTGGTCTATCGCCTCTGCGGCGACCGCAACCCGTTGCACTCTGATCCGGAGTTTGCCAAGAAGGCCGGCTTCCCGCGCCCGATCCTGCACGGCATGTGCACCTACGGCATCACCTGCCGTGGTGTGCTGCAAACCTATGCCGACTATGACGCGAGCGCTTTCCGCCAGCACGTCGCGCGGTTTTCTTCGCCGGTCTATCCCGGCGAGACCGTGACCATGGACCTCTGGAAGGACGGCGGCGTGATCTCGTTCGAAGCCAAGGTGAAGGCGCGCGGCGTCACGGTGATCAGGAACGGGAAGACGGTGCTGGGTTAGGTCGGTCTCGTGCCCCGGACGCAGCGCAGCACGTAGTGGTGCGCTGCTGAGCCGGGGCCCAGAGTGCGCCCGGGGCAAAGAAACTGGCTCCCGGCTCTGCGACGCAGCGTTGCACGCTACATCGCGTCCGGGACACGAGAATAAAAACAAACAGGGAGAAGCCACCATGGGACTACTCGACGGCAAGGTTGCGTTGATCACCGGCGCGGGCGGCGGGCTCGGTGAGGCCTATGCAAAACTGTTCGCGCGGGAAGGGGCCTCGGTCGTCGTCAACGATCTCGGCGGCCCCCGTGACGGATCCGGCGCCGACAAATCGATGGCGCAGACGGTGGTCGACGCGATCAAGGCCGAGGGCGGCAAGGCCGTCGCCAACGGTGCCGACATCTCCAGCATGGAGGGCGGACAATCTCTCTTCGACGATGCCATCAAGCATTTCGGCCGCGCTGACATCCTCGTCAACAATGCCGGTATCCTGCGTGACCAGACCTTCTCGAAGGCCTCCGAATCCGACTGGGACAAGGTCATCAAGGTCCACCTCAAGGGTACCTTTTGTTGCACCATGCCGGTGTTTCGCTGGATGCGGGAAAATGGCGGCGGTGTCATCGTCAACACCTCCTCGACATCAGGGCTGATCGGCAATTTCGGCCAGAGCAATTACGGCGCGGCCAAGGGCGGCATCTGGGGCCTCTCCAACGTGCTGGCGATCGAGGGCCGGAAATACAACATCCGGATCTGGACGCTGGCCCCGGGCGCCCTGACCCGCATGACCGCAGACCTGCCCCGCTATAAGGAGAACCCCGGCGCGGCGCTGGGGCCGGACGGCATCGCCCCGGCCGTGCTATACATGGTCAGCGACTTGTCGGGCGACCAGACCGGTAAGGTGCTGGGCGTGTCCGGGCCCCGCGGCGTACGCGAAATGCGGATGATGGAAATGGACGGCTGGAAACCGCCGCACACGGGCTGGAACGCCCGGGACATCGCTGAGCATGCCGAGGAGATCTTCTTCTCCGAGGAGCAGATCAAGATGGGCGCGCGGAGGTTTTAGGCTAGCTGTCATTCCGGGCGCGACGCAGTCGCGAGCCCGGAATGACGATAGACGATAGGACAGAGAGACCCAATGAAACTGACCGCCGACGCCAAGGGCACCTTCGCAATCGCGCCGACGCCGTTCCACGATGACGGACGGATCGACGAACGCTCGATCGACCGCCTGACCGATTTCTACGAGGAGGTCGGCTGCGACGGCGTGACCGTGCTCGGCATCCTCGGTGAGGCGCCGAAGCTCGACGCCGTCGAGGCCGAGCAGGTCGCGGTGCGCTTCGTCAAGCGCGCCAAGACAATGCAGGTGATCGTCGGCGTCTCCGCGCCCGGCTTTGCCACCATGCGTTCGCTGGCGAAAGCGTCCATGGACGCAGGCGCGGCCGGCGTCATGATCGCGCCGCCGCCGTCGCTCCGCACCGACGACCAGATCGTCGGCTATTACAAGCAGGCGGCGGAGGCGATCGGGCCGGATGTACCCTGGGTGCTCCAGGACTATCCGCTGACCTTGTCGGTGATCTTCACGCCTGCGGTGATCCGCAAGATCGTCATGGACAATGCAAATTGCGTGATGCTCAAGCATGAGGACTGGCCGGGCCTCGAGAAGATCACGACCCTGCGCGGCTTCCAGAAGGACGGCTCGCTCCGCCCGCTCTCGATCCTCTGCGGCAATGGCGGCACGTTCCTGGACTTCGAGATGGAGCGCGGCGCCGACGGTGCCATGACCGGCTATGCTTTCCCGGAGCTTCTGATCGACGTCGTGAACCTCTCCAAGGCCGGCAAGCGCGATGCCGCGCATGATCTGTTCGACGCCCATCTGCCGCTGATCCGTTACGAACAGCAGCCGGGTGCGGGCCTTGCCGTGCGCAAATACGTGCTCCAGAAGCGCGGCATCATCTCCTCCAGCGCCCAGCGCAAGCCCGGCGCGACCATCACGCCGACGGCGAAGGCCGAAGTCGAGTATTTGCTGTCGCGCGTCGCCCGCATCGACAAGCGCGCCAATCTCGGCCCGCAATCCAGCGCCGCGGGTTAGTCGAATGCCGGAGACATCAGCATCACGCCCGGCCTCGACGATCCTCCTGCTCCGTGACGGCGCCAAGGAGGTTGAGGTCTTCATGATGGTCCGCCATCATCAGATCGAGTTCAACTCGGGCGCGCTGGTGTTTCCGGGCGGCAGTGTCGATGCCGGCGATCAGGAGATCGTCAAGCGGTCCGACCTGTATTCGGGCGGCGAGGCCCTGAGCGAATCGGAGCGCGGCTTTCGTATCGCCGCGATCCGCGAGACGTTCGAGGAAAGCGGCATCCTGCTGGCGCGCCCCAAGGGTTCGGATACGCCGATTGATGCGAACCGCGCGGGCGAGATCGCAGATGCGCATCGCGTCGCGCTCAACGAGCATAAGATCAGCTTCCTCAGCATTCTCTCCGACAATGACCTCCAGCTCGCGCTCGACACGCTCGTGCCTTACGCGCACTGGATCACGCCGGAGGGCATGCCGAAGCGGTTCGACACCTGGTTCTTCCTCGCGGCGGCACCGCCCGATCAGCTCGGTGCCCATGACGGTCGGGAGTCCACCGATTCGATCTGGGTGTCGCCGCGCGAAGCGGTGGAGGGTGGCGAGAGCGGCCGCTTCAAGCTGCCGTTTCCGACCACGCGCAATTTGATCCGGCTTGCGAAGCAAGGCAGCGTGAGCGCCGCGCTCGATCATGCCAAGGGCATGTCCGTCGTCACGGTGATGCCGGTGATGACCAAGACCGAGACCGGCCGCCAGCTCCGCATCCCCCGTGAAGCCGGCTATGACGGCGAGGTGTTCGAGGTCGGCGCGGTCGGCTAGCACACTTCGATACTCAGCGAAGTATCGCCGGCTGTGGGCGCGCTAGGTTCCATCCATCGCGGCATGGACGGGACGTACAATGGACAACCGGCAGGACACCACCATCGCCGTCGAACTGGCGCTGCTGGTCGCGCTCGCAACGCTGTGGGGCGGCTCCTATACCTTCATCAAGCTCGGCGTCGCCACCATCCCGCCGATCACGCTGATCGCGGCGCGCACGTCCATTGCAGGCCTCTTGCTGCTCGTCGTGATGCGGGCGCGCGGCGTCAGCATGCCGACGGATGCCGCGACATGGCAGCGCTTCGCCTTTCAGGCCGTGCTCAACAGCGTCATCCCCTGGACGCTGATCGCCTGGGGCGAGCGCTACGTCGATGCGTCGCTCGCCACCATCCTCAACTCGGCCGGGCCGATCTTCACCTTCCTGCTCACCGCGGTCATCACCCGCCACGAGACGACGAGCCCGCGAAAGCTGTTCGGGGTCGTGGCGGGCATGGCGGGCATCCTGCTGATTGTCGGCGTCGATGCCTTTCACGACCTCGGCGGCGGCCTGGTCGCGGAGGCGGCGATTGTGGTCGCCACCATCTGCTATGCCTGCGCCGCGATCTTCGGTCGCAGTTTCAAAGGCCTCGATCCCATGGCGCCCGCCGCCGGCTCGCTGCTGGCCGGCGCGGCCGCGCTGATTCCGGCCTCGCTCGTGGTCGAGCACCCCTGGACCCTGTCGCCTTCGCTGAGCTCGGTGCTGGCGCTCCTGGCGCTTGCCGTGTTCTCGACCGCGGCCGCCTTCGCAATCTACTTCCGCCTGATCCAGACGCTGGGCTCGGTCGGCACCACCGCGCAGGCCTATCTCCGCGTGCCCATCGGGGTTGGCATTAGCGTCGCCTTCCTCGGGGAAAGCTTGAACCAGACCGCCTGGATCGGGCTTGCCTGCGTCGTCCTCGGCGTCGCCGCCATGACCATCCCGGCCCGGCAGCGGGCCGGCGTCAAAACGTCATAATCGGAAACGGCGAGCACCTCAATATAAAGGTATTCGGCGGCTCCAGGCATGTTCCCCCGGGGCCGCAATACGTCGTATATTGGGCCTCCTGCAGCCCGGTCCTCAAAGCCAGATGTCCGCCGAATTGACGCCGATCCCTGAGAAAAAGCGAACATTCTCGCTCTCCATCGGCCAGCTCACCTTCGGCAGCTTCCTTCTGGTGCTGGCGGTGATCATCGTCACCTCGACCGCGAGCGTGATCGCGATCCGGCACATCGACACGACATTCGCCGAATTGCAGCGGCTCCAGAGCGTCGGCGATCTCGCCGAGGACATCGACCGCCGTATGAACGAGCTGCGGCTCGCCGCCCGCGACTTCGTGACCGATCCCGGCGCCGGCATCCAGTTCAAGCAGGTGGGCGAGGCGGCTTCGACGCTGAGCGACATCCTGAAGAAGACCCGCATCGAGCTCGCGCCCGAGCAGCAGGACATGATCGACGGCGTCACCGAGCGCCTTGCGACCTATCGCAATGGGCTCGAGCGGATCTCGACCCTGATCGACCGCCGCGCCCAGCTGCTCGCCGGCCTGCCGCCGTTGCGTGACCAGTTCGATGCGGCCGTCGGAGCCACCGCGGACCGCGGGCTGGCCTCCCGCCTGTCCGAGGCGCAGAGCCGGATCGCGCTCGGGCTGCTCGCGCGCAACCCGTCGGCGGCGGAGCAGGCCGCGCAGAACATGCGGACGATGGACATCCCGGATGCCAGATTGAGGGCGGCCGTGAACGACTACGCCGACGCCATCATCGCGGTCGCGGTCCGGGAGCGGCAGATCGCCGACATCGACCGCGAGGTGCTGGGCACCGAGGGCCGGCTGATCGGCCGCGTCACCGAGTTGCTGCGCGAGGTCTCTGCCCGTCGCGGTCACGTGCTGTCGCGCGATTTCGCCCGCACGCTGACCGAGGCGCGATGGCAGAGCATTGTGTTCGGGACCATCGGCGTGCTGATCGGCATGGTCGCGGCCGCCTTCGTGGTGCGACGAACGGTTCGGCCGCTGGCAAAGATCGCAAGGTCGATCCGCGCGCTCGCCGCCGGCGAGAAAGACACCTCGATCCCGTCCGCCGATCTCGACAACGAGATCGGCGACATCGCTCGCGCCGCCGAAGTGTTCCGCCGCGCGCTGGAGGAGGCCGACACCGCCCGCGAGGCGGCGGTGCGCGCGCTCACCGAGCAGCGGTTGGCCGAAGAGAGCTACCGAAAACTGTTCGAGGGTTCGGTCGACGGCATCTACGTCACGACGCCGTCCGGCGACCTCCTCAACGCCAATCCGGCGCTGGCGCGGATGATGGGCTATGACAGCCCCAAGCAGCTGATCGACAGCATCAACGACATCGCCCACACGATCTACGTCCACCCCGAGGCGCGGCTCGAATATCAGCGGCTGATGACGCGCGATGGCATCGTGCGCGAGTTCGAGTATCAGGTGCGCCAGCGCAGCGGCAACATCCTGTGGCTCTCCGACAGTGCCACCGGCGTGCGGGACGAGGCGGGCAACATCGTCCGCTACGAGGGTACGCTGCGCGACATCACCGACCAGAAGCGGGCGGAAGACGCCATCGCGGAAGGACGGCGGCTGCTCCAGCAGGTTATCGACACCGTGCCCGCGGTCATCAACGTCAAGGACCGCGACCTGCGATATGTCTTGATGAACCGCTACATGGCGGGCATCTTCGGCATCGAGCCCGGAGATGCGCTTGGCCGCACCACCGCCGATTTGATGTCGCGCTATGGCGCGGCCAAGACCGACGAGAACGACAAGCGCGTGCTGAATTTGCGCAGGGGGCTCGGCTTCTACGAGGAGGAGTACAAGGATTCCTCCGGCAACATGCGGCAATGGCTGGTCAACAAGCTGCCGCTGCTCGATACCGAGGGCGAGATCGAGCGGATCGTGACCGTGGCGCTCGACATCGGCGAGCGCAAGCGCGGCGAGCAGGAGATGCGCAAGGCCAAGGAATCCGCCGAGACGGCGCTGCGCAATCTGCGCGAGACCCAGGCCTCGCTGATCGAGGCGGAGAAGCTCGCTGCGCTCGGGCGCCTCGTTGCCGGCGTGGCGCATGAGGTCAACAACCCCGTCGGCATCAGCCTCACGGTCGCCTCCGCACTGGAGCGCAAGACGGCGATGTTCACGTCGGAAGTGGAGCGCGGCGAGCTTCGCCGCTCCACCCTCAACGAGTTCCTCAGCACCAGTCGCGATGCGTCCTCGCAGCTGGTCTCCAATCTCAACCGCGCCGCCGAGCTGATCCAGTCGTTCAAGCAGGTCGCGGCCGACCGCAATTATTCGGACCAGCGCTCATTCGATCTCGGCGACCTCACCGAGCAGGTGGTGATGAGCCTGCGGCCGGGTCTGCGCAAACACAATCTGACTCTCAATGTCGAGTGCCAGCCGAGCCTCACCATGAACAGCTATCCCGGCCCGTATGGCCAGGTGCTGACCAATCTGTTCCTCAATTCGGTGGCGCACGCATTTCCGGACGGACGTCCGGGGATCATCGACATCCAGGTTCGCGAGTCCGGCAAGGACAATGTCGAGATCATCTTCGCTGACAATGGCTGCGGCATGTCGCTCGACGTCCGCCGCCGCGCCTTCGATCCGTTCTTTACCACCAGGCGCGATCAAGGCGGCACGGGCCTCGGGCTGCACATCGTCTACAGCATCGTCACCAACCGGCTCGGCGGACGACTCGATCTCGATTCAGAGCAAGGCGAGGGGACGCGCATCCAGATCATCCTGCCTCGCACCGCGCCGCTCGAGCAGGCTGCGGAATAGTTCCGTCCCCTAGTCAGCTTCGGCGAGCTTGTGCAGGGTCGCGTTGAAAATCAGGCTGGCCTTGCCGACGAGGGCGGTGCCCGTCATCTCCGCGCGCGTATCCGTGTAGGTCCCGCTGACGCCGATGCCGACCGGGGCAGGGCCGCCGAACAGGGGATTGTCGTTGCCTCTCGGCGAGGTGTGCCGTTGCACCAGCACCTCGCCTTTGAAGGTGTGGTCGTCCTTCACCACGTAGCTGCCGCTGTAATAAAGGTAGGCATCGCCGCCGAGGATCTTGCCGTCGCGGAAAAGAATCACGCCGCTGCCCTTGCCTGTTCGACCATCGAGCAGGTTGACGTGAATCGAATAGAGGCCGTTCTTCATAACGTCCCGGGGCCGGCCGCCATCGCCCAATGGCGTAACCGGTAGCACTTTTATGCCAAAGCGCATCCCCTGGCGCAACGTGGCAGTTTGCGGTTGGCAAGTCTTGAAACCGTAATTGCCCCCGCTTGTCTATGACGCACGTATGACTGTCTCATCATGAGGCGAGGCTGACAGTTGCGAATCAGAGTTGGCCCGCAACATGCATAACCATTGTTGCACTAGCCGCGGGGTGCTGGAGCAAGACAAACGTGAGCAACTGGATCGATTCCGGCGGCAATAAGCCGCGTCTGTACAGTGCGCGTTCCACGAAATGCAAAAGCGAAAAATGGAGGATAGGCAACGCGACACGCCGGCGAAGCGTGACGAGGCTGGCTTGCGCCATGGCTCTTGTGGCGCTCGCAGCCCCTTTGGGGCACGCGCGCGACCGCGGCCAGTTCGTCAACACCAATGCCGAATTGAAGGCCTGGTTCGACGGCCTGCGAAGCGGCAAGGGGCCATGCTGCTCGGATGCCGACGGATCGGCGCTCTCGGACTCCGACTGGGACAGCAAGGACGGACACTTTCGTGTCCGCGTCCCGCGCCTGGGCTACGTGCTCGACGGTCAGCAGCAGGAGCTGGTCTGGGTCGACGTGCCCGAGGAGGCCGTGATCTCTGAGCCGAACCGGGTTGGGCGTACCATGGTGTGGCCGATCTACGGCTACATGGGCGTGACCATCCGATGCTTTATGCCCGGTAGCATGACTTAAGCGGGCCAGACGGCACGCCGGCTGGCCTCGCTGTTGCCTGATGCGGCTCGCGCCGCGTTAGGTGTATTTCTTGTCGCGCTCGAGCAGCTCGATGGAGATGCCTTCGGGGCCGCGGATGAAACAGATGCGCACGCCCGGCCGGAGTGTGGTCGGCTCGCGCGTGAAGGTGACGCCTTTGGCCTTGATCTCGGCTGCGACGGCGTCGATGTCCTTCACCGTCAGTCCGAAATGGTCGAGGCCCTGATGCGGGTGCGGCGGCGGCGGGTTGACGGCGTTGTCGCCCTCGAGCGGTGCGATGAAGATTTTCGCGCCGCCAAGATTCACGTCGATGCGTCCCGGCGCACGCACGACCTCGCCACCGAGGATGTCCTGCAGCCAAGCTGCCGTGGCCTCCGGATCGGGGCTGCGCAGATGGACGTGATCCCAAGTGACGACGACTGGCATTTCATGTTCTCCCAACGGGGTCTTTGATGTTGCGGCGCATGTTAGCGGCCCCAGGCAGTGGTCGCCACCGTCCTTGCCGACTCGCATGAAGCGCGGGAACCTTAGTTCGTCCGCCGGATTAAGGTAAGCAGTGGCTAAATCCGTCGTCGAACCTGTTCGGCCACCATCGGTGACATCGCCATGAACGCCAGGCTTGACCTGATAGGGCTAGGACGTTTCGCCGGGATCGGTGAGCGCTTCGCGCGGGCCGTGACGGTCGCGAGCGTCTCTTTTGGCCGAAGCCTGTTGTCGCTGCTGGCGGTGATCATCGTCGGATGCGGCGTCTGGATGCTGCTGCCCCCCTCCAAAGGCAACGCCACTGAGCCGGTGAAGCCGGACGTGGCAGCCATCGAACCGGCTGCCCTTGGCGATGCGGCAGCTGCGGCCTCTCCGATCGCCCAGGCTCAGGCTTCCGCCGAGCTCGATCGTCTCAAGATTTCATCGCAGACCTGGCGCCGCGGTGGCCTCGGCTCCAAGGCGCTGGTGACGTTCACACTGCGAAACGACAATGACTATGCCGTAAAGGATCTGGAGATCGTTTGCGCATTCGCACGACGCGATGGCAGTCATCTCACCGACCGCAGCCGCGTGCTGGCCGAGACGGTAACCATGAAGAGCCGCAAGACCTTTGCGCGCGTTCCCGTCGGCTTCATCAACGTGAATGCCGATCAGGCGAAGTGTTCGCTGGTTGCAGCACGGCGCGCATAGAGGGCGGCGTTTTCCAGTAGCGGAAAAGTTACTGTCCTTGGGTCTTGGCCGAAAAACTTGGCGTTGCCATTTGAACCAATGGCTGGGTGTCGGAACCAATTAGAGTATCGCCTGTTAAGGCGAAGAGCCCACGCGGGGATGCGGGGGGCGGAGCGTGGCCAATGCCCATCTTTCGGTATTTCGTCTTTGTCGGTGGAGCCCTGCTCACACTGCTGTTCGCGGTGAACTACGTTGTGCCGGCGTCACCCGTTGCGCAAGCGGTCGCGACCGCAAGCAACGACCAGCCGCTGATCCGGATCCGGTCCGATCGCCATCTGCCCGAGCGGGTCGTGCTCGACACCAGCCAGCCCACGATCGCCGCGCCCGTGATGAAGACCGCAGCTGTCGCTGCGCCTCAGCCTCCGGTGCATGACGCTGCGTCGCCGGCCCTTGCCGAGATGTCGGCGAAGGCGCGGGTGCGCGAGACGTTTGCCCAGTTCACGCCCAATTTGAAGGTCGACACCGCCTCAGCCAGGAAGGCCGAGGCGAAGCCGCAGATTCAGGCCCAGCAGGCTCAAGCGCAGATCCCTCAGGCTGCTCCGGCTCAGCCCAAGCGCAAGGTCGCCAGGGCGCATCCGGCGCCGCAGCGCGGTCAGCCGATGATGCTGGTGGCGCAGCAGCCGCATTTTGGCCTGTTCAACACCACCTGGTGAGGCCCGCCCTTGGCCCGCCTCGATGGAGGCGGATAGGGCTTTTTATTGGCCAGCCTCTCTGCTAATTCGAACGCGTCCGAACGCCGCCCGGTGATGGCTGTCCAGCACCGTCGGGTGGCGTTCGGTGACGGCCCGTCTGCCGGGCCAGGGCGCTCGTAGCTCAGCTGGATAGAGCATCGGATTTCGATTCCGAGGGCCGGAGGTTCGAATCCTTCCGAGCGCGCCATTTGCAAGGCCGGAGCTTCGAGCCCGGCCGATGCAATCCGCAAGGCCCGCCTACTTGCCCTGGATCTTCATTCCATTCGGACCGACGTTGATCTGCACGCCGTCGGGTTGCTTTTTCGTCTGGTAAAGATTGTAGCCCAGCACGCCTGCCGTGACGATCAGAGCGCCAATAATCAAGAACAGTACATTGCGGCTGATGGACATGCTTTCCCCTGGATCGATAACGAAGGCGAGAAAAACCCCACGCCTTGGATGCGCGGGGTGTTCTGTGTGGAGGCTGGATTTGGCGACACACTGGCTTGGTAACGCCATCCGGAAGCACAGGTTCCATGGCGGCCTACCGCGCGATCGGTGGCATTCGAGGCGCCTGCTTAGGATGTCAGCTCGCGGGAAAACCGGTCTGTCGCCCCCGAGCCAGCGTGTCCGAGGGCGCCTCATGGAAGGTCGCGCGGTAGGCTGAGGCGAACTCGCCCAAGTGATGAAAACCCTGGGCGCGTGCGCAGGTCGCAACCGATGCGCCACTGGTCCTGAGGAGCTGGGTGCGGGTCGCCCACAGTCGCTTCAGGCGGATGTATTGATGCAGGCTCATGCCGCGCACCTTGGCCACCGCTCCACTGAGAGTCCGGACCGAGACGCCGAATTCGTCGGCGAGATTGGCGGTATAGATCGGTGAGGTCGGATAGGCCGCGACGTAGTCGTCGATCTGCTGCACGAGTTTGGTGGATCGCGCGCCTGCACTCGGGGCGCTGCGCGCCGACATCGGGTCAATTTGAAACAGGTCGTCGAAGGCGAGCAGCAGGCCTTCCTGGAGGTGGGCGGCGACCTCTCTGGCTTCGAACATGTGCGGGTTTACAGACGCGGTCCTCAGGATATCGAGCACGAGCTGTCGGGCATGAAGATGAGCAGCCGGGTCTGCGATGCGAACCCACAATGCATCGGCGCGATCGAACCAGCCGCGATCCCGCAGTGCGGGTGAAAACATGATCAGCGCGTGGTAATTGGTCTGATGCTCGACGAAATGGCAATGATGGTTGCCGCGCAAGGCGATGAAGATGCGCGAGTCGAGATCTATCCCGCTCGAGGAGGCCCGCAGATCGTCGGTCATCGGCAGGATCACCATGCCACCCGGCGCGCGATAGGTGGTCTCCAGGATGCGCGCAAACGAGCGTGCCACGATGATCCGGCACCCCGGCAGGTTCACGACCGCGCGGGCTGCCGCGAAATTCGCGACGTCGAGGGGAATGCTCCGGGCATCCTCCAGCTGCTCGGCCGGCCGAAACGCGTCGACATCGGCGAACTGGACCAACTGAAGTGCGGAAGAGGGGGCGAGAGCGTCGAAGAACATGCGTCTGGCCGGGTGCTGAAATGTGACAGTGAAATGAACGTCGGTACGTCGCCATCAATGGCGAAACATGACGATTCAGTAAACTGGATTCCTGGCCGTAGTATTGCGGACATCATGCCACGCTGCGCGGCAGATCGATGTCACTCTCAACGGTCTCGGCTCATCGGCTGGCCGGAGGCGAGATCAATGAAATGCAGGCGTGTGCAAGCGGGGCAGGCGAAGGACTCGAAGCGGCGCCCTTCGGGTCTCTGCTGCTTCTCCAGATGCGTCTGCACATTCATGCCTGTCTGGGGGCATCGGAAAACAATAAGATCCGCCATCGGCGCAGCATGACGGGACGGTGCTCGTCGTCCTTGATCTGGATCAGTTTTGGAGCCGCTCCAGATCGCGAGAGCATCGCCGTCCGCATCTCGCAAAAGCGAAGGGGCCCGAAAGGCCCCTTCAGAAATCACCAGCGGCGATAGCGTGGCCCGTAATAGCGAGGGCCGTAATAGCGGGGCCCATAGTATCGGGGGCCGTAATACGGCGCCGGGGCGCCGTAGTATCCATAATAGTTCGGGCGCCGGAAACAGCGTCCCCAGGCGTCGCAGACCAGACGGACCTGCTCGACGTCGGAGACCTGCGGGACCGCAGGTGCGGGCGCGATGGGCATGGCGGACGCCGCCGGCGATGCCATGATGGCACCGAACAGGGATGCGGCGACGAGGCCAATCTTAAGCTTCATGATGTCTTCCTCTGCTTACGCAATACAGGATATCGAAGTTGTTCTGATCAAATTGTGGCGGTCCCGAAATGTAATGCTGATGAACAAATCTTCAGCTAGCCGCCGCCGCAGTCCTGACCTCTCACTCCCCCAGACTATCCCAGGTTTGCGCGCGTGACCAATCCTGCGTCTGCGCTGGCGTTGCTCCGCACGACACCGCCGCCATCCTTGATCCGCGCAATCCACTGGCGCTGCTTTGCCTCTAATCTTGTCGTCGTGGCCAGTCTTTCTAGAATTCGAAGGGCAGGCTCACAAGATGCCTGGAGCTGTGCAATGGACAAGATGAGACTGGATAAGAGTGACTGGCTGGTCGTGTGCGACGGGCGCAAGGTGCTTCAGGGCGAGGTCGGCAAGGACCTCGTCAAGCTGCCGGCCTACGAGATCGAGAAACAATTGCTGATGTCGGGCGCCCCTAGATAGGGATGCCCCCAAAGGACTTGCCTGCGCCCCTCAAAAGCAGGGGTGCCGGCGGCGGTCCTGGCCGACATAGGCGGCCGCGCTCTGGTAGCAATGGTTGGTCGACGGGCCGTCGTAAAAGGCGAAGGTACCCGGAGCGATGCCGGGGCCGTAATTGTGGACGTAGCTGATCGGGTAGGGCAGCGGGTTGGCGTAGCGGTGGTACCGGTGATGCCCCCGCGCCTCGGCAAGGCTGGGGGATAGGATTGCAGCCGACAGGGCAGCAACCGTGGCTACAAGCTTCAACGTGCTCATCTCGATTCTCCGGAACCCGCGCGAATAAGTCAGCCATCTATAGCCATTTCGGGCGGGCGGGGCACCCGTCAGGCGCACGGAAAACGGGGCCAATCCCGCAGATTCCCGGGTGGGTGTGACAGAATTGCCGGAAGGGCCGTCCCGGCCTGCCCATTTTTGGCCTTTTCGGGATGCTTAAGGAATTCCCCACACAAGTGTGACCAAAGAGACTTCGGTTAAGAATCCTGTTGCCGGCCCTTGGGGGTCCTTAGGCCGGTCCATTCCTGAAGGCTGTCGCCGTCACCTCGCCATGCGCATCACGCTTCTGAGCCTGCTGTTGCTCTGCCTCGCCGCCGCCACGCCGGCGCGGGCCGAGCTGCATATCACCCGCGACCACGGCGGCTATGTCGAAGAATACAAGACCAAGTACAAGCGCATCCGCGAGAAGGGCGAGCGGGTCATCATCGACGGCATCTGCAACTCGGCCTGCACGCTCGTGCTCGGCATCGTGCCGATGAACAAGATCTGCGTGACGCCGCGCGCCAGCCTCGGCTTCCACCAGGCCTATTACGACAAGGCCTTCACCTTCGGCATCAAGGTCACCAGTTCGGAAGGGACGTCCGACTTGATGTCCTACTACCCTGATACGGTGAAAGAATGGATCCGCCGCAATGGCGGGCTCACCACCGACATGAAGAAGATCAAGAACGGTGTCGATCTCTGGAAGATCATCGATCCCTGTCCGGAAGAATGGTGAGCGGCTGAGCTGAGCCCGTCGCAGCGCAGCATCGCCAGGACGACTAGCACCGCCGAAATTCGCATTGCCGCATCGGCCCCCTTCGGGCAATGAGGGCGGCAATGGACCATAATCAAGAAGCCCTGACCGCCCGCGCTGCGCCGATCCTGTTCGTGCTGCTGTGGAGCACCGGGTTCATCGGCACCAAATACGTCATCCACAACGCCGATCCCTTGACCTATCTCGCCATCCGCATGGCGATCGTGGTCGGCCTGATGGCGATCATCGCCGGCGTCACGCGGCCGAAATGGCCTGATCGCATCGGCATCGCGCATAGCGCGGTCGCAGGCATCCTCGTCCACGGCTTCTATCTCGGCGGCACCGCAATCGCGATCGCGCATTCGATCCCAGCCGGGCTTTCCGCGCTGATTCCGGGCCTTCAGCCGATCCTGACCTCGACCATCGCCAACCGCTGGCTCGGCGAGAAGGTGACGCCGGTGCAGTGGACGGGCCTCGTGCTCGGCCTCGGCGGCGTGGTACTGATCCTGCACAACCGTCCCATGACCGGCGAAGCCGGGCTCGGCTGGCTCGCCTCGGTAGTCTCGCTGATCTCCATCACGCTCGGCACGCTCTACCAGCGCCGCTACTGCAACCACATCGACTGGCGCGCCGGCAATCTCGTGCAGTACGTGGCCGTCACCATCTTCTTTGCAATCGGCGCCTTCCTGTTCGAGGACCGCGTGGTGCACTGGACGCGGGAATTCGTGTTCGCGCTGGCCTGGCTCGCGGTGGCGCTCTCGATCGGATCGATCGGGCTGCTCTACTGGCTGATCCGCCACGCCGCGGCGACGTCTGTAGCGAGCCTGTTTTATCTCGTTCCCGCCGTCACGGCGCTGATGGCCTATCTGCTGTTCGGCGAGAAGCTCGATGCGCTCGCGATTGCCGGAATGGCGATGTGCGCGGCCGCGGTGTTCGTGGTCAACCGGCGCTTCTAGGCGGGCAAGGTGGTGCGTCGGAATACATCCCTGACGTGCGCCGCACACCGTGTTAAGCTGAGCGTATCTCAGCTTCCCTTTCGCAACGGTGATTTCCATGAAAAAGGCGAGACGTGCGCTGCTCGGCAGGTCCTTAAAGCCGGTCCGGATTGCCTGCATCAATTACGCGGAGGAGACGATCAGCGGCCGCATGATGCGCGAGCTCACCGCGGCGCTCCAGACCTGCTACGACCGGCATTTCATGCCGGTGTGGGGCTATCCGGTTGACCTCTATGTCACGAAGAAGCCGAAGCCCACGGATTGGCAGCTGGCCTATTTCGACGACGTCTCGCACAAGAACATGCTCGGGCGCCACGAGCTCACGCATCAGGGCCAGCCGATCTCAAAGATCTTCGTCAAGGCGCTGGGCGATGAGCCCGTCAGCGTCGCGGCCTCGCACGAGCTGTTCGAGATGGTGCTCGACCCCATGGCCAATCTCTGGGCCGACAAGAATCCGAACACGCAATATGCTTATGAGGTCTGCGACGCAGTGGAGGAGGACTCCTTCCGTGTCAGCGGTTTCGAGATGTCGAACTTCGTCTATCCGTCCTGGTTCGAACCCTTCAACCATCCTCAAGATACCAAATTCGACCACAAGGGAACACTGACGGAGCCGTTCTCGATGACCGAGGGCGGTTACGTCATCAAGAAGGTCAACGGTAGGAAGGTGATCAGGGCGTTCGGCTCGCCGGCAAAGCGGCGGCGTTTCAATGCCGAAGACCGGCGCGGCCATCGCAGTGAATTTCGCGATCCGCAGGGCAAGCATCACCCGGGCAGGCGCGCCGCCAAAAAGCAGGGGTAGGGGTCGCGGGCGAGGTCTCCGGGCGCACCCGGAGACCTGCTTCAAGCGCTGCGCTCAGCGCTTGGACTTCTTGGCCTTCTTTTTCTTCTTGGCGGCCTTCTTCGCCGATGTCTTCACCGCCTTCTTCGCGCTCTTCTTGGCTGCTTTCTTCGACGACTTCTTTGCAGCCTTCTTCGAAGACTTCTTGGCGGCTTTCTTCTTGGACGCCTTCTTCGGCGCTACTTTCTTCGCGACCTTCTTGGCGGCCTTCTTCACCTTCTTGACGGCAGTGACTGCGGCGTCCTTGGTCGCTTCCACGGCGGTGGTCATCGTCTCCATCACCTGCTCGGTGATCGGCTTCTCGTCGTCCATATCGTCCCCCACGGTTTGTATGGAGCGATGACGATAGCGGGTTTCATAATTGTGTCAAAGCAGCGCTCAAGCTTTGCGGATCTTTGCGTAGGCAGCTAACGCGCGCTCGCGTCCCTTCGCGTGATCGACGATCGGCTGCGGATAGGTCTTGCCGAGCGTGACGCCGGCGCTCGCAAGCTCGATCGGCGTCGCCTGCCAGGGCTGGTGGATCAGCTTGGCCGGCACGTCTTTCAGCTCCGGCACCCAGCGCCGGACATAGGTTCCGTCAGGGTCGAACTTCTCGCCCTGAAGCGTCGGGTTGAACACGCGGAAATAGGGCGCGGCGTCGGCGCCGCAGCCGGCGACCCATTGCCAATTGGCGGGGTTGCTGCCGGCGTCCGCATCGACCAGCGTGTCCCAGAACCAGCTCTCGCCATCGCGCCAGTCGATCAGGAGATGCTTGACTAGAAAGGACGCCACCACCATCCGGACGCGGTTGTGCATCACGCCGGTGTGCCAGAGTTCGCGCAGGCCGGCATCGACAATGGGGTAGCCGGTGCGCCCGCGCTGCCAGGCGGCAAGCGCTTTGTTGTCGCCCTTCCAGGGGAAGCCGTCAAAATTGGTTTGCAGGTTTTCGGTGGCGAGGTCGGGGCGATCGTGGAGCAAATGGCGGCAGAATTCGCGCCAGCCGAGCTCGCTCAGAAACTTTTCGATGCCGGGGCCGACCGCGGGATTCTCCGCCGCGGCGAAGCGCGCTGCGTGCCAGAGCTGGCGCGGGCTGAGCTCGCCGAACCTCAGGTGCGGCGACAGGCCTGAGGTGCCTTCGCGATCCGGACGGTCGCGATCGCCGACATAACCGCGCGCGGTGTGCTTGAGGAAGTCGCGCAGGCGGGCGCGTGCCGAGGCCTCGCCCGGCGTCCAGCGCGCGCGCAGACCGGCCGCCCAGTCGGGCTTGGTCGGCTCGAGCTTCCAGCTCTCCAGCGTGTCGCTGGCGAGCTTCAGACCCGGGCGCAACTGCTTCGGCGCAGGCAGCGGCTTGGGTGGATCACCGAGCGCCAGCACCCGCCGCCAGAACGGTGTGAACACGCGAAGGCCCCGGCCTTCCTTGTTGCGGATCGCCGATGGCGGGACCAGCAGGTCGCCGGGGAAACTTTGCGAGTCCACGCCGAGCTTTGTCAGCGATGCTTCGAGCTGTCTCTCCACGGCCCGATGCGGGGCCTGAGCGATCGTGTTCCAGTAGATGGCGCCGGCGCCGCTTTCGCGCACCAATTCAGCGATCACCCTGGCCGCCGGTCCCTTGCGCAGGAGCAGCGATCCGCCGCGCGTGGCGATCTCGGCGCCGAGCGCCCGCAGCGACTGTGCCAGCCACCAGCGCGCCGCGCCGCCCGGCGCGCGCCCGGCCGCGTCATCCAGCACGTAGAGGCAGACCACCGGCGCGCCGGTCTTGGCGGCAGCGTGGAGGGCAGGGTGGTCGGACAGGCGGAGGTCATCGCGAAACCAGACGATGATGGGTCGCGCGCTTGGCATCATCGGAAGCGTGTCTCGCTGAGCAGGTTCTTAATATACGAGACACTTGAGCCAAGTTTCATGCGCAGGTCACCCGGAGGACATGCGTGCTCCGGGCTTCTGCTTACCTGGCGGCGTAGTAGCAGCCGCTATTTCGGCTGCGGCACGATGCGGATGTAGGGCTTCGGTTCCTTCCAGCCCTGCGGGTAGATCGTCTTGGCCTCGTCGTTGGAGACCGAGCCCGCGATGATCACGTCGTCACCCTGCGACCAGTCGGCAGGCGTCGCAACGCGATGCTTGGCGGTGAGCTGGAGCGAGTCGATGACGCGCAGGATCTCCTGAAAATTCCGGCCCGTGGTCATCGGATAGACCAGCACCAGCTTGATCTTCTTGTCCGGCCCGATGACGAAGACGTTGCGGACGGTCTGGTTGTCGGCGGCGGTGCGAACAAGGGGATCGCCCGAGATGGCGGCCGGCAGCATGCCGTAGAGCTTGGAGACGTTGTAGTCGGTATCGGCGATCATCGGGAAGTTTGGGGCGGCGCCCTGCGTCTCCTTGATATCCTCCGACCATTTGGAATGGCGGTCGACGGGGTCAACCGAGAGACCCATCAGCTTGACGCCACGCTTGTCGAATTCCGGCTTCAGTTTCGCGAGAGCGCCGAGCTCGGTCGTGCAAACCGGCGTGAAGTCCTTGGGGTGTGAGAACAGCAGCGCCCAGCTGTTGCCGATCCAGTCGTGGAACTTGATCTTCCCTTCGGTGGTCTCGGCTTCGAAGTCAGGGGCGGTGGTGCCGATCGGAAGTGTCATGGTTCTACCTCATCATATTGAATTCGCTTGAGAATTCATTTCTGGCCGTCGCCATCATTATAGGGTCTTCGGGGCCCCAAGTGAACGCCGACTGAACCGCTTCAAGTAAAATGTGAATTCCTGCTCTGAAGAGCCGATCTCCTAGCACTTTTCTGTTACAGCGGCGCCTGCGGCGAAACATCTCCACCGGGGCTGCACGGTCTCGATTGCCCCGAGAAAGCCGTTTATGACCCGCATCACGCTCGCCCGGCGCTTCTAGAACCAAAATGGTCCTGATAGCGACCAATTGGCAACCATCTAGAAAAGTCGCGATCCCCATATCGAATCATTAACCACCCCTTTACGCCCGCATGAAAATGCTGGTCGATCAGAAGAAATCTGGAAGTGAACTATGTCTGCCGCAATGCCGAAGTCCGTTGAGTCGCCGTCCCTCGAACCGTCCTGCCGCGATACCTCGGCCCATGCACTCTCCATCGTGCGCGACGGTGTGATCACGGGCGAAGGCCCGACCACCAAGGGCCGGGTCCACTTTTCCCGCTCGCTCGATGCCGATGACACCGCCTGGTGTACGCGCATCCTGACGGCCACCGCCGTCAACGACCAGCCGGTCAGCCGCTCCGAAGCCGAAGCGCTGTTCGAGATCAACGAAGCCGCGACCGAGCGCACCGATGGTGGCCGGTTCGACGATTTGCTGGCCAAGGCCGTGGCGCACTATGCCGCGAGCGCCTCGGGCCTGAAGGTGCCGCCGCGCAGCGTCGCGCTGTCGGCCGAGGCCGATATCGAGAGCTGGGCGCCGTCCTATGCCTCGAAGGTCAACAGCGAGATGCTGGAGTGGATCGCCGGCCAGATGCGCGGCAAGCGCCAGAACAACCGTCGCCTGATGGCGATGGTGGCGACGTTCCTCGGCGCCACCGCGCTGCCTCTGGCGGGCCAATTGCCGAACGTGTTCGACATCGGCATGTAAAATTCCGTCTCTCTCGCGAGGACGCATTTGAGCGGCGGGGTTACTTCCCCGCCGTTTTTTGTTTGTCGGTGTCCGGCTCGAGGCCGAGCGTGCGGCCGGGGAAGCCGGCGGCGTCGAAATAACGCTGGCTGCCGACGCGCTGCACGTTGAGCACGGTCTCCAGACCGTTCTCGGACTTCTTCTTCGACCGCTCCACGCTCTTGAATGCCTTCGGCACGATGCCGTTGGGCAGCGCCTCTGACATCACGCGGCCGACGAGGCCGCCGTTCTGCGAACCGCGCAGGCCGAGCAGCTGGGCGGCGGTCATGCCGACGTCGGCATTGCTGACCGGGGTCTCGCTGACATAGCCGGCTTTGAAGTCAGGACCGATTGCGGCCATGAAGTTCATGGTGTCGCCACGGCTGAAGCTGCCATGCATGCCCTGACCCTGGCGCAGGACGGTGTCCGCGACCTGCACCGAGCAGTTGGTCGGCGCCTCGCCGCAATCGCTGGCATAGGAACGGAAGTTGACGACGATCGCCGGCGTCGGCGTCGCGGCCTTGCCGCGCAGGTTGATGCTCGACAGCGGCAACGTGCCGGGGAAGCGGCCGAGCGAGTCCTCGACGAACAGGCCGGAGACGTAGTCCTGTTCCAGCAGTGCGTTGATGGTCTTTGCCGCCAGCTTCTTGTCCTTGTTCGGCAGGTAGATCAGGTCCGAACCGCCATTGGTGGCGACGACGAGATCGGGCTTGGTCGGGTCCTTGCCGAGCACGCCATTGCCGGCCTTCGGATGCGCGTTGCCGGTGATCGCGGCGTTCTTGTCGTTGGGGTCGAACAGCGGCAGGTCGAGCGCTTTCGCGAGGTCGATCGCCAGGAAGCCCATCGGCAAGAAGTCCTTGGGCGTGTCGTCATAGCTGAGCTTGGCCGAGGGGCTGGTCTTGCTTTCCTTGGAGATGGTCGAGAAGCCGTGATCGGCCTGGACCATGATGTTGGTCGTGGCGGTGAGGCCGAGCTCGTCCAGGGCCTTGCGGAGCTGGGCGAGATTGTCGTCGGCGTTCTTGATGCCGGCCATCGAGGTCGGGCCGTTGATGCCGGGCTTGATCTGGTTGAGGCTGTCGCCAGTGTTGTGCTGGCTGCCATCGGGATCGCGCGACCAGAACACCAGCACGAACGGCTTGTTGCGCGCCTTGAACATCGGCAGCACGACCTTGGCGGCGACGTCGGCGAAATAGGCCTGCTGCGCGACGTTGGCGACGACAGTGCCGGGCGTCTTGGCATCGCCCGCCTTGGAGTTGTCGCCGCGCGGCGGCGTGACGACGGGGAGGCCGGCCTTGGTCAGTGCCGCCTTCACCTCGTCCGACAGCGCAACCCCGACCTTGCCACCGGTGGCATCGTCGAACACGATCGAATGGAGGCCGGGCTTCTCGGGCTTGTCGGTGTGGTCGAATTGGTAGGTCGGACCATGCTTGCCGAGCGCTGCGGTGCTGTATCCCTTGTCGCGGGCCAGCTTCAGGATGGTTTCCTCGTTGAGATAGTCGCCCTTGAAATGCTCGTCGATGTCGCCGAGCACGGCGTCATTCTCGATGAAGGGGACCACGGTGTCGCCGGCCGGGACCGAGGTGTAATTGGTCCAGATCGTGTTGGAGAACACGCCGGTATCGCCGAGATAATGGCCGGTCGACATCGCCGAGCCGTTGGCCATGGTGAAGGTCGGGAACAGGGAGTGCGAGTTCTTGAAATTGACGCCCTTGTCGCGGACCTCGGCCATTGCAGGCGCCGTTTCAGGGGTGACCTTCAGCGCGCGCAGTCCGTCCGGAATGAACAGGATCAGGTTACGGGGCGTGTTATTCTCAGCGGAGGCAAGTCCGGTGGACAGCACTGTCAGTCCGGCGGACAGCAACACCAGTGAACGGCGCATCAAAATCTCTCCTAACGGTGAGGCGGCAATGGCCGCGACCGCGGCCCCCGCCTTCGTTTAGTTTTGCTGTATGACAGTTTTGTTACAAGACCCAAAGGGCATCCAGAAGTGATGAGGAGTTGACCGGCCCTCCACGGATTCGTCACTGTGCGGCGGCGAAGGGGAGGTCGGGCGTCGCTCTCGTGTCCCGGACGCGGTGCAACGCGCGAGCGTTGCTGCGCAGAGCCGGGACCCAGGATGCCACACGGATCGCTGATGCATGGGCCCCGGCTCTGCAGCGCACCGCTGCACCGGACGATGCTTCGCATCGCCGGGGAAGCGCTGCGCAGCGTCCGGGGCACGAGACCTTGTTCAATCGCAGACACACCTTCGCCCTCTCGCGGCGCATTTCGCCCGAGTTTTGCCTCGATGCCTCACCCTCCAATGAAAGAGGGCGCAGGGAAGGCCGGGAGCCGGCTGGCTCCCATTGTCCGCTATGCCATGGGTAGATTGCGCTACACTGCACAGCGGGAAACAGGGCAACCGGAGCATCCCGGCCTTCCCTGCGCAATGGTTGGAACGGCTTATGTCGTGCTCTCCCCGGGGAGCGTTGCACTATTGCCCCCGTCGCCTTGCGGATGGCTGACGCGCCCGCCCGGCTGGGCGTCGCACATCACCACAAGACTTGGCGCACAGACCCCGGGCGCCAGGACGACACGATTTCGCCGTACGCCGATCACACCGGTCGTGCGCGCGACGCCTTCGCTCACGGTTGCCCGCCCTGCGAAAGCCTTCGCGCCGATGTGACTGACGTCCACCGCCGCCCGGCCCGCGTTCGTGACGATCGCGATACGCCCCTCTTCCTTGGGCCGGAGTGAACAAGACCTAACAAAAATCCGAATTCGAATAAAGAGAAATATTTTGGGCGCTATCTCTTGACCCCGGGCTTGGGTGTTTTGCCCGACGGGCTGCACAAGGGCTTGTGGCCATGACCGCTATTCCGGCGCGGTCGGCACCCGCGGATTCTGTGCGAGCGCCTGGGCCGGCTTGACCGCCGCAGGGTTGGCTCGGCTTCTGGTCAGGTCGCGCCGCAACGAAAGCGGGGCTGATTTGAGCGCATAGATGATCGCGATCTGGGTCCGGTTCTGAAGGCGGTATTTGCGCATGATGTTGCCGATATGCGCGCGCACCGTGTTCTCCGAGATCTTGAGCTCGTAGGCGATGTTCTTGTTCTGCAGGCCTCGCGCGATCAACATCATCAGCTCACGTTCGCGCGGTGTCGGTGTGATCGAATCCTTAGGATCCGGACTCATGACTGGCTCCTCCCTGGTTTTCCGGTTGACGTGGCCGCCGCCGGCATCTTCTCACTCCGTCTTGAGCGCCTCGATCGGGCTGAGTCGGGATGCCTTGTGGGCGGGATAGAACCCAAAGATCAGGCCGGTCGCGATCGAGAAAACGAGGGCAAGGCCGATCGCCTCGCCGTCGATCGAGGTGATCCATCCGGCCATGCGGGCGACCGTCATCGAAAGCGTGATGCCGCCGACAACGCCGATGGCGCCGCCGAGCAGGCAGAGGACGAGCGCCTCGCAAAGAAATTGCAGCCGGATATCCCGCATCCGTCCGCCCAACGCGCGGCGGATTCCGATCTCCCGCGTGCGCTCGGTGACCGACACGATCATGACGTTCATGATGCTGATGCCGCCGACGAGCAGCGAGACCGAGGCGATGGCGACGAGCAGGAGCGCCACGGTGCGGATCGCGCCCTGCTGCGCTTCCATGGCGGCGGCCGGGTCCTGGACCTTGAAGTCGTCGTCCTGGCCGGCGGGGACGCGGTGGCGCTGCCGCAGCAGGCTTTCGATCTCCGTTCGTGCGCCCGCCATCTGACCATCCGCGGCCACCTTGGCGATGATGTAGGCGACTGAATCCCGGTTGATGTTGCTCGCGCTGCCGAGGAAGCGGAGCTTGGCCGTGGTGAGGGGGACGAAGGCGACGTCATCCTGCGCCGGGCCCTTGCGATCGAGTACGCCGATCACTTCGAGCGGCACCTTCATGATCCTGATCTGCGCGCCGATCGGATCGTCGCCGGGCGCGAACAGCTCGCGCGCGACCGTGCTTCCGAGGATCACGACCTTGCCGGCGCCAGCCTCTTCGGCGCCGGAGAAATGGCGCCCGGTCGCCAGCTGCCAGTCCCGCACCATGAAGTGGCCGGTCGTCGTACCGTTGATGGTCGTGTTCCAGTTCTTGCTCTCGTGGATGATTTGCGCCGTTCCGGCGATCGAGCCGGCCGCGGCCTGGATTTCCGGAATCTGTTCGAGGATGGCCTGCACGTCGCTCTCGGTCATCGTCAGCTTGCTGCCGTCCTTGAGGCGCACGCCGCCCTGATAGACTGCGCCGGGCGTGATCATCAGCACGTTGGCGCCGATCGAGCGGATCTGTTCCTGGAGGCGAAGCTGCGCACCGGATCCGATCGCGAACACCGTCACGATAGACGCGACGCCGATCACGATGCCGAGCATGGTGAGGAAGCTGCGCAGCGGATTGAGGCGCAGGGCGTGCAGGGCGATCTGAAAACCCTGGAGCATCGTCATGACACAGCGCTCCGTTTTGGCAGCAGCTGGGACAGTGTCTCGTCGCTGACGAGCTCGCCGTCGTGCAGGCGGATGGTGCGCCGGCACTGCGTCGCGATGCCGGGATCATGCGTGATCATCACGATGGTCTGGCCGTTGCGGTTGAGCGCGGCGAACAGCGCCAGGATCTCGGCGCCGGTGCGGCTGTCGAGCGCGCCGGTCGGCTCGTCGGCGAGCACGATCAGCGGGGAAGCGATCAGCGCCCGCGCGATCGCGACGCGCTGCTGCTCGCCACCCGAGAGCTGCCGCGGAAAGTGATGGGCCCGGTGCAGCATGCCGACGGCCTCCAGGCTCTGCTCAGCGCGCGCGAGGCGCTCCTTGTGGCCGATGCCGCCATAGACCAGCGGCAAAGCGACGTTCTCGACCGCGTTGTGGCGCGCGAGCAAATTGTAGGACTGGAATACGAAACCGATGCTGCGGGCGCGCAAGGTCGACCTGCGGTCCTCCGAGAGGTCGGCGACATTTGCGCCCTCGAGATAGATCGCGCCCTCGCTGGGGAGGTCGAGCAACCCGATCATGTTCATCAGCGTGGACTTGCCGGAACCGGACGGTCCCATGATGGCGAGGATCTCGCCCTGATCGATGTCGAAGCTGACATTGCGTACCGCCGTGACCGCGACCCCGTCCGTGCGGTAGGTCCTGCCGACGGATCGGAGGCTGATGAGGGGCAGGGTTGTTGTCATGATCCGAACCTGATGCCGAGAAATTCCATGCCGGCCGGCCGGATCGCCTGTCCGACGGCGACCTGGCTGCCCTCGACGAGGTCTCCGCTCTTGAGCGCGACCTGTTCGGTGCCGGCCGCGCCGACGGTCACCGCAATGCGTTGGAGCGAGCCGCTCGCAGTGCGCACCCACACGCCGCCGTGCGCGGCCGTTGGGTCCGGCGGCGTGCCAGACGGCTGGAAACGCAGCGCGGCGAGCGGCACCTTCAGCACATCGTCCTGCCGCTCGATCACGATCTTCACCAGAGCCGTCATGCCGGGCAGCAGCGCGCCGTCGAGATTGGAGGTCGACAGCACGACGGTGTAGGTGACGACGTGTTGCTGGTTCTGCGGCGCCTTGCGGACCTGCCGCACCACGGCTTCGAAGCGGCGGTCGGGGTAGGCATCCACCGTGAAATGGGCGCGCTGGCGGGGGGCGATGCGCCCGATATCGGCTTCGTCGACCTGGGCGTGAATCTCCATGTCTTCCAGGCGGTGGGCGACCACGAAGGTGGTGCGGGATTCGAGGCCGACCGCGAGCGTCTGGCCCTCGTTGACGAACCTGCCGACGACGACGCCGTCGATCGGCGAACGGATCACGGTGCGGTCGAGATCGGCCTGGGCCGCCGCAAGGACGGCGGCCTTCTCCGGCACCGCCATTCTGGCCTGATCCAGCTCGGCCTCGATCCGGCGGACGTCGGCCTGCGCGCCCTCGACGGCGTAGGCATTCAGGGACATGAGGACTTCGGCCTCGCGCTCCTGGGCCACGCGCGCGGTGAATTCCGTCTGCGCGTCGTCGACGGTCGACGTTGCCACGACATTTTGCGACTGGAGCGCCAGCTTGCGTTGCAAGGTCTTCTGCGCCGACGCCTTGACCGCCTGGGCGCTGTCGAGCTTGGCGGCGAGCACGTCCCTGCTGCCTTTGGCGTTTTGCAGATCGATCCTGGCGCGATCGAGCTTGGCCCGCTCGATGTCGACGAAGGAGTCGGCGACCGCCAGCGCTGCCTTGGCCTCGTCGACCTTGGCCGCGAAGCTGCGCGGATCGATCAAGGCGAGCGGCTGGTCCTTGCCGACGGTGTCGTTGAAGTCGACATAGACCCGGGCGAGCTGGCCCGACAGCTGGGAACCGACCTCGATGGTCTTGACCGGTTGCAGGGCGCCGGTGACGGTGACGGTCTGCTCGATGCTGCCGCGCTGGATCGCGGCATAGCGGAACAGGGGCGCATCCGATCCGAAGGTCGGGGTTTCGCCGCCGGCAGGCTTGAGGAACCGCCTCGTCGATTCATAGGCGCGGCTCGCGCTATCAGCGGCGCTCCCGGCAGCGCCCGCGACGACGTCCGGTGCCGCGCCGTAGATAGTGGCGAGGCCGCATGCAGTTCCAAACAGCACAATGACTGGCACAAATCGCATATCAAAACCCGCCTTCTTGAAATGACACTGTTGGCGGAAATGCCGAATAACGCGCTATGGTTGTATTTCATCCAGGGTAATGCCCCTGTCCACAGTATGTCGCCGTTGATAGTGCGACGGACGGGTTCGCTCCATGATCCAGAAGTAAGGTTGGCGGGTGCGACTTTTCGTGATTTGCGCGGAACACATATGAGGCGTATGGAAAAAACGCGCGCGGTATCGAACTCGACAAGTTGACTGAACGTCCCGTCTGGTTGGCCCAACCGGCTGCCCGTCGGCGTTCAAGTCGGCACGTGAGTGGCGACGCCATGACGCAGCTGGCGAGATCTCGGCCGCGACGCCTGATCGCCGCATTCCCGACACGGCTCCTCGCCGTGACGCCGCAGCTGGCGGCGTCAACTCGCTTGGATCACGAAGCTCCCTTGGATCACGAAGCCAGATATGTGAACGTCTTCACTCGTCTTGAGCGCGTGTTGGCCGTAAGACCTCGCATCGGTCGGCCGATGCGACTCGTCCGGTCATCGCGCATGCCTCCAAGCACCTTGTTATCGCTTGCAAGAACAATGGATGGCTCGTTGCTTGATCATCGAGCGCCAGGTCCGGGAGTCTGTTGCAATGATTTCAAATCAAGCCACAGTTTATGTCGTTGATGATGAAATCCAGATACGAAACGCGATCGGAAGCCTCTGCGAGGAGACGGGGCACCAGGTGAGATTGTTTGCCTCGACGGACGAGTTCCTGAACGAGAGTCTTTCCGGCGGACCGTCATGCCTCGTGCTTGACGTCCGCTTTCCCGGCACGTCGCCGACCGGGCTCGAGCTTCAACGCAAGCTCGCTGAATCGGGCGTGCCGATACCGATCGTCTTCATCAGCGGCCATTCGGACGTCCGTGTCTCCGTCGAGGCCATGAAGCGCGGCGCGGTCGAGTTTCTGCCAAAGCCCTTCCGCGAACAGGAGATCCTCGATGCGATCAGGCACGGCATCGACCGCGATCGCAGGCGGATGGAGCGCGAAGACACAGTGCGCGGAGCACGTCAGCGCGTCGAGAGGCTGACCGCCCGCGAACGGGAGATCATGCTGCTGATGGCGGAGGGGCTCGTCGCCAAGCAGATCGCGGCAAGACTTGGGGTCAGCGAGGTGACCGCGAAGGTCCATCGCGCCAGGATGATGCGAAAGCTTGAGCTGCGTTCGCCGATTGAAGTGGTGAAATTGATCGACAGCATGGGGCAGGAGACTGCGCGGAGCAGTACGGGACAGTCGCAAGCCTAGGCTGCGCGTGGCGACCTGCCGCACAACGCCTAGTCCGTACCGATTAGCATGAACTGCAGTCTGTCGCGCAGGCCGCAATCGGTTCAGAGTCATCCCACGATGTCGAGCTCCTCCAAGACGGCATCTGTAAATTGATCAAACACTTGAACAGAAGGGATACTCCATGCGCAAATTGCTCCTCGCTTCCATCGCCGTGTTCGCTCTGTCGTCCGCCGCGCAGGCAGCCAACACGTCGACGACCGTTCAGGTCGGCATCATCAACGGCTCCAGCGTCTCGCAGCAGGGGCCGACGAATAACAGCGCGTCGTTGAGCCAGCTGGGCATCGTGAACAGCGGGACCGCTGCGCAGGGGACGACCAGCATTGGGCTGAACAACGGCAGCTCGATGACCCAGGTCGGCGTCCAGAATTCGTCGTCCACCGCGCAGGTAGCCTTCGGCAGCAACGCGAGTCAGGTCAACCAGAATTCGTTCGGACCGCCGGCAGCGCAGAGCAATTCCGCGGGTCTGTTCCAGTTCGGCTTCTTCGGAACGAACTCGAGCACCGTCTCGCAGACTGCGCACTAGGACAGCTCCGGACCGTCCGGGCGCGCCACAGCGCGGCGCGCCCGGACGACGGCCGACATTCGCGGAGGAAATGACATGCGAACCAAATTTCTTGTCGCGACAGCCGTCGCGTTCAGCTTGCTCGCTGCTGTCGATGCCCAGGCCGGCAACTCGGCCAGCGTGTTGCAATTCGGCGCAACCAGCAACTCCTTCATCTCGCAGAGCGGAGGCACCAGCAACAGCGCCACGACCATGCAGTTCGGTGCCACCAACACCGCGACGACGCTCCAGATAGGCTCGCTCATCGGCGTTAACACCTCGGTGATCGGGCAGGGCGGCACCACCGCGACCGCGACCAACTCGGCGCAGGCCGGCCAGGCCGGAGGCTCAAATTCGAGCCTGATCGGGCAGATCGGCGCCAACAACGCGGCCGGCGTAGCCCAGCTCGGAATCCTGAACGGCTCGACTGTACTCCAGCAGGCTCCATAATCGCGGTGAGGCATGTCATGAAATACATTCCAGGCGTCGCTTGGGTCGCGCTTCTCGCGCTCGGTTGCGCAACTGGGCCGGCCGGCGCGCAAAGCGTAGACATCAAGACCATCGTGTCGGTCGGCGGTCCGCCGGTGGTGCTGAACCAGAACAGTCAGCTCAACATGGCGGGCGTGTTCATGATCGGCGGCAGCACCAGTGCGACAGTGACGCAGAACGGCACCAATAATGCCACGGGCATCCTGCAATTCGGCGGAACGAATTCGGCATCGATCGGGCAGGCCGGCATGAACAATTTCGCCTTTGTCGGCCAGACCGGCCAGTCGGCGACCAGTCTGGTGTCCCAGCTCGGCACCATGAACACGGGCGCAGTGGTGCAGTTCAGCGCGGTCAACAACTCCACGATTGTCCAGAACGCACCTTGAGAGGCGCGTGAACTCATCGGCGTCGGGAACCAGCGGGGAAGCGCGATGCGATATGGCAGAGAGGCCTTGAAGCGGGTTCTGGCCGTGGCGGCGCTCTTTGCCGCCCTCGGCGCGGCGACGCCGGCGTCGGCTGGATCGGTCCAGCGCAGCGTGACCAACCGGAACGTGAGCATCGAGACGATCGTGCAATTCGGCGACAACGTTCAGCCTGTCACGATCGAGGAGAACAGCCGCGTCAATATCGCGCGGGTGATCCAGATCGGCGGCACCGGAACGGTGGATGCCACGATCATCCAGAACGGCACGCGCAATTTTGCCAACGTGATCCAGGTGGGCGGCACCACCAACGCGGCGGTCGGTCAGTCCGGTCTCAGCAACACCGCCGACATCACCCAGATCGGCAACTCCACCAATACGCTCCTGCTTCAGATCGGCGACATGAACAGTGGAGCGGTGAGGCAGTTCGGACGTTTCAACTGGCTGGCGATCTTCCAGTTCAGTCGATGATGATGGAGGTGTGACATGAGATTGCTCCTACTCGCATCCGGAATAGGTTTCATCGGCGTGGTCGCGATGGCACCCGCCGGGGCCGGCGATGGCCACACCACGGTGGTTCAGGACGAGAACGGGACGGCGGCGATTACGCAAAGCGGCGATCCGGCGCAGGCCGAGGTCAGGATCGAGAAAGAGCCCGGGCGCACCACGGTGTACCGGCGCAGCGGCGGAAACACCGCCATCGTGTCGCAGGGCACCGGCAATGCGCAGGACATGCTCGACTGGCTGCGCAAGCAGCATGGCCGCTGACGCGCGAAGGCCCACCGTCCCGGGCGGACGATGGGCCTCGACGTGAGCGGCGTTACCAGTTGCGATAGACGCCGGTCAGTGTGCCGTTATTGTTTCCTTCCGGGCCGACATCGCCCTGTGTCGAACTCGGCGCGGGGTGATTGGAGCCGTTGAGCGCGCCATACCGCCCGGTGGCTTCCGGATGGTATGCGCGCGGCTGAACCGGCTCATAGGCGGGAGCGGTACGGTCCCAGCCGGCGCGCGGTCCGTTCCAGCCGTAGCCCTGTGCCGACGCGGCCGTTGTGCCCGCGACGAGTGACGCCGTGATCAGGCAGAGGAGTTTTGACTTGTTCTGCATTGAAGATGCTCCCTTGCTTCTTGTCGGGGCCAACGACCGCGATGGGGGAGCGTTCCGGACTCCGGCGGCGGGTGCGATCAACTCCGATCAACAAGTTATGAAGCATTGTTTCCTGGAACGAAGTAACTGAAATGAGACGGGAATCCCGCGCGTTCTGCCGCACCCTGTTCCCTGTTAATCCCGTGCCTTAACCAACAATTAATTATACGTTTGCGGGTGGGTGACGGCCCGGCCTAGCGTGCGGTGGGGAGCCGCCGAAACGAGTTGGTGCGTATCATGATGTCCAGATCATATGGGGCGCTCGTCGCCTCGCTCAGCGCAGCCGCGCTGCTCCTTAGCTCCAGTGACAGTTTTGCCAGGCCCGGCGGCGCCGCGCCGCATGGCGTCGTGGCCACTGCTGCGCCTCCCGGCGCGGTGGCGCGTCCGCCGATCGCACCGGGTGCCCGGTTCCGCGGCCGCAACACGCCTTGGGTCTATTGGCCGGGCGGCGGCGGGTTCTACTACGGCGGAGGAAACGACAACCAGCCCTTCGTCGATATCGGACAGCCCGTTACCAACGACGTGCGCTACACCTACACCTATGACGTTCCCTGGGACTGGACCCATCGCTTCCCGCCGAACGCGGTGCCGTCCGACCGGCCCTATGTGCCGAGCTGTCCGACCGAGCAGGTGACGGTGCCCGGCCGCAGTGGCGGCGAGCACACCGTCAACATCATGCGCTGCTACTGAGCAGCGCTAGCCGAGCTCGAAACTGGTTACGCCAAAGACACGGTCGATCCGCAGCGTCGGAATCGGCCCCGTATACATTCGCGCCGTCTCGAACACCGGCTTGAGCCCGAGCGCTTCCGCGAGCGCGACGGCCTCGCCATTGATCGCGGGGACATCGAGAAAGATCTCGCCGCCGCCTGTGCTTGCGAGTAACGCCTGCACGATCTTCTCCGCCGTGCCGCGATCGTCGGCGACGAGCGGGCCGATCTTGTAGCCGCTCCGGCATCGCCGGATCACGCCCCAGGCGGCAAGCCTGCCATCGCGCAGCAGCGCACGGCCGACATGGCCTGGTGCCTTGATCCAAGCGCGCAGGAAGGCGCTGCGCGGCGCGGGGAAGACCGTGGCGTCGTCGGCTTCCACGAGCGCGAACGGGACTTTGTCGAGCGCGACGACATCGGCGGGCGCTGGCGCCGCGGCGACGGTGCCGCCATAGCGGATATTGGCGTAGGCCAACTGGAAGCCGGATTTCTTGTAATTGTCCTGCTGCGCCACGACGCCGTCGAGTCCGATCACCCGCGAGCCTGCATGCGCGACCGCCGCGTTCCATATCCGCAGGCCGTGGCCTGAGCCGCGAAGCTCCGCGCGCACGATGTAGAAGCCGAGGAAGGCGAAGCGATCATCGTAATTGACGCAGGAGATGGTCGCGACCGGCTCGCCGTCGATCTCGCCGATGAAGAAGCCTTTGATGTCGGGAATGGCGAAGCAGGCGGCGTCCGCAAGGCCCGGATTCCAGCCCTCGGCGGCGGCCCAGTCGATCGCGATGGAGATCTCCTCGGGGCGCAAATTGCGGATCTGCAAATCGCTCATGACGGATGCCTTCGACGGTGGACCAGCCGACGTGTCTGGCTGTAGAAGCCCTCATGATAGGCCGGGCCGGCGGCTCGCCTCAACACAGGGATGATCATCATGGCAGCAGAGAAGGTCGCACTCGTCACCGCCGGCGGCAGTGGTATGGGGGCGGGCGCTGCCCGGCGGCTCGCGGCCGACGGATTTCGCGTCGCGATCCTGTCGTCCTCCGGCAAGGGCGAGGCGCTCGCGGCCGAGCTCGGCGGCCTCGGCGTCACCGGCTCCAACAAGTCGAACGACGATCTGAAGCGCCTCGTCGACGGCGCGCTTGCCAAGTGGGGACGCATCGACGTGCTCGTCAACAGCGCCGGCCACGGGCCACGCGCGGCGATCACCGAAATTACCGACGAGCAGTGGCACACGGGCCTCGATACCTATCTGCTCAACGTGATCCGTCCGACCCGGCTGGTGACGCCGGTGATGCAGGCCCAGAAGGCCGGCGCCATCATCAACATCTCGACCGCCTGGGCGTTCGAGCCGAGCGCGATGTTCCCGACCTCCGCGGTGTTCCGCGCCGGCCTTGCCGCCTTCACAAAGATCTTCACCGACACCCATGCGGCCGACAATATCCGTATGAACAACGTGCTGCCGGGCTGGATCGACAGCCTGCCGCAGCTCGACGCGCGCCGCGACAGCGTGCCGATGAAGCGTTACGGCAAGGTCGAGGAGATCGCGGCGACGGTGTCGTTCCTGGCGTCCGAGGGTGCTGCCTACATCACCGGCCAGAACATCCGCGTCGACGGCGGGCTGACGCGCTCGGTGTGAGGCCGGCAGAATCGAATCGCGTCGGCGCTGCTTTGTCTTGACGCGACACCGTTGCGCGTTGCGGGCCTGCGTTGCGCGCCACTGCCGCGGCAGGGCAGATGTGTGGCACGTCGGCCACACTGGTTACACTTCGCACGCGATGGGCCGCAAACTACGTCACAGTCCCTGTGAACTTCGCCGCAGTCCAAGACGGGAGGCGGCGCGGCACCTATCCCAACTCTGCGCCGGATCGCTCCCACCCGCGCGCATGCGAAAACGCGAGCTCAATCGCGTGGGGCAAGGACATTGGAATGAAGAAGTATTTGCTGGCGGTTGTCTCAGTTGCCTTGGGCACCGCGTCCGTGCATGCGGCCGATCTCGCGGCGCATTACACCAAGACGCCGGTCATGGCGCCAGCCTACAACTGGACCGGCTTCTATGGCGGCCTCAACGTTGGCTATGCGTTCAATGATCCGACTGCGACCTTTACTGCGAATGACATTGTCTCCAATTCAATTATCGGAAACCTCGGTACTGCCGCAGCGCCGGTTGCCTACGATGTCAAAGGTGTTCTCGGCGGCGCGCAGGCTGGTTACAATTGGCAGGTGTCGCCGAATTGGTTGATTGGTCTTGAGGCGGATTTTCAGGGCAGTGACATTAAGGGATCGGCGGCGACTCCTTACGCGGTCATTGGGCGACCGGGGCAGATTGAAGCGCAGCAGAATGTCGAATGGTTCGGAACGCTTCGCGCTCGCGCTGGATTGCTCGCGACCAACAAGCTGCTCGTCTACGGTACGGGCGGCTTGGCTTACGGATCGGTCCGCGAAGATTCCATTCTCAGCAACACAATAGGTTTCACCGCCGTGGCCGGGGGCACTGTAAGCGCTGTCTGCGCGGCTTCAGTAGCCTGCTACACGGGACCGACGACCAAGATATTGACCGGATACACGGTGGGTGGCGGATTTGAGTATGCCGCCTGGCAAAATGTTTCCTTGAAGGCCGAGTATCTCTACGTCAATCTCGGAAGCAGTAACATCGTTTCAACAGCGCCTGCGCTTGCTGGTACTACGCCTTCGACCATCGGCACGCACTTCAGTGATCTCGACTTTCATGTTGTTCGCGTCGGCGCGAACTATCACTTCTGATTGCATCGTTCAGCGCGAAGCCACGAGCCTTGCCAGCGCGGGCAGGATCTTGTAGCGGGCGATCTCATGCGGGTATTCGCCGCGATTGGCCAGCAGCACGATGCCGATCCGCCGCGCCGGCACGAGGCCGATATAGCCGGAGGCATTATTGAGGCCGCCCGGCTTGTCGACGACAATGGCGTCGGGAAGATGCACCGTCTCCCAGGCCATGCCCTGCCCGAATTTCTCGTCGATGCGGAAGGCCTCGTGCTGCGTCATCCGCAGCGCCTCGCGCAGATGCGGATCGATCGAACGGTCGTCGACTGAGGCCGCAATGAAGGTCGAAAGATCCCGCGCTGAGGAGAACATCTGGCCGGTGCCGGGGAAGTCAAAATAGCTCTGCTGGTTGCCGATCGGGCCGACCGCCACGCCCTGGTCCGAATAGCCCTGGGCGACCCGCTGCATCCAGGCCGCGTCCATGGCGGCGCGGTTGTCCTCGCCGCGTTCCGGCACGGAGGTCGCGGTCATGCCGAGTGGCCCAAGGATGCGCTGCTCGAACAGCGTCGCGATCGGCGCGCCGTAACGGCGCTCGAGCACGAGCTGCAGCAGCACGTAGCCGGCATGGCTGTAGAGGCGCTGCTTGCCGGGCGCCTCGCCGGCCTCGGGCTTCCAGGCGTTGAACATGTCGATGAACTGCGCCCGCGAAAATTGCTCGTTCGGCCAGGGCGGATGGTCGGTCGGCAACAACAGTCCCGACGTATGCGTGGCGAGCTCGCCGACGGTGACGCGGCGGACATAGTCGCCTGTGAGTTCGGGCAGATATTTCGGCACGGGATCGTCGAGCCGCAATTCGCCGCGGAGCGCGCCGAGCGCAACCAGTGACGCCTCGAACGGCTTGCGCAGCGAGCCGAGGTTGAACAGCGTGTCCGATGTGACCGGCCGCCGCGTGGTATCGTCGGCAAAACCGTGGTTGAAGAACTCGACATGGTGGCCGGCATAGAGCGCGGCGGCGAGGCCTCCCGGCTGGTCCGGCGTCACGGTCGGCGCGAGTTCGGCGGCGACGATGTCGCGCATCTGCGCGATCATGTCGGAATCCGCGGACGCGCGCCGTGGCCCAAGCGCGACCGCAAGCGGAACGAGCGCAGCCCGGGCGAAGGTTCGCCGGGTGATCGGGGATGAGGTGACAACAGGTGGCACGTGTTCTGATGAATCATGCTTGTGCGCCCCCGGCTCTCTTTTAGCGGGGAGGGCGCGATGTCCCAATTCACGATTGCGCGTTGTCGGTTCCATTCGGACTACGGAGTTTAACTTAGCCGATCGGCTAACAATTGTTGACGCCCGTCGTCCACCGTGTATAGTTAGCTTCATGGCTAACCAATTATCCCACCTCGACCATATCTTCGCGGCCCTTGCCGATCCGACCCGGCGGGCGATCGTGATGCGGCTTTGCGTGGGCGAGGCATCGGTCGGGGAACTCGCCGACCCCTTCGACATGGCGCTGCCGAGCTTCATGAAGCACATCCATGTGCTGGAGACGAGCGGGCTCGTTCAGTCGGAGAAATCCGGCCGCGTGCGCACCTGTCGTCTCAGCCCCGACGCGCTGGTTGGCGCAGAGGACTGGTTCCAGCAGCAGCGCGCGATCTGGGAGGCGCGGCTCGACCGGTTCGAAGCTTACGTGATGAAGCTCAAGAAAGAGAGGGAGGCCGCCAAGCGGCCGTCCAGAAAAACCGACAAGAAAACCGACAAGACAACCAAACGGAAAGGTTCTGAGTGATGACGAATGCTGCCAACCCCGCTCTGTCGCAATGGTCCCTCGACCGCGAGATCGTGATGTCGCGCGTGATCGACGCGCCGCGCGATCTGGTGTTCGAGGCGTGGTCCGATCCAAAGCATCTGCCGCAATGGTTCGGGCCGAAAGGCTTCAAGCTCGAGACCTTCGAGATCGACGTGCGGGTTGGCGGTGTCTGGCGCTTCAACATGATCGGGCCGGACGGCACGGTCTATCCGAACCGCATGCGCTTCCGCCGCATCGAGCGGCCCTCGCTGATGGAGATGGACCACGGCGTCGACCAGGACGAGGATCCCGGCATGTTCCGCTTCACCGTCACCTTTGCCGAGCAGAGCAACGGCAAGACGGTGCTGATGATGCGGCAACTGGCCTCGAGCACCGCGCAGCGCGACGGCATGATCGGCTTCGGCGCCGTCGAATACGGCTACCAGACGTTGGACAAACTGGCTGCGTATGTCGCCGGGATGAAGGGGTGAGTACGCCCCTTACTCCTTCGCTTCGTCCGTCACGATGCCGCCGAGCTTCTGCCAGTGCTGGCCGTCGAACTGCACCATCTGGAACTGCTTGTTGACGCGGTAATCGGTCGGCGTCGTCGTCACCGAGATTCCCGGCAGCGTCAGGTCGAGTTCGATGTTTTTGAGGCTGGCGGCCTGGCGCATCACGTTCTCGCGGGTGAGATCGTCGCCGCATTGCTTCAGCACCTGCACCAGAAGCTGGGCGGTGATGTAGCCGTAGACGTTCAGGTTCGAATCCTTGTCACCATCAGGATAATACTTCGCCATGAAGGCGAGATAGCGCTTCATGCCGGCATCGTCCTTCCATTCGGGATCGGCGGAATCCTTGACGTAGCCGACGCTGACGACCCCCTTGGCGTTGTCGAGCCCGGCGGGCTTCAGCACCGCGCTGACCGAGGAAGCGTTGATGTCGATGATGTGCAGCGGCTTCCAGCCGATCTCCGCAACCTTCTTGATCGCCTGCGCAGCCTGCTTCGGCGTCGTGGCGCTGAACAGCACATCGGCGCCGGCGTCCTTCAGGCGCAGGATCTGTGAGTCGATCGTCGGCTCCGTGATCTCGTAGGAGGTCTCGGCCACGACCATCTTCGCCTTGTCGCCGAGACCGGCCTTGAGGCCGGCGAGATAGTCCTTGCCGAGGTCGTCGTTCTGATAGAGCACGCCGATCCTGGCGTTCGGATGGTTCTTCAGAAGATATTGTGCGTAAATTCGGCCCTCGACGAGATAGGACGGGTTGAAGCCCATCGTCCAAGGAAAGTTCTTCGGGTCGGTGAAGCGCGCCGCGCCGGTTGCCGCGAACAGCTGCGGGACCTTCTTGGCGTTGAGATATTTCTGTACGGCGACGTTCGGTGCGGTGCCGATGATCTGGAATGTCAGCAGCACCTCGTCGCTCTCGACCAGCCTGCGGGTCTGTTCCACCGTCTTCGGCGGTGAATAGGCGTCGTCATACTGGATCAGCTCAACCTTACGACCGTTCACGCCGCCCTGGTCGTTGATCATCTTCATGTAGGCGGCCTGGGTCTTTCCGATCACGGCATAGGCCGAGGCCGGACCACTCAGCGGCACGGTCTGGCCGACCTTGATTTCGGCGTCGGAGGCGCCGGCATCATATTTCTTCTGCGCCTGTGCCGCCGGGATCGACAGCGCGAGAGCGAGTGCAGAGGCCGCGACGCGTTTGAGAAGATCGGCTTTCATTTCCATTCCCTGTTTGTGACAGTCACTCGCCCTTGAGCCCGGCGTCGCGGATCAACGCGGTCCATTTTTGCGTCTCCCGGTCGATGAACTGGCCGAACTCGGCGGCGGTGCCGGGGCGCACCTCGAGACCCTGGGCGGTCAGCTTGTCCCTGATCGCGGGCTCGGCGAGCGCGCGCAAAACTTCGGCCTGGAGCTTGTCGACGATGGCGCGTGGCGTCGTGGCGGGCGCCATGAAGCCGTACCAGCCGGCGGCGGCCACGTTGGGAAAGCCCTGTTCGCGCAGGGTCGCCGCCTGCGGGTAGAGCGCGCTGCGCTCGGGCGAGGCGACGCCGAGCACGATGAACTTGCCGCTCTGGATATAGGGTAGCGCGGTCGGCAGCGCCGTCAGCGTCGCGTCGACGCGGCCGGCCAGCAGCTCGGTGTAGGAGGCCGCATCGCCGCGGAAGGGGATGTTGAGACCCTTGACGCCGGCATCCCGGAACAAGAGCTCACCGGCAAGGTGCGGCTGCGAGCCGGCGCCGGGCGAGGCGAAGGTCAGTCCATCCGGCTTCGATTTGCCGTAGGCGATCAGTTCCGGCAGCGTCTTGAACGGGGCGTCAGCGCTGATGATCAGGAACAGCGGTGCGATCACCGCCATCGCGACCGGCTGAAGGTCCTTGCGCTCATACGTCAGCTTGCCGAACAGCGCCTCGGCGGTGGCGTAGGGCGCAGCGACATAGAGCAGGGTGTAGCCGTCGCCCGGCGCATGCGCGACGGCATCGTTGGCGATACGCGTGCCGGCGCCCGGCTTGTTCTCGACGATGAATTGCTGATGCAGGCTGCGGCCGAACTCTTCGGCGAGCAGGCGCAGCGAGATGTCGTTGGAGCCGCCGGGCCCATAGGGCGAGATCAGCCGCACGAGGCGTGACGGCCAGGAATCCTCAGCGCGCGCGGAGACTGGAAGTCCGGGCAGGGATAGGGCGAGGGTGCCCAGCAATGTTCGGCGTGTGATGCTCATGATGGCCTCCCGGTGGTGGAGTGCCAGTGTTCTTGTTCATTTCCTGGCCCTCTTCTTGTTTTGCTTTTGTGTCTCGGCCGCGGGCCCTGCCGCGCCTATGATGGCGCGGATGCTGTCGGCAAGTGCCGCGATGCGCGGCCCGATCTCGCTCTCCAGCTGGCCCGGCTGGAGCCGGAACGCGGGAATGCCGCAATTGATCGAGAACGACTGCTTCGTCTCACTCACATAAAACAACGGTGCGGCGACGGCGTGGATCGAGGCCATGTACTCGCCCCAGCAGGTGCAGAAGCCGCGGCTGGCGCATTGCGCGAGCCCGGCGCGATATTTGTCGCGGAAGGCCGACCACAGCTCGGCGTCTTCGCTCGCAATACGCTCTTCGAGGCGTGCCGCATCGGCCGTCGGCAACCTCGCCGCGGCGGCGCGGCCCATCGCCGTCATGACCACGGGAATCGGCATGCCGATATCGGGGACGTGCGGGCCGACGTCGCCGGAGCGCGCGGTCTCGACATAGATCATGGAGGTCGCGTCGAGCAGGCCGATCGAGACCGTGCCGCGCACGCTCTGCGCCAGCTCCTGCATCAACGGGCGCGCAACCTGGCGGAATTGCATGTCGGCCAGCAGCGGATGCGCCATGCGAAGTGCGCGCGCGCCGACGCGATATTTGGCGCGCCCGGAATCGTAGCGGAGGTAGCCAAGCTCGGCGAGCGTATGCGTCAGCCGCGCCACCGTCGGCCGCGGAATCCCCGTCAGTGTCGACAGCTCCATGTTGCCGAGCAGCGTCGCCCCGGCCTTGAAGGCCTCGAGCACCACGAGGCCCTTGGCCAGCGTGGTCGCAAACGCGGCGTCGTCAGCGCTCGAGGCCAGCACTGCGGCGGCGGACGCGGAGGCGTGGGGCGGTTTGGACGCGGCTCGAGCCATGCAGGTTTAATGAACCCGGTGGCGTCGGTTGTCCAATAAATTCAGAGAAGCCGCTCTATGTGTCCACTATGCGGACGTAGAGCGGCGGCTTAAGCGAAGGCGAGAAATGCGCGGAAAGCACATCCGCACACGGATTTTTGTCGTGATTCCATGGCTTGTTGTGACAGGATTATTACGAGTAGATGTCATCTCGGTTACGTCGGAGCGATTCATGTTGCAGTGGCAGGCACGGTCAAATCCCCTGGCGTGGTGGTGGGGGTCCCTGACGCTGGTCAGCGCTGCCAACATTTTCGTCTGGTTCATGTTGTACCGCGAGTTCTACCCGAGCCTGGCGGGCAGCGTCGGCGGCGGTTCGGATATCGGCCTGATGTTCCTGCTCTGCGCCGGCTACGTGTTCGGCTGCGCCTTCCGCTCGTTCCTGCCGCGGGCCGACGTGCAGCGCATCTGCCTGTTCGACACCTGGCTGTCGAGCGTCTTCGTCGGCCGTACGGTCGCGACCGTGGCCGAACTGTGCTTCGTCGCGCAGTGGGCGATCATCCTGCATCAGCTGGGTCACATGACGGGCGCGCAGACCGTGGTGAACATTGCGCTCGTGATCGTGCCCATCATCGTCATCGCGGAATGCTTCTCCTGGTACGCGGTGGTGACGACCAACTTCCTCTTCAACGCGATCGAGAACTCGCTGTGGGCGGTCACCTTCTTCCTCGCCGGCATCGCGCTGTGCCGCCTCATGCCGGAATTCCAGGGACCGGTGCGCTGGGCGCTGATCTCAGGCATCGTCGGCATCGCCTGCTTCCTCGCCTTCCTCGTCACCGTCGACGTGCCGATGTATCTCAGCCGCTGGCGGGCAGGGCACGCCGAGGGCGGCAGGTTCCTCGGCTTCCTCGAAGGCCTGCACGATGTCTCGACGCGCTGGGTGGTGACCCACGACATCGCGCACTGGAAGGGCGAGCTGACCTGGATGTTCCTGTATTTCAGCGCCGCGGTGTGGTCGAGCCTGGCGCTCTGCGCGCTTTACGCGATGGAAGGCTATCTGACGCGTTATCTCGCCTGAGCGGTCAGGCTTCGCCGAGACCAATCTCTGTCAAAATCCCCTGGCGCAGTGCCAGCCGGACCAGCTCGATGTCGGAGCCGACGCCGAGCTTGTCCTTGATCAGCGAGTGCAGGTTCGCCACCGTCTTCGGGCTGACATGCAGCGTCTCGGCGATCTCGTCCGTGGTCTTTTCGGCGAGCAGCAGCCGCAGCACCTCGAATTCGCGCGGCGTGAGCACGTCGGCGGCCGAGCTCTCGCCGGCGAGCCGGCTCAGCGCGAGCTCGTGGTCGATGTCGGGGCTGATGGCGATCTTGCCGGCGAGCACGTCCATCACCGCGCGCACCAGCGTCTCGGGCGGGCTGGTCTTGGTGACATAGCCCCGCGCGCCGGCGCGGATCGCCTGCACGGCAAAGCCGGCATTCTCGTGCATGGTGAAGACGAGGATTTTTGCGGCCTTGTCCCATTGCCTGATGCGCCTGACGGCCTCGATGCCGCCGATACCGGGCATGCTCAGATCCATGATGACGAGGTCGGGCGCCTCGGATTTGAACAGGCGATAGGCCTCCGCGCCGTCCCCGGCTTCGGCGATGACGCGCAGGCCCGGCTGCTTTTGGAGCACCGAGCGATAACCCTCGCGGACGACGGAATGATCGTCGACCAGCAAGATCGTCGCGCTCATGCCGCGCGCTCCAGCAGCGGCTGATCGGCGGCTGCGAGCGGAATGGCGACGCGTAGCGCGGTGCCGCCGGACGGGCCAGCCTCAAAGCTCAACCGGCCGCGCAGGGCCGCGACGCGCTCGCGCATGCCGAGCAGGCCCATGCCGGATTTCGCGGCGGGATCGTTCGACCGTCCGTCGTCGTCGATCGCAAGCGCGATCTCGTCAGCGCGCATCGTCAATTCCAGACTCACCTTGGTGGCGCCGGCGTGCTTGGCAGCGTTGGTGAGCGCCTCCTGCACGATGCGGTACAGGCTGGCGCTGATGGTGGCCGGCAGGGTCTCGAATGTGCCGTTGAAACGGATCGCAAACCGCGTCTCGCCGCGGCTGCGCCCGTTCCACCCCGCAACCAGACCTTCGAGGCTGGCGACGAGCCCGAGCTCCTCGACGTCGGGCGGGCGCAGCCGGAACAGTGTGCCACGCAACGTCTCCATCATGCCGGTCGCGGTCCGCGCGATGCCGTCGCATTCGGACAGCAGGGATGGGCAGTCCTGCGCGGCGGTCTGGCGGGCGGAGGCGGCGAGCGCGCGGATGGCGGCCAGCGATTGGCCGAACTCGTCGTGAAGCTCGCGCGCGAGATGGCGCCGCTCCTCGTCCTGGAGCGCGATCAGCTTTCGCGTCAACTCGGCACGCTCGGCAAGCGCGGTATCGAGGCTCTCGGCGAGGTGGTTGAAGACGTCGCGGATCGCCGAGAGCTCGGCGAGGTCGAACGGCGGCAGCCGCGTCGTGAGATCGTTGGCCGCGATCCGCTCCAAGCCGGTGCGGATCATGCGGGTGGGATGCAGCGCCCGCGCCAGTGCGGCGTAGACCAGAACGCACAACAGCGGTAGCGCAATCGCCAGCGCGAGCATCAGGCGGCCGGCCTCGTGCCAGGCGTCGGCCGTCTGCACGGCGGGATCGACGGAGACGACGACCTCGCCGAGTTTCGCGCCGCGCACGATCACCGGCCGTACCGCCTCGCGGCCGGGGTCGAACATGCCGTGATAGAAGGCCGCGAAGGCCTGCGGCGCTGGGTTCGCCGGTGTCGGCGCGCCGCTGCAGAAGCGCTGGAGGATGTCACCGCTCGTGCCACGGAACGCCAGACACAGGCCGGGCGTCATCACATAGGTCGAGACAGGGTCGAGGTTGGGAAAGTCGGAGCGGGGGCTCGCGACCCACTGGATCTTGCCCTGCTGCAGCTCCAGCGTCTTGGCCACGATGACTGCGATAGCGTCGATCCGCGCATGCGCGGCGCGGTCGGCCGTAATCAGGAAATAGGCGGAGATCGCGGCGAAGCAGGCGGCCGATATCGCAGCCACGCGCAACGTCAGACGGACCTTGAGATCGGACCTCGGGCGGTTCCACATCGGCGGGCACCTGGTGCGAACGGAATTGTCGCTTCCCCATTAAACGGCAGAACGCAAGCGGCGGAAAGCGCCACCCTTACCGCAGTGCAACGTCGTGAAATTTTCCCGGCTCTGGTCGGGACTGGCGCTGCTGCGCGGCGCGAAGCCGCCGTCCAGCTTGCGACGCTGCTCCATCACACGAGGCCCGCATGCGCCGTTTCAGGTCGATCTTCTCTGCCATTCTCCTCGTCGTCCTCCCGGCGGCCTGTTCGCCTGCCGGTGCCGAGGCCGCCCTCGGCGTTGCCATGGACGATTTCAGCTATACCGACACGTCCGCCGAGCCGGCCAACCAGACCGCCGCCCACGAGCGGCGGCTTCAGGCGTTCATGGCCGCGCTCAGGCGGGATATCGGCGAAGGTGGGCGCTATCGGCTCGCCCCGTCCACCCAGGACGACGCGGCGTTCAAGGTCATCGGCGGCATCCAGAAGACGAGCACGCTGGTGCAATGGGCCAAGGTCGCCGTGATCGACGTCGGCGCCAAAAAGCTCGTGATGGACAAGCTCTACACCTTCCGCGGCGACAATGATGAATCGTGGGAGCGCGCCGAGATTTTCGTGTCCCGCGAGATCATCGCGGCACTCGCAACACCTGCGCCGATCGCGCTTGCCGTGTTCGATTTCGAGCTCGAGGACACGACCGCGGCTTCGGTGGGCGCATCGGCCACGTCGGACGCATCCTATCTGGCCGAGGTCACCGGCAGCGTGCGCGAGGCGCTCGGCCAATCCGGCCGCTATCGTATCGTCGAGGTGGGTGGCGAGGCGGCAAAGACGCCGGCGTTGCGCGACTGCAATGGATGCGAGGCCGCGATGGCGCAAAAGCTCGGCGCGGATCAGTCACTGATCGGCGTAGTGCGGCGGGTCAGCCGCACCGAGTACACGCTTGGCTTCCAGGTTCGCGACACTAAAACCGGCGCGGTGCTGGCGCGCGGCGACAGTGGCCTGCGCCTCGGCGCGGACTATTCGTGGAAACGTGGCGCCGTGCGGCTGATCAGCGACCGGCTGATCGAGAGCCAATAGCTCTAGAACGTCAGTTGCACCTTCATCGACTGCGAGCGGTCGGTCGCAAGCTCGAACGCGGCCACCGCGTTCTCGAATGGCATGGTCGCCGTGATCAGCGGTTTGACGTCGATCAGGCCTTCACCCATCAGCCGCACCGCAAGCTCGAATTCGGGATCGAAGCGGAAGGTGCCGCGCAGCTGCAATTCCTTGGCGACGATGGCGTTGATCGGCAGCGTCATCTCGCCGCCGAGGCCGAGCTGCACCAGCGTCGCGCCGGGCCTGAGCACGTCGAGCGCTGTGCGGAGCGCGGCCTGGTTGCCGGAGGCCTCGAACAATGTGTCGAATACACCCTTGCCGGCGCGCCAGGGATCGAGCGCGGTGGCATCGGTCGCGACATTGATGGCGTGGGTGGCGCCGAGCTTCCTGGCGACCGCGAGCGGCGCATCGGCGACATCGGTGACGACGATCTCGGATGCGCCACCAAAGCGTGAGACAAGAATCATCAGCGCGCCGATCGGGCCGCAACCGGTGATCAGCACGCGCTTGCCGAGCAGGGGGCCGGCCTGCTTGCCGGCATGCAGGCATACTGCGAGCGGTTCGGCGACCGCGGCTTCCGCCAGCGACAGTCTGTCGGAGATCGGCACGGCCTGCGTCGCATCGACGGTGAGGAACTCGCGAAAGCCGCCCTGCACATGGGGAAAGCGCATCGCGCTGCCGAGGAAGCGCATGTCGAGGCACTGGTTGCGCATGCCTTCCTGACAATGCAGGCACTGGCCGCACGGCTTGCTCGGATTGACCGCGACGCGTGTGCCCGGCTTCACATTGGTGACGCCGTCACCGACAGCTGCGACCACGCCGGCGATCTCATGCCCCAGCGCCATCGGCTGCTGGATGCGGACGACGCCAAAACCGCCGTGGTGATAGTAGTGCAGGTCGGAGCCGCAGATGCCGCCATTGGCGATCTTGACGCGGACTTCGCCCGGGCCAGGCGCCGTGTCAGGGTAGTTGTCGATCCGCAGATCTTTCGGGGCGTGAATGACGACGGCGCGCATGGCTTGCTCCTCGGACTTTCGCGATCACATCGCGGAGATCATGCCACCATCGACATAGATGATCTGGCCGTTGACATAGGTGGAGGCATCCGACGCGAGGAAGATCGCAGCGCCGACCAGCTCGTCAGGCCTGCCCCAGCGCTTTGAGGGGATGCGGCCCATCAGCCAGTTGTTGAAATCGGTGTTGTTGACCAGCGCCTCGTTCATGTCGGTGAGCATGTAGCCGGGGCCGATCGCGTTGGCCGTGATGCCGTGCTGGGCCCATTCCACTGCCATCGATCGGGTCAAATTCTTGATGCCTCCCTTGGCCGCGGTGTAGGGCGCAATCGTCGGACGCGCGAGCTCGCTGCCGAGCGAACCGATATTGATGATCTTGCCTTGCTTGCGCGGGATCATGCGCTTGGCCGCCTCGCGGCCGATCACGAAGGCGCTGGTGAGGTCGGTCTCGATCACCTTGCGCCATTCGTCGGTGGTGAACTCGACCAGCGGCTTGCGGTGCTGAATGCCGGCATTGTTGACGAGAATGTCGACCGCGAGCCCTTCGCGGTCGAAACGCTCGAAGCTGGCCACGATCGCCGGCTCGTCCGTGACGTTGAAGGCGGCGCCTTCGGCCTGGAGACCGGCAGCGTGAAACTCGGCGACGGCCTGCTCGACCCGCTTGGGATCGACGCCGTTGATGATGATCTTCGCGCCGGCCCTGGCCATGCCCTCGGCAATGGCGCGGCCGAGCCCGCGGGAGGAGCCGGTGATCAGTGCAGTGCGGCCGGAGAGGTCGAACAGGGCGGTGCTCATCTCAAAAGATCCTCAAGCGTTGGAGCGGCGCACGGTGAGATCGCTGCGGCCGAATACAGCGGGCAGAAGGTCGACGCCGAGGCCGGGTCCTTCCATCGGATAGACAAAACCGTCCTTGATGACAGGCATCGTGGTGACGAGTTCATTGTACCAGCCCTTGTAGAAGGCGCGCACGGATTCCTGGATCAGCGTGTTGGGCTGGCTGAACGACATGTGGATGGCGGCGATGAAGCCGATCGGGCCGATGCAATCGTGCGGTGCGAAAGGACGGTGATAGGTCTCGGCCATCGCCGCGATCTTGCGGCCCTCGGTGAGGCCGCCGGTCCAGCACAGATCGGCCATCACCACATGCATGGCATCGCGGTCGAGCATGTCCTTGTAGGGGAAGCGCGAGCCCAGTGTCTCGCTGGCGCAGACCCAGACGTCTGTCGATCGCGCATATTCGGCCAGCGCCTGCGGCGAGTTCATCCGGATCGGGTCTTCGTACCAGGTCGGCTTGTACGGTTCGAGCGCGCGCGCGATCTGCTTGGCGGTCGGCAGGTTCCACAATGAGTGGAGCTCGACCATGATCTCCATCTTGTCGCCGACGGCTTTGCGGATTTTCTCGAACGGCTCGATCGCCTGCTTCATCTGCGCGGCGGTGATGTAGAGACCCTTGTTTTCCTGTGCCGCCGGATCGAACGGCCAGATCTTCATCGCCGAGATGCCGCTTTCGAGCAGGCTTTCGGCCAGCCCATCGGCGTGGTGCATGAAGCCGTCGAGATCCTCATAGGGACCTTTGGCAGCGCCGAGATTCCAGTTCGCGACCGGGCTGATATTGGTCGAGCGGACATATTGGGTGCCGGCGCAGGTGTTGTAGATGCGCTGCTTGTCGCGGCAGAGGCCGCCGAGCATCTGGTGCACCGGCTGATTGCAGACCTTGCCGAACAAATCCCACAACGCGATGTCGATGGCGGACGCGGCGCGATATTCGACGCCGGTCGAGGACTGCGCCATCGGCAGGTTCAGCATGTCGCGGTGGATGGCTTCGATGTGGAGGGGATTGCGGCCGAGCAGGCGGCCGGCAAACGTGTCGTGGATCTGCGCTTCGACCGCGCCCGCGCCGTAGAAGGTTTCGCCGAGACCGATCATGCCCGTGTCGGTGTGGACGCGCACCCAGATGACGTTGGAGAATTCCTCGGTGCGCAGCGTCTCGATCGACGTAATCTTCACAGCAATTATCCTCCCGTCACAGGCGCCTCGCGCCTCGTTGTTATGCCGCACCGCAACATGTTGCGGGCGCGCGGAAGTCTTACGCCTGCTTGTAATATATCACAACATGTTTTAAGGCTGCGACAAATAAGGCGCCACCCTGCAACGAGAGCGCGGGCTGACGGGAGAGAACAACATGGCACGCCGCAAGCGCGCGCTCGAGGTGGTGAGACACGACGACGACGGCGAGGGCAAGCCCTCGCGGCGCAACCGTCTCAACTTCTTCGAGCTGGCCTATCAGAGGATCGAAGAGCTCCTCGTCCATTGCGAGCTCAAGCCCGGACAATTCATGACGATGCTGGAGTTGCAGCACATCACCGGCTTCGGGCGCACGCCGGTACATCACGCCGTCAATCGTCTCTCCGCCGATACGCTCATCATCATCCGTCCGCGCCACGGCCTGCACATCGCGCCGATTGATCTCGCGCGTGAGCGGATGCTGCTTGGCCTCCGCCGCGACATGGAGCGTTTCGTGATCCGCCTTGCGGCCGATCGCGCCAGCCTGTCGCATCGCAATCAGGCGCTGCACATCGACCGTCTGCTGCGCGAGCGCCGCGCCACGCTGACGCTGGACGAATTCAACAGCATCGATCGCCGCATCGACGCGTTGGTGCTGGAGTCCGCCGGCGAGCCCTTCCTGGTGCATACGCTGCGGCCGCTGCACACGCTGTACCGACGCATTGGCTACATCCACCATCGCTTCATGCCGGGGCAGGCCGACCTGTCAGGCACGATCGATCATCATCTCGCCATTCTCGCAGCCGTCGCCGGCCGCCGCGTCGAGGATGCCGTGAAGGCGAGCGATGCATTGATCGACTACATGGACCAGATGTTCACGGGCATGGAGGCCGGCATCGACCCGCGCCTGCTCGATTGCAGCATCGAGCCGCTGCTTGGCGCTTAAAAAGTGCTTGGTGCTTAAAAAGTACTTGGCGCGTAAAGAGTTTTGAAGAGAGGACCAAACATGTCGACGATGGCCGTGCCACAACCGACCGCGAGCGAAGCCGCGGTCCGCTATCTCATTACCAACTACAGTCCCAAGGGCAACAAGGTCGGTTGGCTGATGATGGCCTCGATCCTGGTCGAGGCCTGGGATCTCTATTCGATCGCCTTCGTGCTGATCTTCATCAAGGAGCAGTACAATCCCGATCCGCTGATGCTGGGTCTCGCCGCGGCGGGCACGCAGGGTGGCGCGCTGATCGGCGCGCTGCTCGGCGGCTGGCTGTCCGACAAGATCGGCCGCCGCGTGATGTTCCTGATCACGATGGTGATGTTCATCGTGCTGGCGCTGGCGCAGGCCTTCGTGCCGAACGTGACCTGGCTCATCGTGATCCGCTTCCTGCTCGGCGTTCCGCTCGGCTCGGACATCTCGACCGGCTACACCTACATCATGGAATCCATGGCCAAGGGTGAGCGCGAGGTCATGGGCAATCGCTGGCAGTTCATGTTCGCCGTCGGCGAGGTCCTGACCATCGGCGTCATCGTGATCTTCCTGCTGCTCGACATCCAGCACGAGATGCTGTGGCGGGTGACGCTGGGCCTCGGAGCGGTGCCGGCGCTGATCATCCTGATCATGCGTCACGACGTGCCGGAGACGGCGGTGTGGCTGGTGCAGAAGGGACGCTATCGCGAGGCCAAGAAGGTGGCGCGCGAGATGTTCAACGACGATCTTGCCATGCTGCCCGACCAGGACGTGCAAGTGCCGAAGGTCAGCACGCGTGCCTTCATCGCCGATCTCAAGAAGGATCCGATCCGCTGGCGCGCCACGATCTACGGCTGGATCGCCTGTTTTGCGCAAGGCAGCGAGTTCTCGACCTTCGCGTTCTACCTGCCGGTGCTGTTCGTGATGGTTGGCGTGTCGAGCGTGCTCGGCATCAACCTGGTGACGATGGCGCTGTTCTCGTTCGCCGCATTGTCGGGCTGGGTCGGGCCGCTGCTGACGCCGAAGATCGGCCATCGCGGCATCGCGATCGCGGGCTTCTCGATCGTGCTGGCCTCGCTGCTGGTCGCGGCCTTCGCGCTCTACACCGACAACAAGATCCTGCTGCCGTTCGCGGCCGCCGCCATGTTGTGGGGGCACTATTGGGACGCCTCGAACTGCATGACGATCCCGACCATGGTCGCCAAGCCGAAATATCGCGGCACCGCCAGCGGCTTCGCCTACATGTTCGTGAAGCTGCCGTCGTTCCTGGCGATCTTCCTGTTCCCGACGGTGTTCGCTGCGATCGGCCAGGCCAATGCCACGCTGATGGTCGCGATCTTCCCGACGATCGGATTGCTCGCCGCAATCTTCATCCTGCCGGAAGTCTACGGCTACGAGAACGACTGATCTAAGGCGCGATGATCTCATCGCGCCTTAGTCTTTTATTTGAGCATGATCTTGCCGGGAAAACCGCTGCACACTTTTCCGGATCATGCTCGCGTTACCTGATCGCGGCGGCCAAGGCCGCGATCAGGGCCGGCGGTGTCACCAACAGTCCGAGCTTGAGGAACCGCCAGGCGCCGACCTCGATCTTTTCGCGGCGGAGTGCGACCAGCCACAGGATGGTCGCGAGCGAGCCTGTCACCGACAGATTAGGGCCGAGATCGACGCCGATCAGAATGGCGCTGACGACGGGCGCGGGGAGGTGATCGCTGGCGGCAACCGAACCTGCGACGAGGCCGACCGGCAGATTGTTCGCGATGTTGGTGGCGATCCCCGTCGCGATGCCGACGCTCCAGGCGGCCTGCGGCACGGATTGCGCCACCGCCTGGTGCAGCAGCGCGCTGAGCTGTCCGATCACGCCGGTCTTGATCAGCGCCTCCACCATCACGAAGAGACCGCCGACCAGCGGAAGCACGCTCCAGGAAACGCCTTTCAATACGGGCAGCGGCGATTGCCGGCTGATCAGCAGCACGATCGCGGCCGTCACCATCCCGCAGATGAAGGTCGGCAAGCCCAGCTGCTTGTCCAGCGCAGACGCTGTGACCAGCACGACGCCGATCGCGACGATGCCGGCGGCCGTGAGCTTGCCACCGAGGCCGAGCTTTGGATGCGGCACGCTGCGTGCGATAGTCTCCTCCTTCAATGCACGGTGCTGGGTCAGACGCAGCACGACATAGGTGAGCAGGATCGAAGCCGCCGAGGGCAGGGCGAACAGGCGCAGCCATTCCGTCAGTTGCGGCATGTGCGCGCCGAACACGACGAGATTGGCCGGATTTGAGATCGGCAGCACGAAGCTCGCGGCATTCGCAATAAAGGCGCAGACGAACAGATAAGGCAGCGGTTTTGCGCCGGCTGCGCGCGTCGCGGCGTAGACGGCGGGCGTCAGCACGATCGCGGTGGCGTCGTTGGAGAGCAGCACGGTGACGACAGTGCCGACGAGATAGATCAGCAGGAACAGCCGCTGCGGCGAGCCGCCTGCGTATTCCACCGCTAGGGCTGCGAGATAGTCGAACAGGCCCTCGAGCCGGGCGAGTTCGGCGATCAGCATCATGCCGATCAGGAAGAGATAGACGTCGAGGCCTTTCTCGATGCCGAGAAGCGCGTCCTGCCAGGGCAGGAAGCCCGGCAGCACCAGCGCCGCGGCGCCGATGACGGCCCAGATCGCCTCCGGCAGCCTAAAGGGACGGATGATGACGCCCGCGGTCGCGGCGACGATGATGCTCCAGGCCCAGATGGCGTCAGACGGCACGTTCAATCCTTGAAGTGGGTTTCATTCGGCAGCGATAACCGATGCTGGAGCCGCTGTCTTCCCTTGTCCCGGGAGGTCGCCATGCCGCGTCTCGGGCAAGGCGAGGAGGCAGACGACGGCGCCGACCGCCGCGACCGCGCCGAGCGTGATGAACGCGGCGCTGTAACCGGCGCCGACCACAACGAGCCCGGCCAGTGTCGTCGACAGTGCCGCGCCGATGCTTTGCGCAGTGATGACGGCGCCTTGCGCGACGTTGAATCGGCCGGTGTTGCGCATGAGGTCGGCGACGATGACGGGGAAGATCGCGCCAAAAATACCGGCGCCGACGCCATCGAGAAGCTGCACGCCGACCAGCCAGAACCGATTGTCCGAGAGCGTATAGAGCGCTCCCCGAAGCGGCAGGATCAGCAATGCGGCGAGGAGCGCTTATGGCCCCAGCGGTCAGCCTTCGCACCGACCAGCATCGCGAACGGAACCATCACCAATTGCGCGGCGACGATGCAGGCCGACATCAGGCTGGTGCCCATGTTCTTGTCCTGGAGCGCGAGCTTTTGTCCGACCAGCGGCAGCATGGCCGCGTTAGAGAGGTGAAACAGCAGCACGCAGATTGCGAAGACGAGCAGGGGGCGGCAGGTCAGCAGCACGGCGAGGCCGGACGGCTGTTCTTGGAGGCGCGCAGCGCCGGCGTCGTGCAACCCGCGGGCAAGGTCGTGGTCGATGGCCCGTTCCGGGATCGCAAGGATGCTGACGAGGCTCGCGATCGCCATGATGGCGAGAAGGTAAAACACGACGGTCGGGCCGAACCAGTAAGCGGTGAGTCCTGCGAGCCCGGCTGCGACCGCGTTGCCGGCGTGATTGAACGTCTCGTTACGGCCGATCCGCCGGGTGAAGGCGGCATGGCCAAAGATGCCGAGCGAGACGGCGGCGATCGCCGGCGGAAAGATGACGGCCGCGGCCTGCGCGATGCCCTGCGAGATCGCGACCGGCCCGAAGTTCGGAAACAGGGGCAGCGACAGCGAGGCGAACGTCACCATGATGGCGGCGACAACCATCACCAGCCGTTTCGCCCGCGTGGCGTCGACGAGTGCACCCGCCGGCGTCTGCGCCACGATGCCGGCGATGATCGCGATCGACATCACGAGGCCGATCCGCGCCTCGTCCCAGCGTTGCTCGGTGAGGAGATAGACGGCGAGATACGGACCTAGTCCATCTCGGACATCGGCAAGGAAGAAGTTGGCCGCATCCAGCGCACGACCTGCCTGCCTTGCCTGATCCGGGTTTTCGCGCGACATCGATTTTCTCGATCGAGGCTGGGAAGCGTCCCGGCAGAAACCGATCTCACGCCCGCTTTGTTCCGCCTCAAAACTTCACCGCCAGCAGCACCGCGCCGGCGCCGATCATGGCGATGCCGACCCAGCCCTGCGCGCTCGGCCGCTCGCCGAGAAAGGTGAAGGCGAAAAGCGCGACCAGCACGACGCTGAGCTTGTCGATCGGCGCCACCAGCGTGGCGGGACCGAGCTTCAGCGCACGAAAATAACAAAGCCATGACGCTCCAGTCGCAAGCCCCGACAGCACCAGGAACATCCATGTCTTCGACGAGACCGCCGAAGGAACCGCGAACTGGCCAGTGAAGAACAGTAGCACCGAGAAGGCGAGCAGCACCACGATGGTGCGGATGAAGGTGGCCAGATCCGGATTGATGTTCTCGACGCCGATCTTGGCGAAGATCGCGGTCAGTGCGGCGAAGCAGGCGGATAGCAGCGCCCAGGTTTGCCAGGTGGAGAGGAGGGCGGATTTCATAACCTTCAAAAGCCTGTCGGGTTGGGCGGCGCGATAGCGCCGTCATTGCGAGGAGCTCTTGCGACGAAGCAATCCAGACTGCCGCCGCCGAATGATTCTGGATTGCTTCGCTGCGCTCGCAATGACGGAATCTGTGGAGGCGTCTCGCGATGTTCATTCTCACCGCGCCACCGACAGCTTCTCCGTGATCGCCTTGCGCAGGATGCGCGACAGCGACTCCACCGAATACGGCTTCTGGATCAGCTCGAACCCTCGATGGGCGTTCTCCGCGAGCACGTTGCTGTAGCCGGAGGTGAGCACGACGGGCAGGCCCGGATAGCGCTCGCGGATGATGCCGGCGAGCTCGACACCGTTCATGCCTGGCATGATGACGTCGGAGAATACCAGATCGACCGCAAATTCGTTCTCGCCGAGGATCGCAAGGGCGGCATTGGCGTTGGCGACGCGGCGGACGACATAGCCGAGGTCTTCCAGAAGCTCTGTCGAGAACTGGCCGACATCGTCATTGTCCTCGACCACGAGCACGCGATAGCCGCGCCCGCTGGTCGAGGTCTCGCTGGTCAGCGCTGCGGCTTCCTTCTCGGCGGCCGGGCTCTGCGCCTGCGGCAGGTAGATCGTGAAGGTCGCGCCTTTGCCTTGCGTGCTCGTCACCGCAATGTCGCCTTCGGACTGCTTTGCGAAGCCGAATGCCTGGCTGAGGCCGAGGCCGGTGCCCTTGCCGACCTCCTTGGTGGTGAAGAACGGCTCGAAAATGGCGTCGATGTTCTCAGGTGCGATGCCGCTGCCGGTGTCCGCCACCGAGATCGCGACATAGTCGCCGCCGCGCGCCGATTGCGCGCGCAGGCTGGGGATGCCCGTGACCTTGCGCACGGCGATGGTGAGACGGCCTTCGCCATCCATGGCGTCGCGGGCGTTGATGGCAAGGTTGATCAGCGCGGTCTCGAATTGCGCGATGTCGGCGACGGTGAAGCAATCGGCATCGTCGATTTCGACGACGATCTCGATGCGGCCTCCGACCAGCGGCCGGACCAGTTGCGCGACGGCCTCGACCTGGCTGCCGACGTTGAAGATCTGCGGCTTCAGGGGCTGCCGGCGCGCGAAGGCCAGAAGCTGCGCGGTCAGCTTCGAGGCGCGCTCGACAGTGTCGGAGATGGCGTCGACATAGCGGCGGCGGCGCTCCTCCGGCAGTTCGCGACGGCGCAGGAAATCGGTCGCCGAGCGGATGATGGTGAGGAGGTTGTTGAAGTCGTGGGCGACGCCGCCGGTGAGCTGGCCGATTGCCTCCATCTTCTGCGATTGCCGCAGCGCCTCTTCGCCGCGGCGGCGTTCGGTAATGTCGACGGCTTCCGGCACCGCGCCGGTGATGTTGCCGTGGCGGTCGAGCACGGGGCGCATGCCGAACTCGAAATCGCGCTCGCCAATGGGAAGGCGCAAGCGCATCTCCATCCGCACCGCTTCGCCCTTGAGGACCGTGTCGAAGGCCTTGCGCACGGTCGCGCTCATGCCGTGGGTGCCTGTGAACCAGGGTGTTTCCCACAGCAGCTTGCCGATCACGTCCTCGGAGCTCGCCTTGACGCCGTCGAGCACGGTGTTGTTGGCGTAGAGCAATTCGCCCCTGAGGTTGACCAGACCCTGGTACTGGTTGCTGGTCTCCAGGATCGCGCGCAGGCGTGCCTCGTTGGATTCAAGCTCGGCGGTGCGCTCGACGATACGCTGCTCCAGCGTCTCGTTGAGCTGGCGGAGTTCGATCTCGGCCTGCTTTGCCGCGGTGATGTCGTGGGCGACGCCGATGAAGCCGATATGCTTGCCGGTGGGGTCCCAACGCGGCTGCGATTCCGAACGCAGCCAGCGCCATTCGCCGGAGGAATCCTTGTAGCGCGCCTCCAGCGCGAACGGTTTGAGCGACGCTTCGCCCTGGACGGATTGCTGCAAGACATGCGGCAGGTCGTCCGGATGCAGCACCTTGCGCCAGTCGAAGGCGATGGCCTGGTCGTAGGGCAGGCCGACGAAGTCGACATAGGCCTGGTTGGCGAACGACCGCGTGCGGTCGAGCTTTGTCACCCAGATCGGCACCGGCGCGCTGTCGGCGATCAGCCGGAAACGCTCCTCGCTCTCGCGCAGCGTCTCGCGCGCCAGCGCCTGGCCGGTGATGTCGATATGGGCGCCGACGAGGCGGATGGCGCGGCCGTCCGCGTCGCGTTCGATCTTGGCGAGGACACGGATCCAGCGGGTCTTCCCGTCGCTCGGACGGATGATGCGATATTCGGCGGTGTAATCCTCGCTGGTCCCGGAAAGCACCTCGAAGAAGTGTTTCACCGTGGCGTCGCGGTCGTCCGGATGGATGCGGGTGACCCAGTCCTCGTGCGGTTCATCGGCGGCCTCAGGCGGCAGGCCGTGGATCATCAGATATTCAGGCGATCGGCGGTTCTTGAAACCCTCGCGGAAGTCGACCTCGAGGCCGCCGACCTTGCCGATGCGCTGGACGCGCGCGAGCTCGGCCTCGCGCTCCTGGAGCGCGCGATAGGCGTTGTCGCGCTCCCGCGCGATGTCTTCGAGGTGCTGGCGCAGCCTTTCGGCGGCGATGGTCTCGGGCAAAGGATCGTTCAAGGTGCCGGCCGTTGTGATGCGTGAGCGAACGTGCCGGACCGATATTCACACAGACGGAGCGTGATGGCCATTGTCCGGAGGGGAATATGCGCCACTGAACACATTGTGGTGGGTATGAACGAACGCCGGGTCTGGCTATTTGTTCCAAACATTGGAACGATGAGCCGTCGGAGCGCGTATCTGCGAGGCGCCACAACTCTTATTCGCAAAACTCCGTTTCCGAAGAGGCTAAATCTTGAAGCTTTTTGTCTGCCAGTCCTGCGGCAACGTCCTCTATTTCGAGAACCGCGTCTGCGAACGCTGCGGCCATCGGGTCGCCTTCCTGCCGGAGAAGGAGACGATGTCGGCGATAGAGCCCGATGGGGAGGGCTGGGCCACGCTCGCCGACAAGGGCAAGGGCCGCGTGCTGTGCCGCAATGCCGAGTACGATGCCTGCAACTGGCTGACGGATGCAGGCGATACCACCGGCTATTGCCGCGCCTGCCGCCACAACGGCATCGTGCCTGACCTCTCCGACCCCGTTCAGCTCGCCGGCTGGCGCGAGCTGGAGGTGGCGAAACAACGGCTGTTCTATTCCCTGATCCGCTGGAAGCTGCCGCTTCAGACCCGGCAGGACAATCCCGAGCATGGCCTGATCTTCAATTTCCTCGCCGACGACCCGAACAGCGGGGAGAAGATTCTGACCGGTCACGACAACGGGTTGATCACGATCGCGCTCACCGAGACCGACGCCATCGAGCGGGAGCGCCGCAGGCTGGAGATGGGCGAGCCTTACCGGACGCTGCTCGGCCATTTCCGTCACGAGGTCGGACACTATTTTTGGGATGTGCTGGTGCGCGACGGCGGCAAGCTGGAAGAATGCCGCGCCGTATTCGGCGACGATTCAGTCGATTACGGCGAGGCCCTGCAGCGCCACTACGCCGAAGGTGCGCCGCCGGACTGGCAGCAGAGCTACGTCTCGTCCTACGCCACCACGCACCCCTGGGAAGACTTTGCCGAGACCTGGGCGCACTATCTCCACATCGTCGATACCTTGGAAATGGCCTCCGAGTTCGGCATGGAGGTGCGCCCCAAGGTCGACCACGACGGGGAGTTGACTGCGCGAATCCGTTTCAACCCCTACGAGGCAAGAGGCATCGAAGCGATCGTCAACGCATGGCTGCCCTTCACCTTCGCCATGAACAGCGTCAACCGTGCCATGGGCATGCGCGACCTCTATCCATTCATCCTGTCGCCCGCGGTGGTCGCCAAACTGGGCTTCATTCACGGCCTCGTCCGGGACGTGGCCAAGGCCATGAAGCCATAGGCCGCTGAAGGGGCAAGCCGGGCCGTTCAGGTCTTGCGCTGGTACGCCAGAGGGGCCGGATTTAGACCGTTGCCTCCGGCCGATTTTGATGTACCACGGGAGCCACACGGCCCGTTCCCCACAGGTCTCGACGGCCAGGGAAGGGTCCCGCCCAAGGTCGAGATTCAAGAAAAGCATGTTCAAACGCATTCTGATCGCCAATCGCGGCGAAATCGCCTGCCGGGTCATCAAGACCGCTCGCCGCATGGGCATTCAGACGGTTGCAGTCTATTCCGAGGCCGACCGCGATGCTCTCCATGTCGAGATGGCCGACGAGGCCGTGCTGATCGGGCCGCCCGCCGCGGCCGAGAGCTATCTGGTGATCGAGAAGATCGTCGAGGCCTGCCGCAAGACCGGCGCCGAGGCCGTGCATCCCGGTTACGGCTTCCTGTCCGAGCGTGAGGCGTTTCCGCGCGCGCTGGAAGCCGCCGGCATCGTCTTCATCGGCCCGAACCCCGGCGCGATCGCCGCAATGGGCGACAAGATCGAATCCAAGAAGGCGGCTGCGAAAGCCAAGGTCTCGACCGTGCCGGGCTATCTCGGCGTGATCGAGGACGACAAGCACGCGGTCAAGATCTCCGACGAGATCGGCTATCCCGTGATGATCAAGGCCTCCGCCGGCGGTGGCGGCAAGGGCATGCGCATCGCGCATTCCAAAGCCGAAGTGTCCGAGGGCTTCAATCTCGCCAAGGCCGAGGCCAAGGCCTCGTTCGGCGACGACCGCGTCTTCGTCGAAAAGTTCATCGTCAATCCCCGCCACATCGAGATCCAGGTGCTGGGCGACAAGCACGGCAACGTCATCTATCTCGGCGAGCGCGAATGCTCGATCCAGCGCCGCAACCAGAAGGTCATCGAGGAAGCGCCGTCGCCGCTGCTCGACGAAGCCACCCGCCGCAAGATGGGTGAGCAGGCCGTCGCGCTCGCCAAGGCCGTGAACTACGATTCCGCCGGTACCGTCGAATTCGTCGCGGGGCAGGACAAGAGCTTCTTCTTCCTGGAGATGAACACCCGCCTTCAGGTCGAGCATCCCGTCACCGAGCTTGTGACCGGCGTTGATCTCGTCGAGCAGATGCTCCGCGTCGCCGCCGGCGAGAAGCTCGCGATGACGCAGAAGGACGTCACGCTGACCGGCTGGGCGGTGGAATCGCGCCTCTATGCCGAAGATCCGTTCCGCGGCTTCCTGCCCTCGATCGGGCGTCTGGTGAAATACCGTCCGCCGGCAGAAGTCAGCAAGGACGGCATCACCGTGCGTAACGACACCGGCGTGCAGGAAGGCGGCGAGATCTCGATCCATTACGATCCGATGATCGCAAAGCTGGTCACGCATGCGCCCTCGCGCGCGGCCGCCATCGAGGCGCAGGCCGTCGCGCTGGATTCGTTCTATGTTGACGGCATCCGTCACAACATCCCGTTCCTGTCCGCGCTGATGCACCATCCGCGCTGGCGCGAAGGCAATCTCTCGACCGGCTTCATCGCCGAGGAATTCCCCAAGGGTTTTGCGGTGCGCGTGCCCGAAGGCGAGGTCGCGCGTCGGATCGCCGCGGTCGGCGCCGCCGTCGACCACGTGTTAGGAGAGCGCAAGCGGCAGATCTCGGGCCAGATGGGCGGTCGCATCGTGCAACGCGAGCGCCGCCGCGCGGTCTGGCTCGACCGCCGGGAGATTCTGCTCGAGGTCGCGCGCGAAAGCGAGGCAATCGCGATCCGCTTCGTCGATGCCGCCGGCAAGGCCGGTGATGCGCATCTGTTGCAGTCCGCATGGAAGCCGGGCGATCCGGTCTGGCAAGGTACCATCGACGGCCATGTCGTTGCGGTGCAGACACGCCCGATCGCCAACGGCATCCGCCTCGCGCATCAGGGCGTCGAGGTGCCGGTCTATGTCTGGACGGAAGCGGAAGCGGCATCGGCGAAGCTGATGCCGGTGAAGACGGCTGCCGACACCGGCAAGAAACTGCTTTGTCCGATGCCCGGCCTCATCGTCTCGATCGCGGTGACCGAGGGTCAGGAGGTCAAGGCCGGCGAGACGCTCGCGGTGGTCGAAGCCATGAAGATGCAGAACGTGCTCCGCGCCGAGCAGGACGGCACCGTGAAGAAGATCCACGCCAGTGCGGGGGCCACGCTTGCGGTCGACGCGCTGATCCTGGAGTTTGCGTAAGAATGTGAGTGGGGCTCTCGCCGGGGCCCACAAGCACCGACGGAGTATGTTGCGGCTGCGTCGCAATACTTGAGAGGGCACCATGGCCTTTCGTTCCCGCCGCGAGAAATTGCGTTCGATCCTGTCGGGCTCAGCCTGCATCCATCCCGGCTCGGTCTACGACGCGATCTCGATCCGCATTGCCGAGGACCTCGGCTTTCCCATCGGCATGTTCGGCGGCTCGGTTGCCTCGCTCGCGGTGCTCGGCGACCCTGATGTTACGCTGATCACGCTCACCGAGCTTTGCGAGCAGATGCGGCGGATGTCGCGCGCAGCGGCACTGCCGGTGCTGGTCGATGCCGATCACGGCTATGGCAACGCGCTCAACGTGCGCCGCACGGTGCAGGAGCTGGAGACCGCGGGCGCTGCCGGCCTCACTATCGAGGACACGCTGTTGCCGGCCGCCTTTGGTGAAGCCAAGCCGCAGCTGATCTCGCTGGAAGAAGGCGTCGGCAAGATGAAGGCCGCGCTCGATGGCCGTGGCGATCCCTCGCTGGTCATCATGGGCCGCACCGGTGCTGCCTCGGTCACGTCGCTCGACGACACCATCCGCCGTGCCAGGGCTTATGAGGCGACCGGCGTCGACGCGCTGTTCTTCACCGGCATCAAGTCGCGCGCCGAGCTCGAGGCGATTGTCGCCGCCACCCATTTGCCGATCGTGCTCGGTGGTGCGCCGGACGAATTGAACGCGATCGACTATCTCACCAGCCAGCGCGTGCGCATCGCGCTCCAGGGCCACGCGCCGATCGCGGCCGCGACGCAGGCTGTCTACGAGACGCAAAAGGCGCTGCGCGAGGGCACGCCGCCGAAGGCGCTGACGGGATTGCCGTCAGCGGAGCTGACTAATCGCGTCATGCGCGAAGCCGAGGTAAAAGCGCGCAACGCAGACTTTCTCGGGCTGAAGAAATGAGCCAGGCGATCCTCCAGGTCATGATCCGTGGGCGCGTGCAGGGCGTCGGCTATCGCGCCTGGGTCGAATATCAGGCCACCACGTGCGGACTGGGAGGCTGGGTCCGCAATCGCAGCGACGGCAGCGTGGAAGCGCTGTTCGCGGGCACGCCGAAGCATGTTGCCGACATGGTCGCCCTGTGCCGCCACGGCCCGCCGTCGTCGCGCGTCGACAGCGTGACGAGTGAGACGGCGAGTGCGGATGAGCTGAACTTGCGCAGGGCGGGGGAAGCGTTCTCGGTGTTGCCGACGGTGTAGGTGCGGCGAGGTTAAGAGTCACCGCGGCAGCTTCGAAATCGCCTCGCTCAGCTCGTGGATCTCATACGGCTTGCGCAGGATCGGGAACTCGCCGCGGACGTCGGCGGCGGCTTCGCTGTAGCCGGTGGCGAGCAGGATCGGCAGGCCGGGGTGGACCTGGCGCAAATGATGGGCGAGGCCGAGCCCGTCCATCTTGCCGGGCATGACGATGTCGGAGAAGACGAAGTCGACGCCGTTATGCTCAAGCTCGCGCAGCGCGGACTCAGCATCCGCGACCCGGCGCACACGATAGCCGAGCTGCTCCAGCAAGCCGATGCTGACGATGGCGACATCGGGATTGTCCTCGACCAGCAGCACCGTGCCGTTGCCGAGAACCGGCACGGGATCGGGTGCCTCGATCGATACGGTCGCGGTTTGACGCGGCAGCAGGATGGTGAAAATGGTGCCCTTGCCAAGCTCGCTTGCGACCTTGACCGTGCCGCCGGCCTGATGCGCGAAGCCGTGCACCTGCGACAGGCCGAGGCCGGTGCCTTTTCCGACCGGCTTCGTTGTGAAGAACGGCTCGAAGATCTTGTCGACGACGTCGGAGGGGATGCCAAGCCCGGTATCGGCGACGGTGATGGCGACGTACTCGCCGCTATGCAGCGGATCGTCCAGGACGATGTTGTGCGCGCCGATCGTTACCGTGCCGCCGTCTGGCATGGCATCGCGGGCGTTGATGACGAGATTGAGCAGCCCGGTCTCGAACTCTGAGACGTCAGCCCTGATCGGCCAGACCTCGCGGTCGATCTCGAAGGCGAGACGAACGGCGCTGCCGACGCCGGCGTGAAGCACCTCGCGGATCGCCTCGATACGGTCGCCGAAGCGGATCGCCTGTGGATTGACGCTCTGGCGCCGCGCGAAGGTCAGGAGCTGGCTGGTCAGCGCGGCGCCGCGCTTGGTGGCGGTATCGATCGCCGAGATGGCGCGCTGCAGCTTGGTGTCATCGGGGACGTCCTTCTTCAGGATGTGAAGGCTGCCGCTGATGATCATCAGGAGATTGTTGAAGTCGTGCGCGACGCCGCCGGTGAGCTGTCCGAGCGCATCGAACTTCTGTGACTCGGCGAGCTGCGTCTGCATCGCTTCCAGTTTGAGCTGCGCATTGCGCCGCTCCGTGATGTCGCGGGTGATCTTGGCAAAGCCGACGAGGTTGCCGTCCTCGGTGATCGGGTCGATGATGACGCTCGCCCAGAAGAACGTGCCGTCTTTGCGGACGCGCCAGCCTTCCTCCTCGTAGCGGCCATGGTCGCGTGCGATGCCGAGCGCACGGGCAGGCTTGCCGTTGGCGCGGTCGGTCTCGGTGTAGAAGCGGGAGAAATGCTGGCCGAGGATTTCGTCGGGCGAGTAGCCCTTGATGCGCTCGCCACCAATGTTCCAGCTTGTGATGATCCCGGTGGGGTCGAGCATGTAGAGCGCGTAGTCCGCGACTCCCTCCACCAACAGCCTGAAACTGCGCTCGCTTTCGAACAAGTCTCTCTGTTGACTGGACTTTTTAACCATTCCGGACCCCGCCTCGACGGGGACAAACGCTTGAATGCTCGTTTGGTTCCCGCCGCCTGAAGGATTCTTAGGCAAATCAGCCCGGCGGTATGCAGCAGCGCAGGCCGGGCACTTGACATGCAATCGCGATTATCAGATATTTCTGTCATGACAGAAATAACCGGAAAGAAGAAACTCCCTGCCGCCGTCGAGCGCTTCATCCTGCATTGGGGCGACATGGGGGATCAGTGGGGCGTCAATCGCTCGGTCAGCCAGATCCACGGGCTGCTCTATCTCGCCGAGGCGCCGATGACGGCCGAGGACATCGCCGACACGCTCGGTATGGCACGCTCGAATGTCTCCAACTCGCTCAAGGAGTTGCTGGCCTGGAACCTGATCCGGCGGGTGCCGATCCTTGGCGACCGCCGCGACCACTACGAGGCCGAGACCGATATCTGGGAGGTCGCGGCTCGGATCGCGGCGCGGCGCAAGGAGCGGGAACTCGACCCGGCGATCACGGCGCTCCGGGCCTGCGTGTCCGATGCCACCGACGACCCCACCATCAATCCGGTCGCGAGCAAACGGCTGAAGGAGATGCTCGCCTTCACCGAGCTCGCCGACCACTGGTTCATGCAGATGCTGAAGGTGCCGCGGCCGCGATTGGTCGCGCTGATGAAACTCGGCGAGAAGATCGCCAGCCTGCTGCCGCTGGGCAAGGCCAAATAGCGTTGAGGAGGGTACGATGACGTCGGCTCGATTATCAGGCTCCAACGCATCACCCGCCGCTCACATCAAGCTGCTCGACGACCGCCGCTTCCGCGCGCTGCTGTCCGACGAGGATTGGGGCCGCCTGCCGCTCGCGACCTGGCGGCGCTTTTCAAAGCGCGTCGCCGACGGCGACAGCGTCGTCTATGTCGGCGTGGTCGACGAGGTCGCTTTCAATGACATCGGATGGTGGTTCGCGCAGGCCGCGCGCCTGATCGGCGGCCCGTTGCCGACCGGTCGCGACACCGGTGTGCCCATGATCGTCACGGTCACCGAGGACGGCGCGACCGGCGGCCAGACCTGGACCCGCATCTGCGCGCGCAAGCGCGGCTTTCCGCAGGTGATCCATTCCGCCAAGCGTTTTGCCGGGCCGACCGGGCTCGAGGAATATGTCGGCTTCGGCGTTTCGATGGCGCTGCGCATCGCGGTCGAAGACGAGACGCTGACCTTCCGCAGCGCTGGTTATGGGTTGCAGCTCGGACGCTTCTGGATCCCGCTGCCGCAATGGCTCACGCCGGGCGACCTCACGGTGACGCACAGCGATCTCGGCGAGGGTGCCTTCCGCTTCACCCTCGATGTCATTCATCCGCGTTATGGCGCGCTGATCCACCAGTCCGCCATGTTCAGGGAGACCGTATCATGACGCCGCTGTTGTGGACGCTCATCGCCATCCAGATCGTGATGGGCGTGTTCGACACCTTCTATCACCATGAATTCACCGAACGCCTGGCCTGGCGTCCGTCACAGCGTTTCGAGCTGAAGCTGCATGGCATCCGCAACATGCTCTATGCGCTGCTGTTCCTGCTGCTCGGCTGGCTCGAGGTCTATGGCGTGCTGGCGCTGGCGATCGTCGCAGTCCTGGTCGCCGAGATCGTCATCACGCTGATGGATTTCGTCGAGGAGGATCTGAGCCGAAAACTGCCGCCGAGCGAGCGCATCAACCACACGCTGCTCGCGATCAATTACGGCGCCATCCTGGTGCTGCTGCTGCCCGTGCTGATCGATTGGGCGATGCAGCCCTTTGGCGTGACTGTCATCTATCAGGGCCTGCTCAGTCTTGCGGCGACCGCCTGCGCGGTCGGTGCAGCGCTCTGCGGCGTCAGGGACTTTGCGGCGATGCGCCGGCTCGGCCGCATGCGAAGCGTCCCCGCGCTGGGGCTCGTTGAAAAACTTCCCGGCCGCAAGACCGTGCTGATATCAGGCGCCACCGGATTCATCGGCAGCCGCCTTGCGGCGAGCCTCGGGGGTGCCGGACATCACGTCATCGCGCTGATCCGCAACCCCGCGAACGCCGGGATGCTGCCGCCGCCGGTCACGCTGATCACCAGCCTCGATCAACTCGCGTCGGACACGCAGATCGACGCCATCGTCAATCTTGCCGGCGAGCCGATCGGCAACGGCCTGTGGACCGAGGCGAAGCGCGCGAAGATCATCAACTCCCGCATCGACATGACCGGCGAGGTCGTCAAGCTGATCGCGCGGCTCGACCGCAAGCCCGAGGTGCTCGTCAGCGGCTCCGCGATCGGCTGGTACGGACTTTGGGCCGATCAGGTCCTGACGGAATCGGCGAAGTCCCACGCCTGCTTCAGCCACGAGCTTTGCGCGGCCTGGGAGAATGCGGCGCGGCCGGCGGAGCAGCTTGGCGTGCGCGTGGTCAATCTGCGCATCGGCCTCGTGCTCGGCACGGAAGGCGGCTTCATCACGCGCCTGCTGACGCCATTCGAGTTCGGGCTCGGCGGTCCCATCGGCACCGGGCGGCAGTGGATGTCCTGGATCGAGCGCGACGATCTGATCCGGCTGATCGCCTATGTGATGGCAACGCCAGATCTCACTGGCCCCGTCAACGCCACCGCGCCGATCCCGGTCACCAATGCAAAATTCACCGAGGAACTCAGCCGCCGTCTGCACAGGCCCGCGGTGTTCCGCATCCCCGGCGGCCTCTTGCGCCGGATCGGCGGCGGCTTTGCGGAGGAGCTTCTCCTCGGCGGCCAGCGCGTGCTGCCGAACAAGGCGCTCAGCCGCGGTTTTGTGTTCCGGCACGAGACGCTGCGCAGCGCGTTCGAGGCGATCTTGTGAGGTGAGAGCATGTCCTGCGATAGCTGCCCGCGCGTGGTGAACGGTTGGTTTCGAGGATGCTTGACGGCAGCGACGACATTGGGGGCGTTGCCAGTCATTGGAACGATCCTGATGCTGCCCTATCGAGGTTTCCAGGAAAGCCTGGGCTCCACTGTCGCCGTAGTCGTGTTTGTCTTGTTGATGTTGGTCCTTACCTGCTTACTAAGCATGATGCCGGCTGCGCTCGTGATCTTGTTCAGCGAGTCATTGCGAATTCGCTCCGTACTGTTCTACGCGCCGACCGGCGCTGCGATAGGAGCCTTGATTGCCGATCTTGTTTTCAGGACCAGCCTTCTGTTTGATGCGCTCTTTGGTCTGGCTGGATGCCTCGCTGGGATCGCATATTGGTTTGTCGCGGGCAGATACGCGGGCGAGAGCGTCGGCGATCTGAGCGCTAAGCCGCCACGCTGCGAAACGTTGCCGCGACCGCGCGCAACGCCGCGAGCTTGGCGGGATCGCTGACTTTCGAATGCAGCATCACTTTCGAACTGCCGAGTTTCGGCAGCTTGTGCGCGAGCCCGATGTCGATCAGCCCGGGAGGTGCGATCCGCCGCGCCAGCGGCGCGATGGCAAGTCCGGCGAGGGCAGCCGCGACCACGGCGGTGACGCCGCCGCCGACAAAGCGCTCGCGCCAGGCGATGCCGGCCTTGTCGAGCGCGCGGACGGCGACGGCACGGACGCCGCAGGGCGGGGCGAGTGTCGCGAGCGGCAGCGGCTCACCCTTCGGCAACGCGAAGCGGCGTGATGCGAACCAGCCGAACTCGTCCACAGTCAGCTTCTCGCCGCCGCGGCGGCTTCCTTCCTGGCGGACGATCACCGCATCCAGCTCGCCCGCGTCATAGGCATCCTGCATCGCGCGCGAGAAGCCGATGGTGACGGCGAGGGAGATTTGACGACATCGTGTGCAGACGTTCGAGCAGCGGCACCAGTTCCGGGCCCGCGGCGTGGTCGGAGATGCCGAGCGAGAGCGACTGCGCGATGGGAGCCTCGCCCGACAGCGCGCGGTCATGCGCGGCCATCAGCACGCGGGCGCGATCGAGGAAGCCCACGCCCTCGGCGGTGAGCCGGACCGCACGCGGCGAGCGTTCGACGAGGCGCTTTCCGAGCAAAGTCTCCAGCCGTTGCAGCTTGAGGCTGACAGCAGCTTGGGTCGTGCCGAGCGCCTCGGCAGCACGGGTAAAACTCTGGAGCTCGGCAACCAGCAGGAAGGCCTTGATGGTGGCGATGTCGAGTGTGGCAGTCATTATGAATACTTATCACTGGTATCAACAGAGATAACATATCAAAATGACGGGCGAAGGTCTAGCTTCTCTCCAACGCCGCGCAAATCGCGCGACACCTTGAGGAGAACGACCATGCCCCTGATCACCGTGTCCTACACCAGCTCCCGCCAGTCGGCCTCGCTGAAGGCCGACATTGCGAATGCCGTGTCCGAGCTCACCGCAAAAATCCTGCACAAGGACCCGGAGGTGACCGCCATCATCGTGAAGTCAGTCGATGCCGGCGACTGGTTCGCCGGCGGCAAGTCGCTCGCCGAGCAGAAGCTCGCCAGCTACTGGATCGATATCCACGTCAGCGAAGGCACCAACACCAAGGACGAGAAGGCAGCCTATCTTGCTGCCATGTTCAAGCGCATGGCCGAGATTTTGGGGCCGCTGCATTCCGAGACCTATCTGCATGTCGACGAGGTCAAGGGCGACGCGTACGGCTTTGGCGGCCTGACCCAGGAGCGGCGATACATCGCCGGCAAGCTTGAGGTGTCGCTGCAGGCGGCGTGATGCCGTAAGCCGCGGGTGAGCAATCTCACCCGCGGCCTGATCATCAGCTCGCCGCGCTGAACTGAACCTCGGCATTGTTCAGGAAACACGTCTTGTCGAACAGTTTTAGATCCAGCGGGTTTGGTAGCCTGACATTGCTGAGATCAGGACAGGCTTTCATCGACGGATCATAGGACCGGTCGATCTGCGAGATGAAGACCACGATCAGTCCCATGTCCCGTGCGAACGATTTCAGCGTGCGCACCTGAACGGTGAGATCAGGGTTTTCCCGCCTCTGGTCGAGCAGTTGCAGATAGTCGATCACCACGACCGTGCCGCGTGGCGCTGCGGCCATCTGCTTGACGACATAGTCGGCGCTGATCGCATCGGAGCAATCGACCTCGAACAGCTTGTCGAACTGCGCGGGATCTACGCCGATCGCGCGGAGGCGATCCAGAACGTCCCTCTCGGTGTATTCGAGCGAGAAGAACACGGCGCGATGGCCCGACTTCATGGCCTCCACGGCAAGTTCGAGGCTCATCAGCGTCTTGCCCTGGCCGGGGCGCGCCCCGACCAGCACGAGATCGCCCGGCTGGAATTGTGGGAACAGGCGATTGGCCGGCGTGGCCGCGCCAGCTTTCGCCGCGAGCATGCTCCAGGCGGAAAACCCTTCGCTCGCGGCAACGCGGTCAAGTGCTGTGTGGAGCGGAACGCCTTCCTCGCGCGACAAGCGTTTTGCTTTGCGCTTCAGATGATAGATGGGTGCGGACAACTTCATAGAGAACCTCCCATTGCGAGCTGAAACGCAATCCCTCCTTATGCCCAGTGCTCGAACAGTCGGTTCGATGATCAACTCGCCCGGCATGAGGTCTGCTTTCCCGGCGGAGGGGGGAGGCGTGGGCGGCACCGGAATCAAGCATAACCGATTCCGTGCGAGCGGAGAACGCGGGCAGTGCGTCTCCAACAGGAAACGCTAGACAGCCACTTCCGGTACCAACGCCTTGGTCGGCCCGAACAGCTCCTCGAAGGCTTGGCGCAGAGCGATATCGACGTCGGCCATGGCCACGAGCTGGCCGAGATCGACCAGTGACGTCACGCCGTAGCGGGGATCGGCGACGCCGCAGGGCACGATGCCGGCGAAATGCGAAAGCTCCGGCTCAACATTGATGGCGATGCCGTGGAACGAGACCCAGCGCTTCAGCCGCACCCCGATCGCGGCGATCTTGTCCTCGTGCTCGGGCCCCTTGTCGGGCCGCTTCACCCAGACGCCGACCCGGTCCTCGCGCCGCTCGCCGCGAACGTTGAAGGCGGCGAGCGTCTTCAGGATCAGCTCTTCCAGGCTCGCGACATAGGCCCGCACGTCAGGCCGGCGGCGCTTCAGGTCGAGCATGATATAGGCCACCCGCTGGCCGGGCCCGTGATAAGTCAGCTGCCCGCCGCGCCCGGTGGCAAAGGTCGGGAATTTGGGATCGAGAAGGTCGCTATCCTTGCCCGAGGTGCCGGAGGTGTAGAGCGGGGGGTGTTCGAGCAGCCAGACCAGCTCCGGAGCCTCGCCTGCCGCAATCGCCGCGACTCGCGCCTCCATGGCGGAAACCGCGTCCGGATAGGGCACGGGCGTGTCCGAAATCCGCCACTCCACGGGTTCGCCGCCAGCAGCGGAAAACGGCGTTAAATCCAGGTTTTGGCGAGGGTTTTGAGGCGAATTAACCATTGGCTAACCATAACGGGGTGATGATCGCAGGCGCAAATGCCGAGTGCATAGTCCTAGTCCCAAGTTGCGGCGGTCCTGACAGTGCCCACTCTCGATAAAGTCACCGTGGATCTCATGGTCGTCCTCGGGACGACCACCATGCCGATCCATCAAGTATTACGTCTTTCCCGCGGCGCCATCATCGAGCTGGACGCAACCGAGGCCGACGAGGTCAAGGTTTTGGCAAACAACCTGCCGGTCGCCTCCGGCGTCGTGCTGGTGGACCGCAATCGAATCGCGGTCGAGGTCAAGCAGATGCTGCCGCGCACGCAGGGGACGCGGTAGCGGCCTAACAGGGCTTCGGCACCCGATAGGGCCGATCCGGGCAGTGAATAGGGATTTTCCTTCCAAGCTTGTGGAATTCGGGGCCCTTGCAGGCTTGTATCCCTCTGATGGATTTGTTAGATCGGCGACCGCTGATCCGGCCAGCCTAACGACCTCAGGCCGGTATCTCCTTGCGCTCGTGGCGGAATTGGTAGACGCGCTGCCTTGAGGTGGCAGTGGGTAACACCGTGGGGGTTCGAGTCCCTCCGAGCGCACCATACGGCGGATTACGCCGTTTTGGCCGGGGTAGGGGCCTGTTTCGGCCGAAATCCACCTGCAGATCAAGTCGATGATCTGATCATCAAACATCAGGCGAAAGTGGCTGCATCGGACGAGATGCGTCTGAGCGAATCTGTTCAGCCAATCCGATTTGCCGAGATGATGTCGTTTTCGCCACGATCGAGCGACATCTTAATATTGCGTTCTTGTAAAATAACACGCTGTAATTGATAATCCCCGAGAGATGCGAATGATCGGTCGCTGGCTCCCGGGTCCGAGCACGGGCTGTCGGAGTCGGGCACCTTTGCAAGGAGGGCAGCATGACGCTCAAGCCGGGATTCCAATTCGCGGAGGCGCAACTTCTGCTCGAGATGGCGCAGCATGCCTATGCCGGCACGCCATCGCTGTCCGAAGCGGTGGCAACCTGCGGCGTGCCCCCCGTGCCCGATCCAAGTTCAAATTGGGCGATCCGCAAGGACCTCACCCCGACGAGTGCCACGCTGTTGGATAATTACTGGCAGGTCTGGCAGAACCAGAGTGACACCACCCAATACGCGATCGCAGTGCGCGGCACGGTCACAAGTGCGGCCAGCGTGTTGGCCGACTTGCTGTTCCCCCTGATCAACGCGCGCTTTGACGTGAAGCTCGATTCGATCTCGCTGCCGTTTTACCTCGCCCGCGATGAGGGTGACAGCGCGGTGAAAGCCGGTGTGCATTCGGGCTTCGCTCTGAGTTTGCTGCTCATGCTGTTCACCACCGATAGCCCATTGTTCGTGACTCTGGCGCTGCTCGCGGAGCAGGGCAACGACGTCTACCTCACCGGGCACAGCCAGGGTGCCTCGATCGCTACGCTGCTGACCTCGCTGGTCCGGCACTCGACGGATGTTTTTAAGGGGCCGGTCTACAAGACATATACCTTCGCGCCCGCCAAGGGCGGCAACGACCATTACGCATACGATTACGCGCGGCTTGCCGCGGTCGACGGATATGGCTGGGCGGTGACGTCGACGCAGGACTGGGTGCCGCAGGCGCCGTTTGCCCTGGAGTGGATATCAGACCTCAACACGCCAAATCCGCTGCGTGGATTCGGCGGCACTCCCAATCCCGAGGCATTGATCGCGCTCGGCAGCGTCATCACCGACGGTGAGAGCGCGGTCAATCGTGTTCGCGACGATGCGGTGAGGCGGCTCAAGCTGCGGGTCGAGAGTCTTTCCTTGAGACTGATGTCCGAGACGATCCATTTGAATGCCGCCGATCTCGGCGCGGCAAATGCCGCACCGATCACGGGATCAACGATCTCGGATGTGATCCAACAGATTCTCGACCAGCTTCAGGCCTCGCTAAACTATGCCGACGTCGGCGCGCTGCTGCCGCTATTCGCCAACCCGGGCGGCAACCCGACCGATGGGACGCCGGGATGCCAGACGCAGGACTATTTCTGGCAGCACCACCTCGGCAACTACCTGAAATACATGAAGCAGCAATATGGCGGCTGAGCCGACAATGACTGCGCGCGCCTTCCGAGCGCATCGCCTTCATCCCTATCGTTGTTTCGGCTGGATTTCGGTGAGTGCCTCGCACGGCGCCCGTTGGTCCAAGCGATCATCAGCTTGTCCGCCGGTCAAAGTGACCGGCGGGAAAATGCTGTCGTAGATCGCACGCGCCTCGCGGATGAGGCGCTCTCGCTCGAGTTCGGATTTCGGAACGAAGCGGACGATTTCGGTCATTGGTGGTCCGCCTGGGCGATCTGATCCGCGCGACGCCAGACCGGGAAGGGGTCTGCGAGCTTGGCCCATTCGGTGACGCTCATCGCAGGCTTTCCCGGGACGAGGCAGGCGTCCAGGCGGGCGCGGATCGCGTTTTCATCCATGCCGGTGCCGATGAACACGATCTCCTGGCGGCGATCGCCATAGATCTCGTTCGAGTTCGCGCGCAGCTGCTTGCGCCAGGACGGATCATCCGGCCATCGCTCTGCGGGCACGCTCGCCCACCAGAAGCCAAGGGCATCCGTGCGCGTGATCGAACCAGCCTGGCTGATCTCGCCAAGCCATTGCGGGCGCGTCGCCAGCCAGAAATGTCCCTTGGCGCGAATGACGCCCGGCCAGGGCTCCCTCACGAACTTGTCGAATTTCTCGGGATCGAACGGCCGGCGCGCGCGATAGACGAAGCTGGTGACGCCGTATTCTTGCGTCTCCGGCATATGGTCGGCAAAGCCGTAGAGCTCCCTGAACCAGAGCGGATGCGCTTGCGCCTTTTCGAAGTCGAACCGGCCGGTGTCGAGAATGCGATCGAAGGCGACCCGGCTGTGGTTGGCTTCGATCAGCTCCGCTTCCGGATTGAGCGCGCGGATGATTTTTCGCGCTGCTTCGCGTTGCGCCGGCGAGGCGTCGTCGACCTTGTTGAGAACGATCACGTCGGCAAATTCGATCTGCTCGACGAGCAGATCGACCAGCGTGCGCTTGTCGTTTGCCAGCGCTTCGCCGCGCTGCTCGAGAAAATCCGTCGACGAATAATCCCTGAGCAGGTTCACCGCGTCGACCACGGTGACCATGGTGTCGAGGCGTGCCACGTCGGAGAGGCTTTCGCCGTCCTCGGAACGGAAATCGAAGGTCGCTGCAACCGGCAGCGGTTCGGAGATGCCGGTGGATTCGATCAGGAGATAGTCGAGGCGGCCGTTCGCGGCGAGGGCGCGCACCTCTTTCAGGAGGTCGTCGCGCAGCGTGCAGCAGATGCAGCCGTTCGTCATCTCGACCAGCTTCTCGTCAGTCCGGGACAGGTTCGCACCGCCATCGCGGACCAGATCCGCATCGATGTTCACCTCGCTCATGTCGTTGACGATCACCGCCACCTTCAGGCCGTGCCGGTTGTTGAGGACGTGGTTCAGCAAAGTGGTCTTTCCAGCCCCGAGGAAGCCGGACAAGACGGTGACGGGGAGTTTGGGCATGGAGATCGAAGAGCCTTTTCAACGGGATAGGACGACGACGCTTGAGAGAGGGCATTGGGACTGGATATGTAATGTTATAACATTACATTCATTGTCGGCGCCGTCGTCAAGTCGTTTTGCGGGCTCAGCCGAAATTCACGCGAACATCTGGTTGCTTGACGTTACTCGCCCGCTGCGGAGCGATCGATTTCTGCTCACGCACTCCGTGCGGAGCGCCGTAGCGATTGCGGCGGCTGGCCGAAGGCGCGGATGAAGGCGCGGCGCATCCGCTCGGGGTCGCGAAAGCCGGTGGATTGCGCGACGCGTTCGATCGCCTCGCCCGAGGACTGCACGCGCTCGCGCGCCACCTCGACACGTAATCGCTCGACGGCCTTGGTCGGCGTCGAGCCGGTTTCGGCGATGAAGGAGCGCACGAAATGCCGCGCGCTCAATCCCGCGCGCTCGGCAAGCGCCTCGACCGTGAGCTGCGCGTCCAGATTTTCGCGCACCCAGGACAACAGGCCGCCGAAGCGGCCGTTCGGCGTCTTGATTTCGAGCAGGGTCGAGAACTGCGACTGCCCGCCGCCGCGGCGATGATAGAGAACGAGCTGCCGGGCGGTGGCTTGCGAGATCTCCTCGCCATGGTCCTCGGCAATCATGGCGAGTGCGAGATCGATCCCTGCCGTGATGCCAGCCGACGTCCAGACGTGACCATCCCGGGTGAAGATCTGGTCAGGCTCCAGCCTGATCTTCGGGTAGCGCCCGGTGAAGTCGCTTGTGCAGGACCAGTGTGTGGTTGCACAGCGGCCGTCCAGCAGTCCTGCCTCGGCGAGCAGATAGGCGCCGGAGCACACGCTGGCGATGCGCACGCCGCGCCGCGCCAGCCTTTGAATGAAAGCGATCGTCGTCCTGCAACGCGCGGCGGCCTCGACGCCTTCGCCTCCGGCCACGAACAGCGTCGTGACCCCGCTTGCCGATCGCAAGCCGCGGGCCAGCATCTCGGTGCCCGACGAACTGCGCACCGCGCCGGCTCTGGCCGCGACCGTGATCACGCGCGGCGCATGCGGCGCGTGACGTCTTGCGATCTCGAACACCGAGATCGGGCCCGCCGCGTCCAGCAACTGGAATTCGGGAAAGATCAGGAAGCCGATCATGGACGCGTCCAAAAATGAGGGAATTACGCCGTTTCCGATCTCAAGGCGAACATGACAGGCTGTCACCGTCAAGCACGATGTCGAGGTTGGTCATGTCGGGTCCGTTGCAAATCGGTCTTCTGGTTTTTCCCCGCGTCACCCAGCTCGATCTCACTGGTCCGGCGCAAGTCTTCTCCAGCCTGCCTGATGTGACTGTGCATCTGGTCTGGAAACGCATCGAACCCGTGCCAAGCGATTCCGTGATCATGCTGACGCCGACCATTACCTTCGCCGATTGCCCGCAGCTCGACGTGATCTGCGTTCCCGGCGGCTACGGCACCGACGAGCTGATGCTCGACGACGAGGTGCTGGCGTTCCTGCGCAGGCAGGAGAGGGGCGCGACTTATGTCACGTCGGTGTGCACCGGCTCGCTCGTGCTCGGCGCTGCCGGCCTCTTGCAGGGATATCGCGCGGCGACGCACTGGACGGCCGTCGATGCCTTGCCGTTCTTCGGCGCCTCGGTGTCGCGCGAGCGGGTCTGCATCGATCGCAACCGCATGACGGGCGGCGGCATCACGGCGGGCATCGATTTCGCGCTCACCCTGGTCTCGATGTTGAGGGGCCGGGCGGCTGCGGAGATGATCCAGCTCCGCATGGAATACAATCCCGCGCCACCGTTCGAGGCCGGCTCGCCGGATACGGCACCGGCTGCGATCGTCGCGGCGATGAAGGAGCGCGTCGCGCCGGCGCAGGCGCGGCGGCTGGAGTTCGTCAGGAAGGCCGTGGGTCAGCAGGGATAGCACCTGCGAAATCGGCGATCGGAATCGGGATCATTGGGGCAGGTCATCGCTGACATCCGTCGCGATGCTGGAATGGAGGGGGCAATGGCGCCTTGTCGTGTTCGGAAGTTGCAGTCATGGCGCGTCCCGCTCGCCCGGTTCACCTTCGGACTTGCCCTGACGCTGGGTTCGGTCGCGCTAGCGGAGCGTAGCGCGGCTGCCGACTTCTCTGGCGGTGTTATCAAGGTCGGCATCATCAACGATCAGTCCGGCCCATTGTCGGACAATTCCGGACCAGGCTCCGTCGTCGCCGCAAAGCTGGCCATTGAGGATTTTCAGAGGGCGACTCCTGGCATCAAGGTGGAGATCATCTTCGCCGACCATCAGAACAAGCCGGATATAGGTGCCCAAATTGTCCGCAAATGGTTCGACGTTGACGGCGTCGACATGGTCGCCGATGTCGGCAATTCGGCGGTGGCGCTCGCCATCCAGTCGATTGCGCGCGACAAGAACAAGATCGTCATCTATTCGGCGGTCGGCACCACCGAGATCGGCGGCAAGCAATGTTCGCGCACCGGGTTGATGTGGCTGCACGACAATTACAATCTCGTCTCCGGATCGGTTCGCAGGCTGGTGTCCCAGGGCTACGACAGCTGGTTCTTCATCGCGGCCGACTACGCGTTCGGACGCAACATGGTGGAGGTGTCCCAGCGTGTGCTTGCGGAAGGAAGCGCAAAGTCGCTTGGTGCCGTCTTTCATCCGCTCGGAAACGCCGATTACGGCTCGTTCCTGCTGCAAGCCCAGGCCTCGAAGGCCAAGGTCGTCGCCTTTGCCAATGCCGGTGAGCAGCTCGTGACCGTGATGAAGCAATGGCACGAGTTCGGAATGAACATGGGGTCTCAGAAGCCGGTCGCCGAGCTGATGTTCCTGACCGACGTGCACGCCATGGGCATCGAAACCGCCAAGGGACTGACGACCGTCACGGCCTGGTATTGGGCCCTCAACGATGAGACGCGCGCGTTCGGCCAGAGGTTCTACAAGCTCCACAAGGCCATGCCGACCGCGCCGCAGGCCGCCGTCTACTCCGCCGTGCTACACTATCTGAGAGCGGCAGCTGTGGCTGGAACGGACGAGACGGGCGCGGTGCTCGATAAAATGCGCGCGATGCCGGTGGACGATTTCTACGCGCGAGGCGCACGGCTGCGCGCCGACAACAAGCTCGTGCACGATTTCTATCTCGTCGAAGTCAAGAAGCCCGCGGAGATCAAGACCCCCTGGGACTATTACAACGTCGTCGAGAAGATACCCGCCGAAGACGCCTATCTTCCGCTCAGCCAGAGCGAGTGCCCGCTGCTCAAGCTGTCCGGAAACTAGCGTCGGGCGGAGGCGCGGCCCCTCAACCATATTCCTCGCCAATCCCGTATTCCTTGTAGATCTCCAGCGGATCGACATCCGGAAACAGGCGGCATTTGGCCTGGGCGAGGTGCAGGCTCACCGCCGCCGGCTCCTTGCCGTTCGCCAGCATCTTGCGGATGTCGTCCATATGCGCGTTCGGCCGGTGCTTGGGTTCGAGCTGCTCCAGCGCGACCAGCGCGGTCGCGAGCGCCTCGGTCAGAACCCAGTCGTCGTGGCCCGTGATTCCCTTCTTCGGCATCGGCAGACCCCAGATGTGGCGGCACCGGATAGTCTAGCGCGACTTCCGCCAAATCTCCATTGAGCCGTGGCGTACCGCGCGCGGAACGGGCCGGTCGGCGCGGTCCGGCTTGCATTATGGCCGCGCGTGGCTAAAAGGCGGCAATTGCGCGGACGATCGTATCTTTGTTGAAACAAAGTTGGCGTAGACGGGCCTTGCGCGGCGTTCAGCTCGGCTGTTCCGGCCCGTGGTCCGTATCCCTGAACTCTCGGAAGCCAAACGGTCGTACCGCTCAAGGCTGGAGCCAGCATGGTCTTTCTAAGCTTCGTCTACCGCTTCGTGACCAACTTCGCCTTCATGGCCATGGTCTATTTCAGCCTGAACTTCATGGAGAAATACCAGAACCGGGCGATCATCGCGATCCTGGTGCTGGTCTATGCCGGCATGCGCGCCGCCTCGACGCTGCGCGCATTCTACTTCTACCAGAAGATCGAGAGGCTGGAGGCCGAGACGAAGCGCTTGCAGGGCCCGATCAACGACGGCTCGGGCGGGACCAGCGCGCGCAAGCAGGTTGTGGCCGACGTGGCCCGGCTGCGCCGCGACGGCGAGCTGAAGTCCTATATGGACCTGTTCTTCCTGGCGCTGATCGTGCTGCTCTGCGTTGCCGCCATCATGCGGCAGTGACGGCTTAAGCGCGTTTCTTCACGCTGGTCGCGATCCGGGTCGGGCGGGGCGTTGTCCCCTTCTGTGCAGTACCGTTGGCCTGCGCGGCATGCTTCGGCGTGCCGTGTGCAGCGTGCGCGGTCCGGCCGACGCGTGACTTGCCCGCCCTGATGCTTCCAGACTTGCCCTTGCCCGCGCGGGGTGCCTCGGCCGCCATCGCCAGCCGCGTTGCGGCGCGCCGCGACAGGGTCGTCGACAGCAGCACCTCGATCGAGCCTTCCGGGATCGCAAAGAGATCGTGGCCGGGGACGGGCAGGGTGGCTGCGACATCCAACTGCCCCTTGGTCCGGCGCGGCAGCACCGGCTGATGCTCGGTCTGCGCATTGAGGTCGGCCAGCGAGGGCGCCGGCAGCGTCCTCGTCTGCGTGAACACGAAGTTCGGAACTGAAGGCCAGCGCGCGATCGGCGTCGTCTCGGTCGGCGGATGCAGCAGCCATTCCACCGCTGTCGTCGGCGTCGCCGGCAGGTCGGCGGTCGCTGGCACCACATGGACGATGCGATAGCCGCGCGCCTTGAGGTCGCGGATGATTTTTGGCAGCGCCGCAACGGTGCGCGGCTGGATGTCGTGCAGCAGCAAAATGCCCTTGCCCTTGGCCTCCAGCCGCTGCATCGCGAGCTGGTAGACGCGGTCGGACGACACATGGCGCCAGTCGTCGGCGGGGAAGTCGGCGCTCCAGACCTGGATGCCGCGCGAGATCAGAAGGTTCTCGACGGCGTCGGCGCGCATCAGGCCGGGAATGCGAAAGAACGGCGCGAGCTTGGACGGATCCGTCATTGCGGCCGATGTCCACTCGATGCCGCCATTGATCTGCGCCTCGGCCTTGTCGAGCGGCATCCGGTCCATTGTGAGCGGATGCGTCATGCTGTGGGTGCCGACGGTGTGGCCCGCGGCCACCAGCTTGCGCACGCCTTCCGGGTTCGCCTTGGCCTGTTCGCCGATGATGAAGAAGGTCGCCTTGATGCACTCGTCATCGAGCATCTTGAGGATCTGGTTCGAATATTTCGGCAGCGGACCGTCGTCGAAGGTCAGGACGACTTCATGGTCCTTCAGCGGCAGCGTCTCGCGATACTGCATGGTGCCGATGCGCGGATGCTCGTGCGGATCGACCACGAGGGTGCGGGAGGTCCCGAGCGCGTCAGGATGGCCGGGGCATTCGGCTGCGACGGCCGCCGGCGCACCGACGGTCAGAAACCCGAGGAATCCGCCGAGACAGAGGACGATCCACGATCGCGTCCGAAAAACAACGCTACTTCCGATCATGAACCCCGTCTGCCCTCTTACGCGATTGCCGCCATAGGTGGTCGGAGACGCACCGAAACGGTTCAGGTGCAATACCTTCCATCCTTGCATGGCGTATCATGAACAGATTGTTAACAGGGCCTAGGTCACCCCATTTTGCGCCGACGTGACATTCCGGCATCAGCGCGTATCGGCGTTCTTCTGTGACAGGCCCGCCGGGACCACGTGAACCACGCGAAATCCGTTCTCTTTCAGATATCGCAGGAAGGCCGGCATGATCGCGGCGGTGCGCGCCTTGGGGTCGTGGAAGAGGATGATACCCTTGCCCGCGGCGGCGAGGCGCTCGGTGACGAGCTTCAATTCCTGTTCCGGCGTCATCTCGTTCCAGTCGCTGGCCCAGAGATCTGCCCCGAACACGACGATGCCGCGCGACTGCAGCAGGTCGAGTTCGGCCTGCGTCGCCTCGAAATAGGGGAAGCGGAAAAACGGCGTCGAGGGTGTCGTCGTCGAGGTGCCCTTCAGCGCCATCTCGTCGGCGGCAATGCCGCGGTCGATCTCGGTCTTTGCCTTCTCGAACGGGATCCGCGCCATGAACGGATGTGACCAGGTGTGGTGGCCGATGGTGTGGCCCTCGCGCGCGATGCGCTTGACCATGTCGGGGTGCTCGGAGGCGTGCAGGCCGATCAGGAAGAAGGTCGCGCGCACGCATTCCTGTGCCAGCGCCGCCAGCACCTTCGACGTCGTCGGCGGATGCGGGCCGTCGTCGAAGGTCAGCACGACCTCGTGATCGGCCAGCGCCAGCGTCTGCGGAAAGCTCTTCAGGCCGACGCGCGGCGTGGTCTTGGCATCGACGCTCAGAATGCGCGAGGTGCCGAGCGCGTCCTTGCGTGGGCACTCGGCAGCATCCGTTGAGGCGATGCCGGAGAGGGCCGCGAGGACCGCAGCCAGCGACATCGAGGTCCATTTCCGCCGAAGCATCTTTGCCATTGCGCTCAGAGTTGCCTTGTGGGTATTGCCTGAACCATCAGCTCAGACCACTCGTTCCAACCTGTCAAACGGCGAGGCGCACCATGGATGAACATATGGACGGTGCCCCATCCGCTGCGGATTCGGTACTCGACCACGTGCCGATGCGCAATGAAGACGGCGATATCAGGCACGAATTCGTCGCGGAAATTGCCCATGCGATCGAGGCCGGCGACAGCGCCGCACTGCGCGCCTGCGTCGCCGAGCTGCACGAGGCCGATCTCGGCGATTTGATCGGCGCGCTCGAGCCCGATGACCGCGTCCGCCTGGTCGAGCTGACCGGGCGCGACTTCGACTTCTCCGCACTGAACGAAGTTGACGAGACCGTCCGCGACGACATCCTCGAGGAGTTGCCGCCGGAGACGGTCGCGGAAGGTGTCCGCGAGCTCGAATCCGACGACGCGGTCGAGCTGCTGGAAACCCTCGACGAGGCGGAGCAGGAGGAGATCCTCGAGAAGCTGCCCTTGAAGGAGCGCGTCGCGCTCGAACGCAGCCTGCTGTATCCGGAAAATTCCGCCGGCCGCCGGATGCAGACCGAGTTCATCGCGGTGCCGCAGGATTTCACCGTCGGGCAAGCGATCGACTACATGCGCGAGACGCCGGATCTGCCCGACCGTTTCTACGAGATTTATGTCGTCGACAAGGACCAGCATTGGCATGGCGCGGTCTCGCTCGACGTCCTGCTCCGCGCCCGCCGCCCGGTGGCGCTGGCCGAGCTGACCGACGAGGACCGCCGCCGCGTCTCCGTCCTGGAGGACCAGGAGGAGGTGGCGCGCATGTTCGGCAAGTACAATCTCGTCGCAGCACCGGTGCTCGACACCCAGGATCGCCTCGTCGGCGTCATCACCGTCGACGACGTTGTCGACGTCATCGAGGAGGAGGCGGACGAGGACCTCAAGGCGCTCGGCGGCGTCAACAGCGACGAAGAACTCTCCGATACCGTGTTCACCATCGCGCGTGCCCGGTTCAACTGGCTGCTGGTCAATCTCGCCACCGCCTTCCTGGCGTCCTCCGTGCTCGGCCTGTTCGAGGGCCAGCTCGAGAAGATGGTCGCGCTCGCCGTGCTGGCGCCGATCGTGGCGAGCCAGGGCGGCAATGCCGCGACCCAGACCATGACGGTCGCGGTGCGCGCGCTGGCGACCCGCGAGCTCGGCTCCTCCAACGCCTGGCGCGTGGTGATGCGCGAAGGCCTGGTCGGCCTCGTCAACGGGCTTGCCTTCGCCGTGATCACGGGCATCGCGGCAGTGGCCTGGTTCAAGATCCCGGGCCTCGGCATTGTCATCGGACTTGCAATCATCGTGAACCTCTTCGCCGGCGCGCTCGGCGGCATTTTGATCCCGATGGCGCTCGAACGTGTGAGGGCCGATCCGGCCGTGGCGTCAGGCACGTTCGTCACCACGGTGACGGATGTGGTCGGTTTCTTCTCGTTCCTCGGCATTGCGACGCTCTGGTTCGGATTGAGGTAAGGGGAGTCTGGAGCGTACGCTCTCTCGCTCGTGTCCCGGGCGCGCTGCGGCGCGTAGCGCTGCTGCGCAGAACCGGGACCCAGAAAGCGACGCGATACGTCGCCGCGAGATGGGCCCCGGCTCTGCAGCGCACCGCTGTAGAAGCGCTGCGCCGCGTCCGGGGCACGAGACCGCTATCTTTAATCCGAACTTAAGCGTGCTGCCGCATCATCACCCGGGCTTGGGGAAATGGACATGCGTGTGCGGCTGAAAGCGGACGGACGGATCGTCGAGTTGCGGGACGGGCAAGAGCTTCCGGTGCAGCCATTTCCGGTCCAGCCGGCGGCGAATATCGCGCCCGCCGACACCAGCTCTCATGCGGTACGCGATCTGCGCCGCCGTGCCTGCCTGACCCAGATGGAGTTCGCCGCAAAACTCGGCGTTCCCGTCGAGACCATCCGCAACTGGGAGCAGGGCAAGCGCGCCCCGCGAGGACCGGCCCGCGCACTGCTCGCCGTGATCGCGCACGCGCCCGACACTGTGTTCCAGGCGCTCGCAAAAGCCTGACGGCAAAACCTCGCGCGAACCTCCCGTTAGCATTGCCCTGAAGATCCGGCCTCGCGGCCGGCGGCTTGCGTTGGCAGCGTCGCGGGCGAGGTCCATAATGGCGTCCGGGGCTGCCGCAACAGAGGGGATTCCTCATGCTGTTCGTCGAGGCCACTGGTGCAAGGATCCCGGCGATCGGGCTCGGGACCTGGGAGCTGAGCGGGCGCACCTGCGCCCGCGTGGTCGAGCAGGCGCTGCGCCTCGGCTACCGCCACATCGACACCGCACAGGCCTACGACAATGAGCGCGAGGTCGGCGACGGCTTGCGCTCCTCCGGGGTGCGCCGTGACGATATCTTTCTGACGACAAAAGTCTGGACCAACCATTTCGCGCCTCACGACCTCGAACGCTCGGTCAAGGAAAGCCTGGCGCGCATGCGGCTTCCTTCCGTCGATCTCCTGCTGCTGCACTGGCCCAATTCGCACGTGCCGCTGGCGGAGACACTGGGTGCGCTGTCGCATGCCAAGCGCATGGGTCTGACCCGCCATATCGGCGTCTCCAACTTCACGGTGGCGCTGATCGAGCAAGCGGTCGCGCTGTCGCCGGAGCCGCTCGTCTGCAACCAGGTCGAGTACCATCCTTATCTTGACCAGACGAAGGTGAGGGCGGCCTGCGACCAGCACGGCCTCGCGCTGGTCGCCTACAGTCCGGTCGCCAAGGGCCGGATCAAGACCGACCCGACGCTCGCCGGGATCGGGCGAACCCATCGCAAGACGCCGGCCCAAATCTGCCTGCGCTGGCTTGTGCAACAGAATGTTGCTGCAATCCCGCGGACTTCGCGCGTCGAGCGCTTGTCGGAAAACATCGAGATCTTCGATTTCGAGTTGGCGGACGACGAGATGGCCCGGATCGCCGCGTTGGCCAATCCCAGGGGCCGCCTGACCGATTTCGGCTTCGCGCCAAAATGGGATTGAGGGGGGCCTCCGTTATGCTAGGACCAGCCCGGAAACCCAAAGTCAGGCGATGGAACTGCGGAAGATCATACGGACGGACCTTGCAGCGTCTGCGATCGCGCATCTGACGCTGGTGGGGCTGATCATCCTGATCAGCGAGGTCCATCCGTTCCACGCCGCGCCACCCGAGACTGTTGCGGTCGACATCGTCACGCCGGAGCAGGTGAAGGAGCAGGAGACGAAGGCGGAGGAGGCCGCAAAGGAGAAGGCGCCGGAGCCCACGCCAACCCCGACCCCCGAGCTGCGACTGCCGAAGCTGGATGTCACCGACAAGGACAAGGCGGAGGCAGCACCGAAGCCGGCCGCCAAACCGCAGGCCTCGCCACAATCATCGCAGCAGAAATCCTCCCCCGAACCGCAGCAGCCGGCGCAGCAGAAACAGCCGCAGCCGCAACCCTCACAAGCGCCGAAGCAGCGCGAGGCTACCGCTCAGCAACCGCAAGCTCAGCAGCCTCAGCCTTCGCAGCCCCAGCCGCAGCCATCGCAATTGCCGCCGCAACAGCCGCTGCCGCAGTCGCAGGCTCAGCCGGCGCCGCAGTCGTCACCGGCGCCGCCGGAGCCGCAGGCGGCTCCCCCGGTCTATCAGGCGCCCGAACCCGACGTCACCGTCAAATACGGCGTCATGCTGGGCCTACCGCCCGAATTGCCGCCCGAGCCGAAAGACGCGCCGAAGGATGACGGTGGCGACGCCAAGGATTCGATCGGAGCCAAGCTGCCGCCTGAGGTCGTCGCCGAGCTTCGCCGGCACTTGCGGAGCTGTTCGAAACTGCCGGCCGGTGTTGCGCCGACCGATGCCGTGCGCGTCAAGCTGCGCGCGGTGCTCGCCACCGACGGCACGCTGGCGCGCGAGCCGATCCTGATCGAAGCGCCGCCGTCTGCGAAGGGCGTGGCCATCGTGAAGTCCGCGATGAGCGCGCTCCAGGCCTGCCAGCCCTACAAGATGCTGCCGGTGGACAAGTACGAGGAATGGAAGGTGCTGGACCTGCCGTTCAGTCCGCGGGATTTCGGCGGGTAGCGCCGGGCTACAACAGCTTGCGTCGCCCGACGGGCAAAACACCCGCCGGGCTGTCAATCCGCGCG
>NZ_JADPJH010000014.1:403790-452679 GCF_023073315.1 Bradyrhizobium sp. 1 | reverse complement strand
CAAAAATATTCCACTTTACCGAAATTCGGTTTTAGCGTATGTGTCGACCATCCCGGCTCATCCTTGAGGGGCGATCGTACGTCGTCACGATATGCGAGCCGGGTTGCGGTGGACGCGGCAGCGTCGTGCGCGAGAGGTGCGGGCAGGGCGGGTAGTCCCTGTGAGCCCGTGGCCACGTGCGGACGAGCGGCGCCGAAGTCCGGCGAAGCCTCTTGGCGAAGCCGGATGAGCTGCGTACGGCAAAACCGTGTGGTCCTGGCCGTCGTTGCTACGGTCAAGCCTTTCGCGGAGATGCGCGCGAGCCCAACCGGGCGGACAGCATCGTCAATTCGCGGGGCGAGGGAGGCCAGAAGGAAAGTTCGGCTCCCGGGAGAGCACGGCATAAGCCGTCCGACCATCGCGCAGGGAAGGCCGAGTGATTGGCACCACCTGTATGCTGCTGTGCGGTTTTCCTGCGTGTGCTTTTCGCGCAGCGGACCGCGGGTGCCAGCCTGCACCCGGCCTTCCCTGCGCCCTCTTGGCTCAAGAGGGTGAAGCGACGAAGCAAAGCTCGGGCGAAATGCGCCGCGAGGACGCGAAGGTGTGTCCGAGTTGAAGATGAACGCGAAGAAATCCGCTCTCGTGCCCCGGACGCGGCGCAGCGTCCCTTTGACGGTGCGCTGCAGAGCCGGGGCCCACGTCGCTGCATTGGACCGTGTCGCCATCTGGGTCCCGGTTCTGCGCAGCAACGCTAAGAGCGTTGCAGCGCGCCCGGGACACGAGACATCAATGACCGCGCTTGACCTCATCCACGGCCATCGCCTCCGGCGCCATCGCGGCCCAGGCGCTGGATGCGAACTGCCGGCGCCAGGTTACGATCACCACGGCTGCCGTGGTCACGAACAGCACCCAGGGGCTGACGAACCAGCCGAGATAGCCGAGCGCGAAGAAAAAAGCGCGCTGGCCGCGGTTGAAGTGGCGGCCGGCGGATTCGAAGACGCGCGAGGTGCGGATGACGTGGGCCTCGGCCTCCGGTGTGTCGCGCTGGGAGGCGAGCGGCATGCCGCCGAACAGGATCGCGACATAGTTGAACAGGCGATAGGCCCAGGCGAACTTGAAGAAGGCGTAGACGCAGATCAGCACCAGGCCGACGCATTTCAGCTCCCACATCGCGGGCGAAGTGCTGAGATCGATCGGCAGCTTGCTCAGGATCATGATCGCGTCGTTGGTGGCGTGCAGCAGCGCCAGCGCGCCCCCGAGCGCGAACAGGCTGGTGGAGGCGAAGAAGGCGGTGCCGTTCTGGAGCGAGGCCATGATCTGCATGTCCACCATGCGCGCCTCGCGGTCGAGCAGGCGGCGGACCCAGACCTCGCGGTAGCGGTTCATCCGCGCCGACAGGCTGTCGCGGCCATAGGCCGAATGCTCGAGCGTTACGGCATAGACCAGCCATTCGATGATGAAGAAGCCGACGGCGGTGATGTCGACCCAATGCCTGCTCATATCTTGCTCCTCAGGGATCGCAACGATTGCCACGCATGCCCCATGGCGGCAACGATTGATTGGTGGCAGGTGATGGCGCTAAAAGCAGCCGCATCAGACGGACTTTCGGAAGGACCAGTGACATGGCTGCTCTCAAACTTGCCATCGGCAACAAGAACTATTCGTCATGGTCGATGCGGCCCTGGCTCGCGCTGCGCGCCAACGACATCCCGTTCGTGGAGACCCTGATCCCGCTCTACACCGACAACCCCGCCGACAAGGAACAGATCCTGTCCTTCAGCCGCGCCGGCAAGGTGCCGGTGCTGGTCGACGGCGAGACCGTTGTGTGGGATTCGCTCGCTATCATCGAATACATCGCCGAGTGCTACCCGGAGAAGAAGTTGTGGCCCGACGAGGCTGCGGCCCGCGCCCATGCCCGTTCGGTCTGCGCCGAGATGCATTCCGGTTTCGTGCCGCTGCGCAGCGAATGCGGCATGAACCTGCACCGGCCGGTCCGCCCCGTGGCGCTGTCGGCGGATGCCAAAGCCAATGTCGCGCGCATCGAGGAGATCTGGCGCGAGTGCCGGGCGCGCTATGGCGATGGTGGACCTTTCCTGTTCGGCCGCTTCGGCGCTGCGGACGCCATGTATGCGCCGGTCGTGCACCGCTTGCGCACCTACGCGATCGACGTCGCGCCTGATACGAAAGCCTACATGGAGACGATGATGGCGCTGCCGGCATTCCAGGAATGGACTAGCGAGGGGCTTGCCGAAACACTCGTCATCGCGAAGTTCGAGGACGCGTAACCCGCGAAAGTGATTGAGCGCGGCTTGACGATGCGCCGCATGGCGGCGCTCAATTACGGCGCAACGACGGCTGAGGAGAGGGCACGCCATGGGAATTCTGGACTCGCTGGAAAACAACCCCGCGCTGCGCAGCGCACTCGGACAGCTCGGCGCCGCCGTGCTGCCGGCCGTGCTGAGCGAGGTGCTCGGCAGCAACAATCAGGGCGGCCTCAGCGCGATCGTGGCAAAGCTCCAGCAGGCGGGCCTCGGCGACCAGGTCAAATCCTGGCTCGGCAACGGCCAGAATCTGCCGATCTCGGCCGACCAGCTTCGCGCCGTGCTCGGCAACGACACCGTCCGCCAGCTCGCTGCGCGCTACAACATCCCGGTCGACCAGCTCGGCCAGATCCTGGCCCAGGAGCTGCCCAAAGCCGTCGATCATGCGAGCCCCGACGGCAAGTTGCCGCATACCGCCTGATGGGGCGGTTCCAGCGGTATTACCGTGGTCCGTTGTTCCCGTTATCGTCCTGAAAAGACTTAAAAATTTGTAGGTTTGCCATGCTCGCATGAGGCTGGCCAAAAACGTCGCATGCGTGCTATACAGCGGCTGGGTTTCCGGTCGGCCATCGCAGTGGGACATTCGGCGAGGCAGGCGTTGTTTGAGTAATGGAGAGGGTGTTGAAGCACAAATTCCCGATTGGAACGCGCGTCTTGTTCACGGCAAGCAACGTTGCGCGCCCGGCTGCCAGCGGTTCGTATGAAATCATCCGCCTGCTGCCGACGGACGGCGACGATTGCCAGTACCGGATCAAGAGCTCGACCGAAGCCTTCGAACGGGTCGCCAAGGAAAGCCAGCTCGCTCAATCCTGACGCGCGGACTACTGCGCATTGACGTTGCGGGTGAAAGATCCGCTCGCCGTCAAAAGGCCCGCTTCACCTCGACAAGGTGGGCCGGGGGCAGTTTCCGACTCACGGTGCTCGCTTGACCATTCGCTCTCAGCTCGCGTGAAGGGACGCCGCGCATGAACTGGGCATGGGCCTCGTCGCTCGACCAAATCTGGCGCTCGCCGGCCTTCCCGATGTGGATGACGCTGGCGGCTGCCGGCTTCTTCGGATTGATTCTGCTGATCACGCTGCTGCGCGCCGAGAAATCGGTCGCCAACGGCGCGCTGACCGTCATCACGCTGCTTGCGATTGCCATCGCGGTCGCTGCCACCGTGCGCGTCTATGGACCGCCGGGGCAGATCGCGCCCAGCGAGGCGCGCGCGCAGGCTGCGGTCACCGCAAGCCTGCCGGCGCTGTCCTGCCTCGACGATCTCGCCGGTGATGCCGTCGCCATCGGCTGCGAAAAGGTGCTGTTCGGCGCGCCCGACACGGCGGCTGCCGCCATCGTCTACACCGCTGCCAGGATCGACCGGCTGACCGCGCTCGGCGACGCCGCGACCGCCGAGAAAAGCCTGACGCCCGACATGAAGGTGCTGCGCAAGTCGCTGGAGCACGATCGCTACGGCCTCGTCGCGCAGGTGCTGGTCGCCCGCGACGGCTGCACGCAGTTCGATTGCGCCGCCTTCCGCTCGCTGACCGATCAGCAGCAGGTCGCCGCCAACATGGATGCGCATCTCTACGATCAGCTGGTCGCGCGCTACGCGCCGGGCTGGAACGCGCCCGCAGCAGCGCCGGCGACGGCGGCCATGCCGATGCCGGGAGCGCTTGCCGGTCTGCCGCCCACGATGCCGACGGGCAAGCCGACCAATGCCGAGTTCCCGAGTGCCTCGTCGACGCCGCCGGTGAGCATCATGAATCCGGAGCCGCCCACGGCAGCGACGCGCCAGGCGGCGCCTTCTGCCAACGCAGCCGCTCCGCGCGCGCCGGCCGCGACCTCGGCGCAGGCCTCAGCTCCTGCGGTAGCGCCGGCCGCAGCAAAGAAGCAGCCTGCCGCGAAACGTGCACCGGCTGCCGCGCCGGTTCCGCTCGCACCGCCACCGGCCTCGGCTCCCGCGGCTGCGGATAACGAATAGATCGGCATTCCAAATGGGTGGCTGGCCCGCTAATGCTGGGCCATGCCACTCCATCTGATCAAGCTTGCCGTCGGCTGCGACTCCGTCAAGGAATTGAAGGAGTGGGTGGCCGAACGGATGCAGACCGCCAAGAAGAAGGGTCTGCCGCAACATCACATCCACATCACCCGCATGACGCCCAAGCGCGACGCCGAGATCCTCGCCGGCGGGTCGCTCTATTGGGTCATCAAGGGCGAGGTCGCCGCGCGCGAAAAGATCATCGGCATCGAGCCGTTCCGCGACAAGGACGGCATCGGGCGCTGCCGCATCGTGATGCAGCCGAAGGTGATCATGGTGTCGCCGCGGCCGATGCGCCCGTTCCAGGGCTGGCGCTATCTCGCGGACGATTCCGTACCGCTCGATCTCGGCAAATCCGCCGCCGGCTCGATCGCGGCGATGCCTGAGCCGATGCGCCGCGAGCTGCGCGATCTCGGATTGCTGTAGCCGCTACTGCGAAGGCGTCACGATGTGCAGCCGTGCCCAGTCGGCCGGCGGTATGACGACCGGTCGCCCGCCTTCGCCGATGCGATCCACGATGTCGATGAGATCCGGCGCAATGCCCATCTCGTTCAGATATTTCCGGTGTTGTTCGCCAAAATACTCCGTCAGGCTCTCGCGCTGCTCGGTCGAGACGTTGGGTGCAAGCCGGTTACGGATGCCGCGACCTCCAAGCACCACTTTCGCGCCCTGCGGCAGGCTGCGATGCACTCCGCCTGCCAGCGTGAGCACGCAAGCGAAATCGCAAATCAGATCCGACACCGACAATCTTGCATCAAGCGGTCCGCCCGGGCGCTTCAAGGTGAAGCATTCCGCCTCCGGTTTCCCGGCACAGGCTGCGACCTCGGTGGTCCCAGCCGTGGCGTCGAGACCGCGGTCGCGCAGGATGCGGCCGAGGCTGCTCGCGACCTTGAGGTTGGACACACCCCAGCTATGGATCACGACAGGCAGCTTCGCCGCTCACGATTATCGTGCAGATCAATGACATGCTCTGCCGGCCGGTTCGTTTCCCCGCGCCGATCATCCATCCGCGCGAGGGAGCGCGCAAGATCAACCTCGGCGTTCACACCGCGATATTGTCGATCAGCCTGGTGTTGCCGAGCTTGGCGGCGACCAGGATGCGCAATGGGCCGTCCTTGCGCGAGGTGACCTGTGCCAGCGTCTCGGCACGGCGGACCTCGAAATAGTCGAGCGCAAAGCCGGCCGCTGTGATGCTCTCGGCGCCGCGCGCCATCGCGGGCGCGATCGCTTCGCCGGCACGGATGCGGCGGGCGCTGTCCTTCATGGCGCGGTAGAGGACGGTTGCGGTCTGCCGCTCCTCGGGTGAGAGGTAGACGTTGCGCGAGGACATCGCGAGCCCGTCGCGCTCGCGCACCGTGCGGGAGCCTATGACTTTCACGCCGAGATCGAGATCCCGCGCCATCTGCGAGACCACCCGCAATTGCTGAAAGTCCTTCTCGCCGAAGATCGCAAAGTCCGGCCGGCATTGCGTGAACAGCTTGCCGACGACGGTGGCGACGCCGCCGAAGAAGTGCGGCCGGAAGCGGTCCTCGAGGCCGGCCAAGGCCGGGCCCTCCGGCACGATGCGGGTCGCAAAGCCCTCCGGGTACATCGCCTCGACGCCGGGGTGCCAGACGATCTCGACGTTCTCGGCCGCAAGCTTGGCGATGTCGGACTTCCACGTGCGCGGATAGGCACCAAAGTCCTCGGTCGGAGCGAACTGGGTCGGGTTGACGAAGATCGACACCACGACGCGGTTGGCGCGCCGCTTGGCCAGGCGCACCAGCGACACATGCCCGTCATGGAGCGCCCCCATGGTCGGGACCAGCGCGATCGTGGCCTTTCGCTTGCGAAGATTGTCGACGGCGCGTCGCAGGGTGGGGACCGTGCGGGCGATCAAGGGGCTTCGTGACATCAGGACTCGACAGCGTTGGGGATTTGAAGCGGCGCGTCCCGGCGCCCGCAGGGCTAACCTTAACAAGCGGCGCTCGTGGACGCCATGCATCCGGATGCGGCACAGCATCCCGCCCGAAGCCGCGCATGATGTTGCGACATTGTGGGCTGGATCACAGACGGCAGCATGTGCCGCGATTCATGATGAAGAACGGCGCAGTGCGAATTGCATTTACTGTCACGCATTTAACTTGACCGCAGACGCGGCCATCTCGAAGATATTCGTCAGGGGTTTTGAGGATCACTATGCTTGTGCAGGCTAGCCAAGGCCAATCCGGCTCGGCGCATGTGGTCGTGCTCGGCAACGAGAAGGGCGGCTCCGGCAAATCGACCACCGCCCTGCACATCGCGGTCGCGCTCCTGAAGGCCGGCCAGCGCGTCGCCACCATCGACCTCGACTGCCGCCAGCAGAGCTTTACCCACTACATCAACAACCGATCCGCCTGGGCCCGCCGCACGGGGCTCGGCCTCGAACTGCCGCTGCATCGCTGCATCAAGCTCGGCGAGACCATGCAGGTCGCCGAGAACGAGAATTCCGAGTTCCTTCAGTTCATGGAAGCGGTCTCGGCGGTCGAGAGCAGCTTCGACTTCATCGTCATCGACACGCCCGGCACCGACAGCTATCTGATGCGCCTTGCGCATTCGATGGCCGACACGCTCGTCACCCCGATCAACGACAGCTTCCTCGACTTCGACGTGCTCGGCACCGTCGATCCCACCAACTACGCGGTGACGGGCGAGAGTCATTACGCCGAGATGGTGCGGGATGTCAGGCGCAAGCGCCGCCAGCTCGACGGCTCCTCGACCGACTGGATCGTGGTGCGCAACCGCCTGTCGATGCTCGGCTCCCGCAACAAGCAGCTCGTTGCCGACAGCCTGAAGGATTTGTCGCTGCGGCTCGGCTTCCGCTATGTCGACGGCTTCGCCGAGCGCGTGGTCTATCGCGAATTCTTCCCGCGCGGACTGACCGCGCTCGACGAGATCGACGAGGCCACGCTCGGCATGCGGCCCAATCTCGGCCACCTGACCGCGCGCGAGGAGGTGACGAGCCTGCTCCGCCAGCTCAAGCTGCCGCTCGACGAGCGCGGCCGCCGCCGTGCGGCAAATCGCGCCGAATGGTTCAGCCAAGTCGACAAGCCGCTCGAGGTCCACGACATCCTCGGCGCCTGAGCCAGCGGTATATCGCTACTTCCAGCTGCTCAAAGCCGCCGGTTCCCGCGGGAACAGAGCGCGCGCCCGACCGTTTTCACCCAGCGTTTACCGCGAAAATGAACCCAATCGAGACCGGTTGCGTCGGATGGTAACCTGCATCCTGGCGTAGCGGTATGAGAACGGGGTGCCCAAGAAACGTGTGCGCCGCACAATGAAAGGGCGGCCGGTTCACAATATTTAGCCTTCCTGTCACGCCCCTGTGACATATATTAGGGAATAGGCGACCAGGGGCCGAAGAGCCCCGGAAGAACACGATTTTCAACAGGGATTCAGGCCGAAAGAGCCTGAGGCTGAGGACGAAAATGAAGCGTGGAATTGCCGTTCTGGTTTCGGTCAGTGCTCTCTGCGGCGTCGCCTATTTTACGGCGAGCAAGTGGGCGATCAAGCACGAGACCATCACCTTCTACGACGCTTCGCGCGACAACCGTCCCGTGCCTGTCGATATCGCGATCCGTCGCGACAAGGAAATGCAGGCCAATGCCGGCATGATCACGATGCCGGTCGCCGTGATCAATCACGGCAACACAGTCAAGAACACCGAGTACGGCTTCCTCGCCAACATCTTCGCTGCGCGCGGCTACCTCGTCGTGAGCCCCCAGCATGATTTGCCGACCGATCCTCCGATGGTGACCAAGCCCGGCGAGATCTACGTCGGCCGCCTGCCGCAGATTCTGCGCGGCGTCGCCAATATCCATCTCGCCATGCAGGAGATGAAGAAGGTTCAGCCCAACGCCGACTACGACAGGGTGACGATGGTCGGCCACTCCATGGGCGGCGACATCACGATGTATTTCGCCAAGCAATATCCGGATGAAGTCAAGAAGGTCGTCACGCTCGACAATCTGCGCGTGCCCTTCGTCACCGCTGGCAAGTTCAAGATCCTGTCGTTCCGTTCGCAAGATCCGCAGTTCAAGACCGATGCGGGCGTGATCCCGACCGACGAGGAATGCGAGAAGGCCGGCATTCAGGTCGTGAAGACCGAATTCCAGCACAACGACATGCGCGACACCGGTCCGGATAACGCGAAGAACTCGATCCAGGGCATGCTCGACAAGTTCCTGAGCGATACCGACAGCGCGATCGCACCGGTCGACACCCGCTCGGCCCCGCCCAAGATCCTGGAGCCCGGTCCGGTTGCTCTGATGGCGCCCGCCAAAAGCTGACAGCAACAAGAGCTGACACCGCTCTGATCGTCAGCACGACTTCCAAAGCCTCCGTCGGCAGCCGCCCGGGGAGGCTTTGCACATTGACCGGGCGGCATGCGCTATCCACATTAGCTGCTCGTGCAAGAGGTGAGCAGGGATGCCCGGCGAACCCGTCAAACCGCGTGACCGTGATGCCGTCTCGACCGAAGCCGGCGGTGCGCTGCCGAAAGCCAGCACCTCGGAGGATATCGCCGCCTTCGTCGCCAAGGCGCGGGCGCTGTCACCGCACGCGCCCGGCGCCAAGGGGCGGCTGATCTTCGCGCTGGATGCGACGATGAGCCGACAGCCGACCTGGGACATGGCCTGCGCGCTCCAGGCGGACATGTTTCGCGAGACCGCAGCGCTCGGCAGTCTCGACATCCGGCTCGTCTACTATCGCGGCTACAACGAGTGTCGCTCCACGGGCTGGATTTCCGATAGCGCGAGGCTCGCGACGCTGATGAGCAAGATCGATTGCCGCGGCGGCGACACCCAGATCGGCAAGGTCCTGAGCGAGGCGCGGCGCGAGGCGGTCGCATCCGGTGTGCGGGCGGTCGTCTTCGTCGGCGATGCCATGGAAGAGAAGGTCGACGAGCTCTGCGCCAAGGCCGGCGAGCTCGGCATGCTCAAGGTACCCGTCTTCCTGTTTCAGGAAGGCGACGACGCGGTGGCCGAAAGGGCCTTCCGCGAGATTGCGCGGCTGACCGGCGGGGCCTGGTGCCGGTTCGATCCCGGTGCGGCGGCGCAGTTGCGTGAGCTGCTGCGCGCTGTCGCGGTCTACGCCGCCGGCGGCCGCGAGGCGCTGTTGAAATTGGCGAAGAGCGCCGGCAGCGCGGCCAAGCTGATCGGCCAGATGAAGTAGCGCTCAGGCTGGTGCGGCTTGCGTTGGCGGCACCGCTGTGACCGGCGGCGGCAACAGGCGTCCCTGCAGCATCAGGCGCAGCGTGCCGAGCGCGATCAGTCCGACCACGATGTTTGCGGCGGCAAACAGGCAGGGCGCAAGGAGTGCGATCGCACCGGTGTCGCCGTGTCCGGCCATACGGATCGGCGCGATTGCAAGTGCCGTCGCGCCGAAAGTAAAACCCCAATAGGACACCGAGAACGGCTGCTCCATGATCCACGGCAGCAGCCGAAGCAGCAGCAGTGCCATCATCAGCCCGTAGCCCACCAGGATATGCGCAGCCATGTCCGGCACGCCGCCGTTGACCGCGAGCCATGCGACGGCGCCGACCGCGGGCGGTGCGAGCTGGATGCCGAGCGTCGGCCGCAGCGCGACTGGTAGCGTGGCAGCGATGTAGAGCCGGTGCAGCAGCACGGATTCGATCGCGAGCCAGGAGAACAGCGCGACGCCGAAAGCGAGTTGCCCCCAATCGGGGTAGCCGAGCGCCGAGGACACCGCAGCCGTGACGAAGCCGCCGGCCACGGTCGGCAGATACAGGACCGGCGTGGTTGCGGTGTGGTCGCGGTTGCCGCGCCATAGCAATCCCGTTCGCCACAGTGCGAAGCCCAGTGTGAACGCGGCGCCCACGCCGAACAAGATGATTGCGGCAAGATGCGAATAGGGCTCCGCGGCGATTGCGATCAGCATGGTGGAGACGCCGGCAAGACCGATGAAGCAGCACTGCACGGGATGATGAGCTTCGCCGAGCGATTCCGCGCGCGCAAAAATCCAGCGCAGGATGAAGAGAACCAGCAGCAGAGCCCAGACGATGGAAGCGAGGCCGAGCAGGATCTCGCCGACGATCGCCGGCAGATGCCAGACCTGATGCGCGACGCGCCAGGCATTGCCGAGGCCTGCGAGGCCGAGCACGATGCCGAAGAAGGCGGCCGGCACGATCGGCGGCTTGAACCCGTTGCTCATGCTCTTCCCCAAAATGCTCACCCCCACGCGGCCAGCCGTGCCGGAATGACCGGGCAGGGCGCTTATCGGCAAACGAATTTCCCGTGTCACCCTTCAATCGTGGACGCGGGCGAAGGACGCCATGCTTTTTGACAAGAGGACGACTATATTCCGGCCATGACCCTGATCGCCGGCGCCATCGCAATTATCACGCTTTATCTGCTGCTCCAGATGTTCCGCTCCGCCAATCCGGCGGTGCTGGCGCGCACCATCAAATTTGGCGGCGGCGTGGTCGCGCTCGCGGTCGCGGCCTTCACGGGCTTGCGGGGTGAGCTGGCGGTTGCGATCCCGCTCGGAATTTTTGGCGCCGGCTTGCTCGGCTGGACGCCATTGGCGAACGCCGGCTTCGGCAATATCGGCGGGCTGTTCGGCGGCGGCGCGACGCGCCCGACCGGTCAGGCCTCACGCGTGCGCTCGCAATTCCTGGACATGCGGCTCGACCACGATTCCGGCCAGCTCAAAGGCCAGATCGTCGCCGGGCCTTATGCCGGACGCGAGCTCGACGAGTTTGACCTCGCGGGCCTGCTGGCGATGGCCCCGGCGTTCGACGCCGAGAGCGTGGCCTTACTTGAAAGCTATCTGGACCGCCGGTTTCCCGCCTGGCGTCAGAACGCGCAGGGCGACGCGGCAGGGCGGCAGCGCCGCACGACGGCGAGCGGTAAAATGACGACGGAGGAGGCCTATCAGATCCTTGGCTTGCAGCCGGGCGCGGGGCGCGACGACATCAGCAGGGCTCACAAGTCCCTGATGAAGAAACTCCATCCCGACCAGGGGGGCTCGACGTATCTCGCTGCCCGTGTGAACGAGGCCAAGGATACTCTGCTTCGTACGCATAACGGCTAACTCCGGCATCACGCTACAAACGCTAATCCCGCGTCAGCTCCGCTTGCTCTGTCTGCCGTCGCCCCGATGCCCGCCTTGTCGGCGTGGTCGATCTGTTGAGTAAAAATTTAACCGTAAATCGTTGACGAGAGGTTGTCGCGGAACCGACTTTGCGCGACCTGGGTCCCTAAAGCGCGACGAGATCATCGCGCGTTAGGTTGTTGTTTGGGCATGATCTTTTCGGAAAACCGCTTCGCACTTTGCCGGATCATGCCTCGAAACAAAAATGCCCGCGCAAGGCGCGGGCATTTTGATTGGGCGGTCCGGTAAATCAGTTGCGGACGGTGATGCAGGAGATGTCGGCGCGCTTCAGGGCGCGGCAGACGGCTTCGGCCTGGTCGCGCTCGAGCCCGGCGAAACGGGCGCGGTAGAGCTTGCGATTGTCCTTGGCGACAACAGGCTCGGTGAACGGGTCGGCCTTGCTGAGCAGGCCGCGGGCCGAGCTGCGCGCGGCATCGATGCGCTGCTGGGCTTCGTTCTCGCTCTCGAGCGCGCCGACCTGGACGATCCAGCCGCTGTGGGTGACGACCGGCCTGGTGGTGGCGCTCATCTGGATCGTCTGCGGCGCCGGATCGGCGGAGGCGAGCTTTGCGGCTGCCGGGGCGGGCGCGGCGGCGGTCGCAGCCGGCAGCACGCCCAGGATGCCGTTGCCGGTGCCAAAGCCCGCCGGCTGACGGGGCATTTCGGCGCGGGCGATCTCGGCCTTCGGCGCTTCCGGCTGGCTCATCATTTCGGGCTTGTTGATGAGATCGGCCCGGGCGACGACGGCGCCGGAGGTTTCCGCCACGTCGGAGCGAGGGGCAATCGTGTTCGTGACCTGCGGTCCGACCTGAGCGGGGGCGGCGGAGGCGACCTTGACGGTGCCGGCCTTGACCTGAACGGTCTTGACCCGGACCGGCTTCATCGGCTCGGACGAGCCGGGGATGATGGAGAGCGGCTGGCTCGAGATCACGCCACTGGTGAGCGGCGCCGGCTCGATCTTGGATTCAGTCGGCCGAACTTCAGGCTTGGCCTGAGCCGGCGGCATCGCGGCAGTCGCAGCGGCGAGGGCGGACAGGCGCGAAGCAAGACGCGACGGGGCGGCTTCAGGGGCGGCCGCGGCCTGAACCTGCGGCGCGGCGCGGGCGGGGGTCTCCGATGCATCGGTGACGTCGGTATTGGCGTCAGCGCCGTTGCGCTCGGTGACCGCGGCGACGGTGTGGGTGGTCGCGCCCTTCTCGAGGTTCTCCGCGAGCAGGTTGCGCATGATGGCGTCGCGCGAGCCGCCGCTGCGGCCGCCCAGCACCACGCCGATCAAATGGCGGTTGCCGCGGCGCATCGAGGTCACGAGATTGAAGCCGGAGGCGCGGGTGTAGCCGGTCTTGATGCCGTCCACGCCCTCGACGCTGCCGAGCAAGTGATTGTGGTTGCGGATCGACTGGCCGCGCCAGTTGAACGTCGAGGTCGCGAAATAGCGATAATAGCGCGGGAAGCGCTCCTGGATGGCGCGGCCGAGCGTGGCCTGGTCGCGCGCGGTCGTGACCTGCTCGTCGTTGGGAAGGCCGTTGGCGTTGCGGTAGACCGTCCTGGACATGCCGAGCGAGCGCGCCTTGCGCGTCATCATCGTGGCAAAATCGTCCTCGTCGCCGCCGATCGCTTCGGCGATCACCACGGCGGCGTCGTTGGCCGAGCGGGTGACGAGACCCTTGATCGCGTCCTCGACGCGAATGGTCTGGCCGGCACGCAGGTTCAGCTTGGTTGGATCCTGATCGGCGGCATGCTGGGACACCGGCATCTCGGTGTCGAGCTTCATCTTGCCGGACTCCAGACGCTCGAACAGCAGATAGAGCGTCATGATCTTGGTGAGCGAGGCGGGATGACGGATCCCGTCCGGGCTGTTCGACTGAAGCACCGTGCCGGAATTGCCGTCGACGATGATCGACGCGAATTTGGGGCTGGAGCTCTCGGACACATCGCGCTGCACCCGATGGTGCGCGGTGTGACGAGACCGATGGCGCCGCGCCTCGGCAGCATCTGTGGTGAAGATGACTGCGGTGGTGATCGTAAGAAGCCCGAAAACGCCAACCCGCGCCAAGCGCGAGGAAGCCAAGTTTTTACGAAGCATGGAACCCCGTCCCCGTTTCTGACTTGATCACCGGCTCGTGAGGCGAAATTGTGCCCACTGGACCCGTGATCATTACCTGCTCAGGCTGTCCCTCCGCTGGTGTTCGCCGCGGGGGACGTTGGGCCTGAGCCGCTATTCTGGCTAAGGTGATGTTCTCAAACGGCTTTTGGCCGATTGCGGAAGCTGAACACGTCCAGAGAATCAAAGTAGGGGGCCGCGGTTTCCAAAAGCTTAAGGAACCATTGCGGGAAACTCCGGGAATCTCAGCGATTTGGATCTGATTTTGTGCGGCGCACAAGATTCTTGACTTTTTTGTGCGTTGCACTAATTGTGGGCAGAGTCAGGGAGCCGGGGCTTCCGGACGCGAGCTAGGGAAAAGGGATTCCGAAATGTTCAAGGTTGAAGACATTCAGAGCTACGGGAAAGAGCACTTCGAGACGTACGTCGCTTCCGCGACCACGATGCAGCATGGCCTCCAGGCGATCGCCAGCGCCTATGGCGACTACACCAAGAAGTCGTTCGAAGACACCAAGTCCTTCGTCGAGAAGCTTTCCGGCGTGAAGTCGATGGACAAGGCGATGGAAGCGCAGACCGAGTTCGCTCGTTCCGCCTACGAGACCTTCGTTGCGGAATCGCAGAAGATCGCCGGCCTCTACAGCGACCTCGCCAAGCAGGCGTTCAAGCCGGTCGAGACCATCGTTTCGAAGTTCACCCCGGCCGCCAACTAATTTTTCTGGAAGTCCTGGAATCGAAAAGCCCGGCTGGTTCAGCCGGGCTTTTTTTGTTGGCGAGAACAGGTTCGGATTATTTCGCGACGCGCAGCTTGGAGATCTGCGTGAGGATGTTCTTGAACGCGTCGGACGTGTCGGACGACTTCGTGATCATCTGGAAATTGCCATTGGTCGCGCAGTCCTGGAGCACCTGCGATTTCGCGTCCCTGTTGTTGATGTTGACCTGGATCGTGAAAATCGTGACCGGGTTTGTCGTGTCGCCCTTGACGTTCGCGCAGAGGATTTCCTGGCGGGCATCGATGCTCGACTGGCTCGTGCTCCAGCGGTTCTGGGTATTCAAACCGTCGGACAGCAGCACAACGTAGTCCTTGTAGATGTAGTTGCTGGCCTTGGCCGGCGCCGCGATCGGCCCGTTGGTCGTGCTGAGGGATTGCCATCCCCACGCGAGGCCCACGGCCTGGTTGGTATTGCCGCTCGGAGACATCGCCGTGATCTGGTCCTTGAGCGTCTGCCACTGATTGCTCATCGGAAACACCGTGGCCGGAAGGCAGCCGGACCACTGCTCAGCATAGAACTGCGTCGAAGGGGCTGAGCTGCCCGAGCCCGGAGCAGTGTTCAGGGTGTCGTAATTCTGATCGCGATCGTTGACGCAGCCGGTCCAGGTGCTGTGCCCGGGGGCTGCTGCGGCCGTTGCTGCCGTGCCGTCGCCGCGCCAGAGATGACAAATCTTGCTTGAGCCGGTGCCCGTGCAGGTGCAACTCGTGTTCGATCCGCAGCTTGCGCTTGAGCCTGTGACGGTCGTGTAGCAACCATTGTAGTAGATGCCGGACTTGCCGGCGAGTTTGTTGCCGCTGTCAATGCTGGGGCAGATGTACCCGCTATAGGTGCCGCTCGACGGTATGTTGTTGACGCTGTTGGCGCCGCTCAACGTCGCGGGCCGGTCCATGCAGGTAAAGCCATGGCTGTTGTTCGTGAACGGGCAGCTCGATCCGGCGACGGCCGAGTTGAAGCTGTTGGATTTGTTGTTGACGAGGAACGGAGGCTCGGCCTCCCACTCGGTCCAATTGATCCACGATGCACCGACATTGGCAGTGTCGACGTTGACGTCCTTCGAGAACGGAACGATCGAGATGTAAACGTCGCCAGTCTGCTTGTTGTAGCCCGACAGCGTGTCGATCATGTCCTTGGCCGCAGACTGCATGGCGGTCATCTTGCCGTTCTGGGCCATCGATCCCGTGTTATCCAGGATCATCGCCACGCGCATGCGGGTGTTTCCCCATGCCGCGGTCGAAGTCGCATTGAACGGAAGCGTGGGGTAGCCCGCAATCTGCATAAAATCGGTCTGCATGATGCCCGACCCGGTGACTACGATATTCGAGATCCCGCTGGCATTCTTGGGGGTGTAGGTAGCGTGGATGTCGCCGGTCGACACCGTGCCGGTGCGGCCGGTGTAAAGGCCGGTGAAATAGGATTTCGTCTTGGTCTCGATATCGGTTTCCGTGATGGTGCCGTTGGTCAGATCCTTGGAGACCATCAGCGCGGCCGAATCGAGCGCGGTCTGCAGCGAACTGCGCGCATGGACGGCGCGGCTATAATCCACCGCGGCACCGATGAAGCCGAGCACCGGGACCAGCACGATGGCGAATATCACGGCGATATTGCCTTGCTCGGCACCGGCAAAGCGGGCGAGCTGTCGACCAATGCGGCTGACAACGGGCAGGCGAAACATGGCAATCCCCGAAATCTGTGGTTTGCCCGATTTCGCGCCATACTCTTCAACGGCAGGTAAATCAGGCCGTAGAAACCCGGAGATATCCCGCTGCGGTCACGCTGATGTCAGGTTCCTGGTCAACACGTTCTAAACATTTGACGTGGAAATTTTTGTCAAATCGGTCCGGATTGATTAACCTTGGCCCAGATCGCCCGGACCGGGAATCAGGCCGCATAAGGCCAGGCCTTGACTGACAAGCCTTTGCCAACAAGCCGTTGCACGCTTGCGGCGAGCCGGGGGCAGGCCCATATTGCTGACGAACGATCCGGCTTGGACCGGACCGGTCGGAAGCGGCGATCCAACAAGGCGGCGCGCCTGTGCGAGGCTCCGGACCAGGGGGCCGCGCGGCGGACCGTTATTCGCTTCCATGGGGAATTTGAACGCCTGAGCCATGCCGCAACTGACTTCCATAACCGACCTGTCCTCGGCCGCCGTTTCCGCTCCCCGTATGAGCAATGACGAGAACCGTTCCGGCGGCCCGACGGGTCCGAACACCTCCGTCATTACGAAGGTCAAGCCGAAGACCAAGCGGCCGAACCTGTATCGCGTGCTGATCCTGAACGACGACTACACGCCGATGGAATTCGTCGTGCACGTGCTGGAGAAATTCTTCCAGAAGGACGCCGAGGCGGCCACCAAGATCATGCTGCACGTCCACCATCACGGTATCGGCGAGTGCGGCGTATTCACCTACGAGATTGCCGAGACCAAAGTGACGCAGGTGATGGACTTCGCCCGCAAGCACCAGCATCCGCTGCAATGCGTGATGGAAAAGAAGTAACTGCGCGTTCGCATCCAGAGTTCTTCAGATTGGTTCAGTCGTGCGGTGTGTGATGTCAGCGCATCCTGCTGCGCGATCCGGTGAAAATCAGCGCCGGCGTCAATCCTGCCCAAATGGGTAGTTCTGCCCAAATCGGAACGGGTTTTGCATCGAAAATACCGCAGGTGTCGAGCCTGATTGAGTCGCGGAACCGGTCTTTCGCCGCGGCCTTATATAACTATATGTGACAAAGGTTGTTGTTGCCTGACCGGGCGATGGCGATCATGATGGTGGGGGCCATAGAGGACGCGAATGCCGACTTTTTCCCAAAGCCTTGAACAATCCCTGCATCGTGCACTGGCGATCGCAAACGAGCGTCATCACCAATACGCGACGCTCGAGCATCTCCTGCTCTCCTTGATCGACGACTCCGATGCAGCCGCGGTCATGCGCGCCTGTAGCGTCGATCTCGACAAGCTCCGCACGAGCCTCGTCAATTATCTTGAAACCGAATTCGAGAATCTGGTGACGGATGGCGCCGACGACGCCAAGCCGACCGCCGGTTTCCAGCGCGTGATCCAGCGCGCGGTGATCCACGTGCAGTCGTCAGGGCGCGAAGAGGTGACCGGCGCAAACGTGCTGATCGCGATCTTCGCCGAGCGCGAGAGCCACGCCGCGTACTTCCTGCAAGAGCAGGACATGACGCGCTACGACGCCGTCAACTACATCAGCCACGGCATCGCCAAGCGGCCGGGCGTCTCCGAGGCGCGCCCCGTGCGCGGCGTCGACGAGGAGGCTGAGGCCAAGGGCACCGAGGACGCCAAGAAGAAGGGCGAGGCGCTCGAGACCTATTGCGTCAATCTCAACAAGAAGGCGCGTGACGGCAAGATCGATCCGGTGATCGGACGCAATTCCGAGATCAACCGCGCGATCCAGGTGCTTTGCCGCCGGCAGAAGAACAATCCGCTGTTCGTGGGCGAAGCCGGTGTTGGCAAGACCGCGATCGCGGAGGGCCTTGCCAAGCGCATCGTCGACAGCGAGGTGCCGGAGGTTCTGGCGGCTGCGACCGTGTTCTCGCTCGACATGGGCACGCTGCTCGCCGGCACGCGCTATCGCGGCGACTTCGAAGAGCGCCTCAAGCAGGTGCTGAAGGAGCTTGAGGCGCATCCCAACGCCATCCTGTTTATCGACGAGATCCACACCGTGATCGGTGCGGGTGCGACGTCGGGCGGCGCAATGGATGCGTCGAACCTGCTCAAGCCGGCGCTTGCCTCGGGCACCATCCGCTGCATGGGCTCGACCACCTACAAGGAATACCGCCAGCACTTCGAGAAGGACCGCGCGCTGGTGCGGCGCTTCCAGAAGATCGACATCAACGAGCCGACGGTCGAGGACGCCATCGCGATCCTCAAGGGCCTCAAGCCGTATTTCGAGGACTACCACCGGCTGAAGTACACCAATGAGGCGATCGAGGCTGCCGTTCAGCTGTCCTCGCGCTATATCCACGACCGCAAGCTGCCGGACAAGGCTATCGACGTGATCGACGAGTCCGGCGCGGCGCAGATGCTGGTGGCCGAGAACAAGCGCAAGAAGACGATCGGCATCAAGGAGATCGAGACCACGATCGCCTCGATGGCGCGGATTCCGCCGAAGAGCGTGTCGAAGGACGATGCCGAGGTGCTCAAGCATCTCGAGCAGACCCTGAAGCGCACGGTTTTCGGCCAGGACAAGGCGATCGAGTCGCTCGCCGCCTCGATCAAGCTTGCCCGGGCGGGTCTGCGTGAACCGGAGAAGCCGATCGGCAGCTACCTGTTTTCGGGCCCCACCGGCGTCGGCAAGACCGAAGTCGCAAAGCAGCTCGCGGCGTCGCTCGGTGTCGAGCTGCTGCGCTTCGACATGTCCGAATACATGGAGCGGCATACCGTGTCGCGCCTGATCGGCGCGCCTCCCGGCTATGTCGGCTTCGACCAGGGTGGCTTGCTCACCGACGGCGTCGATCAGCATCCGCATTGCGTGGTGCTGCTCGACGAAATCGAGAAGGCGCATCCCGATCTCTACAACGTGCTGCTCCAGATCATGGACCACGGCCGGCTCACCGATCACAACGGCAAGCAGGTCAATTTCCGCAACGTGATCCTGATCATGACCACGAATGCGGGTGCTTCGGATCTCGCCAAGCAGGCGTTCGGCTTCACGCGCACCAAGCGGGAAGGCGACGACCACGAGGCGATCAACCGGCAGTTCGCGCCGGAATTCCGCAACCGTCTCGATGCCGTCGTTTCGTTCGGCCATCTCAGCGTCGAGGTGATCGGCACCGTGGTCGAGAAGTTCGTGCTTCAACTCGAGGCGCAGCTTGGCGACCGCGACGTCACCATCGAGCTGTCCGAGCCGGCCAAGGCCTGGCTGGTCCAGCACGGCTACGACGAGCAGATGGGCGCACGTCCCATGGCCCGCGTGATCCAGGAGCACATCAAGAAGCCGTTGGCGGACGAGGTGCTGTTCGGCAAGCTGAAGGGCGGCGGCCACGTTCGCGTCGTTCTCGTCAAGGACGAGGCCGACGAGACCAAGGACAAGATCGGATTCGAATTCGTCGAGGGTCCGGTCACGCCGAAGCAGGAAAAGCTGCCCGGCGCCCGCAAGCGTCCCCCGGGCAAATCCAAGCCGGGCGGTCCTGGTGGTTCGAAGGGGCCTACTAAGAGCCCGCTGGTCAAGGCTTGATCGGCACGTCATGAATTGAAAAGGCCGGCTGAAAAGCCGGCCTTTTTGTTGGCGCTACCTCATTTGGGCCGGCGTTCACTTCACTTCTGTTCCGTCGCCGGAGGTGCTGCTGCTGCGGCGGCGGGAGGAAGAGAGGATACCGTCTTCGGTTTCGCCTTGGGCCTCTTCGAAGGCTCCGCAATTGCCTTGTCCGGCTCTCCAGTGTTGTCCCCGCAGCGACGCTGCTCGGCGAGAGCACCCAGGTACTGCTGGCGAGCCTGAAGTGCCTGTATTTCGGTATCTGCGGTTCCCTGGAAATCCATGCCGAACCAAATTATGGGCACGACCAAACCGGCAACTCCAGCAGCGACGTTCTGAGCCACCTTTAAACCCTTGTCGGACGCGAGCTGCTGGACCTTGGCGTTATTGGCCTGGACCTCGATGGTGATGGCTGCACAGTCCATATACCGGTCCTGAGGCTGGACCACCGAAACCGGAGCTGGTGCGCGACCAGCACAACCGCTCACTGCTGCAGCAGCGGCAAGCATGACAATTGGCGTTGCCACTTTAAAGAAATGCATGAAAAGCCCCCAGCTGCGGCAATCAATCGCAACCGGAACGCGAGCGCAATAGTCATTGCGGCCTATCGTAAAACTACGGAGTGGTTGTACTCAGCTGACAGGTTGATCGGTTATTCGCCACGCAGGCGCTGGTCGTCCTGCACGCGGACGTGCTCGGCGCCACGCGCGCCTGCGGGCGACAGCCGCAGCATGCTCAGCACCGCGCCGCAGAGCGCAAAGCCGACGCCGGTCAGCAGTGCGATCCGGGTTCCCTCGACCGGATAGCGGCCGAGGAACAGCGCCACCAGCGCCGCGCCGGTGGTCTGGCCGAGCAGGCGCGCCGTGCCCAGCATGCCGCTGGCGCCGCCGGAGCGCTCGCGCGGGGCGGCTGCGATCATGGTGCGATTGTTCGGCGTCTGGAACAGGCCGAAGCCGGCGCCGGCCAGCGCCATCCGCCAGATGATATCGAGCGGCGTCGGGGCCGCAGGCAGGAACGCGAGCGCGCCGAGACCGCAGGCGAACAGCGTGAGCCCGATGCCGCCGAGCAGGCCGGCCGGATAATGCTCGACCAGACGGCCGGCGAGGGGCGCTGCGAAGGCGACTGCGATCGGCCAGGGCGTGATCAGCAGGCCCATATGCACGGCCGAATAGCCAAACCGGCTCTGGAGGTAGAAGGGGATCGCAACGAAGGCCAGCATCTGTCCGCAGAACGAGGCGATCGAGGTCGCAATCGACAGCCCGAAAACAGGAATCCGCAGCAGGTCGACCGGCAGCAACGGCGAGGTCATGTGCGTTTCGCGATAAATCAACAGCGTACCTGCGAGGATGGCGATCGCGAACTGGACGAGGTACACGACGGGTGTCTCGCCATGGCCGACGCTGTCGATCGCGGCGATACCGACGCCGAACGTGATCGCGGAGAGGCCCGCGCTCTGCCAGTCGAATGAACGGCCCGCCGGCATCGTGTGCGGCAGGCTGCGCAACCCGAGCACCAGCGTCACCACACCAAGCGGGACGTTGATGGCGAACAGCCAGGGCCAGCTTCCGAGCGCGAGGATTGCGGCAGCAATTGTCGGTCCCACCGCGGCCGAGAAGGCGACGACGAGTGCGTTGAGCCCGATGCCGCGGCCGAGCTGGCTGCGCGGATAGGTGAAGCGCACCAGCGCCGCGTTGACGCTCATGATGCCGGCCGCGCCGAACCCTTGCATGATGCGCGCGATCGTGAGCAGCGGCAGCGTGTGTGCCAGCGCGCAGAAGGCGGATGCGAGCGTGAACAGCACGAGCCCGACCAGATAGACGCGGCGATAGCCGACGATCTCGCCGAGCGAGGCCAGCGGCAGCAGCGAGATCGTGATCGCGAGCTGATAGCCGTTGACGATCCAGATCGAAAAGGCAGGGCTTGCGTTCAGGTCAGCCGCGATCGTCGGCAGTGCGACATTGGCGATGGCGCTGTCGACGACGGCCATGATGATGCCGAGCGCAATCGTCAGCACAGCCTGGTTGCGCTGCGGCTGCGGCAGGCCGTCGGCGTGTTCAATCGGAGCGGACGACATGAGGGGCGCTGGCTTGGTTAGGGCCGTGATTCGTCTCCGGAGCAGGAAATTGCTGGATTAATCGCAACCCGGCAAGACACAGACAGTTCCCGTGCCGCGGGCAGGCCTGTCAGCGCCGCGGGCACGGGCAGCGCGGCTCTGCGCGATGCAGCCCGAGCCGGGACGCGCTTGGCACTCGCTTGCTACACCGGTGGCGGATTGCGATCGGAGAAAGTCCCCCGCTGGTGCCAGTAGGGATAGGGCAGCGTCACCTTGCTCGCGGCATCGAGCTTCGCGATCTGGTCCTTGGTCAACGACCAGCCGACCGCGCCGAGATTTTCACGCAGCTGCGTCTCGTTGCGCGCGCCAACGATCAGCGTCGAGACCGTCGGACGCTGCAGCAGCCAGTTCAACGCGATCTGCGAGACGCTCTTGCCCGTTTCACTGGCGACCTCGTCGATCGCGTCGACGACACGATAGACGTGCTCGTCGGGCACGGGCGGGCCGAACTCGGCCGTCTTGGGCAGACGGCTGACATCGGGTTTCGGTTGGCCCCGCCGAATCTTTCCGGTGAGACGTCCCCAGCCGAGCGGCGACCAGACCACTGCGCCGAGCCCCTGGTCGACGCCGAGCGGCATCAGCTCCCATTCGTAGTCGCGCCCGATCAGTGAATAGTAGGTCTGGTTGGCGACGTAGCGCGGGAAGCCGTGCTTGTCGGCAACACTGAGCGATTTCATCAGGTGCCAGCCCGAAAAATTCGAGACGCCGACATAGCGGATCTTGCCGGCACGCACGAGCACGTCGAGGGTGCTGAGCACCTCTTCGGGCGGCGTGAAGGCGTCGAAGCCGTGGAGCTGGAACAGGTCGATATAGTCGGTGCCGAGCCGCTTGAGTGAACTGTCGATCGCCGCGAGCAGATGCTGCCGCGACGAGCCGACGTCGTTGGGGCCGTCGCCGAAGCGGAAGGTAGCCTTGGTCGAGATCAAGACCTTGTCGCGGCGACCCTTGATGGCCTCGCCGAGAACACGCTCGGACTCGCCGAGGGAATAGACGTCGGCGGTGTCGAACATCGACACGCCGGCCTCAAGGCAGATATCCAGCAGCCGCCGCGCTTCGGTCGCGTCAGTCGTGCCCCACGCAGCAAGGCGGCCGACGCCGCCGAACGTGCCCGTTCCCAGGCTCAAAGCGGGCACCATCAGGCCTGAGCGGCCCAAGCGTCGGTATTCCATCGGTATGCTCCTCGGCTGGCCGTTGCTTTATCCACGCGGCCTTGGTGCCGAGATTAGCGCAAGCATGAGCGTCGCACCATCACGCGCGCACATGGCGGCTCTGCTTTGCGACGTGCGCGATCGTTACGTCATTGTCGTCTGCAAATTTGCAGCAGTAATCTTTGCGCGCAGCCAGGTCTCGAAGGCGGCAACATGGCTGCGGCCTTTGGTTTCGGCAGACCGCACCAGATAATAAGACACCGTCTCGACTTCGAACTTCGGCTGGCGAAACGGCGCAACCAGCGTGCCCTTGGCGATCTCCTCGGCGGCAAGGATCTCGCTTTCGAGAACGACGCCGAGACCTTCGGCGGCTGCATCGATCGCCATGGTGGACCGGTCAAACCACAATTCCTGGCGTGCCTTGATGGTCGATCCGACGACCTTGCGCAGATAGTCGGTCCAGGTCAGCGCGTTCGAGGAGTGGATCAGGGTGGCGCGGGCGAGATCAGCGGGCCCGCGAAGCCCGAGCTGTTCGATCAGCTGTGGGCTGCACAGCGGACGCAGGCGTTCGGCCAGCAGCGGTTCGACCTGCCTCCCGTCGAGAGTTGGAGGGCGACCATAGGCAATCGCAAGATCGAAGCGAATGGTTTCGAGATCGCGCAAATCCGAGATGGTCGACAGCCTGATCCCGATCTCCGGATGCTGGCCGATGAAATTTCCGATCCGCGGCTGAAGCCATTTGGCGGCGAAGCTCGGGCCGCTCGCGATGAAGAGATGATCGCGCTGCGATTGCGGCGCCACCAGCCGTGTTGCGCCGATGATCGTTCCGAAGGCGCGCTCGATCTCGCTGGCATAGAGGCGGCCTGCATTGGTGAGCACCGCGCGGCCGGCGTGCCGGGAAAACACGCGTACGCCGAGGAAATCCTCGAGCTTCTGAATGTGATGGCTGATCGCCGACGGCGTCACGCCGAGCTCCTCGGCGGCGCGGCTGAAGCTGCCGTGGCGCGCGGCCGCTTCGAACGCCGACAGCGCCTTGAGCGGCGGCATTCTCGGCCGTTCCGTTGACTCCAGTTCATCGGCTGCTGAGTTTTTTGAACTGGCGCCCATCATGTCTGCCCGATACGAATTGCCGTGTTGCTCAGGCAATTTTCGTACCGTGAACGTCCTGATGCAACAGCTTCGTGCCCCCCAAACCGCCCCGAGACCGGCGAGCGCAATCCGCGTCGCGGCGCCGCACAGCCGTGCGGCTGACTCTGCTTGCCCGAGGAGACCACATGACTTCATCGCTGAAACAGGCCGCCGACGAATTCCTGGTCCGGTACGGCGGAGACGTGTTCCCGAACCTCTTCACCTCGGCGAAGGGGACGATCGTCACCGACAGTGACGGGCGCGACTATCTCGATTTCACCTCCGGCCAGATGTGCGCCACCATCGGCCACAACCATCCCGCCATTGTCGCGGCGGTGGAGCGGGCCGGGAAGAAGGCATTCCATCTCTTCAGCGGGATGATCCCCGAAGTCGTGGCCGAGCTTGCCCAGGTGCTGGCGAAGGACTGGCTGCCCGGCGACCTCAAGCGCTCGATCTTCATCAACACCGGTTCGGAAGCGACCGAAGTCGCGCTCCGGATGGCCAAGATGTACACCAGCGGCTACGAGGTGCTGGTCCTCGGCGGCTCCTGGCACGGCATCACCGGTGGCGCCGCCTCGGTGTCCATGGCGAGCGACCGCAAGGGCTACGGCGTGCCGCCGCCCGGCGTTTTCGTGATCCCGGAGCCCAACGCTTACCGGCCCTATATCGACAAGGGAAGTGAGGAAGCGTCCGCACTCGCCAATCTCGAGCTGGCGCTGAAAATGTTCGACATGCAGTCGAGCGGGCGGGGGGCGGCGATCATCGCCGAGCCCGTGATCAGCGCCGGCGGCGTGCTGGTGCCGCCGAAGGCGTTCATGGAGGCGTTGCGCAAGGCCGCTGACGCGCGCGGCATGCTGCTGATCTTCGACGAGGCCCAGACCGCGTTCGGGCGCATCGGCAAGAAGACGGGAGCCGAATATTTCGGCGTCGTCCCTGATATCATGACCATGTCGAAGACGCTCGGCGGCGGGCTTCCGCTTGCGGCCGTGTCGACCACGGAGGCAATCGAGAGCAAGCTCCACGAGGATCATTTCACCTACTACACCAGCCACGTCTCTGATCCCCTCCTGGCCGAGGTCGGGCTCGCGGTGCTGCGTGTGATCGCCGCGGAGAAGCTGGTCGAACGCGCCAATGTCATGGGCGCTTATCTGCGCGGCCGGTTCGAGGGCCTTCAGCAGAAATACGAACAGATCGGCGACATCAGGGGCATGGGTCTTCTGCTCGGCGTCGAGCTGGTCACTGATCGCAACAGCCGGCGCGCGGCCCATCAGCTCGGTGGACTGACGACGCAGAAATGCTTCGAGTACGGGCTGAGCATGAACATCCGCCGCCGCCCCGAGCGCGGATCGGTGTGGCGTATCGCACCGCCACTGACCGTCTCGACCGAGGAGATCGACCGCGCTGTCGAGATCCTGGATCGGTCCTTGCGGGAAAGCCTCGACGAGCTGTCGCGAAATCCCGCCGCTTAAGCAACAGTCCGGAGGCTGACATGATCCGCAAAAACGCGCCGACGCTTGCCATTGCCGCTCTCTCGCTTGCGCTGGTGGATATTCCAGCAGCGGCCAGCCAGACCCTCGAGAAAATCAAGGAGGTCGGAAAGGTCACCTTTGGCTACCGCGAGGCCTCGATTCCGTTCGCTTATCTCGGCGCCGACCAGAAGCCGACCGGACTCTCGCTCGATCTCTGCTCCGCGGTGGCCGACAAGATCAAGGCCGTGTTGAAGCGGCCTGCGTTGCAAATCGATTACGTGCCGGTGAATGCGTCCAATCGTATTCCGCTGCTTCAGAACGGCACCATCGACGTCGAGTGCGGCAGCACGACCAACACCGCCGAACGGCAGAAGCAGGTCTCCTTCTCCATCGCGACCTATGTGGCATCGCCGCGCTGGCTGGTGCCTGCCTCGTCTCGTGTGACAGAGCCGAAAGGACTTGACGGACAGACTGTCGTCATCACGCAGGGCTCGCTGAACTTTGGTGTCGCCAGGAAATTCCTCGACGACCAGCGACTGAACGTGACGATCGTTCAGGCCAAGGATCACGCCGAGTCGCTTCTCATGCTCGGAACAGGCCGTGCCGCGGCGTGGTTCGAGGACGATATCCTGGTCGCCGGGCTCGTCGCGAACGCATCCGATCCAAGGTCGTTCCGGATGCTGGCGACGACCTTCGCGCCGTCTTATTACGGGCTGATGACCCGCAGCGAGGATCCCGAGTTCAAGACGCTCGTGGACGCCGCGATCAAGGACAAGATGGCCTCTGGCGAGTTCGACCGTCTCTACGTCAAGTGGTTCGAATCGCCGATTCCGCCGAGGGGACAGAACCTCCAGCTTCCCATGAGCGAAGCGATGAAGGCGCGCGTGACGTCTCCAAGCGATGCGCTTGTGCCTTAATCGTGCCGGAGCATATCGTCGACAGCGGGATCGCCGGCGTGCAAGCTGCTCTTCGGCACCGCCTGTGCCTCGATCCGCGCTGCGGGAGTGGGAAAGCAGACGGATTCGCTGTCGCGCGTCTGCGGCGGCAGGAGCGTCAGGCTCCAGCCCACCACGACGAGCACCGCGAGCCGGATCGCGATCACGCCCAGCAGCAGCTCCGATCCGCTTATGGTGGCGTGAGTCCTCATGCGCGCCAGCCTGATGCACGGCTCTCAGCAAGACAATCTGGAATTGGCGAGCCTTGCCTTCGTCCCGAACGAAGGCTTGGGGAGATAGCTGTCAGTGCCGCTGCTGACTCTGCCTGAAATCCCGCGGCGACATCCCAAAATGCTCGCGGAAGACGCGGCCGAAATGCGAGAGGTCGTTAAAGCCCCAGGCGAACGCGATCTCGCTGATGTGGCGGTGGGCGAGCATTGGCGAGGCGAGGTCGCGCCGGCATTGGGCGAGGCGCTCGGCAAGGACGTAGCGCTGGAACGAAATGTCCTCGTCGGCGAGGAGATCGTTGACATAGCGCGGCGAGATGCCGAGCGCGGCTGCGCTCTCCGCCAGCGACAGATCGGGATCGGCGAGGTGCGTCCTGATGTGCGCCTTCAGCCGGTAGAGCAGGGCGGAGCGATGAGTCGACGACGGCAGCGACGTCTTGCCGAGCCGCTCGCTCAGCGCCATCGCCAGCAGATCGACGGCTTGTTCCGACAACGCCGCGGCATTGTCCGGAGCAAGCCGGTCCGCGCTGCGGCAGAGCCTGAAGATGAAATCGTAAGCGAGCCGTTCGAGTGGCATGTCAGCGCCGAATGACATTGCGGTGAGCGCCTCGGTGGCGCCGAGCCGCCGCTGCAACATCTCTCGCGGCACCTTGAAGATGGTCTGGGTGAAGATGTCGTTGAACTTCAGCTCATAGGGACGCGTGGTGTCGTAGAGCGCGAACTCGCCGGGATGGATCACGGTCTCGCGGCCGTCCTGCACCACGCCGCCGTCGCCGCGATTGCCGAGCGCGACCAGAACATAATCCTGGTCCGAGCGTGCGATGCGCGAGGGTGTGCGGAACACGTGCTGGCGGTCGGAGCAGACGTCGGAGCACACCGCCTTGCCGAGCGGGACTTGCGTGACCGAGCCGTGAAAGGCGCTGCCGAGGTCGGACTTGCAGTCGAGCCCGACAAAGACATCGCAGACAATGTCCTGCCAGAGAGCGAGCCGCCGGTAGCCGGGGCTGTCGTCCGTGGTGAACTGGATTGGCATCGGCAAGCCTCCCTTTCACATCCCGCAAAATCGCAAATCCAACCTGACCGCAGGCAAGTTCCGTACCCGTTCGTCGACCCGTCCGGTCGAGTTTTTGTTCCGCCGTGGTCGAGCGCCCGGCCGCCCGGTTTGGCCAAATAGACTGCATCGGACCTGGCTTCCGATCAACCGGCAATGGAGGCGGCAATGGGCATCGAACATCCCAAATACAAGGTGGCGGTGGTGCAGGCAGCGCCCGCCTGGCTCGATCTCGACGCCTCGATCGACAAGTCGATCGCGCTGATCAGGGAGGCGGCGGAAAAGGGCGCCAAGCTGGTCGCCTTTCCCGAGGCCTTCATCCCCGGCTACCCTTGGCACATCTGGATGGACTCGCCGGCCTGGGCGATCGGCCGCGGTTTTGTGCAGCGCTATTTCGACAATTCGCTGTCCTACGATAGCCCGCAGGCCGAGCGGCTACGCGACGCCGTGCGCAAGGCAAAGCTGACGGCCGTGCTCGGCCTCTCTGAGCGTGACGGCGGCAGCCTCTATCTGGCGCAATGGCTGATCGGCCCGGACGGCGAGACCATCGCAAAGCGCCGCAAGCTGCGGCCGACCCATGCCGAGCGCACCGTCTATGGCGAGGGCGACGGCAGCGATCTCGCCGTGCATGCGAGGGCCGACATTGGCCGCATCGGCGCGCTGTGCTGCTGGGAGCATCTCCAGCCGTTGTCGAAATACGCGATGTACGCCCAGAACGAGCAGGTGCACGTCGCGGCGTGGCCGAGCTTCTCGCTGTACGATCCCTTCGCGCCAGCGCTCGGCGCCGAGGTGAACAACGCCGCCTCGCGCGTCTACGCGGTGGAAGGCTCCTGCTTCGTGCTGGCGCCGTGCGCGACGGTGTCGCAGGCGATGATCGACGCGCTCTGCGACCGGCCGGACAAGAACGCGCTGTTGCATGTCGGCGGCGGCTTCGCGGCGATCTACGGGCCCGACGGCAGCCAGATCGGCGACAAGCTCGCGCCGGATCAGGAGGGCCTGCTGATTGCCGAGATCGATCTCGGCGCCATCGGCGTTGCCAAGAACGCCGCCGATCCCGCCGGGCACTATTCGCGGCCCGACGTGACGCGGCTGCTGCTCAACAAGAAGCGATACCAGCGCGTCGAGCAGTTTTCGCTGCCGGTCGACAGCGTCGAGCCTGCGGACATCGCGGCGGCGGCAAGCTGATCACTGCAATCGAGGGAGGGCACGATCATGGAATCCGCGATTCCTCTGCATCTCGAAACCCAGCGCACGCGCCACAAGCGCGTGCCTGATGATTACCAGCCGCCATATCCGTCCTTCGTGGCGCGCTACAAGCCGGCGGTAGGCCGCGTCGTGATGGCGTATTTCGGTGTCCAGCATCGTGGTGATACGCCACTGGCGGCGCTGAAGGACATCGCAGGGCGATTTGCTGGCGAGGGCGGTCCCTCCCATTGGGACCGCGCGCACTATGTCGACCAGTCGGGCTATGAGACCATCGTTACGGTGGCCTATTGGGACGATGTCGCACGTTTCGACGCCTGGTTCGCTCCGGCGCGCGAAGCCTGGACTGGCAGAGCTCGCGAGGGCATCGGCACCTTCATCGAGGTGCTGCGTCCCACTGTCGCGCGGCACGAGACGCTGTTCTCCTCGCCCGACCGGCCCGAGGGTGTCGCCGTCATCGCTGACGGCATGAGCGGCGAGGTGCAGGAGCACGCCTATTGGGGTGGCATGCGCGATCGCATTCCGCTGTCGCAGACCGATCCGATGCCGCCGGGCGGTGCACCGGAACTGATCCGCGACGGCGCGCGGCTGCGCGTGAAGGCGCACGATAATCTCTGCCTGATCCGCTCCGGGCAGGACTGGGGTGACACCGAGTTGTCCGAGCGAAAGCTTTATCTCGATGACGTCGAGCCGGTGCTGCGCGAGGGCATGGATTTTCTGCGCGACGAGGGCCTTGCCATCGGCTGCTATGCCAACCGCTACATGCAGGTGCTTGCGGCCGACGGCAGCGTCAGCGAAAAGTCCTACGGCCAGAGCTGGTGGAAAAGTCTCGCCGCGCTGGAGCGCTGGGCGGAGTCGCACCCGACCCATGTCAGGATCTTTGGTGCGGCGATGAAATATCTCTCGACGGTCGGGCCGTCAGCAAAACTGCGGCTCTATCACGAGATCACGGTGGCGGCCGCGGACGAGCAGTTCTTCGAATATCGGAACTGCCACGCCAGGACCGGCATGCTGGCGGCGGTCGAGACCGTCAGCGGCTAGGCCACGCAATGGCCGAGCAGCTCGGGATGCGCCGCGCAGATGTGATGCGCGCCGGCCTCCCGCAACTCGGCCTCGCTGCCATAGCCATAGAGCACGCCGATCGCGGTCATGCCGTTGGTGCGCGCGCCGACCACGTCATGGCTGCGGTCGCCGATCATGATCGCGCGGCTCGCATCGACCTTGGCCTCGTCGAGCGCGTAGCGCAGCAGGTCGCGCTTGTCGACGCGGGTGCCGTCGAGCTCGGAGCCGAACACGCGCTCGAAATACGGTTTCAAGCCAAAGTGCTCGACGATGCGAATGGCGTAGACCGCGGGCTTGCTGGTCGCCACGAACATGCGCTGGTCGGTCGCAGCAATCGTCGTCAGCGTATCGATGATGCCGGCATAGGCCTCGTTCTCGAACAGGCCGATATCGCTAAACCGCTCGCGGTAGAGCAGGAGTGCGCGGTCGGCGAGCTCGTCGCTTCCCGTGAGCTTCTTCAGGCTGGCATGCAGCGGCGGGCCGATACACCAGGTCAGCTCGTCCTCGCTCGGCGCCGCCAGGTTCAGCCGCTCCAGCGCGCACTGGATCGAGCGGGTGATCCCCGGCTTCGGGTTGGTCAGCGTGCCGTCGAGATCAAAGAAGATTGTCGCCATCAGGACCCGGCCAGCGTTGAAATTGCCGCCCGTTGCTAATTGGCTGAGCTCTCAAGTCAAGAGCCAAGACGTCTCAAGAGCAAGGTGTCATTGCTGCCGGGCCCAATCGACGATCGCTGTGGCATCGGGGCCGGCCTTCGCCTCCCAGCCGGCGATCGTGCTTGTGGCGGCGCTGCGCAGGGCCGCGACGAGGGATTGCGGCGCGGGCTCGACGATGTTCACGCCGTTGTCGCGCATGCGCGCGTAGTTCTCGGCCGTGCGATGGGCGAGCAGCGCGAACTGGCTCTGCTCGGTTTCGGCTGCGGCCGCCATCACCTCGCGCTGCATCGGCTCGGACAATGCGGCAAACGTCTCGCTGCGGACGAAGGCGATCGAGACCGGCATCGCGTAATTGATCGCGGTGAAATGCGGCAGGAAGTCCCAGAGTTTTCGCCCCGCGCCGCCGTCGCCGGAGGTGAGGAATGCGTTCAGTTGATGGTCCTTCAGGCCGGCCAGCGCCTTGTCCATCGGCAGGAACTGCGCATTGGCCCCGGCTGCACGCATCACCGCACTGGAATTGGAATCGTAGGCTCGCAAGTTCAGTTTTGGCAGATCGTCGGCGCCTGCAAGCGCATGATCCGACCACAGGCCGGTCGCGGGCCAGATCGTCAGATAGAGCAGCTTGAGACCGCGGTCAGCGAACGCCTTCTCGTAGAGCGGCCGGGCCCGTGCGTTGGTGGCGCGGGCGACATCGACCGATTGCACCAGGAAGGGCAGGGTGGAGAGGCCGAGCACGGGATCGAGGCCGGACAGCGCGCCGGCAAAGGCGTCTCCGCCGGCGATCCGGCCATCGAGCGCCGCGCCCGGCATCTCGCCCGAGCTGATCTTGAGCTCGTTGTCGAAGGCGTTGGCCAGGGTCACGAAACCGTTTGTGCGCGCCGCGACGCGATCGGCGAAAGTGGTGAGGCCGATCCCGGAAATGTTGTTTTGTGGATATTCCGTGGTCATCCGCCAGCTGACTTGAGCCATGGCGGGCGCGGCGGACAGGACAAGGGCGGCGAGGATAAGGAGCGCGCGGATCCCTTTGGCGGGGATGCGCATTGGGAGAAGCAGGTCAGGCAGCATATATTGGCAACTCGTTGAACCATGGCACGATGCCGGAACATGGCAGATCATCTTGTTGCATGCCCCGCCGGCGTGCGCCACGGCGATGCTTGGGCAGTGTTGGCGCGAATTGTAGCACTCGTCGTTGCCGCACTGCTGGTCTCTGCGACAGAGGTCGCGGCGTGGGACAGCTCGCCGGCAAAAACCAATGTCGCCGTCCCCAGCGTCGAAGAGCTCGCGGTGCCGCCGGCGAAGCCTGATGCGCGCGAGAGCGACACGCGGGAATCGATCTGCCTGATCGTCGAGGCCGCCGCGCGCGATGCCAATCTGCCGCTGGAATTCTTCGCCCGCGTGATCTGGCAGGAAAGCCGATTCCAGGCCGATGCCGTGGGCCCGGTGACGCGCAGCGGTGAGCAGGCGCAGGGGATTGCGCAGTTCATGCCGGGCACTGCGAGCGAACGCGGGCTGCTCAATCCCTTCAATCCGGTGCAGGCGCTGCCGAAGTCGGCGGAGTTCCTGAACGAGCTGCGCAACCAGTTCGGCAATCTCGGCCTTGCGGCCGCCGCCTACAATGCCGGCCCGCGTCGCGTCCAGGAATGGCTCGCCGGCACTGGTCCGATGCCGGACCAGACGCGCAGCTACGTCTACGCCATCACGGGCACGAGCGTTGATGCGTGGGCGAAGGCTGGCGCGACTGGTAAGGGACCACCGAGCGCGCCGCCGACGAGTTGCCGCGATCTGATGGCGCTTTTGAAGCGTGCACCGAATGCCTTCGTCGCCGAGCTCGAGCAGCATGTGGAGCTTGCCGCCGCAAAAATCTGGGGCGTGCAGCTCGCCGCCGGTTTTGATCGCAACAAGGCGCTGGCGATGTATTCCCGCGCTGTCACGCGGCTCAGCGCCGTCATCGGCGAGCGCGATCCGAGCCTGTTGAGCTCGGTGGTGCGCAGCCGCGGCACGCGCGCGTTCTACCAGGTCCGCATCGGCGCGGAAACGCGCAACGAGGCGGATGATCTGTGCAATCGAATCCGGAAAGCGGGTGGGGCCTGCTTCGTGCTGAAGAACCGTGGTATGAGCGGGTAGAGCGCACCGCGCACGCATGCCAGCCCCGCCGCGTGGTTCCTTGACGCGAGCCGCCGCATTGCCCGTTATGCGGGCACGATTCCTTATCTAGGCCGGCCGTCCCGTGGCGCTCCCTCCGCTTGATTCCCCTCAATGGCAAAGTCCCTGGCGCGCCTTTGCGTGGGGTCTGCGCTCGATCACGCAGACGATCCTCACTCTCGTCCTGTTTGCGACCTATCTTGGCATTGGCGCGCTCGCCCATGACAGCCATTTCAGCCTGCTCTGGGCGCTCTGCTCGACGCTGTTCGTCTGGGCAGGGCCGGCGCAAATCATCCTGATCACCACGCTCGGCTCGGGCGCCACCGTCATCCAATCGGCGATTGCGGTGACCGTCAGCGCCATCCGCCTGTTCCCGATGGTGGTCTCGGTGCTGCCACTGATGCGCACGCCGACGACCAAGCGGCGCGAGCTGTTCTTCGCGGCGCATCTGACCGCCGTGACATTGTGGGTCGAGTGCCATCGCTTTTTGCCGCAGGTGCCGCGCGAGCGGCGGATCGCGTTCGTCAACGGACTTGGCTTCGGTCTGGTCTCGGTCTGCCTCACCGCCAACACGGTCGGCTATTTCCTCGCCGCCAATCTCACGAAGACGCTGGGCGCAGCGATTCTGCTGCTGACGCCGCTGTCATTCCTGTTCTCGACCGCGCGCAACAGCCGCGAGGTCGCCGATGTCGTCGCGCTGGCGCTCGGGGTTCTGCTCTATCCGCTAGCGGCGAAGATGAACTCCGGTCTCGACATCCTCGTCAGTGGCCTCGTGGCCGGCACGATCGCCTATAGCGTGCATTGGTGGCGGGAGGTGCGCGCATGAGCTTTGCGCAGCTCATCGGTGATTGGCACGCCCTGTTCGTGCTGTTCGTCGCCGGCGTCGTTCCCAACCAGATCTGGCGCATGCTGGGCCTGTGGTTCGGCGGCGGCATCGACGAAGGCTCGGAGCTGCTGGTCTGGGTGAGGGCGGTCGCGACCGCGATCCTGGCCGGCGTCATCGCCCAGATCGTGGTCGAGCCGCCAGGTGCGCTCGCGAGCGTGCCCGATGTCCTGCGTTACGGCGCCGTCGCCGCCGGCCTCGTCGTTTTCCTGCTGACGCGCCGCTCGATTTTCGCGGGCGTGGTCGCGGGCGAAGTCTTCATGCTGGCCGGCACCTGGTGGTTGGGCTAAAATCGCCTTCGACTGGCTTAAGGAACAGGAAATATGGTTCGCGAAAACGAGCTCCGCGAGGGCGAGGTCGCCATCTCGCTGCCGTCGACGGAGGATGCCGGCCTCGTCTTCATCGGCCGCATCCGCACGCCCTGGACCTCGCGGCTGGAGACGCCGCGGCAGGGCCGCGCCGACGGCCCGATCTGTCGCCTCGAGATTTTTGAGCCGTTCGTGCCGGCGATCAAGGGCGTCGATTTCTACAGCAATCTCGAAGTGCTCTACTGGCTCGACAAGTCGCGCCGGGACATCGTGTTGCAAAGCCCGAAGAACAACGAGAAAACCCGCGGCACCTTTTCGCTGCGCTCGCCGGTGCGGCCGAACCCGATCGGCACTTCGATCGTCAAGCTGGTCGCCATCGAGGGCAGCACGATCCTGGTGCGCGGCCTCGACTGTCTCGACAACACGCCGCTGATCGACCTCAAGCCGGATCGTTGCGAGTTCACCCCGCTGGCCGCGCCGCAGCCGGGGGATTTTCAGACGGAGTGATGTCTATCCTCCGTCATTGCGAGGAGCCCTTGCGACGAAGCAATCCAGGCTGCCTCTGCGGAACCACTCTGGATTGCTTCGCTTCGCTCGCAATGACGAGCCGAGAGACCTACCCCGCCTTCAGCGCCGCAATCAGCTTGGCCGCGTTCTCTTCGAGCACCTTGACGTCTTCCTTGCGGCTCGCGGGCGGCAGCATCGCCACGCCGTCGTGGCGCGGCATCACGTGCATGTGGAGATGAAACACCACCTGACCGCCGGCGGACTCGTTGAACTGCTGCACGGTGATGCCGTCGGCGTTGAACGCCGTCATCGCGGCCATCGCGATCTTCTTCGCGCCCCGGGCAACATGGGCGTAGTCGTCGGGCTTGATGTCGAGGATGTTGCGGGCAGGAGCCTTCGGGATCACCAGCGTATGGCCCGGCACGCGCGGCATGATGTCGAGGAAGGCGAGCACGTGCTCGTCCTCATAGACCTTGTGGCAGGGGAATTCGCCGCGCAGGATCTTTGCAAAAATGTTGTTGGTGTCGTAGGCGGTCATAACGGCTCCCTAGAATTTTGCGCTTACTGTCACCAGAGGCGGTAAACCGTCAAGGCGCCTCGTCGATGCCCTTGCGGAACGGGCCGAGTTCGGCGAGCTCCCGTCCGGCCTCGGCGACATAGGCACGCTCACGCTTGAGGTAATCGTCGATGGCGCGGCGCAGGCCGGGATCGGCGATGAAGTGCGCGGAATGAGTCGTGCGCGGCAGGTAGCCGCGCGCGATCTTGTGCTCGCCCTGTGCGCCGGCCTCGACATTTGCGAGGCCCCGTTTGATGGCGAAGTCGATCGCCTGATAGTAGCAGACCTCGAAATGCAGGAAGGGGTGATGCTCGACCGCGCCCCAGTTGCGCCCGAACAGCGTATCCGAGCCGATGAAGTTGATCGCGCCCGCGATCCAGCGGTCGTTGCGACGGGCCATCACCAGCAGCACGTCGTCGCTCATGGTCTCGCCGATCAGCGAGAAGAATTCGCGCGTCAGATAAGGCCGGCCCCATTTGCGCGAGCCGGTCTCCATGTAGAACTCGAAGAAGGCGTCCCAGGCATCCTCGGTAATGTCGCGGCCGGTGAGGCAGTGGATGGTGATTCCGGCAGAGAGTGCGTCGCGCCGCTCGCGCTTGATCGATTTGCGATGGCGCGAGTTGAGCGTAGCGAGGAAGTCGTCGAAGCTTGCAAAGCCCTCATTGCGCCAGTGGAACTGCTGGTCGGTGCGCTGAAGGAAGCCGTGCCGGGCGAGCAGCTTCCATTCGCTCTCGCGGGCGAAGGTGACGTGCACCGAGGAGGCCTTGCTGACGCCGCACAGCGCCACCAGCCCGCTCGCCAGCGTCTCCATGATGCGCTCGTGGTCGACGCCGTCGCGGACCAGCAGACGTGGTCCCGTTGCCGGAGTGAAGGGAACCGAGACCTGGAGCTTCGGATAATAGCGTCCGCCGGCGCGCTCATAGGCATCCGCCCAGCCGCGGTCGAAGACGTATTCGCCTTGAGAGTGCGATTTCAGATAGCAGGGCACGATTCCAACGACGCGGCCATCGACCTTGGCCACCAGATGCCGGGGGCCCCAGCCGGTGCGGATCGTGGCTGAACCCGACTTCTCAACGGCGGAGAGAAACGCGTGCGAGACGAACGGGTTATAGGCGGGTTTTAAGAGGCCGAGGGAATCGCCTGTAAGGGCGGATGAGGTTCCGTTGTTGACCCCATTGCACCGGCCTCCGGGATTGGCGCAGGCGTCCCAATCCTCGGCAGACACTTCGGCAATGGACGGGACCGCCTCGAGCGTGATTTCAGATGATGCCATCGTGCTCAAGATCGTGCATTGCAGCAGCGACTTCAAGAGTGAGGAACATCAGCCCTACGGCACGAACCCCTCGAAGATCATCTGATCGGCATATTGCCCCACCCGCGCCCGCTGCTCTGGGGTACGCACGGTCCAACCGAGCAGAGCGCAGCCGAACACATTGCGCGCGATCCAGGGGGCGGGGGCCGGGAGATGGTCGACCTTGAAGGCGACGAAATGCGGCCGGGTCTGAAAACCGTGGCGCAGGTACAGCATGCTGTCGCGCTGTTCTTGCGTCAGGTAGGCCCAATACTCGTCCTCATAGCTCCGCTGCGCCACGATGCCGCGCGGGCGGGCGGGCAACAACTCTCGCAGCGCCAGCACCTGGTCGGGATCGAAGGACATGCCGACTGCCCGGCCCTGATAGGACGCCAGTACCTCGGCCATCCGCTTCACCAGCTTGCGGTCGCCGTCAAAATGGCTCTTCACCTCGATCACCAGCGGCACGCGGCCGGCGACCATGGCGCAGAGGTCGGACAGCGACATCATCCGCTCGTCGGTGTCCTTGAACCTGATCGCCTTCAGCTCCGCCGCGGTCCTCTCGACCACCTCGCCGGTGGCCTCGGTGAGGCGGCCGAGCGCATGGTCGTGATGCACCATGGCCTCGCCGTCGGACGAGAGCTGGATGTCGACCTCGATCGAGAAATTGCCCGCGATCGCCGCCTGCACCGCACCCGGCATGTTCTCCACGATACCGCGTGAGATGTCATGCAGGCCGCGATGGGCGACCGGCCGGGCTGTCAGCCAATCCGGAGCGCGCATGCGCGTCAGGCGACCTCGAACACGCCGTCGACCTCGACCGCCGCATCGGCTGGCAGCGAGGCGACGCCGACGGTGGTGCGGGCATGGCGGCCCTTGTCACCGAAGGCGGCGACCATCAAGTCGGAGGCGCCGTTGAGCACCTTGGGCCCGTCCAAAAAGTCAGGCGCCGAGTTGATGAAGCCGCCGAGGCGCACCACGCGCGTGACCTTGTCGAGGTCGCCGAGCGCCGCCTTGACCTGGGCCAGCAAATTGACCGCGCAGCCGCGCGCCGCCGCGGCGCCTTCTTCGATCGAGACGCCGGCGCCAAGCTTGCCCTTGGCGATCAGCTTTCCGTCGGGGGCGAAGCAGACCTGGCCGGAGACGAACAGCAAATTGCCGGTGCGCACGAACGGCACGTAATTGGCCACCGGGGTGGGGGCCTCGTGCAGCTTGATGCCCTGTTCCGCCAGTTTCTGCTCGACCGTGCCCGCCATGTTCGACCTCGTTGTCCAAGAACCAATTCAGGAGTTCATTCCGCCCGGGCGCCTCCGTTTGGAGGCCGGGCGCGCCCTGTTTCGCCCATCGTGCCGCCACATGCAAGCAACCCCAAAAGGGCTCCGGGGCTGCATTTTGTTGAGGCAGGGCAGGAGGTTCAGCGGGAGGGGTGCAACTTTACGTGAAACTGCCTCAGTTGCGGCGTAATGGAACGGTCATTAAAATGCCGAATCTGCGCTTTCCCCAGGGACGCACCCTCAAGGACCAGACATGCAGCACCTTTTTCGGACTTCGCTCGGTATGATGGCGCTCGCGGCGACCGCTTGCGGTCCCGGCGGCGCGGCGCAAGCCGCCAACGGTCCGTTCCTGGCGCATCAGGCGCTCTATGATTTGAGCCTGGTCAAATCGCGCTCCAATTCGGTCAACAGCGCCCGTGGCCGGATCCTCTACAATTTCGCCGGCAGCTCCTGCGAGGGCTACACCTCCGAATTCCGCCAGGTGTCCGAGCTCGACAGCGGCGAGGGCAAGATCACGCTCAGCGATCTCCGCTCCAATTCCTGGGAGGACGCCGCCGGCAAGAGCTACACCTTCAAGATCGAGACGCGGATGAACGAGGCCGACGCCGGCCGGGTCGACGGTTCGGCCGAGCGCGACGGCGACCACATCAACGTCAAGCTGAAGCTGCCGGCGCCGAAGAACTTTACGCTTGACGGCAAGATCGTGTTCCCGACCGAGCAGATCCAGCGCATCATTGCCGCCGCCAAGGACGGCAAGTCGCTGCTCGAGCTCTCCGTCTATGATGGCTCCGACGATGGCCAGAAGGTCTACAACACGCTGACCGTGATCGGCCAGCCGATCCCCGACGACCGCACCGCCTCGCCTGACGCGTCGACGTCGGACGAGCACATGAAGTCGCTGAAGCGCTGGCCCGTCACTGTCAGCTATTTCGACCGCGAGTCGCAGCAGAAGGAAGGCGAGCAGACGCCTGTTTACGCGATGGCGTTCGAGCTCTACGAAAACGGCGTCTCGCGCCAGCTCGTGCTCGATTACAACGATTTTGTCATTTCTGGTGCGATGGGCAAGTTCGACGTGAAGGACAGCAAGCCCTGTAATTGAGGGCGAGACGTCTAGCCCTTGTCGCACTCTGCGGCTACGCTTGCTCCAACGACAAACCTCCGGGAGCCAGCCCATGCCCAAGCTCGACCATCTCCGCCCCAGCGGCCTGCACCACAATCCCGCCTATTCTCACGTCGTCACCGCCACGGGCGCACGCACCATCTACATCTCCGGCCAGGTATCGACCGACGAAGAGGGTCGGATCGTCGGCGAGGGCGATCTCGCTGCGCAGACCATGCAGGTGATGCAGAATCTCGGTCACGCGCTGAAGGCTGCCGGCGCGACCTACGCCAATATCGTGAAGATCACGACCTTCGTGGTCGGCTACAAGCCGGAGCTGCGCCCGATCATCGGCAAGGCCCGCTCGGCCTTCTTCGAAGGCATGGAGCCGCCGGCCTCGACCCTCGTCGGCGTCTCCGCGCTCGCCGCGCCGGAATGGCTGATCGAGATCGAGGCGATCGCGGTCGCGGATTGAAGCCGGGCTACACTCCAGACATCTCTTGCAGAACAGCCAAGGCCTCGTCAGCCCTATCAACCGGCACGAAGAGATGGTCGTGGTGGAAGGCCGACACGGCGTTCACACTGATGCCGGCGTCGGCCAGGCCCGCTGTGATGACAGCCAGGAATCCCACCGCATCTAGCGCGGAGTGAACCGTCAAGGTGATCAGGCGCGAGGGGAATGTGTAGCGCAGTCGCGCCGCTTCGGCCTCTTCGCGTAAGATCACCAGCGTCATTCCTTCCTGCTCGCGGAATGTCAGCAGCGGGCGGAGCCCTGCTGGAGCGGGCTCGTTTGCCGGGATCGAGCAGAACACGAAGACGCCCGGCCGCAGCTCCGGCTTCATGTCCCTCAGCAGCGCGCCGAGATCGCGTTCGCCCGTCATCACTCCTGCGCCTTCTCCGGCCCGTCATACGCGATGCCGCGGATCACCGCGGCGCTGCCGAACTTCTTGCGCAGGCTGTCCACCGCGCGCTCGGCATGCGCAGCGCGGCGGTCGAGCATGTCGGTGTCGTCGGCAGGCGAGCCTTCGCGCAGCGCGCTGACGCCGGCGCCCATCAGGCGGAAGGCGGTGCCGTCGATTTCTTTGGCCAGCATCTCGCGGCAGATCGAGAAGATCTTTGCGGCAAGCTGCGTCGGCGCCGCGATCGACTGCGAGCGCGTGCGCTGGCGGAAGTCGGCGGTCTTCAGTTTTAGCGTCACCGTCGATCCCGCAAGTTCGCTGCTTTTCAGCCGCGACGATGTCTTCTCGCACAGCCGCCAAAGAATCTTCTCCAGCGTCGCGAAATCGCGGATGTCGGTCTCGAACGTGGTCTCGCTCGAAATCGTCTTGGCGCCCCTGTCAGGCTCGACGCGGCGGTCGTCGATGCCGCGCGCGAGCCGCCACAGCCTGCGGCCGTCGCTCGGAAACTGCCGCATCATCTCGATCTCATCGGCCTTCTGCAGATCGGCGATGATGCGGAAGCCGCGTTGCACGAGGCGCTCTTGCGTCGCAGGCCCCACGCCGAAGATGAAGCCGACCGGCCTCGAAGCCAGCATGGAACGCGCTTCCTCCTGATCGAGCGCGGCGAAGCCACGCGGCTTGTCGAGGTCGGAGGCGATCTTGGCCAGAAACTTGTTGCAGGACAGGCCGACCGAAACGGAGATGCCGATGTCGCGCTCGACCTCGCGGGCAAAGCGCGCCAGCACCTTTGCCGGGATCATGCCGTGGACCCGTTCGGTGCCGGACAGATCGAGGAAGGCCTCATCGATCGAGAGCGGCTCGACCAGCGGGGTCAGCGCCTGCATGGCCTGCCGCACCTCGCGGCCGACGCGGACGTATTTTGCGATATCAGGCGGGATCACGGTCGCATGCGGGCAGGCGTCGAGCGCCTTGTACATCGGCATGGCCGAGCGGACGCCATAGGTGCGCGCGATGTAGCAGGCGGCCGAGACGACGCCGCGCTTGCCCCCGCCGATGATGACCGGCTTGTCGGCGATCTCAGGGTTGTCGCGCTTCTCGACCGTCGCATAGAAGGCGTCGCAGTCGATATGGGCGATGGTCAGGCTCGACAGCGTCCGGTGGCGGACGAGGCGAGGGGAACCGCAGGCGGAACAGCGCCGCACACCCATATCCAGATCGGCCGAACAATCCCGGCAGAAGCAGCGGGGCCCGGCCGTATCAGGGGCGGTCACGGCACGTCGCGCTCCCAGGTCCGGTCGCCGAGCGCGTCGCCCAGCACCTGCCGCGCTGCGGCAACATTGGTTGGATGCAGCTCCGAGGCCTTGGCAAAGGCCTTCACGGTGTCGTCATCGCGCAGCACGAAGTCGAGCACGCTGAGCAGGAAATTCGGGTCCGAGGCAGCGTTCCGAAGCGTCTCCGGACCGACACCTGTCTCGGCCAGGAACAGGCCGAGTCGCTCGGGATCGCCGGCAACGAAGGACAGCGCCTGAATCGCAACGATTTCAGCGACTTCGCGAGGGTTGTGAACAGGCTTTTTCAAGGGTCCGGTTTGCCTTTCCATTAACTTTCGGTGTCTACTTTGAAATCCATCATGCCCGAGTCTCAAGACCGCAGACAAGCAACTGGAAACCACATCGCAGAAAGTCGCCCCTCGGGTTTAACGAAACTCAAGCGAATCCGAGTCTAGTTTGAATCCAGTTTTCGAAGCGCCTGATAGCGGCGCCTGAGGCGTCACATGCATCGGTCGTCAGGACCAACAGGAGGGCGGGATGGCTAAGACCGTCCTGATCGTGGAAGACAACGAGCTCAACATGAAGCTCTTCCGCGACCTGTTGGAGGCGCACGGCTACCAGACCTCCGGCACCAGCAACGGATATGAGGCGCTCGACCTCGTTCGCAAGATGCGGCCCGACCTCGTGCTGATGGATATCCAATTGCCGCAGGTCTCCGGCCTCGAGGTCACGCGCTGGATCAAGGACGATCCGGAGCTGCGTTCCATTCCCGTCGTCGCGGTCACCGCGTTCGCGATGAAGGGCGACGAAGAACGCATCCGCGAGGGCGGCTGCGAGGCCTATTTGTCCAAGCCGATCTCGGTCGGCAAATTCATTGAGACGGTCCGGCGTTTTATCGGATAGGAAGTGAGTTCACAGTGTCCGCGCGTATCCTGGTCGTCGATGACGTTCCTGCCAACGTCAAGCTGCTAGAGGCCCGTCTGTCGGCCGAATATTTCGACGTGATGACCGCCTCGAACGGCACCGAGGCGCTGGCGCTGGCCAGCCGCGCCGAATGCGACATCATCCTGCTCGACGTGATGATGCCCGACATGGATGGCTTTGAAGTCTGCCGCCGCCTGAAGACCGATCCGGCGACGCACCACATTCCCGTCGTGATGGTCACCGCGCTCGACAGCCCCGCCGACCGTAACCGCGGGCTCGAAGCCGGCGCCGACGATTTCCTGACAAAGCCCGTCTCCGACGTCGTGCTGATCGCGCGCGTGCGCTCGCTGACGCGGCTGAAGATGATGACGGATGAGCTGCGCATGCGCGCCATCACCTCGCTCGAGATCGGCATGCAGGCGCCCGAGCGCAGCGCCGTCTCCGACACCGGCAAGGGCGGCCGCATCCTGCTGGTCGACGACCGCCAGTCCTCCTATGAGCGGCTGGCGAGCCTGCTCGCGGCCGAGCACACCGTCGACGTCGAGCCGAACCCGACGGAAGCGCTGTTCCACGCCGCCGAAGGCAATTACGACTTGCTGATCGTCTCGCTCGACCTCAACAATTTCGATGGCCTGCGGCTCTGCAGCCAGGCGCGCTCGCTGGAGCGCACGCGCCACGTGCCGATCCTGGCGATCGCCGACCCCGAGAACTCGACCCGGCTGCTCCGCGGCCTCGAGATCGGCGTCAACGATTACCTGCTGCGGCCCATCGACAAGACCGAGCTGCTGGCGCGCGCCCGCACCCAGATCCGCCGCCGCCGCTACACCGATCATCTCCGTGACAACGTGCAGAACTCGATCGAGATGGCGATCACCGACGCGCTCACGGGCCTGCACAATCGCCGCTACATGGAGAGCCATCTCGCAACGCTCGCCGAACAGGCCTCGACCCGCGGCAAGCCGCTGGCGCTGATGATCCTCGACATCGACTATTTCAAGTCGATCAACGACAATTACGGCCACGACGCCGGCGATGACGTGCTGCGGGAATTCGCGGTGCGGGTGCGCAAGTCGATTCGCGGCATCGATCTCGCCTGCCGCTACGGCGGCGAGGAGTTCGTCATCGTGATGCCGGAGACCGACCTGCACGTCGCCGGCATGGTCGCCGAGCGGCTGCGCCGCTCGATCGCGGGCGAGCCGTTCGCCGTCCACAAGGGCACCAAGCGCATCGAGGTCACGATCTCGATCGGCCTGACCACGCTGGAGCAGAAGGGCGAGGCGGTGGCCGACGTCCTCAAGCGCGCCGACACCGCGCTGTACCGCGCCAAGCACGATGGCCGCAACCGGGTGGTCTCGCACGCGGCGTGAGGCTGCCTGCAACAAGAATTGCGAAAACAACCCCATGCACAGTAGCCGGCGCTAGTCGGATCAATGGGTTACGCGGGTGGCAAGCTTGTTTGAGCGGGCAAGTAGACTCCGTTTGACACGTCGGGCAAAACAGGAGTATTATTCTATAATTCCGAATTTGCCACAACCTCGCTATCATTCCCCGCGAAGGCGCGCGCAGGCGGGAATCCAGTACGCCGCGGCCTCTCGGTTCTAGCTTCGCTGTCTCTGGAATACTGGATGCCCGCCTTCGCGGGGCATGACACCGTGAAATGCGGTGACGGCGGTTAGTGTGGCGTGCGCTTGTCCCGCGTCACAGCGGGCTTTACCGCACCCCCACATCCACCCCCGCATTCCGCAGCAGCACCTTCGCCGCTTCCTTCGCTGCGCGCGCCATCGCGGGATCGTCGCGCACCAGGTCCTGCGCGATGGAGCCATCGACCAGCAGCACGAGCTGCGTCGCGAGCGCCTCTGCGTCGGCAACACCGAGCTCGTTCAGCCGGTCACGAAACCACACCCGGCGGCTTTCCTTGAAGGCGATTGCGATCTTCTTGACGGCGCGGTCAGTCGGCCCGAGCTCGGCGACCGCATTCACGAACGGGCAGCCGCGAAAATCCTTGGCGGCAAACCGGCGCTCCAGCGAATCGAAGGTGGCCAGGATCTGCTCGGCCGGCGGCTTGTCGGAGGGACGCGGAGCTACGAAGCGGCGCTCGAGATAGGCCGCGATCAGCGCGTCCTTGGACGGGAAGTGGTTGTAGAGCGTGCGCTTGGAGATGCCGATCTCGGCTGCAATGGTGTCGACGCCGATGGCGCGAATGCCTTGCAGATAGAACAGCTTGTCGGCGGTCGCGAGGATCCGCTCTTTCATCGTCTGTGGGGCGGGCGGGGGAGCCATGCGGCAGCGTGCATCCTGTTCGCTTGACAGCGTGTACCTTTCATAGCCTAATTACACAGGTCTGTGTAACCAAAATCAAGGCGAATTGCAGACGCCGGCGCGCGCGCCGTGCCCACGAGGGAGAACGAAATGCCCCTGTTGCAGGTCCTGCGTCCGACGTTGCCAATCCTGATCGGCGCCTCGATCATGCTGACGCTGAGCATGGGGTTGCGGCAGAGCCTCGGCATCTTCATGCAGCCCTTGACGCATGACATCCACCTTTCGATCTCGGATTTCACGCTGGCGCTCGCCGTGCAGAACCTCGCCTGGGGCTTTCTCCAGCCGCTCGCCGGCGCGATGACCACGCGCTACGGCTTCCGTCCGATCATGATCGTGGGATCGTTCATGTACATCGCGGGCCTGGTGCTGATGGCGACCGCGAACGGTCTCGTCGCCATCATGATCGGCGCCGGCGTGCTGATCGGCACCTCGCTCGCCTGCACCGCGGCCGCGATCGCGATGTCGGTGGCCGCGCGCGCGGTACCCGCGACGGTGCGCTCGACCGTGCTCGGCATCGTCTCCGGCGCGGGTTCGCTCGGCGCGCTGCTGTCGGCGCCGCTCGGGCAGATGCTCAATGAAGGATTTGGCTGGCGCGTCGGGCTCGCCGGCTTCGTAGTGATGTCGGTGCTGATGATTCCCGCGGCCTGGTACGCCGGCCGCGTCGATGCGATTCCGCTGCCGAAGCCGGCCGCCGATGACATCAGCGATGCAACGGCCATGACGGCGGCGAAGACCGCGTTCGGTAACGCGTCCTTCGTGGTGATGACCTGCGCCTATCTCGTCTGCGGCATGCAGCTCGTCTTCCTCACCACGCATCTGCCGTCCTATCTCGCCATCTGCGGCCTCGATCCGATGCTGAGCGCGCAGACGCTCGGCATGATCGGCGGCTTCAACGTGCTGGGCTCGCTGTTCTTCGGCTGGGCCGGCCAGCGCTGGAACAAGCTGGCGCTGCTGGGCGGCATCTATGTCCTGCGCTCGCTCGCGCTCGCCTGGTACTTCATGCTGCCGGCGACGCCGGCCTCGACGCTGCTGTTCGGCGCGATCATGGGTTTCCTTTGGATGGGCGTCGGCCCGCTGGTCGCGGGCGCGGTTGCCGAGATGTTCGGCCTGCGCTGGCAGGCGATGATCCAGGGCCTCGCCTTCATGAGCCACCAGATCGGCAGCTTCCTCGGCGCCTACGGGGGAGGGTTGATCTACGACGCGCTCGGGTCCTACACCATGGCCTGGCGCATCGGCGTCGCGCTGGGCCTCGCCGGCGGCATCATCCAGGTCGCGTTCGCGCTGATCCGGCCGTCGCAGCCGCCGGCGCCGGTGTTGCGGACGGCGTAAGGGGGCGTGCGGGCGTCCGCTTGCGGTGACTCGGTGAGCGCGAGCGGATGAATTGCCCGTTTGCGGTCGTCGCTAGCTTTTGAGTGCCGAGAGCTGTTCGGTGTCATAGCGAGCCCGCAACTCTGCGATTGCCGCCGGGTCCGCCGCACCGCCTCGTGCCACTGTCTCGGACAGCTCCTCGAAATAGCGCTCGTGACCGGGCGGAGACACTGTCATGAGCACGCGCGCGACCGTTGCGGACCCGTTGGCGATATTGTGCGGCACGCCCGGCGGCAAGAACAGATAAGTGCCGGGAATCGCGCGCACGCGTTCGTCTCCAACCTGCCAGTCGCACTCGCCCTCCAGGACATAGAATGTTTCCTCCTGCACGCGATGGACATGCAGACCGGTGGCGAAGCCGGGTGGGATGGTCCACTCGAACATTGAGGTGTGCCGGGTATCACTGCCGGTGACCAGAAACCCCATCGGTTGGCCGGCCAGTTTGATGGATTTGCCTTCGCCGGGGCGTCGAATAATCGGCTGTCGGCTCATGATGACTCTCCAGATTGGTGATCAAGGTGCCTGAATCTGCCGGTCGGCCATCCAAAGGTCGTGAAACACTTCCGAAATTGTTGCAAAATGTCACCGAAATGACCGAGCAACCCGCACCAGCAACCTACAGGTTCGGCTCCTTTGCCCTCTATGCCGACACCGGCGCGCTGCTTTGCGAAGGTGTCACGAGCTTGCTCGGCCGGCGCGGCGCGTCGCTGCTGCGCCTTCTGCTCGAGCGCGCAGCAACGCCCGTCAGCAAGGACGCGCTGATCGACGCCGCATGGCCCGGGCTCATCGTTGAGGACAGCAATCTCACTGTGCAGATTGCGGCGCTTCGCCGCGCGCTCGAGCCGGGCGAGGGAGGACGCTGGATCGAGACGCTGCCACGTCGCGGCTATCGCTATATCGGACCGCCGGTGACGCGCGTCGATGCGAATGCAGCCGACGCTCCCCAACCGACCGCGCTTGCTGTGCCGGCAAAACCTTCGATCGCGGTGCTACCGTTCGAACAATCGGGCGAAGCCGCCTGGTTCGCCGACGGCATGGTCGACGAAATCATCACCGGACTGTCGCGCATCAGGTGGCTGTTCGTGATCGCTCGTAGCTCGAGCTTTGTTTGGCGTGGTCGTAGCGCCGATGTCAAGCAAGTCGGCCGCGACCTCGGCGTGCGTTATGTCCTGCAAGGAAGCGTCCGCCGCGTCGACGATCGTGTCCGCATCAACGCGCAGCTCGCCGACGCCACAAGTGGTGCGCAGATCTGGGCCGAACGCTACGACCGCACCGCCGGCGATCTGTTTCTCCTGCAGGATGAGATCGCGCTTGCCGTGGTCGGCGCAATCGAGCCGAGCTTGCGCCGCGCCGAGGTCGAGCGCATCCGCCGCAAACGCCCCGACAGCCTTGATGCCTATGAGCTCGTACTGCGTGCGCAGCCGGATGTTGACTCCGGAATGCCCGATCGTGCCACGGTCGCTCTGACACAACTGGGGCGCGCCCTTAGTCTCGAACCCACCTACGCACTCGCCCATGGACTGGCCGCGATGAGCCATCATAACCGCTTTCTGCGCGCGGGGCTGAAGGAGGAGGACCGCCTGGCGTCAGTGCGGCACGCGCGCCTCGCAATCGAGCACGGCCGCGACGATGCGCTGGCACTTACCTTTGCGGGGTTCTCGCTCGGGATGGACGGGCACGACCGCCAGGCAGCTTTCGCAGCCTTCGAAGCGGCGCTTGCCTTGAGCCCATCAACCGCGCTTGCCTGGATCCTCGGAAGCGTCGTCGCCGGGTGGGCGGGCGAGGCGGAGCGTGCAATCGATTGGAGCGAGCGCGGCATTCGCTTGAGTCCGTTCGATCCCTGGGCATTTGCGGCTTACGACGCGCAGGCGCTCGGTCACTTCAATTGTGATCGCTACGCCGAGGCCGCCGGCGCTGCTTACAAATCTAACCTGGCCAATCCAGCTCATAGCATTACCTGGGTACAACTCGCCGCATCGCTCGTCGCGCTCGGACGGATGGAAGAGGCCCGGGCCGCGGCAGCTTGCGTGCTGGAATTGCAGCCTGGCTTCCGCGTCAGCGGACAGCTCACCGGCGTGGATTGCGCGCCCGAATTGGCGTCGAAGCTGGGCAATGCCCTGCGCGCATCTGGGCTGCCGGAATGATCTGCCAACATTTATCGGCCCATCGTCGACCTCGAGCAGCTCAGCAGGTTGTGGCCCATTGCTGTCAGTCGCAGCGATGGGTACCTTGCGGCATTGCCAAAAAGCAGGGGGTTTCATGAACAGGCGGTATGCACTTGGACTTTGCGCGACGGCAGTGATCTCGGTTGCAGCATTCCCGGACGATGGCATTTCCCAGGGAAAGTCTCTGAGGGATCAGCTGATTGGTACCTGGATTTACGTATCCAGCACCGGCACACGCGAGGACGGGAGTGCCGTGGAGCGGCCGAAGCTGCAAGGCGCTGTCACCTATACCGCCGATGGTCGCTTCCATTTCATCACTGTGCGATCCGACGCCCCAAAGTATGCATCGGGCGACTCTGCGCTGCCGTCCCCCGAGGAGGCAATGGCGATCGCATCAGGTGTCGTTGCCTACACCGGGACATACACGGTGGACGATGGCACGAGCACGATCCACGTCAACATCGAGACAAGTTCGTTTCCCAACTTGGTCGGACGGCCAAATCAACGCCGGATCGTGACATCGATTACCAATGACGAATTGAAGTTTACAAATCCACGCACCCCCGCCGGCATCACGCTGGAGCTGGTGTTCAAGCGGGCGAAATGACGATCCGGGCGTCCGCTTGTCGCGACGTTCGTCTGCTTCAGGCCACTTTTGATATCGAGCGCGTCGGCATCGACGTCGTGTTCTGCGCGCATGGCGGATGCGACAATTCCAGCAACTCGGCTGGCTTAGCCCAGCTCTCGTGCCCCGGACGCAGCGCAGCGCTTCTTCAGCGGAGCGCTGCAGAGCCGGGGCCCACGTCTCCGCATCGTGTTGTGTTGCTTTCTGGGTCCCGGCTCTGCGCAGCAGCGTTTCACGCTGCAGCGCGTCCGGGACACGAGAGGGCACGAAACCCATCAACCTGTCGCGCCGGCAACCCAGTGAGATGGGTTTCGCGACGTGCTCAACCCATCCTACGCGCTGCTTCGTCCGGATCGACAGCTTCTGACCCCGAGCGGACACCGGCTCGCTTGGACCCATGTCGAAAATTGCATACCCTCTGCTCGAGGTTATGAGATTGAGGTTGGCATGAAGCGACGTGAATTCTTGGCTCTGGTTGGTGCGGCATTGGCGCGACCTATGGCGGCGCGGGCCGAGCAAGCGAAGCGAATCGCCCGCATTGGGCTTTTTCTGCCCCCACCGCGTAATCTAGAGGTCGATGCGTTTCTCGGGGCGCTCCGCGATCTCGGCTGGGTTGAGGGCGAGAACGTTCATGTCGAATATCGCGACGCCAGCGGCGACGACACCCGGTTGCCGGCGCTGGCGGCTGAACTGGTCGCCCTCGATGTCGACGTTCTCGTGACAGCCACATTTCCCGGGG
>NZ_JADPJH010000014.1:0-403780 GCF_023073315.1 Bradyrhizobium sp. 1 | reverse complement strand
TCGTGGGCCCCGATCTGGTGGCCATAGGCCTTGCAGCCAGCATGGCCCATCCCGGCGGCAACATCACGGGACAAACCTTTTTCCTGACAGAACTAGCCGCCAAGCGGTTAGAGATTCTCGCGAGCGTGGCTCCCTCCATGACCCGCGCAGGGGTGCTCATGCAGCGAGGAAACCCGCTGAATGACAGTACAATGAGCGCTATGACGACCGCCGCGCAGGTGTTGAAGATCGAACTGCGACCGATCGAAATCGGCATTCCCGGAGACCTCGAAAGCGCGCTGTCAGTCGTCGGCTCGACCCCTATGGACGGCCTCGTGATCACGGACGCCAATGCGTTTGTCACCAACTCGTCCATCGTCGCCGCGATTGTCGAGAAGTGCCGCGTGCCGTCGGTTGCCGCACCCATTGTCGCTTCCCGAGGGACCGCGATGGTGGGTTACGGGGTGGATTTCACCGCAATTTTTCGCCGCGCTACTGTTTTCGTCGACAAGATATTGAAGGGCGCTAATCCGGCCGACGTTCCGATCGAGCAGCCGACGCAGTTCAAGACGGTCATCAACCTGAAGACCGCGAAAGCGCTCAGCATCGAAATACCGCCGTCCTTACTGGTGCGCGCGGACGAGGTGATAGACTGACAGCCGACTTCCGCCTGTGGCTCAAGACTGACATCGAACCGTCCGGCTTCAACGTCATCTTCTGCGCGCATAGCGGACGCGACAACTCCAGGGTCTGGCCTTCATGAGCCGCCAGATCGGCGGCTTCCTCGGCGCTGACGAGGGAGGGGCGATCTACGACGCGCTCGGCTCCTACACCATGGTTTGGATGACGCTGATATCGCGCCGGCCGGGAATGATACATTGGCAATGGTTGTCGCTCTTGCTATCGTGCATCCTGAGGTAGCATTAAAGCTATCCACCATTGGGGAGAACACGATGAGAGCTTCGGTTTTTCTTCTTGCGGTTTTGACCATTCTGTCGATCAGCGCAGCCAGCGCGGCCCCTAAAGGCGCTTCCGCTTCGACCTCCGAAACGAAGGTCAGCTCGGTCGCATGTTCCACGTCGGGTGGAGGCTTCGGGACCTATCCGGCAGGCTGCCGAAACGGCGCAAACTTCAAGAGCTACAACGAATGCAAGGAATCAGGCGTCAAGCGCGGCTGGAGACATGAAGACATGGCGTGGTATTGCAGCGGGCTGGGACTGCATTAGCGAACAGACGCCAAGGCGCGGGGGCGGTTCATTCCGATCTCATCGCGCTCAAGGGCGCCGCGACGTTCACCTTGACCGACACGGGCAGCGGAAGGCGCAACCCGCGGGCCGAAGCCTGATGGCGCAATGCCGGCTGCCTCTTCGGAAGCTTTCCGAAATATGAGAGAGTTTGCATCAGCGCGTGCCTGACGGCCGGCTCGATCTTCGCGCAGATAAACCAGCCAATCAGCACCAGCATGCCGAGCGCGATCCATACGGCCGAGGTGGCATCCAGGCCTGAAACGACCAGGGCACGGATCATCGCGGTGCCAATGACGTTGTGGGTGAGATAGAGCGGATAGGTGATCAGCCCGAGCGTTCTCAAATAAGCCGGTGCTTCAGGCGAAGCGATGGCCGCGGAGCGCCTGCTCCGGTTGGCGGCACGGGCAATGAGGAGCACCGCAGCCGCCCACACCATGACCGGCACAAGGGCTGATTGATCCGCGATGGCGGGTATCGACGTCAAAAAGAAGGAGGCGAAGACGTAGATTTCTGCTGCGCCCGAAAGACAGGTGACGGCAATTGCGACTTGTTCGAGCGCCGTCAATTGTCTGTTCGCGGAAATGAACAGCCAGATTCCGAGTGCAAAGAAGCAGCCATGGCTCAACAGGAACGCTGCGCACGGCACCCGAAACATCAGAATGACGAGATAGGGCAGGTCGGATGGCGTCGTGCAGGACGCTACCAGCAGCGCGACGGCGTTGAACAGTGCGCTGTAGATGGTGAGGCCCCAGGCGAGGTGTCGCAGCGTGATCCTCTTCGTGAGCATCGCGCAAAACACGAGACCGTAAAACGCCGTCTCGGCGGCCAGCGTCCAATAGACCTCGTCGAGCCATTGGCCGGTGACGCCCTTGGGAACCATCAGCATGGCGTGGATGTAGGGCAGGATGAATTCGGATGCTGGTCCGCTCCCGAAGAGAAGCAGAACGAGGAAGGTCGCGGTGGCGCAGACCCAGACCGCGGGATAAATCCTGAGTGCGCGACCAAGAAGAAACTCGCCCGGCGAAGACGTGCTCGCGGAATTCGCGATGACGAAGCCTGAGATGACAAAGAATATTTCGACGCCGACCCAGCCGAACCATGTGAAGGGGGCGGCGGAGGGGTAGAGGACATCGGCGGCGACATAGTGCTCGAAACCGGGGACGCCAATCGAAACCCAGGCCCAGGACCAGAACATCTGGTGGAAAATGGCGACGCCGAGGGCGGCGGCGAAGCGCAGCGGATCCAGCAACGGCAAATGGCTCTTCACGGGAATGGACCAACTTCATGCAACGATCCCGCTGGAGATATTGAAGCCGGTCACCGGGCTCTGCGAGGTGGGTCACACTTGCTTTGGCGGTTCAACTCTCGTGCCCCGGACGCAGCGCAGCGTCACCCCGGCGATGCGAAGCATCGTCCGGCGACGGTGCGCTGCAGAGCCGGGGCCCATGTGTCTGAAGTGTGCCGTGTTGCTTTTTGGGTCCCGGCTCTGCGCAGCAGCGCCATAGCGTGTCGAAGACGCGCGTGAACGCGCTGGTAGCGCTGCGGCGCGTCCGGGACACGACCGCAACAGAAGGCCTGCGGAGAGGAGGACTAGCGACGGGCCGGCCGCTTGAGATCGGCGACCTTGAACCTGTTGCCGGCCTGCAGGCTGCTGCAAAACCAGTGGGCTCTGTTTCGAAACTCGCCCAGGAACACCTTCGTCTCGACGCAATTCTCGTAGGACGTATGGGTGATGGTGTCCCGGCACGTTGGCGAGAAAGGTCCATAATTTATGTTGCCGCCCGACTCGCTACAGCCAATCCAGGGCTCCTTGCCGTGTGCAAAACTTGATGCACAGCCACCGTTGCAGCTGCTGGCGCGTGCCTCGAGGCTGGCAATCCTCCCCATCACAGAACCCGGCGCATACGACGGCGTCCGCGTGGCTGACGTTCGAGCTGTTGACGTAGTCCGACGCGGCGCCGTTGTGCTTGCTCCCCGCTCCGACAGGTGCGGCCTTGCCATCTGCTTCGGCGCATCGACCGTGACGGCGGGGAGGGTGGCCGCGGAGCCTGTCGGAATTTGCGATGCTGCCGGGGCGACGAGCAAGACGGTTGACAAGGCAGCGACGGCTGAAGGCACGACAAGGCTTGATGATAATCTCATGACCATGTCCTTCCAAAACCGGGACGGGATGCCGTCCCGACAAGTGCACGGTAACATCCATTCCGAATTGGGCAACTGAAGGTTGAGGAAATAGATGACTCGCCGTCGACATGGCGACGGACATGACAACCGGGAGCATACGTTCGGCTCTCGTGCCCCGGACGCAGCGCAGCGTCACTTCGACGGTATGCTGCAGAGCCGGGGCGCACGTCTCTGTATTGTTCTGGGTGGCCTTCTGGGTCCCGGTTCTGCGCAGCAACGCTCGCGCGTTGCAGCGCGCCCGGGACACGAGAGGTCAAAACAAAACGGGGCCCGAAAGGGCCCCGTCAAAGTCCGTAACGTCCCGCGATCTTACTTGATCTTGGCTTCGCGGAATTCGACGTGCTTGCGCGCGACCGGGTCGTACTTCTTCTTGACCAGCTTGTCGGTCATGGTGCGCGAATTCTTCTTGGCGACGTAGTAGAAGCCGGTCTCGGCCGAGGACACGAGCTTGACCTTGATGGTGACCGCTTTGGCCATGTTCAGAACCTCAGGAAAAGGGGGAATCTGGAGCCGGCTAAACGGCCCGCGTTGGCCGGCAAACTAGCCAGAAAACGTTGGAAGTCAACGTTTTTTGGCTGGAAAACCACTCAAATCGGCCCGATTACGCCTCGAAGAACCGGTTTTTCGGCCGCGGCAGGCCCAGATTCTCCCTCAACGTGGGCCCTTCATACTCTTTCCGGAAAATCCTGCGGCGCTGGAGCTCCGGGACCACCTTGTCGACGAAATCGTCAAGGCCGGCGGGCACGAACGGGAACATGATGTTGAAGCCGTCGGAGCCGCGCCCGACCAGCCATTCCTCCATCTGGTCGGCGATGGTTTTGGCGGTGCCGATGAAGGCGAGCCCGCCATAGCCGCCGACGCGCTGGGCGAGCTGGCGCACGGTGAGCTTGTCGCGGGCGGCGAGATCGACCATGCGCTGGCGGCCGCTCTTGCTGGCGTTGGTTTCCGGAATCTCCGGCAGCGGTCCATCCGGATCGAAGCCGGAGGCATCGGTGCCGAGGATGACCGAGAGCGAGGCGATGGCGCTGTCGTAATGCACGCGGCTGTCGAGCAGCGCGCGCTTCTCCTTGGCCTCGTCAACGCTGTCGCCGACCACGACGAAGGCGCCGGGGAGGATCTTGAGGTGTTCAGGGTCGCGGCCGACCTTCTCCATGCGGCCCTTGATGTCGGCATAGAGCTTTTGCCCGTCGGCGAGGCTGCCGCCGCCTGTGAACACGGCTTCCGCGGTTTCGGCGGCGAGCTGCCTGCCGTCCTCGGAGGCACCGGCCTGCACGATCAGCGGCCAGCCCTGCACGGGGCGGGCGATGTTGAGGGGCCCTCGCACTTTCAGATATTTGCCGTTGTGGTCGAGCGTGTGCATTTTCGAGGGATCGACGAACAGCCCGCTCTCGACGTCGCGCACGAAGGCGTCATCGGCGAAGGAATCCCACAAGCCGGTGACGACGTCGTAGAATTCGCGGGCGCGCTTGTAGCGCTCGGCGTGCTCCATGTGATCGTCGAGGCCGAAATTCAGCGCCGCATCCGGGTTCGAGGTGGTGACGATGTTCCACCCCGCGCGCCCGCCGCTGAGATGGTCGAGCGAGGCGAAGCGGCGTGCGACATGATAGGGCTCGTCGAAGGTGGTCGAGCCGGTCGCGATCAGGCCGATCCGCTCGGTGACCGCGGAGAGCGCCGACAGCAGCGTGAACGGCTCGAACGAGGTCACGGTGTGGCTGCGCTTGAGCGCGTTGATCGGCATGTTCAGCACGGCGAGGTGATCGGCCATGAAGAAGGCATCGAACTTGCCGGCCTCGAGCTTCTGGATCAGCGTCTTGATGTGGCCGAAGTTGAAATTGGCGTCCGGCCAGGCCCCGGGATAGCGCCAGGCGCCGGTGTGGATGCTGATCGGGCGCATGAACGCGCCAAGCTTGAGTTGCCGTTGTGCCATCGCCCGGTGTCCGTTCTTTGAGTCGTTGGGAAAGACATAGGGACGACTGGGAACTCCGCCATTGGGAGAGGCGGGAAGAATTTTTTGTTTTTCGCTGACACCTCAGCACAATTGCGTCATTCCGGCGGGCCGCGTGGCGGTGAGCCTGGAGGCCAGCAAGCCGCAGGCATTGATGCGCGCGGGCTACTGTCCCCGCGCCCTCTGATCGAAGGCGCTCAGCACGGCGAGCGTCATCGCGGTGACGCCGGTCCGGATGGTCGGTTTCGGCACCGGGGCGAACTGCGGCGAGTGGTTGCCGGGAAGCGGCGGGCCGCTGCCGTTACGGGCGGCGGCGACGCGCTCGGGTTCATAGACGCCGATGTTGAAGAACATCGAAGGCACGCCGGCGTTGACATATTCCGAATAGTCCTCGCTGGTCGTGTTTGCAGGGCTGATGTTGAACTTGTCGCCAAAGGCCACTTTCAGCACCCGCTCGGCCTGGCCAACGACGGCGGCATCGTTCATCACCGCCTTGGTCCCCTCGTCGAGATGGATTTCGGGCGCCGGCGCATCCGCCATCGCTGCCACCGCCTTGGCCGTCCGCTCGATCCCGGCCAGCATCTTGGCGCGCACCTGCGGCTTGAAGCTGCGGATCGTGCCGATCACCCTGGCCTCGTCGGGAATGATGTTGCCGGCGGTCCCGGCGTGGATCGCGCCGATGGTGACAAGGCCGAATTCGGTCGGGTCCTTCTCGCGGCTGATCACGCTCTGCACGTCGACGACGAAGCGGGATGCCATCATCACGGGATCGATCGTCGCCTGCGGTATCGCGCCATGGCCGCCGCGGCCAACGAACTTGATGAAGAGACTGTCGACATTCGACGATCCGGCCCCGACCCGATAGGTCACGGAGCCGTAGGCTCCATTGCCGTCGTGCAAGGCAAAACCCGCATCGGGCTTCGGAAAGCGGGTGAACAGGCCGTCGTCGATCATCGCCTTTGCGCCCGCGACTTCTTCCTCGGCGGGCTGCGCGATGAACATCAACGTCCCGTGCCACTGGTCCTTGATGCCGACCAGGGTCTTCGCCGTGCCGACCCAGCTCGCCATGTGGATGTCATGGCCGCAGCTATGGGCAACAAATGTTTCGCGGCCCTGCCAGATCTGCTTGTCGCGGCTGGCATAGGGCAGGCCGGTCTTCTCCTCCATCGGCAGCGCATCGAGCTCGGTGCGAACCATGATGGTGGGACCGTCGCCGTTCCTGTAGATGGCGACAAGGCCGGTCTTGCCGACGTGCTCGGTGACCTCGAAGCCAATCGCACGCATCTCGGCGGCGAGTTTCGCCGCGGTCTTCTCCTCCTGGAAGGCAATCTCGGGATGGGCGTGGATGTCCTTGTAGAGCGCGTCGAGCTTCGGATATTCGCTCTCAAAGGAGGTCTCGATCGCTTGCTTCAATCTGGCGACGTCGAGCTCCGCATGAGCAGCCGGCGAAAGCAGGCCGCACAACGCCACGGAAGCGAGCAGAGGCCCTACGAACCGCGTCATCCTGTCCTCCAGTCATTCAAGCGCCCATTCCTTCCCCTAGCACATCTCGTCGCATCCTGCCGCCATCAAAATGGAAGAACGGCACCGGGGGCGGCGTCTCTTCGAACCAATCCGCCTCTCGCGCCGACCAAGCCATGACCTCGTGAGGAAACCCGACAATGGCCGACGCAATGACAGTGGATGGCGGCATGGTCCGCATCGACCGGCCCATGCCCTGGGTTGGCCGGCTGCTGTCGCTGCCGCTCCTGGGAGCCAGTGGCTATCTGCTGTGGAACGTCGCGCTCGGCCTGCACCAGGATTTCTCCGGGTTCGGCCGGCTCGCCGACGACCTCGTGCCGGTGCTGGTGTTCACCGGGCTCGGGCTGATGGTCGGCATTCCCGGTGTCATCCTGCTCACGTTCCGCACTTTCGTCGTGCTCAACGAGACGCTGCGCCAGATCGTCATCACCAGGCAGTTCGGCCCGCTGAATCTTCGCAGGCATCGCGATCTCGCCGACTATCATTTCATCAGCATCACCGACGACTATGATCCGGAGCTGACGACCTACGACGTCAATCTCTGCGGCAACAAGGGCACCGAGCCGATCACGCTGATGAGCTTTACCAAGCGTGAGGAGGCGGATAAGTTCGCAAAAGAAATCGGCGGCGTCCTCAAGCTGCCGGCGCGCGACTATGTCGGCACCGAGCCGGACTCGGACGAGTAGTCAGCTCAAAATATCCTTCTGCATCTTGCCGCCGTAGAAATGGAAGAACGGCACCGGTGCATCGTGGCGCAGTGGGCCGGTGGCAAGGCGGGTGTGGAGCTCGTTGAGCACGTTGCGCGTCATCGGATGCAGGTCCGCAAGCGGCTTTGAGCCGAGCTCGACCCAGACCAGCTGGACCAGTTCGGCATCCGCATGGATCACGCCCTCGACGTGATGCGTGATCGCGGAGGCATCCGCCGTGAAGAAGCGCGTATCGAAGCGCTTGACGCGGCCGGGCGGGGTGATCGCGCGCGCGATCAGGAACAGGCTGGAGGGATCGGGCAGGAGACCTGCATCCGCGAACGGCTTCCAGGCGCCTTCGAGCTTCGGTGTCTTGCCTTCGGCTCTGCGGCCGAGACAGAGGCCGGTCTCCTCGCAGGCCTCGCGGATCGCGGCAATGGCCAGCGACTTTGCGCGTGAGGCCGGAGTCTTCGGGCTGCCCTTGGCGAGATTGGCTTCCAGCTCGGTGGTGATGGGCGCGGCACACGGCACGCGATAATCGTCCTTGTCGACGCGGCCGCCGGGGAAGACGAATTTTCCGGGCATGAACACCACCTTGTCGTGGCGTTTGCCGACCAGGACTTTTGGCGTCGTGCCGCTGCGATCGACCAGGATCAGCGTCGCGGCATCCTTGGGCCGGAAATAAGGATGGTGATCGGCTTCCTTGCCCTCGTGGATTTTTGCCTTCTCGGCTGCCTGCGACGTGTCCGTCATGTCCTCACCCAAACCGCTTTTTGATTATTTGCTTAGACCGGCGGAATACCATCCGGAGGGTTCTCGTCAAAGCCGTGCATGCGCAGAGCCCATTGCAAGCCAACCACGGCGCCCTTGACCGGCTGGAGCAGCGCCAGCGAGGCGACGAAGGTAAAGGGCAGATAGGCGGCGAAGCTGATCCAGACCGGCGTAGTGTAATTGGTCTCGATCCAGAGGATGGCCGGCACCACGATGTGGCCGACGATGACGATGACGAGATAGGCTGGCAAATCGTCGGCGCGGTGCGGCGTGAAGTCGAGGCCGCAGACCGAGCAATTGTCCGCGGTTTTCAGGAAAGCACGGAACAGCTTTCCCTCGCCGCAGCGCGGGCAGCGGCTGCGAAAGCCGCGCTTCATCGCCGTCCAGACGTCGCGCTTCTCGACCAGACCGGTCTCGCGCGTCCAGATCTTTGGGGCCGTGCTCGTTACCATGCCTTGCCCTTTTGCCCCCCGCCTTTGCCCTTGTTCTTGCCTTTGCCCTTCTTGGGTTTGCCGGATTTTGGCTTCGCGGGCTTGTGTTTTTTCGCCGGACTGCGTCCGGGTTGCGCCTTGAACGAGGGACGGCGTTGCGGACCGGATGGCCGGCGGTCGCGGGGCGCGGTCTCGCTGGAGGACGACAGCAGCTCGAAGCGCAGCGCGCCGGCGATGGGGGCAGCTTCGATCAGGCGGACGTCGACGATGTCGCCCAACTGATACATGGTCCGGCTGCGCGTGCCGACCAGGGCGTGGCGGCCCTCGTCATAGTTGAAATATTCCGTGCCGAGGGATCGGATCGGGATCAGGCCGTCGGCGCCGGTATCGGCAAGCTTGACGAACAGGCCGGCGCGGGTGACGCCGGAGACGCGGCCCTGAAAGCTTGAGCCGATGCGGTCGGCGAGGTGATGCGCGATCAGGCGGTCGACCGTCTCCCGCTCCGCCTTCATCGCGCGCCGCTCGGTCACCGAGATGTGGGCTGCGACCTCGCCAAGCGTTTCCGGCGTCTCGCTGTCGGGCAGCGCGCCTTCGCCGAGGCCGAGCGCGCGGACCAGCGCGCGGTGCACGACGAGGTCGGCATAGCGGCGGATCGGCGAGGTGAAATGCGCATAGCGGCGCAAATTCAGGCCGAAATGACCGTAGTTCTCCGAGGAGTACTCCGCCTGCGCCTGCGAGCGCAGCACCACCTCGCTCACCAACGGGAAGTGGTCGTGGCCTTCAAGCTGCGCCAGCACACGGTTGAACAGGGCCGGGCGCAGCGCGCCTGATTTCGCGAAGGGCACGTCGAGCGTCTTTAGAAATTCCTGGAGCGCGTGGACTTTCTCCAGCGTCGGCTCGTCATGCACGCGGTAGATCAGCGGCAGCGATTTCTTCTCCAGCATCTCGGCGGCGGCGACGTTGGCGAGGATCATGAACTCCTCGATCAACTTGTGCGCGTCGAGCCTGTCGGGGACGATGACGCGATCGACCGTGCCGTCGCTCTTCAGCAGGATTTTACGCTCGGGCAGATCGAGATTGAGCGGATCGCGCTCGTCGCGGGCGCGCTTGGCGCAGGCATAGGCGGCATAGAGCGGCCTCAGGATCGGATCGAGCAGGGGGCCGGTGGTGTCATCCGGCCGTCCGTCGATCGCGGCCTGCGCCTGGGCGTAGCTCAGCTTGGCGGCCGAGCGCATCAGGATGCGGTGGAAACTGTGCGAGCGCTTGCGGCCGTCGGGGCCGAGCACCATCCGCACCGCGAGCGCGCCGCGCGGCTCGCCCGGCACCAGCGAGCAGAGATCGTTGGAGATGCGCTCGGGCAGCATCGGCACGACGCGATCGGGGAAGTAGACCGAGTTGCCGCGATCGAGCGCGTCGCGGTCGAGCGCGGTGCCCGGGCGCACGTAGAAGCTGACATCGGCAATGGCGACATTGACGATGAAGCCGCCTCTGTTGTTGGGATCGTCGTCCGCCTGCGCATGCACCGCGTCGTCGTGATCCTTGGCGTCGGGCGGATCGATGGTGACGAGCGGGACGTCGCGCCAGTCCTCGCGGCTCTTCAAATTCGCGGGTTCTGCGGCTTCCGCATCGCGCATCGCGCCCGGGGAGAATTGCAGCGGGATGTCGTGGGCGTAGATCGCGATCAGGCTGATCGCTTTCTCCGACTTGACCGAGCCGAGCTTCTCCTTGACCCGGCCTGAGGCCAATCCAAAGGCGCGGGAGCGCACGATGTCGACGCTGACGAGATCGCCGTCCCGCGCGCCGTGTGTATCGACCGCTGCGATGTTCAACTCGCGGTCGGCAGCCTTCTTGTCGACGGGGACGAGGCGTCCACCGCCTTCGGGAAGCTCGCGGAACACGCCGAGGATGCGCGTCTTGGTCTTGTCGAAGACCTTGATGATGTGGCCGCGAAAGGCCGGGCCTTCGGCCTCGTTGGTCGGCTCGACGCGCAGCAGCACGCGGTCGCGGACGCCGGCGACGGTACCCGGCTTTGGCCGGCGCGGCATCTGGATGCGGATCTTTGGGGGCTCGCCGCCTTCGACCTCGTCCCATTCGGTGGGAGAGGCGATCAATTCGCCGTCCTGATCGCGACCGGTGATGTCGGCGACCAGCGTCGGCGGCAGGCTGTCGGGCTCTGAAATCGTGTGGCGTTTTTTCTTGATGGTGCCGTCGTCGGCGAGCTCGCGCAGCAGGCGCTTGAGCTCGATGCGATCGGCGTTCTTCAGGCCGAACTCGCGCGCAATTTCGCGGGTGCCGACGTTTCCTTGATTTGCCTTGATGAAGGCGACGATGGCGTTCCGGTCGGGAAAGCCATGGTCATTCTTGCGTTTCACTTAACCTCTTAAGTCGTGCCGGCACTCTTCTTGGCCGGAGCTTTGGCGGCAGCTGCCTTGGTCGGCGACGTTTTGGCCGTCGACGACACGGCGGCGCGCGCCTTGCTGGTGGAGTCGGATTTGGTTTTGGCCGCCTTCTTCGCGGCCGGTTTCTTCTTCGGTGCGGCGTCGTCGCCGTCCGCGGCCTTCGTCGCAGCCTTCTTGGCCTTGGCCGGCTTGGCTGCTTTCTTCGGCTTCTTGCCGCCGCCTTTGGCCGCGCGCTCGTCGATCAGTGCGATCGCCTGCGGCAGCGTGATGGCGTCTTTCTCGATGTCGCTCGGGATCGTCGCGTTGACGCCGCCCGCGGTGACATAGGCGCCGTAACGGCCGCCCTTCACGGTGACGGTGCCGAGCGTCGGATGATCGCCGATCGTCTTGCCGGGGTCGGCGCCGAAGCGGCGGCTCGGGCCCTTGGCGATCTTTTCCGCGATCAGCGTGACCGCGCGGTTGATGCCGATGTCGAACACTTCGTCGCCGGCCTCGAGGCTGGCATAGGTCTTCTCGTGCTTCACGAACGGCCCGAAGCGGCCGAGACCCGCCGTGATCGGCTCACCGGTCTCCGGATGCTTGCCGATCTCGCGCGGCAGCGACAGCAGTTTCAACGCCAACTCAAGCTCGACATCCCCGGGCGAGGTGCCCTTCGGGATGCCCGCGCGCTTCGGCTTCTCGCCCTCCGCATAATCCTTCTGCTCGCCGAGCTGGATATAGGGGCCGAACCGGCCGGCCTTGACCCAGACGTCGCGACCGGTGTCGGGGTCCTGGCCGAGCGAACGATCGGCGGTGGTCTCGCCATCTGCGGCAAGCTGGCGGGTGTAGCGGCACTCCGGATAGTTCGAGCAGCCGACGAAGGCGCCGAACTTGCCGGCCTTCAGATTGAGCCGGCCATTGCCGCAACTCGGGCACTGCCTGATGTCGCCACCATCCGCACGCGGCGGATAGATGTGCTGTCCGAGCACGTCGTCGAGCACATCGAGCACCTGCGCCACGCGCAGATCCTTGATCTCGTCGACGGCGCCGATGAAGCCGGTCCAGAAGTCCTTCAGCACCTGCTGCCAGGAGATCTCGTTGTTGGAGACGCGGTCGAGCTGCTCTTCCAGATTGGCGGTGAAATCGTATTCGACGTAGCGGGCGAAGAAGCTTTCGAGGAACGCGACCACGACGCGGCCCTTGTCCTCGCCGTGCAGGCGCTTCTTCTCGAGCTTGACGTAGCCGCGGTCCTTCAGGACCTGGAGGATCGAGGCGTAGGTCGAGGGCCGGCCGATGCCGAGCTCTTCCATGCGCTTGACCAGGGAGGCCTCCGAGAAGCGCGGCGGCGGCTCGGTGAAATGCTGGGTGACGGCGAGCGACTGCCGCTTCAGCGCGTCGTTCGGGCTCATCGCGGGCAGGCGGCGGGAGTCTTCGTCCTCCTCGTCGTCGCGGCCTTCCTGATAGAGCGCGAGAAAGCCGTCGAACTTGACGACCTGGCCGGTGGCTCGCAGCTCAAGCGTGCGACCGCCGGCCTTCGCCGTGATGTCGACGGTGGTGCGCTCCAGCTCAGCCGATTCCATCTGGCTCGCGATGGTGCGCTTCCAGATCAGCTCGTAGAGCCGCGCCTGGTCGGAATCGAGCTTGCGGCTCATGGTGTCGGGGCGGCGCGACATGTCGGTCGGGCGGATCGCCTCGTGCGCCTCCTGGGCGTTCTTGGCCTTGGCTTGATACTGGCGCGGCGCGTCCGGCACATAGGCGTTGCCGTAGTCCTCGCCGATCACCTGGCGCGCCTGCGTGATCGCGGACGGGTCAATCTGAACGCCGTCGGTACGCATATAAGTAATGAGTCCGGTGGTCTCGCCGCCGATGTCGATGCCTTCATAAAGGCGCTGCGCGATCCGCATCGTGTGCGCCGGGGCAAAGCCGTATTTGCGGCTGGCTTCCTGCTGCAGCGTTGACGTCGTGAACGGCGCCTGCGGATTGCGCCGCGCGGGCTTGGCGTCGACCGAGGTCACGGCGTAGGCGGCCGTTTCCAGCGCCTTCTTGAAGTCTTCCGCTTCCGCGCCGGTGCCGATGTCGAGACGCTGGATCTTCTTGCCGTCGGCGCCGACGAGGCGCGCTTCGAAGGCATCGCCGCGCGGCGTCAGCAGGGTCGCGATCAGCGACCAATATTCACGCGCGACGAACTTTTCGATCTCGAGCTCGCGGTCGCAGACCAGCCGCAGCGCCACCGACTGCACGCGACCGGCCGAGCGGGCGCCCGGCAGCTTGCGCCACAGCACGGGGGAGAGCGTGAAGCCGACCAGATAGTCCAGTGCGCGGCGCGCCATATAGGCGTCGACCAGCGCGCCGTCGATCTGGCGCGGATGCTTCATCGCGTCCGTGACCGCCTGCTTGGTGATGGCGTTGAACACCACGCGCTCGATCTTGTGGTCCTTCAGCGCGCGCTTTTCCTTCAGCACCTCCAGCACGTGCCAGGAGATGGCCTCGCCCTCGCGATCAGGGTCGGTCGCCAGAATCAGGCGGTCGGCGTTCTTCAGGGACTTGGCGATATCGTTGAGCCGGCCGGCCGCCTTGGGGTCGACCTCCCAGATCATCTTGAAATTGGCGTCGGGATCGACGGAACCGTTCTTCGCCGGCAAGTCCCGGACATGGCCGAACGAGGCCAGAACCTCGTAGGACGAGCCCAGATACTTGTTGATCGTCTTGGCTTTCGCCGGCGACTCCACAATGACGATATTCATGTAGTTCCAGTAACTTACGGGGGAAATCTGGGCCGAATTCGATGAGATTCGGGTCGGCCCTTTCGACCCGAACATGGGTGGTGCGACCCTCGCTGTCAAATCGAAGGGTATTGAAAGCCTCCGGAATGGGAAAAGTTTCATATCGAGAAAGTTGCGAAATACCACCTTGGAGTTGTGGCGGGTGTCAGCGTAGAGTTCCTCCGGGGCATGGATTCGGGTGGGGTCTGGTGACAAAGCCAGGAAAGAAACGAGCGCGCGCCGCGTCTGGCGCGCGGGGAGGCTCGCGCAACGAGGAACCGGGGGAGGGCGGCGTCGAGGAGGCTGTCGCCTTCATCGCCGAGCAGGTCGGAGCATTGCGCAAGCTCGCCGAGCGCCACAAGCTCGATGTGCTGCATTATCTCCTGGGCATGACCAAGCTGGAGGCCGACGAACATCTGCGGCTGCGGAGCAAGCGCAAGCTGTCGTGAGGGGGCGGTGCCAAAATCAGCCCGTCATCCCCGCGCGAGCGCGTAGCGCTCGTCGCTGGAGGCGTGAGGCTTGAGATGCGAACGCATCGCAAGCCGAGCCTGAAGGATGAGCGGCCACGCTGATGCAGCCGGGCCGTCGCCCTTCGAGGCTCGCCGAAGAGGCGAGCACCTCAGGATGACGGTGGTGGATGTGAGCGCGCTGGATTGCTTCGCTCCGCTCGCAATGACGGCTGTGGTCAGCCGTTGCGGCCTGCCATTCTGGCCAATCGCTGGCCGAGATATTCGGCCGTGCTGAGGTCGCTCTGCGGCAACGCACCGTCAACCAATTGTGTTGCCAGTCCAAGCTGGCTGCCCAGTCGATTGCGACCGGCTGCGTCCTCTCCGCCTGGAATATCCAACCCGCACCAGAGCATGCCATGCTGAGCAGCCAGAATGGAAAAGTAGGTCAGCGTGTGGAGTTGATCGCCGCCTGCGCAGGCGCCCGTCGTGAAGCCGCCCGCGATCTTGTTGGCCCATCTCTGCTGGGTCCATCGGTCACTTGAGGCGTCTGCGAAGGCTTTGAACTGAGCTGCTGGTCCACCCATGTAGGTCGGGCTGCCAAACGCAACCGCGCCGGCGCGGTCGATCGTCTCCAATAGTCCTTCATTCTGGAATCGGCCTGACACGATGTCGTCGCCGGCGATCCGACAAAGCGCGATCTCCGCCATTCCAGCGGCCCCCCGCGCCACTGCATGCGCCAGGGTCTCGGTGGTGCCGGAGACGGAAAAATAGACAATGGCGAGTAGAGGCATGGTGGTGACGCTTTTGGCTGTCTAGCCATCTTTGACGCCGACGGGACTTTGCACAAGTGCCACCGCGCTGTCATTGCAAGCGCAGCGAACCAATCCAGAGTTTCTCCACGGAAACAGTCTGGATTGCTTCGTCGCATCAGCGCAAAATTGCTTCGCAATTTTGTCGCGAGCTCCTCGCAATGACGGGTGTGGTGACAGTCGCGCGCCGTCAGGCTGAGCGCCGGCGGGGCACGGGGCGTGGCTTCAGCATCGTGTCGGCGGGGGTGAGCAGCCGGCCATCCTCGGCGCGCATCTCCAGCTTCTTCACCGGGCGACCTTTCTCGCGATCGACCAAAATGGTCGCGATCGCTTCAGGCCGATCGTCGAATTCCTCGCTCCATTGCCGCAGCGCGACCAGGATCGGGAAGGTGCCGCGGCCCTTCGGTGTCAGTACATATTCCTGATAGGCGCTGCCGTCGGAAGCCGGCGCCATCGTGAGAATGCCGTGATCGACCATTGATCGCAGCCGCGCCGACAAGATGTTCTTGGCCATGCCGAGCTTGCTTTGAAACTCGCCAAAGCGGCGCAGGCCGAACAGCGCCTCGCGGATGATCAGCAGCGACCACCAGTCGCCGATCGCATCAAGCGAGCGTGCGATCGGACAGGCATCGCCTTCGAAGCTCGTTCGTTTCACCATCGTCATGGTCCCGTCGCGCCGTGCGTTTTGACATCCATCACGCGCTTGTGTGGTTGCATCATAAAACCATGTGCCCTAGATGGCAACTCAGTTTTATGATGCAACCACTGGAGGCGACGATGAGACTTCAAGGCAAGACGGCACTGATTACCGGCGGCAATGGCGGCATCGGGTTTGCGACGGCAAAACTGTTCGTGGCCGAGGGCGCGAAGGTCGTGATCACCGGGCGCAACAGGGAGACGTTGGCGGCCGCCGCAAAGGAGCTCGGCCCGAATGCGCTCGCGCTCGCTGCGGACGCGACCGACATCGCCGCGACTGATGCGGCGATCAAGCAGGGCGCCGAAAAATTCGGCAAGTACGACATCGTGTTCGCCAATGCCGGCATTCCCGGCGGCACGCCGCTCGGATCGGCGACGCTGGAGGTGTTCGAGAAGGTCATCAGCACCAACCTCACCGGCGTGTTCTTCACGGTGCAGTCCGCGCTGCCTTATCTCAACGACAATGCCTCGATCATCCTCAACGGCTCGGTGATCTCCGTGCTCGGCATTCCCGGTTATTCGGCTTACGGCGCCGCGAAGGCCGGCGTGCGTGCGATGGCGCGGATCATGGCTTCGGAACTGTCGCCGCGCGGCATCCGCGTCAACGTCGTTGCGCCGGGCGCGATCCGCACGCCGATCTGGGGCGCGGCGGTCGCAACACCGGAAGCGGAGAAGGCGTTCGAGAAGCGTATCGGGCTGTCGACGCCGCTCGGGCGCATTGGTGAACCAGATCACATTTCGAAGACGGTGCTGTTCCTCGCCTCCGATGATGCCGCGCATATTCAGGGCCAGGAAATCTTCGTCGATGGCGGCGCGGTGGCTTCGCCTGCCGGCGCACCGATCTATCGCGGCTGATCAGGTCTTTCGAAAATTGAATCGGCCGGCGCATCTCAAGTGGTTGCGCCGGCCGGTTCTCACACCTCGCGAGATGTATTTTCTGAACGTTGCGTGATGCGTTGAACCTTCGCGCGCGCTGCCAAGACCTTTTTACGGGCAGGGGTCATAAGACCCAATTTAAGGGAACCCGTGATGCCAAAGGCAGCTCGCATTTTTTCTCCGATTTCAGCACCGCGCATTTACACCGAAGAAACCGCCGTTCCGGCGAAGCGCTCCGACACCGCGGAGTTCATCGGGGTGGCCATTTTCTCCGGCATCGGCCTGTTCATTTCGCTCATCGCCGTCATCCTGGGAGTTCAGGGCGCCTGGTTTTAGCCCGGTCGAACTCTCAGCCGCTGCCGGTCTCCGGCAGCGGCTGTTGTCGGCGTGAGTTTTACGCCGCTTGCAGACCGTTCGCCGCCTGAAGCGCGCCGGCCAGCGCCTTCTCGCGATGCTCCGGACCAACCTGGATGCCGTCGGCAAAGATGAACTCGGGGTCGGTGATGCCCATGAAGCCGAACACCCAGCGCAAATACGTCTCGAGATGCTCGCCGACCGCAGCAGGCGTACCTGCGCCATAATAGCCGCCGCGTGAGATCGCCACGATCACGCGCTTGCCGCCGGCAAGACCCTGCGGACCGTTCGCGTCGTATTTGAACGTCTTCCCCGCCACCAGGACGCGGTCGATCCAGGCCTTGAGCTGGCTCGGAATCGTGAAATTGTACATGGGCGCGCCGATCACGACGATGTCGGCATCGAGGAACTCGTTCAGCACTGCCGCGCTCGCGGCGAGGTCGGGGGCGAGTTCTGCCGGCGCGGGTGCGCCTTGCGCGGCCGCCAGATGCGAGCCCGAAAGGTGGGCGAGCGGGGTTTGAGTGAGGTCGCGATAGACGAGGTCGAGCGAGGGCGCTGCCCGCCGGAGACGGTCGACGATGGCGGCGGAAACCTGCCGGGAGACGGAGTGGGGGCCGAGCACGCTGGAGTCGATATGGAGGAGTTTCATTTGGGGACACCCTGGTATATGTTTGTAACCAGAGCTACATGAGTGACTGCGAAAATCTCCGCAAGAACGCACTTTTTTGAGCCGAGGGCACATCTTTGACACCTGAGAACACTGATTTGCCTGCGCAGCGGATGCCGGATCGCGAACACGCCGACTGTCGCGGGGTCGCCTCGATCCTGTCGCGCGTCGGCGACAAATGGAGCGTGTTCGTCATCATGATGCTGAGCGACGGGCCAAAACGCTTCAACGAGCTGAAGCGCATGATCAACGGTATCTCGCAACGAATGTTGACCCTGACGTTGCGGGGGCTGGAACGCGACGGTCTCGTCACGCGCACGATCTTCCCGACCATCCCGCCGCGCGTGGATTACGAGCTGACCGATCTCGGCCGGGGCCTGCAGCAGCCGGTGAAGGCGCTCGGCGAGTGGGCGATCACGCATCAGGAGCAGATCGCGTCGGCGCGCACGCGGTTCGATGAGCGCAACAACACCTAGAGCAGCGAGACCAATCCGCCGCCGTGGCGTTCCAACCGGCCGGCAAGCTCCAGCTCCAGCAGCACGGTGCGCACGATCGCCGGCGAGGCGCCGGACATCCGCACGAGATCGTCGATCGAGATTGGCGCAGGGCCGAGCAGATTGATGATCTGGTCGCGGTCGTGTCCCTGCGGATCATTCTCGAACGGTTCGCTGTCGGGCTCTTCAACCGGGTGCATCAGCGGCCGCTCCATGATCGGCGCGACGGCGTTGACGATGTCGGCGGCACCGGTGACGAGCGTCGCGCCCTGCTTGATCAGATCATTGGTGCCGGCGGCGCGCGGATCGAGCGGCGAGCCGGGGACCGCGAACACCTCGCGGCCCTGTTCGGCCGCCATGCGCGCGGTGATCAGCGAGCCCGAGCGGTGCGCGGCCTCCACCACGACGACGCCGAGCGCGGCGCCCGAGATCAGCCGGTTGCGGCGGGGAAAGTCGCGCGCCCGCGGCTCGTGGCCGAGCGGCATCTCGGAGATCGCAGCACCCTTGCGATCGAGGATCGCGGCGAGCAGATCGCCATGCTCGGGCGGATAGATGCAATCATGTCCGCCGGCGAGAACCGCGATCGTGCCGCTCTCAATGCTCGCGCGATGCGCGGCCTGATCGACGCCGCGCGCGAGTCCCGAGATGACGATAAACCCGGCTTCGCCAAGTTCGCGCGCGAGTAGCCCTGCGAATTTCAGCCCGGCGCCGGAAGCATTGCGCGAGCCAACGATCGCGATCATCGGCCGCATCAGCGTGGCGTTGTCGCCGCGCACCGCGAGCAGCGGCGGCGCATCGTCGATCATCGCCAGCCGCGCCGGATAGCCGTCCTCGCCGGGTGCGAGCCAGGCGATGCCGAATTTGCGGCTCGCGGCGAGCTCGGCCTTGGCCTCGTCAGCGCTGCAGATGCGCCCCGATCGCTGCGCCCCGCCGCGGCGCGCGAGGTCAGGCAGCCGCTCCAGCGCCGCGCGCGGGCTGCCGAAATGATCGACCAGCGACCGGAAGGTGCGCGGCCCGACATTGTCGGAGCGGATCAGCCGCAGGCGGTCGATCCGCTCAGCCTCGGTCAGCTCCACGCTTGGATTGATGGCGTCCACGGCATCTCCTTGTGGGAGCAGCATGGAACAACCTGAGGGCGTGAGCAACAGCGGCGTGCGCCTGATCAGGCTTCAAAGCAAGGCGGGAAGACCCGACGTGGTCGACGGGTCTTCCGCGAACTTGTCCGCTCAGCGGGCGTGCGCCGCCTGGCTAACGCCGACGCCGCCACGCGAGACGCGAGCGTCAAGACTGATCGCACCGGCGCCGAAGGCAAAGATCTGAAGCAGGCCGCCTGCCATCATCACGTTCTTGAGGAAATGGATCATCTGGTTCTGGTCGGCAAAGTTGCTGTGAAAGGAGACCGCTGCTGCGAGCGAGAACACGGCGAGCGCCAGCGCGACGGATCGTGCCTGATAGCCGGCGATCAGCAGGAGACCGCCACCGAGCTCGACGAGAACTGCGATCGCATATGCCAACGGAGGCACCGGCAATCCCGCGGAGGCGATGTAGGCGGTGGTTGCGCCATAGGCGGTGAGTTTGCCGAAGCCGCTCATTGCGAAGGGGATGCCGATCAGCAGCCGGCCAACGAGAGAAGCATAACGGGTCGTATCCATGGTAGTCGCTCCTGTGCTTGGTTGAGGTCCGACGGCGGTAACGCTCCAGCACTTGCTGCCTGGAATTGTGTGTCGTAGGGCCTGCGTTGTGGCCTCAAATTGGGGCGTCCGAATTGCTGCCGAAATAGAAATGATTGAAAGTTACTGTTTCCATTTTTTATCTTATCGGCGCGGTGCCCGCGGAGGCGAATGCTCTGGTCGAGCCGTTGGACCCGGGTGACTCAACGCATGGATCGACCGCGTCCACGTGCGTTGCGCGACATCGCCCCAATGCTAAAAGCGATCCCAATAAAAAGGGTATTGCCATGATCTCACTTGCCGACCTCCAGCGCCGCATTGAAGCGGGCGAGCTTTCGCCTGAGGACGCCATCGCCCAGTCGCATGCGGCGATCGAGGCCAAAGAGAAGGATGTTCGCGCCTTCGTCCGTCATGACAAATCCGCGAAGGCGCAAGGCTCCGGTCCGCTGCGCGGCATCGCGGTCGGCATCAAGGACATCATCGACACCGCCAACATGCCGACCGAGATGGGCTCCGAGATCTATCGCGGCTGGCAGCCGCGCAGCGACGCGCCAGTCGTGATGATGCTGAAGCGGGCGGGCGCCACCATCATCGGCAAGACCACCACGACCGCATTTGCCTCGCGCGATCCGACCCCGACGCTCAATCCGCACAATCTCGGTCATACCCCAGGCGGCTCGTCCTCGGGCTCGGCCGCGGCCGTCGGTGCCGGCATGATCCCGCTGGCGCTGGGCACCCAGACCGGCGGCTCGGTGATCCGGCCGGCGGCTTATTGTGGCGCTGCCGCGATCAAGCCGTCGTTCCGGATGCTGCCGACGGTCGGCGTGAAATGCTATTCGTGGGCGCTCGACACGGTCGGCCTGTTCGGATCGCGCGCGGAAGATCTCGCGCGTGGACTTCTGGGAATGACCGGTCGCACTGAATTCTCGGGTATCGTCGCGGCGAAGTCGCCGCGCATCGGCGTGGTCAGGCAGGAGTTTGCCGGCGCCGTGGAGCCGGCGGCGGAAGAGGGGCTGCAAGCTGCGATCAAGGCGGCCGAAAAGGCCGGCGCGAGCGTGAAGACCATCGACCTGCCGGAGGCAGTGCAGGAAGCCTGGCGCATCCATCCGATCATCCAGGATTTTGAGGCGCATCGCGCGTTGGCCTGGGAGTTTTCGGAGCGTCACGACGAGATTGCGCCGATGCTGCGCGCCAGCCTCGATGCGACCGTCGGCCTGACGCCGAAGGACTATGACGAGGCGCGCCGGATCAGCCGCCGCGGCCGCCGCGAAATGAGCGAATTGTTCGAGAATTTCGACGTCCTGCTGACCTACTCCGCGCCGGGCACGCCGCCGGCCAAGGAGCTCGCCTCGACCGGCGACCCCCGCTACAACCGGCTGTGGACGCTGATGGGAAATCCTTGTGTCAACGTGCCGGTGCTGAAAGTCGGCGGCCTGCCGATCGGCGTGCAGGTGATCGCGCGCTTCGGCAACGATCCCGGCGCGCTTGCTGCCGCGTGGTTCCTGGAGGATGCGCTGGCGAAATCAGGCTAGCGCGGGTTCGGCGGCCGGCAGGGTGCGTTGGGCATTAGTGCCGACAGCGTCTTGCCCAAGCCAGCGCCCGGCAGCCTCTCGGCCGCTTCGGTGCAACAGGCGGATGAAGCCGCGGCCGAGATCGGTCGACGAGCGCTGCGCAAGTCCCTCAACGGAGTCTTCGGCGGCGATCCTGGAGAGCCGCAGCATCGGCGCCGCGTGTCCCTTCGCCCATTCGAGCGCCGCGATCTCGGCATTGAGCGCGGCGTTGGCGGCGATCTGGTCGAGCCGGCGGTCGATCGCGGCGAGCGTGATCGGCACGTAGCTATCGCGCGCGGGCGTGACCTGTATGAGCAGGATGTCTGAGCTCGTCGCCTCCTGCGCCAGCCGCAGCAGTGGCGGATTGCCGCCAAGGCCGCCGTCCCAATAGGCTTCGCCGTCGATCTCGACGGCGCAGTGAATCAAAGGCGGGCAGGTCGAGGCCAGCGCGACGTCGGCCGTGACGGCGTCGTTGCGGAAAATCTGCTGCTGGCCGTCGCGGATTCGCGTGGCCGCGATCAGCAGCTTTGGGCAGGCTGCATTGCGCAAGGTGGCAAAATTGATGTCGCGCGAGAGCGCCTGCCGCAGCGGATCGAGATCGAACGGATCGAACTGGCCGGAGCGCAGCGTCGGCCCGAAGGCGACCGAGCTTCCCGCCGGCGAGAAGCCGCCGACCAGCATCAGCGAGCGGAACGAGGCCTCGTGCATCAGGCGAATCCAGAACCGGTTCAGCCGCGCGCGGGCCGCTTCACGGCCGCCCTCGGCGAGGCCGCAAGCCAGCAGGAGCGCGTTGATCGCGCCGGCGCTGGCGCCGCTGATGGTGTCGATCTCGATGGATGGCTCTTCCAGCAGCCGCTCCAGCACGCCCCAGGTGAAGGCGGCAAAGGTGCCGCCGCCCTGGAGCGCCAGCGACAGTTTTCGCGGCGGCCATTGCCGAGAGCGCGGCGGCTCAATCGGCGCCGCCATCGTTACGACCTCCGGCGCGGGCGCTTGCACGACGAGAGCAGGTGGCGGTGATGGCTGCAAAACAGGAATTGGCTGTGGCGCGGGACGCGGTGAGGGCGCATCGGACCAGATGTTGGTCGTCGACAGCAGCCGGCTTGCCGCAGTGCCCTGCGAGCCACCTTCATCATGCGTGCCGACAATCTTCTCGCTCATTCTGAGCTACCGCGTAACGCCATTGCTCCGTCAGGATGACAGGCATGGAACCTGTTCGCCACTCTCGCCGTGATTCGGTTCCGAGTTGCGAACAGGAATTGATATATAATGCGGAGACCCCGCGGCGGTATCCGTACTATTTCCGGTTTGGGCTTATTGTTTGAACATGATCTTTTCGGAGAACCGCTGCGCCGTTTTCCGGATCACGTTCTACGCCTTTTCGCCGATCCGGCTTTCCTTGCCCGCCTGCAATCGCTTGATGTTCTCGCGATGCGCGTAGAACAGCAGCAGCGTCAGCACCGCGGCCAAGGCTGCGAGCGCAAGGTGGCCGAACCACCACAGGAACAGCGGCGTGATGAAGGACGCCACCAGCGCCGAGAGCGAGGAATAGCGGGTGGTGAAGGCGGTCGCGAGCCAGAGCACGCAGAACACGATTGCGGCCGGCCAGAACAGGCCCAGCAGGATGCCGATATAGACGGCGACACCCTTGCCGCCCTTGAACTTCAGCCAGACCGGGAAGAGATGGCCGAGGAAGGCGCCGAGCCCGGCCACGATCGCGGCATTGGGTCCTGCGATGGTGCCGGCGATGATGACCGCCGCGGTGCCCTTGAGGGCGTCGAACAGCAGGGTTGCCGCGGCAAGCCCCTTGCGTCCGGTGCGCAGCACGTTGGTGGCGCCGATGCTGCCGGAACCGATCGAGCGGATATCCTGCGTGCCGGCGAGCTTCGTCAGGACCAGCCCGAACGGAATCGAGCCGAGCAAATAGCCGATAACGAAGGCCACCGGCAGGAACGCTTCAAGCCCCATGGCGGCACCTTTTTGTTCGACGTACACACCGCGCATCAGACATGCTCGTAGACCGTCCGTCCGCCGACAATGGTGCGCACCACGCGGCCTGTAAAGCGGGCCTCGTCGAACGGGGTGTTCTTGCAGGGCGATTTGAGGTCGGCGGGATCGACCACCCAGGGCACATCGGGGTCGATCACGATGACGTCCGCCGGGCTGCCTGCGCGCAGGGTTCCACCTGATAGCCCCAGGATCTCGGCCGGCCGCGTCGACATCGCCCGGATCAGCGTCTTGAGGTCCAGTTCGCCATTGTGCACGAGGCGCAGGCCAGCCGGCAGCATGGTCTCGAGCCCGATGGCGCCGGGGGCTGCTTCCGCGAACGGCAGGCGCTTGACCTCGACGTCCTGCGGATTGTGATCGGACATGATGACGTCGAGGAGGCCGGAGGCGACGGCGGCGACCAGTGCGCGGCGGTCGTCCTCGGTGCGCAGCGGCGGCGACAGTTTCAGGAACGTCCGGTAGGGGCCGATATCGTTCTCGTTCAGCGCAAGATGATTGATCGAGACCGAAGCGCTGACGGCGAGGCCGGCATCGCGGGCGCGCTTGAGGACGTCGAGCGAGTCGATGCAGGACAGCGATGCGGCGTGATAGCGGCCGCCGGTCAGCGCGACGAGGCGCATGTCGCGCTCGAGCATGACCGCTTCGGCGGCGTTCGGAATGCCCATCAGGCCGAGCCGGGTGGCGAACTCGCCCTCGTTCATCACGCCTTCGCCGATGAGATCAGGGTCCTCGGCGTAGTGCACGATCAGCGCGTCGAAATCGCGGGCGTAGGTCAGCGCGCGGCGCATCACCTGCGCATTGGTCACGCTCTTGTCGCTGTCGCTGAAGGCAACCGCGCCGGCGGCCTTGAGGAGGCCGAACTCGGTCATTTCCTCACCGCGCATGCCCTTGGTGAGCGCGGCCATCGGCTGGATGTTGACGATCGCGGTGTCGCGGGCGCGGCGCATCACGAAATCGACGGTCGCCGAATTATCGATCACCGGAGACGTGTCGGGCTGGCAGATGATGGTGGTGATGCCGCCGGTCGCAGCGGCCTGGCTCGCGGAGGCGAAGGTCTCGCGATGGCTGAAGCCGGGCTCGCCGACAAAGGCGCGCATGTCGATCAGGCCGGGCGCCACGATCTTGCCGGAGCAGTTGACGACGTCGGTACCCTCGGGGACGCCGGCCGCGCCAATGCCGCGGCGGGTCTCGCGGATGGTGCCGTCGGCAATCAGGACGTCGCCGACAGCGTCGAAATCCCTGGAGGGATCGACGACGCGGGCGTTGGCGAGCAGGATCGGGCGGCGGTCAGTCAGCATGAGCATCACGCGTTCGGCAGGTTACGGGCGAGCGCTTCCAGCACCGCCATGCGCACGGCGACACCCATTTCCACCTGTTCGCGGATCAGGGACTGCGCGCCGTCGGCAACAGCAGTGTCGATCTCAACGCCGCGGTTCATCGGGCCGGGATGCATCACGAGGGCATCCGGCTTGGCGTAAGCGAGCTTTTTCTGGTCCAGCCCGAAATAGTTGAAATATTCGGAGGTCGACGGCACGAAGGAGCCGTTCATGCGCTCGCGCTGGAGCCGCAGCATCATGACGATGTCCGCGCCTTCGAGGCCCTCGCGCATGTCGCGCGCGACCTCGACGCCCATCCGCTCGATGCCGGGCGGCAACAATGTGGTGGGGCCGACCACGCGGACGCGGGCGCCCATGGTGTTGAGCAGGATGATGTTGGAGCGGGCGACGCGCGAATGCAGAACGTCGCCACAAATCGCAATCACGAGCCCCTCGATGCGGCCCTTGTTGCGGCGGATGGTCAGCGCGTCGAGCAGCGCTTGCGTGGGATGCTCATGCGCGCCGTCGCCGGCATTGATCACGGAACCGTCAACCTTGCGGGCCAGCAGTTCCACCGCGCCGGAGGCGTGATGGCGCATCACCAGGATGTCCGGGTGCATCGCGTTGAGCGTCATCGCGGTGTCGATCAGCGTCTCGCCCTTCTTGATGGACGAGGACGCAACCGACATGTTCATGACGTCGGCGCCGAGGCGTTTGCCGGCGAGCTCGAACGAGGACTGGGTCCGGGTGGAGGCCTCGAAGAAAAGGTTTATTTGCGTCCGTCCACGCAGGACGGTGCGCTTCTTGTCAACCTGGCGGTTGAGCTCGACATATTCTTCGGACAGGTCGAGCAGGCCGGTGATGTCGGCCGCGGAAAGGCCCTCGATGCCCAGCAAATGCCGGTGGCCGAGGACGAAGGTCGATTTCGATGTCATTAAAGCGAGAGCTATAGGCGCGGATGGCTGGGGGGGCAAGGGCCAATGCCGGGGCGGGGAGTTATCCCCTGATCTGTCGGTCCCGTCGCCGTAAAAAGGGCGTGGATGGCCGGGAAAAGCCCGGCCACGACGATGTGGGGCGTTCCGTGAAATCAATTCGAATTGCGATTGTATTGATAGCGACCTTTTCCGCCGCCCACGCCCAATCGCTCCCCGGCGATTTCGTCTATCTCCGCGAGATCGATCCCAGCATCCTCCAGGACATCCGCTATGCCACCGCGAACAATTTCGTCGGTCGTCCGCTTGCCGGTTACGGTGCCGGCGAATGCGTGGTCAGGCGGGAGGTCGGTCTGCGGCTGAAGGCGGTCCAGCAGGAACTGGCTCAGCAAAATCTCTCGCTAAAAATGTTCGATTGCTATCGGCCGGCGCGGGCCTCGCTCGACATGGTGAAGTGGTCGCAGAACGGCCACGAGACGGCCGCCGAGCGGCGCTACAATCCGAAGATCCCGAAGACCGAGTTGTTCCGCCTCGGCTACATCGCGAGCCGCTCGCAGCATTCTACGGGGGCGGCGCTCGATCTCACTCTGGTCGATCTCAAGGCTGACAATTCCACCAAAATCGATCCCTCAAAATCCTATGCCGATTGTACCGCGCCGGTCGAGGCGAGGTTGCCGGAAGGCAGCGTCGACATGGGCACCGGCTATGACTGCACCGATGCGAAGGGCCATACCGCCGCGCCGTCGATCACGCCGGACCAGCGCGCCTGGCGCAAGCGGCTGGTGGCTGCGATGGCGAAGCAAGGCTTTGTGAACTATTCGAAGGAGTGGTGGCATTTTTCCCTGCCGGGGGCGGGCGGGGCGGCCTATGATTTCCCGATTCCGCCGCGGCATTGAGTGCCCGATGGATTGCCGCACCTCATGAAAGCTCTTTGATGGATTCCCTCAATCCCGAACACCCGCCACTGACCGCGACGCCAGCGGAACATGCGCCGCGCGTCTGGATGTTCTGGGGCACGGCGGTGTGGGGCATCGTCATTTTCGCGGCAATGTTCGTCGGGCAGATCGGTGCCATCGTCTATCTGGTCTGGCGCCACGGCGCTCCCATGAGCCTCGCGTCGATGCAGGACGTCGGTCGCGAACCTGCGGCGCTCGCGCTGTCAGTGACCATGGGCCTGCCGGCGACGCTGGCTGCGGTGTGGCTTGCCATCCGCATCAAGAAGGCCTCCTTTGTCGACTATCTCGCGCTGCATTGGCCGTCCTGGAAGCAGTTGCTGTTCGGGGCTGTCGGGCTGATCCTGATCGTGGTCGCCTGGGAGACGATGTCGCGGAGCCTCGGCCGCGAAGCGACGCCGGGCTTCATGACCGATCTGTTGAAATCCGGCCGCGACAAGGGCGCGGCGCTGATGCTGCTGTTCGCCTTCAGCGTGGCCGCGCCGATGTCCGAAGAGGTTCTCGCACGCGGCTTTCTGTTTCGCGGCTGGTCAGCGAGCTTCCTGCGCGTGCCCGGCGCGATCATCCTGTCGTCGCTGGTGTGGACCGCGGTGCATCTGCAATATGATCTCTACTTCCTCGCCGAGGTCTTCTCCATCGGCCTGTGGTTCGGCTACATGCGCTATCGCGCCAATTCGCTTTGGCTGACGATCGTGCTGCATGCGCTGAACAACATGACGGCGGTGGTGCTGACGATGTGGCTGGGGAGCTGAGGCGCGCGGCTTGGCGACCAAACTGCTTGCGTATCGCTGCCGGGGGCGCCATTCGTTATTGACGGTCGGCAACAGGTCTTGATACTCTGGGTAGAGACAAGATTTATAATCCCCGCTAAGTTGTTTTCAAAATCCCTCATGACGGATTTCAAGAACGCGAGTGCTCCCGTCCTCCGCCCGCAGTCTGCCGGTCGGACCTGGGATTTTTGGGAGACGACGCTAGTTGCCTTGATTGCAGACGGCGCTTTCGTTTTGACAGGCTGGATGGTGTTGAACGTCATTCTGGCTGCGAGCGTCGGAGTGAAGTCTTTCACTCCAGGAGAATTCCAGACGTTGGCGTCACAGGGACGGTGGTACGGAGTTTTCCTTATTTCAGGGGCGCCGGCGGCCATCGCGGTGCTTTGGGTTGCGATCCGGATGGCCGGGCGAGAGTTCGGCGAATATCTTGCTTTGAATTGGCCAACCGGGGGCGAAATCGTCCGAGTGCTCGCCATCACGACGATCTTTATGTCGATTGAGGGCTTTGTGCTGTCGAAGATGAGCACAGGTGGATATCAATCCGACCCCACGCTCATCGTAGGAAGTGCCGGCGGATTGCTTGCGTGGCTTATTGGAGGCTGTATCGCCGGACCTCTTATGGAAGAGTTTGTGGTTCGCGGCTTCCTGTTCCGCGGTTGGTCGGAATCTTCCCTTGGACCAGTCGGTGCCATCGTTCTTACATCGGCTGTATGGGCGCTAAATCATACCCAGTACGATTGGTTCGGACGCGGGATTATTTTCGCCTTCGGACTTGTTCTTGGTCATCTTCGATGGACCAGCAATTCCACATGGACCGCAGTGGTGGCTCATTCGGCCTGTAATACCGCTATCCTTCTTACATTAGGGCGCTACGTCTAGCGCCTCAGGCCACCAGCGCGATCGCGATCGGCATGGTGATCGCGGCCAAGATCGTCTGAAGCGTGATGATCTGCGCCAGTAGCGGGGCGTCGCCGCCCATCTGGCGGGCCAGCACATAGGCGCTGGGCGAGGTCGGCACCGCCGCGCAGATCGCGACGATCGCGAGGTTGGTGCCTGACAGCCCGAACCAGACGGCGAGCGCCAGCGCGAGGACAGGCATCAGAGCCAGCTTGAACGCCACGCCGAGCATCACGCCAAGGCTCGGGCGGAACAGGCCCTTGAGTTGCAGGCCGGCGCCGGTGACGAGCAGGCCGATGGCGAGCGAGGAGCGGCCGAGCGCATCGGCAACCTCGTGCCAGATCTTTGGCGGCGGCAAATGGATGACATTGATGGCGAGCCCGATCACGCAAGCCCAGATCAGGGGATTGCGGACCACCGTCATGACGATGGCGCGGGCCGACTGTTTTTCCGGCGACGCATAATGCGCGAGCACGGCGACGCTGAACACGTTGACCAGCGGGATGATCGCGACCATCGCCACCGAGGCTAGCGCCAGCCCGAGATCGCCATACAGATTGGCCGAGACCGACAGCGCGACATAGGTCTGCCACCGCGTTGCGCCCTGGAAGATCGAGGTGAAGGCGGGACCGTCGATGTCGAGCCGCGACAGGGCCGGGCGGAGCGCGAGGCACAAAAGCGACATCGCGAGCGCCGACAGCAGCAGCGCGCCGCCGACGCCGGCCACCGGCACTTTCGTGAGATCCGCCTTCACCAGCGTCTGGATCAGCAGCATCGGAAACAGCACGAAATAGGTCAGCCGCTCCAGCCCATGCCATTGCGTGTCCAGCCGCATCAGGCTGTGCCTCAGCACGACGCCGAGTACGATCAGGATGAAGACCGGCAGCAGCGCCGCGATCACCACAATCATGGATCAGCCAGTCCCCGGGCCCGCGCGAAGATTGGCGAGCCGGTCGAGCGCGCCTTGCAGGATGAAGATCGCGGCGTGCTCGTCGATCACCTCGGCGCGCTTGGCGCGGCTGACGTCCATGCCGATCAGCTCGCGCTCGACGGCCGCGGTCGAGAGACGCTCGTCCCAGAGGCCGATGGGGAGTGTGGTCAGCCCGGCAAGGTTGCGGGCAAACGCCCGGGTCGATTGCGCGCGGGGGCCCTCGCTGCCGTCCATGTTGATGGGCAGGCCGAGCACGAAGCCGACGGCCTTGCGTTCGGCTGCGATGGCGAGCAGCCGGGCTGCGTCCTGCTTGAACGCCTTGCGCTGGATGGTCTCGACGCCGGTCGCCAGCCGGCGATCCGGATTGGACACGGCAACGCCGATGGTTTTGGTGCCCAAGTCGAGCCCGACCAGCCCGCCGCGCTCGGGCCAGTGGGTTGCAGCATCGATCAGTGGCAGGATGAGAGCCGGCATGGTTTAGCGCATATCACGCGTCGCGCCGCGGAGTGAACCCGTAACAATGGATGCACTGACTTTATTCGGCCTGTTTGCGGTCACCGCGATGCTGGTCTGTTATGCTTTGGAGGACCGCAGCCACTGGTTCGTGCTGCTGTTCGCCATCTCCTGCGCACTCGGCTCGGCCTACGGTTTTTTGCAAGGCGCCTGGCCATTCGGCCTCGTCGAGGCGATCTGGGCTTTGGTTGCGCTGCGGCGCTGGCATCTCAGGCCGCAGAGATAGTTCGGGCGAGGGACCTGCCGGACGGCAGGCTGATCCTCGCCCGGGTCAGGGCGGATCGCGATCGAGATCAGCGGATCGCGATCGGGTTGATCATGGCCTGCACGCCGCCAGTCCAGCGCGGCTGTCCCAGCACGAACAGGAATTCATAGCCCTTGTCCTTGGCAAGTGCTGCCGTATCCATGTTCTCGAGGATGTAGGTCCCGTTCATCGCGAGCAGGATCTGGTGCACCTCGAAAATGTTCTTGGACTCGAACGGCAGCACCTCGAGCGCCCAGGTGTCGGCACCGATCGCGACGACACCCTTGCTGGTCAGGTACTTCGCGCCTTCGACGCCGAGGCCGGGCTCGCCCGCCGAGTAGCGCTTGTCGTCCTTGCCGATCAGGCTGAGCCAACCGGTGTGGAAGATGACGACGTCGCCCTGGCGGATCTCGACGCCCTGTTTCTTGGCGACTTCGTCGATCTCCTTGACGTTGAAGGCGGTGCCTTCCTTGACGATGTCGGTGTTGTAATAGGCCGCCATGTCGAGCAGCACGCCGCGGGTGACGATCGGCGGCACCTTCTCGATGCCGAGCTTCTTCAGCCCGTTCGGATCGGCGAAGTCGGCGAGCTTGTTACCGTTGTAATAGACGTGCTCGACGCCGAGATGTCCGAGACCGTCGATCTGGCTGCCGATGCCGACCCAGGTGTCCAGGATGTCGTCATTATAGGTCGCCTTGTTCGGCCCGAGGCCGGGGATGCCGGCTTGTCCGGGCTGCACGATGGTCAGCTTGAATGCGCGCGGAGGATAGGCCGGCGTTTGCGGCGTGACGGGAATGCCAAGCGCGTAAGTCTTGCCGGTCTTCACCAGAGACGCCGCCTTCAGCACGAGCTCGGGCGTCATGTAGTTGGCGGCGCCGATCTCGTCGTTCGGTCCCCATTTCGATTTGGTCCAGTCCTGGGCGCTTGCACTTCCTGATATCGCCGACAACACGGCGACACAGCACAACACGAGCGTATTGCGCATCGATAGTCCTCCCGATGTTTTTGCCGATGTTTGTTTGGCTTCGTTATGGTTTCGCGCTGGCCAGTCGCGCATCCTAACGTGGAAAAGTCGCGCGCTTCAAAACTTTTCGATGTGCCGTGCTGCGGCGGCTGAGCACAGCATCGAGCGCGCGCAGTGCAAGATGATTCAAGTACGACAGATTTGTGACAGTGAATTTCGTGCGGTGGAAACACCGCGTCGCGTCAAGCCGCGATGACGTCGTCGTCATTCTTCAGGCAGGAGACGAAACCTTGCAGCGCGCTGGATTGATGTCCGGCGCTGCACTGGACGAAGAGCGTCTCGACGCGTGCGTGCGAGAGGCCCAGCGTGTGGATCGAGACGCTGCCGTTCATCGCGCTGCGTTCGACGACGGCGCGCGGCAGCAGGGTCACGCCCATGTCGGCGGCGACGCAGCCGATCATGCCGTCGAGCGTGCCGAGCTCGAAGCGTGCGGCTGACGGCCAGCCATACTCGACAAAAATCTGTTCGAGCCGCTGGCGGTAGGTGCAGCCGGCGCGGAACGCGAGCGCGGTCGGACCGGATTCCGGCGTGCCGGCGCGCAGTTCGGCAAGCGAGGTCCAGCGCCGTGCGCTGACCAGCACCAGCTCTTCGCGGAAGGCGCTGGTCGCAGTGAGATCGGGATGCACGATGGGACCTGCGACGAAGGCGCCGTCGAGCGTGCCTTCAAGCACGCCGGCGACGAGGTCGGCGGTGGTTGCGGTGCGCAGGCTCAGCCGGACGGCGGGGAAGCGGCGGTGGAAATCGGCGAGCAGGGGAGGCAGCCGCACCGCTGCCGTCGTCTCCATCGAGCCGATCGCGAGCGGTCCCTTCGGCTCGCCGTCATCGCGCGCGGCCAGCACTGCTTCGCGCGACAGCGCAGTCATTCGTTGCGCGTAAGGCAGCAGGCGCTTGCCGGCACCGGTCAGCGTCATGCCGCGGCTGTGACGTTCGAACAGCGGCGTGCCGATCTCGGCCTCCAGCGCCTTGACGCGCTGGGTGACGTTGGATTGCACGGTGTTGAGCTCTTCGGCAGCGCGGGTGATGCCGCCGGTGCGGGCGACCGCGGCAAAGGTCTGGATATCGCTGAGTTCCATAAGTGTCGTTTCGCTTTTGAGATGGCAACGTTCGCAACAATTCATTTTTCAAGAATGCTAGTCGCCTCTAGTCTCGCTGTCCAGATCAGGGAGGGGGCCATGCCCATTGCGACGTCGCTGACGAGGTTGCTGGAAATCAGGCATCCCATCCTGCTGGCACCGATGGATATCGTCGCCGGCAGCAGGCTGGTAATGGCGGTGAGCCGTGCCGGCGGCTTCGGCATTCTCGGCGGCGGCTACGGCGAGAGGGCGTGGCTTGAGCAGGAGACGGCGAAGCTCGCCGAGCTGCGCGCGCCGTTTGGGATCGGCTTCATCACCTGGAGCCTTGCCAGGCGGCCGGAGCTGCTCGACATCGCGCTGGCCGCAAAGCCGTCTGCAATCATGCTGTCATTCGGCGATCCCGCGCCGTTCGCATCAAGGATCAAGTCCGCCGGTGCGCGCCTGATCTGCCAGGTGCAGGATGAGGCGATGGCGCGGCAGGCGCTCGATGCCGGCGCCGACGTCCTGATCGCGCAGGGGACCGAGGCGGGCGGTCACGGCGCGTCCCGCAGCACAATCGATCTCGTGCCCGCCATCGTCGATCTCGCCGCGGGCCGCGTGCCTGTGGTCGCGGCTGGCGGTATCGCCGACGGGCGCGGGCTTGCCGCCATGATCATGCTGGGCGCGAGCGGCGTGCTGCTCGGCACGCGCTTCTATGCGAGCCTGGAGGCCGATGGCGCGGAGGAGGCCAAGCGCCGCATCTGCGCGGCGAATAGCGGCTCCACGTTGCGCGGCATCATCTTCGATCTCTCGCGCAACAATGTCTGGCCGGCGCCTTTCACGGGAAGGTGTCTGATCAACGACCATGCCAGGCGCTGGAACGGCCGCGAGGTCGAGTTGATGCAGAATGTTGCCGCAGTCGCGGCGGACTATGCCGCGGCAAAGGCCGCCGGCAATTTCGACGTTGCGGCCGTGATCGCGGGCGAGGCGGTCGGACTGATTCATGATATTCCCCCCGCAGCGGAGATCGTCGAACGGATTGCGGTCGAGGCGGAGCAGCTGATCGCAGGCCGTCGCAACTCCATCGCTTCCGCTGCCTGAAACGCGAGAGAAAAACCATGTGGCCTGACCGTCGATTGATCGACCTCTTCAAGACCGAACTCCCGATCGTGCTGGCGCCGATGGCCGGCATTATGGATGCGGAGCTGGTGATCGCGGTGGCGGAGGGCGGCGGGCTCGGCTCGCTGCCGAGCGCGCTGCTGTCGCCGGAGAAGGCGCGCGAGCAGGTCAACATCATTCGCCAGCGCGTGAAGGCGCCGGTGAACATGAATTTCTTCTGCCACACGCCGGTCGACCTCACGGCCGAAGCCGAGGCGCGCTGGAAGCAGCGGCTCGCGGGCTATTACACCGAGCACGGTCTCGATCCCGCCGCGCCGATCAACGCCGCGAACCGTGCTCCGTTCGACGCCTCTTTCTGCGAAGTTGTCGAGGAGTTGAAGCCGGAAGTCGTGAGCTTCCATTTCGGCCTGCCGGATCAAACGCTGCTCAAGCGTGTCAAGGCGGCTGGCTGCCTCGTCATCTCGTCGGCGACGACGGTCAAGGAAGCGGTCTGGCTCGAGCAGCACGGCGTCGATGCCGTCATTGCGCAAGGCGCCGAGGCCGGTGGCCATCGCGGCATGTTCCTGACCGACAAGATCTCCGAGCAGCCCGGCACGTTTGCGCTGGTGCCGCAGGTCGTCGACGCCGTGAAGGTGCCGGTCATCGCGGCAGGTGGTATCGCCGACGGGCGCGGTATTGCCGCGGCCTTTGCGCTCGGCGCCTCCGGCGTGCAGATCGGCAGCGCCTATCTGCGCTGTCCGGAGTCCAAGGTCAGTGCGGGCGGCCGCAAGGCGCTCGCTGAGGCGCGGGACGATTCCACCGTCATCACCAATGTCATGACCGGCCGTCCGGCGCGCGGCGTCCAGAACCGCCTGATGCGCGAGGCAGGCCCGATCTCGCCGGACGCGCCGCCGTTTCCCCACGCCGCAACGGCCCTGGCGCCGCTGAAGGCGGCTGCCGAAAAGCAGGGCAGGGTGGATTTCACCAATCTCTGGGCCGGCCAGGCGATAGGCATGGGCCGGGAGCTTCCTGCGGCCGAATTGACCCGGGATTTCGCCAAATCGGCGCTGGCCCGCATGAAAGCGCTGGCTGGATAGGGCAGCCGCGCCGGTTGCGGCGCAAAAGCGGCCTCTGCTATACGGCACATAGGTTTTGCCGTGAGAGGCCTTATATAATGTCCGTCGACGCCGCTACCGTCCGCCGCATCGCGCATCTGGCGCGCATTGCGGTTTCCGAGGACGAAGTTCCGCATCTGCAAGGCGAGCTCAACGCCATGCTCGCCTTTGTCGAGCAGCTCTCGGAGGTCAATGTCGAGGGCGTGGAGCCCATGACCTCGGTCACCCCGATGCAGATGAAGAAGCGGCTGGATTTGGTCAATGACGGCGAGATCGCCGACGATATCGTTGCCAACGCGCCTGCGACCGAAGGTCACTTCTTCCTGGTGCCGAAGGTCGTCGAGTAAGATCTCAATTCAGGACGCTGTCCGATGTGCATGCTTTGCGACGATGAGAAGGCCTATCAGGCCTACATGAATTATCTCGACAAGATGGAGCGGCAGGGCAAGGCTGCCGATCCCGATGTCGCCGTCAATGCCGTGCTCGACGAGATCGAGGCGGCTGCGAACGCCGCCGCCAAGAAAAAAGACGACCCGGCCAACGACAAAACCCTGTCTCCGTTCTTCTGCAGCCCGATCAATAAATGACCGATTTGACATCGCTGACGCTCGCCGAAGCCCGCAAGGGTCTCGCGGCCAAAACTTTCACGTCACTCGAGCTGACCGATGCGCATCTGTCCGCGATCGAAGCCGCGCGCGTGCTCAACGCCTTCGTGATGGAGACGCCCGACCAGGCGCGCAGCATGGCGCGCGAGGCGGACGCTGAGATCGCCAAGGGCGATGCCGGTCCCCTCGCGGGCATCCCGCTCGGCATCAAGGATCTGTTCGCGACCAAGGGCGTGCGCACCACGGCGTGCTCGAAGATCCTCGGCAATTTCGTGCCGACTTATGAGTCCACCATCACCTCGCAGCTCTGGCGCGACGGCGCCGTCATGCTCGGCAAGCTCAACAATGACGAGTTTGCGATGGGCTCGGCGAACGAGACCTCGTGCTTTGGTCCCGTCGCCAATCCCTGGCGGCGTGACGGAAGCAACGCCACACTGGTGCCGGGCGGCTCGTCCGGCGGCTCGGCCTCGGCCGTGGCGGCGCTGCTCTGCATGGGCGCGACCGCGACCGACACCGGCGGCTCGATCCGCCAGCCGGCGGCGTTCACCGCGACCGTCGGCATCAAGCCGACCTATGGCCGCTGCTCGCGCTGGGGCATCGTCGCCTTTGCCTCTTCGCTCGACCAGGCAGGTCCGATCGCGCGCAGCGTACGCGACAGCGCGATGCTGCTGCGCTCGATGGCCGGGCACGATCCGAAGGATACAACCTCGGTCGACATTCCGGTGCCGGACTACGAGGCCGCGATCGGCCAATCGGTGAAGGGCAAGAGGATCGGCATCCCCCGGGAGTACCGCCTCGATGGCATGCCGGCCGAGATCGAAAAGCTCTGGAGCGAGGGCGCGGCGTGGCTGAAGGCGGCGGGCGCCGAGCTCGTCGAGGTGTCACTGCCGCACACCAAATATGCTCTGCCGGCTTATTACATCGTGGCGCCGGCCGAGGCGTCCTCCAACCTCGCGCGTTACGACGGCGTGCGCTATGGCCTGCGCGAGCAGGGCAAGAACATCCACGAGCTCTACGAGAACACCCGCGCCGAAGGGTTTGGCGCGGAGGTGCGCCGCCGCGTCATGATCGGCACCTACGTGCTCTCGGCCGGCTATTACGACGCCTATTATCTGCGCGCCCAGAAGGTGCGCACGCTGATCAAGAAGGATTTTGAGGATTGCTTCGCTGGGGGCGTCGACGCGATCCTGACGCCGGCGACGCCGTCGGCTGCCTTTGGCATCGGCGAGAAGGGCGGGGCGGACCCCGTCGAGATGTATCTCAACGACATTTTCACGGTGACCGTGAACATGGCGGGCCTGCCCGGCATCGCCGTGCCCGCCGGCAAGGACGCGCAAGGCCTGCCGCTTGGGCTTCAGCTGATCGGCCGTCCTTTCGACGAGGAGACGCTGTTCTCGCTCGGCGAGGTGATCGAGCAGGCCGCCGGCCGCTTCACGCCCGCGAGGTGGTGGTGAATGTCGCTGGCTTCATCGCAAGCCTCGACGGCGCGGCGCCCGCGCCGGGCTTGAACGCGCCGCTCGCCGGCCTGTGGTGGGCCGGCAAGGGCGACTGGGATCAGGCGCACAAAATCGTTCAGGACGAGAGCAGCCGCGAGGCAGCCTGGGTGCACGCCTATCTGCACCGCGTCGAAGGCGATCTCGGCAATGCCGGCTATTGGTATCGCCAGGCCGGCCAGCCCGCGGCAAAGGATTCATTGGAAGCGGAGTGGGAGCGGATCGCTGTCACACTGCTCGGGAGCACGACATGAGCACGGCCACGCACAAGCTTCTCAAGGGTGCCACGGGTGACTGGGAGATGGTCATCGGCTTGGAGGTCCACGCCCAGGTGACCTCGAACTCAAAACTGTTTTCGGGCGCGTCGACCGCGTTCGGCGGTGAGCCGAACAGCCACGTGTCGCTGGTGGATGCCGCGATGCCGGGCATGCTGCCCGTCATCAACGAGGAATGCGTCAGGCAGGCTGTCATCACCGGGCTCGGTCTGAACGCGCAGATCAATCTGCGTTCGGTGTTCGACCGCAAGAACTATTTCTATCCGGACTCGCCACAGGGCTACCAGATCAGCCAGTACAAGTCGCCGATCGTCGGCGAGGGCGAGGTCGTGGTCGAACTGGACGGCGGCAAGACGGCGACCATCGGTATCGAACGGCTGCATCTGGAGCAGGACGCCGGCAAGTTGCTGCACGATCAGTCGCCGACCATGTCCTTTGTCGACCTCAACCGCTGCGGCGTGGCGCTGATGGAGATCGTCTCCAAGCCCGACATCCGCGACGCCGAGCAGGCCAAGGCCTATGTGACCAAGCTGCGCTCGATCCTGCGCTATCTCGGCACCTGCGACGGCGACATGGAAAAGGGCTCCTTGCGCGCCGACGTCAACGTCTCCGTGCGCAAGCCGGGTGCGCCGCTCGGCACCCGTTGCGAGATCAAGAACATGAACTCGATCACCTTCATCGGCCAGGCGATCGAGTACGAGGCACGTCGCCAGATCGAGATTTTGGAGGATGGCGGCGCGATCGACCAGGAAACGCGGCTCTACGATCCCAACAAGGGCGAGACGCGCTCGATGCGCTCGAAGGAAGAGGCGCACGACTATCGCTACTTCCCCGATCCCGATCTGCTGCCGCTGGAATTCTCGCAACAGTTCGTCGACAAGCTGAAGACGGAGCTGCCCGAGCTGCCGGACCAGAAGAAGACGCGCTTCGTCGCCGATTTCGGCCTGTCTGCGTACGACGCGAGCGTGCTCGTTGCCGAGCGCGAGAGCGCGGTGTTCTACGAGACGGTGCTCGACAGGCTCGGCAACCGCGCGCGCGACGGCAAGATGGCGGCGAACTGGGTGATCAACGAGCTGTTCGGCCGTCTCAACAAGGAAGGCCGGGATATTACGGGCTCTCCCGTGAATGCCGAACAGCTGGCCGCGATCATCGACCTGATCGGCGAGGGCACAATCAGCGGCAAGATCGCCAAGGATCTGTTCGAGATCGTCTGGCAGGAGGGCGGCGACCCGCGCGCGCTGGTCGAAAGCCGCGGCATGAAGCAGGTGACGGATCTTTCGGCGATCGAAAAGGTTGTCGACGACATCATCGCGGCCAATCCCGACAAGGCGGCGCAGGTCAAGGACAAGCCGCAGTCGCTCGGCTGGTTCGTCGGCCAGGTGATGAAGGCGTCCGGCGGCAAAGCCAACCCGCAGAGCGTCAACGACCTGCTCAAATCCAAGCTCGGCATCTAGCCTCACGCATTCGAACGAGGTGACGGACACGCGTCGTCACCTCGCGCGGCGTCGAGATGAGACGCGCGCACGCATCGCCGACAACGAACTTCATCCCGTCGAGGTCACGATGCGCATGCGAATCGCAGGTCGGGCGATTCGCGCAAAACGGCGACTTGCACGCGCTCTGATGAGCGCTTCCGCCGTTAAGCATGAAAATAATTTCGTTGCCAAAACCCGCGACTCAGAGTCCGCGCATCGCCTCCGTGACGCGATCGTGCGCGTTGCAGCGCGCTTCATCGCGCTGATCACGCGTGACGTGCGCGCGCAGGATATGACTTGCTGCATAGGGTTTTCTTGCAATCGCTGTGCTTGCCGACGTCGACATTGCGAGAAGCATTTGCAATCGCAGACGCGTGTCTCCGCGTGTCGGCAAATCAGGCGCGGCTGGCGCACGCGCGCTGCGTCGTCAACACTTCCTTAAGTGGGAAGATGTTTTTTTCGTCGTGTTGGTGTATTCGGAATGAGTGTGCACTCGATCCCCGAATGCATGCAGCGATTAAGCCATCTCACACATCGGAGGGCAACATGGCCAAGAAAGCTAAGAAGGCGAAGAAGGCGAAGAAGGCGAAGTCCGCAGTGAAGAAGACTGCGAAGAAGACCCGCAAGGTTGCGAAGAAGAAGTAACTTCGCTTTTCGAAGTTGCCGGCTCCTAGAGAGCCGGCACGTCATCAGCGCCTCCTAGAGGTTCTGGTCGACGATAGAGGGTGTCGGCGAGACATCAGGTCAACGGTCGGATCGTTCTCTTCGCGGGTTCGCTCGCTAAAGCCCGGTCCGGCAGAAGAAACAAGTTTTCTTCGTTCGGTGCGGTTCTCCGCAAGGAGCTCCGCAATTTCACAAGCGGCCTTCGGGTCAATGTGAAATCTGGTCCTGACGTGTTCGCCGACGCCCTCGTTCCTTGAGGCCGGGGTATTGCCGGCATTCCCTTTTCCGACATTGCTGATCTGACCCCGACGGCGTCGCGCTGCGTTGGCCGCACTGCCTTGGGGCAGGCGAGGGCTGCGGCCGCACTGTTGAACGCGCCCTCGGGTGTCATGGCCCGGCTTGACCCGCCGATCCCATACGCCGAGACGGCAGTGGTTGACTCGGTGGGCCGCGGCGTACCGGATTCCGCGCCGGAGCCTGTCATCGGGCTCGCCGAAGGCGAGATCTGGTGGCGGGGAATGACAGGGGCAAGTGCGGTCACGACGGCGCGCCCCTCCCACAAATTGTAACCACAGGGCACGCACCACTGCGCGCGATGGTTATCGTTCTCCCAAAATCCCAAGGTAAACCGAATCTGACGAATCGCAGAAGTGGCTGCAAAACAGGGGCTTTTTGAATTCCGCGCGCAGGCGGCGCGCGCTCGCGTTTACGTCTGCTTCATCGCGATACTTAAACTGCCATTCAAATTTGCCCGCCATCATTGTCTCCAACAGGCCGGCAAACGGCTTGGCAAGAAGACTTCGCAAAGAAGACTTGGGGATGAGTTGAACCGCGCGGTCCCAGAAGGGATCACGCAAATCAGAGTTGGACGGGAGCCGCGCTCGGGGGAACGAGACGGCATAAGAAAAAAGGGGATGCGTTATGTTTCAGGGTACTTTCGATCTCGAGACGGCGACGCCGATCGATGCGAGCGCGCTGTCGGACGTGCTGTTCGAGCGCGGCATCTATTGGGCGAGCGGCCGTTCCGGCCTCGTCGATCTCGTCGCCGCGCATAAATGGTTCAACCTCGCCGCCCTGAAGGGCCACAAGGACGCCGTGACGCTGCGCCAGGAAGTTGCCGGTCAGATGTCGGAGACCGAGATCTCGGCCGCGCAGCGCGACGCGAGGGCGTGGGTTTCCGCGCATTGAGCGGAGAATCGCATCCGGCCCGTGTTTTCATGGGCGGCTCCGGTTCCATTGAATCAAGTTCCTGCATCGTGCCGCCACTCAAGAACCCGCGCGGCATGAGCGACTTCGTCTGATTCAACGTCTGGGCCGATGAGGCGGTGCTGATTGCGCCCTCGCACGGGCGGATATGGCGCTCCGGCCGCTAGATGAGGGCACACATAATATAAGTGAGATCGCGAATCGGGCTGAACTCGGCCGCGCTGATCCTTGCGCGAGGCTTTCGCTGCTGTTCCGCGCAGTCTTCAGGTGAAAGACCGCGCAGACCTTGATTGTGCCGCTGGGTGGCGGAGAGGGAGGGATTCGAACCCTCGATACAGCTTGAGACCGTATGACGCTTTAGCAAAGCGTTGCCTTCAGCCACTCGGCCACCTCTCCGGTGCGAGCCTTATGCATCTATTTGCTTGGGCCGGTCAATTTGTAACCGTGTGTTTGTGCTCGAATATTCCCAGCGATTTTCGCGGCAGGGGCCTATCGAGGCTTTGAATCTTTCCATCTCCGCCAATCGAGCTGCCGGCCCGGGTCCCAATCATCCCCGCTATTCATAAAGACTGTCCGCCGCGCGGGCCTTGAGCGGCGTCGTGTCCGCGCTTGCGACAAGTAAAGAGTGGTGGAGGGGAGGCTGTGCCTCCTCCTTGAGGCTTCTTCTGATTCCACGATTCGAGCGCGTCAAAGCCGTTTCGGATCGAGGTCCACGCCGATCACGCCTCACGTGGGGAATTTCGGCGGCAAATGGAACCGACCAGAAAATTCAAACAAAAACAATATGTTGCGAGGGTGCTCTGATCACATCTGCGTGTTATTTGTGCAACACTTGCCGGGAAACACGCTTCATTGGCCCGTTTCGGAGCGTTCTGTTGTTGTGTGTGCAAAGGCGTTCGGTAATTGTGACTGAGCGACGGAGGGGGGCATCCCGAGGTCGTCCCGGTTTAGGTGGTTCGCTTAAGTCCCTCGCGTTAGCGGGTGTGTCCGAAGGCGCGAAGCGGCTAAGCGGTGAAATTAAGGGACAAGGGAACCAACCTTAGGGTGTTTCACCCAGCGGATCCGGAACCTTCCCTATGGCAAACTTGGAGGTTTAACATGAAGTTGGTTAAGAGCCTTTTGCTCGGTTCCGCGGCGGGTCTGATCGCCGTTGGCGGAGCGCAGGCAGCCGATCTCCCCGTGAAGGCCAAAGCGGTCGAATACGTGAAGATCTGCTCCCTGTACGGTGCGGGTTTCTACTACATCCCGGGCACCGACACCTGCATCAAGCTGGGTGGTTATCTGCGCGCTGAAGTCGCGCTGAACACCAACTCGGACTACGGTGCGCAGACCACCACGAACAACGGTTCCCGCAACCGTCTGACGAACTACTACACGATGCGCGCTCGTGAAGATTTCAACATCGACACGCGCACCGCGACCGAGTACGGCGTTGTTCGTACCTTCTTCGACGGCGTCTTCTCGTGGACGACGGGCAACTATCAGGGTCTCGGCAGTGCAACTGGCGGAACTCAGTATAGCGGCACCCTGGGCCTCAACGCGGCTGGCACAGGCCTGGCGGGTTCAAGCGGTGGCGCGGTCAACTCGACTGACGGCAACACCTCGGGCGGTTCGCTCGGCGTGTACTACGCCTTCATCCAGTTCGCCGGCTTCACGATGGGTAAGGCCGTGTCGCAGTTCGACGCGCCTTGGAACAACTACCCCGGCAACAACTACGACAGCCTCGTCGGCGGCAGCGGCACTGTCACTGGTGTCAACCAGTTCAGCTACACCGCTGACTTCGGTCAGGGCATCACGGCTGCGTTCTCGGCGGAAGACGCGACCCAGTACTATCAGGCCGGCAACCTCAACATGACCGGCGCAACCGCGGCCGGCATGGTTGGTGGTGCGTACGGTACCAACGCCATCGGCGGCTCGCGTTCGCCGAACCTCGTTGCGATGCTGCGTGTCGACCAGGCCTGGGGTCTCTTCCAGGCGTCGGTGGCTGCGCATGACAACCACGTCGGTTACTACGGCGCGACCGAACTCACCGGTCATCCCGATGACAAGTGGGGTTGGGCTGTTCAGCTTGCTCTGTCGATCAAGAACATCCCGACTGGTGCGGGTGACGTGATCAACATCCAGGGCGTCTACACCGATGGCGCGACCCGCTACAACTTCCAGAACCTGGCGGGCAGCAGCTACTCGATGTTCGGCAACTCGGGGACGGCCTACCAGAGCGTCGGCTTCGCCAATGCTCCGGACACCGTGTACGTCACCGGCAGCTCGCAGGAAACCGTCAAGACCTGGGGCTTCCGTGGCGCTTACACCCACAACTGGGATCCATACTGGAACACCGCGATCTACGGTGCCTACGCTCAGGCGCAGTTCGGTTCGCTCGGCAAGACCACGCTTTGCGGCGTCGGCGGTGCCGGCGGCGTGTTCGGTGGCCTCGCTGGCGTGACGGGTTGTAACCCGGACTTCGCCATCGGCCAGGCAGGTATCATCACCCGCTGGACCCCCGTCAAGAACCTGACGTTCTCGGCTGATCTCGCCTGGACCCACCTTGACCAGAAGTACTCTGGTACGGTTGGCGTTACCCCCTCCAGCGTGACCGCCAAGCCGACCGCTTTCTACGAGCTGAAGGATCAGGACACTGTGACCCTGCTCCTCCGCGCTCAGCGCAACTGGTAAGCTCGATCTAACTGATCGACTTCCGAGGCCCTCAGCGGGAAACCGCTGGGGGCCTTTCGTTTGAGCCGACGAAGCGTTGAGCGTCGAAGGGCAGGTGATGATTGCAAGGACGGACCCGGTCCCGGCTCTCGATACGAAAGAGGCCACCATAACGGAGACGGCCTCTCCGGTTCTGAACCGCAACCGTCCCTATTTCACGTCCAGCGTCCGGCAGTAGTTGGAGCTCTCAACTCCGGTCCAACCCCGCTCCATCCTGTTGGTTTGGCACTCGTAGAAGGTTTTGAAGTTGAGAACGTTTCTGCAGTTGTGACCCACACCGCTGGACAGGGAGCATTGGACTCCACCGGCATTGCTGGTTTGGGCTGCGACTTTGATGGGGGCGGCACTCACTGGCGCGATTGACATGGCGACAAGAGCAAAAGCGGACACTGCCAACGTCTTCATGGCTTTCCTCATTTTTGTTTGTTTGGGACTGCAGATGCCTATCCCAAAACCGATGCTACCAGAGCGCGCGTGAACCTGCACACTCAATCCAGGCATATCTGTAATTGAGGAGGCATGCTTTCGCTGGAAAGAAGTCGCCGCTACTCCACGCTGGCGGTGCCGCGGCGCAAATCGGCCTCGATCTGCAACCGCGTGCCGCCGCCGAAGCGGGCGCGGTAGACCTGCAGGTTCTCCATGATCCGCTGCACGTAGTTGCGTGTCTCGGAGAATGGAATGAGCTCGACCCAGTCGACAGCGTCGACCTTGGCATCGCGCGGATCGCCGTAGCGGTCGATCCATTTCTTCACGCTGCCGCGGCCGGCATTGTAGGCGGCAAACGTCATGATGTAGGAGCCGCGATAATCCTCGAGCAGCCCGCCGAGCTCGGCCGAGCCGAGCGTGGCGTTGTAGACCGAATCGTTCTTCAGCCGGCCCAGGTCGTAGGTCGCGCCGTGCCGCTTGCAGACATAGCGCGCGGCATCCGGCGTCACCTGCATCAGCCCATAGGCCTGCGCGGGCGAGACCACGGAGGGGTTGAACGCGCTTTCCTGGCGCGCAATGGCATAGACGATGCTGCGCTCGACCTCGGGGCCGATCGGCGTGAACTGCGGAATGCCGTTGACGGGATAGGCGTAGAAGTCGAACGGCAGGCCGCGGTTGAGCGCGGCCTTGCCGAGCAGCAGCATGCCGCGCGCGTCGCTGTAGCGCTGGGTCAGCTCGCCGAGGCCGGCGAGGGCTTCGGGATCGCCGTTCTCGCCCATGTCGGCGAGAACAGGTATCGCCATCTCGCGCTCATCGAGTTCATAGAGCAGCTGCGCGGCGCGCACGATCTCGAGCCGTTCGGCGCCCCGGCCGCGCGGCTGGCTGTTGAGCTCGATCTGCGGCAGGCCGAGCTTTGCGCGCGCGAGCTGGCCGTAATAGCTGGTGGATTGCTCGGCGGCCCGCGCATAGGCATTGCGCGCCTCCTGCTGGCGGCCTGACGCCTCCGCGGCGCGGCCCTGCCAATAGCCGGCGCGCGCCAGCGTGGTGGGATTGACGCTGCCGACGCCGATGCGGGCAAAATGCTGGGTAGCCGCGGCGGGATCGTTGAGGAAGCGCAGCGCGATCCAGCCCGCGGTGAACTCCTGCTCGGTCTTGTAGATGTCGCGCGAGGGCAGCGCCGCATCGCGCGCGATCAGATAGGCGCTGCGGAATTCCTCGGTGTCGATCATCTTGCGCGCCAGCAGGCGCCGCTCGATCCACCATTCGTCGAGATTATAAAGCCGGTTCGGATCCTTCGGCGCCGACAGCATCAGCTGGGCCGCTTCTGCAAACTTCTCTTCGCGGCGCAGCAACTGGATCTTGCTGAAGATGAAGCCGGGATCGCTATGCAGCTCGCGCGGCACCTCATCGAGCAACGCACGGCTGTTCGGCGCTTTCTTCAAGGAGGCGATGCGGGCCTTGGCCAACGCGACATAGCCGGCGCCGAGGCGCTTGGCGGCGCGCAGCGCGGCCTCGTTCTCGCTGCCGTAGAGCAGCGTGTCCATCCGCGCCTTCTGGTCGCCGGGCGTCAGCAAGGCGCCGAACTGGTCGAGCGCGGCGTTCTCGGTGTCCTCCGACATCGGATCGCTACGCCAAGCCTCGCGCACCAGCCGTTCGGCATTGGCGCGGTCGCCGCGCGCCAGCATCGCCTTGGCGAGCGTGAAGCGGCCCTTGGCGGAGATCGGGGATTCGTTCTCGAACCACGACCACGCGACGGAATCGTCGCGCCTGTCGTCCCACATCGCGGCCTCCAAGCGCCGGCGCAGGAAAGTCTGCGACGGCCAGCTCGGATTGGCGGAAAGGAAGGCGCGGTAGCGCTCCACGGTCGCGCCATTGTTCTCGCTGCGCAGGATGATCCATTCGGCGAGCTTTCGAGCGACCGGATCGGAGATGGAGGCCGCGGTATCGGTGGCCTCGCCCGACTTGCGCTTGCGCACGAACTCGATGACGTTCTCCAGCGTGTCCTTGTCGGCTTGCGATGTCGACGAGGTCGCAGCGACCGCGGCGGGCGTGACCGGCTTGCGCGGTGCGGCGTGCTGACGGGTTGCAGGCGCAAGTACGGGCGCTGGAATTGGCTTGGCGGCGGCTGCCGGCGCGGTTGGTCTGACGGTGGCCGTCGCGGCCGGCGCGGGTGCGGCTTTGGGAGACGAGCCGTTGGCGGTCGGATGTGATTTTGGCGCGGGAGCCGCCGCCGCAGGCTTGGGCTTGTCCTTCGCTGGTTCCTTGCCAGCGCCTTTGCCAGCATCCTTGCTGGTATTCTTGCTAGCATCCTTGGCCGGCTTCTTCGCAACATCTTTGGCGGGAGCGCTCGCTGCTCCCTTGGTCGCGTCCTTGCCGGTTCCCTTAGCCGATCCTTTGGTCGATCCCTTCGCGGTGTCCTTGGTCGCTGGCTTCGCGGGTTCCTTGGCGCCTTCCGGGGTCGTCTCATTGGACTTAGCCAAGGCGGCGCAGCCGACCGACAGCCCTGCCGTCAGGCACACGACCAGACCTAGGGATCGCCATGCGGCGCGCGGAAAGGAGATCACGGCGTTTCGTCGCCCCGAATCAGTCAATTGGCTCAAGACCCAGTTGTACAAGATCTGGCTGTATTTGATTGAATATGCGGACAAAATACCAACAGCCGCTTACCTTGGCCGGGTTTGCACCACCACCGCGGCAAAATCGCGGCCTAAACGGTGCGTCACACGGAAGCGGGTCTTTTACCGGCGGGATAGACCCGATATGAATGCGGCTTGCTCTCGAGATAGCCGCGTACGGAGGAAGTCCATGGCAGCCAAGACGAAATTCCGGGGTTCGTTCACCGCCTTGGTCACGCCGTTCAAGAACGGCTCGCTGGACGAGGCGGCGTTCCGCTCCCTGGTCAACTGGCAGATTTCAGAGGGCACCAACGGCCTGGTCCCGGTCGGCACCACCGGCGAGAGCCCGACGCTGAGCCATGACGAGCACAAGAAGGTCGTCGAATGGTGCATCGAGGAAGCGAAGGACCGCGTGCCCGTCGTCGCCGGCGCCGGCTCCAACTCGACCAAGGAAGCGATCGAGCTCGCCCAGCACGCCGAGAAGGCGGGCGCGAACGCGGTGCTGGTCGTGACGCCTTACTACAACAAGCCGACCCAGGAAGGCATGTACCAGCACTTCAAGGCGATCAACGACGCGATCGGCATTCCGATCATCATCTACAACATCCCGCCGCGCTCGGTGATCGACATGTCGGTCGACACCATGAAGCGGCTGTGGGAGTTGAAGAACATCGCCGGCGTCAAGGACGCCACTGCCAGCATGGTGCGCGTGTCGCAGCAGCGCGCGGCGATGGGCGAGGATTTCAACCAGCTCTCCGGCGAGGACGCGACCATCCTCGGCTACATGGCGCATGGCGGCCACGGCTGCATTTCGGTGACCTCGAACGTCGCGCCGCGCCTGTGCTCGGAGTTCCAGGCGGCATGGGCGAAGGGCGATCATGCCACCGCGCTGAAGCTGCACGACAAGCTGATGCCGCTGCACAACAACCTCTTCATCGAAAGCAATCCGGCGCCGATTAAGTACGCGCTGTCGCTCCTCGGCAAGCTCGACGAGACGCTGCGGCTGCCGATGGTGCCGGTTACTGAGCCGACCCGCGTTGCGGTCCGCAGCGCCATGGTGCACGCCGGCCTGATCAACTGATGAAGTAGCAGATCGGGGAGCCGTTCATGAGCGCCGACGAAAAGGGCAGGCAGATGCTCCAGGAGTTCCGCGACTTCGCCATGAAAGGCAACGTCGTCGATCTCGCGGTCGGCGTCATCATCGGTGCGGCCTTCGGCGCCATCGTCACGTCGCTGGTCGGTGACATCATCATGCCGATGATCGGCGCCGCGACCGGCGGCCTCGACTTCTCGAACTACTTCGTCCCCTTGTCGAAGGCGGTGACCGCCACCAACTTAGCGGATGCGAAAAAGCAAGGTGCAGTACTTGCTTACGGAAGCTTCCTGACGCTGACGATCAACTTCATCATCGTCGCCTTCGTCCTGTTCCTGGTGATCCGCGCCATGAACACGCTGAAGCGCAAGGAGGAGGCGGCGCCCACCGCTCCGCCAAAGCCGTCCGCGGAGGTCGAACTGCTGACCGAGATCCGCGATCTCCTCAAGAAGTCTTGACGCGCGCGCTTCATCCAAACTGTTAGCGTCGCGACGCATCTCGATCAGGTTTGTCTGACATGGCCGATAAGAACGAACGTCCTATCAAGGTCATGGCGGAGAATCGCAAGGCCCGCTTCAACTATGCGATCGAGGATACGATCGAGGCGGGCATTGCGCTGACCGGCACCGAGGTGAAGTCGATCCGCAGCGGCAAGAGCACGATCGCGGAATCCTACGCCGATTCCAAGGACGGCGAGATCTGGCTGATCAACGCCACCATTCCCGAATATCTCCAGGGCAACCGCTTCAACCACGAGCCGAAACGGCCGCGAAAACTGCTGCTGCACCGCAAGCAGATCAACAAGCTGATGGGCGCGGTCGACCGGGAGGGGATGACGCTGATCCCGCTCAAGCTCTATTTCAACGAGCGCGGTCGCGCCAAATTGCAGCTGGCAGTTGCAAAAGGCAAGAAGCTGCACGACAAGCGCGAGACCGAGAAGAAGCGCGACTGGAGCCGGGAGAAGGGCCGCCTGATGCGGGCGAGGGGATAGCGCGATGTCTCAGAAGAACCTGCTCGAGGTCGACTGGAGCCAGATTCCCGCGCCTGCCGATGACGGCGGCGCCGCGCATCTCAAAGGCATGACGCTGCCCGCTGTCAGCCTGCTTGCGACCGACGATACGTCCGTGACGCTATCGGTACTCTCCGGCCGGACCGTGGTGTTCGCCTATCCGCGCACCGGCGAGCCCGGCAAGATTGCTCTGGTGGACGATTGGGACATGATCCCGGGCGCGCGCGGTTGTACGCCCCAGACCTGCGCGTTTCGCGATCTGTTCGCCGAGTTGAAGGCTGCCGGCGCCGCGCAGGTGTTCGGCCTCTCGACGCAGAGCAACGCGTACCAGACCGAGATGGCCTCGCGCCTGCATCTGCCGTTTCCGGTGCTATCGGATGAGAAGCTGGCGCTGACACGCGCCCTCGGTCTTCCGACCATGGAGGTGGCTGGCCTGACGCTGATCAAGCGCCTTGCGCTGATCGTCGACGACGCCAGAATCTCGCATGTGTTCTATCCGGTGTTTCCGCCCGACCGGAACGCCGGCGACGTCCTGGACTGGCTGAAGGCCAATCCGGCCAAGACTTCTGACAAGACCTAGTCGAGGTCGGCCTTAATCCTTGCGAACACACTGCGGAACATGTCCGTCGTCAGCACGCGGGTGTTCGTGTTGTAGCGCGAGCAGTGATAGCTGTCGTAGAGCTTGAACGCGCCGGCCTGATGCACCGCGCCGTGGCCGAACGGCGCTTGCGAGGCCTTCAGGTTCAGCGGCTTGAGCACCGTGTCGTGCGCAATCCGCCCGAGGGCTATGATCGCGCGCAGGTTCGGCATCGTCGCGAGATTCGCGGCGAGGAACTGGCGGCAGGTATTGATCTCGACCGGCAGCGGCTTGTTCTGCGGCGGAACGCAATGCACGGCATTGGCGATCCGGCAGTCGACCAGTTTCAGCCCGTCATCGGGCCGCGCCTGATAAATGCCTTTGGCAAAGCCGTATTCAAGCAGGGTGGCGTAGAGCAGATCGCCAGCATAGTCGCCGGTGAAGGGCCGGCCGGTGCGGTTGGCGCCCTGCATGCCGGGCGCCAGGCCAACGATCAGCAGGCGTGCCTTGATGTCGCCGAAGGGCGGGACTGGGGCGTTGTGCCACAACGGCTCGCGCGCGCGGTTCGCCTCGCGGAAGGCGACCAGGCGCGGACAGAGCGGACAGTCACGGTCGGGAACGAGCGTGAGCGGCTGGCGGCTTAGCCGGGCCGCCTCACTCGTCGAGGTCGTCATCGCCCCTCGGCGCCATCGTCGTCGCGCGCTGGAGGAATTGCGGGGCATGATGGCGCGGCTCGCGATCGCCGCGCTCGCGCGGAGCAGGGCGTTCGGACGGATCGCGGCCGAGCTTGGATTGCAGCTCGACCAGATCGGTGAAGACGTCGGCCTGGCGGCGCAGCTCGTCTGCGATCATCGGCGGCTGGCTCGCGATGGTGGAGATCACCGTGACCCGCACGCCGCGGCGCTGGACGGCCTCGACCAGGGAGCGGAAGTCGCCGTCACCCGAGAACAGCACCATCTGATCGATGTGCTCGGCCAGCTCCATGGCATCCACAGCGAGCTCGATGTCCATGTTGCCCTTGACCTTACGGCGGCCGGAGGCGTCGATGAACTCCTTGGTCGCCTTGGTGACGACCGTGTAGCCGTTGTAGTCGAGCCAGTCGATCAACGGACGGATCGAGGAGTATTCCTGATCCTCGATGATGGCGGTGTAGTAGAACGCCCGCAGCAGCGTCCCACGGCTCTGAAACTCCTTCAGCAATCGCTTGTAATCGATGTCGAAGCCGAGAGTTTTTGCCGTCGCGTAGAGATTCGCACCATCGATGAAGAGCGCGATCTTGTCGGTAGAGGAAGGTGACATTCAGTTTGCTCGCGTAGTGTTCGTGATTGATCGTTTATTGTTGGCGCGGCGGCAGCAAGCCGCGCAGTTCTAAATCCGCCTAAACCCGTCGAAACCGCAATTCCGGAGAAGTCGGGGCAATCAAGGTATAGTTATGGCGGACCTTCATACACCCGGCGCCACCCACGATGGCAGCCCGGGAAACCACCCGTCCCAGCCCCAATGTGGAGGTAACAGAGCCTTTTGGCGAGGCCAAATCACAAATTGGCCTTGCGAAACTGCCCCGGCCCCTATAACTAGCCCCAATCATCCACATATTTCGTCCCACCCACAACGGAGCGACAGTCCATGGCTCGCGTCACCGTAGAAGATTGTATCGACAAGGTCGACAACCGGTTTGACCTGGTCCTGCTGGCTGCCCACCGTGCCCGCATGATTTCGTCTGGTTCACAACTAACGGTTGACCGCGATAACGACAAGAACCCTGTTGTGTCTTTGCGCGAAATTGCTGACACGACCATTTCGCCGGAGGACCTCCGCGAGGAGCTGGTGCACTCGCTCCAGAAATTCGTCGAGGTCGACGAGCCTGAGCCCGACACGGTGCCGCTGATCGGTTCCGCCGGCGCGAGCGTCGATGCCGACGATACCGAGGTTGCCGTTGAGCGCATGACCGAAGAGGAGCTGCTGAAGGGCCTCGAGGGCCTCGCGCCGCCGGAAGAGCAGCCCGAGGAAGACGAGTAAATCGTCCATCGCAGTCGTCGAATTCTTGTGATCTTATCAAAGGCCCGAACCCGTGTTCGGGCCTTTGCTTTTGTTGGCGTTTTCGTGGTTACCATAACGTTGTCGCATCGTGCCGCGCAGCTGTCATCGAATTGATCGGACGCGCGCGCGATCGGAGCTAAGATGTATACAACGGGCCGTCTGGTGGTCCGTTTGAAGGCAGGACGGCATGGTGTATCGACGCCGGAGATCAACGCAGATGCAGGCCGCAACAGAATCGGTTGCCGTGGCCCCGACTGCACAGGTCGCCCGGCCGCCGAAGTCGCGCGCGCGTATGATGCGTCAATATGACCTCGTCGAGCGCGTCAGGTCCTACAATCCCAACACCAACGAAGACCTGCTGAACCGCGCCTATGTCTACGCCATGAAGGCGCACGGCTCGCAGACGCGCGCCTCGGGCGATCCGTATTTCTCGCACCCGCTCGAAGTGGCGGCGATTCTCACCGACCTCAAGCTCGACGACGCCACCATCGTGGCAGCCCTGCTGCACGACACGATCGAGGACACCGAGGCGACGCGGGCCGAGATCGACCAGATCTTCGGCTCCGAGATCGGCGCGCTGGTCGAGGGCCTGACCAAGCTGAAGCGGCTGGAGCTGGTGTCGCGCGAGGCCAAGCAGGCCGAGAACCTGCGCAAATTGTTGCTGGCCATTGCCGACGATGTCCGCGTGCTCCTGGTCAAGCTCGCCGACCGCCTGCACAACATGCGCACGCTGGATTTCGTGCCGCCGGAATCGCGCCGCCGCATCGCCGAGGAGACACTCGACATCTACGCGCCGCTGTCGGGCCGCATGGGCATGCAGCAGATGCGTGAAGAGCTGGAGGATCTGTCCTTCCGCACTCTCGATCCCGACGCCTATTCGGTGGTGATGCAGCGGCTCGACGCGCTCGCTGAACGCAACCGCAATTTGATCGGCGAGATCGAGGCACAGCTTTCCAACAATCTGCGCCACAGGGGCCTTGGCGCGCGGGTCTATGGCCGCAGCAAGAAGCCGTTCTCGATCTGGACCAAGATGGAGCGCAAGTCCGTCGGCTTCGAGCAGTTGTCCGACATCTTTGGTTTTCGCGTCGTCGTGAACGACATCGAGTCCTGCTATCGCGCGCTTGGCATCGTCCACACCACCTGGCCGGTCGTGCCGGGGCGCTTCAAGGACTACATCTCGACGCCGAAGCAGAACGATTATCGTTCGATTCACACGACGGTCATCGGCCCCGGCAACCAGCGCGTCGAGCTTCAGATCCGCACTGAGGCCATGGACCAGATCGCCGAGCGTGGCATCGCCGCGCACGTTTTCTACAAGGAAGGCGTGGGCTCGCCGACCGAACTCCTCAAGCGCGAGTCCACCGCGTTCGCCTGGCTGCGCCACACCATCGGCATCCTCTCGGAGAGTGCCAACCCGGAAGAGTTCCTCGAGCACACCAAGCTAGAGCTATTCCACGACCAGGTGTTCTGCTTCACTCCGAAGGGCAAGCTGATCGCACTGCCGCGCCATGCCAACGTGATCGATTTTGCCTATGCGGTGCATACCGACGTCGGCAACAGCGCGGTCGGCTGCAAGATCAACGGCCAGTTTGCGCCGCTGTCGTCCGAGCTCCAGAACGGCGACGAGGTCGAGGTGCTGACCTCGGAAGCGCAATCGGCGCCCCCGTCGGCCTGGGAAACGCTCGCGGTCACCGGCAAGGCGCGCGCCGCGATCCGCCGCGCCACCCGGACTGCGGTGCGCGATCAATATGTCGGCCTCGGCCGGCGCATCGTCGAGCGCCTGTTCGAGCGCGCCAAGATCGAATACGCCGACGACAAGCTCAAGGGCGCGCTGCCGCGGCTCGCGCGCACCTCGATCGAGGACGTCATGGCGGCGGTCGGGCGCGGCGAGATCAAGGCCTCCCATGTCGCGCGCGCGATGTATCCCGACTACAAGGAAGAGCGCATCGCGCGCTATGGCATCAAGAAGGGGCTTGCCGCCAAGCTCAAGGAGAAGCCGTCGGAGCCGTCGCGCAGCCCGGTCGCGATCCCGATCCGCGGCATCAATTCCGACCTGCCGATCAAGTTCGCGCCGAACGGCGGCGCTGTGCCGGGCGACCGCATCGTCGGCATCGTCACGCCGGGCGAGGGCATCACGATCTATCCGATCCAGGCGCCGGCCCTGAAGGATTTCGAGGAGGAGCCGGAGCGCTGGCTCGATGTGCGCTGGGACATCGAGGATACCGTGCCGCAGCGCTTCCCGGCCCGCATCAAGGTCGAGAACGTCAACGAGCCCGGCGCACTCGCACAGATCGCGACCGTGATCGCCGAGCACGACGGCAATATCGACAACATCAGCATGCAGCGCCGTTCGCCTGATTTCACGGAGACGACGATCGACCTCGAAGTCTACGATCTCAAGCATTTGAGCGCGATCCTGGCCCAGCTGCGCGCGAAGGCGGTCGTCGCCCGCGTCGAACGTGTTAATGGATAGGCGTCTTTCGTATTCGCCTGCTCCTCCGATCTCGTGAGTCCTGCAATGCCCACTTCTCCGCTCCGCCTCGGCGTCAATATCGACCATGTCGCGACCGTCCGTAACGCACGCGGTGGCCGCCATCCCGATCCGGTGCGCGCGGCGCTGCTGGCGATCGAGGCCGGCGCCGACGGCATCACCGCGCATCTGCGCGAAGACCGCCGGCACATCCGCGACGAGGACATGGCGCGGCTCAAGGCGGAAATCTCCAAGCCGTTGAATTTCGAGATGGCGGCGACCGACGACATGATGCGCATCTCGCTTGCGACCAGGCCGCATGCCGTATGTCTCGTGCCCGAGCGCCGCCAGGAGGTGACGACTGAGGGCGGGTTGGATGTGGTCGGCCAGCACAATGCGCTCGCACCCTATATTGCGCGGCTGAACGATGCCGGCATGCGCGTCTCGCTGTTCATCGCCGCGGATCCTGCGCAGATCGAGATGGCGGCGCGGCTGCGTGCGCCCGTGATCGAGATACACACCGGCGCCTGGTGCGACGCCGTGGTCGACGGCCACGCTGACAAGGCCGAGGCCGAGTGGAAGCGGATTGTCGCGGGCGTGAAGCTGGCGAAGGCTGCCGGGCTGGAAGTTCACGCCGGCCACGGCCTCGACTATGCGACGGCGGAGACGATCGCCGCGCTGCCTGACATCATGGAGCTCAACATCGGCTACTACATGATCGGCGAGGCGCTGTTCGTGGGTCTGGCCGAGACGGTGCGCAGCATGCGCGCGGCGATGGATCGCGGGCGGGGCCGGGCATGATCATCGGCATCGGCTCCGACCTGATCGACATCACCCGCGTCGGGAAGGTGATGGAGCGCCATGGCGAGCGTTTCCTCGACCGCATCTTCACCGCGGCCGAGCGGGCCAAGGCCGAGCGGCGCGCCAAGAACGAGAAGATGGTGGTGGCGACTTACGCCAAGCGCTTTGCCGCCAAGGAGGCCTGCTCCAAGGCGCTCGGCACCGGGATCCGGCGGGGCGTCTGGTGGCGCGACATGGGGGTGGTCAACCTGCCGGGGGGCCGGCCGACCATGCAGCTGACCGGCGGCGCCCTGGCCCGGCTCCAGGCCCTGACCCCGGAGGGGTTCGAGGCGCGGATCGACCTGTCGATCACCGATGACTGGCCTTTGGCACAGGCCTTCGTCGTCATTTCGGCCGTCCCGCTGGCCAAGCCCTGACCCCTGGGGCGGTCGTTTTATAATTCGTATTAAAAATCAATATCTTATGCAGTTTTGATGCGATCCTTGATTGCGTGGCCTCCGACAACCGTCTAAAAGTCCGCGGACGCAAATCAGGCTGGGCGAATTCGGCTTTACGCCGGAATTGGCCCTCATTATCAGAATCAGGACAATCTCCTTGGCCGCGAACGGTGGGCAGTTCGCGGGAGGAGGGCGCTCTGTGACCGCCGGCCGGAATTGAGAGAGCAATGAGCGTGACTTCGGGAACGAAAACTGAGAGCGGCGTCGGCGAAACGATCCGGGTCGTGATCCACGCTCTCCTGATCGCGCTGGTGATCCGCACCTTTCTGTTCCAGCCGTTCAACATCCCGTCCGGCTCGATGAAGGCGACGCTGCTGGTTGGTGATTATCTGTTCGTCTCGAAATATTCCTACGGCTATAGCCACTACTCGATCCCGTTCTCGCCGCCGCTGTTCTCGGGGCGAATCTGGGGCTCGGATCCGCACCGCGGCGACATCGTCGTGTTTCGCCTGCCCAAGGACGATTCCACCGACTACATCAAGCGCGTGATCGGGCTGCCCGGCGACCGCGTCCAGATGAAGGACGGGCTGCTCTACATCAACGACACGCCGGTCGAGCGTCAGCGCATGAGCGAATATGTCGGCGAGGACCCCTGCGGCGCCGAGAGCGGCGCGATCTCGCGGGTGAAACGCTGGAAGGAGACGCTGCCGAATGGCGTGTCCTACGAGACGCTGGATTGCGCCGACAACGGCTACATGGACACCACCAACGTCTACAATGTGCCGCAAGGCCATTTCTTCATGATGGGCGACAACCGCGACAACTCCACCGACAGCCGTTTCCTCGGCCAGGTCGGCTACGTGCCGCAGGAGAATTTGATCGGCCGCGCCCAGATGATCTTCTTCTCCATCGGCGAAGGCGAGCATGCCTGGATGTTCTGGCGCTGGCCGTGGTCGGTGCGCTGGAATCGCTTCTTCAAAATTGTCCGATGAAAGACGAAGCCAAGGACATCGCACCCCAGACGACCGAGCCGGCTGCGGCCCCTGACGGCGAAGCTGCTTCCAAGACGCCTGCGAAGAAGAAGCGGGCAAGGGGCAGCAAGGCCAAGGACAAGGCAAAGGCGGCGGACGCGAATGCCGCGCTCGAGGCGCGGATTGGGCACAGCTTTGCCGACCCGAACCTGCTGATGCAGGCGATCACGCATGTCTCGGCGCTGAAGTCCGGACGCAAGCGCGGCGACAGCTATCAGCGGCTCGAATTCCTCGGTGACCACGTGCTTGGCCTCGTCGTCTCCGACATGCTCTACCATGCCTTCCCGAACGCCGATGAGGGCGAGCTGTCCAAGCGGCTTGCCGAGCTCGTGCGCAAGGAGAGCTGCGCCGACGTCGCCAAGTCGCTCGGCCTGCTCGATGACATCAAGCTCGGTTCGGTCGGCTCCAGCGCCGATGCTCGCCTGCGCAAGTCCATCCTTGGTGACATCTGCGAGGCCGTGATCGGCGCCGTCTTCCTCGACGGTGGCCATGCGGCCGCAGACGACTTCGTCAAGCGCAACTGGACCGAGCGCATGCATAAGCCGCGCAGGCCGCTGCGTGATCCCAAGACCGTGCTCCAGGAATGGGCACAGGGCAAGGGACTGCCTACGCCGATCTATCGCGAGGTCGAGCGCACCGGACCGCACCACGATCCGGAGTTTCGTGTCGCGGTCGACCTGCCGGGACTCGCTCCGGCCGAAGGCACCGGCGGCAGCAAGCGCGCAGCAGAGAAGGTGGCGGCATCAGTGATGATTGAACGTGAAGGCGTTGGCGGCGGCAATGACGGCTGAAACAAGCGGCGAGGAGCCCACTGCGACGCGCTGCGGCTTCGTTGCGCTGATCGGCGCACCCAATGTAGGCAAGTCCACGCTGGTCAACGCGCTCGTGGGCGCCAAGGTCACGATCGTCTCGCGCAAGGTGCAGACCACGCGCGCGCTGATCCGCGGCATCGTCATCGAGAACAACGCGCAAATCATCCTGGTCGACACGCCCGGCATCTTCCTGCCGAAGCGACGGCTCGACCGCGCCATGGTCTCGACCGCCTGGAGCGGAGCGCACGACGCCGACCTCGTCTGCGTGCTGCTCGACGCCAAGGCCGGGATCGACGAGGAGGCCGAGGCGATCCTCACCAAGGTCGCCAGCGTGAAACACGAGAAGATCCTGGTGATCAACAAGGTCGACCTGGTCCAGCGCGAGAAGCTGCTGGCGCTGGCGCAAGCCGCCAACGAGCGCATGCCGTTCGCGAAGACCTTCATGATCGCGGCGATCTCGGGTGACGGCGTCGACGACCTCAGGACCACGCTGGCCGAGATCGTGCCGCCGGGACCGTTCCTCTATCCCGAAGACCAGATGTCGGACGCGCCGATGCGGCAGCTTGCGGCCGAGATCACGCGCGAAAAGATCTTTCGCAAGCTGCACCAGGAATTGCCCTACCAGTCCACGGTCGAGACCGACAAGTGGGAGGAGCGCAAGGACAAGTCGGTGCGCATCGAGCAGACGATCTTCGTGGAGCGCGAGAGCCAGCGCAAGATCGTGCTTGGCGCGGGCGGCGCAACCATCAAGTCGATCGGTGCGGACTCGCGCAAGGAGCTCGCCGAGATCGTGGGCGTACCGGTGCATCTGTTCCTGTTCGTCAAGGTGCGCGAGAACTGGGGCGACGATCCCGACCGCTATCGCGAGATGGGCCTGGAATTTCCCAAAGAATAAGCAAGAAAAGATCGGTCACCGATGAGCGTACCCAGCAACGTCCGGCGCTTCGAAGCGCTGCTCTATGCATCGTTGATGCTGGATGCCCTGTCGGTCGCGGTGCAGGACCGCACACCCACTGCCGAGATGACCGAGCAGATGATCATGACGGCGACCATGCTCGCCGGCGGGATGATCCTGCTCCTCGTCTATTTCGTCTGGCTGGCTGCGCATTGGCGCAAGAACTGGCCGCGCTGGGTGCTGGCGGCAGCGCTCGTGCTATCGGTGATCTCGCTCGGTCAGATCATCGGCGAGAAAGGGATGGAGCTCGACAGCGCCATCGAGATCGTCTCCTGCGTGCTGACGACGATGGGGCTGTATTTCTCCTTCAGCGGAGATGCGCAGGGCTGGTTCAACGCGTGAGCTTTTTTAGCGGGTGCCGTAGGGTGGATTAGCGAAGCGTAATCCACCATCTAGCTGTGCATGGGCAATGGCGGATTACGCCTTCGGCTAATCCGCCCTACGATTGAAGTACGAACTACGCTAGACTTCACTCCATGGAATGGACCGACGAAGGCATCGTGCTGGGCGTACGGCGGCATGGCGAGAGCAGCGCCATCGTCGAGCTCTTGACCCGCGCGCACGGCCGGCACCTCGGCCTTGTTCGCGGCGGCGCGAGCTCGCGGATGCGGCCGCTTTTGCAGCCTGGGAACAGCGTCAGCGCGATATGGCGGGCGCGGCTCGACGAGCATCTCGGCACCTATGCCATCGAAGGTCTCAAGCTGCGCGCCGCCACGCTGCTGGGATCGTCCCACGGCGTCTACGGCGTCACCCATCTGGCCTCGATCGCGCGGCTCCTTCCGGAACGTGATCCGCACGCGGAGATTTTCGCGATGCTCGAACATTCGCTCGATGATTTCGACGACATCGGCAGCGCGGCCGTGCACGTCATCCATTTCGAGCTCGCGATGCTCTCTGAACTCGGCTTCAGGCTCGGACTGGAAAACTGTGCGGCGACCGGGGAGACCATGGACCTGATCTACGTCTCGCCGAAATCCGGCGGCGCGGTGTCGCGCACCGCTGGGGAGCCATGGCGCGACCGGCTGTTGCGGCTGCCGCCGTTCCTGCGCCAGGGCGAAACGGCAAGCGAACTCACCGACGAGGACCTCCAGGACGGCTTCCGGCTCACCGGCCTGTTCCTGCTCCGCAACGTGCTGGAGCCGCGCGGGCAGGTCCATTCCGACGCGCGCGCGGGCTTCATCAACGCGCTCACGCGGCAGCAGGCGAAAGCGGCGCTTCAGGCGCCGTGACCTGAGGGCGCCTCTGCCCTGTCGTGGAACGGGCGAGTTCCCGGGGAACTAAAACCCAGAGGCCGAGTTGGCCTCACAGGTTCCATCACGGGGACGGCCCAAATGTTGATCAGGGGATTTGCGCTATCAGCGGCGCTGCTCGCGTTTGCGCCCGATGCGATCGCGGGAGAGCCGCAACCGAGCGTGTTTCGTCGGGCTTCCTGCACCGTCGTCAGGTACTATGTGGCGAAATATTCCGCTGCGGCCGCAGAGACATGGGCGCGGTCCCACGGGGCAACCGAGGCCGAGATCGAGACTGCGCGCCGTTGCGTGGCCAATATGCCGGCGCAGCCCAAGACGCAGCAGACCGTGACCGCCGGCTGGGCTGGGCAGTAGCCGCTCGAGGAACCTGATCGATGGTTGCCGGATCACCGCCACGGTCTGACCGGGCGGCATCTGAAGGCGATTGCCGAGGTGCGCTGGTTGCTCCCTCTCCGGGAGAACCGGGCTCAAGCCTCGGCGAGCCTGCCTGTTGCGACGGGGAACGATACTATTCCCAAGGTTTGCGACGGACGCTCGCCGAACATCGCGAGATAATACTGCGAGAAGCGTCCGAGTTCGTAGAATCCCTGCTGCATGGCGACCGCCGCCACCGTGGTCGAGCCCGGCAAGCTTTCCCGCAGGATGGAGTGGATCGCGCACAGGCGCTTGTGGCGCAGGAAGGTGACCGGGCCGAGCCCGAACACTTCCTGAAAGGCGCGATGCAGCGTGCGTCGCGACACGCCGAACGCGGCACAGATCTCGGAAACATGCACCGGCCGCGTGCCGGCCTCGTCCAGATAGTCCTCGACCCGGTGGATCAATCGTCTTGCCGAAGGAAGCCAGCCGCTGTCGTCGGGCGGCAGTGACGAGATGACGTTGGCGGCCATGCATTCGACGATCGTTCGCTTCCAGAAATCGGCGGTCGATGGCGTCAGGCTGTTTGCGCGGTTGCGCAGATGCGACATGATCCGCACCAGACGACGCGAGGCGACTGCACCTGTCTGGAGATCCGCCCGGAAATGACCGCGGCTGCGCCAGGTGCCGGGATCGCTCAGGCGCGGCTCTCCGCCGAACAGTGTCGTCACCTGACCGAGATCGAAGCGCATCGCCGCGTAAGCGGATGCGCCGTGAAAGACGCCGTCGTGCTCGAGCAGTGGCGGAATCACGAGCACGTCGTTGAGCTGCATGTCGAACGACCAATGGGCGACGCGCTGCTCGGCGGCCAGCAGCATTCCGATGATCAGCTTGTCGTCGCTGGAGGAGCGCTGCGTACGCATGCCGACGTTGAAGGCGCCGATGCTGAGAGAGAAATCGTCGATGCCGATATGGGACAGCGTGCCGCGCAGCCGCCCGCGTCCGAGCTGCATGACGTCGACGTGAGAACCGTGCACCGCCTGGTGAAGGCCCTCGAATCCGTCGAGCTTTCGCGAATCGACCAGAAGGAACTGCCCCATGGCTGTACCCTTGTCCTGAAGCGCGACAATTGTGCGGCAGGCAGCAGCAAAATACCACTACAACGCGAGGTGGGTGCGACGAATTGATCTCGCCTTTTGAGACAAATGATTGCCGAATTTGACGCGAGCTATGCGCCGCATAACGCTGTGGATTGAGGGATTTGCGTCATGTGTCGTTAAGCCCCACCGGCAGTCCGGCGTACTGGCACAAACTGCACATTACAGCCGACCAATCTTCGGATACCGTTTGCAACCTAAGCGATATCGGGCGGAAGTGCTCTGCGGATCTCAGAGCACGAGTGGTGACGTGTTGCCGCGTGCCGAGAACGCGTGCGCGCAAAAGAGGGAGAGATGTTGACGCAATTCGCGGTCCGCATTTCCAGCCCTCGGCGCCAAGAAGAGGGGATCAGACAATGCGTCCAGTGCGCCGAACAATTTGCCGTCATCGACGGCTGCTGAATTCCGTGCCGTAGCAACAGGTGGGATCCGCGTATCGGAGTTTCCAGCATGCTGCGGGCGGACTTGGGTCACTGCGAGTGGTTACCGGATGACGTGAAGACCGGAGAGATGGTCTTCATTCCCGGCGGCACCTTCCGCATGGGATCCGATCATCACTATCCCGAGGAAGCGCCGAGCCATCGCGTCTGCGTCGACGGCTTCTGGATCGACCGAACGCCAATCACCAACCGGCAGTTCAAGCAATTCGTCAACGCCACCGGCCACGTCACCGAAGCGCAGATCGTTCCCGACCCCAGGGACTATCCCGGTGCGCTGAGCGAGATGCTTTACGCCGGCTCGCTGGTGTTCTCGCCGCTGCCGCGCATCACGGACCTGACCGACTGGAGCCAGTGGTGGAGCTTCGTGCGCGGCGCCAATTGGCGGCATCCCTATGGCCCCGGCAGCAACATCAAGGGCCTCGACGATCACCCGGTCGTGCACGTCTCCTGCAGCGACGCGAGTGCCTATGCGCGCTGGGCCGGCAAAGAGCTTCCGACGGAAGCAGAGTGGGAGTTCGCCGCGCGCGGCGGTCTCGAGGCTGAGGAGTTCGCCTGGGGCGACGCGCTGATGCCGGGCGGCAAGCACATGGCCAATATCTGGCAGGGAGACTTTCCCGTCCAGAATCTCGGCGAGGATGGGTTCGAGCGTACCTCGCCGGTCATGGCCTTTCCACCGAACGGCTACGGTCTGTACGACATGATCGGCAATGTTTGGGAGTGGACCTCGGACTGGTGGTCGACGAAGCACCACGCGGATGCGGCAAAGCCGTGTTGCATTCCACGCAATCCGCGCGGCGGGCATGAGGATGCGAGCTTTGATCCATGTCAACCAAACATCCGCATCCCGCGCAAAGTCTTGAAAGGCGGCTCGCATCTCTGTGCGCCGAACTATTGCCGCCGTTATCGCCCCGCCGCGCGCCACGCCGAGCCGGTCGACACTTCGACCAGCCATGTCGGCTTCCGCTGCGTGGTGCGGACACCCCTTGCCGCTCAACACGAACACGAAGGACGTGCAGTAACCTAGGGAGTATCGAATGAGTAGCGAACTGGAGAACAACAACAACCAGTCGCGGGCTGACAAATCGATCGATCGCAGAAATCTCCTGTTGGGAACATCGTCTATCGTCGCCGCCGCGACACTGAGCTCGGAAGCCCTGGCCCAGGCGCAGAAGGTCGCGCCAGCACCGGCAGTAAGCCCCGCAACGGCCGTCTCGTAGGCTGCCCCCGGGGCCAGTCGCGACGAAGCCCATCATCAAAAATACTGAGGGGAGGCTACAACAGCTCCGATGACCGGAGACAGGACCAGCAAGCGCAAACTTCGCATCGGCTTCCGGACATCGATCATCACGGTGTTCGTGGGTGTCGTGCTGCTTGTGGGTTTGACGCTGGTCTATCTCAGCTTCGAACGCGTCACCGTGATCACGAAGACGGCGGCCTCCGGGTTCACCGAGAAGGTGGTGCAGTTAGGTGCCGATCACGTCGACGAGCAGTTCAAGAACGTTCGCGACAATCTCGACATTTTATCCGGCCTGCCGGCGATCCAGGAGGCCGACATCGCCGATAACTCACGGCTCTACGGCTTGATGGTGGCGATGCTGCGCAACAATCCACAGCTCTTCAATCTCTATGTCGGCTACGAGGATGGTTCGTTCATCGAGATGGATGTGATCGATCGCGCCAAGCCGGCCTTCAGGGCGGGCCTGAACGTCGACGAGGATGCGGCATTCCGGCTGGTCCTGATCTCGCGCACGGCGGGCGCCGCGCCGGTGACCCAGTATCTGTCCGAGAACCTCATTCAAGTCGCGGAGGTCGCCGGACCCGGGAGTTACGACCCGCGGCAGCGGCCCTGGTATGTCGAGGCGTTCAAGAACGACAAGACCCTGCTGACGGGGCCTTATGTCTTCTACGCCACGGGCGAGCCCGGCTACACACTGCGGACGCCGTTGAAGGAAGGCCGCCGCGGTGTCGTCGCCGGCGACGTGCTGCTCAACCGCTTCGAGGACATGCTGGCGCAGCAGAAGCTTGGCCCATCGGGGCTGGCCTTTCTGTTCGACGATTCCGAGCGTATTGTCGGCCATCCCGAGATGAACCGCCTGATGGCGGAGATCCCGGAGCGGCAGGACAACCTGCCGCAAATCGGCGCGCTCAAGCTTCCCGCACTGATGCCGATCATCCGTTCCTGGCGCAGCGGCGGGCCCGCCCAGCAATTCTTCGCCGACGCCTCGGGCCGGACCTATGTGGCGGCGGTTCACAGGCTCGAGACGGCCGGCTCGGCCAATATCCGCATGGCGTTGGTCGCGCCGCTCGACGAGTTCTATGCGCAGATCATCGGCGAGCGCCGCACGCTGTTTGCGCTGGCGCTCGCCTTCGTCGGCGCCACGCTCCCGTTTGCGTTCTGGCTGGGTTCGCTGATGGCACAGCCGCTGCGCAAGCTGGTCGAGCAGACCGACGCGATCCAGCGGTTCGAGATCGCGGAGCGGCCGCGCATCCATTCCGTCATCGCCGAGATCGAAGAGCTTGGCCGCTCGGTGTTCACCATGCGTAGCGTGGTGCGCAGCTTTGCAAGCTTCATCCCGCGCCAGATCGTGCGGCAGCTGATCGAGACCGGCTCCGCGCTCAGCCTCGGCGGCTCCAGGCGCGAGGTTACGGTGCTATTCACCGATGTCGCGGACTTCACCGCCAAGACGGAGCGTGCGGACCCGTCGCAGGTGATGATCTTCACCTCGCGCTATTTCGCGACGCTGTCGGACGAGATCATGCGGCACAACGGCACGATCGACAAATATATCGGCGATGCCGTGATGGCGATCTGGAACGCGCCTGCGGATGATCCCGATCACACCGCCAATGCCTGCCGCGCCATCCTGGCATGCCTTTCCGCGAATGATGCGCTCAACAAGGAGTTTCGGCGCGAAGGCTGGCCGCCTTACGACACCCGCTTCGGCCTTCACGTCGGCGACGCCGTTGTCGGCAATATCGGCTCGAGCGACCGGATGAACTACACCGCGCTTGGCGCCACCATCAATCTGGCATCGCGGCTCGAAGGCCTGAACAAGAACTATGGCACGCACGTGCTGGTCAGCGCGGCCGTGCGCGCCCGCGCGGAGCAGGCTTTCCTGTTCCGCAGCGTCGACAGCATCAGGCCGAAGGGATTTGCCGAGGCGATCGAGGTCAGCGAGCTGCGCGGCGTGCTCGCGCATGCGGACGAGGCTGAGATCACGATGTGCCGGCGCTGGGACGAGGTTTTCGTCTCGATCGTGCAGGAGGGAGCGAGCGAGACGTCCCTGGTTCGTCTCTCGGGCTTCCTGCTCGACTATCCCCGGGACGGCATCGCGCAATATCACGCCGGGCGGTTTCGCAACGCGGCGCGGGACCCGGGAGAAGCGGCGTGAGTGCTCGCGATGTCAGCCGCCGGCGATTGCTGCGGCTTGGAGCGGTCCTGGCCGCTGCGTCCGCATTCGACGCGCCTGCCATCGCGCAGGCCCGCACCCGAATGCGGCTCGGCTATCTCCACGTGGTCGCCGTGGACGGACACCTCTGGACCGGCCTTGATCGCGGCTCGTTCGATCGGGAGGGCATCGATTTCGATCTGCAGGAATTCAACACCGGGCCCGAGGTCTTCGAGGCGATGGGGAAAAGACAGCTCGATGTCGTGTCGGCCGGCGGCGTGATCTCGAACTATCTGGCGGTCGGGCAGGGCCGGGGATTTCTGATCAACGACATCGAGATTGCGACCGCGCAGCTTTGGGTCCGGCCGACGCTGGGGGTGAAGACCTTTGCCGACCTCCGGGGACGGCGGATCGCGACGACTGCAAAGACCACCGCGCACATCTTTCTCGACCGGGCGCTACGCGCCAACAACATCAACCCGTCCGAGATCGAGATCGTCAATCACAGCATGCCCGCCGCGGTCCAGGCGTTCATTGCCGGCGAGGTTCCGGCCGTGGCGCTCTGGGTGCCGTTCAACATCGCCGTGCGTCAGGCGGTGCCGGATGCGATCAAGCTGGTCGATGCCTCGGCCTTCTACCCGCAGTCGGCGGTGCTGGGCGGATGGGCGGCGAGGCGCGACTACTATGCGGAGAACAGGGAGGTGCTGAGCCGGATCATCCGCGCCTGGACGGATGCGAATGATCACATGGTCCGCAATCCGGCCGTGGCGGCGGAGGCCTTGCAGCGGTCCCGCTATCGGCAGTCGCGGCCGGACGACATCGCCAAGGCCTTCAAGGCGCAAAAACTCTATTCCTCGCGCGAATGGCGGCGACTCTATTCGGACGGAACCGTCGTGAAGTGGCTCCAGCAAGCCAGCGACTTCTTCATGACGGAGGCCGGCGTCACCGGATCGGTGCGCGCGTCCGACTATTTCGACACGCAGCTCTATCTTTCAACCGTCGCGTGAATGCTTGGTCCGTCGCGGCCTTGTGACGAGATCGGCACCCCTCAACCGCCCGGAGCGGCAGCAAGCCCTGTGGATAACTCGGCCGGCACGTCTGGCGCAGGGCAGGGGCGCATGTCGGAGTCGAGCCTGCTATATATCCGGCCGAATCGCGCCCCAAGGGGGGCAATTGGCTACGTTTTCTGGCAACCAGCCAGAAACTGAACGGAAGTCTTTGAAAGTAAAGGCCTAATGGGCAAGCGAATAGTTCCGCCGGAAGAGCCGGCCGAAATCCACGATGTGCCGCTACGGGAAGCGCTGGAAGAGCGCTATCTCGCCTATGCGCTCTCCACCATCATGCATCGCGCGCTGCCGGATGCACGCGACGGCCTGAAGCCGGTGCACCGGCGCATTCTCTACGGCATGCGCCTGCTCAGGCTCGATCCCGGCACGGCCTTCAAGAAATCCGCAAAAATTGTCGGCGACGTGATGGGCTCCTTCCATCCGCACGGCGACCAAGCGATCTACGACGCCATGGTACGTCTCGCGCAGGATTTCTCCTCGCGCTACCCGCTGGTCGACGGCCAGGGCAACTTTGGCAATATCGACGGCGATAATCCCGCCGCCTACCGCTACACCGAAGCGCGCATGACCGACGTCGCGCGGCTTCTGCTCGAGGGCATCGACGAGGACGGTGTCGAATTCCGTCCCAACTACGACGGCCAGTCGAAGGAGCCGGTCGTGCTGCCCGGCGGCTTCCCGAACCTGCTCGCCAACGGCGCGCAGGGCATTGCGGTCGGCATGGCGACCTCGATCCCGCCGCACAATGCGGCGGAGCTTTGCGACGCGGCGCTGCATCTGATCGAGAAACCCGACGCGAAATCCAAGGCGCTGCTGAAGTGGGTGAAGGGCCCGGATTTTCCGACCGGCGGCATCTGCATCGATTCCAAGCAGGCGATCGCTGAGGCCTACACCACCGGCCGGGGCTCGTTCCGCGTCCGCTCCAGATGGGAGCAGGAAGAGGGCGCGCGAGGCGTCTGGGTCGTCGTCGTCACCGAGATCCCCTTTCTGGTGCAGAAGTCGCGCCTGATCGAGAAGATCGCCGAGCTGCTTGATCAGAAGAAACTGCCGCTGGTCGGTGACATCAGAGACGAGTCGGCCGAAGACGTCCGCATCGTGATCGAGCCGAAATCGAAGAACGTCGATCCGGCGCTGATGATGGAATCGCTGTTCCGGCTGACCGAGCTCGAAAACAAGATTCCGCTGAACCTGAACGTGCTGATCAAGGGGCGCGTGCCCAAGGTGGTGGGGCTCGCGGAGTGCCTGCGCGAATGGCTCGACCATCTGCGCGACGTCCTGATCCGCCGCAGCAATTATCGCAAGGCGCAGATCGAGAACCGCCTCGAGGTCCTCGGTGGCTATCTGATCGCGTTCCTGAATATCGACGAGGTGATCAGGATCATCCGTACCGAGGATGAGCCGAAGCCGGCGCTGATGAAGGCGTTCAAGCTCACGGAAGTCCAGGCCGAAGCCATCCTCGACATGCGCCTGCGCCGCTTGCGCAAGCTCGAGGAGATGGAAATCCGCACCGAGGACAAGAACCTCCGCGTCGAGCTCAAGGGCATCAACGCGGTGCTCGCGTCCGAGCCCGAGCAGTGGAAGAAGGTCAGCGAGCAGGTCGGCAAGGTCCGCGACATGTTCGGGCCGAAGACGCCGCTCGGCAAGCGCCGCACCACCTTTGCCGATGCGCCCGAGCACGATCTCGCCGCGATCGAGGAAGCCTTGGTCGAGCGCGAGCCGGTGACGGTGGTCGTTTCCGACAAGGGCTGGATCCGCACCCTGAAGGGCCATGTCGAGGATCTCTCGGGGCTCGCTTTCAAGCAGGACGACAAGCTCGGCTTCGCGTTCTTCGCGGAGACGACGTCGAAGCTGCTGCTGTTCGCGACTAACGGCAAGTTCTTCTCGATCGACGTGGCGAAGCTGCCGGGAGGTCGCGGCCACGGCGAGCCGATCCGCCAGTTCATCGATCTCGAGCCTGAGGCCGCGCCGGTCACGCTGTTCGTCAACAAGGGCGGACGCAAATTCCTGGTCGCGAGCCACGAGGGCCAGGGCTTTGTCGTCAACGAGGACGATTGCGTCGGCACCACCAAGAAGGGCAAGCAGGTCCTCAACGTCGACATGCCGAACGAGGCCCGCACGGTCACCGAGGTGATCGGCGACACCGTCGCTGTCATCGGCGAGAACCGCAAGATGCTGATCTTCCCGCTCGACCAGGTCTCCGAGATGGCGCGCGGCCGCGGTACGCGGCTGCAGAAGTACAAGGACGGCGGTCTTTCCGACGTCGCCGTCTTCGAGGCCAAGGCGGGCCTCACCTGGAAGGACTCCGCCGGCCGCGAATTCTCCGCGACCATGAAGGAGCTTGCCGAGTGGCAAGGCAACCGCGGCGATGCCGGCCGCCTGCCGCCAAAGGGTTTCCCGAAGTCGAACAAGTTCGGCAGGGCGATCGGGTAGGGGCGGCTGCGACGAGTGGAGGCGGTGCGCAGCCGCATCCACGACGTCATTGCGAGCGCAGCGAAGCAATCCAGAATCTTTCCGTGGCGGCAGCCTGGATTGCTTCGCTGCGCTCGCAATGACGAGATGCGGGAGTGTCGCTCTCCAACTCAAGGTGCGCATCGCCGCAAACGCGCGGCAGATAGTCGTGAACGCATACGTGTTTCGGCCTTATGGGCACGAACATTGCCTTTTGTCTGACGACTTCAACGTTTCAGTCAAAAGGCAAAAACACACCAATGTTCAAACTGAAGGCTTTCATTCCGGCGTTGCTTGGACTCGCGATTGTCGCGACGCCGGCGCATGCGGCGGGCAATCTCGTCGCGGTGCTCGAGGCGGAGATCGTCACGCTCGATCCGCATTTTTCCACGGCCTATATTTCGCGCACGTTCGGCTACATGGTGTTCGACACGCTGTTCGCGAAGGATTCCAAGGGCGACATCAAGCCGCAGATGGTGCAGGACTGGAAGGTCTCAGCCGACGGATTGACCTACAGCTTCACACTGCGCGACGGCTTGAAATGGCATGACGGCCAGCCGGTCACCGCGGCCGATTGCGTGGCCTCGCTGCGCCGCTGGGGCACCCGCAGCGCACTCGGCCGCCGCATTTTTGCAATCACGGCCTCGCTCGAGCCGACCGATGCGAAAACCTTCGTGCTGACGCTGAAGGAGCCGTCCGGCCTCGTCATCGACGCCCTCGGCAATCCCGTCAGCCCGGTCGCCTTCATGATGCCGGAGCGTATTGCCAAGACGCCCGGCGACCAGCGCATCACGGAGATCATCGGCTCCGGCCCGTTTGTTTACAGCAAGGCCGATCATCGCACCGGCGATCGCATGGTGCTGAAGAAGTTCGCCGATTATGTGCCGCGCCCCGAGCCCGCCGACTTCCTCGCCGGCGGCAAGCGCGTCAACGTCGACACGCTCGAGATCCGCGTCATCCCCGATGGCGCGACCGCGGCGTCCGCCCTCCAGGCCGGCGAGATCGACTTCATGCAATATGCGCCGTTCGATCTGCTGCCGGCGCTCGAGAAGAACTCGCGCGTAAAACTGGTCAACTTCACCGGGGGCAACATGTTCGCCGGCGCCTATCGTCTCAACGCGGCATCGAAGCCGTTCGACGATCCCGCGATCCGGCGCGTGCTGTGGAAGCTGATTGACCAGCGCGAAGTGCTGGATGCGCTCGGCCTCGATGCCAAATATGCCACGCCTTGCGCGACGTACTTCACATGCGGCACCACCTATGACAGCAAGGCCGGCACGGAAGTAGCCGCCAAGCCGTCGATCGAGGCGGCGAAGGCCGCGCTGAAGGCGACCAAATATGCAGGCGAGCCCGTCGTCGTCATGGAAGCCAACGATCTCGAAGCGCCGCGCGTCTCGGCGCAGGTTTTGGCCGAGCGGCTGAAGCAGGCCGGGTTCAATGTCGATTTGCAGGTGATGGACTGGGCAAGCGTGCTGGCGCGCCGCGCCAAGAAGGAGGGCTGGAGCGTGTATGGCGTTCACGCCGGCGGCTTTGATCTGGGCTCGCCGCTGACCAACGTCATGGTCGCCTTCAACTGCGTCGACTTCACGGGATGGCAGTGCGACGCGCGGATCACGCCGCTGATGGAGGCCTTCGCCAAGGCGCCTGCCGAGGAGGATCGCAAGAAGATCGCGGGCGAGATCCAGTCCGTCATGTACGATCAGGCGCCCGCAATCCCGTGGGGCCAGTTCGCCCAGCCGGCGCTTTATCGCGCGACGCTCCGCAATCTGATACCGTCCGCCATCCCGGTGTTCTGGAACGTTGAGAAATAACGCGATGTACGATGTCATTGTTGTCGGCGGCGGCTCCGCCGGCGCCGCTGTTGCGGCCCGGCTTTCCGAGGATCCCGCGCGGCGCGTCCTGCTGCTCGAAGCGGGGCTGGACTGGCGCGCTGATGAAGCGCCCTGGGAAGTGAGGACGCCGAACCCGATCCCGATCATCCACAAGCGCGAATATCAGGAGAAATGGCAGTGGCCTGATCTCATGACGCGCCGCGTGGCGGGCCAGGAGCCGCGCTTCTACTGGCGCGGCAAGGGGCTCGGCGGCTCGTCGATGATGAACGGCCAGATTGCGATCCGCGGCGTCGCCGATGCGTTCGACGAATGGGCCGCCAATGGCTGCACCGGCTGGTCGGCGAAAGAGGTCATGCCGCTGTTCTCGGTGATCGAGGACGATTTTGAGTTCGGCGACGCCGCAGGCCACGGCCGCGGCGGACCGCTGCCGGTCTATCGCGCACCGCCCGAAAAATGGGGGCCGATCGATCGTGGCTTGCGCGATGCCGCGCTGGCGAGCGGCTATCCCTGGTGCGCCGACGTCAACGGTCCTGATGGAGAGGGCGTCGCCTGCTATCCCATCAACAGCCGCGACAGCCGCCGCATCACCACCAATGAGGGCTATCTCGAGCCCGCCCGCGGCCGCGCCAATCTGGAAATCCGCGGGCATGCGCTGGTCGATCGCGTCCTGATCAGCGACGGCCGTGCGACCGGGCTTCTTGTCCACATCGAGGGACAGGGCACCCACGAGATCAGCGCACGCCAGATCGTGCTCTGCGCCGGTGCCATCCATAGCCCGGCGATCCTGCTGCGCTCGGGCATTGGGCCAGCCGAGGAATTGAAAGCGATGGGGATCGCGGTCGAGCGCGATTTGCCGGTCGGCCGGCATTTCTTCGACCACCCGCTGTTTCGCGCCACGATCCAGCTCCACGAAAACCTGCGGCCGACTGATCCCGACACCCGTCACACCAATTGCTGCGTGACATATTCGTCGGGCTTCGCCGATGGCGGCAAGCGCGACATGATCCTGATCGCCTTCAATCACCGCGGCGTCGGCGTGCCCGGCGCGATCGGCGCCGGCCTGTTTAACGCCTATTCTCGTGGAACGCTGAAATTGGCCTCGACCGACCCGGCGGTCGATCCAATCGTCGAGGAGAACATGCTGGCCGATCCCCGCGACATGCTGCGCATGATCGATGCGGTGAAGCGGCTGGCCGTGATCACCTCGCAGCCGGCGCTGGCCGGTATCGCCGACTGGATCAGGCTCATCGACACCGATCTGACACTGCCGCAGGCAGCTAGCCTGCCGGATCACGAGCTCGACGCGCTGCTGCGGCGTGAAACCGGTGACATCCAGCACGCCGCCGGCAGCTGCCGCATGACCGGAATTGGCGACCCCGATGGCGTGGTCAATCCCGATGGTACCGTGAAAGGCATTGCGGGTCTGCGCGTCGCCGACGCCTCGATCATGCCGTCCGACTGCCGCGCCAACACGCACTTCACGACGGTGGTGATTGGCGAAGCGATCGCGCGGATGATGATGCGGTAAGCGTCGGCTTCGCGGGTTGCCTCAGCTTCCGGCGGAGCCCACCAGGCGAGGGCGACGATTTGGGAGCGAAGTCTCAGCCGATACGGCGCGCAGCCATTCGCGGAAGCTGACGATTTCAGGACAATCCGCAGTGCCTTCTGGCGCAATCAGCCAATCGTCGAGACCCGCTCCCTCATTGACCCGGTCGCAGCGATAGCCCGGATGGTGACCGAGACCGCGCGCGATCAGCAAATCGACCTTGCCCTCGACCAGTTCGTGCAGGCCGGCGGGCTGCAGCACCCGCAAACCGATGTCCGCATGCGTGCTGCGAAATTCCGCCAAAGCGAGGCGGCGCAGGTCGAAGGCGCCATGGACCCCCAGCTGGAGCAGCACCGCACCGGCTGGCTTCAGTTGCGAGGTCGCGTCCGCAATAAGGCGGAAACCATCGGAAATCCCCGGTAGATAGGCCTGACCCGCCGCGGTGAGGACGAGCTGCTTATGCAGCCGCTCGAACAGGGGGACGCCGAGGCGCGCCTCCAGCGCTTTCACCTGCTGTCCCACCGCGGCGGGCGTCACGTGCAGCTCGTGTGCGGCGAGCTTGAAGCTGAGATGGCGCGCGGCGGCCTCAAAAGCGCGGAGCGCGTTGAGTGGGGGAAGAGTGTAGGTCATCGTACCGCAAGTTTGACACCGATGGGCCGTGGCCTTGCAATAGATTTTCTTGCGCTGAACCGCAGGAATGATGCTTTGCACCGCGGCGATGTTGCCGGATACGGTCGGTCCGCAATCCGGAGAACCCCCATGCCCCGTCGCCTCGATCATCTCGTCGTTTGCGTCCGCAATCTCGAACAGGCTGCGCTGGATTGGCAGAAGCTCGGCTTCAAGCTCACGCCAACAGGTGTGCACCCGTTTGGAACCAGCAATCGCCTTGCGCAGTTCGCCGACAATTTCGTGGAGCTGCTGGCCGTCACTGACGAGGCGCTGGTGCCCGCAGCAGCGCCCGGCCATTTTAGCTTCGCGGCCCACAATCGGGATTTTCTGAAGAGCGCCGAAGGCATGTCGATGCTGGTCTTGCACAGCACCGACGCCCATGCCGATGCCGCACGCTTCAGAGCCAATCGCATTGGGGCCTACGCGCCGTTCGATTTTGGCCGCGACGCGGCGCTGCCCGATGGAGGCACGGCACGCGTTGCATTTTCCCTGGCCTTTGCCACCGATCCCGCCATGCCCGGGATCGCGTTCTTTACCTGCCAGCAGCGTCACCCACCGGAACTGTTCTGGAAGCCGGAGTATCAGCGGCACGCCAACGGCACCTCACGCGTGATCGAGGTCGTGATGTCGGCCGAGGAGCCGGCGGCACACCGCGATTTCCTCGAGCGCCTCATGGAGTGCCCAGCCGAGCTTGCGCCGGGCCGGCTGACGGTCGGCGACGATCATAACCGGATCAATTTGCTCGGCCACTCCGAGCTGGCGCGCCGGTTGCCGGGCCTGGCAAGCAGCTCCTCGCCGCGCTTTTGCGCTGCGCGTCTCGCGGTCGCCGATCTCGATGCAACGCGGCAGGCATTGGAGAGCAACGGTGTCAGCTTCGCGATGACCGGCGGTGCGCTGCTGATCCCACCCGTCGCCACGCATGGTCTGGTGCTGGAGTTCGTCGAGCAGGGAGCAAACTGACATGGCGCACATCCTCACCCACAATCCCGCAACGGTCTGCCCGCCCGCTGGTGGCTACAGCATGGGCGTTGAGCTCACCCAGCATCGCCGCCTGCTGTTCGTCAGCGGCCAGGTGCCCGAGGAATCCGACGGCGTCGTGCCCGAGGGATTTGAAGCGCATGCGAGCAGGCCTGGCGCAACGTCATCGCAGTGCTTGCCGCTGCCGGCCTCGGCGTCGAGCATCTCGTCAAGGTCACGACGTTCCTGACCGGTCGGACTCAACTCGTGCCCAACCGCATCATTCGTCGCAAGGTGCTCGGCGAGCATTGCCCGACGTTGACGGTCGTGATCGTCGAGACCGTCGACAGTAAATGGTTGCTGGAGATCGAGGCGATTGCTGCGGAATGAGCCCAGGCTAATTGTGTCAGGTATCCAATGGCTGAGATGATCCACCGCTTTTACGAGGCGCATCGCGGCGCCATGGAGGCCGCCATGCGCCATCGGCTCGACCTTGCCGAGGCGATGTTGCGCGAGCGCGCATATCTATCGGCGCTTGACGGTATCCGGCATGAGGTGATGGCCGAATTCGAGATCGTGCTCACCCAGATGCCCTATGTCGGCGGCGCGGCAAGCCGCATGAGCGATTTTTTCATGCGTCTGATCGGCTTCATGGCGATCAGCCGCGTGCTCCGGCGGCACGGCGTGCCGCTGCCGGTGATCGGCGAGATCGAGCGGGAAACCTACAAGGCGCAATTACTCACGGAGCCCGAAGCGGAACGTCTTGCTTCAGGACGTCAGTTCATGTCGCCCGAGAACCAGACCTTGCTGCGCGAGCAGGCTGCGTTGAGCGCGACAAGCAGCCATCAGGACGCGTTTCCGGAAGATTTCGTCTACGATTTCGTCGAGCCCGGCCCGGGTGACGATTTTGAATTCGGCATCGACTACAAGGCTTGCGGCTTCTGTAAATTCGCGGCTCGCCGTGGAGACAAGGAAATCCTGCCGAACATTTGCGGGCTTGATTTCGATGCCTACGCAACGCGAGGCATCCGCCTGGAAAGGACGCAAACGTTGGCCGGTGGCGCGAGCCACTGCAATTTCCGCTTTTCGCGGCTGTCGTCGGGCTAGGGCGACGACAGCGAGGGGCTCCTGCCTCAGATTACCCCCGCCAGTCGCAGCATCACACCCGCCGCGCAGCTGCCCGCCAGCACCGTCAGCATGCCCAGCTTGAACCGGAAGATCGCGGTGGCCGCCGCGATCGCCAGCACCAGCGCCGGCACATCGACGCTGGTCAGCACCGGCATGTCGAAATTCAGCGGGAAGGCGTGCACCGGCACGGTCTCGCCGAACAGCGTGTGCAGCGCGAACCAGATCGAGAGGTTGAGGATTACGCCGACGACGGCGGCGGTGATCGCACTGAGCGCACCGGCGAGGCCCTTGTTGCCGCGCAGCCGCTCGATATAGGGGGCGCCGACGAAGATCCAGAGGAAGCAGGGCGTGAAGGTAACCCAGGTCGCGAGCAGCCCGCCGAGCGTGGCCGCGAGCATCGGCGACAGGCCGCTGGCGTCGCGGTAGGCGGCCATGAAGCCCACGAACTGGAGCACCATGATCAGCGGGCCCGGCGTGGTCTCGGCCATGCCGAGGCCGTCGAGCATCTCGTGCGGCTTCAGCCAGTGATAATGCTCGACCGCCTGCTGGGCGACATAGGCCAGCACGGCGTAAGCGCCGCCGAAGGTGACGAGCGCCATCTTCGAGAAGAACAGCGCGATCTGGCTGAACACGTTGGCTTGGCCAAGGGCGAGCAATATCGCGATCACCGGTACCAGCCACAGCGCTAGCCACAATGCGCCGACGCGGATCGTGCGGCCGGTGTCGGGGCGGACGTGATCGGGCACGGCCTCGCCGAGCATGCTGTCGACCAAGGCGCCGTTGCCGCCGTTGCCGTGACCGGCCGGCGCGAACTCGGGACGGCCCTGTTTGGCGCCGACATAGCCGATCAGGCCGGCTGCGATGATGATGATCGGGAAGGGGACCGCGAAGAAGAAGATCGCGACGAAGGCGATCGCGGCGAGCGCGATCATGATGCGGTTCTTCAGTGCGCGCTTGCCGACGCGAAACACCGCCTCGACGACGACGGCGAGCACGGCGGCCTTCAGCCCGAAGAACAGCGCCTCGACGAAACTGACATTGCCGAAAGCAGCGTAGATGTAGCTCAGGCCCATGATGGCGATGATGCCGGGCAGGATGAACAGCCCGCCCGCCATCAGGCCGCCGGCGGTGCGATGCATCAGCCAGCCGATATAGGTCGCAAGCTGCTGCGCTTCCGGCCCCGGCAGCAGCATGCAGTAGTTCAGCGCGTGCAGGAAGCGGCCCTCGGAAATCCAGTTCTTCTCCTCGACCAGGATGCGGTGCATCACCGCGATCTGGCCCGCGGGCCCGCCAAAGCTCAGACAGGCGACGCGGAGCCAGACACGGAAAGCCTCGTTGAAGCTGATGCCGTGACCGGCATCAGCTCCTTCCATTTGAGTGGCGCGGATATCCATTACGCCTTCACCTTGTTGGTCGGCCAGTTGTGCGTCTCGCCGGTGGCGTCCCGGCACCAGCGATAGAACGCGTCGTAGAGCAGCATGCCGGCCTCGAGTTGTTCGAGGTCGTCGTCATACATCCGCGACAGCCCGAGCGAGGCCGCGAGCAGGCCGGGCGCTTCCGGGGCGAGGTCGGGCCGCGCGGTGTCGGCGCCGCGCACCAGCGTTGCGAGCCTGAGCAAAGCTGGGCTCGCGATGCCGAACTCCTCGATCATCACGTCGAAGGTGCAGAGCTCGCCGCGGTGGCTCCAGAACACGTTCTCGATGTCGAAGGGCGCCGCGTTGAAGCGTTCGCCGACGGCGACCACCTCGGAGGGCGCCACGAACAGGAACACTGCATTTGGATCGACGAAGCGCCGGATCAGCCACGGGCAGGCGATGCGGTCGACCTTGGGCCGCGCCCGCGTCACCCAGACGGTGCGTCCCTTGGTGTCGCGTGGCGGCAGCTTGCGGGTGTCGAGCAGCGGCAGCTTTGCGTCCTTCCAGCCCTCGAAGCCGCCTTCCAGCGTCTCGGCCTGAACCCCGAGCTGCCTGAGCCAGGCCGCCGTGCCCTGCGCGAGCTTTGCGCCGCGCAGGCAGGAGACGATGGCGGAGCGGCCGGCGAATTCGCCGCCCCAGTCGGGAACATTGTCGTGGCTGAGCTTGATGGAGCCCGGGATCAGCCGCCGGTCGGCAGCAAAGTCCTCGTCCGTGCGCACATCGATCAGGACAGGGCTATTCGCCGTGCCGATCAACCGTACCAGTTTGTCAGACGATATTGTGGTGTAGGAAGACATGATGCGCCCTCGTGAAAAACAACGGGACGCGATACTTGGGCATGTCGCCTCGTGGGGAGATCGCTCAAATCCCCATGAGCTTCATTACCACGAAACCGCGCCGGGCTGTCAATCCGCTCGTTTCATTGATTTTGCCCAGAGGCCCCGCGGGCCTATATTGCGGGTCAACGGACCGGACCTTTCGGAGATTTTTCAATGCATTCCCACTCCATTGACCAATGGACCCATGACCACGCCTTCCTGGGCGACGAGCACGACGAGAACGAGCGGCGCACCTGGCTCGTGGTCGTCCTGACGCTGGTCATGATGGTCGGCGAGATCGTCGCGGGCTCGCTGTTCGGCTCGATGGCGCTGCTCGCCGATGGCTGGCACATGGGCACGCATGCGGCGGCGCTCGGCATTGCCGCCTTCGCCTATCGCTTCGCGCGCCGGCATCTGGGCAATTCGCATTTCAGCTTCGGTACCGGCAAGTTCGGCGATCTCGCCGCCTTCTCCAGCGCGATCATCCTGGGACTGATTGCGGTCGAGATTGCCTATGAGAGCGTGCTGCGGCTGTTTACGCCGATACCGATCGTCTATGGCGAGGCCATTGCGGTTGCCGGGTTGGGGCTGTGCGTCAATCTCGCCAGCGCGTGGCTGCTGCGGGACAACCATGATCATCACCACCACGGCCATGCGCATCATGATCACGACGATCATGACCACCACCATGATCACCACCATCATCACGACAACAACCTTCGCGCCGCCTATGTCCACGTCATGGCGGATGCCGCGACGTCGGTGCTGGCAATCGGTGCGCTCGTCGTCGCCATGTATTCGGGGTGGGTCTGGGCTGATCCGGCGGTCGGCCTGATCGGCAGTGCCGTGATCGCGAGCTGGGCGTTCGGCCTGATCAAGACCTCAGGCGCAGTGTTGCTCGACGTGCGCGCCGACGAGAAGCTGGAGCGGGTGATCCGGGCGCGGATGGAAGTCGGCGATGATCGTGTCACCGATCTGCATCTGTGGCAGGTCGGCCCCGGCCATTGCGCGGTGCTGGTGTCGGTGGTGTCGGACGAGCCGAAGCAGCCGGCGGTCTACAAGAGGCGGCTCGCCGGGCTGAAGGGGCTGAGCCACGTCACCGTCGAGGTCGAGACCTGTCCGCACTGATGTGATCCGCGAAGGCGGAATTCTGCGGCGCGGCCGGGGTTGATCCTCGGTCGCAGCCGACCCAAAAGCTCGCCAAGGAGGGACCAATGCCGAGGATCAAGTTCGCTCTCGCCATCGTTGCGCTCACGCTGTCCGGCCAGACGGCGCTCGCGCAATCGGAAAAGACCGGCGTCGAAAGGCTCTACGTCCTCAATTGCGGGGAGGGCACTGCCGGCGACATCTCGCGCTGGACGCCCGGCCTGAACGAGGGCAAGACGATGGACTTCGTCGACAGCTGCTATCTCATCAAGCACAGCAAGGGCTGGTTCCTGTGGGACACGGGCATCGCCGATTCCGTCGCTTCCATGCCCAACGGCCTCGCGCCCGCCGATCCCAAGGCCGTGACCTGGCGCAGGCCGAAGACGCTTGCCGCCCAGCTCGAGCAGCTCGGTGTCAAGCCCGACGACGTCAAGACGATGGCGGTCTCGCACACCCATCCCGACCACACTGGCAATGTCGAGCTGTTCCCGCAGGCCACGCTCTACGTGCAGAAGGCCGAATATGACTGGCCCGGCGCCAACAACGAGCCGCGCTTCAAGCCCTCGCATCCGGTCGAGCAACTCGCGGGCGACAAGGACGTGTTCGGCGACGGCAGCGTGACCATTCTGTCGACGCCCGGCCATACGCCGGGACACCAGTCGCTGCTGGTGAAGCTGCCGAAGACCGGCGCGGTGATCCTGTCCGGCGATGCCGTGCACTTCAAGGACAATTGGGATAATCGCCGCGTCCCCAGCATGAATGCCAACAAGGAGATGAGTGCGGCCTCGATGCAGAAGATCGCTGATACGCTCGCCAAGGAGAAGGCGCAGCTCTGGATCAATCACGACAAGGCCCAGCGCGACAGCCAGAAGATGGCGCCGGAGTTTTACGACTGACGCTCGCAATGGTGCTGCTGCCATGAGGCTGGCAGCAGCACCGTGCTAGGGCCCGCCAAACCGCCGCGACAGGAGATGATCGTGGGAGAGTGGGCCGGGGTCGCGATCGCGCTGGTGTCGAGCAGCCTCGGTGGCACCGCCGCGGCGATCACCCGCTATCTCGTCGGCGGCGCCGATCCGATTTTACTCGCGATCCTGCGCTGGGGGATCGGGTTTCTCTGCCTGCTGCCGTGTGCGTTGTTGCTCCGGGTACGCTGGCCGCAGCGATCGGACTGGCCGGCGGTGGCGCTGCTCGGCATCTGCTTCTTCGGCCTGTTCTTCATCCTCTACAACATTGCCGTATCCTACACGACCGCGGCGCGCGCCAGCCTGGCGCTGGCGACGCTGCCGCTCCACACCATGGTGGTCGGAGCGATCCTCGGCGTGGAACGGCTGACGGCGCGCAAGATCATGGGCGTCGGCATCGCCGTGCTCGGCGTGGCGGCAGCACTCGCGGCAGGCCTCGCGCAGAGCCCGCCGGGAGCCTGGCGCGGCGAGCTGATCATGACCGGTGCGGTGTTCTGCATGGCGTTCTACAACGTGCTGTCGCGTCCGCTGATGCAGCGCTCGAGCGCGCTCGGTTTTCTCACGGTCGGCATGGGGGCGGGCGCCGCCGTGCTGGTGCTGGCGGGGCTGGCGAAGGGCAGCTTTGCGGCGCTCGATCACTTCACGAGCGCGCAGTGGATCGCCGGGATTTATCTCGGCATCGGCGGCGGCGCGCTCGCCTTCATCCTCTGGGTCATGGCGCTGGCGCGCGCGACGCCGACCCGTGTCGCCAATACCATGACCGTCAATCCGATCGCCGCGACCTTGCTGGCGGCGCTGCTGATCGGGGAGCCGATCACGCCGAATCTTCTGATCGGGCTGATTGCCGTCTTCGCCGGCATCTGGATTGCGACCGGCGAGGCGAAGACGGCGTAATCAGCTCCGTATGACGGCTCAAAGTGTCGCCGGAGTTTTACGGATAGTCGCACGCGCCCGAGTACACCGTGCCGCCCAATGCAGGCGAAAGCAGAATGGGGCTATCGTCATGCTCATCGTTTCAGCAGCGGTATCGTCGACGCTCTAGCAGGCATGCCGTTCGCAGAGTCGGGCCATGCATTTCTGAAATCCCGATCAGGCTTCCACTTAAGCGTGCTTTAAAGATTCGGCCGATATGCATGCAAGCGTGCATCACTCAACAGGACGACAGGGACATGCGGAATTCGATCGGACGGCGTCAGTTCTTGTGCGGCTGTTGCGCGGTGCTCGGAGCGACCGCCCTGCCGGGACGAGCGAGCGCCGCGGGCGATCCCGACATCGTTCCGATCGAGTTTGCGAGCTTTCACGATCAGACGTTCAGCAACGAATATCTGCAGTTCATGAATGTCACGATCCCGCCCGGACAGATTGCCGCATATCACCGGCACATCAGGGACTTTGCCCAGGTGTACATGGCCGTCTCGGATGCGGAGGGGACGCCGCTCGGAGGCAAGCCTGTCATCACGCCGCGCAAGGTCGGTGAAGTGCTGTTCACCAACTACACGAACAAGCCGGCGGTGCATCAGGTCGCCAATGTCGGCTCCAGCGAATTCCGGATCATGGGGTTCGAAATATTCGACTCTCAGCCCGGCCGCTTTTCGCCGCTGGCTCGCCCCGAGCCCTACGTCTCGGTCATGGACAACCACCGTGTTCAGGCGTGGCGGTTGATCCTGCCGCCGGGCGCGGTTGCGCCGCCGATGCAGCAGGCTGCGCCTGGCGTGCGTATCGTGGTGCAGGGTGGCGTGCTGGTCGAGGGCGTGCAGGGGAAGCCGGACCACAAGCTCAACCTGAAGTACGGCGATTTCGCGTGGCAAAATGCGGGCCCCGTGCGGACGATGCGAAATGCAGGGACATCGACTGTCGAGCTCGTCGAGTTCGAGCTGAAATAGGGGCACGTGTGGGGCGCGAGGGCTGGCGGGGGCCGGCCCTGACGTCGCGGGCTTTGATGCGAATGAGGAGCGGGGCATGTCTATCAAGCGGTCGGGTATTGCGATTGCGGCACTGATGTCGGGCGTCGTCGTTCTGACGTCAGGCCTGCAACTGAGCGAGCGCTGGGGCGCCTACCAGAACGCCATCGCGGCGCACGCCCTGGAGACCCGTCTGACCGCCGGCTTCGATGCCGTTGGCAGCCTGACCATCGAGCGGGGTCCCGTCAATCGGGCGCTGCTCGGGAAATCCGCAGCGGATGATGCGGTGCTCAAGGAGTTTGCCGACAATCGCCGCACCAGCGACGAGGCGCTGGCAAAGCTGGAGGCGCTTGGCAGCGGCGATGCTGACCTGACGCAGCGGGTGAAGGCCGCCGCCGCGAAGATCGCTGCCGCGCGCGCGGAGGCCGCTTCCTACTGGCAGAAGCCGCTGGCTGAGCGTCCCGGCGGCATCGCTGGCAAGGCCATGCGCGATTATGCCGAGGCCATGGCGAGCCTGAATGAACTGCTGGAGTCCGGCATCAAGGCGACCATGCGGCTGAGCACTACGGCGGGAAACCTGCTCGATGTCGCGCAGAAGGGCTGGGTGATCAGGCAGACGGCAGGCCAGGTCTCGCTGTTGATTTCGGGGCTCGTGACGTCCGGCCGTCCGGCGACGCTGGCTGAGCGGGACGAATTGAACGCCGCGAACGGCCAGATGACGCGGCTCTGGGCCGAGATCCTCGATCGCGGCGATGACGTTCATGCGCCCAAGAACACGCGGGCCAGCGTCGGCGCCGCCAGGGATCGCTACTTCGGTTCGGACAAGCCGCTGCGCGACGGGCTGACGAAGGCCGCATTCAACGGCACCCCTTACGAGGTATCGGTGGATGACTGGCGCAAGTCCGCCACGAGCGCGAACGCCTCGCTGCTGGGCATCCGCGATGCCGCCTTGCGCGACGCGCAGGCCGTGGCCGAACAGGACGAGGCCAACGGGCTGGGAGGCATCTTGTTCGCTGGCGCAGCCATTCTGGTCGTTCTGGGATTATCAGCTGCTTCGTCGGTGCTGCTCGTGCGTCATTTGCTGACGCCGATCTCGAAGCTTTCGGAGGTGATGACCCGGCTTGCCCGCAACGAGGAGGCCGAGGTGCCCTTCGCCGCCCGCAAGGACGAGATCGGCGGCATGGCTCTCGCAGTGCAGGTCTTCAAAGAGGCCATGGCCACCACCAATCGACTGGCTGGAGAACAGGCCGCCGAGCGGATCGTCAAAGAGAAGCGCGCGGCGCGTCTCGAAGGCCTGGTGCGCGATTTCGAGGCCAAGGCCGGGGCAATGGTGGCGCTGCTGGCGTCGGGAGCTACCGAGCTCGAGACGACAGCGCGATCCATGTCCTCGACCGCGACGCAGACCAAGGGGCAGGCGACAACCGTCGCGGCGGCCGCCGAGGAAGCCAGCGTGGGTGCGAGCACGGTTGCCTCTGCGGCGGAGGAACTGACGGCATCGATCAGCGAGATCAGCCGCCAGGTCGCACAATCCTCGACGATCACCGGCCGGGCGGTGGCCGATGCGCAGCGGACCGACAAGATCGTGCAGACATTGGCTGAGGGTGCCGAGAAGATCGGCGCGGTGGTCACCTTGATCCAGGCCATCGCCGCTCAAACAAACCTGCTGGCCTTGAACGCGACGATCGAAGCGGCGCGGGCCGGTGATGCCGGGAGAGGCTTTGCCGTGGTCGCCTCCGAGGTGAAGATGCTGGCGACCCAGACGGGGACGGCGACGGCAGAGATCGGGGCCCAGATCGCGCAAATTCAGGCTGCCACCAAGGAGGCTGTCGACGCGATCCGCGGAATTACCGGGACGATCGAAGAGGTCAGCTCGATCTCGCATGCGATCGCGACGGCAGTGGAGGCGCAAGGCGTGGCGACGGCGGAAATCGCCCGCAACGTTCAGCAGACGTCGCAATCGGTGAAGGACGTGACCGCGACCATCGGTGGTGTGAGCAAGGCGGCAACGGAAACGGGCGTCGCGGCGACCGAGGTGCTGAGCGCGGCGGACGGTCTGTCGCGACAGGCCGTGCAGCTGACAAGCGAAGTCGGCAGCTTTGTTGAGGACGTTCGGGCCGCCTGAGAAAACCGCTGCTGACTTTGCGCTAACGCGGCCCTAGCGCGGTGCCGTGACCGCGGGCGGGCTAGCGTCCGGCGTCTTCTTCGGCTTCAGCATGCCGGCATAGAACGACAGCAGCCACACCAGGATGATGGCGAGGAGATAGACGCCCCAGGCCTGCGGCGGCGTCATTGCCCAGCGCAGGAGTCCTTTGAAGGTGCGGGGCGGGCTGTTGTTGTCGGTCATGGCCCGCTTGTGCGCGAAAGCCGCCGTGCGGTCAATCCGGCCGCTTCTCGGCGCGGATCAGGAACAGCGCAATCAGCGCCGAGAGGCTGAGCGCGGAGGAGACCATCAGCACCTTGGCGCCCATGACATCGATCAGCAGGCCGAAGGCCAGCGGTGCCACCGCCTGCGCCATCCGCGCCGGCGCGCCGATGACGCCGAGGCGGTAGCCAAAATCCTTCGGGCCGAAGATCGACAATGGCAGCGTGCCGCGGGCAATCGTCAGGATGCCGTTGCCGGAACCGTGGAGCAGCGCAAAGGCAGTCGCTGCAGCGCCGCCGAAGATGGCGACGACGGCCGCTCCAATCGGATGGGTCAGGCAGGCAAGGCGTGTCGACCACAGCGGATGAAAGCGGCTGAGCACGCTCGCTTCGAGGATGCGCGCGGCGACTTGTGCCGGGCCGATCAGCGCGCCGGCCGCGATCGCCTCGACATGCGTCGCGCCCGTTGCCTCCACGATGCGCGGGAAATGCACGGCCATTGCACCGGTCACCGTCCACGCCGCGGCGAAGACGAAGGCGAGCAGGATCATGGTGCGGTCGAGCGGCACATGAGGCTTCTCGGCCGTCGCCGCCGCCTGTTTGGCGCCCTTGATCGTCGGCAGCATGAAGAAGTTGAGGGGCAGGCCGATCAGGATATTGGCGGCGGCCCAGGCAAAGCAGGTCTCGCGCCAGCCGATATGGGCGAGCCCCCAGGCGGTGAGCGGCCAGCCGACGGTCGAGGCAAAGCCCGCCATCAGCGTGATGCCGGTGATGGGCCGGCGCGCCTCGGTGCCGTAGATGCGGCCGAGCGCGGCGAAGGCGGCGTCGTAGAGTCCCATCGCCATGCCGATGCCGAGCACGAGCCAGGCGATGGCCATGACCGCCACGGCTTGCGAGAAGCCGAGCAGGACGAGGCCGGCGGCCATGATCAAATTGGAGGCGGACAGCACCTGCCGTCCGCCGACGAGGTCGATCTGCCGCCCGATCCGCGGGCCGAGCATCGCCGAGATCACCAGCGAGGCCGAGAACGCGCCAAAGATCCAGTTGGAGGAGATGCCGAGGTCGTGTGCCATGGGATCGGCAAGCAGCGCCGGCAGATAATAGCTGGACGCCCAGGCCAGGGTCTGCGTGGTGCCGAGCGCCAGGATAATCGGAAGCTGGCGCTGGCTCATGGTCCAGGGTTTCTGGTCGGCGGTGTCATCGGTTCCATTTGCAGCCACGGCTCACGCGCGTCAACAGCGCCTGCGGCATGTTCGACCTGCTGCAGGCGGGAGCCTTGCTTGCGCAGTGTTTGCGCGCGGCCTTCCGCTCGTCACGAATGCACGCCATAATGGCGCATGCAATTGACCTCCCGCCTTGCGTTGATGAACTGGTTGGCCGGCCAGGGGCTCACCGGCCTGCCCGAACCCGAGCTGCTGCGCGGCTTCTGCGAGCGCTGCCGCGCCGAGGGGCTGGAACTCTCGCGCGGACTCGTCGTCATCGACACGCTGCATCCGATCTACGAGGGCCGCGCCTTCCGCTGGAGCGATACGCCGACCAACGAGAGCGACGTTGTCGAATACGGCTCGACGGCGGAGGGCGATGCGGCCAAGAACTGGCGGCGCTCGGTGTTCTATCGTCTCCTCGAGCATGGCGAGGACGAAATGGTGATCGATCTCGCCGACGCGCCCTCGCTCGATTTCTCGCAGATCGGCGAGCTCGCCGAAAACGGCCACCGGCACTATCTCGCCTTCGTGCACCGCTTCGGCGAGACCGGCGCGCTCGGGCAGATGGATTGCCTCTATTCCTGCTGGACCACGCGCCGCGACAGCGGCTTCTCCGAGCCGGAGCTCGTGGCACTACGCGATCTCGTGCCGGTGCTGGGGCTCGCGATCAAGTCGGCGCAGCAGGTCGACATCGCGCGCACGCTGGGGCGGGTCTATCTCGGCCGCGGCGCCTCCGAGCAGGTGCTGGGCGGCCGCATCTCGCGCGGCGTCACCGAGCGCATCAACGCCGTGCTCTGGTACTCGGATTTGCGCGGCTCGACCGGAATCAGCGAAAGCATCGGCCCCGACGAGATCATCCCGTTCCTCAACGACTATGCCCAAGCCGTGATCGACGCGATCCACGATGCCGGCGGCGACGTGCTGAAGCTGATCGGTGACGGCGTGCTCGCGATGTTCACCGGTGAGGACATGGCGCATGCGCGACGTGCGGCGTTGCGTGCCGAGCATCTGTTGCGCCAGAACGTCGCAGCGCTGAACAAGCGGCGGGAAGCTAACGGCCGTCCCACCACGTCGGCTTATATCGGCCTGCATGTCGGCGAGGTCTTTTACGGCAATATCGGCAGCGAGGACCGGCTCGATTTCACCGTGGTGGGACCGACCGTCAACGAGGTCAGCCGCATCGCCTCGATGAGCCGTTCGGTCGATCGCGAGCTGCTGGCGTCAGCCGAGTTCTACAAGGGCCTGGACGCCGCCGGCCGCCGCTATCTCGTCTCCACCGGCCGCTATGCGCTGCGCGGCATCGGCCGCGCGCAGGATCTCTACACGCTCGATCCCGAGGTCGATGCGAGCGAGCCGGTGACGGGGAGTTACGAGCGGTACCTGGCGAATTAGGCCCGGCTGCCCCAACACAGTCCGTCACTGCGATCGCAATGGCGACGCGGCTAGCACCGCGCCGCCGCTTCATCCCCCACCATGGCTGGCTGCCGGTCCAGCGCCACCGCGGGCGACAGCCAGATCACCAGCGCCTGCACGCCGAACACTGCAGCGGCGAGATAGAGGCACGCTTCCGCGCTCCAGAGGCCGCCGACGATCGCGCCCAGCGCCGACCCGAGCGGACGCGCGCCATAGCTCATGATGTTGATGGCGGAGACGCGCCCCAACAGGCGCGGCGGCGTCACGGACTGGCGCAGGGTCGTGGTCGAGATCACCCACAGGATCGGCCCGACGCCGAGCAGGAAGAAGCTGAGGCCCGCGAGCCAGGGCGAGGGGACCATCACCGTCAGCGCCATCACGACCGCGGCAACGAAGCCGGTGACCGGGCCTAGGCCGACCACGGTGCCGAAGGCGATGCGCTGCATCACACGCGTGGCGAACAGCGCGCCGATCACCATGCCGATTCCGTACATCGTCAGCACGGTGCCGACGCCGGCCGCGGTCAGGCCGAGATGGCGCACGGCGTAGGGCACGAACACCGCGATCTGGAGGAACCAGCCGGTGTTGAAGATGAACTGGGTGACGAACACCGGCCGCAGCAGCGGATGACGCAACACGAAGGCTGCGCCTTCGCGGATGTCCTGGAACGGATGGCGTCGCGGGACGGGTGCACGCGAAGGCTCGTAGATGCCGGAGAGCAATACCACGGCGATGGCCGAGAGCGCCGCGGCAAAGCCGAAGGCGAGACTCGCACCCCACCATCCCACCAGCGCGCCGCCGAGCGCAGGGCCGCTCGCAAAGGCGATGGTGCGCGCAAGTTCGATCCGGGCATTGGCCGCCGGCAATTGCTCCGCGCTCACCAGCGAGGGCACCAGCGCCGGCGCGGCCACGCCGTAGACGACGGTGCCGCACACGGCAGTGAAGCCGAGCAGCGCGAGCAGCGACAGATTGAGCGCGCCGAGTGCGAGTAGCAGCACGATGGCCGCGAGCGCTACGGCCCGCAGCGCCTCTGCGCCCGCCATCAGCGAGCGGCGCGAGATGCGGTCGGCGAGCAAGCCTGCCGGGATCGCGAATAGGACGAAGGGCAAAGTGAGGGCGGTCTGCAACATTCCGGTCTGGCCTTCAGCGACCCCGAGCGTCAGCACGGCGACGATGGGGGCGGCGGCCAGCGCGATCTGTTCGGCCGATTGTGCGGCAAGGTTGGACCAGGCGAGGCGGCTGAAGGTGTCGGGGAGGCGCGGGGGATTTGACATGGCTCATTTCCTGCAAAGTCGGATTGGCGCCAGTATTCACCCCTGGGGACGGCCAAACCCACCCGGTTCCCGATTGGACGGGCAAAAACGCAGCCGCACCGGGAACCGATGCGGCTACATGCAGTTGCAAATGAGTTGCAATAAGGTTCGACTTCGGTATTCTCGCCTCATGGATGCTCGCTCGCCCGACTTGACCCAGAACCGGACCCGAGACGCCGCCGGCTGGCGCACTGACGTGCCGACCACCAAAAGCCTCGCCGAGGTGAATGCCACGGTTGCCATCCCCATGGCGGGGGTATGGTGGCGGCGGCTGCTCGCCTTCGTCGGTCCAGGCTATCTGGTCTCGGTCGGCTATATGGACCCCGGCAACTGGGCGACCGACCTCGCTGGCGGCTCGAAGTTCGGCTACACGCTGCTCTCGGTCATCCTGCTCTCGAATTTGATGGCGATCCTGCTCCAGTCGCTGGCGGCACGGCTCGGCATCGTCACCGACCGCGACCTCGCGCAGGCCTGCCGCGCGACCTATTCGCCGGCGGTGAATTTCCTGCTGTGGCTCGCCTGCGAGGCGGCAATCATCGCCTGCGATCTCGCCGAGGTCATCGGCACCGCGATCGCGCTCAAACTGCTGTTCGGCATCCCCCTGATCGGCGGCGCGCTGATCGCCGCGCTCGACGCCTTCCTGCTGCTGGTTTTGATGAATCGCGGCTTCCGCTTCCTGGAGGCTTTCGTCATCGCGCTGCTCGTCGTGATCGCAGTTTGCTTCACGGTCCAGCTTGCCGCGGCAGCGCCGCCGGTTGCCGAAATGCTCAGGGGTTTTGTGCCGACGACCGAGATCTTCACCAACCCCGAGATGCTCTACATCGCGATCGGCATCATCGGCGCGACCGTGATGCCGCATAATCTCTATCTGCACTCTTCGATCGTGCAGACGCGCGCCTATGAGCGCAACGACGAAGGCCGGCGCGAGGCGATCAAATGGGCAACGACGGACTCGACCATTGCCCTGATGCTGGCGCTGTTCATCAACGCCGCGATCCTCGTGGTCGCTGCGGCAACGTTCCACAAGAGCGGCCATTCGGACGTCGCCGAGATCGGCCAGGCGTTCGAGCTGCTCTCGCCCTTGCTGGGGCTGGGCATCGCCTCGACATTGTTCGCAGTGGCGCTGCTCGCCTCCGGCCTCAACTCGACGGTGACGGCGACGCTCGCCGGCCAGATCGTCATGGAGGGCTTTCTCGACCTGCGGCTGCCGAGCTGGGCGCGGCGCCTGCTCACGCGCGGCATCGCGATCATTCCGGTGATCGTTGTTACCGCGATCTATGGCGAGCGCGGCACAGCGGATTTGCTGGTGTTTAGCCAGGTCGTGCTATCGATGCAGCTGCCCTTTGCGGTCATCCCGCTGGTCCGCTTCGTCTCCGACCGTCGCAAGATGGGCCAGTTCGCGATTTCCCCATACGTCGCTGCGATCGCGTGGATCGTCGCGGGCGTGATCGTGGTTTTGAATCTGAAGCTGCTGGCGGATACGCTGTTCGGGTGAAGATCTTTACCGAGCGTTCGCCTCGTCTCGATCAAACTTGAAATCGGAAGGGAGCCGGCCGCGGAGAGCCCGCAGGCGCTCTAGTCTAATAGCTCACCTCGATCGCGCGTGTCGGTCTTCGGTGGAACGCTCTTTTCCGATTCTTCATTCATCGGCGTACCTTTGAGGAGCTCGATGTTAATCCTGCGGCTCGGACGCCGCATCCCCCTGCGCGTCGATGCGCAGCCAGCCCGACGGTGCCAGCCGCTGCTGCGGCAGGAAGCGCGCCTTGTAGTCCATCTTCTTGGAGCCCTCGATCCAGTAGCCGAGATAGACGTAGGGCAGCCCCTGGCGGCGGGCGCGGGCGATGTGGTCGAGGATCATGAAGGTGCCCATCGAGCGGCTTTCCTGGCCCGGCTCGAAGAATGAATAGACCATCGACAGGCCGTCGCTGAGCACGTCGGTGAGCGCGACCGCGATCAGCTCCTCGCCGCGGCCGGTGATGCCGCTGTCGGGGCCGCGCTTGCGATACTCGATGATGCGGGTCTCGACATGGCTGTCCTCGACCATCATGGCGTAGTCGAGCACGGTCATGTCGGCCATGCCGCCATGGCGGTGGCGGGAGTCGAGATAGGCCCGAAACACCGAATATTGCTCGGAGGTCGGTACCGCGCTGCGCTGCTCGCCGATGATGTCGGCGTTGCGGGCGATCACCTTGCGGAAGTTGCGGGAGGGGCGGAACTCGTTGGCGACCACCCGGACCGAGACGCAGGCGCGGCACTGGTCGCAGGCCGGCCGGTAGGCGATTGACTGGCTGCGGCGGAACCCGCCATGGGTCAGGAGATCGTTGAGGTCGCCCGCGCGCTCCCCCACGAGGTGCGTAAACACCTTGCGCTCATGCCGGCCCGGTAAATACGGGCAGGGGGAGGGCGCCGTGAGGTAAAATTGGGGGGTGTCGCGCGAGTGCTGGGTCAAGGGACGTCGTGGGCCTCCGAAGTGGGTGTCAGCATCGCGCTACGAAAGCTCCTGGTCAATTGGCCTGCGTGGCAGAGCAGATCAGTCAGCTTAGGTGATCCTGGTTGACAGGTCCTTGATCAGTACGTCCTTGCTGCCTGGGGCACGGGCGCGCGGACGGAATTGTTGATGACGATCGTGCCCAGCACGAAATCGTGCAGCAGGCGCCGGCGCCCGTTGAACAGGCCGACCAGCACCACGAAGGGCGTCAGGAACGAGACGGTCACCCAGAACAGCACGGCATGGGTGGCTCCGAGCACGAAGTAGCCGGGCGCGCCGTACCAGGTGCGCAGCTCCAGATCCATCAGGCGCATGCCGATCGTCGCGGACGAGGGACCGCCGATGCAGGCACCGTAATAGACGATGGCCCAGACCACGGAGGCCGGCCAGGCGATCCCGAACAGCAGAAAGCCGACGCCGAGCGTGACCACGCCGAATACGAAAATGAAGACATAGCCGAGGATGACAGGGACCGAGATGATGACAAGGTCGATCAGGAAGGCGAACGCTCGCCGTGTCGCGACACCGCGGAACAGTTCCGGATGCAGGTCAGGGTCGTAGGCGTGCGGCTGCACCGCGCCGCTATTGCGCCAGGCGCCTGAACTACCCGAGTCATACGACATGGTCCGTCCTCCCAAGAGGGAAACCCTCAAGGCACGACATGGGAGCAGGCCATCCCCGTGCCAAGAGCGCAGGGACGGTAGCAAGCCGAAATATTCCGGCGATTCGGGGGCGGTTCTATTGCGCCCGTAACTTCTCGGCGACCTTCGGGGCGAAATAGCTGAGCACGCCATCGGCGCCGGCGCGCTTGAACGCCAACAGGCTTTCCATCATCGCGCGCTCGCCGTCGAGCCAGCCGTTGTTCGCGGCGGCTGCGATCATCGCGTACTCGCCGGAGACCTGGTAGGCGAAGGTCGGCATCGCAAAGGTGTCCTTCACGCGGCGAACCACGTCGAGATAGGGCATGCCGGGCTTCACCATCACCATGTCGGCGCCTTCGGAGATGTCGAGCTCGACCTCGCGCAGCGCTTCATCCGTGTTGGCGCTGTCCATCTGGTAGGTGCGCTTGTCGCCGGTGAGCGTCTTGGCCGAGCCGATGGCGTCGCGGAACGGGCCGTAGAAGGCGGAGGCATATTTCGCGGCATAGGCCATGATCTGCACGTCGAGCAGGCCGGTGCGGTCCAGCCCTTCGCGGATCGCGGCGACGCGGCCGTCCATCATGTCGGAGGGCGCGATGATGTCGCAGCCGGCTTCGGCCTGCACCAGCGCCTGGCGCACCAGCACGGCGACCGTCTCGTCGTTCAAAATCTTACCGTCGGAGATCAGCCCGTCATGGCCGTGGCTGGTGAAGGGATCGAGCGCGACGTCACAGAGAATGCCGATCTCCGGAAACTCCTTCTTGATCGCGCGCACCGCCTGGCAGACCAGATTGTTCGGGTTGGTGGCTTCCGAGCCCTCTTCGTCGCGCAAGGAGGGGTCGGTGTAGGGAAACAGCGCGAGGCAGGGGATCGTGAGCTTCATGGCGCGCTCGGCGTCGCGGACGGCCTGGTCGACACTGAGCCGTTCGACGCCGGGCATCGAGGCGATCTGCTCGCGCTTGTTGTTGCCGTCGATCAGGAACAACGGCCAGATCAGATCGTCGGTGGTGAGCACGTTCTCGCGCACCATGCGGCGGGCCCATTCGGCCTTGCGGTTGCGGCGCGGGCGGATGGTCAGATCGAGAGCAGGGGAGGCGGCAGTGCCATCCCGGCGCGAAACCTCGCGCAATTCGATCGGACGTCCGTATTTGATCGCCATCACTCTTCCTCCGGCTGGAATTATTCTTATACCAGCTCGCATGGTTCCCGTCACCGCGGCTTGACCTGCCGCAAAAGATGGCAGCCGATTGATTTTGCGGGGCGAACCAGCCAGAAGGGGCCATGTCCGAGATTTCCACCCGCGATGCGGCCCGCGACGGCGGCAATGCCAGGGACGCCGCCCGCGACAATGCCAGAGACAATGCCATGTCGGTGGCGGCGATCTCGTCGGAGCGGCCGGAGTCCGACGACAACGTCTGGACGCGCCGCCTGGTGCTGTTCCTCCGGGTGATGGCGCTGCTCTCGATCCTGAAGGGTCTCTATCACTGGGCGCAGGTCACGGGTTTTGTCGGCGGCGAGGACGAGGCGTTCGAGAACCAGTCGATGGCCTGGCAGGCCTCGACCATCTACTTCGCCGTCATCGAGCTCGTCGCTGCGGTTGGTCTGTGGCTGGCTACGCCCTGGGGCGCGGTGGTGTGGCTGACGACCGTGGTGTCGATGGCGGTGATCGAATTGATGTTCCCGGGAATCTACGGCGGCAGCCTGGTCGTGGTCGGCGTCGAGGTGTTCATGCTCGCCGCCTATCTCGCGCTCGCCTGGATGGCCGCACGCGAACGGCCGCCATAGCGGAAATCTCTCGTGCCCCGGACGCAATGCAGCGCGCCGCACTTGCGGCGCGATGCGTTGCAGAGCCGGGGCCCATCTCTCCGCGATCTCATTTGCGGCCCCTGGGTCCCGGATCTTCGCTGCGCTCGTCCGGGACACGAGAGCGGTTGTGGCCACTTGGTTGACCACTCGTTGCGTAAAATTCGACGTAACTTTTCGCTAACCAGCGCGCTCCGCCACAGCTCTTACGCGTGCGTTTCGAAACGGGGCGGGGCTGTTCTGGAATGCGACATCAGGTGCGGACGGAGGGTGAACAGGACCTTGCCAGGGTCAACAGAGGGTTGCGAAAAGCCCTTGTGGGACAGGCTTAATCCGCAATTCACTGTCTTAAATTCATGATCTCTTTATTCTCTTATTTAAGCCGATCTTCAAACGCCTCCCCTTAAGTTGCACCTATCAGACGGAGCACAAGTTTCGTCGAATGAGTGTCGATAAAAACGACAACAGGGGAAGTGTCATGATGAAAGCCGTCGCAACTGCGGCAGATACCGCAGAGCGCGTCTCCGGCCAGCAGGGTTCGGTGCAGTCGCTCTATCTGGAAGCTTTGACTCTGGTGGAGCGGCTGCATCGCCGGCTCCTCGACGTGATCAAGGACGAGTTCGATCGTCGTGGCCGCGCCGACATCAATTCCGTGCAGGCACTCCTGCTCTACAACATCGGCGACAAGGAGCTGACCGCGGGCGAACTGCGCACGCGCGGTTACTATCTCGGCTCCAACGTCTCGTACAATCTGAAGAAGCTCGTCGAGCTCGGCTTCCTCGACCATCAGCGTTCGCGCGTTGATCGCCGCTCAGTGCGCATCCGCCTGACGCCGCAGGGCCAGGAAATCCGCCGCATCGTCGATTCGCTCTACCAGAAGCACGTCAAGACGGTGGAGCAGGTCGGTGGCATCTCGGGCGAGGAGTTCTCCACGCTCAACAAGTCCCTGCACCGCCTCGAGCGGTTCTGGACCGACCAGATCCTGTATCGCCTCTGAGTTTTTTAGAGGGATAAGGCCAAGCCGGCCCGCAACAAGACCGGCAAGCCTCCCGAACGTGCCTCACTTCCCCAAGCGCGCCGGCCCGGAGTTGCCCCCGGACCGGTGCGTTTTGTCGTCTTCGCACCTGCGAAATAATTACCCAGGAGGGCGGAACCAGTTCCCCGCAGCGCAGTTGTCTCTCCGGATCGGAGGATGCGATGCTGGTCGAGCGCGGGCTTCAGGCAGGGAACGTCGAACTCGTGAGCGATGCGTATGCGATCGCCGCGAATTACCTCCGCCGCTCCGGCGCGATCCCCGACACGCTCGTCACCAACGAACGCCTGCTCGAGATCATCATAAAACTGCTCCAGCACGGCGAATTCAACAAGATCAGGCTCGCCAACAAGGCCATCGCCCGCTTCGAGGCGCAGTCCGAGGCTCGCGCGGTTGCCTGATCAGAACTCCGCAAATCCGGAAAAACCAGAGGGTGCCATGGAAGCCGCCATCGACCGCATCATGCAGACCTATGACCTGCTCGCCAACCGCACATCCGCGGCGAGCGCAGAGGCGCGGGCCAAGGTGACGAACTACCTTAATACCTTGATGGAAGCTGGCGAAAAGGACACCCACAGGTTGACGGTGTGCGGCCTGACCTATCTGCGTCAACTGGACGGCAGCGTCGATCCCGTGAAGGCGGGGTATACCGGGCTGTAAGGGATATCGGCTGCCTCGGGGCGGCCGTTTAGGGTCCAAAGCGGACCCTTTAGCGACAATCTGATCGGGGCGGTTCCTGAGAACCGTCCTCAAGCCAATTCCGCCAATCCCCCACCATATCTTGCATAAATATCAGGCCCGACCCGCAAACCCTTGGCCGGGGACGGGTGATGTGGTAGATCGCGCGTGCTTCCGATCGCCACACCAGACCCGCCCGTAGCCCGCCACAAGGCTGCGGCGGTGGAGATATTCGCAAGATGACATCAGCCAAAACCGCCTCCGCGCCCGATTCGTTTTTCAGCGCTTCGCTCGAGCAGGCCGACCCGGAAATCGCCGCCGCCATCAAGGGCGAGCTCGGCCGGCAGCGCCATGAGGTCGAGCTGATCGCCTCCGAGAACATCGTCAGCCGGGCCGTGCTGGAAGCGCAGGGTTCGGTGATGACGAATAAGTACGCAGAGGGTTATCCGGGCGCGCGCTATTACGGCGGTTGTGAGTGGGTCGACGTCGCCGAGAACCTCGCGATCGATCGCGCCAAGAAGCTGTTCGGCGCCAAATTCGCCAACGTGCAGCCGAACTCCGGCAGCCAGATGAACCAGGCGGTGTTTCTGGCGCTGCTCCAGCCCGGCGACACCTTCATGGGCCTCGACCTTGCGGCCGGCGGCCATCTCACCCACGGCTCGCCCGTCAACATGAGCGGCAAGTGGTTCAAGGCCGCGCACTACACCGTGCGCCGCGAGGACCAGATCATCGACATGGACGCGGTCGCCAAGCAGGCCGAGGAGGTCAAGCCGAAGCTGATCGTCGCCGGCGGCTCGGCCTATTCGCGCGCCTGGGATTTCAAGCGTTTTCGCGAGATTGCGGACAGCGTTGGTGCGTATCTTCTGGTCGACATGGCGCACTTTGCGGGCCTCGTTGCCGGCGGCGTGCATGCTTCGCCCGTACCGCATGCCCACATCACCACGACCACGACCCACAAGTCGCTGCGCGGTCCGCGCGGTGGCCTGATGCTGTGGAATGACGAGGCGCTGACCAAGAAGTTCAACTCGGCGATCTTCCCGGGCCTGCAGGGTGGCCCCCTGATGCATGTGATCGCGGCGAAGGCGGTCGCCTTCGGCGAGGCGCTGCGGCCGGACTTCAAGGTCTATGCCAGGAACGTGGTCGAGAACGCCAAGGCGCTGGCTGAGGCGATGAAGAGCCACGGGTTCGACATTGTCTCCAGCGGCACCGATAACCATCTGATGCTGGTTGACCTCCGGCCGAAGGGCCTGAAGGGGAACGCCTCGGAGAAGGCGCTGGTCCGCGCCGCCATCACCTGTAACAAGAACGGCATTCCCTTCGACCCCGAGTCGCCGTTCGTCACCTCCGGTATTCGTCTGGGCACGCCGGCGGCGACCACCCGCGGCTTCGGCGTGGCTGAATTCCAGCAGGTCGGCGGCATGATCGCCGAGGTCCTGAACGCGATCGCGCAATCCGACGACGGCAAGGCGCCGCTGGTGGAAGCCGCGATCAAGGAACGGGTCAAGGCGCTCACCGATCGGTTCCCGATCTATCAGTAAGGCCCAGCAAAACTGGTCAAGGTAAACGGATGCGCTGCCCGAACTGCAACAGTCTCGATACGCAGGTAAAGGACTCGCGTCCGACCGAGGATTCTGCCGTCATCCGCAGGCGGCGCGTGTGCGTCGCCTGCAATTTCCGCTTCACCACTTTCGAGCGCGTGCAGCTGCGCGAGCTCACCGTGATTAAGCGCAACGGCCGCCGCGTGCCGTTCGACCGCGACAAGCTGATGCGCTCGGTGTCGATCTCCTTGCGCAAGCGCCAGGTCGAGCCGGAGCGGGTGGAGAAGATGGTCTCCACCATCGTGCGTGAGCTCGAGACCGGCGGCGAAGCCGAGATCTCCTCCGAGGTGATCGGCGAGACCGTGATGGAGCATCTGCGCACGCTCGACGACGTCGCCTATGTGCGCTTCGCCTCGGTCTACCGCAATTTCCGCGAGGCCAAGGATTTCGCCGACGTGCTCGGCGAGCTCTCCGGTGAGGAGGAAGCGCGGCTTACAACGGTACGCAAATGATCTTCCGCATCCTGGAAGATCAGTTCGCCCAGAAAATCCGCGAGACCAAGGATTCCGATCGCCGCTTCATGCAGCTGGCGCTTGCGCTTGGCCGGCGCGGACAGGGGCGGACCTGGCCCAATCCGTCGGTGGGCGCAGTCATCGTCAAGGATGGCGTGATCGTCGGCCGCGGCTGGACGCAGCCCGGCGGGCGCCCGCATGGTGAGCCTGAAGCGCTGCGGCGGGCAGGCGAGGCGGCGCGCGGCGCGACGCTCTACGTCACGCTCGAGCCTTGCTCGCATTTCGGCAAGTCGCCGCCTTGCGCCGACGCGGTGATCGCTGCCGGCATCACGCGCGTGGTCGCCGCGATAGAGGATCCCAATCCGGACGTCGCAGGCCAGGGCCTTGCGCGTCTGCGCGCCGCCGGCATCACGGTGGATGTGGGTCTGTGCGCAGCAGAAGCCGCCTTCGACCATGCCGGGCATTTTCGCCGCATCAGGGACAAGCGTCCGCATGTGATCCTGAAACTCGCGGTCTCGCCCGACGGCAAGATCGGCGCTGCCGGAGGCAAGCCACTCGCGATCACCGGCGAGGCCGTGCGCAATCGCGTGCATCTCCTGCGCGCCTCGATCGATGCCATCATGGTCGGGATCGGCACGGTGCTGGCGGACGATCCGCAACTGAACTGCCGCCTGCCGGGCATGGAAGCGCGTTCTCCCGTGCGCGTCGTGCTCGACCAGAGCCTGCGCATCCCCGCATCGAGCCAACTCGTCCGCACCGCGCGCGAGACTCCGCTTTGGGTGGTGAGTTCTGAGCTCGCCGAGGCCGCGACCGCCACGCGGCTTGGTGCCGCCGGTGCGCAAATGTTGCGCATGCCGCCGGGAAGTGCATCCGGGCTCGATCTTCCAGCCGTGCTGCATGCACTGGCTGGGAAGGGCATCTCACGGCTGATGGTCGAGGGCGGCAGCCGCGTTGCGGCTTCGTTCGTGGCGGCCGACCTCGCCGACGAGATCTGGCTGTTCCGCGGCGCGGAAGAGGTGGGCGCCGGTGGCGTCGATGCGCTCGATGCAATACCCCTGTCGAAAATCACGCAGTCGCAGGCCTATAAGGTTCATGCTAGCGAGACATTCGACAGGGATACTCTCACCATATACGAGCGCGCTTAACATGTTCACCGGCATTGTCACCGATATCGGCGAGATCGTCGGCTTCACGCCGACGGCGCAGGGCCAGTTGCACCGGCTGCGCATCGCCTGCCGCTATGACCAGACCACCATCGCCGATGGCGCCTCGATCGCCTGCAACGGCGTCTGCCTGACAGTGGTCGCGTCCGGCGTCGCGGGCAGCAAAACCTGGTTCGATGTCGATGCCGCGGCCGAAACGCTCGCGCTGACGACGGCAAAGCACTGGAAGCTTGGCACGAAGCTCAACCTCGAGCGTGCGCTGAAGATCGGCGATGAGCTCGGCGGCCATATCGTCGCCGGCCATGCCGACGGTATCGCCACTATCGTCAGCCGCGAGGACCTGCCTGACATGGCGCGGTTCGAACTCTCGACCACGCGGGAGCTGGCGCGTTTCATCGCCACCAAGGGCTCGATCACGCTCGACGGCGTCTCATTGACGGTTAATACGGTGACGGACGTGATCTTTTCGGTCCTGATCATCCCGCATACGCTTGATGTCACGACGATCGGCGGCTGGAAGACGGGCGCCGAGGTTAATATCGAGGTCGATCTGATGGCCCGCTACGCGGCGCGGCTGACGGAAATGAAGTGACGGCCTCTTTGAACTTGGCTTGCCGGCTCGCGGCGACTACATAACGGCCGACCCAGAATAGACGGATTTAGACGATGGCAGACGCGCGGCGCGCACCCCTGAAGGACCAGACCGACATTTCCGGCGCGCGGGCGCTGATTGTCGAGGCGCGGTTCTATGACGACCTCCAGGACGCGCTTCTGGACGGCGCGGTGACTGAGCTGAAGGCGGCCGGCCTGGCGCATGACGTCATCACGGTTCCCGGCGCGCTGGAAATCCCGGCGGCGGTCGCCATCGCGATCGATGCCGCGGCGGCCAACGGCAAGCCCTATGACGCGGCGATTGCGCTCGGTTGCGTGATCCGCGGCGACACCATCCATTTCGAGATCGTCTCGCAGGAATCCTCGCGCGCGCTGATGGACCTCGCGGTGGCGCGAAAGCTGCCGCTCGGCAACGGCATCCTCACCGTCAACAACGAAGATCAGGCCTGGGCGCGGGCGCGCGCCAGCGAGCTGAACAAGGGCGGCGACGCCGCGCGTGCCGCGATCGCTATGCTGCGCATCAAACGCCGCCTGGCGCGGGCCTGAGCCATGGCTGACACCAAGAAACCGGCGGGACCTGCGGAGAAGAAAGCGAACCGGCGCGGTGCGGCGCGGCTCGCAGCTGTGCAGGCGCTGTACCAGATGGACATCGCCGGTGCCGGCATCAACGACATCTTTGCTGAGTTCGAGAGCCATTGGCTCGGCAACGAGGTCGAGGGCGACACGTATCTGCCGGCGGAAGCGGCGTTCTTCCGCGACGTCGTCTCCGGCGTCGTGCGCGACCAGAAGAAGCTCGATCCGCTGATCGACGAGGCGCTGTCGAAGGGCTGGCCGTTGAAGCGGATCGAGGCGATCCTGCGCGCCGTGCTGCGGGCAGGGGCCTACGAGTTGGAGCATCGCAAGGACGTGCCGGGCCGCGTGGTGGTCTCCGAATATGTCGACGTCGCCAATGCCTTCGTCGATCGCGAGGAGACCGGCATGGTCAACGCCGTGCTCGACCAGATCGGCCGCCAGTTTCGCGGTGACGAGTTCGGGCGGGGGTAGATGTCCGCGAGGGCGGTGAAGTGATGCGATGCGGCTGCCTCATATTCCGCCGTCATCACCCGCGAAGGCGGGTGATCCAGTACGCCGCGGCGGTTGTGCTTGAGCAGGGGCGGCGCGGCGTACTGGATCGCCCGGTCAAGCCGGGCGATGACAGCGGTGGGTGTGGCTGAATGGCAAACCCGCACAGTCCCTCCGCCGAAGACTCCCTCATCGCGCGCTATTTCAAGCCGCTGGCGACCGATCCCGGTGCGTTCGGGCTGGTCGATGACGCCGCGGTGCTGTCCTCGTCCGGCGACGACATTGTCGTCACCACCGACGCCGTCGTCGAGGGCGTGCATTATCTTGCCACCGACCCGCCCGACACCATCGCGCGAAAAGCGCTGCGGGTGAACCTGTCCGATCTCGCCGCCAAGGGCGCCGTGCCGGCCGGCTTCGTGCTGACGCTGGCACTGCGCAGCAAGGAGGATGCCTGGCTCAGGCCGTTCGCCGATGCGCTGGGCGAGGACGCAAAAACCTTCGGATGCCCGCTGCTCGGCGGCGACACGGTGTCGACGCCGGGACCGCAGATGATCTCGATCACCGCCTTCGGCCGCGTGCCGAAGGGGCGGATGGTTGGCCGCACCGGCGCGCGGCCGGGCGACCTTATCCTGGTGACGGGGACGATCGGCGATGCCGCGCTCGGCCTCGATGTGCTCACCGGCGGGACGGCCGCCGCGGCGCTCGCGTCCGATCCCGCTGCCAGGGACACTCTGGTCTCGCGTTATCGCATCCCGCAGCCGCGCAATGTGCTGGCGCAGGCCGTGCGCGAGCAAGCGACGGCCGCGATGGACGTCTCCGACGGGCTCGCCGGCGACCTGACGAAACTCTGTGCGGCGTCCGGCGTCTCGGCCACCGTCAATGCGGCGGGCATACCCCTCTCGGCCGTAGCGGTAGGCCTGATTGCGCGCAACGCCGTTTGCGTTGAGACGCTGCTTGCCGGCGGCGACGATTACGAGGTGCTGTGCACGGTGCCGCCCGCGCAAAGCGATGCGCTGATTGCTGCGGGGCAGGCGGCAGGTGTGGCCGTCACGGTCATCGGCACGATCGTCGCGGGCCATGAGCGGCCGCGCTTCCTGGATGGGCAGGGCCAGGAACTGGTCTTGAAGCGGCTGTCCTACAGCCATTTCTAGGAATTGCTCCAAACCGGCGGCCGAGCTCGCCGGATTGGCCTAAATACCTGCCGAGATCGGCTTTTTCGGCCTTATCCGGCGTTGCACCCTCAATTTGATTTTGGCAAGCTTGTGACCGACTAGGGCCGCCCCTTCGGGCAAGGGGCGGCCCTGTTCAACATAAAGGCGCCGCACCGCACGACGGAAAAACAAAAGGCGCCGGGGATACGTTCATCAAGGATCTGAGGCAAAAAATCACATGACAGCATTATGGTTGATTGTGCTCTGCGGAGTGCTTTCTATTGTCTACGCGATCTGGGCGACGTCTTCGGTATTGAGCGCGGATGCAGGGTCGCCGCGCATGCAGGAGATTGCAGCCGCGGTCGCTGAAGGCGCACAGGCTTATCTGCGGCGCCAGTACACCACGATCGGTATCGTCGGCATCGTCATCTTCGTCCTGCTCGTCTACTTCCTTGGTCTCTACGTCGCCATCGGCTTCTTGATCGGCGCCATCCTGTCGGGGGCGGCCGGCTTCATCGGCATGAACGTCTCGGTTCGCGCCAATGTGCGGACCGCCCAGGCTGCGACGACGTCGCTCGCCGGCGGCCTTGAGCTCGCCTTCAAGGCGGGCGCCATCACCGGCATGCTGGTGGCGGGTCTCGCGCTGTTAGGTGTGACCCTCTATTTCGGCTTCCTGGTCCACTCGCTGAAGCTCGCACCCGACAGCCGCACCGTCATCGACGCCATGGTGGCGCTCGGCTTCGGCGCCTCGCTGATCTCGATCTTCGCCCGTCTTGGCGGCGGCATCTTCACCAAGGGTGCGGATGTCGGCGGCGATCTCGTCGGCAAGGTCGAGGCGGGTATCCCGGAAGACGATCCGCGCAACCCCGCGACCATCGCAGACAACGTCGGTGACAACGTCGGCGACTGCGCCGGCATGGCCGCCGATCTGTTCGAGACCTACGCGGTGACCGCGGTCGCCACCATGGTGCTCGCGGCGATCTTCTTCGCCAAGACGCCGATCCTCTCCAACATGATGACGCTGCCGCTCGCGATCGGCGGCATCTGCATCATCACCTCGATCATCGGCACCTTCTTCGTCAAGCTCGGGCCGAGCCAGTCGATCATGGGCGCGCTCTACAAGGGACTGATCGCAACCGGCATCCTGTCGCTGGTCGGCATTGCCGGCGTGATCTACTCCCTGATCGGCTTCGGCAAGCTTGAGGGCGTCGAGTACACCGGCATGGCGCTGTTCGAATGCGGCGTGGTTGGTCTCGTCGTCACGGCGCTGATCATCTGGATCACCGAATACTACACCGGCACCGACTATCGCCCGGTGAAATCGATTGCGGCAGCGTCGGTGACCGGCCACGGCACCAACGTGATCCAGGGTCTGGCGATCTCGATGGAATCGACCGCGCTGCCTGCGATCGTGATCATCGCCGGCATCCTGGTCACCTACAGCCTGGCCGGCCTGTTCGGCATCGCGATCGCGACCGCCACCATGCTGGCGCTGGCCGGCATGGTCGTCGCGCTCGATGCCTTCGGTCCGGTGACGGACAACGCCGGCGGCATCGCCGAGATGGCGGGCCTGCCGAAGGAGGTGCGCAAATCGACCGACGCGCTCGACGCGGTCGGCAACACCACCAAGGCGGTGACCAAAGGCTACGCGATCGGCTCCGCCGGTCTCGGTGCCCTGGTGCTGTTCGCGGCCTACAACCAGGACCTCAAGTTCTTCGTTGCGGACGCCGCACACCATCCATACTTCGCCGGTGTCAATCCGGACTTCTCGCTCAACAACCCCTATGTGGTTGTTGGCCTGCTGTTCGGCGGTCTCTTGCCCTATCTGTTCGGTGCGATGGGCATGACGGCGGTGGGGCGTGCTGCCAGTGCGATCGTCGAAGAGGTGCGTCGTCAGTTCCGCGAGAAGCCGGGCATCATGCAGGGCACCGACAAGCCGGACTACGGCAAGGCGGTTGACCTGCTGACCAAGGCGGCGATCAAGGAGATGATCATCCCGTCGCTGCTTCCGGTGCTGTCGCCGATCGTCGTTTACTTCCTGATCTACGCGATCGCGGGCGGCGGCGTGGCCGGCAAGTCGGCGGCGTTCTCCGCCGTGGGGGCGATGTTGCTCGGCGTGATCGTGACGGGCTTGTTCGTCGCGATCTCCATGACCTCAGGCGGCGGCGCCTGGGACAACGCCAAGAAGTACATCGAGGATGGCCATTACGGCGGCAAGGGCAGTGATGCCCACAAGGCGGCGGTGACCGGCGACACCGTCGGTGATCCCTACAAGGACACGGCGGGCCCCGCGGTGAATCCGATGATCAAGATCACGAACATCGTGGCTCTGCTGCTGCTGGCGGTCCTCGCGCACTGAGTTGCGAGCAGAGGCTCAAGATAACCCCGCGGCGAAAGCCGCGGGCTTTTTTTGTCAGGGGCAGCGCCCGCCACCTTAGGTACCGCAGCAATCGGCGGATTACGCTGCGCTAATCCGCCGTACGAATCGTGGCCGTGCCGCTACTGCACATCCATCTGCAGCCCTTCCTTCTGGATGATGCCGGCGAACTTCTTCGTCTCGGCGTCCACGAAGTCGGCAAACTGCTGCGGGGTACCGTAGTCGGCGCGGGCGCCCATGGCGACGATCTGTTTTTTCATGTCGTCGCGCTCCAGCATCGCCTTGACCTGGAGATTGAGCGCCTCGAGCACGCCGTCGGGGGCGCCCTTGGGAAGGAACACGGAGAACCATGACGAGACGTCGAAGTTCGCCAGCTCCGGCGCGCTCTCGCGCATGGTCGGCAGGTCCTTCGCGAGGTCGCTGCGTTCGGTCGTGGTGACGCAGAGGCCGGTGAGGGTACCGTTCTGAACCTGCGGCAGGCTCGGATAGAGATTGTCGAACAGGATCTGGATGTCGCCGGCGAGCGCGGCCTGGAGCGCAGGCCCGGCGCCGCGGAACGGGATGTGCGTCATCTTCAGACCGGTGAGCTGCAGGAACCAGGCGCCGGTGAGGTGAGGGCTCTGGCCGACGCCGGACGAGGCATAGCTGAGCTTGTCCGGATTGGCCTTCAGATAGGCGATCAGCTCGGCGATCGATTTGATGCCGGTCTTCGGATGCGCCGACACGATGTTCGGGATCCGGATCATGTTGGTGACAGGCTGGAGCTGGTCCGGCTTGTAGGTGAGGTTCTTGAAGATGCTGTAGGCGATCGCGTTCGGCCCGGGATTGCCGATCAGGATGGTGTGTCCGTCAGGCTTTGAGCGGACGACCTCCGCCGTGCCGATCGTGCCGCCGCCGCCGGAGCGGTTTTCCACGACGGCCGACTGGCCCCAGGCGGTTTGCAGGTGAGCGGCGAGCAGCCGGCCCATGACGTCGGTCGAGCCGCCGGCGGCTGCCGGCACGATGACGCGGACGTTTTCGGTGGGCTTCCAGTCGGCGAGGCTCGATCGCGGCAGGATCGCTGCGGCGGAGAGGCCGGCAGCACCGGTGAGCACGCGGCGGCGGGACAACAAAGTTTTGGGCACGAATCCACTCCCTGCTTCTTGTTTTGCAGAGAGCGTATGGAACCCGGCGCGCAACGGCAAGTCGTACGCGACGGGAAGTGCAGCGCGGAGAGCGGCACGACGCCGCAGGCTGAAGGCTTAGTTAAAGCTGAGCAGCTTGAACAACGGCGCGAGGTAGCTCATCTCCTGACCCGACGTCGCCGTGGTCCGGCTGATGAAGTCGAAGATCTTGCCGTCCTGGAGGCCGTAATTCGCAAGCCGGCGCACGCGCCGGTTCTTGTCGAAGTAGACCGCGATGACGCGCTGATCGACCACCTTTTGATTCATGAAGGCGACCACGCGCTCCGAGCGCTGCGAGATGTAGTAAAACACTTCACCGTCGAGGGTCGCGACCGTGGAGGGCGTGCCCATCACGATCAGCACCTGGTCCTGGCTCGCGCCGATCGGAATCTGCTCCAGCGCGCCGGGCGGCAGGATGTAGCCCTTCTGGAATTGCTCGCCGGTGCAGCCCGCAAGGGCGCCGCCGACCAGAGCCACGGCCGCGAGCATGCGCAGGCCGCGCCAGCGTGCAGAAAGGCCGCGCTGCTTGTTGGCGCGCAGGCTGGTCCTAATCGTTATCGTCATAGCGGAACTGATTCCGTCCCCTTGCGTCGCGCGAGGCGCTGAAGTACCGGGCGGAGGCTCTGAATGCAAATCGCGCGCGCCCGCTTGCGGAAACCACAATGCTTTGGCCGTTCAATCACTTCAGGAAACCCCGGCTCGCCCCGGGCGGCACCATTGAAGCCATCTATGGCATGATCGTGACGCAGGCGCGAGAACCCATATTTTACCGCGACTTGGGCGTCCCGGATACGGTTAACGGGCGTTTCGACCTGTTGCTGCTGCATCTCTGGCTGCTGCTGCGCCGCCTGCGCACGGTTCAGGGCGCCACGGAGCTGTCGCAGGCGCTGTTCGACCGCTTCTGCGAGGACATGGACGACAATCTGCGCGAGATGGGGATCGGCGACCAGACAGTGCCGAAGCGGATGCGGGCCTTCGGCGAAGCCTTTTACGGCCGGGTCCAAGCCTACGACCAAGCCTACGACCAGGCCACGGAAGCCGGCGGCGAGGCGCTGGCGTCGGCGATCTGCAAGAATATCTTGAATGGGGCCGGGATGGACCAGGCACACCGGCTCGCGGCTTACGCCCGAGCCACGCAGGCCGATCTCGACCGGACCGATGAGGTTGCGCTGCTGTGCGCATCCTTCAAATTTCCCCCGGCGCTTCCCGAGGATGTCACGCCATGAGCCGACCAAACGCCGAAACCAAGCCCGATCCCTGGCGGGTCCCTGTGATCGTTGCGCAAATTCCCGACACCGGCCTGCATCGCAAGCTCGAGGCATCGGCCGCTGAGCGGCAGGCGATGGCCGAGCTCGCCGGCTTGCGCGAGGTCCTTTCCGCCCAGGCCGACTTCGAAATCGTGCCGAAAAGGGGCAACCGGCTCCAGGTCACGGGGCGGGTCCGTGCCCGGATCGGCCAGACCTGCGTGGTCACGCTCGATCCGATCGAGAATGAGATCGAGGAGGAGGTGGACCTGATATTCGCCCCCGAGGCCGAGGTGCGGCGCCTGGCCGACCTGATCGAGCAAGGCCGGGACGGCGAGGAGCCGCCGGAGGTCGCCGACCCGCCGGAGGCCATTATCAATGGCATCATCGACCTCGGCCGGCTCGCAACCGATGCCCTGTTCCTGGCGATCGATCCCTACCCGCGGAAGCCGGGGACTGTGTTCGAGGCGGAGGTTATAGCCCCCGACCCGGAGGACCATCCTTTCGCGGTGCTGAAGGCGCTTCAGGACAAGAAGAAAGGCGAGTAGCCGCCGATTCCCCGTGGCACCGCTTTGCTACGGGGCGCGAGGCGTCTGCGGGAGTGGTTTGAGAGCCCGATTTATCTATTTGATTTCTATGTATTTCCTGCTAGGTCCGCGCGTCCGTCGCCGGATCGCCCCGAATGCAAAAGGCTGGGGGCAAGAGGTTGTTTCGGGGTAGCAAAACGCTATTGTCGCGCCGGTCAGGGCGCGGCGTGGCGCCAGGCCGGTCGCCATGTGTCCATGGCGAAGCCATTCTGCGGCCCCGCTCGTTCAAGACCGCACCAGACCAGGTTTTCCAGGACTTTTATGCCAAGCAAGGTTCGCATTGCGCTTGACGCCATGGGGGGCGACGCCGGCGCCGCCGTGGTCATTCCGGGCGCCGCCATTTCGCTTGGCAGGCATCGCGACACCGAATTCCTGCTGGTCGGGGACCGCGCCAAGATCGAGCCCGAGCTCGATCGGTACCCCCAGCTCAAGGCAGCTTCGACGATCATCCATACGGACGTTGCCGTCAGCGGCTCGGACAAGCCGAGCCAAGCGCTGCGGCGTGGCCGCAAGACCTCCTCGATGTGGCTCGCCATTGATGCGGTGAAGCAGGGCGAGGCGCATGTTGCGGTCTCCGCCGGCAATACCGGTGCGCTGATGGCGATGTCGCGTTTCCACCTGCGCACGCTGCCGGGGATCGACCGCCCGGCGATCACAGGGATGTGGCCGACCAAGCGGGGCGAGTCCGTCGTGCTGGACCTTGGCGCCACCATCGGCGGCGATGCGCACCATCTGGTGTCGCTCGCGCTCATGGGCGCAGCGATGGCGAGCGTGCTGCTCGACAAGAAGCGACCCACGGTCGGCCTGCTCAATATCGGGACCGAGGAGATCAAGGGCCACGAGGAGATCCGCGACGCCGGTGAGATCCTGCGCGCGAGAAACCTGCCGGAGCTCGACTATATCGGCTTCGTAGAGGGCGACGGCATCGGCAAGGGTCTCGCCGACGTCATCGTCACCGAAGGTTATGCCGGCAACATCGCGCTCAAGGCTGCCGAGGGAACCGCGCGCCAGATGGCGGAGTTGCTCCGCGAGGGGATGCAGCGGAGCTGGCTCTCCAGGCTCGGCTATTTGTTCGCGCGCGGTGCCTTCCAGGCCCTGCGCAACAAGATGGACCCGAACAAGTCCAATGGCGGCGTATTCCTTGGATTGAACGGGATCGTGGTCAAGAGCCATGGCGGAACCGGCGCCGAAGGCTTTGCCTATGCGATCGATGTTGGTTATGAGATGGCTCACTACGATCTCCTGAACAAGATCAATCAGATGCTCAAGCGCGAGGGTGGTGCGCTCAATTCAGTGCAGCCCGCGCCGGAGGATGTTTCGTGACTCAAATTCGTTCGGTCGTGCTCGGCTGCGGCTCTTATCTGCCGGAGCAGGTGGTGACCAACGCCCAGTTGGCGGCACGTATCGATACGTCCGACGAGTGGATCGTGCAGCGCACCGGGATTCGCGAGCGGCATATCGCCGCCGAGGGCGAGTTCACCTCGCATTTGGCGATCAAGGCGGCGCAGGCAGCGCTCACCGATGCCGGCCTAGACGCGCAGTCGATCGAGCTGATCGTGCTGGCGACCTCGACACCTGACAACACCTTCCCCGCGACGGCTGTTGCCGTCCAGCACGCGCTTGGCATCAACCACGGCGCGGCCTTCGACCTGCAGGCGGTGTGCTCGGGCTTCGTGTTCGCGCTTGCCACGGCGGACAATTTCCTGCGCACCGGCGCCTACAAGCGCGCACTGGTGATCGGTGCGGAGACCTTCTCGCGCATCCTCGACTGGAACGACCGTGGCACCTGTGTGCTGTTCGGCGACGGTGCCGGCGCGGTGGTGCTGGAGGCGCAGGAGCAGCTGGGCAATGCCGCGACCGACCGCGGCATCGTCACCACGCACTTGCGTTCCGACGGCCGCCACAAGGCAAAACTGTTCGTCGACGGCGGGCCGTCCTCGACCCAAACCGTTGGCCATCTGCGCATGGAGGGTCGCGAGGTCTTCAAGCACGCGGTCGGCATGATCACCGACGTGATCGTCGATGCCTTCGAGGCCACCGGGCTCAATGCCGACAGCATCAACTGGTTCGTGCCGCACCAGGCCAACAAGCGAATCATCGACGCCTCCGCCCACAAGCTCCACATCGCGCCGGAGAAGGTCGTGCTGACGGTCGACCGTCACGGCAACACCTCGGCGGCCTCGATCCCGCTGGCGCTGTCGGTGGCGCGCAGGGACGGCCGCATCAAGCGCGGCGACATGGTTTTGCTGGAGGCGATGGGCGGCGGCTTCACCTGGGGCTCCGCGCTCGTGCGCTGGTAAGGCCACAGTCGATAAAATTTTGCCCGAATCAGCGCGGATTATCGATGCGTCTGCATTGATGAGCGCTGTTGACCATCGTATCGTAACCTCATAATTTCAGACAACAATTGTTCGCCGTGATGTGGGGCAGGGCGATGACCGATCAAAGTAAAACCGTAACGCGTGTTGATCTCTGCGAAGCCGTCTACCAGAAGGTGGGGCTGTCGCGGACGGAATCGTCTGCGTTCGTGGAACTCGTGCTGAAGGAGATCACCGACTGCCTTGAAAAGGGCGAGACGGTGAAATTGTCCTCGTTCGGCTCCTTCATGGTGCGCAAGAAGGGTCAGCGAATCGGCCGTAATCCGAAGACCGGCACCGAGGTGCCGATCTCGCCGCGCCGGGTGATGGTGTTCAAGCCGTCGGCGATCCTGAAGCAGCGGATCAACACCCAGCATCGCGGCAATGGCGACGCCAGCAAGGCGCAACCCGAGGCGTAACCGCCTTTCGGAAAGGACTGGCATTTGGACAAGGCGCCGGATGCGTTCCGAACCATCAGCGAAGTAGCGCAGGAACTCGATATCCCGCAGCACGTGCTGCGGTTCTGGGAGACGCGATTCTCCCAGATCAAGCCGATGAAGCGCAGCGGCGGCCGCCGCTATTACCGCCCCGACGACGTCGACCTGCTCAAGGGCATCCGCCGTCTCCTCTACGGGGAGGGCTACACCATCCGCGGGGTGCAGCGGATCCTGAAAGAGCACGGCGTCAAATCGGTGCAGGGCCTCGCCGACGGCGCAGCCGCGGTCTCCTTCGGCGCCATCGAGGACGCCATCGGCGCGAGCCTGATGGAGCCCGGCGACGAGGCGCCCATCAAGGGCATCACGGATGCCGACGAGGACGACTACCAGGGCGACGAAGAGGAAGGCATCGACTTCCGCTTCACGGAGGTCGACGACGAGGACATCCTCACCACCTTCCGCAAGGGCGGCACCCAAGCCGCGCCCGCCGGCCCCAGCGCGCTCGACCGGGAACGGTTAGGGCGGGCACTAGCCGACCTCGTGGCCTGCCGGGAGATGCTCGACCAGGCGCTGAACGAGGGGTAGGGGCGACCGTCGCACATGGGTCAGCGCCTTCAGGAGGCTCTATCCCGTCCGTCCATCCACCCGACCGATGCTTTGAGAAAAATGGTCGGAGCGAGAGGATTTGAACCTCCGACCCCTAGTCTCCCAGACTAGTGCGCTAACCGGGCTGCGCCACGCTCCGAACGTCGTTCCATTAGCTAGGATCGGCGCGATGCGCAAGGCGAGGTCGCAGCATTTTGGTGTCCCCGCCCACAGCCCCGGAACTGCCACGAAGGTAGCGAAAAGCGTGGCGTATGGCTGCTGTGGTGGCCAGCAGACCAAAATGCGGAAAACAACCCCATGCACAGTAGCGATGCCTTTGCTGGATAATGCTTTTCCGATGTTGAATGATGTTTTTCCGAAATTGGCTTGACCCGTCGGGCAAAACAGGCGCATGATGTCATCATGCAGCGTGGGTCAGGACGCCACCGCCTCGACCGCGCTGACGCACATGAAGGCTGCCGGTCCCGAAGGTCTACGCATCCACTTGTGGCAACCGTCGCCCCCGGCCACGACCGGCGGCGCTCTCCGTCAGCCCAACTCCGACCCCAGCGCCTGCTCCAGCAACTTCCGGCTCGGCTCGTAGCGATTGACGAACTGACCGATCAGCAGCGGCGTCAGGCCGGTGCGGCAGGCTTCGATGGTGTCGGTGATGTCGGCGAGCTTCATCTGGATTGCGGCACGGTTGCCGGAGGCGCAGAGTTTTCTGACATAGTCGAGATAGATCGCGCATTCGGCAGGACCCACATCCTGGAAACGACGATAGTAGTCCGCATTCGGCGGCGGGGTCGTGACGTCGATGATCTCGCACGCTTCCTGGCTGATGCCGAGAGAATTGAGCATCTCGCGTCCGCCGCCACGCTCCATCATCGCGTCGTGCAGAAGCGCCGATTCGATATGAGCGCGGGTCGCGTCCGGTTTGCGGAAGATCAGGCGCAGCGCCACGCGCTCGAAGTGCTGCGCCCAGGGACGACCGAGATGATCCTTGATGCCGGCCTGTTGCTGGTCCACGGCCGTGATGATGTCAGTGTACCAGGATGCACTTGGAACGAGCGTCATGCGTTGGTCCCTTCTTGTCCGGCGTGTTTGCGATCCGAATCCTCGGACGAGAGCTCGACGAGCCGCTGCTCGGACGGGCGAACGGCGCGACTGAGGCTGCGTTGGCTGGCGACGTCTTCGACCCGGCGCTGCCACCCTTCGACCATCGGGCGCATCGCGACTTCCCAGTCGCCAAGCGCGGCATCGATGTCGTCAGCGTGGGCAACGGCCTCCGCGAGCGCGACGGCGTTGACGATGCTGACGCCGGCACCTTGCCCCAAGCTCGAGGGCATCGCATGGGCCGCATCGCCGACGATCGCCGCGCGTCCGCTCGACCAAGTCGAGAGCGTCGTCGTTGCGTAGCGGTCGTGGCGGCCTGCGCTGCCAACCCGCCGCAATGCCGGCGCGAGATCAGGAAATCGCGCGGTCCAAAGCGTGCTGGCGATCGGAACGGACGTTGCTTTGAGATCGGTGATGGGCGCCATCAGGCAGAAATAAAATGCGTCCGGGCCGCACGGCGTGTAGAGCACCCGCAACGGACGCCCCCGATAGTCATAGTAGTCGTGAATGCTATTCCATGTGTCGTCGCGCAGTCCGTCGCGATCGAGAAGGATTCGCGTGATGCCGTCCTGGTGCGCGACGCGCGTGATCGGAATGTCCAGCGCTTGCGCGATGGTCGACCTCACGCCGTCGGCGGCGATGACCAGATCGGCCGCGAGCCGGGCGCCGTCTGCGAGGATCAACGCGCCACGCGGATCCGCCGCAACGGACCGCGATCCGCCAACGATACTGACGCCGGCGCGCCTTGCCGCATCGATCAGCGCGACATGAAGAGCCGCCCGGGTCGTGGTGGTGATGTTTCCGTCGGTGGATGCATTCGATTGCCGTACGCCGTCGATGTAGACGCAGTGCGCGGCAGGTTTGAATGCTCCACGCATGAACTCATCGTAGGCACCGGTCTTGCGAAGGGCATCATGGACGAAACCGTGGACATAGAGGCCGGCGCCGACGCTTCTTGGCTCGGGATCGGCCTCGTGCACGGAGACGCGCCATCCCGCACGTGCGAGCACCGCCGCCGCGGCGAGGCCGGCATAGCCGGCCCCGGCAATCATCGCTGTCCGCGTCATTCGGCCGGCGCCTCGACGGCGTTTGCCGGCGCTGGAACGTCGCGCGCCGCTGACGTCGCCTCAAGCGTTTTGCCCTTGGTGTTGGGTCCGACCAGCGCCACCACGATGATGCTCGCGATCAGCAGGCCGTCACTCACGAGGAAGAGCGCGAGCCGCCCGTGCAGCACGGCGAAGATGCCGAACGCCAACAGCAGGAGAATGCCGCCGACGCGGCCCCAGGCCGATGCCATCCCCATCGCCGTCGTCCGAATCTCGGTCGGATAGAGTTCAGGCGTGTAGGTGTAGATGCAGGTCGAACCGTTGCCGAGGAAGAACGCGGTGAACCACGCACAGGCCATGATCGTCATGGGCGTATTCGCGAGGCCAAACAGCGTGCTGGAGATCCCGATCCCGGCAAAGCAGATCATCAGCCAATATTTCCGGCCGACCAGATCGAGAAAGTAGCCCGCACCGATGTAGCCGGGGATGAAGCCCGAAAAGATCACGACCGTGAATTGGGTCGATCGCACGATGGAGAAACCGTCCATCGCGAGCAATGTCGGAAGCACGGATTGGAAGGTGTAAAGGACTCCGTACTCGGTGAACCACACGAGCCAAAGCATGATGGTCACGGGCAGGATGGCGGGTGCGATAATTTCGCGCCGGCTGACCGGGCGGGTGGCGATGGGCGCTGCGATCGGAACGATAGGTGGAAGAACTCCGCCGTTTGATCTGGTCACGTGCGCTTCGATTGACGCGACAATCCGCTCGGCTTCCTCGGTGCGGCCCTGGCTCACCAGCCACCGCGGGCTCTCCGGAAGGAAGGTCCGCATCAGGCCGATCAGAAGTGCAAACGGGAAGGTGAGCGCGAGCGTCCAGCGCCAGCCGACTGTCGGAATCAGCAGCAGCGCCCAAACGGGCGACAGGGCGATGCCGATCGCGAAGAAGGACATCATCCAGCCGTTGAAGCGGCCGCGAAGCCGCGAGGGCCACAGCTCCGCCAGATAGGGCGGCACCACGCAGCTCTCCATCCCGACGAAGATCCATGTGAAGAAGTTGAGCAGGCAGAAGACCTCGATGCCGCCGGAAAGCGCGCGGGACGCCGAGAACAGTGAGTAGAGGCCGAGGCTCCAGGTCATGACGGCTTTGCGCCCGAACCGGTCGGCGACGAAGCCGACAAGAACGGATCCGAGCAGATAGCCGCTGAGCCCGATCGCCGATGTCACGCCGAGAGCGAGCGGGCCGAGGTTCCACTCGGTCCGAAAAGCTGCGAAGGCAAAGCCGGTGACGGCCGTGTCCAGCGTATCGAAGAACAGTGAAAGCCCAGCAACGATAAGAACTTGAAAGTGGAAACGGGAGGGAGGTAGCCGGTCGATTCGGGCAACGAGCCCTTGGGCAGTGATGCTCATGGACGATATCCTTTGCTTGCGCGAAAACGGCCCGGCAGTCGCCCTCGCATTGCGCGGCCCCCGTGATAGGATTGGCAGTGCATGCACAGTTTATGCACGATGAATAAAGCAAGGCAAGATATTTCATGATGGCCAGCAGACCACCTCCGCCGCCGGGCAAAGGGAAGGGCGTCGAGTTCGCCTATACGGCGCTCCGGCGCGAGATCGTGTCGCTCACCCTGCGACCCGGGACCCCGCTTGATGAGGCTGTCCTTGCCGCAAGGTTGGGGCTCTCGCGAACACCCGTGCACGAAGCGCTCGTCAGGCTCGCCTCGGAATCGCTGGTGGTGCTGCTGCCGAACCGCGGCGCCAGCGTCGCAAGTCTCAACTGGGATGATGTCCGCGAGATGCTCGAGGCGCTCGATATCACCCAGCGGCTCGTCACCAGGTGGGCGGCGCTACGCCGAACCGATGCGCAGCTCGCCGAGATCGATGCCGAGCGGGTCGCATTCGAGCAGCATGAAGCCGCAGGCCGCACGGAGGAGATGAACGACAGCAATTGGCGGTTTCACGCGCTGATCGCCGCCGCCTGCGGCAACAAGCTGATCGAACGCAACTATCTCCACCTGCTCACGCTCGCGCTGCGGATTGCTTATCTGGCCTACAATGTGGAGCATTTTGCTTCGAGGGCTGCGTATCAGAAGCACATGAATACGATCCTGACCGAGCACATCGCGATGGTCGCTGCGATCAGGGACAGGGATGCGGACAAGGCGGATGCCCTGGGGCGCTCGCACGCCGATCTTGGGCGGCAACGGATACAGGATGTGATGACGAGAGGGGTTAGCAGTGAGCTGGATATTGCGCTCGATTATCCGATTGGGGTGTTGAAGGAATGATGGTGGGCCGCACAGGAAGGGAGGAGCGGAGCTTCCCGCCCTGTTTCCACGACCTTGCGGGCCTTTCAGCGGCCCGCGGGCCTGCGGAAAGGGTATCTGACGGCGGTTCTTGACGGCTCAGATGAATGCGGAGGAAGCTACCTCAAATACCCCACCACCATCCGCGTCGTCTCGTCCACCAGTGTCCGCACCATCCTCTCCGACAGCACCTCCGTCTCGTTCAGCACCGTGTTGTGCGCGACGGCCTCGATCGCGCTGACGCAGATGAACGTCGCGACGTCGACGTCCACCTTGCGCATCTCCTTGCGGCGGCTTTCGAGATAGGCGCGCACCAGGGTGTGGATTTCGCGGTTGAAGGCTTCGACGTCGGCGAGTTGTCCGGTGCGCGGGATCTGCTCGGCGAGGACGCGATGCAGTTTCGGGTTGATGCGATGGGCTTCGATCGCGACGGTGACGAGTTTTCGCACGGCCTTGTCGATCGGGAGGTCGGCGACCTCGGTGAGCGCCGTGCGGACGAGGCCCATGATCTCCTCGTTGTGACGGTCGATCACGGCGGCGACGAGGGCCTCCTTGCTGGGAAAATACTGGTAGAGCGAGCCGACGCTGACGCCGGCGATGTCGGCGATGCGGTTGGTGCTGGTTTTCTCAAAGCCTTCGCGCACCAGAATGCGAGCAGTTGCCTCGACCAGCGCGTCGACGGTGGCGCGGGATCGCGCTTGCAGTGCATTTTTCCGGGGCTTTGTCGGCGGCGTGCGCGCCATGGGTTTGCGATCCCGAATGCGAGTAGAAAAAGCGAGTGATCGCTCGCATTATAGTCGCAAATCGGGTCCTGTCGGCAAGCCTCTTTGTCGCCATATGAAGTGCCGGGCCAGGCGGAGAACTGACCATGAGCGTTGCAAGACTTGTATCGGCTTTGCAGTTTTGCCCCGGCGGCTGCGTGTTCGGTGCACGGGCGCCGCGCGACCCCGCGCCGAGCTTGCAAAGCCGTGCCCTCAACCTGCTGCTCGGGCTGCTCCCCTACAAGCAGCAGCTCGCCTCGGCAGAGGCCGTGCAGGCGCATGTGCAGAAGCTGGCGCTGGAGCCTGTTACGTTCGAGCCGACGGGGCTCGGGCGCGGCGTCGAGGCGATCCTGACCAAGATGGGGGGATGGCCGGTCTACTACACCGCGCCGTCGTCGGGCCATGAGGGCTGCAATCACGTCATGTTCCTGCATGGCGGCGGCTACATCAACGAGATCGCGCCGGCGCATTGGCGTTTTGTCGGACAGATGACGCGGAAGGCGGGCGTCGTGTGCGTGGTGCCGATCTATCCGCTCGCGCCGCGCGCCACCGCGAAGGACGTCGTGCCGGCGACGGCCGAGCTGTTGCGCATGCTGCTCGAAGATGCGGGGCCCGCAAAGGTCACGGTGGTCGGCAATTCCGCCGGCGCGGGCCTCGCGCTCGCCGCATGCCAGTGGCTGCGCGATCGCGGGCATCGGCAGCCGAACCGGCTGGTATTGATCTCGCCTGCGGCCGATGCGTCGGTGAGCCGTCCGGAGCAAATGGAGATCGCAGGCCGCGATCCGATCCAGGACATTCCGGGGATCATCGAGGCGGGGCGGTTGTATGCCGGCGAGCTCGATGTCGGCCATCCCTTCGTCAGCCCGCTCAACGGTGCCTTCCGCGCACTGCCGCCGATGACGATTTTCTCGGGCACGCGCGATCTGCTCTATCCCGACAGCGTCGATCTCGCGGAGCGGGCGAGGGCGGTGGGCGTCCCGGTCGATCTGCATCTGCTTCGCGACCAGCCGCACAATTATGCGCTGATGCCGACGCCGGAGGGGCGGCAGGCGCGTGCGCTGATTCTGCGTGCGATAGCTTGAAGAGGGGAGGTGTGACTGATGTCACAGGGCGCGCAGCCTCGGTGGGCCCGCCTGGCGTTGCAAACTCGCGCGGGGAAAAGGCTGCCCCGGGCGTTTCCTCGATAGACGTAATTTTACGGGCCTTAGGCGTGGCCCTTGATCTCGTAGTGACCCGGCACGCATTTGTAGCGGTCGAGGCGCCAGTTGGTGTGATAGATCGGATGCTCGCCCATCCATTTCGCCAAGGGCGCCTGTGCGCCGACCGCACACGCCATCATCGACATTTCGGGCGTCATGTTGCTGTCGGTCACGATTTCCTCCACGCAACTGCCTGAGCTAGCTGCGGTAAGCCGGCAGAGCACGGCTACGACGGTCACGAACATTCCAGTCACCTCATCGGTAGTTTCAGACCACGAAGAGGATGCAAGCGGAGTGCCAGAGCCTGTGACACAAACAACACGCCGACTCGACGCAAGCATCCACCCCCATTTGACGATTCGGATTGTAAAAAAAATGCCCCAAAACCGAAGCCGGACAAATACGGAGATCGGGAGAAGGGGCGGAATGCGCGAAGTGCGGAGTAATGAGTGATTGTAGGGGCAGCGCCGCGCCAGCCACCCTTCACAAGGCCAACTTGGCCGATAGGCTCGGAAGTGTGCGGATGACCGTCAAAAAGAGCGGGACCGCCAGAGGACCCAAGGAAACGCGAGGGCAGACCATGAAGGCACGACCGACCGGCGTGATCCCGCCGATGACGACGCCGTTCCGGAAAGACGGCGAGATCGACTACACTCTCGTGGCGCCCCAGGTCGACTGGATGATCGGTGCCGGCGCCCACGGCGTTGCGGCCGGCGGCTCCACCGGCGAGGGCCACACGCTCGATCACGCGGAATATCGCGACCTGATCGCCGCGACCGTTGAAGCGGTGAGGGGGCGCATCCCTGTCATCGCCGGCATCATCGTCGACTCCACGCGCGATGCGATCCGGCGCGGCAAGCTGGTGCGCGACATGAATGTCGCAGCGCTCCAGGTCACGCCGGTGCACTATCTGTTCAAGCCTGACGACGAGGCGATGGTGGCGCATTTCCGCGCCATGGCTGATGAGACCGGCATGCCCATCATCATCTACAACGTGGTGCCGTGGTCGTACCTGTCGCCGGCGCTGCTGACGCGGATCATGACCGAGGTGCCGCTGGTGGTCGGCGTCAAGCAGAGCGCGGGCGATCTGAAACTGTTCGCGGACCTCATGATGATGGCGCCGGACAAGCTGATCTACAGCGCAGTCGATGCCCTGATGTACCCGTCCTACACGCTCGGGGCCCATGGCTCGATCGCCGCGATCCTGACCGCGGCGCCGCACGCCTCCGTCGCGCTGTGGGATGCGGTGAAGGCGGGCGACCATCCGCGCGCGCTGGACCTGCACAAGAAGCTGCTGACGCTGTGGAACGCGATCATTGCCGACAATCTGCCGGCCTGCACGCGCTACGCCCAGACGCTCCAGGGCCTGCCGAAGACCTATCCGCGGGCGCCGATGCCGGAGGCATCGCCTGCGCAGCAAGCGGCGATCCGCAAGGCGCTGGAGGGTCTTGCCGCGTTGGGCGGGCAGCGTGTCGAGGCGGCCGAATAGTCCGCGCGTCGAAATAATGGATGTCGAACGGCAGCGCCGATCCGCTTTTACCTGCGGATGCGGCGCTGCTACATTTTGCGCGCGCCCCGACGAACGGGCAGCGATGAAGAAACAAACCGGTAAGGGGAGGGGCCGAAAGTCCCATGAAGGATTTTGCAGGAAAGATCGCCGTGATCACCGGCGGCGGAACGGGAATGGGGCGCGAGCTCGCACGGCAGCTCGTTGCCGAGGGCTGCAACGTCGCGATGTGCGACGTCTCGGAGGCCGCGATGGCCGAGACCAGGCGGCTGTGCGAGGTCGAGAAGCTGCCGCAGGGGCTGCGCGTCACGACGCACGTCGCCGACGTCTCGATCGAGGATCACCTCAAGCGTTTTCGCGACGAGCTCGCCGAGCAGCAGAAGACCGACAAAATCCATCTGTTGTTCAACAACGCCGGCATCGGCGGCGGCGGCAGCCTGTTCACCAACACGCGCGAGCAGTGGGAGCGCACCTTCAACATCTGCTGGGGTGGGGTCTATCTCGGCGTGCGCACCTTCCTGCCGATGCTGGTCGCGGCCGACGAAGCCCACATCGTCAACACCGCGAGCGTCAACGGCTTTTGGGCCTCGATCGGCATGGGACAGGCGCACACTGCCTACAGCTCGGCGAAGTTCGCGGTGAAGGGATTTACCGAAGCGCTGATCAACGACCTCCGCCTGCACGCGCCGCATGTCAAATGCTCGGTGGTGATGCCCGGCCATATCGGCACCTCGATCGTCTCCAACTCGCGCAAGGTGCAGAGCGCCGATGGCTCGGAGCGCCTCAACGCCGACGAGGTGGTACTGACCCGCAAGCGCATGGTCGCGGCCGGCGTGCCGGATGCCGACAAGATGTCGGACGACGACATCCAGGCGGTGTTCGCCGAGCGCGCCCGCAGCTTCCTCGAGGATGCGCCGACGACGGCTGCGCAGGCCGCGAAGATCATCCTCGACGGGGTCAAGGCGGAGCGCTGGCGCATTCTTGTGGGTGAGGACGCAAAGCGTCTTGACGAGCGCGTTCGTGCTGCGCCGGAGCAGGCCTATGAAAGATCCTTCTACGAAAGTTTTACGCAGGAGGTCGGCTGGAAACTCGGCTGAATCTGTTTGGCTGAGATCGTCAACGATCGTGCGCGCATAGGTATGATGATCATCATAACAAGAGAGGGCAGGTCATATTACGCCGGTAATTTTACGTGCCACCTCTTGCCAATTTTTGGCGCTATGACGAAACGGAATGTTACGCATGCAACATATTCCCGCGTTCAACCGATGTTCAAGCGATGGTGATGTCAAACGGCTCTCATTCGGCGCACGGCGGCTTGGTCAGGGAACCAAAATAGTTTAGTGAATCAGGGGTAACGCGATGACAGAGCGTAGCTCCCGATGATGCCCGCATGCCTCTCCGACGACTTGACCCTTTGCCCGGAGAGAGAGGACATCTCCGCTGAATTCGCGCGGCTCCTCACCGCAGCCCAGGAGGGCGGCGCCACCATCGCGGAATGTCTGATGATCGCGCGGCAGCTCAAGCGCGGCGACGAACAATCCTGGCATCGCGAGTGGAAGAAGCTTGCACGGGCCAACCGCCACCGTGCCGAGGCGGCGTTCGCGGAGGGCCACATGGCGACCGCGCAGCGCAACTGGCTGCGGGCTCTGAACTACTACGGTGCTGCGGCGATGCCGCTCGACCAGGCCGACGAGCGCCGCTGGGTCGCGGTGCTGGCGATGCAGGAATGCGCCCGCCGCTATCTCACGGCGCGCGCGCCGGCCGGCGAAGTCGTGACCATACCCTGGGTCGAGGACCATTCGTTGCAAGGCTACTTCCTGCCCGCGTCGTCGGCGGGCGGGCGGGCTCCGGCCGTGATCTGTATCGGCGAGCCCGGCCACCGCAAGGAGGAGTTCCTGTTCAAGCTGGCGCCGCATGCGCGCGAGCGCGGATTGTCGATGCTGGCGCTGGATCTGCTCGGCGACCAGCGCGACGATTATACCGACACGCTTCTGCAGCGCCGCGATCTCGAGACCTCGATTGCCAGCGTCATGGACTATCTGGAAACGCGCGGCGACGTCGATTTCGATCGCGTCGCCATCGTTGCGGACGGGTGGGGCTCTTCCTTTGTCGCGCGGGCGGTGACGCAGGAGCCGCGGCTGGCCGCGGCCGTCTGCGACGGCGGGCTGTGGGATCTGCACGAACGTTCCTTCTTCGCCAGCCGCTTTGCGATGAGCGATCTCACCATCGTCCCGGTGCCGTCTGCACCGCTGATGGCCTCCAGCGCTGACTGCCCTGTGCTGATCACGCTTGGCGAAGACGGCTGGCTCAAGGCCGACCGGGCGCGCCAGATCGTGCAGAAATCGCGGCTCGGCAGCTCCGATATCGTGCTGAAGGTGTTCACCGCGGCGGAGACCGGCGCGGCGCAGGCTCACGCGGACAATCCGAGCCTTGCCAACGAATACATCTTCGACTGGCTGGAATCGCAGCTCGGCGCCGTCGGCCGGCGGATCTGAACGCGGGCTCTCAGAGGTCGAGGGAGATTCTGACGCAGGCCTTTTCGAGCCGGGTCTTCAGCGTCGCGAGCTTGGTGGTGAATTCGGTGAGTTCGTTCTCGTCGAACTCCTGGAAGACGAATTCGCGGATCGTCTTGTACTGATCGTTGAGGCTCGCGATGTGCTTCTGCGTCTTGTCGACCAGCGAGAGCCTGACAACGCGGGCGTCGGTCGGCGAGGGCCGCCGGCGCAGCAGGCCCTTCTTCTCCAGCAGCTTGGACTGGGTGGTGACGAAGGACGGGTCGACGTGAAGCAGCTTGGAGACCACGTTGACGGGAACGCCGTCGTCCTTGTCGAGGTCGGAGATCGCCATCAGGATGAGCCATTGCGGGCCGCTGATGCCGAGCGTTCTCGCCCAGAACTGACGCAACTCCTCCAGATGCATGTTGATCGACGATATCTCCCAGGTGAAACGCCTGATGATATCCAGATTGCCGATCGGGCGGAGGCGCGCTCCTTCTTTCCTCGTCGCGGACACAGCGTGACTCCCGTGAACTGATTCTTCAGGCCGGTGTTCGTGGAGGGCCATAGTCCACGCAAGCCTGCTCTGACGCAAGTGCAGAGCAGGGTAATTTTGTCACTAAAATTACAAACATGAGCAGATCAGTATTTTTTTCCCGGCCGCGGTGTTGCCCGGGGGGCACAGGTTTAGTGAAACCACAAAGCTGAGCTAATAAACTATTTTGATTAGCGGAACGGCGCAGGCATATTGGCCCGTGACGGTGGGGGGTACTCGATCGTCCCGTTGCAGTTGGTTCGCTCACGTCCCTCGCGTCGAATGCGGGTGTGTCCGAAAGCGCGAAGCGGCCGAGCGGATTTGTAGAGCCGGGGATCTGGGGGGCCGTGACGGTCCGGTCTCCGTAAAATGAGCAACTTGGAGGTTTTATAATGAAAATGGTGAAGAGCCTTTTGCTCGGCACTGCGGCGGGTCTGATCGCCGTGGGTGGTGCCCAGGCGGCCGATCTTCCGGTCAAGGCCAAGGCCGTCGAGTACGTGAAGATCTGCACGCTCTATGGTGCGGGTTTCTACTACATCCCGGGCAGCGACACCTGCATCAAGCTGGGTGGCTACCTGCGTGCTGAAGTCGCGCTCAATGCCGGCGGCAACTACAGCGCCCAGTACAACGGTGTGTTCGCGGCCAACAACCGCCTCACCAACTACTACTCGATGCGCGCTCGTGAAGATCTGAACATCGACACCCGCACCGCGACCGAGTACGGCGTGGTCCGCACCTACTTCGACGCGGTCTTCACCTGGACGACCGGAAACTATGTCGGCGCCGGTTCGGGCACGGGCGCGACCCAGTACAGCGGCACGCTCGGCCTCAACGCGGCCGGCACCGGCCTCATCGGTTCGGGCAGCGGCAACGTCAACGGCACCGACGGCAACCTCTCGGGCGGCGCCCTCGGCGTCTACTACGCCTTCATCCAGTTCGCCGGCTTCACCATGGGTAAGGCCGTGTCGCAGTTCGACGCGCCCTGGATCAACTATCCCGGCAACAACTTCGACCAGCTCGTCGGCGGCAGCGGCACCACCAACGGTGTTGCCCAGTTCACCTACACGGCCGATTTCGGCCAGGGCATCACGGCGATCTTCTCGGCGCAGGACCAGACGCAGGTGTTCCAGACCGCGATCTACAACACGGCCGGCATGAGCACGACGGGCGTCCTCGGCGGTGCTTACGGTTCGAACGATCTCGGCGGCAGCAGGGCTCCCGACCTCGTCGGCGCCCTTCGCGTCGACCAGGCCTGGGGCTTGTTCCAGGCGTCGGTTGCTGCGCACGACAACCATGTCGGCTACTACGGTGCGAGCGAAGTCACCGGTCACCCCGAAGACAAGTGGGGCTGGGCCGTTCAGCTCGCTCTGCAGATCAAGAACATCCCGACCGGCGCCGGCGACGTGATCAACATCTCGGGCGTCTACACCGACGGCGCGAGCCGCTACAACTTCCAGGAGCTGGCTGCGACCAGCTACTCGATGTTCGGCGGTTCAAGCGGCGCGTATCAGAGCATCGGCTTTGCCGGCGTGTCTGACGCGGTGTTCGGTCCCGGCGGCGGCCTCGAGCTGACCAAGACCTACGGCTTCCGTGGTGCCTACACCCACAACTGGAGCCCGTACTGGAACACGGCGCTCTACGGCGCGTGGGCCGCGGTCAACTACAGCGGCACGGCCAAGGGTCTGATCTGCGGCAGCGCCTCGTTCGCGACCCTGACCGGCACCTGCAACCCGGACTTCAACATCGGCCAGGTGGGTGTCATCACCCGCTGGACCCCGGTCAAGAACCTGACCTTCTCGGCTGACTTCACCTACAGCCATCTCGACCAGAAGTACTCGGGCGTGATCACGACCCCGGCGCTGACGTCGGTTGCGAAGCCCGCGGCCACGTACGAGCTGAAGGACCAGGACACCTACAGCATGCTGATCCGCGCCCAGCGCAACTGGTAAGCTGACAGGTCTTTGGAGTTGACGAAGCCCCGGCGGGAAACCGCCGGGGCTTTTTCATGAGAATTGAGTTCTGAAAATCAGATGGGCCGTGCGGGGCGCGAAGACGAGCTATGCGGCTCGATGGCCTCAAACTTATTTACTTACCTGAGTTGATCAGCTATATAACTTGCAGCCGATTATGAAAGTGACGGCTCTTAGCTTCACGCTAAGCCTCCAGAAACCTCCGGTGATGCCCCGCCGGAGGTTTTTCGTTGTGGGGATATGATCTCCAAAGCGTTTTCGAGCGAAGTGGATACCGGTTCGCGTCAAGAAAACGCGTCAAACAAGACTTTACCCGCGCATCATGCGGGCGCGCGAGTTCGGCCGGTAGGCGAGGCGGCTGTGGCCGGCGCAGTAGGACTGGCCGTCGGCCGCGTTATTGCCGCAGAAGCAGAAATCGTCCGCCCCCGGCGTCGAGATCGGCCAGCGGCAGCGGTTCTCGGCAAGCTCCAGCAGCGAGCAGCGGTTGGCGTCGTCGATGGGACCTGCGACCACGGGCGCGCCGGTCTCGCCATAGATCGTGGCGAGCATTTCATATTGCAGCCGCGGCACGGCTCTGGGTGCGCGGGCCGGTGCAAAGCTCCTGTCCACGACTTTGCGGTCGTCGACCGTCCGTCCGCGCGTGAGATTGAGCCGGGACAATTTGCCGATTACGGCGTTGCGGCTGACGCCGATGTCGGCGGCGATCTCGCGGCAGGAGAGGCCGGCCTCGAAATGCCGCTTCAGAAGTTCAATTCGTTCGTTGGTCCAGGTCGGTGAAGACGTCGGTGAGAGAACAGGCATTGTAGCGGTCCCAGGTTGCAGATGTCGGCCATCCGCCTCTCGAGATCCGTCCGCCTCACGTCCGGCGCGCGCTCACGTTCTGCCGTTGTCGCGAATCGACAAAAGCCCGTCCTTGATGGCGAGACGGATGCCTTCCTCGATCAGTGTTCGTGCGACGCCGGGAACGCTGGTGCCGTGGGTGCCCTGTCTCACCAACTTCTCCAAATAGGTGATAGTCGAGAGCGCCAAGGTTACGGGAATGCGGTCAGTCTCGGCTTTTTCGGTGGCCATGCCTAAACGCTAGCCTCTTACGCAGGTACATAAAAGTAACGATTAAGACTCTATTTAGGTTCGGGGGTAGAAGTCAAATCCGGACTCATGCGGTGGTCCAGCCAATTGGAATCGCTGGCGAAAATTGACGCAAGGCCGCGGCCCGCGCGGGACTGCGGGCGGCGGCGCGGCGTCAACGGTTGAGGGGATGCGGGCCGGCTCAGCCGTGCACGATCGCCTTTTCGATCATGCAATGGATGCCCTTGGAGCCGTTGACGGTCTGGGTCACCCTGAGATCGGCGGCCAGGCTGCACAGCGTGTAGGCGTCCTCGCGCGACAGGTTTCGCCTCTCGCCGAGCAGCACGATCATGTCACGGAGTGCACGCACCGCGCATTGGTCGAGGTCGGGGTCCATCGCCATGGTCATGTAATGCGTCGCCGTCTCGGCGCGGGGATAATCGAATCTGAGGTCCTTGCGCAGCGTCAGGCGGAAGCGGCCCTGGAGCGCGGTCTCGATCGCGGTGACGCAGACCTCGCCGTCGCCCTGCACGCCGTGCCCGTCGCCGCAGGAGAACATCGCGCCCGGCACGAACACCGGCAGGTACAGCGTCGCACCCGCGCCGAGCTCCTTGTTGTCGAGATTGCCGCCCATGGCGCGCGGGACCAGCGAGGAGATACGGCCCCAGGCCGGCGGCGGCGACACGCCCATCACGCCGAAGAACGGTTTGAGCGGCAGGTCGAGTCCCCAGGGCATTCGGCCGACCATGCGCGACCGGTCCAGCGGGATGTTGAGGATGCGCGTCTCGTGGAAATCGTCGGGCAGGGTGCCCGACAGCGGCCTGATCATGTTCCAGCCCCAATCCTGCCGGAGCTGGACGTCGAGGATCTCGACCGCGAGCACGTCGCCGGGCTCGGCGCCCTCGACCGCGATCGGGCCGGTGAGGATGTGACCGGGCAGCATGCGCTCGCTTTTGGCGTGAACCTCGTACATCTCCGGCGGAATATGGAATGTGTCGCGGTCGGGCAGCATGTCGGGACCGCCGCTGATGGTGTCGACCGTGACCTCGTCGCCGCTTTTGACGGTGAGGACGGGCTTGAGCGCGGCTTCGAAGAAGCCCCAATGGCAGGTCTCGGGGCTGGAATGCAGGTGGTGATGGGTCATTTGCCGCGTCCAATCAGTTTGACTTGTTATGCCCGGGCTTGACCGGGCGATCGATCCTCTTTCAAGAAGATTTCTGAAGATGGACGGGCCGGTCAAGCCCGGGTATCGCACGATCATCCCAGCGAGGCTCCCCTGTACTTCGTCCTTTCCAAGACCCTCGGGATTGCGCTGCTCCCGATCAATCTCCTGGTCGAGCTCGGAATCCTGTCGCTCGTGCTGATGGTGACGCGCTTTGCCGCGCTCGGCCGCAAGCTGGCCGTGACCACCCTGGTCCTGCTTGTGCTCGCCACGTTCTCGCCGCTCGGCAATCTCCTGCTTTATCCGCTGGAGTCGCGCTTTCCGGCATGGGACCGGTCGCGCGGGGCGCCCGACGGCATCATCGTGCTCGGCGGTTCCGTCGATACCGATTTGTCGGCGGCGCATCGCACGCCGGTGGTCTCGCACGCCGCCGATCGCATGCTGGCGCCGGCCGAGCTTGCGCGCCGCTATCCGAATGCGCGCATCGTCTTCACCGGAGGCACGGCGAACCTGATCTCGACCGAGGCGAGGGAAGCCGACTACTCCGCGCCGATCCTGGAGAGCCTGGGTATCCCGAAGGAGCGGCTGATCCTCGAGCGCGACTCCCGCAACACCTGGGAGAATGCGATCTTCACGAAACAGCTGGTGGCACCGAAACCGGGCGAGCGGTGGCTGCTGGTCACCTCCGCCTTCCACATGCCGCGCTCGATGGGGATTTTTCGCAAGGCCGGATTTGACGTCGAGGCCTATCCGGTCGACTGGCGGATGGGCGGGCGCGACGAGCTTTTCGCGTTCACGCGCAATGGCGCCGATGGGCTCGGCAAGACCGACGTCGCCGTGCGCGAATGGATCGGCCTTTTGGCGTATCGCGTCATGGGGCGCACCGGCGAGTTGCTTCCGGGACCGGGCAAGGACTAAAACGAGAGCCGTACAACAAGAACACAGACCGGCGCGTGACCGCCGGGCCGGGAGGACGTCATGCAGCAGCAGGCCGCTGAACCAATCGATCTTGCCGGCCTCGTCGCCGATCTCAACAGCCTGTTGCGGCTGAAGACGACGGTCATCGGCATGAAGCTGTTCGCGCAGGCTGCGGACATGGAAGCGATCCCGAAAATCCGTCGGCCGAATGCGGTCCACACCACCGACCAGATCGTCAGCATGGCTTCGCGGCTCGGCTGGACCGTCGGCATCACCGGCGACGATCTCGTCGGTGCGCAGTGCCGCGCGGTGATCGGTCTCGCACCGCAGGACGAAAAATGGCTTGCCGGCGAGAACTATGTCGGGGTCTGGCACGGCACGGCAGAAGACGCGCGCAAGCGCCAGGAGGCGCTGGACGTGGTTCCGTTCGGGCACTATCAGGCGCTCGCGGTCAGTCCGCTCGCCAGCGGAAGGCTCGATCCGCCCGACATCTGCCTCGTCTACGCGACGCCCGGGCAGATGATCATCCTGATCAACGGGCTGCAATATACCGGCTACAAGAAGTTCGAATGGGGCGTGGTCGGCGAAACCGCTTGCGCGGATTCCTGGGGACGGGCGCTCAAGAGCGGCGAGCCCAGCCTGTCCTTGCCATGCTATGCCGAACGGCGCTATGGCGGCGTGCCGGACGAGGAGATGCTGATGGCGCTGAAGCCTGCGCATCTCGCCAAGGCGGTCGAGGGCATGAAGGCGCTGGCGAAGAACGGCCTGCGCTATCCGATCCCGCCCTATGGTATTCAAAGCGACGTCCGTGCCGGCATGGGCGTGAGTTACGCAAAGAAATAAAAGGCCGACCATGAGCTCTGCGAAATTCGATATCGTTGTCTACGGCGCGACCGGTTTCACCGGTCAGCTCGTCGCCGAATATCTGACCCAGCATTACAAGGGCGACAAGCAGCTCAAATGGGCGATGGCAGGCCGTAGCCTCGGCAAGTTGAAGTCGGTTCGCGATGCGGTCGGTGCGCCCGGGAATACGCCGTTGATCGTCGCGGATGCGTCGGACGCCGCCTCGCTGAAGGCGATGGCGGAGCAGACGATGTCTGTCATCACCACCGTCGGTCCGTATCAGCTCTATGGCGAAGAATTGCTCGCGGCCTGCGTTGCCACCGGCACGGATTATTTCGATCTCTGCGGTGAGCCGATCTGGATGCGGCAGATGATCGACAAGTACGAGGCGGAAGCCAAGGAGAGCGGCGCGCGCATCGTGTTTTCCTGCGGCTTCGATTCCGTGCCGTTCGAGCTCGGTGCCTTTGTTGTACAGGAAGAGGCCAAGCGCGTATTCGGCGCGCCGGCATCGCGCGTGAAAGGCCGCGTGCGCGACATGCGCGGCACGCTGTCGGGCGGCACCGCGGCGAGCGCGAAGGCGACCTTCGATGCTGTTGCCAAAGACATCAGCCTGATCGCGATCCTGAACGACCCGTTCGCGCTGACGCCTGGATTCACCGGTCCGAAGCAGCCGAAGGGCAACAGGTCGCTGCTCGAGGAGGACCTGCAATCCTGGGCCGCGCCGTTCATGATGGCGCTGATCAATACCCGCAACGTCCATCGCTCCAACATGCTGATGGGCTTTCCCTACGGCCAGGATTTTGTTTACGACGAGATGGTTTTGACGGGGCCCGGCGAGAACGGTGAGGCCAATGCCAAGCGTGTCATGGCGGCCAACAGCGAAAAGACCGGCCCGAATGCGCCGAAGCCGGGCGAGGGACCGTCGAAGGAAGAGCGCGAGAACGGGCTCTTCAATTTGCTCTATGTCGCGATCGCGCCCGACGGCCGCATGGTTCGCGCAGGCGTCACCGGCGACCGCGATCCCGGCTACGGCTCGACCTCGAAGATGATCTCCGAATGCGCGATGTGCATGCTGCGTGAGGTGACAGATGTCCCGGCCGGCTTCTGGACGCCGGGCGCAGCGATGCAGCACAAGCTGATCAAGCGGCTGCGTGACAATGCGGGGCTGACTTTCGCAGTGGAAGCATAAGGCCGATCGATCCGTGTCCGCGAAGCTCGACATCGTCGTCTACGGCGCAACCGGTTACACCGGCCAGCTCGTTGCCGAGTACCTCGCCGCGCATTATGTCGGCGACGGCGCCCCGACATGGGCGATGGCGGGGCGCAGCAGAGGCAAGCTCGCCTCCGTTCGCGATGCGATCGGCGCGCCCGCGGAGACGCCGCTCATTGTTGCGGACGCAGCCGATCCCGCGTCGTTGCGCGCGATGGTCGATCAGGCGAGGCTGGTCGTCACCACTGTCGGTCCTTACCAGCTTTACGGATCCGATCTGCTCGCCGCCTGCGTCGCGTCGGGCACCGACTACATGGATCTCTGTGGCGAGCCGATCTGGCTGAAGCAGATGATCGACAAGCACGAGGCGGCCGCCAAGGCGAGCGGCGCGCGCATCATGTTCTCCTGCGGCTTCGATTCCATCCCGTTCGAGCTCGGTGCGTTCTTCGTTCAGGAAGAAGCAAGGCGCGTGTTCGGAGCGCCGGCACCGCGCGTCAAGGGGCGCGTCCGCGGCATCAGCTGGAAGTTCTCCGGCGGCACCTCGGCAAGTGCAAGGGTCACCTTCGAAGCGGTCGCGCAGGACCTCAGCCTGGTGTCGATCCTCAAGGACCCCTTTGCATTCACACCCGGCTTCGAAGGGCCGAAACAGCCGCGCGGCAACAAGCCCGTTTTCGAGGAGGATTTGCAATCCTGGTCCGCCCCGTTCGCGATGGCGATCCTCAACACGCGCAATGTCCATCGCTCCAACATGCTGATGGGATTCCCGTATGGCAGGGATTTTGTCTACGACGAGATGGTGCTGACGGGGGCAGGCGATGAGGGGCAGGTTAACGCGAAGCTCGTCATGGCGGCCAACAGCGAAAAGACCGGCCCGGAGGCGCTCAAGCCCGGCGAGGGACCGTCGAAGGAAGAGCGCGAGAACGGGCATTACGACCTGCTCTATGTCGCAATTGCGCCCGATGGCCGCCAGGTTCGCGCGGCGGTGAAGGGCGATCTCGATCCCGGCTATGCGTCAACGGCGAAGATGATTTCCGAATGCGCGATCTGCCTGTTGCGCGACACGCCTGATGTCCCGGCCGGTCTCTGGACGCCAGGCGCAGCGATGCAGCACAAGCTGATCAAGCGGCTGCGGGAGAATGCAGGGCTGAGGTTCGAGGTGGAGCGGTAGGCGCTTCGCTTCTCACGGGCGGCGGAACCGACGTTTCATTCTCAAGCCGTCCCGCATGTTGAGCACGAGCAAGGTGATGTTCACAGCTCCGGCGGCAAGCTCGAGAGCCTGCACCGCATAGAAGAGCGCATCAAGCTCGGCGGCGCTCGCCTTATGTGCGAGAAAAAGTGCGGCGGGGATGAGGACCAGGATGCCGTTGCCGGCGATAAACGGCATTCGCTTGACCTTCGCGCCGACCAGACCGGCTCTCCGACCCTGCGCCAGCGTAACGCCTGTGCCCCCCGTCACGGCCAGTGCCGGGACCAGCAAAAGAAAGCCCCATGGTATGGCGATCTTGACGGCAGTGATGACGGCTTGGGATGCGAAAAGCTCGCTGAACGCGGTTGCGAGCCAAAATGTCGAGATAGTCAGAAGCGCGATCACGCCTGCAATGGGATGAATCACCTTGGTCATTGCTTTGGTTCCTTCCACCGGATGACCGCCGGCATCCGAGCGCTGATACGACTGCGGTGAGCGCGATGCGGACGCCATGGATCGTGCGCCGGATCTCGGTGCGGCGAATTTGGTCAGCGGTTCATGACCTGCAATTGCCGATCCTGCCGTCTCATGCGACGCAGATGTCGGGCACCCCGACCTTCTGAAAAAGATGCGGGACAGCGACGGCTGAGTCCGGGTAAGCCGTGAGCTTTGTTCTGAATTCCGGATGTCCGAACGCAGCCCGAAAATCTGCCATCGATTCCCAGACCGCGTAGTTGAGATAGGTCGGGCTCGCGCCGATCGCGCGGTGCAGCTGGATCGAGATGCAGCCCCGCTGCCGCTTCATGAACTGTGCATCATCGGTCCAGGCACGCAGGAACGTCTGCTCGTCAGCGCTGTCGAGGGTAAAGACGTTCACCAACACGACGGGAGAAGCGTCAAGCTCCAGCTGGCGTTCGATGGGGAAGACAGCATCGAGTGAGCGCATAAGGGGCATGACAAACTCCGGCGTCTGGTTCAATGTGACATGATGGTGTCGGTGTCGATGCCACAGATAATCATTTTGACATCATGGTGTCAATCAAATTATATGGTGACATATGCGTGCTACGAAGCGATCTCCGGCCGGTGATGCCTTGACCGATCTCATTCTCGATCTGTTCAGGGTCAACAACCTGACCGTGACGTGGGGCGATCGGCTGGTGGCTCCGCTCGGCCTGACCAGCGCCCGCTGGCAGATTCTGGGGGCAATCGTAGCCGCAGACCGCGCGCAGCCGGTCGCGTGGCTTGCCCGCGACCTCGGAGCGAACCGCCAGAACGTTCAGCGCATCGTCAATGACCTGGCCCAGGAAGGGCTCGTTACGTTTGAACCCAATCCACATCACCGTCGCGCCCACCTTGTGGTGCTCACGGACAAGGGACAGAAGACTTACGACGCGGCCATCCGCCTGTATGCCCCCAGAATCAACTCCCTTGTGCAAGGTCTGCCGATGGAAGACGTCAGGACCGCCGGTCGCCTCATGAAGGCGCTGCGCAAGAAGCTCGAAGACGAAGAGAGTGCTACAGGGGTCTGAGCGAATCGTCGTGCCGACGTCAGCTCAGGTGCAGCCGAACGATCGGGGCTCCGAAGCTTGAGCCGGTCTACGGTCGGAAGACAATCCGATGATCATCCGCAGCGTCGTCCCAAGCCTCGGCTATCGCGGTTAGTGGCAACGTCTTCACAGGCGTGTCAAAACCGCCGGCCGGTAGAGCCGCCAGGAGTTCTCCGGCTCCCGAGATCAGTTCCGACATCGAGAGACTGCCGATCCCACTGCCACGAATCTCCAGACCAGAGCTGCGCAGCGCGTGCGCCGAAAGCGGGATTGTTTCTCCGGCGATTGAGCCAAGCTGGACGTAGCGAAGGGCAGGTTCTCCGCTACGAGATCCGCGTCCTTCCGTTGCTGCAGTGATTACTCTGGTTGCGGGCTCTCCCCAGAGATAGTCCAGGACCACATCGATCTTTTCGGAGAACGCGCGCCGCAGCGAAGCGTCCGCATTTTCGTCCAGCTGAATTGTCTCGACCGTCTTGGGGAACGCGGCGAGCTTGGTCGCATTTCGCCCGGTCACGATGATCCTGCTGGCGCCAAGATAGGAGGCGATCTGAACCGCCAGACTTCCCGCTGATCCGGTCGCACCGTTAATCAGCACGGCCTCGCTCCGCACGAACTTGGCGCGGCGCGTGAGCGCGACCCAGGAAGAGAGCCCGCCAGTTACGACGGCGGCCGCCCGCGCGTCGTCAATACCATCGGGCACAGGCACGGTCGCGCTCGATGCGACCAGCGACTTCTCAGCCATGGAGCCGAATGGTGGCTTGGGAAACATGAAATACACCCGCTCTCCGGCGGAATTCATCCCGACCCCATCTACGCCGGGGACAAAGCCAGCACCGCCCGAACTGGTGTTGCTCGTGTAGTGCTTGCCCGCGGCCAGGCTTTTCACGATCGGACTAAGGGGCGCGGCGAGAACGTTGATGACCGTCTCGCCAGCCCCCGCGCGAGGCTCTGCATACTCGCCAAAGCTCGGTGAAGAACCAAACGAATGAACAATCGCGGCCCGCATTTGACTATCCCTTCATGGCGACAGGCGGTGGCGCTTGGAAGGCCACCGCTGCAAGTGCATCGGAGACCGCTGCGCGCAGCGGCGTCGTGGGGCGACCAATAAGGTCGCTCAAGTTGCGGCGATCGTCGAACAGATCGCCCTTTGCCGCTGCGATGTCGAACCCGACGAGCATGCGCGCCACCGGCTCGGGCAGGCCCGCGCGAATGAGCGCCTCACCAAACCCTGCTTCTGACACGTTCCTGTAGACGATTGGTTTGTCCGTCTGGCGCGCAACTTCGGCCGCCAGTTCGGCAAGCGTGTAGGGCTCGTCGCCTGCCAATTCGTAAATCTTGCCCGATGGATCGGCCTGTGACGTCAGGACTGCGGCGGCGGCATCCGCGTAGTCCAGGCGGCTCGCCGATGTGATGCGTGCTTCGCCGGCGCAGCCGACAAACGCCCCGTGCGCAAGCGCCATTGGCAGCGCACCGAGATAGTTTTCGGTGTACCAGCCGTTGCGCAGCAACACATGTGGCACACCGCTCGCCTTCAGCAGCGTCTCGGTCGCTCGATGATCGGCGGCAAGCTCCAGTGTCGAAATGTCTGCATGCAGCAAGCTGGTATAGGCGATCAGCTCAACCCCAGCCTTTTTCGCCGCGGTGATCGCGTTCTCATGCTGGCGAACCCGCTTGCCAGGCTCGCCAGCCGAGATCAGCAACAGCTTCTTTACGCCGGCGAAAGCACATTCCAGCCCCGTGGGATCGTCGTAGTCGCCTGAGCGGACGGCAGCACCTTCAGCCTTGACGGCCTCTGCTTTGACTGGATCTCGGACGACGGCGGTAATCTGCTGTGCTGGCACAGCCTTCAACAAGGAATGGATGACAAGCCGGCCGAGTTGGCCGGTGGCACCGGTCACTGCAATCATGGGATGGTCTTTCCAAGACAGTTATGCAGCTTATGTTGTAAATGACACTATAATGTCAATATGATTTCGTGGTGACCGTGCTTCAACGCTCTGCGATTGGTCCTTCTTGCGCCGCCCATGACGAGGCCGGCTACGGTTCGACCTGATGCGCTTACACCGCCCGCGCGTCATACGCGTACATGAACTCCATGCTCTTCGAGCCCAGCGGCAACAGCCATTTCATCATTTGATTGCGCATCCATGCGCCGGTGGCGCTGAACTCGCGTTTGCTGTTGCCGTTGCGGCGCGCCATCGCGACGATCTTCTCCGTGCGCGGGCGGCGCTCGGCCTCAAATGCCCTAAAGGTGGCGCTGAGCTCCTGGCCCTCCTGCATCAGCCGCGCAAGCCGCATCGCGTCCTCCAGCGCAAGCGAGGCGCCCTGGCCGGCATGGGGGCTGGTCGCGTGCGCGGCGTCGCCGATCAGCAGCGAGCGTTTGCGCGACCAGGTCGGCAGGGTCGCGACATCGAGCGTGTCGGTGACGACGATGTCCTCGGCGGCCTCGATGATATCAGGGATCGGATCGTGCCAGCCGTGATGGAAGCCGCGCAGATGCTGCTTCAGCGTCGATGGGGCGAGCGCGCGGAACATCTCGGCATCCATGCCGTGCGCCGGCTGCGTGCTCCACCACATCACGCCGTCGTTCGGATCGGGGCTGCAATAGCCGTAGCCGAAGAAGCCGCTCTGGCCGAACGTGGTCTCGACGTGCCGGCCGATTGACCGACCGTCGAGCACGGCGTGCGGCACGAAGCCGCCGAAGCCGATCAGGCCGGTGTCGAAAGGCGTCGGCCCGTCCGGCACCACCTGGCGGCGCGCGATCGAGTGCACGCCGTCGGCGCCGATCAGGAAATCGCCTTCGGCCGTGGTGCCGTCGGCGAAATAGGCGATGATCGGCTGGTCGCCGCGATCCTCGATCTTGATCAGGCGCTTCTCGAAATGGAGCGAGACGCAGGCGCACCAGGCCTTGTCGATCAGGATTTCGTTGAGCGTGGCGCGGCAGACGTTGACCGCGGGCTGACCGAAGCGCCGCGCCATGTCGCGGTTGATCGAGCCCAGCCGTTCGCCACCTTGCGAATAGAAGTCGAAGGACTCCGCGATCGAGCCGCGGCTGATCAACTCGTTCCCAAGCCCGATCTCGTCCAGCACATGCATGCCGTTTGGTGCGATCTGAAGGCCGCCGCCGATGCCTTTCGAGTAGGGCCAGGCCTCGTAGATCGCGGATTCGATGCCGGCGCGGCGCAGCAGGATCGCTGCGACGGGCCCGGCGATGCCGGCGCCGATGATCAGGGCCTTGCGGGGACGATAGGACATGGCTTGCTCCCGACGTTTCCGTGGTGCTAGGAGGAATTACGGTCGCTAAATAACTTAGTGGCTAAGATATATATCGACTAAGATATGAGGTCGGTCTTGTCAAGGACGAAGGCGCGCACGGCGTTGTTGGGGCAATTGGAAGAGGCCATGCGGCGGTCGTCCGCCCAGGGCGTGCTCTATGGCCAAACGGTTGCCAACGTTGCGGGAATTGCAAACTCCGACCTCGAATGCATGGACATCCTGTATCTCGAGGGACGCGTTACCGCGGGCCGGCTTGCCGAGGTCACCGGGCTGACGACGGGCGCGATCACCGGCGTGATTGACCGGCTCGAGAAGGCCGGGCTCGTGCGCCGCGAGCGGGACGAGAAAGACCGCCGCAAGGTCTTCATTTCCGTCGTGCCGGAGCAGGCGATGAAGATCGGCCAGCTCTACATGCCGATGCAGCAGGCAATGGAAAAGGTGTTTGGCGCCTATTCCGATGAGGAACTGCGTCTGCTGCTGCGCTTCGCGACCGAGGGCTACAGGGGCGTGCTGGCTGCGACCGCGGCACTGAAGGGCTTGATCGATACGCCGCCGGAGAAGCGTCCCGAGCTCAAACTGAAGAAGCTTCGTCGCGAGATTTGACTTTGTAGATCTGCGCGGCCGCGATCATGCCCCACATCGCGCCCAGCATCATCCAGAAGTGGCGCCAGTGGTCGGTGTCGATCACAAAACTCTCGCCGACGGTCCCGATGAAGGCGGAGAACACCGCCAGATAAGCGCGCTGCCAGGGCAGGCGGACGAAGATGTGCCGGAAGCCCATGATCACGGTGGTGAAGACCAGCGCGGGATAGCACATGCCGGAGAGCCAGCCGCCGGACATGAAGGCGTTGAGATAGGAGTTGTGAGTGTCTTCGGGGAAGAACCGGTGGAATTGCAGGGGCCCGATGCCGAACGGCAGGTCGAGCGCCATTTCCGCACCCAGGATGTGCCGGCCGAAACGGCCGAAGCGGCCTTCGTCATAGCTCTGGTCGAAGCTCGCGCGCTGCTTGAACATCTCGGCGGTGGCGTCGAATGACAGCAGCACTGCGATCAGTGCGAGGCCCAGCACCGCGGCGACGATCGCCATGACGATGATGCGCGAGCGCTGCGCGTTGGTGCGGCTGGTCAGCACCATCAGCGCCAGCATGAAGGCCGAGGTCAGCACCAGCCCGCCCCAGGCGGCGCGGGAGAAGGCGAGCAAGATTGCCAGCGACATGATGCCGAACGCGAAGACGTTGCGGAATGCCTTGCGGAACTTGTCCAGGACCACGCTCTGGAGCGCGAACAGCGCCGGCAGGATCAGGAAGGCGCCGAGCACGTTCGGGTCCTTGAACGTGCCGCGCGCGCGCTCGTAGAGCGTCAGGAGATCGTGACCGCCGGGAACGAGGTTGAAATAGCCTGCGATAGCCGAGAGCGAGGCAATCATCGCGCCGACCACGAGGCCGCGGCGGAGCATGTCGAGCCGGGCCGCGGTGTCCTCAGACGTGACCATCGCGAAGAACATGACAGTGACCGCCATGTACCAGGATGTCGCGATCCAGCTCACCACCTCGGATTGCTCGAACAAGGGGATCGCGCTGACGGTGTAGCCGACATTGAGCAGCACCAGCATCAGGATCAGCGGCATCAGCACGAGCCGCAGGCGCAGGCCGGTGGCGAAGAAGGTGACGGTGGCGAGCAGCGTCACGATCTCGTAGGGGCTGGGCTCGATGAAGACGATGGCGCCGGAGGCGCCGACCAGCCACACCAGCGCGCGCTGGAGGGCCAGCACGCCGGGCGCAGCGCGAACCGCTGCATTCATCTCCCCGGCTGTCGCCGCATACGCCATCACACGCTCACGCTTTTACTCAACTCGCACGCCACGACTTCCACTGTCATGCCCCGCGGAGGCGGGGCATCCAGTACGCCGAGCCATTCGTGGCAGTTTCCGCTGCCGGCGATTACTGGATCGCCCGGTCAAGCCGGGCGATGACAGCGGGGCTCGGGCACAACAGATCTCAATACGCGTTCTCGTTCTTGGTCAGCAGCGCGACCGGCGTTTTCAGGAGAATGACGAGGTCGAACAGTACCGACCAGTTCTCGATGTAATAGAGGTCGAACTCGACGCGCTTCTGGATCTTCTCTTGGTTGTCGATCTCGCCGCGCCAGCCGTTGATCTGGGCCCAGCCGGTGATGCCGGGCTTGACGCGGTGGCGGGCGAAATAGCCGTCGACGGCTTCGTCGAACAGGCGGCTCTGAAGCTTGCCCTGCACCGCATGAGGACGCGGGCCGACCAGGGAGAGATTGCCGGAGAACACCACGTTGAACAGTTGCGGCAGCTCGTCGAGGCTGGTCTTGCGGATGAAGCGGCCGACACGGGTGACGCGCGGATCGTTCTTGGTCACGACCTTCGACGCCGTCGGGTCGGCCTGGTGGTGATGCATTGAGCGGAATTTGTAGACGTCGATGCGCTCGTTGTTGAAGCCGAAGCGCTTTTGGCGGAACAGCACGGGGCCGGGGCTGTCGAGCTTCACCGCCAGCGCCACCAGTCCCATCACCGGCAGAGCTGCGAGCAGCGCGACGCTGCCGACGACGCGGTCGAACAGCCATTTCATCACCAGATCCCAATCGGTGATCGGGGCCTCGAACACGTCGAGCGTCGGCACTTCGCCGAGATAGGAATAGGAGCGGGGACGGAAACGCAGCTTGTTAGTGTGGGCGGAGAGGCGGATGTCGACCGGCAGCACCCAGAGCTTCTTCAGCATTTCCAGGATGCGCGTTTCCGCCGAGATCGGCAGCGCGAACAGCACGAGATCGACGCGGGTGCGGCGGGCGAACTCGACGATGTCGTCGACCTTGCCGAGCTTGCGCGCCCCGGCGCAGGTGTCGAGCGCGCGGCTGTCGTTGCGGTCGTCGAACACGCCGAGCACGTGAATGTCGGAATCCTCCTGCGCGTTCAGCGCCTCGACCAGCTGCTCGCCGTTGCTGTCGGAGCCGACGATGATGGTGCGGCGGTCGAGCCGGCCCTCGCGCGCCCAGCCGCGCACCAGCGAGCGCAGCACCAGCCGCTCGATAATGAGCGCGGCGAGTCCCAGGAAGTAGAAGGCGGCAAGCCACAGCCGCGACATTTCGCTGCCGAACTTGGCGAAGAAGGAGATGCCGATGAACAGCAGGAAGACGAACGACCAGGATGAGATCATCCGCGTCATCTGCCGCAGCTGACCGCGGAACAATTGCACCTGATAGATGTCGGCGGCCTGAAAGCAGACGACGGCGGCGATCGCGACGGCGACGATCTCTGCCGGATAATCCCAGCTGAAGCCGGAGAGCGGCATGACGTAGCCGACATAGACCACGACACCGACAAAGCTCAGCAGCACGAAATCGGCCGTGCGCACGATGCCGGTGATGACGATCGGCGAATAGGCGCGGGCGACCTTCTGGTTGACGACTTCGAGCGCGGCCGGCGTCAGGCGGCGGCGACGCTCCACAAAGGGCTGGTCAGCGGGCTTCGCTGCGGCGGTCGTCGCGGCATCGAGCATCGAGCGTGCGTTGAGCGGTTCCACGGGCGTCCACGTCCATTCCAAAAACCCGCAGGACGCGACTTTGCGCCCCGGGCGAGCATCCCCTGGCACCTGGATTATCGGATAAATCGGAAGATTCTCTAAAGCGGGCCTTAAGGATGGTTAGTGATTGGTAAATGCATCGCGGTAGCCCGCGAGCACGCCGTCAACCATCGCGGCTTGCGAGAAATGCGCGGAGATGCGCTCGCGCAAGACGACGGCGCGCTGCGCGGTCCCTTGCGGATCGTCGAGCGCGGCGGCAATCGCCTCCGCCATCGCCTCGGCGTTGCTCGCCGCGAACAGCGCCGGGCTTTCGGGCCCGAAAATTTCGGGGATGCCGCCGACGCGGGCCCCGATCATGGGAATGCCGGCGGCTCCCGCCTCGATCACGACATAGGGCATGGAATCGCCGCGCGAGGGCACGACGAGCAGTTTGCCCTTGGAGAAGCCGTAGCGCGCCTTGACGTGGCCGATGAAGCGGATCGCGCCGGAGAGGCCGAGCCTCTCGACCTGCGCCTTCAGCGCCGCCGTCTCCTCGCCATCGCCGCCGAGCGTGAGCGTGACCTTCTTACCCCCCTCGTGCAGCCGCGCGACTGCGTCGACCAGCAGATCCGCACCCTTGATGTGCCTGAACTCGCCGACATAGGCGAGGTCGGTGGCATCCTCGGTGATGACAACGGGCTCGAATTCCCCCGGTGTCACGCCGTTGAACACGCAATGCACCACGCCCTTGGGCGTGCCGACGATGCGCTGATAGGTATTGCGGGCAAACGCGCTCTCGAACAGGAACAGATCCGTCGCGTCCATCAGCGTGCGCTCGAGCCGCGCGTAAAACTCGCCCTTCAACGTGTTGAGCGGATAATGCAGCGAGCCGCCATGCGGCGTGTAGATACGGATGGTGTCGTCCGAGCGACGGCGCATCCGGACGAAGGCGCCGGCCTTGGCGCCGTGGCCGTGCATGACATCGGGCTTGAGCTCGCTGATCAGGCGTCGCATCCGCAGCCACACCAGGACATCGTCAGGGGACGGTTCACGGCGGATCGCGATCCTGTGGACACCGAGCTTCAGCCGTGGCGCGAGTTCGGCCAGCGCCTTGTCCGCGCGCTCGCCGCCGGTGAGACTGTCGGCGAGGATCCCGACATGATGGCCGCGATCGACCTGGCCGTTGGCGAGGTCGAGGATGTGGCGGATGATGCCGCCCACGGGAGCGCGCACGGCGTGCAGGATGCGAAGCGGCTGGTCGGGAGAGGGGGGCATGATCAAAACCAGCGCTCGACGGCGAATGCCGAACAATTCTCGAAATATCGAGATGGATTAAGAGCCCTCGTGGTTAACAAAAGGTGACGAGCGCGCGTGTGCCGTTCGCGGGACATTGCGATTAACCCAGCAGCAACCTTAATGGAGTGTAATCGCCCCGGTTGAGGTAGAGTCGCAGCATTGCCCTGCGGGAGTGTTCGATGCGTTTAGCGTTCTGGCGTGCCGGCAAGGACAAGGCTGTGGTCGAGCGGGCTATTGCGAAGCCCAAAACCAAGCCGAGGGTTGAAGCAAGGCCTGCGTCTGTTGTCGCGAAGCAGGCACAAGTCGAAGCCGGCGACATCGATCTGCATGCGCTTGGTTCTGCGCTCGCGCGCAAGCGTGGCTGGATCATCGTGCCGACGGTGCTTGCGCTCGTCGCCTCCATCGCAATCGTCAATCTCATCACGCCGCGCTACAAATCGGAATCGCGCATCCTGATCGACGGTCGCGAGAACGTGTTCCTGCGTCCCAGCAGCGACCGCAGCACCGAGGAGCGGCAGGCGCTCGATGCCGAGGCCGTCACCAGCCAGGTGCAGCTCGTGCTGTCGCGCGATCTCGCGCGCGAGATCATCAGGAAGAACAAGCTTGCGGAACGCCCTGAATTCGATCCGGTGCTGCAAGGCATTTCGCCGCTGAAGTCGCTTGCGGCGCTGGTCGGAATCGGCCGTGACCCGTTCTCGATGACGCCGGAAGAGCGCGTGCTCGATGCCTATTACGACCGGCTTCAGGCCTTCGCCGTCGACAAGTCGCGCGTGATCGTGGTCGAGTTCCAGTCCGCCGATCCCGATCTTGCCGCGCGCGTCGCCAATTCGATCGCCGACGGCTATCTCGTGCTCCAGCAGAATGCGCGCCAGGACCAGGCGCGCAATGCCAGCCAGTGGCTCTCGGGCGAGATCGAAAGCCTGCGCAAGAAGGTCTCCGACGCGGAAGCCAAGGTCGAGGACTTCCGTTCCAAATCGTCGCTCTTCGTCGGCACCAACAACACCACGCTGTCGAACCAGCAGATGGGCGAGGTCAACACCCAGCTCAACAACGCGCGCTCGATGAGGGCGGATGCGGAATCCAGGGCCCGGCTGATCAAGGAGATGCTCCAGAGCGGCAAGCCGATCGAAGCATCCGAAGTGGTGAATTCCGAACTGATGCGACGACTGTCCGAGCAGCGGGTCACGCTACGTGCGCAGCTCGCCGAACAATCATCCACGCTGCTCGGCAATCACCCGCGGATCAAGGAGCTGAAGGCCCAGCTCGGCGACCTCGATGGTCAAATTCGCGACGAAGCGGCGAAGATCTCGCGCTCGCTCGAAAGCGATGCGCGGATCGCCGCCGGCAGGGTCGACGGCCTGACCGCGAGCCTCGAGCAACTCAAGAAGCAGGCGACCTCGACCAACGGCCAAGACGTGCAACTCCGCGCGCTCGAGCGTGAGGCGAAGGCGCAGCGCGATCTGCTGGAGACGTATCTTGGCAAGTACCGCGAGGCCAGCACCCGCGAGAGCATCGACACCGCACCCACCGAGGGCCGCATCATCTCGCGCGCCATCGTCTCGAATATGCCGGCCTATCCGAAGAAGCTGCCGATCGTACTGATCGCGACGATCGCGACGCTGCTGCTCTCGTCAGGCGTCGTCGTCACCGGCGAGCTGCTGCGCCAGACCGCGCCGCGCGCTGTGGCCGTCTTGACGCCGTCGCGGACGGCGGTCAGGCATGAACCGGAGGTCGATCCGATCGTCGAGCCGGTGATCAGCGATCCCGCGCCGCTTCAGCCGGATATCGCGGCCGATGCCGACGTCACCGAATTCGCCGAGATCGAGCGTCTCGCTGACAGCCTGCGCGCCGCGGGAGCGGCGGCGAAGAAGGTCACGGTGCTCGGCACCGCCTCGGGTGAGGCCATCACGCTGTCGGCGTTGACACTGGCCCGCCACCTCGCGCGCGATGCGCGCGTGGTCGTGGTTGATCTCGCCGCGTCCTCGCCGACGATTGCCGCGGTGTCCGTCGATGCCTCCGGGCCCGGCCTTGCCGAACTGATGCAGGGGCAGGCCTCCTTCGCGCAGATCATCACAAGGGATAAGCTGTCGCGGCTGCATCTGGTCATGGCCGGTCGTCCCGGCTTCGACCGCAGCCTCCTGCAGTCGCCGCGCGTGACGCTCGCGATCGACGCGCTGCTCCGCGCCTACGACCACGTGCTGCTGGACGCCGGCAGCGCTTCGGACCTGCCGGCAGAACTGCTGACGGCGAATGCCCGCGCCGTCGTGGTGCCCGATGCGTCGATGGAGCCCGATGCGCGCACGCTGATGTGCGAGCAGCTCAGTGCCGTCGGCTTCAGTGAGGTGACGATGCTGAGCAAGCCGGTGCAGGCGTCGAATGGGGCAGAGACGCTGCGCGTGGTGGCGGCATAAGTTCTTTTTCCCTCCCACAAGGGGAGAAGGAAAACACTGTGCGAGTGGCCAGTTCTTATCCGAACGCCTGCCGCAGCCTGCGCGCCAGGTCGAACAGCATCTGGTTCTGCTTCACCAGCCGCTTGCCGTGGCTGAGCGAGGACATCGCCATCGCCGCAAGCTTTCCGCGCGAGGTCAGCGGAACAAAGCTGTCAAAGATGTCCTCGTCGTCCTTGCAGAACATCCGCTTGTACTCATCCGAGCCGATGCCGAGGTCGAGCGAGCGGTAGCCGCGCTCGGCGTAGCGATCGATGATATAGCGCATCAGGATCAGGCCGGGGCTGTAGCGGGCGTGCTCGGACATCGTGTAGGTGTTGAACATCATCGAGAAGCGCTGGCCGTCGGCGACGCCGGCGAAGATCGCGATCACCTCCTCGTCGCATTCGAGCGCGTGGACGTCGATGACGCGGCCTTCGCCCCGCGGCGACAGGCAGGCGCTGCGGATGAACTGCTCGACGCCCGGTTCGGCGAAGACGTTCGGCAGTTTCTGTTCGGCCATCCGCGCCGGCTTGATGCGGAAGAACCAGTCGAGCAGGCGGGTGATGTCCGCGTCCGTGGTGGCGAGGTGGTAGCGATAGCCGGCGAGCGCCTGGAGCTTCTTTTCCTTGCTCTTGAGGCGGCGGCGGAAGGAATTGCTGATCCGCGATGCGGGCGGACCGCCGGGCTCCATCACCAGCAGCGGACAGCCGTTGATCGCGCTCTGGCGCGGGAGAGCCGCGAACGGGTTCTGCTGATCGTTCCAGCGCAAGGGCTGCTGCGTCAGCGAGAGCACGTCGGCATGTTCGCGCAGCGGCGCAAGCAATGCGTCGAGATCTGCCGCACCGAGCTGTGCCGCGAACTCGGCGTTCCACAGGCCCATGTTGAAGGTCGTGTGCTTGCCGCCCATGAAGCAGGCCGTGCGCACCCCATGGGCTTGGCGGAGCGAGAGCGGGAGCAGCAGCAGCGGCCTGTGCTCGGCGTCGCGGGCGATCACGATGAAAGGGCGCGCGCCCTCGCAGCCGCCGACCAGCTGTTGCCAGGGGCTGAGCAGGTCGAAGCGCTGATACGGCGTCGAGAGGTGGCCGGGCTCCTCGAAAGCGCGCCAGACCGCCTCGACCTCGCTGGGGTCCCGGACGATATCGACATGCGCGATCCGGCTCGCTTTTGACCGCGCGGGCGATTCTGCCGTCCGGCTTTGCATCGCCGCAGCCATGGTCATTCGCGAAACCTGTCGAGAAAACGAAAAATACGTATTTCGGCCTGTGGCCGACCTTTGCAAAGAAATGTCAACAAAGGGTAATGACTATAGGCAAGTACTTGAGCAAGGGAAGAGACCGCCGGCGAGCGCGAAGGTGGGATATTGGTATCCGACGACAGATGGCTGGAACGGCTGCGCCTTGAGCTGACCTGGTTCACTGGTCAGGCCGCGCTGCGCAGCCGTGGGGCCGGCGCCATATTGCGTTTTGCCCATGTGCGGCCGCGACGGCGCGGCGCGTTTCAGCCGCTGCGCGAGCACGAGATCACCCCGCAATTCCTCGACCGCGCCATTCGGGCGCTGAAGCGCTGGAAGTACGACATCATCGGCATGGACGAGGTCTGCCGGCGCGCGGTGACGCTGCCGGAGACGCGGCGCTTCGTGGCGCTCACCTTCGACGGTGCGAACAAGGACCTCATCAGCTTCGCCTATCCGGTGCTGGCCCGCCATGCGGTACCCTTCACGATCTATGTGCCCACCGCGTTTCCCGACGGCGTTGGCGATGCCTGGTGGCTCGGGCTCGAGCAGGTGATCGCGCGCGAGAGCCGCATCAGCCTGATGATGGGCGAGAAGGAGCAGCGCTTCACCGTCACTGATCATGCCGAGAAGCAGGCGCTGTTCGCGTTCGTCGAGACCTGGCTGCGCTCGCTGTCGCCGGCGGATCTGTCGGCGGCGATCGCCGATCTCTGCACGCGCTACCGCGTCGATCTTGCCGCGCTCTCGCGCGAGGCCTCGATGAACTGGGAGGATCTGGCGAAGCTCGCGGCCGATCCGCTCGTCACGATCGGCAGTGCGACCGTGAACTATCCGGTTCTCGCCAACATGAAGGACGCGGCCGCGCTGCGCGAAATGACCATGGGCAAGGCGGTGGCGGAATCGGCGTTCCACCGCCAGATCAGGCATCTCGCCTTTCCGTTCGGCGATCGCTCGTCCTTTCGGCGCAACCACGTCGTGATGGTTGAGGAGGCCGGCTTTGCCAGCGCGGTGTCGACCATCCCGGGCATCGTGGACGCGGAAGGGCGCACCAATCTGCGTGCGCTGCCGCGGATTTCCTGGGACGGGCGCGTGCGCTCGCTGCGCATGTTGCGCGTGCTGGTCTCGGGTGTGGCCTTTGCGCCGGTGAAACCGACGGGTGGCGCTACGAGCTAGATTTGACGCGATCGGGCCGCTGCATCCAGCTCACGATCGGCATCGCCGGCAAGACCCAGCCCATGCCGACGACCACGTAATAGATCGCCTGCCGCCAGCCGGACTCGGCGATCCAGGGCATCTGCGCGGCCGCCATGCCGAGCAGGGCCCAGACGGTGCAAAGCACCAGGAGCAGGATGGCGCCGAGGAACTTGCGGGTGCGGATCGTCATGGCGGAATATCGAGGCTTTCGCGTAACTTGCGCTGCGGAAGCGGGGGACTATAAGGGGCACGCAGTCCGGTTCAAGCCCCTGGTTTCGCCCCGAATGACGCCAATTTCCGCACCGATCAAGCCGCATCGCGCCGTGCGCTGGTGGCTGATTTCCGTGGCCGCTTTGATCGCTCTGATGGTGCTGGTCGGCGGCGCGACCCGGCTGACGGAATCCGGCCTTTCGATCGTCGAGTGGAAGCCGGTCACGGGCAGCGTTCCGCCGCTGTCGGAGGCGGCGTGGACCGAAGCGTTCGAAGCCTACAAGCGGATCCCGCAATATCGCGAACTCAATACCGGGATGTCGCTCTCCGAGTTCAAGGAGATTTTCTGGTGGGAGTGGAGCCACCGGCTGCTCGGCCGGTTCATCGGCGTCGCCTATTTGCTTCCGTTCCTGTTCTTCCTGTGGCGCGGTGGACTGTCGGGTGAGCTGAAGCGGCGGCTGTGGCTGCTGTTCGGGCTCGGCGGCCTCCAGGGCGCGGTCGGCTGGTGGATGGTGGCCTCGGGCCTGACGGAGCGCGTCGAGGTCTCGCAGTATCGACTGGCGACGCATCTGGTGCTTGCACTGTTGATCTTCGCCGGCATCGTCTGGACGGTGCGGCGGCTCGCCGAGTGGCCGCAGATCGCTAGCCCAGCACGGCTGCGCTTCACCAGCGCGCTGCTGCTCGTGGTGACGTTCGTGCAGATCTATTTCGGTGCGCTGGTCGCGGGTCTGCGCGCCGGGCGCGCCTATAACACCTGGCCGCAGATCGACGGCGCGTTCATTCCCTCGGGCGAGCGGCTGTGGTTCGAGACGCCGTGGTGGCGCAACATGTTCGACAACGTGCTGACGGTGCAGTTCGAGCACCGCATGACGGCCTATGCGCTGTTCGCGCTGGCGGCGCTGCATGCGTTCGACGCGGTGCGTTCGCGGGCGGGTTCCGCTGCGAGCGGTGCGCTGTGGCTGTTCGCGGCGGTGAGCCTGCAGGCGGTGCTCGGCATCCTCACGCTGCTCAATCAGGTGCCGATCGACCTTGCGCTGTCGCACCAGGCGGTGGCGATCGCAGTGCTCACGCTTGCGGTGATGCAGGTGGAACGGCTTGCCTCACGGCAGCCTGCCGAGGCGCAGCCGCGCGCGGTTCCGCTTGGTCAGGCCGGCTGATCAGATCAGCAATAGCCGTAGATGCCGCACGAGTAGGGCAGGCGCCAGAAATAATCGACCTGCTTCCCGCCGTAATACGAGCCCTGATAATCGTAATCCCACGGACGGCCGTAATAGCCCGGCAGCGTATGGGCGCCCGGCAGCAGCGGCGTACCCGGCAGGTTGCGGACGTAGCTGCCGATGCCATAGGCCGGCGAGATCAACGCATCCGGATCGGTCTCGACATAGACTTTTGGCGGCTCTTGCTGCGGCGCCACGGCCCGCCGCTTCGGCGTGGCCGGCAGATCGGCGGCAACGGCAGCGGACACCGTCAGCATCGCCGCAAGGGCAGGCACCATCCAGCGCAGCATCGTCGGCTCCGAATCAAAGGGGCGATCCAGTGACGATGTATGCGGCAGATATGGTTAATGACTGTTAACCGGGGCGCATTTTCTGCGCCCCGGAACGATCAGGCGACTAAGCGCCCAGCGCCTGCTCCAGATCGGCGATCAAGTCTTCCTTGTCCTCGATGCCGATCGAGAGCCTGACCACGTCGGGGCCGGCGCCGGACTTCACCTTCGCGGCGTCATCGAGCTGGCTGTGCGTGGTCGAGGCGGGGTGAATGACGAGCGAGCGGGTGTCGCCGACATTGGCCAGATGCGAGAACAGCTGCAGTTTCGACACCAGGCTGACGCCTGCGTCATAACCGCCCTTCAGGCCGAAGGTGAACACGGCGCCCGCACCCTTCGGCGCGTATTTGCGTGCGAGCTGGTTGTACTTGTCGCTCGCCAGGCCCGCGTAGCTGACCGAGGCCACCGCCGGATGGCCGGCGAGGAATTCGGCGACCGCTTTCGCGTTGTCGCAGTGCTTCTGCATGCGTAGCGGCAGCGTCTCGATGCCGGTGAGGATCATGAAGGCATTGAACGGCGACAGCGCGGGCCCGAGGTCGCGCAGGCCGAGCACGCGGCAGGCAATCGCGAAGGCGAAATTGCCAAAGGTCTCCTGCAGGCGGATGCCGTGATATTCCGGCCGCGGCTCCGACAGCATCGGATATTTGCCGCCGGTGGACCAATCAAACGTGCCGGCATCGACGATGATGCCGCCAAGCGAATTGCCGTGGCCGCCGAGAAACTTCGTCAGCGAGTGCACGACGATGTCGGCGCCGTGATCGATCGGGCGGATCAGATAGGGCGAGGCCAGCGTGTTGTCGACGATCAGCGGCACGCCCGCCTTGCGCGCCACCGTCGAGATCGCCTCGATGTCGGTGATGCTGCCGCCGGGATTGGCGATGGATTCGATGAAGATCGCCTTCGTGCGCGGCGTCACCGCGCGCTCGAAGCTTGCGATGTCATCGGGGTCGGCCCACACCACGTTCCAGCCAAAGCTCTTGAACGCGTGCGTGAACTGGTTGATCGAGCCGCCATAGAGTTTTCGCGCGGCGATGAACTCGTCGCCCGGCTGGAGCAATTGCTGCAACACCACGACCTGCGCGGCATGACCCGAGGCGACCGCAAGCGCGGCCGTGCCGCCTTCGAGCGCGGCGACGCGCTCTTCAAGCACCGCATTGGTGGGATTGCCGATGCGGGTGTAGATGTTGCCGAACGCCTGCAGGCCGAACAGCGATGCCGCATGGTCGGCGTCGTTGAAGACGAACGATGTCGTTTGATAAATCGGGGTCGCGCGCGCACCGGTGGTGGGATCGGGCTGTGCACCGGCATGCACGGCGAGGGTTGAAAATCCCGGAAGGCGATCGCTCATTGGGGCGTCCTATTTCTTGTGGCTTGAAATCGCGCGGCATGCTGATCGGCGTCACGGCTGCCGTCAAGCCGCCGCTTCACATCGAAATGATCTTGCTACGCATTGTCGCGTTCGCGAAATGAATGCTTCGCGATTGCGTCAGCTTTGCTCGGTCTTGTTTTTCGCAGCGCGGTCAGAGGCCGCGGTATCGCCGCCGCCGACGCTCATTCGATTGAGGGATAGACGCATGCCTTGCGTCGGTGCCGGCGCGCGCTTGGAACTCAATGTGCGCGAATTCACGCCCATCCAGGAGATCTCGGACGACAAACGGCCATATTCGATCTTGGGGCAGCGGTTCATCACGACCTTGATACCGACCGATTCCGCTTTCAGGGCTGCCGCGTCGTCACGTCCACCAAGCTGCATCCAGATCACCTTCGGCAGCGGATCGAGCGTCAACGCTTCCTCGACCACGGGCATGATGTGGCTGGAATTGCGGAAAATATCGATCATGTCGATCGGGCGGCCGATGTCGGACAGCGAGGCGATAAAGGGTTTGCCGAGCAGCTCCTTGCCGACATGGCCGGGATTGACCGGGATCATGTCGTAGCCGCGCTGCGCCAGGTACTTGAACGCAAAATAACTCGGCCGCACGTTGACCGGCGAGGCCCCGACCATCGCGATCGACTTCACGCTGTTGAGGATGGCGCGGATGTAATTGTCGGGATAGGCGTCGTGGTTCATGTGTCGTCTTTTCTTGTTGACGAAATTACTCATCCCGCCATGTCGGCTGTCGCTTTTCGATGAAGGCGCCGATGCCTTCCTCGGCGTCGCGCGCCATCATGTTCTCTGTCATCACCTCTGCCGCATAGCGATAGGCGTCGGCAAGGCTCATCTCGGCCTGGCGGTAGAACGCCTCCTTGCCGAGTTTGACGGTGTAGGCTGATTTCAGCGCGACCTGTTCGGCGAGCGCAATCGCCGCGTCGCGCTCGGTGCCGGCGGCGACGACGCGGTTGATCAGCCCGATCTCGCGGGCGCGTGCGGCCGTGACAGGTTCGCCCGTGAGCAACATCTCCATCGCCTGCTTGCGCGGGACGTTGCGCGACAGCGCCACCATCGGCGTCGAGCAGAACAGGCCGATGTCGACGCCGGGCGTGGCAAAGCTCGCCGCTTCCGAGGCAATCGCGAGATCGCAGCTCGCGACGAGCTGGCAGCCTGCGGCGGTCGCGATGCCCTGGACGGCAGCGACCACTGGCTTGGGCAGATGCACGATCGCCTGCATCATCGCGCTGCAGGCGGTCATCATCTCGGCGAAGAAGGCACGGCCGCGATCCTGGTCGGCGCGACGCGCGGTCAGCTCCTTCATGTCGTGGCCGGCGGAGAAGGCGGGACCGTTGGCTGCGATCACGACGCCGCGGATCGCCTTGTCGTCGCGGATAGCATTGAGCTCCGCATGCAGGCCGGCGATCATGGCTTCCGACAGGCTGTTGCGGGCGGCCGGGCGGTTCAGCGTCAGGACCGCGATGGAGCCGACCATTTCGCGCAGCAGAATTGGCGGTTGCGGGGAGGGGGCGCGGGCGGCCTGGGCGGACATCGAAGCGTTTCCGATTGTATTATTGCGTTTGGATGACGCAGATAACTTAATGTAACAGGGGATGTGAAGCGAGGGTGAGGCGAAGCATGGCGTTAGCGAAAATGAGCGTGGCGGAGGTCGAGCAGTTTCTTCGCAACGAGTTTCCCCAGGCCTTCAGCGGCGACGACATTACGATCGAAAGCGCGGACGGCCAGACTTGCCTTTTGCGCCAGCGCTACAGCGAACGGATGCTGCGACCGGGCGGAACCGTGTCCGGTCCGACGCTGATGACGCTGGCCGATTTCGCGATGTATGTGGTGCTGCTGTCCGCAATCGGGCCGATCGGGCTCGCGGTCACCACCAACCTCAACATTAATTTCCTGCGCAAGGGCCAGCCGGGGCAGGACGTGCTGGCGGAGGCGCGGCTTCTCAAGCTCGGCAAGCGCCTGGCGGTTGGGGAGGTGAAGCTCTTGTCCGGCAGCTCGCCCGATCCGATCGCTCATGTCACCTCGACTTATTCCATTCCAAATGTTTGAGCTTTTTGCAGGTAATATAGCACCATAATTTTAAGTCATTGATTTTTATCGATTAATTTATGTCCTCGGGCATTGACCGTTGCGGGTCTCTTCTCTAGAAAACCGCTCAGTCCGGTGCGGTGTTCGCGCCGATGCTCCCCGTCCACGGAAACTCTGACATGAAAACCTTTTCGGCAAAGCCGGCTGAGGTGACGAAGAAGTGGGTGCTGATCGACGCCAAGGGTCTGGTCGTCGGCCGCCTCGCCACCATCGTCGCCATGCGCCTGCGCGGCAAGCACCTCCCAATCTACACCCCGCATGTTGATTGCGGCGACAACGTCATCATCATCAACGCGCAGCATGCGGTCCTCACCGGTCGCAAGCGCGAGCAGAAGACCTACTACAAGCACACCGGTTATGTCGGCCACATCAAGGAGCGCACCGCGCGCCAGATCCTTGAAGGTAAGCATCCCGAGCGCGTGCTGGAGAAGGCCGTCGAGCGCATGATCCCGCGTGGTCCGCTCGGTCGCGTGCAGATGGGCAACCTCCGTGTCTACGGCGGCGCCGATCATCCGCACGAGGCTCAGACGCCCGAGAAGCTCGACATCGCGAAGTTGAACCGCAAGAACACGAGGGCCGCATAATCATGGCCGAATCCATTCAGTCGCTCGACCAGCTTTCGCAGCTCAAGACGGCGGTCGCGCCCGACGCGCCCAAGCACGAGAAGAAGGTCGACAAGTTCAACCGCGCCTACGCCACCGGCAAGCGCAAGGACGCGGTCGCCCGCGTCTGGATCAAGCCGGGCGCCGGCAAGGTCACCGTCAACGCGCGCGAGGTCGAGGTCTATTTCGCCCGTCCGGTGCTGCGCATGATGATCGAGCAGCCGTTCTCGGTGGCCGCCCGTTCCGGCCAGTACGACGTGATCTGCACCGTCGCCGGCGGCGGTCTGTCCGGTCAGGCTGGCGCTGTTCGTCATGGTATCTCCAAGGCGCTCACCTATTTCGAGCCCGAGCTGCGTACCGTGCTCAAGAAGGGCGGCTTCCTGACCCGCGACTCCCGCGTGGTCGAGCGCAAGAAGTACGGCAAGGCCAAGGCCCGCCGGTCCTTCCAGTTCTCGAAGCGTTAATCGCTTCGGTCACATTCGCCGCGAAAGCGGCTTCAATGAGATGCAAAAGGGCGCTGATTTCAGCGCCCTTTTTGTCGTTCGTTTGTGTGCAAATTGAAGACGAGTTTCCCGAAAACTTGCTCTTGCATGAAAACCTGAATGGAACTTGGCGGACATAGCGTCGCATCTGGAAGGGCGCGCAAATCGGATGTGCCGGTCGCGTAACTGCTATTTTCTTAGAGGGGGCCGACATGATGTCGCTCGATAGCATCACGCTCTATTTGGTTGCCACCATGGTTGCCGCACTGCTCGGCGCCATGATGGTGTTCTTTGGCAGGCAGGAGAACAGTCCCGCGCTGAAATGGTGGGGCACCGCGTATCTCCTCGGCGCCGCTTCTGTTGCGTTGTGGACTGCGGCCGGCGACAAGCTCGGTCCGCATCTTTACCTTGCGCTGAACGCGGTCGGCTTCGTCGCCTGCGGCATGGTGTGGAATGCGGCACGCGTCTTCCATGGCCGCAAGCCGAACTGGCCGGGCCTCCTCGTCGGCGCGCTCGCCTGGGCTGCGGCCGCCACGCTGCTTGATCCCACGGCGTCCATGCTGCGCATGATCGTCGGCGCCGGCATCGTTTCGGTCTATGCGGCGCTCACCGCGAGCGAGCTCTGGGTCGAACGGCGCAAGAGCCTGCAACGGCGCTGGCCGGCCTTCGTCGTGCCGGTGATGCACGGCTGCGTCTTGATGCTGCCGATCCTGCTCGGCAGCTTCCTGCGCCCGCATGATGCCGGTTTCGCCACGAGCATCTGGGTCACGGTGTTCGCGGTCGAGCTGGTGCTCTATGCCGTCGGCACCGTGTTCGTGATCTTCATGCTGGTATCCGAGCGCACGGTGACCGCGCACCGGACCGCCGCGTCGACCGATCCCCTGACCGGCATGCTCAACCGCCGCGGTTTCTCGGAAGCCTGCGGCCGCGTGATCGAGCGCGAGGCCAAGGCCGGGCGTCCCGTCACCGTGATGATCTTCGACATCGACCATTTCAAGTCGATCAACGATCGCTTCGGCCATCCCGCCGGCGACGAGATGCTGAAACTGTTCTCGACCGTCGTTGTCAGTAATCTGCGCATGACCGACATGTCGGGCCGGATTGGCGGCGAGGAGTTCGCGGCGCTCTTGCCGTGCTCGCTGGAGGAAGGCGTGCTGGTTGCCGAGCGCGTGCGCGAGGCTTTCGAGACCTCCGGCGTCGTGGTCGATGAAGGCCCGGTCGACACCACCGTCAGCATCGGCGTCGCCGGCGGTCCGGCCGGTACCGAGCTCGAGGTGTTGCTGGCTTCGGCCGACACCGCGCTCTACCAGGCGAAGCGCGGCGGCCGTAACCGCGTCGAGGCGGCGGAGGAGCTGCCGTTGTCGCTGGAGAACTGGCGCCGCCAGAGCGCGGCGCGCATCGGTGTACCCAAGGGACAATCCAACACACAGCCGGCGACGGCCTGATACGCGGGGGCCTCGCGGTAATCTCCTGTTTACCGTTCGATCCCTACCATTGCGGTCATGGAATCGATCCGTCGACAGAACCCGCAGGCTGCCCTGATGTCGCTCGAAGCTCACGCTGCTTCGGCGCGTGGTGGCTTCGCCTGTCTGTTCTCGACCGCGGACGAGTACGAGACGGCGCTCATCGCCGAGCGCCGCGCCCAGGGGCGCTACACGCAGAGCCGCAGCTATTGGCCGATCGCGCTGTTTCTCGCTTGCTTGCTCGTCGTTACCGGGACCGTGCTGCTGTTGGCCTGATAGCGGCGCATTTTCGGCCGGGCAGGGCGCCGTTTCGGCGCCTTTTTCTTTGCTCGCGGCTGCGGTAGACACGCCCATCGAATAAAAATGGGTGGAAACCGATGATCACCGAGATCGCGCAAATCGACGTCAAGCCGGGCAGCGAGAAGGACTTTGAGGCCGCCGTCGCCAAGGCCAAGGCCGCCTTCGGCCGCTCCAAGGGCTTTCACAGTTTTGAGCTGCACAAGTCAATCGAGAAGCCGCAGCGTTACCGGCTGATGGTGAAATGGGCGACGCTGGAAAACCACACGGTGGATTTCCGTGGCTCCGAGAATTTCACCGAATGGCGCGGCCTCGTCGGCCAGTATTTTGCGTCGCCGCCCGAGGTCGAGCACACCGAGACCGTGCTGACGACCTGATCCACTTCACGACGCCTTACGCCGCCTCCGCCAGAGGCGGCGCCTCATACGTCTTGAAATGGTCGATCATGACCTTGGCGATGGCGACGAGGGGCAGCGCCAGCGCGAGGCCCCAGATTCCGAACACGACGCCGAGCAGTATCTGGAACGCGAACAGCGTGGCCGGCGGGATGTCGAGCGCCTGCCGCTGCAGGATCGGCGTCAGCACGTAGCTCTCCATGGCGTGGACGCCCATGAAGAGGATGAAGGCCGACAGCGCCGGGATCCAGCCTGAGGCGAGGCTGGCCAGCACCACGACCACGCCGGCGATGATGGCGCCGACGGTCGGGATGAAGGCGAGCAGGCCGGCCTGAATCCCCAGGATGAACGAGCCGGGAATGCCGATGATGGCGAGCCCGATCCAGGTCACGATTCCGACCGCGATCATCACCACGATCTGCGCGATCAGCCAGCGCTCCAGCGTCTCGCCGATGTGGTCGATGATCAGGGCTACGCGGGTGCGATGCTTCGCCGGCGCAAGGAATAACAAGCCATCGTGATAGACGCTGGGCTGCGCTGCGAAGGCGAGCCCCAGAAACAGCACGATGAAGATGTTACCGACGGCGCTGATCGCGCCGAACAGCAGCTTAAAGGTCTGGCTCACGATCGCCCCGCCGCTCGAGGCGAGCGCGCCGGCACCGCTCGGTAATCCATGCGGGGCGGAACTCGGGGCGGGTGTCGATGCCGCGTCAGTGGAGGCGGCTGGCGCGGCACTGCCGAGATCGAACACGCTGGTGTCGATGCCGTGGTTGTCGAGGAAGGACTTCACGTTGGTGATCTGCGACTTGATGGTCTTGCTCAGCACCGAGGCCTGATCGGCGATGGTGGCGCCGCCGAGATAGCCCACGCCCGCGAGCAGCACTGCAAGCACGGCGCAGACGATCGCGAGCCGCACCGTATGGGGCAGATTCACGCGCCGCCCGAGCGCATTGGTCAGCGCATTGAGACCGACGCCGAGCAGCATGCCGGTGAAGATCAGCAGCACCGTGGCGGCGAAATACCAGGTGAAAACGAGCGCGGCCGTGAACAGCACGACGCCGATGCCGCCGACCGAGATCGCCCAGGCAAGATCGTTGCGGGTCCGGGGCCGTTCATCTCTGGAAATGCTCACATCGGGTCCTTTTTCGGTGGCGGCGGGCCGGGCACTCTTTCGACAAACGCGCTTCCGATCAAGGCCGCGTCAACGCGCTGGTTTGACGCTGCCGCGCGAACGGTGCAGAGCGGTGATGAAAGAACAGGTGGGGGGCGCTTGAGTTTCATCGGCAAATGGGCGGGTCTGCTCGGGCTGCTGGCCGTGCTCGTGATCGGCGACCAGATCCGGGTCAACCGGCCCGGCCACAAATTTCGCCTCACGGTCGAGGTAACGACGCCTGACGGGATCAAGCGCGCATCAGGCATTCTGGCCGTCGTGCCCGACCGCAACTACAACCGCGGCGGCCGCACCACGATGCGCGGCGAGGCGGTGTTCGTCGACCTCGGCCAGGGAAAGAACCTGGTGGTATTGCTGGCGCATCAGCAGGGCGAAAAGCTCGACCTCGACGACATCAACTACGTCGCGCTCCGCGCCTATGGCGCCGCGCACGGCAACCGCGTCTCGTTCAGTGATATCAACCGGCAGACCGGCATTGTCCCGCTGCAGGGGGATTTGATCCCTGTGCTCGTGAGCTTTGGCGATCCCAAGGACCCTCGCACCGCGCGCCTTGTCGCCCCTGACCATGCGGAAGCGGTTCTGGGCGAGGGCTATGCCATCCGCGGCCTCACCGCCGAGGTGGTGCCCAACGGGTTCTGGCCGATCGATTTCGGCGGTGTGCTCGGGGAGCCCGTCACGCGCGGAATCGTGGCAAAACTGCCCTGGCTGGCTGCGCCGGGCGAGGCGGCGGCAACCGCACTGAAGGCCGCAAGCCTGCCTGTCGGGGGCGGGATTGAGGCCCGGGATGCATTTGCGCGAAAATAGCATTGCCGTCCCGCGATCCCTTCTGTTGAATTTGTTCCATCCCAAGGGCATGTTTGGAGAATCTTTTTCGGCGAGAGGTCGGAACGGGAGATGAGAAAGCCGGTCGTCGGCGTGATCGGGAATGCCCACCGCGTCGAGAATCGATTTCAGGTCCAGATGGTCGGCGAGCGAAACCTGCGCGCCGTCGCCGAGGTGTCCGGCGGCCTGCCTGTGATGTTCGCTGGAGCGCCTGATATCACTGATATCGGTGCGCTGCTCGACGTGGTCGACGGGATCGTGCTCACCGGCGCCCGTGCCAATGTGCATCCCACCCGTTTCAACGTCGATCCATGCGAGGCGCACGAGCCCTACGACATCCACCGCGACGAGGTCGCGCTGGCGCTCTCGGTCGCCTGCGTCGCCCGCGGCATTCCGCTGTTCGGCATCTGCCGCGGCCTCCAGGAGATGAACGTTGCTTTCGGCGGCTCGCTGCATCCCGAGATCCGCGAAATCCCGGGCCGCATGAATCACCGCATGCCCCGCCTCGAGAACGGCGAGATCCATCCCGACCCGACAGTGGTGTTCGCCGACCGTCACGACGTCGACCTGACGCCGGGGGGCGCGTTCGCAAGACTGCTCGGCTGCGAGAAGATCAGGGTCAATTCGCTGCACGGCCAGGGCATCTTGGACCCCGGCAAGCGCGTGCTGATCGAAGGCATCGCCGAGGACGGCACCATCGAGGCGATCCGCATCGCGGAAGCCCCGACCTTCGCGCTCGGCGTACAGTGGCACGCCGAATACGACCCGCAACGCAATCCCATCAACCGGAAGCTGTTCGAGGCTTTTGGCGAGGCGATGGTCGAACGGCAGAAGGCAGCGGCGTAGCGCGGCCGGCTCCGAGCGCAGCGACGCAATCCAGAATCCCTCCGCGGAAAGACGCTGGATTGCTTCGCTGCGCTCGCAATGACGAGGCCGAGGCTACTCTTCTGCGATCCAAATTCCCGCGTCGCTCAAAGCGTTGAAAATGCGCTCGATATGTTCGGGCTCTATCCCGTTGCCGCACAGTTCATTCAATTCGTCGAAGGTGATCTTGCCCTCTCGTTCACCGATTTCGATGGCCCGTCGAATGATCTCCGGTACGCTCATGTTCTCTCCTGGGGCGGCCTCTACTCTATGGCGAGAGAGTCGGGTTCCCGAGAGGGATGCCTCTAGCGCTTGCCTTGGCCCCACAGCCGGCGCGGCGCTCCGCTCTGTTACGCCGCCCGCTCCATCCGTCGCGCGCGATAGGCTTGCGGCGACATCAGGGTGAGCTTGCGGAACGCCTTGCGGAAGCTGCTCTCGTCTTCGTAGCCGGCAGCGCGCGCGATGGTCTTGACCGGCTGGGTCGTCGTCTCCAGCAACGTGCGCGCATGCTCGACGCGGCGGCGCATGATGAAGGCTTGCGGCGGCTCGTGCGTGAGCTCCTGGAACTTGCGGTTCAGCGTGCGCTCGCTGAGGCCGAGCGCGCTTGCAAGGCGCTTGACCGTCATCGGGCTCTTGCCGGTGCGGCGAACCAATAGGTCTGCCTTGGTCAGCATCGGGTCCTGCGAGAGCAGATATCCGACCGGCATGAAGATCGATTGGGTGCGCTGCGCGGTATCGATGACGACATAGTCCGCGCAGAGTTTCGCGATCGCCTTGCCGTCGACCATCTCGATCAGGCGGAGCAGGAGGTCGACCCACGACATCGGTCCGGCCGCGCAGACGATGCGGTCGGCCACGGTGACGACGGCGTCGCCGGCAAGGTCGACGGTGGGGTGACGCTGCCGCAGCTCGCCTTGCAGCCACCAGGTAATGGTGGCGCGGCGGTTGTCGAGCAGGCCGGCGCCGGCAAGCAGGAACACGCCGCTGCAAAATGCGCCGATCAGCCGGCCGTTCGCATGCTGCTGCCGCAGCCAGGCGCCGGCGCGCGCATATTGCGGTTGCAGCCGCTCGGCCGTGACGTGATCGACGAGGTTGCCGGGGACGAGGATCGCATCGAAACTGGCGCGCTTGCCGATCGCGCCATCGACCGCGACCATCTGGCCGCCGCCGGCGCGCACCACCTTGCCGTCGAGCGAGAGTGTCTGCCAGGTGAAGCGGGGTTTTGCGCCGCTCTGCTGCATCACGTGATTGGCGATCGACAGCATGTCGGCGACGCCGGCGATCGCCGAGTGCATGCAACCTTCGAGCGCGAGAATTGCGAGCTTCATGGGACCTCCGGGCCGTCGCTTCGATCCTAGCTGATCGGCGCGGGATGCGCGTGGCGGAAATTGCCCGATCTCTGTCTTATCCGCCACTGCCTGACCGGGCTCGCCAGGTCCAAATTCGCTCCGTCGTCACACGACATCATTGGAGAGAGACATGCCTTACATCACCATTTCAACCGTCCGCGGCATTCTGGACGCCGCGCAGAAGAAGACGCTGCTCGAACGCGTCACCGACCTCGTGGTCGAGGTCGAAGGGCACGGCAGCCCGGAGTTTCGCAAAAATATCTGGGTCCGGATCGAGGAGCAGGAGCCCTCGCACTGGTCGCTCGGCGGCATGCAGCCGACCAGCGAGATCATCGCGAGTACATTCGGAGCGATCGGAGCCGATGGGGTGCGGGTCGCAAGGCCGAAGGCGTAGAGCGGCAGCATGGGTCGACCCTTGCGAAACCCGTCCTGCGAACCGCGCTCGCAATATCCCGAACGGAATAAACCAATCGGCAAGAATTGGTGCGTGCCGGTTTTCGCGATTCCGATTCGTTCTTTGAGAACGAAGTGGAGTCAGATGCAGAACGAAAGTTGATGGCTTTCAATCTTCGCATCCTGCGCCCAAAACAAAAAGGCGCCCCGAGGGGCGCCTTTCGTGTGTCGTGTCCTGTTCAGGCGGCTTAGCCCGAATAGTACATGTCGAACTCGACCGGATGCGGGGTCATTTCGAAGCGGGCGACTTCGGTCATCTTCAGCTCGATGTAAGCGTCGATGAAGTCGTCGTCGAACACGCCGCCGGCCTTGAGGAAGCCGCGGTCCTTGTCGAGGTTTTCCAGCGCCTCGCGGAGCGAGCCGCACACCGTCGGGATCTGCTTCAGCTCTTCCTTCGGCAGATCGTAGAGGTCCTTGTCCATCGCCGGACCCGGATCGATCTTGTTCTTGATGCCGTCGAGGCCGGCCATCAGCATCGAGGCGAAGCCGAGATAGGGATTGGCGAGCGGATCGGGGAAGCGGACCTCGACGCGCTTGGCCTTCGGGTTCGCCGTGTAGGGGATGCGGCAGGAGGCCGAGCGGTTGCGCGCGGAATAGGCGAGCAGCACGGGGGCCTCATAGCCCGGGACCAGACGCTTGTAGGAGTTGGTCGACGGGTTGGTGAAGGCGTTGATCGCCTTGGCGTGCTTGATGATGCCGCCGATATAGTGGAGGCAAGTCTCCGACAGGTCGGCGTATTTGTTGCCGGCGAACACCGGCTTGCCGTCCTTCCAGATCGACTGATGCACATGCATGCCCGAGCCGTTGTCGCCATAGACCGGCTTCGGCATGAAGGTGGCGGTCTTGCCGTAGATGTGCGCGACCTGGTGGATGCAGTATTTGTAGATCTGCATGTGGTCGGCCATCAGTGTCAGCGTGTCGAACTTCATGCCGAGCTCGTGCTGGGCGGAAGCGACTTCGTGATGGTGCTTCTCGACCTTGACGCCCATCTTGGCCATGGCGCCGAGCATTTCCGAGCGCATGTCCTGCACCGAGTCCTGCGGCGGGACCGGGAAGTAGCCACCCTTGGTGCGGACGCGGTGGCCGAGATTGCCGCCTTCATATTCGGTGTCGGAGTTGGTCGGCAGCTCCGAGGAATCGAGGCGGAAGCCGGTGTTGTAGGGGGTGGCGGAGAAGCGCACGTCGTCGAACACGAAGAACTCGGCTTCGGGGCCGACGAACACGCTGTCGCCCACGCCCATCGACTTCACCATGGCTTCCGCCTTCTTGGCGATGCCGCGGGGGTCGCGGTTGTAGGGCTCGCCGGTGGTCGGCTCGAGCACGTCGCAGGTGATGACCATGGTGGTCTCGGCGAAGAACGGATCGATCGTCGCGGTCACCGGGTCCGGCATCAGGCACATGTCGGACTCGTTGATCGCCTTCCAGCCGGCGATCGAGGAGCCGTCGAACATCGTGCCTTCGGCGAAGATATCTTCATCGATCATGCTGATGTCGAACGTCACATGCTGCCACTTGCCACGCGGATCGGTGAAGCGCAGGTCGACGTATTTGACGTCGTTGTCCTTGATCGATTTCAGGACGTCTTTGGCGGTCTTCATGCATACCCCTTTTGGCTCTGCGGGTCGGTTTCCAGGTGAGCAGGATTGTTCTCGCTTTTGGCGAGTTCGCGCACGATCGCACAAACAAAATCAGGCCGCCGAAGCAGCCTTATTTCTTGTCAGAGTGTCGCAAAATGCGGGATAGCACCCGGCTCAGATAGCGTCCAGCCCGGATTCGCCGGTTCGGATGCGGATCGCCTCTTCGATATTGGAGACGAAGATCTTGCCGTCGCCGATGCGCCCGGTTTGCGCGGCGCGTCGGATCGCGTCGATGGCGCGCTCGACCAGATCGTCGCCGATCACGATCTCGATCTTCACCTTGGGCAGGAAGTCGACGATGTATTCTGCGCCGCGGTAGAGCTCGGCATGACCCTTCTGGCGGCCAAAACCCTTGGCCTCGGTCACGGTGATGCCCTGAAGGCCGACTTCCTGAAGCGCTTCCTTCACCTCGTCGAGCTTGAACGGCTTGATGATGGCTTCGATTTTCTTCACTGCGCGCCTCCCGGCCTTATCGAACAAATAGCAACGTCTTCGTCAGGATGCGCTTTTCTTAACGCACGATCTTGTCTTCGCTATGCCGGGATGCCTGACCAGCCCAGCGGCGGCCGGTCACACCCTGATGAATGCCAGTGAGCACGACGAACCGAAGCGGCTTCCTCGAAAGCAGGGTCTATGCCAAGTTGCAAATGCCCTGATTATTGGAGCGTTATCAGCCTTTTAACGAGCATCCCTGATAGGTAGACCCGACCGGCTTAAAATACCTCAGACTACGAAATAGGCAAACGGTTCAATTCCTATGCAGATCATTGTTCCGGTGTATGGATCGGCACGGAACGTGCCTGTTGTAAAGGCGTTTGGACCAGGGAAGTGGCATGGAAGTTCTGACCAACGCTGAAATGCAGCGGGCCGACCAGCTCTCGATTGCGGCCGGCACGCCCGGCTTCAAGCTGATGCTGAGCGCGGGCCAGGCGGTCGCTGAGGCCGCCAATGCGCTGGTGGAGGAGGGGCCGATCCTGATCGTGGCCGGCCCCGGCAACAATGGCGGCGACGGTTTTGTCGCAGCCGCCGAGCTCGCCGCCCAGGGGCGGGAGGTCTCGATCATCCTGATGTGCGAGCGCGACCAGCTCCAGGGCGATGCGGCCTCCGCAGCGCGCGGCTGGAAGCACCCGGTGCTCCCGTTCAATCCGCAGGCGATCGGCAAGCCGGCGCTGATCATCGATGCGCTGTTCGGCGCGGGCCTCAGCCGTCCCGTCGAGGGCGAGGCGCGCGCAATGATCGAGGCGATCAACACCAATGGCGCGCCGGTCCTTGCGGTCGACCTGCCGAGCGGCATCAACGGCACCAGCGCCGCCGTGCTCGGCGTTGCGGTCAACGCGACCGAGACCGTCACCTTCTTCCGCAAGAAGCCGGCGCATCTCTTGCTGCCGGGCCGGATGCATTGCGGGCATGTACGCGTCGCCGACATCGGCATCGACGCGCAGGTGCTGGACGAGATCAGGCCTGAGATCTTCGAGAACGATCCGGATTTCTGGGGCGCGGCCTTTCCGGTGCCACGTATCGACGGCCATAAATACGCGCGAGGGCATGTACTCGCGGTATCAGGTGATATGGCCGCGACCGGAGCTGCGCGGCTTGCCGCGCGCGGGGCGTTGCGTGCGGGCGCGGGCCTGGTGACGCTCGCGAGTCCGCGCGATGCGCTTGCCATCAATGCGGCTGCGCTCACCGCGGTGATGGTACGCCCCGTCGATACCGCGATCGAGTTCGGCGAGCTGCTCGGCGACAAGCGTTACAACACCTGCATCATCGGCCCCGGTGCAGGCGTCGGTGATCGCACCTGCGACATGGTCCATACCGCGCTTAACGCGCAGCGGCATCTGGTGCTGGACGCGGATGCGCTGACGAGCTTTGCCGCGAATCCCGAGCGGCTGTTTGAGTCGATCAAATCCTCTGGCGACAGTGCTGTGGTGCTGACGCCGCATGAGGGCGAGTTTCCGCGCCTGTTCTCCGATCTCAGCAACAAGAATCCGGGCCGCTCCAAGCTCGAGCGCGTCCGCGCCGCCGCCGAGCGCTGTGGCGCGGTGGTGCTGCTGAAGGGCCCGGACACCACCATCGCCGCGCCCGACGGCCGCGCCACCATCGCCGCCAACGCGCCGCCATGGCTGGCCACGGGCGGCGCCGGCGACGTGCTCGCCGGCATCATTGCAGGCCTCCTGGCGCAAGGCGTGCCGGCCTTCGAGGCCGCCAGCATCGGTGTATGGATGCATGGCGAGGCGGGAAGTGAAGCAGGCCCGGGACTGATCGCGGAGGATCTGACCGAGACGCTGCCGGCCGTGCACCGGCGGATCTATGGTGCGCTCGGGGTGGAGTATTAGTGCTCAGACAGCTCGCGCTCGCCGACATGGGCGCAGCCGCGCAGGTCCACCGGACGGCGTTCGACCATGCGATGCCGTGGCTCGTCGGGCTGCATACGCCGGAAGAGGACCGCTGGTTCTATCGCGAGCGTGTCTTTCCGGCGTGCCGCGTGTGGGGACGTTTCGATGATGACGCCCTGAGCGGGATCATCGCCTTCCGCGACGACTGGGTCGAGCAGCTCTACGTGCGTCCGGCGGCCCAAGGCCGCGGCGTCGGCACCGAACTCCTCAACGTCGCCAAAGACGCCTGCGAACGGTTGGAGCTCTGGACCTTCCAGCGCAATGCGCCGGCACGGCGCTTCTATGAAGGGCGCGGATTTGCGCTGGTCGAGCAGACCGACGGGGCGCTGAACGAGGAGAAAGAGCCTGACGCCCGCTACCTCTGGACGCGTGCCAATCGATAGCGTCACTCCACCCCGTACCAGCGCACCAGCCGGGGCGCGGCCCAGTCGGTCACGACTGATTCGAGCAGCCATCGTCCGGGGGAGGTCGCCGCGAACGCGATGCGCTGGGTCTGGCCGGGCTCGATCGCGAGCGTATCGAGCCAATAAGGCTTCCAGCCATCGTCGAGCTTGTCGAGCAGGCGGAAATGGTGGCCGTGAAGATGGAAGACGGTCGCGACCGGGCCGGGGTTCTTGAGGGCCAGCACCACGGTGCGGCCGGCCTTGGCGCGGAACGTCGGGGCGGAGGCGGTCGAGACGTTCGCTGGCCGCGTCCAGCCGGCCTCGGGCACCCCGAGCGCGACGTCGAACCGCAGGGCGCCTCTCAGATCGAGCTTCTCGGGCATGTCGTTCAAAGGGAGGGGCTGAGGAGGCAACAGCGGCAGGCGCTCCAGCTTGCCTGATATCGTGAGGCTTCCGATCTGGTATGCCTTCTTGCCGTCATGGAGCAGGAATGGGGCCGACGTGGTCGCATCCACAAAGGCATCGGCACGCGCGCCGGGGGCCAGCACCAAGGCGCCGTTGCGCGCCGGGAATGGCTCTGCCGGTTGTCCGTCAAGGGCCATCATCTGGACCTCGTGGTTCTCCAATTTGATCGCCAGAACAGAGCGTTGGGAGCCATTGATAAAGCGCAGCCGCAGCCGCTCGCCGGCCGAAGCTGAAAGTTCGAATGAAGTCTTGCCGTTGATTGTATAGAGCGCCGTCGTGTCCTTCGGGTCTCGCCCCGGAGGAAGCGCGGTCCCATCCGGCCGCAGGCGCCATTCCTCGATCAGGAGGATCACGTCACGATCGACGGCGACCCGGCTGGACTCGGCGACGATGATCGGAAGCGGTCGCGCGGGCGCCTTCTGGCCGTCCTCGAAGAGCCGGAAGTCAGCCAGCAGGGTCCCTGCGTTTGGCGTTGAAATCATTGATGTTTCAGTCTTGTCCGGGGCCACCGGCGCGCGGCCCCGGAACTGGTCGGTCACGGCCGGAGCATTCAGGCCGTACCAGACTGGCGCAAGCGGCACAGGCAACTCGTTCCGGAAGACCAATTGGTAGCTGTCAAAACGCTTGAGACGGACGTCTCCAAGGTGGCTTACGGCGGCCAGCTCCCAGATTGGTGTAGCCGGCTGACCCGGCCTCAGATCCAGGGTCGCCGCCCTTGCCTGAAGCGCAAGCTGGGCGGTCACGAGCGGGCCCGCGCCGCCGGCCATCAGCCCGGCCGACGAGGCTCCAACGGAGGCTCCGAGCCCGGCTAAAACCTCACGTCTCGTCGGGGCAAAAATCCGCGTTTTCATGCGGCAATGCGGACCATGTGGCGCTGGATAAGTCCAGCCGCGATGCTTACCTCGAGCAGGCGTCCACACGGCCATTTTTTTGCTGCGAACAGGCGGGCACATGCTATAAGCCCGCCGCCCGCGGCATCGCGGCCGGTCTTGATGCAAATTTACGCGGGCGTGGCGGAACTGGTAGACGCGCTGGATTTAGGTTCCAGTGACGAAAGTTGTGGGGGTTCGAGTCCCTCCGCCCGCACCAAGCGCTTTCAGCGTTTGCACGGATTACTGAGGGGCCTCGCTCCGCGCGGATGTTTGTCCGCCTGGGGCCGGGTTCGATGAGCCACCGTCGTTGAGGCGTTTGCTTCGCGCCGGATCGATTAATGACAGCGTCCCGACGCGATAGCGTGCCGGGACCGAACGAGAAGAAGATTGGACGCCATGCAGGTCACAGAAACCCTCTCGGAAGGTTTGAAGCACGAGTTCAAGATCAGCGTTTCCGCGTCTGATCTCGACGCCAAGGCCGGCGCCAAGCTCGTCGACCTCAAGGACAAGGTCAAAATCAACGGCTTCCGTCCCGGCAAGGTGCCGGTCGCGCATCTCAAGAAGGTCTATGGCCGTTCGGTGATGGCCGAGACCATCGACCAGACCATTCGCGACACCAACACGCAGCTGTTCTCCGAGCGCGGCTTCAAGCTCGCGACCGAGCCGAAGATCACCATGCCGAGCGAGCAGGCCGAGGTCGAGGAGCTGCTGAACGGCAAAACCGATCTGACCTACACGGTCGCGATCGAGGTGGTGCCCGCGATCGCGCTCGCCGACTTCAAGGCCTTCCAGGTCGAGAAGCCCGTCGCTGATGTCTCCGACACCGACGTCGACGAGGCGATCAAGCGCATCGCCGACACCAACCGCGGCTATGCCGCGAAGGCAGAAGGCGCGAAGGCCGAATCGGGTGACCGCGTCACCATCAACTTCAAGGGCTCCATCAACGGCGAGCTCTTCGAGGGCGGCACCGGCGAAGGCATCCAGGTTGCGATCGGATCCAACACCTTCATCCCGGGTTTCGAGGAGCAACTCGTCGGCATCGGCGTCAACGAGACGCGCACGCTGAAAGTGTCGTTCCCCAAGAATTACATGAACGACAAGCTCGCCGGCCAGCCGGCCGAGTTCGAGACCACCGCGACCCTGATCGAATCGCCGCAGGACGTCGCGATCGACGACGAGTTCGCCAAGACCCTCGGCCTCGAATCGCTGGACAAGCTGAAGGAAGCCGCACGCGAGCGTCTCTCGGCCGAGTTCGCGGGTACAACGCGCCAGCGCGTCAAGCGCGCGCTGCTCGACCAACTCGACGAGGCCCATCGCTTCGAGGCGCCGCCCTCGCTCGTCGACGAAGAGTTCAACCTGATGTGGAACTCGGTCAAGGCCGAGATGGACTCCGCCGGCAAGACCTTTGCCGACGAGGACACCACTGAGGACAAGGCCAAGGAAGAGTACCGCAAGATCGCCGACCGCCGCGTCCGCCTCGGCCTCGTGCTCTCCGAGATCGGCGAGAAGAACAAGATCACCGTGACCGACGACGAGGTCGGCCGCGCCGTGATCGAACGCGCGCGCTCGATGCCCGGCCGCGAGAAGGAAGTCTGGGACTACTATCGCAGCAACGCCCAGGCGCTGGCCCAGCTTCGTGCACCGATCTACGAGGACAAGGTCGTCGACTTCATCCTCGAGCTCGCCAACGTGACCGAGAAGAAGGTTTCGCGCGAGGATCTTTACAAGGACGACGAGGCGGAAAAGACCGCTGCCTGAAGGCTTTGAACAAGCCTTCCATTAAGGATGATCAGCGGAAGGGCCCGGCTAGCCATGTGGTTGGCTGGGCCTTTTCGCGAGAATCAGCTTCAAGTGCCCGGTCGATTAAGCCTTAATTCGTTCCGCACTTGTCTGGCGTGAATTGGGCTATATCTGTCGGTACCTAATGCGTTCTGCCTCTACCAACTTCCTGCATCACGGGACGTCCATCCGCCTTCCGGCAAATCCAGCCAGACTGGCGATGTCCGCCTCTAAACCCTAGGTGATTCATGCGCGATCCGGTTGAAACCTACATGAACCTGGTGCCCATGGTGGTCGAGCAGACCAACCGTGGCGAGCGCGCCTACGACATTTTCTCGCGCCTTCTGAAAGAGCGCATCATCTTCCTGACCGGTCCGGTCGAGGACGGCATGTCGACGCTGATCGTCGCGCAGCTGTTGTTCCTTGAGGCGGAAAATCCGAAGAAGGAAATCTCGATGTACATCAACTCGCCGGGTGGCGTGGTGACGTCGGGCCTTGCGATCTACGACACCATGCAGTTCATCCGCCCGCCGGTCTCGACCCTGTGCACGGGCCAGGCCGCGTCGATGGGCTCGCTGCTGCTTTGCGCCGGCGAGAAGGACATGCGCTTCTCGCTGCCGAACGCGCGCATCATGGTGCACCAGCCCTCCGGCGGCTTCCAGGGCCAGGCCACCGACATCATGCTGCACGCCCAGGAAATCCTGAACCTGAAGAAGCGGCTCAACGAGATCTACGTGAAGCATACCGGCCAGACCTACAAGACGATCGAGGACGCGCTGGAACGCGACAAGTTCCTGACCGCGAACGACGCCAAGGAGTTCGGCCTGGTCGACAAGGTCATCGACAAGCGCATCGAAGAGCCTGCGGCGAAGGCCCCGTAGCACTACTGGTCTGTTACGGCGATCCCTCCTGAAAACTTTTGGGGATCCCGTAAGAGACCGTCAGGGGCGCGTTCACGTTAGGTACGTGTGCGCGCATTGCAAAACGGAGTTTTGCGCCCTGCGACAGGCAGAAAGTTCCGCTTTCGTGCTTGTTTTTCGTGGCAATCCAGCAACGTCGGGGTGATTTCGATCACTTCGCCCGTGCCAAGACCGGAAATCACGGTATTGTCACGGGTAGCCGGCGACCCCCGATTAGCGAATTCTTGATAGTCGGGTGACAGCATGGTTGGCTACGAATGATCGGCTATGATCGCGGGAGAATAAGTGACCGTGATTCGCACGGGATGTAACGCGTAGGGTCTTTTTTGGTACGGAATTTGCTCTATTTGAATCCCTTGCCCGCCGACGTATCGGGACGGGACGATCGAGCGGGATCGAACCGCGGACGGAGACATGAATGAGTAAGGTCGGCACGAGCGACTCCAAGAACACGCTATATTGCTCGTTCTGCGGCAAGAGCCAGCACGAAGTCCGCAAACTGATCGCGGGTCCCACGGTCTTCATTTGCGACGAGTGCGTTGAGCTCTGCATGGACATCATCCGTGAGGAAAACAAATCCTCGCTGGTGAAGTCGCGCGACGGCATTCCGACGCCGAAGGAAATCTGCAAGGTGCTGGACGATTACGTGATCGGACAGAGCCATGCGAAGAAGGTCCTGTCGGTCGCGGTGCACAACCACTACAAGCGCCTCAACCACCAGACCAAGCACAACGACGTCGAGCTTGCGAAGTCGAACATCCTGCTGATCGGTCCGACCGGTTCGGGCAAGACGCTGCTCGCGCAGACGCTCGCCCGAATCCTGGACGTTCCGTTCACGATGGCGGATGCGACGACGCTGACCGAAGCCGGCTATGTCGGTGAGGACGTCGAGAACATCATCCTGAAGCTGCTCCAGGCCGCCGACTACAATGTCGAGCGTGCCCAGCGCGGCATCGTCTATATCGACGAAATCGACAAGATCAGCCGCAAGTCTGACAATCCCTCGATCACGCGCGACGTGTCGGGTGAGGGCGTGCAGCAGGCGCTGCTCAAGATCATGGAAGGCACGGTGGCTTCGGTCCCGCCGCAGGGCGGCCGCAAGCATCCACAGCAGGAATTCCTGCAGGTGGACACCACCAACATCCTGTTCATCTGCGGTGGTGCGTTCTCTGGCCTGGAAAAGATCATCTCGGCACGCGGACGCTCGACCTCGATCGGGTTCGCAGCCCAGGTGCTCGCGCCGGAAGACCGCCGCACCGGCGAGATCTTCCGCCACGTCGAGCCCGAGGATCTGCTGAAGTACGGCCTGATCCCGGAGTTCGTCGGCCGTCTGCCGGTGGTCGCGACGCTCGAGGATCTCGATGAGGCCTCGCTGAAGAAGATCCTGGTCGAACCGAAGAACGCGCTGGTGAAACAGTACCAGCGGCTGTTCGAGATGGAGAACATCGAGCTGACCTTCGCCGACGAGGCGCTTGGCGCGGTCGCCCGCAAGGCGATCGAACGCAAGACCGGCGCGCGTGGTCTGCGTTCGATCCTCGAGGCGATCCTGCTCGAGACCATGTTCGACCTGCCGGGTCTGGAAGGTGTGGAAGAAGTCGTGATTTCCCGCGAAGTCGTGGAAGGAACGGCGCGTCCGCTCTACATCTACGCCGATCGGTCCGATCGCGCCGTCGAGAACGCCAGCGCCTGATTTCTCGGCGCTGGAACGCTCCAATCGTCTTTGATAGTAGCGGCTGCGGAAAGGTTCTCCGCAGCCGGTGTTGCGTCGCTTGTTCGCGTGCGTAAGCGCCTGATGGCGCGCGTCTTTCAATGACTTGACACCCCCCCGGTCGATAGCCACCTAATGTCGGTGGCGAGCGAGAATTCTGTTCAAGATTCGCCTCAGTTCCGATCTGGCAAGCTTGGTCCAACCTGCGAATGGTAGACCGGTCTTTTAGATCACCTCGGCACCTTGTGGCGGTTGCGCATGAGCATGGCGGGCTGCGTGCAAGGGGGCAAAGCAAAAGGAAAAGGCCATGACCAATCCAAAACCGCGGCCGACCATCGTTCATGGCGAAACGCACGCCTATCCCGTGCTGCCCCTGCGCGACATCGTCGTCTTCCCGCACATGATCGTTCCGCTCTTCGTCGGCCGCGAGAAGTCGATCCGCGCGCTCGAAGAGGTGATGAAGAACGACGCGCTGATCATGCTCGCGACGCAGAAGAACGCGTCCGACGACGATCCGGCGCCCGATTCCATTTACGAGACCGGTACGCTTGCCAGCGTGCTCCAGCTCTTGAAGCTTCCCGACGGCACCGTGAAGGTGCTGGTCGAAGGCCTCGAGCGTGCGCGCGTGCAGAAGTATACCGATCGCGCCGAATATTATGAAGCAACAGCCGTTGCGCTCGCCGACACCGATGGCAAGTCGGTCGAGGCGGAAGCCATGTCGCGCTCTGTCGTGTCCGACTTCGAGAGCTATGTGAAGCTCAACAAGAAGATCTCGGCCGAGGTCGTCGGTGTCGTGCAGGCGATCACCGATTTTGCCAAGCTCGCCGACACCGTCGCTTCGCATCTCGCCGTCAAGATCGCGGATCGCCAGCAGATCCTGGAGACGCTGTCCGTCACCACGCGCCTGGAGAAGGTGCTGGGCCTGATGGAGAGCGAGATCTCGGTGCTGCAGGTCGAGAAGCGCATCCGCTCGCGCGTCAAGCGCCAGATGGAGAAGACCCAGCGCGAGTACTATCTCAACGAGCAGATGAAGGCGATCCAGAAGGAACTCGGCGACGACGAAGGTCGCGACGAGCTCGCCGATCTCGAAGAGAAGATTTCGAAGACCAAGCTCTCCAAGGAAGCCCGCGAAAAAGCGCAGCACGAGTTGAAGAAGCTGCGCCAGATGTCGCCGATGTCCGCGGAAGCGACCGTCGTGCGCAACTATCTGGACTGGCTGCTGTCGATCCCGTGGAACAAGAAGTCCAAGGTCAAGAAGGACCTGGAATCGGCACAGGCGACCCTCGACTCCGATCACTACGGGCTGGAGAAGGTCAAGGAACGCATCGTCGAGTATCTCGCGGTGCAGTCGCGCGCCAACAAGTTGACCGGCCCGATCCTGTGCCTCGTTGGGCCTCCCGGCGTCGGCAAGACCTCGCTCGGCAAGTCGATCGCGAAGGCGACGGGGCGCGAATTCGTGCGCGTCTCGCTCGGCGGCGTGCGCGACGAGGCCGAGATCCGCGGTCACCGCCGCACCTATATCGGCTCGATGCCCGGCAAGATCATCCAGTCGATGCGGAAGGCGAAGTCGTCCAATCCGCTGTTCCTGCTGGACGAGATCGACAAGATGGGCGCCGATTTCCGCGGCGATCCGTCCTCGGCTTTGCTCGAGGTCCTCGACCCCGAGCAGAACGCGACGTTCAACGACCATTATCTCGAGGTCGACTACGATCTGTCCAACGTGATGTTCATCACGACCGCGAATACGCTCAATATTCCGGGACCGCTGATGGACCGCATGGAGATCATCCGGATCGCGGGCTACACCGAGAACGAGAAGGTCGAGATCGCGCGCAAGCATCTGATCCCGACCGCGGTGTCCAAGCATGGCCTGGACTCCAAGGAGTTCTCGATCGACGACGACGCGCTGCTGCTGTTGATCCGCCGCTACACCCGCGAAGCGGGCGTGCGTAATCTGGAGCGTGAGCTTTCGACACTCGCCCGCAAGGCGGTGAAGGAGCTGATGATTTCCAAGAAGAAGACGGTCAAGGTCACCGAGAAGACTCTGGAAGAGTTGCTCGGCGTGCCGAAGTACCGCTACGGCGAGATCGAGAGCGAGCCGCAGATCGGCATCGTCACCGGTTTGGCCTGGACCGATGTCGGCGGCGAGCTCCTGACCATCGAAGGCGTCATGATGCCCGGCAAGGGCAAAATGACGGTCACGGGAAACTTGCGCGACGTCATGAAGGAATCGATCTCCGCGGCGGCGTCCTATGTCCGCTCGCGCGCGATCGTCTACGGCATCGAGCCGCCGCTGTTCGACCGGCGCGACATCCACGTGCACGTGCCCGAAGGCGCGACGCCGAAGGACGGTCCGTCTGCGGGCGTGGCCATGGCCACCGCGATCATCTCGGTCATGACCGGCATCCCGGTCCGGCACGATGTCGCGATGACCGGCGAGATCACGCTGCGCGGTCGCGTGCTGCCGATCGGCGGTCTGAAGGAGAAGCTGCTGGCTGCGGCCCGCGGCGGCATCAAGACGGTGCTGATCCCCGAGGACAACGCCAAGGATCTCACGGAGATTTCCGATGCGATCAAGGGCGGCATGGAGATCATTCCGGTCTCCAGACTGGACGACGTCGTCGCCAAGGCGCTGGTCAAGAAGCCCGTGCCGATCGTCTGGGAAGAGGACACCAAGGTGACGGTGAAGCCGGACGGCGACGAAGCCGCCGGCGGCCTGACCGCTCACTGAGATCGCAATCGGAAAAGATGATAAAACGGCGCCTTCGGGCGCCGTTTTTGTTTTGAGGGCTAGCGATGCAGATCGACGGGCAATGCCATTGCGGGCAGATCACCTTCGAGGCCGAGGTCGATCCCGAGGCGGTCTCGGTGTGCCATTGCACCGACTGCCAGAGCCTGACCGGATCGCCGTTCCGGGTCACCGCGATCTGCACCGAGGCCGACGTCAGGCTGACCGCCGGCACGCCAAAAGTCTACGGCAAGCGCGGCGACAACGGCCGGACGCGCTTCCAGCATTTTTGCGCCGATTGCGGTTCCCCGCTGTTCACCAGCGGTGAGGGCGACCAGGCCGACGATTGGGGTATCCGTTGGGGATCGATCCGCCAGCGCGACACATTGCGCCCCGTGAGGCAGATCTGGTGCCAGTCGGCCGCGGTGTGGATCGACGCAGTGCCGTTGCTGCCGGGCCGGCCGGGGGATTGATGTTCCGGACTTGCCGACCAAGGGCGGGTGGGGATAAAGAGGCGCCGTGGGGCGATTAGCTCAGCGGTTAGAGCATCTCGTTTACACCGAGAGGGTCCGCGGTTCGAATCCGTGATCGCCCACCAGCCCGCGCTCGCGAAGCGGAGCAGGCTGCCACGCCGGAGCCCAACGGGCGGAGGCGGGCTTCCCGCCGCAAGCTCCGGCGCGGCAAGCCAGCCTTCGCGATGAGTGTCGACTTCGAGCGAGGGAAGCCCCAATGGAACAGCCAAGCGGACACGAGCAGAACGCCGACCAGATCGCTTACTGGAACGGACCGAGCGGGCAGCGCTGGGCTGATCGTGCGACGGCGCAGGAAAGTCTGCTTGGGCCGATCGCGGACGCCCTTATCGCGCGCGCGAAACCAAGGCCGGGCGAGCGCGTGATCGACGTCGGCTGCGGCTCTGGTGCGACGACGTTCGCGTTCGCGAAGGCGGTCGCGCCTGATGGATTCGCACTGGGCCTCGACGTCTTCGAGCCGATGTTGTCGCAGGCGCGCGCGTTTGCGCCAAAAGGGCTGCCGCTGGATTTCGCGCTGGCGGATGCAACGGTGCATCCGTTCGAGCCGGCGAGCTTTGACTTGCTTGCCTCGCGCTTCGGCGTGATGTTCTTCGCCGATCCGATCGCGTCCTTCACCAATCTCCGCCGGGCACTGAAGCCGACCGGACGACTCGCCTTCGCCTGCTGGCGCGAGCCGAAGGAAAATCCGTGGATGATGGCGCCGCTGATGGCGGTCTACAAACACGTGCCGAAAATGCCGCCGGTCGGGCCGGAGGAGCCGGGCCCGTTCGCTTTCGCCTCGGAAGAGCGCGTGACGCGCATTTTGAAAGGCGCTGGTTTCGTCGACGTGGCGATGGAGCCGCAGAATCTTCCGATGGATGTCGCCATCGGCGGCGGCCTCGACGCTGCCGTCGAAGGCTCGCTACAGATCGGCCCCGCCAGCCGCGCGCTGCAGGGCCATCCGCCGGAGACGTACGCAGCGGCAAAGGCCTCGATCCGCGAGATGCTCGCGCCGTTTCTGAAGGGACAGTCGGTGGCGCTCCAGGGCGCGATCTGGATCGTGACGGCGAAGGCGGGGTAGCTCCCCTCACACCACATCATCCGGCGCCAGCGCGCAGCCATTGTCGGGATGGGTCTCAACCTGAAGCGTAGTGTGGCCGATGCGGAAGGACGTCTTCAGCAGCTGCGCGGTTTCCATCAGGAAAGCATCGCCGCCACCTGCGGGGATCACGAGATGGCAGGTCAGCGCCGTCTCGGTGGTCGAGATCGGCCAGACGTGGAGATCGTGGATCGCGCTCACACCGGGACGCGCGAGCAAAAACGCCTTGATCGCGGCAAGATCGGTGCCCTTGGGGGCGGCTGCCATCGACATGTCGATGGAGCCGCGCAGCAGGCTGGTGGTGCTCCAGAGGATGGTGACGCAGATGACGAGGCTGGTGACGGGATCGAGCCAGAGCCAGCCGGTCCAGATGATCAGCGCCGCCGAGACCGCGACACCAAGCGAGACCGCAGCGTCAGCGGCCATGTGCAGATAAGCGCCTTCGATGTTGATGTCGTCCTTGCGTCCGCTCGCGAACAGCATGGCGGTAAAACCGTTGATGAGGATGCCGATGCCGGCCACCACCATCACGGTCACGCCGGCGACCGGCTCCGGTTCGCGCAGGCGCAGGATTGCCTCCCAGCCGATCGCGCCGGTAGCGACCAGCAGGAACACGGCATTCGCAAGCGCCGCCAGGATCGTGGAGGCGCGCAGTCCATAGGTGAAGCGGCCGCTCGGCGCGCGCCTCGCCGCGATCGATGCGCACCAGGCTACGATCAGCCCGAGCACGTCGGACAGATTATGGCCGGCATCTGCCAGCAGCGCGGTGGAGTTGCCGAGATAGCCGTAGACGGCTTCCGCCACGACCAGCGCGGTGTTGAGGGCAATGCCGATCGCAAAGGCCTTGCCGAAATTGGCCGGCGTATGGACATGCCCGTGGCCAGGACCAAGAGCATGGCTGTGGTCGTGACCATGATCATGCCTGTGGCCGGCATGCTCATGGCTGTGGTGGTCGTGGCTGCCCAAACCTAGCGCTCCCCGGAAGCCGCCAAATCAGCCGCCATTGTAGGCGTTTCGTTTGCGACGTCACGGCGGAACAGCACGTAGAGCGCCGGCAGCACCAGCAGCGTCAGCACGGTCGAGGAGATGATGCCGCCGATCACCACGGTCGCGAGCGGCCGCTGCACCTCGGCGCCGGCGCCGGTGGCGAGCGCCATCGGCACGAAGCCGAGCGAGGCCACCAGCGCCGTCATCAGCACCGGCCGCAGCCGTGTCAGCGCACCCTCGCGCACGGCCTCGGCGACCGGCCGCCCCTCGCTGCGCAGCCGCTCGATGAAGGCGATGATGACGAGCCCGTTGAGCACGGCGACGCCCGACAGCGCGATAAAGCCGACCCCGGCGCTGATCGACAGGGGGATGCCGCGCAGCAGCAGCGCCGCAACGCCCCCGGTCAGCGCCAGCGGCACGCCGGAGAATACCAGCGCCGCATCGGCCGCCGATCCCATGCCCATGAACAGCAGCAAAAACACCAGCAGCAACGCGACCGGCACGACAATGGTCAACCGCTTGGTCGCCGAGACCAGTTGCTCGAACTGTCCGCCCCAGCCGATCCAATAGCCGGGCGGGAGCTTGACCTTCTCGGCGACGGCGGCTTCCGCCTCGCTCACGAACGAGCCGAGATCGCGCGCGCGGACATTGGCGGTGACGACGATCCGCCGCTTGCCGTTTTCGCGGCTGATCTGGTTCGGGCCGGGCGTCGCATCGACGGTGGCGACCGACGACAGCGGCACATAGCGCATCTGGGCGAGGGGAGAGGCAGGCAATGCCGTTCGAATCGGAGCGCTCGCGTCCTCGCTCGGCGGCAGCGGGATCGGGATGGCCCTGATGGCATCGAGATTGCCACGCAGATGCTCCGGCAGGCGCACGACGATATCGAAACGGCGATCGCCTTCGAACAGCTTTCCGGCCGACTTGCCGCCCACCGCGATTTCGACGATGCCCTGCACCTCGCCGATGCTGAGGCCATAGCGGGCAAGCGCCTGGCGATCGAGGCGCACGGTGAGGATCGGCAGGCCCGAGACCTGCTCGATCTTGATGTCGCTGGCACCGCGGATGCCGCGGATCGCGGCCTCGACCTGCTTGGCCGCGCCTTGCAGGATGTCGAGGTCGTCGCCGAAGACTTTTATGCCGACATCGCTGCGCACGCCGGAGATCAGCTCGTTGACGCGAAACTGGACCGGTTGGGAGATTTCATAGGCGCTACCGGGAATGTCGTCGGCGGCCTTGTCGATGGCGTCGATCACCTCCGATTTCGGCTTGTCGGGGTCGGGCCATTCGGCGCGCGGCTTCAGCATGACGTAGCCATCGGTCTGCGCCGGTGACATCGGATCGGTGGCGACCTCCGCGGTGCCGATGCGGGTGAAGAACTCCTTTACCTCCGGAATCTGCATGATGCGCTTTTCCAGCGCCTTCTGGAGGTCCAGCGACTGGGTGAGGCTGGTGCCGGGAATCCGGATCGAGGCCAGCGCCACGTCGCCTTCGTCCAGGCTCGGAATGAACTCGCCGCCCATGCGCGAGGCGGCGACACCGCTCGCAACCACGATGAGTGCGGCCATGATGGCGACCGCGCCGCGGTTATCGATGGCAAAGCGGAGCAGGGGAAGATAGGCGCGCTTCGCCACCCGCATGAACAGGTTCTCGTGTTCCGACACCTTGCCGGTGACGAAGATGGCGACTGCCGCCGGCACGAAGGTGATGGAGAACAAAGCGGCGGCGCCGAGCGCCATCAGCACGGTCAGCGCCATCGGCGTGAACATCTTGCCCTCGACGCCGGTCAGCGTCAGCACGGGCAAATAGACCACCGCGATGATCAGCGTTCCGAACAGGCTCGGCTTGATGACCTCGCGCGACCCGCGCAGGATCGTGCGCAGCCGTTCGGGGGTGGAGAGCAGGCCGCCTTTCTCGCGCTGGGCCACGGCCAGCATCCGCAGGCAGTTCTCGACGATGATCACGGCGCCGTCGACGATGATGCCGAAGTCGATCGCACCCAGGCTCATCAGGTTGGCGCTGACTTTTGTCTCCACCATGCCGGTGATGGTCATGGCCATCGAGAGTGGAATGACGCAGGCCACCACGAGCGCGGCCCGGATGTTGCCGAGGATCAGGAACAGCACTGCCACGACGAGGGCCGCGCCTTCCAGCAGGTTGTTTTCGACGGTGCGGACCGTGGCCTCGACCAGATGCGTGCGGTCGTAGACGGTTCGCGTCACGACGCCGTCGGGCAGCGATTTGGCGATGTCTTCCAGCCGGGCCGCGACACGGCGCGCCACCGTGCGGCTGTTCTCGCCGATCAGCAGCATGGCGGTGCCGAGCACGGTTTCCTCGCCGTCGCGGGTCGCTGCGCCCGTGCGCAGGTCGCGGCCTTCGGTGACGTCTGCAACATCCCTGATCCTGACGGGATTGCCGCCGCGCGAGCCGATCACGATGTCCTGGATCTCGCTGATATTGCCGACCTGGCCTGGCGAGCGGACCAGATATTGCTCGCCATTGCGCTCGATATAGCCGGCGCCGACATTGGCGTTGTTGGCGGCCAGCGCCGTCATGACGTCGCGGAAGCCGAGCCGGTAGGCCATCAGCTTGCCGGTGTCAGGCAGCACGTGGAATTGCCGCTCGAAGCCGCCGATGGTGTTGACCTCGATCACCCCCGGTACGTTGCGGAGCTGCGGCCGGATGATCCAGTCCTGCACGGTGCGGAGCTCCGTCAGCGAATAGTCGTGGCCGGCTTGCGTCTTCGCGCCCGCCTTCGCTTCGACGGTGTACATGAAGATTTCGCCAAGCCCGGTCGAGAGCGGGCCCATCGCGACCTCGATGCCGGCCGGAAGCTGGTCTTTCACCTGCTGGATGCGTTCGCCCACGAGCTGGCGGGCGAAGTAGATGTCGGTGCCGTCCTTGAACACGACCGTCACCTGGCTGAGGCCATAGCGCGACAGCGACCGCGTGTAGTCGAGTTTTGGCAGGCCGCCCATCGCGGTCTCGACGGGGAAGGTGATGCGCTGCTCGGTCTCCAGCGGGGAATAGCCGGGGGCGCGGGTGTTGATCTGGACCTGGACATTGGTGATGTCAGGCACGGCGTCGATCGGAAGGCGCTGGAAATTCCAGGCCCCGAACGCGACGGCGCCGAGCGCGAGCAGCAGGACCAGCCAGCGCTGTTGCAGCGAGACCGCGATGAGACGCTCAATCATGCTCGGCCTCGCCCTTGCCCATCTCCGCCTTCACGACAAAGCTGTTTTCCGCGACGTAATGCTCGCCGGCCGAAAGGCCCGCCTTGATCTCGACATGGCGCGGATCGGAATCGCCAAGCTCGACCGGGCGCGCCTCGATCTTGTCGCCGTCCTCGCGGACAAACACGATGGTCCGGTTCTCCAGCGTCTGGATTGCGCTTTTGCGCACGGCGACCGCGACGTTGCGGGCGGCCAGGATCAGCCGTGCCGTGACGAACAGGCCGGGCCGCAGCCGGCCGTCGGGATTTGGAAGCACGACGCGCGCGAGCGCGGTCTGGGTGTCGCTCGAGCCGATCGGCGCGATATAAGAGATCGTGCCCTTGATCTCGCCGCGGCCGTCGTCGGGATCGATCAGCACCTCGTCGTTAAGGCGAACGCGCCTGAGATCCTGCCGGTAGATGGAGAGGTCGACCCAGATGGAGGAGAGGTCGGCGACGACGAAGGCTGGCTTCTGCTCGGAGGCGTATTCGCCGAGCGAGATCTGGCGCTCGATGACGGTGCCCGCGATCGGCGCCTTCAGCTCATAGACGGTCAGGCTCTGGTTGCTCTCGATGGTGGCGAGCAGATCGTCCTTGCCAACCCTGTCGCCGATGCGCTTCTGGATCGATTTTGCAATTCCGGGAAAGCGCGGCGTGACCTGAACGACTGCCTCCTGGTTGGCGCGCAAGATGCCGTTGAAGGACAGCGTATCAGTCAGCGTCGCGCTCGCGGCCTCCGCCAGCACAACGCCGGCGGCGGCGAGCTTGACGTCGGAGATGCGGATGCGGTCGGCGCCGTGCTCGTCCTGCTCGACGTGGTCGTTCGGCTTCTCCGGCTTCTTCTCCTCGGCGTGCTCGGTGTGCGTCACCTTGGCCGGAGCGAGCAGGGAAGTGCCGTAAGCGCCGAGCGCGGCGGCAACGATAGCGACGAGGATGGTGGAGGATGTCTTCATCGTGCGCCCTCCCGGGCCAGCGCAAAGGGATTGCCGACGAGGCCTTCGATGGTGGCGACGCCCGCGTGGAAGTTCTGGAGCGCCTCCTGCTCGCGCAGCCGCGCCTGGGTCACGCTGGCCTGGGCGTCGAGCACTTCGAGCAGGGTGAAGCGGCCCTGTCCGTAGCCCTGCGCGATTGCGTCCGAAGCTTCCGTGGCCTTGGGAATTGCAGTCTCGCGCAGCACCGCGAGCTCGCGTAGCGAGCCTTGCAGCGAGTCGTAGGCGCGGCCTGCCACCACGATCAGCGTGTTGCGGTTGGCCTCGCGCTCGGCTTTGGTTTTCGCGAGGCTCTCCTGGGCCGAGAGGATGTTGCCCTGGTTCTGATCGAATACAGGAATCGGCACCGAGACGGTGAGGCGCATCGCGTCGCCATTGGTCTCGTTGAAATGGCGCCAGCCGGCCGCGATCCGCACGTCGGGATAGGGCCTGAGCCTTGCCATCAGCAGCTCGGCATTGCGCTGGGCATAGACGGCAGTCCAGCGCACAAGCTGCGGATTGGCGTCGATGGCGGCGACGACCGACTGGAATGTCGGCGTCTTACCCATGATGTCGAGCCGGCCGGAGACCTCGCCGAATTTCGCGGCGGGATCGCCCATCAGCACCGCAAGCTCGCGCCGGGCGCTCGCCAGCGTCGCCTTGAAGCGTTCGCGATCGGCTTTCACCAGCGCGGACGCCACCTCGGCGCGACCGGTCTCGGCCGGTGAGGAGGCGCCGGCTTCGACGCGGCGGCGCAGCAGCGGCGTCAACCGGTCGATCGCGGTGATCTGCTCGTCGAGGATCTGGATCCGCCGCTGTGCGCCGAGCACGCTGAGGAAGGCGATCGCGGTTTCCGACAGCACCTCAAGCCTGACGGCCTTGCGCTGGATCGCGGCAACCTCGATGCCGGCCGCGCCCGCGGCAATCCGCGCGTCGCGCTTGCCGAACAACTCAAAGGCCTGGCTGATCTGGAGCGTGGTCTCGGCCGATCTGGTGCCGCGATAGTTGCCCGAGCCGAACGAATTATCCTGCTCATAGGACAGTTCCGGATTGAGCAGGGCGCCCGCCTGGATGCGCTGGCCCGTCGCGATGCCGACATCGCGCTCCGCCGCCGTCAGGCGCGGGCTTGCGGCCAGTGCGCGCGACAGCGCCGCGCGCATCGTCAGGGTCTGGGCGTGCGCGTGCCGCGTCAGCCAGGGGCCAACGAAAATCGCCATCGCGCACGCAAGGCGCGCGGCAGTCCGTCTGCAAGACATGAAGATGACCTGTGAACAAAAGCATCGTGGGCGCGCGAGCGCCCGGCTGATCGTTTCAGGTCAGATCTTTGGGAGGCGGGGACGTCGTGTCGGCCGCGATGCCGACGAGCGTCGGCTGCTGCTGCGCGACCGGTGCGGCAATGATATCGGCCGCGGCGCCCGCGTAAAGCGGCTGCACAACGGCGATTGAGAAGCAACCATGGCAGTGATGCCCGCCGATCGCCCCGTGATCGCCATGGCCGGCTGCGCCCTCATCGAGGATCGAGGCGATCTCCGAGCCGCCGGAGGGGCTGGTGACATCGATGTCGTGCGCACCGTGCAGCACGCCCGACAGCAGATACATGACCGCGGCGAGCACAGCCAGCAGCCCGCGCCAATGGCGCAGGGTGCGAATGCTGTAGGGGCGGCGGGTCGAAGTCACGAGGTCACTCGGTTCCTGATCCGCCTGCGGTAGCATGGCGGCCGGAACGGTGTCGACCTGCAATAGTGTTACGTATGGGGAACTCGATGTCGCACGCGCCAGACACGAAAAGGCCCCAGCCGGGGGCTGACCGGCTGAGGCCTTTTGTGCTCACAATCTCAATCCTTGGGACTTGAACTAGGAACGCGCCGACTACCGGATCGTTCCGTCGATCGCCGGAATTATTTACGTGACGCCGCAGCCCTAAGCCTTCTCCTCCCAGATCATCGCCAGATGCACAATCGTCTGCACCGCCTTCTCCATGTCCTGCCGGCTCACCCATTCGAGCCGCGAATGGAACGCATGCTCGCCGGCAAAAATGTTGGGGCAGGGCAGGCCCATGAAGGACAGGCGCGAGCCGTCGGTGCCGCCGCGGATCGCGGTGCGCATCGGGCGCAGGCCGGCGCGGCGGATCGCCTCGATGGCGTATTCGAGGATGTGCGGGTGACGGTCGATCACCTGCTTCATGTTGCGGTACTGTTCGCGCACCTCGAAGGTGTAGGTCGAGCGCGGGTAGTCCTTCATCACGTCCTTGACGATACCTTCGAGCAGATCCTCCTTCTCCTTCAGCCCTTCCTCGGTGAAGTCGCGCACGATGAAGGACAGCTTTGCCTGCTCCAGCGCGCCCTCGATGCCGATCGGATGCAGAAAACCCTGCTTGCCTGACGTCGTCTCCGGCGAGCAGCCTTCCTTGGGCAACCGCTCGACGATCGCAGCCGCGATCTTGATCGCGTGCTCCATCTTGCCCTTGGCGTAGCCCGGATGGGCGCTGACGCCGTTGATGGTGATGGTGGCCCCGTCGGCCGAGAACGTCTCGTCCTCGATGCAGCCCGCGCTCTCGCCGTCCATGGTGTAGCCGAACTCGGCGCCCAGCTTCTTGATGTCGACATTGTCGACGCCGCGGCCGATCTCTTCGTCGGGCGTGAACAGGATCTTGATGGTGCCGTGCATCACGTCGGGATTGTTGATGAAGAAATACGCGGCATCCATGATCTCGGCGACGCCGGCCTTGTTGTCGGCCCCCAAGAGCGTAGTGCCGTCGGTGGTGACGATGTCGTTGCCGATCTGGTTCTTCAGCGCGGGATGCTCGGCGAAGCGGATCACCTGGCTGGTGTCGCCCGGCAGCGTGATATCGCCGCCGCGATAGTTCTTCACCATCTGCGGCTTGACGTCCTTGCCGGTGACGTCGGGCGAGGTGTCCATGTGCGAGCAGAAGCAGATCACCGGCACCTTCTTGGGTGTGTTGGCCGGGATCGTTCCGTAGACATAGCCGTAATCGTCGAGATGGGCGTCCGCGACGCCCATGGCCTTCAGCTCCGCCGCGAGCACGCGGCCGAGGTCTTTCTGCTTCTCGGTCGAGGGCGAGCGAGGGGATGCCGGATCGGACTGGGTGTCGATGGTGACGTAGCGCAGGAAGCGCTCGGTCACGGTGTGCGTGAAAGTGAGAGAGGACATTTCTGGTCAAACCGCCGGGGTCAGGGAAGCTGGCGGTATACCAGAAAAGCGGGCCAGGATGCGGCCGGAACGACGCGGATCAAGCTTAACGAAAAGTCACCTCAGATCGCCTCTTTCAGTTCCTTGACCGGGCGGAAGGCGACCTTCTTGCTGGCCTTGATGTGGATGGCTTCGCCGGTGGCGGGATTACGGCCGGTACGGGCGGCGCGCTTGCGGACCTGGAGGATGCCCAAGCCCACGATCCGGACCCGGTCGCCCTTCTTCAGGTGCTTGGTGATCAAATCGACCATGTCGGTCAGGACTGCCTCGGCATGCTTCTTGGAGAGATCCTGGCTCTCTGCAATGTCGGCGGCGAGGTGCTTGAGCGTGATGGTGGCGGGAGCGGGTGCCTTCTTCGCCGAATCCTTCTTAGCCATGTGTGGCCTCCTCAATGACAGGGACGCCCCGGAAAAATCGGGAAAGCATGGGGATCCCTCTAAGTCCTGGCAGGCCTAGACGATTCGGGCGTGGGCTGACTATGCCGCGGATCGGGCCCAACAAACGTCATCAATGGCCGGCGCAAATACGCAGGACCTTGAGAAGTTCGGGCTAAGACTATGAAGGGATTGCCAAAATGGCGCGAGAGACGGGGCTCGAACCCGCGACCTCCGGCGTGACAGGCCGGCGCTCTAACCAACTGAGCTACTCCCGCGTGGTTCGCTCAAAGCGCGCGGAACGAGGGGGGACTTAAAGGCGGGGCTGGGTGAAGTCAAGGACGTTGCGCTTCGCCGGGATATCTCGGCTAAGCATTGCTCTGGAAAACGAAAAAGGCCCGGCCAATGGTTGCTGCCGGCGGCGATCTCGAAGCCGTCGCGCCCGTTCGCCCGGTACCATGCTATTTTGGCCTGGCATCTCCGATATGGGCAAGTATGCGCCTTGCGTCCGCACTTCCGGCCTCCGCCGCTTTGGCCAGGAGTCGCCTTGCCGCGGCAAGGTCTTGCCGTCCGCCGATACCGTTGGCGTTGCATCGGGCGAGATTGACCATGGCCTCCAGCGCACCCATGGTTGCGCTCTTTTCGTAAAAGGCGCGGGCCTGTTTCAGGTTCTGTGGGATCCCCAGTCCTTTCTCGGCAAGCTCGCCCATCTTGTTGATGGCGGCCGGATCGCCGAGATCGGCCGCGCGCTTGTAGAGCGCATAGGCCTTTGCGGGATCGCCGGCCGCATCTATTCCACGCTCTTGCTGCATGCCGAGACTGAAGATCGCCGGGGCGATCTTCTTCTCGGCTGCCATCTCGTAATAGAATCGCGCGCGCGCGGGGTCTTTCTCGACGCCATTGCCGCTGTCGTACATCCAGCCTAGTTCGTAGATCGCGCGCGCGTTGCCGAGTTCGGACGCCGTCCTGTAGCTCGCCAAGGCCCCGGTGAAGTCACGCGCGGCGAAGAGCGAACGTCCGAGCTGGTAGTGCAACTGATCGGCTCCGGGAGACTGATTGACTGCATCCGAGCAGGCCGCAGCCGCCTCCGCCGCCTTTGTAGCCTCGCGCACGTCATCCTGGCCGGCAGTGTGTTTCCTTGCGTCCGCCAACGCGGAGGCGAGGCTGTCGCAGCGCCGCGCCACCGTGGGATCGGCCTGCACGATGGCGGCCTGCTTGACCGGATTGAGATAGATTCTGTCCTTGGAGAGCTGGCCATACATGTATGGCGTTTGCTTCTGCTGCGTTGCCGCCCGCACGTCGTCGCGGATGTTGCGAAACACGAAGTTGATCTCGAGATCGGCCTGAGGGAGATATTTCAGCAGCGCCGCAGCGAACACACTGTTGCGGCCTTCGCCTTCTTCCGCGGTCCGGCCCGGCTCTGTCGGAAAGAACACCAGCGTGTTGCGGCTCGGCGCGCCTGCGGGAGCGGCGACGCGATCGCCGCCATTGCGGCCGTCGGGTTTGGCCGGGAAGGGATTTTCCCTCATGGCATCCAGGATCACCAGCCCGAGCCGACGGGCGCGGGCGGCTCCCGCGATCGCTATGGGCAACGGAATCGTATCGGGGCGGGATGATGGTACCGGGAGCCCCGCGTCGACCGGGATTAAATGGCCGCCGACGCCGGCGGCTGCGCTGTACCCCGCAAAATAGAAAATCGAAATGTCGGCCCCTGCGGACTTTTCGGTGAACGCGCGGATCCCCGTCCGCAGATCCTCGGCCGTCGCATCTTTTCGCAGATCAACGTCGAACCCGAGGCCGACCAGGGTGGTCGCGATGTCGTCGGCATCGTTGACAGGCGAGACGATCCGCGGCGCATTGAGGTAGTTGGAGTTTCCGACGACAAGGGCGACGCGGCCGCCGGCGGCCTTTGCATCCGTTCCAAGGAGAATTGCGGCGACGGCAATGAGCAGACCCGGCAGGCGCAAGGCGAGTCTCGTCCCTTAGTTGAGTTCTGACGCGGAATGTCGGGCGATCCAGTCGTGGTAGGTGAGGAATTCGAGACCGAGCCGGCCGTAGTCGACCTGCAGGTATCCATCCGGTGCTGGCGAAACCGCCGCAGGCAGGCGCTGTGCCACGTCCTGCGCCATCACGCCGACATAGTACGTTGCATCACCCTTGTATCTGTAGCGATAGAGACGAAGGCCGCTGCCGGTCCGGCCCAGTGCGGTGATGTCCTCCTTGAGGCGAACATCGGAGGGGATCGGGATGCGGCTGACGGCATTCGAAGCGGCCGCGGATGCTGCCCTGCTGGCCGCACTCGAGGCTGCGCTCGATGCCGACCTGCTGGCCGCGTTTGAAGCCGCGGAGGAGGCGGCTCTGCTGGCCGCCGATGAGGCGGCCTGCGAAGCAGCCCGGCTGGCGGCGCTCGATGCCGCGGTTGCTGCAGCGTTGCTGACCGCGGTCGAAACGGCATTGCTGACCACGTTGCCGACCACATTGCTGACCACCCCGCTCACCACATTGCCGACGTTCTGGTTCACGCGGGCAACCACGCGCCGATATTCGCGATTGCGAACCTTCTCCTGTTCCGAGCGGGTGTAAGCCGACACCAACAGGCCTCGCTTGCGCGCCTCGGTCACCGCATTGAGCATGCATCCCTTGGGATTGCCCTTGGAGCGGCAGAGCTGGAACTGAAGCTGGACGTAGTCCGGGTATTTCTTGATGGACCTGGCGCAAGCCCCGGCATCGCCGTCGAAGCAGGAGTTCACGTCGCCATCCTGTGCGGTGCTTAGCATCAATTCGGTGGAATTGACGGGGCGCAGCGTAAGGTCGCTTCCCGGCGGCAGGCGATTGCGACGCATGCTTGGATAGCGATCGGCAAACCGGCCGACCACGCTCTGATCATGCGACTCCTTCAGGACATCCCACGCTTTCTCGACCGACCCCGAGTTGCTGGTGGTCGTATCGGCTGAAGCGAGTTGATAGCTCGGCGGCGGCGGGCCGGGCATCTCGATCGGTCCACCGGCCTGACCAGGCCTGGCTGATTTGTCGAGCGAGGCTAAGGTGACGCGGGCGTTCTCCACATGCTCGCCGTACGGATAGAGGTCCAGATAGGCACGGTAGGCCGCAAGCGATTTCTGCCGCTCGACGATCGTCCATGCGTTTGCTTCGGCTGACGTCAGCTGCGCAATGCGCTCGTTGATCTCGGCCGTATGCGAACCGGCCGGAAACTGTTCGGCGAACCGGCGCAGCGTTGCGATCTCGTTGGTCGAGCGGACGAACTCCCAGGCGACCTGCTCGGCATCTGCCCCGCCATCGCTCGTTGCGGTGGCGGCATCGCCATTGAGATAGATGTCTCCCTTTGGAAGGGTCCCGTAGATTGCGGGTTCCTGGGTCCCGGTCTCCTTCCAGACTTCGTCGTGAACGATCCGGAAGAGATAGTTGATCTCGAGCTGAGGCGTTTCGACGTGGCGCAACAGCGAACCGGAGTAGGGGCTGTTGCGTCCTGAGCCGTCGCTGGCGGTCGTGCCGGCGGCGGCCGCGAATGCAACGAGCACGTTGTCGTTGACCTCGACGGGAGCGAGTCCGCGCGCGCCGGCGGAGGCCAGCGTCGGGGCGCCTGATGCGCGGGAGACCGGCTCGGCCGCTCCCTTTGCCGGCGGGGATCGCGCAGAGAGCGCGCGTCCGGCGGCTGCGACCTTGGTCGTCTCGAAGGGGTCGTTGCGGCAGGCGTCGAGCACCACGAGCCCAATGACCTTCGGTATCACCGAAATATCGATCAGGGTCTCCAGATTGATCGCCTCGGCGTAGACATCGATCTCGGATTTGATCTGAGCGTCCACCGGAATCAGCCAATTCTTTCCGTCGATCTCGACGCCATGGCCCGCGAAGAAGATCACAGCCTTGTCAGCCGTCTTTGCGGCGTTGCCAAACTCGATCAGGGCCTGGCGAAAGTGGTTGTAGTCGAGGTCGGCGAGGTGTTTGACGTTGTATCCGAGCCGCCCCAGCGACGTGGCCATGTCGGCCGCATCGTTGGCCGGATTGATCAGTTTCGGCGCCTTGCGGTAGTCGTTGTTGCCGACCACCAGCGCGATCTTCTCTCCGGCCACGGCCTGCGAGTGCACTGCGCCAGGGATCGAGAGGGTCGCAAGCCCGAAGAGAGCAATGCGCCGCACGAAGCTCAGGCAATGGGAAATGTCACGCCGTTTTCCACGGGCGCGGATTCCGAAACGACCAATTTCAAACATCAAGATCTCGGAAGTCGAAAAATACCAATCGGCGCACGAGCCAACCCCAACGGCTCATTCTATCGCAATATGAGGTGGGTGACGACATCAAAGGCGTTTCCACGACGGTTCTGTGAACCAATGCCGGTCTCGCTTTGACGAAGGAGCGGGCCATAAGCAGTGAAACCAATTGCGCTGCGGCCGGGTTGACGTGAGTAGCCTCGGCCGGACCAAATGTTTCGGAGAAGTCAAATTGACGCAATTATCTCGGCCCCTTCGCACGCTTGTTCTGGCCTTCGGGCTGCTTTTGACGTTGTCCGGCGCAGCCCGCTGCGACGACCCTGCCGAAGCGTCGCGGGAGTCCATCATTCAGGGCGTTCGGGACGACGTGCGGCGGCACATTCGGGAGAAGGCGATGCGCGAAGAGGCCGCGCGCTCTCAAAGAGCCGAGGTCAACCAAGCAATCACTCGTCGTGCCGCGAAGAAGCGAAGTAGGCTCGGACCGGGCGATAGCGAACTACGATCGCCCCAAAACTAGTCTGTTTGGCATCAGCCGTCTTCACCCAACTGGGTGAATGGTGCCCTCTAAATAATACCGTTCAGGAGGGTCGAAAGCACGGCTACGAGCTCGGCTTGTCGATGTACGCCCAGTTTCGCAAAAATGCTCTTGAGCTGCGTTCTCGACGTCTCCTTCGAGATGTTCAGCCGCTCGGCGACCGTGTCCAGCGATTCGCCCGTCGATAGTAGAATAGCCAGGCGCGCCTCTGCGCCGCTCAGCTTGTAGACCGAGCGGAGTGTGGTCTCGGTCGGGTTCTTTCTGGCATCGGGATCGACAAGAATGATGATGGCCTGGCAATCGGCGAAGGCATTGCTCACCGCACGCTGCAGCCGCGATGGATAAGCCAGCAGCGGTCCCCGCTCTTTTCGTGGCAGAGGCACGGGGAAGTGCAATCCCGCCTCAGGCTGGTTCAAGATTCGAGCAAGCGCTCGATCAAGGCCGGGGAATGACACCTCTGGGTCGTGGACGAGTTTCCCGTTCTTGAGGCGGATTTCGCCCGACAGGAGTTGCTCGGCAGATGCGTTGGCCTCGAATATCTTGCCGTAGCGGTCGACAAGGACCGCCGCCGTGCTGCTTGCTGCAAAAGCTTCCAGAGCTCCGGCGGTTGTGGCTTCGCCCAGGATCCGGGCCGTGGCCGCGCCCGTGCCAAGCGATCTGGACAGCTTCGCAAGTTCATTTTTTTCCGCGGCAGAGAAGGGACCCTGATCGATCGTTCGCTGGATCGATAGACACCAGATGTCGTCGTCGAAGAAAATTCCGACGCCGGCAAACCAACGCAACCCGTGCGGCGCCAAGAACTCTTGATAGTAGGGATGAGAGGCAATGGTTTCTGGACTGAAGATGTCGAGATCGTCGACCACGCCAGATCTTTGCATCAGCGGCACGCCGCGGTTCCGCTCGTCGCGAAGGTGCCACCCGTCCCGGACGAAGCTGTCGAATGCACCGGACATCGAATCCGTGAAAGGTAACGTGCGAAGAACGCCGCCCTTGACGGGGAGCAGCACCGCCCCGTGGCTGTGGGTCGTCGAGACGGTTGTTTCCAGGGCCTTCTTCCAGGCGGCGGGGTTTACGGCAGCTTCTCCGAAGCCGCGCTCAACGGCACTCAAATCCCATTGCGGCATGCAAACTGATCTCAAAATTCGTGTGGAATGAAAATTCGAAAACTACAGGTAGTTTATCCGTTTTCGACCGGCGAAGTGTGTCCCAGAGCACACGCCCCATCTTTGATCCCGATGAATGTTGCAAATAAGCAACAGGTGGAAACAGATGGTTAAGAATCACCCAATTGGGTCAAGACGCCTAGCCTACGCGCAAATAGCTTTGCGGCATGGCGTCTCGCAGGATTGATCCATCCCGGGACAGGCTGAGCCAAATTCGGATTGGGGGCATATTGAAATATCATGAAGCTAGGATTTTTCCGTCACGGCTTTGCCGTTGCTTTGCTTGCTGTTCTTTCTTTGTTTGCGGTCCGGCCTGCAGCGGCCCAGTCGGGCCCCAATATTCCGCAGGAAGTCATCAACAATGTCATCCAGAACATCATCCAGAATGTTCGTGACCAGATTCAGCACCGCAGGGTCATTGCCCCTCCGGGAACGCTGCGTTTCAGCGGCGAGGAGGCGAACTTCGATAACCGCGATCCCTTCGCTTCGAAGGGTGTAAGCAATCCGTTCAGCGCACTGGCCTACGCCAAGGCTCCGCCGCTTGCGGCACCGCCCCCGGCAGCCTGGCTCTACGGCGTGAACCTGGTCGGCAGCGGCGACAGGGCGCAATCCACCGGGGTCGATGTCAGCGTTGCGACGGTGACCGGCGCGGTCGATGTGACCAAGATCGGCATCTTCACCGCGACCGACGCGTTGACCTTCATCGGCACGGGGTCGCATTCATGGGCGCACAGCTTCTCCAGTCTCGGAGGCGCAGCGACCATTACTGATGGCTCCATTCCATCAACCTCCGGCACCCTGTCCTACATCAACGGCGGTTTCTCGGCTGACTTCACGACCCTCGCAAGCTGGACCCACAACACCACCAACGTGGCCGTTGTTGGCGTGGCCGGCGACGCCAGCGGCTTGGCCTACACTCTGAATGGTCAGTACCGCTTCGACTTCCCCTACACGGTGTGGATCGAGCCGACGGCTGGCGTGACCTATTCGGAGAGCTACACGGGCAATTTCGGCACCAAGACCGGCGACTCGACGGAAGTCCACGGCGGTGCGCGCGCAGGCTTTGAGACGAAGTGGTTGGGCTACACAGTCCAGCCGTCGATCTCGGGCCAGTATTATGAGATCGTCGACGCAAGCGGCGCCGCCGGCGCGGTTGTCGTCGGGGGCGTTCCCTTCGGAGGTACGGTCGGCACGTACGGCGTCCGTGGCTCAGGCAAGATCAACGTGCTGTGGACACCGCAGTTGTCGTCCTACCTCGAGGTACATGGCAGCAGCATCACCGCACCGAAGACGGGCCTTCCCGCGGTCGGCGGCGCTGGAACCTCGATCGTGGGTACGCAAGCGGGCCTTCGCTACACCTGGTAGCGCGCTTCGAGGTCTTTGAGACGTCTGGAGATGCCCGCCATGCCCGGCGGGCATCTGTCGCGTTTGGAAGGGCGGTCCGCGGTCGCCAACTGCAAAACGAAAAAGGCCGCCCGGCGGCGGCCTCTGGTCAACCCGAAACTGGGCGTATCAGCGTATCTCCGACGTGCCCGCGCTGGTCACCGCCACCGGCTTGCCGGCCTTGATGATGTGGGTCGACTGCGCGGTCTGGCTGTAATCGGCACCGGTGCGGGCTGCGATCCCGAAGGCGGCCACTGCGATGCCGGCCACCAGCGCCACCACCACGATCTTCAGGTGGGTACCACGGTCTGCTGAGTGAATTGAGTGGTTCATCCGAGCCTCCCGACGGGCTTTGGCGCCGTCTGTAGGCTCATGTCTTAAGGACCATCTGTTTCCGGATGGTTTCGCGGGTTCCGCAAAATGGTTTCATTTCTACGCGTGGTTGGTTGCGCCGGGCTTGCCTCGCCGCGACGGGCTCAGGCGGCCCGGCCGATATCATCCCGGATCGAGCGGGCGGCCCAGACGAACAGCAGGGCGCCCAGCGTCGTCGTGACCGCCGCCGACAGCAAGGAATAGCGCACGGCATCCGCGCCGTAAGCGCCCTTCAGGGCGTCGTTGACGACACCCACGGCAAGCGGGCCGACGCCCTGGCCGAAGCAGGTGGCGGTGAGTGCGATCAGCGCGGAGGCCAGCGCCCGCATGCTGGGCTTCGCCACCGTTTGCGCGATCGCAAAAATCGGCCCGAGATGGAAGCCGACCAGGAACGAGGTCAGCGCCAGCATGGCGACCATCATCTTGAAGTCCTGCGTCAGCATGCACAGCGCGAACACCGGACCGGCCAGCCCTGAGGTGATCGCAGGCGCCCACAGCTTCCAACGGTCGTCGCGGCGGCTGATCTGCGCCACCACGATGCCGCCGAGCAGGGTGCCGGCCATGCCGGCGAGCCCCTTGAAGGTGCCGGCATAGGTGCCGATCTCGGCGCTCGACAGATGATGCACGCGGGCCAGAAATGGCGGGATCCACGCCGCCGTCGCGTAATTGGTGTAGGTCGTGAGACAAAAGCCGATCAGGACGATGATGAAGCTCTGCTGCGAGGCGAGGAACCGCAGCGTCGGGCCGAGCGGTTCGGGCACGAAGCTCTCCTGCATCGCGCCGCGCTTCGGCTCGGAGACCGTCAGCCACAGCACGATTGCGAGCAGGATGCCCGGCAGGCCCGCGACATAGAACGCCATCCGCCAGCCATAGTGCTGGTTGACGTAGCCGCCGATGAAATAGCCGAGGAAGACGCCGAGATAGGTGCCGATTGCGTAGATACCAAGCGCGCGCGGGCGCTCGTTCTTGGCGAAGAGATCGGCAACGATCGACTGCGAGGCCGGCGAGCCCGCGGATTCGCCGATGCCGACGCCGATGCGCGCCAGTGCCAGCGAGGTCACGCTCGAAGCCGCGCCGCACAGCGCCGTCATCGCGCTCCAGAACGCAAGGGCGGCGGCGACGATGTTGCGCCGGTTGAGCCGGTCGGCGACGCGCGCGATGGGAATGCCGAGCAGGGAGTAGAACAGCGCGAAGCCGAAGCCTGCGAGCAGGCCCATCATGGTGTCGCTGAGTTGAAACTCTTTCTTGATCGGCTCGATCAGGACGTTGAAGATCGTGCGGTCGAGGAAGTTCAGCGCGTAGATGATCGTGAGCAGGCCCAGCACGTAATAGCGCCGCGCCGACGGCTTTTCCGCCGCAGTCGCTTGCACCGACATCTGTGACGTCACGTCGACCATCGCATCCCCCAATTTGTCTTTGTTATCGTTGTCGGTCCAGCCCTTATTGGAGCTGGTCGCTTCACGCGTCGCGGATGTAATTCCCCGCTTCGAATTCGACTGGAGCCGCGCTTGCGTCGAACGAGACGCCGGCAGGATCGCGATCCGCTTCCATCGCTTCCAATTGCTCGCTCAGCATGCGCCGGATCATCAGGATGCCGCGATCGCTCTGGCCGAAATGCTCCTCGGAATGAACCGTTACCTCGCCCTGGCCGACCTGGGCTTCGTAATCGCCCGGAAACTGCTGGTGCTCTTGCTCCGTCATGTCCCACCAGAATTTTCCGTTGAACTTCGAGCGCATGCGGCCGATGTCGCCGGAATTTTTCACGCGGCCGGCGACGTAGATGCGGAACGACGTATCGTCGATCGGCAGCGTCCAGCCGATCGACTCGACGCGGGCGAATTGCGCCACGCGCGGGTTCGGCACGACGCGCAGGGTGGGGAGGGCCGCTTCGGTGACGCGATAAAACACACGGCCGTCATCCTGCTTGCGGATCGAGCGCACGGCGATGCCGCGCGGCGTCTTGTCGAAGGTCACCTCCGGCATCGAGGCCATCATGTTGGTGAATTGCGGCCCCGAGAACGAGCCATGCAGCACCGGCACGTGATAGGGATCGACCACGTTCTCGAAATGCTGCAGCCAGTTGCAGGGGATGATGGCTGGCCCGCCGCCGCCGATCGAGGAATCGTCGGCTTCGACGAATTCGCCGTCGTCCATGTTTTCCAGGCACTCGTAAGCCGGCAGCACCGGGCGTTTCTCGGCCGGGCCCATATAGGCGAAGATCAGCCCGTAGCGCTCCTCGACCGGGTACCAGGGCTGGCGCACCTTGTCCTTGAACTGGCCGCCGTCGGGCTCGCATGGCTGTTCGAGGCAGTGACCCTCGGTGTCGAACTTCCAGCCGTGATAGCAGCAGCGGATGCCGTCTTCCTCGACCTTGCCGTAATAGAGCGTGGTGCCGCGGTGGCAGCAACGCGCATGCAGGAGGCCGACGCGGCCGTTCCTGTCGCGGAACAAAACCAAGTCTTCGCCGAGGGCACGCACCTTCTTCGGCGTGTCGGTGGCATCGCTGACAAGCCCGACCGGATGCCAGTAGCGGCGTAGCAATTCTCCCATCGGCGTTCCCCGCACGACCGAGGTGAGCTCGCTGCGCGTGTGTGCCGGCTTCATCGCATAGCCAGTGCCGAGATCGCGATCCCGCTCGGTCATCGTCATGTTGTTCCTCCCGCCGCGGGCCTTGGTGGCCGGGTCGCTTCTAGATGCGGTGCCCCAATGAAAAATAGTTCGATGACAATGTCAACGATCTTCTAAATGCTTCTTCGTCGCATTTCGATGAGACTGGGGAGGTTGCGCTACCAACACTTGGCACGCCTCGGCTTTCTTGGCAGAGGTGGATCATGAGCCATACATCGAGCAGGGACGGGCGCACATCGTCCGATGCGGACGAAAGCCACTCGCCGGCGCCGATCACCGTGATGCTGTCGTCGCGGCTGATGGTGCTGGCCAATCTGCTCAAGCGCGGCGCCATCCTCCGCTACAAGCGGCTTGCCGGATTATCCTCGGTCGAGTTCGGCCTGGTCGCTTCGCTCGGCCGCCGTCCGCCGATGAGCGTGGCGCGGCTCGCCGAAGCCGTCGGGCAGGACAAGGGACAGATCAGCCGCGCGCTTGCGGAACTCGTCTCGCGCAAGCTGATCGCGAAATCGGCGAACCCGAAGGACAGCCGCGAGGTGCTGGTCTCGCTCACACCGGCAGGGCTCGCCGCGCATGACGCGATCGTCGAAGGCGCGCAGGAGCGCAATCGACAATTGCTGGAACAGTTGAGCAAGGACGAGTTCCAGACGCTGCTGGCGCAGATCGATCGTCTCACGGCAACGGCCGAAAAACTGCTCGAAGCCGAGAAGACTCCGCGCTGATCTCGCAGCAATCTTCGGAAATGTTGGATCGCTTCTAAGAGACTCTCTAAGAGTCTTTCTAAGACCTTTTCAATTAGGGATTTCGCGCACCCTCCCATAAGCGTCACCGCAAGCGCATGCCGTTTGGGGGAACGACGGCATGACGTAACAAACATGCAGCTTTGGGGTGCGCGTTGAACAGTCTTGGTATGCTGCGGTCTGCCGTATTGGCGACCGCGTCCGCTTTGGTATTGGTGCCGCAGGCATCGCTCGCACAATCGTCTCCGCAGAGCGGCGCGCAGAACCTGCCGTCGGTGACCGTTGTCGTGCCGGAAGCGCGCCGTCGCGCACCTGCTGCGGCCACGCGCATCGCGCCGAGGCGGACGGTGCAAAGCGCAAGCCGCAAACCGCTGCCGCAGCGCAATGCCGGCTTCGTCGAAACACCGCGTGGACCGGTGAACGGCTACGTCGCCGGTCGCAGCTCGTCGGGCACCAAGACCAACACGCCGATCATGGAGACGCCGCAGTCGGTGTCGGTGATCGGCGCCGAGCAGATCCGCGACCAGAAGCCGAACAAGCTCGACGAGGTGCTGCGCTACACAGCCGGCGTGCGCGCCGGAACATTTGGTGCGGATACGCGCAATGACTGGTGGCTGATCCGCGGCTTCAAGTCCGACGACATCGGTCTGTTCCTCGACGGCATGCAGCTGTTCTACACGTCCTATGCGAGCTGGAAGCTCCAGACGCCCAACATGGAGCGGGTCGAGGTGCTGCGCGGCCCGTCGGCGGTGCTCTATGGCGGATCGAGCCCGAGCGGCATCGTCAACGTCATCAGCAAGCTGCCGCCGGCCGAGCCGATCCGCTATGTCGAGACCGGCGTCAACAATTTCGGCAACGCCTATGTCAGCTTCGATGTCGGCGGTCCCGTCGCGACGCAGCCCGGGAACGGCAAGCAGGACGGCAAGCTGTTCTATCGCGTCGTCGGCCAGGTCCAGAACGGCAATACGCAAGTCAACTTCACGCCCGACAACAATTACTTCATCGCGCCGTCGGTTACCTGGAAGCCGGATGCCGACACCACGTTCACGGTGCTGGCGTCGGCCTCGAAGCAGGACACTCGCGGCATCAACTTCTTGCCCTACCAGGGCACGGTGACCAACGCGCCGTTCGGCAAGATCTCGACCAGCTTCTTCACGGGCGATCCCAACGTCGACAAGTTTACGCGCGAGCAGGAGATGCTCGGCTATCAGTTCGAACGCAATCTCACCGACGATGTGACGTTCCGGCAGAATGCGCGCTTTGCCCATGTCGATGTGACCTATCGCGGCTACGTCGGCAATGGTTGGGCCGACGTGAACACGGCAACTCTCAACCGCTACAATTGGTATGCGAAGAACACCGCCAACCAGGCTGATCTCGACAATCAACTCGAGTACCGCGTCGACACCGGCCCCGTGAAGCACACGATGCTGTTCGGGGTGGATCTGAAGGGCTACCAGATCGACGATTTCCAACTGTTCGGGAGCGGCGTGCCCTCGATCAACGTCCTGAATCCGGTCTATGGCCTTAGCGACATTCCGTTCACGGGGGCTCCGTTCCGGAACTTCCGGATGACGCAGAAGCAGGCCGGCACTTATCTCCAGGACCAGATGAAGCTCGGTAACTTCACGCTGGTGTTGAGCGGCCGCAACGACTGGGTCGAGACGACGCAGGCCGCCCGGGACACCGGCGCGACTGTCAATCAACGCAACGACAGCAGGTTCAGCGGGCGCGCCGGACTGATCTACAATTTCGACAACGGCATCGCGCCCTACGTCTCTTACGCGACCAGCTACAATCCGATCATCGGCATCAATAGTGCAACCAATCGGTTGTTCCTGCCGGAAACCGGCAAGCAGGCCGAGGTCGGCGTAAAGGTCGCCCCGAAGGGGTTCGACGGATATTTCACCGCCTCGCTGTTCGACCTGAAGCGCCAGAACGTGGCCACCACTGATCCGTCGAATGCGCTGCTGCAGAACCAGACCGGCGAGGTGACCTCACGCGGCATCGAGCTCGAAGCGGTGGCCAACGCTACCAAGGAGCTGAAGCTGATCGGCGCCTTCACGGCCTATCATCTCTTCACCAGCAAGGATCTCGATCCGTCGCTGGTCGGCAAGACGCCGACCAACACGCCTGAAATGCTGGTGTCGGGCTGGGCGGACTACACTTTCAAAGACGGGCCGCTGGAGGGCTTCGGCTTCGGTGGCGGCGTGCGTTACATCGGGTCGTCCTGGGCGGACACTGCCAACACGCTCGAAGTTCCCGCGGTCGTGCTCGGCGACCTCGCGCTCCACTACGAATGGCAGAACTGGCGCACGGCCCTCAATGTCATCAACCTGACCGACAAGATCTATGTCGCCAGCTGCTCTACGGCCACGTCATGCTTCTACGGCGACCGGCGCCGTGTCACCGCCAGCGTATCCTACAGATGGTGAGGGCCGGGCGAGGGGAGGACGTCGTGAAGGCGCGCACGGTCAGGCTCTGGTCCGTGGTCCACACCTGGACCAGCCTGATCTCGACCGTGTTCCTGCTGCTGCTCTGCCTGACCGGCCTGCCGCTGATCTTCCATCACGAGATCGATGAGCTCCTGGGCTATGCCCCCCAGCCCGAAGCTCATGCGGGCGCGGCGCGCGCGACGACCCAGGCCGTCGCCGACGCCGCGCTCGCCGCCGATCCCGGCCGTGTGCTGCAATATATCTCCTGGGACAAGGACGAGCCCGGGATCGTCACCGCCTTCACCAACAGTGCGGTCGACGGGCTGCCCGACAATACCACCGTGCGCGCCTTCGATGCGGTCTCGACAAAACTGCTCGGACCGGTCGGCGTCGGGCCGATGCTGATCGTGCTCAAGCTGCACACCGACATGTTCCTCGGCCAGCCCGGAAAGCTGTTCCTCGGCGGAATGGGCCTGTTGTTTGCCGTCGCCATCGTCTCCGGCGTGGTGCTGTACTGGCCATTCACCCGCCGCCTGCGCTTTGCCACCATCCGCGACAGCACCTCGCGCCGGGTGCGCTGGCTCGACTGGCACAATCTGATCGGCGTCGTGACGGTCGCCTGGGCGCTGGTGGTGGGCCTGACCGGCGTCGTCAACACCTGGGCCGAGCTGATGCTCAACCAGTGGAAGACGACCGAGCTCGCCAGCATGGTCGCGCCCTATGCCGGCAAGCCGCCGCCGACGCATCTCGCCTCACTCGACGATGTCGTCGCGCGCGTCAGGCAGACCGCGCCCGGGATGGAGGTCGCCTTCATCGCGTTTCCGGGCACGCCGTTCACCTCCTCGCACCACTTTGCCGCGTTTATGCGCGGCGACACGGCTTTGACCGCGCGGCTGCTCAAGCCGGTGCTGCTCGACGGCGAGACCGGGGAGGTCGCCGACAGCCGGGCGCTGCCGGTCTATCTCCAGGCGCTGCTGATCTCGCAGCCGCTGCATTTCGGCGACTATGGCGGGATGCCGCTCAAGGTGATCTGGGCCGCGCTCGACGGGCTCACCATCGTTGTGATCGGCAGCGGCCTCTATCTCTGGCTGGCGCGGCGGCGCAAGCGCGCGCCCGGCCGGACCGACGCATTCGCCCGGCGAACCCCGGTCCCGTCTTGATGCATGGCTCCTCTGACCGCTCGCGCCTGTGGATACGTGTCTTTGCTGCACCCATCGTGCTCGCGGCCGCGACCATCACCGGCCTCTTGGCGGCGCTGCTGTGGGGAACGGTCGGCCAGTATGTCGCCTGGGTGACGGTGGGGGCCCCGGTGCTGGTCGTCTCATGGGTTTGGGTGCGCCGCCGCACGCAAAAAATCCGGGCATTTTGACCGGGGATGCGCAGCAGATAGCTGCCTCGGCGCGTGCGCCGCAATCTCGGAAGCGCTGCCCTGCAAAACTGTGGCCGCCCTTGCTGGCTTTTCCGATCTGCTCCATACCAGCGCGGGGTGATTCCGGGATTTCCACCGGTCTGGGAGCAGCAAAGGGCCTAAAAAGAGCGTGTCTTGCGCCCATTGGTGCACTGCGCTAAGGCTCAGAACAATTCCAAACTGGACGAATCCGTGGCTGTCCCGAGGCCGCGGGAAAAAGGGCTCGTCAATGAGCGGCATTCTACAGAACTATCTTCCACTCGTCGTCTTTATAGGGGTAGCGGGCCTCATTGGCCTGGTGCTGCTGATCGCGCCCTTCATCGTGGCGTTCCAGCAGCCGGACCCGGAAAAGCTGTCGGCGTATGAGTGCGGTTTCAACGCCTTCGACGACGCCCGCATGAAGTTCGATGTTCGCTTCTATCTGGTCGCCATTCTCTTCATCATCTTCGATCTCGAGGTGGCGTTCCTGTTTCCCTGGGCCGTGGCGTTCGGCAAGCTTGGCGCGACCGGCTTCTGGTCCATGGTGGTGTTCCTCGGCGTGCTGACCGTCGGGTTCGCCTATGAATGGAAGAAAGGAGCACTGGAATGGGATTGAACCCTGCATCGTCCGCTGGTCCGGTGATCGCGCCGGCTCCCAAGGGCATTTTGGATCCGTCGACCGGCCGTCCGGTCGGGGCCAATGATCCGTTCTTCCTCGAGGTCAATTCCGAGCTGTCCGACAAGGGCTTCTTCACGGCCGCGACCGATGACCTCATCACCTGGGCCCGCACCGGTTCGCTGATGTGGATGACCTTCGGTCTCGCCTGCTGCGCGGTCGAGATGATGCAGGTGTCGATGCCGCGCTACGACGTCGAGCGCTTCGGCTTCGCCCCGCGCGCCTCGCCGCGCCAGTCCGACGTGATGATCGTTGCGGGCACGCTGACCAACAAGATGGCGCCTGCGCTGCGCAAGGTCTACGACCAGATGCCGGAGCCGCGCTACGTCATCTCGATGGGCTCCTGTGCCAATGGCGGCGGCTATTATCACTATTCCTACTCGGTCGTGCGCGGCTGCGACCGCATCGTGCCGATCGACATCTACGTGCCGGGCTGCCCGCCCACGGCGGAAGCGCTGCTCTACGGCGTGCTGCTGCTGCAGAAGAAAATCCGCCGCACCGGCACCATCGAACGCTAAGGTTTTACGTCATGGACGACGCCAAGCTCGACGCCCTGGGGCAGACGATCGTGAGCGCGCTTCCGGGCGCCGCTCTCGGTCATTCGGTGGCCTTCAACCAGCTCACGGTTGACGTCGAGGTCAGCAAGATCGTCGAGGTGGCAAGATATCTGCGCGACGACCCGAATTGCCGGTTCGTCAGCTTCACCGACATCACCGCGGTGGACTATCCGCAGCGCGAGAAGCGCTTCGATGTGGTCTATCACCTGCTGTCGCCGACGCTGAACGCGCGTGTCCGGGTCAAGCTTCAGGCCGACGAGACCACCCAGGTGCCGTCGCTGATCGAGGTGTTTCCCGGTGCGGACTGGTTCGAGCGCGAGGCCTACGACCTCTATGGCGTGTTCTTCGTCGGCCATCCCGACATGCGCCGCATCCTCACCGATTACGGTTTCGAGGGCCATCCGCTGCGCAAGGACTTTCCGCTCACCGGCTTCGTCGAAGTCCGCTACGACGACGGGGAGAAGCGGGTGGTGTACGAGGAGGTCCGGCTCAGCCAGGAATTCCGCAAGTTCGACTTTCTCTCTCCCTGGGAGGGCGCCGACTATCCGGTGCTTCCGGGGGATGAAAAGGCGGAGCCGAAGAGCTGATCATGACCGAGCAACCGCAACATCTCCGTAACTTCACCATCAATTTCGGCCCGCAGCATCCGGCGGCACACGGCGTGCTACGTCTCGTGCTGGAACTCGACGGCGAGGTTGTCGAGCGCGTCGACCCGCATATCGGCCTGCTGCATCGTGGGACCGAGAAGCTGATCGAGGCCAAAACCTATCTGCAGGCGGTGCCGTATTTCGATCGGCTGGATTACGTTGCGCCCCTGACCCAGGAACATGCGTTCTGCCTCGCGATCGAAAAGCTGCTCGGCATCGAGGTGCCGCGCCGCGGCCAGTTGATCCGCGTACTCTACCATGAGATCAGCCGCATTCTGTCGCATCTTCTCAACGTCACCACGCAGGCGATGGACGTCGGTGCGCTGACCCCGCCGCTGTGGGGTTTCGAAGAGCGCGAGAAGCTGATGGTGTTCTACGAGCGCGCGTCGGGCAGCCGTATGCATGCCAACTATTATCGGCCGGGCGGCGTGCATCAGGATTTGCCGCCGAAACTGATCGACGACATCGAAGCCTGGTGCGATCCGTTCCTGAAGGTGGTCGACGATCTCGACCGGCTGCTCACCAACAACCGCATCTTCAAGCAGCGCAACGTCGATATCGGCGTGGTGTCGCTGCAGGAGGCGTGGGCCTGGGGCTTTTCCGGCGTGATGGTGCGCGGTTCCGGCGCCGCCTGGGATTTGCGCAAGGCCCAACCTTACGACTGCTACGCCGAAATGGACTTCGACATTCCGATCGGCAAGAACGGCGACTGCTACGACCGCTATCTGATCCGCATGGAAGAGATGCGTCAGTCGGTGCGCATCATGAAGCAGTGCATCCAGAAGCTCAAATCGCCGGACGGGCAGGGCCCGGTGCTGGTCCAGGACAACAAGGTATTGCCGCCCCGGCGCGGTGAGATGAAGCGCTCGATGGAAGCGCTCATCCATCATTTCAAGCTCTACACCGAAGGTTTCCATGTGCCGGCCGGCGAGGTCTACGCGCCGGTCGAAGCGCCAAAGGGCGAGTTCGGCGTCTATCTCGTCTCCGACGGCACCAACAAACCCTACAAGTGCAAGATCCGGTCGCCCGGCTTTGCGCATCTCCAGGCCATGGATCACATCTGCAAGGGTCATCTGCTCGCCGACGTCTCGGCGATCCTCGGTTCGCTCGACATCGTGTTCGGAGAGGTCGATCGGTGATGGCGCAGGCGCCAATCCAGTTTGACCGTGCCTCGGGGGCCCTTGAAGGGGCCAACCTGTGGGAGCGGACGGCTGCCTTGGCGCTGGTGACGGGATCGAAGATCTCCTCGCACTTCTCGCATATGGGCTACATCGCCTGCGCCAATCTGCTGGCGAAGACGCTGCCCAAGCGCGACATTGCGATCAAGCTCAACCCCGACGCCGTGTTCGAATTCCCTTACGGCGACGGTTACTGGAGCAAGCTGCTCAACCGTTCCTACAGCTACGAGGACGAGCTGGAGCTGCTGTTCGCCGACTCCATCGACGTCGACTACACCTTGCTCGATTGCGGCGCCAATTACGGCTACTGGTCGGTGCTGGTGTCGAGCAAGCCGTTCGGCTCGCACAAGGCGATCGCGATCGAGCCGTCGGGGCAGAACTATCCGAAGCTCGCCAACAACGCCCGCGTCAACGGCAACCGCTTCGAGACCCTGAAATGCGCGATCGGCGCCTCGCGCGGCACCGCGCGGCTGTCAGGCACCAAGCACGAAGCCTTCAGCATCGCTGGCGCTCCGTCTGACGGCGGCGAGGACGTGCCCGTGCTGGCGCTCGACAACCTCATCGACGACGGCAAGGTCTCCGCCAGCGGCAAGTACCTGATCAAGCTCGACGTCGAGGGCGTCGAGATCGAGGCGATCAAGGGCGGCGCCCGGCTGCTCCAGGCCGACAGCGTCATCATGTGCGAGGAGCACGGCAGCGACCGCTCTCATGCGGTGTCGCGCTACATCCTCGAGCAGACCCCGATGAAGCTGATCGTGCTCGATCCGCGCACCAACCGGCTGGAGACCGTGACCGAGCTGTCGATTCTCGATCGCATCAAGGTCTCGACCCACGTCGGCTACAACGTTTTCGGCACCGCAAGCGCATTCTGGCAGGACAGGATCGAAGCCCTGAATGCCAAATCCGCGCGCCGTATGCAGTGAGAGATAAGATATGTCCGTTCGCCGATTAGCACCGAAGGAAGTCCAGCCCGCGAGCTTTGCGTTCACGGACGAGAACGTCGCGTTCGCGAAGCAGCAGATCGCGAAATATCCGGCCGGGCGCCAGGCCTCCGCGGTGATCGCCATCCTCTGGCGTGCGCAGGAGCAGCACGATGGCTGGGTGTCGGAAGCCGCCATCCGCGTCGTCGCCGACATGCTCGACATGCCCTATATCCGCGTGCTTGAGGTCGCGACCTTCTATACGATGTTCCAGCTCGCTCCCGTCGGCAAGAAGGCCCACGTCCAGGTTTGCGGCACCACGCCGTGCCGCCTGCGCGGCGCCGAGGATCTGATCCACGTCTGCGAGAGCCGCATCCATCACGATCCCTTCCATCTCTCCAAGGACGGCGATTTCAGCTGGGAAGAGGTCGAGTGCCTGGGCGCCTGCGTGAACGCGCCGATGGTGATGATCGGCAAGGACACCTATGAGGACCTGACCAGGGAAAGCTTCGGCAAGGTGCTCGACGGCTTTGCTTCCGGCAATCCGCCAAAGCCCGGTCCGCAGAACGGCCGCCAGTTCTCGGCGCCGGCGGGCGGACCGACCACGCTGAAGGAGACCTCCTGATGCGTGATCTTTCGTCATCAATCGTGGAGGAGAGCGGCACCGTGCAGAAGTGGGGCTTCATCGCGATGCACGCCGCGGCCGCGGCCGTCTTCATGTTCCTGTTGCAGCGCTTCGCGATGCATGAATCGCAGGAAACCAGTCTGCTCTGGGCGCTGACCTTCGCCGTCTGCGCCGCCGGGCTTGCCTACAAGCAAGCCAATCGTTGATCGGAAAGCACTGATATGCTCGAGGACAAGGACCGCATCTTCAAGAACCTCTACGGCCTCCACGATTGGGGGCTCGAGGGCGCGCGGCGTCGCGGCGCCTGGGATGGCACCAAGAACATCATCGACAAGGGCCGCGACTGGATCATCAACGAGATGAAGGCGTCGGGCCTGCGCGGCCGCGGCGGCGCCGGCTTCCCGACCGGTCTCAAATGGTCCTTCATGCCGAAGGAATCGACCGACGGCCGTCCGAGCTATCTCGTCGTCAACGCCGACGAATCCGAGCCCGGCACCTGCAAGGATCGCGAGATCATGCGGCACGATCCGCATCTCCTGATCGAGGGCTGCCTGATCGCGAGCTGCGCGATGAACGCACATGCCTGCTACATCTATGTCCGCGGCGAGTTCATCAGGGAACGCGAGCATCTCCAGGCCGCGATCGACCAGGCCTATGAGGCGAAGCTGGTCGGCAAGGACAATGTCAACGGCTGGCCGTTCGACATCTACGTCGCGCACGGCGCCGGCGCCTATATCTGCGGCGAGGAAACCGCGCTGCTCGAAAGCCTCGAGGGCAAGAAGGGCCAGCCGCGGCTGAAGCCGCCGTTCCCGGCCAATGTCGGCCTGTACGGCTGCCCGACCACCGTCAACAACGTCGAGTCCATCGCGGTGGCTCCGGACATTCTGCGCCGTGGTGCGGCGTGGTTCGCCGGCATCGGCCGTCCGAACAATGTCGGCACCAAACTGTTCTGCATCTCCGGCCATGTCGAGCGGCCCTGCAACGTCGAAGAAGCCATGGGCATTCCGTTCCGTGAGCTGATCGACAAACATTGCGGCGGCATCCGCGGCGGCTGGGACAATCTCAAGGCCGTGATCCCCGGCGGCTCGTCGGTGCGCATGGTGCCGGCCGAGCAGATCATCGACACGCCGATGGATTTCGATAGCTTGAGCAAGCTGCGCTCGGGCCTCGGCACCGCGGCCGTGATCGTGATGGACAAATCGACCGATCTGATCCGCGCCATCGCCCGCATCTCCTATTTCTACAAGCACGAGAGCTGCGGCCAGTGCACGCCGTGCCGCGAGGGCACCGGCTGGATGTGGCGCGTGCTCACCCGCATGGCCGACGGCCGCGCCCACAAGCGCGAGATCGACATGCTGCTCGAAGTGACAAAACAGGTCGAAGGCCACACCATCTGCGCGCTTGGCGACGCAGCCGCATGGCCGATCCAGGGCCTGATCGCGCATTTCCGTCATGAGATCGAAGCGCGCATCGACCAGTATTCGCACAAGGCCGACATCGACGATGCCGGCGTCCGCGATCCCGTGAACATGGTCGCGGCGGAGTAGAGAGAATGACCAAGCTCATCATCGACGGCAAAGAGATCGATGTCCCCGCCGAGTACACGCTGCTTCAGGCGTGCGAGGCGGCTGGCGCCGAGATTCCGCGCTTCTGCTATCACGAGCGGCTGTCGATCGCCGGCAATTGCCGGATGTGCCTCGTCGAGGTGAAGGGCGGCCCGAAGCCGGTCGCAAGCTGCGCCTGGGGCGTGCGCGACTGCCGTCCGGGCCCGAAGGGCGAGCCGCCGGAAATCTCGACGCGTTCGCCGATGGTGAAGAAGGCACGCGAAGGCGTGATGGAATTCCTTCTCATCAATCATCCGCTGGATTGCCCGATCTGCGACCAGGGCGGCGAGTGCGACCTGCAAGACCAGGCGATGGGCTATGGTGTCGACACCAGCCGCTTCGCCGAGAACAAGCGTGCGGTCGAGGACAAATATCTCGGCGCGCTGGTCAAGACCTCGATGAACCGCTGCATCCAGTGCACGCGCTGCGTCCGCTTCTCGGCGGAAGTCGCCGGCGCGCCCGAGATGGGCGCCACCGGCCGTGGCGAGGACATGGAGATCACGACCTATCTCGAGCACGCGCTGACGTCGGAATTGCAGGGCAATCTCGTCGACATCTGCCCGGTCGGTGCGCTGACCTCGAAGCCCTATGCTTTCGCCGCGCGCCCGTGGGAGCTCGGCAAGACCCAGTCGATCGACGTCATGGACGGCCTGGGATCTGCGATCCGCGTCGACACCCGCGGCCGTGAAGTGATGCGCGTGCTGCCGCGCATCAACGAGGCCGTGAACGAGGAGTGGATCTCCGACAAGACACGCCACGTCGTCGACGGCCTGCGCACCCAGCGTCTCGACCGTCCTTATATCCGCGAAGCCGGCAAGCTGCGCGCGGCGAGCTGGCCTGAAGCCTTCGCCGCGATCGCGTCCAAGGCCGCGCGCACTGACGGCAAGCGCATCGGCGCGATCGCCGGCGACCTCGCCGGTGTCGAGGAGATGTTCGCGCTGAAGGATCTCTTGTCGAAGTACGGCTCGGGCAATCTGGCGGTGCAGGGCGGCGACGCCTTCGATCCCGCGCTCGGCCGCGGCTCCTACATCTTCAATCCGACGCTGGCGGGCGTCGAGCAGGCCGACGCGCTGCTCATCATTGGCGCCAATCCGCGCAAGGAAGCGGCCGTGTTCAACGCCCGCATCCGCAAGCGCTGGCGCATCGGCGGCTTCAAGGTCGGCGTGATCGGCGCCAAGGCCGATCTCACTTACGATTATGACCATCTCGGTGCGGGCACCGAGACGCTCGGCGAGCTCGCGGCGGGCAAGCACTCCTTCATGGACGTGTTGAAGAACGCCAAGAACCCGATCATCCTGGTCGGCGCGGGCGCGGCGTCGCGTCACGATGGCGCCGCCATTCTCGCCGCCGCAGCAAAACTCGCGCTCGATGTCGGCGCGCTCAAGGACGGCTGGAACGGTTTTGGCGTGCTGCACGAGACTGCCTCGCGCGTCGGCGCGCTCGATATCGGCTTCACGGCCGCTGCCGGTGGTCTGAACGCCGCGCAGATGACGACGTTCGGCACGCTCGATCTGCTGTTCCTGCTCGGCGCCGACGAAATCAAGCCGGCGGACGGGACGTTCGTCGTCTATATCGGCACCCATGGTGACCGCGGCGCGCATCGCGCCGACGTCATCCTGCCGGCCGCCGCCTATACCGAGAAATCCGCGATCTACGTCAACACCGAAGGCCGCGTGCAGATGACGGGCCGCGCCGCATTCCCGCCGGGCGAAGCTCGCGAAGACTGGGCGGTCGTGCGTGCGCTCTCGGAAGCGCTCGGCAAGAAGCTCGGCTACGACTCGCTGTCGGCGCTGCGCCAGGCGCTCTTCAAGGCCGTGCCGCATCTGATCCGTCTCGACCAGATCGAGGCCGGCTCCGCCGACCAGATCAAGAAGCTGGCGGGGAAGGGCGGCTCGCCCGAGAAGGCGCCGTTCAAGACCCTCGTCGAGGACTTCTATTTGACCAACCCAATCGCGCGTGCGTCCGCCGTGATGGCGGAATGCTCGCGGCTTGCCTCCGGGCAGATGCTGACCGCAGCGGAGTGAGCCGATGGAATTCTTCGCAAGCGCATTCTGGACCGGTTTCCTCTGGCCGCTGATCATCATGATCGCGGAGAGCGTGCTGGTGCTCGTGGTCCTGCTGATCGCGATCGCCTACATCCTGCTCGCCGACCGCAAGATCTGGGCGGCGGTGCAGATCCGCCGCGGCCCGAACGTGGTCGGCCCCTGGGGCCTGCTGCAATCCTTCGCCGACCTTCTCAAGTTCGTGCTGAAGGAGCCGATCATTCCGGCCGGCGCCAACAAGGGCGTGTTTCTCCTTGCTCCCTTGGTGTCATGCGTGCTCGCGCTCGCGGCTTGGGCTGTGATCCCGACCAATCTCGGCTGGGTGATCTCCGACATCAATGTCGGCGTCCTCTTCATCTTCGCGATTTCGTCGCTGTCGATCTACGGCATCATCATGGCCGGCTGGTCGTCGAACTCGAAGTACCCGTTCCTGGCAGCACTGCGCTCGGCGGCACAGATGGTGTCCTACGAAGTCTCGATCGGCTTCGTCATCATCACCGTGCTGCTCTGCGCCGGCACGCTGAACCTCTCGGGCGTGGTCGAAGCCCAGCATGTCCGCGGCTTTGCCAGCCTGATCGGTTTGCCGCAGCTGACCATCCTGAACTGGTACGTCTGGCCGCTGTTCCCGATGTTCGTGATCTTCTACGTCTCGGCGCTGGCGGAAACCAACCGTCCGCCCTTCGACCTCGTGGAAGCGGAATCCGAGCTAGTCGCCGGCTTCATGGTCGAGTACGGCTCGACGCCGTATCTGCTGTTCATGCTCGGCGAGTATGTCGCGATTGCCACGATGTGCGCGATGGCGACCATCCTGTTCCTGGGAGGCTGGCTGCCGCCGGTCGACCTGCCGCCCTTCAACTGGGTGCCGGGGATCATCTGGTTCTCGCTGAAGCTGTTCTTCATGTTCTTCCTGTTCGCGATGGCAAAGGCGATCGTGCCGCGCTACCGCTACGATCAACTGATGCGCCTCGGCTGGAAGGTGTTCCTGCCGCTGTCGCTGGCGATGGTGATCGTGGTGGCCGGCGTGCTGCATTTCGCCGACATCGCGCCGAAGTGAGGGCCATCATGGGTATCAACATCAACGCCACTGCACGCTCGCTTCTGCTGTCGGAGTTCGTTTCGGCGTTCTTCCTCGCCATGCGCTATTTCTTCCAGCCGAAGCCGACGCTGAACTATCCCTTCGAGAAGGGCCCGATCTCGCCGCGCTTCCGCGGCGAGCACGCGCTGCGCCGCTATCCGAACGGCGAAGAGCGCTGCATCGCCTGCAAGCTGTGCGAGGCGATTTGCCCGGCGCAGGCCATCACCATCGAGGCCGGCCCGCGCCGCAACGACGGCACCCGCCGTACCGTGCGCTACGACATCGACATGGTGAAGTGCATCTATTGCGGCCTCTGCCAGGAGGCATGTCCGGTCGACGCCATCGTCGAAGGTCCGAACTTCGAGTTCGCGACCGAGACCCGCGAGGAACTGTTCTATGACAAGGCCAAGCTGCTCGCCAATGGCGACCGCTGGGAACGCGAGATCGCGAAGGCGATCGAGCTCGACGCGCCTTACCGGTGAGATGAGAGCATGATCCTTCCCGCGCTGTTCTTCTATCTCTTCGCCGGCGTCTGCGTCGCCTCGGCGGTGATGGTGATTGTCTCGCGCAATCCCGTGCACTCCGTGCTGTACCTGATCCTCGCCTTCGTCAACGCCTCCGGCCTGTTCGTGCTGATGGGAGCCGAATTCCTGGCGATGATCCTGATCGTCGTCTATGTCGGCGCCGTCGCGGTGCTGTTCCTGTTCGTGATCATGATGCTCGACGTCGACTTCCTCGAGCTGCGCGAGGGCTTCATCCAGTACTTGCCGGTCGGTGTCGTGATCGGCGGCATCTTCCTGTTCGAGCTGCTGCTCACCGTCGGCGCCTGGGTCATCAATCCCGGTATCAGCAAGACCATCACGGCGCCGATCCCGACCAACGTCTCGAACACCGAGGCGCTCGGGCTGGTGCTCTATACGAAGTATGTCCACTACTTCCAGCTCTCGGGCATGGTGCTGCTGGTCGCCATGATCGGTGCCATCGTGCTGACGCTGCGCCACAAGGCGAGCGTGAAGCGGCAGGACATCAACGTTCAGAACGCGCGCACGCCCGAGATGGCGATGGCGATGCGCAAGGTGGCGCCGGGGCAGGGGCTGCAGGACAGCGATGCGGCGGAGTGGGTGAAATGACGGTCGGGCTCGGACATTATCTGGCGGTCGGCGCGATCCTGTTCACGCTCGGGATCCTCGGCATCTTCCTGAACCGCAAGAACATCATCGTCATCCTGATGTCGATCGAGCTGATCCTGCTCTCGGTCAACGTCAACCTCGTCGCGTTCTCGACCTTCCTCGGCGACATCGTCGGCCAGGTCTTCGCGCTTCTGGTGCTGACGGTCGCTGCCGCTGAAGCCGCGATCGGTCTCGCCATCCTGGTGGTCTATTTCCGCAACCGCGGCTCGATCGCGGTTGAGGACGTCAATTTGATGAAGGGCTGAGCTCAGTCATGGTTCAGGCAATCGTTTTTCTGCCGCTGCTGGGCGCCATTCTGGCCGGCCTGATCGCGCTGTTCGGCGCGCATGCCCGCAACCCCTCGGGCGACGAGGTGGAGCATCACGGCGATCACGGCCATGGCGCGCATGCTCATGCGTCCGATACGATCAACGAGGATGTCTCCGTCATCCACGAGAGCCACCACGAGCCGGGCGACGGACACGACGACCATGGCCACGGCCCGGTCGAGCCGGCCGCCGCGGGCTCGCGCGGCGCCGAGCTGATCACGACCGCGCTGTTGTTCGTCTCTGCGGCGCTGTCCTGGATGACGCTGGTCGATGTCGGCTTCATGCATCACGACATCAGGATCCAGCTTATGCCCTGGATCTTCTCCGGCGACCTCCAGGTCTGGTGGACGCTGCGCGTCGACACGCTCACCGCCGTGATGCTGGTGGTGGTGACGACCGTGTCCTCGCTCGTGCACCTCTATTCCATCGGTTACATGGACGAGGATCCGAACCGGCCGCGCTTCTTCGGTTATCTCTCGCTGTTCACCTTCGCCATGTTGATGCTGGTGACTGCGGACAACCTCGTGCAGCTGTTCTTCGGCTGGGAAGGCGTGGGTCTGGCGAGCTATTTGCTGATCGGCTTCTGGTACCAGAAGCCGTCGGCGAACGCCGCAGCCATCAAGGCCTTCGTGGTCAACCGCGTCGGCGACTTTGGTTTTGCGCTAGGCATCTTCGCGATCTTCCTGCTGACCAGCTCGACTGATTTCGAGACCATCTTCCATGCGGCTCCCAGCCTCACCGGCAAGACGATCGACTTCCTCGGCTGGCATGCCGATGCGCTGACCCTGACCTGCCTGTTGCTGTTCATGGGCGCGATGGGCAAGTCGGCGCAGTTCCTGCTGCACACCTGGTTGCCGGACGCGATGGAAGGCCCGACGCCCGTGTCGGCGCTGATCCATGCCGCGACCATGGTCACCGCCGGCGTCTTCATGGTGGCGCGCTTGTCACCGCTGTTCGAGCTCGCGCCGAACGCGCAGGCCGTCGTGATGTTCTTCGGCGCCACCACGGCGTTCTTCGCGGCGACCATCGGCCTCGTCCAGAACGACATCAAGCGCATCGTCGCCTACTCGACCTGTTCGCAGCTCGGCTACATGTTCGTGGCGATGGGAGCAGGGGCTTACTCCGTCGGCATGTTTCATCTGTTCACGCACGCCTTCTTCAAGGCGCTGCTGTTCTTGGGCTCCGGCTCGGTGATCTACGCGATGCACCACGAGCAGGACATCCGCAACATGGGCGGCCTGTGGAAGAAGATCCCGTACACCTACGCGGTGATGGTGATCGGCACGTTGGCGCTCACCGGCTTCCCGCTCACTGCCGGCTATTTCTCCAAGGACGCGATCATCGAAGCGGCCTACGCCTCGCACAATCCGTTCGCGACCTACGGCTTCCTGATGACGGTCGTCGCGGCCGGCCTGACCTCGTTCTACTCCTGGCGCCTGATCTTCAAGACCTTCCACGGCGAGGCGCATGACGAGCAGCACTACGAAGCTGCGCATGAGGCGCCGGTCTGGATGCTGATCCCGATTGGCGTGCTCGCGGTCGGCTCCATCTTCGCCGGCTTCCCGTTCAAGGAGCTGTTCGCCGGCCACGGCATCGAAGAGTTCTTCCGCGAGTCCGTGAAGATGAACCCGCACATCATCGAGGAGATGCACCACATCCCCGAGACCATCGCGTTGCTGCCGACGGTGATGATGGTGCTGGGCTTCCTCGTCTCGTACCTGTTCTACATCCGCCGGCCTTATCTGCCGGTCGAGCTCGCGAACACGCAGCCGATGCTCTACAAGTTCCTGCTCAACAAATGGTACTTCGACGAGCTCTACGATCTCATCTTCGTCCGCCCGGCGAAGTGGATCGGCTACCAGCTCTGGAAGAAGGGTGACGGTTTCATCATCGATGGTCTCGGCCCCGACGGTGTCTCGGCCCGCGTCCTGGACATCACCCGCAACGTCGTGAAGATCCAGACCGGCTATCTCTATCACTACGCCTTTGCCATGCTGATCGGCGCCGCCGGCCTGATCACCTGGTTCATGTTCGGCTTTGGAGGCCAGTAAATGACAACCTGGCCCATCCTTTCGGTCACGACGTTCCTGCCGCTGGTCGGTGCGCTGATCGTGTATCTGAGCCGCGGCGATGACGAGGCGGCCAAGCGCAATTCGCGCTGGATCGCGCTCTGGACCACGCTGATCACCTTCGCGGTGTCGGTGATCCTGGTCATGCGCTTCGATCCCAACAACGCCGACTTCCAGTTCGTCGAGAAGGCGAACTGGCTCGCCACCGGCATCACCTACCACATGGGCGTGGACGGCATTTCGCTGCCGCTCGTGATCCTCACCACCGCCGTGATGCCGTTCTGCATCATCGCGAGCTGGAAGGCGATCACCAACCGCGTCCGCGAATACATGATGGCGTTCCTGATCCTGGAAACGCTGATGATCGGCACCTTCTCGGCGCTTGATCTCGTGCTGTTCTATTTGTTCTTCGAAGGCGGCCTGATCCCGATGTTCCTGATCATCGGAGTCTGGGGTGGTCCGCGCCGGGTCTATGCATCGTTCAAGTTCTTCCTCTACACGCTGCTCGGCTCGGTGCTGATGCTGCTTGCCATCATGGCGCTGTACTGGAACGGCGGCACCACCGATATCCCGGCTCTGATGCACACCGCCGTGCCGCGGTCGTTGCAGACCTGGGCGTGGCTGGCCTTCTTCGCATCGTTTGCGGTGAAGATGCCGATGTGGCCGGTGCACACCTGGCTTCCCGACGCGCACGTCGAGGCGCCGACCGCTGGCTCCGTGGTCCTCGCCGCGATCCTCTTGAAGATGGGCGGCTACGGCTTCCTGCGCTTCTCGCTGCCGATGTTCCCGCTGGCTTCGCACGACTTCGCGCCGCTGGTGTTCACGCTCTCGGCCATCGCCATCGTCTACACCTCGCTGGTGGCGCTGATGCAGGAGGACATGAAGAAGCTGATCGCGTATTCGTCAGTGGCGCATATGGGCTTCGTCACCATGGGCATCTTCGCCGGCACCATGCAGGGCGTCGCCGGCGGCGTATTCCAGATGATCTCGCACGGCATCGTCTCCGGCGCGCTGTTCCTCTGCGTCGGCGTCGTCTACGACCGCCTGCACACCCGCGAGATCGCGGCCTATGGCGGCCTCGTCAACCGGATGCCGCTCTACGCGCTGACCTTCATGGTCTTCACCATGGCCAATGTCGGTCTGCCCGGCACGAGCGGCTTCGTCGGCGAGTTCATGACGCTGCTCGGCACCTTCAAGGTTTCGGTCCCGACCGCATTCTTCGCCACTTTCGGCGTGATCCTGTCGGCGTGCTACGCGCTGTGGCTCTACCGCAAGGTCGTGTTCGGAGCGCTGGTCAAGCCGTCGCTGGCGAGCATGAAGGATCTCACCTTGCGCGAATGCGTGACGCTGTTCCCGATGATCGCACTGACGATCCTGTTCGGCGTCTATCCGAAGCCGGTGCTCGACATGTCGGCCGCCTCGGTCCAGCAACTCGTCAACAATTACAACACCGCTGTGACGGCCGTGAAGGCCGCCGCACTGCTCCATTGATCGGGCAGGTCAGGATATCGCCATGAGCTTTTCGACTGCAGGTTATCAACTGGCGCCGGTGCTGCCCGAGCTCGTGCTCGCGATCGGCGCCATGGCGCTCCTGATGCTGGGCGCCTATCGCGGGCAGGAGACCACCAAGGCGGTCACCTCGCTTGCGGTGCTGCTCATGGTCGTGGTCGGCGTGCTCGAATACATGCTGCCCTCGGGCAAGCAGGTGACCTTCGGCGGCAGCTTCATCGTCGACGATTTTGCCCGCTTCATGAAGATCCTTGCCCTGATCGGCTCGGCGGTGACGCTGGTCCTGTCGACCGAATTCCTGTCCGATCCGTCCCGCCGCATCTTCGAATACGCCATCCTGGTTCTGCTCTCGACGCTCGGCATGATGGTGCTGATCTCGGCGGGCGATCTGATCTCGCTCTATCTCGGTCTCGAATTGATGTCGCTCGCGCTCTACGTCGTGGCGGCCTCGAACCGCGACAACGCCAAGTCGACCGAAGCCGGCCTGAAGTACTTTGTGCTCGGCGCGCTGTCCTCGGGCATGCTGCTGTACGGTTCCTCGCTGATCTATGGCTTTACCGGCACGGTGAGCTTCACCGGCATCGCCGCGGCGGCCACGGCGTCGAATGTCGGTCTGGTGTTCGGCCTGGTGTTCCTGCTCGCCGGCCTCTGCTTCAAGGTTTCGGCCGTGCCGTTCCACATGTGGACGCCGGATGTCTATGAGGGCGCCCCGACCCCGGTCACCGCCTTCTTCGCCTCGGCGCCGAAGGTCGCGGCTCTCGCCGTCTTCACCCGCGTCACGCTGACCGCATTCCCGGGCATCGTCTCGCAGTGGCAGCAGATCCTGGTGTTTGTGGCGATCGCCTCGATGGTGCTGGGTTCGTTCGCCGCGATCGGCCAGAGCAACATCAAGCGTCTGATGGCCTATTCCTCGATCGGCCACATGGGCTTCGCGCTCGTCGGTCTTGCCGCCGGCACGGTCGAGGGCGCGCAGGGCGTGCTGATGTATATCGTAATCTATGTCGCGATGACGCTCGGCTCGTTCTCGGTCATCCTGTCGATGAAGCGCAACGGCCATGCCGTGGAGCAGATCAGCGATTTCGCTGGCCTGTCGCGCACCAATCCGCTGCTCGCCTTCATGTTCGCGATGCTGCTGTTCTCGCTGGCCGGTATCCCGCCGCTCGCCGGCTTCTTCGCCAAATGGTACGTCTTCGTCGCCGCCATCAAGGCGAATTTGTTCACGCTGGCCGTGGTCGGCGTGCTCTCCAGCGTCGTGGGCGCCTACTACTACCTCACCATCGTCAAGACGATGTATTTCGACGAGCCGGCCGGCCAGGTCGATTCTGTCAGGGTCGAGGTGAAGACGGTGCTGGCGGTCTTTGGCCTGTTCAACATTCTGTTCGCGCTGTTTGCAGGGCCGGTGGTGAGCGTCGCCTCCGCCGCGGCAAAGTCGCTGTTTTAGGATGGGATTCGCGCTCGGTCCTCGCGCCCTGTCGGCGGGCTACAAGCTCGCGGCTTTCGAACGGACCGGCTCGACCAATACCGATGCGATCGAACACGCTCGGGCCGGCGAACGCGGGCCGATGTGGTTCGTCACGTCCGAGCAGACCGCCGGCCGCGGCCGTCGCCAGCGCCCCTGGATCGCGCCGAAGGGAAATTTAGCGGCCAGCCTCCTCGAGGTCATGGACGTGGCGCCTGCGGTCGCCGCCACCATCGGTTTTGCGGCGGGGCTGGCGGAAGAGGCCGCCCTGGAGAAGGTCAGCCTCGAGGCCGCGCTGCGGCTCGGTCCTGACAGGCCCCGCTACGCCCTGAAATGGCCGAATGACGTCCTCGCCAACGGCAGGAAACTCGTTGGTATCGGCCTGGAAGCGGAGGCCGTCGGCGATCGCCTGGCCATCGTCGTCGGCATCGGCACCAACGTCGTGGCGGCGCCCGAGGGGACGCCCACGCCCGCCGTGTCGCTGGCTACACTCGGCGTCCAGATCAGCGCGGAAGAGCTGTTCTCGGCGCTATCGGATGCCTGGGTCGAGTTCCGCGGCATCTGGGACAACGGCCGCGGTTTTGCCGAGATCCGTAAACTTTGGCTGGAGCGCGCCGCGGGCCTCGGCGAGCGGGTCGCAATCAACACGGGGACGATGACGCTGGAAGGCATTTTTGACACCATCGACGACAGCGGTTGCCTGATCGTCCGCACCGCTGACGGCCGACGCCTGCCGGTGGCGGCCGGCGAGGTGTTCTTTGGCTCGGCCGCCTCCGTGGGAGCTGCGTGATGGCGAAGCCTGACGAACTGGTATTTGCGCCGCTTGGCGGCGTCGGCGAGATCGGCATGAATTTGTCGATCTATGGCCTCGGCAATCGCCAGCAGCGGTCTTGGCTGGCGGTCGATCTCGGCGTTTCCTTCGGCGACGAGGAGCATCTGCCGGGCATCGATCTGATCATGCCCGACATCAGCTTCCTGGAGAAGGAACGCAAGAACCTGATGGGCCTGGTGCTGACGCACGCCCATGAGGACCACTTTGGCGCCATCATCGACCTCTGGCCCAGGCTGAAATGTCCGATCTATGCGACACAGTTCAGCGCGGCGCTGTTCGAGGCCAAACTTGCGGCCGAGCGCAATGCGCCAAAAATCCCGGTGACGGTGGTGCAATCGGGCGGCCGCGTCGATATCGGCCCATTCAATGTCGAGTTCATCCCCGTCGCGCATTCGATTCCGGAAGCGCACGCGCTGGCGATCCACACCGAAGTCGGTATCGTGCTGCACACCGGCGACTGGAAGATCGACCCGACCCCGACGCTGGGCAAGCCGACCGATGAAAAGCGGCTGCGCGAGCTCGGCGAGGAGGGCGTCCTCGCCTTGATCGGCGATTCCACCAACGCGGTGCGCGACGGCCGTTCGCCCTCGGAAGCCGAGGTTGCCCGGACCATCATCGACCTCGTGAAGGCCGCCAAGGGCCGCGTCGCGGTCACGACCTTTGCTTCCAACGTCGCCCGCATCAAGGCGGTCGCCGACGCCGCCAAGGCCGCCGACCGCGAGGTCGTCGTGGTCGGCCGCGCCATGGAGCGCGTCACGCAGGTCGCGCGCGAGACCGGTTTTCTCGACGGCGTGCAGAACTTTCGCTCGGCCGAGGTCTACGGCCATCTGCCGCAGGACAAGGTGCTGGCGCTGTGCACCGGCAGTCAGGGCGAAGCCCGCGCCGCGCTCGCCCGCATCGCCAATGACGACCATCCCGAGATCACGCTGAACCGCGGCGACAGCGTGATCTTCTCCTCGCGCACCATTCCCGGCAACGAGAAGGCGGTCGGTGCGATCATCAACAATCTGGTGCTCCAGGGCGTCGAGGTGATCACCGATCGCGACCATCTGGTCCACGTCTCCGGCCATCCCCGCCGCGACGAGTTGCGCGACATGATCTCCTGGGTGAAGCCGCAGCTCCTGATCCCGGTCCACGGCGAGGCGCTGCATCTGCACGAGCACGCCAAACTCGCGCGCGCCGCCGGCGTGCCGCGCGTGCTGGTCGTCCGCAATGGCGACTTGGTCAAGCTCGGCCCCGGCGATCCCGGTGTGGTCGGCGAGGTGCCATCGGGCCGTCTCTACAAGGACGGCAACATCCTGGAGGATTCCAAGTCCCGTGCCGTGACTGAGCGGCGCCGCATGGCGTTCTCCGGCTGTGCCTTCGTCGCCTTCGCCATGAACGCGCAAGGCGAGCTCGCCGACGATCCCGAGGTCGATCTGGTCGGAATCCCCGAGAAAAACAAGGCCGGCGAGCCTTTCGACGACCTCGTGTTCGACGCCGTGGTCTCCACCATCGAGGGACTGCCGAAGGCGCGCCGCCGCGATCCGGATGCCCTGGCCGAGTCGGTGCGACGCGCTGTCCGGTCCGTCATCAACGAACATTGGGGCAAAAAGCCCCCCTGTCTGGTACACGTCCTGACAGTATGAAGTTTGAGCATGATCACACTTTTCCGGATCATGCTCTAAGGGAGAAGAACATGCTGGGTCGGCTCAACCATGTGGCGATCGCCACAAAGGATGCCATCAAGGCCGCCAGGATTTACGGCGCCGCGTTCGGGGCGCAGATTTCAGAGGCGGTCCCGCTGCCCGACCACGGCGTGATCACCGTGTTCGCCATGCTCCCCAACACCAAGATCGAGTTCATCGAGCCGCTCGGCGAGACTTCGCCGATCGCAAAATTCCTCGAGCGCAATGCCGACGGCGGCATCCACCACATCTGCTACGAGGTCGTCGACATCATCGCCTCGCGCGACACGCTGGTGAAGGAGGGCGCGCGGGTGCTCGGCGACGGCGTGCCGAAGATCGGCGCCCACGGCAAGCCGGTGCTGTTCCTGCACCCGAAGGATTTTTCCGGCGCGCTCGTCGAAATCGAGCAGGCATAAGGCCGCCCCATGGCCATCCAGATATCGACCGCGATCGCGATCTACTTCGTCATCTGGTGGATCGCACTGTTCCTGACGCTGCCGTTCGGCGTGCGCAGCCAGCATGAGGACGGCGTCGGTGCCCCCGGCACCGATCCCGGCGCGCCGATCCTGACGCGGATGAGGAGCAAGCTGATCTGGACCACGATCATCTCGGCGGTCATCTACGGGATCGCCATGGTCGCCTATCACGCCGGCTATCTCTCGATCGAGCGCCTGTCGAAGCTGATGGGAATGCCGTTCTAAGTTTGTTGCTGGAATTTCGGTGTTGCGTCGTTGTTGAGGGAAACAAATGACTTTTCAGAGGATCGTCATCGCGCTTCTGGTGCTGATCGTCGCCGGTCTTGGCGCCATCGGCTATGTCGAGTGGAGGATGGCGGTGCAGGTGCGGACGCTGAAGGCGTTCGTCGAGGGCTATGTCTTCAACGAGGCCGTGCTGGCCTGCGAACAGGCCAAGAGCTCGACGCCGTTCAAATGGAACGGCGGCAAGAGCACCTCGGTGATCGGCCTGAACTCTGTCAAGCTGGACAAATACACTGTCAGCGCCAGCTACACGCTGGTGGCGGATAGCGTCTATTGCGATTACGATCCCATCAAAAGAAAGGTCGAGATCGGCTCGAGCTTCCTGGAGCGGGAGTAACGATCCGGCCCATACATGGGATGGGATCGTCATGGCCGGAGACCGGGCAGGGGATTATCGGATTCTGCATGAGGCGGCCTTGCGGGACTATCTCGCAGGCATCCCCGACCTCAAGGCGATTCTTGGTGGCGACCCTGCCGCGTGGCCGATCACCGAAGTCGGCGACGGCAATCTCAACCTCGTCTTTATCGTCAAGGGCGCGAAGGGCGGCGTCGCCGTGAAGCAGGCGCTGCCTTACGTCCGCCTCGTCGGCGAGAGCTGGCCATTGCCGCTGTCGCGAGCCCATTACGAGCACCTCGCCCTGTCCCGGCAGGCCGAGCTCGCCCCCGGCCTCGTGCCGGCGCTGCTGCACCACAACGAAGCGCTGGCGCTGACGGTGATGGAGCTGCTCGAGCCCCACATCATCATGCGCAGGGGGCTGGTCGCGGCAGCGCAATATCCGCGCTTCGTGGACGACATCACCACCTTCATGGCGCGCACCCTGTTCTTCACCTCCGACCTCGCGCTCTCGGCGGTCGAGAAGAAGGAGGCCATCGCGGCCTTCGCCGGCAACCATGCGCTCTGCAAGATTACCGAAGATTTGATCTTCACCGATCCCTACCGGATCGCCGAGCAGAACCGCTGGACCGCGCCGTATCTCGACGGCCTGGCAGCTAACCTCCGCGATGACATGGACCTGCATGTCGCGGTCTCCCGGCTGAAGCTGAAATTCATGGCAAGCCCGGAAGCGCTGCTCCATGGCGACCTTCATACCGGATCGATCATGGTCACGGAGAGCCAGACGCGGGTGATTGATCCCGAATTCGCGTTCTACGGTCCGATGGGATTCGACGTCGGCGCCGTGCTGGCGAACCTGCTGATGGCCTATTTTGCCTCCGCCGGTCACGAGCGCGCGCCGGGCGACCGGCAGGTCTTCGAGGGCTGGGTGCTCGGGACGGTCGAGCAGGTCTGGAACGAGTTCGCGCGAAAATTCCTCGACCTCTGGCGGTCGGACGCGCGCGGCGATGCATATCCGGTCTCGCTCTTTGCCGGCGAGAAGGGCGCCGCGCGGCTGGAGGCCGAGCGGCAAGCCTACATGCAACGGCTGTTCATGGACACGGTCGGCTTCGCCGCCGCCAAAACCATCCGTCGTATCTTCGGCCTTGCCCACAACATCGATTTCGAGCTGATCGAGGATCCGGAGAGGCGAGCCGTCAGCGAAGCCCGCGCCGTGCGGCTTGCGCGGGGATTGATGGTGGAGGCTGCGGCGTTTCGGACGATCGCTGACGTCACCGGCGCCGCACGAAAATTGCGGGATTGGATGCCGGAACTGACCGGCTGAGGAGCGCGCTTCCGCGCTCCGTCATTGCGAGCGGAGCGAAGCAATCCAGAGTCTTTCCGCGGAGGGACTCTGGATTGCTTCGTCGCAAGAGCTCCTCGCAATGACGAGGAGAGGACGTCAAAACAGCCGTACCGGCAACAAGACGCCATTCGTCTCGACCAGCAGACCCCAGGTCTCGTTGGCCGCAACCTCGAACTCCCGGCTGCGTGCCACGCTGCCGTTCACCGTCAGGCTGACCTTGTACTTGCCCGGCGGTAGATCGAGCTTTTGGCCGTCCGGCAATTCGCCGGCTGTGTTGTCTGAATTCGCCAAATTCTCTCCGGCGTGCGCCGCCAGCTTGGTGGTCCGCTCGTTGACGGTGACGACTGCCGCGTCGTCCGTCTTGTTGCAGCCGCTTTTGGCGAGTGCGGCGGGATAGAAGCCGAGCACAATCGTGAGATCGAGCCGCGTCTCGACGTGAGCCGAGCGGATGAAGGGCGAGTTGTTCGCGGTCATCAGGCCCAGCCGCCGGGGAGCGGCAGGCCGTCCCTTCTATGACGCACCGCGTCAATCGGCGACTCGCATCGCTGGAGCCGGCAACCTCACCCATGCGGCCGTCACTGCCTCAGGAACCGCCGTCAATTGCCATCAAACGAAGCTTGCTTTCGACGGGCGACGAATGGTCAACTCCCTGATCGGAATACGCGTTGCCGGAGGGCCTATGATGTTGAGAACAGTGGCGATCGTCGCCGGTTTGGGACTGGCGCTCGTCGCCACGGCGCAGGCGGAGACGCCGCGCAAGGGCGGAACCATCCGCATGACCGCGCCTTATGGTTCGAGCTTCACCAGCCTGGACATTCACACCACCCAGCGCGCCCAGGACGAGATCTACGCCAAGGCCCTGCATCGCTCGCTCTACATCTGGAATTCCGCGGAAGGCAAACCGGTTCTGGAACTCGCGAAGGAGGACGTGATCTCGGACGAAGGTCTCGTTCACACCTTCAAGCTGCGCGACGACGCCTATTTTCACAACGGCCGCAAGATGACGGCCGACGACGTCATCTGGTCCTACAACCGCATCATGGACGGCACCAAGGCCTATCCCGGCGCGCGCTATGTCCGCGTGATCGAAGGCGCGGCTGCGGTGGAAAAGGGCCAGGCCAAGGAGATCTCCGGCCTGAAGAAGATCGACGACTTCACCATCGAGATGAAGCTGACCGAGAAAGTCGATCCCGGCTTCTATTTCTTCACCGCGCTGACCTCGATCTATCCTGCCGACGAGGCCGCCAAGGACAGTTTCATCCAGAAGCCGATCGGTCTTGGTCCGTTCAAATTCGTCGAGCACGTGCCGGGATCGCGCATCGTCCTGGAGCGGTGGGACCGGTTCTACAAGCCCGGCAAGCCCTATGCCGACAAGGTCATCGTGTTGGTCATGGGCGAGGCCGCGGCACGCGATGTCGCCTTCCGCAACAAGGAGATCGACACCTCGGTGCTCGGGCCGGCGCAGTACGTCGCCTATCAGGCCGACGCCAATCTCAAGGGCACCGTCGTCGAGGTCGCCGAGGTCTTCACGCGTTACATGGGGATGAATACCGCTTTCAAGCCGTTCGCCGACAAACGCGTCCGGCAGGCGATCAACTACGCGATCGATACCGATTTGATCATCAACAAGCTGGTCAAGGGCAAGGCCTATCGCGCCACCAGCTGGCTGCCACTGACCTCGCCCGCCTACGACAAGGCCATGAAGCCCTACGCCTACGATCCGGCCAAGGCCAAGCAGCTGCTCGCGGAGGCCGGCTATCCCCAAGGCTTCGAATTCGAATGGACCACCAGCCAGAACGAGAGCTGGGGCCTGCCGATCGTCTCGGCCGTGATCCCGATGCTGGACAAGGTCGGCATCAAGGCGAAGGTCAAGCAGGTCGAGACCGCCGTGCTGGCGGAGGTGGTGCGCAGCGGCGACTATCAGGCCTTCATCTATTCCCAGGCCACCGGCCCGGATCCCCAGGCCGCGCTCAAATGCTTCCACTCGTCGACGCCGCAGCCGGCTTGCAATTACATGAAATTCAGCAATGCCGAGTTCGACAAGCTGATCGACGAGGCAGGGCAGGTCGACGACGCCGCAAAGCGCACCCAGCTGCTGCAAAAGGCCAATGCGCTGCTCTATGAGGAGGCGCCGGTCTGGTTCTTCAACTACAACAAGGCGGTCATGGCCGTGCAGCCCTGGCTCAGGGGGATTCAGTTGAATGCGACGGAGCTGACCCATCAGAGCGTCGAAGACCTCTGGGTCGACGAGACCTCGCCCGCGAAGTGACACGCGCTCTCGCGCTCCCTTCATCACGACGAGTAATGGAGGGAGCGAGGAAAAGTTGAGATGCTCTCCTTCCTGATCCGCCGTCTCCTGCAGACCATTCCGACCGTGCTTGCCGTCGTGCTGCTGGTCTTCGTGTTGTTCAGCGTCGTTCCCGGCAGCATCGTCTCCTCCATGAGCGACGACAGCGATCCGCAGGTCGAGCTGCGCATGAAGAAGCAGCTCGGCCTCGACGATCCCCTTTATGTGCGTTTCGGCGCCTATATCGCCAAGCTCGCGACCGGTGATTTCGGGACGTCGTTCCGGACCCGCGAGCCTGTCACGGCCATGATCGCCAAACGGATATGGCCGACGCTGCAGCTGATCTTCGCAGCCATGGCGTTTTCCGTCGTGATCGGTGTGCCGCTTGGCTTTATCGCAGCGCTGAAACCCGGCGGCATCGTCGATACGCTTGCAATGATCGTCGCGGTGTCGGGCCTTTCCATCGCCAAATTCTGGCTCGGGCTGGTGCTGATGTATCTGTTTGCGTTGAAGCTCGGCTGGCTGCCGAGTTTCGGCTATGGCGATGGCGGCCTGAAATATCTGGTCCTGCCGGCTGTGACGCTCGGCGTCTCGCCGATGGCGCTGTTTGCCCGGACGACGCGCGCCGCCGTCCTTGAGATCATGACCGCTGATTTCGTCCGCACGGCGCGCTCCAAGGGCATGAGCGAAACGCGGGTCGTGAAGTGGCACGTCATGCGCAACGCGCTCGTCATCATTCTCACCACGGTCGGCCTGCAGTTCGGCGCGCTGATGGGGCAGGCGGTCGTGGTCGAGAAACTGTTCTCCTGGCCGGGCATCGGATCGCTGCTCGTCGACAGCGTCCTGCAGCGCGACATTCCCGCCGTCCAGGGCTCCATTCTCGTGGTGGTGCTGGCCTTTCTCGCGATCAATCTGCTGATCGACGTGCTCTACGGGGTGATCGATCCCAGGATCAGATACGCATGAAGCTCCGCGCCAATCTCATCATCGGCGGCGCGCTGTTCGCGCTGGCCATCCTGGTCGGGCTGCTGGCGCCCTGGCTGGCGCACACCGATCCCGTCCTGGACGCCAACCTCATGAATGCGGAGGAGCCTCCGAGCTGGACCTGGTGGTTCGGCACCGACGACCAGGGCCGCGACATCTATTCCCGCGTCGTGTACGGCGCACGCGTCTCGCTGACCGTCGGCATCGTCTCGCAGCTGATCAACAGCGTCATCGGCGTGGCGCTGGGGCTGAGCGCCGGCTATTGGGGCGGCTGGTGGGATGATGTCGTCAACGGCCTCACCAATCTCATGCTCGCGATCCCCTCGCTGATCTTTGCGCTCGCCATCATGGCGGTGCTGGGACCCGGCCTGACCAGCCTGCTGATCGCGCTCGGGCTGACCAACTGGTCCTTTACGTGCCGGATCGCGCGGGCCTCGGCGCTGTCGCTCAGGAGCCAGGGCTATGTGCAGGCGGCCACCGTGCTCGGCTACGGCGATCTGCGCATCATGATCACGCAGCTGTTGCCGAACATGCTCGGGCCCATCATCGTCATCGGGACGCTCGGCATGGGCAGCGCGGTCCTGTCCGAAGCCGCATTGTCGTTCCTGGGTCTCGGCGTTCGCCCGCCGTTTCCAAGCTGGGGCAGCATGTTGTCGGACGCCCGCGACCAGATCACGACGGCGCCGTGGCTCTCGGTGTTTCCGGGCCTTGCCATCTTCCTCACGGTGCTCGGCCTCAATCTGCTCGGCGACGGCCTGCGCGACATTCTCGATCCACAGTCGCGGAGCCGGCGGTCATGACAGGCGTGCCGCTGATTGAAGTCGAGGATTTGCGCATCGATCTCGACGATGGATCGCGGCGCGTTGCGGCGGCCGAAGGCATTTCATTCCGCATCGATCGTGGCGAGACCTTTGGCCTCGTCGGCGAATCCGGCTGCGGCAAGAGCATCACGGCGCTCGCCTTGATCGGCCTGTTGCGGCAGCCGCTGTCGATCGGCAGTGGCGTCATCCGGTTCGAGGGGCGGGAGATCCAGCACCTTTCCGCGGCCAAACAGCGCGAGCTGCGTGGCAATCGTATCGCCATGATCTTCCAGGAGCCGATGACGGCGCTGAACCCGGTCTCGCCCGTGGGCAGGCAGATCGCCGAGATGTTCGTGCTGCACAAGGGCAAGAGCTGGCGGGAGGCCAATCAGTTGGCGGTCGAGGCGCTGGCGAGCGTCCGCGTCCCCGCGCCCGAACGGCGCGTGAAGGACTACCCGCACCAGCTGTCCGGCGGCATGCGCCAGCGCGTGATGATCGCCATCGCGCTCGCCTGCGGTCCGGATCTGCTGATCGCCGACGAGCCGACCACCGCGCTCGACGTGACCGTGCAGGCCGAGATCATCGAGCTGATGCGCAATCTGTGCGCCGAGCGAGGCACGGCGATCCTGATGATCAGCCACGATCTTGGCCTGGTCGCCAATGTCTGCCGCCGCGTTGCCGTCATGTATGCCGGCCGCATCGTCGAGGAGCGCGGCTCGGCCGATGTTTTTCGCAGCCCCTCGCACCCCTATACGCAAGGCCTGGTCGCTTCGCTGCCGCGTCTGGGGAGCCGCGCTGCGCTTGGCAGGACCAGGCTCAAGGAGATCGCGGGCGTCGTCCCCGCGATCACGGCTTTCCCTGATGGCTGCCGGTTCAATCCGCGCTGCGCGCAGGCGACCGGTATTTGCCGGACCGTCGCACCGGTGGCGGATCTGCTGGAGGCGGGCGGTCTGGTGAGGTGCCATCACCATGCATGAGCCCCAAGACCGGCTGGATGAAGACAGGCCGGGTGAAGACAGGCTGGGTGAAGGCAGGCCGGACGACGATCTCATCCTCAGCGTCGAGGATCTCGCGGTTCATTTTCCGATGGGCGGCGGCTGGCTCGGCCGCGACCGGCGGCTGCTCCGTGCCGTTGACGGCGTCGACCTCAAGCTGAAGCGCGGCGAATGCCTCGGCCTGGTCGGCGAGTCCGGCTCCGGCAAGTCGACGGTCGCGCTGTCGATTCTGGGCCTGCTGGCGCCGACCCGTGGCCGCGTCGTGGTGGACGGGCAGGTCGTGACGAACAGGCCATCCGGCGATCGCAAGGCGCTGGCCCGCATTGTGCAAATGGTGTTTCAGGATCCCTACGCCTCGCTCAATCCCCGCCAGACCGTTCGCCGGACGTTAGAGGATCCCCTGCGTGTGCACGGCGTGACCGCAACAAGCGAGATCGGGGACCGCGTCGCGACCATGCTGCGGCATGTCGGCCTGCGGCCCGAACAGGCGGGCCGCTACCCGCACGAATTCTCGGGCGGCCAGCGGCAGCGCATCGGCATTGCCCGCGCCCTGATCCTCAATCCCAAGATCGTCATCTGCGACGAGCCCGTCTCGGCGCTCGACGTCTCGATCCGCGCCCAGATCATCAATCTGCTGCTGGAATTGAAGGACACGCTCGGTCTCTCCTACATCATGATCAGCCACGACCTCGGCGTCGTCGAGCACATGAGCGACAAGGTCGCCGTGATGTATCTCGGCCGCATCGTCGAGAACGGCGACTGGCGCGAGATTTTCGAGCGGCCGGCGCACCCGTACACGCAGGCGCTGATCGCCGCGATCCCCGATCCGCTGCACCATGCACCGCTGGCGACGACAGGCGGCGATCTCCCCAATCCGCTCAATCCGCCGAATGGGTGTGCGTTCAGCCCGCGGTGTCGGTACGCCGAGGCGGTGTGTCGAGGCGAGCCTGGGCCGGTGCTGGAGACGCGTGCTGATGGACACGCGGTGAGGTGTTGGCGAGCTGACGAGATTGCGGTGCAGGCGACGTTGGCCGCGACCGGGGGCGGATAGCTACGCGCCACCCTTGGGACGTATGTTGCGGTTGTCCAGCCCGTCTCTCCAACGTGTCATGACCTTTTCTTCGTAGCGCGAGCGATCAAAGACGACGCGATTGCTGTCCTCGATGCGGAAAATGTCGTCTTGAGCCGCAACAGAATCCACGAAGCGGGGCGATCGAATGGCGAGATTGACGAGGTCCCCGGCACGTTTGAAATGGTAGTGCAGATATTCAAGGGAGAACATCGCAACGCAATAGTTGTCAAAGGTCTCGAAATTCGAGAAGTCGGCAGCACTGCATTCGGCCAAGGTCATCACAGGGTAGGAGAAGTCATTCCTTGGCATCGAAGTTGGTCCAGCCCATGGAGGTGGAGGTGGCTGCTGCAGGGCCTTCAGGACGCCAACTTGTCCCAACACCCTGCCAATCCATTCCCACTGGCCCATCGCTTCGTGGTAGAAGGCCTCCCGCTGTGTGCCATTTTCATCGGGTCGGGATTGGATAAACCCGGTCGTTCGATCGTGATCCATTTTTCGATAAACCTCAAAGAGGAATTCGTAGGTGATCGCGCCGACTGTCGCGTTTCGCATTCATCGACCTCAACTATGCCGGCACCACGCCTTGAGACATCGCTCTCCCGAGAGTTAACGCTGTCGGCGCAGGCGGCTGGCGCGGCTCCTCTTGACGACCGGCCGCGACCGCAAACCAGAGTCCGGTCATCGTCCGGACACCCGCGATCAGGTTCCTGTTGAGCTTGAAGAAGTATCCGGCAGCCTCGATCATGGTAGCGCCCGCGAAGGTCAGCGCGAAAGCAAAAAACATTGCGCCTCCGGTTGTGCGGGGGGATAATGTTAGGCATCTCCTAAAAGACGATTAGCCGGATGCAGCACCCGCAAGCCGATCTCCGCATGCGCGCTACGAAACGCCGCCAGATCGAGACGGCGCAGGTCGAAGCTGCCATGGACTCCCAATTGCAGCAGCACCGCTCCTGCCGGTTTCAATTGCGAGGTCGCCTCCGCGATGTGGCGAAAGCCTTCGGAGACGCCGGGCAGATAGGCCTGACCGGCCGCGGTGAGGATGAGCTGCTTGTGCAGGCGCTCGAACAGCTGCACGCCCAGGCGCGCCTCCAGCGCCTTCACCTGCTGCCCGACGGCGGCCGGCGTCACGTGCAGTTCGTGCGCGGCCAGCTTGAAGCTGCCCACCGACGCCCATCATGACATCCTACCCCTGTTTTGCCCGACGCGTCAAATGAAAATTCGAAAAATCAGCAATTGCGCGGCGTCGCCTGCAAGCCATTGATTTCGCTGATTCCGGCTACTGTGCATGGGGTTGTTTTCACAGTTTTTGTTTTGACGACTATCTACTCCGCCGCTTTTTCCCGCAGCCGCTGCGCGTAGACGTTGATGACCAGCGCCGCAAGCAGGATCAGGCCGCGGATCAGGATCTTCAAAAAACTGTCGATGTTGACGTGGTCGAGGCCGTTGTTGAGAACACCGAGAACGAAGAGCCCGACGATGGTGTTGCCGATGCCGCCGCGGCCACCGAACAGGCTGGTGCCGCCGACGACGACGGCGGCGATGGAGTCGAGCAGATAGGTATCGAACTCGTTCTGCTGCGCGCTGCCGAAATGGGCGACGCCGAGCATGCCGCCGATGCCGGAGCACACCGCCGAGATCACCATGACCGCGCCAAGGATGAGCTTGACGTTGAGGCCGGCATATTCGGCCGCCTCGCGATTTCCGCCAACCATGTAGACGTAGCGGCCGAAGCGCGTGTAGGTCAGCACCAGATGTCCCGACAGCAGCATGATGGCGGCGACGATGACGATCCAGGGAATGCCGCCGATCGATCCCGAGCCGAGCGTCGTGATCAATTCAGGCACCTTGTAGGCGATCTGGCCGCGCACCAGCATCGCGGAGATGCCGGCGGCGATCTGCATCATGGCCAAGGTCATGATGAAGGAGGGGATGCCGATCAGTGTCAATCCCAGCGCGTTGACGAGGCCGAGAGCCGCGCAGAGCAGGATCGCCAGCAGGATCGCGGCTGCACCGGGGAGGGGAATGTTGGGAATGTTGACATAGGATTCCTGCAGCGTGAAGTAGGCGACGGCGATGCCCGTGACGTTGGCGATGCTGGCGATCGAGAGGTCGATCTCGGCGCAGAGGATCACGAAGGTGAGGCCGACGGCGATGACGCCTGTGACCGACACTTGCGTCAGGATATTGCCGAGATTGTCCAGCGTCGCGAAGGAGGGGCTGGCGAGCGCGAAGAAGCCGGAGAGGAAGATCAGCGTCAGGAACGGCGCGATGTTGCGCATCTGCGAGCGCAGGAACGGCGCAAGGCCTCGCGCTCGGCTACCCGCCGCCGAAGCCGTCTCACTGCTCGCCATGGTGCTTCTCCGTCACGCCGCTTCCAGCAGGCGGTCCTTGCTGACCGGCTCGTTCTTGAATTCCCGCACCACTGCGCCGCGCTTGAGCACGAGGATGCGGTCGGCCAGCGACAGCACCGTTTCCGGCTCGGTCGACAGCACGATGATGGCAAGCCCCTTGGCGCGGAGGTCGCGAATGATGTTGATGACGTCGTTCTTGGCACCGACATCCATGCCGCGGGTCGGCTCGCACAGCACCAGCAGCTTCGGCGGATAGGTCAGCCATTTTGCCAGCGCGACCTTCTGCTGGTTGCCGCCGGAGAGCATGCCGAGATCGAGGCCGACCACCGGCGGCCTGATCTGCAACTGCTCGACCTGGCGCTTGGCAATGTCGCGCTCCTGCGCCGGCTTGAGGAGGAGCGACGAGATGCGATCGAGAATGCTGATCGAGATGTTCTTGTAGACCGGCTCCTGGTGGAACAGCATGGCGCGCCGGCTCTCCGGCACCAGCGCCACGCCGGCACGCCGCGCGGCTGCCGTGCTGGCGAAGGTCTTTGGCTTGCCCTCGACGGCGAGGGTGCCGCTATCGGGTTTCAGCTTGCCGAACAGGATGCGCGACAGCTCCTGCTGGCCGCAGCCCATGAATCCGTAGATGCCGAGCACCTCGCCGGCGCGGGCCTCGAAGGAGACGTCCTTCAGGCTGCGGGCGAGCGAGAGCTGGTCGACCTTCAGCACCACCGAGCCGTCCGCGGGCTGCGGCAGCATCAGGTCGTCGCTGTAGCTGTGCTCGAGCGCTTCGCCGCCGCGGCCGATCATCGCCTCGATCAGCGCGCCCTTACTGGTTGCGGCGGATGCAGTCTCGGCAACCTTCCGTCCGTTGCGGAACACGGTGACGGTGTCGGACACGCGAAGAATGTCCTCGATGAAATGCGAGATGAAGACGATGGCCGTGCCTTCCTCGCGGAGCCGCCGGAGCGTCCCGAACAGGCGCTCGACCTCGGGCGGGGAGAGGGCGGAAGTCGGTTCGTCCAGGATGACGATGCGGGCGCCGGAGAACAGCACGCGGGCGATCTCGATCAGCTGCTGCAGCCCGATCGGGAGATCGCCGAGCCGCGACATCGGATCGACGTCGATACCGAATCGAGAAAGCTGCTCGCCGGCCTCGCGCGCCATGCGCCGCCATTGCACGAGGCCGAGGGCGTTGGTCGGCTGGTTGCCGAGGAAGACGTTCTCTGCGACCGTGAGGTCGGGCGCGACAGAAAGCTCCTGATGCACCATGGCGATCCCGGCCGTATGCGCATCGCGTGCCGAACGAAAATGCGCCTCCGTTCCGTCGATCAGAAAGCGGCCGGAGAACTCGGTGTGCACGCCGGCGATGATCTTCATCAGCGTGCTTTTTCCCGCGCCGTTCTCGCCGACGAGACCGTGGATCTCGCCGGGGAAAAGCGCGAAGTCGACACCACGAAGCGCTTCGACGCCGCCAAAGCTCTTCGTGATGCCCTGCAGTTCCAGGATGGGCGTACGTACCTCAGGCATGGAGGCTCAGATCAGGAAGTGATCTTCCATCCACTGCATCCCAGGTGCGTTTGCCTTGGTCACCACCGGGCCGTCGGTGACGACGTTCTTCGGAATGCCCTGGCCGCTCTTCTCGCCGCCGACCACAGCGGAGACGCCCGCGATGATGGCGCCGCCATGGATGCGGCATGACGGATTGCGCACGGTCGCAAACATCCGGCCCTCGCTGACCGCCTGGATCGCGGGCGGCATGGCGTCGACGCCGCCGATCAGGATGTTGGTGCGGCCCCGCGCCTTCATGATGTTGGCGGCGGCCAGCGCCATGTCGTCATTGTGGAAGAACGCCGCGTCGATCTGCGGATATTTTGTCAGATAGGTTTCCCAGAGCCGCGCGGTCTTGGAGACGTCCCAGTCGGCCGGTTGGGTGTCGAGCACCTCGATGGCCGGGAATTGCTTCACGACGTTGTTGAAGCCCTTGGCGCGGCCTTGCGCGCCGGTATGGCCTAGCGCGCCTTGCGTCATGATGATCTTGCCCTTGCCGCCCATGGCGTTGCACAGCGCCTGCGTTACCGAGGCCCCCATGAACTCGTTGTCGGGGGCGAGGAAGGAGTGCACGTTGATCTGATCGAGCGGTGCGATCAGCGTGTCCATGTCGATCACGGGCGTGCCGGCGTCGATCATCTTCTGCACGGGCTGGGTGAGGGTGCCGATGCCGAACGCCTGGATCGCGACGAAATCCCACTTCTGCGAGGCCATGTTGTCGATCGCGGCGCGCTGCTTCACCGCATCGAGCTGGCCGTCGAACCAGGTCACTTCAACGTTGAACAGCTTGCCCCAGAATTCCGCGGCCTGCTTGCCCTGCGCACACCAGGTCGCCTGGAGGCCCGCGTTGGAGAACGCCGCCTTCAGCGGCTTCTCGCTGCGTCCGACTTCGGCTGCCAATGCGGGGTTTATGCCCATGCTGCCGAAAAGGGCAGCCCCGGCGCCGGCAGCCGCTGCCGCCTGAAGAAGATCGCGCCTCGTCGTCGAGAAATCTTTCGTCCCGGACATCGCTCGCTCCCATATATTTTATCTCGGCGCGTCATTGATTGCGCGACCGATCTCCGAAAGTCTCTCACAAGAGTTGATGCCACTCAATCTGCAATCAACGTGAGATCGCCGCAGTTCGCTTTGGTGCAGCGCAAAGTGTCAGGCTGGAACGGCAGCGAAGGCGTCGATCTCGATGAGCAGCGCGTCCCAGGCCTGCGCAATGTCAGTCGACCATTCATCGCCGAGCAAATCGCACAGCGTATCCCTGATCACGGCGAAGAACGCGATGAACAACTCGCGCGGCGTGCCATAGGCATCATGCGACGACACTTCGCAGGCGATCAGCCGGAAATGCCCGCGACGCTCGCCCGCCAAGTCGAGGATCGCCTCGATCGTCAGCGCCAGCATCGAGCCCTTCACGAGCTCGCTGCCTTGCGTGCGGAACATCGCCCGCGTTTCCGGATGCTGGTCGAACAGCCGTTGGTAGACGAGCGGCGTGAGATCCGCGCAGCGCGCGGCCGCGAGTTCGAAGCTCTCTTCGATTGGATTAGATGAAGCGCTCATCAGCATCGATGCCACGCAGGCAAAAAAAGAGCGGGGCCCTAGCCCCGCTCGAAAATTGTGTCGACCCTATTATCCCCGATTCTAAGATTTGCTCTTAATTGACGGGGCGACGCTGCGTTTTGCGCGCCAGGGGCTCCTCCCGAGACTTGGACCACCAGACTTCAACCTCGCGGTTCAGCCTGAGCAAGAGGGATGCTAGATCAACTTTTCTCACTTGTCATCATTTTCGGCAACGATTGTTCAAAATAAGAGCAACGAACGAAATGATCGGGCTATTTACCAGGTAAACATATGACAAATATGAGAAATCTGTGGATGAGGCAGGGTTGCCCGACTGCCTCAAATGCCGGACGTCTCCTCCCGCGGGGCGCTCCGACCACAGTTTTCGAGAAATTTGCGCTGGGCCAAGAAGGCGGTGGAACCGACCTCGACTCAGGACCGGGCGAGGTGTTTAGTTAGCGCACGAACGAATGGTTCGGTGGATGCGCTCACGGCTGCAAAAATTCCTACCCCTGGTCCTGCTCGCCTTGGCGATGCAGGTGCTGGCGCCGATTGCCGCCTGTCTGGCGGCCGGCCAGGCCGTGGCCGATCCGCTGTCCGCCGCCGTCATCTGCCACAGCGCGAGTGAGCAGGGTGGTCTGAACGATCAGACCGGCACACCGGCCGCACATGCCGGTGCCTGTGCGCTCTGCTGTCTGGCGCAGGCGGCTGCCTCGCTCGATTCGCCGCCGCAGCTTGCGCTCGCTGTTCCCTTCCGCCACGCCGAACGCGTGGTGTGGCATCAGGCGGATGCCTCGACTGCTTCCGTCCCCAAGGGCTCCCACGCCCAGGCACGCGCGCCTCCACACATTTCCTGACGACCCCCAGGGTCGCCGCGGTTCGTCCGCTGGCGATTGATGCTGTCGAATGGCCGGTAAGAAAGCCGGCGTCAGGAATGGCCCATGTTGAATTGTCATGCTCGCCGTGGCGTGAGTGTCGTTGCCATCCAGGCGGCGCTGCTTGTGTCGTCGAGTGGAGCCTTTGCCCAAAGCAGCAATACTGCGCTTCCCCCGGTAACCGTCGAGGCGCCGCAGGCCGCCCGTCCCAAGCCGATAGCCCGGCCCACGCGACAGCGCTCCACTGCGGCAAGCCGACCGACGCGGCCCGTCGCAGGGAACGTGAGCGCCAGCGCGCCGACCCAAAACTGGGAGGTGACCGCCGGCGCAGCGCGAGATAGCCTCAATCAGGCGCCGGCTGGCCAGACCGCGACGACCATCGATCGCAGCCAGTTCGACAACCGGCCGGCGTTTTCGGTCGGCGACGTGCTGCGGGACAGTCCGGGCATCTCGATCAAGCAGGGCAACGGTCCGCGCGATTTCGGGATCTCGATTCGCGGATCCAACGCCCGGAACGGCTTTGGTATCCGCAATCTCGTGATCTTCGACGACGGCTTCCCAGTGACGCAGCCTGACGGCCTGTCGCGCAGCGACCTGATCGATCCCCACGCCTATGGTGCCATCGACGTCGTGCGCGGCCCTTCGTCGGCGCTCTACGGGAACTACGCGACCGGCGGCGCGCTCAATTTCCGGACGCGGCCGGGCGGCACGATCGACGGCGTCGAATATGGCGTCGACGGCGGCAGCTACGGCTATCTCAACAACTATCTTGCGGCCGGCAAGAAGGTCGGCAATTTCGAGGGCTCGCTGTTCGCAAGCGACACGCGGGGCGACGGCTATACCGGCAACAGCTGGTTCAATACGCAGACCGTCAACTTCCTCGGCACGCTCAAGGCGACGCCGGACGATCGCTTCACGGTCAAGATCATCAACAACGACCTCAGCGCGCGGTTACCGCTTCGCTCTACGCTGAGCCAGTATTATCAAAACCCATTTCAGCAGGGCTGCGCAACCGGTCTGACGGCGGCAGCCGGATGTGGAACGATCTTGCTAAACAACAACGGCTTCAACCCGACCGCCGGAACCGACAAGGAGACGGCCGTGCAGGCCGGGCTCGGCCGTAACGACCGCCGGACCATCGTCGGCGGCCGGTGGGAGCACGATTTCGACAATATCACGACATGGCGAAATCAGTTCACCTTCGACGACAGGAACATTAGCCAGCCGACGGGGACGACCAGCGCGATTGGCGATTTTCCGTCGTACAATTACATGAGCGACCTGACCAAGCGCGGCGAGATTCTCGGGATGGAGTCGACCGCGTTCTTCGGCGCCTTCTACAACACGCTGACGGCGTCGAGCGACACGCGAAACGTGATGCCGGGGGGCAACGCGACGCTCGGCAGACTGTCGAGCAATCTCTACAGCGAAACGACCAATTATGGTGTTCGCGCACGGGAAGAACTCAAGCTGACCACTTCGCTGACGGCCGTCGCCGGCGTCGGTTGGGAGACAACCGTTCTCAAGGGCATCAACACGGCTTATTCGTACATTGGACCCACCGGTATTACTGCGACAACACCCACGACGGCGGACCGGCAGTTTCAAAACACCGCACCTGAGCTGGCGCTTCTTTACAATCTCAACAACGAGTGGCTGTTCCGGGGACGAGTTGCCACGGGATACGGCACGCCGCAGGTTTCGAATCTTTTCGTCGTTCAGACGGGATTATCGGGCAACAATACCCAACTCCAGACTCAGAAGAATCTTGGCTACGATCTCGGTTTTGATTGGACGCCGAACAACACACTCAAGCTCAGCGCCACCGGCTTCTACGAGTTCTTCCGCAACGAGATCGTCACTCAGTCTACTCAGACACCTGGCGTAACCTATTCCTTCAACGCACCGCGATCCGAGCATCGTGGCATCGAGCTCGCGGCTGACTGGAAGTTCTATCCGGGCTGGCGGTTCATGGCGGCATACACCTATCTCGACGAGGTCTACACCGAGTATGTCGAGGACATCGCAAAGGGGGCCGTGTTCAGCTTCAATCGGGCAGGTAACAAGATCCCCGGTGTCTCGCCCAACGAGCTCACGGCCAGGGTCGGCTACGATGAGTTCGCCGGGCCGCTGACCGGCCTCGGAGGTTTCGTGGAGTTCCAGTGGAAGGACTCCTTCTACATGGACAATGCAAATTTGCTGAAGGCGCCGGGTTACGAGTTGGTCAACGTCAACGTTCACTACAAGACCGATCTGGTGTCCGACACCTTCCGATCCTTGAACCTGTTCCTCGAAGTCAGAAACGTGTTCGACCGGACCTATATTGCTTCGGCAAATAATATCACCAACACGGTCTCGCCGGCCGGCATTCAGGATTCTGCAAGCGCGCTCGCAAGCTTGTCGCCGGGATCGATCTATGCCGGCTCGCCGCGCGCCTTCGTTGCAGGTATGAAGGTGGCGTTCAGATGATCCGGGCTCTCGAAGGGAGTAGGACCATGGTCCGAAATGGCTTGCTCGGGATAGCCGCTCTCGCGCTTCTGCAAGGTACGGCGCTCGCGCAGATGCACGGTCAGCATGCCTCCGAATCGGCCTGCGAAGAGCCGACGCTGCGCTGCGCAACCAAGGTGACGCCTGCCTTCGGTCCGGACGGAACGTTGTGGCTGGTCTGGATGGCGGGCGGGCAGGTCTCGGTTGCGAGTTCGCAGGATGCGGGACGCAGTTTCTCGGCTCCCATCCAGGTCACGACGAAGCGGCTGAACCTTGATTGGGGGCCGGATGCCCGGCCGAAGATCGTCGTCGATCGCAAGGGCGGCATCGCCCTCGCATTCTCGATCTTCAGGGATGAAGCGTTCAACGGGCAGGTGCTCTACTCACGATCCGGCGATGGCGGGAGGAGCTTCGCGGACCTGAAGCCCATCACGGCAAACAACGAGAGCCAGCGGTTTGAGGCGCTGGCGCTCGATCAGGACGGAACGGTCTTCGCGGCGTGGCTCGACAAGCGCAATCGCGTTCCCGCGAAGGAAGCGGGACGGAAGTACGAGGGAGCAGGGCTGTTCTTTGCCTCGTCGCGCGACGGCGGCGCCAACTACGGGGAGGCAGGTCTCGCGCGTGACAACACCTGCGAATGTTGCCGGTTGGGGCTGACATTCGCGGCGCCGGGGCGGCCGGCCGTGATCTTCAGAAACATTTTCGACGGGGGTGTGCGCGATCACGCGGTCATGACGTTCACCGATGTCTCGACGTCGGGCGAAATCCATCGGGTCAGCAACGACGACTGGCAGATCAATGCCTGTCCGCACCACGGGCCGAGCCTCACCGTTGCGCCGAACGGGACTTATCACGTCGCCTGGTACACGAACGGAAAGGCGCGGAAGGGATTGTTCTACGCGCACTCGCGCGACGAAGGCCGGACCTTCTCCGCGCCCATGGCGATCGGGCAGCCGGGCCGCAACCCGACGCGACCCTTCGTGCTTGCGGGCGGGACGGGAACGGTGATGGTGTGGAAGGAGTTCGATGGCGAGAAGACTTCGGTTCAGATGACGATTTCGCGTGACGATGGCGAGACCTGGTCGCCGCCGAAGACGATATCGAGCACGACCGATACTTCCGACCATCCCTTGCTGGTCTCCAATGGCCGGCAGACCTACCTGTCATGGATGACGAAGGCGGATGGCTACCGCCTCACAGCGATCGAGGACCAACCATGAAACGTCGATTTGCAGGCATGCTGGGTCTGTCTATCCTGATCGCATCGGCGTCTGCGCTTGGAGCGCGGCCGGCCCTCAAACCGTTCGAGCGCGGCACCTGGCAAAGCGTGCTGAAGGGCCATGCAGGCCGCCCGACCCTCGTGCATTTCTGGGGTGTGACCTGCGGGCCATGCAAGGTCGAGCTGCCGCTGCTCGGGCAGTTTGCGAAGGACCATCCCGGGATTGACGTGATCACGATCAGCGCCGATCTCGTGCCGAACCTTCCGGCTGCGACGCAATCGATGCTTGATAAAGCGGGGTTGTCGTCGACCGAGAACTTCATCTTCAGCGACGGCTTTGTCGAGCGTTTGCGGTTCGAGATCGATCCTGCCTGGCAGGGAGACATTCCCCGGACCATGCTCATCTCGCGGGACCAGACCATCACGACGATCGAAGGCTCGGCCGAGATGGTTGATCTCGAAAAATGGTCGGACCAACAGCTCGCCGCACACTGAAATTCAATCTGCAACCGGGAAGACCGATATGAAGAAAATGTTGAAAGATACGATGTTCGCGGCGTTCGCTCTCGCGCTCTGCGCGGCACCGGCGGCGGCCGACGACGTCAAGGCCGGCGATCTCGTCATCTCGCAGGCCTGGAGTCGGGCGACGCCTGGTGGCGCCAAGGTGGCGGGCGGCTACCTGACCATCGAGAACAAGGGGACGGCGGCGGATAAGCTGGTCAGCGTTTCCGCCGATATCGCGGGAAAGGTCGAGGTCCATGAGATGACGATGGACAATGGCGTGATGAAGATGCGCCCGCTCGACAAGGGGCTCGTGATCGATCCCGGAAAGACGGTGAAGCTTGCGCCCGGTGGCTATCATTTGATGCTCCAGGAACTGAAGGGCGCGTTCAAGGAAGGCGAGAAGGTGCCGGTCACGCTGGAGTTCGAAAAGGCAGGCAAGATCGCCGTCTCTCTTGATGTCCAGGGCGTCGGCGCGCAGGCGCCCGGTGGCGGCGGAGGCATGATGATGAAGAAAATGCCGGATCATTCGGGAATGAAGATGTGACGCAGCCGATCTGGGCTTCAGGAGGTCAACCATGTCGAAGCGATTTTGCCTGATCGCGATTGCGGCACTCGCCGCATCGCCCGCGGTGGCGCACGTCTTTCTCGAGGGCAAGCAGGCCACGGTCGGCGCGTCCTACAAGGCCGTCTTCGCCGTGCCGCATGGCTGTGCCGGTTCGCCCACGGTGAAGATCCGCGTGCAGATCCCGGAAGGGGTGATCGCGGTGAAGCCGATGCCGAAGGCGGGTTGGAGCGTCGATGTGGTCGAGGGCAAATATGCCACTGAGTACGATTATCACGGCAACAAGCTCTCCTCCGGCGTCAAGGAGGTGGCGTGGTCCGGCGGCAAGCTGCCGGACAAGAACTATGACGAGTTCGTCATGCACACGGTGCTGACCGATGCGCTCAAGCCGAACACGACCCTGTACTTTCCCGTCGTCCAGGAATGCGAGACCGGCGTCAGCCGCTGGATCGAGATTCCGGCGGAAGGGGCAGGGCATTCGCATGAGGGCAAGTCGCCGGCGCCTGGCGTGAAATTGTTACCAAAGCCCTGATGCGCCTGCTCGCCGGGCTCGCGACGCTGCTCCTCGTTGTCGGCTTTGCGACCGGCGCCTCGGCGCATGCGGCGCTTGTCGCGGTCGAGCCGGCGAGCGGCAGCATGCTCGCAAGTGCGCCGAAGGCGGTGGAACTGCGTTTCAACGAAGCGGTGACGCCGGGCGCAATTCTGCTGATCGATGGCGCGGGCCGGGCGCGGCACGATGCGCGGGTCAACGCATCGGGCGAGACCATCTCGGTCGTGATGCCACCGGACCTGCCGCAGGGAACGTCCGTGGTCAGTTATCGCGTGATCTCCGAGGACGGCCATCCGGTCTCGGGCTCGGTGATCTTCTCGATCGGCATGCCGACGGCGACAACGCCTCCGGTCACGACGGATGGCGGGTTAAACGCGCTGATCTGGCTTGCCCGGATCGGTCTCTACCTCGGCCTGTTTGTCGGCGTCGGCGGCGTGTTCTTTGCGCGCTGGATCGCGTGGTCGATGATCGGGATGACCGTCCCGCGCTTGGCGCTCGCCATCGGCATTCCCTGCGCCATCGCGTCCCTTGGCGCACTGGGCCTCGATCTCCTCGGGCTGCCGCCAGCGGCGCTCGCGACGATAGCCCCCTGGAAGGTCGCGTTCGCGACCAGCGCCGGCCCCGCGCTGATGGTGGCCATCGCAGCGATGCTGCTCGCGCTGATGTCGCTGCGCAGCGCATGGTATGTGCGCGCGCTTGCGATCATCGCGTTTGTCGGCGTCGGTCTGTCGCTCGCCATGACCGGGCACGCTGCAACGGCCCCGCCGGAGGCGTTGATCCGGCCGGCGATTTTTCTCCACGGCCTCGGCGTCAGCATCTGGATCGGCGCCCTCGCGCCGCTCGTCGCGCTGGTGTCGAAGCCGACGAGCGCAACGCTTCCCGTCGTGAACCGCTTCTCCCGCATTGCTGCGCTGGCGGTCGGCGTGCTGGCCTTGACCGGCCTCGCACTCGCGATCGTTCAGCTCGACAAGCCGGCAGCGCTGGTCGAGACCCGCTACGGGATGATCCTCTCGATCAAGCTTGTGTTTGTCACGGGATTGCTGGCGCTTGCCGCGCTCAATCGGTTCCGGCTGACACCGGCCCTGGCTAGGGGCGAGAATGCGACGCCCGCGCTGAAGCGCTCGATCCTGCTGGAAGGTGCGATTGCACTCGCCATCCTTGCCGTCGTCGCCGGCTGGCGCTTCACGCCGCCGCCGCGGACGATCGTTCCCGAAACGCCGCTGGCGATCCACATCCACACCGACAAGGCGATGTTCCAGGTCCTGGTCTCGCCCGGCAAGGCGGGCGCTGATGACTTCGTGCTCCAGCTCATGACGGGCGAGGCGGCGCCGCTCACGGCCAAGGAGGTGACGCTGACCCTGAGCCTGCCCGAGCGCGGCATCGAGCCGATGGAGCGGGACGCTTCGCTCGGGCCTGACGGCTACTGGCATGTGCGCAAGGTCGAGCTGCCCTTCGCCGGCCGCTGGCGTGTGCGGATCGATGCGCTGGTCACCGATTTCGAGAAGATCACGCTCGAGGACGATCTTGAGGTGGCGCCGCCTTGAGGCGTACAGCGTTCAAGTCGAACCTGAAGGCAACGGAAAAATGACAGGAATTTCGCTGCGTTAGCGGCTTTTCCTCATTCCCGGTCTTGTGTTTTCGCTCTCAATCCGCTTTCACTGCAGGCCATCACTGATTCCTTGAGTATTGCCATGCGGTTGTCGCGGTTCTTTCTGCCCATTCTGAAGGAAAATCCGAAAGAGGCGGAGATCGTCTCGCATCGGCTGATGCTGCGGGCCGGCATGATCCGGCAGGAGGCCGCCGGCATCTATGCCTGGCTGCCGCTCGGCTTCCGCGTGCTCAAGAAGATCGAGCAGATCGTGCGCGAGGAGCAGGACCGCGCCGGCGCGCTGGAACTGTTGATGCCGACGCTCCAGCTCGCCGATCTCTGGCGCGAGAGCGGCCGTTATGACGCCTATGGCCCGGAGATGCTCCGCATCGCCGACCGCCACAAGCGCGAGCTGCTGTTCGGGCCGACCAACGAGGAAATGATCACCGAGATCTTTCGCGCTTACGTGAAATCCTACAAGAGCCTGCCGCTCAATCTCTATCATATCCAATGGAAATTCCGCGACGAGCAGCGTCCGCGTTTCGGCGTGATGCGTGGCCGCGAGTTTCTGATGAAGGACGCCTATTCCTTCGACCTCAACGAAGCTGCGGCGCGCGTCGCCTACAACAAGATGTTCGTCGCTTACCTGCGCACCTTCGCGCGGATGGGGCTGAAAGCGATCCCGATGCGCGCCGAGACCGGCCCGATTGGCGGCGATCTCAGCCACGAATTCATCGTGCTGGCTGAGACCGGCGAATCCGGCGTGTTCATCAATCGCGACGTGCTGGACCTGCCGGTGCCGGGCGAGGACGTCGATTATGAAGGCGACCTGACGCCGATTATCAAGCAATGGACTTCGGTCTATGCCGCCACCGAGGACGTCCATGACGCCGCGCGGTTCGAGCAGGAAGTGCCCGAAGACAAGCGGGTGAACACCCGCGGCATCGAGGTTGGCCAGATCTTCTATTTCGGCACGAAATATTCCGACGCCATGAAGGCGCTGGTGGCCGGGCCTGACGGCGTCGACGTGCCGATCCACGGCGGCTCCTACGGCGTCGGCGTCTCCCGCCTGCTCGGTGCCATCATCGAGGCCTGCCATGACGATGCTGGCATCAAATGGCCGGAGGCGGTGGCCCCATTCCGCGTGTCGATCCTCAATCTCAAGCAGGGCGATGCCGCAGTCGATGCGGCCTGCGAGAAGCTCTATGCCGAGCTCCAGGCCAAGGGCGTCGACGTGCTCTATGACGACACCGACCAGCGCGCCGGCGCCAAATTCGCCGCCGCAGACCTGATCGGCATTCCCTGGCAGATCATGATCGGCCCCAAGGGTCTCGCGGACGGCAAGGTCGAGATCAAGAAGCGCAGCGACGGCTCCCGCGAGACCATGTCGCCTGCGGACGCGGTCGCCCGGCTGGTCGGTTGAATAGTGTTCATCGCGCGATAGTGGGCCGGTAATCCGGCCACATTTGACCCCGAATCATGGGATTATCGAGCGATGGATGAAACCATGACAGAGACCAAGCCAACCGCGCCTTTCGCGCCCTTCGAGTGGATGTTGTCGGCGCGCTATTTGCGGGCACGCCGCAAGGAGGGATTCATCTCGGTGATCGCCGGGTTCTCCTTCCTCGGCATCATGCTGGGCGTGGCGACGCTGATCATCGTGATGGCCGTCATGAACGGCTTCCGGAAAGAACTGCTCGACAAGATTTTGGGCCTCAACGGCCACATCCTGGTGCAGCCGTTGGAATCGCCGCTGACGGACTGGAAAGACGTCGCCGACCGCCTCAGCCAGGTCCAGGGCATCCGCCTTGCGGCCCCCGTGGTCGATGGCCAAGCGCTGGCGTCCTCGCCGTGGAACGCCTCGGGCGTGCTGGTGCGCGGCATCCGCTCCGACGACCTCAACAACCTCACCTCGATCGCCAAGAACATCAAGCAGGGCTCGCTCGAGGGCTTTGACGACGGGCAGGGGGTCGCGATCGGCCGGCGCCTTGCCGACCAGCTGTCGCTGCACGCCGGCGACAGCATCACGCTGGTGGCGCCGAAGGGCGCGGTCACCCCGATGGGCACCACGCCACGCATCAAGCCGTACAAGATCGTCGCCGTGTTCGAGATCGGCATGTCCGAATACGATCTCGGCTTCGTATTCATGCCGCTCGCCGAAGCGCAGGCCTATTTCAACCGCAGCAACGACGTCACCTCGATCGAGGTGTTCACCACCAACCCCGATCGCATCGTCGCTTTTCGTCAGGCGGTGACGGAGGCCGCGGGCCGGCCTGTGTTCCTGGTCGACTGGCGGCAGCGCAACTCGACCTTCTTCAACGCGCTCCAGGTCGAGCGCAACGTGATGTTCCTGATCCTGACCATGATCGTGCTGGTCGCGGCGCTGAACATCGTCTCCGGCCTGATCATGCTGGTGAAGGACAAGGGCAGCGACATCGCGATCCTGCGCACGATGGGCGCCTCGCAAGGCTCGATCATGCGCATCTTCCTGATCACGGGCGCCTCGATCGGCGTGGTCGGCACGCTGGTCGGCTTCCTCGTTGGCCTCGTGATCTGTCTCAACATCGAATCGATCCGGCAATTCCTGTCCTGGCTCACCAGCACCGAGATATTCTCGCCGGAGCTCTACTTCCTGTCGAAACTGCCCGCCGAGATCGACGTCGGCGAGACCTCGGCCGTCGTCATCATGGCGCTGACGCTGTCGTTCCTGGCGACGCTCTACCCGTCGTGGCGCGCCGCGCGCCTCGATCCGGTCGAAGCGCTCCGGTACGAGTGAGGGGCTGATGGAGCAGCAGCATGGGGCTGAAGATGTACCGGTCATTTATCTCCACGAGATAAAGCGGCAGTACTTGCAGGGCGAGGTGCCGCTGACGATCCTCGACGGCGCCAAGCTCGCGCTGTGGGCCGGGCAATCGGTCGCGCTGGTGGCGCCATCGGGCTCGGGCAAGTCGACGCTGCTGCACATTGCGGGCCTGCTCGAAGCGCCCGATTCCGGCGAGGTCTATGTCAACGGCGCGCCGACCTCGCAACTGCCCGACATCGAGCGCACCCAGTTGCGCCGCACCGATATCGGCTTCGTCTACCAGTCGCACCGGCTCTTGCCGGAGTTCTCGGCGCTGGAGAACGTGATGATGCCGCAGATGATCCGCGGCCTGAAGAAGTCCGAGAGCGTCAAGCGCGCCAAGGAGATCCTCGGCTATCTCGGGCTCGGCGACCGCATCACCCATCGCCCCGCGGAACTGTCGGGCGGCGAGCAGCAGCGCGTCGCCATCGCGCGGGCGGTTGCGAACGCGCCGCGCGTGCTGTTTGCGGACGAGCCGACCGGAAATCTCGATCCGCACACCGCGGACCATGTGTTCCAGGCCCTGATGCAGCTGGTCAAGGCCACGCAAGTTTCGATGCTGATCGCGACCCACAACATGGAGCTCGCCGGCCGCATGGACCGGCGCGTGTCGCTGTCGAACGGCCAGGTCGTCGAGCTCGAATAACAAAAACTGCGAAACAACCCCATGCACAGTAGCCGGACACCGGCGGCTATGATCGGGGTGACGCCTTCCAGCTATTTGATGGATCGGGCAAAACCGCTGCGACGGCGCATCGCCGCAGCGGCGGCCGCTTACGGCCTGATCACCGTCAATTTGAACGGTCCGCCATTGGCCGCGGCATGCTCCACGGCCTCGTTGGCGTGATCGAGACCGAAGGCCGTCGTCTCGTATTCGTCGAGCCGCAACAGCCCGGATCGCACCAGTGCGATCAGGCGGCTTGCTGCGTCCGGCGGATACATCCAGACGCCGTGGATGCTGATGCAGTTGCGCATGATCCAGGGGTAGGGCAGCTCGAGCCCCGGACCGCCCGCCATGCCGACGCCGCCCATGAGCACGACGCGGCCGTAGGCGCGCACGGTCATGACGGCCGCGCGCACCACGTTCGGGCTCACCGAGGGCGGCATGATGTCGAATACGCAATCGATCGGCCCGGGCGCGGCGCGCTTCATCGCCTCGCAGTCCTCGTCCTCGTTGCCACTGAGCCTGACCGGCCTCACGCGGCAGCCGAAGCGGCGGACGAGGTCGGCGAGGATCTTTTCGTTGCGGCCCGGCGTCACCACGCAGGCCGCGCCCATCGCCAGCGCGACCGACACCGCCGCGCTGCCGAAATTGCCGGTGGCCCCGCTCACCAGCACGGTTTCGCCCGGTTTCAGGTCGGCGGCGAGGAAACCGCCATAGGGCACCAGCAGCGTCCCCAGCGCACACCATTGCGTGGCCTGCTCCGACGTGATCGCGCCGAGGCGCTTGACGTTCTCGGTCGGCAGGCGCATCTGCTCGGCGAACGAGCCGTGACGAAAATGCTGCTGCAGACGCATGCCGCCTAGACCTGCGGCAGTCAGTCCTTGCAGCGCGATGTCGGGCGCAACGGCGTCGTCGCGCGACCGCACTGTCGGATCGCAGAATACCCAGTCGCCGATCGCGAGCCTGGTTGCGTCCGGGCCGATCGCGCGCACCCGGCCGATGCCGCCCGGGCCCGGGATGATCGGCAGGTCGAGGGCATAATTGCGCATCCCGCTGAAGACCTCGTTCATGTAGGACAGCACGCGCGTGGCGACGACATCGACGATGACCTCGCCGGTGCCGAGCACCGGTTCCGGGGCATTCTCGATCACCAGCGGCGTTCCGAAGGATTTGAGTACGGCGGCTTTCATGTGTTCACCTCAAGGTCGGGGTGAAGCCCATATGCGCCGCCCTTGAAGGGACAAGAAGGCCTGGTATTATCCTAGTATTACGAAATCCCTCCATCGTGGGAGTGACGTCATGGCCGATCCACGCCGCGTCGAGTTCGGGGACTTCCTCAGGTCGCGCCGCGAGAAGCTGTCGCCGAAGACCGTAGGTCTGCCCGCCGGCCGGCGGCGGCGTACCGCGGGCCTGCGCCGTGAGGAGGTCGCCCAGCTCGCCGGCATCGGCGTCGACTGGTACATTCGCCTCGAGCAGGGCCGCACCGTCAGCCCGTCGGTCACCACCGTCGATGCGCTGGCGCGTGCGCTGCGTCTGACGAAGACCGAGCACGCGCATCTGAAGGCGCTGGCGCGCGATGGCGCGAAGAGTGCCTTCGTGCCGGAGATCGTGCCACCGCCGATCCGGCGAATGATCGAAAGCCTCAATCATCCGGCCTACATCACCGGACGGCGCTGGGACGTGCTGGCGTGGAACGCCGCCGCCGAGCAGGTTTTTGCATTCGGGCGGCTAGCCCAGGAGGATCGCAACACACTGCTCCTGGTGATGACCAACAAGCAGACGCGAAAGGCTTACGGTGCGGGCTGGGCGGACGTGGCCAAGGGCATGGTGGCGATGTTTCGCGCCACCCACGACGTCTGGGCCGGCGATCCCGCCTTCGCCGAATTGCTGACGCGGCTGCGCCAGGGCAGTCCGGAGTTCGTCAAATGGTGGGAGGCCCACGAGATCCGCAGCACGTCGTCGGGCCGCAAGACCATGTCCCATCCGACCCTCGGCGTGCTGCATTTCGAGCACACGAGCTTTCAAGCCAATGACGACCCCGCGCTGAAGCTCGTGATTTATACGCCGGTTTAGCAAGAGACTGACGGGAGCCGGAACAATCAGTGCGTCAGCTTGAAGATGCTCACGTCGAGGGCGTCGTGTCGAAATCCAGTTTCGCAATAGGCCAGATAGTATTCCCACATGCGGCGAAACTGCGTGTCGAAGCCGCGGGTTTCGATTTCCGGCCACGATTCCATGAAACGGTCGCGCCAGTCCCGGAGGGTGCGGGCGTAGCTCAATCCGAAGGACTCCCGGCCCGTCACCTTGAGCGTGGCTTTGGCCGCCTGTTCCTCGACGATCTCGGCGGTCGGCAGCATGCCTCCCGGAAAGATGTGGCGCTGAATGAAATCCGGAGTGTTTCGATAGGCATTGAAGCGAGACGGCGCGATCGTGATGATTTGGAGCACGGCGACCCCGCCTTTGACGAGGCTCGACCGCAGCTTCTCGAAATAGAGCGGCCAGTATCGTTCACCGACGGCCTCGAACATCTCGATCGAGACGATCCGGTCAAAACGCCCGTCGATGTCGCGATAGTCCTGAAAGCGAATGGCAGCCTTACCGGCTTCGATCTCCCTCGACAGGCGCAGCTGCGCATAGTCTAGCTGCGATCGGGAAAGTGTAACCCCAGTGACGGCCGCATCGTGGCAGCGAACCAGATGCTCTGCGAGCGATCCCCATCCACACCCGATTTCGAGAACGCGCTCGCCGCCCTTGAGATCGAGGTAACGGGACACTCGTTCAAGTTTGTTTTGCTGCGCCGCCTCCAGCGAAACCTCCGAATCGTAGATCGCGGAAGAGTAGTTCATCCCTTGATCGAGCCATTGGCGGTAGAACTCGTTACCGAGGTCATAGTGGGCTGCGATGTTCCTTTTGCTACCGGCCCTGGTATTCGCTCGGGCGCGGTGCCGGAGCCAATCAAGGACGCGAGGGGCGCGGGAGGTTGCGACCTTGGCGAAAGCCGTCTCGTTTCGAACGATGAAGTCGAGCACGCCTACCAGATTGTTGGTGGACCAATCGCCGGCGATATAGCCGTCGGAGAATCCGACCTCGCCGGAAAGCAATACGCGCCGTAATGCTCGCCAGCGATGTACGGTTACGGAGATGTCGCTGCCTACATCCCGGGCGCCCGAATCTCGCCTGCCAAGTTCGAGCTGCTCGCCGTTCGGGAGAACCAGCCGCAGACGGCCCGATTGAATCGGTGGAAGTAGCCGGCCAATCATCCGGGTTACCAGCCCCGAGGGCTCGGCGACGACATCAGGCGCTAACGTGGACGAGCTGGACCTCATGGCTGGAGTCCTCGACCGTCCGCGGCCGTTACCGCGCGTTGCGCTTCGAGCTTACGGGGATGCAAGCGAAAGCCCTTAAGGATCATCCGCAACGCGTGCCAATGGATGGCCGCGATGACTTTCAATGTGAGCAGCGGATGGCTGAAAAAGGCCTTGATCAGAGCGCTGTCGGTCAATGGGTGGCGTCTCCCGGAAAGCGATGCGGTGATGACCGTCTTGTCGCCCTCCTTGCCGTGGATGGAAACCTCCACCTGCGCGGCCGGAGGCCGGACGCGAAATCCATAGGACATGTCCATGCCCAGGAATGGCGAGACGTAGAAATCCTTCGGGCAACTCTGCTCGATGATCTCTGTCGTGGCGCCATGGATCGGCATCACGTAGCTGTGCCGATCGCCGAAGGTATTGTGGACCTCGTAGATGATTGCCTCGAGCGAGCCGTCACGTCGGTAACAAAAATAGACACTCAGCGGATTGAAGCCGTGGCCGAGAATACGCGGCATGCAGAGCAGCCTGATCGTGAGCTGGTCGGCCTGACACCCTGCTTGTCGCAAAAGGCGCTGCATCTGCTCTAAAAGCGAGACGTCACTGCCGTCGCCATGGTCGCCGTCGTGGAAGCTGGAGAGATTGAAGCGATTGCGTGAAAAGAAACTGAGCTGCTTCGAGAGGCTGTCGATCTGGTTCAAATCGAGCAACATCCAGAACACCCGGTAGCGCAGCTGATGCGTCCGAGGCAGGAGGCGGCGGTGAACAACTTGGCCGGTGTAGAGGCACGAAGATGATATCATGCGGCAAGTGGCCTTGTCTGATCACGGCTCCCATCGTTCATGTAGATACGGCCGGACTCGTTTTCAACGCGCCACGGCCGCCGGACGCCGCCGAGCGCTTCTGCAACGGCGAGTCCTGATTGGAGCCCATCCTCGTGGAAACCGGCGCCGAAATAGGAACCGCAGAACCATGTGCGGCTCCTGCGTTGCAAGGACCACAGGCTGCGCTGTGCGCTCATGGCTTCGGCATCGAAGATCGGATGATCGTATTTCTCCTCGTGCAAAATTTCTCTTGGTTCAATCTGTGGATTGAGCGTCAGGAACAAATTCTTTGTTGTCGGCAACTGTTGAAGTGCGTTCATCCAATAGGTCACGGTTGGAATTTCCGTGGTGCCCTTGCCTCCGATGTAATTCCAGCTCGCCCACGCTGCCTTGCGTTGCGGCATCAAGACCGGATCGCTATGGAGAACGGCGCGGTTCCGGCTGTAGCGAAATGATCCGAGCAGGGTCCGCTCCTCTGCCGTCGGCTCCTGCAGCAGCGTCAGCGCCTGATCAGCATGCGTCGCGACGACGACATCATCGAAGTGGTTGGCGTGGCCGCCGCTATCGCTCACCTCGACACCATTCTCTTGGCGCTGGATGGCCGTCACGCCCCGGGGAAGATGGAGGCCCTCCCTGAACCGATGCGTGAGCGAATCGACGTAGCTACGGCTGCCGCCGACGACCGTCCGCCATTGCGGCCGGTTGCGCAGCTGCAGCAATCCGTGATTGTCGTGAAAGCGAATGAACGAGGCTGCCGGATATTGCAGCATCAGGCTGGGCGAGGACGACCAGATCGCTGCGGCCATCGGCAACAGATGGTCGCTGCGAAAGACCTGACCGTAATAACCAGCGTCGAGATATTGCTCCAGGGAGGAGAGATCGTCGAGCGTCGACAGATCCCGCGGTGCCTCGCGATAGAACCGCCACAGGTCGTTGAGCATGGACCAGAAGCGTGGACGAAAGACGTTGCTGCGTTGGGCGAACAGGCCGTTCAGGCTGGTACCTGAATATTCCAGCTCGCCATCCTCGAGCGAGACGGCGAACGACATGTCGGAGGCATGCGTCGGCACATTGAGGTAAGCAAAGAGCGCCGTCAGGTTCGGGTAGGTTTTCTCGTTGTAGACGATGAATCCGGTGTCGACGGGAACGACGCCATCCGACGTACGAACCTCGACGGTATTGGAGTGGCCGCCGACCCGGCGGTCGCGCTCATAGACTGTCACGTCATGCCGCTGGCTTAGGAGCCATGCCGCAGACATCCCGGATATGCCCGTGCCGATCACCGCAATCCGTTTTCGCGGTCCGTTCTCGCCCTGCATCCCGCCCCATCCTCGTGGTTGGCCCCATGGATGGGCACTTGGGTTCCGGTCACAGTTACGGGCGAGAAGCGACTTTGGATCACATCCGTTCGTGGTGATCCAAAGCCGGGCGGCGGACGTATCTGGATGTATGCAAACCACCGGTACAGTAGCTAGGCTAGGGTACGGCAGGCGTCAGCCGGGACCAGGGGAGAGACGGCGGCGATGGGACAGTCGGCCGGAAGCCATCATGCGTTGCGGGGTTGAGTCCATTACACCGCAAATAGCCGCAACCCTGGTTCGTGCCATAGCGTCGCGCGGTGATCGCGAGGCGTTCAAGGACCTGTTTGGCTTCTACGCACCGCGTATCAAGACCGTGCTGATGAGGGGCGGGGCAGCGGCCGAGATCGCCGAAGATCTGGCGCAGGAGACGCTGATCGCGGTCTGGCGCAAGGCCGCCAGCTACGATCCCCAGAAGGCGACTGTGTCCGCCTGGATATTTACCATCGCCAGGAACCTTCGCATCGACCGGTTTCGAAAAGATCAGCGCGCGCAGCTCCATCAGGTGTACGAGCTCATGCTTCCCGCCGAGACTGATCCGCCCGACGTGCCGTTCGAGGCCGTCGAGCGCGAACGCCGTGTGCGCGCCGCGCTGGAGGGCTTGCCGCAGGAGCAGGTCCGCGTGGTGGAGCTGTCATTCTTTGAAGGCAATGCCCATGGCGACATCGCGACGAAGCTCGGCATTCCGCTTGGAACGGTGAAGTCCCGGCTGCGGTTGGCTATGGCGCGCTTGCGCGATTTCCTCGGTGAGAACTCATGACGATCACGCATCATCCAGATGAGGAAACCCTGCTGGCTTTCGCATCGGGCTCGCTCGACGAGCCGCGCAGCGTCGTCGTGGCCGCCCATGTCGCGCTATGTCCTTGTTGCCGGGCGACAGTGGCGGCTTTCGAGCAGTTCGGTGGTGCATTGGTCGAGCGAGCGCCGCCGGCTGCCGCGCGCGCCGGCTCACTGGACGAGACTCTCGCACGGCTGGACGAGGCCGCGCCGCCGGCGCCGGCCCTGCATCAGCCGGAGCCCGATTGTCCTGGTGTCCTTGCCCCCTACGAGGTCGGCCGCTGGCGATGGATCGGCCCTGGCGTTCACTGGAGGAAGGTCGAGGTGCCCGAGAGCGAGGGCACGCGCGTCTTCATGCTGAAGGCTGCGCCCGGATCTTCGCTGCCACACCATGGCCATTCCGGGGTCGAATGGACCTGTGTGCTTCAGGGCGCATTTCGCCACGATCTCGGCCGCTATGGTCCAGGCGATTTTGACGCAGCCGACGATACTGTCGATCACACGCCGCTCGTCGAGGAGGGGGACATCTGCATTTGCCTGGTGGCCATGCAGGGCGACCTCGAGCTGCGCGGGTGGCTCGGACGGCTGCTGCAGCCATTCGTTCGGTTGTGAAGCCGTCGCTATTTGGCTGAGCTGCTGAATGACCGCTTCAACATTCATCATCGGTCTGATCGGCGTCTCGGCGGCGCTCTCGATCATCATGACCGCCGCCTGGCTGGTCTGGCGCGGGTCGCGTAATTCGGGATGGGTCGACACCATCTGGACATTCGGGCTTGGCCTGGTCGGCTTTGCCGGCGCCGTGACGGTCAAGCCGATGCAGCTTCAGAGCGTCCTCGTCGCGGCAATGGCGGCGATCTGGGCGCTCCGGCTCGGGTCGCACATTGCGCGCCGCACGCGGGGCATCACGGATGATCCGCGCTATGCCAAGCTCATTCGGGAGTGGGGCGCCGACGCAACATCGCGCATGCTCGGGTTGTTGCAAAAGCAGGCACTCGTCAGCATTCCACTCGCGCTGTCGATGTGGCTCGCGGCAGCCGCGCCCGGTCCGGTCCATCCGGTGCAAGCCGCGACCGCTCTTCTGATTTTTGTCGTGGCCATCGCCGGGGAAGCCGCCGCTGACGAGCAGCTGCGCCGATTCCGACATGACCCAGGCAACGAAGGGAGGATTTGCGACGTCGGGCTGTGGAGGTGGTCGCGTCATCCAAACTACTTCTTCGAATGGCTCGGCTGGCTCGCCTATCCCGTTCTGGCCATCGATCCCACGGGAAGCGACCTCTGGGGCTATTTTGCGCTTGTTGCCCCGCTCTGCATGTACTGGCTGCTCGTCTATGTCTCCGGCATTCCGCCGCTGAAAGAACACATGCTGGCCAGTCGGGGCGATGCATTTCGGAAGTACCAGACGGCAACGAACGTATTCTTTCTCGGGCCGCGGAAGACATCGACGGGAGGCTAGTTTGACATTGACGGAGATCGCGATCCGACTCGGCGAAGCGTTGCCGTGGCCGGACAGCGTCAGCGCAGCGGTCATCACTCGCCTGGTCGAATGCACGCAGCGTGACCTGGCGCAATCCTCGCGCTGTTCGGACGCGAGTTTCGCCCGTGAGATTGCCGCGCTTCCGATTGCGACCAACACCGCTGAAGCCAATGCCCAGCATTACGAGATTCCCGCGCGGTTCTTCGAGCTGATACTGGGCCCACAACGAAAATACTCCAGCTGCTTCTATGGCGACGATCTCGACACGCTGTCGCAGGCTGAAGCGCGCGCGCTGGATATGACTGCCGAGCACGCAAAATTGGCGGATGGGCAGGATGTTCTCGAACTGGGTTGCGGCTGGGGCTCGTTGTCTCTGTGGATGGCGCGGCGCTATCCCAATTCGCGCATCACGTCGGTGTCGAATTCGGCCTCGCAGCGGGAGTTCATCCTACGCCAGGCCGGTGCGGCCAACATTCGCAACCTGTCGGTGATCACAGCCGACATGAACGAATTCGTGCCCCAGGGCCAATTCGACCGAATCGTCTCCGTGGAGATGTTCGAGCACATGCTCAATTGGCGGCTGCTGCTGACGCGCCTGCGCGCTGCGTTGGCTCCCGAAGGCCTGCTGTTCCTTCACATCTTCACCCACAAATACGGGTCTTATCGGTTTTCGCCTGAGAACCGCGCGGACTGGATTGCGCAGCATTTCTTCACCGGCGGCATCATGCCGAGCTACCGGCTGATCCGGCAGTTTGAGGATCTCTTCATCGTGGATGCCGAGTGGCAGTGGAACGGCCGGCATTACGCAAAGACGGCCCGGGACTGGCTGGCCAATTACGATCGATATCGAGCCGAAATTTTCGAGGTGCTGAGACAGGTCTACGGCAAGGACGCGCGTCTTTGGCAGCGGCGATGGCGCTTGTTCTTTCTCGCCACCATCGGCCTGTTTGGTCACGCCGGCGGCGAGGAGTGGCAAGTCGGCCACTATCGGCTGTCGCCGACACGTCCAGCCTGAGCCTTCAGTCGTGCGCAACGGCGCGAACGACGAGAAAGCTGACGAAGGCTGCAAAAGCGGAGGCCGCCGCGCCGTAGGCGATGTCGAGCGCCGTAATCTGCAGCGTCCAATTGCGCAGCGTTGCAAAATTGGTCAGGTCGTAGGTGGCGTAGGCGATCGCTCCGAACAGCGCGGCCAACCCGGCGACGGAGGCCATTGAATCCGACTTCAGTCCCGGCATGACGGCGAAGGCGAGAAGTCCAATGGGATAAATCGCATAGAACGTCACGGCTGGGACCACCCGGAGATCGGTCAGCAGGATATCGCCAAGCGTCGGACGATAGAGCGCAGGCCCCACCAAGCTCAGCCAGATGACGTCGATCGCGCCAAAGGCGATCAGCGCGGTGATATAGCCGACCACATAGGCCATCGTGCTCTCCGAAATTGCCGTCATCCCGTATACGTCCGCCAGAGGGGCTTGGATCAGTGCTGTGGCAGCCCGGAATTCGTCAAGCGGTGGGACGAGCGCGAGATCGGCAGAGCTTGGCAGTTTGGAGGTCGGGAACCCAAGAGCTGTCAGGATCGCCCGTGGCAGAGGAGCCCACGGCGGTGCTCCAAAAGTCACTTGCCCGGTTCGATACTCAGGCGACGCAATCTGTGCAGCTGCTTCGATGCGTCCGCGATCAAGTCCTGAGCCGCCTCGCGTTCCTGGCCCACGATGAATCCCGATGCAAAAGCCTGTGCGCGGCGGTTCGCGGGAGGCGCCGACAACGCGGCCTCGGTCGCCAACTCGCGATGCGCCGCGAAATCGTTCAACGATCCCAAGGCGGATTGAATCCGCTTCAGCCGGTCGGAAAGGCCGGCGAGCTCGTCCTGGTCGCGATCCCGGTAGAGGTTTCTGAAGAAGTCGACGGCATAGCGGATTTTCTTGATCTTGATCCGCAATTTGTGGCGCTGCCCTGGATCGAGGTCGCTCAGCTGCTTGCCTTGCTTTCGCGCCTTCTTCACCCGCCGGTCGAGCACGGCCCCGGCATAGGCGGCGATGGTTCGATCATCAGCGCTGCGGGGGCGTTCGCGGTCTATCCACTCGGCCGCATCAATCAAAAGGCGGCGGTAACGGGCCGAATCGACCGCGTCACGGGCGCGCCGGAAGGCCGCCGTTCGCTGCCTGGAAAACTCCTTCCGGATTGCGCGAGAGCCGCGTTTCGGGACGTCCTGGTCGGCAATCGGCTGAATGCTCTCCTTCAGGAAAACGTCGATTTCTCGCGCCGGCGCGAGCTCGCCCGTAAGCCATTTGAGTTCAGCCTTGATCCGGGCCGTGCTCGCGCGCAGCAGGATGTCGTCGAAGAGCGAGATGGCCGCTCGCAGCCGCCGCAGGCCGACCCGCATCTGATGGACTCCTTCGGAGTCCATCTTGCGCACTGGATCGGCGTTGGCGGTGATGTGCCGAAGCGTCGAATGGGCGATCACACGGAAGGCATCTTGCGGTGAAAGCTCGTGCTTCAATCCGATCGGCTCGGCGCGTTGTGCGCCTTCGCCCTCTCGCGCGAGGAGCTGGTAACCTCGCTCGGATTTCGAGCGCAGATCAAGCTCCGCGCCCGTCTTGCGTTCGATATCTCGCGCCAAACGAAACAGATCTGCGACGTGCCCGGACTTCAGCTCAAGTTCAAGCTCGGCGATAGGTCGCGAGCGACGGCCGGCGCCGATCCGGCCGCGGTCGACCGCAAGCTCGATCCGGCTCCTGCGGACCCGCCGTTCCTCAGCCGTCCGATGCACGTCGGTCTGAAACACCGACCTGAGCTTGCGAGGCAGTTTTTTGGTGGCCACGCGCTCGAGCGCGGTATTTTTCATTTGCTTGAGGTCAGGCTTTGCGCCGCTGACCTCATGCTCCCATTCGCCACGCGTCACGCTCCCCATGCCGCTCGCCTTCACGGTTTGTACGTAGCGGTCTTCGATCTTGCGGACCCGAAGCGTGAGGCCATTTCGTCTGAGCTTGTGCTTGCTCGTATCGTAGTAATTCGACACCAGCGTTTGCTCGGACCGATGGCGCCGCCCACTGCCGTTCCGCAACAAGGATGCCAGCTTTCGTGGCGCAACCTGAAATTTGAGTTCCGTTTCTGTGTTCATGAAGGGCGCTTTCGTGATTCGATTTCAAAGTAGCGCGATGGGGAGAAGTTCCGCGTGCGGCCGCATTTCGGTCCGAGGATGAAGGCCGCGCAGCGGTCTTGAAAATTTCACGGAACCTCGTATGCGCGCGGTCGATTGATGGCTCGACATCTCATCCGCCGGAGGCTTTCGTGAGCAGAACGAACATTCTCGCGATCCTCGTCATCCCGCTCGTCCTGGCCGGCGGTGCCGCCGCCCTCTATCGTTTGGATACCGGTCAAGGAACCCGTACCAGCCGGACGATCTCGGCAAAGACGGCGTCGGACTGAAGCTATCCATCAATGTTCGCAATGCAGAGCGTGTCACCGCCGAGGAGGTCTTCGCGTTCGATCGGCCCAGGGAGGACGGTCGCAACATGCTGCTCCTGAGGATGACCGACAAACCGAGGCGCAACGCCGGCGCCATGTTTTCATTTTCCCATCATCTCGCCCAGCAGGTCGGTGAGGTCGGCCACGGGATACGGCTTTCGCAGATAGCGCCCGCCCTGCGGTAAGTCGTCGTCGCGCAATTTGACCTGACCGGACGTGGCGATGATCCTGATGGGCGGCCAACGGAAGCTGATGAGGTGGGCAAGCTTCAGGCCGTCGATCGAGCCTGGCATCTGAATATCGGTAAAGACCGCGCGGATATCCGATCGCTTTTCGAGTATCGAGATGGCTTCGGTTGCACTGCCGGCCTCGACAACGTCAAACCCCGCCTCCTGAAGGGCTTCGGCGGCCGTCCACCGCAGCAGAACCTCGTCCTCGACAACGAGCACGAGGGGTCGAGTGCAGGCGTGATGCTGCATGACGTGGCTTCCTCGGCAATATCGCAGAATGCGCCGGTGTGCCCGCTTCCTCGGGCAGATGCGCTTCACCCTGTTCCTTTGTCGGATACCGAACAAAGGCGGTGTCACGTGAACGAACAACGAATTCCGTCGTTAGTTCCGGCCCCGAGGCAAATTATGGCCGAGCAGGGGTGTTTTTCCTGATCGGCGAGCCCGCTCCAGTTGCGCGCAGCTGGCGCGGCTTTGTCGTGCAACGTACATATGGAGATTGGAGACGCGAATAGTTCACACCAACGCGCCAGAAAGGACTATATTTACGGGAGTATCCGCGGAAATGGCCGAAGACTGGCCCAAGACGGATACCGGACCGACAAGGGCTTGTGCCGATCCTAGTATCAGGCAAATCCCCGCGGAGCGCCCCCTCGGAGTGCGCAATCATCCCCCTGCGGTATCACGCCCGACCGATCGGGCCGAAAGCCGCATTTGCACGCACCTTCGCCCAGTTCGCTGGATAACAGGCTACTTGCGTCGTTGCCACGCAAGGATTTCGACGCGCTCGAGCCGCATTTGGTGACGAGGTCGTTGGTGCAAGGCGAAGTCATCTACGAGGCCGGCGCCGAGGTCGACCACGTTTATTTCCCTCACAATGGCATGCTCTCGATGCTCGCGGTGATGCGGGACGGCAAGGCAATCGAAACCGCGACGGTCGGGCGCGAAGGCGTGGTCGGTGCAATGGCCGGACTGGGTCTATACACGTCGCTCGTTCGCGTGGTCGTCCAGTTGCCGCTTCAGCTCAGCAAGATCGGTGCGGCGCCGTTCAGGAAAGCGGTCGGTACCAGCGATGCGCTTCGCGATCTGTGCGTGCGCTACAACGAAGTCATGCTGACGCAGGCCCGCATCACCGCCGCCTGCAATGCGCTGCATCAGGTCGACGAGCGCTTCTGCCGCTGGCTGCTGCAATCCTCCGATCGCGCCGCGAGCGATACGGTTGCCCTGACCCAGGAACTGCTCGCCGAAATGCTGGGCGTCCGCAGGACCTCCGTCACGGAAGTCGCGCGCAGGATGCAAGACAAGGGCGTGATCACATATGCGCGCGGCGTCATCAAAATCCTGGATCGGGACGCACTGAGGCTATTGTCCTGCGAGTGCTACGAGACCCTGCTGGAGCATGAGGCAACCCTCACCTGAAACCCTTGGTCCCGGCCACGGCAGGCGGCGATACCAGAGGACCGGTGGCCGTTCGCCTGGTTTCGATATGTCCGCAACCGATGCACTGGAGGGTTCTGTCCTCGAAACCATTGGCCTCGACGACCACGTCGGTGCTGATCATCCGCATCTGACATTTGGGGCACCGTGGACGTATCGGCAACAGCTCGGGATCTGGTTTCGACATAACGGCCTCAGCCCGTCTTTCCGATTTCGCGGAACGCCGCCTCGACCCGCCGCACCGTCTCCGGCGCGCCGCGCCGCTCGAGCCAGAGCAGCCCCATCGCCATTTGCCTCAGATCGTTTCTCGCATGCCCAACCGGCAATTTTCGTGCCCTGCGGAGCGCGTCCGTGGCCTGTTTCCTGAGGGGCGAAGGTGCGTCGGGTTGGCCGGTGGACATGGCGGTTACCTGTCGGCAGACAACAACGTGTTCATGGCGGCAGCAGTCTCGAGCTGTCTGATCTTTTCGCGCAGATACTCTCGTTCAGGACCGTCCGAAAGCTGAGAGGCCTCTGCCTCGAGACGCGCTTTGGAGGCGGCAATATAGCTTTCAAATGTGTGCGGTTCGGATCGTCGCCGTCTCTTCATGACCGTAAACTCGCGCGGACCAGGCGCCGGACAGCCTTGAAGGAAATTTAGCGCTCCCGATCGCTCGATGTCTGTCCGCTACCGGACTCCTCGACGGTATTTTCCGGTCCGGGCCGATTGCGACGGGGGGCCCCGTCGGCGCACTTACGAAGCTTGTGATCTACACGCCGGTCTAGGTTATGCGAACACCCGGTCTCAGTTGCGTCATGGCGACGCCCGCGATCGCGAGCAGCCCACCGGCAATCAACTTCGGCGTCACGCGGTCGCCGAGGAACACTACGCTCGACATCAGGGCGAACACCGGAAGCAGCAGACCGAAGGGCGCGACGCGGCCCATGGAGCAACGGGCGATCAGCCAGAACCAAAGGCCAAACCCGACAATTCCTCCGATGAAGATCGTGTAGGCGAGTGCCAGCCAACCGCGTTGATCCGCCGTGGCAAGGCTCGCCAGCTGTCCATGTTCAAGCAGCAGCGACATCACCATGACCTGCGGCACCGTGAGCAGCGACGACCACCCCATCAACATCAGGGGATCAAAAGGGCCGTAGCGCTTCGTCAAGACGTTGGACACCGCGAACGCGAAGGCTGCCCCGACCACAAGCAGCAGCGGAAGCGCGTTTGCCGACAGGCCAGGCTCCGCCGCCAACACCACCACACCGGCGAAGGCAAGTGCCACGCCGGCAGACGTGGTGAGAGACGGCCGCTCCGCGAGCAGCGGCCAGGCCAGCAGGACGGTGAAGGGCGTGGCGAGTTGAATTGCGACGGCCGACATGCTTCCCGAGCCGAGGCCGAGGCCAACATAGAAGAGCCCGAAGTTCAGTCCACCAAGGAAAAACGAAATCGCTGCGATCGGGCCAAACTGCTGACGTGTGGGCCTTTTGACAAAGGGAACAAGCAACAGCGCCATGGCCAGGAAGCGCAATGCGAGGAAGAAGAGCGGCGGAAACTCCATAACGCCAACTTTGATCGCCACAAATTGATAACCCCAGAGCAAGGGGACGACCACCGCGCAGACGATCTGAATGGCAGACATGGCATCGTTCTTTTCAAGACCATTCGGTCTAGATATAGGCGTGCGAACAGCGGAAACGTCCATGGTTTGTCTACCTGATGAAGCGGTCGAGAAAAGCGTCAACGGTCGCTTGCGAAATGATCCGTGTCGGTGCCGTTTTACCGACCACCCGCAGGCCCTCGACGAAACAGACGAGAATTCGGGCGGCACTCGAAGGCTCGACACCATCGGCCAGCTTGCCAGCCGCCTTCGCACGGGAAAGCGCATCAGCCACCCTGGCCTCCATGGCTTTGAAGAAGCTCCCGATGCGACGATCAACGTCGGCATCACGTCCAGCCAGTTCCATGGCCGTGGCTACCAGCAGGCATCCGCGCCGACCATTGGCACCGCTGTTGCGCTCAACATAGCCGGCAAGGTAGGCCCGCAGGCCGTCGACCGGCTCTCTGCGGGGGTCAAGTTCGATATCCATCCGTGTCAAAGCAATGGCAATGTAACGGTCGAGCGCCAGCAAGAACAGCGAGTGCTTGTCACCGAACGCGGCGTAAAGGCTGCCGCGCGAGAGCTTCGTCGCACGAAGAAGGTCCGGCAGCGCCGTGGCGTGATAGCCGTGCGACCAGAACACATTCATCGCGCGTTCGACAGCGGCGTCCATGTCGAAACTTCGGGGGCGGCCGCGGGGCAATGGCGCGGGAGTCTGGCGGTTCATTGTTGATATATAGACCCATTGGTCGTTAAATCGCAAGGGACAGGTTCTAGGCAGCTTACGGCGTCGGTGCCGTCGGTGCCGTCGGCGGCGTGGTGCCGAGGTTCGGCACCGTGGCCGGCCAGGGGCCGATCGGGTTGAGCGTCGACAGAGCGCAGGATGATTTGAGCTGCGTCCACGCCGCAGTCAGACCCGTCATGTCGATGTCGAATTTCGTCGTGTCGGTCTTGTCGTCCGGCATTGTCGTGGTTTCGCGGACATGCAGGACGCGGGACGCCAGCATTGCCTTGACCGTGTCGGCGTCGGTGCTGCCGCGCCAGACCTCGTACTTGCCGGACCGCACCGGAGATCCTCCGGCCTGCTTGCCCGCTTCGGCATCCGCCGTCATCAGGATCGTGCTCTTGCCGGCGGTCGCCTCGTCGATCTCGCCCGCGAATGTCAGCGGCACCCGCGTCCTGTTTTCGCAAGACAGCCGCCACTCCATCATACGGAACGAGGTGCCGTTCTCCTTCTTCAGCACCGCGAACTTGCGGACGAACGGCCGCGCTTCCTTCTCCAGCTTCCACGTCGTCTCGGCCAGCGGCCGCGTGTCGATGCCGAAACGATAGAGCTCCGGCCGCGTCAGCACGTGCAGGTTTTCGAACTTCACTGTCTGGATGAGGTCATCGAGCTCGCGGCTGATTCCCATTGCCGCGATGAACGCGGTGCGGTCGCGCTCGCCGCTCGCGATCCGGCGCCGCCGGGCCTCTGCAACCACCTGCGGAGGCGGATTGCCGTGAAAAAGGAGCGTCAGCCTGGAATTATGCACCGCCACTGCGGCGTCGGGGGCCACCTCGCGAGATGTCGCTCCGATCAACAGAAAGCCGCAGGCCGAGTTGCACATGGCGCGGTAGGTGGTGAGTTCGGCCTCGACCTCACCGCTTGTATTCTTGACCTTCAGGCAGGCAGCGTCCACCTGCGTGCCCGAGGCGCATGCCGTCACAATCGTCCGGCCGACGCGCGCGACCGCCTTGCGGCTGCGCAGCAGCCGTCCGATCGCGTAGGATTGGTCCACATTGCCGCCGGGCGAATGAAAATAGATCGGACGCTGCATGTCCTTGACGCCGGCGAGGAAGCGGCGAATGCGCGGCGCGGCCTCCTGATCGATCTGGCCCTCGATGGCGATCCAGCGGTCGCAGCCCGGCCCGCACGCGTCGGGAGCTCCCTTGGCAAGATAGATCGTGAGCTTCGATACAAATCCGGCTTTCTCGGCCGGAGTTTCTGCACGCAATGCGCCGGGAAGCAACAGCGAGACAATAAGAAGCAGGATACGGACGGGCATGAAACGGTCGACTACCACGCAGTGCATAATCGAGACTGAGGCTATGCGACGATCGGCGCTTTCACAACTTGCGGTGGCACCAAGGTGTGTGTTTATTTGGCCGACATCCGGGTGGGCAAGGTTGCTGTCCTGGACTTGTCGGCCTGGGGCGCAGAGCAGTCGGGCATTCGTCAGCATGTGCAAATGACCGAACTCGCGACTCCCGATCGTTATGCCAGCCACAGCGTGTTCACCGATCCCGGCGCTTACGCGACCCTGATCGGTGGCCTGCCGCGGGACATTGCAGCGTTGTGCCGCACCTTGCAGGGCCTCCTGATCCACGAAGCATGGATCGAGAGGCAGGGATTGGACCCCGCCGACTTCTCCGGCCAAAGCCGAGCCACGTTGCCTGTGGCCCGGCGCCTGGAGCAACTTCTGACGATTGCCCCGGGGCCACTGAGCATCGCCCGGCCGGGTGCGTCGAGGGCATTGGCGACGTGCCGGGACTTTTCGCTGATGATGTGCGCTGTGCTGCGGCATCACGGCAGGCCGGCCCGCCTACGCTGCGGCTTCGGCAAATATTTTACCGGGCATCCCCTCCACGATCATTGGGTTTGCGAATATTGGGCCCGGGATGCGCAGCGCTGGGTGCTGGTCGATGCCGAGCTCGACGAGCTGCACCGCAGCCTGCTCAAGTTCGATTTCGATCCGACGGATGTGCCTCGCACCGAGTTCATCACGGGCATCGAGGCGTGGAAGCGATGCCGCAGCGGCGCCATCGACCCGGCGCAGCTCGGTCACGGCTCGACGACCCGGTCTGTTCTTTGCCCGCGTCAACTTGGCGCGCGATCTGCTCGCACTCGCGGGGATCGAGACCTCGGCATGGGATACATGGCGCGCGGCGGACGAGCCGAACCGGGCATTGGACGACGCTGCCTTGTCGCTCTGTGACGGCATGGCGCAGCGTGGTGAGGAGGGGGCCATCGAAATCGCGCCGTCGCTGGCCGCGCCACCCTGGCAGTAGACATTCAAGATCGGCCCTCGCGTTTGCAAGCCGGGTTCACAAGCGCTATGTCCGGTCCTTTCGGAAAGAGCCCTGATATGACGATCTCTGATGACAACGATCTCACGCGCCTCAAGGAGATAGGCTGCATCGTCGCCAATACCCTGGAGGCGATGGGGAAGGCGCTCGAGCCGGGCATCACCACGGGCGAGCTGGACCAGATCGGACGAAAGCTCCTGGAGGCCGCAGGCGCCCGTTCGGCGCCGGAGCTGGCCTATGACTTCCCCGGGGCGACCTGCATCAGCGTGAATGAGGAGATCGCTCACGGCATCCCGGGTGACCGGCGGATCGCGCGCGGCGATCTCGTCAATATCGACGTGTCAGCCGAGAAGAACGGCTTCTTTGCGGACACGGGCGCCTCGTTCGCCGTTCCGCCCGTGACCCGCGCGATCGAACGCCTTTGCAGGGATGGTAGGCGGGCGATGTGGACGGGTCTGCAGCAGGTCGGCGCCGGCAAACCGATCGCCGGCATCGGCAAGGCCATCGGGACCTTTGCGCAGAAGAACGGTTACAGCCTGGTCAGGAATCTCGCCAGCCACGGTGTCGGCCGGTCGCTCCATGAGGAGCCGACGGAGATCGCAACATGGCCCGACCGCTCCGAACGCCGCGTCATGAGCGACGGCCTGGTGTTCACCGTCGAGCCGTTCCTGTCCCTGGGCGCCGAGTGGGCCCAGGATGGCGACGATCCGTGGACGCTCTACAGCAGCCCCGAAGCGCCGACCGTCCAGTTCGAGCACACCGTGATCGCAACCCGAAACGGACCTTTGATCGTCACGCTGGCCGGTTAGGGCGACCGAGTCGGAATCTGGTCACGTAAGACGCCGTGGCAAAGCTGAGTGCACGTCGCCCTTACGCCACAGAATCCCTCGCGCGGCTGCGGCGATCCGGCGCCAACGCTGGCGCGAGCGGCGCAGTCTCGTGCGGCGAGGTGATATCGACCGGAGCAGGTCTGGCATCGCGCCAGGCGACGATCCAGATCAGGAAGCCCAGGAGCGCGAGCGCAGCGCCGACCGGACCGGTGGAGGTCCAGCCGAAGCCTTCGCGAATGGCGAGCCCGCCCAGGAACGGGCCGAGCGCATTGGCGGTGTTGAACGCCGAATGGTTCAACGCGGCGGCAAGTGCCTGTGCGTCTCCCGCGACGTCCATCAGCCGCGTCTGCAGGATGGCGCCGATCGAGACGCCGGTGCCGATCGCGAAAACGTCGATCGCCAGCAGCCAGGGATTGCCGGCGGCAAGCGGAAACACCAGCAGCGCGATTGCCGAGAACAACAGGATGATGCCCGCCGTCGGCATCAGCGCACGGTCGGCGAAGCGCGGCACGAACAGATTGCCGAGCGTGGCGCCGACGCCGAACACGGCCAGGAAGAGCGGGATGACCTCCGCGTTCACCTTGGTGACCTCAATCAGCGTCGTCGCCAGATAAGTGTAGACGGCGAACATGCCGCCGAAGCCGATGGCGCCGATCGCGAGCGTGATCCAGACGCGGCCGCTCTTGAGAGCGCCGAGCTCGCGCAGCGGATCCGACCGGCCGGCCTGGTCGCGCGGCGCGAACAGGGCGCACAGCAGCACCGTGAGCAGCGCAAGCACCGACACGAGGCCAAAGCTCGCGCGCCAGCCGACGGCCTGGCCGATCCAATTGGCCAGGGGCACGCCGATGATGGTGGCAATGGTCAGGCCGAGCATGACCTGACCGATCGCCTGCGAGCGGCGCTGTTGCGGAACCAGCGAGGCCGCGACCAGCGCGGCGACGCCGAAATAGGCGCCATGCGGCAAGCCCGACAGAAAGCGCGCCGCGATCATCCAGCCAAAGCCAGGTGCAAGCGCGGTGAGCGCATTGCCGATCGCGAACACGGCCATCAGCACCAGCAGCTGTGTGCGGCGGGCGAAGCGCGCGCCGAGCACCGCAATCAGGGGCGCGCCCAGCACGACGCCGAGCGCGTAGGCGCTGATGGCGTGCCCCGCGGTCGGCTCGTCGATGTGGAGGTCGGCCGCGAAAAACGGCAGCAGGCTCATCGATGCGAATTCGGTGGTTCCGATCGCAAAGCCGCCCATCGCGAGCGAGAACAGGACGATGGCTAGGTGAGGGGGCGCCGAGGCCGAAGTCGACTTTGCTCGGCGTGAGGTCGCGTGAGGCGAGATCGTCATATGTCCTGCAATGGTGGCGTCAACGGGAACCAGCCCAGTGAACGTCGCCACCCCCTGCAAGATTTGTCTGTCGTACTTAAACGCGGATCAGTCTGCGTCAACACCGGAGGCCCGATGCAGGGCTGACCGCATATCAGCTTCCCGATTTGCGTGTGGCCACCACGCGATCGCAGTTTGTCGATATTGCGACAATCCTCGATCGTGCGGCGTGACCGTTTTTCGTTCACGTGCCGTGCATGCCGCCGTGTATGCTATGGATACAGCGCCTTGCCGGTTTGGAATGGAGTACGCTCGATGCAGCAGCGCCTTGTAGGCGGCAGCTACGAAAGCGCGGTGATCGGAAGATTGGTCTGCCTCCGACGATTCTGGCGCGGACTGCGTCCGTTGCGCCGATCGGATTCACGCGGTTGGCGAGCGCGCAGGCGATGCAGGGCCCGGCCAAGAACGTCCCGCCCGAGCATGCGTTCTCGCTCCATGTTCCGCTTCTGCCGGTCGCCGTGGATCTCTGGATCGACGGGCGGCATCACCTGACGAAGCAGGTGAATCCAGGCGACACGTTCCTGTTCGACCTGCGCAGCAATCCGGTCTCCGAAATCCACGCACCGTTCGACATCATCCGATTCTACATTTCCCAGGCGTCACTCGATGAACTCGCCTTCGATCAAGGGATTTCGCGTACAAAGGGGCTGATCTCACCTGGTCAGGGCGTTTATGACAGGGTGATGTACGGGTTGGCCAACGCTCTCCTCGATCAGGTCGAGCGCGCCGACGAACGCAGCACTCTGTTCATCGACCACGTCGCGCTGGCGTTTTATGCCCACGTCATGAGGGCATACGGCAACGCCACCCTGCCGGACGCGCCGGTTTCGGGAGGATTGTCGCCCTGGCAACTTCGTCGGGTAATCGACTTCATCTCGGCGCACCTGGATGGCGATCCCACCATCGCGGAACTGGCACGCGAATGCGCACTGTCGCCGGGCTATTTCGCACGCGCCTTTCGACGGACCACCGGGATTACACCACACCAATGGCTGGTTCGAAAACGGGTCGAACGGGCGAAGGCGTTGTTGCTTGCGGGAACGCTGGGCCTTGCCGAGATCGCATTCATGTGCGGGTTCGTCGATCAAAGCCATTTCACGCGTGTCTTCACGAAGCTCGAGGGCGACAGCCCCGGACGATGGCGGCAGACGCATCGTTGATTTCGCCGGCGATGATGCGCGTGGCCATGTGCGCCTTCAGGTCGGTTTTTTGAAAAAGACGACGTCACGAATATCCAATCCAAACGGCTTGGCCTGACTGATCCTTGGCATCGAAACGCGGCGCTTCAAGCCGCGGCGAGGGTGTCATGGACGGCAAACCGGTTTTCAGCGAGCATCGGATTCCACGTGAACAGGGTAGCGTTTACGTCCGCGACTATGACGGCACGGGGCCGGCGTTCGTCCTCATGCACGGCTTTCCCGACAATCTTCATATCTACGACGATCTCATCCCTTATTTGACGGCTGCCGGCCGGCGCGTCGTCGCATTCGATTTCCTGGGCTTTGGCGGATCCGACAAGATAGCTGCGTCCTACAGTTTCGCGCAGCAACTCGGCGATCTCTCCGCGGTGATCCAGGCGCTGGGGCTCGGCCAGGTCGTTCCCGTCGGACATGATTCGTCGGGTGCTGCCGCGATCAATTTCGCGATCGAACATCCCTACAAGGTCGCCTCACTCTGCATTCTCAATTCGGCTTACGACAATTCGCCGCTCAACGCCTGGCCAGAGATGATCGTGCTGTTTGCCGATCCGGCGCTCAGGGCGCTCGCGCTCGCCACCGCGCAAAGTCCTGCGCAGTTCGGCTGGCTGCTGGACTGGCAGCGGGCGAAATTCGCCGAGCCGCTTCCGGCCGCTCAAAAGCAGCACTTCGAGCAGTTCATGGCCCCGTTGATCGCCGACAATTTCGTTCGGCCGCCGAGTTCTGGTCCTGCCTTCCTGCAGATGGGAGCGCAGTTCTACGAGGAATTGAGGCGCAACAGCACTCGCCTGCATCTGCTCGGGACGCTCGACCTTCCGGTGAAGGTCATCTGGGGAGAGCTCGATCCCTATTTCTCGACGGCGATGGGCAAGGAGCGGGCCGCTCATTTTAAGCACGGCTCGTTCCATCCGGTGCCGGCGGGACACTGGCTCCAGTCGGACATGCCGGAACGCGTCGCCGAACTGATGCTGTCGTGATCGTCCCTCCCACATCGAAGGATTAGCCATCATGAGCAAGACACGCGCGCGGGCTTCCCGATATCGCCGGGCGGTCCTGGGACTTGCAGCCGCAGCGACGGCGGCGGTGTTGCTGGCGCAGCCGGACGCTCGGGCCGCGTCGCGATCGGCTGATCCATTTGGCGAACGGCGCCACCAACACGCAACCAACGTAGAAAAGAAGGACTTGATCAAAATGTCAGAGAACAAGGCATCCCCAGGCTCGGCCGAGATGGTCGCGGCAAAGACCCTCACGACGAAGGTGCTTGCCATCGGCACGTGGACCGCCAAGGCAACGCCCCAGACCATTCCCGCTGTCATGCCGTCGGAGGCATACGACACGATGCGCCTGATGCTCGCCGGAAAGATCGATCAGTGGTTCGCCAAGAACGACGGGTCCGGTGCGGTTTTCCTGATGAATGTGACGGATTCCGCCGAGGCCCACACGCTGCTGGAGAAGCTGCCGCTGGGGCAGGCCGACATGATGACGTTCCAGCTCATTCCCGTCGGCCCGCTCTGGCCCCTGGGTCTGCTGGTGCCGGCGAAATAACAACGCCCAGATAGCGTCGAGCCGTCGGAAGCGATCACATCAAATGAGCTTCGCTCCGGCGGCCGCCAAATTCCGATCGACTACTCCAGTTGGGACACCATCATGTTGGGCATGAGTTTGGCCACTTTCACGTTCTTGCACGTGTTGATCAGTTTGATCGGCATCGCCGCCGGGGTGGTTGCAGCGGTTGGATGGTTGAAGGCCGATCCGTCGCGAACTTCGACGGCGGTCTTTCTGGCGGCTACGATATTGACGAGCGTCACGGGCTTCTTCTTCCCGGCGCCAAAATTGCTGCCGTCGCACATCGTCGGGCTGATTTCGCTGGCGATGCTGGCGCTCGCGACGTTCGCCTATTTTGGCAGGCACCTCTCGAGCATCTGGCGTCCGATCTTTGCGATCACCGCCGTGCTGTCATTGTACCTGAATGTGTTCGTCCTCCTCATTCAGTCCTTCCTGAAAATCCCGCTGTTGACATCGTGGGCTCCGACGCAGACTGAGCCCGCGTTCCTGGTGGTGCAGGGATCGGCGCTTGTCGTCTTCATCGTTCTGGCGATCCTGACCACCGTGCGGTTCCGGCCGACACAACTGGCTGCGATCTGACAGTGAAATTTACGCCCGAACTTTATTGTCTGACTCTGATCTCCGCGGCGACGGCGCTGATGTGGGTGCCTTACGTGCTCGCGCGCATGACGACGCACGGCGTGATGCGCGCAATCGGCACGCCTGGTGCCTGCTATCCCGTTGATGCGCCATGGGCCGACAGGGCGCGCCGAGCCCACATCAATGCAATCGAGAATCTGGTGGTGTTTGCACCATTGGTGCTCGTGGGCGCGATCATCGACGTCAGCAACAGAGCCACCGTGCTATCGGCTCAGGTCTACGTTGTTGCGCGCCTCGCTCACTATGTCATTTACGCTGCGGGCATTCCCGTCATCCGTACATTCGCGTTCCTGACCGGTGCATGCGCGACGATTGTTCTTGCCATCGCATTGCTGCTGAGCCGCACCTAGAGAGAATTTGTGCGCCTCGGCCGACGAGGAGCTGCCGGCTTTTTTTCCACAAAATACGGGTTCACTGCGCAACTCGCGGAACGGCCGGTGGCGAGATATCTGCACTGCTCGAGCGAGGCGTAGCGGCAGTCGAAATAGCCGACGGGACCGTAGATCTGCATGCAGACGGGGTAGCTCGGATCATAGGTCTGCGCGTGCGCGGACGCGCTCGCGAAGAGCAGGCCGATCGCGGCGAGCGCGAGGCCAGCGCGGCGCATCTCAGCGCGGGAGGTAATAGCCGGACGAATAGCCCGGCGACTGCGCGCGTGGACGGTTCTGATAGGCGTAGGGATCATCGCTCTCACCTCCGAAATAGGGATTCGCGAGGCAGGTGAGCGCGCGGCCCGACGCGCTCGCCTGGCACTGCGCATAAGTGTCGAACGTGCAATTGCTCAGTCCCGGCCATTCATTGCCGGTGAGGCAGAACGCGTGATGCGTCCCGAACGCGCGTGCGGGTGTGCTTGCGTGCAGCGTGAGCGCGAATGTGGCGATTGCGAGCGAAAATGTGGCAACAATGGGGAGGGTAAACAGTGCACGCATTTTCGATTCTCCAATCACACGATCGTGCGCGCGGCATCATTACGCGCGTTCGCAGTGTATGCCGTGCAGAAGACATTGGAACTGCTGAAAACTCATGTTTCAAAGGGTTTCTCGGGCGCGCATCTAAAATGTTCATTAATGAACACAGGGCCTTTGGTCCTGACTGTGGCGTCGAGGTTACAGCAATTCTGTCGCGCGCTGTTATGACGACGCCACGGCCCGGGGGCCTAACGACGAAACTGGAACGGGAATCAAATGAACAAGAATCTGTTGCTTGCTGCTGTGAGCCTCGTCGCGCTCGGCGCGACTGCGCCGGCGCTTGCTGCTGACCTCGCTGCGCGGCCTTACACCAAGGCGCCCGCGATGATCGCCACGGTCTATGACTGGAGCGGCTTCTACATCGGCATCAACGGCGGCGGTGCCTCGTCGCACGCGACCTGGGATCTGATCGGCGTCGGCCGTGAAGGTTCGCACGATGCGACCGGCGGCACGGTCGGTGGCCAGGTCGGCTACCGCATGCAGTCGGGCCAGTGGGTGTTCGGCGTGGAAGGCCAGGGCAACTGGGCCGACTTCTCCGGCAGCCACACCAGCGCGCTCACCGGCTTCAACAATCACACCAAGATCGATTCGTTCGGTCTGATCACCGGTCAGGTCGGCTACGCCTGGAACAACGTCCTGATCTACGCGAAGGGCGGCGCGGCGGTTGTCGGCACCAAGTACGACGTGTCCTTCGCGGGCGTGCAGACGGCTTCGGCCAGCGATACCCGTTGGGGCGGCACGATCGGCGCAGGCCTCGAATACGGCTTCGCTCCGAACTGGTCGGTCGGCGTCGAGTACAACCACATCTTCCTGAGCGGCCACGACCAAACCCTGACCGGTCTGCTGCCGCAGTTCGAGCACATCAAGCAGGACGTCGACATGGGTCTCGTCCGCCTGAACTACAAGTTCGGCGGCCCCATGATCGCCAGGTACTGAGACTGATCGCTCATTTCGAGCGGTTGTCGAAAGCCCCGGCCGCTGGCCGGGGCTTTTTTTATTGTTTGAATTCAGCGAGTTAACCATCGCATTTTGAGATAAGCGAGAGCGCTTGACTCCAAAGAACGAAATGAGAACAATGTTCTTCATACGTTCTAGTGATGGAGCAAGCCATGTTCAGGATTTTCGTGGAAGAAGCCGCAGCCCTGGCGTCGATCGCGCTGTTCGTCGGAATGATCGCGATCTGGGCCCAAGTCATACCGCAACTCTGATTCCCGGCTCTGGGGCAGGCCTGGGGAAAAGTGGGACGACGCGGCTGATCGGCTGCTCCGGCGTGGACTCTGGCAGCGCGACACCCCACCATTGTGAGGCGAGTCGGCCGGGTGGGGGCAGGGTGCTCCCATAATCTCCTGGAGCCGGCGACCGCTCCATCTCATCTGCAAGAGGCCGTCAGCCGACCATGCCGAGCGCCGGATTTGTCCACCTTCACGTTCACTCGGCCTATTCGCTGCTCAAGGGCTCGATCAAGATCGCCAAGCTCGCCGAGCTTGCCAAGAAAGACCACCAGCCGGCGCTGGCGCTGACCGACACCGACAATCTGTTCGGCGCGCTGGAGTTCTCCGACAAGATGGCGGGCTCCGGCATCCAGCCGATCGTCGGCTGCGAACTCGCGATCGATTTCGGCGACCAGGATCCTAACGCGCGCAACGCGCTTCCGCCCTCGCGCGTGGTGCTGCTCGCCGCGCAGGAGCGCGGTTACCGCAGCCTGATGCGGCTGAATTCCCGCGCGTTCCTCGAATCGCCCGACAGCCACGCGCCGTTCATCAAATTCGATTGGTTCGACGGCGAGACCGAAGGTCTGATCGCACTGACCGGCGGCCCGGACGGGCCAATCTCGCTCGCGCTTGCGAGCGGTCAGGCCGAGGTTGCGGCCGCGCGCTGCGAGCGACTCGCCGGCCTGTTCGGTGACCGGCTCTACATCGAATTGCAGCGGCACAATCTCGACAAGGAGCGGCGCGTCGAGAGCGCGCTGATCGACATCGCCTACGCCAAGGGCCTGCCGCTGGTCGCGACCAACGAGCCGTATTTCGCGTCGACCGACGATTACGAGGCGCATGATGCGCTGCTGTGCATCGCCGGCGGCCGGCTGATCGCCGAGACCGATCGCTTGCAGCTGACGCCCGATCACCGTTTCAAGACGCGTGCAGAAATGGCGGTGCTGTTCGCCGACATTCCGGAGGCGCTGGCCTCGACGGTCGAGATCGCCGAGCGCTGCTCGTTCCGCCCGATGACGCGCAAGCCGATCCTGCCGTTCTTCACGGTCGGCGCCGCCGCAAGCTCCGATGCCGCCGCGGTCGAGGCGGCCGAGTTGAAGCGCCAGGCGGAGGAGGGGCTTGCCAACCGCCTGCGCGTGCACGGCCTGTCGCAGGGCACGACGGACGAGGACTATAACAAGCGCCTGGCGTTCGAGCTCGACGTCATCATGCGCATGAAGTACGCGGGCTACTTCCTGATCGTGGCCGACTTCATCAAATGGGCGAAGGGCCAAGGCATTCCCGTCGGTCCGGGCCGCGGCTCCGGCGCAGGCTCGCTGGTGGCCTGGGCGCTGACCATCACCGACCTCGACCCGATCAAGTTCGGCCTGCTGTTCGAGCGCTTTCTCAATCCGGAACGCGTCTCGATGCCGGACTTCGACATCGACTTCTGCCAGGACCGCCGCGGCGAGGTGATCAAGTACGTCCAGGAGCGTTACGGCCGCGACCAGGTCGCGCAGATCATCACCTTCGGAACGCTGCAGGCGCGCGGCGTGCTGCGCGACGTCGGCCGCGTGCTGCAAATGCCTTACGGCCAGGTCGACAAGCTGACCAAGCTGGTGCCGCAGAATCCGGCCGCGCCCGTCACGCTGGCGGCCGCGATCGAGAGCGAGCCAAAGCTTCAGGCGTTTCGCGATGAAGATCCGGTGGTGGCGCGCGCCTTCGACATCGCGCAGCGCCTCGAGGGCCTGACCCGCCACGCCTCGACGCACGCGGCCGGCATCGTGATCGGCGATCGCCCCTTGAGCGAACTCGTGCCGATGTACCGCGATCCGAAGTCGGACATGCCGGTGACCCAGTTCAACATGAAATGGGTCGAACCGGCGGGCCTCGTGAAGTTCGACTTCCTCGGCCTGAAGACGCTGACGGTGCTCGACGTCGCCTGCAAACTGCTCAAGCCGCGCGACATCCATGTCGATCTGGCGACGCTGCCGATCGACGATGCCGACAGCTACCAGATGCTGGCGCGCGGCGAGGTGGTCGGCGTGTTCCAGGTTGAAAGCCAGGGCATGCGGCGCGCGCTGGTGGACATGCGGCCCGACCGTTTCGAGGACATCATCGCGCTGGTCGCGCTGTATCGCCCGGGTCCGATGGCGAACATCCCGACCTATTGTGCGCGCAAGCATGGTGACGAGGAGCCGGAATATCTGCATCCCGTGCTGGAGCCGATCCTCAAGGAAACCTTCGGCGTCATCATCTACCAGGAACAGGTGATGCAGATCGCGCAGGTGATGTCGGGCTATTCGCTCGGCGACGCCGACCTGCTGCGCCGCGCCATGGGCAAGAAGATCCGCGCCGAGATGGAGAAGCAGCGCGAGATCTTCGTTGCGGGCGCGGTGAAGAACGGCGTGCCGAAGGGGCAGGCCGACACCATCTTCGAGCTGCTGGCGAAATTCGCCGACTACGGCTTCAACAAGAGCCACGCGGCGGCCTACGCGCTGGTGTCCTATCACACCGCCTACATGAAGGCGCATTATCCGGTGGAGTTCATTGCGGCGTCGATGACGCTCGATCTGAACAACACGGACAAGCTCTCCGAATTCCGTTCCGAGGCGCAACGCCTCGGCATCAAGCTCGAGCCGCCGAACATCAACCGTTCGGGCGCGACCTTCGAGGTCGGCGAGAAGACGATCTATTACGCGCTCGCAGCGCTCAAGGGCGTCGGTATCCAGGCCGTCGAGCAGATCATCGAGGAGCGGACGAAGAAGGGGCTGTTCACCTCGCTCGCCGACTTCGCCGCGCGGGTCAATCCGCGCGCGGTCAACAAGCGCATCATCGAAAGTCTCGCCGCAGCCGGCGCCTTCGACACGCTGGAGCCGAACCGTGCCCGCGTCTTCGCCGGTGCGGATGCGATCCTTGCCGCCTGCCAGCGCGCGCATCAGGCCGAGACCATCGGCCAGAACGATATGTTCGGCAGCTCGGCGGATGCGCCGACCATCATGCTGCCGCAGATCGAGCCGTGGCTGGCGGCCGAGCGGTTGCGCCGCGAATATGATGCCATCGGCTTCTTCCTGTCGGGCCATCCGCTCGACGATTACGCGACCGTCCTGAAGCGCCTGCGCGTGCAGTCATGGGCCGAGTTCTCGCGCGCGGTGAAGACCGGCGCCACCGCCGGCAAGGTCGCTGCCACGGTCGTGTCGCGCATGGAGCGGCGCACCAAGACCGGCAACAAGATGGGCATCATGGGACTTTCCGATCCCACGGGCCACTTTGAGGCGGTGCTGTTCTCCGAGGGGCTCGCGCAATATCGCGACGTGCTGGAGCCGGGCGCCGCCGTGCTGCTTCAACTGGGGGCCGAGCTCCAGGGCGAGGACGTGCGTGCGCGCGTGCTGCATGCCGAGCCGCTGGATGATGCCGCCGCCAAGACACAGAAGGGCCTGCGCATCTTCGTGCGCGATACCAAGCCGCTGGACTCGATCGCCAAGCGTCTGGCCGGTCCCGAGGTCGCGGGCACGAACGGCGCCGCGCCAAAGATCGGCAGCCCCGGCATCGCGCCGCGCTCGAGCGGCGACGGCGAGGTCTCGCTGGTGATGATGCTCGATCTCGAGACCGAGGTGGAGATGAAGCTGCCCGGCCGTTTCAAGGTCTCGCCGCAGATCGCAGGCGCCATCAAGGCGGTTGCGGGCGTCGTGGATGTGCAGCAGCTGTAGCCGATCGGCGCGCGTTGCGGCCGGCCCGGTATTTATGAAGTTGTCATATTGGGACGGTTGCAACCTTTCGCTGATTCCGGCTAGCATGATCCCCGGGGAAGTTTCTGGGGGCGCTTGATGTTGCTGCGTGGGCTGGTGCTGCTGATGGCGGCGGCATTGCTGTGTGGTTGTGAGACCGCGAGGAGCGGGCTGGATTATTCGGAGACCTTGCGAAAGGTCGGGCCGCCGAAGGCGGGGCAGGCACGCGTCGTCGTGCTGCGCGAAAAAGGCTATGGCGGCCTCGCCGATGGGGCCTTTGATTTCACCCTCGATGGTACGCCGCTCACGGGCCTCAAGACCGGGACCTATGTCTACGTCGATCGTCCGGCCGGCCCGCACCAATTCGTGGCGCAGGAGATGGGTTTCCCGGGCGTCACGCGCGTCGATTTCGCAGCGCAATCGGGACAGACCGTGTTTTTCGTGGCGCGCTTCAGCGACCGGAAGAATGCGGTGATCGCGAATGCGAGCACGGGAGTGCTGGGCTATGGTCTCACGCTCGCGATGACGGCCGGTTACAAGAACCAGGGGCCGATGGATTTTCTGGCGCTCGATGAGACCGCCGCGCGAACGACGATCGCGGAGTTGCGGCTGGCGCAGTAAAGGCGCAGGGTTTCGTGACGCTAGCGCAGCCCGCAGGTCTGTGCTGATCGTCCAACCATTGAGGCGAGGAGCGAACCATGTGCGCCAAGTGCTCTGAGAGTCCGTTTGATTGTCGTGCCCCCTCGCGGCGGTCGGCAGTGTTTCTCACTGCATCCGCTCTCGGGCTGGCCTTTGCCGGCGAGGCCTTCGCCAAGGACACCAAAGCGCCACCAAAGCCGCAGAACGTGCTGTCGCCCGACGCGTCGCTGAAGCGATTGATGGAAGGCAACGCGCGCTACGTCTCGGGCGTATCACGGCGGCATGATTTCAAGCACGAGCGCGAGGCACTGGCCGGCGGACAGAACCCATTCGCCGCCGTGTTGAGCTGCGCCGATTCGCGCATCGCGCCGGAATACGCCTTCGACACCGGCCGCGGCGATCTCTTTGTCTGCCGCGTCGCCGGAAATTTTGCCGGCACCGAGACCATTGCCAGCATGGAATATGCGGTCGCGGTGCTGAGTGCGCCGCTGATCCTCGTGCTCGGCCATGATGCCTGCGGCGCGGTCGATGCGACGCTGAAGGCGATCAAGGACGACAAGCCGCCGCCGGGACATATTCCCTCGCTGGTCGACGCGATCGCACCCGCCGCCAAGGCTGCGATGCAGCAGGGCGGGGACGTCCTCGACAAGGCGATCCGGCAGAACGTGATCGACAACATCGCCAAGCTGAAGACGGCCGCGCCGATCCTCAATGCCGCCGTGGAGCAGGGCAAGCTGAAGGTCGTCGGCGGCATCTATCGGCTCACAACGGGCACGGTCGATCTGATCGCGCAGGGCTGAACGACCCGCGGGGGCTCGCGCCGCGAGTGCGGTCGCGAGGCTTACGCGCGTCTGACGCAGGGGTTTGATAGAAGGCGGGGGCGCCATGCCGCCGCCTCAATCGGCGCTTTTCGTTCAAGTGCCATTCAGCCAGCCGCGCGTCTTATGCGTGGTGGCACCTCAACGACAAAAGCGGGCACAAGCCATGCGTGGGACGCTCAAGGCCTTCCTCTGTTTTCTCCTGCCGATCCTGTTCCTCGCCGCAGGCGCGCCAGATCCGGCGCGTGCGCAGCAGCAGGAAAAGCGCATCGCGCTCGTGGTCGGCAACGGCGCCTATGCCAAGTCGCCGCTGGCGACGACCGCGAACGATGCCGGCCTGATCGCGCAGACGCTACAGGCGGCGGGCTTCGACGTCGTCGGCGCGCGCGATCTCGACGGCGACACGCTGCGCAAGAGTTTTCGCGACTTCATCCAGAAGGCGCAGGCCTCGGGACCCGGCACCGTCGCGATGATCTATCTCGCCGGCTACGGCGTACAGCTTGCCGGTGAGAACTATTTCGTTCCGGTCGATTCCAACGTCACCCGCGACACCGACATTCCGACCGAGGCCTTGCGCATCAGCGACTATGCGCGACAGCTTGCGGCGCTTCCGCTCAAGGCCAACATCCTCGTGCTCGATGCGGCCCGCGCGCAGCCCTTCATCGAGGGCGGCCAGCCGATCGCCAGCGGGCTCGCTCTGGTCGAGCCCGATCCGAACATGCTGATCGCATTCAATGCCGCGCCCGGCACGGTGGCGCCGGAAGAGCCCGGCCCGTACGGCATCTACGCGCAGTCGCTTGCCGAGATGATCCGCACCGGCGGCCTGCCGCTGGCTGAGGTGTTCGACCGGCTCCGGTTGCGCGTCAACGAGGCCAGCAAGGGCGCACAGGTACCCTGGAACGAGCAGAAGATATCGGCGCCGTTCTCCTTCTTCGAGCGCGGGCCCGACGCGCCTCCGCCGGCGACGGCACCCGACCAGGTCGCCGCCATCAGGAGCAAGCCGATCCGCGATCTCGGCGTGCAGGATGCCTATGCCGCGGCGCTCCAACGCGACACGCTGCCGGCCTATGAGGAGTTTCTTGCAACCTATCCGAATGATCCGATGTCCGGGCGCGTGATGGCGATCGTCGCCGCGCGGCGCGAGGCGATCACCTGGCGGCGGACCTATCGTACCGACACGCCCGAAGCTTACTGGTCGTATCTGCGCCGCTATTCGCGCGGCCCGCACGCGGGCGATGCGCGTCGCCGCCTCGCCATCCTCACCGCGCCGGTCGAGCCGCCGCCGACTTTTGCGATGATCGACTATGACGTGCCGCCTCCGCCGCCGGAGGAGATCGTCTATGTCGATCGTCCGGTGCTGCTGTTCGGCGATCCCGTGTTCGGCTTCGCGCCGCCACCGCCGCCGCCGGTCTATTACCTGCCGCCGCCACCGCCGGATTTCATCGTGCTGGAGCCGCCGCTGCCCGTGGTCGGATTGTTCGTGCTGCCGCAGCCGCTGTTCGTGCCGATCCCGGTGTTCGTCAGGCCGCCGATCTATGTCGCGCCGCCGCCGAACAACATCATCTACCAGAACATCCATAATACGACGGTCATCAACACCGTGATCAACCGGCCGCTGGCACCGCCGCCGGGCGGGGGACCGGGGACCGGACCAGCTAGCCTCGCGCCAGCCGTTGCCGGCCGCGCCAATCCGGTGGGGCCGGCCGTGCCGCAGGCGGTCGCGCAGCGCGCCGCCCTGATCCAGCAGGGCAAGGCACCGATGCCGCCGAGCGCGACGATCCAGCCGACGGCGCGGCCCGGGATACCGCCGGTGACGCCGGCGAATGTCGCGCCAAATGCGGTGCCAAATGCGGGACCACGTACCGTACCAGGTGCCGTGCCAAGCGCTGCCCCAAGTGCCGCACCGGCTGCCGTGCCGGGTGCGGCGCCGAGCGCTGCGCCACAGGCCAAGCTGCCCGCCGCCAATACGCTGCCGGTTCCCGGAGCTCGTGGCGGTCCGCCAGCGCCACCGGCGGGGGCAGGGCCTTTGCCGGGCGGCAGGCCCGCGCCGACCGCGACGGCCCCCGGTGCAACGCCGCCGGCGCATCCGGGCGCGCCGATTGCTGCAGCTCCGGCAACTGCCTCGCCCAATGCGACAAACCCGGCCGCTGTGCCCGGCCAGCCGCCGAAGCCGCCGGTTGCGCAGACCGCGCCTGGAGCCGGGCCCGCTGATCGTGCCAAGTCGGCAACCCGTGGGCCGGCCGGGACACCGCCCGCCGCTGCAGCGGGAAAACCGGTCGCGCCAGCACCCTTGGCCGCGCGCGAGCCGGTCAGGCCGCAGACCCGTCCGCCCGTCCCGCCGCAGGCGGCCAGACCAGTTGCACCGCCACCGCGGCCCCAGGCTGTGGCGCGGCCCACGCCGCCACCTCCGCCGCGGGTGTCAGCGCCTCCGCCACGTGTGGCTGCGCCTCCGCCGCCAAGACCGGCTCCGGTTGCTGTGGCCCGGCCCGCGCCGCCGCCGGTGGCCCGGCCGGCTCCGCCACCACCGCCGCCCCGGGTGGCCGTCGCCCCGCCGCGTCCGGCAGCCCCGCCACCGCGTCCCGCGGCGCCGGCGCCCAAGAAGTGCCCACCCAACCAGCCGAGGTGCTAGGGGGCAGGGCGGTCTTTACGGAAAGGGCCTCTCGCGGGCGAAAACCGCCCCCGAAAGGCCCTTATTTCCTTGCTTCTGGCCGAAATGGCGCTATACACCGCGCCATCTCACACGGAAGCATGGCTCACAAGGCCGTCCGGTGGCAGCCGGGGCGACAACGCTCCGTTTTGCTCACACGCTTCCGGAGGAACCAACCGGAGAATTAGAACGATGGCAGTACCCGATTTCACTATGCGTCAGCTCCTCGAAGCTGGCGTGCACTTTGGTCACCAGTCTCACCGCTGGAATCCGAAAATGGCACCGTTCATTTTCGGCGCCCGCAACAACATTCACATCGTCGACCTTGCCCAGACCGTGCCGCTGCTGCACACGGCCTTGCAGGCGGTCAGCGACACCGTTGCCAAGGGCGGCCGCATCCTGTTCGTCGGCACCAAGCGCCAGGCGCAGGACGGCGTCGCGGACGCTGCCAAGCGCTGCGCGCAGTACTTCGTCAATTCGCGCTGGCTCGGCGGCACGCTGACCAACTGGAAGACGATCTCGGGCTCGATCAAGCGCCTGCGTCACCTCGACGACGTGCTCGCCGGCGGTGATGCCTCCTCCTACACCAAGAAGGAGCGCCTGACGCTTCAGCGCGAGCGCGACAAGCTCGACCGTTCGCTCGGTGGCATCAAGGACATGGGCGGTCTGCCCGACCTGATCTTCGTGATCGACACCAACAAGGAAGACATCGCGATCCAGGAAGCCCAGCGGCTCAACATCCCGGTCGCCGCGATCGTCGACACCAATTCGGATCCGAAGGGCATCACCTATGTGGTGCCGGGCAATGACGACGCCGGCCGCGCCATCGCGCTGTATTGCGATCTGATCGCGCGCGCCGCGATCGACGGCATTTCGCGCGCCCAGGGCGATTCGGGCATCGACGTCGGCGCATCGGTTCGGCCGGTCGCGGAAGAGCTGCCGGCCACGAGCGGCTTCCAGGGCCTTGCCGGTCCGCGCGGCACCTCCGACGACCTCAAGAAGCTCCCCGGCGTGTCGGGCGAGATCGAGAAAAAGTTCAACGACCTCGGTATTTTCCACTTCTGGCAGCTCGCCGAGCTCGATCACGCCACCGCGCACAAGATCGGCGAAGAGGTTGGTCTCCCCAGCCGTGCCGACGCGTGGGTCGCCAAGGCCAAGGCGCTAACCGCGGAAGCGGAATAGTCAAAAAGAGCGATGGGTTGGCCGGATAGGATCCGGCCACCATTTCATTCAGTTGACGCGAATTCCTGAGATGGACCGCGGCGGGGCGATCGGGCCGCGCCGCGGCGAACCGGCAGGCAAAAAGGATTTTCAACGATGGCAACGATCACAGCTGCGATGGTCAAGGAGCTGCGCGAGTCGACCGGCGCCGGCATGATGGACTGCAAGGCCGCGCTGACCGAAAACGACGGCAACATGGAAGCGGCGCAGGATTGGCTCCGCAAGAAGGGCCTGTCCAAGGCCGCCAAGAAGTCGGGCCGCGTCGCGGCCGAGGGCCTGATCGGTGCGCTCACCAAGGGCACCAAGGGCGTATTGGTCGAGGTCAACTCCGAGACCGACTTCGTCGCGCGTAACGGCCAGTTCCAGGGCCTCGTCAAGATGATCGCCCAGGTCGCCTTCGACGTCGGCGCCGATGTCGAGAAGATCAAGGCCGCCAAGGTCGGCGACGTCACGATCGAGACCGCGATCAACGACGCGATTGCCACCATCGGCGAGAACATGACGCTGCGCCGCGCAGCCTCCCTCGAAGTGAGCCAGGGCGTGGTGTCGCACTACGTCCACGGTGCCGTCATCGACGGCGCCGGCAAGATGGGCGTGATCGTGGCGCTGGAATCGCCGGGCAAGGCCGACGAGCTCGCAACGCTGGGCCGCCAGATCGCGATGCATATCGCGGCCACCAACCCGCTCGCGCTCGACCCGACCGGCCTCGATCCGGCGGTCGTCAAGCGCGAGAAGGACGTGCTCGCCGACAAATATCGCCAGCAGGGCAAGCCGGAGAACGTGATCGAGAAGATCGTCGAGTCCGGCCTGAAGACCTACTACAAGGAAGTCTGCCTGCTCGAGCAGGCCTTCATTCACGACACCGGCAAGTCGGTGGCGCAGGCGGTGAAGGAAGCCGAAGGCAGGGTCGGCGGCGCGGTGAAGATCGCAGGCTTTGTGCGCTATGCTCTCGGTGAGGGAATCGAGAAGCAGGAAACCGACTTCGCGGCCGAGGTCGCCGCGGTCAGCGGCAAGAAGTAAGCGCCGGAACGTTCCTTCCGGCGTGCTGCCGGAAGCGGCGCCCGGACGAGGAAAGTGCTCATGACTGATCCGGTCTATCGTCGCGTCGTGATCAAGCTGTCCGGCGAATATCTCGCGGGACAGCAGGGGTTTGGCATCGATCAGCCGACCATGGACCGGGTTGCGGACGATCTGATCGCGGCCCGTCAGCTCGGATGCGAGGTTGCGGTCGTGATCGGCGGCGGCAACATCTTTCGCGGTGTCGAGGTCTCGTCGCGCGGCGTATCGCGTACCACCGGCGACACCATGGGCATGCTGGCCACCATGATGAACTGCCTCGCGCTCGAAGCCACGATCGAGCGCAAGGGCGCGCCAGCGAGGGCGTTGTCGGCCTTCGTCATGCCAGAGATTTCCGAGCTGTTCACCCGCACTGCGGCGCACAAATACCTCGCCGACGGCCGGATCTTGCTGCTCGGCGGCGGAACCGGCAATCCGTTCTTCACCACCGACACCACCGCCGTGCTGCGCGCGGCCGAAATCGGCGCCCAGGTGGTGCTGAAGGCGACCAATGTCGACGGCGTCTACTCGGCCGACCCGAAGAAGGATCCGACCGCCACGCGGTTCGACCGCCTGACGCATTCGCAGGCGATCGAGGGTGGCTACAAGGTGATGGATGCGACCGCCTTCGCGCTTGCCCGCGAGACGTCGCTGCCTATCATCGTGTTCTCGATCGCGGAGCCGGGCTCGATCGGCGCTGTACTGCGTGGCGTCGGCCACGGAACCATCGTCGCCGGCTGACGGCTGATCTGGCGCGCCCCAAAAGGAGGGGTGCGGAGAAGTCGCCGGGATTTTGAAGGAGAAACATGATGGCCACGGGTAATTTCGACCTCAACGAAGTCAAGCGCCGCATGCAGGGCGCCGTCGCATCGCTCAAGCACGAGCTTGGCGGCTTGCGCACGGGCCGCGCCTCGGCCTCGATGCTCGACCCGGTCCAGGTCGAAGCTTACGGCAGTCACATGCCGCTGAACCAGCTCGCCACCGTCAGCGTGCCGGAGCCGCGCATGATCTCGGTGCAGGTCTGGGACAAGTCGATGGTCAAGCCGGTCGAGAAGGCGATCGTCGATTCCAATCTCGGCCTGTCGCCGGCGACCGAAGGCCAGGTGCTGCGCCTGCGCATTCCCGAGCTCAACGAGGAACGCCGCAAGGAACTGGTGAAGGTCGCGCACAAATACGCCGAAGCTGCCAAGGTCGCCGTGCGCCATGTCCGCCGCGACGGGCTCGACGTGATCAAGAAGCTCGAGAAGAATCACGAGATGTCGGAGGACGATCAGAAGCGTCACGCCGACGAGGTGCAGAAGGCGACCGACGGCACCATCACCGAGATCGACCAGCTGCTGGCCACCAAGGAAAAAGAAATCCTGACCGTCTAAAGCGCGATTGTCATCGCGCTTTAGGTTATTGTTCGCGCATGATCTTTTCGGAAAACCGCTGCGCACTTATCCGGATCATGCTTTGAGGCCGCTTCCATGTCCAACGCCGCCGCGCCTGCAACGGAAGGACCCGACCGGTCTGACGCGCCTGCGCATGTCGCCATCATCATGGATGGCAACGGGCGCTGGGCGGCTGCGCGCGGTCTGCCGCGTGCGGAGGGGCATCGCCGTGGCGTCGAGGCGCTGCGCCGCGTGGTGCGCGCCTCGCACGAGCTCGGCATTCGCTATCTCACCATCTTCTCCTTCAGCTCGGAGAACTGGTCGCGTCCGGCAAGCGAGATCGGCGATCTCTTCGGTCTGCTCAAGCGCTTCATCCGCAACGATCTGGCGAGCCTGCATCGTGACGGCGTCAAGGTCCGCATCATCGGCGAGCGGGAGGGACTCGAGAGCGACATCTGCGCGCTGCTCAACGAGGCCGAGGAACTGACGCGCGGCAACACGCGCCTGACGCTCGTTGTCGCCTTCAATTACGGCTCGCGGCAGGAGATCGCGAAAGCGGCACAAAAGCTCGCGCGCGAGGTCGCCGAGGGCAGGCGCGATCCCGCCTCGATCGACGCCGACACGCTGGGAGCGCATCTCGATGCGTCCGACATTCCCGATCCCGATCTCATCATCCGCACCAGCGGCGAGCAGCGGCTGTCCAACTTCCTGATGTGGCAGGCCGCCTATAGCGAACTCGTCTTCGTGCCGATCCACTGGCCCGATTTCGACAAGGCGGCGCTGGAAAGCGCGATCGCCGAATTTGCCAGGCGAGAACGCCGTTTCGGCGGCCTCGTCGCGAAAACCGCCTCGTGAGCGAACCCGATACCGCATCGGCGGGCGCCAAGCCTGCCCCGAGCAATCTCGTGATGCGAGTTCTCGCAGCGCTGGTGCTGGCGCCGCTCGTCATCGCGGTTGCCTATGTGGGCGGCTGGCTGTGGGCGCTGCTTGTGACTTTGGTGTCGATCGGGCTGTTCGCGGAATGGCTGATGGTGGTGGGCGCAGCTTCGACCGCGCTGACCGGGGCAGGAACGATCGTCATCGCCACGATGGGCTTGTGCGTTGCCTTCGGCGCGCTCAAGACCGCAATCATCGTCGGCTGTGTCGGCGGCGCGATCGTGACGCTGATTGCGCGCGGTAAGTTCGTCTGGGCCGCGACGGGCTTTGCCTATGCGTCGGCGGCGCTGCTGGCCTCGATCCTGGTGCGAAAGGATCTCGCCAACGGTTTTGCGGCGCTGATGTTCGTGCTGCTGGTGGTATGGGCGACCGATATCGGCGGCTATTTTGCCGGCCGCAGCATCGGCGGGCCGAAGCTCTGGCCGCGCGTGAGTCCGAAGAAGACCTGGTCCGGAGCCCTCGGCGGCTTCACGGCGAGCCTTGCGGTTGCTGCGGGCTTTGCGGCTTGCGGGCTCGGAAAAGCGCTTCCACTGCTGCTTGTCAGCGCCATCCTGTCGGTGGTGTCGGCATGCGGTGATCTGTTCGAATCCGCGGTGAAGCGGCGCTTCGATGTCAAGGATTCCAGTCACTTAATTCCCGGCCACGGCGGGTTAATGGACCGTCTGGACGGTTTTGTCGCCGCCATCCTGGTGGCATGGATTATCGGCTTCCTCCGCCATGGTGTGCATAGCGCCGGAAGCGGTCTTATGGTTTGGTGAGGACATGAGCGCCGTTCCCTTGCGTAATAACAGGCTTGCTGCGTCCGACATCCGCAGCGTCACAGTCCTCGGTGCCACCGGCTCGATCGGCGACAGCACGATGGATTTGCTGCGCGCTTCTCCCGAGCGCTATCGCGTCGAGGCGTTGACCGCGAACAGCAATGTCGAGGCGCTGGCAAAGCTCGCGAAGGAGTTTTCCGCGCGCTTCGTTGCGATCGCCGACACATCGAAGTTCGCCGAGCTCAAGGCCGCACTTGCGGGAACGAGCACCGAATGCGGCGCCGGCGAAAGCGCGGTGATCGAGGCCGGTGCGCGTCCCGCCGATTGGGTGATGGCGGCGGTCAGCGGCGCTGCCGGACTGAAGCCGGCGCTGGCGGCGGTCGATCGCGGCGCGCATGTCGCGCTCGCCAACAAGGAATGCCTGGTTTGCGCCGGCGATTTCTTCATGCAGCGCGCGGCGAAAGCCGGGGCCTGCATCCTGCCGGCCGATTCCGAGCACAACGCGCTATTCCAGGCGCTGGCATCGGGCAATCGTGACGAGCTGGTCCGCGTCATCATCACCGCTTCGGGCGGTCCGTTCCGCACCTGGAAGCCCGCTGACATCGAGAAGGCGACCCTCGAGCAGGCCCTGAAGCATCCGAACTGGAGCATGGGCCAGAAGATCACGATCGATTCCGCCTCGATGATGAACAAGGGCCTCGAAGTGATCGAGGCGTCCTATCTGTTCGCGCTCTCTCCCGACGAGATCGACGTCCTCGTGCATCCGCAGTCGATCATCCACGGCATGGTGGAATTCTCCGATCGCTCGGTGATGGCCCAGCTCGGCTCGCCCGACATGCGCACGCCTATCGCCCATTGCCTCGGCTGGCCCGACCGGATCAAGGGACCGGCTGCCAAGCTGGACCTCGCCAAGATCGGCCAGCTGACCTTCGAGGCGCCGGATTTCGAGCGGTTCCCGGGACTGCGGCTGGCCTACGATTCGCTCCGGACCGGGAAGGGGGCGACCACTGTCTACAACGCGGCCAACGAGGTCGCGGTCGCCGCCTTCATCGCCGGCAAGATCCGGTTCGGCGCGATCGCCCGGCTGGTGGAGGCGACGCTCGAGGACTGGATCCGGGGCGGGAACCGGGCCCCCATGACCTCAGCGGATGATGCAATCGCCGTTGACCATGTTTCGCGAAATAGAGCTGCCGCCCTATTGCCTCAAATTGCCTTAAAGGCATCCTAGATGGTTCGGGGCCAGGGCCTTGCGGCGCTGGATGAGGGAATTCGATGATCGACTTTTTCGTCCATAGTTTCAATACGTTGAGCCATGGGCTCCTCGGCTACGCTGTTCCCTTCCTGTTCGTCCTGACGATCGTCGTGTTCTTCCATGAGCTCGGCCATTTCCTGGTCGCGCGCTGGGCCGGTGTTCGCGTGTTAACTTTCTCGCTCGGCTTCGGACCTGAGCTGGTCGGTTTCAACGACCGCCATGGCACCCGCTGGAAGGTCTCGGCGATCCCGCTCGGCGGCTACGTCAAGTTCTTCGGCGACGAGAGTGAGGCCTCGACCCCGTCGTCCGAGACGCTTGCGGCCATGACGGCCGAAGAGCGTGCCGGCAGCTTCCACCACAAGAAGGTCGGCCCGCGCGCGGCCATCGTCGCTGCCGGTCCGATCGCCAATTTTATCCTTGGCGCGCTGATCTTCGCCGGCATGGCGCTGTACTACGGCAAGCCGAGCACGATCGCGCGCGTCGACGGCGTCGTTGTCGACGGCGCTGCGGCTGCGGCCGGCTTCAAGATCGGGGACGTTGTGGTCCAGATCGACGGCAAGCCGATCGAGAGCTTTGCCGACATGCAGCGAATCGTTGCCATGAACGCTGGTTCGGCGCTTACGTTCCAGGTGAAGCGGGACGACGCCATCGTGGCGCTGACCGCGACGCCGGCGCTGCTCGAGCGCAAGGATCCGTTCGGCAACAGCCACCGTGTCGGTGTGCTCGGTGTCGAGCACAAGTCGCAGGCAGGCGAGACCTCGACCGCTCCGGTCGGCGTCGGTGAGGCGCTCAAGATCGGTGTCGAGCAGGTCTGGTTCATCATCACCAGCACCTTCAAGTTCCTCGGCTCGCTGTTTGTCGGAAACGGCAATCCTAACGAGGTCAGCGGCGTTCTCGGTATCGCCAAGATGTCGGGGCAGGCGGCCAGCGCCGGGTTCCAGTTCGTGATCAACCTCTGTGCGGTGCTGTCGGTCTCGATCGGCCTCTTGAACCTGTTCCCGATCCCGCTGCTCGATGGCGGTCACCTTATGTTCTATGCGGCGGAAGTGGTTCGCGGCCGGCCCTTGTCCGAGCGGACTCAGGAGATGGGGTTCCGGATCGGGCTGGGTTTGGTGCTGATGCTGATGGTGTTCGCCACCTACAACGACATCCTGCGGATGGCCGCTTCCTGATAGGGGCTTTTTTGTGGCGTTGCTCTTGGGCAACGTCTTGGAATGAAATTGAAATTACGGTGTCTGCTGCCGTTTGCGGCACCGAGGAAATTGGCTACAAGCGGCTTCGAACTTGGGGAATCTCCGGACCGGCGTTGGGGTGGGTCTGGCACGGAATGATAAGGGCGCGTTGCGCATGAAGTTTGGACTGCGACTCCGGGGGGGCTTGCTTGCAACCCTGATCATGTTCGGCGCGCCGGTGCTTGCCCCGGTTGGGGCTGCTTTTGTGTCTTCGTCTGCGGTAGCTCAGACCGTCCAGTCGATTTCCGTCGAAGGAAATCGCCGTGTCGAGGTGGAGACCATCCGCTCCTATTTCAAGCCCGGCCCGGGTGGCCGCCTGGATCAGGGCGCCATCGATGACGGCCTCAAGGCGCTGATCGAGACCGGCCTGTTTCAGGACGTCCGAATCAATCGCGGCGCCGGTGGCCAGATCGTCGTCTCCGTGGTGGAAAACCCGGTGATCGGCCGGATTGCCTTCGAGGGCAACAAGAAGATCAAGGACGAGCAGCTCACCTCCGAAGTCCAGTCCAAGGCGCGCGGCACCTTCTCCCGCGCCATGGTGCAGTCCGACACGCTGCGAATCGCCGAGATCTATCGCCGTTCCGGTCGCTACGACGTGCGCGTCACCCCCGAGATCATCGAGCAGCCGAACAACCGCGTCGACCTCGTCTTCACGGTCGAGGAGGGCGCCAAGACCGGCGTCAAGTCGATCGAGTTCGTCGGTAATAACGCGTACTCGTCCTATCGTCTGCGCGACATCATCAAGACCCACGAATCGAATCTGCTGAGCTTCCTCGCCAGCAGCGACATCTACGATCCCGATCGCGTCGAAGCCGACCGCGACCTGATCCGCCGCTTCTACCTCAAGAACGGCTTCGCCGACGTCCAGGTCGTCGCCGCGCTCACCGAATACGATCCGGAGAAGAAGGGCTTCAACGTTACCTTCAAGATCGAAGAAGGCTCGCAGTATCGCGTCGGTGCGCTTGATTTCCGCTCCAGTATTCCGAACTTCGATCCCTCTTCGATGCGCAACTATTCGCGCGTCAATGTCGGCTCGCTCTACAACGTCGAAGCGGTCGAGAAGTCGGTCGAGGAAATGCAGATCGAGGCCTCGCGCCGCGGCTATGCCTTCGCCGTGGTCCGTCCCGGTGGCGACCGCAACTTCGAGGCGCACACTGTCTCCGTCGTGTTCAACATCGACGAGGGCCCGCGCACCTATATCGAGCGCATCAATCTGCGCGGCAACACCCGCACGCGCGACTACGTGATCCGTCGCGAGTTCGACCTCTCCGAGGGCGATGCCTACAACCGCGCGCTGGTCGATCGTGCCGAGCGGCGCCTGAAGAACCTCGACTACTTCAAGACCGTCAAGATCACGACGGAGCCAGGCTCCTCGAGCGACCGCGTCATCCTGATCGTCGACATGGAAGAGAAATCGACCGGCGACTTCTCGGTCTCGGGCGGTTACTCCACGACCGACGGTGCGCTTGCCGAAGTCTCGGTCTCCGAGCGCAACCTGCTTGGCCGCGGCCTGTTCGCCAAGGCGGCGGTGACCTATGGCCAGTACGCGCGCGGCTACTCGCTGTCGTTCGTCGAGCCGTACCTGCTCGACTACCGCATCGCGCTGGGCCTCGACTTCTATCAACGCCAGCAGCTGTCCAACAGCTACATCTCCTACGGCACCAAGACGCTCGGCTTCTCGCCGCGCCTCGGCTTCTCCTTGCGTGAAGACCTGGCGCTGCAGCTGCGCTACTCGGTCTACCAGCAGGAAATCACGCTGCCGTACTACCTGGCGAACTGTAACAATAATTTTGGCACGGCGGCGTTCAACCCGAGCCCGGCTTTCTCGGCGGCGAGCGGTATTCCCCTCGATCCATCAACCAATGGTCTCGGCTGCTACAGCGACGGCGAAGCATCGCTGCCGGTGCGCAAGGAGCTTGCCAGCGGCAAGACCCTGACCTCGGCGCTCGGCTACACGCTGACCTACAACACGCTGGACAACAACAAGAACCCCACCGACGGCCTGCTCGTCGATTTCCGGCAGGACTTCGCCGGCGTCGGCGGCGACGTCTCCTACCTGAAGTCGGTCATCGACGCGAAGTACTACGCTCCGCTGGTGTCTGACATCGTCGGCCTCGTGCACGTCCAGAGCGGCATGCTGAACAAGATCGGCAGCAACGAGCTGCGCATGCTCGATCAATTCCAGATGGGTCCGAACCTCGTCCGCGGCTTTGCCCCGAACGGCATCGGCCCGCGTGATTTGAATCCCTACGGCACGCAGGACGCGCTTGGTGGCACCAAATATTGGGGCGCTTCGCTCGAATTGCAGATGCCGTTCTGGTTCCTTCCGAAGGAAGTGGGTCTGAAGGGCGCTGTCTATGCCGATGCCGGCGGCCTGTACGACTATCAGGGCCCGACGACGTGGTCGGTGACCAACGAAATGACCACGACCAAGAATTCGAACTGTACGCCATCGACGATCACCCCGGCTGTCTCGCCTGGAACGTGTACCGGCTTGGTGTATGACAACGGCAATGTCGTCCGCTCGTCGGTCGGTGTCGGTCTGATCTGGCAGTCACCGTTTGGCCCGCTGCGCTTCGACTACGCCGTGCCGCTCACGAAGGGCAAGAATGATCGCACGCAGGAATTCCGGTTCGGCGGCGGCACCTCGTTCTAATTCGATCAGCAGGGCATGATCCGTCCCCCAGAGTCACTCCCGGGGGCGGTTTCCAAAAAGATCGTGCTCAATCCATGAGATGAGGCATGATGCGGCTAGGCCGCTTCATGCCGAAGCCGGACCGCGACGGGGTGGAATGGCGCAGCCGACCTTCTTCAAAAAACCGCCTGCCTCAGCGCTGGCCGACATCGCCACGCTGACCAAGGCGGAGCTCGTCGATCCCGCCAGGGGCGGCCATATCATCACGGGTCTCGCTTCGCTCGACGAAGCCGGCCCGATGCATTTGGCGTTCTTCGACAATCTCAAATATGCCGACGAGCTCAAGGCAACCAAGGCCGGGGCTTGCCTGGTCAGCCCGCGTTTCGAGGCCCAGGTGCCCGCGCATGTGGCCGTGCTGCGGGTGGCGCAGCCGTTCCGGGCCTTCGTCAGGATCTCGAGGGAATGGCACGGCGATGCGCTGCGCCCGCAGTCCTGGTTCGGCAATGACGGTATTGCGCCGTCGGCCATCATCGATCCCTCGGCGCGGCTCGAGGACGACGTCGTCGTCGAGCCTCTGACCGTCATTGGTCCTGATGTCGAGATCGGCAGCGGCACCGTGATCGGCGCCGGTGCGGTCATCGGCCCCGGCGTCAAGATCGGCCGGGACTGCAATGTCGGCGCCCGCACGGCCATCCAGTGCTCGCTGATCGGCAACAACGTGCTGATCCATCCCGGCTGCTCGATCGGCCAGGACGGCTACGGCTTCATCTTCTTCGGTCCCGAAGGCCATCTGAAGGTGCCGCAGACCGGGCGCGTTCTGATCCAGAACGACGTCGAGGTCGGCGCCGGCACCACCATCGATCGCGGCTCGCTGCGCGACACCGTGATCGGCGAGGGCACCAAAATCGACAATCAGGTCCAGATCGGCCACAATGTGACGATCGGCCGGAACTGCCTGCTGGCGGCCCAGATCGGGCTCGCCGGCAGTTTGACGATCGGCGACAACGTGGCGCTGGGAGCCAAGGTTGGCATCAACAACCACCTCAAGATCGGCGACGGGGCCCAGGTCACCGCGATGAGCGGCGTTAAGGACGACATCCCGCCGAACGGTCGCTGGGGTGGTTTTTTTGCCAAACCGACCAAGCAGTGGTTCAAGGAAATTATCGCGGTGGAGCGCCTGGTACGCGACAGCAAGGCCGATCCGAAGAACGAGGGACGGGAATGACGGCGGAATCACCAATCAAGTTCGAGCTGGTGGATATCAATGCGATCCTCCGAACGCTGCCGCACCGTTTTCCGATGCTGCTGATCGACCGCGTGATCAACATCCGCGCCGATTACAGCGGCATCGGCATCAAGAACGTCACCTTCAACGAGCCGGCCTTCCAGGGGCATTTCCCGGAGCGCCCAGTCTATCCCGGCGTCATGATGATCGAAGCGATGGCGCAGACCGCCGGCGTCATCGGCATCACCTCGGTCGAGGGCACCGCGAAGCCGCGCGCGGTGTACTTTCTCACCATCGACAAGTGCAAGTTTCGTAAGCCCGTGCTGCCCGGCGATACCATCGAGTATCACATGCATTCGATCGGACGCCGCAAGGCGATGTGGTGGTTTCACGGCGACGCCAAGGTCAACGGCCAGGTCGTCGCGGAAGCCGACGTCGGCGCCATGCTGACGGACTGAGGCGGCGCTCCCGCACTTAACGTGCTGGATGAAGTCGTTGAAGTCGCGGGGCGGTTGGCTCGACCGGCATCTGAAACACGCCGAGATGATACGTCACTGGACAGATCGGGCGAAGTCGCGCTAACCACCGGAAAAGCAAGCGACTTCAACATATAAGCAGACCTTTTTGATGAGCAGGATTGATCCCACCGCACGCGTCGCGGACGGCGCCGTGATCGGCGAGGGCACCGAGATCGGACCCTTTTGCATCATCGGCCCGAATGCCGTGATCGGCGCGAACTGCAAGCTGATCGGGCAGGTCACGATCATCGGCCATACCTCGGTCGGGGACGGCTGCGTGATCTCGCCGTTCGCGGTGCTCGGCGGCGCGCCCCAGGATCTCAGCTACAAGGGCGAGCCGACCACGCTCGAGATCGGTTCGGGCTGCACCATCCGCGAAGGCGCGACGATGAACGTCGGCACCGTCAAGGGCGGCGGGAAAACGCGCGTCGGCAACGACGGCTATTTCATGAACAACAGCCATGTCGGCCATGACTGCATGGTCGGCAACAACGCGATCTTCGCGACCTCGGCGACGCTCGGCGGTCACTGCGAGATCGGCGACGCCGTCTATATCGGCGGCCTGTCGGCGGTGCACCAGTTCACCCGCATCGGCTCGTACGTGATGGTCGGCGGCCTCTCGGGCGTTCGCGACGACATCATCCCGTATGGGCTCGCCAACGGCCAGTATGCGGTACTGGAGAGCCTCAACCTCATCGGCATGAAGCGGCGCAAGTTCACCAGGCAGCGGCTCGCGACCGTGCGCGCGTTCTACCAGAAGCTCTTCCACGGGCCCGGCACCTTCGCCGAGCGGCTCGACTCGGCGCGGCCGCTCGCGGGCGAGGATCCGGCGATCGCCGAGATCCTCGGCTTCATCGGCAAGGGCAAGCGCCCGCTCTGTCTTCCCGCCATCGAGAAATGAATTCGGGATGGCCGCGGACATGACATCGGCGGCTTCGGAGATTTCACCACCGGTCGGCGTGGTCGCAGGCGGCGGCGCCATGCCGTTCGCGGTTGCCGACTCGCTGGCCGCGCGCGGCATCGCGCCGGTGCTGTTTCCGCTACGCGGCGCCTGCGATCCGGCGCAGGTGGAGAAATTCCGACACCGCTGGATCTCGGTCGGCCAGCTCGGCCGCGCCATGCGGCTGTTCCGCGAGGAGGGCTGCCGCGACCTGATCTTCATCGGCACCTTGGTACGGCCCGCGCTGTCCGAGATCCGGTTCGACGTCACGACGCTGCGCCTGCTCGGTAACGTCATCCGCGCCTTCCGCGGCGGTGACGATCATTTGCTGTCCGGGGTCGGTCGCATCCTCGAGCAGGGCGGCTTTCGTATGGTCGGCATCAAGGATGTCGCGCCTGACCTCTTGATGCCCGAGGGCTGCATCAGCCGCGCCTGGCCGAATGACAACAGCAAGGCCGATATCGAGCGCGGCCGCGCGGTGCTGACCGCGCTCGGCCCGTTCGACATTGGCCAGGCCGTTGTGGTGATTGATGGCCATGTGGTGGCGGTCGAGGACATCGAGGGCACCGACGCGCTGCTGGCGCGGGTCGCGCGGCTGCGCGAGGAAGGCCGCATTCGCGCAGCCGCCGGCCGTGGCGTGCTGGTGAAGGCGCCGAAGAGCGGCCAGGATCTGCGCTTCGATTTGCCGACGATTGGCCCGCGCACGCTCGACGGCGTCGCCAAGGCTGGCCTTGCCGGCATCGCCGTCATCGCCGGCAACACCATCGCCGCCGAGCCGCAGGCGATGATCTCATTCGCGGACGCCAAATATCTCTTCGTCATCGGTCTGCCGGCGTGATGCAGACCCGCGACCCCAAGCGAAAGATCTTCCTGATCGCCACGGAGGAATCCGGCGACCGGCTCGGCAGCGCGCTGATGAAGGTGCTGCGCCAGCGACTCGGAGACGGCGTGCAGTTCATCGGCGTCGGCGGCCGCACCATGGCGCGCGAAGGGCTCGAGACGCTGTTTCCGATCGAGGAGCTGTCGATCGTCGGCTTCGCGGCGGTGGTGCAGCAATTGCCAAAGATCCTGCGGCTGATCCGCCAGACCGTGGACGCCGTGCTGGAGACCGCGCCCGATGCGCTCGTCATCATCGACAGTCCCGACTTCACCCACCGCGTCGCCCGCCGCGTGCGCGCGAAGAATCCCGCGATCCCTGTCATCGACTATGTCTCGCCGCAGCTCTGGGCCTGGCGGCCGGGACGGGCGCGGACCATGCTCGGCTATGTCGATCACGTACTCGGCCTGCTGCCGTTCGAGCCGGAGGAATACCGTAAGCTCGGCGGGCCGCCATGCAGCTATGTCGGCCATCCCCTGATCGAGCAATTGACTTCGCTGCGGCCGAACGCGGAGGAGCAGAAGCGCCGCGAGGGCGAGCCGCCGGTGTTGCTGGTGCTGCCCGGCAGCCGCCGTAGCGAGGTCAGGCATCATCTCGAAATATTTGGCGCGACGCTCGGCCGCTTGCAGGCCGAGGGCCGCGCGTTCGAATTGGTGCTGCCGACCATGCCGCATCTCGAAGCCACCGTGGGCGAGGGCATCGCGAGCTGGCCGGTCAAGCCGCAGATCGTGATCGGCGAAAACGAGAGGCGCGCCGCCTTCCGTGTCGCGCATGCCGCGCTGGCCAAATCCGGCACGGTGACGCTGGAGCTCGCGCTGTCGGGCATTCCGATGGTGACGGCCTATCGCGTCGGCGCGATCGAGGCCTTCATCCTGCGCCGCGCGATCCGGGTGTCCTCGGTGATCCTGGCCAATCTCGTGATCGGTGAGGATGTGATCCCTGAATATTTGCAGGAGGACTGCACGCCGGAGAAGCTCGCGCAGGCGCTGTCCGACGTGCTGACGGATTCGCCGTTGCGGAAGCGGCAGGTCGAAGCGTTCGCCCGGCTCGATACCATCATGTCAACCGGAAACAAGTCGCCAAGCGTGCTCGCCGCCGACGTCGTGCTCGCGACGATGCGGAAGGGCCGGCGGTAGGCGAGGTTTCGGAGGGTGGGCAAAACGAACTGTGCCCACCCTACAAGACTACAATACTAAGCAAGTCCCCCGTCGACCCGGAAGCACTGGCTGGTGATACGCTGGCTCTCGTCGGATGCGAGAAACAGCGCCATGCTGGCGATGTCGTCGGGCGTCACCGCATCGGGAACGGCCTGCCGGGTGCGAAGCTCGGAGATTTTCTGCTCGTCCGGATACCAGAGGCGGCGCTGCCGCTCGGTGATCACCATGCCCGGCGCGATCGCGTTGACGCGGATGCGGTCGGCGCCGACCGATCGTGCCAGCGAATTGGTGAAGCCGACGATCGCCGCCTTCGCCGCGGCATAGACCGGCAGCGCCGGCGCGCCGCGCATCCACGCGATCGACGACATGTTGATGATCGAGCCGCCGCCGCGCGCCTGCATCTGTGGCACCACCGCCTGGGCGGCAAAGAAGACGTGCTTGAGATTGACGCCGATCGTCCAGTCGAACTCGGCCGGCGTCACCTCGGCCAGCATCTGGCGCTGGTCGTTGGCGGCGTTGTTGACGAGGACCGCGGCATCGCCGAGCGTTCGGTGGACCTGCGTCATGGCTGCACGCAAGGCATCGATATCAAGGAGATCGCAGGGCATGAACAGCGGTGTGGTGCCCGATGCAGCCACCTCCGCGGCCAGCGCCGTGCCGGCGGCATCGTCGATATCGAGGAAAGCGACACGCGCGCCCTGGGCAGCGAAAGCGCGCACGAAGGCGGCGCCGATGCCGCTGGCGCCCCCGGTGATCAGTACCACGCGGTCGGCGAGGCCGGCATAGTTCGTCTGGGTCATGCGATCAGTCGCTCCGTCTCGGGGTCGAACAGGCAAAGGCGGCGGGTATCAAGGGCGAAGGAAGCCGGGGCGCCCGGCGTGGGACGGACATCGGGCGAGATGCGCGCCTGCGCCGGCTCGCCGCCAAGCCGCAGCAGGACGATGGTCTCGGCACCGGTAGGCTCGACCAGCTCGACAGGCGCGGTGAGGATGACGGGGGCGCTGGTCGCTCCGGAGAACACGCGGTCTCCCTCGGCGATGCATTCCGGCCTGATCCCGAGCACCACCTCGCGGCCGATATAGGACGCCGCAGCGTCATAACCCTGGAGGAGGAGACGGACCTCGTCCGGGCGTCCCGCGCCGATCACGGCGACCGGCCCGCCAGCATCGGCCTCAAGCCGTGCCGGCATCGTGTTCATCGGTGGCGAGCCCATGAAGCGAGCGACGAAGAGATTAGCCGGATAGCGATAGACGGTGTCGGGGTCGGCGAATTGCTGCACCACGCCGCGATGCATCACTGCGATGCGGGTTGCCATCGTCATCGCCTCGATCTGGTCGTGGGTGACATAAACGATGGTGGCGCCGATGCGCTGGTGCAGCCGCTTGATCTCCATCCGCATCTCGACCCGGAGTTTTGCATCGAGGTTGGAGAGTGGCTCGTCGAACAAAAAGAGCAGGGGATCGCGCACCAGCGCCCGGCCCATCGCCACGCGCTGGCGCTGGCCGCCGGAGAGTTGCGACGGCTTGCGGCCGAGCAGGGGCTCGATCTGAAGCAGCCTGGCGACGTTCGCCAGCGCCTTTTCCTGCTCCGCTTTCGGGACGTGGCGGCATTCCATGCCGAAGGTGATGTTCTGGCGCACCGTCATCGACGGATAGAGCGCGTAGGACTGGAACACCATGGCGATGTCGCGATCCTTGGGTGGCACGTCGTTGACGACGCGCCCACCGATCTCGATCGTGCCGTCGCTCGCGCGATCGAGCCCGGCGATGATGTTGAGCAGCGTGGATTTGCCGCAGCCGGACGGCCCGACCAGCACGGTGAACTCACCGCTCTCGATGTCGAGATCGATGCCCTTCAACACCTCCAGATTGGCGTAGCGCTTCGACAGGGCGCGAATGCTCAGTGCTGCCATGATAATCCCATCATTTCACAGCCCCGGCAGTGAGGCCGCGTACAAAATACCTGCCGCCGAGGAGATAGATCAGCAAGGTCGGCAGCGCTGCGATGATCACCGCAGCGCTCTGCACGCCATGCTGCGGGATATCTGCGATGGCCGCAGACAGCGCGATGAGCGCGGCCGTGACGGGCTGCTGCTGGCCGGTCGTGAATGTCACGCCATAAAGGAACTCGTTCCAGATATGCGTGAACTGCCAGATCACGGTGACGATCAGGATCGGAGACGACAGCGGCAGGATGATGCGCCAGAAGATACGAAAGAACCCGGCGCCGTCGATGCGCGCGGCCCTGATCAGTTCATGAGGAATGGCGACGTAATAGTTCCGGCAGAACAGCACGGTGAAGGACAGCCCCTGGATGGTGTGAATCAGCACGAGACCCGAGAGCGTGTTGATGAGCCCGATGTCACGCAGCACGAAGGTCCAGGGCAGCAGGCGCATCTGCTGGGGCAGGAACAGGCCGAGGGTCACGATGCCGTAGATCCAGCTGTCGCCGCGAAAACGCCAGAGCGACACCGCGTAACCGGCGACAGCACCGAGCATGGTCGAGAAAATGGTCGCGGGAATCGTGATGAGTGCGGAGTTCAGCATGTACGGCCGGATGCCGGCGCAGGTCTCGGCGACGCAGAAGCCGCTCCAGGCCAGCGCGTAATTGCTCCACGCCAGATGTTGCGGCCAGCCGATCATCGACCCCTGCGCGATCTCCTCGTTGGTCCGGAGCGAGTTCAGAACGACGACAACGAGCGGCGCGAGATAGGCTGCCGCGAACAATGTCACGACGAGATAGATCAGGATCCGGCTCGGGGCGAAGCTTCGGTCACGCATGGGTGGCCTGCCGTCGCTGGACATAGCGCCACGCTGCATAGGGCAGCAGCACCGCGAGAAGGATGAGCAACATCAGCACCGCCGCGGCCGCACCGCGGCCGAGCTGGCTGCGCTGGAACATCAAATCGTAGACGACAAGGGCCGGCAGCTGGGTCGCGATGCCCGGCCCGCCATTGGTGAGCGCGCGGACGAGGTCGAAGGCCGAAATCGCGAATTGCAGCTGGATGACGACGACGGTGATGGTGATCGGCCACAGCGTCGGCAGAATGACGCGCCAATAGGTTCGGATCGGACCGGCGCCGTCGATCTGCGCGGCCTTGATGATGTCGGCGTCGACGGACCGCAGGCCGGCAAGGAATAGCGCCATGGCGAAGCCCGACGATTGCCAGATCGCCGCGATGACGATCGTCCAGATCGCCATGTCGCGGTTGACCAGCCAGTCGAAGTGGAAGGAGGCCCAGCCGAGGTCATGGGCGAGCTTCTCGATCCCGATTCCGGGATTGAGCAGCCAGCTCCAGACCGTGCCGGTGACGACGAACGACACCGCCAGCGGGTACAGGAAGATCGATCGCAGCACATTCTCGCCGCGAATGCGCTGATCGAGCAGGATCGCGAGCAGGAGGCCGGTGATCAAGCTGAGCAGCACGAAAGCGCTGCCGAACAGCAGCAGATTGTCGAAGGCGATCTGCCAGTTCCGCGACGCCAGGACAGAGGTGTAGTTGCGCAAGCCCACCCAGCCCGTAACAGGGACGAGCGTTGACGGTGTGAACGAAATCCAGATCGTCCAGATCGAAAACGAGATGAGGTGCGCTGCGGACAGCAGCAGCGGCACCCAGATCATCAGATATTCGGGCAGCCGGCGCACCATGTCGGAGGCCGCCGGCCGCGTTGCTGTCGAGACGGCGTCGGTCAACGCGAGCCCTCGACGGCCTCGGCGAGGCGGGTGACGGCCTCCTCCGGCTTGATCGTCTTGTTCTTCACATACTCCGTAATGACGTCGATCATCGCGGCGGTCAGGCCGTTTTCCTGCGCCATGTTGTGCGCGAGACTCAGGACGGCCTGATTGCTGGCGATCGCGTCCTTCAGAGCTGCAGCCGTCCGCCGTTGGCCATCCGACCAGCCTTCACCGGAGAGGTCGACATCGGTGCGCACGGGGATCGATCCCGTGATCTGCGAATACATGGTCTGGATCGCGGGATCCATGACCAGCTGGGCCATCAGGGCCTGACCGGCCTGCAGATCGGCCTCCTTGCGCTGCCAGAAGATGAAGGCATCGGCATTCAACAGGAACACCGGCTTGCCGTTGTCGCTGGGGCCCGGCGCGATCATGTAGTCGTCGAACTTGAAACCGGCGTTGCGCAAGACGCCCTGGGCCCAGCCGCCCATGATCATCATGCCCATGTCGCCGTCGACGAAGCGCTTCAAATTGGTGGCGTAAGGTTGGGCGCCGACGTTGGGATCCATCCAGTTGGAAATTTTGCGTGTCTGTGCGAAGGCCGCCTTGATCTCGGGGCCTTCCAGGGCCTTCTTGTCGAGATTCATGATGGCTGCGCGGTAGGCCGCAGGACTGATGCCGGCCAGGGACGCTTCGAATTTTTGGCCATCGTCGGGGCGGGTGCCGCCGTTGGCGATTGGGTAAGTGATCCCGCCCGCTTTCATCTTCTCGGCGAGATCATTGAAATCAGCCCAGGTAACGGGGACCTTGTCGGCCTTGGCCTTGTCCATCGCGCGTTTGGAGAGAAACAGCATGTTGGTGCTGTAGATCTGCAACGGCAGCGCGATCCACTTGCCGCCCGGCTTGTGCAATTTGGCAAGATCTGGCGCGACGACCTTTTCATAACCGGCGGCCGCGACAACGGCGTCGAGATCGACGGTCGGGGCAATCTTCGACCAGGCCGCGATCTCGGGTCCCTTGAGTTGCGAGCAGGCCGGCGGGTCGCCGGCGATGATTTGGGCGCGCAGCTTGTTCATCATCTCGGTGGTGAAACCGGGGACGGGCGAGTGCTGCCAGGTGCCGCCCTTCTCCTCGAATTTCCTGCCGAGCGCGGTGATGGCCGCCCCGTCGCTGCCTGCGGACCATTGCGAGATCGCGGTCAGGCGCGGCTTGACCGCGCCTTGCGCCCGGGCAAAGGCCGGCAGCGCGAGCGCGGCAGCAGATCCAGCGAGCAGACGGCGCCTTGTTGTGGTGATCGGCATGGCAAGTTCCTCCCGGTGTGAACTCTTTTGCGCGAGAGCCGCGCGGTATCAGGGCGTCTCAGGCTGCCTCCGTCGATGCGGCCGGCATGCCGCCGCGGCAAGCGAGGCAGAAAGCCGCGAATGCCAGTGCGGCCTGCGGATCATTGCCGTTCGACGGCGGCACGAAAGCGAGCGACACCTGCGCATGCTTGCGGCCGCCGAGCAGGCTGGCGTCGACGCCGTCGACCAGCGCCTTCCGATCGTCCTCCGCAAGGAGCGACGGCCAGCCGGAGATGGCGACGCCGTGACTGGGCTTGACGTTCAGCGTGTTGCCGACCGAGAGGCCAAGGCGATACAGGCGATGCCGCAGCTCCTGCCGCACGCGCGAGGAGATTGGGATCGCGGTCGCCCAATCGTTGCCAAGCTGGAGCAGCTCCTGTTCGGACACGCCGAGCAGCTCGGCGAGCGCCGGAAGCGACGTATAGGCTTCGACGCAGCCATGATGGCCACAGCGGCACCGTGGTCCGTCGGTGCCGAACACCATGTGTCCGAGCTCGACCGGCTGGAGCGCCTCGTCCTCGATCGGATCGTCCATCCAGGCGCCCGCGACGCCCTGGCCGACAAAGACGAATAGATGCGCGCCGCTGAACGGATAGTTTTCCGTGCGGCAGCGGTGAAAGATGGCGTGCGCCACCACCGAGTTGGTGAACTCGACCGGCACGCCCGCAAAGATCTCGCCGAACATGTCGCTGATACGTCCGACATGGCAGGGAATGATCGGATTGCCAAACTCGCTCAGGCGGCCGAGGCCTGGAATCGTGATGCCGATCTGCGCCAGCGTGAGGCGGCGCCGCCGCGTCCAGTCGCGCAGCAAGGTCAGTGCTTCTCGAAACGCGCGGCCGACGGTCTCGACGGTCGGCTTCTTCGGCAGCGGCACACGCTCGGTGTAATGCAGTTCGCCCGACAGGCCGCCGACGCCGACGCTAAGCCACTGACTGTTCAGCTCGAGGGCTGCAAGCGCTACGGTGCCATCGAGCGACACGAGACCAGTCGGGCCGCCGACATAAGGGGCGGGGCGCCGCACTTCCTCGATCAGACCTTCGGCCTTGAGATCAAACAGGATGCGCGACAGGCTCGCTTCCGACAGGCGCACGGCCTTGGCCAGCGGCGGGCGAAACGAGCCGCCCGACTGGAGCAGATGAGTCAAAATGGCAGCACGCGTCTGCCGCCGACTTCTCGGCTGCTCCGGCATTTCCATCCCTGTCGTCATTCTTACTTAGAGTAAGAATGCGCGCGGAGGGTTTCGACTGTCAAGCGACTGCGGGCGCGCCGAGTCGACTTGTTGTTGTGCGCGGCAGCAAATCGGAGCGGCAGTTTGCGACGCCAGCAGCTCGGCGGCGGCTGCAGGTCGCACCGGAACTTAATTCAGTCGCTCCCTTCATCTCGCTGGCTAATCGCTACGTTCTGCACTCCGGTCGGCCGCATCGACACGTCCACGATCTAGATCGATTGCCGCACGGCGAGCCGCGTCGGTACGTGGACCGTATCGCTCACTGATCCCGCGAGCGGCAGCAAATTGGACGTGAAGGCGCGCTACTCCTTCATCTATCGCTATGAGGATGGCGCCTGGAAGATCGACCATCTCCACTCATCGATGATGCCCGAGAAGTAGCGATCGGCAGATAAACGAAAGCGGCGCCATCTTGCGATGGCGCCGCTTCGAGAGCCGTATTGGCTCAAGCCTTACTTGCGATCCTTGATCGCGACGTAGTCGCGGCTGGTGACGCCGGTGTAGAGCTGGCGCGGACGGCCGATCTTCTGCTGCGGGTCCTCGATCATCTCGCTCCACTGGCTGATCCAGCCGACGGTGCGGGCGACCGCGAACAGCACGGTGAACATCGAGACCGGGAAGCCCATCGCCTTCAGCGTGATGCCCGAATAGAAGTCGACGTTCGGGTAGAGCTTGCGGTCGATGAAGTACGGGTCGCTGAGCGCGATCTTCTCGAGCTCGAGCGCCACCTTCAGCATCGGATCGTCGCCATGGCCGGTCTCCTTGAGCACGGCGTGACACATCTTCTGCATGATCTTGGCGCGCGGATCGTAGTTCTTGTAGACGCGATGACCGAAGCCCATCAGGCGGACTTCAGAGTTCTTGTCCTTCACCTTGGCGATGAACTCGGGGATCTTGTCCACGGTGCCGATCTCGGCGAGCATCGCAAGCGCTGCTTCGTTGGCACCGCCATGCGCCGGGCCCCACAGGCAGGCGATGCCGGCGGCGATGCAGGCGAACGGGTTGGCGCCGGAGGAGCCGGCGATGCGCACCGTCGAGGTCGAGGCGTTCTGCTCGTGGTCGGCGTGCAGGATGAAGATCTTGTCCAGCGCTTCAGCCAGCACCGGGTTGATCTTGTAGTCCTCGCACGGGACGGCGAAGCACATGTTGAGGAAGTTCTCGGCGAAGGAGAGCGAGTTCTTCGGATACACGAAGGGCTGGCCGACCGTGTACTTATAGGCCATTGCCGCGAGCGTCGGGATCTTCGCGATCATCCGCATGGAAGCGATCATGCGCTGCTTGGGATCGTTGATGTCGGTGCTGTCGTGGTAGAACGCGGCGAGCGCGCCGACGGACGCCACCATCACCGCCATCGGATGGGCGTCGCGGCGGAAGCCCTGGAAGAAGCGGGCCATCTGCTCGTGCACCATCGTGTGATGGATCACGCGGTCGTCGAAATCCTTCTTCTGCGCGGCGGTCGGGAGCTCCCCGTAGAGCAGCAGGTAGCAGGTCTCGAGGAAGTCGCCGTTCTCGGCGAGCTGCTCGATCGGATAGCCGCGGTATTCCAGCACGCCCGCGTCACCGTCGATATAGGTGATCTTGGACTGGCAGCTGGCGGTCGAGGTGAAGCCGGGATCGTAGGTGAACAGGCCGGACTGGCCATAGAGCTTGCCGATATCGATGACGTCAGGCCCGACGCTGCCGCTGTGGATCGGGAGATCGTAATTCTTGTTTCCGACCGTCAGCGTGGCGGTCTTATTGCTTGATTTTGCGTCCATCAGAGGTCCCCGATGTAAGGTGAAACGGGCCGGACCCGGAAGGCCCCGATGACATAATGGGGCAGGCCGGATGTTCCAGAAGGTACGGGTCAGATGGGTATATTATTGCTGTGTGCGCTGCAAGATGGCGCCGCGCATGGTCGCCTTACGTCGTAGCCAGTGCTTGGCCTAGTCCTTGGCCTAGCCTTTGGCCTGATCCTCGAGCCGGCCCAGGCTTTCCTGGCGTCCCAGCACGTCCAAAACCTCAAATATGCCAGGTGAGGTCGTCCGTCCGGTCAGAGCTGCACGAAGTGGTTGGGCGACCGCACCGAGCTTGAGACTATTTTCCTCGGCAAAAGCGCGCAGCGCGGCTTCCGCGTTGGCTGCACTCCACGTCTCGACTTTCTCCAGCGCGGAATGAAGCTGGCCGATCAGCTTGCGGTTCTCGGGCGTCAACAGGGCTGCCGCCTTCGGATCGAGCTCCAGCGGCCGGTCGGCGAAGATGAAATAGGCGCCGTCGATCAACTCGATCAGCGTCTTGGCGCGCTCCTTCAGGGCCGGCATGGCCTTGAGCAGCTGGGCGCGCGTGGTGTCGTTTAACTTGGCCTTAATCTCGTCGCGGCTGGGCACGACGTGGTCGAGCACGTCCTCGAACGCCTTCACGAGTGATTGATCATCGGCGTGGCGGATGTAGTGGCCGTTGAGGTTTTCCAGCTTGGCGAAATCGAAGCGGGCCGCGCCGCGACCGACGCTGGAAAGGTCGAACGCCGCGATCATCTCCTCGGTCGAGAAGATCTCCTGGTCGCCATGGCTCCAGCCGAGTCGGACGAGGTAATTGCGTAGCGCCGCCGGCAAATAGCCCAGGGCGCGGTAGGCATCGACGCCGAGCGCGCCGTGGCGCTTTGACAGCTTTGAGCCGTCCGGGCCATGGATCAGAGGGATATGGGACATGTTCGGCAGCGTCCATCCCATCGCGTCGTAGATCTGCTTCTGGCGGGCGGCGTTGATCAGATGGTCGTCGCCGCGGATGACGTGGGTGACGGCCATGTCGTGGTCGTCCACCACCACCGCGAGCATGTAGGTCGGGTTGCCATCGCCGCGCAGCAGGACGAGGTCGTCGAGGTTCTCGTTCTGCCAGACCACGCGGCCCTGGACCTGGTCCTCGATCACGGTCTCGCCGGTTTGCGACGCCCGCAGCCGGATGGTCGGCTTGACGTTGGATGATGGTGCCGTGGCCGGGTCGCGGTCGCGCCACATTCCGTCATAGAGGCGGGTGCGGCCCTCAGCGCGCGCCTTCTCGCGCATGGCGGTGAGCTCCTCGGCGGTGGCGTAGCAGCGATAGGCCTTGCCGTCGGCGAGCAGCTGCTCGGCGACCTCGCGGTGGCGGGCGGCGCGGCTGAACTGGTAGATGACGTCGCCATCCCAGCCGAGCTCCAGCCATTTCAGCCCGTCCAGAATCGCGCCAATCGCAGCTTCCGTGGAGCGCTCCCGGTCGGTGTCCTCGATCCGGAGCAGCATCTTGCCGCCATGCTTCTTCGCATAGAGCCAGTTGAACAGCGCCGTGCGGGCGCCCCCGATATGGAGGAAGCCGGTCGGGGAGGGAGCAAAGCGGGTGACGACGGAATCGGTCATTCTTGGCAGGGCCTATGCATTGGAAGCGGTGGTATATAACAGGACCCGCGCATAACTAAAGCCCATCGGCGGACCTGCTAGGCCTTGCTTAAGCTCTTGGCTCAGCCACGCGAATTTGGCAGAAGGACCGCTGATTTCCCTACAGGATTTTCGTAATGACAGAACCGGTGGCGACTGAGGTTGGGCGCGATTTCATTCGTGACATCATCCAGGCCGACCTCGATCAGGCCAAGTACAAGGAGATCGTGACCCGGTTCCCGCCGGAGCCGAACGGCTACCTGCATATCGGCCACGCCAAATCGATCGCGCTCAATTTCGGCATCGCCCAGGAATTTCCGGGCCGCTGCCATCTGCGCTTCGACGACACCAATCCGGTCAAGGAAGAGCAGGAATATATCGATTCCATCCAGGCCGACGTGCATTGGCTCGGCTACGACTGGGGCAAGAACCTGTTCTACGCCTCGGACTATTTCGACCGCCTCTATGAATGGGCGGAGAAGCTGATCCGTGACGGGCTCGCCTATGTCGACGACCAGTCCCAGGAGGAGATCCGTCTCGCGCGCGGCACGCTGACCGAGCCCGGCAAGAACTCGCCGTTCCGCGATCGCACGGTTGAGGAGAATCTCGACCTGTTCCGCCGCATGAAATCAGGCGAATTCCCGAACGGCGCGCGCGTGCTGCGGGCCAAGATCGACATGTCCTCGGGCAACATCAATTTGCGCGACCCCGTGCTGTATCGGATCCTGCACGCGCATCATCCGCGCACCGGGACCAAGTGGAGCATCTATCCGAGCTACGATTACGCCCACGGCCAGTCCGATGCGATCGAAGGCATCACGCACTCGATCTGCACGCTGGAGTTCGAGGACCACCGGCCGCTCTACGATTGGTTCATCGATAAGCTGCCGGTGCCGTCAAAGCCGCACCAGTACGAAATGGCGCGGCTCAACATCACTTACACGCTGCTGTCGAAGCGCGTGCTGACCCAGCTCGTCCGCGACGGCCATGTCGCCGGCTGGGATGATCCGCGCATGCCGACCATGGCGGGCATGCGCCGCCGCGGCGTGCCGCCCGCCGCCCTGCGCGAATTCATCAAACGCATCGGCGTGGCCAAGGCCAACAGCGTGGTCGACGTCGGCATGCTCGAGTTTTGCATCCGCGAGGAATTGAACCGCACGTCGCAGCGGCGCATGGGCGTGCTGAAGCCGCTGAAAGTGGTGATCGAGAATTATCCGGAAGGGCAGACCGAGGAGCTCGAGGCGATCAACCATCCGGACGATCCGTCGGCGGGCACGCGCAAGATTATTTTCGGCCGCGAGCTCTATATCGAGCAGGACGATTTCATGGAGAGCCCTCCGAAGAAGTTCTTCCGTCTGTCGCCGGGCAACGAGGTGAGGCTGCGCTACGCCTATTTCGTCAAGTGCACGGGCGTGATCAAGAACGACGCAGGCGAAGTCGTGGAGCTGCGCTGCACCTACGACCCCGCGACCAAGGGCGGCAACGCGCCCGACGGCCGCAAGGTCAAGGCAACCATGCACTGGCTGCCGGCGGCGACATCGGTGCCTGCGGAAATCCGCATCTACAACCAGCTGTTTGCCAACCCGAGCCCGGATGCCTCGAATTTTGCGGCCGATCTCAATCCGCAGTCGCTGGAGATTTTGGCGGACGCGCGGATCGAAGCATCGGTTGCCGAGAGCAACGCGACCGAGCCGATGCAGTTCGAGCGCCAGGGCTACTTTGTACGCGATAAGGACTCGACGCCGGGCAGGCCGGTCTTCTCGCGGACCATCGGCCTGCGCGACACGTTCGCGAAGGAAGTCGCCAAAGGCTGAGGCAAAGGGTCGAGCAACGACAATGAGCAGCGAAGCCGACGCCATCGTTTCCGCCATCATCGCGAAATGGTGCGCCGGCTTCGCGACGCTCGATGCGGCCGCACTGTCTTCGCTCTATGCGAGGAACGCGTTCTTCTTCGGCTCCAACCCAAAGCTCTACCGGGGCAGGGACGGCGTCGCCGATTACTTCAACGGCCTGCCGCGCTGGCGCAAGCCGAGCGCAGTGTTTTCCGAGGTGCAGGCCGCGCAGGCCGGCCCTGATATGATCAACATGGCCGCGACCATCTCGTTCGACCTTGCTGGCGAGCGCCCCGATCTCATCGTCAAGATGAGCTGGGTCATCGTTCGCGAGGACGACGACTGGAAGATCGTCAATCACCATGCCTCGGCGAAAGCACCGTTGATTTAGCGGCATCATATTCCACCGGCTCCGTCATTCCGGGCTCGCGCCAAGTGGCGCGCCCCGGAATGACGGCAGAAAACGAACCCGACCGTGTCTCGCGCGTTGTGTGGGTCCAGAAGAGGATCCCCCCATGCAAAACATCGCAGAGCATATGGAAGTCATCGGCGCCGACGGCGTCCATGTCGGCACCGTCGACAAGGTCGAAGGCAACCGCATCAAGCTGACCAAGAAGGACAGCGGCGAGGGCAGCCACAAGGGCCATCACCATTTCATCGACAAGGGCTTGGTCGCGGGGGTCGAGGGGAACAAGGTGCGGCTCTCGGCCAAGGCGGATGTGGCCGTGACGATGGAAGAGGAAAAGTAGGGCTGTCTCCTGTTCGTTCCTGATCCGTACCGCTATTCGCGCGCCTGCACGTTCCGGTAGCTTCGGTCTCCGTTGCGTATCATCGGGTGCAGGGAATGGCGGAGCCGGGCCGGTCGGTACGGTCCCAGGGGTTAGCGGGCACTTGGCCCGTGGGCCGTGCCACGTCCGCGGGCGGGCTCGCACCTGCAGGCTTCGACCTCTGGACATCGCTGGCCGAGACGTTGCGCGCCTGGGTCAGCGCCGAGGCCGGCGCCGGGCGGCTGCTGCCGTGGGTGCCCGTCGCCTTCGGCTGCGGGATTGCACTTTACTTTGCCGCCGATCACGAGCCGGTGCTGTGGGTTGTTGCCTCAACGGCCATCGCGCTCGTGCTTGTTGCGGTTCTGCTGCGGCGGAGCCGGCTGCTTGCGCCAGCGATCATGCTCGCGGCGGTCGCGGCCGGATTTGCCATGGCGACCTGGAAGACGACGCGCATCGCGCACACCGTCTTGGCGAAGCCGCTCTATTCCGTATCGCTGTCGGGCTTCGTCGAGACCCGCGACATCCGTGAGCGCACCGACCGGTTCGTGCTGCGGGTCACCGCCATGGAGGCGCAACGCGGCGACGTCAGGTTGGAGCGCGTGCGTCTGTCGGTGCGCAAGGGCACTGCGCCCGAGGTCGGCAGCTTCGTGCAGTTGAAGGCGCGGCTGATGCCGCCGCTCTCGCCCTTGCGGCCCGGCAGCTAAGATTTCTCGCGCGACATGTTCTTCCAGGGCATCGGCGCCTCCGGTTTTGCCATGGGCGCGATCACGGTGGCGCCACCGCCAGAGACCGGCGGCATCAGGCTGCGCTACGCCGCGATCATGCAGGGCCTGCGCGATGCGATCGATGCGCGCATCCGCGCCACGCTCGACGGCGACAACCGCGCGATCGCAACCGCACTGCTGACGGGGCGGCGCGATGCGATCACCACGCCTGTCAACGATGCAATGTTCATCTCAGGCCTCGGCCACGTGCTCTCGATCTCAGGCTACCACATGGCCGTCGTCGCCGGCGTCGTGTTCTTCGCGGTGCGCGCGCTGCTTGCTCTGGTGCCGGGACTGGCGGTCGGCTTCCCCATCAAGAAATGGTCCGCGGGCGCGGCGCTGGTTGCCGCCGCGTTCTATCTGCTGCTCTCTGGCGCCGAAGTCGCCACGCAACGCTCGTTCTTCATGACGGCGGTGGTGCTGATCGCGGTGATGGTCGATCGCCGCGCCATCACTTTTCGCACGCTGGCGGTGGCTGCCCTGATCGTGCTCGCGGTGGCGCCGGAATCGCTGGTGCATCCGAGCTTCCAGATGTCGTTCGCGGCAACGCTCGGGCTGGTCGCGCTGGTGCAGATCGGCATGCCGAACTTGTTCGCTTCCCCCGATCACTCCGCGACGGCGCGCATTGCGATGTGGGGCGGGCGCGAGATCGCCATGCTGTTTTTTGCTTCGCTGATCGCGGGGCTTGCGACCACGCCCTATGCCGCTTTCCATTTCCACCGCGTCACGCCGTATGGCGTGCTTGCCAATCTCGGTGCAATGCCGGTGGTCTCGGCGCTGGTGATGCCGGCGGGGCTGTTGGGATTGCTCGCCGCGCCGTTCGGGCTGGATAGCCCGTTCTGGTGGCTGATGGGGATCGGCATCGACTGGATGATCGCGGTCACGCGCTGGGTCGCGGCGTTGCCCGGCGCGGTCGGCAGCCTGCCGGCTTTCGGCATCGCGCCGCTGATCGCGGCGAGCCTCGGTATCATCGTGATGGGCCTGCTGCGCACGCCGTTGCGCTGGTCCGGCGCGCTGGTGCTGCTGGTGGCGATCGTCTGGGGGCTGTCGGTGCGGCAGCCCGACATCCTGATCGCCGGCGACGGCCAGAGCGTCGCGGTGCGGGGCAGGGATGGGCACCTGCATCTGATCAGGGCGAGCAAGGACGGCTTTCTGCTGAAGGAGTGGTTAGCCGCCGACGCCGATCGGCGCGATGCCGGTAGTTCCGCGCTCGCCGATGGCGTGTCGTGCGACGAGGCCGGCTGCGTGACACCGCTCGCCGACGGGCGGCTGGTCGCGCTGGCCTTGCGCGTCGACGCGCTGGCGGACGATTGCAACCGCGCCGCGCTGGTGGTGACGGCGCGCCCGGCGCCGCCGGATTGCGCGGCAATGGTCGTCGACCGGCAGCGTCTCGCCGCGCAGGGCGCGCTCGCGCTGACACGGCGCGGCGACGGTTTTGCAGTTCAGGCGGTGAAAGCTGGAGGCACTGATCGCCCGTGGTCGCCGGCTACCGCCGGCGAGGCCGATTTCGGCGCGAGCCTTGCGCCGCAGGCGGCGGTGCCCCGCAACCGGGACGCGACACCATCGGAGGTCGATTTGCACGCCGAGGATTGAGCGGATCGGCTACAGGTACCAGGCCAGCACGGCATCGAGCCCGGCGCTTCCAATCACCGGCAGGGCCACCATCTGGCTCAGCCCGGCTGCGCGGGCCTCAGCCGCTGCGATCGAACCATCATGCGCGAGATCGTCGTTGAGCGCGGGCATGCCGGTCGCCCAGGCGCCGCCGATGCTGCCGTCGCCTTTGGCGATGGATTTGTTCGCATAGAGCGCGGCAAGGTCGGTCTGCGCGCTGCAATCGCCGTCGCGATAGACCAGCATCGAGCGGGTCTCGTTCGGGACCCAGATCTCGAAGCGCCGCGCAATTGGCGTTGCCTGCGCAGAGAGAAAGGTCAGCACCCAGGTCTGCTCGCCGCCGGTCCGATAGGGCACGCCGACGCCGAGATTGATCCCGACCTCGGCGGCCTCTTCCCAGCGCAGGAAACTCTTGGCGTTGTGCAGATCCCTGATGATCAGCGGCAGGCCGGCCTTCCAGGTGCGTCCGGGCAGACCGAAGCCGCGCGGAAATCTGGTGTGGCGGGAGTTGAACTCGAACATGTCGGCGGTGCCATAGTAGCCGTCGACGAGCCCCATCTCGTGCGAGGTATCGGGATCGTTGTGCCAGAGCTCGATCGCGCCGATATGCGCCTCGTCGTCGCCGCAGAACAGCACCATCACGGCTTGCAGGAATTCGCCTGCAAATACCGGCACCGCCACGCCGCAGGTGAGGCCTGCCGCGAGCGCCTGGTCGGTCCGCTTGAAGTAGGAGTTGGCGAATTTGGTGAGGATCACGGGGTGGCCGGAGGCCCAGGCCTTGCCGGGAAGTCCCTCGTCATAGCCGAAGTGCAAGCCCTCGCTCACGGACTTGAACGCCGAGAGGCCGCCCTCGTCGCCGTAGAGGCCGCCGCCGAATTCCAGCCGCGTGCGCGTGCGGTCAGGCACCCAGAGTTCAACGACGCGAATGAAGGTTTTCATCGAACGTGCCCGCCGCCTCAAGCCCAAGACACTAGCCACGACACTGGCCGAGGCAGCATCGGGCATTTGCTCGCGGAACGGACGTTCAAAATTCAGGCAGGGCCGCGCAAACTTCGTGCGACGGGGCGGCGCGGCGGATCGGATGTCTGGAGACACAAACTACAGGACCTCGCCGGCCACGGCCGGCGATGGCGATTTCAATCCTGGCTCCGACCTCTCGGCCGGAGATGCTGTCTCAGCCGATCGGCAGGCGGCGCGTGATCGTCGGCCTGTCGGCAATGATGTCAGGCTTTTGCTCGCGCTCGCCAAGTGGCAGGGTCACCGGCAATTGCAGCACGGTTGCGCGCTGGCCTTCGACGAGTTGCGTGATCAGCACGTATTTGCCGTCGGGGAATTCGATCGCATCGTGATGGCGATCGGGAATGTGCGGATCGATCTTGCCGAACTTGCCGACGCGCGAGTTGATGGTGCGCGTCCAGATCCAGCGATTGTCGTAGCGGACGTTGTCGGCGAAAGCGAGCTCCGTTCCCGGCAGCAGGCAGACCGCGACGGACATGTCGGCTTCGGACGCGAAGCCGCGCGTCGAGGTGCCGCGGAAGGTTGTCGTGACGATGGTCTCGCCGACTTCCGCGGGACGCGTCGCGACGGCGTGCAGGCTGTAGTCACACATCGGGTGCTCCTCATTCGAAGATAGCAACCCGCGCCTCCTCTGAGGCGCAGGCCTCTATCAGAGTGGTAGCCCGTCAGCGTCTGCTTGGTTGTGGGCAAATCTGCGGCCTGGATCCGCAGGCTGCCATCACAATATCTTTTTCAAATGCACTGGGAACAAAGCCCGCTCCCGTGCATTCCGCAGGCCTGTTCGTCAGCGGCCGGCAGGTGCCGACCAGCCTGAATACGGCCAGACCGGTTGCGACGGCTGCGCCATGGCGTCGCGGGCATTGCGGAATTGCTCGCTCCTCGTTGCCGGCGTTGCCTTGCGGGCATGATGCGACTGTGCGGCGAAGGCTTGCGGCGCTGATGCTGCGATCAGCGCCATCGTGACTGCGCTCAAGACGATCTTGCGCATATTTGTCTCCTCGGTTTTTCAAACACCCACGATGCGATGAGTGCTTCGCGCGGCGTGCCGAGGATGTAGCGCTGGAGGGGTGGCCGGATAATCTATGCAAAACCAGAAAGACTATCCAGCCGAAGCGGACAATCATCCGCTCCAATTTTGGATCGGCGATGCCGATCGAAAGCGCGGGGACGCGCTCAGTACTTCCGGTACAGCCCGATCAGCTTGCCCTGAATCTTGACCCGGTTGGGCGGCAGGATGCGAACCTCGTAAGCGGAGTTGGCAGGCTCGAGCGCGATCGAGGCACCACGGCGGCGGAAGCGCTTCAGCGTTGCTTCCTCGTCGTCGATCAGCGCCACCACGATGTCGCCGGTGTCGGCGCTCTCATTGCGCTGGATCAGCGCCATGTCACCGTCGAGGATACCGGCCTCGACCATGGAATCGCCGCGCACTTCGAGCGCGTAATGCTCGCCCGAGCCGAGCATGTCAGGCGGGACGCTGATGGTGTGGCTGCGGGTCTGCAACGCCTCGATCGGAGTGCCGGCCGCGATGCGGCCCATGACGGGCACGGCGACGGGACGCTCGCCCTCGTCAGCGGACGGACTGGAGGTCGTGCGTACCTTGCCGAGATTGCCTTCGATGACGCTCGGCGTGAAGCCGCGGCGGCTGCCGGCGGCGGCCTGGAGCTCGGGCAGCTTGATGACTTCGATCGCGCGGGCACGGTTGGGCAGGCGGCGGATGAAGCCGCGCTCCTCGAGCGCGGTGATCAGGCGATGGATGCCCGACTTCGAGCGCAGGTCGAGTGCGTCCTTCATCTCGTCGAAGGAGGGCGGCACGCCGCTTTCCTTCAGCCGTTCGCTGATGAACCGCAGGAGCTCGTATTGTTTGCGCGTTAACATCTCGACCAAAATCCCCCGGTTGATGTCGTTCGATTCCGAGACGCTGAATTCGGCCATAAGCCGCTACAAGCTCGAAACAAATCATGAACGGACACTATATGTTCGATACATGTTCCGCAACTGCTTAATTTACCGTGAACGCGACAAAGTTCGCGGAACGCACGCGAACGAAGCGTTCAGACGGGCAGGCGCAGCACCTCGCAAGGCGTGCCGGCCGCGGCCTTGGGCGCGAACGGTGCGCGCACGAGAAGTGCCTGTGCCGCAGCGAGATTCGCAAGCAGCGAAGAATCCTGGTGACTGACGGGAAGGGCCATGAGCGTGCCGTCGTCGCGCAGCTCCAGGCGCGCGCGCAGATAGTCCTCGCGCTGATCGTTGGCGCCGACGTCGCGGCCGAGCACCGCCCGCTCGCGGCGATGATGAATCACTGAGCGGCCCGACAGCGCGCGAATCAGCGGCACCATGAACAGGAAGCCGCACACATAGGATGACACGGGATTGCCGGGCAGGCCGATCACGCGCATGGCGCCGAGGCGGCCGTGCATCATCGGCTTGCCCGGCCGCATCGCGATCTTCCAGAACGCCATCGCGGTGCCTTCGTCCCTGAGCGCCTGCTGGACCAGATCGTGGTCGCCGACCGAGGCGCCGCCGGTCGTGACCAGGATGTCGGCGCCACCCTCGCGGGCGCGGCGGATGCCGGCGGTGGTGGCGTCCAGCGTGTCGGCGGCCACGCCGAGGTCGATGGTGTCGGCGCCCTCGCTACGGGCGAGCGCGTGCAGGGCATAGCCGTTGGAATAGACGATCTGGCCGGGACCCGGCGTGGTGCCCGGCATCACCAGCTCATCCCCGGTGGCCAGGATCGCGACCTTCGGGCGGCAGTGGACGTGCAGCCGCGGGTGGTTCATCCCGGCAGCGAGGGCTAGGTCGCGCTCGGTCAGCCGGGTTCCCTGGCGCAGGAGCACGTCGCCTTCCGAGAAATCGACGCCGGCGGGGCGGATGTGCCGCCCGGTCACGGCAGCTTCCTTGATGGTGACGCGCTTGCCGTCGGCGACCGTGTCCTCCTGGATCACAACCGCGTCGGCGCCGGCGGGAACGACGCCGCCGGTGAAGATCCGCACGGCTTCGCCGACGTTGACCGATCCTGCAAACGGCCGCCCGGCCGCGACCTCTCCGATCACCGTCAGTTGAGAATCGATCTTCGCAGCATCGGCCGCGCGCACGGCATAGCCGTCCATCGCCGACATCGCCTCCGGCGGCTGCGTGCGCCGCGCCGCCACGTCGCGCGCGAGCACGCGGTGGAAAGCCGCGTCGAGGGCGATCGTCTCTTCAGGCAACAGCTGTGCGCCGGCCAGCACCGCGGCAAGCGCGTCAGAAACCGGCATCAGCGCCACGGGTGAAAACTCCTGCTTGGCCCGTTCGGGCAAATCGGCGGCGAGAGTTCTAGCCGAGTGCAGGCTTGGAGGCAAAACGGCGCGCAGGATGATCTATCCTGCGTCATCCGCTCTGCGATGAAGGGTGAGGGTCAGCTTCGCCGCGGCATGACCCGGAAGGCGAGACGGACTGGTACGAGGATGGCAATGGCGAGGACGAGAATGACGAGTGCCACCGCCAGCATCGGTCAGCCCGTCGTCCTGTTCGGACTGACGTCGGGCGCCGCCGGACCCTGATCCCTGTCGGGCATCGGATCGGCCTGGGCTTTCAGGTCGGCGGCCTTGCTGATCAATTTTGCGGAGAGTTCAGAATCCGAAGTGGTTCTGGCGAATTTCATCAGCAGGGAGGCCTGCTTGGTAAGGTAGGTTTTGCCCAACACGTCGATATACCCGATGTAGAATTCCCAACGGAATCATGAGTCCTGAGGCGGGCATTCGTTCCCGGAATTTGGTACAAAAATGCACAAAGTAGGTTGGTTCCATAATTTCAGATGAAAAGTTCCTGAATCGACCAGGTATGCCCATCAGATGCCTAGCGATTTGAGCGCGTTCCCGACGTCGTTCGGCGAGGTCACATGCACCGCGGTCAAGCCACGTGCCCGTGCGCCCTCGATGTTCTCGGCGAGGTCGTCGAAGAACACGATCCGGTTTGCCGGCACGCCCATGGCAGCTACGACATGGTCGAACGCCGCCGCATCCGGTTTGCGCAGGCCGATGCTGGACGACAGATACAGCTCGCGGAAATGGCCGAGCAGACCGGCATATTCCCTGGAGAAATGGTCCACATGCGGTCGGTTGGTATTGGAGAAGGCGTAGAGCGGCATTTGCTTCGCCGCACGCGGCAGCAGCTCGGCGATGTCAGGCATCTCGCCGGCGAAGATCGCGTTCCACCCCTCCAGAAATTGCGCATCCGAGATGCCGATTCCGAGCGAAGAGCGAAGCGAGGCGAAATAATCCGCATCGCTGATCTTGCCGACCTCGTGCAGCCGGTAAGCCTCCTCGCGCACGAACCGCGCGACGATTGATTCCGGCTTGCAACCGGCATGTCCTGCCCAGCAGGCAATCGCCTTGGAGAAATCGATGTCGAGCACGACGCGCCCGAGATCGAACAGAAGTGCGTCCGCGCTGCCGGGAGAAAGCGATGTCACCTGCGTCCTTTCACTCAGTATCGGTACGGGTCGTGATCGAACAGCGGGAACGCGCTGAACACGCTTGGCGCGTTCGTCGCGGTCGCCGGGTGCAGGCAGGATTTGTTGACCTCGGCGAATGAGGTGGCCCCTAACAGGCCGAGGCAACGCAGCACTTCGTCCTCGAGCAGCTCCAGCATCCGCATCACGCCGGCTTCGCCGTTGGCCGCAAGGGCCCAGCATTGCAGCCGGCCGATGCCGACGAGGTCGGCACCCGCGGCGATCGCTTTGACAATGTCGGTGCCGCGGCAGATGCCGCCATCGACCATGATCTTGGCGCGGCCCTTCACCGCATCGACGATTTCAGGCAACACATGCATGGCGCCGCGGCCGTGATCGAGTTGGCGGCCGCCATGGTTGGAGACGTAGATCCACTCGACGCCGTGATCGACCGCGATCTGGGCGTCCTCGGCGGTGGCGATGCCCTTCAGGATCAGCGGGATCTTGAACTTGTCCTTGACCATCTTCACGGTCCGCCATTCCAGGCCCTTCTGGTAGTCGCCGCCGGTGGCGCGCAGGCGGCTCTCGCGAACGTAGCGCTTGGCGATGTCACGTTCGCGACGGCTGTAATGGGCGGTGTCGACGGTCAGGCAGAAGGCGGCATAGGCGTTCTTCTCGGCGCGGCTGACGACATCGGCGACGAAGTCGTCGTCGCCGCGGACATAGAGCTGGTAGAGGCGCAGCGCATCGGGGGCGGCCCCGGCGGTCTTTTCCAGGCCCGGCTCGGACACCGAGCTCAGCATGTGCGCCGCACCGAAGGTACCGCAGGCGCGCGCGACGCTGGCGGCGCCATCGGGATCGAAGATCTCGAGCGCGCCGACCGGGGCCAGCACCACCGGCAGGCGCATCTTGCGGCCGAACTGCTCGACCGAGCCGTCGATCTTGCGCACGTCACGCAACACGCGGGGCCGGAAGGCAATCTCGTCCAGTGCCATGCGGTTGCGGCGCATCGTGGTCTCGGTCTCGGCGGCGCCGACGATATAGTCCCAGGCGTTCTGGTTGAGGTTGGAGCGCGCTTTCCGGATGAATTCGTGCAGGTTCTGGAACGGCTCGGCGCTGGCGCCAAGCTCGACATTCCTTTCCGGCTGGATGCGGGGTGCTTCGTTCATTGTTATCCTCCCGAGAATTTGAAGCCTTGTCTCATCGCCTAACCCGTCCGGATCTCCAAAACCATCCTAATATCGCATAGCTGCGAGGCGTGGGCCGGCCGACCGATTCCCGCCTGGCGCGAGACGGTTTCGGAACGTTGCCAAAAGTTTAGGTCAAGGCGAAGGGATTTTTGCGGTGTACCCGCCAGCGTGGCATCCCGGCCTTGAAGAAACCAGAATGGTATTGTGAGAAGCGGGCTGGATCGCCATTTGCATGGCGGCTCCCGAGCCCCGAGCAAGAAGGCTAACTGTTCCATGCGGAAAACCCTGCTGTTCCCCCTGGGCGCGCTCACCGGAGTGTGTCTGACCCTTCTGGTATCCGGTCCGCAGGGCGGACTATGGGCGGCGAGGGCGGCGGCAGGCGCGGACGATGCCTATTCCCGGCTCAATTTGTTCGGCGAAGTGTTCGAGCGGGTGAAGGCCAGCTACGTCGAGAAGCCCGATAATTCCAAGCTGATCGAAGGCGCCATCACCGGCATGGTGACCTCGCTCGATCCGCATTCGCGTTACATGAACGACAAGGCCTGGACCGAGATGCAGGAGACCACCTCCGGCGAGTTCGGCGGGCTCGGCATCGAGGTCACGATGGAGGACGGCCTGGTCAAGGTCGTCTCGCCGATCGACGAGACGCCGGCCTCGAAGGCCGGCATCATGTCCGGCGACCTCATCAGCAAGATCGATGGCGACGCCGTGCAGGGCATGACGCTTGAACAGGCCGTCAACAAGATGAAGGGCCCGGTCGATACCCAGACCAAGCTCACCATCGTGCGCAAGGGCGCCGACGCCCCGCTCGATGTCGCGATCAAGCGCGAGATCATCCATGTGCGCCCGGTGCGCTTCCATGTCGAGAACGGCGACATCGGCTATATCCGCGTCACCTCCTTCAATGAGCAGACCACCGACGGCCTGAAGAAGGCGATCGCCTCGATCTCCAAGGATATTCCGCCGGAGAAGCTCGTCGGCTATGTCATGGACCTGCGCAACAACCCGGGCGGCTTGCTCGACCAGGCCGTGTCGGTGTCGAGTGCGTTCCTGCAGCGGGGCGAGGTCGTCTCGACCCGCGGCCGCAATCCTGAAGAGACCCAGCGCTTTACCGCGCATGGCGGCGACCTCACCAAGGGCAAGCCGCTGGTGATTCTGGTCAACGGCGGCTCTGCTTCGGCCTCCGAGATCGTGGCAGGCGCGCTGCATGACCACAAGCGCGCGACCATCATCGGCACGCGGTCGTTCGGCAAGGGCTCGGTGCAGACCATCATCCCGCTCGGCGCCGGCAATGGCGCGCTGGCGCTGACCACGGCGCGCTACTACACGCCGTCGGGCCGCTCGATCCAGGCCCAGGGCATCGCGCCCGACATCGAGATCCTCCAGGACGTGCCGGCTGAGCTGAAGGGCCGCATGGACACCATGGCGGAGTCCCAGATGCGCGGCCATCTGCAGGCTGCCGACGGCACCGAGCAGACCGGATCGCAGTCCTACGTCCCGCCGGAAGAGAAGGACGACAAGGCCCTGCATACGGCCTACGACTTCCTGCACGGCCAGACCGCGAATGCGGTTGCCGCAAAGCCCGCGGCGAAGGCCACGGTGCCGAACTAAGCTTTTCGGCTTTGAGACGCCGATCGCCCGGGAGTGGATCGCCGCTCCCGGGCGAATTCGTTTCGTGACGCTGTCTCAGCTCGGGTTCATGGCTGCGAAGGTGGCCTCGTAGCGGCCGTCGCGCTCGGCCCATCGCCGGGCACGGTCGCGTTCGACCAGCACCTCCTCGCGGGGATGACCCCGCAGCTCCAGCAATTGCATCACCTCCGCAATATAGGCGGCCAGCGGCATGGCGCGCGTATCGCTCGCCTGCTGCGTGCCTGTCAGTTCGGTCTGCACATAAGGCGGCGCAAGCTCCAGCACCTCGACCGGGATCTTGCGGAGCTGATGCCGCAGCGACTGCAGCCAGGAATGCAGGAACGCCTTGCTGGCGCAGTAGGTTGGGAAGTCTGCGCGCGGCACGAAAGCGAGGTTCGAGCTGGTCGCGACGATCGTCGCGTTCGGCTGTCCCTTGAGAAAAGGCAGGAACGCTGCCGCCACGCGCAGCACGCCGAGAATGTTGGTCTCGACGATAGCTTCCGCGTCCGCGGCATCCCAGCCGTCCGCGGTCATGTCCTCCGCCCGCGAGATGCCGGCATTGGCGATCAGCACGTTGAGTTCGGGGAAGCCTGTGCGGATTTCGGCCGACAAGCACGGCAGGCTTGCGGGATCGTCGAGATCGAGCGGCAGGCCGATCAGGCCGGGGCGTTCAGCCGTGATCTGATCAAGCAGGGACTGCCGTCGCCCCGTGACGATGACGCGATTGCCGCGGTCGTGGAAAGCCTCGGCCAGTGCGCGGCCGATGCCGCTTGTCGCGCCGGTGATGAGGATCGTGTTGCCGGTCATCTTCATGGTTGTCTCTCAATGGAGTTGAGAGCCGCGGCAACCTTGGAAAACCTGGTGGCGAGCCATTCCGACAGGACAGCAGACATCGCGGCGCGGGCGAGGCGTGCCGGAAGAGGCGTCTTGAACGGATGCGTGTTCGCAAACAGGGAGAGTGATGGCATGACCGTGGCGTCTCGTGAATCGAGAACTCCCAGCTGGGATCCTCTCGACAAAGGACGCGTTGGATGACGGTAACGCCTACGGCAGCGGCGTCGCGGCAGCTGCGAGGCCGGAGATACGTCGGTCGGCCGTGATCGTCAAGTCCGCCTTGGCCGAAGACCTAACCCGCCTCGCGGCGGCGGCTCTCGTTGCCATCGCGCTGCGCGAGCCGGCTGCGATGCAGTGCGAACAGCTCCAGCACCTTGTCCGCGGGTTTTGCGGCGCTGAACAGGTAGCCCTGCATCTCGGAACAACCGAGCGCGCGCAAGAGCCGCTGCTGCTCCTCGGTCTCGACGCCTTCGGCCGTGGTTGTCATGCGGCGCGCGGCCGCCAGATTGACGACGGCCTGGACGATGCTGGCGGAGCCGTCGGGGCCGGCGATGTCGCTGACGAAGCAACGGTCGATCTTGATCTTGTCGAACGGGAAGCGGTGCAGATAGCTTAGCGAGGAATAGCCGGTGCCGAAATCGTCGAGCGCGATGCGCACGCCGATGGCGCGGAGCTGGTGCAGGATTGCCAATGCGGTGTCGTCGTCGCGGATCAGCACCGCCTCGGTGATCTCGAGTTCGAGGCGGCTTGCCGGCAAATTGGACGCGGCGAGCGCCGCCATGATCTTGAGCGCCAGCGTGCCGCTCTTGAACTGCACCGGCGAGACGTTGACGGCGAGACGGATGTCGTCGGGCCAGTTTGCTGCGTCCCGGCAGGCGGTCGCCAGCACCCATTCGCCGATCTGGTTGATCAGGCCGGTGTCCTCGGCGATCGGGATGAACTCGGCCGGCGAGACCATGCCGCGCTCGGGATGGCGCCAGCGCACCAGCGCCTCGCAGCCGGTGATGCGGTCGTCCTTCAGGCTGAGGCAGGGCTGGTAATAGACCTCGAGCGCGCCTTGGGCGATGGCGTGGCGCAGGTCGATCTCGAGTTGCCGCCGTTCGTGGACCTTGGCGTCCATCTCCGGCTCGAAGAAGCGGTAGGTGCGGCGTCCGGCGGCCTTGGCGGCGTACATCGCCATATCGGCGTTCTTCAGGATCTGATCGAGCGCGGTGCCGTGCCCCGGCGCCAGCGCGATACCGATGCTGGCGTCGGTGGTGAGATGATGACCCATGCAGTCGAAGGGTGTGCGGATGGCATGGAAGACCCGGGCGACGAGATCGGTGACTTCCTCCGGCGACGTCACCGCGCTTTGCACGATGGCAAATTCGTCGCCGCCGAGCCGCGCCACGAAATCCGCCGGGCCAGCGCAGTGGCGCAGGCTCGTTGCGATCGATTTCAGAAGCTCGTCGCCGACGAGATGGCCGAGCGCGTCGTTGACGCCCTTGAACTCGTCGATGTCGATGTAGTGTACCGCGATCTCTTCGCCGCCGGCGATCGAGGCGAGCGCCTGCCGCAGATGCTCGTGGAACATGGTGCGGTTGGGCAGATCGGTCAGCGCGTCGTAATGGGCGAGGTGGGTGATGCGTTCCTCGCTCCGCCGGCGTTCGGTGATGTCCTCGTGCGTCGCGACCCAGCCGCCGTCCGCGAGCGGCTCGTTGAGGATGTGGATCGAGCGTCCATCGGAGGTGTCGACCACCATGGAATTGCGCACATGGATGTCGCGCAGCACGCGGACGACATAGTCGTCGACATCGCCGGTGAACGAGCCGGTCGTCTTGCGATGGGCGATGATGTCGTGGAAGGTGGAGCCGGGCTTCACCACTTCCGGCGACAGTCCGTACATCTCGATGTAGCGCTGGTTGCAGACCACGAGCCGCCGCTCGGCGTCGAACAGCAGCAGGCCCTGCGTCATGTTGTTGACGGCGCGGTCGAGACGTTGCTTCTCCAGCGTCAGCCGCTCGCGGGAAGCGCGGTGCTGCTCCAGGAGCTTGCGCACGATCGCAATCAGAACGCCCGCAATGGCGAGCGCGGAGGCGCCCGCGACCGAGATCAGGATGCCGATCTGTTCGCGCCAGTCCGTCAGCGCCGCCGCGCGCGTCGTTGTGGCCATCATCAGGATCGGGAAGTGGGGCAGGGAGCGCGCCGAGATGAGCCGATCCTCGCCGTCTATAGGGCTCATGAAGCGTCCGGCGAAATGGTCGAGCCCGAAGACCCGCTGCTGCTCGAACGGGCCGTTCCTGAAGTTGCGTCCCATCAGCTCGCTGGAATGCGGATAGCGTGCGAGCAGCGTGCCGTCACGATGCAGCATGGAGATCGTCGCGCCTTCGCCGAGAACGACGGACTCGAAGAATTTCTCGAAATTGGCCGGCTCGATGCCGCGTCCGACCACGCCCATGAACTCGCCGCCCGGCCCCACGATCTTGCGGACGATCAGGATGGTCCAGGCGCCGGAAATGCGGCTGTGCACCGGTTCGATCAGGATTTCGGGCGCATTGGGGTCATAGCGGAAGGTGCGGAAATAGGCGCGGTCGGCCACGTTGACCTTCGGGGCCGGCCATGCCGTCGACGAGTTGATCACATTGCCGTCGGCATCGATGATGTTGACGCCGCCCATGTAGGGCAGCGCCTCGATCTTCGCGCGCAGCATCAGGTGGATGTTCTGACCGGAAAGGCGCTTGCGATAGTCCTCTGCGCTGTTGATGCCGGTCGCACGGACGTAGTCGACGAAATCCTTCTGGATGACCGCGAAATCCTGCAATTGCTGATCGAAATGATGGGCGAGCATCAGCACGGTGTTTTCCAGCTCGCGCCCGGTGTTGCGCAGCGCGCGCTCGCGGAAATTCTGCGCCATCAGGACTGCGCCGACGGCGATCGCGGCGATCAGGAGCGTGCCGCCCACAACCAGCCAGCGGATAGGTCCGCTGCGCACGAAGGCCTGGTCAAAGAGGCGACTGCCGTATTTCGTCATCATGTCGATCGTTGCTGCGCACACGCCAGGATCAATTCTTGATCCTCAAAACATCCGTTGGTTTACGGGAACGATGTGGAGGCAAAGTTAGGAAGCGCGGTTAATGCGACATGAACTGAAATGAGCAAATGCGATCGACGCGCGGGATGGAGTAAGTGCAGCAATTGCCGTGAGTTGCGGCGATGCCGGTCAATTCCTGCCGGTCGCGCGGCGATCAACCAAGGCTTAACCATCTAACGTGCTGGTGATGCTCACGCCGGCGTTGGCACGTGATTTGCGAGCAAGCCTGCGAACGACGCAGAGAGGATACGATCATGAAAAACCTTTTGAAGAATTTCATTGCAGACGAATCCGGTGCGACCGCGATCGAATACGGCCTGATCGCCGCAGGCATCGCGCTTGCGATCATCGCTGTGGTCAACAATCTCGGCTCGACGCTGAAGCTGAAATTCGGATCGATCAGCACGTCGCTGAAGTGACCGCGGCACCAGAGTGTTTTCGAGCGAAGTGGGTACCGGTTCGCGTCAGGAAAACGCGTCAAAACAAAATCTAGAGTTCCGTTCCGATGCAATCGGAATGGGGCTCTAGGCGCGGTAATGGCCGGACTTGCCGCCGAGCTTCTCGACGAGATGGATGCCCTCGATGCGCACGCCGCGTTCGACTGCCTTGATCATGTCGTAGATGGTCAGGCAGGCGACCGACACCGCGGTCAGCGCCTCCATCTCGACGCCGGTCGGGCCCGTGACCTTCACGCTGGCCCGGATCAGGCAGCCTGGCAGCTTGGTGTCGGGCTCGATGTCCACCGTGACCTTCGACAGCGCAAGGGGATGACAGAGCGGGATCAGCTCGGAGGTACGCTTGGCGGCCATGATGCCGGCGATGCGCGCGGTGCCGAGCACGTCACCCTTCTTGGCATTGCCCGAGACGATCAGATCGAGCGTCGCCCTGGTCATGACGACGCGGCCTTCCGCAACCGCAACCCGTTCGGTTGCCGCCTTGTCCGAGACGTCGACCATCCGTGCCTCGCCGGAAGCGCCGATATGGGTGAGGGCAGGGCCGGCCTTGGTCGGTTTGGCCTTTGCGGGCTTACGCGCCATCAGCGCGTGCCCGCGGCGCGCGTGGTCTCGCGTGCAAGCAGCGTGCGTGTGGCGGCAGTGACGTCGGCCTGCCGCATCAGGCTCTCGCCGACCAGGAAGGTCGACATGCCGACGCGCTCGAGCCGGGCGATATCAGCTGGCGTGAAGATGCCGCTCTCGCCGACCATCAGCCGCTCGCCTGGGATCAGGGGCGCCAGCGCTTCGCTGGTCGCAAGCGTGGTCTCGAAGGTGCGCAAATTGCGGTTGTTGACGCCGATCATCGGCGAACGCAGTTTTAGCGCGCGGTCGAGCTCGGCACGGTCGTGGATCTCGATCAGCACATCCATGCCATAGGCGATGGCAGCGTCTTCCAGATCCCTGGCGGTGGCATCGTCGAGCGCATCCATGATGATCAGGATGCAGTCGGCGCCATGCGCGCGGGCCTCGACCACCTGATAGGTGTCGAACATGAAGTCCTTGCGCAGCACGGGCAGCGACGTCGCTGCGCGCGCGGTCACCATGAAGTCGAGATGGCCCTGGAACGAGGGCGTATCCGTCAACACCGAGAGGCAGGCGGCGCCGCCGGCCTCATAGGCCATGGCGAGCTGTGGCGGATCGAAATCCGCGCGGATCAGCCCCTTCGACGGCGAGGCCTTCTTGACCTCGGCAATCAGCGCGTAGTCGCCATTGGCATGCTTGGCCTTGATGGCGCGCACGAAGCCGCGGGGCGCGGGTTGGGCCTTGGCCTGGGCCTCGACGGCGGCGAGCGGCTGCGCGCGCTTGGCCGCCGCGATCTCCTCGCGCTTATAGGCTTCGATCTTGGTCAGGATGTCCGACATGTCAGGCTCAGCCGTTCGAGACTGCGATCAGGTGCTTGAGCCGCGCGCTGGCAGCACCGCTGTCGAGCGACTTTGCGCCGATCGCAACACCTTCCCTGAGATCCTTGGCGCGGCCGGCCACGACCAGCGCGGCGGCGGCGTTTATCAGGGCGACGTCACGATAGGGGCTCGGCTTGCCGTCGAGCACGCTTTGCAGCGCGATCGCATTGGCATCGGCGTCGCCGCCCTTCAGCGCCCCGGCCTCGCAGCGCGGCAGGCCCGCATCCTCCGGCGTGACCTCGAAATTCCGGATCTCGCCATTGTGGAGCGCGGATACGAAAGTCGGGCCGGTGAGCGTGATCTCGTCGAGGCCGTCGGAGCCGTGCACGACCCAGGCGGATTCGGAGCCGAGGTTCTTGAGCACCTGCGCCAGAGGCTGCACCCACTGCCTGGAGAATACGCCGACCATTTGCCGCTTCACGCCCGCCGGGTTGGACAGCGGACCGAGCAGGTTGAAGATCGTGCGCGTCGCAAGCTCGACCCGGGTCGGGCCAACGTTCTTCATGGCGGGATGATGCGCGGGGGCGAACATGAAGCCGATGCCGCATTCGCGCACGCAGCCCCCGACCTGCTCCGGCCGGAGGTCGATCTTCACGCCCAGAGATGCCAGCACGTCGGCGGCGCCCGAGCGCGACGACAGCGCGCGGTTGCCGTGCTTGGCCACCGGCAGGCCTGTGCCCGCGACGATGAAGGAGGCGCAGGTCGAGACGTTGACCGAGCCGGAGCCGTCGCCGCCGGTGCCGACGATATCGACGGCGTTCGCGGGCGCCTCGACCGTGAGCATCTTGGAGCGCATCGCCGTAACAGCGCCGGTGATCTCGTCCACGGTCTCGCCGCGTACCCGCAGCGCCATCAACAGGCCGCCCATCTGCGAGGGCGTGGCCTCGCCGGACATCATGGCGTCGAAAGCGGAAGCAGCTTCCTCACGCGACAGGCTGGCGCCGGTCGCCACTTTTCCAATGATCGATTTCAGGTCGTCCATCGCGTGCTTTCAACTTACTGGTTCGCGCCCGTCACCTGCGCGAAGGCGGCCTGATTAATGGTGGTCCCGATGTCGGTCTGGAGCTTGTTGACGTAGGAGGCGACCTGCTCCTCGGTCAGCGCCTGGTCGATGCTGTCCTTGAGCTTCTTGAACGCTTCGGAGGCGGTGTCGATCGCGGGATCGACGATGTCGGTGACGCGGAAGACGATCATTTCGGTGCCGCCGGTCACCGGCGTCTGTCCGACGCCGTCCTTGGCGGTGCGGAAGGCCGCCGCCACGACGGCGGCGGGCACGCTGGCGGGCGTATCGTCGCGCTTGAAGCCGGTCGCGGTCTCGACCTTGGCGCCGATCGCTGCGGCTTCATCGGCGAGCTTGCCGCCCGCTTCGAGCTTCTGCGCCATCTCGGTCGCCTTGGTCTTCAGCTTGGTCGCGATCTGGTCCTGACGCCAGCGCGCCTCGACCTGGTCGCGGACCTCGTCGAGATTGCGGTCGCGCGAGGGCGTGATGGCGAGCACGTCGTACCAGACATAGCCGCCCTTGAACGAGATCGCGTCATTGTCGACGCCGACATCGGTGTTGAAGGCCTGCGACACCACATCGAGGCCCTGCGGGATGTTGGCGACTGGCTGGCCGTTCGGGGCGCGGCCGGAGCGGTCGACGGCGTCGATGGTGACGGCGGTGAGGCCGAGCTTCTGCGCTGCGTCGATCACGCTGGCGCCGCCGCCGCGCTCGTCTTCCATCTTGTCGCGGAGATCAGCGACCTTGACGCGCGCGCGCTCGGTGGCGATCTCGCGCTTGAGGTCGCCGGCAACGCTGGCGTAGGTCACCTCATTGCCCGGCTCGATCTTGCTGACCTTGACGATGGACGTGCCAAGGGCGCCCTGGATCGGCTGGCTGATCTCGCCCGCGGGAAGCGCGAAGGCGGCATTTCCGACTGCGGCGTCGAGCGAGGATTTGGTCACGAGCCCGAGGTCGACGTCAGAGGCGCTGAGCCCGCGCTCCTTGCCGAGGTCCTCGAACGACATCCCGCCGGCCAGGCGCTCGCGCGCGGCCTGCGCCTCGGTGGCGTTCGGGAACACAAGCTGTTGGATCTGGCGCTTCTCCGGCGTGCCGAGCCGGTCCTTGCGCTGCTCGAACGCCTTCTTGGCGTCCTCGTCGGAGACCTCGGTCCATTTGCCGATTTCTTCCGGCGAGATCACGGTGAAGGCGATCTTGCGATATTCGGGCGCGCGGAACTGGACCTTGTGATCCTCGAAATAGGCGGCGAGTGCCTCGGGCGAGGGCGCCTCGATGGTGCCGGCCTGGGCTGCGTCGAGCCTGACGAACTCGATCGCGCGCTGCTCGTTCTGGAAGCGCGTCAGCATGTCGAGCATCGCCTTCGGCGGCTCGAGGCCAGCGCCGATCGTGCCGGTGATCTGCCGGCGCAGCGACACCTTGCGCTGCTCGGAGACGTAGCGCTGCTCGGTGTAGCCGAAATTGCGGATCACGGCCTGGAAGCGGTTCGGGTCGAAGTTGCCGTTGACGCCCTTGAAGTTGGGATCGTTCATGATGAACTGGCGGATCTGATCGTCAGACTGACCGAGCCCGAGCCGGCGCGCCTCTTCGTCGAGGGCGGCTTCCGCGATTGTCTGCTGGAGCACCTGGCGGTCTAGGCCGAAAGCGCGCGCTTGGTCAGGCGTCAGCGGCCGGCCGACCTGGCGGCTGATCTGCTGCAGGCGGTCGGTGTAGATCTGGCGGAACTCGTTCAGCGAAATCTCGGTGCTGCCGACCTTGGCGACGGTGGACTGCCCAAAGCCCTTGAAGATGTCGGCGATGCCCCAAACGCCGAAACTGATGATCAACACGCCCATCACGATGGCCATGATGGTCTTGCCGACCCAGTTTGATGAGGCCTTGCGCATTCCTCGAAGCATTTGGTCCAACTTGTTTTGGCAGGAGGGGAACGGGAGCGCGTCTTAATGCAGATTCCGCGCGTCACCAAATTGATATGCCATCATAAAGTGGCGGCTTTCCCCCCGCAACCTCAGGTCCGGCAGGTAGCCGGTCCTGCGGTTAAAAGCCCCAAAGCGTTTTCCAGCGAAGTGGACCCCGGTTCGCGTCAAGAAAACGCGTCAAAACAAGAATCTGGAACTGCCGCGGCAGCTCTGCTAGCGCTGCACAAACCTCATTCTGCTGGAAATTGACATGACCGACGCCATCCGACCGCTGATCGCCGGCAACTGGAAAATGAACGGACTGAAGGGCTCGACTGCTGAATTCGACGCCATGCTCAATGGCGCGGCAGATGTGGCCGCGAAGGCCGATCTCCTGGTCTGCCCGCCGGCGACCCTGATAGCGGCCTTTGCGAACCAGGCGCGCGGCAAGACGGTCGCGGTGGGCGCCCAGGATTGCCACCCCAAGGCCTCCGGCGCCCATACCGGCGATATCGCCGCCGAAATGTTGGCGGATGCGGGCGCGACCGCCATTATCGTCGGCCATTCCGAGCGCCGCGCCGACCACGGAGAGGGCGATGCCCTGATCCGGCAGAAGGCCGAAGCCGCTTGGCGCGCCGGGGTGGTCGCGATCGTCTGCATCGGTGAGACGCAAGGCCAGCGGGACGCCGGCCAGACCCTGGATATCCTGCGCGGCCAGCTCGAAGGCTCGCTGCCGGACGCCTCGACCGCCGCGAATCTGGTCGTGGCCTATGAGCCGGTCTGGGCGATCGGCACCGGCCTGACCCCCACGACCCAGGATGTCGAGCAAATTCATGGCTTTATCCGGGAGTTCCTGACCTCCCGGTTTAGGGCTGAGGGGGCGAAGATGCGGATCCTCTACGGCGGCTCGGTGAAGCCCTCGAACGCGGCCGAGCTGATGGCGGTCAAGAACGTCAACGGTGCCCTGGTCGGTGGTGCCAGCCTGAAAGCGGCCGATTTCCTTGCGATTGCGAAGGGCTGCCCCTAGCTAATCTCCAAACGCGGCGGAGCTGATCGGGGGTGGCAATGCCGTTTCCGATCGTGTAACACCGCGCAACTTCAGGAAAACCCGCGAAGCGCGATCGGCCGCCGTCTCGGCGCTGTCGGCTTGTGACGGAAGGACATTATGCAGACTGTTGTCATCGTCATTCACCTCATGATCGTCTCCATCATGATTGGCGCCGTTCTGCTCCAGAAGTCGGAAGGCGGCGGCCTCGGTATGGGCGGCGGCGCCGGCTTCATGTCGAGCCGCGGCACCGCGAACCTGTTGACGCGGACCACAGCGATCCTGGCCGGCGGCTTCTTCCTGACCAGCCTGTTCCTGTCATGGCACGCCGGCTACAACCGCGCGCCCACATCGATCATTGGCACGCCTGCGTCGCAGGGCCAGCCGGCCGGTGGGTCGCCGCTCGCGCCGCCGACTTCGGGCGGCATCCTGGATTCGCTGAAGAAGGCCGACGAACAGCAGCAGGCGCCGGCTCCGAGCGGCCCGCAGGTGCCGCGCTCGCAATAAAGCTGGGGGGCCATGCAGGACGGCTGCTAGCGTCCTGCATCAACAATCCCCATCAAGGCACTGTCACCACACTTAGTTTTGGCTCACCCACAGGCCCGCAAAATCTTTGGGGCGGAATACGAATCGCTTTGGCGAATCGAATTCGAGGGATTAGAGGTTAAGCCCCATGGCGCGGTACATATTCATCACCGGCGGCGTGGTTTCCTCGCTCGGCAAGGGTCTGGCTTCAGCGGCACTGGGTGCCCTGTTGCAAGCCCGGGGCTACAAGGTCCGCCTCCGCAAGCTCGACCCCTATCTCAACCTCGATCCCGGAACGATGTCGCCGTATCAGCACGGCGAAGTGTTCGTGACCGATGACGGCGCGGAGACCGATCTCGATCTCGGTCACTATGAGCGCTTCACGGGCCGGCCTGCGACCAAGCAGGACAACATCACCACGGGGCGCATCTATCAGGACATCATCTCCAAAGAGCGCCGCGGCGATTATCTCGGCGCGACCATCCAGGTGGTTCCGCACGTCACCAACGCCATCAAGGATTTCGTCCTCGACGGCAATGACGATTACGATTTCGTGCTGGTCGAAATCGGCGGCACCGTCGGCGACATCGAGGGCCTGCCGTTCTTCGAGGCGATCCGCCAGCTCAAAAACGAACTGCCGCGCGATCATGCCATCTACATTCACCTCACGCTGCTGCCTTACATTCCGAGCGCCGGTGAGTTGAAGACGAAGCCGACGCAGCACTCGGTCAAGGAGCTGCGCTCGATCGGCATCCAGCCGGACATCCTGCTCTGCCGGACCGACCGCGAGATCCCGAAGGAAGAGCGGCGCAAGCTCGGACTGTTCTGTAACGTGCGCGAGAGCGCCGTGATCGAGGCGCGTGACGCCGACAGCATCTACGCCGTGCCCGAAGCCTATCACAATGCGGGCCTCGACGACGAAGTGCTCGCCGCCTTCGGCATCGGCTCGCGGATTCCGCCGGTGCTGCAGAGCTGGCAGAAAATCAACGAACGCATCCGTAATCCCGAGGGCAACGTCACCATTGCCATCGTCGGCAAATATACCGGCATGAAGGATGCGTATAAGTCGCTGATCGAGGCACTTTCGCATGGCGGCATCGCCAACAAGGTGAAGGTCAATCTCGACTGGATCGAGAGCGAGATCTTCGAGAAGGAAGATCCGGCGCCGTTCCTCGAGCACGTCAACGGCATTTTGGTGCCCGGCGGCTTCGGCCAGCGCGGCGCCGAAGGCAAGATTCGCGCGGCGCAATTCGCGCGCGAGCGCAATGTGCCGTATTTCGGTATCTGCTTCGGCATGCAAATGGCGGTGATCGAGGCTGCGCGAAATCTCGTCGGTATCGAGGAGGCCAACTCCACCGAGTTCGGCCCGACCAAGGAGCCATTGGTTGGCCTGATGACCGAATGGTTGCGCGGCAACGAGCTCGAGAAGCGCTCCAACGCCGGCGATCTCGGCGGCACGATGCGTCTGGGCGCCTATCCCGCCGCGCTCACCCGCGGCAGCCGCGTCTCCCAGGTCTATGGCGACGCCACCGAGATTTCCGAGCGCCACCGCCACCGCTACGAGGTCAACACCGCCTACAAGGACCGCCTCGAACAGCACGGGTTGAAATTCTCAGGCCTGTCGCCCGACGGCGTGCTGCCCGAAATCGTCGAATACGAGGATCACCCCTGGTTCATCGGCGTCCAGTTCCACCCCGAGCTGAAGTCCCGGCCGTTCGAGCCGCACCCGCTGTTCGCCTCGTTCATCCAGGCGGCAATGGTGCAGAGCCGGTTGGTATGATCGGCTCAGCTTGCCGTCTCGGCGAGCGTCGGCCCCGGCACGAGCGGCATTGAAGCCTGGGGCGCCAGCGATCCCGCGATGAGCTTCATCTGCGGCCGCCGCGTCAGCCTGTAGACGGCGGCGGGGGGCACGTTGAGGAAGGCGCGATCTATCAATGTTGCGCGCAGGCCGAGGCGGTCGAGCACCGGCCGTGGGATCGGGCAGCTCATGCCGTAGGTGAACTGGTAGAACGCGCCACCCGGGCGGAGATAGCTGAACGCGCCGCTGATGATCGAGATGACCTTGCGCGTCGACATGGTGAGCAGCGGCAGGCCGCTCACGACCGCGCCGACCGGCGCACCGTCATAGAGGCGTTCTGACGCAAGCCGCGACGCGTCCATCCACAGCACGCGTGCGCCGGGAAAGCGCATTTGCAGGAGCTTCGTGAAGTCGGAGCCGTATTCGATCAGCGTGAGATCCTGCGGCCGGACGCCGCGCTTGAGCAGCTTGTAGGTGAACGCGCCGGTGCCGGGACCGAGCTCGAGGATCGGACCTGTCGTTGCACTGATCTCGCGCGTGATGAGCTCGGCGAGCGCCGCACCCGATGGGGCGATCGCGCCGACCCGGCGTGGGGACGACATCCAGGACAGGAAGAACGAAAGAAAATCGTTGGGCATGCGCGCTCCGGCATCTTGGTTTGCACCTCCAGAGACCAGAGGTGAGACGGATGCAGTGTCGCGTGAGCGCATTGCGACAGCATTGCGCTGTCGGAGGCGGATTGCATCAACTCTGTCGTATCGGCGGCAACGTCATCCTGAAACAGGCCCCGCCATCCGGCCCGTCCGCGACCGAGACGTGGCCGCCATGCAGCAGCACGATCTCGCGCACCATGTTGAGGCCGAGGCCGGCACCGCGATCGAGCGGCGTCAGCCGATAGAACGGCTCGAAGATCTGTTCGCGCTGATCGGCGGGAATGCCGGCGCCTTCATCGGTGACCTCGATGCTCGCGGCTCTGCTGACGCGAATCCCGATCGTGCCGCGGCGAGGGCCGTGCTGGATTGCATTCTGCACGAGATTGGTCAGTGCGCGCTCCAGCGCCGCCGCATCGCCGATCGTCTCGATCGGCGTCTCCGGCGCATCGAGCGTCAGCTCATAGCCGGCGGCAATCGCCAGCGGTGCGAGGTCGGCGGCGACGCTTTGCGCCACCGCGGCGAGATTGACGTTGGTGAAGGGATGGCCGCAGCGGTCGAGACGCTGGATGTCGAGCAATTGCTCGGCGAGCGTCGCCAGCCGCGCGGCATCCTCCAGCAGGCGGGTCTTGTCCGGCCCAGGGGCAAGCGATTCAAGTCGCGTGTTCAGGATCGCGATCGGCGTGCGTAGCTCGTGCGCGGCGTCGGCGACGAAGCGCTTGTGGCGGGCATAGCCCTGGTCGAGCCGCGCCAGCGCGTCGTTGATCGCGGCCACCAATGGCACGACCTCCAGCGGAATTCCCTCAACCGAGAGCCGCGCGCCGCGCTGGTGGATATCGATGCGCCGCGCCTCGTCCGCCGTGGTATCGAGCCCCCGGAACGCGCGCTTCACGATCATCGGTGTCGCAATGAACGTCGCCGTTCCCATCATGAGCAGGCCGGGCAGGGCAATGCCGAGGAACGCAAGTGACGTCATGAACAGCGCCTTGGCGCCAGTGAGCCGTCCCTGCGTCGCCGTGATGATCTGTACGTTGCCGGCGTCGGTATCGACCCGCTTCAGCCGCGCCGCCGGCTTGCGCGGATCGTCCTCGAACATCTGCCAGCCGAGCCGTGCCTGGCTGATCTGGTCGAGGCCGCCGCCGATCGCGGCGAATTCGGCCGGCACCGGGCCTTCGCTGAGCGAATGTCCCTGCTTGTCGCGGACCAGGAACCAGAGATCGGGCGTTTCGCCGCGCAGTTGCTTCAATTCCGGCGTCTGCCGCATCGTCAGGTCGCCTTGCGCATCACGCGCGAGCGCGCGCTGCACGACGTCAATGACGCGATCCTCGTCCCGGTCGGCCAGCATGAAGCCGGACGCGCACAGTCCGGCGAGGACGACCGCAATCAGCGCGACCAGAATTGCGGCCTGGAGCGAGAGCAGGCGCCAGCTCAGCCGCGAGCGCAGGCAATAGGGATCGGCGTGCTTGCTCATGGCAGCTTCCTGAGGAGATAGCCGACGCCGCGAATGCCATGGATCTCCACGCCTGCGTTGGCCTCGGCGAGCTTGCGCCGCAGCCGTGAAATATGGGTGTCCAGCGCGTTCGACTGGATCTCGTCGTCGAAATTGTAGACGGCCTCCTCGAGCGCCGAGCGCAGCACGGTCCGGCCGATGCGGCGGATCAGGGCTTCGAGCACCAGCAGTTCGCGGCGCGGCAGCTCTAACTGCTGGTCGTCGATGCTGGCTTCGCGATGGCCGACATCGAAGGCGAGGCGGCCTGCGCGGATGATTTCGGGGGAGAGGCCGGCGGGCCGCCGCAGCACCGCACGCAGCCGTGCCAGCAACTCCTCGACCGCGAACGGTTTTGCAAGATAATCATCGGCGCCGCTGTCGAGCCCGGCAATGCGGTCGGCGAGCTCGCCGCGCGCGGTCAGGACGATGATCGGCACGCCTTCGGCGCGCGCGCGAAGCTTTGGGATCAAGGTGAGGCCGTCGCCGTCAGGAAGCTGGCGGTCGAGCAGGACGGCGGCATGGACGTCGGCGGAAATAGCCTCCTCCGCCTCGGCGAGCGTCGGGGCATGGTCCACCACCATGTCGTAGCGCTTCAGCGCCGAGGCCAGCGCACCGGCCATCTCCATCTCATCCTCGACGAGCAAAATCCGCATGATCTGCACCTGAACCGCAACTGAGCCATTCTAGCGGCCCGATCATTGCGGCAGCATTGCGGGAGCCGGACGTAGCGTGTTGCAGGAGCCCGCCCAGCCATGCGCAAAACGCCACAGGGGCGGCCGGGCAGGGCTCAAGACACCATCAAGGCCAGCCGTTATAACCGCTCGACCTGTTCAGGGAGGAAACGAAAATGATCTACGAAATGCGCATCTATCGCTGCGTGCCCGGCCGCCTGCCGGCGCTGCTGAAGCGGTTCGAGACGGTGACGCTGAAGCTGTGGGAGAAACACGGCATCAAGCAGGCCGGGTTCTTCACCACGCTGATCGGCGAATCCAACCAGGAGCTGACCTATTTCCTGGCCTGGGGGTCGCTCGCCGACCGCGAAGCGAAGTGGGGCAAGTTCATGACCGACCCGGACTGGATGAAGGCTCGCGCGGAGAGCGAAGCTGACGGCCAGATCGTCGGCAACATCGTCAGCCAGTTCCTGACGCCGACGGCCTTCTCCTCGGTCAAATAGCAGCTCCCGTCTCATGGCGCGCCGGGGAAACCCGGCGCAACCCTGATATTCTGAGAGCCCGGGGCGAATGGGGTTGATCGGACCCCGATGGCGGCTATGGTCGCGCCGAAACGAGGGATTTGCCTTGAGCTCTTCGACATCAGCAGCGCCAGTCGTCACCATTGGCACGGTCAAGTTCGGCAATGATCTGCCGATCTCGATCATTGCCGGGCCCTGCCAGCTCGAAAGCCGCCAGCATGCGCTGGAGGTGGCCTCGGCGTTGAAGGAGATCGCCGCGCGGCTGAGCATCGGCCTCGTCTACAAGACCTCCTTCGACAAGGCCAACCGCACCAGTGCGTCGGCTGCACGCGGCCTCGGGCTCGCGCAGTCGCTGCCGATCTTCGCCGAGATCCGTTCCTCGCTCGGCCTGCCCGTGCTGACCGACGTGCATGACGCCGCGCAATGCGCCGAGGTGGCGCAGGCCGTGGACGTGCTGCAAATCCCCGCCTTCCTGTGCCGGCAGACCGATCTGCTGCTGGCCGCGGCCGCAACCGGCAAGGTCATCAACGTCAAGAAGGGGCAATTCCTGGCGCCCTGGGACATGGCCAATGTCGTCGCCAAGATCACGGCTGCGAACAATCCCAACGTGCTCGTCACCGAGCGCGGCGCCTCCTTCGGCTACAACACGCTGGTCTCCGACATGCGCGCGCTGCCGATCCTGGCGCGTACCACCGGCGCACCGGTGATCTTCGATGCCACGCATTCGGTGCAGCAGCCGGGCGGCAAGGGAGCGTCTTCGGGCGGTGAGCGCGAATTCGTGCCGGTGCTCGCACGCGCGGCTGTTGCGGTCGGTGTCGCCGGCGTGTTCATCGAGACGCATCCCGATCCTGATCGCGCGCCGTCCGACGGACCCAACATGGTGCCGCTGCGCGAGTTCGAAGGGCTCATCGCCAAGCTGATGGCGTTCGACGCGCTGGCCAAGGGCACGTCAAAGGGCGCCACGCGCTGATGCACCAGCCTGTGACCAGGCCGCCCCAAGACCAGAAGTTTCCGCCCGCGATCAACATCATCGCGCTCGCTGGATTCTCGGCGGCCTTGTCGACGCGGGCGCTCGATCCGGTCCTTCCGCATGTCGCAGACGATTTTGCGATCAGCATCACCACGGCTGCGAGCATCGCGGCCGGCTTTGCCTTGATCTACGCGCTGGTCCAGCCGGCGATCGGAGCGGCCGCCGATATGTTCGGCAAGGCGCGATTGATGACAGCATGCCTGGCGCTGCTCGGCGTCGCCTGCATTCTCGGAGCGCTCGCCACATCCTTCGCGGGCCTGTTCGCAAGCCGCATCCTGGCCGGCATCGCCGCCGGTGGCGTGTTTCCCGTTGCGCTTGGCCTCACCGCCGATCTCGTTGCGCCCGCCAAGCGGCAGGTCGCGATCGGGCGCACGATGGCGGGTTCGATGACCGGTAATCTGCTCGGCTCATCCGCCAGTGGAATCATCGGCGATTTCATCGGCTGGCGCGGCGTGCTCGTGATCCTCGGCGCGCTTGGTCTGATCGCGGCCGTTGCGGTTGCGGCAGGCTTTCGCGGCGCCGCGCTGACCGCGCCGCCGAAAACCGATCTGAAAACCCTCAAGCAGGGCTACCGCACCATCTTCGCCAATCCCAACACGCGCTTTTGCTATTCGGCCGTGTTCGTCGAGGGCTGCTGCGTGTTCGGCCTGTTTCCCTTCATCGCCGCGTTCCTGTTCGATCTCGGCGAGAAGTCGCTCTCGATCGCGGGCATCGTGATCGCGGGGTTTGCTGTCGGCGGTTTGCTCTACACCCTCACCGTATCGCGCATGCTGCCGCGGCTCGGCGTCAAGGGCATGATGATCGCGGGGGCGATCATCGTGGCGCTGCAACTCGCCGCACTCGCTTTCGGTCCCGGCTGGAAGCTGCAATTCGTCAGCATGCTGGCGATGGGTTGGGGCTTCTACATGATCCATGGCTGCTTGCAGGTGTTCGCCAGCGAGCTGTCGATCGGGGCGCGGGCGACCGCGATGTCGCTGCATTCGTTCTTCTTCTTCATGGGGCAGACGGTCGGACCGCTCGCCTATGGCTTCGGGCTCCACCATGGCGGCAAGGGACCGACCTTGCTCGTAAGCGCTGCGATCATGGTGGTGCTGGGCCTGGTCTGCGCCCGGCTGCTCAAGCAGCGTGCACCATCCGACGCTCTGGCCTGACGGAAGTATCGAATTACCGATTACCCGTAGTTTCCCGTGGAGGAACGGTGGCCAAATCCGTTCAATCTTAAATCAAACCTCACCCTTCGCTCCGTAGATTGTCCCCAAATTGAACTGGCGGAAACATCTATGGATCAATCGATGCAAAAGCAGCGTTCGGTCGCCCGTATCCTCGGGGCGGTGGTTGGGTCTCTCGGTCTCATCCTTGTCGTCATCTGTGCCTACGCCCTGAAGCTGGCGGTGACGCGCTATTCGGACAGCAACCGCATCGTCTCGCTTGCGGTCGCCAGCCGCGATCTGACCAACACGCTGGTGATCTTTCGCCTGGAGCGTGGTGACACGCTGAGCTATCTCGCGGCGGCCGCTCCCGCGCCCGACAGCGTCATGAGCAGCATCGCCGGGCAGCGGACCACCGTGCAGAAGAATTACGCGCAGGCCTTGCAGAGCCTCGCTTCGGTCGATGCACCGGGCCTCACTGAGAAGCTCGACAAGCTCCGTGGCATCTGGACGCAGCTCGAGGAGCTGCGGCCGCGCGCGATCATTGCACTGAAGCAGGAGAAAAGCGCGCGTGAAACCAGCCTGACGCCGGGCTGGGCCAAGGTCAGCGACGCCTATATGGACGCGATCGGCGACATCACCGCCCATGTCGACAATGCGATGACGCTGATCGACCCCGTGGTCGATCGCTTATTGATCGCCAAGCAGGCCTCCTGGCAGGCCCGTGCCAATGCCGGCCAGACCATTCTCGTCCAGTTCTCCTCGATCCTGGCCAACAAGACCTGGACCGCCGCCGATGGCGTTGCCTTCGCCGATCTGCGCGGCCGCATCCAGCAGTCCTGGCTGGTGGTGCGCGACATCAGCCCGAATGTGGCCTCGCCCGAGCTGCTCCAGGCGATCCGCAACGCCGAGCCGGAAATCACCGGCGCGCTCAGCGACGAGCGCAATGCCATTGCGACCAGGCTGCTCGCGGGTGAGCCCGCCGGCGTCGCCGGCCTCGACTACCGCGATCGCCAGCTGGTCGGCGCTAACAATGTCGTCATCGTCACCCAGACGGCGCTTGCCGACATGATCTCGCGGTCCGAAGACGGCGCCTCGCGCGCCCGCGTCACGCTGATCCTGTTCGGCCTGCTGGTGCCGGCCTCGCTGGCGCTGACGATCGGCGGGATGATGCTGATGCGTAACCGGGTGACGCGCCCGCTCACCGCGATCACCGGAATCATGACCCGTTTCGCTGCGCATGATTTTGCCGGCGAAGTGCCGAGCCTCGATCGCAATGACGAGATCGGCCGCATGGCTGCCGCCTTGAAAGTCTTCAAGGACGCCATGATCAACGCCGAGCGCCTGTCCGGCGATCAGGCCGTCGAACGCGCCGACAAGGAGAAGCGGGCGTCCGAAATGTCCGGCCTCGTGCGGCAGTTCGAAAGCCGGATCGGCCAGATGGTGCAGGCGCTGTCGAGCGCCTCGGGCGAGCTGGAGACGACGGCGCGCTCGATGTCGGGCACGGCAGCCGAAGCCCAGGCCCAGGCCGCCTCGGCTTCGACCCTAGCCGACCAGGTCGGCAGCGGCGTGCAGACCGTCGCGGCCGCAGCCGAGGAGCTCAACGCCTCCATTCGCGAGATCAACCGCCAGGTCGAGCAGGCGACGCGCGCCACCGAGCAGGCGGTCGTCACCGTCAAGGAAACCGACAGCACCATGCGTGCGCTCGCCGACGGCGCCGATCGCATCGGCGAGGTCATCGGCCTCATCACCTCGATCGCAGGCCAGACCAATCTGCTGGCGCTGAACGCGACCATCGAAGCCGCCCGCGCCGGTGAATCCGGCCGGGGCTTTGCGGTCGTGGCAAGCGAAGTGAAGAACCTGGCGTCGCAGACGGCGAAGGCGACCGAAGAGATCAGCGCCCAGATCACGGAAATCCAGGGCGCGACGCAGAAGGCGGTCTCCGCGATCGACGGCATCGTCAAGACCATCGAGGAAGTCTCGAGCATCAACCGCGTCATCGCCGCGGCGATCGAAGAGCAGAACAAGGCCACTGCCGAAATCGCCAACACCGTGCAGCACACGGCGGAAGCGACCTCGACGGTGACGCGCAACATCGCGACCGTGTCGTCAGCCGCGGACGAGACCGGCCGTGCCGCATCCGACGTGCTGAAGGCGGCTGCGAACCTGTCGAGCCAGTCGACGTCGCTGACGTCGGAGGTCGATGGCTTCATCAGCCAGGTGAGGGCGGTGGCGTAAGCCTGACGGGAGAGGCGGCAGGTTCGAGGGCGTCACAGCCAGGCCGCGGCTGGGCTTTCTTTTCGCGTCACCGTGTCACGTTGGCCTCCGGTATACATGGCACACGAATTGCTTCGATTTTGGGCGAATCGAGGTGTGAGATCGTGGACGCCCAGACCAGCCGTTCGCCCAGTACGGCCAGCGCGCGCCGATCGACCGGATATCCCACCAAGCCTCCGCTCCGGCGTTTCCTGACCGATTGCCACGCGGAATTCCGCACCGACAATTCGGGCGAGCTTGCCGACTACATCCCCGAGCTGAAGCGCGCCAACCCCGATCATTTCGGCATCGCGCTCGTCACCATCGACGGCCACGTCTATGAAGTCGGCGACAGCGCCGTGCCGTTCACGATCCAGTCGGTCTCGAAAGCCTTCGTGTTCGCGCTGGCGCTGGAGATGGTCGGCGAGGAGCGGGTCGCTGCCACCATCGGGGTCGAGCCGAGCGGCGAGGCCTTCAATTCGATCCGGCTCACCAACGACAACCGCCCGTTCAACCCGATGGTCAACGCCGGCGCCATTGCCTGCTCGGGCCTGGTCTACGAAGTCGACGGGAAGGGCGCCTTCGAGCGCGTCCGCTCAAAGCTCAGCGAGTTCGCTGGCCGCGAGCTCGGCGTCGACGAGGCCGTGCACGCCTCGGAGACCGCGACCGGCCATCGTAACCGGGCGATTGCCTGGCTGCTGCGGAATTACGCGGTGCTGCCCGACGACGTCGATGCCGTGCTCGACGTTTACTTCCGCCAATGCGCGATCCTGGTCACCGCGCGCGATCTCGCGGTGATGGCGGCAACGCTCGCCAACCGCGGCATCAATCCTGTGACAGGCGTGCAGGTGATCACGCCGCACATCGTCGCGCGCACGCTGTCGGTGATGACGAGCTCGGGCATGTACGATTATGCCGGCGAGTGGACCTATCGCGTTGGCATCCCCGCCAAGAGCGGTGTCGGCGGCGGCATCGTCGCAGCGCTACCCTCGCAGCTTGGGCTCGGCACGTTCGCGCCACTGCTCGACAATCACTTCAACAGTGTGCGTGGTTTGAAGGTCTGCGAGGCGTTGTCGGAGCGCTTCGACCTGCACATGCTCAACCGCAACGCCGATGTCCGTACCAGCATCATGGCGGATTACGACATCTACGGCATCTCCTCGCGCCGCAGCCGCCAGCCGCGCGAGCAGCAGATCCTCGACGAGCGCCACAGCGACATCCGCGTTCTCGAGCTGGTCGGCGCGATGAATTTTGGCACCATCGACTACGTTTCGCGAAGGCTCACCAGCGAACCACCGAACGCGCCGCTCCTGATCATCGATTTTCGCCGCGTCCCCGACATCACCGCGGCCGGCGCGGAGCTGCTCGGCGAGACTCTGACCGCGCTCGGCAATGCCGATGTCACCGCCATTCTCTCAGGCTTCGAGGAGACCTCCGCAGTGTGGGCGGCGATCTCCGCACGCACGGCCGACCCGCGCCGGCTGCGCCGCTTCGCGTTGCTCGACGATGCCATCGAATGGGCCGAGGACCAGGTCATCTACCGCTTCGGCGGCTTCACCGATGTCAAGGAGAGCGCGCATCTCGGCGAACAGGCGCTGCTGGCCGGACTCGACGCGGACGAGATCGCCGCGATCGTCAAACTGTCCACCACGCGCCATTACGCCCCCGGCCAGCGCATCATCGCCGCCGGAGAGCTCGCCAATTCGCTGTTCTTCCTCCAGAGCGGCATGGTCAGCGTCAAGCTGCGGAGCGGCGTGCGGCTCGCTTCCCTCGGCCCCGGCATGGAATTCGGCGAGATGGCGATCCTCGAGCAAAGCCGCAGCGCCGACGTCTTCGCCGACACACCCGCCACCTGCCTGGAATTGCCGCTCGACAGTTTTGCCGATTATCGTCGCGTGCATCCGGAGACGTCGCTGAAGATCATGCGCAACCTCGCTGCCATATTGGCGCGCCGGCTGGTCGCCGCCAACGCCAAGGTTGACCTGCTGAGCGCGTACTAAGAACGCGACCGCACAGCGGGCTGCGCCCATTCGCTCAGGGAATCGGCTCCATGCCGCTCGCGATGATCGTATCGCGCGCGGCGGGGGAGGCGAGGAATTTGATTAGGGCGCGGCCGGCTTCAGGCTCCTTCGATCCGGTGGCGATCCCCGCCGAGAAGATTGTGATCTTCTGCAATTCGTTCGGCAGCGGTCCGACGATGTCGATGCCCTTCACCGGCTTCAGCTCGCTGATCTGCTGAAAGCCGAGTTCGGCCTCGCCGTGGGCGACGATCTCGCCGACGGGCGTCGCCGGAATCTTGCGCGCCTTGTCCTTCATGACATCGGCAATGCCGAGCTTTTCGAACATCGCGGTCGAGACGTAGACGCCGCTGGCGCTGTCGGAATAAGCGATCGTCTTTGCCGCGAGCAGCGCGCGCTTGACCGCGTCCACCGAGCTGATGTCCGGCTTCGGCGCACCCGATTTCACGGCGACGCCGATCGGCGATTTGGTGAGGTCGACCTGGCTGCCGGCAACGACCTTGCCCTTGCTGGCGAGGTCGGTGAGGGCATAGCCCACCATGATCAGGACGTCGGCGGGTTCGCCGCGCTCCAGCCGGACCGGGATCGCATTGGTGGTGGTGCCCATCGACGGCCCGTAGGCGGTCAGCACCCTGTTGCCGGTGGCTTTCTCGAACTCCGGGACGAGCGCCTGATAGGCAGCGGTCAAGCCGCCCGAGATCATCACGCGGACCTCGGCAGCGTAGGATGCGCCAGTCAGCGAGAGGACGCCCAGAAGGCCCAAGGCAAGGTTACGGAATGTTGCTGACATCGCCGCCATCGTCATTGGTCTCCTTCTAGCCCCGTCCGCGATAGGGCGCGACGCCTTGCTCGGGCACCCACATGCCCTTCGGTACGCGGCCGGTCTGCCAGAACACGTCGATCGGGATGCCGCCGCGCGGATACCAGTAGCCGCCGATGCGGAGCCATTTCGGCTTGATCTCGCTCGCGATGCGCTTGCCGATCATCACGGTGCAGTCCTCGTGGAAGGCGCCATGATTGCGGAAGCTGGCGATGTAGAGTTTGAGCGACTTCGACTCCAGCAGCCATTGGCCAGGCGCGTAGTCGATCATCAGATGGGCGAAATCCGGTTGTCCCGTGACCGGGCAGAGCGAGGTGAATTCCGGTACGGTGAAACGGACCAGATAGTCGGTGCCCGCTTGTGGATTGGGCACGCGGTCGAGCTTGGCCTTCTCGGGCGTATCGGGCCATTCCACGGCGCGGCCGAGCTGCAGGGCAGGTGAGCTGCCAGGTGAGTTGTTCGATTTGCTGGGTTTTTTCGACATGAGGCCGCCTCCGGTGCGGCCCTCATAGCCAATCCTCACGCGAACGTCACCCGGCCTTTTCCACTTCGATGCATTGCGGTAGAAGCACCGCCAACTGCCCCCTTGTTCCCCGGAAAGAGGCTCCCATGACCGCCATCATCGACATCATCGGCCGCGAAATTCTCGATAGCCGTGGCAATCCCACCGTCGAGGTCGACGTCGTGCTGGAGGATGGCGCGCTCGGCCGCGCTGCCGTGCCCTCAGGCGCCTCGACCGGTGCCCATGAGGCGGTGGAACTGCGCGACGGCGACAAGGCCCGTTATCTCGGCAAGGGCGTCTTGAAGGCGGTCGGCGCCGTCAATGGCGAGATTTTCGAGGCCCTGAGCGGTCTCGATGTCGAGCAGCAGGCCCAGCTCGACCAGATCATGATCGACCTCGACGGCACGCCGAACAAGAGCCGGCTCGGCGCCAACGCCATCCTCGGCGTCTCGCTCGCCTGCGCGAAGGCTGCCGCGAACTCGCTCGACATGCCGCTCTACCGTTACGTCGGTGGCACCTCGGCGCGGCTGCTGCCGGTGCCGATGATGAACATCATCAATGGCGGCGTGCATGCCGACAACCCGATCGACTTCCAGGAGTTCATGATCCTCCCGGTCGGCGCGTCTTCCTTCGCCGAAGGCCTGCGCTACGGCGCGGAAGTCTTCCACACCCTGAAGTCGGAGCTGAAGAAGGCCGGCCACAACACCAATGTCGGCGACGAGGGCGGCTTTGCGCCGAACCTGCCGTCGGCGGATGCCGCGCTCGAATTCGTCATGAACGCGATCGGCAAGGCCGGCTACAAGGCGGGCACCGATATCGTGATCGGCCTCGACTGCGCCTCGACCGAGTTCTTCAAGGACGGCAAGTATGTCTATGAAGGCGAGGGTAAGACCCGCTCGATCTCCGAGCAGGCCAAATATCTCGCCGACCTCGTCGGCCGCTATCCGATCGTCACCATCGAGGACGGCATGTCGGAAGACGACATGGACGGCTGGAAAGAGATCACGGATCTGATCGGCAAGAAGTGCCAGCTGGTCGGCGACGATCTCTTCGTCACCAACGTCAAGCGCCTCGCCGAAGGCATCAAGGCCGGCCGCGCCAACTCGATCCTGATCAAGGTCAACCAGATTGGCACGCTGACCGAGACGCTCGCCGCCGTCGAGATGGCCCACAAATCGGGCTACACCTCCGTAATGTCGCACCGCTCGGGCGAGACCGAGGATTCCACCATCGCCGACCTCGCGGTCGCCACCAACTGCGGTCAGATCAAGACCGGCTCCCTTGCGCGTTCCGATCGCACCGCCAAATACAACCAGCTCCTTCGCATCGAGCAACAGCTCGGCAAGCAGGCGCTCTACGGCGGCAAGGCGGCACTGAAGGCGCTGGCATAAGCCAGCGCTTTAACAAAGACAGGGGAGGATCGACATGAGCGACGGCAACACCGGCCTGCAACTGCGTTCGCTGATCAAGAAAAGCGGCGAGCTCGAAATCTCGCTTCTGGAGGTGCCGACCCCCGAGCCCGCGGACGACGAGGTCGTCGTCCGCATCGAGGCGGCGCCGATCAACCCGTCCGACCTCGGCCTGCTTGTCGGCGCCGCCGACATGAGCACGGCGAAGGCCTCGGGCGGCAAGGACGCGCCGGTCATCACCGCGAAGGTGCCTGACGGTGCGATGCGTGCGATGGGGGCGCGGCTCGACCAGTCCCTGCCGGTCGGCAATGAAGGTGCAGGCGTCGTCATCAAGACCGGGGCGTCGGATGCTGCGAAGGCACTGATGGGCAAGACGGTCGCGATGATCGGCGGCGCCATGTACGCGCAATATCGGACCCTGAAGGCGAGGGACTGCCAGCCGCTGCCCGAGGGCACCACGGCGGCGGAGGGCGCGTCCTGGTTCGTCAATCCGCTGACCGCGCTCGGCATGACCGAGACGATGCGGCGTGAAGGCCACAAGGCCCTGGTGCATACCGCGGCTGCCTCCAACCTCGGTCAGATGCTGAACAAGATCTGCATCAAGGACGGCATTGGACTCGTCAACATCGTGCGCAGCAAGGAGCAGGCGGAGATCCTGAAGAAGATCGGCGCCAAGCACGTCGTCGATTCCAGTGCGCCCAGCTTCCTCGACGATCTCACGGCCGCGCTGGTCGACACCGGTGCCACCATCGCCTTCGATGCCATCGGCGGCGGCAAGCTCGCCGGCGACATCCTCAACTGCATGGAAATCGCGATCAACAAGACCGCCAAGGAATACAGCCGCTACGGCTCCAACGTGCACAAGCAGGTCTATGTCTATGGCGGGCTCGATATCCGTCCGATCGAACTGCCGCGCGGCTTCGGCATGGCCTGGGGCGTCGGCGGCTGGCTGCTGACCCCGTTCCTCCAGAAGATCGGACCCGCCGATATCGGACGGCTGCGTCAGCGTGTCGTGAGTGAACTGAAGACCACTTTTGCCAGCCACTACACCAAGGTAGTCTCGCTTCCCGAGGCGCTCGATCCCGCCAACATCGCGGCGTACGCCAAACGCGCCACCGGTGAAAAATTCCTCATCAACCCAAATAAATAATCGGGACGTGCGACGGCACGTCACCGAAAGAAGGTCTTGCCTTCTGAGCGAAGCGGGAGATTATTCCGCCGCCATTTGAAAGCGGAAAACCGCGAAGGCGCTCAGAAGGGGACCTCTCCATGACCGATCTCAATCGCCGTCATCTGCTCGCAGGCGCCGCCGCCGTCGGTGCGGCTGCCGCCACCGGCCTCCGGCCGACCACCGCCAATGCCGCAGTGCCGCAAGCCGGCACGCAGGCGCCGGGCTTCTACCGCTACAAGGTCGGCAGCTTCGAGTGCACCTCGATCAATGACGGCGCGCGCACCTTCCCGATGCCGGACAAGTTCGTCGTCAACGCGCCGAAGGAGGAAGCGCTGGCCGCGGGCGAGGCGGCCTACATGCCGAAGGGCATGGTCACCGTGCCGTTCAACCCGCAGCTCATCAACACCGGCTCCAAGCTCGTTCTGATCGATGCGGGCAACGGCGTCGCCAATCTCGAGGCGAGCAAAGGCGCGGTCGGTCGCACGCTGCAAAATCTCCAGGCTGCCGGCGTCGATCCCAAGAGCATCGACGTCGTGCTGCTGTCGCATCTGCATCCTGACCATACCAATGGCATCCGCCTCGCCGATGGCGCGCTCGCCTTCCCGAATGCGGAGATCATGGTGCCGGGCAAGGACTGGGAGTTCTGGACCAGCGAGGACAACACGGCCAAGGCCGAGTCCAATCCGATGATGAAGAATTACTTCGCCAACGTGAAGAAGACCTTTGCCGGCCTCGAGTCCAAGGTCACCAAATACGAGTGGGGCAAGGAGGTCGCGCCGGGCATCACCTCGATCGCGACGCCGGGCCACACGCCTGGCCACACCTCGTTCGCGGTCGCCTCGGGCGATGCGAAGGTGCTGATCCAGTCGGACGTCACCAACATTCCGGAATTCTTCCTGCGCAATCCGGACTGGCACGTGGTGTTCGACACCGACGCTGCGATGGCGCAGGAGACGCGCCACAAGTTTTACGACATGGCGGCAGCCGAGAAGGCGACCGTGATCGGATTCCACTTCACCTTCCCCTCGGTCGGCCATGTCGAGAAGGACGGCGCGAAATATCGCCTGATCCCGTCGGCGTGGAATCCGACGATCTGAGCGGGCCACAAATTTGCGCTGAAGATCAGGCCGCCGCTTGGCGGCCTGATTGTTTTTACGGGCTCGGCATTCTGCGGAACTGCCTGTCGAAACAAAAAAGTCGAAAACAACCCCATGCACAGTAGAAATCGGTAGCGATTTCAGTTATTCGGCGAAACCGAATAAAACTTGCGCCGTCGGGCAAAACAGGGGTATGGTGGCATGGTGGGCAGATGCGGCGCTGCGCTCCATCCGGGCTATGGTTCGACCATCTGCTTTCGCGAAACTCAGCGTTTCCAAATCGGACCGGTTCATGCACTTGCATCCATTGGTCCGGATCGTTTAAGTGCCGCCGGCACTCCCACTCAAGCCCCCGAGGACAATCCATGGCCTACAACATCGTCGTGATCGCCGGCAGCCTGCGCAAGGACAGCTTTTCGCTGAAGATCGCCAATGCGCTGGCAAAGCTCGCGCCGGCCTCGCTCAAGCTCGAGGTCATCACGCCGGCGGGCATCTCGTTCTTCAACCAGGACCTCGAGGGCGCGCCGCCCGCCGACTGGCTGGCCTTCCGCGAGAAGCTCCAGAAATCCGACGGCGTCGTCTTCGTGACCCCCGAATACAACCGCGCCATTCCGGGCGTGCTCAAGAACGCCATCGACGTCGCCTCGCGCCCCTATGGCAAGAGCTCGTTTAACGGCAAGCCGGTCGGCATCATCTCGAACTCACCGAGCCCGCTCGGTGGCGTCAGCGCCGCCAAGACGCTGCAGAACATCCTGCCGGGCATCACCGGCCCGATCATGCAGCAGCCGGAGATTTACCTGAACGCGATCGGCGACGCCTTCGATGCGGACGGCAATCTGACCAAGGACTCCCTGAAGCCGGTGCTCCAGGCCTATATCGACGCCTTCGCCGCGCACGTCGCGAAGCACCACGGCTGAGGCCGAATCCCCCGCGGCCACACGAGAGATCCTCATCCTGAGGAGGCGCGTTAGCGCCGTCTCGAAGGACGGCCGCGGGGACCGTCGGGCTGCATGGTTCTCCCGGCGATGCGAAGCATCGTCCGGAGACGGCGCTACGCGCCCCCTCACCATGAGGGATGAGTGTTACGAGCCCGAGAGGCGGGGAAGGGGCCGCCAGTTAGCACGCCCTTAACCAAGCTGCCCCATCTTCCCAGGATGGTCTCCCGCGCGCGCCTGAAATCGATCCTGACCGGCCTTGCCCTCTATGCGATGGCGGCCGCCATCGTCGGCTATTTCGGCGTCAACGCCTATACCGGCAAATACGGCCTCAACGCCCGCCAGGAGCTCGACCAGGAGATCATCGCACTGACCAGTGAGCTGGCGCAGCTCAAGCGCGAGCGCGCCCGGAGCGAGCAGCGCGTCTCGCTGCTGCGTTCCGCGCGGATCGATCCCGATATGTTGGACGAGCGGGCGCGGTTCCAGCTCGACTATGTCAATCCGCACGATGTCGTCCGGATGATCCCGACGAATTAATCAACGCGTCGCGAGGCCGGCATCGCCGCATGCAGGTGAGAAATCACCTTCGCTTTTCGTCATCCGCCTGTCAGAGAATTGGGACAAGACGGCAAGTTCGGCATTCGACGCAATGCTGCGCAAAGACGGAGACTGGTTATGCGGGACAATCGTTCACGACAGACGGTGCGTATGGGAGCGATGCTGCTCGGTGCGGCTGCCCTGGCATTCGTTCCGCTATCGTCGGCCGTCGCGCAGACCGGCCCGGCGCCATCAGGCGCAAAACCCTTCCTGACCGTCGACGGAAAGGCACCGCTGATCCTCGGACATCGTGGCCTGCCGGGACTGGTGCCGGAAGAGACCGAGGCCTCGTATGACCTCGCGGCTGCCGTCGGGACCGATGCGCTCGAAGAGGATTTGCACCTGACCAAGGATTGCGTCCTGGTCGTGCGACATAACCCCTGGCTCGCCGACAACACCAATGTCGCCGAGGTGGCGAAGACCAATGCGGCCGTGGCGGCGCGCAAGCGCACGGTGCCAGGTGTGCGCGTCAAGGCTCCAGCTGCGGCCAGCACGCCGGCCGACTATCTGACCGATCTCACCGATGCGGCCGACCCCAAATCAGTGCTGAAGTCATTGATCGTCGATGGTGAGGACCACACCAACGACTGGTCGATCACCGATTTCACCATGGCCGAGCTGAAGGGCTGGATCGGCGGCACCACCTATGATGCGGCCAACGAGCGGCCCAAAGTCTTCAACGGCAAATTCCCTGTTATCAGCTTCCAGGACGTCATCGACATCGCCAAGGCCAGGAGCAAGGAGACCGGGCGTTCCATCCTCGTCTATCCCGAGACCAAGAACCCGACCTGGAACAATGCCCAGGCGATTGCGAATGGCTGCGGCGCCGCCGGCAGCCGTCCGCTCGAAGATGCCCTGATCAAGATCATTGGGGATAACGGTCTCAACACCAAGGACGCGCCGATCCTGGTTCAGAGCTTCGAGCCCGCCAGCCTGAAATATATGCGCAGCCACGGCCTTCAGACGCGGCAGGTGCAGCTCATTGACGGCAACGGCATCGACTTCAAGACTGGAAAAGTTCTGCTCAACAACATCACCAACTCCCGTCCGTTCGACTGGACGGTTGCGGGCGACGCGCGCCTGTATGATGCGATGCTGACGCCTGAGGGCCTGGCCGAGATCAAGACCTATGCCGACGGCATCGGTCCGTGGAAGGCCTACATCGTTCCGCTCAAGATCGCGCCGTGGAAGGACAGCAACGCCGACGGCACGCCTTACAAGGGATCGACGCCGGACGCTTCGACGCAGGACGCAACCAGCCTGATTGCCGATGCGCACAAGCTCGGCCTGTTCGTGCACGTCTTCACGTTCCGTAACGAGAAGAAATATCTCGCTGCCGATTATCGCGGCGATCCCGGCCTTGAATATCTCAAATTCTTCCGTCTCGGCGTTGACGGGGTCTTCACCGATTTCACGCATACCGGCGTTGCCGCCCGCGCAGCGTATTTGCGTGAGCTCGGCTGGTAGGAAGGCTGCGAATCGGACTCGCGCGAGGGTTCGGACCCCTCGATCAGCGCGTCCGAATTTCGTCGGCTCGGCTGCTCGTGCCTGCTTCGTTGGCGGCCGAGCTAAAGTTGCCTGATCAAGCCCAAAGGTTTTGCAAAATTTCGGTCACGTTGCAGTGCGGCATAATGAAAGTCGTGCCATGCCGCCGTGGTGCTTTCCAACGGCGTTTGAACTGGGTTAGAGAGGACGAAAGTTTTCTCTGACCCGGAATTCCCATGGCCGCACCCAAGAAAGCCGCCGCAGGCGCTGCACAGGACAAAACCGACGGCGGCTCGCCCCCGGAATTCACCAAGGAGCAGGAGCTCAAGGCGTTCCGCGAGATGCTCCTGATCCGGCGGTTCGAGGAAAAGGCCGGCCAGCTCTACGGCATGGGTGCGATCGGCGGTTTCTGCCATCTCTATATCGGCCAGGAGGCCGTGGTGGTCGGTATGCAGATGGCCCTGAAGCTGGGCGATCAGGTCATCACCGGCTATCGCGATCACGGCCATATGCTTGCCACCGGCATGGAGGCCAAAGGCGTCATGGCCGAGCTCACGGGCCGCCGCGGCGGCTATTCCAAGGGCAAGGGCGGCTCCATGCACATGTTCAGCAAGGAGAAGCACTTTTACGGCGGCCACGGCATCGTCGGTGCCCAGGTTTCGCTCGGCACGGGTCTGGCCTTCGCCAACCACTATCGTGGTAACGACAATGTCAGCGTCGCCTATTTCGGCGACGGCGCGGCCAACCAGGGCCAGGTCTATGAGAGCTTCAACATGGCGGAGCTCTGGAAGCTGCCGGTGATCTACGTCATCGAGAACAACCGCTACGCCATGGGCACCTCGGTCTCGCGCGCCTCGGCGCAGCAGGATTTTTCGAAGCGCGGCGCGTCCTTCAATATTCCCGGCCTGCAAGTCGACGGCATGGACGTCCGCGCCGTCAAGGCCGCCGGCGACGAAGCCGCAGCCTGGTGCCGCTCCGGCAAAGGGCCGATGATTCTGGAAATGCAGACCTATCGCTATCGCGGTCACTCGATGTCCGACCCTGCGAAATATCGCACCCGCGAGGAGGTCGAGAAGGTTCGCCATGACCAGGATCCGATCGAGCAGGTGCGCAACCGCCTGCTCGCGGCCAAGGTCAGCGAGCAGGACCTGAAGGCGATCGACGCGGAAGTGCGCGACATCGTCAACGCATCCGCCGACTTTGCCCAGCATGATCCCGAGCCGGAAGCCGCCGAGCTCTGGACCGACGTTTATCGCTGAACGCGCGCAAGCTTTCTTTTGGAGCCGATATGCCAATTCAAGTGCTGATGCCCGCGTTGTCGCCCACGATGGAAAAGGGCAACCTTGCCAAATGGCTGAAAAAAGAGGGCGAGACGATCAAGTCGGGTGACGTGATCGCCGAGATCGAGACCGACAAGGCGACCATGGAGGTCGAGGCGACCGACGAGGGGACGCTTGGCAAGATCCTGATCCCCGAGGGCACCGCAGACGTCGCGGTGAATACGCCGATCGCGACCATCCTCGCCGACGGCGAGAGCGCCGCCGATCTGGCCAAAGCGGCCGCGCCGGCCAAGCAGGAGAAGGCCGCGGAGTCCGCTCCGCCCGCCGCTGCAAAGGCCGAGGCACCTGCGCCCAAGGCTTCCGAGAAGGCCGCGCCCGCGCCGCAGGCTGTCGCCGAGCCCGATCCGGAAGTGCCCGCCGGCACCGAGATGATCACCCAAACCATCCGCGAAGCGCTGCGCGACGCGATGGCCGAAGAGATGCGCCGCGACCCCGACGTCTTCGTGATGGGCGAAGAGGTCGCGGAATATCAGGGCGCCTACAAGGTAACCCAGGGCCTGCTGCAGGAGTTCGGCGCCAAGCGCGTGATCGACACCCCGATCACCGAGCACGGCTTTGCCGGCGTCGGCGTCGGTGCCGCCATGACCGGGTTGAAGCCGATCGTCGAGTTCATGACCTTCAACTTCGCCATGCAGGCGATCGACCAGATCATCAACTCCGCGGCCAAGACGCTCTACATGTCCGGTGGCCAGATGGGCTGTTCGATCGTGTTCCGCGGGCCGAACGGTGCGGCTGCGCGCGTCGCCGCCCAGCACAGCCAGGACTACTCGGCCTGGTATTCGAGCGTTCCCGGCCTCAAAGTCGTCGCGCCGTTCTCGGCCGCCGATTACAAGGGCCTGCTCAAGGCCGCGATCCGCGATCCCAATCCGGTGATCTTCCTCGAGAACGAGATGCTGTACGGGCACACCGGCGAAGTGCCCAAGCTCGACGACTTTGTCATCCCGATCGGCAAGGCCCGCATCGTGCGCTCCGGCAGCCACGTCACCATCATCTCGTGGTCGAACGGCATGAGCTACGCGCTGAAGGCCGCCGACGAGCTTGCCAAGGAGGGCATCGAGGCCGAGGTGATCGATCTGCGCACGCTGCGTCCGATGGACACCGAGACCCTCGTCAACTCCGTCAAGAAGACCGGCCGTGCCGTGACGGTGGAAGAGGGCTGGGCCCAGAGCGGCGTCGGCGCCGAGATCGCCGCGCGCATCATGGAGAACGCCTTCGACTATCTGGATGCGCCTGTTACGCGCGTCTCCGGCAAGGACGTGCCGATGCCTTATGCCGCGAACCTGGAGAAGCTCGCGCTGCCCTCCGTCGCGGAAGTGGTCGAGGCCGCCAAAGCCGTCTGTTACAGGTAGGCCATGACGGGCCCGAAGGAGCAGCCATTGCCACCCGACGTTCTCGACCGCGATGATGCAGTTGAGATCCTGCGCGTATTCGTGCTGGACGGCGGGCTGTCGATGGCGTTCCAGCGGGCTTTCGAGGAGCCCGACATGTGGGGGCTCTTGCTCGTCGATCTCGCCCGCCACGCCGCGCGCGCCTATGCCCGCGAGAGCGAATACACCGAGGAAGACGCCATGAGCCGAATCCTCGAGATGTTCCAGGCCGAGATCGAGCGTCCCACGGACACCGGCACCACGACGCCGCGCAGCAAGGGGCACTGACCGTGGCGATCGAATCCTACCATTTCGACTTCATGCTCGAGGCGATCCGCGAGGCGCAGGACTCGATCGCGCAGGGCGGTCTGCCGATCGGCGCCGTGTTGACACGCGAGAACAAAATCATCGCCCGCGGCCACAACAATCGCGTGCAGGAAAACAACGTCATCCTGCACGGAGAGATGAGCTGCCTGCGCGAGGCCGGCGCGATCTCGTTCCACGACACAATCATGTACACCACGCTGTCGCCATGCTCGATGTGTGCCGGCGCGCTCGCTCTGTTCAAGGTCAAGCTGGTGGTGATCGGAGAATCCGTCACCTTCGAGGGCTCCAAGGACATTCTCGACAAGTTCGGGATTCCCTGGATTGATCTTGCCGACGACCGCTCCATCACCATGATGAAGAATTGGCGTTCCGTTCCTGCCAATGAGCGCCTGTGGCAAGGCGACATCGGCAACTAAACCTGGTCTGTTCGTTCTCACTTTCGGGGACGAATTTTTGCAAAGTTCTTCTTGAGGTCAGCATGCCCATCAACATCCTGATGCCCGCTCTCTCGCCGACGATGGAGAAGGGCAACCTCGCCAAATGGCTGAAGAAGGAAGGCGACAAGGTCAAATCCGGCGATATCATCGCCGAGATCGAGACCGACAAGGCGACTATGGAGGTCGAGGCCATCGACGAGGGCACGATCGCCAGGATCCTCGTGCCCGAGGGCACGCAGGATGTGCCGGTCAACGACGTGATCGCGGTGCTCGCCGGCGAGGGTGAGGATGTGAAGGCCGCTGGCGCTGCGAAGCCCAGCGCTTCGGCCGCGCCTCCGAAAGCTGCGGAGGCTCCCGCTGCTGCGCCGGCGCCTGCCGCCCCCAAGGCCGCTCCGGCGCCCGCTGCTGCCCCGGCACCTCGGGTCGCGGCACCGGCGGCGCAGAGCAACGGCCATGCTGGCGGCGTATTCTCCTCGCCGCTGGCGCGCCGTCTCGCCAAGGAAGCCGGCGTCGATGTTGCGATGGTGTCAGGCACCGGCCCGCACGGCCGTGTCGTCGCCCGCGACGTCGAGCAGGCCAAGTCCGGCAAGGGCCTCAAGGCACCAGCCGCGGCCCCGTCCGCCGGCGCCTCCTCGATCGCGCCGACCATGTCGGACAAGCAGATCCTGTCGCTGTTCGAGCCGGGCTCTTACGATATCGTCCCGCATGACGGCATGCGCCGCACCATCGCGCAGCGCCTGACCGCGTCGATCCAGAACGTCCCGCATTTCTTCCTCACCATCGACTGCGACATCGGCAAGCTGATGTCCGCGCGCGAGGAGATCAACGCGGCTGCGCCGAAGGACAAGGAGAAGAAGCCGCTCTATAAGATCTCGGTCAACGACTTCGTCATCAAGGCGATGGCGGTGGCGCTGCAGCGGATTCCGAACTGCAATGTGAGCTGGACCGAAAGCGGCATGGTCAAGCACCACCATTCCGACGTTGGCGTCGCGGTAGCGATGCCCGGCGGCCTGATCACGCCGATCATCCGCAAGGCCGAGACCAAGACGCTCTCCACCATCTCCAACGAGATGAAGGATTTTGCCGCCCGCGCCCGCTCGCGCAAGCTGAAGCCGGAAGAGTACCAGGGCGGGACCACCGCGGTTTCCAACCTCGGCATGTTCGGCATCAGCCACTTCACGGCCGTGATCAACCCGCCGCATGCGACCATCCTCGCGGTCGGCACCAGCGAGGAGCGTCCTGTCGTGCGCGCAGGCAAGATCGAGATCGCGCACATGATGAGCGTGACGCTGTCGTGCGATCACCGCGCCATCGACGGCGCACTCGGCGCCGAGCTGATCGGCGCGTTCAAGCAGCTGATCGAAAACCCCGTCATGATGATGGTGTGAGAAGCGAGCCGTGAATATGTAGGGTGGGCAGAGGCGCGAAACGCGCCGTGCCCACCTTATTTCATAGTGTTGGAAGGCGGTGGGCACGCTTCGCTTTGCACACCCTACGAAGTTCAGTTGAATGGGAGCCGGAATGGCCGACACATCCTTCGACGTCATCATCATCGGCTCCGGTCCCGGCGGCTATGTCACCGCGATCCGGGCGGCGCAGCTCGGCTTCAAGGTCGCGATCGTCGAGAAATCCTATCTCGGCGGCATCTGCCTGAACTGGGGCTGTATCCCGACCAAGGCGCTCTTACGCTCCGCCGAGATCTATCACTACATGCAGCACGCCAAGGATTACGGCCTGTCTGCCGATAACGTCTCGTTCGATCCGAAGGCCGTGGTGCAGCGCTCGCGCGGCGTCTCCAAGCGATTGAACGACGGCGTCGGCTTCCTGATGAAGAAGAACAAGGTGAGCGTGATCTGGGGCGCCGCCTCGATCGATGCGCCGGGCAAGGTCACCGTGAAGAAGTCCGACGTCGAGGGCCCGAAGGGCGCGCTCGGCGAGGGGGCTTATCAGGCCAAGCACATCATCGTGGCGACCGGCGCGCGGCCGCGTGTGCTGCCGGGGCTCGAGCCCGACAAGAAGCTGATCTGGACCTATTTTGAAGCGATGGTTCCTGAGAAGATGCCGAAATCGCTGCTGGTGATGGGCTCGGGCGCAATCGGGATCGAGTTTGCGTCGTTCTTCAAGACGATGGGCTCGGATGTCACTGTGGTCGAGGTGCTGCCGCAAATCCTGCCCGTCGAGGACGCCGAGATCGCGGGCCTTGCGCGCAAGCGTCTCGAGAAGCAGGGCATCAAAATTCTGACCAACACCGGCGTCGTCAAGCTCGAGAAGAAGAGCGACAGCGTCGTCGCAACGCTGGACGACGGCAAGACAAAGCAGACAGCCGAGTTCGAGCGCGTGATCTCGGCCGTCGGCGTGGTCGGCAACATCGAGAATCTCGGCCTGGAAAAGCTCGGCGTGAAGACCGACCGCGGCTGCATCGTGATCGACGGCTACGGCAAGACCAATGTCCCCGGCATCTACGCCATCGGCGATGTCGCAGGTCCCCCCATGCTCGCGCACAAGGCCGAGCATGAGGGCGTGATCTGCGTCGAGGCGATCAAGGGCCTGCATCCGCATCCCATGGACAAGCTGATGATCCCCGGCTGCACCTATTGCAACCCGCAGGTCGCCTCGGTCGGCCTGACCGAAGCCAAGGCCAAGGAGAACGGCCGCGAGATCCGCGTCGGCCGCTTCCCCTTCGTCGGCAACGGCAAGGCGATCGCGCTCGGCGAGGACCAGGGCCTGGTCAAGGTGATCTTCGACAAGAAGACCGGCCAGCTGCTCGGCGCCCATATGGTCGGCGCTGAAGTCACCGAGCTGATCCAGGGCTACGTTGTCGCCATGAACCTGGAGACGACGGAAGAGGAACTGATGCACACCGTGTTCCCGCATCCGACGTTGTCGGAGATGATGAAGGAAGCGGTGCTGGATGCGTATGGACGGGTGTTGAATATTTGATGGCCGCCGTCGTTGCGAGCGAAGCGAAGCAATCCAGAATGCCTCCGCGGACATAGTCTGGATTGCTTCGTCGCAAGAGCTCCTCGCAATGACGCGTGGAAACAGCGGTTTCAATAAACAAGAAGAAAGAAGCGAGCCATGCAAGACAACGACAACCTCACCATCGAACGCCCAACCTTCGTCACCCATCTCGAATGCGCGATGGAGGGCGATCATTACGCCGCGGACGAGGTCCACAACCTCTCCAAGGCCGGCAAGCCGCTGCTGGTGCGCTACGACCTCGCCGGTGTGAAGAAAGCGCTGACCAAGGATGCGCTCGCACAGCGTCCCGCCGACATGTGGCGCTACCGTGAGCTGCTGCCGGTGCGCAAATGCAAGGATATCGTCTCGCTTGGCGAGGTCACCACGCCGCTGATCCGGCTGCCGAAGCTCGGCAAGAAGCTCGGCGGCGGCGAGATCATCGTCAAGGACGAGGGGCGGCTGCCGACCGGCTCGTTCAAGGCGCGCGGGCTGGTGATGGCGGTGTCGATGGGCAAGGCGCTCGGCATCAAGCACATGGCGATGCCGACCAACGGCAATGCCGGCGCGGCGCTTGCGGCCTATGCGACGTCCTGCGGCATCAAGACCACGATCTTCTGTCCGGCCGATACGCCTGAAGTGAATGTCAGCGAGATCGAGCTTCAGGGCGCGACCGTCTACCGCGTCAACGGCTATATCGACGATTGCGGCAAGATCGTCGGCGAGGGCAAGGCGAAAGTCGGCTGGTTCGACACCTCGACGCTGAAGGAGCCGTACCGCATCGAGGGCAAGAAGACGATGGGCCTCGAACTCGCCGAGCAGCTCGGCTGGGACGTGCCCGACGTGATCTTCTATCCGACCGGCGGCGGCACCGGCCTGATCGGCATGTGGAAGGCCTTTGACGAACTCGAGAAGATCGGCTTCATCGGCAGCAAGCGCCCGCGCATGGTCGCGGTGCAGGCCTCCGGCTGTGCGCCGATGGTGCGGGCCTATGACGCCGGCACCGAGCATGCGACGCGCTGGGAGGACGCCCACACCATCGCATCCGGCATCCGCGTGCCGCAGGCGATCGGCGATTTTCTCATTCTGCGCGCGGTGCGGCAGAGCAAGGGCTTTGCCATCGCGGTCGACGACGACAAGATATCGGCGGCGCTGAGCGAGGTTGCGCGCGAGGAGGGGCTTCTGCTCTGCCCCGAGGGCGCCGCGACCTACGCTGCCTATAAGGACAGCCTCGCCGACGGCCGCGTCAGCAAGACCGAACGCGTGATGCTGTTCAACTGCGCGACCGGGCTGAAGTACCCGCTGCCGAAGGTCGACCGCGCGCTCGATCGCCACAAGCCGATCGACTACACGCAGTTCTAGCGCGTCATTTCGTCTCTTCACGAACGATCCCTCTTCCCGTACGCGGGAAGAGACAAAAACAAAAACGACATCGTCGAGGAGACCACAATGAAGAAGGCCATCTGGGCCGGGCTGATCGGTATTCTCGCGCTCTCCAGCGCCGCGCGCGCCGACGACTATCCGTCACATCCCATCACCATCATCGTGCCTTTTGCCGCTGGCGGCCCGTCGGATGCGATGGCGCGTGTGCTTGCCGAGCGGATGCGGACCTCGCTCGGCCAGCCGCTGGTGATCGAGAATGTCACCGGCGCCGGCGGCTCGATCGGCGTCGGCCGCGCCGTGCAATCGCCGCCGGATGGATACACCATCTCGTTCGGCCATCTCGGCACCCATGTCGCCAACGGCGCCGTCTACAAGCTCAAATATGACCTTGTCGCCGATCTCGAGCCGGTGGTGCTGCTGCCGAGCAACCCGATGATCATCGTCAGCAAGACCGCGGTGCCCGCGACCTCGCTGAAGGAGCTGATCGAATGGCTGAAGTCGCGGCCGTCGCCGCCGACCGCCGGCACCGCCGGCGCGGGCTCGGGCAGCCACATCGCCGGCGTCTATTTCGAGAGCGTCTCCGGCATCAAACTGCAATACGTGCCGTATCGCGGCACCGCGCCCGCGCTGAACGATCTCATCGCCGGCCAGATCGACGTCATCATCGACCAGACCTCCAACTCCATCAACCAGGTCCGTGCCGGCACCATCCGCGCCTACGCCATCACCGACGACAAGCGCCTCGCCTCCGCGCCCGATGTTCCGACCGCGGAGGAGGCGGGCCTGAAGGGCTTCAACATGACGCTGTGGTCGGGGCTGTGGGTGCCGAAGGGCACGCCGAAGGAGATCGTCACCAAACTCAACGCCGCCGCCGTGGAAGCGCTGAACGATCCCGCCGTGAAGAAGCAGCTCGAAAGCCAGGGCCTTGAGATGACGCCGCGGGATCAGCTCACGCCGGAGGCGCTCGGCGCGCGGCAAAAGGCCGAGATCGCAAAATGGTGGCCGATGATCAAGGCGGCGAATATTACGGTCGAGTGAGGGGGTCTCGTAGGGTGGGCAAAGCGCAGCGTGCCCACCATTTCTATCGAGGTATTTGGAAAGATGGTGGGCACAGCGCTTGCGCGCCTTTGCCCACCCTACGAGACCTCTAATCCGGCCCCATAAATCCCACCGGCGTCGCCTTGGCGCTCGCATCCTTCGCCACCACGCGCTGGTCGCTCTTGCCGGCCACCGCGCCGCTGCCCTCGAACCTTGCGCGATACACCAGCACGTTCTCCATCACCCGCTGGACGTAGTTGCGCGTCTCCGAGAGCGGGATGCGCTCGACCCAGTCGACCGGATCGACCTTGGGGTCGCGAGGGTCGCCGTGCACCTGCACCCATTCGCGCACCCGGCCGCGGCCGGCATTGTAGCCGGCGAAGGTCATGATCTGGTCGCCGCGATATTCCGACAAGAGCGCGCTGAGTTCGGCCGCACCCATCTGCGTGTTGTAGACGGGATCGGAAACCATCTTGTCCCAATCGTAAGTCAGGCCGAAGCGTTTTGCGGTATCGCGGCCCGCTTCCGGCGTCACCTGCATCAGGCCGACCGCATTGGCGGCCGACTTGTCGCGCTGGTCGAACGAGCTTTCGGTGCGCGCCACCGAATAGATCACGCTGGTCTCGATCGCGGGTGCGACCTGCTTGTGTTCGGGAATGCCGATGGTCGGGAAGGCGTAATGATCGAGCGCGAGCCCGCGCGCCAGCGCCGATTTGCCGACCTCCAGCATCACGCGCGCATCGTTGCGCCGGCCGGCGAGTTCGCCGAGCGCTTCGAGCGCTGCGACGTCGGTGCTCTCCTTGGCGAAATCCTCGGCGTAGTAGAACACCATGTCGCGCTCGCCGATGCCGTAGAGCATGTCGGCGGCGCGCACGCGCTCATCCGATGGCAGCGTGTCGGCCGAGGCCAGCACGGGCGAGGGCGGGCGCAGCTCGATCCGGTCGAGGCCGAGTCTCGCGCGGGCGAGCTGGCCGTAATAGGCGGTCGGATAGCGCGCCGCGGTCTGATAGCTCAGCTGCGCATCAGCCGTTGCGCCCATGGCTTCGGCGGCGCGGCCGCGCCAGTAATGGGCGCGCGACAGCGCGATCGGATTGGCCGAGCCCTCGTCGATCGCGGCGAAATGCATGATCGCCGCCTTGGGATCGTCGAGATAGCGCAGCGCGATCCAGCCGCACATGAAATGATAGTCGACGCGGTAGACCTCCATCGCCGGGATCGCTGCGGCGCGCACCACGTCGTAAGCCGTCCTGGCCTTGCCCTGGTCGAGCAGCTTTCGCGCCAGCAGGCGGCGCTCGCGCCACCACGCATCCGTGTCCTGCGCCGCCATCATGTCGGGTGCGGCAGCCAAAATCACCTCGGCCGCGTCGTCGATGCGGTCGTTCTGGAGATGCCATTGCGCCCGGCAGAGGACGTAGCCGAGATCGCGCCGCGCCTCGGTCGAGACGTCATCCAGATAGTCCTTGGCCTTGCTCGCCTTGCCGGTGACGGCGGAGCAGGCTTTCACGATCGCGAGCGCATCCTCGCCGAGCCGCTTGGCCGCGCGCCTTGCGCCGGCATAGTCCTTGGCGCCGAGCCGCTTGTCCATGCGGGCGCGATGGTCGTCGGCGGTCAGGAGATCGCGGAACGCCTCGTAGGACTCCTCCTCGCTGCGCTCGGACAATTCGTCGGTGCGCCAGGCCTCGCGGACGAGGCGCGTTGCCCTGTCGCTGTCGCCTTCAGCGAGCAATACCCGAGCCAGCGCGAACTTACCCTTGGCGCTGGTCGGCCGATCCATCGTGAATTTGTGCACGGTCGCCGCGTCGCTCTTTTCCTGCCACAGCCGCGCCTCGGCACGCCGGCGGAGCAGGGCGCTGCTCGGCCAAGCCGGATTCGCGGCGACGAAAGCGGCGTAACGCTTGAAGTTCGCGGTGCTCTCGGAATGGCGCAGCATGAACCAGTCGGCGAGCTTCTGTCCGGCGGGATCCGTGATGCGGTCGCGTGCGGCGGTCGCATCGTCGGTCTTGCCCTTGCGCGCGAGATCGATCGCGTCCTTCAGCGCGGCGAGGTCCCCGGTGAGCGGCGGCGCGGCCGGCTTGTCCGCGGCTTCGTCATCCTGCTTCTTCGGCTTGCGTTTGGCCTCGGCATGTTTGCCGTGCTTGCCCGCCGCAGCGTGGCGCTGCTTGCCGGCTTTCGCCTCATGCGTCTTCTTCGGCGCCGATGACTTGCTCTTCGCTGCCAGCTCCGCCGGAAGGAGCGCCAGCGCGGCCATGGCAACGAGACACGCGAGCGAGCGTAGGCACTGGTTCATGTCCATGGTCCCCCTGCGAAACCACTACAAACCAAGGTCCGCGACCGTATGCGGCTTGAGACTCAATCGATACGAGAATCGATGCCTGAGATGATGGCACGGCATCGTTTCGCATTTGTCACGCTGTCGCAACAATGCGGCAAAATACGGATGAGGCGCGGGAACTTCCGAAATGGCGGACAAGTCAGCGCTCTTAACCTTTGTTAACGAATAGGACTCGCGCGACGGTTGTGTGCGGTCAGAGGCGCCGTAAACGGCGAGATTGCGCGTGTTCCCGCCGTCCAATCCGGTGTATTGAGGTTCCAAGCCGTCCCCTCAGCTCCTTGCCCGACGCCCATGCCGCTTTTCAACCAGTCGATCCGGCGCAAGATCGTCGGCATCGCCCTCGGATTGATCGTCCTGATGCTCGTCACCTCGATCCTGTCGATGGTGATGTCGGGCCGCGTCGGCCGCCTCCTGGACGAACTGACCGAGCGGTATATTCCCGCCTACGGCCATCTGGCGCGGTCCAATGTCCGCTCGCTGGAGCGGGCGCTGGCGATGAGGCGCATGGTGATCGCAAAAATGCAGACGCCGCCGGACGAGGAGGGGTTTGCGGCTCGGCTGAAGACATTCAGGGACACGGACGCCCAGGTCGAGCAGGAGGCCGAAGCCGCGCGAAAGCTGATCAACGCGATCATCGATGACGAGAGCACGCCGTCGGACAATGCCGCGCTCGCCCGGATCGAGACGCGGATCGAGAATGCGGTCAAAGAGCTCCGCCGCGAACTGGACGACCAGGATACCAAGCTGCTGAAGCAGCTCGATGCCAAGGACTTTGCGGGCGCCCGCGACACGCTTGTCCATGTGGACGCGCTACGCGACCTCTTCACCCAGCGGATCGACGCGATCCGCGCTGACATGCTGTCCCAGGTATTCGTGAGCACGGCGCAGGTGATCCGACATCAGCGGCAGGCGATCATCGTCTCGGGCATCGTGACCATTCTCGCGGCGATCGTCGGGCTTGCCTTTTCGATCATGGTCTCCACCGGCATCACTCGTCCGGTCCGGCTGTTGCTGGCGGGCACCCGCCAGGTCGAGGCGGGCCACTTCGACAAGCCCATCAGCGTCTCGACGCAGGATGAGATCGGCGAGCTCGCCGCCGCCTTCAACCGCATGGTCGAGCAGTTGCGTCAGAACGAGCGCATTCGCGAGACCTTTGGCCGCTATATCGATCCCAAGGTGGTGCAGGGACTGATCGACAAGCCCGAGGTCGCCATCGACGGCCAGCGCCGGGTGATGACGATCATGTTCTGCGACATGAGCGGCTTTACCGCGATGAGCGAGGGCATGACCCCGCGCGGCCTCGTCAAGGTGATGAATCACTATTTCACGATGATGTCCGGTCCGATCAGGAGCAATCGCGGCGTCATCGACAAATATATCGGCGACGCCATCATGTCCTATTGGGGGCCGCCCTTCATTGAGGAGGAGGAGCAGGCCCAGCTTGCCTGCCTCGCCGCGCTCGACATGACCGACCAGGTACCCGCGCTCCAGAGGCAGCTCCCGGATCTCCTCGGTATCCGCGCCATGCCTGTGCCGTGCGACTTGCGGATCGGGATCGCCACCGGCGAGGTTTTGACCGGCAGCATCGGCTCCGAGCTGATGATGAGCTTTACTGTGATGGGCGATGCCGTGAACCTCGCCTCGCGCCTGGAAGCCGTCAACAAGGTCTACGGCACCCGCATCCTGATCTCGCAGGCGACGGCGGACGCGATCGGATCTCGCCTCGAATTGCGCGAGATCGATCGTCTCGCGGTCGTGGGCCAGAGCGTAGCGCAACCCATGTTCGAGGTGATGGGGAAGGCCGGCTCGCTCGCGAAGCCGCAGGAGAGCCTGCGCGCGCATTATATTGAAGGTCTCGCCGCCTATCGCGCCCGCCGCTTCGACGACGCGCGCGCCGCGTTCAACGCCGGGCTGGAGAGCGTCCCCGGCGACGGTCCGTCACTCGCCATGCTGGCCCGCATATCCCACTTCGAGGCTACTCCGCCGGACGCCGATTGGGACGGCGCCTGGCGGCTGGAGCAGAAATAGCGGTCGTTCTCCAGGTTTTGGTTCTTCACGTCTTGCGCGGCGTCACCATTTGAAGGACGCGGCCACCTCATAGCTGCGCGGCGCGCCCAGGATGATCTGGTCGTTGTAACCGGGGTCGCCCCAGGCGGCGTAGAGCTTGTTGGTCAGGTTCTTCACGCGGAAGCTGATCCGGGTCTGGTCGACGCCGGGGAAATACGCCTTCGGGATGTCGACGAACGCGAAGGCGTCGAAGATCGTGTAGGCGTTCATGGTGACCAGATTGTCCTGGAAGTTGAAGCGGTCGCCGACGTGACGGACGAGACCGCCGATCTCGACCGGCAGTTTGGTGTCAAAGCGATAGGACGCGCCGGCATTGGCGATGAAGTTCGGGACGTTCGGCGGCGTCTTGCCTGAATAGGACTGAAGCACGCCGCCGCCGTCGACATAGCTGAAGTCGATGAAGCGCGACTGCACGAAGGCGACGTTGCCCCACAATTTCAGACCGGCGACCGGGTTGACCGCGGCGGCGATCTCGACACCCTTCGACGCCATCTTGCCGGCGACGTTGAAGACGATGCCGCTCTCGGGCACGTAGACGTTCTTGCGCGCGATGTCGAAGGCGGAGAACGTCGCTTCCGCGCGCTTGTCGGCCGATTGCAGCTTGACGCCGGTCTCGTAGGTCCGTGACGTCGTCAGCAGCAGCGGCACTTGCGGGGCAAGGATGAAGATGTTGGCGACGGTCGGGTCCGCCGCCGTCGCATACTGGCTGTACAGCATGACCCCCGGCGTGACCTCCCAGGTGGTGCCGATGCGGCCGGTGACGGGATTGAACGTCTTCGAGAAGGGATAACCGCGGTCGGTGCGAAGCACGCCGTCAGGCGAGAAGCGCGTGCGTGACAGCTCGATGTCCTCGAAGCGGATGCCGCCGATCAGCGCGAAGGTCGACGTCAGCTTCAGCCGGTCCTCGAACGACAGCGAGGTGGTGTTCAGATGCGTATAGATCTTTTCGTCGCTGCGCGGGCCGTAGAGGCCGCGGTCTGGATTGACCAGGTCGACCGTGTCCGAGAAGAAAAGCGTGTCCTGCGAGACGTTGAACTGCGAGCTGCTCGCCATGACGGTGGCGACGAAGCGGTTGTCCATCCCGCCGAGGTTGGAGTTGACGGTGAGGTCGGTGATGTTGCCGTAGAGCCGCTGGGCGTGGTCCAGCGCCAGCCGCTCGCGATAGACGTTGTTCGGCCCGGAATCGTCGAACGAGGAGATCTCGTTGTTGAACCAGTGCCGGTGCGCATCGTAGCCGTAGACCTGGCTGCGCAGCGAGACGTTGTTGGTGATGTCCCACTGAAAACCGCTGCGCAGCCAGAGCTCGCTGGCGCCGCTGTGATTGTCGAGCACGTTGTAGCTGGTGGTCAGCGTGCGCGCGTCGATGGTGACGGGGTTGAGCGTTCCGGTATGGCCGTTGAGATAGTAGTTGGTCCACTGGCCCGAGACGATGCCGTTCGTGGGCACGATGCCCGGTGCGTTCGCCGGTACCAGCGGCGTGCCCCAGTAGAAGCGGTCCTTGTCCTGCTTGTATTCGGCCGCACCCCAGATTTTGAAGCTGTCGTTGACGCGGTAGTTCAGCTGGCCCGAGACGTTGCTGAGCTTCGAATAGGTATCGTCGATAAAGCTCTTGTCGTTGGAATGGCTGATGTCGAAGCGGTAGTCGAGACCGTTGATCAGCGTGCTGCCGCCCGATCCATAACCGGCGCGGTAGCCGTTGAAGGAATCGTATGACGTGAAGGCCTCATTGATAACAGGCCCGGTGTGCGGGGCCTTGGTCACGTAGTTGACGGCGCCGCCGGTCGCGCCGAGGCCCGCCACCAGCGAGTCCGGTCCCTTGATGATATCGACCTGCTGCAGATTGGCAGTGTCCATCGGACGGCCGGTCATGGTGGACGGACCGATCGGGATGCCGTTGTAGAGCGTGGTGAGCTGGTCGCCGGAAAAGCCGCGCATCGAGAAGATCGCGGGCGCGCCCGGCGCATCGCCGCCGGTGACGCCGACGGCCGCCTTGGCGATTTCGGTCGTCGTCCTGACGCCCAGATCCTGCATCGTCTGCTGGCCGATAACCTCGACCGTTGCCGGCGTTTCCCGTGCGGTGATCCCGAGCCGCGAGCCGACGCCGGTCACGACGGCCGTGTTGAGCGGCGTTTGCACCGGAGTATACGGTGGTTGGGTTACCGGAGCAGCAACGACGGGAGCGGCGCGAGCGCGTCCCGGAGCGCGCCGGGCCGCTCGCGGCTTCTGGGTGCCGGGGCTTATGGCTGGGGCCTGTCTCTGAGCAGGTGGGGTGACGATCACCGGATCGACCTCCCGGGAGCGGCTATCCTGCGTCGCGCTTTGCGCGAACGCCGCGGACGACAGCGATGCCGACGAGAGCACAGCAATCAGGAAAGCACGAGATAACGCTGGCGCAACGCCAGAATGGAAATGAAGATCTTGCACGACAACGCTCTGCGGCGACGCAAACAGACCGTCACCGCGGTTGCCTTAGCAGACTGCCTTCGCCCCTGGCGGCAGATGCACCGGCTACTCTTCCGACACCGGGGCACCCCGCCCAATGCGTTCGCGCGTGACTCATGGCTGGCAGCAGGTTTCCTGGCTCGCGGGTCATCGCCTTCGACCACCTTCCCAGAGGCCCAAGCGGGGCTCCAGTGGTTTGTTTGGTCGTCGGCTATCCGCCTACAGTTGCGGGGGCAGCCGCGGAATTGCCCGCCGAGACGGACGCACCACATTCCCTTGGAGAGCCCTTGCGGGCACTACCGTTCACGAAACTGGCATCAGGCGGGAGGCGCGTCAATATACTACCGGTCCGATAGGGCAAAGCGCGCAACGAGTGTGTCTTTCCGATCAAAAAAAATTCTACTCCATAACGATGTTCGCCGTGACCTATTTCCCGGGCTTAGGTTACGTGTCCTTGAGGCGTTTGATGGGGATACGCCGATGACAGAACTTGAGGACAGGCTGGAACGGTTCGAGACGCTCACCGCCGAATGCGAGCTGATCACCAAGCTCGCCACCGACAGCACCAAGCGCGAATTCTATCTCAAGCTCGCCGAGCACTATCACGAGCTGGCGAACGAGACGCGGCGCGCGGTTGCGACCAGAGCTGCTGCTTAAAAGGCCGCTGCTTGAGGGGTGACGTAAGCCTCGGACATGCAAACCGCGGCATGATGCGTGGAACCATTGCAGGGCCGCGCGGCTGAAAGCCGTTTTTAACGTTTGGCGCGCATCCTTGATCTGGATGCGTGGCACGCCGTGTGGCGTCGTTCCTCGCGATGGGAATGCCGGGGCTCGTTGCAGCGCAACTTGCCCTTGAGAACGTCGCTTTGACGGTGGCTTTTGCAGGGCGATCCCATGCGTGTCGTTGCGGTCCTCATCCTCGCGCTCATGACAGCGGCCTGCAACCAGGAGCAGGACATCACGGGCTCGACCGCAGCCTGCCTGGCGCGGAATTACAGCGCCTACAATCCCCGCGACATGAATCAGTGCGTGGCCGCCTGCAAGTCGTGTGGCCACGGCAACACCGTGACCTGCACCACCGCCTGCACCCTCAAGGGCGCGCACTGAGCGGCCTGCGGTTGGCAGGGATCGTTGGCTCGAGAGCTGACGGTGCCGGGGCACCGGAACGATTTATATGACATGACCATTGAGTGAGCGGGCACGGCGCGGAGTCCGATTGAATGGGTATGCTCGATCCCGGTCGCTTTCTGGTGTCATGCTCGCATTGCGAGGCCTGGCCGATGGCCGCCAATGTGAAACGTTCGAGTTGGTCGGCGTCCCCGCACGAGGTTCGTTTCGTATGTCCGCGCTGCCGCCGCGAGGAGACCGCGATCGTCTCGGCCTCTGGCGAATTGACGCCGATCCGGCGCCTGGACGTCGCGCCGCGCGACGTCAGCAAGGCTTGGGCTCAGGCCCAGCGCCTGCGAGGACGAACGTAAGTCACCGTGATCCCGATTTGGAACCCTGCCTTTCCCAAGGCGTTTCCGCCCCGACATCAACGTATCGAGGCCGGGCGCATGATCAGCGAGCATTTCGACACCCGCACACGGATCAACATGAAGCTGGCGCTGGACCGGGTCTGCCGCGATCGTCCCGACGGCGAGGCTCATGGCTTCCGCAGGTCGGTGGCCGAAAACATCATCCGGTGCGCGCTCGCAGGCAGGACCGGCATCGGCCAGCTCGTCGACGCCGGCGAGCGGGCGATGATCCGGACGCATGCGGAGCGGGAGCCGGCCTAGGCCCAATTGGGGCCGCTGCTCGCGTGCATGTCATATCGAGGCCATCAGGCGAATGTGCTAGGATCACTGCGAGGAGATCCATGATGCCTGCTGATATGCCTTCGCCCCATACCGACCGCTTTCGTCTTCATCCGGTCGCGCCGCGCCTTGCGCCGATGTTCGGTTTTGCGCTGCTGACGGTGTCGTGCGCGCTCGCGAGTTTCGCGCTTGCCTGCGCAACGCCGTTTGCGGCCTTCGCCGTCGTTGCGGCCGCGATGCTGCCGCTGCGTCCGGCGCTGCTCGTCGTCACCGGTGCCTGGCTCGTGAACCAGAGCATCGGTTTTGGCGTGCTGCATTATCCCGTCGATGGCAGCACCATCGCCTGGGGTTTTGTCCTCGGCGCGGCGGCACTTCTTGCGACCGCCGCAGCATCGACCGTGCTCCGCATGCTGCCGCAAGGCCGTACGCCGCTGATGCTGGCGATCACGTTCGTCGCCGCCTACGCGGTCTATGAGCTCGCGCTGCTCGCCGCGACGCCGTTCCTGGGCGGAGAGGGCGCCTTCACCGCGGCCATCGTCACGCGCATCGGGCTGACCAGCGCCGTCTGGCTCGCCGGCCTCGTCGCCGCCTGTGAGGTCGTGCGGCTTGTCGATCCGTTCGGTCGTGCGATGCGGAACGCATAAGCGCCGACCAACGTACGGAGTCCGGTCATTGCGATGACCGGACTTTGCTCCATCGCCGCAAGGCGACCGCCGTCCACACCATCTCGATAAATCCGAACGGCCAGGCGCCCTGGAGAAAGCCGTAAATCCCGCTGAGCGCGCATGCCGCTGCGAAGGCCAGCACATAATGCGGCCCGCGCGGCTCGTGTGCGTAGAACAGCAGCATCGCGCTGACCGACAGCATTCCGAAGATCGTGAGGGCGTCCATCAGCTCGCCGGCGGCTTCGGCTTCTTGACGGCGCCGAGGGCGTGGAAGACGGTGGACTCCATCACCGGCCACAGCGCAGCCGTCGCGGTCAGCACCGTCGCGGCGCACATCGCCGCCAGCACGGACGAACGGATTTTCAAGCCGCTCATCCGCGATCGCCACACGATCCAGCCCCAGGCACAGGCCACGACGGCGACCGACAATTTCGTCGTCAGACCGTGCGCGTGGTCGAGCACGGCGATGAGGCTTCCCGCGCTGGCGAGCGCCACAGCCGGCAATGTGAAGGGCAGCACGCAGCATGCCGTGCAGGCTGCAGCGACCACGGCCGTCGCGACCGCGGTGCCCGCGGCCTTGCCGCCGCCCGGCTCGGTTCTGCCTGCGCAGCCACAACCGGGCGACGTTTCGGAGGGCAGGTTGCAGGACGGTCCAATAACGCTCATGTCATTCTCCTCGAGCTTGTGCGTCATGGACCGGATCGCTACGCCCTCAAGCCACTTGAGGTTCAAGCGCAAAGTGAGAGCTTCCATGAGAATTGGCGTCCTCGCTAAAGCGGCCAGCGTCTCTGTCCCGACCATCCGCTATTACGAGAGCATTGGTCTTCTCGCGCCACCGGCGCGCCAGGGCGGCGAGCGCATCTACGGCAGCGAAGCCCTCAAGGCGCTCAATCTCGTCAGACACTGCCGCGAGCTCGACTTCTCCATCGACGAGACGCGCGACATCCTCGCCTCAGTGCAGCGGCGATTGCCCTGCAGCGACACCAAGACTTTCGCGGAGAAGCACCTCGGCTCGATCAGGAAGAAAATCGCCGAGCTGCGTGCGCTGGAAGCGACGGTGGCCGCGCTGGTCAGCGGATGCGAGACGACATGCTGCGGCAGCGCCGCGCCGGACTGCGTGATCTTGCAGGCGCGATGAACGCGCGCTGCGCTCGTAATGACGTGGAGAGATCTGCGCCAGTCCATCTCCGTCACCTGAGGTGGCTGCTTCTTCAGTGGCCCTCGAAGGGCGACGGGGGAGAGGGGACGACTCACTTTGCGGTGCGCCCGTGGTCGCCGGCCAACATGGGTGCGCGGCATCCGTCGTAAAATCTCAAGTTGTGGATTGTCATCTTCGCGAAGGTATTGCAGTAGCCTTACCCGTGTCTTCCCGGTAACGATTGTGCCGTCTTCGCAACACTCACGGCGGATTTAACCCTCATCACCGGTCGTTCGCATCAACGCCGCTTTTTGGCCACACCAGAACGTGAATAAAATCGCTCTAAGTTTTAGGGCAGCGGCGGTCTCTCAGGCGGCGACGGGAAATCCCAAGGTCGATTCAAATCTTGGCTTTGATTTTCCGGGTCTGACAAGGGTTCGCCAAGGAAACTGGTCGCGATGGACGCGAAGACCAACATCAAGCAGAGGCTGCCGAGCCGTCATGTGACGGAAGGCCCGACGCGCGCGCCCCATCGCTCCTACTTCTACGCCATGGGTCTGACTACCGAGCAGATCCACCAGCCCTTCGTCGGCGTCGCCTCATGCTGGAACGAGGCCGCTCCCTGCAACATCTCGCTGATGCGCCAGGCGCAGGCGGTGAAGAAGGGCGTCGCGTCGGCCGGCGGCACACCCCGCGAATTCTGCACCATCACCGTCACCGATGGCATCGCCATGGGCCATGACGGCATGCGCTCCTCGCTGCCGTCGCGCGAATGCATCGCCGACTCGGTCGAGCTGACCGTGCGCGGCCATGCCTATGACGCCCTTGTTGGCCTTGCAGGCTGCGACAAGTCGCTGCCGGGCATGATGATGGCGATGGTCCGCCTCAACGTGCCCTCGATCTTCATTTACGGCGGCTCGATCCTGCCCGGCAATTTCCGCGGGCAGCAGGTCACCGTGCAGGACATGTTCGAGGCGGTCGGCAAGCACTCGGTCGGCGCCATGTCGGACGAGGACCTCGACGAGATCGAGCGCGTGGCGTGCCCCTCGGCGGGCGCATGCGGCGCGCAGTTCACGGCGAACACCATGGCGACCGTCTCGGAAGCCATCGGCCTCGCGCTGCCTTACTCGGCCGGTGCTCCGGCACCGTATGAAATCCGCGACGCTTTCTGCACGACCGCGGGCGAGAAGGTGATGGACCTGATCGCCCAGAACATCCGGCCGCGCGACATCGTCACGCGCAAGGCGCTGGAGAATGCCGCTGCCGTCGTCGCCGCATCCGGCGGCTCGACCAATGCTGCACTGCACCTGCCGGCGATCGCGCATGAGTGCGGCATCAAGTTCGATTTGTTCGACGTCGCCGAAATCTTCAAAAAGACACCATATGTCGCGGATTTGAAGCCGGGTGGCCGTTATGTCGCCAAAGACATGTTTGAAGTAGGTGGCATACCGCTTCTGATGAAGACGCTGCTCGACAACGGATTTCTCCACGGCGACTGCATTACGGTCACCGGTCGAACGATCGCCGAAAACCTCAAGAGCGTGAAATGGAATCCGCACCAGGATGTGGTGCACCCGGCAGACAAGCCCATCACCGTCACAGGCGGTGTGGTCGGTCTGAAGGGCAATTTGGCGCCAGAAGGTGCGATCGTGAAAGTCGCGGGCATGTCCAACCTCAAGTTTACCGGTCCGGCGCGATGCTTCGACCGGGAGGAAGACGCGTTCGAGGCGGTCCAGAAGCGCACCTACAAGGAAGGCGAAGTCATCGTGATCCGCTACGAGGGCCCCAAGGGCGGCCCCGGCATGCGGGAAATGCTGCAGACCACCGCGGCGCTGACCGGCCAGGGCATGGGCGGCAAGATCGCCCTCATCACCGACGGCCGCTTCTCCGGCGCCACCCGCGGCTTCTGCATCGGCCATGTCGGGCCGGAAGCCGCCATCGGCGGCCCGATCGGGCTGCTCGAGGACGGCGACATCATCGAGATTGATGCGGACGCAGGTACCCTTAACGTAAAATTGAGCGACCAGGAGCTTGCCCAGCGCAAGACCAAATGGACCGCTCGCGCGACTAACCACACGACGGGCGCGCTCTGGAAATATGCTCAGCAGGTTGGACCGGCGGTCGGGGGGGCAGTGACCCATCCGGGCGGCGCGCACGAGAAACAGTGTTATGCGGACATCTAGGCGTGCCATAGTTGCGTTTGTGTTGGGGGCCAGTGCGCTGGCCGTTCCGGCGTTTGCCTTTGACGGCTCGCCGGCCAACAACAAGGACGCCACCATCCCCGTCGTGACGACCTTGCCGGGCGCTGTTGGAACCGTGCGCAGCAAGGTGCCGGCGGTGCCCCAGGAAACCTCTCTCAGCGCCCTGCAATATGCGGCCGAGGGCGGCCATCCCGGCGCGCAGTTCAAGCTCGGCCGCATGTACGCCAATGGCGACGGCGTCGCCCAGGACGATCTGCGCGCGTTCGACTATTTCAATCGGATCGCCAATGCGCATGCCGATGACAGCCCGTCGGCGCCGCAGGCGCAGGTCGTGGCCAACGCCTTCGTCGCGCTCGGCCGCTATTATCTGGCCGGCATCCCGAACTCGAAGATCAAGGCCGACCCTGATAGGGCGCGGGAGATGTTCTCCTATGCGGCCTCCTATTTCGGCAATGCGGATGCGCAGTACGATCTCGCCCGGCTGTACCTGAAGACGCCGGACGCCTCGCGCGAGGACTTCCGCTATGGCGCCCGCTGGCTCGGCCTTGCCGCGCAGAAGGGCCAGCACGAAGCCCAGGCTCTGCTCGGCCAGATGCTGTTCGCCGGCGACCGCCTGCCGCGGCAGGCCGCACGCGGCCTGATGTGGCTGACCTTGGCCCGCGACAGCGCCGGCAGCGACGAGACCTGGATCAAGGAAAGCTACAACCGCGCCTTCTCCAAGGCCTCGGACGACGACCGCGCCATGTGCCTGCAAATGCTGGAACAGTGGGTGCAGGGCCGCCGCGACTAATCGCGGCGCGACCGGTGCCGTAGGTGGATTAGTCGAAGGCGTCATCCACCACGTCCGGGCTCAGGCTCACGCTGCCTCCAGATCCAGATCCGCCCACACCGGTACGTGGTCCGACGGCTTCTCCCAAGCCCGCACATAGCTGTCGATCCCGACATTGGCGAGCTTGTCGCTGGCCTGCGGCGACAGCAGCAGATGGTCGATCCGAAGGCCATGGTTCTTCTGCCAGGCGCCGGCCTGATAGTCCCAGAAGGTGTAGAGCCCGGGCTCGTCGGTGACGGCCCGCAGGGCGTCGGTCAGGCCGAGGCCGAGCAGGGACTGAAAGCTCTCCCGCGTCTCGGGCTTGAACAGGGCGTCCTCGGTCCAGGCCGAGGGATTGTGGACGTCGCGGGCGTGCGGGATGACGTTGAAGTCGCCTGCGAGGATCAGCGGCTCCTCGGTCTTAAGGCGCTCCTTCGAATACTCAAGAAGCCGCGACATCCATTTGAGCTTGTAGGGGTATTTCTCGGTCCCGACCGGGTTGCCATTGGGCAGATAGAGGCAGGCGATGCGCAGCACGCCAGACTTGAGCGTCACCACGCCCTCGAGGAAGCGGGCATGGGCATCCTCGTCGTCGCCGGCCAGCCCCGATTTGGTCTCGTCGAACTTGAGCTTCGAGAGCAGGGCGACGCCGTTGAACGTCTTCTGCCCGTGGGTGACCACGTTGTAGCCGAGCGCCTCGATCTCCAGCCGCGGGAAGGCCTCGTCGACGCATTTGATCTCCTGGAGGCAGACGACGTCGGGCTGGCACTCCCTGAGCCAGGTCAGGAGCAGATCGATCCGCTGCCGGACGGAGTTTACGTTCCAGGTGGCAACTCTGATGGGCATGTCGGCAGGCTCCGGGCAGGGGCAACCGTTAGAACAAACTGCAAACGTGCCCGTCAAGCGCGCCGCAAAATCTCCCACAAAATTAACCCGGCTTAAGCAGGCCGCAGGCCATTGATACGGAAAAGGTTCTGCGGATGGGATGGCCGGTCGAAACTTCACAACGAGCTGAGCCGCGCGACGGCCTGATCGGCGCGTTCCTGTACTGGCTCGGCGGCTTCGAGATCGAGGACGGCCTGACCGCCGATCTCGGCGAGCGTGAGCTCGGCCGGATCCGCGCCAAGCAGATCGACGCGGTGACGCAGCTGATCCCGGTGACGATGGCCGTCACCATGCTCAACGTCGCCATCGTGCTGATCTTGTTCTGGGGCAGGGGCTGGAACGACTTCCTCGCGATCTGGGGCATGACGCTTGCCGTCACCGCCTCGCTCGCGGTGCGCGCGTGGCGGCGGTCGCACCAGAACCCGCCGCAGGAGGCGTCACCGCGCGCCGCGCGGCAGATGCTGCGGCAGGCGTTTTTCCTCGCGGCGATCTGGGGCACGCTGCCGCTGGCGCTGTTCAGCCGGGTCGAGCCGACCAGCCAGCTCATTCTGGCCTGCCTGATGGTCGGCATGATGTCGGGCGGCGCCTTCACGCTGTCGACCTTCCCGCGCGCCGGCCTCGTCTATCTCGCCACCGTGACCGTCGCCTGCACCGGCGCGCTAATGTTGTGCGGCACCGGGCCGTATCTGGTGACGGCGGTGTTCCTGCTGCTGTTCGCATTCTTCATGGCGCGCAACATCGTCTCGCAAGGCAATCTGTTCCTCGGCAATCTCAAGGCCCGGCTCGACCTCGAGCGCCAGACCGAGATCATCTCGCTGCTGCTGAAGGATTTTCAGGAGAACGCCAGCGACTGGCTGTGGCAGACCGACGCCGAAGGACACCTCGTCGATGTGCCGCAACGCTTCGCCGACGTCGCGCAACTGCCGCTTCCGCTGCTGAAGGGTTCGCACTTCGCCGACGTGCTCGACATGCTCTGTCCCGACGACAAGAGCGCGGCCTACAATGTCGTCGGCCTGATGGAGCACGCCGAGCCGCTGCACGAGATGAACCTCAGGGTCGTCGCCGGCGGCGAGGCGCGGCTGTGGTCGCTGACCGCGAAGCCGGCCTATGACCGCGACGGCCAGTTCCTCGGCTATCGCGGCTTCGGCCGCGACGTCACCGAGCGCTGGCGTGCCGAAAAGGCCGAGGCCGAGAGCCGCGCCAAATCGGATTTTCTCGCAGTCATGAGCCACGAGATCCGCACGCCCATGAACGGCGTGCTCGGGCTCGCCAGCATGCTGCTGGAGACGAAACTCGATCCGGAGCAGCACGAGGCCGTCACCACGATCCGCGAGTCCGGCGACAATCTCCAGCGCATCCTCAACGATATTCTCGACCTCTCCAAGCTCGAGGCCGGCCGCTTCCAATTCGAGGCGATCGACTTCGCGCCGCAGACGCTGGTCGAGACGGTCGCGACCGTCGTGCGTGCGAGCGCCAAGAGCAAAGGACTCGCGGTCAAGGTCGAGCTCGATCCGAACCTGCCGCCGACGCTGCGCGGCGACGTCGCGCGCATCCGCCAGGTCCTGCTCAATCTCGCTTCCAACGCGGTGAAGTTCACCGACCAGGGCGAGGTGACAATCTCAGCGACGTGTCAGGCGCGCCGCGATCTGCTCGCGACAGTCGAATGGGCCGTGACCGACAGCGGCATCGGCATCGCGCCCGAGAAGGTTGGCCAGCTGTTCTCTGACTTCGCGCAGGCCGACGCCTCGATCAGCCGCCGCTTCGGCGGCACCGGGCTGGGCTTGGCGATCTCCCGGCGCATCATCGAGCAGATGGGCGGCACCATCGGCGTCACCTCGACGCCGGGCGAGGGCTCGACCTTCCGCTTCACGCTGGTGCTGCCCTGGAGCCAGGCGCAGGCCTCCGACCAGGCGGACGGCCGCGACGAAGCCGACGAACTCAAGGCGCGGATCGCCGGGCTCGACCGGCCGCTGAAGGTGCTGGTCGCCGAGGACGACGCCGTCAACCGCATGGTGGTGAGCAAGATGCTGGGCGCCTTCGACGTCGAGCTTCGGGTCGTCACTGACGGCGTCCAGGCCGTCGAGGCGGTGTCCGAGGGCGATTACGATGTGGTGCTGATGGATGTGCGCATGCCCGACATGGACGGCCTTGCCGCGACCCGCGCGATCCGCGCACAAGGCGGGCGCTTCGACGCCTTGCCGATCATCGCGCTGACCGCCAACGCCTTCTCCGAAGACGTCAAGATCTGCCGCGAGGCGGGCATGTCGGATTTTCTGGCAAAGCCGCTACGCAAGCCCGCACTGGCCGCCGCGCTGCTGCGGGCGCTGGACGGTCACACGATGTCGGAGGACGCACCGCTTCAGCCGAAGCTGATGCCTGATGACGTCGAGTGGACGGACGAGGAAAGGCAGATGACCGGCGCCTAAAGCGCCCGTCAGATGATGCTGATCACGGTGTCGCGCGACATGGAGACTACCGCAACCCAAGGGCGAAGGACTTGATCAAGAAATAGTTGAAGGAGTTCTGGAATTCCACGAACTCCGGCCACATCTGACGCCGAAGGAACTCGCCTTCGTGTTCGACCATTCGCCCTCGCAGCACGACCGGGTTCAATTCACTTGGAGGCATGAAGCTGCCTGGGCTCTACTTTGGGCATTGGGCTTCGTGGCTCAACTAGGCAAGCCGGCAGAGATTTGCGACGTGGAATTCGCCGCGAGGACGATGACCGAACGGACAACTACTCAGTTCATCGAAGAGTCCGAACTTCGTCCGATCGCCGACATTCTTGATCAGGCCGATCTGATCTACAGGTACCACTGGGCTGTTAGAAACGCCCGCATGAAGGGACAGCAGGTACAGGCAGATCTCGATCCTGGCGTGACAAAAGAGAGACATTACGCTTTGAACTGGCTCATCGGATACAATGAACAAGCGTGGGACCACGTCACGACTGACACCTAACCCTCCATTGAGGGTGAGCGGGCGACTCTCAGTTTAGCGCAAAGCAGCGGGAAGACGCGATTTCAGCGTGCCCAGTACGGCGAATGGGGGTCTTCGAATTTCGAGCGCGTCAGATCGAGAAGCTGGTCCCGCAGCCGCAGGACGCCGTCGCGTTCGGATTGTTGACGCGGAACGAGGCGCCGATCAGATCGTCGACGAAATCGACCTGCGAGCCCGCCAGGAACGGCTGCGAGGCAGAATCGACCAGCACCACCGCGCTCTCCTGCTCGATCACGAGATCGTCGTCGGTGCGGTCGCGGTCGATGTCGAACTTGTACTGGAAGCCGGAACAGCCGCCGCCCTCGACCGAGATGCGCAACATCGCGCCTGTGCCTTCGCCCTTGAGGATCTCCCCAATCCGGCGTGCGGCGCGGTCACTGATGGTCACGTCAGTCGTCATGGCTCGTCTCCGATAGTCCCGCGGTCATATCCAATTCATTTGGTATCGCGCGTCCGGCATAGTTAAGTGCCACCATACGCAGAATCAAATGGATAGGGACTAAATTCGCCGTGTCCGTCGGAATGGCAGCCCCCCGCGCGCCCTTTGCCTGCGATCCCGACCGCAGCCGCGGCCGGCTGGTCGCGGAGCCGCCGAGCCGGACCCGGAGCCCGTTCCGGCGGGATTGCGACCGGGTGATCCATTCCACCGCGTTCCGCCGCCTCAAATACAAGACCCAGGTGTTCGTGTTCCATGAGGGTGACCACTACCGCACCCGGCTGACCCATTCGCTGGAGGTGGCGCAGATCGCCCGCGCGCTGGCCCGGCAGCTTGGGCTGGACGAGGACCTCACGGAGACGCTGGCGCTCGCCCATGATCTCGGCCATCCCCCGTTCGGGCACGCCGGCGAGCGGGCGTTGGATGCCTGCATGAAGGATTTTGGCGGTTTCGACCACAACGCCCAGACGCTTCGCGTCGTCGCGTCGCTGGAGCACCGGTATCCCGAGTTCGACGGGCTCAACCTGACCTGGGAGTCGCTCGAGGGCATCGTCAAGCACAACGGCCCGCTGACCGATCGCAGCGGCGCGCCGGTCGGACGCTATCGAGAGCACGGCATTCCCGTCGGCATCGCCGACTACATCAAGACCTACGATCTCGAATTGTGGAGTTTTGCTTCGCTCGAAGCGCAAGTGGCTGCGATCGCGGACGACATTGCCTATGACGCCCACGACATCGACGACGGCCTGCGCGCCGGGCTGTTCCAGCTCGATGATCTCAAGGTGATGCCGCTCACCGCGGAGATCATCGCCGAAACCTCGGCGCATTATCCCGATCTCGAAGATTTCAGGCGCGGCGCTGAACTCGTGCGTGAGCTGATCTCGCATCTGATCGGCGCGGTGTTTGCGGAAGCCGAGAGGAACCTCGCCGCCGTGAAACCGCAATCGGCCCAGGACGTCCGGCAGCAGAGCCGGGCGCTGATCGCGTTCCCGCCTGAAGTCGCCGAGGAGGAGGCCGCCATCAAGCGCTTCCTCTACCAGCACATGTACCGCCACAAGCGGGTGATGCGGGTGATGGGGGAGGCGGAACAGATCCTGTTCGACCTGTTCGCAAAATACCTGAAATCGCCGGACGAGCTGCCGCCGGAATGGCTGCTCGGGGCGGAGGCTGATCATGAGGGCGACCGGGCCCGGCGGATCGGCAATTTCATTGCCGGAATGACCGACCGTTTCGCCCTGACCGAGCACCAGCGGCTCTTTGACTCGACCCCGGATTTGCGTTAGGCGGCGACCATGCCCGACACATCCTCAGCACCGCATTTGTTCGCCGACGTGCTCGCACGCGTGCACGCTGCCTGCCGCGCGCTCGCGGCCGAAGCCAACTGGCCCGAGGGCATCGATTTCTCGCGCGTGGTGGTCGAGCCGCCGCGCGATGCCTCCCATGGCGACATGGCGACCAACGCCGCCATGGTGCTTGCGAAAGAGGCAAAGGCAAAGCCCCGTGACCTCGCCGAGCAGATCGCCGAGCGGCTGCGCGCTGACGCATTGATCACCAAGGTCGATATCGCCGGTCCCGGCTTTATCAATTTGACGCTGCAGCCGGCCGCCTGGGCCGAGGCGCTGCGGACAGTGCTGCGCGAGGGCGCCGATTACGGCCGCGTCCGCGGCGGCTCGAAGGTCAACGTCGAATACGTCTCGGCCAATCCGACCGGGCCGATGCATGTCGGCCATTGCCGCGGCGCCGTGTTCGGCGATGCGCTGGCCAGCCTGCTCGAGTTCGGCGGCCACGATGTCACCCGCGAATATTACATCAACGATGCCGGTGCGCAGGTCGACGTGCTCGCGCGCTCTGCCTTTCTCAGGTATCGCGAGGCGCTGGGCGAGGATATCGGCGCGATCCCGGAAGGGCTCTATCCCGGCGACTATCTCAAGCCGGTGGGCGAGGCGCTTGCCAAGGAGCATGGCGACAAGCTCCGCGCGATGAGCGAGGCGCAATGGCTGCCGACAGTGCGCGCCAAGGCGATCGCAATGATGATGGACGAGATCAAGGGCGATCTCGCCGCCCTCAACATCCGTCACGACGTGTTTTTCTCGGAGCGCTCGCTGATCGAGAGCGGCAACAACAAGGTTGCCGAGACCATCGATTTCCTGAAGGCCAAGGGCGACATCTACGAGGGACGCCTGCCGCCGCCGAAGGGCGCGCCGATCGAGGACTGGGAAGACCGCGAGCAGCTGCTGTTCAAGGCGACCGCTTATGGCGACGACGTCGATCGTCCGCTGATCAAGTCGGACAATTCCTACACCTACTTCGCCTCCGACATCGCCTACCACAAGAACAAGTTCGACCGTGGTTTTGCGGAGATGATCGACGTCTGGGGCGCCGATCATGGCGGCTACATCAAGCGCATGCAGGCGGCGGTGAAGGCGACGACGTCAGGCAAGGGCGCGCTCGACGTCAAGATCGTCCAGCTCGTGAAGCTGCTGCGCAACGGCGAGCCGGTGAAAATGTCGAAGCGGAGCGGGGACTTCGTCACCTTGCGTGAGGTGGTGGATGAGGTCGGCCAGGACGCCGTCCGCTTCATGATGCTCTACCGCAAGAACGACGCGGTGCTCGACTTCGACCTTGCCAAGGTCATGGAGCAGTCGCGCGAAAATCCGGTGTTCTACGTCCAGTACGGCCACGCCCGCGGCCACTCGATCTTCCGCAACGCCCGGGCTGAGGTGTTCCCGGAACTGCCGGAGGATGCCGGCAAGCGTATCGCCTGGCTCGGTGAGTCGGCGGTAGAGCGGCTGTCGGACCCGGTGGAGCTTGATCTCCTCAAGCGCCTCGCAATTTTTCCGCGGATGCTGGAAGCCGCCGCCGCGGCCCACGAGCCGCACCGAATTGCCTTCTATCTCTATGACTTAGCGAGCGAATTTCATGCACTTTGGACGAAGGGGCGCGATTTGCCCTATTTACGCTTCATTATCAATAATGATGCAGATCTAACAAAGGCGCGACTGGCCATGGTCCAGGGCGTCGTCTCGGTTCTGGCATCGGGCCTCGCCATCCTCGGCGTCCATGCCCCGGACGAGATGCGGTAGTTTGGGGCGAACTACCTAAGGGGAATTTGGGGGTAACCGGCAGAAGCCGGATCGCTTAGACTTGGTTGACAGCCTTGTGGGTCGAAGGCCGTGCCTTGGTCGAGGGGCGCGCGGCTTTCCCGAAGGGACGCATCATTACGATGGCCGAACGATATCAGGACAGACCGTTTCCTTCCGACGACTATGGTCGCGGTAGCGATCAGCATGGCAAGGCGGACAATGATCCCCTGGCCGAACTCGCCCGCCTGATCGGACAGACCGATCCATTCGCAGCGCAGGGGCGGCCGAGCGCGCAGCCGCCGGCAGCGCCCGCTCAGAGCTATCAAGGCGACGACTATCCGCAGGACGATTATCAGCAGGACTATGCCGAGCAGGCCTCGCCGCCTCCGCCCGGGCCGCCCTCATGGATGCGGCGCGCCAACGTGCAGCCGCAGCCGGCCCCCGCGCCGGAGCCCGACTATCCCGTCTCAGTAAACCCGGTTCACCCGTTGCATCGCTATTCCGCCCAGCCGACCGCGCCCGAGGTCCAACAGCCGCAGGCCTATCAGGATCACGCTTACCAGGCTCAAGCCTATCAGGATCAGGCTTACCAGCAGCCCGATCAGGCGTACCAGGACCAGGCCTATCAGGAGCCGCATCAGCAGCCCGATCCGGCGCGTTACGACGATGCGCTCTACGGACGGCTGGAGGCGGGCGAGCAGGACTATCAGCGCGATCCCGCCTATCCGGACGATCCCTACGCGTTCCAGAGCGATTATCCCGAAGCCGATCTCGAGGAGCCGAAGAAGCAGCGCGGCGGCCTGATGACGGTCGCGGCGATCCTGGCGCTTGCCGTGGTCGGGACGGGGGCTGCCTTCGCCTACAAGACCTATGTGGGCTCGCCCCGCAGCGGCGAGCCGCCGGTCATCAAGGCCGACAACACCCCGACCAAGATCGTGCCGGCGCCGACGGATTCCTCGGCCAAGGTGCCGGATCGGATGGTCACCGGCGACGGCACCGAGAAGATCGTGCCGCGCGAGGAAGCGCCTGTCGACGTCAATGCCAGGGCGAGCGGTCCGCGCGTCGTGTTCCCGCCGCTGAACCCGAATGCGAACCCGCCGCCGGTGGCGAGCGTGTCGTCGTCCACTTTGCCGCCGTCAAGCGCGGGTCCGGTCCCGAGCAACGGCACGATGCCGGCCACAACGCCGCGCCCGGTTCGGACTGTCGCCGTGAAGGGCGATCAGACCGATAGTGGCACGCCGCAATCGGCGGCCAGGCCGGCAGCTCCGCCGAAGCCGGTCGCAGCACCCGCCGCGCCGCGTACACCGCCGACCTCGGCCAATGCCAGCGCCAACCAGCCGCTCTCGCTGGCGCCGCAGGCATCGCCCGCCGAGCCGCAGCAGCGGATGGCTGCCACCAATCCCACCCAGATCGCGCCAAGCGCTGCTCCCGAGACCCAAGGCGTCATGGTGTCGGTTTCGTCTCAGGACACCGAAGCCGCGGCCAAGGAATCGTACCGCGTGACGCAGGGCAAATATCCGTCGGTTCTGGGCTCACGCTCGGCGGTGATCAGGCGGACCGAATTGTCCGACGGCAAGGTCAAGTACCGTGCGTTGGTCGGCCCCTACCGGTCGCGCCAGGAGGCCTCGCAGTTCTGTAAGGAGCTGATGGCCGCCGGCGGGCAGTGCTTTATCCCGTAGTATTATCCGCCGATTCCTTGACCCTCTGACGGGGCAGGGTTAATCGGCCGTTATGAGCATGCGGGCCTTCATAACAGGCGTTTCCGGAACGGAACTGACCGCCGCCGAGCGGGAGTTTATCCGCAGCCAGCGCCCATGGGGCTTCATCCTGTTCAAGCGCAATGTCGCGACCCCGGCTCAAGTTGCTGCATTGGTTGCGGAATTGCGGGCGGTTGCGAATGCTCCCGACGCACCTGTCCTGATCGACCAGGAGGGCGGACGGGTGCAGCGGCTGGGGCCGCCGCACTGGCCGGCCTATCCGCCGGGCGCCGTATTCTCGACCCTGTACGACACTGATTCGGCGCTCGGGCTCACCGCCGCGCGTCTCAGCGCCCGGCTGATCGCGGCCGATCTCACTGATCTCGGCATTACCGTGGATTGCTTGCCGCTGGCCGACGTGCCGGTGGCGGGCGCTAATGCCGTCATCGGGAACCGGGCTTACGGCACCGAACCGGGCAAGGTCGCGGCGATCGCGCGCGCGGTCACCGAGGGGCTGGAGCAGGGCGGCGTGCTGCCGGTGCTCAAGCACATTCCCGGCCATGGAAGGGCTACCGCCGACACCCACTTCACGCTGCCGACGGTCGATACGCCGAGGGATGAGCTGGAACGGACCGACTTCGCCGCGTTCAAGCCGCTGGCCGATCTGCCGATGGCCATGACTGCACATGTTGTGTTTAGCGCGGTCGACCCCGCCCATCCGGCGACGACTTCTGCGACAATGATCGCTCAGGTGATTCGTGGCGTGATCGGGTTCCAGGGTTTGTTAATGAGTGATGACGTGTCGATGAACGCGCTGTCGGGGGATATCGCCGAACGGACCCGCGCCATCTTCGCGGCCGGTTGCGACGTGGCCCTGCATTGCAACGGCGACATCGAGGAGATGCGCGAGGTCGCCGCCCAGACACCTGAATTGTCTGATAGGGCGCTGGAGCGGGCGAACGCCGCGCTCGCGGCACGCAAGGCGCCGCAGCCGTTCGACCGCGCGGCCGCGCGCATGGAGCTGGACGCATTGATCGCACGGGCAAACACGGCATCCGCATGACCGCAGAAATCCTATCGTTCGAGACCGGGCGGCCCGCAGAGCTCGCCGAGGATGAGCCGGCGTTGGTGGTGGACGTCGAGGGCTATGAGGGCCCGCTCGACCTGTTGCTCGCGCTTGCTCGCAATCAGAAGGTCGATCTCGCCAAGATCTCGATCCTGGCGCTGGCGGACCAGTATCTCCACTTCATCGAAGCCGCGCGAAAGATCCGGCTTGAGCTTGCCGCCGACTATCTCGTGATGGCGGCGTGGCTCGCCTTCCTGAAGTCGCGCCTGCTGCTGCCGGAGCCGCCGAGCGCGGAAGGTCCGAGCGCCGAAGAGATGGCGACCGCGCTTGCCAACCGGCTGCGCCGGCTGGAGGCCATTCGTGAAGCCGCCAACCGGCTGATGAACCGGCAGCAATTGCTGCGCGACATTTTTCCGCGCGGCGAGCCCGAGCAGATCGCCGAGATCAGGCATCCGAAATACACCGCGACGCTGTACGATTTGCTCACCGCCTATGCCTCGCAGCGCCAGTCGCGCGTGCTGGCGAGCGTGCATCTGGCCAAGCGCACCGTGTGGTCGCTCGCCGAGGCGCGCGCCACGCTGGAGCGGCTGGTTGGCAGCATCAGCGAGCAGGACGACTGGGGCGTTCTCGACGACTATCTGCTCCGGCACGTCGCCGATCCGACGCAGCGCGCGACGGTGCTTGCCTCGAGCTTCGCTGCCGCGCTCGAACTGGTGCGTGAAGGTCAGCTCGAGCTGAACCAGAAAGAGGCGTTTGCGCCCATCTATTTCCGGAAGGGGCGCTCCAAGCCGGTCATGGACGCAGCTCCTGCGCCCGATGCGCCGGTCGCTTAAGTGCAACAAGGAGAATCTGCCATGGCAAGCCTGGCTGAAGTGCGGGTAGAAGAGGCCGAGCCGATGGAGAACGAGTCCCAGGCACGTCCCGAAGAATTGCGGCTGCTGGAAGCGCTGCTGTTTGCTTCGAATGAACCGCTGGATACCGCGACGCTGGCCAAGCGCATGCCTGACGGCGTCGACGTCAAGGCCGCGCTCGAGCAGCTCCAGGCCGACTATTCGTTGCGCGGCGTGAACCTCGTGCGGGTCGCCAACAAATGGACCTTTCGTACCGCCGGCGATCTCGCCTGGCTGATGACGCGCGAGAGCACCGAGACCCGCCGCCTGTCGCGCGCCGCGATCGAAGTGCTGGCGATCATCGCCTATCACCAGCCGGTGACGCGCGCTGAGATCGAGGAGATCCGCGGCGTCATCACCTCGAAGGGCACGCTCGACGTGCTGCTGGAGACCGGCTGGATCAAGCCGCGCGGCCGTCGCAAGACGCCCGGCCGTCCCTTGACCTTCGGAACCACCGAGGACTTCCTGTCGCAGTTCACGCTGGAACAGCTCGGTGACCTGCCGGGCCTGGAAGAGCTGAAGGGCACAGGCCTCTTGGATTCGCGCCTGCCGACCGGATTCAGCGTTCCGACGCCGTCCGATGACCCGCAACTGCGCGAGGACGAGGATCCGCTGGAACCCGGCGATGACCTCGATCTGGCGTTGGCGCCTGCGGTTGAGCCCGAGACGCCGGAAGCGGCGCCGGAAGGCGGCAATGAGGGCGGCGAAGGCGGCAGCGAGGACTGACGTCCGGCCTTTCAGGTGCCCCCTGCGACCAGTTAACGCTTAGCAAGATTACGTAGCGCCAACAGCGAATTGGCGCTGCCTTGGTCCTTGTTTTTGAGGCCTGCCGCGCCTAGGTTTCCGGGAAGATCGGCCGGGTCCCCGGCCACGTGTGTTTGGAGGGTTGCAGGATGGGTTCGCTTAGCATTTGGCACTGGATCCTGGTGATCGCAGTCGTCCTGCTGCTGTTCGGCCGCGGCAAGATTTCGGATCTGATGGGCGACGTGGCGCAGGGCATCAAGGCCTTCAAGAAGGGCATGCAGGACGACGACAAGGTCGCCGACAAGCCCGCCGAGCCGTCCAAGTCGATCGAGCACAATGCCGCGCCGACCGCGGCGCGGTCCGACGTCGGCAGCAAGGCCGTCTGAACCAGGAGCACGCGAGACGCGGGTAGCGGCCTCGATCCTGCGCGTGAGGGATTGGGCCGGTCGTGGCTTCGCGTGAACGGAAGACGTCATGTTCGACATCGGGTGGAGTGAACTGCTTCTGATCGGGGTTGTGGCCTTGGTCGCCATCGGCCCGAAAGAGCTGCCGGGCGTGCTGCGCATGGTCGGCCAGTGGATGGGCAAGGCCCGCAAGATGGCCGCCGAATTCCAGGGCCAGTTCCAGGAAGCGATGCGCGAGGCCGAGATGGCCGACCTCAAGAAGAGCTTTGACGAGGTCAAGGAAGCGGCGTCCGGCTTCGCCGGCAACAATCTGATGACCTCGCTCCAGAAGGACGTCAGCGACGCACTCCGCGTCGATGCGCTGGACAAGCCGGCCGAGACAACGACCACCACTGCTGTCGAGCCGCCGGCGACCCCCACGACGCCGGAAGCGCCGACGCCCGAGACTTTTGTGGAAGCCGAGGCGCATGCCGCGCTGAACGAACCGCTCGCCATCACCCGTGAGATCGAGCCGGCACCGGTCGCGCAGGATACTGCGATACAAGACACCGCACCATCCGAGGCGATCAAGGACGTCAAAGCGTCATGAGCGACGCCGATATCGAGGCCAGCAAAGCCCCATTGATGGACCATCTGATCGAGCTGCGGTCGCGGCTGATCAAGGCGCTGCTTGGCTTCGGCCTCGCCTTCATCTTGTGCTTCTTCTTCGCCAAGCAGATCTACAACGTGCTGGTCTGGCCGTTCGTGTGGGTCGCGGGTCCGGAGAATTCGAAATTCATCTACACGGCGCTGCTGGAATATTTCATCACCCAGCTCAAGCTCGCGCTGTTTGGTGCCGGCTTCATCTCGTTCCCGATCGTCGCAACCCAGATCTACAAATTCGTCGCGCCGGGCCTCTACAAGCACGAGAAGAACGCCTTCGTACCCTATCTGGTCGCGACGCCGTTCTTCTTCGTGCTGGGAGCAGCGCTGGTCTATTTCGTCGTGCTGCCGATGCTGGTCCGCTTCTCGCTCGGCATGCAGCAGGCCGGCAGCGATGAGACCGCGCAGATCCAGCTGCTGCCCAAGGTCGGCGAATATCTGTCGCTGATGATGTCGCTGATCTTCGCCTTCGGCATCGCCTTCCAGCTTCCGGTGATCCTGACGCTGCTCGGCCGCATCGGTATCGTCACCTCGAAAATGCTGCGCGAGAAGCGCCGCTATTTCATCGTCATCGCCTTCGTCATCGCGGCAGTGCTGACGCCGCCTGATGTGCTGAGCCAGTGCTCGCTCGCGATTCCCTTGCTCTTGCTCTACGAGGGCTCGATTATCGCGGTCGCGATCGTGGAGAAGAAGGCGGCGGCCTCGAGCGCCACCACCGGCACCGACGTGTCGACGCCCGCCAATCCGGCGGAGTAGGGCGCTTTCGTTCTATCATGTTGCTGCTCAGCCCATGATTCGTCATGCCCGGGCTTGACCCGGGCATCCACGACTTGATCTAAGGCGGCAGAGACGTGGATGGCCGGGATAAACCCGGCCATGACGGGAAATCAGCCATGCACGACATCAAATCGATCCGCGACAATCCGCAAGCCTTCGACGCCGGCCTTGCCCGGCGTGGCCTGAAGCCGTTGTCGGCCTCGCTGCTCGCGATCGACGAGAAACGGCGTGCGGCGATCCTGGCCTCCGAGCAGGCGCAGGCGCGGCGCAATGCGGCCTCGAAGGAAATCGGCGACGCCAAGAAGGCCAAGGACGACGCGCGCGCGGCCAAGCTGATGGCCGAGGTCGCCGAGCTCAAGACCACGATGCCCGAGCTCGAAGCCGCCGCAAAGACCGCTGACGAAGAGCTCATGAAAGAGCTGTCCGCAATTCCGAACATTCCGTTCGACGAAGTGCCCGACGGCGTCGACGAGCACGGTAACGTGCAACACCATGTGTTCGGCAACAAGCGCAACTACAGCTTTGCGCCAAAACTGCATGACGATCTCGGCACCGCGCTCGGCTACATGGATTTCGAGGCGGCGGCAAAGCTCTCCGGCGCGCGCTTCGTCGTGCTGAAGAAGGGGCTGGCGCGATTGGAGCGCGCGATCGGCCAGTTCATGCTCGACCTGCACACCAACGAGCACGGCTATACCGAGATCAACCCGCCGCTGCTGGTGCGCAACGAGGTGATGTTCGGCACCGGACAATTGCCGAAATTCGAGGACGATCAGTTCTGGGCGATCAGCGGCGAGCTCCTTGCAGCCCCCGATCTCGAGCGGCTGAAAACCGAACGCCTCGGGCTCATCCCGACCGCGGAAGTCGCACTCACCAACCTCGTCCGCGAATCCATCCTCGACGAGAAACAGCTGCCGATGCGGCTCACCGCGCTGACGCCGTGCTTCCGCGCCGAGGCGGGGGCCGCAGGCCGCGATACTCGCGGCATGATCCGCCAGCATCAGTTCACCAAGGTCGAGCTGGTCTCGATCACGACGCCTGAAATCAGCAAGGACGAGCTGGAGCGGATGCTGTCCTGCGCCGAGCAGGTGCTGCAGAAGCTCGACCTGCATTACCGCGTGATGACGCTCTGCGCAGGCGATATGGGTTTCTCGTCGCAAAAAACCTATGACATCGAGGTCTGGATGCCCGGGCAGGGCGACGGCGGCATGTTCCGCGAGATCTCGAGCTGCTCGGTCTGCGGCGACTTCCAGGCGCGGCGCATGGATGCGCGCTCGCGCGGGCCTGACGGCAAGCCGCGCTTCGTGCACACGCTGAACGGCTCCGGCACCGCGGTCGGGCGCGCGCTGATCGCCGTGATGGAGACCTATCAGCAGGAGGACGGCTCGATCGCGGTCCCCGACGTGCTCCAGCCCTATATGGGCGGGCTCAAGGTGGTCGCGCGCGACTAAGCGCGATTGCTCGCCTGTAACGGTAGAAACGTTTGGTTGCGAAGATCGGGCGGCAGGTTATCTTGCGGCCACTCGACAACGCGAACCAATGTTCATGGCCTTGCACAGCGACGTCTTCTGGGTCGGCAGACAATGGGCCGTGACGGGTGCCGGCATCCAGGCCGTCGATCAGCGTCTGCGCGGCGTGCTCGACATCGATGTCACTCGGCTGTGGGATGATGCTCTCGTGCAGAGCCGGCGGGCCAAGCCCGGCGTGAATGCCGCGGACTTCGACACGGCGCTGACGATGGCACGCGAACGTTTTCCCATGATGCCGGTCGAGGCGCCGGAATCGGACCCGATCGTGGCGCAACTGAAGGCGCTCGGCGTGATCGAGGCGCCCATCGTGAGCGCGGTCTTGCCGGCGATGCAGCTGCGCGCCGAAGGCCGGCTCGCGCGCTTCCTGCCGCAATGGCGCATCCGCCGCTAATGGTGCATTGGGCTCGGATAGTTCGGTGTCACTCTAAAGAACGTGCCTGGATCAATCGTCTGCGATCGATGCCGTGCCGACACGCAGCCGTGGCGCGTCGCGACCATGCCTTTGGCGCAATTGCGCGGCCGCTCAGGCTCGTCCGATGACAACCGTGGCGAAGCCTCACCCTCCGGCTTCGTTGCTGCCGTGAGGCAAGGACCCTCGCGCGGACAGCGTTTCGGCACGCATTTGCCGCGCGACAATTCGAGTTCGTAGACCTGTCCGGACATGGTGACCTGGCCGTCGCACAGGCATTCGCCGGCGACCGTCAACGCGCCGCCTTGGCAGTTCACCGCATTGGTTCGCACACAGGTGCCGCCGGGATCCGTGCCTGAGGGCATCAACTGGAAGCCGGCCGGGCAGGCGCATTGGCCGTCGCTCGCCGTGCCGCCGATGCAGGTGATGGCGATCAGCGCACGCGGCGGCGCAGGAGCTGGCGGAGCGGTCGTTTCGCTGCGTTCCGGCAAAGGGGGCGGGCTCGGGAGCGGCGTTCCCGCAGGCGGCGGATCAAGAGGAGCCGCCTTCGCCACGCAGTTGCCGCCACGAAACTCCTGCCAGGGAAAGCAGCGGTCCGAGCCCCCTGAATCCTGCGCCTGTGCCGGCTCTGGCGCGAGCGCGCTCAGTCCGAGCCCGAGCCCAAGTTCAAGACCAAGAGAGATGAGGGCAGCAAAGCGGGTCATTCGGTGTCCCGTCGCCTCGGAATATGGACCAAAAATAGGGCTTCGTGCTGCGCCGCCGCAATGAGCTAGATCACAGATGCGCTCTGCCCAAATCCCGGCGGCGTCCGGTTTGCCTGATCGGCCCCAGCCGGATAAGACGGCTCAAACGGCTTCAGGAATCGACCTTTCACATGCGCATCCTCTGCACCAATGACGACGGCATCCACGCTCCCGGCCTCAAGGTCGTGGAGGAGATCGCCAGGGCGCTATCCGAGGACGTCTGGGTGGTCGCGCCCGAGCTCGACCAGTCCGGGGTGTCGCATTCGCTGTCGCTGAACGACCCCTTGCGGCTGCGCGATGTCGGAGAGCGGCACTTCGCCGTGCGCGGCACGCCAACCGACTGCGTCATCATGGGCGCGCGGCACATCCTGGGCACCAAGCCGCCGGACCTCGTGCTGTCGGGCGTCAACAAGGGCCGCAACGTTGCCGAGGACGTGGTCTATTCCGGCACCATCGCCGGCGCGCTGGAAGGCACCATTTTGGGGCTGCCGTCGTTCGCGCTGTCGCAGGAATTCAGCGTCGAGACCCGCGACCGGCCGCTCTGGGACACTGCGCGCAAATTCGGGCCCGACATCCTGCGCAAGGTGATCAAGGCCGGCATCCCCAGGGACACCGTCATCAACGTCAACTTCCCGGCCTGCGCGCCGGAGGATGTGCTCGGCATTCGCGTCACCCGCCAGGGCAAGCGCAATCTCGGCTTCCTCAGGATCGACGAGCGCAGGGACGGCCGCAACAATCCCTATTTCTGGATCGGTTTTGAGCGCGCAGCGATGATGGACACGCCCGCGGACGGCACGGATCTGGCGGCGCTGCGCGAGCGCTACGTCTCGGTCACGCCGCTCCGGCTCGACCGTACCAATGAGGCGTTTTCGGAAGCGCTGAGTGCGACGCTGAAATAGCGGCTGGCCACGGAAATCGGCTAGCTGCTGCGAAGCGCGGCTTCGATTGTCCTCGCAAGCGCGTCGAGCTGAAACGGCTTCTGCAGCGCCGGACGGTCGCGGTATTGCTCGGGCAGGCCGGAGGAGCCATAGCCGGTGGCAAAGATGAAGGGGCAGCCCTTCGCCTTGATCAGGTCGGCGACCGGGGAGATGACCTTGCCGTTGACGTTGACGTCGAGGATGGCGATGTCGAACTCGGTCGCATCGGCGAGCCGTAGAGCTTCGGTAATATCGCCGGCTTCGGCTGCGACCTTGTAGCCGAGCTCTTCGAGCATGTCCGCGACCATCATCCTGATCATGACCTCGTCCTCGACGAGGAATACAGAGCGGCCCGAAAGCCCTGTTGCGGTCATAGTCGTTGAGTCCTTGCCCATTCGCGAAAAACGTTCGCAGATAACACGAATCGACGCAATGCGCGTTTCGGCGAACGGACACCCGAAATTGGCATTGGCAGTCAGCCCGCAGCGAGCCAATTTGTGGTCCGGTAACGCAGCCGAAAGGCTATCATGGGTTCCTGTGCAGGAACAAGATTCTTGCCTCCGGCCTGACTGCGCAAGCGGCAATCCAGACCTGACGAGACGACACAAGCAGCGATGATCTTCAACCAGCACCCACCGGAAAAGATGATGTTTCAGCTCACGCTGAGGCGTCGGGGCATCAGCGATCAGGCGGTGCTGCGGACCATGGAGGAGGTGCCGCGCGACCAGTTCGTCGATGAGGCCGATCGCGAGGGCGCTTATCGCGATAGCGCGCTGCCGATCGCTTGCGGGCAGACCATCAGCCAGCCCTTCGTCGTCGCCTACATGACCGAGCAGCTCCAGCTCCGGAAGCAGCACCGCGTGCTCGAGATCGGCGCGGGCTCCGGCTATCAGGCGGCGGTGTTGTCGCGGCTGGCGGGCCAGGTGCTGACGGTCGAGCGCTACCGCAAGCTTGCGGACACCGCGCGCGCCAGGCTCGAAAAGCTGAACTGTCACAATGTCGAGGTGATGCTCGGCGACGGGCTCAATTTGCCGCCCAATATCGGCCCGTTCGACCGCATCATCGTCACCGCCGCGGTCGAGCAGCTTCCGGAGAATCTGGTCGAGCGGCTCGAGGTCGGCGGCATCCTGATCGCCCCGGTTGGCCCGCATCAGGGCGTGCAGACGCTGATCCGGCTCGTCCGGACCGAGACCGGGATCGAGCGTAGGGAACTCGTCGAGGTCCGCTTCGTGCCGGCGCTGCCCGGGGTGGCGCGGGAGCTGTAGAATTCCGGATCAGCTGTGCTGCCAACGTCTTATTGGGAGGGTTAAGCCGTTATTTACTCGCGACGTGTTTACTTAAAAGACCAGTTTTGTTGCGTACGAGTGAGTAACCATGTCTGTTGTCGCCGAGTTGCTTTACTCGCGCCGCGTGCCGCAGGTTGCGGTCTTGGCGCTGATCTCGTTCAGCTTTGCAGGGTGCAGCGCCGACATGCAGTCGCGGCTGTCCCAGTCGAACTTCTCCAACCCCTTCTCCTCCGAGCAGACCGGGTCGGTGCAGCAGGCACCGCCGCCGCAGCAGCAACGTGAGCTGCCGCAATATGCGCGGCCTCAGACCCAGTCCGGTTATTATCAGTCTCAGCCGTTGCCGCCGCCCGCGGTGTCCGCGCCGCAATCCTATCCCGTTGCGACAGGTGGCGGCGTATCCGGAGGCGGGCGCGGCGTCAGCTCCTACGCGCCCCCGGCACAGCCGCATCTCGAAACCACGGCCACCGTGCCGCTGCGCTCGGTCGCGGCTGCCCAGCCGGCCGGCGGGACCAAGATCATCGTCGGCACCAGCGATACGCTCGATGTGCTCGCCAAGCGCTATCACGTCGCGCCGCAGGCGATCATGGCCGCCAACGGCTACAAGGGGCCGCGCGCGCTGTCGCCCGGCCAGCAGCTGATCATCCCGCATCCGGGCGCAACTGCCGCTGCACCTGCGCCGTTGATGGCTCCCGTCGCGGCGGCGCCTGCCGCGAAGCCGGTCGCGGTGATGGCTGTGCCTTCGAGCTCCCACTTCGTCAATCGTGGCGATACGCTCGCCAGCATCGCCCGCAAGAACCATATCTCGTCGGCCGAGCTCGCCCGCGCCAACGGCCTCGGCCCGTCTGCAAAACTCAAGCTCGGTACCAAGCTGACCGTACCCGGTGCGAAGACCGCCGCCCTCGCGGCGCCGGTTGCTCCCGTCACGGCTGCCCCGCTCGCGGGGACACTCCAGCCCGTTGCGGCCGCGCCTGCGCCTGCCACCAAGATGGCCGCTATCGCGCCGGCGCAGAGCGCGCGCCTGGCCCAGGCCACGACCAATGTCGAAGAGAAGCCCGCCGAGACACCGGCGAAGGCTGCGGAGACCACCAGCGCGCTGCCGACCTTCCGTTGGCCGGTGCGCGGCAAGGTGGTCACGACCTACGGCGCCAAGACCAACGGCAAATCCAATGACGGCATCAATCTCGCGGTGCCCGAGGGTACGCCGGTCAAGGCGGCTGAAGACGGCGTCGTTGCCTATTCCGGCAACGAGCTGAAAGGCTACGGCAATCTGGTCCTGGTTCGGCACTCCAACGGCTACGTCACCGCATATGCCCATGCGAGTGAGCTGTTGGTGAAGCGCGGCGATACCATCAAGCGCGGTCAGGTCATTGCCAAGTCGGGTCAATCCGGGGAGGTGGCGTCGCCGCAGCTCCACTTCGAGATCCGCAAGGGATCGAGCCCGGTTGACCCGCTTCAATTCCTGAACGGGGCGTGAGGCGCGGGCTCCCGTTCGGAGCGCACGCCATCAGCATTAGAACGCTGTCATCGCCCGGCTTCGACCGGGCGATTCAGTATTCCAGAGACAGCAATTATTGAGCCGAGAAGCCGCAGCGTACTGGATTCCCCGCCTGCGCGGGGAATGACAGTGGTGTGCTGGGCGATAGCTTCCGACTGGCTACTTCCCCGTCAGCTTCACGCCGAGCCGTCCCGCCAGCTCCTGCACGAACTGCCAGGCGACGCGGCCCGAGCGGGAGCCGCGCGTGGTCGACCATTCCAGCGCCTCGCGCTCCAGCGCCTCGTCATCGATCTCGATGCCGAAATGGCTGCAATAGCCGCGCACCATCGCGAGATATTCGTCCTGGCTGCAGCGGTGGAAGCCGAGCCACAGGCCGAAGCGATCCGACAGCGACACCTTCTCCTCGACCGCTTCGCCGGGATTGATCGCGGTCGAGCGCTCGTTCTCGATCATCTCGCGCGCGAGCAAATGGCGGCGATTTGACGTGGCGTAGAGGATGACGTTCTCGGGCCGGCCCTCGATGCCGCCTTCGAGCACGGCCTTGAGCGACTTGTATGACGCATCATTGCCGTCGAAGGAGAGATCGTCGCAGAACACGATGAAGCGGAAGGACGAGGCGCGCAGCTGTTCCATCAGCGCCGGCAGGCTCTCGATGTCTTCGCGATGGATCTCGATCAGCTTCAGTCTGTCGGCCGGTTTGCGGTCCGCGTTGATGCTGGCATGCGCGGCCTTCACCAGCGATGACTTGCCCATGCCGCGCGCGCCCCAGAGCAGGGCATTGTTGGCGGGTAGCCCATTGGTGAAGCGCTCGGTGTTCTCCATCAGGATGTCGCGCATCCTGTCGACGCCCTTCAGCAGGAACAGTTCGACGCGGCTGACCCGCGGCACCGCCGCAAGGCGCCCATCGGGGTGCCAGATATAGGCGTCGGCCTGCTTGAACGACTCGCGCTCCTCGGCCGGCTTGCCTTGGGCGGCAAGGTGCGCCGCAATGGTCTCCAGGGCGCGGACGATGCGCTCCTGGGAGAGGTCCGGGGCTGCCTTGAGGGCTGCCTTGGTGACCGCCGTGGGGCGTTTTGCCGCGACGCGGGCAGGCTTCCTGGCAGGGGTAAGTGGGCCTTTGCCGGCCGGGCTTTTGCTTGGTTTTTTGGGCATGTCCGAAGTTCCTGAGAATGCAGCCTTTATCGGGCCTGAGGGCGCGCCGCAAGGTGGCCAAATCGACGGTCTGGCAGCGTTGCAATTGGGGCAATGGCCGCTATAGTCCGCGCGAATTTGACCGAGCCGGTCGCCTTTGAGGGCCTGACCGGCCTTCCCCCGTTTCCACGAGGATCGTCCGAATGTTCATTACTCCTGCGTATGCCCAGGCTGCGGGCGCCGGTGACACCAACAGCATGTTGATGTCGCTGCTGCCGTTCGCCCTGATCTTCGTGATCATGTACTTCCTGATTCTGCGTCCTCAGCAGAAGAAGGTGAAGGACCACGCCGATCTCGTGAAGAACATCCGCCGCGGCGACACCGTCGTGACCTCGGGCGGCCTCGTCGGCAAGGTCACCAAGGTCGTCGATGACGACCAGATCGAGTTCGAGATCGCCGATGGCGTGCGCGTGCGGCAGATGCGCTCGATGGTCTCGGGCGTGCGCGCCAAGGGCGAGCCGGCCAAGGAATCCAAGGATAGCGCCAAGGAAACCGCCAAGGACGACGCCGCGTCGAAGTGAGCGCTTCCGCGAGTCTCTCCAGTCTCCTGATCTGACAGGTCCAGTCGATGTTGTATTTCACGCGGTGGAAGGCGCTCGGGATTATCCTGACGGCGCTGATCGTGTGCCTCTGTGCGGTCCCGAACTTCTTCCCGGAGTCGCAGGTCAAGACCTGGCCCGCTTGGGCGCAGCGTCGGCTCGTGCTCGGCCTCGACCTCCAGGGCGGCTCCTATCTGCTGCTCGAGGTCGATTCCAACTATGTGAAGAAGGAGCGGCTGGACCAGATCCGCGACGACGTTCGCCGGACGCTGCGCGATGCCAAGATCGGCTTCACCGGCGGCGTCATCGTGCGCAACGACGCCGTCGAAGTCCGTATCACCAAGGAATCCGACGGGCCGACCGCGTTGTCCAAGCTGCGGGAGATGGCCCAGCCACTCGGCGGCCTGATGGGCTCCAGCGGCCAGCGCGACCTTGAGGTGACTGATGCCGGCGGCGGCCTGATTCGCCTGAGCGTCCCGCAGGCCGCTATCCTCGATCGCCTGCGCAAGACCATCGAGCAGTCGATCCAGATCGTCGAGCGCCGCGTCAACGAACTCGGCACCGTTGAGCCCGTGATCCAGCGCCAGGGCAACGATCGCATCCTGGTGCAGGTCCCCGGTCTTCAGGACCCGACACGCCTGAAGAAGCTGCTCGGCGAGACCGCGAAGATGGAATTCCGCATGGTCGACACGACCGTGTCGCCGGACCAGGCGCAACAGGGCAGGTTGCCGCCGGACTCCGAGTTGCTGATGAGCGCTTCGCCGCCGCCTACGCCCTACGTGGTCAAGAAGCAGGTGCTGGTCGCCGGCGGCGATTTGATCGATGCTCAGGCAACCTTCGACCAGCGTACGAGTGAGCCGGTCGTCAGCTTCAAGTTCAATACGTCGGGTGCGCGCAAGTTCGCGCAGGCCACACAAGAGAATGTCGGGCTGCCATTCGCGATCGTGCTCGACAACAAGGTGATCTCAGCGCCAAGGATCAATGAGCCCATCACGGGCGGGCAGGGACAGATCTCGGGCAGCTTCACGGTTCAATCCGCCAACGATCTCGCGATCCTGATGCGCGCCGGCGCGCTGCCGGCGCCGCTCACGGTGGTCGAGGAGCGCACCGTCGGTCCGGGCCTCGGCCAGGACTCGATCGAGAAGGGCGAGCTTGCGGCTTATGTCGGCTCGATCCTGGTCGTCGTTTTCATGCTGTTGACCTACCGGCTGTTCGGCGTGTTTGCCAACATCGCGGTCGCCATCAACGTCGCCATGATTTTCGGCCTGTTGTCGCTGCTCAACGCCACGCTGACGCTGCCCGGCATCGCCGGCATCGTGCTCACCGTCGGCATCGCGGTGGACTCCAACGTGCTGATCTACGAGCGTATCCGCGAGGAGCTGCGCGGCGGCCGCAATGCGATCTCGGCGATCGACGCCGGCTTCAAGCGGGCGCTCGCGACCATCCTCGATTCCAACATCACCACCTTCATTGCCGCCGCTGTGCTCTTCTACATCGGCACCGGCCCGGTGCGCGGCTTTGCCGTGACGCTCGGCATCGGCATCATCACCACGGTGTTCACTGCCTTCACCATGACCCGGCTGATCGTCGCCGGGTGGGTGCGGTGGAAGCGGCCGCAAAGCGTGCCGATCTAGGAGCCTGATCGTGACTCACACCGTTCTCATCGGGCTCGGCATTCTCATCGCCATTCTCACCGTGGTCGCGGCCATGGGCTGGCTGCCGTCGCTGCGCATCGTCCCGGACGATACGCATTTCGACTTCACGCGCTTCCGCCGCATCAGCTTCCCGATCTCGGCGGTGCTGTCGATCGTCGCCATCACGCTGTTCTTCACGCACGGGCTGAATTTGGGCATCGACTTCAAGGGCGGTACGCTGCTGGAGGTCAAGGTCAAGTCTGGCACCGCCGACATCGCGGCGATGCGCACCTCGCTCGACGCCTTGGGTCTCGGCGAAGTCCAGTTGCAGCAGTTCGGCGGCCCCGAGAACGTTCTGATCCGCGTTGCCGAGCAGCCGGGCGGTGACGCCGCGCAGCAGGCAGCCGTGCAGAAGCTTCGCAGCGCGCTTGGCGACAGCGTCGACATTCAGCGCGCCGAGGTGCTGGGTCCGCGCGTCGCCGGCGAACTTCTGGCTTACGGCATGCTCGGCCTGATGCTCGCGATCGTCTCGATCCTGATCTATCTCTGGTTCCGCTTCGAATGGCAGTTCGCACTCGGCGCCATGATCGCCAACGTGCACGACATCGTGCTGACGATCGGCTTCATGTCGATCAGTCAGGTCGATTTCGACCTGACCAGCATCGCCGCGCTTCTGACCATTCTCGGCTATTCCCTCAACGACACCGTCGTCATCTACGACCGTATCCGTGAAATGCTGCGGCGCTACAAGAAGATGCCGATGCCGCAGCTGCTCAACGAATCCATCAACTCGACGCTGTCGCGGTCGATCATCACCCACTTCACGGTGACGCTGGCACTGCTCGCGCTGCTGGTGTTCGGCGGTCATGCCATCCACAGCTTCACGGCGGTGATGATGTTCGGCGTGGTGCTGGTCGGCACCTACACCTCGATCTTCATCGCGGCGCCGATCCTGATCTATCTCGGCGTCGGCGAGCATCGCGAGGATGCGGTCGAGACGGCTCCGCCGGCGAAGAAAAACAAGGCATGATCCGAACCGCATTGCCCTCGCATGCGTTTGCGAGGGCGGTAAGCCAATTCGGACGACGCTAATGGCCGGCGATCCCAACGCACCGCATTTCCCGCGCTCGGCGCCAATTGATGCCTATGGCAAGGGCGGTTTTGCCTTCGCCGGCATGTCGCATCGGGGCTCGCTGCTGTGCCTGCCCGACGCAATCTGGGCCTGGGACGTGACCGATCCGACAAAGATCGACCGCTACTCGCTGGATCGGGTGTTCACGGCCGCCAACAGCATCGACACGCTCCTGGTCGGCACGGGGACCGGGCTCTGGTTGCCGCCGCCAGGGCTGCGGCAGGCACTCAAGGCGGCGAGGGTGGTGCTCGACACGATGCAGACCGGTCCCGCCGTTCGAACCTACAACATCATGATCGGCGAGCGGCGCCGCGTCGCTGCCGCGTTGATCGCCGTGCCATGAGCAGCGCTGCGCCGCCGCCCGATACGGTGACCTTCTGCACCGATCTCGTGCGCAGCCACGATTTTCCGCGCTATGCCGCGACGCTTTTTGCCCCCGCCGTCGAGCGCCGTGCGCTGCTGGCGCTCTCAGCCTTCAACGTCGAGATCGTCCGCGTGCGCGACCAGGTCAGCCAACCCTTGCCCGGCGAGATCCGCTTTCAATGGTGGACCGACCTGTTCTCGGGCCTCGTCCATGGCAGCGCCGAGGGCAATCCGGTCGCAGCCGAGCTGCTGCGCGCGATCCGCGATTTCGACCTGCCGGTCGAACCGCTGTCGCTGCTGGTCGATGAGCACCAGTTCGACCTCTACAACGATCCGATGCCGACGCTGACGGCGCTGGAGGGCTATCTGGCCGCGACCTCATCGGCGTTGTTTGGTCTCGCCGCCCGGATCATGGCGCCGCCGTCGGAGGCGGTCGAGCATCTCGCCCGCCATGCCGGGCTGGCCCAGGGCATCGTCCAGGTGATTGCCAATCTGCCGCGCGATGCCGCGCATCGGCAGCTGTTCCTGCCGCAGCAGGTGCTGGCGAGCCATGGCTGCCAGATGGAGGATGTGTTCGCCGGCAAGGAGACGCCGAACCTGCGTGCCGTGCTCGACCAGCTTGCAGGCGAGGCGCAGCAGCATTTGACCACGGCCTTGTCGCTGCTGGCAGAGGTGCCGGTGCCGGCACGTGCTGCGTTTCTGCCGCTGAGCCAGGTCCGGGCCGATCTCAAGCGGCTGTCGCAACCCGGGCGCAATCCGTTTACGCCGCAGCCGACGTCGCGGCTTCGTACGCTGTGGACGCTGTGGCGGGCTTCACGTTCCCAGGAATTTACCAAATAGCGGTTGGCTTATCGCCCGAGCCGGGCCAATGCTCTATGCTGTCCCATGGCTGAGTTGTCCCAAACCATATCGTCCGATCTCAGCGGCCTTCCGGTCGCACCTCGCGACATTCATGCCGCCGCTGACACCATTCGCGGCGCCGTCGTCGAGACGCCCTGTGGCTATAGCCGCACGCTGAGCAACATCTGCGGCTGCGATGTCTGGCTCAAATTCGAGAACCTCCAGTTCACCTCCTCGTTCAAGGAGCGCGGCGCGCTCAACCGGCTTACGGCCCTGACGCCGGAGGAGCGCGGCCGGGGCGTGATCGCGATGTCCGCGGGTAACCACGCGCAGGGCGTTGCCTATCACGCCAGGCGGCTCGGCATTCCCGCCACCATCGTGATGCCGGTCGGTACGCCCATGGTGAAGGTCGAGAACACCAGGCATCACGGCGCCGAGGTGGTCGTAACAGGCGCGACGCTTGAGGAATCCGCCGCCTATGCGCGCGGCCACGGCGAATCCCGTGGTATGATCTTCGTCCACCCCTACGACGATCCGCTGGTCATCGCGGGGCAGGGCACCGTCGGGCTCGAGATGATGAAGGCCGTGCCGGAGCTCGATACGCTGGTCGTTCCGATCGGCGGCGGCGGGCTCATCAGCGGCATCGGGATCGCGGCGAAATCAATCAAGCCGTCATTGCGAATTCTCGGTGTCGAGGCCTGGCTCTATCCCTCGATGTACAACGCCATCCATGACGGCAATCTGCCGGCGCGCGGCGATACGCTGGCCGAAGGCATCGCGGTGAAATCGCCGGGCAAGATCACCACCGAAATCGTCCGCCGCCTCGTCGACGACATTGCGCTGGTCAACGAAGCCGAGCTCGAACGCGCGCTTGCGACCCTGATCTCGATCGAGAAGACCGTCGTCGAGGGCGCCGGTGCCGCCGGCCTCGCCGCGCTGATGTCCGATCCCTCCCGCTTCGCCGGCCAGAAGGTCGGGCTGGTGCTGAGCGGCGGCAACATCGACACGCGGCTGATTGCCTCGGTGCTCACGCGAGAGCTGGCGCGGGAGGGACGGCTGACGCAGCTGTCGCTCGATATTCCTGATCGGCCCGGGCAGCTCGCCGCAGTGGCGGCGCTCTTGGCCGAGGCCGGCGCCAACATCATCGAGGTTTCGCATCAGCGGACCTTCTCCGACCTCCCGGCCAAGGCGACGCTGCTTCAGCTCGTCATCGAGACCCGCGACAGTGCTCATCTCGACGAGGTCATGGCCAAGCTCAGTGCATCCGGATTGAGTGCGCGCTGCACCTGAGTGGTGCGCGCCGCTATTGCGGCGCCAAGCCCGCGAGATGGGCGATCAGCCGATCGATCTCGGCTTCCATATTGTAGTAATGCGGGGATGCCCGCACGACCGGCGGCAGCGCGCGGATCTCGGCGTCGATGCGGGTGCTCGACGGATCCGATGCGCCGATCGTGATGCTTGCCGCGGCGGCGCTGCGAACGATGGCATCCGCCTCATACCCCTCCATCGTGAAGCTGACGATGGAGCCTGGCGTGCGGCCAAGGTCGCGAAGAGTGACGCCGCGAATGGAAGCGAGGCCGCTGCGAAGCCGGTCCGCAAGCATGCGGCAGCGCTGCTCGATCGGGCCGAGGCCGATGTCGAGCGCGTATTCGACAGCTGCGCCCAGCCCCAAGCGGGCTGCGTAATTGTTCTCCCAGGTCTCGAAACGGCGCGCGTCGTCCCGGAGCCGATATTCGTCCCGCGAGACCCAGGGCGCAGCGAAGTGGTCGATCATCGGCGGTTCGAGCTGCTGTAATAGCGCCCGGCGGACGTAGAGAAAGCCGGTGCCGCGCGGGCCGCGCAGGAATTTGCGCCCCGTCGCCGACAGCATGTCGCAGCCGATGGCTTCGACGTCGACCTCCATCTGGCCCACCGCTTGGCAGGCGTCGAGCAGATAGGGAATGTTGTGCGCCCGCGCGATCTTGCCGACCGCCGCCGCGGGATTGACCAGCCCGCCATTGGTTGGAACCCAGGTGATGGCGATCAGTTTGACGCGCTCGTCGATCATGCGCTCGAGCGCTTCGATATCGAGCTCGCCGCTGGCGTCGCTCGGCACCACGTCAATGACCGCACCCGTGCGCTTGGCGACCTGAAGAAACGCAACATAGTTGGCGGCGTATTCAGCCTCGGCCGTCAGGATCCGGTCGCCGTTGCGAAACGGAAGCGCGTAGAACGCCATCTGCCAGGCAACCGTCGCATTCTCCATGAGGGCGATCTCGTCAGGCGCTGCATTCACCAGCCTAGCCACAGAGCCGTAGACCGCCTCGAGTCGATCGGCTTGGCGGTCGGCGGCGGCATAGCCACCGATCTCGCTCTCCAGATCGATGTGCTGCTTCATTGCCGCGACAACGGCCGTCGGCATGAGGGCCGCGCCCGCGTTATGGAGATACGCAAGCCGAGCGACGGCCGGCGTGTCGGCACGGATTCGGTCGATGTCGATCAACAACGCCTCCATCTATCGCGATCTCTGCGCATGAATTAGACGCGTTGAGGCATGCGAACAAGATGTCGGCCAGCAATCAGATGCAGAGACCGAGCAGCTTGACGTGGCAGTTGGTCGATTTGGGCTTGCTTGCCGGCGCGGCCTCGCGCTTCACGGCAACTAGCGGCTCCTTGTCCTTGTTCCTCTTGCCTTTGGGCTCGTAATCGCCGGCAATCACCATGGCCCAATAGGTGCGCTTGCCGCTGGCATTTTTGGCGCTCGCGATGCCGACGCGGGAGGCGTTGTGCAGCAGCAGGTTCTTGCGGTGGCCGGAGGAGTCGATCCACTGACCCAGCGTCTTCTCGAAATTGTCGTAGCCGTAGGCGATGTTCTCCGCTGCGCGCCCGGCACCGGCCGGTGCGACGCGCCGGTTGAACGGGCCGAGGGCGTCGTGGCTGAGGTCGTCCTTCCCCGCCATCGCCTTCGCCTGGTCCATGGCGATGCGGTCGAGGGTTGAATCGCGGACGACCCGGACTTCACCGTGCTTGAGGCGGAAGCTGGAGATTTGCTCGGCCGGGGATTCAGCCCTGGCGGGCGTAGCGGCCAGCAGCAGAAGGCCGGCGATCAGGCCGCCAGCCACACCATGCATCATCGTCCCCCGAGTGCCCATCATCCCGCCAAGCCTGCCTTTGCGCCACCGCTTCTCTATCGTCAATGTGGACGCTTCAAGGCGCGGGGCCTCGTGCTAGCTGGTCGGCAGGTCGGCCTCGAAATTGAAGCGGTCGCGCAGGTTCTTGCGCTGCTCCAGGATGTCCTTGAGGAAGGCGCGGTCCTGGTCGCTCTTCATCATCGGCTCGATCAGGTCGAGCTGGTTCATGGCGACCAACTGGAGGATCTCGGTGCGCGGCTTGCCGCTGGTGTCACGCGGCAGCGCGTGCACGACCTGGATGTGTTCCGGCGGCTTCGGGCCCTTTGCGGCGGTGAGCTCGTTGCGGAGCTGGCCTTCGAGCGTGGCCTGATCCGCCTCGACGAAGGCGTAGAGCCCGACGCCGGAGCGCCGATCGGCAAACGCGACGATGGCGGTATCGCGCACGGCCGGGTTCTTGCGGATCAGTTCCGCCAGCACCGGCGCATCATTGACGAGCCGGCGGCCGCCGCCTTCGCGGTCGGTGAAGTTGAACAGGCCGCGCGTGATCGCGCGATAGACCTTCTTGCCGGTCGCAAGCCACAGGCTCGCGGCGAAGGACTTTTTGGCCAGGATTTTTCGCTCGCGCGGTGTCAGCGCCTCCGGCGCGTAGGAGCGCTTGTGCTTCAGCAGATGCCGGAGGTCTTCATAGGCGAGGGTACGATAGAGCCGGCCGCGGCGGTTGAAGCAGGCCGCGAGCTGGAAGTCGGTCACATAGGCCAGGCCGTCGCGGCCGACCAGCCAGTTCTGTTCCTTGGCGAGATCGTTGTGGCAGATGCCGGCGCGGCGCAGCCGGCGCAGCGCCGCCTTGGCCGAGCGGAAATAGGCGAGGTCGCCATGCGGCTTTGCCAGATGCAGTGCGACGCCGTCGACGAAGCCGCGCACGAGCGCCCGGCGGCCGGCCCACAGCAGCTCGGGGCCGACGTTCAGGCCCTTGGCGAGCACCAGCGCGTGCTTCTCGCGCGCGAACAGATGGCGCGCGAGCAGGAACGACCACCACGGCACCTCATCGAGTCGGCGCAGCACCGCGTCGACCTCGCCGCCATCGCTGCGGAAGCGGCCACGCTCGACGGTCGAGAACACGTCGCGCTTGAGCAGCACGCCCTCGGTCCAGCGCGCCGAGAGCAGCGCGGCGTCGTCTTTGGGAAGGTTCATCACGCGGCGGCAGCAATGCGCAAATGATCGGCGATCCAGCGATCGAGATCGGCGAGCGCCAGCGCGCTCATCGCCTGCTTCTTGGCCACCGTCTTCTCGTTGCCGCGCAGGCGCGTACCGTCCGGCTTCTTGGTCGGGGCGCTTGCGAGCGGCGGGAACAGGCCGAAATTGATGTTCATCGGCTGGAACGAGCGCGTGCCCGGCTCGATGGTCTCGATATGGCCGCCGGTGATATGGCCGAGCAGCGACCCGAGCGCTGTCGTACCCGGAGGACTCGCCAGCGTTTCGCCGCGCGCGTCGGCTGCGGCATAGAGACCGGCGATCAGACCAACGCTGGCTGACTCCACATAGCCCTCGCAGCCCGTCATCTGGCCGGCAAAGCGCAGCCGTGGCTGCGCGCGCAGGCGCAGCTGGCTATCGAGCAGCTTTGGCGAGTTGAGGAAGGTGTTGCGATGCAGGCCGCCGAGGCGGGCGAATTCGGCGTTCTGCAAGCCCGGAATGGTGCGGAAGATGCGCTGCTGCTCGCCGTACTTCAGCTTCGTCTGGAAACCGACGATGTTGTAGAGTGTGCCGAGCTTGTTGTCCTGACGCAGCTGCACGATTGCGTAGGCTTTCGTCGTGGGATCGTGCGGATTGGTGAGGCCGACCGGCTTCATCGGGCCGTGGCGCAGCGTCTCGGGGCCACGCTCCGCCATCACCTCGATCGGCAGGCAGCCGTCGAAATAGGGCGTGTTGGCCTCCCACTCCTTGAACTCGGTCTTCTCGCCTGACATCAGCGCCGCGACGAAGCCGTCATACTGCTCCTTGGTCATGGGGCAGTTGATGTAGTCGGCGCCGGTGCCGCCGGGGCCGACCTTGTCGTAGCGCGACTGGAACCAGGCCAGCGACATGTCGATGGATTCGCGATGCACGATCGGCGCGATCGCGTCGAAGAAGGCGAGCGCGTTCTCGTCGGTCAGCTCGCGGATGGCGTCGGCCAAGGCTGCGGAGGTGAGGGGGCCGGTGGCAACAATGACATTGCCCCAGTCGGCCGGCGGCAGGCCTGCGACCTCGCCGCGGGCGATCTCGATCAGGGGATGGTCATTTAGCGCCTTGGTGACGGCCGCCGAGAAGCCGTCACGGTCGACCGCGAGCGCGCCGCCGGCGGGCACCTGGTTGGCATCGGCTGCGCGCATGATCAGCGAGTCGAGCCGGCGCATCTCCGCATGAAGCAGGCCGACGGCATTGTTGGCGGCGTCGTCAGAGCGGAACGAATTGGAGCAGACGAGCTCGGCGAGCCCATCGGTGCGGTGCGCCTCGGTCATGCGGTCCGGCCGCATCTCGTGCAGCACCACGGGCACGCCTGATTTGGCGACCTGCCAGGCGGCTTCGGAGCCGGCAAGGCCTGCGCCGATCACGTGCACAATATTCGATTGGGGTCCTGTCATGGGGCGGACAGGTAGCGCTTTTCGGCGGCCAGTGAAATCGCCGAAATCGAGTTTTCTGCCGCTGAAAACGACAGCGCCCGCACGAGGCGGGCGTTATCGGTTCGACCGGCTAAGGGCTGAACGATATCAGCCCTGATACTGACCGGCGGCAACGCGCGGGATGTCCGAGCGATCGAGGCCGATGTCGGCCAGTTCGCGATCGCTGAGCTGGGACAGCTCGGCAACATTGCGCTGATAGTCGCGGAAAGCCTGAACCATGCGGATAAGCGAGAGCAGCATTTGTAGTCTCCTGTAGTTCGATTCAACCCTTGCCCGGGCCTCATCGTTGAAATGAATATAGATGAGAGTGGTGCAGTGCGAAAGTTCCGATGTTGCGATGCAGCTAGGCGGTGAGCGCATGGCATCGGTAAGGACCGATTAACCTCTTGGCAGTCCTGCCCAACGGCTGGGCGGAAGCCCCTGCATATTACAATAAAGGTCCGTGAAATCACGGGTTTATACCAATTCATACTGCTCCAACGATCGCGCAAATAAGTTACGTTCTCGTGATCCGCAAAGCGATGCGGCAGCTTGTAAGCCCAAGTCTCGCATGCGCGAATCGCATGAAGCGCCAATCATAAGAGTGAATATATATTCAATCATAAGATCGGTTCCGACTCGCGAGGGAAAAGGAGCCAACCGCGATTCGCCGGCCGGCGCTGACGGATCCATCGTAACGACGGCGGCGAAGCCGGATATTTTGGTCTACCCACGAGGCGCATGTGCGCCGTCGCGCGGCCGCCGGCCATACGTGGATCGACGAGGCCCGATGCGCGCATGGTCTCGCCCGAGATCGACCGGCTTGAATCGTTGGTGCGACGCACACACGCCGAGCGTGTAGTGGTCTGATTACAAAGCTGTAATGGAAATCAGAAATTTCGCATGCGGCTCTGCGCCGTGCGCAACATCACGCAATTCTCGCGGGGAATTTATTGCGGCAAGTTGCCGCATCGGCAGCAAAGTCATGTCGCAGATTCCGGCAATGTCGCTGGTCCTGTCCAAGAACAAGAGAAGGAAAGTAACATCATGACGAAGTTACTCGGGGTTATCGCAATTGCCGCCGTCGCATTCGCCGTCGCGCCGGCCCAGGCCGCCAAGCACGCCATGGGCGGTTGCAGCGGGGCCAATCTGGAGAAGACGGAGACCGCGATCGAGGCCATGGCCGATGGCGACGGCAAGTGGGTCGCCGAGAAGGAAATCACGGCTGCGCAGGACTCGCTGCTCAACGGCAAAATGGGTGCGTGCGGCATGCACCTGAACAAAGCGATGCAGGCCACAATGGCCAAGTAAACAGGTAGGCAAACGCAATCCAAGAGAGGGCCGGTCGCCGTGCGATCGGCCCTACGCGTTTTGCCGAACGCTATTTTACGCGTTTTGCCGAACGCTATTTAAGGGGCGCGCGCAAGCTGGGTTGCGAAATAGGCGATGGTCTTGGAGTAGACCTCGCTCTTGTTCCACTGCTGGATCACCGCAAAATTCGGAGCGCCGGGCTGCCAGTCCTTGCCCTTCTGCCAGCCATAACCGGCGAGATAATTGGCGGTGGAGGCGAGCACGTCGGGCGCGTTGTGCAGGAGATCGCGCTTGCCGTTGCCGTCGAAATCGACCGCGTACTTCATCCATGACGAGGGCATGAACTGGGTCTGGCCGAGCTCGCCGGCCCAGGCGCCCTTCATGTCGCCGGGCGTGAGATCGCCGCGCTGGACGATACGCAACGCATCCATCAGCTCGCCGCGAAACTGCTCGGAGCGGCGGCAGTCATAGGCCAGCGTCGCCAGCGAGCGGATGGTGGCGAACTTGCCGGTATTGACGCCGAAATCGGTCTCGAGGCCCCAGATCGCGACCAGCACTTCGCCGGGCACGCCATAGGTCTGCTCGATGCGCGACAGTACCGAGCCGTATTGCTTCATCATGTTGGAGCCGCGCGTCATCCGCGGCGGCACCATGCGGCCGGAAAACTCCTCAAAAGTCTGGGTGAAGACCTTTTGCGACTTGTCACGGTTGAGCACACTCTGGTCGAGCGTCACGCCGGCGAGCCCAGATGCAATGGCCTGCTGCGAGACGCCCTTGGCGGCGGCGTCGGTTTTGAAGTCCGCAAGCCAGGCGTCGAAATTGCCCGAGCCGCAGGCAACAGCGGCGAGCGCCGGCTGGGCGGACAGTATGGACGCGGCGAGGGTGAGGGCTGCGAAAGCGAGACGAGAAATCGTCGGGGTCATTAGATGAAATTGATTCCGTGAAGTGATCGGGCCGGCGGGTGCAATCTCGATTGTAACCGCGGCCAAAGCAAGGCGTATGACAGTGCGACCCCGCCCGAGGCCGAGCCCGGGCAGGGTCGCATGTCACGAGTTCGTCAGGCGTCCGTCCTGTTACGCCAGGGGAACAGGTTGGCGGGGAAGTCGGCGGCCGGCTTGCGCGGACGATGCGGCGGGGGCGGCACCGGACGTGCACCGGGATCGGAGACGATCACCTTGCGGTAGAGATGCCAGGTGGCGTGGCCGAGCAGGGGGATGACGACGGCGAGGCCGAGGAAGGCCGGGATGGTGCCCAGCGCCAGCAACACCGCCACGATCAGGCCCCAGGCCGCCATCGGCACCGGGTTCTTGGCGACGACGCGCAGCGACGTCACCATCGCCTCGAACGCGCCGGCATGGCGGTCCAGCATCAACGGGAACGACACGGCGCTGATACAGAGCGCGGCAAGCGCGAACAGGAAGCCCGTGCCGCAGCCGACCACGATCAGCCACCAGCCTTGCCGGGTTGTCAGCACGCGTGTCATGAAATCCGAAATCCCGGACGCGCCCTCATAGCCGAACGCCGCGACATAGATTGTCTGCGCGGTCGCGACCCAGGTCACGAACAGGGCGAGCAGCAGCGTGCCGAGGCCGAGCATCGCGCCGAACGACGGCGAGCGCAGCACCTCCATGGCATCCCAGGCGCTGGCCTCTTCATAACGTTCGCGCCGGCTGGAGAGCTCGTAGAGACCGAGTGCTGCGAACGGGCCGATCAGGGCGAAGCCGGCGGCCAGCGGAAACAGCAACGGCAGCACCGAATAGCCCATCGCTACGCGCGCGATCACGAGGCCCAGCACGGGATAGATCACGCAGAGGATAATGGCGTGGCTCGGAACCGCCTTGAAATCCTCCCAGCCGCGCTTGAGCGCGTCGTGCAGGTCGGACAGTTGGATGGTTCGGATCACAGGTCCAGCCGCATCAGTGGGCTGGCCTACAGTAGGGACATTGCCCTGGTAGAGTGTAGCCATAGTCGCTAGCTCCCTTGCCGGGCGGCCGAATCCGGCGCCAGCAAACGGCGCAAGCGGCCGCTCTTCTCTGAGTTTCGCGATTCCAACCAGACGCGAATTCCGGACGGGCTCGCGAGTTGAACGCAGAGGCTACTCCCAATTCCGAGTCCTGTCCCTCACGCTTGGGTGAAATTCGATGTCGCGGTGCAACCTCGAATATGTCATCCGGCCGTCATTTCGCCGCAGATAAGCTGATGCTGGTTGCGGGTCCGCAGAACTCCGCGGGCGCAATGCAGTAACTTCGTCTATAAGAGCCACTCAAGGCCCTTCCAACGGATCCTTTTCGGGGAGCATACATGAGCATTTTCGGGAAAATCATGGGCGCGATCTTCGGCAGCAGTCCTGCTTCCGCCGCGCCCGCAGGCAGCGCACCGTCGCCCAGCGCGGCGCCGAGCGGATCGGCGCCGTCGTCGGCCCCCGGCGCGGCGCCCGCCGCGACCGTGGACGTCGCGGCCATCGTCGACAAGCTGGTGGCTGCCCAGAAGGAGAAGCTGGAGTGGCGCACCTCGATCGTCGACCTCATGAAGGCGCTCGACATCGACTCCAGCCTTGCCGTGCGCAAGGACCTCGCCAAGGAGCTCGGCTACAGCGGCGACATGAACGACTCGGCCAGCATGAACGTCTGGCTGCACAAGCAGGTGATGTCCAAGCTCGCCGCCAACGGCGGCAAGCTGCCGCCGGAAATCAAGCACTGATTGACCTCTTGGTCGTTGCCAAGGGCCCGCGCTTGCGCGGGCCCTTTTGCGTTCAGGCGACGAGGTCCGCGTCCTCCGGATGCTTGTCGAGATAGTCGACCACGAAACCGCAACCGGCGATCACCTTGTTGCCGTCGCGGCGGATCAAGTCCAGCGCACCCTTGACCAGCTCGGAGGCGATGCCACGGCCGCGCAGCGCGCGCGGCGTCTCGGTATGGGTGATGATCACGGCCGACGGCGTTAGCCGGTAATTGGCGAAGGCAAGCTCGCTGCCGACATCGAGCTCGAAGCGGCTTCTGTCCTTGTTGTCGCGTACCGATGCCGCCATGCAAGATCCTTCCGAAGCGCTGCGTGTTCCCTGATCTAGGGGGCTGAACCCGCCCTTGCCAAGGTGCGACCAAGGGAGGTTGCCGCAGGGGAGATATCCGGAAAATGCGTGTCCCGCTCAGCCTCATGGCGCTGCTCGCCGCGCTTGCCTGGACGAGCCCGGCTGCGGCCGATGGCCGTCCGGCCTGGGAGGCCTGCGTGCGGCTGACCAGCACGCCAGACGAGCGCATCAAGGCCTGCTCGACCGTGGTCGAGACCAAGAGCGAGACGGGCCGCAGGCTCGCCAGCGCCTATTGCAACCGCGGATATGGCCTCACCGAGAAGCGCGAACTCGACGCCGCGCTGTCCGATCTCGACGAGGCTGTCAGGCTCGATCCGGCCTATGCCTGCGCCTACAACAACCGCGGTCGCGTCTACAGCTTCAAGCGCGACTATGATCGCGCCATTGCCGACTACGACCAGGCCATCAAGCTCGATCCGTTGCTGGCGCTGGCCTACAACAATCGCGGCGAGTCCCGCTTCAACAAGGCCGACCTCGATGGCGCCTTTGCCGACTTCGACGCCGCGATCACGCGCGATCCCAACTATGCCATGGCCTACGCCAATCGCGGCCTGATGTATTACCGCAGGCACGACATGGCGCATGCGCTCGCCGACTACAGCACGCGGATCAAGCTTGCGCCGGATCTGATTGGCTATATCGATCGCGGCAACGTCTATCGCGACAGCGAGCAGCTCGACCGCGCCGCCGCCGATTATGGCGAGGCGATCCGCATCGCGCCGACCGACGCGCGCGGCTGGCGTAACCGCGGCATGATCCGGCTGTTCCAAGGCGATACCAAGGGCGGCCTGTCCGACTACGACAAGGCAATCCAATACGATCCCTCCGACGTGTACTCGTGGAATAACCGTGGGCAGGCCCGCTTGAGGCTCGGCGACAAGCAGGGCGCGATCGTCGATTTCAGGAAGGCGCTGGAGTTGAAGCCGGGCCTGCCGACGGCTCAGGAACAGCTGCGGAAGCTGGGCGCGCTGTAGCCACTCGTCATTGCGAGCGCATCAGCGCAAAATTGCTCCGCAGTTTTGTCGCGAGCTCCTCGCAATGACGGTGTTAGGTCTTCACCAGATCCTGATACTCCGCGTGCTTCTCGATCCACGCCTTCACGAACGGGCACTCCGGGATCAGCTTCAATCCGGCGGCGCGGACCTGGTCAAGTGCCCCTTGCACCAGTCTTGAGCCGACGCCCTTGCCACCGAGCTCCTTCGGCACGTCGGTGTGCTCGAACGTGATGACATTGCCGTCCAGCTTGTAGTGTTCGGTTGCAAGATAGCCCTCGACCTCCAGTTCGAAGCGGTGATGGGCCCTGTTGTCGATGACGTCGCTCATGTTGTCTCCGGTCAGCTCTTCAGCGAGTCCGTCAGCATCTTGCGGATCGACCAGGCTTCGCCGTCGGAGGAGCCCTTGATGTCGTCGATCCGCCAGCTACCCGCCTCGCGCACGAAGTCGTAACGCACGATCTGATCAGCGGGTTTGCGGTCGTTGCGATGGCCGGTGATGGTCACCGCGATCGTCGCCTTGTCGGCCTCCATCTTCTCCGCGTCAACCTTGAACGATTTGACGTCCGGTTCCTGCGAATTGGTGACGGGGTCGAAATCGACCGGCCCGACGTCGCCCTTCGGTGTATGCGCATCGGCCTTGGCCCACAGCGCGACCAGCGCCTTCGAGAGATATTGTGCCTTGGCCGCTTTGTTCGCGATGACGAAGGCGCCGCCGCCATCACCCTTGCCCTTGGCCGCGCGGGTGTAGATCGCGGTCAGGATGGTGACGGGATCGCTCGCGGCAGGCATCACGGCGAATGCCGGGGAAGCGGTGGCAAGCAGAGACGCCGCGACGAAGGTACGACGGTTGAGCATGAGATGTCCCTGAGATGATGGCGCGCGACGGCAGGCAGGAGCAGCCCGCTGTCAGCGTGTATCTCTGTAGACCGAGGGAGCGGCCTTTCGGTTCAATCGCTCGCTTTGGCGAGCCTTGAATCTTCAGGCTGTGGTTGCGGGCGCAGGCAGCCCTGGCAGATGACGAGGGAGCGATTGACCCTGGCGTCGTGCTCGGCCTCGATGCCGTCCTGGGCCTGCCACGATTCCTTCGAATAGGGCTGGAGTCCTGCTTGCGATCTGTTGCGCTCGGATGTGGCGGCAGCGCGCGTTGCACGCGGTGTGTCGCCCGGCCGATTGGGATCCTTGCCGGCGCCATCCCAGGCGTAGCGCGCCGGCTTGAAGGCGGGATCGGAGGCGAAATGGGCTTGCGGGGCCACGGCACATCCGCCGAGCGCCAGCGACAACAGGAGGAAGGCGGGCGCTTTGACCATCATGCGGCACTCTGTACGCGAGAACTGATGGAGGTTGCGCCGATCATGTTTAAGATTCCCTGAACGCTACGGGCAGCGCCCGCGACAAACGCGCATGCGCTATCTGATGCTCCTGCTCATTCTGTTCGCCTCCGCCGCGCGGGCCGAAGAAGCGAAGCCGTTTAGTATCTCGGATTATCCACCGGCGTGCCTGCCGGATTCGGTTTTTGGCCTTGATTGCTTCTGGTGCATGGACGAGGCGCCGCAGGAGCTGTGGCCGCTTCTCGAAGATCTTCCACCTGCCGTTAGCTGAGAACGGGAACTGGCGGGGACGAGCGTCTGGTACCCGGCGGGCAGGGCCCATGCCGGCGATGGGAGGGGCTGTGCCGGCTGGCCTTGCGGTGGCCGATTGGAATGGCGATAAACAGGGCTCGAAGAGCGGCCCGCTTGCGTAGGCCGCACCCGAAAAGGAAGCCCCATGCAGCCCCTGCGCATGTCCCGCCGCGTCATGAATCTCGCCTACATGCTGACCCAGAATGCGCGGCGGCATGGGTCGCGTCCCGGGTTCGTCTGGGGAGACAAGTCCTGGACCTGGCGCGAGATCGATACGCAGGTTTCGGCATTGGCCGCAGCGCTCGCCGCACGCGGCATCGCGAAGGGTGACCGCATCCTCGTCCATTCCAAGAATGGCGACGAGATGTTCTTCTCGATGTTTGCCGCGTTCCGGCTCGGCGCGGTCTGGGTGCCCACCAATTTCCGCCTGATGCCCGACGAGGTCACCTATCTCGCAGAGGCTTCCGGCGCCAAGGCGTTTCTGTGCCATGTCGATTTTCCCGAGCATGCCGCGGCGGTGGCCGGCGGCGCGCTGGAATTCACCTGGAGCATCGATGGCAGGACCGCATTCGGCGAGCGCTCGGTGGCTGATGCCATCGCCTCGCAGGCCGGCGCAAGCGTTGCGAATATTGACGTCGAGCACGACGATCCCTGCTGGTTCTTCTTCACCTCCGGCACCACCGGCCGTTCCAAGGCCGCGGTGCTGACTCATGGCCAGATGGGCTTTGTCGTCACCAATCATCTCGCCGATCTGACGCCTGGAGCGACCGAGAACGATGCCTCGCTGGTGGTGGCGCCGTTGTCGCATGGCGCCGGCGTGCATCAATTGGTGCAGACCGCGCGCGGCGTCTGCACCGTGCTGCTGCCGACGGAAAAATTCGACATCGACGAAGCGTTCCGCCTGATCGCGGCGCATCGGGTCAGCAATCTCTTCACGGTGCCGACGATTTTGAAGATGATGGTCGAGCATCCCGCCGTCGACAAATACGATCATTCCTCGCTGCGTCACGTCATTTATGCGGGCGCACCGATGTATCGCGAGGATCAGAAGACCGCGCTGAAGAAGCTCGGCAAGGTCATCGTGCAGTATTTTGGATTGGGCGAGGTCACCGGCAACATCACCGTGCTGCCGGCAGCGCTGCACGATCCCGAGGATGGCCCGCATGCGAAGATCGGCACCTGCGGCTTTGAGCGCACCGGGATGCAGGTCTCGATCCAGGACGACGGGGGCCGCGAGCTTGGGGCGAACCAGAGCGGCGAGATCTGCGTGATCGGGCCGGCCGTGCTCGCCGGCTACTACGACAACCCCGAGGCCAATGCCAAGGCGTTCCGCAACGGCTGGTTCCGCACCGGCGATCTCGGCCATATGGACGAGGAGGGCTTTGTCTACATCACGGGACGCGCCTCCGACATGTACATCTCCGGCGGTTCCAACATCTATCCGCGCGAGATCGAGGAGAAGATCTTGACCCATCCCGCGGTCGGCGAGGTCGCGGTGCTCGGCGTGCCCGATGCGACCTGGGGCGAGGTCGGAATCGCCGTCTGCGTCGCGCGCGACGGAGAGAAAGCTGTGAGTGAAGCGGAGATGGCGGCGTTCCTCCTGCCTAAGGTCCCGCGCTACAAGATGCCAAAACGGTTCTTCTTCTGGGATGCGTTGCCGAAATCCGGCTATGGCAAGGTGCCGAAGCGCATGGTGCGCGATGAGCTCGAGGCGCGCGGCCTGCTCGATCTCGACAAGACGAAGACGGGCTGAGTTCAGGGCATGCGGAATATCAAGCAGCCGGGCGCGCCGGTCACAGAGCGTATTCAATGGGTGGAGGCGAGGGGACGCGCCTTCACATTCAGGCTTGAAGCAGGTTTGCCGCTGCTCGAAGCCGTACGCCGCGGTTTTGCCGCGGAAGGTTTTGCGAGTGGCGTGCTGAGTTTCGGCCACGGTGCACTTGGGCCGTTCGCCTATGTGATGCCGGCGCTGTCGAAGACGGACGAGAACGCCGCGTTCTACAGCGACACGTATCGGCCCGAGGGCGCCACGCGCACCAGGCTCGGCAGCATGACGCTCGGCATGCGCGACGGCGCGCCGTTCTTTCATTGCCATGGGCTTTGGACCGAGGCGGACGGCAAGACGAGCGGCGGCCACATGCTGCCGGATGAGACCGTTGTCGCCGAGCCTTTTGCTGTGGAGGCTTTCGGGACCGATGGTGCAATGTTCTCGGCTGATCCTGATCCCGAGACCAATTTCAAGCTGTTCGGGCCGGTGACTGCCGCGAACAACGGAACGCGCACGACGAGCCGGGCCATCGCGCTGCGGCTGCGGCCCAATCAGGATTTTGCCGGCTGCCTCGAACAGTTCTGCCGTGGGCACGGCATCACGCGCGCGAAGATTCACGGCGGCGTCGGCTCGACCATCGGCGCGCGCTTCACCCATGGCGGTGTGACCGAGCCGTTCGCGACAGAGCTCGCGATAACAGCCGGCACGATCGCGCCCGGCTCGTCCGGCGCGCCGGAAGCCGCGCTCGACGTTGCCCTGATCGACTACACCGGCGGCATTGCGGAGGGCCGTCTGATCCGTGGCGACAATCCCGTGCTGATGACCATGGAGCTGGTGCTCGAGGTGTTGGGCTAGTCTCGGCGAGCGATCATCAGCGAGTACCCAGCTTTGCGATGGCCAGGTACATCGAGTCACTTATCCCCGAGCTTGATCCCTGAAAGAGGTTGAGCAAGGGAGATTGTCCCTGATCCGTGGTCTGGCTGTTTCTGATGTCATACATGGCGGAGAAACGGTTCAACAGCTTTTCGACCTTCGCGGGATCGGACAGGTCCTTGATCTTCATGAATCTGTCCACAAACTTGGCCTGCTGATCGATCGGCATCGCAGCCATCGAATCCGGCAGATCGAAAGTGGTCCTGAACACCTCCGAAAGAGCCTTGTCAGCAAGGATGTCGTATGCGGACGTGATGTCGCCTGCCTTCCGCTGGAAATAGAGTGCAAGGCGCACGCCGGGATTCGTATCCCCCTGCTGCTGCTCCAGCCTTTGCTCGAGATAGTTCGATTGTGTTTCCTGGAATTGATCTCGCTTCTGCGGACCCATCATCGGAAGACGCGCGACGTTGCCCTTGCTGTCGAAATTGAACGACGCGACGATCTCGGCATAGCGAGGATCGCTCTGCGTGTTTACGAAGCTCTTCTTGTCGTTCAGGTCGGAAGCGAAGGCCTTCTTGAGGAAATCGGTGCTGACCTTCCTGGGGTCCAAACCCTTGGCCAGGAGAATCAAATCGACCATCGACCTGTTTGCGAGAAGATCGGAAACGCTGTCGATGCCCGCGATCGCCTGCTGATAGGCCGTCGCATCCTGCGTGGCTTGTGCCTGGACTGCCTTCTGCTGCTGAGGGGTCGCCGTGCTTGCGCTCTTCACCGCTTGAATGACGTAGGCCTTCGCAATCTGGAGGACTTCAGCAGAGTCCTGCGCCACCAGGGGCGTGGTCAGATTACCCTTTGCATCGAAGTTGAAGGCGTGGGCGAGCTGAACGTATCGATTGTCCTTGAGGGTATACACGTAGCTTTTGGGATCGCTGAGGTCGCTTTCGAGGACTTTCTTGATGATGTCCGGCGAGACCTTGTCGGGATCGAGGCCGACGGCGCCCAGCGCAAAATCATACACGCCCGGTGTCGACACGAACGCCTGGACCGAATTGATCTTGAGGAGGTCCGCCCTGAATTGCTTGATCGCTACGGCTTCGAAGATCGGGCTTGCTGCCTGGTAGACCTCGGCCTTGCTGTTGTCGAACCGATTTTTCGTCAGCGTGACGTTTGCTGCAGTCTGAGCGGAAACGCCTGGGGGGAGCGACCCGTCGGGCGAAAACTCGAACGCGCCGGCCAGGTCTACAAACGAGCCAATCGCCGCAATCTGGTCGTTGAGGCTGGCGATGCTCTTCGTATAGGACTCCAGGTGATATTTTTCGACCAGGATCTGGACGTTCAACTGGGCCACGTCAGCGCCCGGCTGCGAGAGCTGGGCCGTGTAGTTGGCAATATTCGAATTGGCGGTGCTGACGTCTGATTGGGCTTGAGCGACTTGGGCGTTGAGGCCAGGCAGCTGAGAAGCGAAGGTGGTGTTGACGTAGCTGTTCGGATCGGTGGGATCGCTGCGCAGGACCTGGCTGATCGTAGCAGCCGGCCACTTACTTTGATCGATCTCGTATGCCGAATAGACGTAGTTGCGAAGACGGTCGTCGTTCAGGAGTTGGTCTGCGCTGCTGATATTGCCGATTGCGGCGCTGTAGTAATTGGAGTCGCTGACTGCTGCATCGACCTGGCTCTTTTTGGTCGCCGTGTACAGACCGATCATCTCATCGGTTTGGGTCTCCGATTGCGCAACCGGCGTTGCACTGCCTTTGAAGGAAAATGCCGCGGCAAACTCCCGGTAACGCGGGTCGACCAACTTGTTGACGAAGCTTTTTGGGTCGGAGAGATCGCTCTCCAGCACTTTTTTCATGAAAGCCTTGGCGTATGCCATGTCCTCCAGGCCATATGCCTTCGTTGCATAGTGATACAGTCGATAATCCTTCATGAAATCGTCGACGGTCTTCACCTTGCCGATGTTGGCCTTGTAATAGGCGGCCTCTCGCGCCACGTCCGGTTGCTGTTCAACGTTCGTCAGGGACTGCTTGATATTGCGCGTAATGTAGTTGTAACTGAAATACGTCGTCACCATCGCGCATTCCTCGCGGCTTTACGGTCCCGGACGTCCGTCAATCATTGCCGGGTCGCGAGGTGGGGGCTGGCCTCATGCCAGCAGACGGTCTTTTAGCCAGGTTTCCTGGGGCGATTCTGGCCCACAATCTTCGATTTTAGTGTTCGTCCAAGCGACGCATTTTGAGTCTGTTTCTATTTGTTTCCGTCTGTGTCTCAGATGCAGCTTTCGCGAAGATTGTGTTCCTGATATGTTCCGCTCAAACGGTCGGTCGGAATAGGTTGGAAGCCGGGCATGAGCCGAAGAAGCGGTCGAACGATCAACCTGCCGGCGCCCTACCTGAAGCGAGTCTGGCTCGACCCGTCGCAAGTTCGCGATCGCGAGGGTATCCGTTTTGCCTGCCGATCTTTCCGGATGATTTCGAGCTCAACTTCGAGGCCGCCATCACGATCATCGTCGGAGAGAATGGCACCGGGAAGTCGACGATCCTCGAGGGCATCGCAGCGCTCGCCGGCTATGACGACGCCGGTGGCGGCAAGGGGTACATGCCGGTCGATCATTCCGAGGCGCATGAGAAGATGGGCGGCCAACTTTCCAGGGCCTTGCGCGCGAGCTGGCTGCCGAAGATCACCAATGGCTGGTTCTTTCGTGCCGAGAGCTTTTTCTCGGTCGCGCGATATCTCGACAAGGCCGCGCGTGATGTCGGCCGGGCCGGCCCCGATTTCCTGTCGCATTCCCATGGTGAGGGTTTCCTGCGCTTCTTCGAGGAGCGCTGCCAGCGCCAGGGCATCTTCATCTTCGACGAGCCTGAATCAGCGCTGTCGCCGGCGCGCCAGATCGAATTTCTGAAGCTGCTGCGACGCATGGACGGCTCCCGCATCTGCCAGGTCATCATGGCAACCCATTCGCCGATGCTGATGGCCTATCCCAACGCACAGCTGCTTCGACTGGGCAAATATGGCCTCGAGCCGACGACGGTGGAGGAGACGGATCATTACCGGCTGATGCGGGAATTTTGCGACGATCCGCGTGGGTTTGTGGAGACGACGCTGGGGGAATAGGCGAGGGACGCGACTGACGTTCACACTCGTGTCCCGGACAAGCTGCAACGCGTGAGCGTTGCGGCGCAGAGCCGGGACCCAGAAGCCCTGCATTTTGCCGCTGGATGGGCCCCGGCTCTGCGGCGCACCGCCGAAGGGGCGCTGCGCCGCGTCCGGGGCACGAGAGCCCGCATTCATCTCGCATTGCTGCCCACATCATACGCGCGGTTTCGCATTCTCGCGGCCTATGCGGCCCGAGCTTTGCTGTCATCACCGCCCCCGAAAGTGCCGAGGGCGCAGGGAAGACCGGGTGCCGGCTGGCACCCGCGG
>NZ_JADPJH010000037.1:105298-318802 GCF_023073315.1 Bradyrhizobium sp. 1 | reverse complement strand
CCTAAGGCCGCCAACGACCAATTCTTGCTCAGCCTCGACGGGCAACACAAGGGATTGTACGGTGGGTTAGCGAAGCGTAACCTACCTCTTGGGTCTCCGCGGCAACAGACGTGGTGGGTTACGCCCAGCGCCTGCGCTTCGCGCAGCCGCAAAGCTAACCCACCCTATGAACTATCACGGCCGCCGGCACACCAGGTCGATCTCGATCAGCGCGTCATAGGCAAGGCCGGTGACGCCGACGCAGGTGCGGGCTGGCAGCCGATCCGGCGGGAAGAAGCTGCGATAGGTCTCGTTCATCGCGGCGTAATCCTCTTTGAAGCGCGTCAGGTAAATACGCGTCATCACGACGTGCTCGAGGCCGAGATCGAGGCCGGCGAGAACCACCTTCAAATTCTCCATCACGGCTTGCGTCTGCGCGACGATGCCGTCGGGCAATACGCCTGGCGCCTGCGGCGTATCCGGCATCTGGCCGGTGACGAAGACAAAGCCGTCGGTCTCGACGGCGTGGCTGAAGGGCGCAACCGGCTTCGGTCCGCCGCTGATCATGTGGAATTTCACGAGAGGTATCCTTGTTAAGTCGCGTCCCGAAACAGGCGCTTGCTGAGGATGGCGTGCACGCCCCAATTACCGTCGACGACCTGGGTGACGCCGAAATCGACGGCGGCCGACATCAGCGCGATCGCCTCGTCCTCGCTGAGACCCTTCACGTTCATCAGGAAGCGCCGCATTTTTCGGAACGCATCTTTCATGGCGAGATCGAGCGAGGACTTTGCGTAGACCTCGCTCTGGCCCTGCGCGCCGAACTCGGCGAGGTAGTTGGGGTGGCTGAAGCCGGTCAGCACCCAATCGGTTTCGGTCTCGATCAGCGGATAAGAGAGATCGGCGAAGGGTTGGCCTGCGAGGTCGGCCTTCTTGTGCAGGATCACCTCGAACGTGCCGGTCATCGAACATTCGATCGCGGTGCCGCTCAATTCGCCGTCGCCCTGGGTGGCGTGGGAATCGCCGACCGACAGCAACGCACCGGGCACCGAGACCGGAAGATAGACGCTGGACCCCTTCCCCAGCCGCCAATTGTCGAGATTGCCGCCGAAATAGGACGGCGGCACGGAGTCGACGAAATCGACCTCGCGTGGCGCCACCGCGATCACGCCGAAATGCGGCCGCAGCGGAATACGGATGCCGTCGAGCACGGCGTGGCGGCGCTTCACCGTGCCCGATACGACGGGAACGCCGGGATAGTCGTAGGTCGCGTGCACGACGCCGAACGGATCGGTCTGCGGCTCCCAGCGGTAGGAATAAAGCGCGCGGGCGTGGGGCTCCCCGGGGTCGTTAAAAATCTCGTAGATGGTGACGATTTCGCGCGGCTTGGGGCCGCCGAGAAACTCGTTGTAGTGATAGCCCCACCACGCCGCGACCGAAGAGCCGAACACGCGTCCCGCATGGTTCGGACTGCGGCTTGCGCGCGGCACGATGTCAAGGATGCGCACCTCCAGCACGTCGCCGGGCTGGGCGTCCTTCACCGCCACCGGGCCCGTGCAGATGTGCACGCCAAACCCCTCGCCCGCACCGCGGCCGAATACGCTGGCATCCATTGGCCCGGCGCCGCGGCGATCGACGTTCTTCTTCTCTCGCGTCCAGCCGAACACGCTTTCGGCGCCGGCATCGCCCGCAATCATCATGTCGGGGGCGTCGGAGGCGTGCTGGGTCAGCGTCTCGATGGTGATGGTATCGCCCGAGGCGATCTCGATCTGCGGCGACAGTGAGCGGCTGAAATAGCCCCAATGAATGCGGCTGGCCTCGACCGGGAGGTGATGATGCCTGCGCTCCGTTGTGGTCCGTTCTTCGGCGCCGGCACAAGCGACGCCGTTGCGGGCCTCCACGCTCTGATGCGTGCGCAGCTGCGCCAGCGCCTCCTGCGGCCAGCCGCGCTGGCCGGCGACGCCGTGCTGCAACGTCGCCCGCTCCGCCTCCTGCTGACGAAATTCGCGCGGCGGCAGGCCGAAGCGATGGCGGAAAGCGCGGCTGAAATGCGCGGAGTCGCCAAAGCCATAGGCGTAGGCGATTTCCGAGATCGAGCGATGCGCTTCAACCGGATTGGACAGATCGGCCCAGGCACGCTGGAGCCTGCGCTCGCGGACATAATGGGTAAAATTGTCGCCGACCGTCTCGAACAGTTTTTGCAAGTAACGCTCGGAAATCCCCTCGGCCTGCGCGACGCGCGCCGGCACGAGATCGGGATCGTCGAGCCGGCGTTCGATGGTCTGGCAGATCCGGTGCAGGAGCGCTGCCTGCGTCGCGCTCGACCCGGCATCGGACGTCGAGGCAGCCAGCTGATGCGCAAGCGTCAGGAGCAGATCGACCAGGCCTTGCGCGACCGCATTCCATTCGCCATCGCTCAAATTGTCGAGCGTGCGCGCCGTCGCATCCAGCAGCCGCGCGAATACGTCGGAGAAACCGCTTGGCGCGACAACCCGGGGCTCGCCGATCCGCGGCTTGCCCGAGAGGCGGCCGTGCAGCGCGCTCGTGGTCACCGACAGCACGATCGCGCGCATGTCGCGCTGGAACACGATGCTCCAGTCCCCGCTGCGCGGCAGCAGCACGAGATGGCCGACGGGAACGATGCGGTGGCTGCCGGCGCTTTTCAGCACCATCCCGTCCTCGAGCGGCATCAGCGCGATCGGAAGGTCTTCGTTTGCTTGCGGGAGGGGGCCGACGCTCTGTGCCCCCGCGGCCATCCGCGTCAGCGCAACACCCACGGCGTGACGATGCGACGCCGTTGCGTGCCCGTCAAAGAAAGAGTGGCCACCCGCCGGTTGCAGGCCGACCGCGGCCAGCACGTCCCGCCAGGCTTCCGGGCGGTCGTCTTGCGCATAGGACTCGCTCGTGAAGGGACGGAAGCTCATCGGATCGACCCAGATTGCGGTCGATCGAAGCAACCTCTGTGCCAGACGAACGCGCTCATCCGTCGCAGCGACGGGACGCAGATGATCTTCCTTGTTCACGCCCTCACCCCGAAAACGGAATATCCCTCAATGCATTAGTCGCACCGAAACATGTTCTTGCGGATCGTGCCGTGGACGCCCCAATTGGCGTCGACGACCTGGGTGACGCCGAAATCGGCGCCGACCGAGAGCAGCGAGATCGCTTCGTCCTCGCTCAGGCCATGCACGGTCATCAGGAACCGGCGTAGTTTACGGAATGCATCGCGCATCGCACGGTCGAGGCTCGAATGATTGGCAATCTCGGTTTGCGCATCCGCACCGAGCGTGGCGAGATAGTTCGGATAGGTGAAGCCGTAGAACGACCAGGCGTGATCGGTCTCGAGCATGGGATGGTCGAGGCCTTCGAGATGGGTGCCCGCGAGATCGGCCTTCTTGTGCAGGATGAATTCGAAATCGCCGGTCAGCGAGGTCTCGATCGCGGTGCCGCCGAGTTCGCTGTCGCCTTGGGCGGCGTGGGGATCGCCGACCGAGAAATAGGCGCCCGATACCGCGACCGGATAGAACATCCGCGCGCCCTTGCCGATGCGCCAGTCGTCGATATTGCCGCCGGTATAGCTGGGCGGGATCGAGCTGACGAAATCGGCTTCCGAGGGCGCAAGGCCCATGGTGCCGAAATGCAGCCGCGCCGGCACCTTGACGCTGGAGAGGATGTTCTCGCGCTTCCTGATGGTGGCGTGATCGACCCGGACGCCGGGATAGTCGATGGTCGGATGCACGATGCCGTCGGGGTCGGTTTGCGGCGTCCAGACGTAGTTGTAGACGGCCTTCGCATAGGGCTCGCCCGAGGTGTCGAGCTCGAAGATGGTGACGACCTCGCGCGGCTTCGGCTCCTCGATCAGGTCGTGATAGTGAAAGCCCCAGTTCGCCGCGACATTGGAACCGAAGCAGCGGCCCGCATGGCAGGCGCTGCAGCTCGGCCGCGGCCTGATATCGAGGATGCGGACTTCCAGGATATCGCCGGGCTCGGCGCCCTCGATCGCGACCGGTCCGGTGAGGAGATGCACGCCAATCCCCTCGCCCGCGCCGCGGATGAACGGGCCTTCGGTCGGACCCGAACCGCGACGCGCCACCGCCTTGTGCTCGCGGGTCCACTGGAACACGCTCTCGGCGCCGGGATCGCCGGCGATCATGCGCTCGTAATCGTCATTGGCATGATGGGTCAGCGTCTCGATGGTGGCGCGATCGCCGGAGCGCAGCGTCAGCGCCGGAGCGACGATCTTGGAGAAATAGCCCCAGTGGACGGTCTTTGGCGAAACCGGCAGCGTGACATGCTTCATGAGATGGCCTCTTCGGGAGTCTTGAACCTTGCGGATGCGGCGCTCATCGGACCGCCTCCGGCGTCTTGTCGGCTTCCATCACGCTGAGGAAACGCGCGGTCAGCGGATTGCGCGGATTGGAGAGCACCTCATGCGCAGGCCCCTCCTCGATGATCGCGCCACCGCTGAGGAACGCGACGCGGTCGGCGACCTCGTCGGCGAAGCGGATCTGGTGGGTCGAGATGATCATGGTGAGGCCGTCGTCGATGGCGAGGCGGCGGATCACCTCCAGCACCTCGTTGACGAGTTCGGGATCGAGCGCCGAGGTCGGCTCGTCCAGCAGCAGCACGCTCGGATTGGGCGCGAGCGCGCGGGCAATGGCGACACGCTGCTGCTGGCCGCCGGAGAGATGACGAGGTAACGCGTCCGCACGATGCGTCAGGCCGACGCGGTCGAGCAGCTCGGTGGCGCGGCGGTCGGCATCGATGCGGGTCATGCCGTGGACCCAGCGCAAGGGGCCGGCAATGTTCTCCTTCGCCGAGAGATGGGCGAACAGATTGAATTGCTGGAACACCATGCCGACGCCGACGGTCGCCCGCTCGTTGGCGATCGCCCGGGGTGACAGCAATTTGCCGTCGTCGTCAAAACCGAGTCGGCGGCCGCCGACGCGCACCGTGCCGCCGTCCCAGCTTTCGAGATGATTGATGCAGCGAAGCAGCGTGCTCTTGCCGGAACCGCTGGGCCCGAGCAGCGCGACGACTTCGCCGACGCGGACGGTGAGATCGAGGCCGCCAAGCACCTTCTGCGCGCCGTAGCTCTTGCTGAGATCCCTGGTCTCGACCGCGATGTTGTTGCGCGCAATCGTCGCGGCACGCCGGGTACGTTCCTCGCGGCTTAGTGCCAGCGGCGGTGTGTCGGCAGGCTCCGTCTGTACAGGCTCGGGATCGGCGACGGTCGCCTCAGCGAGTTCAAGCTTGGTCGTGAGGTCAACGCGGCGCCACGGCAAGTAATCGGCGAGCTTGCGCTGGCGGCCTTTTGCCCGGTCGAGATCGAGCAACCATTCGACGAACAGCTGAATGATGCTGATGGCGAAGGTCAGTACGAGATACAGGAGACCCGAGGCGAAGAAGATCGAGAAGAAATCGAAGGTCGAGGACGCCAACTGGGTCGAGCGCAAAGTCAACTCCTGGACCGCGACGACGGACGCCAGCGAAGAGTTTTTCAGCGCGCTGACGGCCTCGTTGCCAAACGCGGGGATCATGGTGCGGATCGCCTGCGGCGCGATCACCCGCCACATCAGGATCCGCGGCGTCATGCCGAGCGCCTGCCCTGCCGTCACCTGCCCGCGATCTACGCCGAGCACGCCGGCGCGGAGCATCTCCGCGATGAACGGCGCCTCGTTGCAGGCGAGCGCGAGGCCGGCGGCCAGCACTGCCGGCAGCTTGATGCCGATATGCGGCAGCGCGTCGTAGGCGAACACCATCTGCAGGATCAGCGGCGTGCCGCGGAAGATCACGGTGTAGGCCCTGGCGACCGCCGCCAGGACCCAGAAGCGCGAGAGCTGCATGCCGGCGAGGATCAATCCGAGGATCAATCCGCCGCCGAGCCCGAGGGCAGTCACCTCGAGGGTGAGCTCGATGCCCTCGAGCAGATACGGCATGCTCAGGTAATGGAGGAACAGCGACATCAGTCAGCCGTGAGAATGTCCGGCTCCTTGAAATTACCCACATCGAGCCCATGCTTCTTCAGCAGCTCCATGTGCGTGCCGGCCTTCTGCACCTCGATCAGCGCGGCCATCACGGCGTCGCGGAATTTCGGCTTGTCCTTGGGCACGGCGATGCCGACCGAATACGGGATCGTCACCGCGGTCGCCTTCTCCAGCTTGTCCGGATAGGCCTTCACCGCGCTGTCGACGGTGTTGACGTCGTTGACATAGGTGTCGGCACGGCCGGCGAGGATCGCCTGGATGCAGTTGGCGTTGTTGTCATAGAGCTGGACGGTCGGCTCGGGCTTGCCGGCCTTCTTGCACTCCGGCATCAGCGCCTGGATCAGGGGGACCTCGACATAGCCGGTGTTCTCGGCGGCGGCAGCACCACACATCGACATGTTGATGCCGTTGATGCCCTTCGGATTGCCCTTGGCGACCAGCACGCCGTCGAACACCTTCGAATAGGTGATGAAGTCGGCGGCCTTGGCGCGTTCCTTGGTGGCATAGATGTCGGAGATCACGATGTCGGCTTGTCCTGCGGACAGCGTGGTCAGGAGCGCCGCAAACGTCACTGGCTTGTAAGTCAGTTTGAAGCCGAGACATTCGCCGATGGCTTCGCCCAGATCGATGTCGAAGCCGATATATTTGCTGGGATCCTTCGGGTCGATCGTCTCATAGCCCGGCGTGTGCGGGTTGATGGCGTTAACGAGCGTCTTGCCCTTCCAGTCGGGATATTTGTCCTGGAGCGCGGCGCAGGCGGCAGGCGCTGCGGCCTGCGCACTCAGCGGTGCGGCCGCGACGAGACCTAAAGCGATGGCCGCGCCGAGCGTGACGTTGCGCCATGGCAACGCGCGCGACATCCCCCGTGTCTGGGGCAATACCCGTCTCTCCATCGTCCCGCTCCTTCGAATTGCCATGGCAGTGGCCATGTTCCAAATCTCGGGAGGAAGCCTAGGTGGAGTGCGGACGAGAAAGCTTGTCCGCGGGCGTACAATAAATTGGATGGAGGGGGCCCGCGATTTGGGCAGGCGGCTGCACAAAAACTGTTCGCAGGCGCCGGACGCTGCGGCACGCGATTCCGAATTCGGGAGAACCAAATCATCCTGGACCGCGCAAGCAACTGCGCGATAGGCGAATCATATGATGAAGTTATTTGACAGAGATATGACGTCTTCTGACGGAGATGCGACGCCGGCCGACGTATCTGCGGCCGGCATCCACAGCAATCCACAGCCTGTCCGCAGCATATTCACAGGCCGATCATGCCGGATTCGCCAGCCCGCGCAGGCCACTTGCTGCGCACAAATCCACAGGCCAGCTATGTCAGCCGCCGGCCTGATCGAACACGGTGCGGCAAGCCTCGCTCAAGCTTGACCGGTTACGGCGCAGGCACGCCGTGATGGCGCGGACGTTGGGAATCTCGCCGGCGCAGAGCCGGTAGACGTCGGGCGTGCAGGCCCGGCGCTGCTCGGGGGTTCCCTGCTGCGCCTGGGCGGCGGTGGCGAACAACGTCAGGAACAGCCCGACCGTCGAGGCGCGGCGCGCCCGGCTCTTCAGACCTGCGAACCGCAAGAACCTTGCCTTCATGACGAAGTCTCCTGTCTGCCCTGCCCATCCCCGGCCTGCATTGGCCGGGTGTCCCGAAGGCGTAGGAGAAATAAACCGCGGGAGATGTGACCTCTTTCACACTAGGGGCAGCCGGGCGGACCGTAGGGTTCCCGCGGGGATTTTTACAAATCGTTAACCAATCGGGCCCGGATCGGGCGATCGTTAAAATGCGAACGATCGGCTCAATCGGGTAACAAACCGGCTTTGCGACATTGCGCCATCCGCGTTGTGCGAGGGTGTGATGAGCGAAGCCGAATTCAACTTGCTGCTGGATACCGTCCGGGACGCCATGATCAACGAAGATTTCGCGCCACTGCCGGAGGAGGAATTCACGCCCCGCTCGTGGTCGTACGCCGCAACGCCCCAGGAAATTCTAAGGGCCGCCAATGACAATGAGGGCGCCTGGCCCCTGCTGCCGTTTCCGGACGGCTGGTACGCGGCCTGCTGAGACCACTTTCGACGTCGACCGATGCGCCCGCTCCAGCGGGCGTTTTGCTATCGGCCTTGCGCTGGACCGGCGCGGCCGCGATCAGGTCTTGACGCGCTCCTCGCCGTCCTGCGGCGCCCGGTCGGGTACGGCCGGCGGGAAGATGCTGTCATAGATCGCGCGCGCCTCGGCAATGAGGCGAGCCCGCTCCAGCTCGGGTTTCGGGATAAGTCGGACGATTTCGCCCACGTGCTCTCCAGCGCTCGTTGATGGGACATGCATCACTTCGCAGATGCGAAGACTATGCCATTGAGCCTGAATCGCTGGTTTCCGCCGAGCCCCGGGCAAACCCGGTGTGCGCGGCCACAGGCATCGCCCGCGCGCGCCATTGAACCCGCGTCGCAATCGAATATGTGCCGAGATATCAGGAGCTTGCGATGGAGGCCACGTCGGGACTCGAACCCGAGTAAACGGTTTTGCAGACCGGCGCGTAACCACTCCGCCACGTGGCCCCAACGAGGGCGGAGCAATATAGGGGATCAAGGGTTTAGGCAACCGCCTTCGTTCGACTTGCGCGGCCGACACGTGACCGCTTGATGGCCGCAGCCGAAAACAAAGAAGCCCCGCTAAGCGGGGCTTCTCCGTGAACGAGAGCGAAGAGACGATCAGTACCTTGCGACGACGGGGCCGCCGAACTTGTAGTTCAAGCCGACCTTCGCGATCGAAAGCTTGTTCTTGAAATCGACATTTGCCGTCGCGGGAACACCGGCGAAAGGAGAGAAGTCCAACGCGGCGTTCTTCTTTTCGAAGTCGATGTAGTCGTATTCGATGAACGCGCTCCAGTTGTGGTCGAAGGCGTATTCGGCGCCCAAGCCCAGCACCCAACCCAATGCCGTGGTGCTCGTGCCGACGGACCCAGCGCCAGGCCCGAAACCGCCGGGGACGCTGAGGCTGTGGTCGGTGTGCATCCAGGCCGCGCCACCCTTCACGTAGACGAGGGTGCGATCGCCGACCACGCCGCCGATCCGCCCGGTCACGGTAGCCAGCCAATCACTCTTCGCCGTGCAGGAAGCGGCGCCGCCCAGACACGGCGTCGTGCCCTTCACGTCCATTCCCGCAATGTCGCCCTGGACGCCGAAGACAGCCCAGCCGGACTGGAAGTTGTAGCCGGCCTGGCCGCCGCCGAGGAAGCCGCTACGGCTGTTTTGGGCGATGGGAAACCCGCCCGGAATCGCGCCGCCGGGGCTGACCGCAGTCAGCGTCGACTCCGTGGTGCCCCAACCGGCGCCGACGTGGCCGCCGATATAGAACCCCGTCCAATTCCAAACGGCCGCCGGCGCAACATACGGCGCCTTCATGGCCATATCGGCTGCAAAACCCATCGAGGTGGAAGCCAAGAGAATGGCGGCGGCAGCAAGATGAACTTTCATAAAAACCTCCAATAGAACGACTGAATTTCCACAATCATGTTGATACCCGTACATCTACGGTTCTTGATCCGGAACCAATAGTGCGAAAAAGCCACACCGCCCAATGTTTGGGCTTCTGGATACAACGATCGTGAGGCCTGAGGCGCCGCAGCAGGCGCAGCGCGACGAATGCCCGTTCGTGTCTTTGGCTGCGGCAGGGCCCCGAGCGCGCGCGGACGGATTACCTTCCGGCGCTCGCGAGATACTGGCCCAGAATCTCCTCGGTCGCACCCGCGGCAACGATCCGCCCTTCCCGCAACAGGATCGCGCGATTGCAGGTGCTCTTGATGAGATCGACGTCGTGCGAGGCCAGCACCAGGATGCCGGCACGGGCGACGATCTCGTCGAGCCGCTCCCTCGCCTTCTTCCGGAACTGCTGGTCGCCCACGCCGATCCATTCGTCCAGCAGCACGATCTCGCCTTCGACAGCGGTCGCGACCGCAAAAATCAGGCGCAGCATCATGCCGCTGGAATAGGTGCGCAGCGGCAAGTCGAGCCGGTCGCCGAGCTCGGTGAACTCGGCGATCTCCGCCCGCCGCGCATCGATCTCGGCGCGCCGCGCGCCGATCACGAGCCCGCGCCGGATGATGTTCTCGTAGCCGGTCGCCTCCTCGTCGAAGCCGGCCGAGAGGTCAAACAGCGACAGGCAGCGGCCGTTGACGTCCACACTCCCCGCGGTCGGGTGATAGATGCCCGCGAGAACCCGCAGCAGCGTGGTCTTTCCGGCGCCATTGGCGCCGATGATGGCAAGCCGGTCGCCGGCGCGGATGTCGAGGCTGATGTCGTTCAGCGCGGAGACGATGTGCGGGACTGCTCCTGTCCTTCGCAGCGTCACCGCGCTGACGAACCGGCTGCGGAGCGAGCGGTCGCGAAACGACAGCACGGGGAAGGTCACGGCGACGTTGCGGAGCAGGATATGGGCAGCGAGGCTCATGCGTGCCTCACAGCCAATACGCCAAGCGATGGCGGTATCTTGCGTAGCAGCCGAGGCCGATCACGGCCACGATAGCCGCGTAGACGATTCCGAGCAGCCATTGCTCCGGATCGGTCGGCTGCGACAGCAGCGGCCTGCGCACGAGATCGAGCAGCGTCGCGAACGGATTGGCGCGGGTCAGCCAGGAGAATGCGGTGCCGCGCACGGTCTCCTCGGTCCAGATGATCGGTGTCAGGAAAAAGATGAATTGCAGGCCGCTGACGATCGCGGAGCCGATGTCGCGAAACCGCGCGCAGAGCATGCCGAGCGCGACCGAGCCACCGAGGAGGACGATGACCAGGATCGCAAAGCCGGGCACCGCGAGCAGCATGGTCCAGTGCAGCGGCCACGGCATCACGATATAAAGCAGGACGACGATCGCCAGATGATGCGCGAAGATCAGGACGTTGCGCGCGATCATCTGGAGCACGTGCACGACCAGCGGCGCCGGCACGGCCTTGATCAGGTGGGCGGAGGCCACGAAGATGCTGGATCCCTCCTGGAGCGTCGTTGCGATCAGGGTCCAGACGATCAGGCCGACGGCGAAGGGCGGCAGGAAGCCCGCGATGTCCTGCTTGAACAGGGCCGCATAGACCGTACCGACGCTGGCGATGGTCGCTGCGAGGGTCAGCGTGATCCAGAGCGGGCCGATCACGGTGCGCCGATAGCGCAGCGAAATATCCATCAGCGCGAGCGTGCCCCAACGATCGAGCCGCGTCGCCTGGGCCAGGATCTCCTGCGCTGCGAGCTGAATTCGACTGCCCCTTCCGGTATTCCGATGCTGCGCCAGAATAGCAGGCTTATCGGCCGGTCGTCTCTATCCGGCCGCCTGCCGTGGAGCAATCAACCGTACGGATGAAGACGGCCGAAGTCAGGCGCGCTTGCCGCGCCGAACACCGCGTCGGCGGTCCTTGACCGCCGGTTTGGGCGCCAGTTCCGGCATCTCGGCCTGGACCTCGCGGTAGCGTGTTAACATCCGTTCAAAACTGGCGTTCAGGGTCTCGCCGATATCGGGACGCCGCTCCAGGCCGGCCAGAATCGTCGCGGCCGCCTCGATGGTCGAGAGGCCGTCCTTTCGTGGCTCCTTGCGCAGGCGTCCGTAGCGCGAGGGGGCTTGTGGATTGAGGATCACGCGCTGGCATTTCAGCATCCAGGGATTGCGCCACCACAACGCCTTGGCCTGGCTCCAGGTGCCGTCGAGCAGGACGACACCTTCGAGCTTGCCGAGCAGCGCGCGCTGGTTCTCCGCGATCTCGCCCTTGCGGTTGAGCGCGACGATCTCGGCCTCGGCCTCGAGATCGGCCGCCTTCGCCGAGCCGAGATAGAGCACGGCCCAGTGCGAGGCGTTCTCAATCGGCTGCCCCAGCGCCTTTGACAGGCTGGGCCAGGACAGGCCGACGCGGAGCGTGGCATTCCCAAAATGCTGCGCCAGCAGCCGCGCGGTGCCGAGCGCCCTGTCCTGCTCCTGCGGATGCTGGAGGATCAGGAGGCCAAGGCGATTTTTGACCGGCGTGACGCTGTCGCAGATGCACAGCGGCATGGGCTTCTGGCAGTGCGGACATTCGGGAATCGGCTCGGGCGCGGCGGCTGTGGGGTTCGACATGGTCGCCGCTATACGCTTTGCGAAGGCCGTCAACAACCTATTCCGCCGGGGCGGCCACCGGGCGCGGCTCGGATCGCCGCCGCAGGCGGTCGATCAAAAGGTAGATCACGGGCGTGGTGTAGAGCGTCAGGATCTGCGAGACGAACAGGCCGCCGATGATGGTGATGCCGAGCGGACGGCGCAGCTCCGTGCCGGGGCCGGTCGCGACCACCAGCGGAATGCCGGCGAACAGCGCCGCCATGGTGGTCATCAGGATGGGTCGGAAACGCGCCTGGCAAGCCTCGAAGATCGCCTCCGCCGAGGACAGCCCGCGCTGGCGCTCGGCGTCGAGCGCGAAGTCGACCATCATGATGCCGTTCTTCTTGACGATGCCGATCAGGAGGATAATGCCGACGAAGGCGATCACCGTCAGCGGCGTGTTGGTGATCTGCAAGGCGAGCAGCGCACCGAGGCCGGCGGACGGCAGCGTCGAGATGATCGTGAGCGGATGGGCGAGGCTCTCATAGAGCACCCCGAGCACGATATACATCGCCACCAGCGCGCCGAGGATCAGCAGCGGCTGGCGGCCGCTGGTCTTGGCGAAATCGCCGGCATTGCCGTCAAAACTGCCGCGGATTCCTTCCGGCATATGCAGCTCTTCGACGGCACGCTGGACGTTTTGCGTGGCGGTCTGCAGCGGCACGTCGGGCAACAAATTGAACGACACCGTGGTCGAAGGGAACGACTGCGAATGATAGACCGCAAGCGCGGCGAGCCCGCGCGTCACACGCACCACCGCAGACAGCGGCACCTGCGCGTCGCCAGAGCCCGCGACATAGATGCGATCGAGGTTGGACGGGTCGACCTGAAATTTCGGGTCGATCTCCAGCACGGTCATGTACTGGTTGCGCTGGGTGTAGATGATCGAGATCTGCCGTTGCGAGAAGGCATTGTTCAGCGCGTTGTCGATGTCCTGGACGCGAACGCCGAGGGCCGAGGCCTTCTGGCGGTCGATCGACAAGGTCAGTTGAAGCCCGCCGGGATCGCGGTCGCTGGAGATGTCGGTGATGCCCTCGACGCTCTCCAACCGCTTGGCGACGATCGGCGCCCATTTCTGCAACAGGTCGAGATCAGTCGAGGAGAGCGTGTACTGGTAGTCGGAATCGCTCTGCCGTCCGCCGGCGCGCACGTCCTGGGCGGCGAACATGAAGAGGCGGATGCCGGGCACCGGGAACAGCGCGCGCCGGAGACGGTCGATCACCACCTGCGTGGAAACGTGGTCGCGCTCCTCCGGCGGTTTCAGGCTGATGAACATGGTGCCGCGGTTGGAGGTCGGAGCCCCCGGCCCGCCTCCGCTGCCGACGGTCGAACCGATGCCGGCCACGGCCGGATCCTGCATCACGATATCGGCGAGCCGCTGCTGGAGACCGAGCATCGACTGGAACGAGATGTCGGCCGAGGCACGCGTCGCGCCGATCACGAAGCCGGAATCGTCGGTTGGGAAATAGCCCTTGGGGATCTTGATGTAGAGCGTCACCGTCAACGCGATGGTGGCGAAGAACACCAGGAGCGTCAGCAGCGGATATTCCAGCACGTTGCGCAAGCTGCGGGCGTAGAAGGTGACGATGCGCGACAGCGATCCCTCGATGAGGCGGTCGAACAGCGTTGCCGAGTCGGACGTGGTCTGTTTGATGTAATGGGCACAGATCATCGGCGTCACGGTGAGCGACACCACCGTCGAAACAAGGATCGCGAAGGTCAGCGTCAGCGAGAATTCGCGCAACAGACGGCCGACGATGCCGTCCATGAAGATCAGCGGCGTGAACGCCGCGACCAGCGACAGGCTGATCGAGACGACCGTGAAACCGATCTGCCTGGCCCCTTCGAGGGCGGCCTCAAGCGGTCGCATGCCGTGCTCGAGGTTGCGGAACATGTTCTCGATCATGACGATGGCATCGTCGACCACGAAGCCGACGGAGATCGCGAGCGCCATCAGCGACAGATTGTCGATCGAGAAGCCCGCCACCCACATGCCGGCGCAGGTCCCAGCCAGCGCCAGCGGCACCGAGATGCCGGCCGCGATCGTCGGCGTCAGCCGCCGCAGGAACACGAAAACAACGACCATCACCAGGATGGCAGTCGCAAACAACGTCCACTGCATGTCCTGCACGCTGGCGCGGATCGTGCTGGTGCGGTCGACCAGGGTGGAGATATCGACGCCGGCCGGAATCCACTGCTTCAGATCGGGGATCAGCGCCTTCACCCTGTCGACGGTGTCGATGACATTGGCATCGCCCTGCTTGGTGATCTGGATCAGCACGGCCGGCTGCTTGTTGAACCAGGCGATCGAGCGTGCGTTGCGGACGGAGTCCTCGATGTCGGCGACGTCGGAGAGCCGGACGAAATTGCCGTTCGAGCTCTTGACGATGATGTCGCGGAATTCCTTTGCCGTGCGCATCTGCTTGTTGAGCGCCAGCGTCTCGCTCTGGCGTTCGCCGTTGAAGATGCCGACCGGGCCGAGCGGGTTGGCGTTGATGATAGCGGTCCGGACGTCGTCGGTAGCGATGCCCGCATTCGACAGCGCCACGGGATTGAGCTGCACCCGCACCGCCGGCTGATCGGCACCGCTCACCGTGACGTCACCGACACCAGGGACCTGCGAGATGCGCTGCGCCAGGACCGTATCGGCGACGTCGTAGATCGCGCTCGCCGACAGCGTCTTTGAGGTCAAGGCGAGCACGAAGACCGGTGCGCCGGCTGTGTTCGCCTTGCGGAACCGCGGCAGCGTCGGCAGGTCGCTCGGCAGGTCGACCAACGCGGCATTGATCGCCGCCTGTACGTCGCGCGCGGCCTTGTCGACGTTGCGGCCGATGTCGAACTGGAGCTGGATGTTGGAGACGCCGAGCGAACTCGTCGAGGTGATCTGGTTGATGCCGGATATCTCGCCCAGCCGCCGCTCCAGCGGCGAGGCGACGGTTGCCGCCATCACCGACGGGTCGGCGCCGGGCCGGCTGGCCGAGACGAAGATGGCGGGAAAGTCGACGTTCGGGACCGAGGCAACGGGGAGGAACTCGTAGGCGACGACACCCAGCAGGAACAACCCGATCGAGAGCAGCGTGGTCGCGACCGGGCGGCGGATGAAGGGCTCCGAGATCGATGCCATTACTGCATCCCCTCGGTCGCGCCCGCGACCGGCGGGCCGCCGGATTCGGCCGGCGGCAGCGCCTGCTCGAGGCGGCGGTTGATACGGTCGAGCGCGAGGTAGATCACGGGCGTGGTATAGAGCGTCAGCAACTGGCTCAGCAGCAGGCCGCCGATGATGGAGATGCCGAGCGGAAAGCGCAGCTCGGCGCCGGTGCCACTCTCGATCGCCAGCGGCAGCGCACCGAACAGGGCCGCCAGCGTCGTCATCATGATCGGACGGAAGCGCAAGAGACACGCCTGCACGATCGCCTCGTTCGGCGACATGCCCTGCCCGCGCTCGGCCTCGAGCGCGAAGTCGATCATCATGATCGCGTTCTTCTTGACGATGCCCATCAGCAGGATGATGCCGATCAGGCCGATCACCGAGAGATCCTGCCCGCACAGAATCAGCGCCAGGATAGCGCCGACGCCGGCCGAGGGCAGCGTCGAGAGGATCGTGATGGGGTGGATGTAGCTCTCGTAGAGCACACCGAGCACGATGTAGATTGTGATGACAGCGGCGAGCAGCAGCCATGGCTGTCCCGCAAGCGCCTTAGAGAATTCGGCGGCGTCGCCGGCATAAATGCCCGCGATGCTGTTGGGCATCTCGATGCGGGTTTCGATCGTCTTCACGGCGTCGACGGCGTCGCCAAGCGCTGCGCCCGGCGCGAGGTTGAAGCTGAGCGAGATCGCGGGGAATTGGGCCTGGTGCGAGATCGCAAGCGGCGCGGTGGTGCGCTTCAAGGTCGCGACGGCAGAGAGCGGGACCTGCGCGTTGGGCGCGCCCGCAGTCGCGCTCGCCCCGCCCGGCAGGTAGAGTTTCGACAGGACCGAGGGATCGCGCTGGTACATCGGCAGCGCCTCCAGCACCACGCGGTACTGGTTGGCCTGGCCGTAGATGGTCGAGACTTGCCGCTGCGCGAAGGCATCGTTCAGCGTGTCGGTGATGCCTTGGAGACTGACGCCGAGCTGGCCGGCCCGCGTCCGATCCACGTCGAGCTGCGCCCGCAGTCCGCCTTCCTGCGCCTCCGAGGAGACGTCGCGGAACAAGGGATCGCGCCGCATCTCGGCGACCAGCTTGCGGGCCCATTCCGACACCAGCGCCGCATCCGTGCCTGTCAGCGTGTACTGGTATTGCGAGCGGCTCGACTGGGTCGAGATCTGCACATCCTGCACCGGCTGGAAATAAACGGTCATGCCGGGGATACCGGCCACCCGCTCCTTGAGCCGGGTCACGACCACGCTGACATCATCGCGCCGCTCGCCGCGCGGCTTCAAGGTCATGACGAGACGGCCGACATTGGTGGTCGGGTTGACCGAGCCCGCCCCGATCACCGAGACCACGCCTGTTACGTCGGGGTCGGCCTTGATGGCGTCGGCCGCCTCGGCCTGCCGCCTCTGCATTTCCGCGAACGAGACGTCGGCCCCCGCCTCCGTCACGGCCGTGATCGAGGCCGTGTCCTGGAGCGGCAGGAAGCCTTTTGGGGCGACGACATAGAGAACGAGAGTCGCAATCAGCGTGACGAAAGTCACGACCAGCGTGATGCGCTGGTGCTGCAGAACAACCAGCAGCGTCCGGTGGTAGAACTCGACGGTACGGTCGATGAAGCGGCTGATCGCGGCGAGCCCGGGTACCGCAAGCTCTTCATGGGCGTGCTTCAGCAGCCGCGAGCACATCATCGGCGTCAGCGTCAGCGAGACCACGGCCGAGGTCACGACCGCAATCGTCAGCGTCAGCGCGAATTCGCGGAACATGCGCCCCACGAGGCCCGACATGAACAGCAACGGGATGAACACCGCGATCAGCGACACCGTCAGCGAGATCACGGTGAAGCCGATTTCGCTGGCGCCCTTGAGCGAAGCCTCCATCGGGCCGTCGCCGTTTTCCATGTGACGGACGATGTTCTCGATCATCACGATGGCGTCGTCGACGACGAAACCGGTGCCGATCGTCAGCGCCATCAGCGACAGATTGTCGAGGCTGAAGCCAGCAAAATACATGATGCCGAAGCTGGTGATCAGCGACAGCGGCAGCGCCACGCCCGCGATCAGCGTCGCCCGCAGCGAGCGCAGGAACAACAGCACCACCAGCGTCACCAGGACGACGCTGAGGACCAGCGTGAATTGCACATCACGCACCGAGGCGCGGATGGTGACGGTGCGGTCAGAGACGATGGTGAGGTTCACGCCGGCCGGAATGGCGCGCTGGACTTTTGGGATTTCGGCGCGGATCTGCTTGACGACGTCGATGACGTTGGCGCCGGGCTGGCGCTGGATGTCGATGATGACGGCCGGCGAGCCCTGATACCAGCCGCCGGTGCGGTCGTTCTCGAGGCCGTCGACGATCTGCGCGACGTCGCCGATCGTAACAGGCGAGCCGTTGCGGTAGGCGATAATGATCGGCTTGTAGGCGTCAGCGGCGGCGATCTGGTCGTTGGCGGCGATGATGTAGGATTGCTGCGCGCCGTCGAGTGAGCCCTTCGGCCCGGAGACGTTGGCATTGGAGATCGCGGTGCGCAGATCTTCCATGGCGATGCCATAGGCGGCGAGCCGCGCGAGATCCGCCTGGATACGCACGGCCGGCTTCAGCCCTCCGAGCACCGAAACCCGTCCGACGCCGGAGATCTGGCTCAGGCGTTGCGCCAGAAGCGTGTCGGCGATGTCGCTCATCGCGCGCAGCGAGATCGTGTCGGAGCGCAGCGCCAGCGTCATCACCGGCGCGTCCGCCGGGTTCACCTTGGCGTAGGTCGGCGGGTACGGCAGCGTCTTGGGCAGCACGCCCGCCGCAGCATTGATCGCGGCCTGCACATCCTGGGTGGCGCCGTCGATGTCGCGGTTGAGGTCGAACTGGAGCGAGATCTGGCTGACGCCGAACGAACTCGTCGAGTTCATCGCCGTCAGCGACGGGATCTGGCCGAGCTGCCGCTCCAAGGGCGCGGTGATCAGCGAGGCAATCACGTCGGGACTTGCGCCCGGAAGCTGCGTCGTCACCTGCACGGTCGGAAAATCGACTTGCGGCAGCGCCGAGACCGGCAGCGCGAAATAGCCCAGCAGCCCCCCGATCAGCAGGGCAATGCCGAGCAACGAGGTCGCGATCGGACGGCGGATGAAGGGTTCGGAGACACCCATGGGATCTGCCTGCCGCTCAGGCGGCTGTTGTCGGGATCATGGCTGCTTGGCTCCACTTCCCGATACCCCAGGATTGGATACAGGACCTGGTGCGGGCCCGGTCTGTCCCTTCTGGTCGCCTTCGCTGCTGCTCCGCTTGGGACGCAGCTCGCCTTCCTTTTGGCCTTCCTTCTGGCCTTCTTTGGCCTGACCGTCCTTCTTCTGGCCATCAGGGGCGCGCGAGCGCTTGCGCGGCGCCAGATCGGCCGACGGCGTCTGGTCGTCGCGGCCGATGACCACCTTGGAGCCGTCGGACAGATTGGCAAAGCCCGTCGTGACGACCTTGTCGTTTGCCGACAGGCCGCTCGCGATGACGGCGTCATGCTCGTTCTGCTGGGTCACCGTGACAGGCTTGGCCGCAACGACATTATCCTCGCCGATGACATAGCTGAAGGTGCCGATCGGGCCGCGCTGCACGGCCGATGTCGGCACCACCAGCGCCTGCATCAAGGTTTCGACCTTGAGTCGGACATTGACGAACTGGCCCGGCCAGAGCTGGTAGTTGGCATTGGGGAATTCGGCCTTGAGCTTGAGCGTGCCGGTGGTCTGATCGACCTGGTTGTCGATGCCGGTCAGCTTGCCGGTGTCGATCACGGTGACGCCGTCATTGCCGAACACGTCGACCGCGAGCGTGCCCTTCGACGCCGCCGCGTTGACGCGCATGATCTGCTGCTGCGGCAGACTGAACCAAACTGCGATCGGCTGCAATTGCGTAATCACCACGAGGCCCGTGGTGTCGGAGGCATGGATGATGTTGCCCTGGTCGACCTGGCGCAGGCCCGCACGGCCCGACAGCGGCGCCACGATCTTGGTGTAGCTCAGGGTCGCCCCCGCATTGTCGATCGAGGCCTGGTCGGCTTTGACCAGCGCCTCGGTCTGCGCGACCAGCGCACGCTGGGTGTCGGCCTGCTGCTTGGAGCCGGCATTGGAAGCGGCGAGCTGCTCGTAGCGCGTGAGATCGATGCGCTGGTTGGCGAGCTGGGCCTGATCCTGCGCTTTCTTGGCGACCGCCTGATCATAGGTCGCCTGATAGAGCGCGGGATCGATCTCGCCGAGCACATCGCCCTTTTTGACGTCCTGGCCTTCGGTGAAGTTGACGGCGATCAGCTTGCCGTCGACCTGCGAGCGCACAGTCACGGTGTTGAGGGCGCGGATGGCGCCGACGCCGTCGAGATAGACCGGCACGTCCTGGATGCGCGGGGTCGCCGCCAGCACCGGCACCGGCAGATCGGGCCGCTGGTTGCGGCCGTTCGCCTGCTGCGGCTGCTGATGCCAGACGGTCCAGCCGTAATAGCCGAGCCCGCCGAGGATCGCGAGCGTGATCAGGGTCATGACGAAGCCGCGGCCGCGCGACCGCTTCGCCGTGCCCTCCTTCGCGCCTTGCTTGTTATCCGGCTTAAAGAGCATTGACCGGTTTCTCCATTCGCGGCTCCCAGCCGCCGCCGAGCGCCTGATACAGGCTGACGATGGCGAGAAGCCGTGCGAGTTGCGCCTGCGACAGCGCGTCCTCCGCCGTAAACAGGGTCAGCTGGGTGTTGAGCACGGTCACGATGTCGGCGGTGCCGGCCCGCAATTGCTGCTCGGAAAGGTCGAACGCGCGCCGCGAGGCGTTGAGCACATCGCGCTGCAATTGCAGCTTGATCGTGGTCTGCTTGATCGAGAACAGCGCGTTGTCGACGTCGGTGAAGGCCTGGACGATGGTCTTGCGGTAGGTCTGGAGCAACTCGTCCTGACGCGCCTTGGCGTATTCGAAATTGCCGAGGATCTTGCCGCCGTCGAAGATCGGCTGGGTCGCGCTGCCGACCAGCTGGAAGAACGCCGCATGCGGCTGGAACAGCGACACCAGCGCCGAGCTCTGATAGCCGCCATTGCCGGTCAGCTGGATGGTTGGAAAGAACTGGGCGCGGGCATTTCCGATGTTGGCGGTCGCCGATGCCAGCTGCGCCTCCTGCCGGCGGATGTCCGGCCGCTGCGTCAACAGCTCCGACGGCATGCCGGGCGTGACGCGCGGGATCGCAACGTTGTTCAGAGAGCCGCCGCCGATGCGCACGCTTTCCGGCGGCCGTGACACCAGCACGGCGAGTGCGTTTCTGTTCTGGTCGAGCGTCTGGCGCAGCGGCGGCACCAGGGCCTTCTGGTTTGCCAGCACGCTCTCCTGCTGGGCGACGTCGAGATCGGTGCCGGTGCCGGCCTTGCGGCGCTCCCGGACCGCATCGAGAATGCGCTGCGCGCTGGCGATGTTGCGCTGTGAGGTCCGGATGCGATCCTGCGAGGCCAGCACCTGGAAATAGGCGTTGGCGACGCTCGCCAGCGTCGTCAGCGCGACGGTGTCGCGATCGAACCGGTTGGCCTTCGCGGTTTCTTCCGCCGTCTGCAGCGCATCGCGGTTCTGGCCCCAGAAGTCGAGCTGGTAGCTGGCACTGAGCGAAGCCTGGTAATTGACGACCTCACGTCCGCCATTGGTGAGCCCCGAGGCTGACGAGCCTGATGTGCGCGAATAGGTCTCCTGCCCGGTGCCGGACAGGCTTGGCAGCAGCGCCGCGCCGGCCTGCCGCGCCTGGGCGTCGGCCTCGACGATGCGCGAGACCGCGGCTGCGATGTCGAGGTTGACGGTCTGCGCCTCCTCCATCAGCTGCGTCAGCTCGGTGGAGCGGAAGCCGCGCCACCAATCCAGTGATGGCGGCGTATCGCCCTTCCCGGCATATTTGTAACCCGTGGGAACATCGAGCGCGGGATCCGGAAGATCCTGCGTCAGCACGCACGCGCCTGAACTGGCGGCCAGACACAGCACCGCAACCCAGCGCGCCGCACGACGCGTCCGGGACGAAAGACCAAGAGATCGCCGCATGGCGACCACCGGACCATCCTGTCTCACATCCACCCCCTGCCGGGCAGATCAAGCCGCCGCCGCGCGAACGGATTAACCGATTCGCGGCGGAACAGTCGGCGGGCTTTGGGCAACTCGTTCACAGGTGATGCTTTCTGCGGAACCTGACACCCATACTAGCCGGGCGCGGAACTGCGGGACAGTCCCGCAGGTGCGAAGCACACAGCCTGGAGCACCGGCGTTCGAGGCGCGAAAATGCAAGATATGCCTCTCTCGCAGCGACTTTTCCCATCGTCGAAACATCCGGAAACGAGCGCAAACTTACCAAGATTTCATGTGATATTGGCGCCACACACGGATGGGCGCCATTTGATACGGCTGTATCGGTCTCACAGCGAGCCATGCCATTCTCAAGAGGCTGCCTCGCGCGCCCCTGCGATCGGCATCGAACGCTGCCTGGGAAGACCATAATCTTCCACGCTCCGGTCATGGCAGGGCATATCATTCCAGTGATTTCGAGCGCCGCGGCGGAGCATCCCGCGCTGATCCTTCCATGCGGAATATGGTTGCTCCGCCGGCCGCTTGCCCCACTTTCGCCGCAGCGCAAAAGCCTTCCCCTTTAGCCTGCCAAGCACTAGGTTCTGGCCAACCAGATCAACCCCTTGCCAGTGAATTCCCCTGACATGACCATTCGAAACGACGTTGTCGAAGCCATCGGCAACACCCCGCTGATCAAGCTCAAGCGCGCCTCGGAATTGACCGGCTGCACCATCCTAGGCAAGGCGGAGTTCATGAATCCCGGCCAGTCGGTGAAGGACCGCGCCGGCAAATGGATGATTTTGGAGGCCGAGAAGCGCGGCGAGCTCAAGCCGGGCGGCCTCGTGGTGGAAGCAACCGCCGGCAACACCGGTATTGGGCTCGCGGTCGTCGCCAGCGCGCGCGGCTACCGCACGCTGATCGTGATCCCCGAGACGCAGAGCCAGGAAAAGAAGGATTTTCTGAAGCTGTGCGGCGCCGAGCTCCTGGAATCGCCGGCACTGCCCTATTCCAATCCGAACAATTACCAGCATGTTGGCCGCAGGCTCGCCGACGAGCTGCGCAAAACCGAGCCCAACGGCGTGCTGTTCGCCGACCAGTGGAATAACCTCGACAATGCCAAGGCGCATTACGAGTCCACCGGACCGGAGATCTGGGAGCAGACCGGCGGCAAGATCGACGGCTTCATCTGCTCGGTCGGCAGTGGCGGTACGCTCGCCGGCGTCAGCCGCTATCTCAAGGAGAAGAACAAGAACATTCGCATCGCCTGCGCCGATCCGCCGGGGTTTGCCATGTACGAATTGTTCAAGCACGGCGACCCCAAGAGCACGCCGGGCAACTCCATTACCGAGGGAATCGGGCTCGGCCGCGTCACGCCGATCATCGAGACCGCGAAGGTCGATGACGCCTTCCTGGTCCCTGACGAGGAATCGGTTTCGGTGATCTACGACCTGCTCCAGCACGAGGGCCTGTGCCTCGGCGGCTCGACCGGCGTCAATATCGCCGGCGCGATCCGCCTCGCAAAGCAGCTCGGGCCCGGCAAGACCATCGTCACCGTGCTCTGCGATTCCGGCAGCCGCTATCAGTCAAAGCTGTTCAACGCGGACTTCATGCGCGCCAAGAACCTGCCCGTGCCGGAATGGCTGGAGAAGCGCAGCAACATCAAGCTGCCGTTCGTCTAGGCCGGACTGGTCGCGGCCGCTAAGTGTAGCGGTCGCGGCCCGGCCAGAACAACAGCGCCAGCGTCAGCACGAGATTGGCGATGCCGCCAACGATCGTGCCGGTGTGCTCCTGGCCGATCGCATACGCCGGAAACTTCATCGCGACGACGTAATCGACGAACATCAGCGCGATCCAGGCCGGGACCACGCAGACCGGATCCCATCCGATATCCCGGAAGCGCATCGAGTACAGCGTGACGGTCGCAAGCGCGAAGAACACCATCGCTGCGATTATCCCTGAGCTCTTCAAGATATCGTCGGGGCGAATATTGGCCAGCGTGACGCTGCGCAGCACGGACATCGCGATCGCGACGCAGATCGCGGTCATCACGACCGCGAGCACGAGCGTGGCGAGGAAGAACTGCAAGCGTCCCAGGCGGGAATTCAGGCCGAATACGAGGTCGAGCACAGGCGTCCCCTCTTTTGACGCCATAGGCGCAGAAAGAGATTTCGGACGCGTGAAGCGGCGGAGGTGCAGCCTTGGATATGGTTGAGGAGAGATTACGAACCGTAGCTCAAATTGACGGTGCAGTAGGGTGGGCAAAGCGAAGCGTGCCCACGATCTCTGTCTAGACAAAAGATGGTGGGCACGGCGCAAGGGCGCCTTTGCCCACCCTACGAGATCTACGAAATCAGCGCAGGATCTGGCTCAAGAACAGTTTCGTCCGCGCGTGTTGGGGCGCGGCAAAGAATTCGTTCGGCGTGTTGGCCTCGATGATCTGGCCGGCGTCCATGAACACGACGCGGTTGGCGACCTCGCGGGCAAAGCCCATCTCGTGGGTCACGACCAGCATGGTCATGCCCTCCTCTGCGAGGTCGACCATGGTGTCGAGCACCTCCTTGACCATTTCGGGATCGAGCGCCGAGGTCGGCTCGTCGAACAGCATCACCTTCGGGTTCATGGTCAGCGCACGGGCGATGGCGACGCGCTGCTGCTGGCCGCCGGACATCTGGCCGGGAAACTTGTTGGCTTGGTGCGGGATCTTGACCCGCTCCAGGAATTTCATGGCGGCGGCCTCCGCGTCCCTTTTGGGAATGTTGCGCACCCAGATCGGCGCCAGCGTGCAATTGTCGAGCACCGTCAGATGCGGGAACAGATTGAAACTCTGGAACACCATGCCGACTTCGCGGCGCACCGCGTCGATATGCTTGAGGTTCGGCCCGAGCTCGATGCCGTCGACGACGATCTCGCCCTCCTGGAATTCCTCCAGCGCATTGATGCAGCGGATCAGCGTCGACTTGCCCGAGCCGGAGGGGCCGCAGATCACGATGCGCTCGCCCTTGTGGACATCGAGGTCGATGTCGCGCAGCACATGAAACTCGCCGTACCATTTGTTGAGGCCGGAAATCTTGACGATGGGGTCGGTCATGGTGAGCTCGATCAGTTGCGGCGGTGAGCGTTGAGGCGGTTCTCGACGAACAGCGAATAGCGCGACATTCCAAAGCAGAACAGGAAGTAGATGATCCCGACGAAGGCAAAGCCGGTGAACAACGTCGACGGCGCCGACCACTTCGGATCCGCGAACGAGGCTCGCAGCGAGCCCAGCAAATCGAACAGCGCCACGATCGAAACCAGCGACGTATCCTTGAACAGCGAGATGAAGCTGTTGACGAGGTTCGGGATCACGTGGCGCAGCGCCTGCGGCAGCACGATCAGAGACGTCGTCTTCCACCAGGACAGCCCAAGCGCCGCCGAAGCCTCGCTCTGTCCGCGAGGGATCGCAGCAAGCCCGCCGCGGACGTTCTCGGCCTGATAGGCGCCGGTGAACAGCGCGATTCCGATCAGCGCGCGGACGAGACCGTCGACCGTGAAATTGCCCGGCAGGAACAAAGGCAGCATGTAGGTGGCGAAAAACAGCACGGTGATCAGCGGCACGCCGCGCCAGAACTCGATGAAGGTGATCGAGAAGATCCGGATCAGGGGAATGGTGGACCTGCGACCGAGTGCGAGAGCAATGCCGATCGGCAACGAAGTGACGATGCCGGCGACGGAGACGACCAGCGTCACCAGAAGCCCGCCCCAGAGTCTCGTCTGCACGACGGGCAGGCCGCCGTGATCGAGGCCCATCAGCTTGATCACGATGGCGATGGCGACGAAAGTCACGATGCTCGACGCCAAAGGGCGCCATCCCGTGCGCACGCCGCCGCTGACGATAAAGGCAATCAGGGACACGACGACGGTCGTGATGGCGAAGTCGGTCCAGATCGACTGGCCGGTGCCCTCGAGCTGGTCGCGCAGCCAGGTCAGCGGAAAGATCAGCCAGTAAATCGCCGTGCCGACGAGCACGATGAGGTTGCCGAGAACCCACAGCAGCGGTGCGATAGCCGATGTCTTGCTCAGGCTGAGCAGGACCTGCCCGGCGCCAATGATGCTGTCGTCGAACAATTGCAGCAGGCCGGCGGTCCAGCTCAGGCCAAAGCCGGTGATGCCGCCGCCAAGCAGCAGGAAAAACGCAACCACGGGAAAGGCGAAGAAGAACAAGCTGGCGTTGAGGCCCTTCGCCGGCAGACGCGGAATGAGCATGGGCACCAACAGGACCGCCGCGAGGAGGAACGTGAGATCAACCCGCCAGCGCTCGGCCTCGGGATAGAAGCCGTAGATGAGCTGCGGCAGCTTGGCCTGGATGAAGGGCCAGCAGGCACCGACCGCAAATCCGGTGTTCTCGGTCAGGCACGCCGTTCGGTCCGTGCCGGTCCAGACCGCGTCGACGAACAGGAATCTGACGGAGGGAACGATGGTGAACCAGAGCAACAGAGCGCTGACGATGGTAATCAGGATGTTAGTCGGCGAGTTGAGCAGGCGCGTGCGCACCAAGCCGACGAAGCCCGTCGTCTTCACCGGCGCAGGACGCTCGGCGAGCAGGTCCTGACGGACATAGCCGGACGAGGTGATATCGCTCATGCGCCCAGGCTCCGGCTGACGCGCCACCCGTAGGCGCTCATGATAGCGCTGGTGAGAAGCGAGATCAGAAGATAGATGCCCATCGTCATGGCAATGATCTCGATTGCCTGCCCGGTCTGGCTCAGCGACGTGCCGGCCCATACCGACACGAGGTCAGGATAGCCGATCGCGACCGCGAGCGAAGAGTTCTTGGTGAGATTGAGATATTGGTTGGTCAGCGGCGGCACGATGACGCGCATCGCCTGCGGCACGACGATCAGGCGCAGCGTGCTGCCGCGGCTGAGGCCCAGCGAGGCCCCCGCCTCCATCTGTCCCTTGTGCACCGACAGGATGCCGGCGCGCACGATCTCGGCGATGAAGGCCGCGGTATAGGTCGAGAGCGCCAGCGTCAGCGCCACGAACTCCGGGATGATCCGCGAGCCGCCGGCGAAATTGAATCCCTTGAGCTGCGGCAGCTCGAAGGTGAAGGGCACTCCTGATACCAGCGTCGTGACGAGCGGAAGGACGAACAGCAGCCCCAGCACATAAGGCCAGATCCGGATCACCTGCCCCCGCTGAAACAGCGCGCGCCGCGCATGGAAGCGCAAGGCCAGCGAGGCCACGATGCCGAATGCCAGCACCGCCAGGAACGCCTCGAAGCCGCTCTCGCCGATCGGGCGGGGAATGACGAGGCCGCGGTTGCTGACGAACGCGATGCCGAACAGCGAAATGCTCTGCCGCGGATTGGGCAAGGCCGCGAGCACCGCTAGGTACCAGAACAGGATCTGGAACAGCAGCGGCAAATTGCGGATGAGCTCGACATAGATTTCGCCGACGCGCGACAGCAGCCAGTTCGGCGACAGCCGGCACAGCGCGACGATGAAGCCGATCACGGTGGCAAACACGACGCCCACCACCGAGACCACGAGCGTGTTCAGAAGCCCGACCACGAACACGCGCAAAAACGTGTCCGAGCCGGTGTAGGAGATCAGGGTCTGGTTGACGTCGAAGCCTGCATTGTTCCGCAGGAATCCGAAACCGCCGGCAATGTGCTGGTTCTCGAGGTTGGCGCGAGCGTTGGAGACGATCTCATAGCCGATCCACCCCAGGATCGCCGCGAAGACAAACTGGACGGCGATGCCGTTCCAGCCTGTCTTGCCGCCCAGAACACGCCTGATCTTCAGCGCGATCTGGGCCGGCGGTTTTCGAGCCTCGGTGCTCATTGCCGCGAGCCGCTAACCGGGCGCGATCAGCGGATCGGCGGCGCGTACTGGAGACCGCCCTTGTTCCAGAGATTGTTGAGACCACGGGCGATACCGAGCGGCGAGCCCGCGCCGACATTGCGATCAAACACCTCGCCGTAATTGCCGGTCGCCTTCACGATCCGCACCACCCAATCCTTGGTGAGGCCGAGCTGTTCGCCGAAATTGCCGTCGGAGCCGAGCACGCGCTTCAGCTCCGGATTTTCCATCTTGGCCTTCTCGTCGACGTTCTTGGAGGTGATGCCGAGCTCTTCGGTGGTGACGAGTGCGAACAGCGTCCATTTCACGATGTCGAACCACTGGTCATCGCCATGGCGCACCATTGGGCCGAGCGGCTCCTTCGAGATGATTTCGGGAAGCACCATGTGATCGCCGGGATTGGCAAGCTTGAGGCGGTTGGCGTACAGACCCGACTGATCGGTGGTGAAGACGTCGCAGCGACCGGCTTCATAGGCCTTGACCGTTTCGTCATTGGTGCCGAACGCGATCACCTCGTACTTCATGTTGTTGGCCTTGAAGTAGTCGGCGAGATTCTGCTCGGTGGTGGTGCCGGTCTGCACGCAGACCGAGGCGCTGTTGAGCTCGAGCGCCGAGTTCACCTTGAGCGACTTCTTCACCATGAAGCCCTGCCCGTCGTAATAGGTCACGCCGGTGAAGTTGGCGCCGAGCGAGGTGTCGCGCGAGATGGTCCAGGTGGTGTTGCGCGAGAGCACGTCGATCTCGCCGGATTGCAGCGCCGTGAAGCGGTCCTTGGCCGAGGTCGGCACGTACTTGACCTTGGTCGGGTCGTTGAAGATGGCGGCTGCGATGGCGCGGCAGACGTCGACGTCGAGGCCGGTCCAGTTGCCCTTGTCGTCGGGCGAGGAGAAGCCCGGCAGGCCCTGGCTGACGCCGCAGGACAGCGTGCCCCGGTCCTTGATGGTCTTGAGCGTTTGCGCGTCGGCGGCTTGGGCAGTCAGGCCGGCGGCGAGAGCAAGGGTGAGAGCCAGGGTTACGCGTTTCATGGGCTGAAGGCCTTTCAAAGTCGTCTCAAGGTCAGGAATGTTGTCTCAGGATCGTCTCTGCCAAGGCAAATCCTACTGGGGCTGCCTTGCAAGAGTCATGCTGGAAACCTTGCCGAACACTCGCCGATTTCGGGAGGCCATACCTTAATCCCCGCCGCAGGCGCCCGCCATGATGGCCGTGGCGCAAGGTCCGGTCAGACGATGGATCGAAGGTCGCGGCAGGCCCCTCAACATGCGGCGACTGATAGCACCTGCGCATCACAGAACGACTGGCGAGCCGGGTCAAGGGGTTGACGGGACTCTTCTGTGTTCTGTTATTAACGTCAGCGGCCTCCGGCCCGCCCGTCAAGCGCCAGGCGCCGAGCGGAAACGCGGTTTTGAAAGCAGACGCATGGATTCCTCGCACCTCTCCCCGCAGCAGGCCGAGACCCGGCTGGTCACCTCCGGCCGCGACACCAAGGCGCAGAAGGGGTTCGTCAATCCGCCGGTGTTCCACGGCTCGACCGTGCTCTATCCGACCGCCGAGGACCTCCATGCCCATCGCGGCGAGTTCACCTATGGCCGCCACGGCACCCCGACGACCAGGGCGTTCCAGGACACGCTGATGGCGCTCGAGGGCCCGCAATGCGCCGGCGTCGGCATCGTGCCGTCGGGGCTCTCTGCGATCTCCACCACCCTGCTCTCGGTGCTGAAGACCGGCGACCATATCCTGGTCTGCGACAACGTCTATCGGCCCTCGCGCAATTTCTGCAACGGCATGCTCGCCCGCCTTGGCATCGAGACCACCTATTTCGATCCGATGATCGGCGCCGGGATCGACAAGCTGTTCAAGCCCAACACCCGCGCGGTGCTGGTGGAGGCGCCGGGCTCGCAATCCTTCGAGATGCCTGACATTCGCGCCATCGCCGAGGTCGCGCATGCGCGCGATGCGCTCGTCATCGACGACAACACCTGGGCGACGCCACTCTATCACCGTTCGCTCGAACAGGGCGTCGACATCAGCATGCAGGCCGCCACCAAATATATCGGCGGCCATTCCGACATCATGTTCGGCACCATCTCGGCCAACGCCAAGGCCTGGCCGCAGATCGTGGAGGGCATACGCCTGCTCGGCGTCTGCGCCGGTCCCGACGATGTCTTCCTGGCGCTGCGCGGCCTGCGCACGCTCTCGGTGCGCCTCGCGCAGCATCATCGCTCCGGCCTCGACATGGCGCGCTGGCTCGCTGCCAGACCCGAGGTCGCGCGCGTGCTGCATCCCGGACTCGAGACCGATCCAGGTCATGCGATCTGGAAGCGCGACTTCACTGGCGCCTCGGGTCTCTTCAGCATTGTCTTGAAGCCGGCGCCGCAGACGGCGGTCGACACCATGCTCAACACGCTCAAACTGTTCGGCATGGGCTTTTCCTGGGGCGGCTTCGAGAGCCTTGCGATTCCCTTCGACTGTGACGGCTACCGGACCGCGACCAGATGGGCGCCGGGCGGCCCGACGCTGCGACTTCACATCGGGCTCGAAAGCGTCGACGATCTCAAGGCCGATCTCGATTGCGGTTTCGCTGCCCTGAAGGCGGCATCGAGTTCCTGACCCGGATCCGTCTGCAACCATCCGGCTGCTATCGACGGCCCGCCGGGCTTGACGTATAAGCTAGTGGCCATTGCGTCTTGCCCGTACGGATTGTCGACTGACGATGGATTTGAAAGCATGACCGCCCGGGTCGACCGTCGTCTGGCAGCCATCCTAGCGGCCGACGTCGCTGGCTACAGCCGGTTGATGGGCGAGGACGAGGAAGGCACGCTCGCACGGCTGAAGAGCTGCCGTCAGGTGCTGGTCGATCCCAAGATTGCCGAACATCGCGGACGGATCGTGAAGACGACCGGAGATGGCATGCTGGTGGAATTCGGCAGCGCGGTCGATGCCGTCCGTTGCGCGGTCGAAATCCAGCGGGCCATGGCCAACGGCCTCGTCGACATGCCTGCCGAAAAGCACATCCAGTTCCGGATTGGCATTCACGTCGGCGACATCATCATCGACAGCGACGATATCTTCGGCGACGGCGTCAACATCGCGGCGCGCCTGGAGGGGATTGCCGAGCCCGGCGGCATTTGCATCTCGGACGATGCCTATCGCCAGATCAGGGGCAAGACCGAAATCGCCTATGACGACATGGGGCAGCAGTCGCTGAAGAACATCTCCGAGCCGATGCGGGCGTGGCGAGCGCGCCCGGCAGCGGGAGCTACGTCCGCGACGAGGCCGCCCGATCGACCGGCCGCACTGGTGCTGCCCGAGAAACCCTCGATTGCAGTCCTGCCCTTCACCAACATGAGCGGCGATCCGGAGCAGGAATATTTCGCGGACGGCGTGGTCGAAGACATCATCACGGCCCTGTCGCGCATGACATGGCTGTTCGTTATCGCGCGCAATTCGAGCTTCACCTACAAGGGCAAGGCGGTCGACATCAAGCAGGTCGGGCGCGAGCTCGGCGTCCGCTACGTGCTGGAAGGCAGCGTGCGCAAAGCCGGCAACAAGGTGCGCATTACCGGACAGCTAATCGACGCCTCGAACGGCGCGCATTTGTGGGCAGACCGGTTCGACGGCGCGCTTGAAGACGTGTTCGAGCTTCAGGACGAGGTGACGACCAGCGTGATCGGCGCGATCGCTCCGAAGCTCGAGCAGGCCGAGATCGAGCGCGCCAAGCACAAGCCGACCGACAAGCTCGCAGCCTATGACTATTACCTGCATGGCATGGCAAACATCTATCAGGGGACGAAAGACGCCAACGTCGAAGCTCTCCAGAACTTCCAGCGTGCCACGGAAATCGATCCCAACTTCGCGACCGCCCATGGCATGAGCGCGTATTGCTATGTGTGGCGCAAGGCGAATGGCTGGGTCGCTGATACCAGACAGGAAGTTGCCGCCGCGGAAGTCGCAGCACGAAAGGCCGCCAGGCTCGGTCTCGACGACGCAATCGCGCTCGCCCAGGCGGGCTTCGCCCTGGCATTCGTCGCCGCCAACCTCGACGATGGCGCCGCGCTCATCGATCGGGCCCTGAACCTCAACCCCAATCTCGCGGCGGCCTGGCGTTTCAGCGGGTACGTCCGGGCGTTTCTCGGCGACCCCGACCTTGCTATCGAGCATCTCCAGCGCGCGATACGACTGAGCCCGCTCGATCCCCTGATCTTCATCGTCCAGAACGGAGTCGTGCTGGCCCACTTCTTTGCCGGGCGTTACGAAGAGGCGCTGGACTGGGCTCAGCGCGCGCTTCGGCAGAACCCGAACTACGCCGCAGCGCTGATCATGGCGGCAGTCAGCGGCGCACTAGCCGGACGCAACGAGGACCGGGACAAAGCCGTCGCCCGGCTGCGCGAGCTCGACCCGCAGGTTCGGATCGCCAATTTCGCAAACGTATGGCCTTTGCGACGCGCCGGGGACCTTGCCGCCTTCGAAGAAGGCCTGCGTCTGACGGGTCTGCCTTCATAACCGGCAAGCATGCCTCCGGCACGGGCACGCGGAAACTTCTTCCGAATAAAGGGATTGATCCCCAGTCGTTTGGCGTTAGCCTCACCGATCGACTCTCATCCGGACACGGAGCATGGGAACGTTGGTACTGCTTGATCTGATGGGCGGCGTGGCGCTGCTGCTGTGGGGCCTCCATATGGTCCAGAGCGGCATCCTGCGCGCCTTTGGCCCCGACCTGCGTCGCCTGCTCGGCAAAGCACTCGGCAACCGCATCAACGCGTTCACCGCCGGCCTCGGTCTCACCGCGGTGCTCCAGAGCAGCACCGCGACCGCACTGATCACCAGCTCGTTCGCGGCTGAAGGACTCGTCAGCCTCACCGCTGCGCTCGCCATCATGCTGGGAGCCAACGTCGGCACCACGCTGATCGTGCAGGCGCTGTCATTCAACATCGCAGCTGTCGCCCCCGTGCTGTTCGTGCTCGGGCTCGTTGCCTTCCGCTCCGGCCCACGCTCGCGCATCAAGGACATCGGCCGTATTTCGATCGGTCTCGGCTTGATGCTGCTGTCGCTGCACATCCTGCTCGACACGCTGGCGCCGGCCGAGAACGCGCCGGGCGTCCGCATCATGATGTCGGCGATCACGGGCGATCCCGTGCTCTGCATCGTCATTGCCGCGCTGGTCACCTGGGCGGTGCATTCAAGCGTCGCCAGCGTGCTGCTGATCATGTCGCTGGCCTATTCGCAATTCATCACGCCTGACGCCGCGCTGGCGCTGGTGCTCGGGGCCAATCTCGGCAGCGCCATCAACCCTGTGTTTGAAGGCGCAAAACGCGACGACCCCGCGACCTATCGCCTGCCGGTCGGCAATCTCGTCAACCGCGTGATCGGAATCGCGCTGGTGCTGCCGTTCCTGAGCGTGATCGCCGAGCATATGCACGCCTGGCAGCCGGACCTCGCAAAGATGACGGCCGCCTTCCACATCGCCTTCAATCTCGGCACGGCCGTGATCTTCATCGGCCTGCTCGACACCATGTCGCGCCTGTTGACACGCCTCTTGCCTGATCGCGTGCAGGAGACCGACCCGGCCCGGCCGCGCTATCTCGACGAGACCGCGCTGGAGACGCCGTCACTGGCGCTCGCCGACGCCGCGCGCGAGACGCTGCGCATGGGCGACTTCGTCGAGTCCATGCTACGCAAGGTGATGACCGCGATGATGACGGGCGACCGCGCGCTGGTCGACCAGGTCACCAAGACGGACAACGCCGTCGACGGCCTCGACGAAGCCATCAAGCTCTATCTGACAAAACTGACGCGGGGCAGCCTCGACGAGAGCGAGGGCCGGCGCGCCATGGAGATCATCTCCTTCGCCATCAACCTCGAGCATATCGGCGACATCATCGACAAGAATTTGAGCGAGCTTGCGACCAAGAAGATCAAGCGGCGCCTCCAGTTCTCGCCCGCGGGTGCCGAGGAGCTCGCCGCCTTCCACAAGCGCACGATGGAATCGCTGCGGATCGCCTTCGGCGTGTTCATGTCGGGTGATGCCAACGAGGCCCGCAAGCTGCTGGTGGAAAAGACCGCGCTGAAGAACACCGAGCTTGCCGCCGTCGAGCGCCATCTCGACCGCCTGCGCGAGGGCCGCCCCGAGACCATCGAGACCACATCGCTGCATCTCGACGTGCTGCGCGATCTGCGCCGGATCCACTCGCATATCTGCTCGGTCGCCTATCCCGTGCTGGATGCCGCCGGCGAGCCCTATCGCAGGAACGAGGCGGAGACGGCCGCCCTGCCCGCCTCAGGCGCTGCGTCTGCGCTGCCGCGCTGATCCGAACCGCTTTAGCGTTCCAGCGTCTTCGAGGCGCGGCCGCGGTTCTTGATGATCAGCATGATGTTGCGGACATAGATGATGGTCGCGAGCGCCTGTCCGAGGATGATGACAGGCTCGCGCTTGACGACGCCGTAGACCAGCGTCATCAGCCCGCCGCCCATCGAGCAGAACCAGAACGCCATCGGCACCACGCTGTTGCCGGCGCGCTCGCTCGCGATCCATTGCACCAGGAATCGCGCCGTGAAGAACAGCTGCGCGACCAGGCCGAACGCGAGCCAGAAATCGAACTTGGCAACGAAGACGTCGTACAGATAGTCGCCCAGCGCCTGGCCGTATTGGATGATCATGCGTTCACCTCGGTCACGTCCGGTGTCGGCTTCTTGCGGCGGATCAGCCACCACACGCCGGCGAGATCCATGATCCCGATCCACAGCCGGTCGAAGAAGCCGTAGTTTGACACGCCGGAATGGCGCGGCCGGTCGATCACGTCGACATAGGCGATCTCGTATCCCTCACGCCGAACCAGCGCCGGCAGGAAGCGGTGCAGCCCGTCAAAATAGGGCATCGTCAGGAACACGTCGCGCCGGAACGCCTTCAGGCCGCAGCCGGTGTCGCGCGTGCCATCGTTCAGGATCGCGCCGCGTACGCCGTTGGCGATGCGCGACTGGAGCTTCTTGAAGCCGGTGTCCTTGCGTCCGACACGTTGTCCCGCGACAAGGCCGACATTCGCGCCCTTCTCGACCGCCGAGATCAGGTCCGGCAGGAAGGCCGGATTGTTCTGTCCATCGCCGTCAAGCGTCGCCACGATCGCGCCGCGCGCGGCACGCACGCCGCTGCGCACCGCGGCCGACTGGCCGCCGGATCTGGCGTGACGGAGCTGACGCAGATTGGCCCGCTGCGCCATGATGGACGCGAGCCGCTCGCCGGTCGCATCCGTCGATCCGTCATTGACGTAGATGATCTCGTAGTCCCAGCGGCCGTCGAGCGCCGCACTTATCTCGGCGATCAGCGGCGCGATGTTGTCGGCTTCGTTGCGCACGGGAACGACGATGGAAACCGAAGGCTGGGACGACGACAAATCGAGACTCGTGGTTGGAATGGGCCTGCCCCTTGGGAACCGGCGGTCCCGGCAGGCAGCCGCTTTTATGGGGCGGACGCCCCGCGGGCAACCCTTTTGAGGCGGCCCGGGACCTGTCCCGAAAGGGGCACAATGGTGCCATCGGCACGGATGGCAAAGCTGAGCCGTCGGGCCGCAAACCAGTAACGGACCGCCATGGCGCCGACCATGCCGACCAGGGCACCGGCCGCGACATCGCTCGGATGATGCGCGAGCAGCACCAGGCGCGTCAGCAGGATCACGATTGCGTAAGTGAACATGAACACGCGCAGCCGCGGCCACAGCGCGGACACCGCAAACGCCAGTGCGAACGCCGTCACCGCATGACCCGACGGCAGGCTGGCGTAAGCACCCGAGCCCTCGAACGGGACGAAGTTGAAAGGATTGGCCCTGCCGCCCACGAACGGCCGTCCGCGGCCGATGAGATATTTCAGGATCTCGGCAACGAACACCGACAGCGCGACAGACAGAAACAGGTACTGCAACCGCGTGCCGAGACCGAGCAGCAGTGTGCGGCGCGTGCCACGAAGCCCGGCCGCAACGAGCGCCACGCTCACCAGCACAATCCCCAGCACGGAAAGCACATACTCGTCCTTGCCGAAATCAGTGAGAATAAGGATCGGCCACAGGCTCGGCGTCCCCCGCGCCGGCATCAACTGGATCTCGGTCTGGTCGAACGCGAGCATCAGCACGATGACAAGGGCCGCGCCCGCCGCGCTCAGCCACAGCGAATGCCGCGCCAGCTTTCGGGCGGCTTCGGCGCGGCGCGAATGCGAGGGCGAGCGCACGAGTTGCGCCAGCGCACGCCCGGCGACCGTGAGCAATTGCGCGGGATAGCCCGGACGCGGCTCCATATGGGTCGAGGCCGACATCTTACTCGGTGCCTTCCGAGCGGAAGATCGAGATCGAGATCGCGCGTCCCTGCGAGAAATTATAGCCGTCGATGCGCGCGCCGACCTTGTAGCGCAGCCCGATTGCTTCTGCGCGCTGCACGAAGCTGCGCTCCGAGCGCTGCTCGATCAGCGCAAAGCGGCAGCTTCCCTGATTCAGGAAGTCCGCAGCACCCGAGCCGTCGGTGAGCAGCGTCTGCGTCCCCGTCAGGAAGACGAGGCTCGGCTCGTGATAGCCGGCGGCAGCCGCCCTCGGTCCGACGCAGGTAACGTTGCGCAACGCGCGCGCGACCTCGATGCTCGGAAACACTGGCGTCAGCGACGGCAGCACGATGCCGTAGACCACGAACGCGAGCATCAAGGCTGCGACCAGCGCGTTGAGCACCGAGCGCTCGGCGTGGTTGGTGTCGAACAGCCACCAGGCGAACAGACCGAAGATCAGCGCGGCCGCGATGAATGGCCAGGCCACGAAAGCCGGCTGCCGCGTCAGCAACACCGCGCCGAGCACAGCGATGAACGAGGCCGACGCGGGAATCGCGAACCACCAGGCCGAGCCGCGCGCGAGCCACGAGCGCGACAGCACGCGCCGCTCCAGCGCGCCGACAGTGAGGATCGCGATCGCCGGATACAGCGGCAGCACGTAATGCGGCAGCTTGGTCAGCACCGCCTCGAACACGATCCAGGACGGGATCAGCCAGGCCAGCAGGAATTGGGCGCCGGGCTCACGCCGCGCCCGCCACACGGCAGGCGCCGCCATCGCCGCCAGCGGCGCACCCGGCCAGAACGTGATCCAGAACAGCGCCAGATATAGCCCGGGCGGCGCGCCGTGGGATTCCTGGGCGCCGATCTTGCTCAGCATGTCGCCGCCGACGGAGTCGGCGAAGAACGCATCGCCCGCGCGCCAGAAGATCGCGATGAACCAGGGCAGCACCAGCACCAGCATCCACATCAGGCCCCAGACCGGGCGCAGCTTCCAGAGCCAGGAGGCGTCGCGGTCCTGGATCGCCAGCGCGACGATGGTCAGGCCTGCGAACATCAGGATCAGCGGGCCCTTGATCAGGATGCCGACCGCAAGCGCAGTCCAGAAGATCGCGGGCCAGATCCACGGGGGATGCGTCTCGTCCTCGGCGCGCTGCCACGACAGATAAGCGCGCGACATCGCGCCCATCGCAGCGACCACGCAGAACAGCAGCATCGCGTCGGTCTTGGCGAGCCGCGCCTCGACACCCAGCAGCACGGAGGCGCACATCAGCAGCGCGGCGAGCACCGCGGCTCGTCGCGTGACGAAGCCGAGCGCGGTCCAATAGGTCATCAGCACGGCGCCGATGGCACCGATCAGCGACGGCAGCCGGTAGACCCAGATCCGCAACTCGGCCTTCGGCAACTTCAGCGCCGTGGCAATTTCGACCGCCGCCGATTGCAGCCAGTAGATGCCGACCGGCTTCTTGTAGCGGACGTCCTCCTGGAAGCGGATGTCGACAAAATCGCCGCTCTCGACCATTTGCTTGGTGGCCTGGGCGAACCGAGCTTCGTCGCGGTCGACGGGCGGAATCGTGAAGAAGCCGGGGAGGAACAGCAGCAGCGCACACAGCAGCAGGAAGGCGACTGCGCGGGCGTGGCTGGCCGTGGCGAAGTCGAACATGGTCACGAGTCGGCTGCCCGGATTCACGGGTGATTTCGGCTCGCGGGGCGCTCCAAAACGGGGTGTCGGGTAGGTCTCGGCCATTGGTTCCGCTTACGCTGAAACCGCCATCGCCACAACCGCTTGAGGCAAGGTCATTGAATTCGAATGACGACTGTGTCCGCGGCGCCCGTGGCATCGATCACGGTGAGCCTCGCAAAGCCCGGGCCGGGCGGATCGATCAGCCGCTGCCGGCGTCCGTCGATCTCGCCGAGGGCTGTGCCATTGACCATGACAGTCATCGGCAACACGCCGCCGGCGACCTTGACGGGCATGGCGGCGGCCTCGGCTCCGCCGGAGCGATCCACGTCGATCCGCGAGCCGTTGAGCGGGAACTGGATGTGCAGCGCCTGCTCGCTGCCGGTCCGCACCAGCTCCCCGACCGGGCGGAACCGCTTGAGCGGCAACGGCAACTTCGCGTTGCTGGTGACCAGGGTTCCCTTCGGCGGCTTCGGCAACGGGGTCAGCGTCTTGCCGGTCCGGGCGAAGGCATCGAACAGGATCGGCGCGGCGGCCACGCGGCCGATCAGGCCCGGAACCGGCGCGCCATCGGGCCGGCCGACCCAGACGCCGATGGTCATGCGGCCATCAAACCCGACCGACCAGGCATCGCGGTAGCCGTAAGAGGTGCCGGTCTTGAAGGCGATGCGGTTGTGGGCCGCGTTCTCCGGCGGCGGGGTGCCCAGCAGCACATTGCCGACCTGCCAGGCCGCGACCTGGTCCAGCAGCCGCAGCGGCTCGCGGTCGTCCTTGGCAGCCATGATCTCGCGCAGCGGCTTGGTGGTGCCGAGCCGGGCAAAGCCCGCATAGAGCTGGGCAAGGTCCTGGAGCGTCACGCCGACGCCGCCGAGGCCCATCGCAAGCCCCGGCGCCTCGTCCTTGGGCAGGACCAGATTGCCGCCGGCCTGCCGTAGCCGCGACGCCAGCCGGCTCGCGCCGACGCGATCGAGCAGCACGATGGCCGGCACGTTCAGCGAGAGTTGCAGCGCCTTCTTCACGGGCACAGTGCCCTGAAAGGTCATGTCGAAATTTTCCGGCGCATAGGAGCCGAAGCGCACCGGGCGGTCGTCGATCAGGCTGTCGGGATGAACAAAACCGTCCTCGAAGGCAAGGCCATAGATGAACGGTTTCAGGGTCGAGCCCGGCGAGCGGATGGCGCGGGTCATGTCGACCTGCCCTGCCCGGCTCTCGTCGAAATAGTCCGCCGAGCCGACACGCGCGAGCACGTCGCCGCTCTCGTTGTCGACGACAATGATGCCGACCGAGATGTTCGGCCCCAGCGCAATGGCGCGGTCGCGCGCCAACGGCTCCAGCACCTTCTGCAAGTTCGCATCCAGCGTCAGCTTGATGATTGGCGCGTCTTTGACGGTCGAGAGCGCCGTGTCGGAAGCATGCGGCGCCAGGATCGGCATCGGCTTGCGCAGTTTTGGTATGGGCACGGCCTTGGCCTGCTGCGCATCGTCAGCACCGACCACGTGCTCCTCGACCATGCGATCGAGCACGCGGTCGCGGGCTTTTCGCGCGGTCTCGGGATAGCGGTCGAGCCGGCGCGTCTCCGGCGATTGCGGCAGCGCGACCAGCAGCGCTGCTTCGGCGAGCGAGAGCCGCTTCGGCTCCTTGCCGAGATAGGCAATCGAAGCGGCGCGGATGCCTTCGAGATTGCCGCCATAAGGCGCCAGCGCGAGATAGAGGTCGAGAATGTCAGCCTTGCTCATGCTGCGCTCGATCTCGATCGCGCGCACGATCTGCCGCAGCTTTGCATGGAGCGAGCGCTGCCGTCGCGGCTCCATCAGCCGCGCCAGCTGCATGCTGATGGTCGAGCCGCCCGAGACGATGTGGCCGCGCGTGGCGAGCTGCAGCGCCGCGCGCCCCAGTGCGAGCGGGTCGAGGCCGTTATGCGCGTAGAAGCGCTGGTCCTCGTAGGCGAGCAGCAGTTTTAAATAAGTCGGATCGACATTCGCTTTTGTCTCGACCGGCAGCCGCCAGCGCCCGTCCGCCATGGCGTAGGCGCGCAGCAATTTGCCGTTGCGATCAACGATTGTGGTGGAGACTGCGCGCGACTCGCCGAGCGGCAGTGGGCCGAGCGAGTAGACCCAGCCGACGAAGGCGACGATGGTGAGGATGAACGTCAGCGCGGCGGCCGAGAGGGCACGCATAACACCGCGCCCTGCTCCGCAGCCGTCTTTGTCGACCTCACTCATCCCAGCATCACTCACTTCGCCGCCCGCACCTCGACATTGCCCGTGCCCGTCCGGCCGTAGCGCGAGGGGTTGTACATGTCCTCGACATAGGCCTGCGGCAGCACGTATTTGCCGGGCGAGACCGCGCGCGCGACATAGGCGACGGTGAAGACCGCCTTGGAGTCCGAGGCCCGATCAACCGCCGCGGTGAAGCGGTCGTCGCGGAACTCGGTATCCTTGGGCTCCACGCCGTCCTCGATCCAGCCGAGCGTACCGCTGTCACCCGACGACACCAGTTTTGGATTGTCGATCTCCAAACCAGCCGGCAGATAGTCGGACACCATGATGTGACCGTATTCGGGCTTGGCCTCGGTGATCTTCAGCACCACGGCAAAGCGGTCGTTCTGCTTGACCTTGCTGATGTCGGCAGGCTTGCCGTCGAGCGTGAAGTAGCTGCGCTCGATCTTGAAGCCGTTCGATGCCGCCGGCTCCGGCGTCACCGGCGAGCCTGACACCGAGATCACCGCCTGAATCGGCGCATCGCCGGTGTTGGTGATCTTCAGCGGCTTGCCGCTCAGCGTATCGGCCTTGTAGCTGCGATAGAGCGCAGTCTTGATGCTCTGGCCGTCAACCTCGATCGAGAGGTTTTCCTTGGCGAGCGCGCGCGCGGCCAGCACCAGCCACGCATTCTCCTGCGTCGAGGTGTAGGGCGTCAGCCCGCGCGCGGTCTCGACCCGGGTCACAGCCTGCGTCAGCGTCGCCTTCGGCGCGTTGCCTTCGCTCGCAAGCGACACGAGCGCTGCGGCATCGCGGAGCTGCGAGCCGTAGTCGGTGCGGCCGAACTCCAGCACGGGTTTTGGCGCGAGGCTGTCGAGCGCGGCTCCGTAGACACGTTCGGCACGGTTGCGATCGCCGACGAGTGCGAGCGCCGCCGCGAGCTGCGACTTCGCAATCGGCGTTGCCAGATTGTTCAGCTTGGTGTCGGCGAGATAGCGAAGATCGCCGATGGGAGCTGCGCCGTTGCGCGCGAGCACGTAGAGGCCGTAAGCGAGATCGCGGCCGCCGTCCTTCTCCGGCTCGTTGCCGTTGACGACGGAGTTGCGGATGCGATCCAGAGCGGTCTTGAACAGGACGTCAGGCACCACAAAGCCCTTTTCACGGGCCCGGGTCAGGAAGTCCGTCACGTACGCGTCGAGCCAGGCATCGTCGCCGCCGGCCGACCACAGGCCGAACGAGCCGTTGGAGCCCTGACGGGCCAAAAGCCGCTCGATGGCGTCGCGGATTCGCTGGTCGACCTCGGTGTCCATCGCGAGATGGGCGCCGGCCGCGAGATCGTTGACATAGAGCAGCGGCAGCGCGCGGCTCGTGATCTGCTCCGAGCAGCCATAGGGATAACGATCCAGCGCTTTGAGGATCGTCGCCGCATCGAGCGCGGTCGACAGGCTCGCCGACACCGAGACGCTGCCGGTGCCCGGCACGAGGTCGGCGAACATGTCCGAGGTCAGCGTCAGGCTCTCGCCTTTCGCCAGCGTCCGGATCGAGCGCCGCGCCAGCACCTGCGTCGCCGCCTTGACGTCGAGCGCGTAGTGGCGCGCGAGCGCCAAGCCATTCGGCCCCTTGATGTCGACATCGAGCGTCGCCTGCCCCGCCGCGGTCGCATCGATTGCGAGCGCGAACGAGTTGCGCTGCTTGGCGGCGAGCTTCACCGTGGTGGCGGGATTGCCGGTCATCTTCACCGGACCGCCCGTCCTGACGTTGATGGCGTAGTCGCCGGCCTGGCCCTCGACATTGTCGATCTCGAGATTGACCGTGCCGTGGTCGCCATTGAGCAGGAAGCGCGGCAGGGTCGTGGTCAGCACCACGGGGTCGCGGATCACGACATCAATGTTGGCGCGGCCGAGTTTTGTCGCGGTCCACGCCACCGCCATGACGCGCGCGGTGCCGGCGAACTCGGGGATGTCAAAACTCACCTCCGCTGTACCATCGGCGGCAACCGTGACGATGCCCGAATAGAGCGCGAGCGGCTTCTGCGCAGGCGGTGAGCCCTGGAGATCGGCCGCACCGGCGTCGCCGCCGGACTTGATCTGGCCGCGCGTGCCCGACATGCCGTCGATCAGTTGCCCATAGAGATCGCGGATCTCCGCGCTCAGGCGGCGCTGGCCGAGATAGTAATCGTCCGGCGCCGGCGGCTTGTAATTGGTGAGGTTGAGGATGCCGACATCGACCGCGGCGATGACGATTTTGGCGTCCTCGCCCGGATTGAGCCCGTCGAGCTTGACCGGGATCTTCAGCATCGCATTCGGCCGGATCAGCGCCGGCGGCGTCAGCTTCACTTGTAACGTGCGGGTCTGCTTGTCGATGCCGAACCACTTCAGCCCTATCGCGCGACCCGGCATGCGCTGGGCCGCTGCATCGAGCGGACGGCGCAGCGTCGCCACCACATAGGCGCCGGTGCCCCAGTCCTTGCCGACCGGGAGTTTTACCTGCGCGGTGCCTTCCTTGACGTCGATGGTCTGCGTGGTCAGCAGGCGGTCGCCGAGCACGTTGATGGTGAGCTTGCCCGCCGAGCGCACGTTGACCGACACGGCCATGGTATCGCCGGAAGCGTATTGCGGTTTGTCGATCGAGGTCTCCAGCAGGTCTGGCGTGTCGGCGCTGCCGTCGGAATACCAGCCGACGTCGAACTGCACCGAGGTCACCGGGCCGTCGGCGTCGTTCGACTTGACGTCGAGCCGGTAGCGGCCGGGCCGCGGCGCCAGCGATATCCGTGAAGGCTTGTCGGCCGCAATCGTCACGTCACCGTCGGAAACGCGCGAGGTCGACTTGACCGGCTCATACTCCCAGTAATTGTTCTGGCGATACCATTGGTAACGCGACTCCATCTTCAGGAGCTCGTAGCGCAGGCCGTCGCGGCGCAGCTTCTCGCCCTCGGGCGAGACGAACACGACATCGAACTCGGCCTTGTCCCCCTCGGCGACGTTCTTGTCTGCGAAGAGCGGCTTGATGCCGATCATAGCGTTGGCGGGTGCCACCGGCAGCACGAGCTTGCGCTCGACGGCGCGGCCGCCGGTCTCGACCATGCGGACGAAGATCTGCGCCTCCTGCGGACGCGTCGAAGCCGGCTGCTTGTCCAGCGTCACCGGGAAGGTGGCGACACCATTGGCGTCGGCTTCCGGCAGATTCTCCAGCGGCGTGCGCTGGTTCGAGGTGGTCTCCTCGTCGGCGACGCCGAACTGGTATCCGGAAAAGCCCGGACGTTCGCTCGCGGGCACGATCAGCATGTCGCCTTCGAGCTGGAGGCCGGATGCGGGCGCGCCATAGAGGAAATGACCGTCCGCCTTAAGCTCCACTGGAGCGTTAGCTTTGATCAGCTTATCCTTGGCAGACAAGTCGAATTCGATCCGATCGGCGACGTAGTCTTCGACCAGGAAGGAGGTCTCGCCGACCGACGAGCCCTTCGGATCAGTGAAGGCGCGCACCCGCCAGGTCCCGGTCGGGACGGCCGAGTTGAGCGGCACGGATAGCGAGCGGCCACCGGCGCCCTGGTCAGCCAGCACCGCGCGGCGGTATTCGACGCCGTCGGGGCGTTCGATCACCAGCGTCATCGGCCCGCCAGTGACGGCATTGCCCTGCCCGTCGCGCAGGAGCGCGGTGAGATAGACGGTCTCGCTGGAGCGGTAGACGCCGCGCTCGGCATAGACGAAGGCGTCGGCACCAGCAGGCACCGCGCGGCCCGCAACGCCACGGTCGGACAGGTCGAAGGCCGAGGTCCTCAGGCTGAGGAAGGCGTAGTCCGCCTTCTCACCGGTAACCGTCAGCATCGCCGGTGACAAACCGCCCTCGCCGCGCGCAAGGCCCGCCTCGAACAGGACATGGCCGCTATCGTCGGTCTTGCGGGTGGCCAAAATCTCGTTGTTGCGCGCAACCAGCCGCACCTCAGCTTTGCCGACCGGATCGGTCGAGGCCAGCGAGTTGACGAACACATGGATGCCGTCATTGCCGGAATAGGCGGTGACACCGAGATCGGAGACGATGAACCATTGCGTGGCGAGCTGATAGTCGTCGTCCGAGCCCGGGCCCTTGGCGGCAGCCGTCATCACGTAGACGCCGGGCTGGAGTTCGCCGAGCGCCTGGTCGACCGGGAATGCGGTGGTGACGTCCTGGTTCAGCGTCATCGCGGTCGCGAGCTCGCCGGTCCAGACTTTCACGCCGCGCTCGCCGCCGAGATCGCTGAGCTGATATTTTGACAGCGTCTTCTGGAAATCGCTGTCGACGACCGTGTTGATCAGATTGCGGTCGCCGATCCGGAAGACATTGATGTTGACCGCGGGCGTGTTGACGCTGACCACGGGAATGCCGCGCTGACCGGTCCTGGGCAGCACATAGGCGCGGCTGGTGAAGCGCACGAACGGCTTGCGGTCGCGCACATAGACGTTGAACTCGGCCGATTTCGGCAGGCCCTCCTTTACCGTGGACGGCAGGCCAGCGCGCAGATTGATGTTGTAGCGCTCGCCGTGCTTGAGCCCGTCGACGCAGAGCTGCTTGCCCTCGGCCGACAGCGCCGGCTTGTCCTGGCCCGCCAGCGCGAGGTATGGCGCAAAATCGGTGCGCTTGGCGAGCTCCTCCGAGAACTGGAAGCAGGCGCGCGGGCTGGCCGAATCCGAATCCACGGTATAGTCGAGCAGCCGGAAACCGTGCTCGTCGCGCATCTTCTCATATTGGCCGCGGACGTCGGCGACCTCGCGCATATCAAGCGACAGCCGCAGCGCATCCAGCGATGGCCGCCAAAGCTTGCGTTCAGACAGCGACTTGCCGAGCACCGCGAGCGCATCCGCCTCCTCGCCCGGATTGCCGGCGCGCTGATAGGCGATGTAGGCGGCGGTCGAGGCGCGCTCCAGGAGGAACGTCTGCTCGCTCGAGCTTTTTGGCGTGATCTGGAAGATCACCTTGGCAAGCCGCAGCCAGTTGCCGGTATCTTCAGGCGTGGTTGCCGCGATCTGACCGAGCACCGACAGGCCGGTGCGGTAGTCGTTGCGGCGGAAGGCGGCGTCGGCGTCCGTTTTCAGCGTTGCATTGGTCTTGGCGACCGGCCCCGCCTCGCTCTTGATCTGCGCTTCCAGCTTGATCGCGGAATCAGCGAGATCGTCGCGCTTGAAGGCTTTGTCGGCGGCCTGCGCGGCCGAAAGGCCGAACACCAGCGCGGCGCAGAGTGTGACGGCGCGAACAAGACCGATCATGGATGGACTCCCGGAAATCGCGGACAAGCACCGCGGCAGCATGAAATGCTCGGAAAGGTGACGGACTCAAGGCGATGGAACCAAAGGTGCAAATCGTCGCATTCGCCATGGCAAGGCAAGCCCAAAGGAGACCAATCAAGATATCGCCGCGCACGCCGTCCTGATGGCGCAGCCATATCCGACCAGTCGACCGGCGGCCGTGTCCCGGAAGCTGATCAGCGTTCCCGGCGATGTGAACCATCGTCCGCTCCGCTGCCGCTCAACCCGGCACCCTGACACCCCACCGTTCCGCTTTGTCGCTTTAAGTGCGAAAACGGTTCGGTTCAGGCTTGGCGAAAGACCAGATTTTTCATATTGGCATGGTAGATGAACGGCTGGCCCCCAAAACCGGGGCGGCTCAAGACGGTCCCGTAGCTCAACTGGATAGAGCATCAGATTTCTACTCTGAGGGTTGCAGGTTCGATTCCTGCCGGGATCGCCAGCAAATACCTTAGACATCGCCAGCAACCACATCTCCGCCGTGCCGGCCGCGACGCAGCAGCGGCCGGAGTGGACGGCGCGACCGAGGCGCTGCTGCTGGTCGCCGAGCGCAACGGCCAGACCATGCTGGCCCGCATCGGTATGATTCGCGCTCAAAACCGGCAAGCCGGCGACAGAGCCGCGGAGCAAGCGCGCAAAAACCTATCGATTGGTCCTCTGACGGGAAAAGATCGGGCTGCCCACCTCCGGCATTTGCCAACCGCGTCAGCATCGATTAGCCATGCACCCACAATCTGAAATTGAAGCAGAGTGCACGTGGCAGATCATCATCGACTGATCAATGTCCCCGCCTGGTTTGCTGCCATCCTGTCCGTTATTCTCATCTTCCACTTCGCCCAGTTCCTCGATCGCGCTTACCCCGCACTCGTCGACGATCACGACATCATCGCCCCGCTGGGATCGTCGGCAACGGCTCCGGCTGCGGACGTTCTCGAGGATCTCCGGCAGACGGATGATTTCCAGTCGTTCGCAACGATTGGCAAAGCCGAGCGCTTCCGGCCGTTCCATTACCCCTTCAAGTCGCTGCAGATCTATTTGTTCGGCGACAATTTCCGTCTCTGGTACATCGCGGCGTTCGCAATCTATGTCGCCACTGCAACCATGCTGTTCACGCTGGTCTACCGGCGCTTCGGGCTTGTGATCGGCCTGCTGTTTTCGGCGCTCTATTTCGGTCACCCGGCATGGTCGGACATCATGCCCCGCCTCGGTCCGGTCGAGATCGATTGCATCCTGATCGGCACCATCGCGATCTATTTCTGTTGGCGCTGGATCACCGAGGGGCGTCCGATCCTGCTTGCGCTGGCCATCGTCGCCGCGCTGACCTACGCCACGACAAAAGAGCCGAGTTCGGTATTCCTGATCGCGATCGGTGGATTGCTCGCGACCTGCGGCGCACTCCTCGCCAACCGCAGAATGGCCATCGTGGGCGCGGTCTGCATTCCCTGCGGCGCGGTTGTGCTGCTGCTTCTGGTCAAAACGACGCCCACCGCGACGGACGGCATCATCCCGCTCACGCTGCCCCTGAAGAGTTATTTGCGGCATTGGCATCACGACCGCACGGCATGGATCACGATCGCGCTGCTGGTCGCGCTCGCAATCGCGGCAATACAAAAGGCCCGGAACACTCTCGAGGTCGACGGCCGCGAGCTGATCGCCATGCTGCTTGCTACCCTGTCAATCGAGGCGATGCGCTTCATGATCTATTATCTCACGCATGCGGCGACCTATGCCGGCGAGAACGACGCCATCTCGATACGCTACGGCTACCCAATATTCGTAGTGACCTCGCTGGTCGCGGCCATCGTACTCGGACGGTTATCCCATCTCCCTAATCGGCCTGCCGCGCAGAGGACCCTGCGCTTTGCTGTGGCGTGCACGATCGCTATGCTCCTCGTCAATCAGGGACTGCTCGCACGCAAGACTCTCGCCAGCCGCGACAGCTGGCAGGCCTTCAACACGTCCACCGAACAGACAATACAAGCCATCGCTAACTGGCTGACCACGCAGCGCAAAGCCGGGCAGGAGCCGCGCCTGATCGTCACAGGACCGCTGCTGGAATGGGAACCCAGACTTTCCCTCATCATGTTCCTGCGGCACCGGATGCCTGACACGCCGGTTTATTTCGATCCGGACGAGCCGTCTCAGAAGCGCGCGATCTATCATCGGGAGTCGATCCGGTACGGCGGCACGCCGCTGCCCGAGCCCCCTGATCCGGCCAGCTGCCTAGACGTGCACGTCGACACAGATCCATATCAAAGCAAGCTCTGCTCGGCTTCCATGGCTATCATCAAGCCGTTTTGACGCGGGCCCAAAATGCAAAGACTGGCGCGAGGTTAACGCGCGATGTCCGTTGCGTGAGATGGCGATGGTGGGCGAGCGCTTCCTTGGAAGAGCATCACACGAAGCACATTTGCATCGTCTGTCGCAATCGTACTTCACGAACGCGTGCATCACCTCGCCCCGCCCTTTCAACCGCACATATGCCCCCTATGTATGCGCCGGGCGACGTGCGCCCGATAAGGACTGTCGATGCTGCCATACGAATGGACGAGAATGGCTATCGCTTCCGCGGTTGCCGTGATCGCAATGGCGTTTTTGGCAATCGATGCGGGCGTCGTGAACACCAGTGTGGTCACAAAACGAATCGAGGTGGCGCAGGCGTCCATCGCGAACGTCGCGGCGAGCCAGCATGAACTCGCCTTTGCCGTTCAGGCGTGGGCGCGTCGAGGCCACCAGAAGCCTGCCGTGGAAGAGTGCCTGGCGATCGATTGATTCAGGCGCGGCACTAAATCAGCCCGCCACCCGGCCGGCGTTTCGTTTGTTCACGGTCCGACTCCGCTTCGTTCGCAAAGCACGAATCGTAACCGCGAAAATCGACGCGGCGCATTTGTTAATGCCGCGTTTCACCTAACCGGATCGCTCATGCATTCAGGTCCACGAGCACCGGCCTGAGCCGATACGCATCAATCGCTGCGTTCGACAACAAGAGCCTGCGCCGCTCTCCGCGCAACATCATCCGGTCGATCCTGCCGAGGATGAAGCGGGCTGACTCTCTATGCTCGCCCGTGAGCAACCCGGAATGATCGAGATATTTCCAGGCAATCTCGAAAGACTGCGCGCGCAATTGGGGGTCTGTCATGGCCGGCCAACGTCGGCGGGGAACGGATGTTCCTAACCGCACCGCCCCAGTCGCGACGAACCGCGGCACGACAAAATGCCTGAAGTGGCGGGAACGAGATCACGACCCGCATGTTGACTGCAACGAAACAGAGTGGTGCCGACCAGCCAGCCCCGGTCGGCTTTGAAGGGCCCCGTGCTTGTCCCCCCGAGCACGGGGCTTTCTCTTGCGGTCAATCCGCCTGCTCGTCGCGTCGATCGCGGGCGATCTGATGCCAGGCCAGGGCCAGCTGGATCAGTCTTTGCCGGTCGTCGCCTTCGGAGGCTGCAGCCCGCTTCATCGCGGCCTCGGCTTCATGCTGTGGATTGTACTTGGTACACATGAGCCTCACACTAACCGGCCGATCTGGACAAACGGATGGCAATTTCGTCCGTATGATTGCGGTGTCATTTCCCTCAAACGCGGACACAGTCATCGCGTCCAATTCAGCTGAAGCTGATCGCCCGCTGACGGCCGTAAATGGCGTGATTGTATCCGGATATGTCGCACACGAACCGGTGAGCCCCGAGGTCATTCAGACGGATATGTGAATTGCGTCACAGCCTGCGTCCGGCGTCTCGGCTAAACAGCGCCTAGTCCTCGCAAGGGCGCGAGAAGACATCAGTGGTCCAGCCGGTCATGACACAGGAAGCAGCAGCCGAGACGCAGGTCCCGACACCACGGGAAAGGCCCGACCTGTTCGGCGCCACGCTGCTTGCGACCATCGGCATCGCGATGCTGACCTGGATCGCAGGCCTGGTCTGGGGCACGATGGTGTTCTTCAACTGGCTCGTGTCGTAACGCGCGAGGCGATCAACCTTTCCTCGGCGCGCAGGGCTTAGCCCCGCGGATCATGCGCTAAAACAGGTACTGCGCCACCTGCGCCAGCTTGATTCCACCGCAAACGATCATGGCCCACAACGCCACGCTGATCTGGATTGCATCCAGCATGTCCCACGTCCCCGCGAATCTTGTCCCGACTTTTTCTTTTGAGATTCGCCTGAAGCCGCAACGCGCGCCAGCGCTAATTTGAGGCAATTGTTGTGCACCGCCGAACGTAACAGGCGCGTCAGCGCCACAACAAAAAAGAGGCGGGCTTTCGCCCGCCTCTTCATTCTCGATCTCAGGTTCGCAAGCTCAGTAGCACGCCCGCGGATCGGCCTGCACATACTGGCCACTCGGATAGCGGTAGTAGCAATTGCCCTGGGCCAGATAGTAGCCGGGACGTGAGGCCGCCGTCGCGCCGGCAATCGCGCCGGTGGCGCCGCCGATCACGGCACCTGCGGCCGCGCCCGAAGCGTTGCCCGAGAGCAGACCTCCGAGCACCCCGCCGACGATGGCGCCGCCAAGCGCGCTTGCGCCGGGATCAGCCGGCGGTGGAGGTGGCGGCGCGTAGGCGACCGGAGGCGGCCCGGGGGCATAGGCCACCGGCTCCTCGTCGTAATAGTCCTCCGAAATGTAGGCGGGCGGGCCTTCCATCCGCTGCGGATAATAATACCAGACGCCGCCGACATCCCACCACCAGCCGGGGCGGCCGTTGTGGACTTCGTGGCGCCAGCGTCCGCCATCCCAGGCGAGATTGCCGCGATAGGCGTGTCCGCCCCAATCGCGCGCCGGTGCGGGGCCCCTGGCGTAATTGCGCCCGGGCGGCGGGCCGCCAACGGCACGGGGGCCAGGACCAGGACCGGGACCGGCGTGAGGCTGGCCGCCGCCGGGCTGCTGCGCGGGCCTGATAGCCTGCTGCGGCGGGGGACCCTTGCGCATGTTCTGATTGTTCTGGGGCGGCGCGCCTGCGCCCTGCCCGTGCGGCGGCTGGCCGTCGTGCCGCGGCGGCCCTGAATCCTGCGCCTGCGCCGAGAGCGCAAGCAATGACATGGCCGAAACCAAGGGAATGATGATCTTCATGCGGCTGGACGCACTCATGCGTGCTTAACCCCCTACTTCTCGATTGCCGTGGTCCTCAGCGCGATAGACGATTCGTCTCGCACTGGGCTGATGCCGGCTGACATAACTGACCTGCTTTGACAGGCTAAGTCCCGTTACAAATGCTTAAGATCACGGCAATTTTCCGGCTGCGCGGGCCCGCGCTGGAGTGCTGCTAGCGGGCCGGCTCGATCACGTTGCAATTGCGACGCCCGGACATCACGCAGTCCTGCATCTTGCTGGCGGCGGTGAGATCGCGGGCAAGCCACCAGCCGACGCCGAGGATTACAATGGCGATGATCAGGCCGGCGATGGCGCCGCGGCGGTTGTCACCGGATTGAGGTTTTGGCGAGGATTTTGGCTTCTGGCCCGGTTCGGGCTTGGATTCGGGCTCGGGCATGACTGACTGATCACAGAGGTGAGCCGGCTTTATCACCTCTGCGACGTGGCGTCACATCCCGTTCGGTCTTCCCAGGCCAATCCGCCCGTTCAACCCCGGGTCGGCCGGATCAGGTCCTTGCGCGAGGTTTCGACCGCCGGGGTCGCCCGTGGCGCGCAGGTCGTGAGCACGAAAGCGGTCTGGGTGCACTCCCAATCGGCGCCCAGAACGGCACTGTCGATCGGCTGGGGACGGGCAAGCAGCAGCGCAGCGCCGGCCACCGCGGCCACCGCGACGGCGATTGCGAGCGCCTTCAGGCTCAGTCGTGAGATCGTCATGCCCGTGCTCCGTCTCGTACCGGGACGGACGCTAGGTCCCGCCCCTGTGCTCCCTTATGAGGGACATCACAATTCGGCAGTTTTTCCGGGCTACGAGAGATCGTCGGGGGTGGCGATTTTTCGTCTACCTGATCGGCTGCAATATCTATGGCTTTGCGGCGCGCGTGGATGTACACGCATCTCGTCGCGCAGCGCCCGCTATGCCCAGCCGACGTACCAACACGCAGTTATGTAGGACTGAAAGCGAGGATGACAAGGTTCGTTCGATGAGTGGATTCAGGGAACCAGGATTCTCCGACCGGCAAAAAGCCGCGCAGGAAGCACGCAAAAATCTTTTGAACAAATTCAAGTCGCAGCCGGGCCTGGACGATCCGGCGGTGGCGGCACGTCGCGCCGAGCGCGAGGCCCTCGCGGCCAAGCGCACCGAGGCCAAGGCCGCGCGCGAGGCCGAAAAGGCCGAGCAGAAGCGCCTCGCGGAAGAAGCTGCAGCCGCTGAGGCTGCACGGATCGCCCGCGAAGCGGAAGAGTCGGTTGCCAGACTGGCTGAGCAGGAGGCCGATCAGAAGGCCAAGCGCGATGCCCGCTACGCCGCTCGCAAGGCCAAGCGCAAGTAACGTTCTCCAGCAACGTTCGATTGAATTTGAACTGAAGCGCCATGTCCGGGGCGGTCCACGCGACCGCCCCGGACATCTGCGCGCGCCTACCGGCGCGAACGCTACGCGCCGCCGGGAGAAGATCAGTTCTTCTTCATCATCCCGTCGTCCTTCTTCATCCCGTCCTTCGACATGTGATCCTTCTTCATGCCGTCGTCCTTGGACATGGTGTCTTTCTTCATGCCGTCCTTGGACATCGTGTCCTTCTTCATCATGCCGTCGTCCTTGCCCATCTTGTCCTGGGCGAAAGCGGCCGGCGCGAACGCGAGGCCAAGCGAGAGAACGGCAGCCGAGACGCCGAGCGCGATGCGGGTACGAATGGTCATGGATCAACTTCCCTTCGAGATGGTGTTTGTCAGCGACGGACGCCGCTATTCAATCTCGACGGATTGACCGGCAGCGTTGTTACGCCGCGACCGATAAATTTCTGCGGGCTGCTGCCGTCCACGTATTCGCCGCAATCGCGTCCGCGCATGGCGCGCCCATCCGCAGCAGGATGGACGGCAGTGTGCAATGCAGCAAGGCCGACCCTTGCCGCGGCATTCGGTCTCGAACTATCAGATGAGAGAATTTCGCCTGAAAGACCGGCTAGAATGGGCCTCAACGCCGGTCTCACAAGACCTCACCCAAATCACCCAACAAGAACCGTCCAAAGAACCGCTCAAGGGGATCACACCATGTTCACGCGCCGCCAACTGATCGCGACCGCCGTCGCCGCACCCGCCATTCTCCGCTTCAGCACCGGCACCGCGCATGCCGCGACCACGCTGAAGATCTCGCATCAATTCCCGGGCGGCACCATCGACAAAGGCGATTTCCGCGACCGGCTCTGCCGCATGTTCGCCGCCGAAGTCAGCAAGCGCAGCAACGGCGACATCGCCGCGGAAATCTATCCGAACTCCTCGCTGATCAAGACCAACGCGCAGTTCTCCGCGATGCGCAAGGGCGCGCTCGACATCTCGCTCTATCCGATGCCCTACGCCGGCGGCGAATTGCCGGAAACCAATATTGGCCTGATGCCGGGCCTCGTCACCACCTACGACCAGGGCATGCGCTGGAAGAAGGAGCCGGTCGGCAAGGCGCTGACCGACTTCCTCGCCGACAAAGGCATCATCCTGCTCTCCTGGGTCTGGCAGGCCGGCGGCGTTGCCAGCCGCTCCAAGGCGATCGTGTCGCCGGAGGACGCCAAGGGTCTGAAGGTGCGCGGCGGCTCGCGCGAGATGGACATGGTGCTCCAGACCGCCGGCGCCTCGGTGCTGTCGGTGCCCTCGAACGAAATCTACGCGGCGATGCAGACCGGTGCCTGTGACGCCGGCATCACTTCCTCGACCAGCCTGATCTCTTTCCGTCTCGAAGAGGTCGCGAAGTCGCTGACCTCTGGCGCGGGCGCCTCCTACTGGTTCATGCTGGAGCCGCTGATGATGTCGAAGGCGATCTTCGACAAGCTGCCGAAGAACCAGCAGGAGGTCCTGCTCACGGTCGGCACCGAGCTCGAGGCCTTCGGCCGCAAGGGCGCGCAGGACGACGACGTCGAAGTCGCCAAAGTCTACGAGAAGGCCGGCGCAAAAGTCTCGGTGCTGGATGCTGCGACCGTCGGCAAGTGGCGCGACATCGCCCGCGACACCGCGTGGAAGGATTACGGCGCCAAGACCGCAACCGCGGCCAACCTGCTCAAGCTCGCGACCGACGTCGCCGCATGAGCCACGGTCCGCTTCCGGATCGTGACGACCAGACCAACGCTGCCGCAAGGACCGGCCTCGCGGCAGCGATCGATCGCGGTCTCGCCATCCTCAACACCATCATCGTCGTGTTCGCCGCGATCGCGCTGATCGCGGCCTGCGCCATCCTGAGCTACAGCGTGCTCAGCCGCGCTTTGTTCAAGGCCGCCAATTACTGGCAGGACGAGGCCGCCGTGTTCCTGCTGGTCGGCGCCACCTTCATGACGGCCGCCTATGTGCAGCAGAACCGCGGCCATATCGGCATCGAGGCCTTCGTCGGCCTGCTGTCGCCGCGCGCGAACAAGATCCGGCTCTGGCTGGTCGATGTCGTGACGTTCCTGTTCTGCGCCTTCTTCACCTGGAAGTCCTGGACACTGGCCCATGAGGCCTATGTCGACGGCCAGGTCTCCAACTCGATGTGGTCGCCGCCGCTCACCATTCCCTATTCGCTGATGGCGCTCGGGATGAGCCTGCTCTGCGTCCAGATCCTCGTGCAGCTTGCGCTGCCTTTCGCGGGAGCCAAGCGTCCATGAGCGTTTTCGGTATCGGCATCGCCTACGGAATCGCGACGCTGGTCGTGATGTTCTCGGGCATGCCCATTGCGTTTGCGCTCGGCGCGGTCGCGGTCGTGTTCATGGGCATCTACATGCCAGCGGCGTCCCTCGATACGGTGACGCAGAACGTCTACGAGGAAATGGCCTCGATCACGCTGCTGTCGATCCCGCTCTTCATCCTGAAGGGCGCTGCGATCGGCAAGTCGCGCGCCGGTCAGGATCTCTATTCGGCCCTGCATGCCTGGCTGCATCGCGTGCCCGGCGGCCTCGGCGTCGCCAACGTGTTTGCCTGCGCGCTGTTTGCGGCGATGGCGGGCTCGAGCCCTGCGACCTGCTCGGCGATCGGCTCGGCCGGCATCCCCGAGATGCGAAAGCGCGGCTATTCCGGCGGCTTTGCGGCCGGCATCATCGCCGCCGGCGGCACGCTCGGCATTTTGTTGCCGCCCTCGATCACCATGATCCTGTTTGCGGTCGCCGCCGAAAAATCGTTGGGACGGCTGTTCCTCGCCGGCATCGGGCCGGGCCTGCTGCTGGTCTCGCTGTTCGGCACCTATGCCGTGATCCGCTTCCGCCAGGAATATGCGGCGGCCGAAGCGATCTACAAGAAGGGCGGCCCGGAGGCGGCGATCCTTGCCCGCGACGAGTATACGCTCGCCGAACGCTTCAGCGTGCTGCCGCGCGTGATCCCTTTCGTGCTGTTGCTGACCGGCGTCATGATCGCGCTCTATGGCGGTTACGCCACCCCGTCGGAGACCGCCGGCCTCGGCGGCCTGCTCGCGCTCGCGCTGATCGCGGTGATCTACAGCGTGTGGCGGCCGAGCGACCTTGCGCCCATCTTGAAATCGACGATCCGGGAATCGACCATGCTGATGATGATCATCGGCATGTCGCTGCTCTATTCGTACGTGATGAGCTATCTGCACATCTCGCAGTCGGTCGCCGAATCCGTCGTCGCGATGCACCTGCCGCGCTGGGGCCTGCTGTTCGCGATCCTCGTCATGGTCGTCGTGCTCGGCTTCTTCCTGCCGCCGGTCTCGATTATTCTCATGACCGCGCCGATCATCCTGCCGCCGCTCCGCGCCGCCAATTTCGACATCATCTGGTTCGGCGTGGTCATGACCATCGTGATGGAGATGGGGCTGATCCATCCACCTGTCGGCCTCAACATCTTCGTCATCCGCAACGTCGCACCCGACATCCCCTTGAGCGAGGTGATCTGGGGCACCCTGCCGTTCGTGCTGCTGATGATGCTCGCGGTGCTGCTGCTGTGCTTCGTGCCGGGGATATCGACCGCGCTGCCGGACCTGGTGATGGGGCCGGACGGGAGCAGGTGAATCGCTCAGGTAGCTTGAGGTTGCGCGCGATGCTTGGCTTCATCATGCATGGACAGAAGCTGGTCTGCCATGTCCCGCGCGTCCCAAAGACGACGCACATGCGCCTGCGCGATGTCGCCTGAATAGTCGATCAGTATCAGTTCAATGCGGTGCCTGTTGACGGTGGATGTACCGTAGCCAACGCCCAGCTGCAAACGATCACGCAATGCGTCGAAGGACCCGGTCGTGCGCAGAAGCTGGCAGTCTTGAGAGAATGTCAGTCCCCGCTCCCGGCCATATCGTCGAAGCCGCTCGGACAAATCATATGCTGGATCGTAAGTGATCCCGGCAATCATCACCGATCCATCGGCCTTGGTCCCGCGCATCAACCTTGCCACCTCCGCAAGTTGGCTCACGGTTCGTGAGCACTTTTCCGGGGTCATGCAACGTGTGTAGAAGAATGCGACGAGTCCTACTCGCTTCCCGAACAGATCTCCAAACTGCGTGCACCGTCCATCTTGATCTTGCATCTCGATATCGCTGACCCCAGCAACCGTACCGACGATGGGCCTTGGGCTTCGCTCTACCGCTTCGCTGGCCCGGCCTTGGTGGCAGCACGCAGCATGCACCTGCTCCGGGACCGGCCGGTGCCGAGCCGATACCAGCATGTCCTCTCCGGAGCCTGGCGCGGCGCAACGGCACGGATTGAGAGCCGACAAGGCCGCCATCACCTCATCGACCGCCGTCACGGGCGGATGCTCTGGAGCCGACGCCCCGTCCTCAAAAATGACGAACTGATTGCGCCGACGAACTCGCTCGACTGCACGATTGATCAACACCCCGATACCGTTCGGCAGGTTCGGTGCCGCACGAACGACGCGCGCGGCCGCGGCGATTGCATAAGCGTCGGTCCCGGTTTCAAACTCCTCGATCGCATAAGGAAGCAATTCGCTTGCGAAGCCCGCCTTGACCAGTCCGACCATAATAAGCGCCCGAAGGCGCTCGACCTCGGAAGAAGCCTTGCCCTGATATAGCGGGGCATTTTCGTGGAGCAGTGCAAGCAGATCACGGTCCGCTCGAGTGGCGGCGCGCAAGGCTGCCGCAACATCGTCAGGCAGACGCGTGGATTCGATCATGGTCCGGGCCGCGTGGCATTAGGCACGATGCCGTCGAGCTCCAGAGCGCCGCCGACCGTCGACTTGATATCCGGAAACTCGTTCTCGTCGTTCAGGATCGTCGTGGCGCTCCGAACGAAACGATTGGGATCCAGATTCTTCAGAGCAACCGCTCCGGCACGGCGGACCTCCCTGAACTCCTCCTTGTTGTGCAAAATTTCTTCCAGGCCCTGAACAGAGCTCGGGTCTCTGGCCAGGACGCGAACGGCCTGCATACGCACAGCGGGATCGGTATTGCTCTTGAGGATCTGATTTGCCACGGCGCCGATAGAGGCGTGATCATCCCTCGCAAGGAGGGACAACGCAGCGGCCGGCGGAAGCAGCGCCGCGGCAGTGCCCTGCAGGCCCTCGACCAGCCTGCTTCGCGCGAAATCGTCCTTCTGGCTCATCAGGATGCCCAAGGCGTAACGACGGACGTCTTCGCTCGGGTCGCTCGCGGACCGCCGCAGGGCGTCGACATATTCGGCACGCACGGGATCGAACTCACGCACGAGAAAGGTTCCCGACTGCAGCAACTGCAAGGCCTCCTTGCGGGTATCGGCAGAGCTGGATGGACTCGACAACGATGTTAAGGCTGCTCTCCACGCCACCACGGGCGGCTCGGGCGTGGTCGGCGCAGCAAACGTCGTAGCCCGGAGCCTGGCGGCGACCTGCTCTCGATAGTCCTTGGCCTTCATGCGACGCCTCCAGCGTGGAGTTCGAATGGAACGTCATCATAGTCGAAACCCAAGGGATCACCCCCGTGGATTCCTTGCCAATCTATCATATCCCGGACCGTTGGTTGAGGTCCGGGACGCGGCGTGGTCGGAGACGTCGGGAATTGTCCTCGCGGCGGCGGAAAGGTCGGTCGCGGCGGCGTAGTTGATTGGTTCCATGGCCACATCGTGTCGCCGAGATTATGTCCGATCAGACCGGGCCGTCCGGGGGGCGCACCAGCAGTTGAATAGGTTGCCGAGTTAGGTGAATCCGTCCGCTGGTTGAACCACTGCCAGAACGCCCAGAGCCGATCGACGTTTGCATGGAGCAGAAAAAAAAGCGGGTCCTTCGGAGCCGTGGCGGGGAGGTTGATGGGACCGTCAAAGCTGGTGTGCGCCCGTCCGTGGGGCGCGCCTTCCATGCGGCGAAATCGGTCGTATTGCATACCGAGCAACATCGTCTCGGCCTGCGAAATGACGTTCGGCCGTCCGAGTAGCTGCGCCGGCGGAGCTCCATTGATGTTGAAGGTCGGACGTCGATCAATGGAGTCGAGGGTGTCGGTCTTCCAAAACTCCAGCGCGTGACCGTGGGGGAACTGGATCGTGTCACCTTGAGCCGGGTTGACCGGCGGCATGCCGAGGAACGCCCTATCGAAAAGCGCCGCAGCGGGTTCGTCGAAGCGCCAATAGGGCAAGGTGACGCTCGAATCGATCTCCTGCAACGTGCGCTCCAGATCGAGCATATAAGCGCGATGCCACGCTGGAAAACCAGGAAAACCGTGCGCTTCGTCCAGCGAGTCCGTCACATGCGCGTCTCTAAAGCCCTGGAATACACCGTGGCCGGCGTTGTTCAGCTTGCCCAACGCCAGCAGAAAACGGTCGCGCTCCGCCGCAGAGAGATTGACCGCATTCTTGCGAATACGCACCATCATTTCACGCCGGCCGACCTGGGTGCCGGACGCCATCACATCGATTGCGACATCCCCATAGGCACTGCTGGGATGCTGGAATTCGCCCGCCACCCAGAACTCGACGGCGGTGCCATCAGTAGGTAGTTCAAGATCGAGTTCGGCCGCTCCCGCATCGGTGCGAACCGAATCGAACGCCAGGCGACCGCCTCCGTTCACTCCTCCGTTCTGTAGCGTGACGCGTGCCGGATTGGATGCGCCTGACGCGTCAGCCATACGGGCCGTCGCTTTGACCGGTACCCATGTCAGGAACGTATGGCCCTGAGGATCCGTCGTTGGGAGTTGAATGTCGACGCGCACGGCAGCCTCCAGCAATCGGATGCAGTAGACACGATCAATATTGGCAACCTAGAATATATCGTTCTAAGCTACCTTGACGTGTGACAAAAGCAAGGCAATTTCGCGCAAGCTCTGTCCCGGATTCTCGACGCAGGTAAAACGTCAGATGCCTGTCCTGGACGAGTAAGTTGTCGCAGTGGCTCGAGAAAACCTCGTTTAGTGGCTCTTTCGCCGTGACCGTGGCGTCATCGCCCCGCCGCCAACGACCTGAAGCAAGTCCTTGCGCACGGCTTCGATGTGCCGCTCCAGAAACCGGCAGGCTTCCTCGACCTTCTGCGCGCGGCAAAGCGCGATCAGATGGGCGTGCTCCTTCTCGGCAATCCCCATCGCCTTGGTATTCGAGAGCTGGAGGCGCGTGTAGCGGTCGCTGGTCTGGAGCAGAGACAGCACGATCGCGCGGGTGCGCGGCTGCGGGGCGTGCATATAGAGCGCGAGATGGAAGTCGGCATTGAGCTGCCCCCAGTCGCTGACATTCTTCGCCTTGATTGCCTTCTCGAATTGCCTGTGGATGTCGTCGAGCGCATCGAGATCGTCCGCGGAGAAATGCGGCGCCGATTGTGCCAGCAGCCGCGGCTCCAGGATGCAACGCAGGTCGAACACGTCGTTGATCTCGTCCAGCGACAGCTCGGAGACGATGGCGCCCTTCTGCGGAACGATCCGCACCAGCCCTTCGGCCTCGAGCTGGAATAGCGCCTCGCGCACAGGAATGCGGCTGACGCCATAGGTCTCGCCAAGCGCATCCTGGCGCAACTGCGATCCGGCCGGATAGGTGCCGTCGAGGATCGCCTGCCTGAGCTGGTCCACGATCGCAGCCGACAGCGTGCGATGCTTCAGAGGCTGTTTCATCTGACCTTCCGTTGTCCTTCCCGACTCATCGGCGCGAAGCGGTCTCTCTCTTGCATGGTGGGGCGCCCGGCAAAAGCCGAATAGCCACACAAGCCCGCTGCCCAGCAAACGCGCGTCCTGCCGCCGAAATGACCGCAATCTCCGTTTGACACCAAAAATGTATAAATTATACATTTGACGATAGCACGATAAATTTCCGGGGTTGGGGCCCTCTTTCATGATCGAGCAGACGATGCCGGCCACGCGTGCGTTCAGCGTTCGACGCATGGTCATCTGTGCGTCCAGTGCCCTGCTCGCCGTCGAGCGCATCGCGCTGATGGGCCTGATGTACCTGCTCACCGGCCTGATCCTGGTGAATGTCGTCACCCGCTACGCGCACTTTCCGATCTACTGGATCGACGAATCCGCGGTCTATTGCGTGGTCTGGCTGACTTTCGTCGGCGCCTCCGCGATGACACGGCTGCGGCTCGATTTCGCGGTGACGATGCTGACGGAGCGTCTCTCACTGCGGCACCAGAAGATCGCAAAGGTGATTTCGACCGTCCTCGTCGTCGTGTTCGGCGTCGCCCTGATCATCACCTGCATGCTCTGGATGGACCCGATCGGGCTCGCGCGCGCCGGCTTCGACGGACGCAAGCTCGCCGCCGAAACCTTCAACTTCCTCTACACCGAGCACACTCAGACGCTGAACTGGCCGACTTGGGTGCTCTATCTGACGCTGCCGATCTTCGCGGTGTCGATGACCATTCACGGCCTCGCCAATTTGCTGGAAGACCTGGAACTGGTTCCGCGCACGCCGCCGAAGGGATTTCAGCTTTCCGAACTCGACGGGGTCAATTGATGATCACGTCAGCGGCCTTTCTCGCGATCATGCTGGTCGGGGTGCCGATCGGGCTCTGCCTGTGCCTTGCCGGCCTCGTCTACATCGCAGCGTCCGGCAATCCCGTGCTATTCCAGTCCTATCCGCTCCAACTGTTCGGCGGCGTCGACAGTTACGGGTTGATCGCCATCCCGCTCTTCATCCTGATCGGCGAGATCATGAATGGCGGGGGCATCACACGGCGCATCGTCGACATGGCGATGGCGTTCGTCGGCTCGCTCAAGGGCGGGCTCGCCTACGTCAACATCCTCGCCAACATGTTCATCTCCTCGATCCTGGGATCCGCGACCGCGCAGGTCGCGATCATGGCCCAGATCATGGTGCCGGAGATGGAGAAGAAGGGCTACGACAAGACCTTCGCGGCGGGACTGACCGCCTATGGCGGCATGCTCGGCCCGATCATCCCGCCCTCGGTGATGTTCGTGGTCTACAGCGTGCTCGCGCAGGTCTCGGTCAGCGACATGCTGATCGCCGGCATCGTGCCGGGCGTCATCCTCACCGTGATGTTCTGCCTCGTCATCGCGCTGATGGGATACGTCTACAATTATCCTCGCGCCGACTATCAGACGCCGCGCCAGCGCGTCATGACGATCCTGCGGACATCGCCGACCCTGCTGATCCCGATCGTCATCGTCGGCACGATTCTGGGCGGCCTCGCCAATGCGACAGAATCCGCCGCTGTCGGTGCAGTCGCCGCGGCTCTGGTCGGAAAGTACTGGACCAGGGAATTCGAGTTCTCGCAGTTGCCGCAGATGATGCTGCGCAGTGGCATCTATTCGGCGATCGTGCTGTTCCTGGTCGCAGCCGCGGCCGTGTTCTCCTGGGTCCTGATCTTCGGCAAGGTGCCGCAGCAAACCGCCGCGTGGATCCAGACGGCCGCCAAGGACCCGATCAGCTTCATGCTGATCTGCAACGTCATCCTGCTGGTGATCGGCACGGTGATCGACGGCATTCCCGGACTGATCATGACGGTGCCGATCCTGCTGCCGGTCGCAACCGATGTCTATCACATCGATCCCCGGCATTTCGGCGTCGTGGTGGTGATCAACCTCGTGCTCGGCCTGCTGTCGCCGCCGGTCGGGCTCTGCTTCTTCGTCGCGGCCGCCGTCACCGGCGCCAAGCCCGGCAAGATGTTCATCGTGACGCTGCCATTCTTCGTCATCTCCTGCGTCCTGCTGGTGTTGCTCTCGCTCTATCCCTCGCTCTCGCTGATCCTGATCAAATAGACCCGTCCAAAAGGAAGCCCGACCATGCCGCTTTCACGCCGCCGCTTTCTCGCCGCCAGTGCTGCCGCATCGGTGTTTGCGCCGTCGCTGGCGCTCGCCCAGGCCAAGGAATTCCGCCTCGGCCTGATCACGCCCAACGGCCATTCCTGGAACAAGGCCGCGATCAAATTCGGCGACGAACTCAAGGCTGCGACCAACGGCCGGTTGACCATGACCGTGTTCCACTCCGGCCAGCTCGGCAACGAGCCCGCGATGATGCAGCAATTGCAGTCCGGCGCGCTCGACATGGGCTTCATCCAGGCCGCCGAGCTCGGCTCGCGCGTGCCCCACATCGCCGCGATCAATGCGCCCTATATCGTCCGCTCGACGCCGGCGGTGGCAAAATTCGTGCGGCATCCGGCGGCGGTAAAACTGTTCGAGGTGCTGCCGCAGGAGACCGGCACCATCGGTCTCGGCTGGGGCATCACCGGCATGCGTGCGGTGTTCTCGTCCAAGGATTTGACGACGCTCGCGGACATCAAGGGCATGAAGCTGCGCATCAATCCGACGCCGGTCTATCGCGATTTCTATTCCTCGCTGGGTGCTGCGCCCACGCCGATCCCGACACCACAGGTGTTCGACGCCATGGCCAACGGCCAGGTCGATGGCTTGGAGGCCGATCTCGAATTCTCTTGGAACCAGCGCTTCGACAAGGTGTCGAAAGTGATCCTGCAGATGAACGCCGTCTTCATGCCGATGGCGGCGGTGGTCTCGGGCCGGGTCTGGCAGACGCTGCCAGCAGCCGACCGCGAGCTGATCGCCAAGACCGTGAAGGCGACGCTGGACGCGCAGATCGACGAGCTCGCCTCCAACGAGCCCGCGCTGATCGAGAATTTCAAGAACGCGCCGATCCCCATCCGCCAGGTCCCGGCCGGCGACACCGAGGCCGTCATCGCCGAGTTCGACAAGATCTGGCTGCCCAAGGCCCCCGTTCTCGCCGAACTGCGCAAGGTCGGCGCGACGCTCTGATCCCGCCCGCCATCCTCTTCACAACGCACGGCGGACCCAGCCCCCCGCCGGCAATACACTTGTCACAAGTCACCTGGAGTGAACTCATGAGCCGCCGCGTTACCTGGGAAGGCGTCTTCCCGGCCGTCACCACGCAATTCCACGACGACCTCTCGCTCGACATCGACGCGACCGCGAAGGTGATGGATGGGTTGATCCGCGACGGCGTCTCCGGCCTGATCGTCTGCGGCTCGGTCGGCGAGAACACCTCGCTGGAACGCAAGGAGAAGGTCGCGATCATGGAGACGGCGAAGTCCGTCGCCGCCGGCCGCGTGCCGGTGTTGTGCGGCATCGCCGAATTCACCACGGCGTTCGCGGTCGAGACGGCGAAGGAAGCCGCGCGCGTTGGCATCGACGGCGTGATGGTGATGCCTGCGCTGGTCTATTCGTCGAAGCCGCACGAGACCGCCGCGCATTTTCGCGCGGTTGCCACCGCAACCGACCTGCCGGTGATGCTCTACAACAACCCGCCGATCTACAAAAACGACGTCACCCCCGACATCCTCGCCACGCTCGCCGACGTCGAGACCGTCGTCTGCTTCAAGGATTCCTCCGGCGATACGCGGCGCTTCATCGACACCAGGAACATGGTGGGCGACCGCTTCGTGCTGTTCGCGGGCCTTGACGACGTCATCGTCGAGAGCATCGCCATGGGCGCCGTGGGCTGGGTCTCCGGCATGTCGAACGCCTTCCCGCGCGAGGGCGAGACGCTGTTCCGCCTCGCCAAGGCGGGCCGTTTTGCCGAAGCCATGCCGATCTACGAATGGTTCATGCCGCTGCTGCATCTGGACGCGCGCCCCGACCTCGTCCAGTGCATCAAGCTGTGCGAGCACATCATGGGCCGCGGCACCGCGCTGACCCGCCCGCCCCGTCTCGCGCTGCTGCCGCAGGAGAAGGCCGAGGTCGAGGCCATGATGGTCAAGGCGCTCAAGAACCGGCCACGTTTGCCGGATGTCGGGCTGAAGGCGGCTTGAACAAAGGTCTCGTAGGGTGGGTTAGCCGAAGGCGTAACCCACCAACTTTGCCACCGCGGAAAGAGAAGTGGTGGGTTACGCTTCGCTAACCCACCCTACAAAGCTAGGAAGCGGACCGCTTCTTCGCATTCAGCGCGGACGCCACGCGGCTGACGGGCGGTTTGCCCAGCACGCCGCTCATCACGTTCGTGGCAGCCAGCAGCTTCTCCATATCGACACCGGTCCTGATGCCCATGCCCTCGAGCATGTAGACGACATCCTCGGTCGCGACGTTACCTGTCGCGCCCGGCGCGTAGGGGCAGCCGCCGAGGCCGCCGGCGGCTGCATCGATGACGCGGACGCCCTCCTCGAGGCCGGCATAGAGATTGACGAGCGCCTGCCCATAGGTGTCGTGGAAATGCATCGCGAGTTTTGCCGCCGGAATGTTGGCGGCCACCGCGCGCAGCATTTCCTTGGCCTTAGCAGGCGTGCCGACGCCGATGGTGTCGCCAAGCGATATCTCGTAGCAGCCGAGCTCCCACAGCGTGTTGGCGAGATCGGCAACCGCCTTCGGCTTGATCTCGCCGTCAAACGGACAGCCCAGCACGCAGGAGATATAGCCGCGCACTTTCACCCCGTCGGCCTTGGCACGCGCGAGAACCGGCTTGAACCGGTCGATGGACTCCGCGACCGTGCAGTTGATGTTGGCGCGCGAAAAGCCCTCGGAGGCCGCAGCGAACACGGACACCACTTTCGCGCCCGCCGCGCACGCGGCGTCATAGCCCTTCTCGTTCGGCACCAGCACATGGAATTCGGCACCCTTGACGTGGCTGACGCCGCGCAAGACGGCGTCGGAGCTTGCCATCTGCGGGATCGCCTTGGGCGAGACGAAGGCGCCGACCTCGACCGTATCGAGGCCAGCTCCGACCAGCGCCTCGATGAAGGCGATGCGGGCCTCGACACTGACCGGCGTCTTCTCGTTCTGGAGGCCGTCGCGCGGCCCCATTTCGATGATGCGAACGGGATCGCTCATGTCACTCACCGGAAGCCTCGACCACGGCGAGTTCGACGCCCTCCTGCACGATGTCGCCGACCTTGCATTTGATGGATTTCAGCACGCCGGCATAGGGCGCGCGCAGCGTCTGCTCCATCTTCATCACTTCCAGGGTGAGGATCGGCGCACCCTTTTCGAGCTTTGCTCCCTCCTCGGCCAGCACGGCGACGACCGTGCCCGGCAAGGGCGCTGCGATCTTGTCCGCGCCGGTCTGCTCCTCGGTCTCGCCGCCGAACGGATCGACCCAGTGCAGGTCGAATCGGCCGTTGCGCGTGCGCAAGTAAAGCTCGTGGCCGGTGATCACAGCCGCGACTGACGATTTGACGCCATCCAGCGTCAGATCGAATCCGCCGTCCTTCGGCACGACGGCAAACGCCAGCTCGCGCTCGCCAATGACCAGCGTCGACGGGCCGCTGCCGTAGTACAGCGACACCTTCTGCTCGCCCCCGTGGCCGACGCGGAAGGCAAAGCTGCGCTGGCGGCGGCCGACCGGCTGCCAGCCAAAAGTCTGCCAGGGCGAATTCGCGCCCGCTTGCGCGGCCTGCCGCTCGTCATTGATAACAGCGGCGACCGCAGCGCAGAGCTCGAGCTCGCCGGGCGCCGGCGTCGCGGAAGTCAGCACCGCCAGCTCGCGCTCGATGAAGCCGGTGTCGATCGCATTGGTCCGCACTTTTGGGTGCGTCATCAGCGCGGAGAGGAACGGGATGTTGGTGACGATGCCGCGGACGTCGGACTCCTCAAGCCCGCGGTTCAGCCGCTCGATCGCGACATCCCGCGTCGGCGCCCATGCGATCATCTTTGCGAGCATGGCGTCGTAGTAGGGCGAGACGGTATCCCCCTCGCGATAGCCGGCATCGATGCGTAAGCCGCCCGTCTCGGCCGGCAAGCGCCAGGTCGAGATCTTGCCGACCGACGGCATGAAATTCTTGGTCGGGTTTTCCGCGTAGACACGCGCCTCGACCGCGTGGCCATGGAGCCGGATCTCATCCTGCTTCAACGGCAGCGCCTCGCCGAAGGCGACGCGCAGCTGCCATTCGACGAGATCAACCCCCGTGATCAATTCGGTCACGGGATGCTCGACCTGGAGACGGGTGTTCATCTCGATGAAGAACACGTCCTTGCCGTCGGAGACGAACTCGATGGTGCCGGCGCCGACATAGCTCACCGCGCCCGCCGCTTTTCGCGCGGCGGCGCAAACCGTCTCGCGCTGGGCCGGGCTCAGGGTCGGCGACGGCGCCTCCTCGATCACCTTCTGATGCCGGCGCTGCAAGGTGCATTCGCGCTCGAACAGCGACAGCAGATTGCCGTGGCTGTCGCCGACGATCTGCACCTCGATATGCCTGGGATTGTCGACATATTTTTCGATCAGCATGCGGTCGTCGCCGAACGCGGCTTTTGCTTCCCGCTTGGCACTGATGATCGCGGGGCCAAGTTCGTCTGCAGACCGTACGACGCGCATGCCACGGCCACCGCCGCCGGCAGAGGCCTTCACCAGAATGGGAAAGCCGACCTTGTCCGCGGCCTTCGCCAGCGTGGCGTCGTCCTGGGCTTCGCCGTGATAGCCGGGCACCAGCGGCACGCCGGCCTTCTCCATCAGCGCTTTCGAGCCGGACTTCGAGCCCATCGCATTCATCATGTCGGCGGTCGGACCGACGAAGACGAGCCCGGCGTCGTAGCAGGCCTGTGCGAACTCTGCATTCTCCGACAGGAAACCGTAACCGGGATGCACCGCCTCGGCACCCGTTTTCCGCGCGGCTTCGATCAGGCGCTCGACATTGAGATAGCTGTCGCGGGCCCGCGCGGGCCCGAGCAGCACCGCCTCGTCTGCGAGCGCGACATGCATGGCGTCGCGGTCGGCCTCGGAATAGACCGCGACCGTGCGCAGGCCCATCGCGCGGGCGGTGCGGATGATGCGGCAGGCGATCTCGCCGCGGTTGGCGATCAGGAGCGTGCGAAAACGGCGGTAGAGTTTTTGGCGGTCCATCGCATCACATCCTGAACAGGCCGAATTTCGTCGGTTCGATCGGCGCATTCGACGCCGCCGAGAGGCCAAGACCGAGCACGAGGCGCGTGTCGGCGGGGTCGATCACGCCGTCGTCCCACAGTCGCGCGGTCGCGTAATAGGGATGCCCCTGGCTGTCATATTGCGCGCGGATGGGCTTGCGGAACGTCTCTTCCTCATCCTTCGACCAGCTATCGCCCTTGGCCTCGATATTGTCGCGGCGGACCTGGCTCAGCACCATCGAGGCCTGCTCGCCGCCCATCACCGAGATGCGCGCATTCGGCCACATCCAGAGGAAGCGCGGTGAGTAGGCGCGGCCGCACATGCCGTAATTGCCGGCGCCGTAGGAGCCGCCGATCACGACGGTGAATTTCGGCACAGAAGCGGTCGCAACCGCCGTCACGAGCTTTGCGCCGTCGCGCGCGATGCCGCCAGCTTCGTACTTCTTGCCGACCATGAAGCCGGTGATGTTCTGCAAGAACACCAGGGGAATGCCACGCTGGCAGCACAGCTCGATGAAATGCGCGCCCTTCAGCGAACTTTCACTGAAGAGAATGCCGTTGTTGGCGATGATGCCGACCGGATAACCCCAGATGTGGGCGAAGCCGCACACCAGCGTCGTGCCGTAGAGTTTCTTGAACTCGTCGAACTCGGAGCCATCAACGACACGGGCGATGATGTCGCGCACGTCAAAGGGCTTGCGGCCATCGACCGGCACCACGCCGTAGATCTCCTCCGCCGCGAACAGCGGATCACGTGGCGGATGCATGTTGAGATTCGGCCGCGTCGATGGCTTGAGCGTGCCGACGATGCGCCGCGCGATGCCGATCGCATGGGCATCGTTCTGCGCGTAGTGATCGGTGACGCCCGACTGGCGCGAATGCACGTCGGCGCCGCCGAGCTCTTCCGCGGTCACGACTTCGCCGGTCGCGGCCTTCACCAGCGGCGGGCCGCCGAGGAAGATGGTGCCTTGATTACGCACGATGATGCTCTCGTCCGACATCGCCGGCACGTAGGCGCCGCCTGCGGTGCAGGAGCCCATCACGACCGCGATCTGCGGAATGCCCTGGGAGGACATCTGCGCCTGGTTGTAGAAGATGCGGCCAAAGTGCCGCTCGTCCGGAAAGATCTCATCCTGCAGCGGCAGGAAGGCGCCGCCGGAATCGACCATGTAGACGCAGGGCAGATTGTTCTGCCGCGCCACGTCCTGCGCGCGGAGATGCTTCTTCACGGTCATGGGGTAATAGGTGCCGCCCTTGATGGTGGCATCGTTGGCGACGATTACGCATTCGCGGCCCGCGATGCGTCCCACCCCGGTGACGACGCTCGCCGAATGCACGTCGCCGCCATAGAGGCCATAGGCCGCAAGCGGCGACAACTCCAGGAACGAGGTGCCGGGGTCGACCAGGAGGTCGACACGCTCGCGCGCCAGCATCTTGCCGCGCGAGGTGTGGCGGTTGCGCGAGGCCTCGCCGCCGCCACCGGCGACTTGGGCGAGCTTTTCGCGCAGATCCGCGACGAGCCCGCGCATGGATTCGGCATTGCGCGCAAAATCAGATGAAGACGGATCGATACTGGAATGGAGCGACATGTGGATTCCAATCAGGTGAGAGTCTTAAGCCGTTTCCGCCATCAGCTCGCGACCGATCAGCATGCGCCGCACCTCCGAGGTGCCGGCGCCGATCTCGTAGAGCTTTGCATCGCGCCAGAGCCGGCCGACCGGAAATTCGGATGTATAGCCGACCCCGCCCAGCGCCTGGATCGCCTCGCCCGCCATCCAGGTCGCCTTCTCCGCGGAATAGAGGATCGCCGCCGCAGCGTCCTTGCGCAAGCTGCGGGCATGGTCGGCGCGGTCGCAGGCGCGCCCGACCGCATAGACATAGGCGCGCGCCGACTGCCAGGTCGCATACATGTCGGCGAGCTTGCCCTGCATCAGCTGGAAATCGCCGATCGGCTGGCCGAACTGTTTGCGTTCGTGCATGTAGGGCACCACAGCGTCCATGCACGCCGCCATGATGCCGAGCGGGCCGCCTGAGAGAACCGTGCGCTCATAGTCGAGGCCGGACATCAGCACCTTGACGCCCTCGCCCACCTTGCCCATCACGTTCTCCTCCGGCACCTCGCATTCGTCGAAGAACAAGGGATAGGTGTTGGAGCCGCGCATGCCGAGCTTGTCGAGATGCTGGCCGTGGGTAAAGCCCTTGAAGCCTTTTTCGATCAGGAAGGCGGTCATGCCGCGCGGGCCGGCCTCAGGATCGGTCTTGGCGTAGACCACCAGCACGTCGGCATCGCCGCCATTGGTGATCCACATTTTCGAGCCGTTGAGCACGTAGCGGTCGCCGCGCTTGTCGGCCCGCAGCTTCATGGAGACGACGTCGGAGCCGGCGCCGGGCTCGGACATCGCGAGCGCGCCGACATATTCGCCGGAGATCAGTTTCGGCAGATAGCGCTGGCGCTGCGCGTCGTTCCCGTTGCGGCTGATCTGGTTGACGCAGAGGTTGGAATGGGCGCCGTAGGACAGGCCCACGGCCGCCGAGCCGCGCGAAATCTCCTCCATGGCGACGATGTGGGCGAGATAGCCCATGCTCGAGCCGCCATATTGCTCCGGCGCGGTCATGCCGTGCAGGCCGAGGTCGCCGAGGCGCTTCCAGAGGTCGGCCGGGAACAGATTGGCCTTCTCGATCTCGGCGGCGCGCGGGGCGATCTCCGCCTCCACGAAAGCGCGCAGCGTGTCGCGCAGCATGCCGACGTCTTCGCCCAGATCGAAATCGATGCTTGGGATGTTCAAGGCGATTCCTCCGTATTTTGGGGACCGAACCTAACGGCATCACGGCCCTTCTGCAGTCGAAAAGGTTGCATTTTCCGCCAAACTTGGCGAGGATTTCCGAAAGGAATCCGATGCCTTTTCAGACCGCAACCGCGCTCCCACGCCGCGCCGTGACCCCCGCCGCCTTCGTCCGCGGCGTGGTGGCCGCCTATGCCAGATACGGCCGCGATCCGCAGGAGGCGCTGAGCCGGGGTCAGGTAGCGCCAGACCTTGTCAATTCTCCGGACGGGCGGGTGACGGCCGCCCAGTTCGAGGCTCTGGCCGGCCACGCCATGCGCGAGCTCGACGACGAGGCACTCGGCTGGTTCTCGCGCCGGCTGCCATGGGGCAGCTACGGCATGCTGTGCCGCGCCTCGATCACAGCCCCGACGCTCGAAGTCGCGCTAAAACGCTGGTGCCGACATCATCGCCTGCTCACCGAGGACGTGCTGCTCGACCTCGCGGTCGGCGAGGAGGCCGCGACCGTGTCGATCCGCGAGCTGCGCGACCTCGGACCGTTGCGCGAATTCTGCCTGGTCACCCTGCTCCGCTATGCGCTCGGCTTCTCCTGTTGGGCGGTGGACTCGAGGATCGCACTTCGCACCGCGGAATTCCCCCACCCAGAGCCAGGCCATGTCTCGGTCTACCCGACCATCTTTTGCCGGAATATCCGCTTCGATGCGGACCGCGCGTCCATCACCTTCGACAAGCATTATCTGTCGCTGCCGCTCACGCGCAGCGCCGCCGATCTCGACAGCATGCTCAAGGGCGCGTTGCGCCTGACCGTGCTGCCCTATCGGCGCGACCGGCTGCTGGTCGAGCGCGTGCGGCGCGTGCTGCGCGATGCGCGCGGACGCAGTCTCGGCGCCGAGGATGTCGCAAGCGAGCTGGCGCTCTCCACCCGCACCATGCACCGGCGCCTGCGCGAGGAAGCGACCTCGCTGCGCGACCTCAAGGAAGAGGCAAAGTTCGAGCTCGCCAAGCAGGAGCTGATGCGCGGGCGAGCGCCGATCAAGCGGATCGCGGAAATCGCTGGCTTCCGCAACGAAAAGAGTTTTTCGCGCGCCTTCCGCACCTGGACCGGCGCCTCCCCTCGCGAATTTCGCGGCCGGTATCGGTGAAGCCGACAAACAAATACGGCCTCCGCGATCGAACGCAGAGGCCGCATCGTTACGCCTGAACTGGAGATATCGGCTTAGTTCGAGGACGTGTCCCTGGCCGGACGCGTCTTCGCGCGGGTCTGCTTCGACTGGAATGCGAGCGCGTCGCTATTGGTCTTCTCATTGGTTTTCGCGCCGCCCGCCTGCGAGCACATGCCGCCGATGCCGGCGGACGCCTGACGGCAGGCTTCCATGGTCGGATAGCCACAGCCGTGGGCAGCCTGGTTGCCGTTGATGATGCAGTAGTCGTCGGCCTTCGCAGCCGGCGCCGTCACCATGAGAAACGCAGAGGCGAACAGCGTCGCGGCGGAAGCGGCGAACGTCTTCGAGGTCGAAATCATGTTGTCTTTTCCTGCTTCGGAGTCCCACGGAAGAGTCCTCGGCAGGCGGCGCACGCCAAGGTTCATTTACACCTTGCATGTAGGCGGGGCACGGAGGCCGACAATCGCGGTTCAGCGCATTGCAGGACTGTCTAAATAACATATCTCAGTTATATGAGTTACTAATGTATTTGATCGTTCAATACTTCTGTTTTACGGAAATTCCTGCCCTATCCATATCGGGAAGCGCGCAGTCGCTTTACCTCGCCGACACGGCCGCCACGCCCTCTTGCAACGGTAGTGGCACATCCTTCGCGACGCCCAGCACCGGGAAGCTGCGGACGTTCTTCACATCAGGCATCGCGGCGAAATGCAGCAGCTGCTGGCGCATGCTCTCGACGCTCGGCGCCACGCATTTCAGCAGATAATCAGTGTCGCCCGAAATCCGCCAGCACTGCTGGATGCGCGGGATCGCTGATATCGAACTCTCGAAGGCCTCCAGCACCGGCTGGGCCTGGCTGCCGAGCTGGATCGAGACGAACGACACCACCTCGTAGCCGAGCAGCCGCTCGTCGATGACGGCCCGGATCGCCCGGATCACGCCGCGGCTGAACAGCGATTTCAGCCGCCGCAGGCAGTTGGGTGCGGAGACGCCGACGCGCAGCGCCAGCTCGTTGTTGCGGATACGCCCGTCCTGCTGGAGCTCGGACAGTATCTTCAGATCGACGCCGTCGAGCTGGTCACGCCCGGCCATTCCCCCACCTCGTCATGGTCGTGTCATGACCGCCAACGAAGCACGGGGTGAAAACGCTGCCAAGGGTCTCGGCGCTGGATGCCTTCTCCGTCCTGGCCGGCCAAACGTGGATGCCCGGGACATCTGCGCGAAGACGCGCTTCGCGCTTTTGCCCGGGCATGACGATGTCTCGGACGAGAATGATCTTCAGTGCGTCCAGGGCTCGCCGCGCCGGAACGAGAAATTGTCGGAATACGCGACCGGGCGGCGGATCGAATCCTGGGGCTCGATCACCTGGTAGGCGATGCCCTTGCGCTCGCAATAGGCGACGGCCTCTTCCTTGGATTGGAAGTGCAGGGTGATCTGCTGCTTCATGTCGCCCGACGAGGTCCAGCCCATCAGCGGCTCGACCGAGCGCGGCTGCTCCGGCTCGTAGTCGAGCTGCCATTCCTTGGTCTTGGACCGGCCGGATTGCATCGCGTTCTTGGCGGGCTTGAAAATGCGTGCGGTCATGGGTGGTCCGGGCCTCGTCTTTTCGTTCGAATTCGATGCGTCACGGTAGCGGTTGGTGGAAACCGCGGGCATAGTATAGAGACACCTTTCGGGAACTGATCGGTGATTCCGGGCCCCCGGATGCCTCGTCGACGGGTATAGTCATTATGCTGCACCGTGACAATTGCGTACCCGCCGTCCGCCCGGGGGATCCCGCCCGGCACCCCCGCCTCACCGCCCCCAAGAATCCGTTCCCCAAGAATCCGCCCCTCACGCGTCCGTCCCCTTCGAAAGCTCCCGTCGCATGGCCTTTTTGAACGTCAGCGCAACGCTCCCCGAGAAAGGCCGCGACCTCAGGCTCGACCTGTTTCGCGGCGTCGCCAACTGGGCGATCTTCCTCGACCACATCCCCGACAACGTCGTGAACTGGATCACGACGCGCAATTACGGCTTTTCCGACGCCGCCGATTTGTTCGTCTTCATCTCCGGCTACACCGCCTCCTTCGTCTATGCGCGGATGATGCTGGAGCGCGGCTTCATCGTCGGCGCCACGCGGCTGACCAAGCGGGTCTGGCAGCTCTACGTCGCCCACATCATCCTGTTCGTGATCTACATCGCCTCGATCAGCTATCTCGCGCTGCGGTTCGGCGATTCCGACATGATCAACGAGTTCAACGTCGCCGGCCTCGTCGACAATGCCACCGAGACGCTGCGCCAGGGCCTGTTCCTGCGCTTCAAGCCGCTCAATCTCGACGTGCTGCCGCTCTACATCGTGCTGATGGGGCTGTTTCCGCCGGTGCTGTGGTTCATGCTGCGCAAGCCCGATCTGACCATGGCACTGTCGATCGTGCTGTGGCTCAGCGCGCGCCATTTCGGCTGGAATCTGAACGCCTACCCGGCCGGCCAGTGGTACTTCAACCCGTATGCCTGGCAGGTGCTGTTCGTGTTTGGCGCCTGGTGCGCTCTGGGCGGGGCGCGGCGCTCGGGGGCGGTGATCAACTCGCCGATTACGCTGTGGTTCTGCCTCTCCTATCTCGCCTTCGCGCTGGTCATGACCATGGCCGGCCGCTTCCCGACCCTCGCCGCCATGTTCCCGGAATGGCTGTTCTCGGCCTTCAACCCGAACGACAAGACCAACCTCGCGCCCTACCGCTTCATCCACTTCGTCGTGATCGTGATCCTGGTGATCCGCTTCGTGCCGAAGGAATGGCCGGGCCTGGAGTGGAAGGTGTTCGATCCGGTGATCGTGTGTGGCCAGCAGTCGCTCGCCGTGTTCTGCGTCGGCGTTTTCCTGTCCTTTGTCGGCCATTTCGAGCTGTCGATGAGCTCGGGCTCGCTGTTCGCGCAGCTCTTCGTCAGCATCGCCGGCATCGCGATCATGACGACGGTGGCCTATTACATCTCGTGGTCGAAGAAGCAGGACAAGCCGCTGAAGCCGCCGGCCAAGCCCGCGGCGAGCGCGCCCGCAAAGGCCGCCTGATCCCGCGCGGCGGCGAACCCGGCTCAGGCCGCTTCGCTGTCGTACTCGGTGAACTTCTTGTAGATCCAGTCGCGGCCGTCGTGGCGGCGCCAGACTTTTCCGACCACGAGCTGCCCGTTGATCGAGCGGCGCGGCACGATCACGGTCCAGAGGTGCCAGATCTCGGTCCAGCTCGATTGCGGATGGACGGTTTTGACGTTGCGATCGAAAGACATGACGCAAAACTCACAGGATACGCGCGCCGCGACGAACTGTGATCCCTGTGTGAGCACCTGAAACAGGCAGCCCGTCGCGCGCCTTGCGGACCTGATCACAGCCATCGAGGCAGCCGCAACCACGGCTTGCCCTTAACCTAACTGATCAACCTTACTTCTCCTGTATGGGTGGCCAGAGCGGTTGAAAACCGGCCCCGATTTTTCTAGAGTGCATGCACAATTTGAGAATGTCCGTGCCGTTTTTGGCGCGCGTTTGCAATTTTGAACTGACGCGAATTTTTCAAAAGTGTTGACCGGCCGGGGGCGACCACAATGAATTTGCAATGTGCATGTTTGCGCCTGGCGGTGCGATCGACGCCGCCTGCACCGCTCATCCGGACGGCCATTCAAGAACCGCCGAAGGCCGCCAACGACAATCATCTGGTCTGGCCGTATTTGCCGTTTCCGCTCGGCTGGTACGCGACGAACTAATCGAGCTTCGCTCGAAAACGCTCCGGAAAAGCGCAACGCCGCGCAAGCGGAATATCATCGCTTGGCGGCGTCCGTTTAGGTATTGGGCGCTGAAATCCCCAACACTCATATGTCTACGGCGACAGCCAAAGGTTCGATGAATCCGTGCGAATTCTGCGCCCGTCGAACAGCGCCAATGCCTTGAAAAATCGCGCAGAAGTCGCGTCGTGCAGGGGATGAGCGCCCAGGCTTTGCAAGGCCCGGGCCGGGTTCACGCAAACGTCCCGGGACGCAATAGGCCGTGTGCCCGCTCCGGATCGGCGCGTTGCGCCGACCTCTCCCGCGAGCGGGAGCGGTGCACCGATCCCGCGGCCAATCATTCAACCCAGGCTCATTCTGCTTTACATGCCGACGCTGGCGCTGGATGCGCTCTGGGCATTCGAGCCGAGCGAGCCCTGCGCGTTGTAAGTCTGTCCCGCCTGACTGCCTTGGCTACCTTGACTGTTTTGCGCGCTCCCCGACGTCTCGACCTCGGTGGTGCCGTCGGAATAGGTGATCGTCGTTGTGGTGATGCCGCCCATCGTGATGGAGACCTCGCTGACGACGGTTTTGGCCGAGCCACCGCCGCCCGACCTCGAGCTTCCGCCCGCCGATTGCGAGGATGATGTCGCTGACGTCGACGACGTGGCCGATGTCGAGGTCGTCGCCGACGTCGATGATGCCGTTGATGATGATGACGTGGCGGTCGATGTGGACGTTGTCGCCGCCGCGCTGGTTGATGCAATCGCACTGATAGACATGAAAGCCTCGCCTGAGGGAGCCCCGGGCGCAGCGACGGTTGCGCGCCCTATTCTCCCCTTCAACGCGGCAGCCCTGCAAAGCAGGCGACGGCGGTACGGAAATATCGATTGCCAGGTATTTCCGTGTCCAGGCTTCGTCCCGGCAGTCCCCGATCACATCAATAGTGGTAGTTCACGCCGACCGTCGCGGCATGGATCGTATCCTTGAGATGGGCCACGGTGACGCCTTCGACGGGGCTGATCAGTTGGATCGGGCCCTTGGTGCCGAAGTCGTGGTAATTGTATTCGACGTTGGCCGACCAATTTTGCGCAAACGCCCATTCGACGCCGGCGCCCAATGTCCAGCCGGTCCGCATCACCGACGCGCTGGGATCGATCGCGAAACCTGCGGCCGGACTGATGTAGGCATCATCGACCTTCTCGTGAGTCCAGGCGACACCGCCCCGCGCATAGAACAGCCAGCCCAGGCCATAGGCGTAGCCGAGCCGGCCTGTGACCGAGCCCAGAAAATCGTTCTTGAGGCCGAACTGCGACGGCACGGCGAGATTGCCGAGCGCGGGAAATCTGACACTGCTGCCATGGTGGCTCGACAAGCTCGCACCTGCGGCACGGCCCTCGGCGCCCACGACCCAGTTCGATGCGAATTGATGGTCACAGCCGATCTGTCCGCCGCCGACGAAGCCGGCCGCGCCGAAATCGAGTGTCCCCCCGGCGCTGTTGATCGTGCGATCGTCGCTCGCGGCACCACCGAGATGACCGCCGACATAGCAACCGGTCCAGTTGAATGTGACTGGAGGCGCAACAGGCACCTGCGCATAATCAGCCGCAGACGCCGTCGTCGCGGACAGGGCGAGAATCGCCGCGCCGCATAGAGCTCTAAACATGTCCTGACATTCCCCGTTGCACGCGCGGAGACATTGGCACGCGAGGCTGACGCGGAGGTTGTGTGGAGGACAAGATGTCGCGGGGACGATCTGCCGGCTTGATCGCAATCAGCCGCGACGACCGCGGGGGAGTCCACGAATCGAAGCAGAGGTAAATTCTCGATCCGGGCCGCGGAACGCGCGCGCTATTGCACGTCGTGGGAGTGGATACCCCCGCGGATCACCTTGGCCTTCTTTGCTTTGGTCATGTCAGTCGGTCGCGGCATCGTCTGAATCAGAGGGGGGATCGGTGCTACGCGGTCCCGCCTTGTTCGCGTCGAATGCGAGATCGTCGATCAGCTTCAAATGGGCCTGCAGCCTCTCAGCATCGGCCTCTGCATGGATATCCTTCAAGCCCTTGTTCGGCTTTTTCGTTTTATCCATAGTGGTCCCGCCCCACCTGCTGTGACGGCACGTACCAAGCATTTCCCGAACTAACAAGTTGAAATGCGTCAAGTTGCCTCGGGACGCGACGTCACCTTGCGGATATCCGCAGAGCAACGCGTTTCAACGGCGTAGCAGGGCGTCGCCTTGGTTGATCAACCAAAATTGTTCTCTTTTCGGGCTATACAATTCCAAATGTTTCTGGCTGTGTCCGTCGCGTGGTACAACCAGAAACATCGGGACGAACCCGCTCATGCGTTTGATACAAAGACTGCGTAGACGGCTTTTCCCGCCCCGAGACGTCATCGAAGGCTACGAAAACCAACAACTGATAGAGACCATCTATCATAAGACGGTTGCCTATCGGCCGGAGGGCAATTGGCCGCTCGTCGCGAATTCGACGGCCGTGCTCGATTTCGGGGGTGGCGCAGGCATCCACTACAAGCTCGCGCGACTGCAATCGCCGGGTATCCGTTGGGCCGTTGTAGAAACGCCGGCGATGGTTGATCGGGCCAGTCAATTGGCGACCGACCAGTTGATGTTCTTCGATGACATCCAGAAAGCTGCGGACTGGCTTGGAAGCATCGACCTGATGCATTCGAACGGCGCGATCCAGTATGTCGGGGATGCACTCGAAACCGTGAAGGCGCTGTGTGCGACGCGGCCAGCCAGGATGGTCTGGTATCGCGTGCCGATCGGTGACGCTTCGAAAGTCGAGGTGCAGACCTCGCTGCTCAGCAACAATGGTCCCGGTGAGCTGGAACTGGGGAGTGACAAGCTGGTCAAGTATGCGCGCCATTGGATTCCAGCAGCACCCTTTATCGCGGCTCATAAGGGATACCGGCTGAGCGAGAGCGGACCGGATCCTCGCGAGCGGGGCACTCAAGAGTTCAGCTTCGTGCTCGCCAGCGATTGAAGTTGTTTGCCGGCTCCAATCTGATCGACCGCATGGGGCGACGTCAGCACCACATCGATGACCTCGCACGGCGACGCCGGGGAGCGCGCCGGCCTGCTTGAGATGGCGGCGAACGCTAGAGCTGCAACGGATAGTTGCGCCCTGCCCGCACCTTCCATGATCTTGCCAATTCAAATTTCTGGGAAAGTCGGACCGGTCTTTTCTGTCGTAACTCTTTGAAAAGGCTGGTCGGGGCAGCTGGATTCGAACCAACGACCTGCAGTACCCAAAACTGCCGCGCTACCAGGCTGCGCTATACCCCGAATGTCCGGCGAGCCCCGTCGATACACGCTTCCAGGCGGGCCAGCAAGGCTGGCAACGCCCCCGCCGGCTGGCCCTATTTGCTGCCGAACAGCGGGTGGCCGACGCGGTCACCAGCACGGATGCCGTATTTCTGCGCCGTTCCCGCCACCACCTCCAGGACGGCTCGGGCTGGCCCCCGGGACGAGACGATCTTGGTCGACAGCGGCTCGGTGTTCTCGGCGACGCGCAGGATGCGGCCGTCGGCGCGGATGAAGATCATGTCGAGCGAGACATAGGTGTTCTTCATCCACATCGACACTTCCTGCTCGGGATTGAAGTCGAACAGCATGCCTTTGCCGTCGGCCAGCTCCTTGCGATACATCAGGCCGGTCTGCTTCTCCTGCTCGGTCGTCGCTATTTCGACCGAGAACACCTGCACCCCGTTCTTCGTGACGATCTCGAGGGGCTGAAAGTCGGCGGCGCCAACAGGCGCGCTGGCGACGGTCAGGCCTGCGATGACGAGGAAGGCGGCAAGCCAGCTCCGGGCAAAGCACCAGGCGGCCGTTCGATTGAAATTCATGGGGGCACTCAAGGCGTGGGAACGGAACAGTCCTACGCGGCGACCGCCGGAAAAGCCAGAGGCGCGCGGACCAGCCGGCGCGCCTCTGCTCACGATTGCGGGAATTGGGATGCGCTAGTGCGACTGCAGTCCCGGCGATCCGGTCTCGGGATGGATCTCGGCCGCCATCATGCCCTTGGAACCGGGCCCGAAGCGGACCAGCACATATTGGCCGGGGCGCAATTCGGTCATGCCGAAGCGACGCAACGTCTCCATATGCACAAAGATGTCGGGCGTGCCCTCGCCGCAGGTCAGGAAGCCGAAGCCGCGCAGCCGGTTGAACCATTTCACCTGGGCCCGCTCGAGCCCGCTGGTCGCGGTCACAGTGACATGGGTGCGCGGCGGCAGCATCTGCGCCGGATGGATCGCGGTCGATTCGTCCATCGAGACGACGCGGAAGGCCTGGTAGCCCTTGGCGCGCTGGATGCACTCGACGACGATGCGGGCGCCCTCGTAGGCGGTCTGGAAGCCGTCGCGCCTAAGCACGGTAACGTGCAGGAGCACGTCGGGCCAGCCATTGTCGGGAACGATGAAGCCGTAGCCCTTTGAGGCGTCGAACCATTTGATGACGCCGTGAACCTCGACGAGGTTGGCGCTGGCCTCACCTAACCCGGTGAAAGGGCTGAGCGCGCTGTCGCGACCGCCGCCGTGCTCGCCGACCGCGGGAACTCCGATCTTCTTGGACTCAAATCCGTCCGACGACCCCATAACCCCGGACCCCACACCTGCCATGCAACCCGCCACATTGGCGGCGCTCGAATCACGCGTCTTAAGAGAATGTTCTCATTTCGACGCGACGCGAATCTTTCGACTCAAAAGATAACACTCCCGGTTGCGACGCATAGACAAAAAAGAGATTCGCCGGAACCTATGAACAGCTTGCACAGCCGCGAATCAAATTAACGCCTCAATTCCCGACAAAGGGTCCGAGAGTCTCGCCGATGTCGTGGCGGATGACGAGGTCGGCAATATCGTCCTGCTCTGTCGGCTCGCGATTGATGATCACCAGACGTGCACCGGCGTTCTTCGCCATCATCGGAAATCCCGCCGCCGGCCACACGACGAGCGAGGAACCGATCGCGATGAAGAGGTCGCAATGCCGCGACAGTTCCGTTGCACGCTGCATTTCATCCTCGGGCATCATCTGACCGAACGAAATCGTCGCGGTCTTCACCGGCTCGTCGCACACGGTGCAGTCAGGCGCGGCGCCGTCGTCATCGAAGCGGCGCTTCACCCAGTCCAGCTGGTAGGCCTGCCCACATCCGATGCACCTCGCAAAAGTTGTATTCCCATGAAGTTCAATCACGTGCTTCGCGGCGAAGCCCGAGGCCTGGTGCAGGTTGTCGATGTTCTGGGTGATGATGGCCGGAATCTTGCCGGCGCGGTACAGCGAGGCGAGTGCGCGATGGCCGCGGCCGGGCTTTGCCGCCGCAAACACCTCGTCCATCGCAAAGCGCCGGCGCCAGGATTCATCGCGGGCCTCCTGGCTCGCGACGAACTCGCCGAACTCGATCGGCCGGTAGCGCGTCCAAATTCCGCCCGGCGAGCGGAAGTCGGGGATGCCGCATTCGGTCGAGATGCCGGCGCCGGTGAACGGCACGATGGTCTTCGCTTCGGCGATCATGTCGCCGAGACGTTCAACGCCGCTGCGAAGATCCGATGCAATCATGAGCGGCCTCCCGATTTGGTTTTGCGCTAGCTGCGTCGCGCACAAGCGACAAGATTATTGACGCTGTTATCCACTGCCAAAGAACTCACGAAGCAGGACTCGCGAGCAGGACATGGGGCGGCAATTTTTTCCGATCTTCGCTTATCACAATCCTGCAATGCCGCCTCCCCATTGACGCCCCAATCAGAAGCGCCAATGCATGTGTTGACGCGACTCAACGTGATTGCGGCGGCAGTGCGTGAGTTCAGTAGTGCACACATGCTCACGTGTAGAGGGGATTTGATATGACCGAGGACGAACAACGCAAGATCCGCGAACGCGAAGAGATTGCCGCCCGTGTCGCCGCCTTCCGTGCCACGCAAGAAAAATTCAAGCGCGAGCGCGACGAGTATTTCGTGTCGACACTTCAGAATGCCCGCAAGGTGGAACGGCCCTCGCTCTGGCCGTAAGACCAGTTCCGATCGGCACACATGAAAAAAGCCCGGAGCAGCGCTCCGGGCTTTTCGTTTGTTTGGCCGTTACCAACGGCGGTAGTAGTGGCGGTGTCCGTAGTACGGCCCGTCGCCATAATAGGCGTAAGGGCCAGGACCATAGCCGGGGCCGCCGTAGTAGCCGTAGCCCGGTCCATAACCATATCCATACGGATGCGACGCGGCGACCGCACCCGCGGTGATCGCGCCGGCGGCCAGACCAAATGCGAGGCCCGGACCGATGCCGCGACCGCGCGCCTCGGCAGGAGCCGGCGCTGCGATTGCGGTTACGCCTACCGCCGCAACGGTAGCCAGGACAGCCAATGTCTTCTTCATGATCCTCTCCTTCATATCTGGCGAGACAACGCACCCCACTGGCGATGGTTGCGCGCGGGCGGAACCGAAGGCCGTCAAAAAAACGCGCCTGCAGGGGAACGAAAGCGCGCGGGCCGGATTGGGTTTACGAGTGCGGAGCCTCCGCTATCCGGTAGAGGCGACAGCACCAAAGCCCCGTCAGTATCCTCCGCGATGCTGGCGGGGTTTTAAGTTGAGCGGGAGCAAATGGCAGCAGGCATCAATTGCTGCCAGCGGGACGGAGACGCGAGGAGGAGAGATTGCCGATATCTGCGTTGCTGGCCCGCATCCGCCGGCTCGTCCCCCGATCCGGCGACGAGCATTACGACGAGATCGTCCGCAGTTTCGGCGTAGGCGCGCTGCGCCCGCCGCCGACGCCGATGACTGACGGCGAACTGGCGCGCGCCATCGCCGAGTTCCTCAAAGAGGCGCCGTCGAGCAAGTCCGTTGCGACCCTCGGCCGCCGGCTCGATCCGTCCTCTCCGCTGTAGGCGGGTTTCTGTCACGGCCGGGAACAAGCGTTTCGCGCCCACGTTGAGGTCGTCTTCGCGCAAGCGAGACCCGACCTGTGAGATCCGATATGCCTGCCTGGCTCGAAATACTGCTCAACCTGTCCGGCTATGCCGGCTTCGTCGCGCTCGCGCGCCGCGGCGCCTCGTGGCCCGCTGCGCCCGCCGACGATCAGGCTTACTTGGACCAACGCTAGTTCGTGTGCGGCGCCTGGCCGGCCGTGCGCACCAGCCGGTCCGCCTTGACCGCAACGCGCGTGTCCTCGAACTGCGGCCGCAGCGAGAAGCTGATCACCACGAAAGCGAGACAGAAAAGCGTGCCGACGATGGCGACGCGCCGGTAGGTGTGGCGGTCGCCTTGATAAAAGGACGGTTCTGAAAAAGGCGTCATGGCAAAATCGCTTCTGGCAAAATCGTTTCTTGCTTGTGTTTGCCAGACACCTATCCCAATCCGCTGCAAGCGCAACGCGATTGGGCTTTTAACCTAACCGAATAGGGTTATCGGGATCCGCGCAAGCTTTCGTTAGGCGTTTGCAAGCCGCTTCAAGGTGGCGCGAAAACTCAGGCTGCGATGGCCTGCCACCAGCACGGTGCCGAACACCTCGGCCTCCTCGTCGCGATACGTGCCCGAAAAGCCGCTCGTGACTTCCTCGCCGCCGAACAGCGGCCGAACCAAGCTATCGGCGAACGGCGTGTGCTGGTTGGTGGCAAGCTCGCCCTTCCAAGTGCCTTTCTCGGACGTGCCTTTCTCGGAAGTGCCTTTCTCCGAAGTCCCATTGCCGATCGTGTACGAGCCGCGCGACCAGAAGTAAGGCCCGCCGCCGAGCAGCACGCCATCGCGCAGGATCAGCACGCCGCTGTCGCGGCCCTTCACGCCGTCGAGCATGTGGATGTGGATGGAATAAAGGCCGTTCTTCATGTCGCGTCCGCCGCTCTTCGCGACGATAGCGCCGGCGACGGCGAGCGTCGAGACGGTGATGCGACGGTGATGGCGTTCGCCAACCGGCTTTGTTCCAGCTTCGCCCGCATTTCGTTCTCGCAGAACGAATCGGACTCGAAGAAATCGGCGCGGAGCACCTCTTAACAAATTGTTTGCACGCAAACGAACGCGAGCAAACGAACGCGAAGATCACGACAAGCGCACGATCACATCGCGCCGTCGGAGCGCGATCGCGGCGGTGGCACTTGCGGCACCGACGGCCTGGCTTTGTGCAAGCGCGGGTGCCGGCCGTACCAGAACAGCTTCGCGATCTCGAGGAACATCTCGAGAAACCAGCACGTATCCATGTCGCTCTCCCTCGTCACTGTGTAACGAGGACGGGAGAGAAGGACTGTGCCGGGAATCACGGATGTGCGCCGATGTCCCGCATCGACACAGAAGCCACGGCTTGTTCTGCATCCGACTCCATTCCGTTCCCAAAGAACGAATCGGAGTCGAAAAAATCAGCGCGAAGCGATTCCTAATGATCGATGAAATCGATCATTGTGATGGCTTCGGCGACAGACATCATCGACGACAAGAACCGTGGGGCGACTGCAAACAGACAGCGCCGCTACACGTGCGTCTCGTGAAGAGGTCCGGCGAGGCGCCAACTCGAAACAGGATCGCGCTCGCCGGTTGCCGCGTGCCGCCGATGTCCGCCGGCGCTCGTCAAGCCGCTTTCTTCACTTTGTCTTTCTCGGAGAAGCATTCGAGGATCTGGATGCGCAGCTCTTCCGCTGCCGGGCCCTCGACCTTCCTGAGCTGGTTCCAGAGCCTGATCACTTCGCGCTGTTTCTCGATGGACATGGGTCACCTCCAAGGTGGCTCATAAGAACAAAATGAGAACAAAAAGTCCAGCCCCTTGCGCGCGATTTCCAGCGCAAATCGTCCTGAACCTTTTGAGCAGCGCACAGACCCATGGAGGCTGGGGATTTCAGCGCCCAGTCTTATCGCAGCGCCGCCTGACGAACATATTCCGTCATCGCGGCGCTGTTGCTTTTTGGATTTTCAACCTTAAGTTAGACGTCACGGCTGACGGCCAGGCGCTGAAATCCCATTGCCGTCAGTTTGGAAAGCCCCGTGCGAAAGCGCGGGGTTTTCTCTTGAGGGAGCGGGCGATGAACCTTTTTCGACGCCGGCGCGTCTTATCATTGAAGCCTCCCCCAGGCTTTCCCCCATCAGAAAGCCCCGCTCCCCCCAGGCGGGGTTTTCGCTTTTTGGCCAGACAACAAAGCCCCGCTCCGATGCGATCGGAACGGGGCTCTGGGCATGCTCAGGCGATGCGCGATGGTCTGGATCAGACCGAGTCCTTGGCGACCTTCAGCGGCGAGGCCTTCACCGACTTGCTGGCGGGCTTGGCCGCAAACTGCATCGGCTCCTTGGTGAAGGGATTGACGCCCATGCGGGCTTCGGTCGCCGGCTTGTTCACGACCGACATCTTCACGAAACCGGGAATAACGAACTCGCCGGACTCGTTGAGCTCCTTGTAGCCGACCGTCGCCATGTACTCGACGACCGACTTGACGTCGTTCTTCGAGAGCTGCGTGCCCTCGGCGATCGCATCGATCAATTGTGTCTTCGTCATCTTCGCCATGTCTGGAATCCCTTTGTGCGAGCGAGCAAATTTCTGCTCAGGACGCGGCTGAACCACGCAGCGCGCTGCCGATTCATGCCGGAGGTCATGAAGTCACGGGGCTTAAAACCCATCGAGGCCCAAAACACAAGCCGCGGTCAACGCGGGTTCCGTGGTTTTATCACCAGGCCGGGGCGTCGACCGGGCTTGAGTTGTTGGCGGAATTGACGGGTGCGCCGGTCCCCCTGGCCCATCCCGTCACTTCGTTGGTGAAACTTGTGGCCGGGCCTGCGCTGTTGAGACTTCAGTAACCCAACGCCGCCAAGCTCCGTTCAGTATCGTTGCGTTGGAGTGTGACCACAGTGCTGGATTTTAACGAGCTGCGTGAACTCGCAGCGGATGTTCGCGTTTTCGTCGACCTTGCCGAAGACAAGGCGGAAGCGCTGAAAGCGGTCGTCGCGGCCTATGACGTCGTGCTCGCGATCTTCCCCTCGCAACAGGGCATGGGCCTTCACGTCATCAAAGGCAAAGAGGTTTTGGACGGGATTGCGACGTCACGGACGCACGCGACGTACAGCCACACCGCCATCGCGGTCCCCGATCTCGCGCATGCGGAAGCGCTCAAATATTTGACGATCCCCGCCGAACAGCGGATGGCGGCCTAGCGCGAGGCGACGCCTTTCGTCGTCGCGAGGGTCCCTCTTCAGTGCCCCCACAAGGCGAGCGCAAAACCAAGCGCGATGAAGCCAAGGCCGATGATGACGGTCGCGATTTCGGCCGCGTTCTCCACGCTGAACAATTTGACGATGAAGGTCCCGACCGCGCTCAGGACCATCTCGAAGATCACGCCGAGCAAGGTATCAAGCATGGCCGCTCATCCGGCCTTGCCGTGGCGCACATCGTGCACCACATCGCCGATGGTGCTTCCGACCACCATCGCCGCGACGACAGGCCAGCCGGCCGACACCAGGAGGATGGCGTCGTAGCGCATTCCCTCGCCCGGATGCTTATAGCTATCGAGGCCGGCGAGGACGAGCACCGCGACCAGACCGCCGACCAGATATCGTTTGAACCATGTCATGGCGAAATGCCCTCGTTTCCAGGCATTCGTCGCCTCAGCCTTCACCCGGGTTCATCAGGCCGGTCATCCCCGCGTCGTCAGGAAATTCCCGACGATCACGCTGCGCCGCCCGCACCTTGCGGTGGCGACAGCATGCGCTGCCGGCGTCATCGCAAACCTAGACGGCCTCGACGGAACGCGCCGTCGCGATAGTCGAGACTGGGGGACGCATCGCGACGCGCGAAGGTGTCGGCCGCCGCCGTGGGACGAACAGGCTCGCGACAATAATGGGGTCGGTATCGCCCAGCGCCGCCCGTTCCTGAGCGAGGCCGCTCATGACCGTGCGCATCTTGAGGACCTCTCCCGCCACGAAGGTGCAGTCCTCGTCCCGGTTGATCTGCTCATGCATGATGGCCTCGGCCCCACGCATGCTGACACGCAACGCCCTGATCACGCGCCGAATTTCACTGATGCGGTTGTCCATGACTTGCTCCTTGCTGGACGGCCAGCATAAGAACAAATCATGAACAAAAAGTCAAGCCCTCAAGGTCGGGCAAACCCAGATTGCGACTACATTCGCTCCCGCATGTCCCTGGTCGCGAAGTGGCATCCAACCGCCACCAGCACCAGAGTAAACGTCGAGCCGAGCAGAACTCGCAAAACCAATTCCGTCTGCTCGCTCACATAGCGGACGTCGTGTCGGTGGCTGTAACGGACGGGATGCGCGGCATCAGGCAGCTCGGGAGAGCTTGTCAGAAGCACGAGCCACGCGACGGTCCCGCAAAGCGCCAAAACCCTCGCAATCTTTCCGAGCCTTTGGAGCCAGCGCATCGTGCCACCGAATGTGCTTCAGCAAGTCCTCGGGCTCATCAGCGGCATGAGCGCGCTGAAAAGGCCGAAGGTCCCCAGACCGTAAGCGAGCGCATTCACGGCCCACGCAAGAGCGACGCCCATGAAGGCGGGGCCCCCGACCGCTCCCCAGAACACATACGCCGCGCTGATGCCGGGCCACTCAAGCGACAGAAAAGCGAAGTCGGTGAGCGGCTCGATGACGAGGAGCGCCGCCGAGATCAGCGCCCCGATGGCCAATGCGATGATGATGGTGTGCTTCATGCAGCTTAGTCGTGTCGGCGTCGGCGGGGTTCAACTGCCGAAGGGGGTACGCTGCCGGTGTGGTGGACTGCACTGCATCGTAATCCCGGGGCTGCTTTTTCGTGTGAGCGCAAGCGGTTCATCGCCCGCAACGGAAGCCACGATCCGAGCACCACGACGATCGCAGTGGCTGCGACCAGCGCATACTTCACGGGATCCTCCGACGAGTCGAGCGGCCCTTCGATGGGCAGATATGGCTCGATCGCGTCAATGGACAGTGCAATGAGAATGAACGCAGCCACGCCGCCAATGATCGAAACGACAATGCAGATGCCACGCCGCATCTCGTCACGTTCCCTAGATTTCGCCTCGTGAGCCGTCACGCCAAGTATGATCAGGACAAGGACGAGCAACATGCTCATCGGCCCCCCGACGCTGGACCCCGGCCCGAAACGCTCCAGTGTCAGCATGGCCGCGATTGCGAGCAGTATGATCGTCGTCACGGCACTCCTCCTCAATGCCCCGGTGAAGCGTCCGCAGAGCCGATCGCGCTCAGCAAGCCTTCGAGCATGGCGGTTGGTCGCAGCCGGCTTTGCGGAGGTTCAGGCGCAAGCGCCGCTCACCGGTCGAGGCCGAATTGCGGTGTAGTGCACTCAACTCGCGCTTAAGCGCCACGCATGGAGTCCATCACCGATCCGGCGGGCCATCTAAATTTGGTGCACTGTCACTGGAATTATCGTGTCTCACTTGAGGGGTGCAGTCCAGCACTGTCACCGTAACTTCCGTTTTAGGACTACAGGCCCAGTAATATTTTAAGCACGCCGCCCCACACCACCGCAATGACGATCAAGGCTAATCCGATTAGCCACATCACTTGCGTATAAAGCCTAATGGGCACGGACGATGGACGGTCGTAAACTTCCTTACCGGGTACCAATCGCTGTTCCAGCTTTAGGACTCTAATGTCGTAGTCCTTGACGTGCCGCCAAACAAAGTATGTCGCCGCCAATCCGCATATATTCTGGGTAATGAACATTACCGGCACTAGCCAAGCAATGCCGTTGAACGTTCCAGTGATCGACGTTGACGCTCCCATCCAGCCCATGGCGGCAAAATTGACCGTTCCGAAAAACGTAAACCAGCCAATGAAGAGCGTAAATATATGCTGGATGTATTTGTGAAGCTCATCGAGCCGCCGCTCGGCTTGTGCCTTATCCATTTCTCGCCCGTCCGTTGTCCTACAATGCAGCTTTTGATTGAGTGTTACTAGTACTAACGCCCAACTTCTAGGTGCACAACGGTCCAGTCCGTGCTTCACACGTGCCCTGCCCCTCCTCCCACTTTCCTGCTATCTCCTTCCCCCGCCGTCCCGGCCCAAAGCAAAACCCCATCCGTTCAAGGGAGCCCCACCCATGCGATACCTCCACACCATGCTGCGCGTGCGCAATCTCGATGTCGCGCTGAAGTTTTACCAGGATGCGCTGGGGCTGAAGGAGGTGCGGCGGATCGAGAACGACAAGGGGCGCTTCACGCTCGTCTTCCTGTGCTCATCGGACGATCTCGAGGCGCTGAAGAAGCAGCCGCAGACGCGCGGCGCGCCGCTGGTCGAGCTCACTTACAATTGAAATTACGGTGACAGTGCATTAAATTAATCGGCATCGCGTGCCTCGAAGCTCGGGCAAGAGCCAATTGAGTGCACTGCCAACGTAATTTTAAGCCTAGCAAGAACCGCAATGCCGCAGCGACTCCAGGAGCGTGAATCCAAAAGGGCCGCCCTCATTGGGAACGACTCCCGGCTGTCGGAATTGCCGGTCTGAGGTGTCGGCATTCCCCCCCTGCATGCCGACGCTGAAAGCCTCGTGGCGCCGCCCGCCGCGGGGCTTTTCTCGAGGAGGCCAGCATGAGCGACCGGACCGGCAATGAACCTGCACCCCTGCTGCTTTTCGGATTGGCAATCATTCCGATGATTGCGGTATTGGCGTGGTTCGCGTTTTAGAGGCTTCGAACTTTTTCCGCGATGGGGCGTTTTATCGTGGAAGCGTCCCTAAGCTTCACCCCATCAGAAAGCCCCGCTCCCCCCAAGGCGGGGTTTTCACTTTTCATCGTCCGAACAAGCTGTGCAGCAATCGAAAATTCAGGCCGTTTGCTTGGGATGTCGAAGGCCGATGCGCGTGCCGGGCAAGTGAATCCCGAGCTCGTGCGCGCGCGATCGGATCGACGCCATCGGGCGCTTCAGCTTGACGATGATCAAGGTCAGACTCTTGCCTGCCTCCGCCATGCTCCTGAGCGTCCGGTCGTCGTCTTCCGACCAGCGGGCTTTGTCATACGTTCGGGCAGCCATTCGCATTGCCTCTGTGGCCAATGAGGCAGGCCTGGTTCTCGGGGAATAGGAAGGACCCAGCTCCGGGGCTGTTAGGCCGGGTCAGTTGAGGAGCGGCTTGTTACGCTGCCGCCTGACCGAGAGATAATGGTAAGGCACTGATGTTCAATTCAGTTACTGAAATGTAATCGAAGGTCATTGCCGAGAGCATGACGGCGACAGTCCGGCCCTGTCATCGCAAGTCATGCCCGTTTGCGCGGTCGGCGCGGCATCGTGACTGCTGACATCAGGGTGGCAGCATCGGTGTGCGACCAGCCACGCCATACCGCTCAAATCTGCGGCCAACCACAGGACATGCCATGAAGTTCGCCTCCACTCGCCTGATCGCCAACGACATCAAAATCATGGTTTCGTTCTACGAAATGGTCACCGGAGTTTCCGCCGAATGGCTCGCGCCGGTGTTCGCCAAGATCGCAACGCCGGGCGCCAACCTTGCCATCGGCGCTGCCGAGACGGTCGCGCTCTGGAAAGAAAAGAGTGCCGAGCCCGGCGCCAACCGCACCGCCGTGATCGAGTTTCAGGTTGAAGACATCGATGCGGATTATCAGCGCCTGAAAGACAAGGTTACGCTGGTGCATGAGCTGAAGACGATGCCATGGGGTAACAGGACGTTCCAGTTTCGTGACCCCGAGGGGACCGCAGTATCACTCTTCATGCCGCCGAGCGAGGAGGCCGGAAAGCGCTTCGCTGCGCGATAGGGAGGTGGCAGCAGATCGGCTCGCACAATGTTTCCGGTGGCGCGTGTGCGGCACTGGATCTGCATTGAAAGTGCATTCAGTTCGCGGGCTGACGTACTTGATCACGTGACAGTCCAGCACTGTCACCGTAATTGCTACTTCTTGAAGAATGCCAGAACACCGAAAATGCTGCCAATGAGCGCGAGGGATAGCGTTACCCTCTGCGCCCAGAAGTCCCAATCAGCCTTTTGCTCAGCTCTAATGTCAGCTCAAAGCTTTTGGGAGAGGCAAGATAGAAATATCCGCGGCTGAATCTCCCAATATCTCGAGCCGATGCTTGGCCGGCCTGCTTCTCCTCGTCGTGTTGCCCCCTGCCCCTCCTCCCGCTTTCCTGCTATCTTCTACCCCCGCCGTCCCGGCCCAAAGCAAAACCCCATCCGTTCAAGGGAGCCCCACCCATGCGATACCTCCACACCATGCTGCGCGTGCGCAATCTCGATGTCGCGCTGAAGTTTTACCAGGATGCGCTGGGGCTGAAGGAGGTGCGGCGGATCGAGAACGACAAGGCGCGCTTCACGCTCGTCTTTCTGTGCGCGACGGACGATCTCGAGGCGCTGAAGAAGCAGCCGCAGTCGCGCGGCGCGCCGCTGGTCGAGCTCACCTACAATTGGGACGAGGAGACCTACGGCGAGGACCGCTTCTTCGGCCATCTCGCCTATGAGGTCGACGACATCTACGCCACTTGCGCGCAGCTGCAAAAGGCCGGCGTCACCATCAATCGTCCGCCGCGCGACGGCAACATGGCCTTCGTCCGTTCGCCCGATCTGCACTCGATCGAGCTGCTGCAGAAGGGCGAGCCGAAGGCGCCGGCCGAGCCGTGGTTGTCGATGCCGAACACCGGCCATTGGTAAGCACCAGCCGTTGGAACAAGCCCCCGCCGCGTGCGTTCACTCCTCGACAATGCAATTTGAGGAGGACGACATGGGACGTGGATTGTTGTTGTGGATGCTGGGCGTGCCGATTCCGGTGATCCTGCTGCTGTGGCTGTTCTTCGGCCGCTGATCGACAGGCTCGCTTTCAACGAGTTCGCCTGCAACGAAAGCTCCGCCGATGGCGGAGCTTTTTGCATAAGGGCTAGGTGCAATCGCGCATCGCTCAGCTAAACGAATTCCGCTATCACCCGCGCGAACAAAAAATGCCGCGGGAGGACTTCATGCCGGACCAAAAGCTCACGATCTGGGGCCGCGCCAATTCGGTCAACGTGCAGAAGGTGCTGTGGTGCCTGACCGAGCTTGGCCTCGCCTATGAGCGCATCGACGCCGGCATGGCGTTCGGCAAGACCCGCGAGGCCGACTATCTCGCGATGAACCCCAATGCGCGGATCCCGACGCTGGTCGAGGGCGACTTCGTGCTGTGGGAGTCGAACTCGATTCTGCGCTATCTCTGCCTCGCGCATGGAAGCGGTACGACGATCTATCCCGAAGCGCCGAAGCTGCGCGCGAGCGTCGATCGCTGGCTCGACTGGACGCTGTCGATGGTGCAGCCGGTCGACCGCCCGGTGTTCTGGGGCATCGTGCGCACGGCGCCCGCTGAGCGCGACATGGTCCAGGTGCAGCGCGATGCGGACGCCGCCGCCGAGGTCTGGGCGATCGCCGACCGCCTGCTCGCCACGCGGCCGTTCATGGACGGCGATGCGTTCACGCTCGCCGATATCGCTGTTGGCTCCTATGCGCGCCGCTGGCTCGGCGTCGAGGGGATCACCCGTCCGGCCCAGCCGCACCTGACGCGCTGGCTCGCCGAGTTGGCCAAACGCCCCGGATTTGCACAATTCGTCGCACCGCCGATGTCGTGAGCCACTGGCGTGGCATAAGCTCTTTGAAGCGCGCGATGAATCGCCGTTCTGGCGCGAGCGAAAATGATCGCCGCCGCACTTGACGGCTACTGTGCATGGGGTTGTTTTCGCGGTTTTTGTTTGGGGCCCTAGTGCCAGCCACGCTCGACCAGCAGCACGCAGATGATCAGCACCAGCGTCACCACTGCAGTCGCGAGCTTTGCGGTCCAGCTGAGGCCACGCCCGACCCACCACAGCAGCGCGCAATACATCACGAAGGGGACGATGATGTCGGGCCGCATCAGGTCCGGCGGCACGGGCGTCAGCGCCTGACCGTGGTCTCGACGCTGATCGAGCCGCCGATCTTCACGCAGGTGCCGGTCGCCTCGACCATAGTGAAGCCACGGCCATAGGACGCGCAGGAGCCCGCCTTCGCGGTCCCCGCCGCGCCCTTCAGGGGTAACGTCTTGCCCGCCTGCGCAGGCTCGGCGGCCGGAAGGCGCAGGCCCTCGGCGGCCGCAGCCGACGTCGCCAATAGCGAGATGAGGATGAGGAGCGGCGCACGCATGCCGCCGTTCTAGCCCGGACCGGCGCGACGCGCCATCCGCGCCAATCAGACGAACTTGACGCCGGCCGACTTGCCGCGGCGCCAGACCACCTGGCAGCTCCGCCCGGTGCGGGCATCGCGCGCGAACGCCATCCGGATGGTGCCCGGCAACTGGCTGGCGTCGTCGTCCATGGTGATCTTGGCGCCCGTCGCCGAGATGTCCTGGACCAGGCAATGCCGCGCCGCGAATCCGCCCTCGAGCGTGATCCAGGCGTGCTGCGACAGCGATTTGCGCGCTGCGCGTTTCTTGGGCTGTGGCATTGGCTCAAATGTCTCCGGTTCCAGCGCTAGCTCAGGGAGCCTAAGAAACCGTTGAAACGGCCGTTCGAATGTCACGGGGAGCCGGCTGTCCACCGGTGCCAAAAGACCGTTCCCGAACGGCTTGCCCGGCGCCCGAAAGGCCATTATACGTTCGCCCGCTGCAGGCCGCCGGGCACGACTCGGCCGGCCCGCGGGCTTGCCGCCAAATGCGGCCGGGCCCCGCGTTTGCTCCCTTCGTCTATCGGTTAGGACGCCACCCTTTCACGGTGGAGAGAGCGGTTCGATTCCGCTAGGGAGCGCCATCATCCGGGCCACCGGATGACGCAGCGAAATCCGCCGCCCCACATGAACCTCCCTGCCCCTGACGGCCGACCAATGCCCATTGGAACTGGTGCAGGACCTATGGCGCAGCGCAAATCCCCCTCGGACGGCGAGACCGGCGCTCCCGCATCGGCGCCGCCGCCCTGGATGCAGCGTGCCACGCCCTACGCACCGGAGCGGCGCGCCAGAATGCTCGAGCACATGGCGCGCGCCAGGTCGCTTCCGCAGCGCCAGGCCGCAACGGCAGCGTCGCGCACGAGCAGCATGGACCTTCTCGGCGATGCGTTCGGCTACGCGGTCCTGTTCGGCGCCGTCGCCCTGGTGTTCCAGTCGCGCATCCCTCTCTACCTCGGCGCCTTTCTCTTCCTCGACGACGGCGACCGCATCGAGCTTTCGCTTGCAAGGATCGGCATCCGGTTCGAGCCCGATACGATCGGCCCCGACATCGTCAAGGCCTTCGCATCGCTGTTCGGATGGTTCGCGTTGCTCGCGGCGTTGAGAGCGCCCGCCCCCGCCTGGCTCGCCGCGTGGATGCCTCCGGACACATCGTGGTCCTTCATCGCCGGCATCGCGCTGGCGCTCGCCATCGTCGAGGCGCTCGCAACGCTGGCGATGCGGCGCGCAATGCCGTGGTTCGGATTTCAGGCCAGGCCGAACAACCTGACCTGGACGGCGATCAAATTCACCTTAGCCGTTGGCGCACTGGCTCTGCTGGTGCTGCTCGGATGACGCGATCGTGAGCGCGCAGGCCGCCTGAACGCGGCGCTATGCCGCCCGCTCCGGCCCGCGCGTTTACCGGAAATTTACCCCTGCTATTTGAAGCGCGTATCATTTGCTTAGAATTTGATTGCTACCGTGGAATTACGGAAACACTCCGAAACACGATTGGCCCCCATGTCCGTCTCCGAGTTCCTCAGGCAGCGAGCAGTGACGGTCACCGTGAGCGGCAGCTACTCGCTGCCGCGCTGGTATGATTGCGAGGGCAAGCTCCGCACCTTCGCCTGCCGCACCAGCCGCGTCTCGCCGTTCCGCATGATGGTGGACGTGCCTGTCGTCGGGAAGGTCGGCGAACGCGTCACCTCCTATTTCCAGGACTTTGGCGAATTCCAGTGCACCATCAGCGCGACGCTGAAGGCGGGCTTCCTGATGGAACTCGACATGACGCGGGCACGGCGCGCCTGGATGTCGGAAAAGCTGACCTGGCTGGAGAAGAAGCAGAAGGACGCCAGCGTCCTGGAGCACCGCAATGACGCGCGCTTCGTTCCGCAGGTCTCGCACACCTTCCTGACGCTTGCTGACGGCAGCACTCATGCCTGCTTCATCATCGACGTCTCCACGGCCGGGGTCGCGATATCCTGCGAATACGATCCGCCGATTGGAACCGCGCTTGCGGTCGGCGCCTGTGTCGGGCGTGTCATCCGCAAATTCGACAACGGCTTTGCGGTCAAATTCGCCGAGAAGCAGCAGCGGGACGACCTGGTCCGGCTGATTGTCCGCACGCCCTTGCTGCAATCGGCCTGATCCGGCCGGATCGATCTTAACTCTTTCTTAACTAAAGGCTGGAGGGAACGGCCCCGGCGCGATAGGGTGTGACCCAGTACGTCCGCAATCATTGCGGGCTTTAAGCGTATTGGAAGTCCTGGAATGTCTATCGCTGATGCCGGGCTCACCCCGGCAGAGATCGCCCAGAGCACGAAGACCGCGGCCAAGCCGCAGCTTCCACCCGGTGTGATCACCGAGGGACCGCTCGTGCAGGCCAAGCTGCGCGAGAGCTATCTCCTCCTCGGCATCCTCTATGTCGGTGCTGTCGCCGGCATCATCTGGGCCATCACCCAGGGCCTCGGCAAGGTCGAGCTGTTTACGTTCGTCTGGATGTTCGCGCTGACGACATTCGGCATCGGCGCCGGCATGCACCGCCTGTTCGTCCATCGCAGCTTCCGCACCGGCCCGATCATGCGCGTGTTCTTCTGCGCCATCGCACAGATGGCGGTGCAGGGCTCGATCGCGAAATGGGTCGCCAACCACCGCCGCCACCATCTCTATGCCGATGACGTCGGCGATCCCCACAGCCCGCAATTCGACGGCTTCGGCAATCGCTATGTCAGCGCGTTGAAGGGTTTCCTGCACGCCCAGGGCAGCTGGGTATTCGACCATGCGACCACCGATAACGAATACTACGCCAAGGATATCCTCGCCGATCCCATCGCGATGTTCTTCGTGCGCACGCGCTGGGTCTGGTACGGGATGTCGGGCGTCTTCATCCCCGGCGTGGTCGGCTACACCTTCGGCGGCGTGCACACCATGATTGGCTGCGTGCTGTTCTCCGGCCTGCTCCGCGCCTATCTGCTGATCTTCGTCAGCCAGTTCACCGGCTCGATCTGCCACGCCTACGGCTATCGCCGCTTCAAGGTCGACGACGCCTCGACCAACGAATTCGTGACCACGATCCTCACCTTCGGCGAGGGTCTGCACAACAACCATCACCGCTTCCCGCGGGACGCCTATATCTCGCACGCCTGGTGGGAGATCGATCTCAACGGCCTGATCATTCTGGGCCTGGAGAAGATCGGCCTCGTCCGCGACGTCTTCCACGCCTCGCACCGTCAGCTGGAGCTGGCGTCCGAAGCGGAGGCGCAGGCGGCCTCGACGGCGCGCTGAACGCCGCCCTATCGCGGCCCCATTGCGGGATCAGCTTTTGAACGTCTGTGCCTCGAGGCCGGACGTCATTTGCAGACTTGCGATCGGGGGACCGGATGGCAGTCGACAAAATCAGAGTTGATAAGATCACCTGGGACAGGGTCGGCCGGGTTACCGAGCCCGGACGCTACATGTACACGTTCGGCTGGCTCACCATCACCGCGGGCGATCTCGATATCTGGAAGCAGTATCCGCAGGCGGCGTTCACTCTGCTCGCGCAGTATCCGCTGCCGGATCAGGCGACCGGCGAGGAGTATCATCTCGGCGCCTTCGACGTTGCGCCCGGGCCGCGGCCGCCGTTCACGACCCACTGAGGCCGTGACGCGGCCGCTCCAGAGCCTTCTACGGCTCTCAGATTCGAGGGGCCACAACGCTCATTTCGCGTAAGGAGCGATTGCGCAAACCGCAGGGCCGCCGCGGAACGCATGGCATGAGCGTTGCTTAATCCTCGCCATGACCCATCTCGCCCCCCTGGACCAAGCCCTTCTGCTGCTGCTGATCTCCGCCTGTCTCGGCTCATGCCTGATCCGCGCCTTCTGGGAGCTGGAGCAGGCCCGCGCCCGGCGTGTCTCGGCGCAGCGCAGGCGCACAACGAAGCGTGACTAGGCAGCCGCCGGCCGCGGCGCCAGGGTGGCGAATGCCGCCTCTGGACTCGCCGCCGGGACACGTGCATCGTGAATCGAAGAAACCTTCGCATTCCCTTGATCCAGTTAGCCAATCGCGGCCGCGTGTCGGCAGCGCGATCGTTCCCATTGACAGCGAGCACGTCCCGTCATGCCGTTGATTGCGCTCGTATTCTCCACGGCATTGGCCGCGCAGATGAACGGAAGCTGTCGCGGCTGTTAAGCGAGGCGACAGCAAGCGCATGACACATGGTCGCATCGGCAGACGTAGATAAGCCGGGCCAGGGAACCTATTTCGACGCCGATGTACCTGATTGAAGCATTACCCACCGTCATCGGAACTGCAGCCATCGCCCCGGCGCTGCTGATGCTGTGGCTTGTCATTGCCGCCGAGGAGCGCCCGGGGCCGCCGGCCCAGGTCTGGACTGCGTTCCTGCTCGGCGCGGCCAGCATTTCGCTGCTGGGCCTCGCCCGCGCCCCCTTCGCCAAGATGGTGGCTGCTCCCGACAATCCCTGGGCAGCGCTGGCCATGCATTCGATCTTCGGCGTCGCCCTGCCGGAGGAAGCCGTCAAGGTGATCGCCATCGTGCTGATCTCCTCGACCAAGCGGCGGACTTTTGCCAATCCGATGGACACCGTGGTCTATGGCGCCGCGGTTGGCCTCGGCTTCGCCGCCTACGAGAACCTCGCCTACCTCGTCCAGCATGCCGAGATGTGGCGCTCGCTGGCGGCGCTGCGCAGCGTGCTGACGGTGCCGTTCCACGGCGCGCTCGGCATCATCGCGGGCGCCTACCTCACGATCGCCCGTGCCGGCACGGCGCTGGGCGCGAACCGCCATCATCGCGACTGGGCCCGCTTGTCCAGCCGCCTGCTGATCTTCGCCGGTCCGCTGGCGCTGCATGCGGCCTTCGACTTCCCGCTGCTCACCCTCCAGCGCATGCCGGATCTCGATCCGAGTTTGCGGATGTGGCTGGGCGGCGCGAGCCTGCTGATCGGCTTCAGCTCGATCGCCTTCGCCATCCGCCTGGTCCGCCGCGTCGCGCGCCACCATGCGCCCCGAACCGAAATCGCACGCGAACGGCTCAGCCAGTTGCGCCGGATGTGGGCGCTGCTGCTCGCCGGCGGCGGCGTCGGTTTCCTCGGCCTCGCCTTCGTGCTGACCTCGATCCATCACTGGCTGATCAACCCGGAGCGCAACCTGACGCTGGCGCTGATCCCGATCGGCTTCGTCTCGATCCTGCTCGGTCTCGCGCTTCTGATCGTCACGATCGCGATCTACATTCTCGGCCGTAACCGCGTTCGCACCAGTGGCGAAGGTTTTTCGTCAGCGCACGGCGGCGGTTGAGCCGCGGGATGGCAAGCGCGCTGTGCGCGCACTAGACTGAGCACACAGTTCTCGATCCGGAGCCCCACCATGCCGTCGCCCGAAGATTTCACACGGCTGCAATCCGCCATGAGCCAAACGGTGAAAGCGCATTGGAAGGCCTTTTTGTTCGAAGGCATCCTGCTTGCCGTGCTGGGCATCGCCGCGCTGATCGTGCCGCCGCTCGCCAGTCTCGCCATCGCGATTGTCCTCGGCTGGATGTTTTTGATCAGCGGCATCGGCGGGCTGATCGTGACCTATTGGGCGCGCAGCACGCCGGGCTTCTGGTGGTCGCTGATCTCGGCGGCGCTCGCCGTGCTTGCCGGCATGCTGCTGCTGGCGAGGCCGATGCAGGCCGTGCTGACGCTGACCATCGTGCTCGGCGCCTATTTCCTCGCTGAGGGCGTCGCCACCATCATGTACGCACTGGAGCACCGCCGCGAGCCGAGCGGCCGCTGGTCATGGTTGCTGATCTCGGGCCTCATCGACATCGCGATCTCCTTCATGGTGATCACGGGATTGCCGAGTTCGGCAGATTGGGCGATCGGCATCCTCGTCGGCATCAACCTGCTGTTCGGCGGTGCCACCCTGATCGGCGTGGCCCTGGCGGCACGCAACAGCAACAGTTGAGACGCCTCGTCGCGTCCTGCGCCGATTAGGGGGGTGACAACCCGCCGATGGCGCGCTATATGACGCTCCATGATCACCGTCGCCACCAGCTTTTATTGGTACTTTAGCTACGACAGCTCGCTGGCGGTGGGAGGATCACGCTCAATCTGACAAATTGGAGCATCTAGTCCGAACAGCCGCCAGACCTGGCGGCTTTTTTATTGGCCGGCAGGTTCTCAAAATGACAGGAGCCCGCCGTGCTGAGCACGACAGACGATCTTCGTATCCGCGAACTGAAAGAGCTGAGCACGCCGGATGAGGTGATGCGGGAGGTCCCGCGCACGCTCACCGCAACGCGAGTGGTGATGGCTGCACGCAACGCCGTCCACGCCATCCTCAATGGCCAGGACGACCGCCTGCTGGTCGTGGTCGGCCCGTGCTCGGTGCATGATCCCAAGGCCGCGCTCGACTATGCCGAGCGGCTTGCAAGCTTGCGCGAGGACCTCGCCGACCAGCTCGAGATCGTGATGCGGGTCTATTTCGAGAAGCCGCGCACCACTGTCGGCTGGAAGGGACTGATCAACGATCCTGATCTGGATGGCAGCTTCGACATCAACAAGGGCCTGCGTCTCGCGCGCAACGTGCTGTCGGCCGTGAACAATCTCGGCCTGCCCGCCGGTGCCGAATTCCTCGACATGACGACGCCGCAATACATCGCCGACCTCGTGTCCTGGGCCGCGATTGGCGCGCGCACGACCGAGAGCCAGATCCATCGCGAGCTGGCCTCGGGGCTGTCCTGCCCGGTCGGCTTCAAGAACGGCACCGACGGCAATGTGCGCATCGCTGCCGACGCCGTGAAGTCAGCCTCGCATCCGCATCATTTCATGGCGGTGACGAAGCTCGGCCGCTCAGCGATCGCTTCGACCGCAGGCAACGAGGACTGCCACATCATCCTGCGCGGCGGCAGCAAGCCGAACTACGACGCGGCGAGCGTCGCGGAGGCCTGCAACGATCTGGCGAAAGCCGGCGTCGCGCCGCTGGTGATGGTGGATGCGAGCCACGCCAATTCGAGCAAGAAGCCGGAGAACCAGCCGCTGGTCATGGCCGACATCGCCGGGCAGATCTCGGGCGGCGAAAACCGCATCATGGGCGTGATGATCGAGAGCAATCTCGTCGCCGGCCGCCAGGACGTGGTCCCGGGCAAGCCGCTCGTCTACGGCCAGAGCATCACCGACGGCTGCATCGACTGGGCTACGACCGAAACCGTGCTCAAGCAGCTTGCTGATGCGGTCGAAATTCGGCGCAACACCCAGCGCGCGGGCCTGCACGAGCGGACGGCGTAAGCCTGAAAAACGCGGGCGGGGCGAGCTGTCGCGCCCTGCCCGCAACTATCCTGCTCTAGCAGCCGCGGCAGATGCTCTTGATCTTCTTGTCGAGCGCCGCGTCTTCCTTGTTCACGGGATTGTTCGGGTCGCTCAGATTCTTCTCGTTCGGCACCTCGCCGGCGCGCGGCTGTCGATGGCCGACGGGAGCCTGCGGCAACGATCCAGAGCTCGCGCCGCTGGATGTCGATCCCTTGGTGCCGGTCTGCGCGACCGCCGCGCCGCCAAGCAAGACCACGAGCGCTGCTGCCACCATGATCTTCTTCATGTCCGATCCTCCATTCTCAAACCGGCGTTCTCTCAGCCTTCAGGTCTCGGGCGGATAGAGATGAACGTCGCCGCAATAATCCACGATACGATAGCGCGTTTCGCTTTCCGCTTCACGCGCATCCGCTGCGGTATTTTGTACCGCCAACACATAATTTGGTCCGACCGGCGACTTGCCAGCGCCGCCGGGAATGTCGATGACATAGTCAGGTTGGCACAACCCTGACACACGCCCGCGCAACTGCCGCATTAAATCCTGGCCTTCCGCCAGCGTCGTTCGCAAATGCACGGTGCCCGGCGCGAGATCACCGTGATGCAGATAATAGGGCTTGATCCGGCACTCGACGAAAGCTCGCATCAAATCCGACAAAGCCGCGATGTTGTCATTGACGCCGCGCAAAAGCACGGACTGGCTCACCAGGGGAATTCCGGCATTGACCAGCCGCGCACAGGCGGCGCGCGCCGGACCCGTCAGCTCCCGCGCATGATTGGCATGCACGGCGACCCAGGTGGTCGCGCCTTCGACCTTCAGCGCGGCGACCATTTGGTCGCTGATCCGCGCAGGATCGGCCACGGGCACGCGGGTGTGGAGGCGGATGATCTTGACGTGATCGATGCCGGCAAGATCGGCCATGATCTCGCTCATCCGTCGCGGCGACAGCATCAGGGGATCGCCGCCGGTCAGGATCACCTCCCAGATCTCGCTGTGCGCGCGGATGTAATCGATTGCCGCGCGATAGGCGGTCTCCGGCAGCGCATTCTCCTTGCCGGGGCCGACCATCTCGCGGCGGAAGCAGAAGCGGCAGTAGACTGCGCAGACGTGAACGAGCTTGAACAGCACGCGATCGGGATAGCGATGCACGATGCCGGTAACAGGCGAATGCGGGTGATCGCCAATCGGATCGGCGTTCTCGCCCGGCTGCATCTCGAGCTCTGCTTCCGTCGGAACGAATTGCCGCGCGATGGGATCGTCGGGATCGGACTTGTCGATGAGTTCGACCAGCGCCGGTGTGATCGCCACCGCGTAGCGCGCGACGACGCGCTCCAGCGCAGGCAGCGCGGTGGCAGGCACGAGGTCCGCGGCCACGAGTTCGGCCGGCTCGCGCAATGTCCGTGCAAGATTGGTCTTCGTCATCTCTCACTTAACGTTTCATTTGCAGGCGGCGTCCACACTACCTGATCGACCCGCGCGGCGCCGCTGGCCAGCATCACCAGCCGGTCGAAGCCGAGCGCGACGCCGCTTGCCTCCGGCATGGCGGCGACCGCGGCCAGAAAATCCTCGTCCAGCGGGTAGGCCTCGCCATACCGGCGCTGCTTCTCCGCCATCGATTCCGTGAAGCGCTTGCGCTGCTCCTCGGCGTCGGTCAGTTCGCCAAAGCCGTTGGCGAGCTCGACGCCGCAAGCATAGACCTCGAACCGTTCCGCGACCCTGGGATCGCTAGCCTTCACGCGCGCCAGCGCCGCCTCCGGAGATGGGTATTCGAACAGGATGGTCAAACGCCCCTGCCCCAGATGCGGCTCGACATGCTCGACCAGGACCTTGCTGAAGACGTCCGACCAGGTGTCATCCTCGGCCAGACGAACCTTGCCGGCGGCAGCCTGGGCGAGCGCGGCACGGTTACCCTCGTTGCCGGAGATTGTCGACAGCAGGTCGATGCCGGCGAAGCGCTCAAAGGCGCCCGCGACCGTCAGCAGCTCCGGCTCGGCGAAGGGATCAGCGGTCCGGCCGCCGAACGAGAACGTTCCGATCCCGGTCGCCTGCGCCGCGCGGGCGATCACGACGACGGTGTCGGCGATGATGGCGTCATAGGGGGCGCCGGCCCGGTACCATTCCAGCATGGTGAATTCAGGCAGATGCAGGTCGCCCCGCTCGCGGTCCCGGAACACCCGGGCGAACTCGAAAATCCGCTCTTCGCCGGCCGCCAGGAGCTTCTTGCAGGCGAATTCCGGCGATGTCCGCAAGTAACGGCTGGCCCGGCTGCCATCCGGTCGCATGATTTCGGTTCGGGGGGCGTGCAGATGGGTCTCGTTGCCCGGGGAGACCTGGAGCACGGAGGTTTCGACCTCGACAAAGCCCTGTTCGGCGAAAAAGCCCCGTAGAGCCCCGGTAATGAGCCCTCTCGCCGTTAGGAACGGCCGCCGGTCGAGGTGCCGCGCGGGCGACCAGAACGGCGAAATCGGCTTGTCCCCAGCCATCAGCCGGCCACCCTGCAGACCAGCAAAATGCTGGCATTCAACGACAAAATGCGTATGTTGCGGCCCGAAACGGGCGCCGAGGTCTGATTTGAGGCCCCAGGTCCCCCATCAATTTGACCACGTCCTGGCCGGTGCCGGGCCAAGCAAGCAGGAAATACAGCTTTGAGAGTCATCGCCAGTTCTATTCGCAAGGGCAACGTGATCGAGCAAGACGGCAAGCTTTATGTCGTCGTGAGTGCCGAGAACATCCATCCCGGCAAGGGCACTCCGGTCAGCCAGATCGAAATGCGCCGAATCTCGGACGGGGTAAAGATCTCCGAGCGCTACAAGACCACCGACCAGGTCGAGAAGGCCACCATCGAAGAGCGCAACTTCACCTTCCTGTACGAAGATGGTGACGGCTACCACTTCATGAACCCTGAGAGCTATGATCAGGTCCAGGTGCCCAAGGACGTCGTCGGCGATGCCGCCGCCTATCTTCAACCGGAAATGACCGTTAAGCTGTCGACCCACGACGTCAACGTGGTCTCGCTCGCGCTGCCGCAGCGCGTGACGCTGGAAGTGGTCGAGACCGAGCCCGTGACCAAGGGCCAGACCGCCTCCTCCTCGTACAAGCCGGCGATTCTCTCCAACGGCGTGCGCACCACCGTGCCGCCGCACATCGCTGTCGGCACCCGCATCGTGGTGATGACCGAGGACGGCTCCTACTCCGAGCGCGCCAAGGACTAAGCGAGGGATCAGGGCAGGTGCCGCCGGGGGGCGAGACAGTGGTTGGGAACAGTTTCCGCTTCGTCTCGCTTCTGCTGGCGTCGCTATCGCTCCTCACGGCCACCCCGCTCGCTGCGGATGAGATCCGCAGCCCGTCACTCACGGCCCTGCGCGTCGATTGGCGCGCAGCGCTCGACCAGCTCCGCACCGAAATCAACAGCCGCCCCCAGATCGCGGGCGATTTCATCTTCGTGCCGCGCCGCTCCGTGCCGCGCTACGATCCGCGCGCGATGCCTGCGCTGGTGCAGCTCAACGCGGTCTCCTCGCAATTCTTCACCGGCATCGCCCGCAGCTCCGTACCGGTGCTGCTGCCGTTCGACGCCGCCGCGTATCTCGAGGGTCAGCGCAGCGGCGCGCCAGCAACCCTCGCGCTGTCGCGCTACCAGGCCGATTTCAATCCCGCCGACATGTTCGACGCCGGCCCCGCAGGCTACAGCGCGACGTTCTCGTTCGAGCCCGGCGCCGGTGACGGCATGCCGAGCCGGGTCTACGCCAGGCCCGTCGAGGTGCAGATCACGGGCTCGGCGCTGATCTACGACATCGCCGATCCCGCCGGCGGCAAGGGCGAACCTGTCAAGCCGCTTGCGGCAACCTATCCGGACCTGCGCAGGTTCATCAGGGAAGGTTATGTCCGCTACGCCTTCACGCGTTTCGGTGTTGCCTATGTGGTATCGGTCCAGTGCCTCGATAGCGTCGCGAAACCGCGCCGGCTCGCCTGCAAGGAAGCCTATCCGGTTGCCGAGCGCTTCCTGAAGGCGCTTCACGTCGCCGGCGGCCAGCGCATGCGGCCGCTCGCGGACCTGGCCTCCAGCATCATCGATCGTCCCACGGTGCGTTCAGCGGATTTCAGCTACCGGCCGAGCGGCGACATCATCCCGAACACCGGTTACCGCAATAGGAGCGGCCATCCCGATGTGATGGCCTATGCCCAGATCCGCTTTCCGCTGGAGAAAGCGCCCGCTTTCGTACGCTCGCAGTCCTATGGCAAGCGCGACAAGAGCGACGGGCCGACCGCCTATTCCTGGCGCGACAATTTCTGCGAGTCCCGCAGCTTCGAGGTCTGGCAATGCGGCGGTGGTTACGGTCACCAGGGCGAGGACATCCGCGCCGCCGACTGCCCGCCATCAGGCGAAGGCCGCGAACCCTGTGATCCCAAGCAGCGCGCCGTCATCGCGGCGCGCGACGCCATCGTGATCCGTGCCGCCAAGGACCAGGCCGCGACGCTCGAGATCAACAGCCGCACCGAGCACATCCGCTTCCGCTACATGCACATGAACCCGCAGGCGATGAACGCCGACGGCCTGCTCAACGGCCGTCTCGTCATCGAAGGCGAGAAGATCGGCCTGGTCTCGAACTACCTCGACCATCCCGCCGGCACCTCGATGCACCTGCATTTCGATGTCCAGGTGTTCACCCGAGACGGCTGGATCTGGGTCAGTCCCTACGTCACGCTGGTCTCCGCTTATGAACGCCTGATCCACGCCCGCGGCCGCGAGATCGGCCCGGAGATCGCGGGCGGCCCGCAGCCGGTGGCGCATGCGCTCCCCGAGGATGTGATCAAGCCGGATTTGCGCGAGGGATCGAGCGGCGAGGAGAATTGAGGCAGTTCGCGCCTCATCGCTCGGCGCGGCTCGATGACAATCCGATGACAGCTCCACCGCGCACGGCCTGATAAGGCCGGCTTCCAAGTCAACCGCCCCAGCCTCCTCTGGCCCCGGAATTGCTTTGCTTCCCACAGGCTCACTGAAGGAAGGGAAGCACATGCGTAGTCTCACCACGGCGGCTGTTCTGGCCATCGCGTTCGCCATGCCGGTTCATGCGCAGGAGCTGACCGGCACGCTGAAGAAGATCAAGGAGACCGGTGCGATCACGCTCGGGGTGCGCGACAGTGCGGTGCCCTTCAGCTATATCGACGAGAAGCAGAAGACGGTCGGCTACGCCATCGACATCTGCATGAAGATCGTCGAGGAGATCAAGGCCGAGCTGAAGCTGGACAAGCTCGCGGTCAATGAGAACCTGGTCACCTCGTCCAACCGCATTCCGCTGATGGCAAACGGCACCGTCGATCTCGAATGCGGCTCGACGACCAACAACGCCGATCGCCAGAAACAGGTGTGGTTCACCAACACGCATTTCCTCACGGCGAGCCGCTTCGTCTCCAAGAAGGCCTCGAAGCTCGATCAGGTCGAAGATCTCAAGGGCAAGGCCGTCGTCTCGGTCTCGGGCACGACCAATATCACTCAGCTCAACAAGGCCAATGCTGCGCGCTCGCTCGGCATCAACGTCATGAACGCCAAGGACGTCCCCGAGGCGTTCCTGATGGTCGAGACTGACCGCGCCGAGGCCTTCGTCATGGACGATATCCAGCTTGCGGCCATGATCGCCTCCTCGAAAGATCCATCGCTCTACGCGATCAGCACCGGCGCGTTTTCCGATCCCGAGCCTTACGGCATCATGCTGCGCAAGGACGACGCGGCGTTCAAGGCCGTGGTCGATCGTGCGACTGCAAAGCTCTACAAGAGCCCAGAGATCGAAAAGATCTACAACAAATGGTTCATGGAGCCGGTGCCGCCGCGCGGCCTGAACTTCCACGTACCCATGCCGGTCTCGATGAAGAAGTCGTTCGAGCACCCGTCGGACAATCCAGATCCGGCTTCGTACGGAGGTTGATGGCAATTGGAGGCGTAGCCCGGATCGCGCTTCGCACCATCCGGGCTACGAACTAATCCAGATATGTCGTCAGCTGCGCCCCCTCGTCCGCCACGAACACCGCGATCAATTCCGCCGGCTCGGTGGCGCTGGCGTTCGCCGACACCAGATGCGTCGCGCCTGGCGGCTCAAAGAACGACTGGCCGACGCCAAACGTCTCCACCGGCCCGCCGCCGAGCTGCGAGCGGATCTCGCCCTTCGTGATGTAAGCCGTCACCGAGCCTGCGTGATGATGCGGCCGCGAAAATCCCCCGGGACCATAGAAGACACGCACGATGGTCACGCGCTTGCCCGGCACGTTCGGCAGCGCGTAGGACCCGATCGGCTCGACCTTGTCGAGCGGTGAGCTCTCGGCAGCAGTGGCGCAGAGCGGCGCCAGCGCTCCGGAGACGGTGTCCATCGTTACTGGCAACGCCCTGCCGATCGCCAGCGCGCAGGCGAGCCCGCCGACAACGGCCAGCGCCGTCGAGCGCCGCGGCACCAGCCGCTGCGCGGTGTTCAAACTCATTGCTGTCATGACCACCTCCCCTTGTTCTGATCAGGATGCCGAGGCATTCGCAGAGACCGGCCGCTCCGCCGGCGTCCACCGAAAGGCTGCGCCGAACCGGTTCCAGACGTTGATCGAAGCAATTGCCGACGTCAGGTACATCAACTCGGTCTCGGAGAATTCGCGCTGCACCTCGGCATAGACCTCGTCGCCGAAGCCATCGGGCAGCAGGGTCAACGCCTCGGCCCAGGCCAGCGCCGCACGCTCCCGCGCCGAGAACATCGGCGCCTCGCGCCAGACCGCGACCAGGTGAAGTTTGTCCAGGGGCACGCCAAGCCGTTCAGAGAGGAGAATGTGATGCTGGACGCAGAAGGCGCAGCCATTGATTTGCGACGCCCGCAACTTGACCAGCTCGAGAAGCTGCTTGTCGAGGCCGGCCTCGGCCGCAACCTGGCCCAGCGCCAGTACCAGATCGTACGCATCGGGCGCGATCCGCTTGAAATCCTCGTATTCGCTGCGGGCGTGTGACATTGCCGTTGACCTCGTGCTATTGTAACAGTGCTTATATCTTATAAGAGCACTTACATGACACGCAAGACCGCTGACGTCACAAGATCGAAAACCTCGCGTAAGCCCCCTGCCGACAACGGCGCCGTTCGCGTGCCCGCGCCCGGCGAAGGCAAGCGCGGCGAACAAGGCTATCTCGGTTATCTCTTGCGCCAGGCCCATGCCGCAGTCCGCCTGACGATGGAACGGACGCTGGCCGATCTCGGCGTGACATCGCCGCAATTCGCGGTGCTGACGATGCTCAACGCCTATCCGGGACTATCAGGCGCCGACGTCGCCCGGCTCACCTTCCTCACCCCGCAGACGGTCGGGGTCATCATCCGCAACCTTGAACGCGACGGTGCGATTGTGATGACGCCCCATCCCGTCCACGGCCGCATCCAGCAATGGACGCTGACGGCGCGCGGCGCGACGCTGCTGAAAGCATGCAGGGAGCGCGTCGTCGCGCTGGAGAAGCGGCTTGCTGGCGGCCTCGATGCCAAGGCCGAGGCGAGTATTCGCCGGTGGCTCGCTAACGTCGCAACCGAACTGCAGGACGACCAGACCTAGTCGCCGCCGCCTCCGTCACCACCGCAGCCGCCGTCACTACCATCGGCATCCAAGAAGTCGCCGCCCGAGGCGCCGTCCCCATGGATACCACGACCAACGTTCTCGGCGATGATCATCAGGATAACGACGAACAGCCCCGCGCCGAACGGCCAGGGGTTGGTACGGATGATGTCGAACAGCTCCCGCATGCGCGCATTCTGCGCGACAAGAACGAATCGACCGTAAAACGGCTGACAAAAAACTCGACGCAAAAAGCCCGGGGATTGGCACCTGCGAACCGGTGACCTACCCGCCCTTCAACGCTTTCTTAACCTCGCCGTCGGGCCAGGTTTCGCCCGCCACGATCACCCGCACGCGGCTCTGGTCGGTGCCATTCACCAGCACATGCGAACTCACCCGGTCACGGCTCGGCTCCAGGTGCAAATCGGTTTCAGGCTTCCAGCCCAGCGTGGTCGCGAGATCACCGGCGAAAATCTGCCATTGCGATCCGTCGTCGAGTTCGACGACATGGCTTTCCGCATGCGCGCGTATCTTCATTCCACCCCGAATGCTCGATGAACAGACTGCGTGCGGAAGACGGGCCCCGACGATCGGCCGGGGCCCTGCTCCGTCAGTCGTTGTCGTGATGAATCACAGTCTTGCTGCGATTGCCGTATTCATCTTCCTTCTTGATCACGGTGGTGCGGTCGGCAGGCGCACGCTCCTTGATGACCGTGGTGCGGTCGCGATCGCGGTCCCGCTCGCGATACTCGGGGGACTGACCGACTGTCACGCCAGCACCGACCGGGCCGACATGAACACCGACTTCGTCAGCGAACGCAGGCGCCGCGATGGCGGTGACCATGGCAGCGGCAAACAAATATTTCCGCATTTTCTCATCCTCCAGTGTGTGCGGAGGGAATGCCCAGTGCGACACTTTGTTCCGGAGGATACCAAGTTCCTGTGTTCCCGGAACCTGCTCACAGACGCCGTTTTTCCCGCTAGAATGGCTTCATGAAACAAGCTGATTCCTCGGCCCATCACACCCGTCGCGCCCTGCTGAACTCCGCGCTCGGCGCTGCCGCCCTGCTCGCGTCACCTGCGCGCGTCCTCGCAGCCCCTCCTGGCTTTGACGAATGGCGCGAGGGTTTTCGCGCACGCGCCATGGCGAAAGGCATCTCGGCGGCGACATGGCAGCGCGCGATGGCGCGGGTCGAACCCGACATGAGCGTGTTCAAGCAGATGCGCAACCAACCCGAATTCCACGAGCAGGTCTGGCAATACATCAACCGCCGCGTCTCCGACTGGCGCATCATCAACGGCAAGATCGCGCTGAAGAACAACGAGGCGCTGCTGGCGCGCATCGAGCGCGATTTCGGCGTCGAGCGCGGCACGCTGCTGGCGCTATGGGGCGTGGAGTCCGCCTATGGCGATCCCCTGGTGCAGCAGAACCACATGACGCCGGTGTTTCCCTCGCTTGCGGCGCTCGCCTGGAACGAGCCGCGCCGAAAAGCCTATTGGGAGACCGAGCTGATCAACGCGCTACGCATCGTCGACATGGGCTGGAGCACGCCGGAGCAGATGCAGGGCTCCTGGGCCGGCGCGATGGGCCATTCGCAATGGATGCCTGAGGTCTGGCTCAATGTCGGCATCGACTATGACGGCGACGGCAAAGTGTCACCGTTCGGCAAGCCGGATGATGCGCTGGGATCGACGGCAAAATATCTCGTCAATCGCGGCAAGTGGCACCGCGGCGAGCACTGGGGCTACGAGGTGCGCGCGTCCGGCGAGGCGAGCGGCGCCCGGACCTATGCGGCGTGGGCTTCAGCGGGCGTCACCCGCGCCGACGGCCAGCCGTTTCCGCAGCCAAACGCATCCGCGCAGATATGGACGCCAGTCGCAGGTGGACCAACGTTCCTGCTGGGACCGAATTTTAACGCGGTGAAGAGTTACAATCCCTCGATGAACTATGCGCTCGCGATCTGCCATCTCGGCGACCGCTGCCTCGGTGCGCCACCTTTCATCCAGCCCTTCCCTGGCTCCGAGCGCGCGCTGACGCTCGCCGAGGTGCAGGAGATGCAGACGCGGCTGACCAAGGCCGGTTTCGATACCGGCGGCACCGACGGCCGCGTCGGCAACGACACCATGAAGGCGATCAAGGATTTCCAGCAGCGCGCGGGGATTGCGCCTGCGGATGGCTATGGCGGGCTGAAGGTGTTGGCGAAGCTGCGGCAGGGGTCGTAGCAGCCGTCATTCCGGGGCGCGCGAAGTGGCCCGCCCCGGAATGACAGCCTGCCTCAGTGTCTATACTGCGGCTCTTCCGCATCGAGCTGCCGGCGGACCGCGGCGAGATGCAGCCGCGCGGATTCGGAATCGCCATCGCGCATCTGCTTGTAGGTCTCGGCGGCGATGGCGGCATCGACCGGCAGCACTTTCCGCCCCGTCGACATCGCCAGCACCTGCACCTCGGCCGCGCGTTCGAGATAATAGAGATCGTCCCAGGCCTCCGCGATGGTCGGCGCCAGCACCATCACGCCGTGATGCTTCATGAAGACGATGTCGGCATTGCCGACGGCGGACGCGATGCGCGCGCCTTCACGGTTGTCGAGCGCGAGACCGTTATAGTCGCGGTCCACCGCCGTGCGGCCGTAGAATTTCAGCGCGGTCTGGCCGGCCCAGATCAGGGGATCTCCCTCGGTCATCGACAGCGCGGTCGCATAGGGCATGTGGGTGTGGAAGGCGACCTTGGCGCGCGGCAGGCGCTTGTGCATCTCGGCGTGGATGTAGAAGGCGGTCGCCTCGGGCACGCCCTCGCCGTCGAGCACGTTGCCGTGGAAGTCGCAGATCAGGAGTTTTGACGCGGTGATCTCGCGGAAGGCGTAGCCGTAGGGATTGACGAGGAAAAGATCGTCATGGCCCGGCACCACGGCCGAGAAATGGTTGCAGATGCCCTCCTCAAAACCGTTGCGCGCGGCCATGCGGAAGCAGGCGGCAAGGTCTTCGCGCGCAGTGCGAATGGAGTCGGTGGCGAGGTCGGGCCGGTTTGACCCCACTGAGGCGGTTGCGGACGCAGATGAAGCGGCGTGGGACAGGCTGTGCGCCATGGCAGGGAAACCTCGTTTGATCGGCTCCTGGCGTTGTACAGGGGCGACGCGCAAGCGTCAGCCCCTCGTCGCGCCGCCCTGCCCTGCGTCGACTACGCCCGCCGCGGCACGCCGCCGGCGTTCATGCCGCCGTCGATGACGAGCTCGCTGCCGGTGACGTAGCGCGAGGCATCCGACGCCAGATACAGCACGCCGGAGGCGATCTCCGCGGCCTGGCCAGAGCGGCCGAGCGGCGTGACGACGCGCGCACGCTCCTCCGGATCGATCGGCGCGTTCTGGCCCGCGCCGGTCGCACCGGTCGGGATCTTGCCCCAGATCGGCGTGTCGATGATGCCGGGATGCACGGAGTTGACGCGGATGCCGTCGCCCGCCGCCGCGCACTCCATCGCGATCGATTTGGCGAACAACCGCACGCCGCCCTTGGTCGCCGAATAGGCCGACAGGCCGGGCGAGCCGCGCAGGCCCGCGAGCGAGGACATCATGACAATCGAGCCGCCGCCGTTCCTGCGCATCAACGGCAGGCAGTGCTTGACCGAGAGAAACACGCCGTCGAGATTGATCGCGTTCTGCTTGCGCCAGTCTCCCAGCGTCATATCGACGATCGAGGGTACGGCGATGCCGATGCCGGCATTGGAGACCATGATGTCGAGCCGGCCGTAGCGCTTTGCGATCTCGGCGACGATCTCGATCCAGCGCTCCTCGCTGGTGACGTCCTGTTCCAGGAAGATTGCCTTGCCGCCGGCTTCTGTGATGCGGTTTGCAAGCTCGGGGCCGCGCAGCTCGTCGATGTCGGTTGCAATGACGGTCGCACCCTCGCGCGCGAACAGCTCGACGATGGCCTCGCCAATGCCGGACGCGCCGCCCGTCACCAGCGCGACCTTGCCCTCAACCTGCCCTGCCATGTTCACTCCCTTTTTTGTTGTTTGAGCGAGTTATCTTCCTCGCATGATCTTATCTAATCACGGATGGCCCCTGGTCCGGTAGCGCAACGTCGACGACGCGGAATTGCACGCGCTCGGCGCCCTGATAGCGGTCGACCGACAATGATCCCGCGACATGCAATTGCTGGCCGCGATTGGCGACAAGCGCATTGCCAAGCTTCTGGCCGACCGAACGGAATGCGATGCCGTTGACGACGGCGCCGTCGCCCGACTTGAAGCGAAGCCTCAAATGGGCTTGGCCGACCTCGTCGGCATAGACGAGCTGATGCGCCGGCAGCGCCAGCACGGCTTCCGGATTGCCGCTGCCGAAGGGACCGGCGCGGTTGAGGGTGGTCGCAAGCTCCGTTGTCACCGCACGGGCGGAGACCGCGCCGTCGATATAGAGCTCATTGACGTGGCGCGCCGCGGCGACGTCACGCGCGAGCGCATTTTCGAGATAGGCGCGGAATTCGGCGAGCTTCTCTTTCCGCAGCGTGACGCCTGCGGCCATCGCGTGGCCGCCGCCCTTCAGCAAGATGCCGTCGGTGACTGCCTGCCGCACCGCCTTGCCGATGTCGACGCCGGCGATCGAGCGGCCCGAGCCGGTGCCGATGCCGCCAGGCTCAAGTGCGATCGCAAAGGCGGGCCGCGAGAATTTCTCCTTCAGGCGCGAGGCCACGAGACCAACCACGCCGGGATGCCAGCCTTCGGAGGCCGTCACGATCACATTGAGCTTGTCCTCCAGCCCGATCGAGGCCAGCGCTTCCGCTTCGGCCTGCGCTTCCGCAGCCTGCTCGATGACGCGGCGCTCGCTGTTGAGACGGTCAAGCTCGGCGGCAATCCGCGCGGCCTCGACACTGTCGCCTTCGAGCAGCAGCCGCACGCCGAGATCGGCGCGACCGATGCGGCCGCCGGCGTTGACGCGCGGGCCCAGCATGAAGCCGAGATGCCAGGCCTCCGGCGGGCTGTTGAGCCGCGCCACGTCCATCAGCGCGGTATGGCCGACATGGTCGCGCCGCCGCATCGCGATCAGCCCTTTGGCGACGAACGCGCGGTTGAGACCGATCAGTGGCGCGACGTCGGCGACGGTGCCGAGGGCGACATGATGCAGCATCCCGAGCAGATCGGGCTCGGGCATCTCCGCATTCCAGAAGCCGCGCTGGCGCAGCTCGCGGTTGACCGCGACCAGCGTCACCAGTACGAGGCCGACGGCCGCGAGATGGCCGAGGCCGGAGAGATCGTCGAGCCGGTTCGGATTGACCAGTGCATCGACCTCCGGCAACTCCGTGCCGGCCTGGTGATGATCGATCACGACGACGGACATGCCGAGCCGCTTGGCTTCGGCCAGCGGCTCGATGCTGGTGGTGCCGCAATCGACGGTGACGAGCAGCGTGGCGCCCTTCGCCGCCAGCCCGCGAACGGCATCGACGTTCGGGCCATAGCCTTCAAAAATGCGGTCTGGAATGTGGATCAGCGGATCGAGCCCGCAATGACGCAGGTGCCAGGCCAGCAGCGCCGCCGAGGTCGCGCCGTCGACATCGTAGTCGCCGAAGATCGCGACCGTCTCACCCTTCGCTGCCGCGTCCGCGATGCGCTTCGCGGCAGCCTCCATCTCCGTCACCGTGTACGGGTCCGGCATGAGCTTCCGGATGGTCGGATCGAGGAAGTCGGCAACGGCGTCGCTATCGACCCCGCGGCCCGCCAGCACCCGGGCCAGCAGCTCCGGCAATTGGTGCTGCTGCACGATGGCGAGCGCCTTGGCCGCCCCCCGCGCGTCCAGCCGGTCGCGCCAGAGCTTGTCGGTGAGCGAGCGCGCCACCCCCAGGAACGCCTGGGGCGCCTCGACGGGAAATGCGGTAGCTGGTGGCGTCATGAATCGGGACTGGCTGTTGGGAACTCCAGGCCCGGGCGATCGCACGAGCCGTCTAGTCACTGACCGATTGGCCGGGAAACACCGGAGATTTGCAACGGCCGGGGCGCACAAAGCGGTGGATGGCCGTCCAGCAGGCCGGACTGACTACTATTTGGGCATTCCGCAAAACAGCAAATTAAGCAGGCGTTAGGTTGAATCCTAGAAAAAGACTCGTATTCGATCTGTACGTGATTGTTCCGGGTTCATTGCAGATCAGGCCTCATTGCCAAGGGAAGTTCCCGATGTCTGCTGCGCTGGGTCTCAAAGCCAAGCCGATCGCCACCGAACCCGCTGACGATGATTCCGACATCTCCGCGCTGATCAACCGCCTGACCGCAGAGGTCAACCAGATCGCGGTCGACAAGACCAAGTCGATCCAGCAGATCACCAACCAGATGAAGATGCTGGCGCTTAACGCACTGATCGAGAGCTCGCGCGCCGGTGCACAGGGCGCCGGCTTCGCGGTGGTGGCGCAGGAAGTGCGCGGCGTCGGCCAGCAGGTCGAGACCATCGCGCGTGAGCTCGAATCCCAGCTGACCAAGCGCACCGGCGATCTCGTCTCCTCGATCGACCGCATGAGCCAGCGCTCGCGCGGCGAGCGCATGGTCGACCTCTCGCTGAACGCCGTCGAACTGATCGACCGCAACCTCTATGAGCGCACTTGCGACGTGCGCTGGTGGGCGACTGACTCCGCCTTGGTCGATTGCGCGGCCTCGCCTGCGCCGGCAGCGATCACCTATGCCTCGCAGCGCCTCGGCGTCATCCTCGGTGCCTACACCGTCTACCTCGACCTCTGGCTCTGCGACCTCGACGGCAACGTCATCGCCAACGGCCGCGCGGATCGTTTTCGCGTCGTCGGCCAGAACGTCGCCCATACAAAATGGTTTCGCGAGGCGAAGACCTTGCGCTCCGGCGACGACTATGTCGCCGGCGACGTCGAGAGCCAGTCTCTGCTCGGCGATGCGCAGGTCGCAACCTATTGTGCCAGCGTCCGGGCCGGCGGCCAGGCCAACGGCGCGCCGATCGGCGTGCTCGCCATCCATTTCGACTGGGAGCCGCAGGCCCGCGCGATCGTGCAAGGCGTCCGCGTCGGGGACAACGACAAGGCCCGCGTGCTGCTGGTCGACTCGAATTTTCGCGTGATCGCAGCCTCCGACGGCCATGGCATTCTGGGCGAGCGCATCTCGCTCTCGCTCAACGGCCAGCGCTCCGGCTTCTATCAGGACCGCTCCGGCACAATGGTCGCCTTCCATGCCACGCCGGGCTACGAGACCTATCGCGGGCTCGGCTGGTACGGCGTGATCGTCTGCGGGGCGTAAAGCCTCACGTCCATCAAAAAGTGAAAAACAACCCCATGCACAGTAGCGATGGGATTGAAGACACAACGCTTTTTGCGCAGCCCGATGATCTGACTCGTCGGGCAAAACACTGGCTGTCACCATCGCAAAGTTCATCAGGCCTTGCCAATTGGCCTGGCCTGAGCGCTGACGACCTTCCTCCCTCAAACCGAAATCCGAAGCATAATCCGTAGCGCGCAATCGACCGCGCGAAATGCGGAATGATGCCTGACCAATTGCCGTCGCGTCGCGGCGCAATGTCTTGAGCATTTTTGGGCAACCCAAGCCCGTTCCAGGCAAGAGCCTGCCCCATTGCTCCTGTAGAACGCGGCTCACGTCAGACGAGCGCGGCACCATCCGGCTTTGATGATCCCGCACTCACAACATGCCGAGGAGACAGGCCATGAAGATCGTCGTGATCGGCGGCACCGGTTTGATCGGATCGAAGCTCGTTTCGAAGCTGAAGCAGCAGGGCCACGACGCCGTGGCAGCTTCGCCGAAATCGGGCGTGAATGCCGTGACCGGCGAAGGCCTCGCTGCGGCGCTCGCGGGCGCCGATGTCGTCGTCGACGTCGCCAACGCGCCGTCCTGGGAGCCCGCCGCCGTGCTCGATTTCTTCCAGCGCTCGAGCAAAAATCTCGTCGCGGCGGAGGCTGCGGCGGGCGTGAAGCATCACGTGGCGCTGTCGATTGTGGGGACCGAACGGTCGCCCGACATCGCCTATTTCCGTGCCAAGCTCGCCCAGGAGACCATCATCAAAGCCGCCTCGATCCCCTACTCGATCGTGCGCGCCACCCAGTTCTTCGAATTCCTCGGCGCCATTGGCGAAATGGGGGTGATTGACGGCAAGATCGTCGTTCCCTCGGCCCAGTTTCAACCGATCGCGGCCGAGGACGTGGCTGATCGCCTCGCGGAGGTCGCAACAGGCAAGCCGCTGAACGGCACCATCGATATCGCAGGGCCCGAAAAAGCCCCCTTCAATGAATTCATTGCACGCCGCCTGAAGGCATCTGGCGACGCCCGACCCGTGATCGGAGATCCGAAGGCGTCCTATTACGGCGCCCCCATCGACGACACGTCGCTGAATCCGCTAGGCGAAGCGCGGCTCGGGAAAATTCCACTGGCGACGTGGCTCGCGAGCCTCTGAGAAGGATATCCCATGTGCAGATTACTGATCGCAGCCGCGGTTTATGCCGCATCTGTCCTGACGGCCCACGCGGCCGAGCCCGCGCCAATGGCAAAAGTGTCGGTCGTGTTCGACCAAGCCCTGCCGAACGTTCCGGGCAAGAGCATGAAGGGCGTGCTGGTCGAGTATGGTCCGGGAGGCTCCTCGCCGGCTCACATGCACCCGCGCTCCGCATTCATCTACGCCACCATCCTGGAAGGCGCGATCCGCAGTCAGGTCAACGATGAACCGGCCAAGGTCTATCACAAGGGAGAGAACTTCTTCGAACGCCCCGGTGATCGCCATGCCGTCAGCGCCAATGCCAGCGAGACCGAGCCCGCAAAACTGCTGGCGGTATTCGTGGTGGATACAGCCGACAAGGAGCTGGTGACGCCGATCACGAAGTAACGGCGGATGAGCTGACGCTACCGCGCCGAAGCACTGGCATCGGCGGGGGCGTCGACGAACGCGACCGGCGTGCCTTTCGATACACTGCCTGCAACACGTTCCGCATCCCAATTGGTGAGACGTACGCAGCCGTGCGACTCTGCCTTTGAGATCTTTCCCGGCGAAGGCGTGCCGTGAATGCCATAGCCTTCAGCCGAAAGGTTGATCCACACGGTGCCGACCGGATTATTCGGACCCGGCTTGATGGTGAAGGGCTTGCGGGAATGAACGCCCTTGAAGTGATAGTCGGGATTGTAGCGGTAGTACGGATTTCGGCTGATCTCCGTGACCTTCAGCGTACCCGAGGGCGACGGCTTGTCTTCGCTGCCGACGGTCGCCGGATAAAATCCGATCAGCGCATTCGACTTGTCGAACAGTTTTACGGTCTGCCTGACCTTATCGACCTCGACCCTGTCAGCCTTGGCGGACGCCCCCTCGCCCCCGCCGGCAGCGTCCACCACGACGATGGTCTCGCCGGCATGATCGAAATGGTGCCCGGGGTTGAGCGCCGCCAGAAGTTGCTCGCTCATGTGAAACTTCTCCGCCAGGGCCTCACGCGGATTGGTGAAGCCCAGCTTCGGGATGTCCTTCATGTCTTCCAGTTTCGACGGCAGCTTGCGCAGGAAGGGCCCCGCCACGTCCTGTTCGGTGATGGTGTAGGTCAGCGTCACCGGCCGGTCCTCCGTCCGCAGCGCTGTCCAGACATCATCGGTCATGGTGTCCGCGCCCGGTAACTGCCGGGCCTCCGCATAGGCCCGCAGCGCCTTCTTCGCGTTTTCGCCAAATCTGCCGTCGATCTCGCCGGGCGAGAAGTGAGCCCTATCGAGGAGGACCTGGAGCCGGACTCCGGCCGGGGTCGGCTTTTCGTTCGACAACGTCTTCTTCGATGGCTCGGCTGTGTCGATGGCGGCGGGGTTCATCTCGGCCGCGAGCGCAGGCGCTGTCGCCAGAGCAAGGATCAGAACGATACAAATTGATCGGGCGCGGTCGATTGAACAGCCGCTATTCACCGTCCTCCGTCGCGCGCCGCCGTCGCCCATCTGCCAGCTCCGAAGTGGAGACGTTCATGGCACTGGCAACTCGGTTCGACGGTGAAAGTTTCCAGCTTTTCCCGCATACCATCCGAACAACCAGCGAGCATCCGCCCGTGCGCAGTCACGCAACACGACGCGCGGCCATCGCCGCTGCGAGCATCAGCGCAGCGCGGCTCGCACCGATGGACGCGACGCCCTGCCCTGCGATGTCGTAGGCGGTGCCGTGCGCGGGCGTGCAGATCGGGAACGGGAAACCGCCGAGCAGGGTCACGCCGCGATCGAAGCCCATCAGCTTCATCGCGATCTGGCCCTGATCGTGATACATCGTCAGCACCGCATCGAAGGCGCCGCCCTTGGCGCGCAGGAACACGGTGTCGGCGGGAAATGGTCCCTCCACGGCAATGCCGTCGCGCTGGCCGGCCTCGACGACAGGTGCGATGACGTCGATCTCCTCGCGGCCGAAATTGCCGCCATCGCCCGCGTGGGGATTGAGGCCCGCGACCGCAATACGCGGCCGCGCGAAACCGGCGTTGCGCATGCAAGCATCGGTCAGCTTGAGCGCACGATGGATGCGTTCGCTGGACAATCGCGCAGCGACGTCCTTGAGCGGGATGTGCGAGGTGACCCGTGCGTTCCAGAGCCGGTCGAGCACGTTGAATTCGCTCGCGGGAGTCTTGAGCCCGACCACTTCGGCAGAAAACGCGATCTCGTCGTCGTACTCGGCGCGGGCAAGCCGCATCGCCTGCTTGTTGAAGGGGGTGAAGCAGACGGCGTCGACGCGGCCGTCGCGCCCGAGTTCGAGCGCGCGCCGGTAATTGGCCAGCGCGAATTTTCCGCCGGCAAGGGTCGCAGTTTTCGGCTCGACCTCTTTGGGGCCGAGATGACCGAGATCGACAAACAGCGCATCGCCCTTCGCTGCGCGGAGGTCGACCCCCTGCTCGACCGTAGTCAGCTCCGGCTTGACGCCCGCGACCCGCGCGCCCTCGTCGAAGATGCGGCGGTCGCCGATCACGACGATCCGGCAGCCCGCGCGGATATCGTCCTGCACCACGAGCTTCGCCGTCAGCTCCGGACTGATGCCGGCGGGATCTCCCATCGCCAGTGCAATGAGCGGCTTTGCGGTCATATGATTACCTTCTCCTGAGCAATCGTCTCGTTGGTGGGCGGCGCAGGCTTGCGAAAGAGGCGCGCAAGCTGCAGCACAAGCGGAAGCAGCAGCAACGCGATGCCGCCTACGATCAGGCACGTCACCAGCTTGTTTGCGAAGAAGATGCCCAGCGATCCCTTCGACATCAGCATCGACTGCCGGAACGCATCCTCGGCCTTGTCGCCGATGACGATCGCGAGCACCAGCGGCGCCAGCGGGTAGAACAGTTTTTTGAAGAGATAGCCGACGACCCCGAAGCCGAGCATCATGACCACGTCGAGATAGGAGTTCGAGACCGAATAGGCGCCGACGACGCAGATGATCACGATCAGCGGCGCGATGATCACAAAGGGAATCCGCATCAGGGCGGCGAAGACGGGGACGGTCAGCAGCACCAGCACGACGGCGACGATGTTGCCGACATACATCGAGGCGATCAGCCCCCAGACAAAATCCTTCTGGTCGACAAACAGCATCGGCCCGGGATTGAGGCCCCAGATCATCAGCCCGCCCATCATCACGGCCGCGGTCGCTGAGCCGGGAATGCCGAGCGAGAGCATCGGCAGCAGCGCGCTGGTGCCGGCGGCATGATCGGCGGTCTCCGGCGAGATGATGCCCTCGACCTCGCCGGTGCCGAAATAGCGGCCCCGGCGCGAGAAGCGGCGGGCGATGCCGTAGCTCATGAAGGACGCCGCGGTCGGGCCCCCCGGGGTGATCCCCATCCAGCAGCCGATCGCAGCGCTGCGCAGCAATGCAACGCTGTGCCGCGGCAGGCGGCCGACCGCGCGGAACACCTCGCGCCAATCGATCTTCGAGGAGACCGCGCGGGCGTGAAACTCTTCTTCGACGGCCACCAACAGTTCACCGATGCCAAACAGGCCCATCACCGCGACGACGAAGTTCACGCCCTTGACCAGCTCGTCGACGCCCATGGTGAGACGGACGCTGCCGGACACTGTGTCGATGCCGATGGCGGCAATCGCAAAGCCGATGGCCAGCGCCACGACGGTCTTGATCGGCGCCGCGCCGCCCATGCCGACGAAGCTGGCAAAGGCCAGGAAATAGACCGCGAAATATTCAGCCGGCCCGAAGGCGAGCGCGACCTGCGCCACCCAGGATGCGAGGAAGGTGATCAGGATGACGCCGATCAGCGCACCGAACGCCGCCGAGCCGAAGGCGGTCGCCAGCGCCGTCGTCGGCCTTCCGTCGCGCGCCATGGGATAACCGTCGAAGGTGGTTGCGACGGACGACGGCTCGCCGGGAATGTTGAACAGGATCGACGTCACGGAGCCCCCGAACAGCGCGCCCCAATACATGCTGGAGAGCAGGATGATGGCCGAGACCGGCTGCATGCCGAAGGTCAGCGGCAGCAGCAGCGACACCCCGTTCGGCGCGCCCAACCCCGGCAGCACGCCCACGAGAATGCCGAGCAGCACGCCGACCACCATCAGCGCCAGATGCGGCACGGTGACCGCGATGGCGAAGCCGTGCAGGAGTTCCCCGAGATTGTCCATCGGCCCCTCCGTCAGAAGCCGAGCGCTGTGGCGAGCGCGCCGTGCGGCAGGCTCACCTGGAACATGCGCTCGAACACGACGTACAGCCCGATTGCCGTCGCAAGCGCCATCGCAAGCGCACGCGGAACGGATTGATGCCGGGGGATCGCCAGCACCGCGAAGATGTAACCGGCCGAGGCGAGATACATCCCGATCAGGGGGATCGCGGCCACGAAGATCGCGGCCGGTACGAACAGGCCGGCAATCCGTCGCAGCTCGATCGGGGTGATTGCGACGGGGACATTTGCCAATGACGCAACTGGCACCACACCCCGCACCAGATTGTAGAGGCTCCCGAGCACGATGATGATGCCGGTCAGGAACGGGAACGTGCCGGAATCCACGCCCGCGCTCGACCAGCCGATGCCGTTGTCCAGACTCTGGACCACCACTGCGATACCAAAACTGCCCGTGAGGACGGCGGTCGCAAATTCGAGGGCGCGTCGCGAAATCATCGAAGGCTCCGCTCTGGCGTCGGACAATGGCCCGTGAGGGCGCAGGCGTCTTTCCCCAGCATTCGATGTCGTCCCTGCGAACGCAGGGACCCATAACCCCAGGGAGGAATTTGACGAAGACTGGAAGTTAGATATTCGTCGGTACGACGACCAGCACTCTTCGATAGATCACGCGGTATGGGTCCCTGCGTTCGCAGGGACGACAGCGGAGTTGGCGAAGCGATGGCGGAGATACGGCGGGAAGCCCGGCTCACATCAAAGCTGGTGCGACAGCCCCACTTCATTTGACCAGCCAGCCCTGCTCGCCCGCAACCAGCCTGAGGTGCTCGAGGTCCTCCTTGATGAACTTGTCGAACTCGGCGCCGGTCAGGAACGTGTCGACCTGGGAGGTCTTCTCGATGTAGTCCTTCCATTCCGGCGTCGCCTGCACCTTCTTCATGAGGTCGATGTAGAACGCGGCCTGGTCCGGCGTGACCTTGCCGGGCAGCCACACCGTGCGCGGCTGCTCATATTGCTTGATGTCGAGCCCCTGCTCGGCACAGGTGGGCACGTCGCCCCAGCCTTCGGTCGCGGTGACCTTGGCGCCCTGCGGCAGGCGCTTGGGGCTGAAGACGCAGAGCGGGCGTTGCGTTCCACCGCGCCATTGCCCAATGCTCTCGCTGGGATTGTTGACGTGGGAATCGAGGTGTCCGCCGGCGAGCTGCACGGCGGTCTCCGCACCGCTCTTGAAGGGGATGTAGGTCAACTTGACCTTGCCGGCCTTCTCGATCATGCGGGTCAGCACCTCGTCGGTGTCTTTTGACTGTGCCCCGCCCATCTTGAAATCGCCTGTGGCAGCGGCCTTCAAATAGTCGCCCGCCGTCTTGATGGGCGAGTCCTGCTTGACCCAGAGCAGGAATTCATCCTGCGCCATCGCCGCGATCGGAGTGAGATCGGTGTAATTGAAGGCGACCTTGGAGACGAGCGGTTGCTGCCATGCGTTCGACGTGCCGAAGATCACCTTGTAGGGATCACCGGCGGACGCCTTGCCGTAAACATAGCCTTCCGCGCCGCTGCCGCCAGCCTTGTTGACGACGACGATCGGCTGGTCCGTCAGCTTGTACTTGGTGATGATGTTCTGCACCGCGCGGGCGATATTGTCGGTGCCGCCGCCCGGGCCCGCGGTGGCAATGAACTCGATCGGCTTTTGCGGCTGCCAGGCCGCGAGCGCCGGCACCGGCCCGGCGAGTACGGCCACAGCCGCGGACAGCAGAAGCTTTGACGTCCCACCCATGATTTCCTCCAGCTTTTTATGTTTTGTTTTTGTGTTCTATCGACAGTCCGTCAGGCGACGCGTGCCTCGCGCCTCCCTGCACCCAGAACGATTGCGCCTTCTCTTTCGAGCGCTTCGATCTGCTTTTGGTCAAACCCGTACTCGGCCAGCACCTCGCTCGTATGCTCACCGTAGACCGGCGCGCCCGTGCGCACTTTGCCTGGGGTCTCCGAAAACTTGACGGGAAGCCCAATCGTCTTCACGGGGCCGAGCGTGGAGTGCTCGACCTCGACGACCATCTCGCGCGCCAGCGTCTGCGGATCGCTGAGCGCCTCCAGCATGTCGTGGACGGGGCCGCACGGCACGCCTTTCTCGTCCAGCACCGCGAGCCAATGCGCCCGCGACTTCGTGCGGAAGCGCTCGCTCAGAACCGCCTCGAGCTCCTTCAGGTTCGCCATGCGGTCAGCGCCGTTGACGAAGCGCGGATCGGCGGCGAGCTCGCTGACGCCGAGCGCATCCAGCATCAACAGCCAGTGCTTCTTGTTGGCGCCGCCGACCACCAGCCAGCCGTCCAAGGCTTCGAACGCCTGATACGGCGCGTTGAGCGGATGGGCCGAACCCATCGCGCGCGGCGCGGTGCCCGCGGCCAACGCGATGGTGGATTGCCAGTAGGTCTGCACCAGCGCGGCCTCGTAGAGCGATGTCTCGACCCACTGCCCTTCGCCCGTCTTGAGGCGATGGGTATAGGCGGCCAAAATGCCCATGCTGGCGAGCAGGCCGGCGGTGATGTCGGAGAGCGGCGGGCCGCATTTCACGGGCGGACCATCGGGGCGTTCGCCGGTAAAGCTCATGATGCCGCTCATGGCCTGCGCGACCAGGTCAAATCCCCTGCGGTCCTTGTAGGGGCCGGTGCGGCCAAAACCCGACAGCGAGCAGTAGATCAGCGACGGATGCTGCTTGTGCAGCGCCTCATATCCGAAGCCGAGACGCTCCATGGCGCCCGGCGCAAAATTCTCGACCAGTACGTCGGCGTCCGCAATCAGGCGCCGCAGGACCTGCTTGCCGCCCTCGGTCTTGAGGTCCAGCACGATGCCGCGCTTGTTGCGGTTCATCATCAGGAAGGAGGCTGCCTCGTCGCCGATCTTCGGCGGCACCGAATGGCGGGTGTCGTCCCCGTTCGGTGATTTTTCGACCTTGATGACGTCGGCGCCCATGTCGGCGAGCATCAGGGTGCAGGTCGGTCCTGCCATGACATGGGTGAGATCGACGACCTTGAGGCCCGCGAGTGGTCCCTTGCGAGGGGAGTTGGATTGCGATCGATCGCTTTGCATCGGGGGCGTCCTATTGGCCACGCCACTGCGGGGCGCGCTTGTTGAGGAAAGCATCGAGCCCTTCGCGAAAATCCTGGCTCGTGTAGCACATCAGGATGAGGTCTTCGCCCTCGTCCCGCGTCAGCCGCCTTTGCAAGCGGGCGACCGCTTGCTTGGTGGCGGTCAATGTCAGCGGGGCGTGACTGGCCAGGAGCCGGGCGAGCTCGTCGGCGCGCTTGTCCAGCGCAGCAAGATCATCGACGACCTCGCCGAGCAGCCCGACACTGGCGGCTTCCGTGGCATCGATGAGACGCGCGGTGAAGATCAGGTCCTTGACGCGCGCGGCGCCAATCAGCGCGGTGAGACGGCTGACATTGGACATCGACAGGCAATTGCCGAGCGTCCGCGCAATCGGAAATCCGATCTTCGTGCTTGCCGTGCCGATGCGCAGGTCACAGGCGGCGGCTATTCCCGCCCCGCCCCCGGTGCAGAACCCGTTGATCGCCGCAATCGTCGGCACCCGGCACTGCTCGAGCGTGGTGAGCACGCGATCAATCCGGTTCTCGTAGTCGATGGCGTCCTGCGGCGTCTTGAACTCGCGGAACTGGTTGATGTCGGTGCCCGAGGCAAAAGCCTTGTCGCCGGACCCGCGCAGCACCAGCACCTTGATGGAACGGTCGTCGTTGGCCTCTTCGCAAATGGCAGCGAGCCGTTCGTACATGGCGAACGTGAAAGCATTGCGGGCCTGCGGGCGGTTGAAAGTGATCCAACCGATGCCGTCCCTGCATTCAAAAATGAGGTCTTCCGCCCCTGCAGCCTGGTCCATTTCCCACGTCCCTTTTGCTTTTTTACATTTTTGAATGCAAAAATTTGGATTTTCAAGCTATAATCTTTGTCCCTTAGCCGATTAATTCGCTTTTGAATGCAAAATAGAGATTGACCCATGCTTCATGAGGAGGTCGTCGGCCGCATCCGCATCATCCTGCTCGACGGCGAAATCCCGCCGGGCGCGCGGATTCCCGAGCGCGAGCTGTGCGAGCGGCTCGAAATCTCGCGCACACCGCTGCGCGAGGCACTCAAGGTGCTGGCGGCCGAAGGCCTCGTGCAGCTGCTGCCCCATCGCGGCTCGCGCGCGGCGAAGCTGACCGACAAGGACATGCGCGACCTGTTCGAGGTCTGCCAGGGTCTCGAGGCGCTGGCCGGCGAGCTCGCCTGCGAGCGCATCAGCGACGCCGAGATCGGTGCGATCGCAGCCGCGCATGCGGACATGGTTCGGCATTATCGCGAGGGCGATTTGATCCAGTATTATCGCGGCAACCGCGCCATTCACGAGGGCATCGTCGCAGCCGCCGGCAATCCCGCGCTGACCGGGCTCTACGCCTCCGTGACCGCGCGCATCCGCCGCGCGCGCTACGTGACGCCGATGACGCCGCAGCGCTGGGCGTTCGCCGTCAGCGAGCACGAGGCGATCCTGAACGCGCTGCAGCGGCGCGATGGCGCCGGCCTCTCGCACATCCTGCGTGCGCATCTGCGCCACAAGCGCGAAGAGGTTTTGCAGGCGGGCTTTGCCGAAACGGAAGCAAACGACCTCGCGCTGCGGATCGCATGAATGAACAAGCCCCTCTCAGACCCCGTCGCGCGCGCGACCTCCGACAGCACCGGCAGCGCGCCGCAGGGTGGCTTTGCCGATCTCGTCCCTGAAGTCAGCGTGTCCGACATCCAAGCCAGCCTGTCGTTCTGGCGGGACTTGCTCGGATTCGAAATTGCTTATGACCGCCCCGAGGCGCGATTTGCGTATCTCGTCAAAGGACGTTTGCAGGTGATGCTGTGCGAATTGAACGGCCGCTGGGAAACGGCCGAGATGCAACGGCCGTTCGGACGCGGCATCAATTTTCAGATGGTCGTCGATCGCATCGATCCAATGCTGAAGGCGCTCGGCGACGCGCAATGGCCGCTCTACGAGCAACCGAACGAAGCCTGGTACCGGGTCGGCGACCTCGAACTCGGGCAGCGCGAATTCCTCGTCCAGGATCCGGATGGTTATCTCATGCGCTTCGTCGAACGCCTGGGAACGCGCACGCCATCGTGACCTAAAAAGATTCTTGCCCTCTCGCCGCGTCGCGCAGCCGGCCGACACAATCGCGACACAATCATTGATTGCATTGCTGCAGGCTTGACCGGATCGTGCTGACCGCAAACGTCGGCATCGGTTTTCTTTTGTCGCGCACCGGAATTGCGCCGCCAAATCTGGCAAGCCGCGATCATCCGAAAACCAATTCCACTTGCTAGCTTGTCTGAACCGGCGCAGCATCGCTGCGTAGGCCTCAAGCCGAACATCACGCGCGAAAAATCGTGCGGATCAAAACAGAAAATGGAGGAAACGCATGACACGGGATGTCTCACGTCGATCCTTGCTCGCGCTCGGCGCTGGTCTTGGCGTTGGCCTTGGCGCCAGCACACTGCTCGGCAGCAGCGCGATCGCACGCGCGCCCAAGCTCGGTACCCAGACGCCCTACTGGCACCGCTTCGTTCTCGGCGATGCCGAAGTGACCATCGTGTCCGACGGCCCGCTGCCGCTCGGTGATCCCTCCGGCACCTTCACCGGCGTTCCCAAGGAAGAGGTGAAGAAGATGCTGGCGGACAATTTCCTGTCGCCGGACAATGTCGTGCTCGAGCAGAACTCGCCGATCGTCAACACCGGCGACAAGCTGATCCTGTTCGATACCGGCATGGGCACGTCCAAGATGTTCGGCCCGACCACCGGGCGGCAGCAGAAGAGCATGACGGAAGCCGGCATCAAGCGGGAGGACATCGACGCCGTGGTCTGCTCGCATGCCCATATCGACCACATCGGCGGCATCGTGGACGACGGCGGCAAGCCGCTGTTTCCGAACGCGCAGATCTACATTTCCCAGACCGATTTCGACTTCTGGACGGACGAGGGCAAGCTCGGCAGCCCGGTCAAGGATTTTGTGGTTCACGCCCGCAAGAACCTGCTGCCGGTCCGCGACCGCATCGTCTTCTTCAAGGACGGCCAGGAATTTCTGCCGGGCGTGCAGGCGATCTCGGCGCCGGGCCACACCGTCGGCCACTCCATCTTCATGGTCTCGTCCGCCGGCAAGTCGTTCGCCTTCCTTGGTGACCTCTCACACCATCCCGTGCTGCTGCTCGAGCGTCCCCGGATGGAATTCTCCTACGACACCGACCCCAAGCAGGCGGCCGAGTCGCGCGTGAAACTGCTCACCACGCTTGCGGCCAACAAGACGCCTGTCATGTCCTATCATTTCGCCTGGCCGGGCTACGGCCATGTCGCCAAGGCCGGCGACGGGTTTCACTACTATCCCGAACCGATGCAGATGACGTTGTAGGGCGTCAGCGCAAACGGCGTCGGCCGACAAACGCCGACGCCGACATCTCTTCACGCGAGATAGCCGGACACTCCATCCCATAACAGCTTCAGCGCGGTCGCGACCAGCAAGCCGTAGCAGGCCCGGTAGATCTGCTGCTGGTCGAGCTTTCCATGCAATCGCCAGCCGAGCCAGACGCCTGAGGGAATGGCGAGGAGGCACGTCGCCATCACGATCCAGACGTTGCCGGCCGGTCGCACCAGCAGCAGCCACGGCACCGCCTTGGTCGCATTGCCGACGCTGAAGAACAGGCTGGTCGCTCCCGCATAGACCTCCTTGGTGCGTCTTCAGCTCCGTCGCGTACAAATCCGTTCACGCCTTTCCGGATCGCGGCATGGGTCCGCTTACGACCGCGGATCCTTATTCTGAAAAAACCAGCTAGGCAGCGCTGAGGGCACTCCCAAGCTCAATCCGAGGAACGCCAGAAACAGATCGAAATAACTCAGGTGCATTGTCGTCGCTCCGTTGCCACCGAGCCCACCCGGTGCAATTTGCTCTTTGCGCCGAATATGATCCGATACTATATTCGGAGCAATTAGAACATTGTACTCGGTGCAATTTAGGCGACCCTCTCCAGCCATGGCGGCGACGCCTAGGCGCGATTGCCGAATAAAGCGAGTGTGATCGATCGCAGCCAGCGGTGGGCGGGATCACGATGGTAGCGCTCGTGCCAATATTGCGCGATCTCGATCCGCGGTAGCGCAACTGGCGTCCTGAACACGGTCATTCCGAGTGGCTCGGCGACGATGGCGGCCAGATTGGCGGGCAAGGTTGCGACCCCATCGGTTTGCGATGCCACGATCGCGCCCGCGATGAAACTCGGCACCTGCAACAGGATATTGGCGCGGGCGATCGCCCGCGTCAGCACACGCTGCGTCTCGAGATGCGCCGCATGCCCGGTCTCGGATGCGGTGATCAGGATGTGCTGCTCATCGAGAAATCCCCGGCGCGTTCGCGCCTGCGCCGGCCGCGGATGCCCTCGCCGCACCACACTGGCATAACCGTCGGAATAGAGCCGCTGCGAGCGAAGATGCCCCGCCGCGCGCGGGAGAGCGCCGAGCGCAAGGTCCGCTTCGCCTGACTCCAGCTTGAGCGCAAAGTGCCGGGAATCGAGCGGAATGGCGCGCACCTGAACGCGCGGCGCGAGTTCGGCGAGGCGCGCGACCAAGGGCGGCAGGAACCGCACCATGCCGACATCGGTCAAAAGCAGACTGAAGGTCTTCTCCGATTTGCGCGGATCGAACGGCAGCCGCTCCTGCCACAGCGTGTCGGCCATCTCGAGCAGGGCGCGGACCTGCGAGGCCATCTCGACGGCCCGCGCCGTCGGCTGCACGCCCCGGCCATCTCGCACGAACAGAGGATCGTCGAAGCGCAGACGCAAGCGCGCCAGCAGCTTGCTGACAGCCGGTTGCGTGGTTTCGAGACTTGCGGCAGCACGCGTGATGCTGCCCTCGCGGATCAGCGCGTCGAGCACCCTGAGGTCGCGGAAGTCGATGCCGGAAGATTCCATTTTAGACATATGAAACATTCCCTTTGAGCCATAGATCGAGCATCGCCGTTTGCTATCTGGGGTCAAAGGCAATTGAACGGCCAAACAGCGGATGCGGAGGAAACCATGACCAAATTCGTGATCGAATCGCATTTCCGCCTTCAGGAATGGGTGGCCGAGGAAAAGGGCTACTTCCGCGACGAAGGGCTCGACTACGAGTTCCGCGAGTTGATCCGCTCGACAGAGGGTCAGCACCACAACAAGGTCAATGAAGGGGCCTTCCAGAGCATCGAGAAGGGCCGCAAGGCCGACGTCAGTTGCGCCTGCCACTGGACGGTCAACGTCGCCGCCTCGAACGGCCACGCCAAGCTTTACGCCGACATCTATTCCGTCGCGCCTTCGGGAATCTTCGTTCGAGCCGATTCAGGGATACGCACCCCTTCCGACCTCGCCGGCGTTCCGATTTCGGTCGGCTTCCAGTCAGGCAGCCACTATTCGACCATCCAGGCGCTCGAGCCCTACCTGGCGCCCGATCAGATCAACCTGACCTTCGAGGACGGCATGCTGTTTCGCAGGATGGAGCTGCTGTTCGAGGGCAAGAGCGAGGCGGCTGCGCTGTTCAACGGTCCCTATTATTTCGCCGAGCAGCTCGGCTATCGCAAGATCATCGACACGACTTTCATGATCGCGTCCATGATCAATGGCGATCCGGCGCCCGAGGACATCAAGCGCTATTTCCGTGCCCTGAAGAAAGCACAGCGCGACATTGACCTGCGCCCGGAGCTTTACACCCGCCACTTCAAGAATGAATTTCCCGAGCGCTTCCACGCGGCCATGGATACGCGGCGCTGGGGGCCCGGCGAGCGGATCGTGTTCGAACCTTATTCACAGGAGATCTACGAACAGTCGTTCGACTGGATCGAGAAGCACGGCATATTCGAAGCCGGCACGATGGGCGACGGCGCCTACGACAAGGCCACGGTCACGTTCGGGAGCATCTGAGCGCCGGCGAGGCCGCGCGCCCTAACAGCCGAGCTTGTCGGCGACCCCGCCAAAATCCTTGGCGACGATATCCCAGTTGCCGGTGGCTTCAAAATCGATCTTCTGCAGCGGACCGTACTCCGTCGGCCTTGCCACGAACGCGGTCTTCAGCCCGTTCTTCTGCGCGGCGGCGAGATCGCCGTTGTGGGCGGCGACCATCATCACCTCTTCCGGCTTGAGACACAGAAGCCGCGCGGCGCCGAGATAGGTCTCGGGATCGGGCTTGTAGTGCTCGAACAGTTCGGCCGACATGATGAGGTCCCAGGGCAGCCCTGCGAACTTCGCCATGTTGGTGAGCAGCGCGACGTTGCCGTTCGACAGCGGCGAGATCACGAACTTCGTCTTGAGCCGGGTCAGGCCGGCGACACTGTCGGGCCACGGATGCAGGCGGTGCCAGCCTTTGGTGAGATGGTCGAGATCGGATTCGGTGAGACCCTTGATCTGGAACTTTTCGACCAGCTTTTCCAGCGAGCGGCGGTGCAGATCGTCGAGCATGACGTAGCCGCGCTCGGGATGTTTGCGCACATCGTCCATCGAGGCCATGTACATGCCGCGCCAGCCGTCGACCAAAGCGGTCCAGTCGGCGCTGATGCCGCGGCCCTTCGCCCACCACATGAAGTCGGTGATCAGGCTGGTTCGCCAGTCCACGACGGTGCCGAACACGTCGAAGACGAGGGCTTTGACGGCGGAGAGATCGGACATGGGCGCTTCCCCGAATGTTGTTATTCTTGCTCATTCCGGGATGCGCCGTAAGGCACAGGCCCGGAATGAGGGTCGCGTGTCGCGACTTAGTCCAAATGGAACTTCGCGAGCTCGCGGTGCTCGGCCTTGATGTAGCGCACGGTGCCGGTCACCGAGCGCATCACCACCGTCTCGGTCTCGATCACGCCGTCCTTGCGGAATTTGACGCCCGAGAGCAGCGAGCCCGTGGTGACGCCGGTGGCGGCGAACAGGCAGTCACCGCGCGCCATGTCCTCGATGCCGTAGATCATCTTGGGATCGTTGACGCCCATCTTGGCGGCGCGCTCGCGCTTCTCGTCGGAATCGAGGATCAGGCGACACTGCATCTGGCCGCCGATGCAGCGCAGCGCCACGGCCGCAAGCACGCCTTCCGGCGCGCCGCCGGTGCCGAGATACATGTCGACGCCGGTGTTATCGGGGTCGGCGCAGTGGATCACGCCGGCGACATCGCCGTCGGTGATCAGACGCACGGCGGCTCCCGTTGAGCGCACGCTCTCGATGATGCTGGCGTGGCGCGGACGGTCGAGCACGAGAACGGTGATGCCGTCCGCCTTGACACCCTTGGCCTTGGCGAGGCGGTGGACGTTCTCGGCGGGCGAGGCATCGAGCTCGACGACGCCCTTGGCGTAACCGGGGCCAATCGCAAGCTTCTGCATGTAGACGTCGGGGGCGTGCAGCAGCGTGCCGCCGTCGGCCATCGCCATGGTGGCGATCGAGCCCGGCATGTTCTTGGCGCACAGCGTGGTGCCTTCGAGCGGGTCGACGGCGATGTCGACCTCCGGGCCGGTATTCATGCCAACCTTCTCGCCAATGAAGAGCATCGGCGCCTCGTCGCGCTCGCCTTCGCCGATCACGATGGTGCCCTGGATCGGCAGCTTGTTGAGCTCGCGCCGCATGGCGTCGACGGCGGCCTGGTCGGCGGGCTTCTCCTGCCCGTGCCCGCGCAGCCGCGCCGAGGACACCGCCGCCCGCTCTGTCACGCGCACGATCTCCAGCGTGAGAATGCGCTCGAGCAACGCTTGCGGCGGGACTGAAATATGGGTCGACATCGGCTAACTCCTTCGAAACAGTTTGGGACGGAAATCTCCGCCCGCATCAACTCGTAACACCCACAGTTCGTTCGAACCGTGTCATAGCATGCTCAGTTCTTCTCGATCCGGATCACCTGCGGCCGTCCGCTGATCACCTTGTCCTTCTGCACGGCGGCGAGCGCGCGGCGCACCGCGTCCTCGTGGGTGGCATAGGTGATCAGGATGACGGGCACGGGCACCGCCTTGCCATCTGCCGGCGCAGCGCCGCCATTGGGATGACGCTGCACGATCGACTCGATCGAAATCTTCTGCTCGGCGAGCCGGGTCGCGATCGCAGCCGCCGTGCCCGGGAAATCGCGCGCCAAAAGGCGGATGTAGTAGCCGCCCTCGTGCCGCTCCATCGGCGCCTTCTTAGTGTCGCGCAGATGCGAGATCGGCCGGCCGAACGGATTGGCGCGGATGCCGCGCGCCACATCTGCGATGTCGGCGACGACGGCGGATGCGGTCGCAGCACCGCCTGCGCCAGGGCCGACCAGCGTGATCGGCGGAATGCCCTCGCCATCGATCGTGACCGCATTGGTGACACCCATCACCTGCGCGATCGAGGAGGATTTTGGAACCATGGTCGGATGCACGCGCTGCTCGATGCCCTTGGCGGTGCGGACGGCAACGCCGAGCAGCTTGAGCCGGTAACCGAGATCGTCAGCGGCGCGCAGATCTTCCGGCGCGATGGAGGAGATACCTTCGACATACACCGCGCTTTGAGCAACTTTCGTGCCGAAAGCGAGGCTGGCGAGAATGGCTAGCTTTTGCGCGGTATCGTGGCCATCGACGTCGAAGGACGGATTGGCCTCGGCATAGCCGAGCCGCTGCGCATCCTTCAGGCATTCGGCGAAGGACAGGCCCTCCTGCTCCATCCGGGTCAGGATGTAATTGCAGGTGCCGTTGAGGATGCCGTAGACGCGGTTGATGCCGGTTCCGGCGAGACCCTCGCGTAACGTTTTGATGACAGGGATCGCGGCGCCGACCGCTGCCTCGTAATTCAGCGCACCGCCGTGCTTTTCGGCGGCCTTTGCAAGCTTCAAACCGTGCTTGGCCAGCAGCGCCTTGTTGGCCGTGACGACCGACTTGCCGGCATTGAGCGCAGCTTCCACCGCGGCGAGCGCGGGATCGCCGGCGCCGCCCATCAACTCGACGAAGCAGTCGACCTCGGGATGCGTGGCCAGCGCCATGGGATCCTTGACCCATTCGACGCCGCGCAGATCGACGCTGCGCTTCTTGGCCTTCGAGCGCGCGGTGACGGCGACGACGCGAATGCCCCGGCCGCTACGGCCGGCGAGCACGCGGCTTTGCGTTTCAATCAGACGGACAACTTCGGCACCCACGGTGCCGAGCCCCGCTATGCCCACTTTCAGGGGTGCGACCATGATGCTTTAGTGAACCTGTCGAAGAGAATTAGCGCCGGTTGGCGAGCGGAACGACGTTGTGCAACGTTTCGATGCCGCTTTCAAGGAAGCGGCGCACGCCGCGCGCGGCCTGCCTGATCCGTTGCTCGTTTTCCACCATGGCGATGCGGACATATCCTTCACCATGCTCGCCGAAGCCGACGCCGGGCGACACCGCGACCCCGGATTTCTCCACCATCAGGGTTGCGAATTGCATGCTGCCGACGCTGCGGAAGGCCTCCGGCAGCGGCACCCAAGCGAACATCGAGGCCTCCGGCGGCGGAATCTCCCAGCCGGCGCGGCCGAACGATTCGACCAGCGCGTCGCGGCGCTTGCGGTAGGTGTCGCGCATCTCCTTGATGCAATCGTCGGGGCCGTTCAGGGCGGCGGTGGCGGCGACCTGCACCGGCGTGAAGGCGCCATAGTCGAGATAGGATTTGACGCGGGCGAGCGCCGCGATCACGCGGTCATTGCCGACCGCAAAGCCCATGCGCCAGCCGGCCATCGAATAGGTCTTCGACATCGAGGTGAACTCGACGGTGACGTCGATCGCGCCCGGCACCTGGAGCACCGAGGGCGGCGGGTTGTTCTCGTCGAAATAGACTTCGGCATAAGCAAGATCGGACAGGATCAGGATCTCGTGCTTCTTCGCGAAGGCGACGAGGTCCTTGTAGAAGTCGAGGCTCGCGACATAGGCGGTCGGGTTCGAGGGATAGCAGACGACGATCGCCAGCGGCTTCGGGATCGAATGCACGATCGCCCGCTCCACCGCCTCGAAGAATTCCGGCGTCGGCTCCGAGGGGACCGAGCGGATCACACCGCCCGCCATCAAAAAGCCGAAGGCATGAATCGGGTAGCTCGGGTTCGGACAGAGGATGACGTCGCCCGGCGCGGTGATCGCCTGGGCCACGTTGGCAAAGCCCTCCTTGGAGCCGAGCGTCGCCACCACCTGGGTGTCGGGATTGAGCTTCACGCCGAAGCGGCGCTCGTAATAGGCGGCCTGGGCCCGGCGCAGGCCCGGGATGCCGCGGGAGGCCGAGTAGCGGTCGGTGCGCGGCTTGCCCAGCGTCTCCTTCAGCTTCTCCAGCACATGCGCCGGCGCCGGCAGGTCCGGATTGCCCATGCCGAGGTCGATGATGTCGGCCCCTGCATTCCGCGCGGCCGCCTTGGCCCGGTTGACCTGCTCGAACACGTAAGGCGGAAGGCGGCGGATGCGGTAAAAATCGTCCATGGCTCTCTGGGCTCCGGGCAACCGGTCAGGACAGAATCGAAGGGCAACGACGCCCGTCTGAAAGGCACCCGCCCCTTGCGTAAAAATCACTCAAAATCAACTACTTGGAGCAATTTTCGGCGGCAAGGGCTGAACACCTTCGCCCTGACTCTCGGCTGAACTGAGGTCTTTTTAGCACGGAGTGGCGGGGGCGCCAGCGATTACCTTGCACCGCGCTACTTGGCATCCTTGGCAGCGACGGACTGGCGGTCGCGCGCGGCTGCAAGCTCGGCTTCGATCTTGGCGCGCTGGTCCGGCGGGATGACTGCTTGATCACGATCGGGCGGCAGATCATGCACCGGAAGGTAGGTGCCGGGCTCCCTGGGATGGGCTTGCGCGTCCGTGGGTGTGTAGTCCGCCAGCTGACTCGAGCAGCCGCCCAATGCGAGCGCCGCTGTCAGCAGCGCGCCACAGATCGGCAGCGACTTTTGCAGGTCCCTCAACGCCAACACTTGGGAATTCCCCTACTCGTCCCAAAGCAAGCCACCGGAGACTAACCCGACAACCTGCCCAAGCTCAAACCATTGCTGCCCACAAATGGTACGAGCGAGAATACTTCCAAGGCCCACTGGTCCAAGACGTGCATCCTGATTGTGACAAAACCAAGGGCTTTGTCGCAGTGCAGCACATCTTGCAGCGGGTTTAGCGCCAAAGATGCGAGCTTCGCGGTGACGAATACGGAATGAATCGTTACTGTTCTGCTCATGAGTACCGCCACGACCGATACACCCAAATCCGAGACGAAGTTCGATGCGAACGCCTTCGCGATGAATGTCGCGCAAGCGATGGAGAGCGGCGGCAAGGCGCTCGCCGCGTATCTGAAGCCGCGCGAGAGCGGCGAGGTGCAGGATCGTCCGCCGGCCGAACTCACCGAGGTCGTGAAGACCTTTACCTCGGTCGCCGAATACTGGCTGTCGGACCAAAGGCGTTCGTCGGATCTCCAGACCAAGCTCGCCAAGGACTATCTCGACCTCTGGGGCTCGGCGGCGCGCCGCATGGCCGGCCAGGACGCCTCACCCGCGATCGCGCCCTCGCCGCGGGACAAGCGCTTTGCCGATCCGGAATGGAAGTCGAACCAGTTCTTCGATTTCATGATGCAGCTCTATCTGCTCACGACCAAATTTGCGCAGGAGCTCGTGCGCGATGCCGAGGGGCTCGACCCGCAGACCCGCCGCAAGGCCGAGTTCTACGTCCAGCAGCTCACCAACGCGATCTCGCCCTCGAACTTTGTGCTGACCAATCCGGAAGTGCTGCGCGCGACAGTCGCCAGCAACGGCGAAAATCTGGCGCGCGGCCTGAAGATGCTGGCCGAGGACATCGCGGCAGGCAAGGGCACGCTGAAGATCCGCCAGTCCAACCCGGACAATCTCGTCGTCGGCGTCAACATGGCGACGACGCGGGGCAAGGTGATCTACCAGAACGAGATGATGCAGCTGATCCAGTATTCTCCGACCACGGAGAACGTGCTGCGCACGCCGCTGCTGATCATCCCGCCCTGGATCAACAAGTTCTACATCCTCGATCTCAAGCCGGAAAAATCCTACATCAAATGGTGCGTCGACCAGGGCATCACCGTGTTCGTGATCTCATGGGTCAATCCCGACAAGCGTCTCGGCGGCAAAAGCTGGGAAGACTACATGAAGGAAGGCGTGCTGACGGCGATGGACGTCATCGAGCGCGCGACCGGCGAATTGAAGGTGCACACCGCCGGCTATTGCGTCGGCGGCACCATGCTCGCGACCACGCTGGCCTGGCTCGCCGAGAAGCGCCGCCAGCGCGTGGCGTCGGCGACGTTCTTTGCCGCGCAGGTCGACTTCACCCACGCCGGCGATTTGTTGGTGTTCGTCGACGAGGAGCAGATCGCAGCGCTCGAGCAGGACATGAAGGCGGCCGGCGTGCTCGAAGGCTCCAAGATGGCGATGGCCTTCAACATGCTGCGCTCCAACGATTTGATCTGGTCCTATGTCGTCAGCAATTATCTGAAGGGCCAGCAGCCGAGTGCGTTCGACCTGCTGCACTGGAATTCGGACGCGACGCGGATGACCGCGTCGAACCATTCCTATTATCTGCGCAACTGCTATCTGGAGAACCGGCTGTCGACGGGCACGATGGTGCTCGACAACACCCTGCTCGACCTCTCCAAAGTCATGGTGCCCGTCTACAACCTCGCCACCCGCGAGGATCACATCGCACCGGCCGAGTCGGTGCTGTACGGCTCGCAATTCTTCGGCGGTCCGGTAAAATATGTGCTGTCGGGCTCGGGCCACATCGCCGGCGTGGTCAATCCGCCAGCGTCGAACAAGTACCAGTACTGGACCAACGACAACGTGAAGGACGTCAACCTCGCCGAGTGGATGAAGGGCGCGGTCGAGCACAAGGGCTCGTGGTGGCCGGACTGGCGCGAATGGCTGGGCATGCTCGATCCGGAGGAAGTCCCGGCGCGCGTGGTCGGCAGCGAGGCCCTGCCCGCGATCGAGGACGCGCCCGGCAGCTATGTCAGGGTTCGCGCATAGCGCAATCGCGCGCGCTTTCGTATAAGCTCACGACATCGATTTGGAAGGGGACCGGACTATGACGCGTGAATTGTTCTGGCTGACGTTGACAGTGATCCTGACCGGCGTCCTCTGGATTCCCTACACCATCAACCGCTGCCAGATCAGAGGTCTCGGCGGCGCGATGGCCAACCCCTCGCGCGCAGACAAGCCGCAAGCCGAATGGGCGAACCGTTTGATGTTCGCGCATGACAACGCGGTCGAGAACCTCGTGCTGTTCGCACCGCTGGTGCTGATCCTGAACGCGATCGACTATTCCTCGAAATGGACAGTGCTCGCCTGCGCCGTCTATTTCTGGTCGCGCGTCGCGCATCTGATCGTCTATGCGCTGGGGATCCCGGTGTTCCGCACGCTGGCCTTCACCGTTGGCTTCGCAGCACAAGCCGTGCTGGCGGTCGCGATCTTCAGGGTGCTCTGAGCGCAAGTCCTCGACGTTCGGCCATGCGCAGCGAATCCAGCCGGGATTTCGTCGAGTTCCACGACCTCGGTGCGGACACGATCCTGTCCATCATCGGCCGCGCGCAGCAGCTCGCGGCCGCGTGGGATGACCGCACCATGCCGCAGAGCCTCACTGGCAAGCGTGTGGCTGTGATCGCCGACGATGGAGGCTGGCGCAATACGACCGCCTTCGATCTCGGCGTGAACGCCATGGGCGGCATCTGTGTTCAGCCTCCGATCAGGTTCAATGTCCACGAAACGACGGCTGATCTCGCAGGATATCTCGACAATTGGTTCGACGTTCTGATCGTGCGTACACGGGAATTATCGACCCTGCGCGATCTCGCGTCGCGCGCCAGAGCTCCCGTGGTCAATGCCAGAACGCGATCGAACCACCCCTGCGAAACGCTCGGCGATCTCGCTTACGTCAGCGGCAAGAGAGGAACGCTCGAAGGCCTGAAGGTCGTCGGTGTTGCCCCCGACGCCAACATCCTCCGGTCATGGGTCGAAGCGTCCATCGCCTTGCCGATCGAGGTGATCCAGACCTATCCGGCAGACTGGCATATCCGGGACATCGCAAGTCCGGGATTCACCGCATGCACTGATCTCGACGTATTGCGCGATGCGGACGTGATCATCACGGACTGCTGGCCCAATGGGGCGCATGACGATCAACTCGCAGACTACCGGATCTCTGCATCGCTCCTCGACAAATGCCGCCGCGATGCGATCTTCCTCCCTTGCCCGCCTGTGACCAGGGGCCAGGAGGTTACGGCCGATGCGATGAGCCACGCAATTTGCCAGAGCACGGCGGCGAAGGCTTTCCTTCTGCACGCACAGAACGCGCTGCTTGAATGGGTTGTCGCGTAGCCATTTTCGAGATCAGGCCTTGCGAACGACGAGATTCAGCATGTTGGCGGGCGTCTCGTCGAAACTCTGGATCACGGAGGTCTCCGACGTCAGCTCGAGCCACGCCCCCGCGCTGGCGTAAGTCGCTTCAAGCCACTCGGGCGATACGTAGCTGTAGTACCGCCCCAGGCTGTCCCGCCCATCGTTCTCGCCCATCTTGTAGCTGGCATAGAACACGCCTGACGGCCTGAGCGCGCGATGAATCCGCTGGAGGATGCCGGCGAGTTCGTCGCGTGGAACATGCAGCAGACAGGCACTCGCCCAGACGCCGTCATGGGCGTCGCGCGCATCCAGCTCGTCGAACCGCATCGCCTCGACGGGGTGACCGAGCCGTCGCGACGCGATCTCGGCCATCTCCGGCGAGCCATCGGTGGCGCGCACCGAAAAACCTTCTGCCAGCATCACGGCCGAATGATTGCCGGCGCCGCAGCCGAGCTCGAGGATCGAAGCGCCTGACGGCAGCAGAGCGAGAAAGCCCCGCAGCCGCGTCGAAGGCGCCTTGGCCCACCCGGCGTAGGCCTCGGCGTTCTCCCGATAGAATTGCAGCGTGGTCTCGTCCATGGCGTCACTCGCGTCTGCAAGCTTTCGAGAAATTGCCTACTCTGAAGGCAGCCCGGCATCAACCGCAGGTGTTGCCGACGGATGACACTGCGGCAGAATCAACCGTCGTTCCGATTTGCACATACAAGTTGTCGTCCATCCACGTGTATATTTCTGCATCGCAATTGATTTGATTCGGGGAAGACATGAATTGGAAGATTGCTTCCGCGCTCGGCGCGATTTCGCTGGCTACCGTCGCGACCCAGGCCAGTGCCGCTGATCTCGCCGCCCGTCCCTACACCAAGGCGCCGCCGATGATCGCCGCGATCTACGATTGGAGCGGCTTCTATATCGGCGCCAACGGCGGCTATGGGACCTCGCGCAAGTGCTGGGATCAGACCGTCGGCTTCGCGCCCGGCATCGCGGAAGGTTGCCACGATGCGACCGGCGCCGTCGCTGGCGGCCAGATCGGCTATCGCTGGCAGAGCAGCGCCTTCGTGTTCGGCCTCGAAGCCCAGGGCGACTGGGCCGATCTCTCCGGCCGGAATACCAGCAACGTGTTCGGCGTCGCGAACCGCACGCACGTCGATGCGTTCGGCCTGTTCACCGGCCAGGTCGGCTACGCCTGGAACAGCGCATTGCTTTACGCGAAAGGCGGCGCCGCCGTCACCCGCGATCGCTACCGCGGCATCGGTACGGGCGGTCTGGCCGGGGCCGAGTTCGATCGTGCCGACGAGACCCGCTGGGGCGGCGCGATTGGCGTCGGCGTCGAATACGGGTTTGCGCCGAACTGGTCGGTTGGCCTCGAATACGACCACCTGTTCATGGGACGCCGCGACGTCACGCTCACGGCCAATGGCGTGCTGGCGCCGGTCGGCACGTTCTCGCGCACCGACCGCATCGGTCAGGACGTCGACCTGATCACCGCCCGCATCAACTACCGGTTCGGCGGCCCGATCATCGCGAAGTACTGAGGTCTCGATACCAAGGTCTCGATACTAAGGTTTTGGGCCCCGGCTCAGCAGCGCAGCACTGAAGACGTGTCGCGCTGCGTCCGGGGTACGCGCCTGCCCTACTCGTCCGCCATGCCCAGCATCAGCCGCATGTTCTGCACGGCCGCACCCGAGGCGCCCTTGCCGAGATTGTCGAGCCGCGCGACCAGCACCGCCTGGTGGTATTTGTCGCTGGTAAAGACATAGAGCTCGAGCATGTTGGTCTCGTTGAGCGCTTCCGGCTCGAGCTTGCCACCCTTGGTCGCCTCGTTCTGAAGCGGCATCACCGAGACGTACTTTGAACCGGCGTAGCGCTTGGCCAGCGCGGCCTGGAGATCGGCTCCGCCAGGCTTGCCCGGCAGTGTGTCGAGCTGGAGCGGCACAGAGACCAGCATGCCCTGCCGGTAGTTGCCGACCGACGGGACGAAGATCGGCCGCCGTGTCAGGTTCGAATAGAGTTGCAACTCCGGCAGATGCTTGTGCTCAAAACCGAGGCCGTAAAGCTCGAAGGACGGCGCGCTGCCGTCTTCAAAACTCGCGATCATCGATTTGCCGCCGCCGGAATAGCCGCTGACCGCGTTGACGGTGACGGGATAGTCGGGCGGCAAAAGACCGGCGTCGACGATTGGCCGCAGCAGCGCGATGCCGCCGGTCGGATAGCAGCCGGGATTGGAGACCTTTTTCGCGGCCTTGATCTTGCCGGCCTGGTCCGGCGTCATCTCCGCAAAGCCATAGGCCCAGTCCGGCGCGACCCGATAGGCGGTCGAAGCGTCGAGCACCTTAGGGCCCGCAGCGCCCATGCTGTCGACCAGCGCGACGGTTTCCTTTGCGGCATCGTCGGGCAGGCAGAGGATGACGAGATCCACCTCCGCCATGAGCGCCTTCTTCGCGGCGGGGTCCTTGCGCTTGTCATCGGCGATCGTCTTCACGACGACGTCGTTCTGGAGCTTGAGCCGCTCGTTGATGCCGAGCCCGGTGGTGCCGGAGCCGCCGTCGACGAACACGGTGGCGGGCTTGCTCGCGGCGCCCTTGGTCGGGGCCTGTTTGGTGTCGACGAGACTGGTTTCAGAAAGACTCATGGCACGCTCCTTTCGAGCTTGTTGGTGTCGGCGCCGGCGCCTCGCCTTATGGAAACAGCGCGATCTGCTCCAGCCCCGCGGTTTCAGGAAACCCGAACATCAGGTTCATGTTCTGGATCGCCTGACCGGCCGAGCCCTTCACCAGATTGTCGAGCGTCGAAAGCACAATCGCCCGATCCTTGATGCGGTCGGCGACGACGCCGATCTGAACATAGTTGGAGCCGCGTACGTTCTGCGTCTGCGGCAGCACGCCCTTTTGGGCGACATGCACGAACGGCTCGTTGGCGTACGCTTTCTGCAGCGCCGCCCGCAGATCTTCGGGCGTTGCACCGTTGAGCTTGACGTAGGAGGTGCAGAACTCGCCCCGCGCCATCGGAATCAGATGCGGCGTGAAATTCACCGTTACCGCTGAGCCCGCCGCGAGGCTGATTTCCTGCTCGATTTCAGGCGCGTGCCGGTGAGTGCCGACCGAATAGGGCGACAGCCCCTCGCCCGCTTCGCTGAACAGCGTGTTCTGCTTCAGCCCGCGGCCGGCGCCGGTGAGGCCCGATTTCGCGTCGATGATGATGTCGTCAACGTCGATCAGCCTGGCCTTCGCCAGCGGAACCAGCGCCAGCAACGCCGCGGTCGGATAACAGCCGGGACAGGCGACCAGCCGCGCGGAAGTGATCTTCTCCCGGTAGAATTCGGTCAACCCATAGACAGCCTCGCCTTGCAGTTCGAGCGCGCGATGCTCATGGCCATACCACTGCGCATAGGTGTCCTTGTTGCGCAGCCGGAAATCCGCGGACATGTCGAGGATCTTGATCTTGGGATTGGCCTTGAGCACGGCCGCGATGATCTCCTGTGTGGTGCCGTGCGGCAGCCCGCAGAGCACCGCGTCGAGCTTGGTCCAGTCGACCTTTTCCCACTCCACGAGTTTTGGCAGGTCGAGCATGAAGAAGTGCGGAAACACCTCGCTCATGGCCTTGCCCGCATGGGTGTTGGCGGTGAGCGCCGTGATTTCGGCATTCGGATGCCGCGCCAGCAGGCGCACCGCGTCGGCTCCGGTGTAGCCGGACGCGCCAAGAATGCCGATTTTCTTCTTCATGCTCATCACACGCCCCCTTCAGGCGTAATCGCTTGCTGTGTTTGTACCGTGTCCGTTGCGAGGGCCAACGGTCTCGCTTCGCGCATCAGGCCTGCGATCGTGCGCGAGTCCGCATCCGCCTGCGAGCTCAGCGCATTGGCGATCGCCGAATAGTCGGCGTCGGACTTGTGCTGGTTGAGCTTGAAGCTGCCTTCGACCTCGTCGACCGTCATGACCAGACCCACGATCCCCTTCTTCAGCGCCTCAAGCCGGCCCGCCGTCATCTTAGCCGACGTCCACGGCTTCTTGGGCAGCAGCCAGTTCTCGAACTTGTCGCTGAGCGTGTCGATCTGGACCGCCAGCTCGCCGTCCGACAACAACCGCACCGGTCCGGTCAGATGCACCGACTGGTACAGCCAGGTCGGCACCTGATCCGGCGAGACGTACCAATCGGGCGAGACATAGGCGTCGGGGCCGTTGACCGCGAGCAGCCAGGAGCTCGTCCCGCCTGCAAGCTTTAGCAGCGGATTGTGACGGGCGACATGAAAGGCGGCCTGCGGCGTGCCGTCATCGGCGTAGGTCAGGTAGAACGGCAGTGGCGAGGCGACCGGCTTGCGGCCGTCGAAGGCGCACATGGTGCCGAAGCCACGCTCGTCTGCGAATTTCAGGCTCGCGGCGCGGTCCGGCTTGAAAAAGGGTGGCGTGTACATCGTGGTCTCCTGCTCGGCCTCCTTGGGGGCCGCCGGATCAGATCGCGCTGACAGGAGAAAGAATGCCGCGGATCGGATCCAGCGGCAAAGACGATGATCTCAAACGCGATCGACCGCCCAAACCGCTAAAGAGCGGCGGCGGCGACGGGCGAACAGAATGGTCGCGGCGTTGATCATGGCGCGCGGCTATAGAGAGAGATACGGTTCCCGTCAAGGTTCAAGGCGTCAGATCACCCGCCAGATCCATTCCATGACCTTGGCGATCACATCGCCAAACAGCAGCAGCGCCGCCGACCAGACCAGCGCCGAGACGAAATTGGCGGCCTGAAAACTCCAATAGGGCATTTCGAAAATGCCGGCAGCGAGCGGCACCGAGGCGCGCAAGGGGCCGAAGAAGCGGCCGATGAAGATGCTGGGCACGCCCCAGCTGCGCACGAAGGCCTCGCCCTTGGGCAGCAGTTCCGGATAGCGCGAGAGCGGCCACATCTGGGCCACCCGCTCCTTGTAGCGATAGCCGAACCAATAGGAGACCCAGTCGCCGAGTGCTGCGCCAATTCCGCCGGCGATCCAGACCGGATAGAAGCTGATGCCGCTCACCCCGATCAAGGCGCCGATCGCGACCAGGGCGCCCCAAGCCGGAATCAGGAGCGAGATGAATGCGAGCGATTCCCCGAAGGCCAGCAGGAACACGATCGGAGCGGCCCAGACCTGGTGAGCGCGCACGAAATCGGCCAGGGCGTGCGCATACTGCTCCATTCAAAAATAGCCTTCCCGCCCTGCCTCTAGGTGCTGCTCGATGAAAATGACTGGTAAGCCAAGGGCTTGTGTGACATCAAGTCACAAATCCCGGTAAGACCGGGCCGGGACGTCAAATTGCCGGGAATGGGTGGGCCTGCGGCGTAAAATCGCCGGGATTGGCTCCCACCCACACCCACTTGGCCGGCGTGCGGTGACCTTTCCAGTCCAGAAGTGGCATAGTCGCCTTAACCGATTCGCCGCATGCGCGGCCTTCAAAGCACATCAAGATACATGTCCAAGCAATTGAAAACCAAAGCAGACCTGTTCCCAGCCGACGAGCCGAAGCCGCGTGCGCCCGCCAAGGCGGCGGCGCGTGCGGGCGGCGCGGAAGCCGACTACACCGCAGCCGACATCGAGGTGCTCGAAGGCCTGGAACCGGTGCGGCGCCGGCCCGGCATGTATATCGGCGGCACCGACGAGAAGGCACTGCATCACCTCTTCGCCGAAGTCATCGACAACTCGATGGACGAAGCGCTGGCGGGACACGCGACCTTCATCGGGGTCGAGCTCAGCGCGGACGGCTTTCTCACCGTCACCGACAATGGCCGCGGCATCCCGATCGATCCGCATCCAAAGTTCCCGAAGAAGTCGGCGCTCGAAGTCATCATGTGCACGCTGCATTCGGGCGGCAAGTTCGACAGCAAGGTCTACGAGACCTCGGGCGGCCTGCACGGCGTCGGCATCTCCGTGGTGAACGCCCTCTCCTCGCTGCTCGAGGTCGAGGTCGCGCGCAGCCAGAAACTCTACCGCATGACGTTCGAGCGCGGGCACCCCAAGGGCAAGCTCGAGGATCTCGGCAAGATCAACAACCGCCGCGGCACACGCGTGCGCTTCAAGCCCGACACCGACATCTTCGGCGCCAAGGCCGCGTTCAAGCCGCAGCGCCTGTTCAAGATGACGCGCTCGAAAGCGTATCTGTTCGGCGGCGTCGAGATTCGCTGGAATTGCGCGCCCGAGCTGCTCAAGGGCGTCGAGGACGTGCCGGCGGAAGCTACGTTCCACTTCCCTGGCGGCCTCAAGGATTATCTGGCGGCAGCGATCCACGCGGACACGCTGGTGCATCCCGACATCTTCTCCGGCAAGTCGGGCCGCAACGGCGCGCATGGCGCGTGCGAATGGGCCGTGGCCTGGACCGCGGATGCCGACGGCTTCCTGTCGTCCTACACCAACACCGTGCCGACGCCCGATGGCGGCACGCACGAATCCGGCCTGCGCAGCGCGCTGCTGCGCGGCCTGAAGGATCACGCCGAGCGCGTCGGCCAGGGCAAGCGCGCCTCGTCCATCACATCGGAAGACGTGATGGTGGGCGCAGCCGTGATGCTTTCGGTATTCGTGCGCGAGCCTGAATTCCAGGGCCAGACCAAGGACCGTCTCGCCACGGCGGAAGCACAACGCATCGTCGAACAGGCGATGAAGGATCCGTTCGACCATTGGCTGTCGGGCAATCCGAACATGGCCAACAGGCTGCTCGATTTCGTGGTCGATCGTGCCGAAGAGCGGCTGCGCCGCCGCCAGGAAAAGGAGACCGCGCGCAAGACCGCCGGCAAGAAGCTGCGCCTGCCCGGCAAGCTCGCCGACTGCAGCGATGCGGGCTTGGACGGTTCAGAACTGTTTATCGTCGAGGGTGACTCGGCCGGCGGCAGCGCCAAGCAGGCGCGCGACCGCAAGACGCAAGCGGTGCTGCCGCTGCGCGGTAAAATCCTCAACGTCGCCTCCGCCGGCAAGGACAAGCTGACAGCGAACGCCCAACTCGCCGACCTCGTGCAGGCGATCGGTTGCGGCATGCTCGCGCAGTATCGCGAAGAGGACCTGCGCTACCAGCGCATCATCATCATGACCGACGCCGACGTCGACGGCGCGCACATCGCATCGCTGCTGATCACCTTCTTCTACCGGCAGATGCGGCCGCTGATCGACCAGGGCCACCTCTTCCTTGCGGTGCCGCCGCTCTACAAGCTGACGCATGGCACGAAGTCGATCTACGCCCGCGACGACGCGCACAAGGCAGCGCTGATCAAGAGCGAGTTCAACGCCAACGCCAAGGTCGAGGTGAATCGCTTCAAAGGCCTGGGCGAAATGATGCCGGCGCAGCTCAAGGAAACCACCATGGATCCGGCCAAGCGGACCATGCTGAAGGTGGTGCTGCTAGCGGATGACCGCGACACCACCGCAGATTCGGTCGAGCGGCTGATGGGCACCAAGGCCGAGGCGCGGTTCGCCTTCATCTCGGACAAGGCCGAATTTGCCAACGACGATCTGCTCGACGTCTGAAGCCGCCCCGCTCCGTCCAAAGCCCCGGCCCAAGTCCGGGGCTTTTTTCATTTGTGATGACGATTCGGCGTTTCCGGACCAGTCGGCCAACGACTCACCGGCGCCAACGCTGAGGCAGGATTGCCTCCGTTTCAGACAAAGTCGGATTTGCTAATGAAACCTTACCTGGAAGCCGACCTCAGAGACCGCTGTAACATACTGATTTTGTGTCTGTTTTCACGATTCACACGATCGCATCCCAAATCTCCTCCGAACGGCGTTTCCCGGCGACTGTGCCTGCGCTGCAACAGCATTTCGGTGGAAAGCGTCTATAGTCCGGGCATCAGATCACTAGGACTTCAGTGCGCTCGCGCCTGCCGGACCGACCAAAGCTTGGGGATTTAACATGAAGAAGATTTTGCTCGCATTGACCGCGGTTGCCGCGATGACCGGTTCGGCCTCGGCGGCCGACCTCGCAGCCCGTCCCTACGTCAAGGCTCCGATGGCTGCTCCGGTTGCCAACTGGACCGGCTTCTACATCTTCGGTGGCGCCGGCGGCGGCCTCTCGAACTCCGACCAGTCCGTCCAGACCACGGTCGGCGCGGTTCCGCTGACGATCGCCCAGCGCCAGGGTGGCTCGGGCTGGTTCGGCACCGTCGGTCTCGGCTACGACTGGCAGTTCAACAGCACCTGGGTCGCCGGCGTGTTCGCTGACGGTCAGTTCGGCAGCATCCGCGCCACCGTGCAGGATCCGATCTTCGGCATCACCGGCAATCAGAAGCTGGAAGACTCCTGGGCCGCTGGTGTCCGCCTCGGCTGGCTGGTCGCCCCGAACGTTCTCTCCTACGTCAACGGCGGTTACTCTGGCGCTCACTTCGGCCAGACCAACTTCCTGACCTTGGCTGGCGTGCCGGCCGGTGCTCACCTCGGCAGCTACAACCGCAACGGCTGGTTCGTCGGCGGCGGCGTCGAGAACAGCCTGAACATCTTCGGCATCTCCTCGCCCGGCTGGTTCATGAAGACCGAGTATCGTTCGGCCTTCTACAACGCCAAGACGCAGGACGAGCTGATCGATGGCGTCAACCTTCCGACCGGCAACAGCATCCGTGCCAACAGCTGGAACCAGACGATCTCCACCTCGCTGGTCTACCGCTTCAACTGGACCGGTCCGGTCGTCGCGAAGTACTGAGCTACAAAGTACTGAGCTGAAAACTACTGATCCGAACGCAAGTTCAGACGTCAAAGCCCCGGCATCGTCCGGGGCTTTTTCGTTGTGCGGTGCCTTAACGGCTGACGCTTGCATCTTGCGACCGGCGCGCATCACCAAACCGGCTTCGCTTACGCTCCAACCAGCAACTGTGACCTACTCGCGCTCAACTTGGCAAACCGCAGCCTCTAAGTCCGCGCGTCGTCTTGCGCACGGACATGAGTCCTCCCGCCAGTCCTGCATCCCCAGCCATTGTATCTGAACCGCAGCTACGGCTAGTCTAGCCGCAAGTTTTCGCGACCTGCGGCGATCATTCGAGCCGTGGGCTGCGACAGAAGCAGACCAATGGGGAGGAATGCATGCGCAGATTTCTGCTTGTAGCAGGCCTGTTTGCTCTCGCCGTCGGGCTGCTCTGGATCGGCCAGGGCACGGGCACCGTCCCCTGGCCGCGATCGAGCTTCATGGTCAACCAGCTGCAATGGGCCGGCTACGGCGCCGCCATGTCAGGCTTCGGGCTGGTGCTGATCTGGCAGAGCAACCAATAGAAGAAACCAGGGAATACAAGCATGACATCCAACCGGTTCGATCTCCGCGGCAAGGTCGCGATCGTCACAGGAGGCAATGGCGGCATCGGGCTCGGCCTGGCTCATGGCCTCGCAGACGCCGGCGCCGATATCGCCGTGGTCGGACGCAACGAAGCCAAATCGGCCGCGGCCGTCGCCGATCTCAAAGCGCGCGGCGTCAAGGCGATCGCCGTCACCACAGACGTGACCGACAAGGCGGCGATCGCCGCGATGGTCGAGCGTGTCGTCAAGGATCTCGGCCGCATCGACATCCTCATCAACAATGCCGGGATGAGCATCCGCAAGCCGCCGCACGAGCTCGAGCTCGACGAGTGGAACACGGTGATCAACACCAACCTCACGAGCGCCTTCCTGTGCTCGAAGCTGGCCTATCCGGCGCTGAAGGCGTCCGGCAACGGCAAGGTGATCAACATCGGCTCGATGATGTCGATCTTCGGTGCGAGCTTCGCCACGGCCTATGCGGCGAGCAAGGGCGGCATCGTGCAGTACACCCGCGCCTGCGCCAATGCCTGGGCGCCCGACAACATCCAGGTCAACGCCATCCTGCCGGGCTGGATCGACACCGACCTCACCCGTGGCGCGCGCAAGCAGGTCTCGGGATTGCACGAGCGCGTGCTGGCGCGCACGCCCGCGGGACGCTGGGGTGACATCGACGATTTTGCCGGCATCGCGGTGTTCCTCGCCTCATCCGCGTCCAATTTCGTCACCGGCACCGCGATCCCCGTCGACGGCGGGTTCTCGGTGATGGCGTGAACTGATTCGGAGAAAGACGCGTCAAATTCCCTTGTCACAAATGGCCGAGCCGGGACGGCCCGGCCATTCCCTCTTCGGGTGTGTCCGTGGCGCCATAGCCGGAAGGGGTCAGGCGGCGTAGGTTCCACAACAGAGATTTCGTCGGCCCGACGCGTATTGCCGCAAGGGGGAGGATGTTCACAGTGAAAAGATTTCTGGCTGCATTAGCTATCACCATTTTCGGACTGACCGGCGCCCAGGCCGCGGATCTGGCGGCCCGCCCCTACACCAAAGCGCCACCTGCGGTTGCTGCGGTCTACGACTGGACGGGATTCTATGTCGGCGGCAATGTCGGCTATGGTTGGGGCGAACGCGCCGATCCAGCGATGTCGGTCATTGATGGCGGGTCCGGACTCGGAGCTTTTTTGACGACCGGATTTCCCGGCTTTCCCAGCGGTAATCTCTACCCGAATCTGAAGCCCTCCGGCGTATTTGGAGGCCTGCAGATCGGTTACGACAAGCAGTTCGGCACCTGGGTCGTCGGCGCTGTGGCCGACATTCAAGCCGCCGATTTCAAGGCCAGCCGGACCGTCTCCACTCCAGCCTCGACCTGCTGCAACGCCGACGAGAGTCTGTCGGCGAAAATCAACTGGTTCGGCACCGTCCGCGGCAAGCTCGGCTTTGCAGCCAACGACTGGCTGTTCTACGGCACGGGTGGTCTTGCTTATGGCGAAGCCAAAAGCACACTCGGTTTCGTCTGTACCCCCGGCGGCGTAGGATGCGCTGGGGCGACCATAGGCTTCGCCGGCAGCCAATCGGAGACTAAGGTTGGTTGGAGCGCCGGGGCTGGCGTCTCGAAGGCGATTGGCCAATGGAACGTCGGCATCGAGTATCTGCACGTCGATCTCGGGCGGTCGTCTGTGACCGCCACTTCGACCACCGGCTTTTTCACGGCGACGACGATCACGGCAAGTCAGCGCTTTGTCGAGGACATGGCCCGCGTGACGGTCAACTACAAGTTCGGTCCCTCGGCGATCGTTGCCAAGTACTGACGCATCCACGCTCGCCCTCCGAGGCCGTTGCAGTTTCGGACTGGGCGCGTGGGAATCGAGCCTCTGCGGACGATGGACTGAGCCGCTCTCACGCGGCACAAAAAAGAAGCCCCGGACCAAGCCGGGGCTTTTGAATTTTGGCAGTGATGGTCTTTTTGCCGATTGGTCTTTCGTTGCTCAGTAGCGCGCGATGACTGGCGCGTCGAACTTGTAGCTCGCGCGCACGACAGCCCACTGGATGTCACGCGGCTTGGCATCGAAGGTGTAGTTACCCGAGGTGCCGCCGAGCTGATAGGTCTGGCCGCCGAAGGCCGCGTAGTTGTATTCGAGGCCGACGATCCAGTTGCGGGTGATGCCGTATTCCCAGCCGGCGCCGACGGTCCAGCCGTTGGCCCAGTGGGTCTGACCGCCCGAGCCCGTCGCCGGGGCAACGGTGTCGCTGACGTTGAGACGGTTGTTCACGCCAGCGTAGCCGCCCTTGATATAGAACAGATTGTTCTGCACGGCGAAGCCGGCGCGGCCGACGACGGTCGCGAGCACATTGGCACGCCAGGTGAATATGTCGTCACCGGCGCCGAACACGGTGTTTGCGACCGTGCCCTTGTTGTCGAGGCCGGAGATGGTGCCTTCCATGCCGAACACGTAGTTGTTGGCCTGCCAGTTGTAGCCGATCTGGGCGCCGCCCATGATGCCTGACTTGCGCTGACGGAAACCTTCGCCCGGAACCAGGTCGCCGAACGGCGCGCCGGTCCCGTTGTTGATGAACTGCTCGTTGGTCCAGGCGCCACCGATATGGCCGCCGACATAGAAACCGGTCCAGTTGAACAGCGGCTCGGCATAGGCCGGCGCCTTCGTGTAGCGCGCACCGAGATCGGCCGCGGAAGCAGCGCCAGTCGAAACCAGAGCGGTCGTGCAGGCGAAGGCGGCAATCAGTTTGTTACGCATGGTACACCCCGTGTCCTTTGATGGGTGCACGCTCACACGCAGTTCTTACTCAAATTTGAATCAAGAAAGTTAAGACGCCGGATTGGCAGATCGCGCGCCTTGAATCCGTTTGCGCTGTTGCACGCGCGCAACGCACCGCACATGATTTAACGCGGCATTATCCCTACTGAATTGTAGCGTCACGATTCCGGCGCCGCCTTCGACTGCACCTGCTCGGGCCGCACGCCGAGCGCAAGCAGGCGGGCCGGAATGCCCTGGAGCCAAGGCAGCGCGGTGATCAGGCGCACGACCAGCGGCACCTTCAGCGGCCGGTCTTCGCCCTGCAAGGCGCCGCTGATGATGTTGTTCTGCACGACCACTTGCATCGCCTGCGTCATCTTCACCGGGAACTCGCGCCGGCGGCGCACGGCATCGAGCTCCTCCTCGGAGGGACAGCCGTGCAGAAGCTTGTCGGCGAGCAGGTTCGCGGTCGCGACCGCATCCTGCACGGCGAGATTGACGCCGACGCCGCCGACCGGCGACATCGCATGCGCGGCATCGCCAATGCAAAGCAGGCCCGGCCGCGTCCAGCGCTTGAGGCGATTGATCGCGACGGTGAGCAGCTTGGCATCGTCAAAGCTCTTCACGTCGGCAATGCCGGATCGAAGGATCGGCGCCATGCGCACGACGTCGTCGCGCAGCGCCTGCAGCCCCCTCGCCTTCACCGCATCGTATTGTCCCTTGGCAATGACATAGGCGCATTGCCAATAGTCGCCGCGGTCGAAGGTGACCATCATCTTGCCGGGCTCGACGCGCGCGAACAAATTCTCGGTCTCATCAGCTTTGCGGCCGACGCGGAACCAGAGCACGTCCATCGGCGCACCAATCTCCTCAACCGCGAGACCCGCCCGCTCGCGGACGGTCGAATGCCGGCCGTCGCAGGCGATGGTGAGATCCGCCTCGATGTCGACGATGCCGTCCGGCGTCTTGGCCCGGACTCCGGCGATCGTTTCGCCGCGGCGGATCAGGTCGACGGCTTCCGTGTTCATCATCACCTTGAGTGAGGCAAAGCGTTGGCCTGCCTCGCGAAGGAAATTCAGAAAATCCCATTGCGGCATGAAGGCGATGAACGGGTACTTGGTGTGGAGCCGGCTCAGATCGGCGATTCGCACCGGCGTGCCCCCGAACAGGCCGTCCATCTTCTGCAAGCGCTGATGCGGCAGCTTCAGGAAGCCCTCGATCAGGCCGAGCTCGTCCATCACCTGGAGCGTCGAGGGATGCACGGTGTCGCCGCGAAAGTCGCGGAAGAAATCCGCATGCTTCTCCAACACCGCGACATCGATGCCGGCACGCCCCAGTAGATAGCCGAGCATCATGCCGGCAGGCCCGCCGCCGACGATGCAGCAGCGGACCTTTGTCGTCCCGTTCGGTCGTTGTTCGGATGTCATTGCCGCTGCAATACGCCCTGTCGCTTGGACATGCCGACGATCCTAACGCCAGTTCCGGTCGATCGCAGTCCGAATCTGGGGGCGTCCAGGATTATCGGAACTGGGAACCGGCCGATCCGACGCAGCCGCGGAACTTCCGGTTCCATCGGCCCCGCAGCACGCGCGATGTAGCCACAGGGATTTTCCAGACCACGGGCTTCGCCTAAGATTCGACTCAAATCAGAGGCGAGATTAAAAGTTGTATCGCCATAGAAGATCGCGTCGCTCAAAGAACGCGTCTCTAAGAGGAACCAGGTGGGGAATGCCATGACTGAGGCGTTGCAGATCAACTTCGCGCTGTGGGGTATGATCATCTGCGCGGTGATCAAGATCAGCCAACTGCTGGCAGCAATCTAGCTGGCGGCACTTCAGCCTGAGATCATCCAGCTGACGACGCCGAGCGTCGCGCGGGTGATGACATAGAGCCAGCCGATCATTGCGACGCCGACAATCGTCAGATAGGCGCCGGCAAAGGCACGCTCGCGGATCGGTGTCTTCTCGACGCCGATTTCCCCGGTCGCGATGTCCGCGTTCAGGCTTGCTTGATTAGCTACATCCGACATGCATCACCTCCGAGAACGAAGTATGTCGCAGGAATGTTGCAGCCAGCCGACAGCAACATGGAAAGCACGGGGCGTTAGCTTGGCAAAAGCGAGACGCCCGACGATGGCGGACATCAGTTGTTGCTGCGGTTCATTGTGCGGAAACTCTTGATCTCCGACACGCTGCCATCGCGATAGGTCAGTTCCACCGAGACGAACTGGGTAGCCGGGGCGAGTTTCATGTAGAGCGGCATGCCGGCGCTGATCGCGCTGGGATCGCGCATGTCACAGCCCGGCATCTTCAGCACCTGGTTGGGAACCGCACTGTCGATGCCGATGCGCACCTCCCGGATCGCGCAGCGGTAGGACACGAGGTGCGTGTAGTAGACCAGCAGCCCGTTGAACTCGCGGAATGACAACCAGCTCGTCGCGGTCATGTCGAGGATCTTGCGCTGGTCGCGGATCAACGCGGCCTCGGGATCGAACCTGATCGGGAACGGCCCCTGCATGTCGCCGGTCTGGTCGACATAGCGGACCTCGATGGTGCCGGCTACAGCGTCCGGCGGCAATTCGATCGACGGGTTCGGCATCCGCTTGCGCGTGCGCGGATCGAGCGTATCGATGAAACCGGTTTCGCGGAAATCGCCGTTGCCGGCCATGCGCCAGGAAATGCCGATCGTCGGATCGGCGAAGGAGAACACCACGCTCCAGCCACCATTGTGCCGCGAGAAGCTGGCGATCGGCGCATTGGTGGTTTCTTCCTTCGGCACGCGCGGCACCGACACCGGCGGCAGCGCCGCGAGCTTCTGCGGCGGCGGATCTGCGGGACGCGCAGCAGCCGTGGCCGTGTCCTTGGCGATGCCGCTGAGGAAGACGTCGTCGACCATCTGGTCGAAATAAACCGGCACCTGCCTGTGCTTGACGGTGTCGGCCATCTCGCTGACGAGACGGCGGGTGCGCTGCGCCACCTGCACGAGATTTTCGCCCGGCTGGAGCAGCTCCTTGGCGAAGGTGCGCGTGAACACCGAATTGGGATTGGCATCGTCGTTGGAGAGGCGATCGAGCGCGGTCTGGCGGGGCCCTGCGGAGAAAACCGAGAACACGCCTTCCGGCAGCTGCGTCATCGGCGCGAGCCCGCCGCCGCCGGCGACCGCGCGCGTGCCGGAACGTTCGAACGGATTGTTGCGGCAGGCGTCGAACACCAGGATCGAGGTCCGCGCCTTCTTGTTCTGAAGACGTTCGACGATGCGGTCGGCGAGGATCGAGGCATCGCGCACCAGCTCTTCCTGCCCTTCGATCGCAGCCGGCACGTCGGTCGGCAGCAGATAGTTCTGGCCCGCGATCTCGAAGCCGTGGCCGGCATAGAAGAAGAACGCGGTGTCGCCGGGCTCGATCGCCCTGTCGAACGCGAGCAGCGTCTCGGAAAATTGCTGCCGGCTCTGGTTCTCGGCGACCATCACCGAGAAGCCGAGCTGCTTCAACGTATCGCCCATGGTGCGCGCGTCGTTGACGGCCTTGAGCAGTTTTGGGACGTTCCTGTAATCGTTGTTGCCGACCACGAGCGCGACGCGCTTTGCGGCATGAGCGGGAAGCGCGAAGCCACACAGGCTCGTTGCCAGGCCGAGCGCCGCCAGAATTCTAAAAAGCCGAAGCGTCATCGCGAAATTCCCGTTGCAGATCGGCCTGGTGCCGGTTCCCTCGAACAGTGGTTCATTGGAACCCTCCGCCGTTGATGATAGTCGGTCCAGCCATAGCGAGGGTTCAACGCTCGCAGCCGTCGGTTCCATCATCTGGCCTATGGCAGATTCCGCCGGAATCTGCTCTTTCTAGGGCAATTGCGCTGCAAGCGGGGGGCTGCCGTGTATCGCTGGTGTACTGACGAAGTCGAACCTCATGACCGCTTCGATTATTGGCGCGAGGTCCGGTCCAAGGGCCTGTTCGGCGTCACGGCCGAACTCGAGCGCGAACGGCGCGCGGACTTCTACGGCGAATTTTCGCTGCGCCAGCTCGGCGGCGGCGGCCTCGTCGAGCTGAAGGCCTCGCATTACACGGTCGAGCGCAGCACCTCCGACATCGCCTACGCGCCTGGCGACAGCATTTGCGTCTACCAGCAGCTCGGCAGCGGCGGCTGGTTCGGCGGCATGCGCGGCAGCGACTTCGCGATCGCCAATGGCAGCTTCGCCACCAGCCATACCGACCTGCCCTATCGCACCACGCCGCTCGGCGCCGGCGGCTTCCATTTGCGGATCCTGAAGATCCCCGTCAGCGCCCTCCCCACGCAGGACAAGCGGGTCCGTGAGCTGATGCCGCGGACATTCGACGATCCCACCCTGGCGCCGCTGCTCGCAGCCTGCTTTGCCGATCTCGGCGAGGCCGCCTCGGACGATGACGGGGTGGCCGACGCGACCTCCCTCGTCCAGGCTCTGGGCCAGCTGGCGCTGATCGAGCGCGGCATCGTGCGGCCCGGCAGCCGCCTCGGACTGGCTGCGCTGCGGACCGCCCGCCTCTCGCAGGCACGGCGCCTGATCGCAGGCCACCTCCAGAACCCGGACCTTGCGCCGGCGGTGGTCGCCGACCTGCTCGCTGTCTCCGTGCGTCACCTGCACATGCTGTTCGAGGCCGCCGAGAAGAGCTTCTCGCAGACCGTGACAGACGAACGCCTGAAACAAAGCCGTCGCCTGATGCGCGAGGCGCCGGAGCGGCTGATCGCCGACATCGCGACCTCCTGCGGCTTCGAGAGTCTCGCGACCTATTACCGGGTCTTCAACGCCGCCTATGGCATGGCCCCCGGCGACTTCCGGGCCCAGGGTGCCGAAGGGCATTAGGGCCTCCCATGACGGCGGCCGCCCGCGCCAATGGCCGAGGCGGAAAACGTGAGCCGCGCCCGTGATTTGGGCAAAACCTCAGGGTTTTTAGGGCCTTCCCGCGCCTGCTCCATTGACTTTGGCCGATTCCCGCCTATGTTCCGTGGCGACGCGGCTCAGATCGAAGAGCGATTCCTGAGCCTGGCGCTTTGTTCGCGTGAGTCAGCACCCCCAGCTTCTTTGAGAGCGCGCCGTTTCGGGGTGGAACGCGACAGCCTTAATCACCCTCGATTCCGAACGGCGGTTTCGACCAGAGGCTCAATGTCCTTTTCAGATCTCGGACTTTCCGAAAAAGTCCTCGCCGCAGTGGCGGCCACCGGTTACACCACCCCCACCCCGATCCAGGAACAGGCGATCCCCCACGTCCTCGCACGCAAGGACGTCCTCGGTATCGCCCAGACCGGCACCGGCAAGACCGCGGCCTTCGTGCTGCCGATGCTCACCATCCTTGAGAAGGGTCGCGCCCGGGCACGCATGCCGCGGACGTTGATCCTCGAGCCGACCCGCGAGCTCGCGGCGCAGGTGAAGGAAAACTTCGACCGCTACGGCGCGGGCCAGAAACTCAACGTCGCCCTGCTGATCGGCGGTGTCTCGTTCGGTGACCAGGACGCCAAGCTGACGCGCGGCGTTGACGTGCTGATCGCAACTCCCGGCCGGCTGCTCGACCATACCGAGCGTGGCGGCTTGCTGCTCACCGGCGTCGAGCTGCTCGTCATCGACGAAGCCGACCGCATGCTGGACATGGGCTTCATTCCCGACATCGAGCGCGTCTGCAAGCTCGTTCCCTTCACGCGGCAGACCCTGTTCTTCACCGCGACCATGCCGCCGGAAATCCGGCGCATCACCGAGACCTTCCTGCACAATCCGCAGAAGGTGGAAGTTTCCAAACCCGCCACCACCGCCGTCACCGTCACGCAGTGTCAGGTCCCGGCCGGGCGCGAGGCGCATGAGAAGCGCGAGCTGCTTCGCCGCCTGTTGCGCGAAGCCAAGGATCTCCAGAACGCGATCATCTTTTGCAATCGCAAGCGCGAGGTCGCCGTCGTTCACAAATCGCTGCAAAAGCACGGCTTCAGCGTCGGTGCCCTGCACGGCGATATGGACCAGTCGGCCCGCACGGCGGCGCTTGAACAGTTCCGCAAGGGCGAGCTGCCACTGCTGGTCGCCTCCGACGTCGCTGCCCGTGGCCTCGACATCCCCGAGGTCAGCCACGTCTTCAATTTCGACGTCCCCCACCATCCCGACGACTATGTTCACCGTGTCGGCCGTACCGGTCGCGCAGGCCGGTCCGGCATGGCGATCTCGCTCGTTACCCCGCTCGACCAGAAGTCGATGGTTGCGATCGAAAAGCTGATCGGCCAGAGCATTCCGCGCGCCGAAGGCGACTACGCAGTCAACGCGGAAGCCGGCGATGCCGGTGAGCGTCCACGCGAGCAGCGCGGCCGCGAGCGTTCGCGCGGAGGACGGGGCAAGCCGCAACGCGGCGGTCGCGACCGTGAGCGCAGCCACGAGCCCCGCGAACCGCGTGGCGAGGCAAGGCACACTTCTGAAACGAGACACGCTTCTGAAACGAGGCCTGCAGCCGAATCTCGGCCCGCTCCCGAGGCGAAGCCCGCACGCGAGGCAAGGCCTCCGCGCGAAGCCAGGCAATCATCCGAGCCGCGTCAGGGCTCGCGCCAGAAGGCCGATCCTTCGCACGTGCCGTCGATCGGCCGTCCCGAGCCGCGCCGCCAGCGCGAGGCCGACACCGAGCCCGGCGATCATTCGCACCTGCCGGCGTTCCTGCTCCGCCCCGTGCGCTCTCCCGCCGGCGCCTGACGCCGCAAGGGACGTAACAAGGCGCCTCTGGTTCGGTTGAACCGAGGCGCTTCACACTTTTTATGATGCATTGGCCACCGTATATTTACTGGCCGTTCACGATCGTCCGTTAGCCTACGAACATAATTTAAGCATTGCTGCGGTCGACGGCGCATCGACCGTCGTGGGGTATGTTCTGTGGTCAAGGTTCTCGACGAACACGAACGCACGATGGCGTTCGCCGAAGTCGCGCTCGGTCAAATCCGATCGCTTCGACAGACTGCAATTCCCCGAAATTACGAGATCTGGTACGTCTACGCCACCGGCTACAACGCCCCGCTCAACAAGATCATCAACGAGACGCTGGCCCGCCACGGCAAGCTGACCGAAGGCGATCTCGAGCAGATCTACGAGACCTATCTATCCCACATCAAGACCACCGACCGCATCGACAAGGTCGGCGCGCGCGTCATCGGCGAGATCGACGACGTCATGACGGTGCTCAGCGAAGCGCTCGGGATGACCGGCTCCTACGATGCCAGCCTGTCGGGCGCGACCGAAAAACTGTCATCGGCCAAGAACCGCGAGCAGATCAAGTCGATCGTCGAGACGCTGCTGCGTTCGACCAGCGAGATGCGCGAGACCAACAAGGCACTGGAAGACCGGCTGACGCTGTCGAAGAACGAGATCAGCAACCTCCAGCAGAGCCTGGAAGCGATCCGCGCCGAGAGCCTGACCGATCCGCTCACCGGCCTCGGCAACCGCAAATATTTCGACCGCATGATCGGCGTGACGGTGCAGAGTGCGCTCGCCTCGGGCGAACCGCTGTCGCTGCTGCTGTTCGACATCGATCACTTCAAGTCGTTCAACGATTCCTACGGCCATCTCACCGGCGACCAGGTGCTGCGGCTCGTCGGCCTTTCGCTGAAGCAGACCATCAAGGGCCAGGACATCACCGCGCGGTATGGCGGCGAGGAGTTCGCGGTGGTGCTGCCCAACACGGCGCTGCGCCAGGCCCTCACAGTGGCCGATCACATCCGCCGCGCCGTGATGGCGAAGGAATTGAAGAAGAAATCCACCGGCGAGATCCTCGGCCGCGTCACCATTTCCGTCGGCGTCTCCATGCTCAAGCAGGGCGACGACACCGACGCGCTGATCGAACGCGCCGATGCCTGCCTCTACGCCGCCAAGCGCAACGGCCGCAATCGCGTGATCTGCGAAGCCGATCCGGAATTCGCGATCGAGTCGCACAGCCGGGTGGCATGAGCGGCGCCACCCAGCAGAATCAGTTTCGAATTGAAACCTCGGGAGACCGGGGCCCGGGCGAGGCCTCCCCGGCCCGGGTTTCCCGGCGACATCAGGTCTGGCTGATGAATTCCGCGATCAGATGATTGACGGCCTCGGGCGCATCCTCGAGGCAATAATGGCCGGCTCCCGCGAGACGATGGACGCTCGCGTCGGGGAAAATCGATTGGAAGAGCGGCAAAAAATGCGCCGCGTGAAGCGTACGGTCCTCTTCGCCCCAGATCGCCAGTGCCGGCCTGCTGCGGATGGCGCGATCTGCCGCGGCATCGGGCGTCTCGAAGCGATGCGCGCCGGTCGCAAAACCTTTCGCCCAGCCGATCGCCCCGAGGCATTCGGCCGGATTGGCGAAGGGCGCGCCGTAGGCCGCTAGCCAGTCATCGGTAATGATCGCGTTGTTCTCGAAGCCATTCAGCTTCAGCGTGCTCAGGATGTTGAAGCCGAGCTGACCGAGCACCGTTTCGAGATGGCCGTCCGCTTCGGCCCGGGCAATCCAGCGAAACCAGGGCGAAACAGCGGCGTTGGCCGTGACGCGCTCGACCAGATCGGCTTGACCGAACGGGGTCGGACCATTGGCCGAGATGAGCCGGCGGATGCGGTGCGGATGTCGTGCGGCGAGTCCCATCCCGACCGGACCGCCGAAATCATGCATCACGAGCGTGATGTCGGTCAGACCCAACGCCAGGACGAATTTTTCCAGATTGTCGACATGGTCCTGCAGCCAATAGCTGCGAGCGGCCGGCGTCTCGCTCTTTCCAAATCCCATATGGTCCGGGACGATGACCCGATGTGTCGCGCTCAAGACCGGGATCATGTGACGGAACAGATAGCCCCAGGTCGGCTCGCCATGCAGGCACAGGACGACTTCGCCCTGACGCGGTCCTTCATCGACGAAATGCATTCGGAAGGCCGGGGCATCCGTGAAATGCGGTGCAAAGGCAAAGCTGCCACCGAACGTAGCTTCAGGCTGGATCATGGGGCTCCTCGTTTGGCGTGGTTTTAGTTTGAAACCGACAACCGCATTATCGCTTGTGGTTTTAGTTTGCAACCACTATAAATGCGAAGGCCGCGCTCGATCGGCGGCGCGCGGCGGACCGGTCACGATGGGCAAGAGAATTAGCCATAAGGATTCGCTGTGCGGCGTCGCGCGTCCGCTGGATGCGATCGGCGACTGGTGGTCGCTTCTGATCGTGCGCGACGCCTTCGACGGCTCGCGCCGGTTCGGGGAGTTTCAGAAGAGTCTCGGCCTCGCCAAGAACATCCTGTCGGCCCGACTGCGCAACCTCGTGGCGCACGGCATCATGGACACGGTGCCCGCGACAGACGGCGGGCCATATCAGGAATACGAGCTGACCGAGAAGGGACGCGGACTGTTCCTGGTTCTGGCAGCGCTCAGGCAGTGGGGCGAAGATTTTTTCTTCGCGCCTGAAGAGGCGCACGTGCTGCTGGTCGACAGGAAATCCAGCCTTCCCGTGCGCAGGCTCGAGCTACGTGCGCGGGATGGACGCATCCTTGGTCCCACCGACACGGCCGTGCAGCGCACGGCCGCGGTCGAGACGGCCAGTCGACAAGGTCGGGCCCCGCGGCCGAGACGCACGAGCGATGCACGCCGCAAGCCACGCGCTTGACGTCCACACGCCGCAACCGTCCTACAGCCTCGCGATGTGGATAAGGCTCTGGACAACCTGTTGATAATTCAGGTTGTAGAAAGAACCGATTGCACCGGAAAGATTAGCGTGCCTTGTTTTGCCCATATTGGGCGGGGCGCTTTCATGAAGAGATTTGTTTCGATCGTCTTGGTATTCGTGTGTCTTCTCAACAGCGGCTGTGCGGTCTTCGACGCCGAGCTGCACAATCGGGGCGGCTATCTCGACAAGGTACTGGACGATCATTGGTTCAAGGCCGATTCAAAGCGCATGCGCGCGCTTCGCGCATTCGCGCTCCAGGCATCGCTCGCGAGAATCGCCTCGGTGTCGCCGAAGAATGGTCCCGATCGTGACCTGATCGCAATCCGGATAGGTGACGCGACCGCGAGAGTCGAAAACGTCATCGCTTGCGGCTTCGGCGTCAACCCCGTAACAAAAGTTTCAGCCAGCATCGATCCTTGCTTCTACTTCGACAGCCTGATGGTCGATTACACGACCTCCCTGTTCGATCTCGCGATGGTGTCGTTCCCGATCGAGGATACGCAGAAGCTGCTGAACATTGTCGTGGGCGGTATCACCGGGCCGGTTGCCGCACTCGACGTGCTCAGCGCGCTCGTGGGGCTGGCGCAGGAGGCATTGAAGTACGGGCGGGTGATCGGCGGCATCTACCGCGATACGGTTGAGCTTGAGGTTCAGGCCTGGTTGAGCTCTCCCGCTGCATCGAAGGAGTTGACGGCCAAGATTCCGGAAAAATTCCGTGTCACTGACGCGACCGTCCAGAACTTGAGGGCGATCTACGATCGCGGCAACGACAACATGAATGCATGGGTCGCGGAGATGGGAGCGCTCCGAGCCGCGGGCTACGAACCCATCCCGGACGAGAAATTCATCTACGAACTGGCCGGCCTCATCACCCACCTGTGCGGTCTCATCACGCCGCCACCTGCGGAGAAGGACAAGGGATCAGTCGCCTACAAGGCCTGCACTGACAGTCTGATCCAGTGGCCCAAGGGCCCGCCACAAGGCAACTCGCCCGCTCCAGCAGCCCAGACCTCTTGGCTACGACGGCCGAGCGCAAACGGCCTGATCTCCTCCGCATCTTTGGGCTATGCCCCCCGGATCGCAAGAGCGCCGCGGCGGGCGCCCGCGCCGCAAGCCAACACCAGCACGGAGAGTTTGGAGAAAGTGGCAGCAAGCAGCGTGCCCAGCCGGGAATACGCCGACTAGCCGCGCGCCCCCGCTTTTTCCACCCGCGAGACAGCTTGGTTGACATCATCCGGGGCGACCAACATCTTGAGCCGTGGCCGTACCGCTTCCCCAGTCAGATCACTGAGATAACGTCGTCTTGCCCAATCCCCATGACTTCCACACGCCGCAACCGTCTTACGGCAGAGACGAGCTGTTGAGATCGGGCGAAGGCGGCTATTTCGGTCCGGGCAACGCGCAATTGCCGGCCCCACCCATGCTCATGATGGACCGCATCACCGAGATCAGCCTCGACGGCGGCGAATTCCGCAAGGGCCACATTGTCGGCGAGCTCGATATTGTACCGGGCCACTGGTTCTTCGGTTGCCACTATCGCGGCGACGAAATGATGCCGGGCAGTCTTGGCCTGGATGCGATGTGGCAAATGGTCGGCTACTGGCTCGGCTGGTCGGGCTCCCCCGGCAAGGGCCGCGCCATCGGCGTCGGCGAAGTCGAGTGCACGGGCGAAATCACAGCAAACGCGCAGCGCGTGCGCTACGAAGTCGCGATGCGCATGGTCCGACGCGGCAAGCTGGTGCTCGGAATTGCCGATGGTCGGGTGCTTGCAGATGGCGTCAGCGTTTTTACGGCGAAGGACATGCGGGTTGGCCTGACCAAGGCCGTGGACTGAAGTCTTGTAGGGTGCGCAAAGGCGCGCAAGCGCCGTGCCCACCATCTTCCTACACGAACGACCTCAATGGTGGGCACGCTTCGCTTTGCGCACCCTACGAACCGCCTTCTTGGCTGGTCGTTTCTTCACCGCCGTTTTCTTCACTGCCTTCTTCGCCACCGCCTGCTTCTTCACCGCCTTCTTCGCCTTCGGCCGCGTCTTCACCTTGGCGCGCTGGGCGGCGGCGAGTGCGGCCCTCGCCCATTGCGCAAGCTCCGCGGAATCGTCGAACAGGCGCGCCGGCAACTCCCAGTAGGAGTTCACCAGCACGGTCTTGGCGCGGGTCGAGTACTGGAACGGCTTTGACCCCTCGGCTTCAAAGTCCGGGATGGTCACCTCGTCGGCGCGGAAGAACAGGCCGGCACGCAGAGACAGCGCAAAGTTGACGCCATCGACGGAGATGCCGTGGCCCGAGAACATTTTTCGGATGGTAACGGGGCCGAAATCGGCGAACAGGTCGATCAGGAATTCGCGGTCCATGAATGGCGTCCCCGGGCGAGAATGCCAGCCTTCATAGCACCGCCGTCATTGCGAGCGAAGCGAAGCAATCCAGAGTGTCTCCGCGGAGGGATTCTGGATTGCTTCGTCGCTTCGCTTCTCGCAATGACGTGAAAAACTACCCGTCGATCTTGGCGGGACGCAGCTCGACCGACTCGCCGCAGCCGCAGGCTGAGATCTGGTTGGGGTTGTTGAAGACGAACTGGGCCTGCATCTTGTCGGCCTTGTAGTCCATCTCGGTGCCGAGCAGGAACAGCACGGCCTTGGGATCGACCAGGATCTTGACGCCCTTGTCCTCGACGATCTCGTCGGTCGGACGGACATCGTGGGCGTATTCGACAACGTAGGACTGGCCGGCACAGCCACCATTCTTGACGCCGACGCGCAGGCCTACGATCTCGGAGTCTGCGCGCTGGGTCAGCTCGTTGATGCGCTGCGCGGCAGCATCGGTCAGCCGCATGACCTGCGGCCGGGGCCGCTTTGGCTTGGGAGTGGACGCCGGTGATGAGCCTGAAGAAATTTGGGTCATGTCACTCATGTGGTCCGTTGCGGAGCAAGTTCAATGGCAGTGGTGGCGTCACCACATGTTGAGGACGAGGCGGGCCTCGTCGCTCATGCGTTCCGGAGTCCAGGCCGGCTCCCAGATCACCTTGACGTCGACCACGCCGACGCCGGGGACGCTGGCGACCGCGTTCTCGACCATGGTCGGCAGTTCGCCGGCAGCCGGGCAGTTCGGCGTCGTCAGCGTCATCTGGACGTCGACCGAGCGGTCGTCCTTGATCTCGACCTTGTAGATCAGGCCGAGCTCGTAGATGTCGGCCGGGATTTCCGGATCGAACACGGTCTTGAGGCCCGCGATGATCTCGGTGGTGAGACGCTCGGTCTCCTCCGGCGGCAACGCCGACTGGGTTTCCATCGGATTGGCTTTGGCTTCGGCCGTGTCACTCATGCGAACAAATCCCGCGCCTTCAACAGCGCCTGTACCAGATGATCGACTTCTTCCCGCGTATTATACATGCCGAACGAGGCCCGGCAGGTGGCCGTGACGTTGAACCGCTCTAAAAGCGGCATCACGCAATGGGTGCCGGCGCGGACCGCGATGCCCTGGCGGTCGATCACGGTCGCGACGTCATGGGCGTGTGCGCCCTTCATCTCGAAGGAGATCACCGGGCCCTTGCCCCGGGCCGTTCCGATCAGCCGCAGCGAGTTGATCTCGCGCAGGCGCTCCTGAGCATAGGTGACGAGATCGGCCTCGTGGGCGGCGATGCGCTCTTTGCCGATCGAATTGACGTAGTCGATGGCGGCGCCGAGGCCGACCGCCTCGACGATCGCGGGCGTGCCCGCCTCGAATTTGTGCGGGGGATCGCCATAGGTGACGACCTCGCGCGAGACCTCGCGGATCATCTCGCCGCCGCCATTATAGGGGCGCATCGCGACGAGGTGGTCGTACTTGGCCCAGAGAATGCCGATTCCGGTCGGCCCGTACACCTTGTGGCCGGTGAAGACGTAGAAGTCGCAGCCGAGGTCCTGGACGTCGACGGGCAGATGCACCGCGCCCTGGCTGCCGTCGACCAGCACGGGAATGCCGCGGGCGTGCGCGATCTTCACGACATCCTTGATCGGCACGATGGTGCCGAGCGCATTCGACATCTGCGTGATCGCGACCAGCTTGGTCTTCGACGTCAGCAGCCTCTCGAACTCGTCGATGAGGAAATTGCCCTCGTCGTCGACCGGCGCCCATTTGATCACGGCGCCCTGGCGTTCCCTGAGGAAATGCCACGGCACGATGTTGGAGTGGTGCTCCATGATCGAGATGACGATCTCGTCGCCGTCCTTGATATTCGGCCCGCCCCAGGACGATGCAACCAGATTGATCGCCTCGGTCGCGTTGCGGGTGAAGATCACTTCCTCGGTCCGCGCAGCGTTGATGAACTGCGCGACCTTGGTACGGCCGCCCTCATAGGCTTCGGTCGCGGCATTGGCGAGGTAATGCAGGCCGCGATGGACGTTGGCGTATTCGCTCGTATAGGCCTGCGTCATGCGGTCGAGCACGGCGCTCGGCTTCTGCGCGGAAGCCGCGTTGTCCAGATACACCAGCGGCTTGCCGTAGACCTGCATCGCGAGCGCCGGAAAGTCCTGGCGCACACGCGCAACGTCATAGGCGCCGTTCTTGACTGCGGGATGCGTGCTCATTGGCGGCGCTCCAGCCAGCGCTCGGCAATGCCGATCACGTGCTCGCGCAGATCATCATCGGCGATCTGCTCGATCGCCTCGCCGACGAAAGCCTGGATCAGCAAGGCCTGGGCCTGCTTCTCCGGCAGGCCGCGCGCCTTCAGATAGAACAGCAAGCTGTCGTCGAGCGCGCCGGCGGTGGCGCCGTGCCCGCAGGAGACGTCGTCGGCGAAGATTTCCAGCTCGGGCTTGTTGTCGGCTTCGGCTTCGTCCGAGAGCAGCAGCGCCCGGATCATCATCTTGCCGTCGGTCTTCTGCGCGTCGGGACGGACGATGATGCGGCCCTGGAACACCGAGTGCGCACGGTCGTCGATCACGGCGCGGAAGACTTCACGGCTGACGCAGTTCGGCACGGCATGGTCGACGACCAGCGTGGTGTCGCCATGCTCGGTCTTCTGCAACAGGTTGACGCCGTTGACCGAGAGCTCGCTGCCCTCGCCCGCCAGCGTGAAGAAGCCCTGAAGACGGCTGACGGCCGCGCCCGTGGTCATGTTGAAGACGTTGAACTTCACATTGGCGCCGATGGTGACGAACTGCGAGGTGATGTTCACCGCGTCAGGCGCATCGTCCATCAGGCGGATATGCGCGACGTCGGAATTGTCGCCGACCTTCACGATCACGGCGTCGTTGACCTGGTATGCCTCAGCACCGGCGGCGACAAAGCTCTCGATGATGGTGGCGCGCGCGCCCTTGCCGATCGCGACCTGCGAGCGCGTGAAGGCCGACGCCGAAGCAGCGGTCGCAATATGGAGGATCTGGATCGGTGCGGACAGCTGCGCACCGTCGGCAATCGACAGCACGACGCCGTCGGTCGCCATGGCAGCGTTGAGCGAGATCACAGCGTCGGTGGACGCAGTCTTCAGCAGACCCGCATCCTTCTCCAGCGTCTCCCGCAACGTCCTGAAGCCTGCTTCAGAGGCCACCGCCTTGACGTCGGACAGATCGGCCACGAACACACCGTCGACCAGCACCAGCTTGCGGGCGCCCGAGATCGCATGCGCCTTCACGGCATCCGCAGCGCGCTTCAGCGCGGCCGCATCGGGGCTGGCTGCCAGCGGCAGCACCTCGCCGACCAGCGCGCGGAGGTCAGTGTATTTCCATTCCTCGATCCGGCGGTGCGGCAGGCCGAGCCGCTCATAGGTCTCGAAGGCTTCGCGGCGCACCGCGACCACCGCCGGAGAACCCGGCAAGCGGCCTTCAGCGCTGGCGAAGAGATCGCTCACCGCGCGGCCGTTTCCGGTCTTTGCCACAGCAACGTTCATCTCAAACAATCCTTACGCAGCGTCCTCGAACTGGGCGTAGCCGGACGCTTCCAGCTCCAGCGCCAGTTCCTTGCCGCCGCTCTTCACGACACGGCCCTTCGACATCACGTGCACGATGTCGGGCACGATGTAGTTGAGGAGCCGCTGATAATGGGTGATGACGACCATCGCGCGCTTCGGCGAATGCAGCGCGTTGACGCCGTCGGCCGCGATGCGCAGCGCGTCGATGTCGAGGCCGGAATCCATCTCGTCGAGGATGCACAGGCTCGGCTCGAACAGCGCCATCTGCAGCACCTCGTTGCGCTTCTTCTCGCCGCCGGAGAAGCCGACATTGACGCCGCGCTTGAGCATGTCCTGCGGGATGTTCAGCGACTTCGAGACTTCGCGGACCTTCTTCAGGAAGTCCGGCACCATCAACTCGGTCTCGCCGCGCGCCTTGCGCTGGGCATTCAGCGCAGTACGGAGGAAATTCATGGTGGTGACACCGGGAATCTCGACCGGATACTGGAACGCCAGGAACACGCCCTTGGCGGCTCGCTCCTCTGGAGCCATCTCCAGCAGGTCCTCGCCCTTGAACAGGATCTGGCCGTCGGTGACTTCATAGCCGGGCTTGCCGGCGATGACGTGGGAGAGCGTCGACTTGCCGGAGCCGTTCGGCCCCATGATCGCGTGGATCTCGCCTTCATTCACAGTCAGCGTCAGCCCGTGGAGGATCTCACGCTCCTCGACACGAACCTTGAGGTCTTTCACTTCAAGCAAAGCCATTATGTTTTTCCATCTATCTCCTCATCCTGAGGAGCGCCGAAGGCGCGTCTCGAAGGAATGAGGCCAACAATCTTTCCGGTATCCATCCTTCGAGACGGCCGCTTACGCGGCCTCCTCAGGATGAGGCCGGGGCTAGCCGACCGACCCTTCAAGCGAGATCGAGATCAGCTTCTGCGCTTCAACCGCAAACTCCATCGGGAGCTGCTGAAGCACGTCCTTTACAAAGCCGTTGACGACGAGGCCGACGGCTTCTTCCTGCGAAAGGCCGCGCTGGATGCAGTAGAACAGCACGTCCTCGGAGATCTTTGAGGTCGTTGCCTCGTGCTCGAATGTGGCCGACGAGTTCTTGGCTTCGATGTACGGCACGGTGTGCGCACCGCATTTGTCGCCGATCAACAAGGAATCGCAGGCGGTGAAGTTGCGCGCGCCGGTCGCTTTCCGGTGCGCGGTGACGAGACCGCGATAGGTGTTCTGCGACTTGCCGGCGGCGATGCCCTTGGAGATGATGCGGCTCGACGTGTTCTTGCCGAGGTGAATCATCTTGGTGCCCGAGTCGACCTGCTGATAGCCGTTCGAGATCGCGATCGAATAGAACTCGCCGCTGGAATTGTCGCCGCGCAGGATGCAGCTCGGATATTTCCAGGTGATGGCGGAGCCGGTCTCGACCTGGGTCCAGGAAATCTTGGAGCGGTCGCCGCGGCAGTCACCACGCTTGGTGACGAAATTGTAGATGCCGCCCTTGCCTTCCGAATTGCCGGGATACCAGTTCTGCACCGTCGAATATTTGATCTCGGCATCGTCATGCGCGACGAGCTCGACCACGGCGGCGTGCAACTGGTTCTCGTCGCGCTGCGGCGCGGTGCAGCCTTCGAGATAGGAGACGTAGGAGCCCTTGTCCGCGATGATCAGCGTGCGCTCGAACTGGCCGGTGTTGCGCTCGTTGATGCGGAAATAGGTCGACAGCTCCATCGGACAGCGCACGCCCGGCGGCACGTAGACGAACGAGCCGTCGGAAAACACCGCCGAGTTCAGCGTCGCGTAGAAATTGTCCGAGGTCGGCACGACCGAGCCGAGATATTTCTGTACCAGTTCGGGATGTTCGCGAATGGCTTCCGAGATCGGCATGAAGATCACGCCGGCCTTCATCAACTCGGCCTTGAAGGTGGTCGCAACCGAGACCGAATCGAAGACAGCATCGACCGCGATCTTGCGCCTGTTAGGATCTTCCTCGCCGGGCTTCGGTTCCACGCCTTCGAGCATGGCGACTTCCCGCAAGGGGATGCCGAGCTTCTCGTAGGTCTTCAGGATCTCCGGATCGATCTCGTCGAGCGAGTTGATCGTCTTCTTCGGCTTCGGCGCCGCGTAGTAATAGAGGTCCTGGAAGTCGATCTTGGGATAGTCGACGCGGGCCCAGGTCGGCTCGGTCATGGTCAGCCAGCGCCGATAGGCTTCGAGCCGCCACTGGAGCATCCAGGCGGGTTCGTTCTTCTTCTCGGAGATGAACTTGACGGTTTCTTCCGACAGTCCCCTGGGGGCCTTCTCGGACTCGATCAGGGTCTCAAACCCATAACGATACTGATCGACGTCGATGCGCTTCACGCGCTCGACCGTCTCTTGCACGGCTGGCATTCTATCCTCCGCTCGCGGTTTCAAGGACCGCGGTGGATCAAACTCGAACGAGTATTACGATGTTTTTTGGCCGAAAGCACGGGCTTAGAACCGTTCAAGCCGTGTTTCGTCGCTTAGTCTCTAAGTAGGGTATTACCGAGCTTTCGCCAAGCCTCTAACGCCCTATTGATATCATCAGGCTCCGTAGACCAGCCCAGACTGAGGCGCACCGCTCCCTGGGCCACAGTGGGCTCGAACCCCATCGCCGAGAGCACATGGGACGGCTGGACCCTGCCGGAGGAGCAGGCCGAACCTGAGGACACGGCGATGCCTTCGAGATCGAATCCGATTACGGCCGTTTCGGCCTTCAGGCCGGGTGCCGTGAACAGGATGGTATTAGGCAACCGCTCGGCGTCATCGGAAAAGATCGTTGCGCCGGCGACGGCACGGATGCCATTTTCCAAGTGATTTCTGAGGGTTGCCATCCGCTCCGCATCCTCCGGCAGAGCCTGAAGGGCAGCCTTCACGGCCACGCCAAAACCGGCGATACCGGCGACATTCTCGGTTCCGGCGCGGCGGTTGAGCTCCTGTCCGCCGCCCCGCAGCACCGGCTCCAATCCGGCAAGGCCCTCCGCCACCACCAGCGCGCCGACGCCCTTGGGACCGCCGATCTTGTGCGCAGAAAAGGTCGCAAGGTCGGCGCCTACCGCGTTAATATTGAACGTAATTTTGCCCAGCACCTGGATCGCGTCGACGTGAAGGAGGCCTCCGGCTTCGTGGACGATCCCTGCGGCTTGGGCGATCGGCTGGAGCGCGCCCGTCTCGTTGTTGGCCGCCATGATCGAGACCAGAGCCGGTGGGCTGTCCTTGAGCAGCGCCTTCAGATGATCCAGATCGACCACGCCGGCGCGCGTCACCCTGATATGACCGACCTTGTCCGCCGGGAACCGGCCGCCCGCCAGCACCGACGCATGCTCGATGGCCGAGACCAGGAGGCGCTCGACAGGGCCGCCGGACGGACCTCGCAAGCCGGGCGACAAAGCCAGCGCATTGGCCTCCGTCCCAGCCGAGGTGAAGACGACGTTGCGTGGCAACGCACCGACCGCCGCCGCAAGCGCCGCACGCGCGTCCTCGACCAGCCGCCGCGCCTCCCGCCCCTCGGCATGGACCGAGGACGGGTTGCCGATCAGCTCCCAGGCGGCAAGCATCGCGTTCCGCGCTTCAGCGCGGAGCGGCGTGGTTGCATTCCAGTCGAGATAGACGCGGCTCGGCATGAAAGTAATATGTTACCCTGCGCGCGGGACGTGCTCCGCCCGCCGCTGCCCCCGACATGGGCCCCTGACGGACGCTTGGCAACCGCGATTCCATATCCAGGTTTGGCCATGACACGGCGGTGACGCGCTAACACCTTGACCCCATTGCGGGATGTTCAAGATGCTTGCTTTTTGACCCACGCCTCATGTTAGAACGCGCGCGTCAGTTCACCGCGCGCCGCTCGCGCATCATCCGAGGGCGCCCCGCTCCATCCTTCCATTCGCGCTTCCGTCGGCATCGTTGCCGATGAGGCTACAATCGGTTGATTGCTGCGGATCATCTCTCCAGGATCAATCAAGAGATCATCGATGCCTGAAGTTATTTTCACCGGCCCCGCCGGCCGTCTCGAAGGCCGCTATCACCCGGCCAAGCAGAAGAACGCGCCGATCGCGATGGTCCTGCATCCGCATCCGCAGTTTCACGGCACGATGAATCATCAGATCATCTACCAGTGCTACTACGCGTTCGCGCATCGCGGCTTCTCGGTGCTGCGCTTCAATTTCCGCGGCGTCGGCCGCAGCCAGGGCTCGTTCGACCACGGCACCGGCGAATTGTCGGATGCGGCGGCAGCGCTCGACTGGGCGCAGACCATCAATCCCGAAGCGCGCGCCTGCTGGGTCGCCGGCTTCTCCTTCGGCGCCTGGATCGGCATGCAGCTGCTGATGCGCCGTCCCGAGGTCGAAGGTTTTATTTCGATCGCGCCGCCGGCCAATCTCTATGACTTCTCGTTCCTCGCGCCCTGCCCGTCCTCGGGCCTGATCGTGCATGGCGAGAAGGACGCGGTAGTGCCGCCCAAGGACGTCAACACGCTGGTCGAGAAGCTGAAGACGCAGAAGGGCATCGTGATCGACCAGCAGGTCATCCCCGGCGCCAACCACTTCTTCGACGCCAAGCTCGAGCCGCTGATGGAAACCATCACGGCGTACCTCGACATGCGTCTCGCCAACGTGCGCTGAGGGGGTGCCGCTCAAGCCAGCTTGAGCGCGACAATCCCCATCAAGACGAGCGCGATGCCCGCAAGCTTCATCGCGCTCAAGGTCTCGCCGAACAGCACGACGCCCATGACGAAAGTGCCGGCAGCACCAATGCCAGTCCACACCGAATAGGCGACGCCGACCTCGAGCACCTTCAAGGCCCGCCCGAGCAGGACAACGAAGGCCGCGAGCAGCACGAGCGAGATGATGCTCCAGCCCAAGCGCGTGTAGCCTTCCGCATATTTCATCGAGATCGCCCAGCCGACATCAAGCGCGCCTGCGATCAGCAGCATCAGCCAGGCCATGGATTGCGACATCGGCGCGCTCAGGCCGCGAGCTTGAGGAGATGCGCGTCGTGACGAACCAGGAAGGCGCGGAGCAATTCCGGATAATTCGAGTCGACCGCCGAATGCACACTCGGGCGCTTCGCCAGCTCGCTTCGCCACGCCCGCACCTTCGGCACATCCCTGAAGATGCCGTGCTCAGTCAGCTCGTCGAACAGGTCGAAATAGCGGAAGATCGGCGCGAATACCGCGTCGATCAGGCTGAACGCGTTACCCGCGAAGAATGGGCCCGCACTTAGCGCCGCTTCCACGCGCGTGAACTTTGCGACGAGCGCCTGCCGCTTGCTTTCGAAGGTCGCCGGATCGGTCGTGGTCTCCAGCCCCCAGAGATCGCCGAGGATCGCCGAACCGAACTCCATCCAGGCGCGGTGCTCTGCACGCTTCAGCGCATCCACCGGATGCAGCTTCGCACCACCTTGCGTCTCCTCGATGTATTCGCAGATCACGTTGCTCTCGAACAGCGCGACCTCGCCCTTGTCGGTCGCAACCACCAGCACCGGCACCTTGCAGAGCGGCGACAGTTTTAGGAACCAGTCGGGCTTGTTGGCGAGATCGATGTCGATCCGCTCGAACGGTACGCCCTTCTCTTTCAGCGCGATCACCGCACGCTGCACGTAGGGACAAAGCTTGTGGCTGATCAATTTGAGCGAGGCGGTCATGGCGGCGATCCCGGCGGGTTGATGCAATCACCACCAAGATAGATGCACTTGCATGGACTCGTCAAGGTCCATGCAAATGCATTAACCGACCTTGATCAAAGACCTGGACCTCAGGGCCGCGCGATGACCCCACCTGTCATCGGCATCGGCACCCCCGTGGTGGCCGGATAGGACAGCGGCAGGCCCTTCAGGCCGCGGGCGGCGAGGAAGCCGAAGGCTTGCGCCTCGATGGCGTCGGAGGCCCAGCCGAGCGTCTCGGCGGCTTCGACAGTGGCCGATCCGACCTGCTCCCTGAGCATCCGCAGCATGGTGAGGTTGCGGGCGCCGCCGCCGCAGACGATCCAGCTACGCGGCCGCCGCGGCAGCAGCGGAATGATGAGAGCGATCGCCGCCGCGGTGAAGGCGGTCAGCGTCGCTGCGCCGTCGGCCGGCGCGACATCGCCGAGCCTGAGTGCGGCAAAGTCGTTGCGATCGAGCGATTTCGGCGGCGGCGCCGCGAAGAACGGCAGCTCCAGCGCGCGCGCAATCCAGGCCTCATCGGCCTTTCCGAGCGCTGCGAACTTGCCCTCCGCATCGAACGCTTGGTTCATGGTGCGGTACATGAAATCGTCCAGCAGCGCGTTGCCGGGGCCGGTATCGCAGGCAATCAGCGTATCGTTGCCGTCGATATAGGTGACGTTCGAGACGCCGCCGATATTGACCACGACGATCGGCCCCTGGCGCTCCAGCGAGTTGGCGAGCGCCCGGTGGTAGACCGGGACGAACGGCGCGCCCTGCCCGCCGGCCTCGACGTCGGCGGCGCGGAAATCGTGCATCACGGGGATATGGATCGCCCTCGCCAGCGCCGGCGCGTCGCCGATCTGGACCGTCAGCCGCCGCTCGGGCCGGTGCAGCACGGTCTGGCCGTGGAAGCCGACGATGTCGATATCCTCCGGCTTCATGCGGTTCTGGGCGACGAAGGCAGCGACCGCCTCGGCATGGGCCAGCGTCACCGCGCGCTCGGCCTCGGCCAGAATCCCCGGCCGGGCATCACGCTGCGGCAGGTGCACGGCCTCGCTCAGCGCCTGGCGCAGCAGATTGCGCTCGGCCGGGCTGTAGGGCCGGTATCCGGAGGGCCCGAACGCCTTGACCTGCTTTCCGTCGGTTTCAATCAGCGCGATATCCACCCCGTCCAGCGAGGTGCCGCTCATCAAACCCAGCGCCGTCAACATCATGGATCAGCGTCCTCAAGAGACCCTCTGGCATGCCGATCTTGTGCCAGAGGGACACATCTTATAATGCCACAGGCCAAAGTGGCGGGCAGCAATCGAGTTCCCACGTGAGATCCTTAAAGTGCGCCCAAAACAGTAAACCAAGAATTGTCAGGCATGCCGACAGATGACTGCATTTAAATCGGATTTCCTCAACACCCTGCAGGAACGTGGTTTCATCCACCAATGCTCCGATTTCGAGGGGCTGGACGCGCTCGCCGCCAAGGGCGAAGTGACCGCCTATGTCGGCTACGATTGCACCGCCCGCTCGCTGCATATCGGCAACTATCTGACCATGATGATGCTGCACTGGCTCCAGGAGTCCGGCAACAAGCCGATCACGCTGATGGGTGGCGGCACCACCATGGTCGGCGATCCCTCCGGCAAGGACGAGACGCGCGCGATCCGCACCGTTGCCGAGATCGAGTCTAACAAGGAATCGATCCGCGGTGTGTTCGCGAAGGTGCTGCGCTATGGCGATGGCAAGAGCGACGCCATCATGCTCGACAATGCCGAGTGGCTGACCAAGCTGAACTGGATCGAGATGCTGCGCGACGTCGGCCGGCATTTCTCGGTCAACCGCATGCTGACCATGGACTCCGTGCGCCTGCGCCTCGAGCGCGAGCACGAGATGAGCTTCATCGAGTTCAACTACATGGTCTGCCAGGCCTATGACTTCGTCGAGCTCGCGAAGCGCACCGGCTGCCAGCTTCAGATGGGCGGTTCGGACCAGTGGGGCAACATCATCATGGGCGTCGATCTCGGCCGCCGCATGGGCACGCATCAGTTGTTCGCGCTGACGACGCCGCTGCTGACGACGGCCTCGGGCGCCAAGATGGGCAAGACCGCGCAAGGCGCGGTCTGGCTCAACGCCGACCAGTTCTCGCCTTATGATTTCTGGCAGTACTGGCGCAACACCGAGGACGCCGACGTCGGCAAGTTCCTGAAACTGTTCACGACGATGCCGATGAGCGAGATCAGGAAGCTCGAGGCGCTTGGCGGCTCCGAGATCAACGAGGCCAAGAAGGTGCTCGCCACTGAGGCGACCGCACTGCTGCACGGCCGCGACGCCGCGAACGAAGCGGCCGAAACCGCGCGCCGCACGTTTGAGGAAGGCGCACTGGCGGAGACTCTCCCGACCGTGGAAATTCCGCGCGGCGAACTGGATGCCGGCCTCGGCGTACTCAACGCCTTCGTCAAGGCGGGCCTCGTTGCCTCCAATGGCGAGGCGCGGCGCCAGATCAAGGGCGGCGGCCTGCGCGTCAACGACGAGCCCGTCACCGACGAGAAGATGGCGCTCTCGGCGGCCAGCCTGACGCCGGAGGGCGTGATCAAGCTGTCGTTCGGCAAGAAGAAGCACGTCCTCATCAGGCCTGCATAGGCGTATGAGCTTTTGATGCTTGTCAGGGCGCGCCGAAGCGCGCTCCCTGACACGCAATGGATCAGAACACGGCCAGGGAAAATGGCGCTGAACGTGCGGCTGCCGCGCAGCAAGGCGCCGTGCGAACCGCGCTCGTCGTACTCGCGCTGTGCTTCACGCTCGCGGTTCTCGGGCGCGGTCTGAGCGAGAGCTTCACGGTCTTCCTCAAGCCGATCTCCGAGAATTTCGGCTGGGATCGCGCGCAAGTCGTGTCGATCTATTCGCTGACCTGGCTCATCAGCGGGCTGACCGCGCCGCTGGTCGGGCGCCTGTTCGATCATTCCGGCCCACGTATCGTGTATGCGCTTGGCCTGCTGCTGCTCGGCTCGGCCTTCCTGATCGCCGCCCATGCACAAGCGCTCTGGCAATTCCAGCTTTCGATCGGCATCTGCGTCGGCATCGGCGTCGCCTTCATCGGCAATGTCCCAAACTCGATCCTGCTCGGCCGCTGGTTCGGACCGAAGCTGCCGACCGCGATGGCGGTGGTGTATTCAGCGATGGGCGGCGGCGTGCTGGCGCTGCTGCCGGCCTCGCAGCTCCTGATCGATCATCTCGGCTGGCGCGAGACCTACCAGCTGTTCGGCTTGGCCACATTGGGCCTTCTGGTGCCGCTGATGCTGTTGCCGTGGCGCTTGTTCGCTTCGGGTTCGCCGCATGTCGCCAAGAAGACCGATCCGGATTTCATCGACAACGGCTGGACGCTGGTGAGTGCAATGCGCCACCATGCTTTCTGGGCGCTGTTCTCGACCTTCTTTTTCACCGCCGTCGGCATGTATGCGATCGCAGCCCAGATCGTGGCCTATCTCATCGATGCCGGCTTTCCGCCGCTCCAGGCCGCCACCGCCTGGGGCTTTTCGGGCGTCGTGCTGGTGTTCGGCATGTTGGGGGTCTCCGCGCTCGACGGGCTGATCGGGCGCCGGCCGTCGGTGCTGCTCAGCTACGCGATCTCGATCCTCGGCATCTTCCTGCTCTGGCTGCTGCAGTATTATCCGAACATCATCCTGCTGACCGGCTTCGTCGTCTGCTTCGGCAGCATGATGGGCTCGCGCGGCCCGCTGATCACCGCGACCGCAATGAAGATATTTCGCGGCAAGCGGGTCGGTACGATCTTCGGCACCATCTCGATCGGCAGCGGATTGGGCTCGGCCTTCGGCTCATGGAGCGGCGGCCTCATCCACGACGTCACCCACGGCTACAATCTCCTGCTCGTCTTCGCACTTGCGAGCGTGATCCTCGGAATGATTCCATTCCTGATCGTCCCCGCCTTGCGGGAGTAAGTCTCCCCGACGTAACCTGCATCCCTCGGTGTCACTGGGAAATTACGGACGGCGCACCGGACGCGGCGTGCGAAAAAATTCGACGCAATCGGATTGAAGGGACGAACTGCGGTGTTTTGTCCTACATGACAAAAATGTCAGCGCGGATTGGTTCGGGGTGGCTTGCGGGGCGGAACTGAATACGGTCCAAGTCGCGCATTGGATGGAGGGCACAAACCAATGAACTTTCCCTATCTCGTTCGCTTTCAACCGGTTCTCTTGAGCCTGTTTCGCTTCGTCACCGGCCTCTTGCTGTTCCAGTACGGCGTCGCGAAGCTGTTCAAGTTTCCGGTGCTCCCCTACTTCGCGAACATCCCGCCGCTGATTTATGCGGCCGGCACGCTGGAGCTCGTGCTCGGCGCACTCCTGATGATCGGCCTGTTCACGCGCCTCGCCGCTTTCATCCTCTCCGGTGAAATGGCCTTCGCCTACTTCATGGGCCACATGCTCAAGGGCGAGACGCCGGTATTCCTGCCGCTGCTCAATGGCGGCACCGCCGCGATCCTGTTCTGCTTCGCCTGCCTCTATCTTTCGGCGGCCGGCGGCGGCTCGGTCAGCGCCGATGCGGCGATGGGCAAGGACTAGCGATTCGACCAGCGGCGCATTCGCACGCAATTAACGCACAAGTAACGGATGGTGCCGGCAGCCTTGCCGGTGCCGACTACCGCGAGCCAAGCACGTTCCAGATCAGGACGAGGGCCGCTGCGAGCAGCACGGACATGATGAGGCGGTGAACGAATCGGTTCATGGCCGCTCCGGCAGAGCTCGATGACCACAAAAGTCCGAGATCGATCTTCGCCGGCCTGCGCGCTGGCGCGTGCCGGAACATGCCCGTTCGCCTGCAAGATTGCGCATAAGGCTGCGAACGCTGTGCTGCGCGACGGGCCGCCGCATGGCTATGTTCATGATTGGTAAGAACTTCATGCTACCGATGCGGGCAATAATAACCATTCCGTAGAGGCTGCGATGAAGCTGCTGAGCCACATGAAGATCCGCACCAAGCTCACCAGCATGGTCTGCCTTGCGGCTCTCACAGTTACGGCCATCATCGCGGTATCAGCCTTCCTCAGCAAGAGCCGCATGATGGAGGACCGGGTCCAGCAGATGAAGACCGCGGTCGACATGCTCTACAACCTGGCCCAGTCGGTGCAGGACGACGTCACCGCCGGCAAGCTGACGCAGGCCGAAGCCAAGGCCCAGTTCCACATGCGCGGACGGCGCATGAGCTTCAACGGCGGCCAGGGCTATCCGGTGGTCTACAACGCCGACACCTCCCTCCTCGTCAACGGCGCGAACCAGCAGCTCGAAGGCAAGATCACCGGCGCGATCGACGCCAATGGCGTTCTCATCGCTGATGCGATCCTCAAGGCCGGCGATCAAAATGGCGGCGGCGTGGCCTCCTATCTTTATCCTCGTCCCGGTCAGACTGAAGCGGTGCGCAAGACCGTGTTCGCGCGCAAATTCGCGCCCTGGAACGCGACCATCAGCTACGGCCTCTATGTCGACGACATCGACGCGGACGTCCGCGCGCTGACGCTGGAGCTCGCCGCGGTCGGCCTCGGCCTGATGCTGCTGATGGCGACGCTGTCCTGGCTGATCGCCCGTGACGTGCTCGGCGCGCTCGACCGTCAGAAGACCCGCATGCAGGAGATTTCCGAAGGCGCCATCGACCAGCCGGTCGCGGAAACCGATCGTGGCGACGAGATCGGCCGCATGGCCGAGACGCTCGAAGTGCTCAGGCAAACCGCGCTGACGGCGCGCAACCTGGAGGCCGAGCAAGTCGCAGCCAAGACCCGCAACGAGCAGGAGAAGCGCGACGCCCTGATCTCGCTCGCCGACCGTTTTGATGCCTCCGTCGGCCAGCTCGTCGGCTTGATGGCCTCCGGCTCGGGTGAGCTGGAGACCACCGCCAAATCGATGTCGTCCACCGCCGAGGGCACCAACCGTCGCGCCGCCGTGGTCGGATCCGCTGCCACCGAAGCCAGCCAGCGCGTCCAGACGGTTGCGGCCGCCGCCGAGGAGCTCTCCTCCTCCATCACCGAGATCAGCCGTCAGGTTGCGCAGTCCGCCGAAGTCACGGGACGCGCCGTCGACAGCGCGCGCCGCACCGACACCATCGTGCGCGCCCTCTCCGACGGCGCCCAGCAGATCGAACACGTCGCGGAGTTGATCTCCAGCATCGCAGCACAGACCAATTTGCTCGCGCTCAACGCCACCATCGAGGCCGCCCGCGCCGGTGAAGCCGGTCGTGGCTTTGCCGTCGTCGCATCCGAAGTGAAGTCGCTGGCGAGCCAGACCGCGGAAGCGACGCGGGAGATCGGCGACAAGATCGCGCAGATCCAGGGCGCGACCAAGGAGGCCGTCGACGCCATCGGCGGCATCACCGCCACCATCGAGGAGGTCAGCCGCATCGCCACGTCGATCGGCGCAGCCATCGAGGAGCAAGGTGCCGCCACCGCCGAGATCGCCCGCAGCGTCTCACAGACGGCGGAAGCCACCAAGGAAGTCACCACCAATATCGGCGTCGTCAGCACCGCGGCGAACGAGACCGGCAACGCCGCCGGCATGGTGCTCACGGCGGCCAGCAACCTCTCCAAGCAGGCAGAGCAGCTCTCCGGCGAAGTCGGCACGTTCCTCGCGGGCGTGCGCGCGGCGTAAGGCTTACGAGCGCTCAAACCTCCACGTCGTCATGCCCGGGACGAGCCCGGGCATGACGACGTCGGGAGCATCCGCTGCTACCGCCGCGCGAGACTGCAGCCGCTCGAAAGCTGGCGCGTCGATCCGGTCGAACCGTCGTTCGACTGCGAGGGGAATTCCTCGAACGGCGTGTTCTGCTTGCCGGTGTTGAATTCCATGATCTTCCGAGTCACGCCGGGAAATATCGCCGAGATCGGATTGACGCGCATCACGGGCGCGGCCGGCGTGCCGACGACCTCGTAGGTCACGCCGATCAGTCCCTCTTTATCGCCCCCACCAAGGAACAACCCGAGTACCGGAATCTGTCCGAACATGTTGTTCAACCCGTACATCGGCACGAAGGTGCCGCTCATGCAGACCTGGTTGCCGGGATAGTCGATCGAGCCCTCGATGGTGGCGCCGACCATCGGCCCTTTGACCACGCCATCGCGAACGGTGAGCGCACCGTTCTGACGGGTAAACTCCGCACGCAACGCGCTGAAGGAAACCCCGTTCCCGGTGCCGTTGGGTGCGCCTGCCGCGACGCGCTCAAGCTGAGCCTCACCCTTCACCGTGAAGTCGCGCACGTTGATGAGGCCCTCGCGCGAGGCGCTTGGTTCCGACGACGGCGGCTCCATCGCCACGACCATCTGGCCACCGATCGCCTTGGTGTAGGTGTCGGTGAAGCGCAGCAGCGCACCGGCGTCGTTGGTCTGGAGATAGATTACCTCGCGGTTGCCCTGGGCGCGGCCGCCGCGCAAATCGGCGGCAACCGGCGTGTCCTTGCCTATCTTGCCGTTCAGCGTGAAGGCCTTGATGGCCCCGCTCCGCCGCGACATCTTGGCATCGACGCTGCGCATCGCTTCGCCGTTGAAGCCGGCGACCGCGCCGAGCTTCACGTCGATGTCGAAATCGACGTTCTTCATCTTGTTCTTGGAATCGTCCTTGGAATTGCCCGAGATCGCCGATTTCAGGAAGCCGCGACCGTCGAACACGTCGCCGCGCATCGTGCCCTTGACCACGCCGTCCTGGCCGCGCTCGACCTTCAGCGAAGCCTTGTCACCGTCGGACGGCGAATAGGTCGGGAAGTTCGCATTGATGAGGTCGCCGTTCGGATCGACCTCGAGCGAGCCCTTGATCGAGGCGCCGCCGCCTTCGATGACGATGTCCTCGAGCCGCGTCGATTGCGCTGTCGGCACCACCTTGAAGCTGGCTTTGCCCGACTTGCCTGGCAGCTTGACCCAACCCGGGAGGATATTGTCGAGCCTGACCGAGGTCAGGTCGGCCTCGATGCCGAGCTTGGTCGTCGCGTCGGGACCGCCGGCGATCTTGCCGGACACCTTGATCGGCAGCGATCCGCTCACGGCGGGGCTGAGGTCGAAGCCGAGACGTGCGCGAGCGGCATCGTCCAGCGTCGTCTGCAGCTTGACGTCCGCATCGCCCTCGGCCGGCTTGCGATAGTCGAGCGAGGCGGCCTGCCCGTTGATCTTGACGTCACCCTTGACCTGATAGCCCTGGTTGTTCGCGGCGATCTTGAGGTTGTTGGCCTCGAGCTTCTGGTTCATCACCAGCTTGTCCGCGGCAAAACCGTTGAGGTCGGCGGTGACGGCGTAGACCGTGTCCGCCTTGGTCAATCCACCCGTCACCGGCATGGCGAGCTGGATGTTCGCCGAGAACGTCCCCTTGCTGGTGTTGGGGTCGATAGCGGTCGACGACAGATCGCTCAGGCGATCGTTGGAGAGCATCTCGGCCGCCGCCGGCACCGGCCCGTCGACGCGGAACCTGACACGTGACGGCGATGGTTTGGGCGCCATATCAGGCACCTCGAAGGTGAAGTCGGAGATCGTGATCTTGCGGCCCGCCGGGGTCTCGGCAATGCCCTGCCCGATCGTCACGGTCGCAGTACGCCCGGTCACGCGCGCCTTCAAATCGGCGTCGTGCACGACAGGCATGCCATCCACCGGGCGGACCGCGACGCCGCTCGCCACGATGTTGACCGACAGACCGTCATCGGGGATCGGCGGGCCCTTGCGCGGAAGATTCTTCGTCGGCGAATTGATACCGATCTCGATGCGCTGGAGCGTACCGCGCTCGATCCGCTCGATCACCCATTCGCGCAACTCCGGAACGACGAGCGTCGGCCACATCCGCTTCAGCGCGGAGGCCGACATCGGCGTTCCTGCAAAACCCAGCGTCAGCCGCGGCTCGCCGGAATAGTCGATGGCGCCGGTGCCGGCGACGCCGATCTCGCCATTGCTGATATCGGCCTGCGTCAGCAGCAGGCGCTTGTGGTCGGTGTCGAAGCGGAAGCCGATCGCAATACGGTTGAAGACGAGTGGCGGCTCGTTGTCGATACCGCCGAGGAGGATCGATCCACCGCTGAAGCCGAGCTGCCAGTCGTTGATGCTGCCATTCGGCGGTTCGAGATGCGCCAGAAGCGTCAGACGGTTGGCGCCCGAGAGAATCTTGAACGGCGCGACCAGCACGCGCCGGTTGGCGTCCCACTCGACATTGATCTCGGCGGAGTCGATCGCCATCGGATAGTCGGGCGTATCGGTATCGATGATCTTGCCCGCGCCGGTCGTGATCTTGCCGCGGAAGAACGTCGGCACGCCGTCGCGGCCCAGCTCGCCCTTGAGCTCGCCGGTCAGCGGCAGATCGGCGGTATAGGTGAGATCCTTCACCCGCAGCGCCAGCAGGAGGTTGGCGGTCGAGAGCTTGTCGGCGCGGATGTCGACCGAGCGCACGCCGTTCTCGACGGGGCCGATCGTGGCGCGCAGCATCCACGGGCGCACGCCCTCCTCGCCGAGACTGAGCGTGACGCCGCCATGGCTCGGCCGGCGCAGGCTGAGCGTGATGTTCTCGAACGACCATTTGCTGCCGCGCTGCTGATCGTCGACGATCAGATTGCCGTTCTTCAGACCGATCTCGTTGAGGTTCTGACCGTCGAGGCCGGTCATGCTCAGACTGTCGAGCCAGTCGAGGCCCTGAAGAATGCCGCTCTGCGCGGCTGCCTGCGGGGCGGCTTGCGACGCGTCGGGCGTTGCGGGCGCCGTCCCGAATGGCGGCGGCGGCACCCCGTTGCGCGGGAATGTCGGCGGCAGGCCCGCTTCCTTCTTCGACGCGACGCCGGTCGCGAGCGGCTTGGCCGTGTCGCCGGCGGACACCGTGACGGTCCCGTCAGGGGCGATCCGGATCGCAAGCTCGGCATCGACGAGGTTGAGGCTTTCGGCGCGCAGGTGCCCCATCAGGAGACCCGCCCCCGACAGCTTGACCTCGGCCTTCGGCGCGGTGGCGACGATGGCATGGTCGTGGTCGCGCACGACGATGTCGCGGATGCGGACGGCGATGCGCACCCGTCCGGCCCGCTCGATCTGGGTGCCGCCGACCTCGACCGTATTGCCGTGACCGATATTGTCCTCGATCGCCGCCGCCAGCCAGGGCGTTGCGATATCCAGATTGATGGGACCGGCGCCAAGCCGCCACCACAGCGCACCGAAACAGCCGACGAAGATGACGGCGAGAGCCCCGACCACGATGACCAGCCGCTTCAGCCAGCGGCCACCGCCCAGCCAACGCCGCACCGACCCGAACCCGTCACCAAAGCGATGGAAGCCCGAATTGGAACGCGACAGCAGCCGGCGCGCCCGATGGCCCGCCGCCGCTTCCTGATCCGGATCCCAGTCGGCGTCGTCCCATTCCTGCGGCTCTGGTTGGCCGCCGCGCCGATCGAGATCCCGATTGTAATCCTGGGGCGACGTATTCCTTGCCATTGCCTCTCGATACAGGCGCCCGTCGTAGGATTGAGCGCCGCCGGGACCGCAGCCGTCGGCGGGAAGCGAAGCTCCCTGCGCCGGCACTGCCGCCATACCTCGAATATTCCTGCTGTTCGTCATTTCGCCCCGGGAGCGCGTTCAACGAGCAGTGGGGTAGTGCGTGGAATTCCTTGTAACCATACTCCGGCGTCGCCAGACTCGCCCAGCCGAGGGCGCGATTCCGGCACACCGGACGAGAGCTGCAATACCGCTTTGGTTGACCCGCCGAAAGCGACGAAAGGAAGGCGTATGTCCAAGACATCCCGAAAGAAATCGTCCAAAACGCCCTCCGGCAGTCCGACGTCTAAAAAGAAGGCCCTGAAAACGCGGGCGTCTGCTCAAACAAAGTCCACGAAAACCCAGCGGACACCGGCCAGCAAATCAACCGCGACCTTAGCAAAGACAGCATCGCATGGGGCCGCATCGAAACAGTTAAATTCCTCCAAATCGGCAGCCGCGGCGAAGGCCGCCCTGACCGAAGGCCAGAAGGCCCCCGCATTCCGCCTGCCCCGCGACGGTGGTGGCGTGGCCAGTCTATCGGACTATGCCGGCCGGAAACTCGTCCTGTTCTTCTATCCCCGCGCCGACACGCCCGGCTGCACCCGGGAGGCCATCGACTTCACGCGCCTTGCGGGGGCCTTCACCGCGGCCGGCACCGCCGTGCTCGGCGTCTCCGCCGATTCGTTAAAGGCCCAGGAGAAGTTCCGCGACAAGCAAAGCCTCGGCGTCCCCCTGATCTCGGACGAGAAACACGAGATGCTGGAGGCGTATGGCGCCTGGGGCGAAAAGTCCATGTATGGCAAGAGCTTCCTCGGGATTCTTCGCACCACGGTGCTGGTTGGGAGCGACGGCAAGGTGGCCAGGATCTGGCGCAATGTCCGGGTCGACGGCCATGCCGATCAGGTGCTGGAAGCGGCAAGAAGTCTTTAACCAGTTCGTTAAGTTCAAGCGGTTCCGTTTCCGGAAAATTAACCATGACCGGCCCAGATTGCTGCGGCAATTAGGCCGCAAGGAACCCATCCGACCGGCGCGGGAGTGCCGATGTCGAAAAGTTCTGCCCAATTCTCGCAGTACCCCCAGCATCACCCCCACGACCACGGACGGGCCTTCCATCGCCGTCCCGCCGCAGCAGCGGCCGCTGCGATTCCCCTTCCCGACGCTGACGACGCCTACACCATCGTGCATCACGGCAAGCAGGTTCGCCTGGGGCCCGTGGTGTTCTGGATCGTGGTCGGCACGGTCGTCCTGCTCGGCCTCTGGTCGGCCGCGACCGCCACCTATTTCGCGTTCCGTGACGACGTCCTGACCCGGCTGATCGCCCGCCAGGCCGAGATGCAATACGCCTATGAGGACCGCATCACCGAGCTGCGCGCCAAGGTCGACCGCACCACCAGCCGGCAGCTGCTCGATCAGGAGCAGTTCGACCAGAAGCTCGACCAGATCATGAAGCGTCAGACGGCGCTGGAGTCCCGGGCCACGGCGCTCGGGGCCATGCCCGACGTGACCGGATCGATCCCTCGCGCGACGCCGCAGCGTGGCGATACGAGCCAGGGTGCGACACAGGGCACGCCAAAGCCCTCGCCGATCAGCGACACCGTGATCTTCGTGGCGCCGCCGGATCGCGAAGCGCGGCTTGAGTCGCGCGCGCCGGCCGTCATCGCCCCGCCGACCCATCAATTCGCCAAGAACCAGGGCTTTGACAATGTCCTGGTCCGGCTCACGTCCTCTCTCGATCAGGTCGAGCGCCGCCAGATGGCATCGCTCAGCGCCGTCGAGGAAGGCATGGATTCGCGCATGCGCCGGATGCGCGGCGTCGTCAGCGATCTCGGTTTGAACATCGCCAATCTCGAAGCCGCGGTGCCGCGGACCGCGATGGGCGGTCCGTTCGTTCCCGTCAAGCTGACGGCCAATGCCGGACCGTTCGAGAAGCAGCTCAATCGCATCAACGTCGCCCGCGCCGAGATGGATCGTCTCAATCGCACGCTGGCGCTGGTGCCCTATCGCAAGCCCGTCATCGGCGAGGTCGAGTTCACATCCGGTTTCGGCGTGCGCAGCGATCCGTTTCTCGGACGGCCCGCGATGCACACCGGCCTAGACTTCCGCGCCGCCACCGGCGATCCCGCACGCGTCACCGCCAGCGGCAAGGTGGTCTCGGCCGGCTGGTCCGGTGGTTACGGCCGCATGGTCGAGGTCGACCACGGCAACGGTCTGTCGACGCGCTACGGCCATCTCTCCGAGATCAACGTCAAGGTCGGCGAGATCGTCAAGCTCGGCCAGGTCGTCGGCCTCGTCGGATCCACGGGCCGCTCGACCGGCCCCCATCTTCATTACGAAACCCGCATCGACGGCGAAGCCGTCGACCCGCAGAAATTTTTGCGCGCGGGCGTGCGGCTCAGCGCGGGCTAAACCTCAGACCGTGCCCTGCAGGCTTTCAGGAAGAATTTAAGGCCGGCCTCGATTTCCCGTTCAATCTCGTGCTCGGTGATATCGCTGAGGCCCAACACGATTCGCAGCGGCAGTTCACCGCGCACCAGTGACAGAAACTGCCCGGCAGCCTCCACTGGATCGTCAAATTCCAACAGTTTTTTGGCCTTGGCTTCGTCGAGAAATATGGAAAGGCGCCGGGTCGTGGCCTCGGGTCCGCTCTCATAGAAAAGTCGGGCGAGCACGGGAAACCGTCCACTCTCGTTGGCGATGATACGGACGAAAGCGACATCTTTTCGATGGATGAAGCTGTTGAGGTATTGCTTGGCAAACTCCCGCAGCGCCTCGGGCAGTCCGGCGGACAGTTTCGGGACCGGCAAATCGTCTTGCAGGCTCTCGCACTCCGCAACGATCAAGGACGCAAACAGGGCCTCCTTGCTCGGGAAATAGGCGTAGAGCGTGGCCTTGGAAACGCCGGCGGCCTTCGCGATGGCGTCCATGCTGGTTGCAGAAAATCCCTGGTCGAGGAAGAGCTCCCACGCCGCACGGCTGACGAGGTCGACCTTGCGGCCCGCGTGAGAGCCCTCTTTTTCACGAGCTGGGTTCTCGGTGGTTTCAATCAAAGGCGGATCTCCTTGCCTCACAGCGCGCTTCCCAGGGAAACCCACAACGTCTCGCACTGTCATCAACTGAAACAAAAGAACAGATGGCGGCGGTGAGAATCATCTCTCTTTTTTTGGATAACAAAAAACTGAACAGTTCAGTACTATTGACAATCCATGCTGTTCCCGTCAAGTACTGGACCGTTCAGTTCCAAGCGGGCGACGATGATTTATCGAAGATGGTTCAAAAGCGGTGTTTTATTGCCCCTTGCGCATGCCCTTGCCCTCGGAGGTTGCGCGGTCGGTCCCGATTTCGTTCCTGCGGACGCACCTGGGGTTAGCGGGTACACCGCGGGCCGATTGTCCGGGGCAACTGGCGCGGATGGGCCCGGCGGCACTGCGCAAAAATTCGTCGCAGGCACCGATGTGCCGGGAATCTGGTGGAAGGTGTTTCGCTCGCGACGGATCGAAGCCTTCGTCCGGGAAGCGATCGATAACCACCCCGACATCACGGCAGCGCAGGCGGCGCTGCGCCAGGCCCGCGAAGTGGCCGCGGCCGACATGAGCGCGCTGCTACCGTCCGTGTCCGGAAGCGACAGCGTAACCCGCAGTCAGACACCCCTGGCGGAATCCGGCCGGACCGGACCGTCGTCCTTGTTCACTCTCTACAAGACGTCCGTCCCCATCTCTTTCACGCCCGACATCTTCGGCGGCAAGGCGCGCGGGATCGAGGCCGATCTTGCCTATGCCGACTACCAGCGCTTCCAGCTCGAGGCGACCTATCTGACCTTGACGGCGAATGTCGTGACGACTGCGATCAGTGACGCCTCCTACGCCGATCAGATTCGGGTCACCGAGGAACAGATCGAAGGCCAGCGCCAGCTGGTCGCGTTGCTCGAACAGCAGTTCGCACTCGGTGCCGTTTCAAACGCCGACGTTCTGACCCAGAAGGCCCAGCTTGCGCAGACGGTCGCGACCTTGCCGCCATTGCAGAAATCGCGCGCGCAGAATCGCAACCAGTTGATGGCCTATCTCGGCCGGCTGCCGAGCCAGGATCGGGGCGAAGCGGTCCCGCTGTCGAACTTGCGCCTGCCGCGCGACCTGCCGATCAGCGTCCCATCCTTGCTGGTGCGTCAGCGTCCGGATATCCAGGCCGCCGAAAGCCAGGTGCACCAGGCCAGCGCAAACGTCGGAGTGGCCGTTGCCAACATGCTTCCGAACGTCACGCTGTCGGCCTCCGGTGGCAGCTCCGCACTCGCACTGTCGGGTCTTTACGGCCCGCAATCGGCGGCCTGGAGCGTGGCCGCCAGCGTCACCGGACCGATTTTCGATGCCGGAAGCCTGTTTCACACCAAGGAATCCAAAGTCGCGGCATTGGAGCAGTCCGGCGCGAAATATCGTTCGACGGTCATCACGGCATTCCAGAATGTCGCCGACGCACTCCGCGCGATTCAATCGGATGCCGATCTCCTGAAAGCCCAGGTCGAGGCGGAAAAAACCGCGGCCGAAAGCCTCAAGATGTCCCAGGCCCAGTTCAAGGCCGGTTCGACCACGTTCATCTCCGTCATCAACGCCGAACAGACGCTGCTGACGGCGCGGATCAATCGCGTCAAGGCGCAAGCTTCGCGCTACGCGGACACCGTTGCGCTGTACCAGGCGCTCGGTGGCGGCTGGTGGAACCGCATCGACGAAACTCCCGCCGCCGAGGTGAAGCCCGCCGGCGTTGCCGCGATATTCGTACCCGCGGGCGCATTGCCGCCGCAGCCGGCTCCGTCAGCCAACTAAAGCGAAAGCCCGACGCCATGTTCAAACGCATGATCATCATGTTGTGTGTCATCGGAGCGGTATTTGCCGCCCTTGCCTGGTTCGTCAACTTCCGCGCCGGCATGATCAAGCAGGCAATGGCCTCGCTGGCGGATCCTCCGCAGACGGTGTCGACGACCACGGCGCAGTCGAGCGACTGGCAATCCACGCTGACGGCGATCGGCACCTTCCGCGCCGTGAACGGCGCGGATCTCTCGCTGCAGCAGCCCGGCATCGTCGACGGAATTCATTTCGAATCCGGCAAGGAAGTCGCCGCAGGCGACGTGCTGCTCGATCTGCGCAAAGAGGACGATGTCGCCAAGCTACAGTCGTTGCAGGCCACCGCCGATGGCTACGGCATCACGTTGCGGCGCGATCAGGGGCAGCTGAAGATCAATGCAGTCAGCCAGGCGACGGTCGACAGCGGTGCCGTCAACGAGCGCAACGCTCTCGCATTGGTGGCCCAGCAGCGAGCGCTGGTCGATCAAAAGACGCTGCGGGCGCCGTTTGCGGGACGCCTCGGTGTGCGTCAGGTCGACGTCGGCCAATATCTGACGGCCGGCACCACCATCGTCACGCTGCAGGCTCTCGACCGTCTCTTCGTCGACTTCACGTTGCCCCAGCAGGCAATCGATCAGGTCACCGTCGGGCAACAGGTTCTGGCGCGCGTCGATGCGTTTCCGGACCGCAGTTTCAAGGGCACCGTGCAGGCGTTCAATTCCAAGGTCGATCAAACCAGCCGCAACGTTCAGGTCCGCGCGATTTTCGACAATGCGGACCGCAAGCTCCTGCCCGGCATGTTCGCGCGAATCGACGTGCGGGTCGGGCGTCCCACCAGCTACCTCACGCTGCCGCAGACCGCGATCGTCTACAACACGTACGGTGAGTCCGTCTTTCTCGCGGTCAAGAGCGATGCGCCGGGCAAGGAGGGATTGATCGCCCGCCAGACCTTCATCAAGACCGGCGCCAGCCGCGGCGATCAGGTGGCGGTGGTCTCGGGCCTCGATCAGAACGCAACCGTCGTCACGGCGGGCCAGATCAAGCTGCGGAACGGCACCCTGCTGAAGGTCGATAATTCCGTCACCTTGCCGAACGATCCAAATCCGTCACCCGTCGATCAGTGAGATAGAAAACGTGTCCTTTACCGACATCTTCATTCGTCGGCCGGTGCTTGCGATCGTCGTCAGCCTGATGATCCTGGTGCTGGGTCTGAAGTCGATGACTTCGCTGCCGATCCTGCAATATCCGCGCACACAGAACGCGATCGTCACGGTGACGACGACGTATTACGGCGCGGATTCTGCGATCGTCGCCGGCTTCATCACCACGCCGCTGGAAAACGCCATCGCTCAGGCCAATGGCATTGACTACATGACGTCGACCAGCCAGTCCGGCACATCGACCATCACCGTCAACCTCAGACTGAATTTCGATTCCGGCAAGGCGCTCACCGAGATCAACACCAAGGTCAATTCGGTCCTCAACCAGCTTCCGAGCGGCGTCCAGCAGCCAGTCCTGACCGTCAAGGTCGGCCAGACCATCGATGCCATGTATCTCGGCTTCAGCAGCGACGTGCTGGCGCCGAACCAGATCACCGACTATCTGATCCGGGTGGTGCAGCCCAAGCTGCAGGCCGTGACGGGCGTGCAGACCGCGGAACTGCTCGGCAACAAGACCTTCGCGCTGCGTGCCTGGCTCGATCCGATCAAGCTTGCGGCCTACGGGCTGACCGCCTCCGACGTATCGAGCGCGCTGTCGAGCAACGACTACATTGCCGGGCTCGGCACCACCAAAGGCCAGATGGTGCAGGTCAACCTGACCGCCGCCACGAACCTGAAATCGCTTCGGGAATTTCGCGACCTCGTCGTCAAACAGGCGGGCTCCTCCAACGTCAAATTGTCCGACGTGGCGAACGTCACTCTGGGCTCGGAGGATTACGACTCCTCGGTCGGATTCAACGGAAAGCGCGCGGTCTACATCGGCATCCAGGTTGCGCCAAACGCCAACCTGCTCGACGTCATCAAAGGCGTCCGCGCCGTCTACCCCGACCTCAAGGCGCAGCAGCCTGAGGGAATGAATTCCGAGATCATCTACGACTCCACCGACTTCGTGAACAGCTCGATCGACGAGGTGATCCATACCCTGATCGAAGCGCTTCTGATCGTCACCGTGGTGGTCTTCCTGTTCCTCGGCTCGTGGCGGTCGGTGCTCATCCCCGTGATCGCGATTCCGCTGTCGCTGATCGGCACCTTCACCCTGCTGCTGGCCCTCGGCTTCTCGATCAACCTGCTGACGCTGCTGGCCTTGGTGCTGGCGATCGGTCTCGTGGTCGATGACGCCATCATCGTCGTCGAGAACGTCAACCGGCATCTGGCCGAGGGCACGAAGCCGTTGCAGGCAGCGATCATGGCCGCGCGGGAACTATCGGGGCCGATTCTGGCCATGACGGTCGTGCTGATCGCGGTCTACGTGCCGATCGGATTCCAGGGCGGCTTGACCGGCGCGCTCTTCACCGAGTTCGCTTTCACACTCGCCGGCGCAGTCGCCGTATCGGCCATCATCGCGTTGACGCTCACGCCGATGTGCTGCGCGTTCATTCTCAAGCCGCCGAACACCGGCAAGCCGACGCTGAACGATCGAATTGTCGGGTTCATCGACGCCCGCATGGAGTGGTTGCAACACCGCTACCGGCGGTTGCTCGAATCGAGCCTGACGACGATCCCGGTCACGGTCGTGTTCGCAGCCTTGATCTTGAGCAGCATCTATTGGCTCTACACGAATTCCAAGAATGAGCTGGCGCCGGAGGAAGATCAGGGCGCGATCCTGATGCAATCCACGCTCGCTCCGAACGCCACACTTCAGCAGAAGCTGTTGTATTCCGCCGAGGTATACCGGCGCATTTCAGCCCATGCTGAAACCGCGGCGGTGTTCCAGCTCGATCTCGTCGGGAGCTCGATTGCGGGCTGGGTGCTCAAGCCCTGGGACAAGCGCGACAAGACCGCAGCCGCGTTGCAGCCAGCGCTCCAGCAGGAGATGGCGGGGGTGGCCGGAGCCAAGATTGTCGCGTTCCAGCTGCCGCCACTGCCGGGGGCGAGCGGGCTTCCGATCCAGTTCGTGGTCCAGACCACCGACCCGTTCGATCGGCTGGATGGAATTGCGAAAGCATTCACCGCCGAGGCGTTGAAAAGCGGCAAGTTCATCTTCCTCGACAATGACCTGAAGGTGGACCAGCCGCAGACTTCGGTGCTGATCGACCGCGAAAAGACCGCGCAGCTCGGACTGAAGCTCAGCGATGTCGGCGGTGCGCTCGGCGCCATGCTGGGCGGCGGGTATGTCAATTATTTCGGCCTGGACGGCCGTTCCTACAAGGTCATTCCCCAGGTCGCGCAGCGCGAGCGGCTGAACGCCGATCAGGTGCTGAACTATTACATCAAGACCTCCGACGGCACGTCCGTTCCGCTGTCGACGGTGGCGTCGTTGAAAACGACCACGGTTCCGCAATCGTTGAACCATTTCCAGCAGGTCAATGCCGCCACTATCTCCGGCGTGGCCATGCCCGGTGTGATCACCGGCGAAGCGCTCGCGACGCTGAAGGAGATCGCGGACCGGACCCTGCCCAAGGGCTACACCATCGACTATGGCGGACAGTCGCGGCAGTTCATTCAGGAATCATCCGGTTTCGCGGTCACCTTCGGATTTGCCCTGATCATCATCTTCCTGGCGCTGTCGGCGCAGTTCGAAAGTTTCCGTGATCCGCTGATCATCCTGGTCTCGGTGCCGATGTCGATCGCGGGCGCCCTGATCTTCATCATGCTGGGCATCAAGGGCGCGAGCCTCAACATCTATACGGAGGTCGGCCTCGTCACCCTGATGGGGCTGATCAGCAAGCACGGCATTCTCATCGTCGAGTTCGCCAACGAACTGCAGCATGCCGGCCGCTCCAAGCGCGATGCGGTCATCGAAGCGACAGCGATCCGGCTGCGCCCGATCCTGATGACCACAGCGGCCATGGTGATCGGCGTGATGCCATTGATCACCGCGTCCGGCGCGGGCGCAGCCTCGCGCTTCAACATGGGGCTGGTAATCGCCTCCGGACTTTCGATTGGAACGTTGTTCACCCTGTTCGTGGTGCCGGCGTTCTACATTCTGCTTGCGGCCGACCATTCCGCGGCAACAGGCGATGACGCGGTCATGGTCGACGCGATCGGACTCGGCACGAACGGCGAGCCGCGGGCAGCCCAGTGATGACCACACACGGGGCACCACGCAATGCGACCGACCTGGGTTCCCTCAGCGCCGGCCGCCGCCCATCCCGCCTCCGGGACCACCGAAGCCACCCCCACCCATTCCGCCGCCAGGTCCCATCGACCCGCCGGGCGAGCCAAGACCGCCGGGACCCGACGGGCCGCTTGGCCCTGTCGGCGCGGAGCCCGGCGTCGGACTTGCTCCCGGCGCAGGCGCACCGGGTGCACCGGGCTGGCCACCGCCCGAATTGGTCGTACCGCTGTTCGGATGCAGGATCGAGCCGCCGCCAGGCGACCGGCCGGGATTGCCGGTCCCCCCAGGCCCCTGCGTCGGCGCTCCCGTCCCGTTGCCTATGGCTTGCGCGGAATCGAGCTGGAGGCCGCGCGAGCGGTCGAACACGCCGTTCAGCACCATGCGCGCTTCACCGGCCGCGGGACCGAACCGTGAGCCGTCACGGGCAACGAGCCCGGAGCCAAGCCGGAGGTTCGCGCCCGCACGCTGCACATAGGCTTCGATCGAGAGGCGGCTCGCGCCGACGAGATCCGAGAAATCGTCGATCCGCGTGCGCGCGGCCTGCATCGCGCCCTGGCTCGCACTACCTTCGATCTGGACGCGCTGGCCGACCAGCAACGGATCGACGCCGCTGAGCTTCAGCCCGCCAATGCGCAAGCCATCGGGCCCGCGCACGACCAGACCGGTGACACGCTCGGTCGCCTCGCGCCGGGGCTCGACCAGGCTTGCGACGATGACGCCGTCGGTGCGGCGCAAGCCGTAGACGGCCACCTGCGTGCCCGCACGAAGCTTGCTCTCCTTGCCGCTCGCGACGATCTTCTGGCCGAGCACCGTCAACTCGTTGCCCTTCACCTGCTCGATCGGCCCCGAGACCTCGCTTGCGATCGTGATGTTGCGCGTGACGAGGGTGCCGTCGGCCTGACGGGTTGCGACCACACGGGCGAGTTGGCCGATGCGCAGCGCCTTGGGGCTCGCCGCCTCGCCGTCGATCCTGACAGGCACGTCGCTCGCATAGGTGACGCGCTCGCCGTTGACGTAGATGCTGCCGAAACGCTGGATCACGCCGACGATGCCGGTGCCGCCGATACCGTGATCATCGCCGCGCGTGATGCCGGTGCCGCCGATGCCCTGATCGGTGCCGCGCTTGACCTGCGCGCGGGCGATCGCCGTGCCGGCGAGCCAGAACCCCGTCAGCAGCAGACGGCGGGAGATGAGCGGCGGCCGGCTCATGAGGAACCGCCCTCCTTGCCGCTCTCTTTGCTGCTTTCCTTGCTGCCTTCTTTGGCCTCGCCCTCTTCGTCGGCGTCCTCGCTATAGATGTAGATGCCGAAATTCCAGCGGGCGTCACCCCCCTTGTCCTTGGCAAGCGCGCGGTTGGCTTCGCGGTTGGCGGTCTTCAGCGCGTCCATGGCAAGCTCGCGCGAGCGCGCCTCGAGGCGCCGCGCCAGCTTCGGCGAGATGTTGTTGTAGTGCACCGCGCGTTCGAGGAAGCGCGGCGCTGCGCCTGAGACGTTCTGTTCGGCCGCTGCGATATGGTCGTGCAGATTGCGGCCGAGATAGTGCCATTTGCTGTCGTCCCCGCCGCTCGGGACGAAAGCCGCTTCGACCAGCTCGATCTCGTCATTCTCATTGATGTTCACGAGCTTGCGGTCGACCCATTCATCGAGCACCGCGCGCGGGCGCACGTCTTTGGTGACAGAAGCGACCAGCTGCTCGAATGACGGCGAATCGCCCTCCGCCGTGCGCGGCAGTGCCACCGGCTCGCCCTTCGCGTCGGTGAACTCAGGCGCGGCGAGCCAGCGCGCGATCACGGCGCTGGTCAGCGACACCGCCGCGGGCGTCTCGTTCACGGGCGCGCCCGCGCCGCGCAACCGCGCCACCTCCTTGCGGTGGATGCCGGTGAGCAGGCTGACGCGGCTGTCGGTCTGCTCCTTTCCTTCCAGCGGGAAATCGTGCTCGGCGACGTTGACGAAAAGCTCGCGAAGCAATTGGGCCAGCGCCGGAAAGGTCATGCCACTGCGGATGCACAGCCGCACGAGCGGGCGCAGCAGCCGCGCCAGCGGCGCGTGCAGCTTCTCGGCAGCGTTCGGCTGTGGCGCCGCTGCTTTGGACCCGGACTTGGCATTCATGTCTGAATTGTACCGATGCCGCGCGTGGGACACAATCCCACTTTTCCCAGTTCTAGATTGACGTGGTAAATTTTCCCACATATATGAGACGCCACTGAGGGGCGCGACGTAAAGGGACTCACAACCATGGCAGACCGCTTGGTCCGCAATTCCAGCTCGCTGCATGCTTTGCAGGTTCCCGCCCGGGCGCGCGGCGCGATCGAGCCGATGCTGCCGGCGCTGCTGCGCGGAGTCATCTTCATCTCGGTGCTGGCCGCGCCGTTCGTTGCCGCGCTTCTCGCAGGCTGACCAACATGATGCATCACATCAACGAAACCCCGCGCCGCCCGTCGGTGCTGCACATCTTCAAGATCTACTATCCCGACCTGTTCGGCGGCACGCTCACGGTGATCCGCGACATCTGCACCAGCCTGAAGGACGCTTTCGCCTCTGCCGTGCTGGTCTGTTCGCAATCGGCTGAACGGCGCGAGATCGTCGTCAACGACGTGCCGGTCGAGCGCGTGCGCTCGTTCGGCAATGTGCTGTCGCTGCCCGCCGCCCCCGCTTATCCCTGGCGTCTGTGGCGCAAGATCGCCGAGCACGATCTGCTCGCCCTCCACGCTCCCTTCCCGCTCGCCGATCTCGTCTTCGCCTTCGGATTCGGCGCCAGGCGGCCGCTGGTGGTGCACTGGCACGCCGACATCGTCACCCATGCCGGCCTGCGCTGGTTCATCGAACCCTTGATGCGGCGGACGCTGCGCCGCGCCAAGGCGATCATCGTCTCGGACCACGTGCTGGTCGACAACACGGCGCTATTGCGTGAATTCGAGGACAAGTGCCACGTCGTGCCGTTCGGCATCGACACCAGCTTCTATGACTGCTCGAAGATCGAGCCGCACCACGTCAACGATCGCGGCCGGCTCGTGCTCGCCTGCGGCCGGCTCGTGCCCTACAAGGGTTTTGACGTCCTGATCCGCGCGGCGGCTGCGCACAATTTCGAGACCTGGATCATCGGCGAGGGCGCCGAGCGGCCGCGGCTCGAGCAACTGATCCAGGAACTCGGCCTCGGTGAGCGCGTCCGCCTGCTCGGCTCGGTGAGCGACAGCGAGCGCATCAAGCTGATGTGCCTGTCCGACGTCTTCGTGATGCCGTCGGTGACCAATGCCGAGACCTTCGGGCTGGTCCAGCTCGAAGCCATGGCCGCCGGCCGACCGGTCGTCAACACGGCGCTCGACACGGCGGTGCCGCACGTCGCCCGCCATGGCATGGAGGCGATTACCGTGCCGCCCGGCGACGCGGAGAAGCTGGGTGAGGCCATCGACACCCTGATCCGCGATCCCGAGCGGCGCCGCCGGATGGGACTTTCGGCACGCACGCGCGCCTTCACCCGTTATTCGGCCACGGCCTTCAGGGAGGGCATGGAGACCGTCTACCGCAACGCCGTCACTGCATCCTGCGAGGAGCGATCGGCGACTTGTGCGCCGGTGCCGGCGACCGGCTGGCTGGACACGGTGCGGATCGCAGCAGCGCTGGCTTGGTCCGACATGCGGCACCGCTACGTCCGCTCGCTGCTCGGCCCGTTCTGGATGTCGCTCCAGATGGCGATCGTGGTCGCGGTGCTGGGCTCGGTGATCGGCCAAATGTCGAACGCCAGCATGCTGGTGCGTCTGCCGATGCTGGCGCTGTCGATGACGGCCTGGACCTTCCTCAACAGCGTGGTGCTCGATGCGACCACAGCGTTGCAAAACTCGGCAAGCCTGATCCGCGACCGTGCGCTGCCGCCGGTCATCTTCCTCCTGCAATGCACGTTCCGCCAGGCGCTGTTCGCGCTGCATAACGCCTGCGTGCCGCTGCTGCTCTGGCTCGTCATCTCGCCACACGACCTCTCTCATGCGCTGGCGGCACTGCCCGGCCTGCTTCTCTTCATCGCCTGCACCTTTGCCCTGAGCCTCGTCCTCGGCGCCTTGGCGACACGCTATCGCGACCTCAAGCCGATCATCGAATCCACGCTGATGCTGGCCTTTCTCGCCTCGCCCGTGATCTGGTCGTCCGACATGATCAACCACCGTTCGACGGTGATGCGGCTCAACCCGCTGACGCATCTGTTCGCGGTGTGGCGCGAGCCGCTGGCGGGCGGCCATGTCGATCCCGTCAGCATCATCTATGTGCTGGTCGCACTCGCGCTCCTGATCTGTGCGAGCGTCCTGACGCTGGTCAACCTGCGCAAAGCCGCATTCTGGATCTGACGCATGGTCTCGATCAGCCTCCGCAACATCTGTCTCGACTACCCGCTCTACGGCGCCTACGACTTCTCGCTGAAGCGGCGGCTGCTCGGTCATCTCATCCGTGAGCCGGGCGAGATGCGAATCATCCGCGCCGTCGACAACGTCACGATCGAGGCCGAAGCCGGCGCCCGCATCGGGCTTGCCGGTCCCAACGGCTCCGGCAAATCGACACTGTTGCGGCTGATCGCCGGCGTCTACCCGCCAAGCAGCGGCAGCATCGCGGTGCAGGGCAACGTCATGCCCCTGCTCGGCCTGAACGCCGGCGTCAACCTGGATTTCGTCGCCGAGGACAACATCGCGCTGCTGCTGCGGATCAGCGGGCGCAAGCCGACCCGCAGCGTCATCGACGAGATCTGGGCCTTCACCGAGCTCGAAACGCGCATGCAGCGGCTGCCGCTGCGGATGTTCTCCTCGGGAATGCTGATGCGGGTGCTGTTCGCGACCGCCACCGCCTTTCCGGCCGACATCCTCCTGCTCGACGAATGGCTCAGCGTGGTCGACGAGCACTTTGCCGAGAAGGCCGAGGGGCGGCTGTTGAACCTGGTGTCGCAGGCCGCGATCGTGATCATCGCCTCGCACGACCAGCCGCTGCTGCGCCGCACCTGCTCCAGCATCATCAATCTCGATCACGGCCGCATCGCTTCGACCGTCGCGGTCGAGCCGCCCGCCCCTCACGCCTTTGAGCTCCACGAGAAACGCGCATGAAACAGAACATCCTCGTCGTCTCAGAAGCGCTGGGCGAGCCTAACCACAAGCGCGGAATCTTTCACTTCACGCGCGAATTGATGCGCTCGCTCGCGGCTGAGGGTCACGAGCTGACGCTACTGGTGGAGACCAACAGGCGTTATCGCAAGCTGCGCCAGCGTGAGCGGCGCACAAAACTGTTTCCGGCGCAATCGCGCAACATCGAGCTGCTCGCGCTGTATCGTTTCCTCGACGAGATCAACATGAGCGAGCCGGTGACGCGCAACGGCTTGCGGCGTACGCTCGACTGGCTCCGCCACAAGGCCACCATGTCGGTGTCGTGGGACTATGTGCTGTGCTTCCTGCGCGCCATCGGCCTGCGTGGCCTGCACGCCCGGGTGATCGAGAACAAAACCGCCGCTCTCGAATACGTCCCGCCGGACCTGCGCCATCTCGAATTGTTTCGCGAGTTCCAGCTCGAGCCCGGCTTCTACAGCTATCAGGATTCCTCGGCCTTCTTCCTGCTGCCGCCGCCGCAGGTCGATGCGCGCGACTACGACGTCATCGTTGTCGACACCCCGACGCGGGTGGCGATCCGGCGCAAGCCGGATGCCAAGGTGATCTGCGTGGTCCACGACTTGCTGCCGCTCACCGACCTCAAACTCAGCGACGTCGCCACGCGGCTGTTCCTGCCGCGGCTCCTCACCAGCCTGCGGCAGGCCGACGAGCTCGCCTTCGTTTCAAACTATAGCATGATGCGGTTCAGGGAACTGTTGCCGCAATTTGCGCACCTGCCGGCGCGGGTCGTGTATCCCCGCACCCGGTTCGACGCCCCGGATGTCCTGCACCTGCCAGCCCCGTCGGGGCGTCCGGGGCGGCCGAGCTTTGTCGTGATTGTCTCGAACGAGCCGCGCAAGAACGTCGCCACCGTCATCCGCGCCTTCCGTGGCGTGCCGCAGGCCGATCTCGTCGTGATCGGCTATGCCGGCGAGATCAGCCGGATGCGCAATCTCCCGCCGAACGTCCGTTTTGCGGGCTATGTCGACGAGCATGAGAAGGCTGCCCTGATCGCGGAGGCGCACGGCCTCATCATGCCGAGCTTTGCCGAAGGCTTTGGCGTGCCGATCATCGAGGCGCTGGCCGCGAACACGCCGGTGCTGTGCTCGGATATCGCGGTGTTCCGCGAGGTCGCGGGCGAGCTCGCCGACTATTTCGACCCGTTCTCGACCGACTCCATTGCGGCCTCGATCACCCGCGTGCTGACGCGGCAGGAGGAATACCGCGGCAAGATCCGTGCGAGGCGCCACGAGCTTGCCGAGCGGTTCGGCTTCGAGACCCAGGCCCGCGATTTCCTCGGCCATGAGAGGCCGAGGGAACGGCTGGTCGCGGCACGGTAAGCGCATCCAGATGATCGCTGAACCTGCCGTATTGTCCGGTCCGGCCGGTCCGGGCGACCTGCGTCGCCGATGGCAGGCTTTGGGCCATTCGGCCGCGCTGGTCCGGGCGGCTGATGTGCTGGTCATGCTGATCGCGGCATCGCTGCCCTGGTCGACCACGGCGCCTTCGATCTTCGTCGGGCTCTGGCTGCTCGCGGTGACGCCGAGCATCGACTGGCGCGACTATGCGCGCGAGCTGACACGGCCGGCGTTGGCCCTGCCCTTTGCTTTCCTGCTGCTCGCGCTCGTGGGCACGCTGTGGTCGGACGGCGACTGGCCGGACCGGCTGCACGCGATCAAGCCGGTTGCAAAGCTCGTGCTGATTCCACCGCTGCTCTATCATTTTGACCGATCCGAGCGCGGCTTCCAGGTGTGTCTCGCCTTTCTCGCCTCATGTGCGCTGCTTGCGCTCTACTCCTGGATCGTGCTGTTCGATCCCGCCTGGAAGATCACCGCGACGGCATCATCAGGCGTTCCCGTCAAAAACTACATCGACCAGAGCCAGGAGTTCACGCTGTGCGCCTTTGCGCTTGCGCTGCCCGCGCTGACTTTCTGGCGCGGTGGAAGCATGGCCGCAACAGCCGCTTGCCTGGCGCTGATGCTGCTGTTCGCCACCAACATGGTGTTCGTGGCGTCAAGCCGCACGGCCCTGCTCTGCATCCCGGTGCTGCTGGCCTTGCTTGCCTGGAAACATCTCGGCCGGCGGGCGACGGTGGTCCTGCTCGCAGGCACGGTCGCCGCAAGCGCGCTCGCCTGGACGACATCGCCCTATCTGCGCCAGCGCGTCACCGACGTCGCCATCGAATACCGCCATGGCCATGAGGACATCAGCCGCGCATCGACCGCGCAGCGGCTGACCTATTGGCGCAAGGCGCTGCATGCCTTTGCCGAGGCCCCTCTGATCGGCCACGGCACCGGCGCGATCAAACGGCAATTCGAGCGCGCCGCCACTGGCAAGAGCAGCCTCGATGCGGAAATCGTCAGCAATCCGCACAACCAGACCCTCAACGTCGCGGTGCAGTGGGGCGTGCTGGGCGTCATCCTGCTCTACGCGATGTGGATCGCGCAGCTTCGCCTGTTCCCCGGCGAAGGCCTTGCCGCCTGGATCGGCCTCGTGGTCGTCGTGCAGAACATCGCGAGCTCGCTGCTGAACTCGCATTTGTTCGATTTCCACGAGGGCTGGATGTATGTGCTCGGTGTCGGGGTCGCCGGCGGCATGGCGCTGAAGGCGCAAGCTAGAGCTTCCGTTCCGATAGAATCGGAAAGGAAGCTCTAGTCTTTTATTTTAGCGCGCTTTCTTGACGCGAACCGGTGTCCACTTCGCTCGAAAACGCTCTGCCAGCCGGTCCTGACCTACTGGCCGCGCTCGTGGCCGACCTCCCCGGTGATGACGTCGCCGAACAGCTCCCAGGCCTGGCCGTTGAAGCGCATCAGCTGCATCTGCTCGATCGGGAAATAATCGTCCGCTGACGTGTTGACCATAATGCCTGGCAGCATCAGGTCGGTGTGGAAGTCCTTCAGGTTCGCGGCCTGCTTCATGACGTTGTCGCGCGTGAGATTGTCGCCGCACTGCTTCAGGACCTGGGCCATCGCCTCGGCCTGCACGTAGCCATAGACGTTGTTGGCATTGGCCTTGTCGCCATCAGGGTAATATTTGTCCATGAATTCCCGCCATTTCACCACGGCCGGGTCCTTGTCCCAGGTCGGATCGGTCGGGTCCTTCAGATAGACGGTCGAGATGATGTCCTTGGAATAGTCGAGCCCGGCGGGCTTGAGCACCGAGGCGACCGAAGTCGCGGTGTTGGCGAGGAAGAATTTTGGCTTCCAGCCGAGTTCGCCGACTTTCCGGATCGCCTGCGCCGAACCCTTCGGCGCGGCCCACGAGAAGAAGATATCCGCACCGGAATCGTGAAGTGCCACGATCTGGGAGTCGATCGAGGGATCGCTCACCTCGTAGGATTTGTCGGCGATGACCATGCTGGCCTTGTCGCCGAGCCCATCTTTCAGGCCCTTGAACTGGTCTTTGCCGGCGTCGTCGTTCTGCCAGAACACCGCGATCTTGCTGTTCGGAAATTTGTCGCGGATGTATCTTGCGTAGATTCGCCCCTCGCTCTGGTAGTTCGGCTGAAATCCCATGGTCCAGGGGAAGTTCTTGGGATCACCGAACTTGGTGCCACCGGAGGCGACGAAGAGCTGCGGCACTTTCTTGGCGTTCATGTATTTCATGATCGCGGAGTTCGAGGGCGTGCCGAGCGGCTGGAAGATCAGCAACACCTCGTCACTCTCGACCAGCTTGCGCGCCTGCTCGATCGCCTTTGGCGGCGAATAGGCATCGTCGTAACTGATGAAGTCGATCTTGCGCCCGTTGATTCCGCCCTGGTCGTTGATCATCTTGAAAAAGGCGGCCTCGGTCTTGCCGATCACGCCATAGGACGACGCCGGCCCGCTATAGGGCATGATGTTGCCGATCTTGACTTCGGTATCGGTGGCTCCGGGATCGTATTTCTTCTGCGCCATGGCCGGTGCTGCGACGAGCACTCCGGCAGCAAGCATGGCGAGGGCAGCAAGCCTGTTGCGACGACCCGGCATCGTTCTCTCCCCTATTTCGTAGTCTTGTTTTGTGGAGAGTGTCGCAAGGCAGCGTGCAGCTGGCAAGCGCCAGGATTTTCCGCGACGTGAAACGGCGGATGCGGAACTTACATGGTGCGCCACAACAGCTTCAGAATGCGCCCGTCGATCACGAGCAACGCGCTGCCGATGACGACGGCGCCCGCAATCTCGCGCACGGAGATCGGTTCACCCAGCACCAGCCATCCCAGCAGGATGGCGGTGACGGGAATGAGCAGCGTCACCAGCATCACATTGGTCGCGCCCGAACGCCGCAAGATCTGAAAGAAGACGATATAGGCGAGCGCAGTCGACAGGGCGGCAAGGCCCAGCACCGCGAGCCATGTCGTCAGGCCCGGCATCGGCAGATGCCAGGGCTGCTCCACCGCGCCGGCGACGATCGCCATCATCACGGTCGACGCCATCAACTGAAACGTCGCCGTCCCAAGCGGGGGCGAGTCCTTCAACAGCCGGCGCGCGGCGAGCGCGGCAAAGCCATAACTGAGGGCGCCGCCGAGGCAGAGCAGGATGCCTAACCCCTGCTCCGCTCTCGTCTCGATGCCCCATCCGCGCAGAATGATCACGCCGAGAAGCCCCAGCGCCACGCCGGCCACGCGGCGCATCTGCAAGGCTTCTTCTCGCGCGGCCGCCATCACCATCACCGCAAACAGCGGCGTGGTCGCGTTCAGGATCGACGCCAGTCCGCTCGGAATGAAGGTCTGGCCGATCACGATCAGCGAGAACGGGATGACGTTGTTGAGCAGTCCGATCGCGACGAACGGCTTCCAGCCCGTCATGCCCTTGGGAAGACTGATGCCCTGCATACGAAGCAGCGGCAGGAGAATGGCCGCACCAAGCGCGACGCGCAAAAACACCAGCGTCAGCGGCGGCAATTCCCGCAACGCCGCGCCATTGAAGAAGAACGAGCCACCCCAGAGGATCGAGAGCACAGCGAGCCGCGACCAGTCTCGCGCGTCGATCCGGTTGTCGTTCGGGGGCATGGGTCTCACCTCGGCGGCCGAGCCTGCCGCCTAGGACACGGCGAGGAACAAGGCCACCCGATTTCCGACAAGACGCCGATCAAGAGGATCGGCGTGACCGCGCATCCCCCGCGATGTCGGCAACGACTGCTCCGATCACCAGGGCTCCGCCAATGAGCGCGTGGACGGCGGGCAATTCCCGGAAGGCGACCCAGATCCAGAACGGCATCAGCGGGGTTTCCAGCGTCGCGATCAGCGAAGCCTGCCCTGACGGCAGCAAGCGCGAGCCGAGCATGTAGAAGGTCAGGCCGAGCGCGACCTGGAGGCAGCCGAACATCGCGAGGATCGCGAGGCCGTTGCCGCCGACATGGGCGATGTCGTGCGCAAACGGAAGGCTGATGAGACTTCCCAGGAAGTTCGACAGCGCAGCCGCCGCCACCATCGACGTCTCGCGGTGGCGCCGGACCACCACCGTCATGGCAGAGATGGCTGATACCATCAGGCAGCTCAGGGCCACGCCGCCGAGATCGGCGCCGGCCGCGACGCCGCCAACCGTGATCACCACGCCGGCAAAGGCCATCAGGCTTGCGATCAGCGTGCGCCACGTTGCGGTCTCGCCGAGCCATAACCACGCCAGCGCAGCGGCGACGAAGGGCTGCGTGGCGATCAGCACTGCCACGTTCATGACGTTGGTCATCTGAAGCGCGGGGATGAACGAGACCATGCCGATGGTGGACAACGAGGCGACGAGCAAGCCGCCGCGTCCGGGCACAACCAATTGCCGCAGCGCGCCGCGGCCCTGCATCACCACGAGAAACACGCTGATCAGGCCGCCCGCGAACAGACCGCGCCAGAACAAAATCGTCCAGGGATCGAACGGCAGCAGCCGGGTGAAGAACGGCGCGGTGCTCCATGCGACCGCGGCGGCGATGACGAGGGCAATGCCGAGACCGCGTTCAGAACGAGGCTGCCCCATGTCGATGTGTCCGGCTTAAGACGGCTTCTTCGGGCGCGACACCAGCTCGATCATCTTGCCTTCGTCGTCGTCCGGCATCGCGGCCTTCGCCTGCGCGTAGGACTCGACGGCGGCGCGCGAGACCAGCGGCTTGTCGGCCAGCAGGCTCTCCGCAAGCTTGACGGCATAGGCGGCGTCCTTGTGCCGGAGCGCTGCCGTGAACGTCGCGCCGCTGAAATCGCGGGCGACCATGCGTTTGGAATGGCGCTGCACCTGGGGGCTGGCGGCAACGCCTGCCTGGATCGATTCCAGCACGAGATTCATGTCGAGCCCGGCCTGCTCGGCGATCGCGAGACCTTCAGCGAGGCCGGCGATCTGGATCGCGCCCATCAGATTGTTGATGAGCTTGTAGACCGTGCCGGAGCCGACCGCGCCGAAATGGCGGATGGTCGAGCCGATCGGTTCGAGGAACGGGCGGGCGCGTTCGAGGTCGGCGGCATCGGCACCGGCCAAAAGCGTCAGCTTTCCGCTCGCGGCTGCATCCGGCAATCCCGTCACGGGGCAGTCGATATAGATCAGCCCGCGCGCGTTGAGCTCGCGGCCCATCTCGCAGGCGTGGTCATAGGAGACGGTGGAGCATTCGATCCCGATGGTGCCTGATTTCGCCGTCTTGGCCGCGCCTTCAGGCCCGAGCCAGACCGCGCGCGAGGCTTCGTCATCGGCAACCATAGTCACGACAGCGTCGGCGTCGATCGCGGCATCCTCGGGCGAAGTCGCCCAAAGCGCGCCGCGCGCGATCAGGTCTTCCGCTTTTGATTTGCTGCGATTCCACAGCGTCACCGTAAAACCGGCATCGAGATAGCGGCCGGCCATGCCATGGCCCATCCGTCCAAGCCCGATGAAGGCGACGCGGGTCATCAGTCGACGTCCTCGATGTCAGCGCCGGTGGTGCCGAAGGCGCGCTGCGCCAAGGTCGCGGCCATGAAGTCGTCGAGCTCGCCGTTGAGCACGCCCGAGGTGTCGGAGGTCTGCACGCCCGTGCGCAGATCCTTCACCATCTGGTAGGGCTGCAGCACGTAGGAGCGGATCTGGTGGCCCCAGCCGATATCGGTCTTGGCGGCCTGGTCGGCGGCGGCTTTCTCCTCGCGCCTCTTCAGCTCCATCTGGTAGAGCCGCGCGCGCAGCATGTCCCAGGCTTGCGCCTTGTTCTTGTGCTGGGAGCGGCCGGCCTGACAGACCACCGCGACGCCGGTCGGGATATGCGTCAGGCGCACCGCGGATTCGGTCTTGTTGACGTGCTGGCCGCCGGCGCCGCCCGAACGCATGGTGTCGACGCGGACATCGGATTCCTTGATGTCGATCTTGATGCTGTCGTCGATGACCGGAAACACCTGCACACTCGAGAAAGACGTATGCCGCCGTGCGTTGGAATCGAACGGCGAGATGCGCACCAACCGGTGCACGCCGGCCTCCGTCTTCAACCAGCCATAGGCGTTGTGACCGGAGACCTGGATCGTCGCGGACTTGATGCCGGCCTCTTCGCCCTCGGACTCTTCGAGGAATTCGACCTTGAAGCCGTGCGTCTCGGCCCAGCGCGTGTACATGCGCAGCAGCATCTGCGCCCAGTCCTGGCTCTCGGTGCCGCCGGCGCCGGCATGGACTTCGAGATAGGAATCGAAGCCGTCGGCTTCGCCCGACAGCAGCGCCTCGAGCTCGCGCCGCGCGACTTCCTTCTTGAGGGTCTTCAGTGCGGCTTCGGCTTCAGCGACGACACCCGCATCACCCTCGGCCTCGCCGAGCTCGATCATGCCGATGTCGTCTTCAAGCTGCTGCTCGACCTTGCCGATACCCGAGAGCGAATCCTCCAGCGAGGTCCGCTCCTGCATCAGCTTCTGGGCCTTCTGGGAATCGTTCCAGAGATTGGGATCTTCTGCGAGCTTGTTCAGCTCAGCGAGGCGCGCCGTCGATTTATCGACGTCAAAGATGCCTCCTCAGCAGCCCGACTGACTGCTTGATCTCTTCTACCAACCGTTCGATTTCGGCGCGCATGTCGTTCTCTGGTCTCGCGGAATCCCGCGTGCAATTGAGATTGGGATGTAGCGGCGGCGGCTGCAAAGCGCAACCGCCGGAACCGCGATCGTCTGTCTTGTCCTAAGCCTTAGTACAGCCCGCCGGTGCCCGGCCGCATGAAGAAGCCGGAATCCGGCTGCTGCTGTTGCGAGGCCGGCACGCCGCCGCGGCCGTCGGCATCGGCAACACCGATGACGGAGTAGTTATCCGGCGGCGCCGTGCCCGGCTTGAAGGCTTCCAAAATCGTTCCGCCGGTCTCGCCGGGGCCGGCGCGCATGCCGGTCTTGGCGACGACGCGGACGAGCTTGATGCCGGCCGGCACCTTGAACGGAACGGCGGGCTTGTCGGCGAGCGCGAGCTTCAGGAAGTCGCGCGCGATGGGAGCAGCCAGATGGCCACCGGTCGCGGCATTGCCCTTACCGAGCGCACGGGGCTTGTCGTAGCCCATATAGATCGCGACGGCGACATCGGGCGAGAAGCCGACGAACCAGGCGTCCTTGGCCTCGTTGGTGGTACCGGTCTTGCCGGCGATCGGCTTGCCGACCTCCCTGACCACGGTCGCGGTACCGGCCTGAACCACGCCTTCCATCAGTTCGGTGATCTGATAGGCGGTCATGGAATCCAGCACCTGCTCGCGGCGATCGATCAGCTGCGGCTCGTTCTGGTTCTTCCAGCCGCCGGGTGCGTCGCAGCCGCGGCATTCGCGCTGGTCGTGTTTGAAGATGGTGTGGCCGTAGCGGTCCTGGATGCGGTCGATCAAGGTCGGCTTCACCCGCCGCCCGCCATTGGCGAGCATCGAATAGGCCGTGACCATGCGCATCGCCGTGGTCTCGCCGGCGCCGAGCGCGTAGGACAGATAGTTGGGCAGCTCGTCATAGACGCCGAAGCGGCGCGCATATTCGCCGATCAAGGGCATGCCGATGTCCTGCGCGAGGCGCACGGTCACCGTGTTGAGCGATTGGCGCAGCGCATTGCGCAGCGTCACCGGCCCCTGGAACTTGCCCGAGGAGAAATTTTCCGGCCGCCACACGCCGGCGCCCTGGCCCTGGTCGATTTCGATGGGCGCGTCGAGCACGACGGTCGACGGCGTATAGCCGTTGTCGAGCGCGGCCGAATAGACGATCGGCTTGAACGACGAACCCGGCTGCCGGTAGGCCTGCGTGGCACGGTTGAACTGGCTCTGGTCGAACGAGAAGCCGCCGACCATCGCGAGCACGCGGCCGGTCCAGGGATCCATCACCACCATCGCGCCCGACACTTCGGGAATCTGGCGCAGCCGGTACTGGCCTTCGACCGGCTGTCCTTCCTTGCTGTAGAGCGGATCGGCGTAGATCACGTCGCCGGGCTGCAGCACCTGCGACACCGCGGTCGCCGCCCTGCCCTTGGCAGCTCCCGAGGCCGCCCTTGCCCATTTGATGCCATCGAGCGTGATCAGGCCTGTCTCGCGCTGCTTGCTGAGGGCACCGCCGAGTTCGCGGCTCGGCTGGAAGCCGATGCGCGCGGACTGGTCGCTGGTCTCCAGCACCACCGCCATGCGCCACGGCGAGATGTCGGATAGCGACTTGATCTCGGCGAGCTTCACGCCCCAGTCACCGGAGATATCGAGCTTGCTCATGGCGCCGCGATAGCCCTGCTGCTCGTCATAGTTCACGAGGCCCGAGACCATGGTCTTGCGTGCCATGACCTGGATCTTCGGATCGAGCGTGGTGCGCACGGAGAGACCGCCCTCGTACAGCTTCTTCTCGCCATAGCGCTCGAAGATGTCGCGGCGGACTTCCTCGGCAAAATATTCGCCGGCGAAGGTGTGGGCACCGTTGGAACGGTTGGTGACGGCCAGCGTCTCCTTGCGGGCCTTCTCGGCGTCGGCCTGCTTGATCCAGCCGTTCTCGACCAGACGATCGATCACGTAGTTGCGGCGCTCGATGGCGCGGTCGCGGTTACGCACCGGATGCAGGGTCGCGGGCATCTTCGGCAGCGCCGCCAGATAGGAAGCTTCCGCCACCGTCAGCTCGTTCACCGATTTGTCGAAATACACCAGCGAGGCGGCCGCGATGCCGTAGGCGCCGAGGCCGAGATAGATCTCGTTCAGATACAGCTCGAGGATCTTGTCCTTCGAATAGGTCTTCTCGATCCGCATCGCCAGCAAGGCTTCCTTGATCTTGCGAGCGAAGGAGACCTCGTTGGTCAGAAGGAAATTCTTGGCGACCTGCTGGGTGATCGTGGAGGCACCCTGCGGGCGGCGGTTGGAGCCGAAGTTCTGGAGATACAGCACGCCCGCGCGCGCCATGCCGGTGTAGTCGATGCCGCCATGCTCGTAGAAATTCTTGTCCTCGGCTGCGAGGAAGGCGTTGATCACGAGCTTCGGTACGGCCTGGATCGGCAGGTACAGCCGCCGCTCCTTGGCGTATTCGCCCAGCAGCGAACCGTCGACCGCGTGGACGCGGGTCATCACCGGCGGCTCGTAATCCTGAAGCTGAGAGTAGTCCGGCAAGTCCTTGGAGAAATGCCAGATCAGGCCTGCCACGGCCCCGACACCGACCAGGAACAACACTGTTCCCGCGGCGAACAGGAAGCCCATGAACCGCACAAGCAAGCGCATTATGTGTCTATCCGTTCAAACTCTGGATCAGCCCAGTATCAGCCCCATGGGACCTAAAAACTGGCACCCAAAACTGGTGCCAACCTCACGTCGCGAATTCACCGGCCTACGCAATCACATCAAGGCCGGCCTAAAGACGCTTGCCGAGCGGGATTCTCTCCGATTCCGGAACCCCCTGCGGCATTTTTATAAAGCGCCCGCTGTGGCCAAACTAGGGCCTTTGCGGCGGGACGGAAAAACCCTTCTTCAATTCCCCGCCCCCGCCGTCGCCAGCCGTTTGGCCAGGAACGCGTCAACGGCCTGGGCCATCGAGCCGACGGCCTTGGATCGCCAGCCCTCCGAGACCAGGTGCTCGAGATCGCCCTTGTTGGAGACATAGCCGATTTCGACCAGCACCGAGGGCACGTCGGGGGCCTTCAGCACCCGGAAACCGGCCGATTTCAGGGGGTGCTTGTGCATCCGCACGTTCGACTTCATTTCGCCCATCAGCAAATGCGCAAAACGGTTTGAAAACGTGCGGGTTTCCCGCTGCGTCAGATCGATCAGGATGTCGGCGACGTCGGTCGGCTCTTCCGCCAGATTGAAGCCGGCGATCGCGTCCGCGCGGTTTTCGGCGTCCGCCAGGCGCTGGGCCTCGGCGTCGGACGCCTTGTCGGACAGCGTGTAAATGGTGGCGCCCTGCGCATCCCCCTCGGCACGCGGCAGCGCATCGGCATGAATAGAGACGAACAGCGCGGCCTTCAGGTTGCGCGCGATCTTGGTCCGGTCGTTGAGCGGAACGAAGGTGTCGTCATCCCGCGTCATCACCACCCGGTATTTGCCAGACTTTTCCAGCCGGTCGCGCAATGCCAGGCCAAAGGCCAGCACAAGGTTCTTCTCGCTCTCGCCGCTGGACTGCGTGCCATTGTCGATGCCGCCGTGACCGGGATCGATCACGACCACCGGGCGTCCATCAACCCTCTGCTGTGGTACCTCACGGCCCGCCGCCGCGGGAACCGTTGCCGGCGGTGCGTCCGCGATCGCGGGCCGCAATTCGGGGCGATTTTCCGGGGCGAGCGATTGCACGAAGGCGGTGCGGTCGACCTCCTCCAGCTCGAGCACCAGCCGGGCCGGCTGGCCGTTGGCCGCCTCCAGCACGTAGGAATTGGCGATCTTGGCCGGGCCCGTCAGGTCGAACACGATTCGCGAGCCGCCGGGCATGACGAGCCCGTAGCGGAAGGCCTTGACCAGCCCCCGCCCGCCGGACCCGGCGCCATTGGGCAGCTGAAAATTGATCTGGGGGACGTCCACCACGACCCGATAGGGGTCGGCGAGCGTCACGGCGCGGAAGCTGACGGTCTGGTCGATGTCGAGAATGAAGCGGGTCTGCTTGCCATCGCCGGCCAGCCGGGCGGCCGAGGCGATCGGAAAATTCGCTACCGCAACAGAGGGTTGCGGCTGGCTTTCGGCCGCGCTGAGGCGCGAGGAATCAGCACACGGCAGGACTGCGGCGCACAGCAGTGCGCATCCCAGCAAAACCCTTTGATTTGTGCGGCTCGCCACCGATTCCGTGCCTCCGAGCAGCCTCTTTAACGCAATAGAACCACAGGGTTAATCGATGCTTAATGACAGACGCGCGAAACTCGCTGACTGTGACCGCCGTGCGACGCTCCCTTGCACGGTTGGCTCATTCCACGTATGTACGGAATGCTGACGGCCGATATTTCCGGTTGTGTCGCATTCAGCCTCCCGGTGCAGCGCCGGAACTCCCAAGATTTGGGGATTCCAGCGTTTTCCGTTTCCCTCAAAGACCAGCGCGGTGCGCGGCAGCGAGGTGGGACGGGTTAAGCCCCGGCGGCGGACGGTTCCCGGGTACCACGTGTCCGGGACGGTTCAGACAGCGGCATAACCCATTACCCGGTCCCTTGATCCCAAGGGGGCGGTTCGTGATCCCCAAGGCGAGCGCGCTCGCGCCATGCCTGGCCGGCAGCAACTGATTGAGGGGCGGCCCCGCCGCCCAATGTTTCATACGGGCCGACGCTTGATGCGCCAGACTGTGCCGACGAATTCTGAAGGACCATTCGCGACGCTGCGGAGTGATAATCCCGCGCGCCGCTTCGGTCCTGAAGCTTTCGATTCGGCGTGGCGCGAGAGACGGCGTTTCGGCCTTCCCCTCACCCCCGAATCAGGTGGACCGTCGCGTCACCCGGCAGCGCTTTTCGCGCCCACGGTCGATCGCGCCCGCCGCCGCCAAGAGTTAAGACATGCCCAACAAGATGTTGATCGATGCCACCCACCCGGAAGAGACCCGGGTCGTCGTGGTCCGCGGCAATCGCGTCGAAGAGTTTGATTTCGAGACCGCGCAACGCAAGCAACTGCGCGGGAATATCTACCTCGCCAAGGTCACGCGGGTCGAACCCTCGCTCCAGGCCGCCTTCGTTGAATATGGCGGCAACCGCCACGGCTTCCTCGCCTTCAGCGAAATCCATCCCGACTACTACCAGATCCCGGTCGCCGACCGGCAGGCCCTGATCGAGGCCGAGGAACAGGCCCACCGCGAAGCCGAGGAGGAGAGCGAGAACCGCTCCCACGGCCGCCGCCGCTCGCGCCACCGCAATTCCCGCCGCCGCAGTCAGGGCGAGCGCGTCCGTAGCGACGTCGTCGAAGGTGCCGATTCCGCCGCCCAGCCCATCGAGGGCGAGGCCCTTCACGCCGAGGGCGCTTCGCACGAGGGCGAGCATCTGCACGCCGATGCCGAGCATCACGGCGAGCACGAAGGCCACGATCATCACGACCACGGTCATGGCGACCATGATCACGGTCACGACGACCATCATCATGCCCATGATGACGATCACCATCACGATGATGATCATCATCATGACGGCGAGCACGATCATCATGAGCACGCCGAGACGCCCTCACCTGTCGCAGCCTTTGGCGCCGAGCCCGTAGCCGCGACCGTTGCCGAACCGCAGGAATCTGCCGCTTTCGAAACTCACGCCGAGGCTCTCTCTGAAGCCGTGATCGCAGCCGCTGAACCGGCCGACGCCGTGTACGGCGAGAGCGCCGAGGCGCCGCATGCGGAAGCCGCCGATGAAGACGACGAGGATGAGGACGAGGACGACGAGGAAGCCGAAGAGGAAATCGTCGAATCCGTCGGAGGTGACGACGTTCTGGAAGAAGTGCCGGAGCGCACCTTCCGCCCGCGCCGCCAGTACAAGATCCAGGAAGTCATCAAGCGCCGCCAGGTCATGCTGGTGCAGGTCGTCAAGGAAGAGCGCGGCAACAAGGGCGCGGCGCTGACGACCTATCTCTCGCTCGCCGGCCGCTATGCCGTGTTGATGCCGAACACCGCGCGTGGCGGCGGCATCAGCCGCAAGATCACCTCGGCCCAGGACCGTTCGCGCCTGAAGGAAGTGGTGCAGGATCTCGACGTGCCCGAGGGCATGGGCATCATCCTGCGCACCGCGGGCGCTGCCCGCACCAAGCCCGAGATCAAGCGCGACTTCGAATATCTGATCCGGATGTGGGAGACGGTGCGCGACCTGACGCTGCAGTCGCAGGCTCCGACCCTCGTCTACGAGGAAGGCTCGCTGATCAAGCGCTCGCTGCGCGACCTCTACAACAAGGAGATCGACGAGATCCAGGTCGCCGGCGAATCCGGCTATCGCGAAGCGCGCGACTTCATGAAGATGCTGATGCCCGCCAATGTCAGCGCGGTGAAGCAGTATCGCGACGGCCAGCCGCTGTTCTCGCGCATGGGCGTCGAGAGCCAGCTCGACGCGATGTTCTCGCCGACCGTGCAGCTACGCTCGGGCGGCTACATCGTGATCAACCAGACCGAGGCGCTGGTCTCGATCGACGTCAACTCCGGACGCTCGACGCGCGAGCATCATATCGAGGACACCGCGCTCAAGACCAATCTCGAGGCCTCCGAAGAGGTCGCGCGTCAGCTTCGGCTGCGCGATCTCGCCGGCCTGATCGTCATCGACTTCATCGATATGGACGAGAAGCGCAACAATCGCGCGGTCGAACGCAAGCTGTCCGATTGCCTCCGGCAGGACCGCGCCCGCATCCAGGTTGGACGCATCTCGCATTTCGGCCTGCTCGAGATGTCGCGCCAGCGTATCCGCGCCAGCGTGCTGGAATCCTCGACCGATCCCTGCCCGCATTGCGGTGGCACCGGCCATCTGCGCTCGGTGGCCTCGGTGGCGCTCCAGCTGCTGCGCGGGCTTGAAGAGATCCTGATGAAGGGCGCGACCCACAATCTCGTGGTCCGCACCCGCACCGACGTCGCGCTCTATGTGCTGAACCACAAGCGCGGACATCTGCGCGACCTCGAAAACGGCTTCAAGGTCACGCTGTCGGTCATCGCCGACCCCAGCGTCAGCGGACCGCAGGCCTATCTCATCGACCGCGGCGAACAGGTGCACACGCTCGAAGCTGCCAAGGCGCTGCTGGTGGCCCAGGCCGCCGCGAGCCCGCCGCCGCTGGCTGAAGAAGCCTATGACGACGAGGAGTTCGATCCGGAAACCGAATCCGAAGTCGAAACCGAGGAAACCGAAGGTCTCGCCGAGGAGCAGGCTTCAGGCGATGCCGCTTCCGAGCAGGACGGCGCGCGCCGCGGTAAGCGTCGTCGTCGCCGCCGCGGCCGTGGTGGCCAGCGCGACGGTGAGCCTCGCGAGGATGGCGCTCCCGCGTCTTCCGAAGCGGCCGTGGCCGCCGGCGAAGCCGAAGAGGAAGCCGAGTCCGAGCAGGATGGAGAAGAAGCCAACGACCAGGCAGGTCCGGGTCGCGGCGAACAGGAAGGCGCTGGCGATCGCAGGCGCCGGCGTGGTCGCAGGGGCGGACGTCGTCGGCGTGGTAGCGGCGAGGAAGGTCTTGCCGGTTCCATCAGTGACGAGCTCGCGGCCAATGCACCGCCGGAAGCAACCGACGCGGTTGCCGATTTCGATGGCGCCGGCGACGAGGCTGCGCCCTCGATCGCGCAGGCCGAACCCACCGCCGTGCCGCAGTTCACTCAGCCTGAACCGCGCGCCGAAGTGCGGACCGAGGCGCCGGCCCGGCCGGAGCCGGCTCCCGCTGCCGTTGCTGCGGAAGAAGAGCCCGCCGACGACAAGGCCTCGCGACGTCGCTCCACGGTCCGCGAAAAGGTGAGTTTCCTGTCGAGCAGCGCGAGCGAGCCGGCAGCGCCGGTTGCGCAGGCGGCCGAACCGGTCGCTCCGCCCGCACCGGCACCTGAGCCCGCGCCGGAAGAAGCAAGCGAGACTCCGGGCGCTCCGCGTCGCGCCGGCTGGTGGTCGCGCCGCTTCGGCGGCGGCGAGTAAGCCGGACACCCCATAAAAAAACGCCCGGCCAAGCCGGGCGTTTTTCGTTTCAAGACTCGCCAAAGCGCTACGGCGGCAATTCGTCATCGCCGAGCGGCGCCACCTCGCGCGAGGCAATCTGGCGAAGCTGGTCGTAGAGATCCGGCGCCTCGCTGGTACAGAGGCAAACGCCCGTTGCGGACGGCGCCTCGCCGGCGTTGAGGTAGGCGTGGCCCATGGTGCTGTCGAGATAGATGCCGTCGCCCTCCCCCAGGATCTCCGGCGCATAGAACTCGGTGTGCACGGCAACGCGTCCGCTCGTCACCAGAAAATACTCTTCGCCGCCATGGCGCAGCAGCGGGCCAAATTCCTCCAGCGACCGCGCGCGGACTTCGGCCACGATCGGCACCATGCGTTTGCCGATCAGGTCGGTGCATTGATAGGTGTAAGTGTAGAATTTCGTGGTGATGACCTGGCCCAGCCCGGCCCGGCTGATGCTCCGCCGCGCGGTGACCGGCCGGCCCGGCGCAGGCGCTGCGACCACCGGATTGAACAGTTCGGCAATCTCCATCTTCAGGCCCGAGGTGAGCTGGAGCAGCTTGTCGTAGGTCAGCGACATCAGGCCGTTCTCGACCTTGGACAGGGTCGAGAGCGCCATGCCGGTCCGCTCCGCCACCTGCTTGAGCGTCAGGCCGCGGGCCTGGCGGGCGGCCTTGAGGCATTGGCCGAGCTGCGAACTGGCCGCTTCGGGCGTCGTGATTTCGCTCATGCAGAAATGCTACCACGGCGTCTGAAAAATTGTTGACCTGTCCGTCTAATCTTTTCGACTGAAACCGTTCGGTGGAACCGACTTGGCCACCCGCTGGGCAGCCATACCAGCATTGCGCATGAAATGCCCCGGTTTGACGATTATTGGTGCGCCATCCCTACTTTCCGATATGCTAAATCGTTTTCATAATCTGAAAGGGATTGGTGTTGTCCGAACTGTGCGATTCCAGCGCCGTTGAGCTGCGCCGCCTGCTGTCCACCAAGGCGATCTCGCCTGTCGAGCTGCTCGACGCCTGCCTGTCGCGCATCGCCACCGTCAATCCTGCCGTCAACGCCGTCGTGACGCTGGATGAGCCGGGCGCACGCGCCGCTGCGAAGGAGGCCGAAACGGCCATCCTGCGCGGCGAGGATCGCGGCGCGCTGCACGGGCTTCCCGTCCTGATCAAGGATACCCAGGACACCGCGGGGATGCGCTCCACCTATGGCAGCCCGCTGCTGCGCGACAACGTCCCGGCTGCCGACCAGGGCTCGGTTGCGCGCTTACGCGCCGCCGGCGCCATCATCTTCGGCAAGACCAACACGCCGGAATGGGCGGCCGGCGCCAACACCCGCAATCCCGTCTTCGGCGCCACCGGCAATCCCTTCGATCCCTCGCGCTCGGCAGCAGGTTCCTCCGGCGGCTCGGCGGTCGCGCTCGCCTGCGGCATGGCCCCGCTCGCCTCGGGCTCCGACACCGGCGGCTCCCTGCGCAATCCCGCCGGCTTCTCCGGCATCGTCGGCATGCGTCCCTCCTACGGCCTCGTGCCAAGCGAAAAGCGCGTGTTCGGTTGGTCCAATCTGTCGACCGACGGGCCGATGGCGCGCAATGTCACGGATGCCGCGCTGATGCTGTCGGTGATGGCGAGCGACGACGCCCGCGATCCGCTCGCCTACACCCTGCCCGGCGAGCCCGTACGTGCGCGCGCCGACCGCTGGGCCGCGCCGCATCCTGCGGACCTTGGCAAACTGCGTCTCGCTTTCACCGAAGATTTCGGCTTCGCACCGACCGAGCAGGCGATCCGCCGCGTGTTCCGCGCGCGCGTGAACAGGCTCGCGCCGCTGTTCGCCGATTGCCGCGAGGCGACGCCTGACTGCTCCGGCGCCGACGATGCCTTCGCCGTGTTGCGCGCGGGCATGTTCCTGGCGACGCATGGCAAGAACTTCAAAGAACGTCCCGAGATGCTCGGTCCCAACGTTCGCGCCAATGTCGAGGAAGGCCTCGGTTATTCGCTTCAAGACCACGCGCGCGCGACCACGATCCAGACGCGGATCTATCGCGCCTGGCAGACCTTCTTCGCAAACTGCGACGTGCTGATCAGTCCGACCATCACGCTCAGCCCGCGCCCCTGGTCGGAAGCCTATCCCGCCGAGATCGACGGCGTGCCGACCAGATCCTATTTCCACTGGCTCGCGCTCGCTTACGCCGTGACGCTTCCCGGCCATCCCGCGATCAGCATTCCGCTCGGCCGCGATGAAGCCGGTCTGCCGTTCGGCCTCCAGATCGTCGGCCCGCGCGGCGGCGACGCCATCGTGCTCTCGGTCGCAGCGAGCATCGAGGCTGCGTTCGCGAACGATGCGCAATTGTGCCGGCCGGTGCCTGACATGGCACGGCTTGCGGCTGCGTCGCCACTGTCGGCCACACCCGGCTTCCTCACCTGGGAATGAACCGACACCAGCCAAGGCTCGCGCCGAAGGCCGCCTGACAGGAGATTTCTACCGATGCAAAGCGCAATCATCCTCGGCGGTGGCATGGTCGGTGTGGGTGCGGCGCTGCATTTGCAGCAACGCGGCTGGTCGGTCACGCTCGTGGACCGCAGGGAGCCCGGCCGCGAGACCAGCTACGGCAATGCCGGGATGATCCAGGCCGAAGCGGTGCGCCCCTATCCGATGCCGCGCGACCTCGCCTCGCTCCTGAAGATCGCGGCCGGCCGCACCAATGACGTGCGCTACAGCCTGTCGTCGCTTCATCGCCATATCGAGCCGCTGCTCCGCTACTGGTGGCATTCGGCGCCGAAGCGGCATCGTGAAGCGATCGTCGGCTGGGCGCGGCTGATCGCCTACGCCACGCCGGAGCACGACATCCTCATTCGCGAAGCCCACGCCGACAATCTGATCCGCCGCGCCGGCTATCGGGCGCTGTATCGCGACGCCGCTTCACTGGATGCCTCGATCAAGGCCGCGGAGGAAGACCAGCGCGAATTCGGCGTGAAATTTCGTGTGCTGTCGGGCAGCGAGCTCACCAAGGCCGAGCCGATCCTGCGCGACGATCTTCCCGGCGCGATCCATTGGCTCGACACCTGGACCGTGTCCGATCCGGGCGCGCTGGTGACCGCCTATGCCGAGCTGTTCCAGCGCCTCGGCGGCACCATTGTGCTCGGCGATGCACAGTCGCTGCAACAGACCGCAACCGGCTGGTCTGCTAACACCGACCAGGGTCGCATCGACGCCGCGCACGCCGTCGTCACGCTCGGGCCATGGTCGCCTGATCTGCTGTACAAATTCGGCTATCGCATCCCGCTGGTGCGCAAGCGCGGCTATCACATGCATTACAGCGGCGGTGCATCGCTCGATCTGCCGCTCGTCGACAAGGGCGGCGGCTACGCCATGGGTCCGATGGCCAAGGGCATCCGCATCACCACCGGCGCCGAGCTGACCGGGCCGGACGCGCTCGCAACGCCCCTGCAGCTCGCCAGCGCGGAGGCCTCCGCACGCGAGCTGATCGATCTCGGCAAGCGCGCCGAGCCCGACCCGTGGTTCGGCACGAGGCCCTGCACGCCCGATATGCTGCCGGTGCTCGGCCGCGCCCCGCGCCACCCTGGTCTTTGGATGAACTTCGGCCACGGCCACCAGGGATTTACGCTCGGCCCCGCGACGGGACGGTTGCTCGCGGAAATGATGAACGGCGAGACGCCGTCGATCGATCCGACGCCTTATCGGCCTGAGCGGTTCTAACCCTCCGCGTTTGCGGCAAGCACCGCGAGCGCAGCCGAAATCCGCAGCAACGGATCGTCCCATTCACGCGGGGCGCGCTGGCGGAACAGCCGCATGGTCGGATACCAGGGGCTGTCCTCGCGATCGCGCAGCCAGCGCCAGTCGAGCGCGTAAGGCGTCAGCATCCACACCGGACGGCCGAGCGCGCCGGCAAGATGCGCAACTGACGTGTCGACGGCGATGACGAGATCGAGCGCCGCGACCGCTGCGGCCGTGTCGCCGAAATCACCGAGCGCTGGTGCCAGATCGATGATGTCGTTGCCAAGCGACGCCAGCACCTCGTCATCTTCGGAGCGCGGCTCCTTTTGCAAGGAGTAGAGCTGCACGCCGGGCATCGCGAGACGCGGCAGCACTGAAGCGGCCGACAGCGAGCGCTGCCGGTCGCCCTTGTGTCGGGCATTGCCGGCCCAGACCACGCCGACCTTCAGCGCCGTCACATCCGCTAGCGCCGCGCGCCATCGGGCTAGCTTTGCAGGAACGGGATGCAGATAAGGGATATCGGCCGGAATGGTATCGAGCGTGGTGCCGAACACACGCGGCAGGCTCATCAGCGGCAGTTGCAGATCGAACGGCGGCAACGGTTCGCCGCGGGGAATCACGGTGACGTCGGGGAGCTGCCGCAGCAGTGCAGCGAGCGCGGGCTGAACCTGCAAGATGATCCTGCCGCCCTTCGCGGTCACCATCGGCAGATAGCGCACGAAATGCAGGGCATCG
>NZ_JADPJH010000037.1:0-105212 GCF_023073315.1 Bradyrhizobium sp. 1 | reverse complement strand
GGCTCGGTAAAGACCGGATCGCCATCCGACAACATCTTGCAATGTCGACGCCACCGATACGCTTCGAACCCGCCGGCGAAGTCGCCATTCATCAGCAGGAAATGAGCGTGATTGTAATGTGCGATCGGCCGCTCCGGATCAAGTGCGATGGCTTGGTGCGAGATCGCGAGCGCCTCGTCGATCTCGCCGGCGTTACGCAACGCAACCGCGAGATTGGCGTACGCTTTGGCGTAAGAGACATCAGCGGCAATGGCCCGCCGGTGTGAGGCCACCGCGTCGTCGATGCGCTCCAGCTTCTCGAACACGACGCCGAGATTGGTGTGGGCCGGCGCGTGATCGGGCTTCAACGACAGCGCGCGCTCCCAGGCAGCGATTGCCTCATCGAGCGCACCGAGTTCGCAAAGGCAGCCACCGAGATTGGTCAAGATCATATGGTCGGCCGGATCCAGCGCCAATGTCCGCCTGTAGACTTCGGCAGCCTCGCGCAGCTCACCGACCTCTTGCAAGACCAGGCCGAGAACCCGCAGCGCCGCGAGATCATCCGACACCAGCGCGATGACGCGGCGGTACTGAACGATCGCGTCCTCGAGCAGCCCCTGTCGATAGAGTGCAGCGCCAAGGTTGGACAGCAGCCCCGGATCGTCAGGATCGGCGTCGAGGCCGCACCGATAGACCGCCACGGCCTCGGCATGCCGGGACTGATCGGTCAGGATATTGCCGAGATTGAGCCAGACGCCGCGATAAGTCGGCACCCGCGCGATCACCGCGCGATAGGCCGTTTCGGCCTCGGCGAGCCGCCCCTGCTCCGCGAGCACGACGGCGAGATTGAAGCAGGCGCGCGTCAGATGCGTATCGAGCGCGAGCGCCCGCCGGTAGGCAGCTTCCGCCTCGTCGAAGCGAGTAAGCTCGCCGAGCGCCACACCGAGCTTGTTGTGCAGGCCGGCGTCGTCCGGCCGCCGGACCAGCGCGCGCGTGAAGGCCGCCACGGCACCCTCCTGCTCGCCCTTCACCGCAAGCGCATCGCCGAGCGTGACGAGCGCCGGCGCGTGCTCGGGATCGATGTTGAAGACGCGGCCGAGCAGCGCGGCGCCGTCAGCCGCGCGGTCGGTGACGAAGGCGGCGACGGCCGCCAGATGCAGTGCCGGGACGTGATCCGGATCGGCCTTCAAAACTTCGGCGCAGAGCGCATCCGCCTGCTCCGGACGCCCCGCCGCAAAGTGCTCCGCCGCCCGCACCACAATCGGATTCACAGCCGCATTGCCCACGATACCCCCCACCCCTTCGAGATCCGAGATGCGGGTTAAACGCGCCAGGTCGCAAATTCCGTCAGTCGGCGCGCTCGCCGAGCAGCGTCCTGATGCGGTCGGCATCATCAGGCGTCGCCGGGTTGTAGACGATCATGCTGAGATCGGGCCGGCCCTCGACGTTGAAGCTCGAATATTCGAACGACATGGTGCCGTGCACGGGATGCTTCAGCCGCTTGGTGCCGTCGCCATGATGGCGCACGTCATTGTCGCGCCAGAGTGCCGCGAATTCCGGGCTGGTGCGGCAGAGCTCGTCGACGAAATCGGCGACATGCGACACCGCGCCGGCGCGCGCGGCATCCGCCCGGAACGCGGCGACCACGAAGCGCGCCACGCTATCCCAATCGTATTGCGCGGCGCGCACGCGCGGATTGCAGAAGATGAAGCGGAGGATGTTGCGCTGTCCGGGCGGGATCGCGCTGTAGTCCGTCAGCACCACGCTCGCAGCGCGGTTCCAGGCAACGACGTCCCAGGTCGCGGTTCGCACCAGCGCCGGGCTGAATGCGAGCGCGTCGAGCACGCGCTGGAGCCGCGGCGAGACGCCTTCGCTTGCCTGGTAACGCACTTCGGGCGGACGGCCGAGGCCGATCAGGAACAGATGCTCGCGCTCGACATCGGTCAGCATCAGCGCGCGGGCGATGCGGTCGAGCACATCGGGCGACGGCGCCCCACCGCGGCCCTGCTCCAGCCACGTGTACCAGGTCGGACTGATATTGGCGCGCTGGGCCACCTCCTCCCGGCGTAGGCCGGGCGTGCGCCTGCGGCTGCCGCCGAGGCCGAACGCGGCCGCATCGAGCCGGGTTCGACGGTCCTTCAGATAGGCCCCGAGCAGGTTCTCGCTGGTGACGGTCTCGCTCATCCTGTTAGTTATTATACCTTGATAATGTCACTACTTTACCCGGATAATCCTAGCGCAGATGCTCGTCTCCGCCAATCCCTCGACCGCTTCCTGGAGATACCTCATGCGTGTTTTCGTCACCGGCGCCACCGGCTTCGTCGGTTCCGCCGTGGTTCGGGACCTGATCGCCGCCGGCCACCATGTCACTGGTCTTGCCCGTAACGATGCCGGCGGGGCCGCCCTCACCGCGATGGGCGCCGAAGTCCATCGCGGTTCGCTGGAGGACCATGCGTCCTTGCGCAGCGGTGCGGCCGCATCCGACGGCGTTCTGCACCTCGGCTTCAACCACGACTTCTCGAAATTTCTCGACAATTGCGAGCTCGACCGCCGCGCGATCCTGGCGCTCGGCGAGGAGCTCGCAGGCTCCGACCGCCCCCTCATCGTCACCTCCGGCGTCGCGCTGCTGGCGCCCGGCCGGCTCGCGACCGAGGACGACGAGGCGGCGCATCGCTTTCCGCGCGTGTCGGAATCGACCGCCCTGTCGTTGATCGAACGCGGCGTCCGCGCCGCCGTAGTCCGGCTTCCGCCATCCACGCACGGCGAAGGCGACCACGGCTTCGTCCCGATCCTGATCAATCTCGCGCGCGAGAAAGGCGTGGCGGCCTATATCGGTGACGGCATGAACCGCTGGCCGGCCGCGCACCGTGTCGACGCCGCGCGCGTCTATCGTCTCGCGCTGGAGCAAGGCGCCACGGCGAAGCACTATCACGCGATCGCCGAGGAAGGCGTGCCGTTCAAGATCATCGCGGAGGTGATCGGAAAACGGCTCGGCGTACCCGTCGTCTCGAAATCGCAAGACGAAGCGCCCGCGCATTTCGGCTGGTTCGCACAGTTCGCAGGCGTCGACGTCCCGACCTCGAGTGCGAAGACGCGCGCCCTGCTCGGCTGGGAGCCCAAAGAAAAAGGGCTGATCGAGAATCTCGACCAGCCCTATTACTTCAAGGTCTGACGGGGCTCAGCCCCGCCGGATACAGCTTGCAGATCAGTCCGTCGTGACGGCCGTTTCCATGTCCGTCGGATCGATCTGCCTGGCAAGGGCGGCATTGAGCTTGTCGCGATCGAGCTCGCCCTCCCACCAGGCGACGATCACGCAGGCGACGCCGTTGCCGCACAGATTGGTCAGCGCGCGGCACTCGCTCATGAACTTGTCGATGCCGAGCACGATCGCCATGCCCGGCACGAGGCGCGGATCGACCACGGCCAGCGTCGCCGCCAAGGTGATGAAGCCCGCTCCGGTGATGCCGGAGGCGCCCTTCGAGGTCAGCATCGCCACGACCAGGATGGTGAGCTGCTGGCCGAAGGTGAGGTCGAAACCGAGCGCCTGCGCGATGAACAGGGTCGCCAGCGTCATGTAGATGTTGGTGCCGTCGAGATTGAACGAATAGCCCGTGGGCACCACGAGGCCGACCACCGATTTGGAGCAGCCGAGACGTTCGAGCTTCTCCATCAGGGACGGCAGCGCGCTTTCCGACGACGAGGTGCCGAGCACGATCAGCAGTTCGTCCTTGATGTAGGCCAGGAACTTGAAGATCGAGAATCCGGCGAAGCGCGCGATGGTGCCGAGCACCACGAAGACGAACAACGCGGCGGTCAGATAGAACGTCGCAATCAGGCCCATCAAATTGAGGATTGCGCCGGTCCCGAACTTGCCGATGGTGAAAGCCATCGCACCGAACGCGCCGATCGGCGCCGCGCGCATCACGATCGAGATGACGCCGAACACCGCGTGCGCGGCGTCGTCGATGAAGCTGCGGATCACGTGGCCGCGCTCGCCGAGCCCCATGATGGCGAAGCCGAACAGCACCGAGAACAGCAGCACCTGCAGGATCTCGCCTTGCGCGAAGGCGCCGACGACCGTGTCGGGAATGATGTGCAGGATGAAGTCGACCGACTTCTGGCCCTCGGCCTGCTTGGCATAATTCGCGACAGCGCTCGCGTTAGCGCCCGCGTTGCCGAAGCCCGCGCCCGGTTTGAGGATGTTGCCGACGAGCAGTCCGATCACCAGCGCGAAGGTCGAGACGATCTCGAAATAGACCAGCGCCTTGACGCCGATACGGCCGACCTTCTTGGCGTCCTGGATATGGGCAATGCCGGAGACCACGGTGCAGAAGATGATCGGCGCGATCACCATCTTGATCAGCTTGATGAAGCCGTCGCCGAGCGCCTTGATCCAGTCGTTGGTGGCAATTTGTGGCCAGAGCCAGCCGACGATGGCGCCGAGCACGATGGCGATCAGCACCTGAATGTAGAGAACCCTGTACCACGGCTTGGCTGCGGCGGGCGCGACCGGCGCCCCCGCCATCGTTGTCGTCGTCATTGTTTCACTCCCCCTCAAACTCAGAGCCAGCCAAGATCAACTTGGCCGGCCCTGTCAATTGGAACTGCTCGTTTTAGCGCGCTTTACCCGCGACGATCGACGATCCGGCGAGCCGCCGGCATCAACGTCGCGCCCAGCGCGTTCTTGACCAGAGATGCCGCAACGAACGGCGCCACGCCGACGGCCCAAGCCTTGGTCGCGCCAAGGCCGATGCCGTAGGCCAGCCAGCCGAAGCCGGCGATGAAAATGACGAGATGGGCAACCGCCATGGCCGCAAACAGCAGCGCGACGTTGCGGTCCCAGCCGCGCTCCGCAAGCCAGCCGGTAATGAAGGCAGCCAGCACGAAGCCGTACAGATAGCCCGCGGTCGGGCCGACCAGCGGTGCAATGCCACCCACGGGGCCGGCGAAGACCGGCAAGCCGATCGCGCCCTCGGCGAGGTAGGCGATCATGGTTGCGCTGCCAAGGCGCCAGCCATAGGCGGCGCCGATCATCAGCACGACCAGCGTCTGCAAGGTCATGGGCACGTAAGGCAGCGGCAGGTTCACCTTGGCCGACAGCGTCATCAGCGCTGTGCCGAGCGCGATCAGCACGACGGCGCGCAAGGCGCCTACGGCTTCGCCGGGGCGAGTCGGCCACATCAAGGCGGCGAGAGGAGAATGCGAGGCGGTAGACGGGACGGAACGGTTGGACAAGTTGCACTCCAGAAGGCTGTCGAAAACTGGCGGCTATTTAAGCCAGTGAGCGATCCGGTCAACCGCCTCCCGCATCTCATCAGCCGAGCGTGCGTAGGACAATCGTATGAACGAGCGGCCATGGATGGGATCGAAATCGAGGCCGGGCGTGGCCGCAACCTGCGCCTGCTCCAGCATCTGCTTGGCAAACTCGAAACTGTCGGAGGTGAAATCCGAGACGTCGGCATAGAGATAGAAAGCGCCGTCGGCCGGCAGAAACCTGCTGAGGCCGGCTTTCGGCAATCCCTCGATCAGGATGCGCCGGTTTTCCTGGTAGCCGTGCTTGATCTCCTCCATCTCGGCCGCGCCGTCGAAGGCGGCCTCAGCCGCGATCTGTGACAGCGACGGCACCGAGATCGAGAGGTTCTGCTGGAGCCGCTCGATCGGCCGCACCAGGATCTCGGGCACCACCATCCAGCCGACGCGCCAGCCGGTCATGCAAAAATACTTCGAGAACGAGTTGATCACGAGTGCGTGGTCGGAGAGCGAGGCCGCCGTCACCGCCGGGAACGCGTAGTCGAGACCGTGATAGATTTCATCCGAGATGAAGCGGATGCCGGCGTCTTCCGCGGCCGTGATGAGGCCGGCGAGCGCCTCGCGGGACATCATCGTTCCCGTCGGATTGGCGGGACTGCCGACCAGCACGCCCTTCAGCGGCGCCTTGCGATGGGCGGCCAGCAGCGCCTCGCCGGTCAGCGCATGTCGCGTCTCGTTGGTGGTCTCGATCAGCACCGGCTCGCAGCCGAGCGCGGTGAGGATATGACGGTAAGGCGGATAACCCGGCACCGTCACGGCGACGCGGTCGCCGGGCTCGAACATCGACAGGAAGGCCAGGATGAAGCCGCCGGATGATCCGGTCGTCACCACGATCCGCTCAGGGCTGACGTCGCAGCCATAGGCATCGCGATAGTGGCGCGCGATGCGGGCGCGCAGGGAGGGGATGCCGAGCGCGGAGGTATAATCGATCCGCCCCGCCTCAAGCGCCGCATGGGCGGCCGCAATCGCGGTTTTCGGGGCGCCTGCCGCGGGCTGGCCGACCTCCATATGGATGACATGGCCGCCGGCCGCCTCGATTCGGGCCGCCGCGGCCATGACGTCCATCACCATGAACGGGGGAACATCGCTGCGGCGGGAGGGCTCGAGCCACCGCCCCAACCGGTTCCTCAATGTCGCATCGTGCATCGATTTCTGCTATTTCGCTGGCGAACCGGGCCGTCCGGTCCGGGAAACGGGGCGCTTGCGCCCCAGACTGGCCGCATTGTACGGCTCATAAGGGGTACGGCTTACAAGGGCATATCGCGTATCCGGTCCGCCGCCAATCGCCAAAACCAATCACGAAACTGCTTCCAAGCCCGTCTAACCACGCCCGTTTGACCAAGACCGTTTGATGTTGCTCCAGATCGCATTGCGCAAGAAGGCCTCCGCCCTCACCGCCGTCGTCACGGCCGCGGCGATTGCGCTGTTGCCGTTGCCGGCCGTGCATGCCCAGGGCAAGGGCCCGCCGGTCCTGCGCGACACCGAGACCGAGCAGCTGTTGCGCGAATACACCCGCCCGATCCTGCGCGCCGCCGGTCTGGAAAAGCAGAACATCCAGATGGTGATCGTCAACGAGGGCTCGTTCAACGCGTTCGTCGCGGACGGCCGCCGCATCTTCGTCAATTACGGCGCGATCCTCCAGTCGGAGACGCCGAACCAGATCATCGGCGTGCTCGCGCACGAGACCGGGCATCTGGCCGGCGGCCATCTGTCCAAGCTGCGCGAACAACTCGCCAACGCCCAGACCCAGATGATCATCGCCATGTTGCTCGGTGCCGGCGCGATTGCCGTCGGCAGCACCCGCGGCAGCAGCAGCGCAGGCAACAACGGGCTCGCCAATGCCGGCGCTGCGGCCATTGCCGGTCCGCAGGAGATGATCCGCCGGACGCTGCTGTCCTATCAGCGCCAGCAGGAGGAAAACGCCGACCGCGCCGGCGTGAAATTCCTGACCGCGACCCAGCAATCGCCGAAGGGCATGTACGAGACCTTCAAGCGCTTCACCAGCGAGAGCCTGTTCGCGGCCCGCGGCGCCGATCCTTATCTGCAGTCGCACCCGATGCCCGCCGAGCGCGTCGCCTCGCTCCAGGAGTTCGCCAGCGCCAGCCCCTATTGGGACAAGAAGGACGATCCTGCGCTCCAGCTCCGTCACGACATGGTGCGCGCCAAGATTTCCGCGTTCATGGAGCGCCCCGAGACGGTGTATCGCCGCTATCCGCAAACCAACGACAGTCTGCCGGCGCGCTATGCCCGCGCCATCAGCACCTATCTGCACGGCGATTTGCGCAGCGCGCTCGCCCAGATCGACGCGCTGATTCAGGTCCAGCCCCACAATGCGTATTTTTACGAGGTCCGCGGCCAGGCCCTGCTCGAGGGCGGCAAGCCGGCGGAGGCAATCCCGGCCCTGCGCAAGGCTGTCGCACTTTCGAACAATGCGCCCCTCATCGAGATGTTACTTGGGCAGGCTCTGGTTGGGTCCGATAATAAGACCTACACGGACGATGCCGTCCGGATTCTCCGGGCCGCGGTGGCACGGGAACCCGAGGCCGCGCTCGGCTACATGCAGCTCGCGATGGCCTATGGCCGGAAGGGCGACTATGCCGAGGCTGATCTGGCGTCGGCGCAGGCCGCTTATCTGCGCGGCGACAACAAGACCGCCCGCGAGCTTGCCACGCGCGCGAAAACCCGTTTCGCCGTCGGCACACCCGGATGGGTCAAGGCCGACGACATCGTAGCGTCAAAAGCGCCGCGCGACTGACGCGACCAAGACTAACGCCACCAAGACTAACGCCGCCAAGGTTAACGCCGCCAAGACGAACTCAACCGAGACGACGCCTGACACCACGACGTCACGACACCGGGCTTAAGTCCGCCGGGACGTTTTTTGAAACCTGCTTTGGATAAGAGGATTTGCCTATGCCTTCGCTGCGCCTGCTTGCTCCCGCGCTGTTTGCGCTCGCCATGTTCGGCGCAGCCGCGCCCGCGTCGGCCGACAGCTTCTCCGATGCCCAGCGCACCGACATCGAGGCGATCGTCAAGAACTACCTCATCAGCCATCCCGAGGTGCTCGAGGAGGCCATGGCCGAGCTCAGCAAGCGCCAGGCCACGGCCGAAACGCAGAAGCACGAGGCCAGCATCGCGCAGAATTCCGACGCGATCTTCAACTCGCCGCGCCAGGTCGTGCTCGGCAACAAGGACGGCGACGTCACCTTCGTCGAGTTCTTCGATTACAATTGCGGTTACTGCAAGCGCGCCATGGACGACATGCTCGGCCTCATGAAGGCTGATCCGAAGCTGAAGGTCGTGCTGAAGGAGTTTCCGGTGCTGAGCCAGGGCTCGGTGGAAGCAGCGCAGGTCGCGGTTGCCGTGCGCATGCAGGATCCCTCCGGCAAGAAGTACCTCGACTTCCACCAGAAGCTGCTCGGTGGCCGTGGCGCCGCCGACAAGGCGCGCGCGATGCAAGCGGCCAAGGAGGCCGGCCTCGACACCGCCAAGATCGAGAAGGACATCGCCAGCCCCGAGGTGCGCGCCACCATCGAGGAGAACTTCAAGCTCGCGGAGGCGATGGGCATGAACGGCACGCCGAGCTACGTGATCGGCAAGCAGATCGTGATCGGCGCCGTCGGCCTCGATGGCCTCAAGGAAAAGATCGGCGTTGCCCGCTGCGGCAAGGCGACTTGCTAAAGAGGCGACTTGCTAAAAGAGGCGACTTGCTGATCGCAAGTCTCACAACTCGCTGATGCGAAAAGGCCGGCTTAAAAGCCGGCCTTTTTGCTGCGTCAAACCTAGGCGCGAATCCGGCACGCCCGTTCATCTCGCGTTTAAGAAACAAATACCCCGAAACCCCCAATGTTCCGGAACAACTCAAATCTCCTTTCGTTGTCGGCGCGGGCAATGACGCAAATGATCACGTGAGGAGAATTCCATGTCTAACCGCTTTATGATTTCGGTTGCTGCACTTGCGCTCGTCGCAAGCAGCGGTCTTGCGAACGCACAGGGCACCACGGGCCGCGACAGCGGTGGCGGCGCCGGTGGTGCGCAGATGCAGCACTCGCAGCCCTCCGGCGGCGCCGCGGACCGCGGCGGGTCGATGGGCCGGGAATCCTCGGGCGCCGAGAAGGGCACCGTGGGCCAGGCCGGCGGCTCCAGCAGCATGAAGTCCGGCACGTCTGCCGAGGACAAGTCGTCCGGTGCGAGCAAGGATGAGCACTCGGGCCGCGAGATGAACAAGAACGCGGCTGAAGACAAGGCCGGCGCCACCAAGGGCCAGCGCACCGACGAACGCGCGCAGGGCCAGATGGACAAGTCTCAGCAGGACAAGTCCAAGAGCATGAGCCAGGACACCAGCAAGTCCGGCGCCAAGGACAAGGACATGAAGGCTGAGGGCACCAAGAGCGGCGCCAGCAGCACCAACAATGCCGAGAACCAGAAGGGCACTGAGACGCGTACCAACCAGAACGCTCAGGGCCAGACCGGCACCAGCACCAACCAGAAGGCGCAGGGTGAAAGCCGGACCAACACGACGGTCGGCCAGGCCGGCGCCGGCGCCAAGCTGTCGACCGAGCAGCGGACCCAGATCACGTCGGTGATCCGCGAGGAGCGCGTGGCTCCCGTGAACAACGTGAACTTCTCGATCTCGGTCGGCACACGCGTTCCGCGCGAAGGCATCGAGCTTCACGCGCTGCCGTCCCGTGTCGCCACCATTTATCCGGAATGGCGGAGCTACAGGTACGTCCTGGTGCACCAGCAGATCGTGATCGTTGACCCCAATACCTACGAGATCGTCGCCGTACTCGACGTGTAAGGCGGATCGCGGTTAACGTCTGGGGGCGGGCAGCAATGCCCGCCCCTTTGCGTTCGGCCGGCAGCCATGGTTCGGACTGGTTAACAAGCAATTTCCGTAGCTTCCGCACAGGTTTTTGCACCCCGGATGAGGTACTTGAAGGCCCCCGGGAGGCCCTTCAAGGCTTCCCCTAGGACGCTTTGTTACCTATAACCCCCGCCACGCCGAAACACCTGCCGGGATAGGAATGGCCGAACCAGCAACCGACACGATCCTCGTTCTCAACGGGCCGAACCTCAACATGCTGGGGACGCGCGAGCCCGAAAAGTACGGCCATGCCACGCTGGCCGACGTCGAGGCGCTGTGCCGGGAGACCGCGGCGAGCTTTGGCCTCAAGGCCGATTGCCGCCAGTCCAACCGCGAGGGCGAGCTGATCGACTTCATCCACGAGGCGCATGCGCGCAGGATGAAGGGCATCATCATCAATGCCGGCGGCTATTCGCATACCTCGATCGCCCTGCACGACGCGCTGCTCGCGGTGCAGATCCCGACCGTCGAAGTGCACGTGACCAACATCCACGCCCGCGAGAGTTTCCGTCACCATTCCTACACCGCGCGCGCGGCCTTTGCCTCGCTCTGCGGCTTCGGCATCGAGGGCTACCGCCTCGCCATCCAGGGCCTTGCCGTCAAGCTCGGCATCAAGCCCAAAGCCTGACGCTCCCTCTTCACACAGAACATTCGGATCAAACAACATGGCGCGCCAGCCAGACGACAAAGCAGCCGCAAAGTTTTCCAGCGAGGATTCCGCGCTCGTCCGCGAGCTCGCCCTTCTGCTTGATGAGACCAGCCTCACCGAGATCGAGATCGAACGCGCCGGCCTGCGCCTGCGCGTCGCCCGCAACATCAGCGTCGCCGCGACCATGCCGATGGCGCATGCGGCCCATTTGCCGGTCGCTATTGCCGCCGCCGCACCAGTGGCAGCCGCTCCGGACTTGTCGAAGCATCCGGGCGCCGTGACCTCGCCGATGGTCGGCACCGCCTATTGGTCACCGGAGCCCGGCGCCAAGCCGTTCATCGAGGTCGGCAGCAAGGTCTCGGTCGGCCAGACGCTGCTGATCATCGAAGCCATGAAGACCATGAACCAGATCCCCTCGCCGCGATCAGGCACGGTGACGCAGATCCTGGTCGAGGACGGCCAGCCGGTCGAGTTCGGCGAACCGCTCGTCATCATTGAGTAACGGCTGAAGGCGGCCAGCCCGCCCTCGCCGCTTTTCGCGCGCCAGTCCCCAAAGGACACCATGTTCGACAAGATCCTCATAGCCAATCGCGGCGAGATCGCCCTTCGCATCCTGCGCGCCTGCAAGGAGCTCGGGATTGCGACCGTCGCCGTGCACTCCACCGCCGACGCCGACGCCATGCATGTGCGTCTGTCCGACGAGAGCGTCTGCATCGGGCCGCCGCCGTCCAAGGACAGCTATCTCAACGTGCCCGCGCTGCTCGCGGCCTGCGAGATCACCGGTGCGGACGCCGTGCATCCCGGCTACGGCTTCCTTTCCGAGAACGCGCGCTTCGCCGAAATCCTCGGCGAGCACAATCTGCATTTCATCGGCCCCAAGGCCGAGCATATCCGCCTGATGGGCGACAAGATCGAGGCCAAGAAGACCGCCAAGCGGCTCGGCATTCCGGTGGTGCCCGGCTCCGACGGCGGGGTCGGTCCTGATGACGACGCGATGGCGATCGCCAGGGAGATCGGCTTTCCCGTGTTGGTGAAAGCCGCTGCCGGCGGTGGCGGCCGCGGCATGAAAGTGGCGCAGAGCGAGGCGGACCTTCAGATGGCGTTGTCGACGGCCGCCAACGAAGCCAAATCGGCCTTCGGCGATGCGTCCGTCTACCTTGAAAAATATCTCCAGAAGCCGCGCCACATCGAGATCCAGATTCTCGGCGACGGCCGCGGCGGCGCGATCCATCTCGGCGAGCGCGATTGCTCGCTGCAACGCCGCCACCAGAAGGTCTGGGAAGAAGGTCCCTCGCCCATCCTCTCGGCCGCTGCACGTGCCAAGATCGGCGAGACCTGCGCCAAGGCGATGCGCGAGATGAAATATCTCGGTGTCGGCACCATCGAATTCCTGTTCGAGGACGGCGAGTTCTACTTCATCGAGATGAACACCCGCATCCAGGTCGAGCATCCCGTCACCGAGAGCATCACCGACATCGATCTCGTGCTGGAGCAGATCCGCATCGCCGCCGGCGGCGAATTGCCAGCCAAGCAGAGCGATGTGCAGATCATCGGCCACGCCATCGAGTGCCGCATCAACGCCGAGAACCCGCAGACCTTCCGCCCCTCGCCCGGCCGCATCACGCAATACCACCCGCCCGGCGGGCTTGGCGTGCGCATCGATTCCGCAGTCTATCAGGGCTACACCATCCCGCCCTATTACGACTCACTGGTCGGCAAGCTGATCGTGCACGGCAAGACCCGCGCCGAATGCCTGATGCGGCTGCGCCGCGCGCTGGACGAGATGGTGGTCGAGGGCATCGAGACAACGCTGCCGCTGTTCCGCGACCTCGTGCGCGAGCCCTCCATCATCGACGGCGACTACCACATCCACTGGCTGGAACAGTACCTCGCCGGCAAGACGGAACCGGCCGCGAAATAATCGCCTTGTCCATGGAACCCATTGGTCCCAATCGCGTTCGGGATGGTGGGGTCGGTTCCAAGGGGGCGTTTTGACTTCCCAACGTGACGAGGCGAGACCGTCGTGACGGCCGAAGGGCAGCGACGGCGCGCATTTTGGCAAATCCTGCTGTTCTCAGTGGGCCTTCTGGTGCTGACCGCAATCAGCGCCGGTTCCGTCTACCTCGTCAACAAAGCGAGGGAAGACAACAAATGGGTGGTTCACACCATCGAGGCGGAGAACCAGATCAATGCCCTGCTACTCGAAGTCCGACGTGCGGAAAGCAGCGCCCGCGGCTTTCTCCTGACGCAGGGATCGGATTTCCAGTCGGACCATGAGAAGGCCGTCGCATCGATCATTCCGGCGCTGGACAAGCTCACGCGCCAGATCGGCGACAATCCAGCACAGCGCGAGAGCATTGAGAAGCTGAGCGCGGCGATCGAGCTCCGGCTCGACCAGTTCTCGCGCGAGATGAATTTCGTCAAGCAGGGTCAACCCGGCAATGCCACGGCGCTCGTCCGCGAGGCCGCGGCCGGCAACACCACGACCACGATCAGCAACCTGACCAACGCGATGATCCGCGAGGAGGAACGGTTGTTCCGGATTCGCACCGCCAACTCAGACCGCAGCCAGACATTCGCCGCGTCGTTGACCGGCATCGGCTCCGGCCTGGTCGTGCTGCTGGCGGTGATCTCGGTCTGGCTGGTACGTCGTTCCGCCCTGGCCCGCGACGAGGCCGAGGCGCGCCTGCGCGACGCCAATGTGAACCTCGAGGCCACCGTCGACGAGCGCACCGCCGACCTGCGCGAAGCCAACGACGAGATCCAGCGCTTTGCCTATATCGTCAGCCACGATCTGCGCTCGCCACTGGTCAACATCATGGGTTTCACCAGCGAACTGGAAGAGCTCGGCGGTGACATCTTCCGCCGCATTGGCGGGCTCACTCATGAAGCAGCTGGCGCCCCTCCGCTCGCGGCCGGCGAGATCGCGCTCGAAGGCCCCGACCAGCAGCTGTCGGTGGATTTTGCCGAAGCGCTCGGCTTCATCAAATCCTCGATCGCCAAGATGGACCGCCTGATCTCGGCGATCCTCAACCTCACCCGCGAGGGCCGGCGCGAGTTCCAGCCGGAGAAGATCGACACGCGCGCATTTGTCGAGACCATCGTGTCGACGCTGGCGCATCAGGCGGCCGAAGCGCAGGCTGAGATTCACATCGAACCGCTGCCGGATATTGTCAGCGACCGCCTTGCACTGGAGCAGATCTTCTCCAATTTGATCGACAACGGGATTAAATATCTCAAGAACGGTGTTCCCGGTGCGATCAGAATTCGCGGGCGCACCAAGCTCGGCTACGCTATCTTCGAGATCAGCGACAACGGCCGCGGCATCGACCCCCGGGATCATCAGCGGATCTTCGACTTGTTCCGCCGTGCGGGAACCCAGGACAAGCCCGGTCAGGGCATAGGTCTGGCCCATGTGCGTGCACTTGTGCGCCGCCTCGGCGGCACGATGTCGGTATCGTCGGAACTGAACACGGGCAGCACCTTCACGATCACGCTGCCCATCAATTGGAACGCCAGCAACCGGAACGCCGACAAATGACATTGCCCGTCAGCATCATCATGATCGAGGACGACGAGGGACATGCGCGGCTGATCGAGCGCAACATCCGCAGGTCCGGCGTCAACAACGAGATCATCTCCTTCAAGAACGGCACGGCCGCGATGAAGCATCTGTTCGGCGCCGACGGAAGCGGCCTCGTGCAGAAGGGCAATGCGCTCTTGATCCTGCTCGATCTCAACCTGCCCGACATGACCGGGATCGACATCCTGAAGCAGATCAAGGAGAACAAATATCTGAAGGCCTCGCCCGTGGTGGTGCTGACCACCACTGACGATTCCCAGGAAATCAAGCGCTGCTACGAGCTCGGCTGCAACGTCTACATCACCAAGCCCGTCAATTACGAGAATTTCGCCAACGCCATCCGGCAGCTCGGGCTGTTCTTCTCCGTCATCCAGGTCCCGCCCGCCGCCTCATGACCCAGGACACGCCAACACTGCTCTACATCGACGACGACGCAGCGCTCGCGCGCCTGGTCGATCGCGGCCTGACGCGGCGCGGCTACAAGGTCATTCATGCCGCAAGCGGCGAGGAAGGCCTGGAGCGCATCCGTCGCGCCGACGTGGACGGCTGCATCGACGTCGTCGCGCTCGACCAGTACATGCCGGGCCTCGACGGGCTGGAGACGCTCGAGCAGATCATGGCGATCCCGGACGCGCCCCCGGTGGTCTTCGTCACCGCGTCGCAGGATTCCACCATCGCGGTCACCGCGCTGAAGGCGGGCGCGGCCGATTATCTCGTCAAGGACGTCAAGGGCGACTTCATCCCCCTGCTCCACGTCGCTGCCGACGGCGCGCTGCGCCAGGCCGAATTGCAGAAGGCGCGCGAGGAGGCCGAAGCCGAGATCCACGCCTCGCGCGACCGCTACGCGGCGCTTGCCGCCGAGCGGGAGCTCTTGCTGCGCGAGGTCAATCACCGCGTCGGCAATTCGCTCCAGATCATCGCCTCGCTGCTGCATCTTCAGGCGAGTTCCGCAGGGCAGGACGAGGTCAAGGCTGCGCTGACCAATGCGATGGGCCGCGTTGCCGCGGTCGCGCAGGTGCACCGCCGCCTCTACACCTCGCAGGACCTGAAGAGCGTCGTCCTCAATCAATATCTGGACTCGCTGCTCGAGGATCTCAGGCGCTCCGCCGAAGGCAACCGGATGTCGCGCCTGACGGTGAAGGCGGAAGCCATCGAGATCGATCCGGACCGTGCCGTCGCCGTCGGTATCATCGTCAACGAGCTGGTGATGAACGCGGTGAAATACGCCTATCCCGACGGCGCCGGCCCGATCCATGTCGAGCTGACCTCGCAGGGCGACGATCTCTTGCTGTCGATCACCGATGACGGCGTCGGCGACAAGGTCAAGGCCGATCCGCGCTCCACCGGCATGGGCCAGCGCATCGTCGCGGCCATGGCCATCAAGCTGGATGCCACCGTCGAGCGCGACCCCGCCCACACCGGGACCCGCATCATCCTGAGGTTCCGCCGCGTGCCCACGGCGCCCGGCAAGACCAGCAGCGCCGCCGCAAGCTGACCCGCGCGACCCATTCGCAACGCCGCCGCGATCCTGCTATTGTTGCGTCATGACTTCGCGCGACTCCGCCTCGTCTGAAATCACGCCCGCCGTGCTGCTGCGCGCCTATGCCTGCGGGATCTTTCCGATGGCCGAGAGCGCCGACGATCCGACCCTGTTCTGGGTCGAGCCGGAGCTGCGCGGCGTCATCCCGCTCGAGGGATTTCGCGTTGCCTCGCGGCTTGCGCGCACCGTCCGTTCGGACGTCTTCCGCGTCACCGTCAACACCGCGTTCAAGGCAACGATCGCCGGCTGCGCCGCGCCGCAGGAAGGGCGCGAGGACACCTGGATCAACAAGCGCATCCGTGACCTCTATGGCGGCCTCTACGAGCTCGGCCATTGCCACAGCGTCGAAGCCTGGCAGGGCGACGACCTCGTCGGCGGGCTCTACGGCGTGAGCCTGGGCCGCGCCTTCTTCGGCGAGAGCATGTTTCACACCGCCCGCGATGCCTCGAAGGTCGCGCTGGTGCATCTGGTCGCGCGGCTGATTCACGGCGGCTTCGAGCTGCTCGACACGCAATATGTCACCGAACATCTGAAGAGCTTCGGTGCGGTCGAGATTTCGCGGCGGCGCTACACCGCGCTGCTCGACAAGGCACTCGCCGGCGATCCCGGCGACTTCCTGAGGCTCTCGCCCGGCGAGGCGATCCCGGGCGCACGCGCGCTCGAGATCATCGCCTCACGGCAATAGAATCCGATCAGGACTAGCGGCCGAAGCCGGGGAAACCGAACAGACCCCGTTGCTCCTGTGGGGGTGGGGGTGGCGGCGCCTGTTGCTGCTGGATCGGCGGCAAGGGCTGCGGCGGACGCTGCTGCACGGCCTGTTTGGGCGCGGCCTTCTTCTGCGCGGGCGGCGGCGGTGGCGTGGCCGGCTTGCTCGCGGGATCGGGTGCCGCGGTCGCAATGGTCTGCTGCGGCTCTTTGCAGTCGGTGAGCCAGATGTCGTAGATCGGATGCTCGACACCGTGCAGGCCGGGGCTTGCCGCGTACATCCAGCCCGAGAAGATGCGCTTCACCTCGCCCTGCAAGGTGATCTCGTCGACCTCGACGAAGGCGTCGGTGTTGGTGGCTTCCGTCGCCGGCCGCGTGTAGCAGGCGTCGGTCTTGACCCTGAGCGCACCGAACTGGACGGTCTCGCCGATCTCCTCGTCGAAATTGATGATGCGCCCGGTGATCTTATCCAGGCCCGAGAAGGTCGCCTTCTTGTTCACGATCTTCTGGGCCGGCGGCTCGGTCACGACCTCGTCGCCCGGCTGGAGGCTCGCCGGCGTCTGCGGCACGGGACCGCCCTTCTGCTGGGGCTGGCGCTGACCGGGCGCACCCGGCTGCTGCGCGCCTGGAGCATTGGGCGGCGCGACCGCCACGGCGGGCGGCTGGTTTGGCGGGGCGGCGGCAGAGCCCGGCGGCGGCGCCAGAGGCTGGCTCTCGACCGGTCCGGGCATCACGTTGCCCTGCCGACCCTGCGGCGGCGGCATCGGGCGCGACGGCAGCACGCGGCCCTGCGGCGGCAGCGCGGGGACCTCCTCGTCGTCTTCATCGGGGATCTGCGGCTGCGGCTGCTGGCCACGTGGAATGTTGCCGGGCGGCCGCAGCGGCGGCGGATCGGAGAAGATCGTGCCGATCTGCGCCTGCGCAGGCGTCGCAACCGTCAGCACGGTGGCGGCCAGCAGTGCCGCAAGGCCTGTCAGGGTAAAGGTTTTGAACATATCTCGCGCGGCTTCAACAGCGAATCGGACTTGCTGGACATTCTACAGGGGATACCGCCGCTCGCAGGCCATCCGGTTAACACGTGGAATACGGCGGGGAAAGGGCGGCATCCCAGCCCTGCCCGCCGCCGGCGTGACAGACCGGCGCCCGAATGGGATAGTTGGCAGCCTCCCCCCGGGGCCGCAGCGGGTACCGCCCCGAAAATGCCTTCCAACGATAACCAGAACTCCAAAATCGGCAACCTCAAGGGTCCTTTCCCATGCCCGTTGTGCTCGATCCCGATGCCGCCGCCGTCTACAAGGCTTTTCAGGAGGCCGGCCGTCCCGCCTACGAGACGCTGACGGCACCGGAAGCCCGCGCCTATTACGCGCAGGCCCGCTTTGCCACCAATCCCGAGCCGCCAGAGCTTGCCCGCGTCGCGCCGCTCTCAATCCCGGCGCCGCACGGGACGGTCCCGGCCCGCATCTACGTGCCGAACGACCCGCGCCGGCACGACGGCCTGTCGCCGGCGCTGGTGTTCTTCCATGGCGGCGGCTGGGTGATCGGCGATCTCGACTCCCACGACGTCGTCTGCCGCCAGCTCACGGTCGAGGGTGCGCTGATCGTGATCTCGGTCGACTATCGCCTCGCGCCCGAGCACAAGTTTCCCGCCGCCGCCGATGACGCGATTGCAGCGACCAAATGGATCGCCGCGAACGCCCGCGAGCTCGGCATCGACGCGTCACGTCTCTCGATCGGTGGCGACAGTGCCGGCGGCAATCTCGCGGCGGTCACAGCCCTCGCCGCCCGCGACGGCAACGGCCCCGCGATCGCGGGCCAGCTGCTGATCTACCCCGCGACCGATTTCGCCATGAAGCACGGCTCGCACAGCGAACCCGAGACCAGCGTGCTGCTGACGCATTCGGTGATCCGCTGGTTTCGCGACCACTACCTCAACAGCGCCGCCGATATCCACGACTGGCGCGCCTCGCCGGCGCGCGCGAAAAACCTGGCCGGCCTGCCGCCGGCTTACGTGCTCACCGCCGGCGCCGATCCTCTGCGTGACGAAGGCGACGAATATGCCGCGCGGCTCAAGCAGGCCGGCGTGCCCGTCACTTACAAGCACTATCCCGGCCAATTCCACGGCTTCTTCACCATGGGCAAGCTGTTGCAGCAGGCCAATGTCGCGGTGAGCGAGATCGGTGCGTGGTTGAAGGGATTGGACTGACCGACGCCGTTCCCCATGGCCTCCAATCTTCGAACCATCCTCACGCTCCCCCTGCGCGGCCTGACATGGCTCGGCGACCAGGGCACGCGCGCGGTCGCGGCGATCGCCTTCATCGCACTTGCGGTGCCGCCGCTCGGCGCGCTGCTGCGTCCCTACGTCACCGAGGCGATCCTCTGCCTGCTCTGCATCTCCTTCATGCGCGTCGATTTCGTCGCGCTCTACGGCCATCTCCGCCGTCCCGCGCTGATCGCCAGCGCGACCGCCTGGACCACGATTGGCGTGCCGCTGATCGTCGGGCTGCTGGCCCATGCAACCGGGCTCGACAAAAGCTCGCCCGGCCTTTTCCTCGCACTGATGCTCCAGGGCATGGCCTCACCGATGATGGCCGCGCCGGCTCTCGCAGCGCTGATGGGTCTCGATGCCACGCTTCCCCTGGTCACGCTGGTGACCGCGACCGCACTGGTGCCCTTCACGGCCTCGCTGTTCGCCAGCCTGTTCCTCGGCGGCATGCTCAGCATCTCGCCGCTCGCGCTTGGCGCAAAACTGCTCGGCATCCTCGCGGTATCGCTGATTGGTGCAACCGCAATCCGCTGGATTTTCGGCACTGAGGCGATCCAGCGCCACAAGCGGCCGATCGACGGTTTCAATATCCTCACCCTGCTGGTGTTCGCCTCCGCCGTGATGGGCGACGTCGCCCACGACTTCGTCGCCGACCCCGTGTTCACGATCGGCGTCGCGCTGCTCGCCTTCACGATCTATTTCACGCTGCTCACCGTGACGACACTGATGTTCCGCCGCGCCGGCTATGAGCGCGCCTTCGCGATCGGGCTGATGGTGTCACAGCGCAATCTCGGCCTGATGCTGGCCGCGACCGCCGGCGCGCTGCCGGCCACGACCTGGCTCTACTTTGCACTGACGCAGTTTCCGATTCATCTTGCGCCGTATTTGTTGACGCCGATCGCACGACGCCTGACGGCGCGCGCCCAAGCCGGCACCGTCGCCGAACCGACCTAGCCCGCCCGCGCCGCGCGCCGCAGCGCCTGCGGCGGCTGGCCGAAAGCGCGGATGAAGGCGCGGCGCATCCGTTCGGGGTCGCGGAATCCGGTCGTCTCCGCAACGAGCTCGATCGCCTCGCGTGAGGACTGCACGCGCTCGCGGGCGACTTCGAGCCGCAACCGCTCGATCGCCTTGGACGGCGTCGTGCCGGTCTCGGCGGCGAAGGCGCGGGCAAAATGCCGCGCGCTCATACCGGCGCGATCGGCGAGATCCTCCACCGTCAGCGGCGCGTCGAGATTTTCTCGCGCCCAGGACAGCAGCGCACCGAAGCGGCCGTTCGGCGTCTTCAATTCGAGCAGCGAGGAGAATTGCGACTGGCCGCCGCTGCGGCGATGGTAGAGCACGAGCTGCCGCGCGGTCGCCTGCGCGATCTCCTCGCCGTGGTCCTCGGTGACCATCGCCAGCGCGAGGTCGATCCCCGCCGTGATGCCGGCCGACGTCCACACATTGCCGTCCCGGGTAAAAATCTGGTCCGGCTCGAACTTCACCTTGGGATAGCGCGCTACGAACTCCCGCGTCCGCCCCCAATGCGTAGTGGCGCGGCGTCCGTCGAGCAGGCCTGCTTCTGCGAGCACATAGGCGCCCGAGCAGACGCTGGCGACCCGCACGCCGCGCTTCGCCAGCCGTTGCACGAAAGCGCGCGTGAGCTCGCAGCGCGCGGCGTCCGCCACGCCGGCGCCGCCCGCGATGACCAGTGTCGTGATCGCATTCACCGATTTGAAGTCGCGCGCCATCATCTCCACGCCCGACGAGCTGCGCACCAGCCCCGCCTTCGCCGCCAGCACCCTGAGCGCAAGCGGCTTGCCGCCGGCACGTGCTGCGATCTCGAACACCGAGATCGGACCTGCCGCATCGAGCAGCTGGAAATCCGGGAAGATCAGGATGCCGATCATGGGCCAAGTCCTATGAGATGTCCGAAAGTGAGGGAATTACGCCATTTTGGACAGGAGGACATCATGCCAGTTTGTCGGCGTCAAGCGCTTCATTGGAGGTTCTCATGTCGGCGCCGCTCCAGATCGGACTTTTGGTGTTTCCCCGCGTCACCCAGCTCGACTTCACCGGCCCGTTGCAGGTGTTCTCCATGCTGCCCGACGCCAAACTGCACCTGATCTGGAAGCGGATCGAACCGGTGCCGAGCGATTCCGTCATGGCGTTGACGCCGACCACGACGTTCGCCGACTGCCCGCAGCTGGACGTGATCTGCGTGCCCGGCGGCGGCGGCACCAACGATTTGCTCAACGACGAGGAAGTGCTCGACTTCCTGCGCAAGCAGGCCGACGGCGCCAAATATGTCACCTCGGTCTGCACGGGATCGCTGGCGCTCGGCGCTGCCGGCCTGTTGAAGGGCTACCGCGCCGCCACCCATTGGAGCGCGATGGAGATGCTCAGCCAGTTCGGCGCGACCCCGACCAAGACCCGCGTCTGCGTCGACCGCAACCGCATCACCGGCGGCGGCGTCACCGCAGGCATCGACTTCGCGCTGACGCTGGTGTCGATCCTGCGCGACCGCACCACGGCGGAAGCGATCCAGCTCCAGATGGAATACAACCCCGCCCCGCCGTTCAATGCGGGCTCGCCCGACACTGCGCCCGCCGAGGTGCTGGCGTTGCTGAGAGAGCGTGGCGCGCAAAACCAGGCACACCGCCTGGAAGCGGTGAAGCGGGCGGCCGAACGGGTGATGTAGTCGCTCGCGTGTCCCGGACGCGGCGCGGCACGCAGTGACGCTCCGCAGAGCCGGGACCCAGGAAGCCACACGGGGTGCTGCTGCATGGGCCCGGCTCTGCAGCGCACCGCTGAAGAAGCGCTGCACTGCGTCCGGGGCACGAGACATCCACAAATCCAAAAGAAAAAGGCCGCCCGGTTTCCCGAGCGGCCTTTCCTGTCTCACGGCGGCTGCACATTTCATCGGGCGATTTCGGAGCTTCCAGACCGGGGGCCTATCTCCCGATCGAGTCCTGGTCGGCGGCCGCTGCATTTCGGGACAGTCGCGAACTGTTGCCCGAACCGAACGCGATGGTCTCCCATCTCCGTAAGATGTGACGATTGAGCCGCATCGGCCGCGCCGGCGCAACGCCCGCGCAAGCGGCATCCCCGCTGTTCCCGTTGTCCACAGCGGCATCAGCGGATGCGGATGCATCCAGTCGAAGGGTGGAAGAAGCGCGGACGCCTAGCCGGGTGTCCAGGGCTGATAGTCGCCGGTCGCCTTGGGACGCTTGCCGCCGGCGAGTGTCGAGCCCGAGGGGCGGTAGGCGTTGGCCGTGCCGGTGAGATTCGGCTGGTGCGGCTTTTCCCACTCGCGCGGCTGGTAATTGTCCTGGGTCGGCGGCAGGTCGACGATGTGATGCATCCAGCCGTGCCAGGACGGCGGAATGCGGCTCGCTTCGGCATAGCCGTTATAGATCACCCAGCGCCGCTCGAAGCCGAGCGTCGGATCGATCGCTCCGCCGCGGGTGCGATAGTAAAGGTTTCCCTGCTCGTCCTGGCCGACCAGTTCGCCGTAGCGCTTGGTCCAGAGCTGGGTGCCAAACGTCTGGCCACTCCACCAGGTGAAGAACTTGAGGAAGAATTGTTTCATGCGGCAAGGGCCCTGCTTCGTCAGGTCCTGATGCCATCCGGACGCCGAAATGTCCAGTTCGCCGGGTGCGGCCGTGCCAGCCGCAAATGGGTGACCCGCCGCAAATCGGGCACGATCCGTTCATGCCGGGTACAGCCGCCGCGTGGAAATCTGTCCACACACGCGCACACCAGCGTGACCCTAGGAACTACAGCCCTTTCGAGGGGTTTGCTTCCGGGAAAAGGAGTTTGAACATGAACAATATGAGAGTTCTAGGCGCAGCCGCCGCGCTGGCGCTGATTCTTCCGTTGGCGACGCCGAGCTTCGCGCAGGGCCGTGGTGGACCCGGTGGCGGTGGCGGCGGCGCCCATTTTGGTGGCGGTGGCGGCGGCGCCCATTTTGGTGGTGGCGGCGGTGCTCATTTCGGCGGTGGCGGCGGTGCTCACTTCGGCGGCGGCGGCGGCCCGCGCATGGGCGGCGGCGGTTTTGGTGGCGGTCCGCGGATCGGTGGAGGTGGCGGCAATTTCGCCGCCGGCGCGGCGGTGCGCCCGGGCGGCGGAGCGAACTTTGGCGGCGGTGGCCGTAACTTCGCAGCAGCCGGCAATCACTGGAATGGTGGTGGCGGCAACTGGCACGGGCACGGTGGCGGCTGGCGTCGTCACGGTGGCGGCTTCTGGCCCGGCGTCGCGGCGGGTGCTGCGATCGGCGGCCTCGGCTCCTACGCCTATTACGGCGGCGGGTATTACAACGACCCCTACTATTACGGCGACGACAGCTACTATGACGAGCCGTCAGTGGCGGTCGTGACCGAGGGCGGCGACGATTCGTCGGGCTATTGCGCGCAGCGCTACAAGTCCTACGACCCGGCCTCTGGCACGTATCTCGGCTATGACGGCCAGCGTCATCCCTGCCCGTAACACGGCTTGATCAATGTAGCGCTAAACGGGCGGCGCCGAGTGTCATCGGCGTCGCCCGAACCTTTGAGCTTGCGGCGAGCAATGATGGGGCTTGCGCATGCAAAGAATTACGCTGCAGTCTCCCATCCGGCTTATTGCTCGGACTCGGTCTCCCCTGTCCTCACAACACCCATCGCTGCGATCAGGCCCGCGAGTTCCGCCTGTCGGCCCGTTCCCGTCTTCGCAAACACATGGCGCAGATGGGTCTTGATCGTGTTCGGCGACACCCCGAGCGAGTGCGCGGTCTCGATAACCGTATTCCCCGATGACGCCGCCAGCGCGACCCGCGCTTCAGCGTGGGTCAGACCGTAGGCATCCATGATCTGGCCCAGTGGAATTGAACGGCGGTTGGCAGGGTCGATGACGAACAACATCACGGCGGCATCCTTCACCCCGACGTCGGAGAGCCTCCCGAGCTCCTTGCTCCGGATCGACGAGACAAGAATTGTCAAGAGCCGGCCATTGACGTCGCGTGGCAGGCTCATCGCGCCGCCGGCGGATCCCTGCAGTGCGGCGCGGATCAACTCGTTGAGCCGCTGGGAATGCGCCGGTGAATCGGTCGCGATGGGCTGCTGCAACCGTACCGCCCCCTGCTCCGCTATCCGTCGCGCCGCGCCATTGGTGAACAGCACGAGCGCCTTGCGGTCGAGCACGATGACGCCATCGGCGAGCCGGTCGAGAGCATCGAACGATGCGTGTTGCATGGCGATATAGCCGTCGATCCGAAATCCAAGCGTCACCGACCGGCACAAATGCGGTGACAACCGCTCCAGAAGCCGCTGCTCGTCGCGATCGAACGGCCCCCGCCGCACGCTGCGACATATGTTGAAGGCGGCACGAAAATCATTGCGCGCCGCCAGCGCCATCATTCCGTTGTGCGCGACCTCCTGCGGCCTCAGCACCTCGTCGTAGAACGCGGATGCCTGAAGCTCCGCCAACGGGATTGCTTCGTCGGACAGCACCAGCCGCCCGACGGGTTGCCGCTCCATGTACTGCGACCAGGGATTCTGCATGTGCCGCTCCTGATAGGCGCGGTTGCACTCTTCGTTCAGGCGGCCGTTGTAATCGAAATAGATGCGCTCGGCGGACAGAGACTGGCCGAACAAAATCCCGCCCTCGCTCCGCGTCAGATCGGCGATCGCCGTAAGCGCATGGGGCCACAGGTCGTTCTCGGCCGCGGCGTCGTAGATGAGGTCGAGGACCTTCTCGATCTGGTCGCCGGAAAAATTCACCGCACTTCCCTGCCCAAGGCTGCCGACAGCAACCGGCTGTCCAAACAGTCTGGGGACGCAACGTGATAATAACACGACGCGCGATTTGAAGCCTCACCCATAGGGGTTAGATGGCAGCGAGGAATTTCATGGCAGCCTCGCCGCAGTGTCCTCATCGTCGCGACGTGACCTACGGTGCCCACTTTCCGAGCAAGGGGCTCATTCGAAAAGCACGGTCGCAACTGTGCTCTGCGCGACACGGCTGCAGCCAAAGCGATACGGCCTCACCCGGGTGGGCGACGCGGCGAACATTGCTGATCGATATCCACGTTGCTGACGATTGCGCGGCGCGAGTCGAGACGTCCGCGCAAGGCCGTAACGAAGAGTGGAATTGGAATGCCACGATCAGATCGAGGGAACTACGAACCCGGCATCAGCCATTGTTTTGCGCGCAATCGCTTCCTTGCGCGATATGTCGCAGGACCGTTGATCATTTCGGCCACGCTGCTCGCAAGCCAGTCGGCTCGCGCGGACTGCACACCGCAGGCAGCCGGTCAATCGAGCCTGGTTGCGACCTGCACCGGAACGACGACCAATCAGGGCGGTGGCGCTCCCGGCACGAGCGCCGGCGCCAATGGTTATGGAACCGCCGCAGAGAACGCGATCGTCACAGTCGAAAGCGGGGCTACCGTCAGCGGCACGGCGCCCAACGCGCGAGGCATCTATCTCGGCCAGGGGACGGTGATCAACAGAGCCGGTGGCACGATTACAGGCGACCAGGCCGCAATCGCCACCGGTGGAACAAATGACCTGAACATTCAGAATTCCGGCATTATCCAAGGCAACGGCTTTGGCATCGACGGATTGGGTCAGACCACCGTGACCAACAACGCAGGGGGGGCAATCACCGGCACGGCGTATGGCGTGTCCGGCACGACGCTGATCCTCGAAAATTACGGGACTATCACGGGCACGAATTACGGTGGAGCGGCCGGCTTTCTCGCCAGCACGATCACAAATTACGCCGGGGGCACCATCACGGGAAGCTCCTACGGTGTGACAGTCAACCAGGCCGGCAACATCGGCAATTACGGGACCATCACGGGCGTGGGCCCGTTCGTCCAGGCTGCCATCGGCGTCGGCGCCAATTCGCTCATCAACAATTTTGCCGGCGGTATCATTTCCAGCAGCGCCCAGGCCGCCATAAGGGTCGGTGCAGACAGCGCGATCTACAACAGCGGCACCATCAGCGGCTTTGTCTACGGCATCCATTCGAACCCCGGCGCCGGCGGCGTGTCGGTCTACAATGCAGGCAGCATCAGCGCCACTTTGATTGACGGCAACACAGGTGCCATCGATGCGATCCTGTTCGAAGGCACCGGCAACAAGCTGACGATTGCACCGGGATCGAGCATTTCGGGCGCGGCGATCGGCACCGGCAACGACACGTTCGAGCTCGGTGGCGGCGGCGCGGCGACCTTCGACGTCTCGCAGCTCAGTCCGACCGGACAATATCGCGGCTTCGGCACGTTCAAGAAGGCCAACCAGTCGGTCTGGACCCTGACCGGCACCAGCACCTTCGCGGGCCCGGTCCAGATCGACGGCGGCACGCTGCTGGTCAGCGGCGATATCTCGTCGGCCAGCGGCGTCACCGTCAATTCCAGCGGCGTGCTGGGCGGCACGGGCACCGTCGGTAACGTCGCCGTCAACGGCGGCACGCTGGCGCCCGGCCAGTCGATCGGAACACTGAACGTGACGGGCAGCCTTTCGTTCACGGCGGCTTCGACCTACCTGATCGAGCTCTCGCCCACCTCCGCCGATCGCACGAATGTCGCGGGCGTGGCCACTCTCGCAGGCGCAACCGTGCAGGCGGTTTTCGCACCGGGCAGCTACGTCAGCCGGCAATACACGATCCTCAGCGCCGCGGGTGGCCTCAACGGCAGCTTCGGCGCGCTCAACACCAACCTGTCCCCTAATTTCAGCACCAGCCTGAGCTACGACGCCAACAACAAGGACGTCTATCTCGACCTCGTCCTTCACTTCGCAATTCCCGGCGGCCTCAACGCCAATCAGCAGAACGTCGGCAATGCACTGACCAATGCCTTCAACTCGAACGGCGGCATTTCCAGCATCTACGCCGCCCTGAGCGCGGCTGGCCTCACCCAGGCCGCGGGCGAGACCGCCACCGGTAGCCAGCAGGCAACCTTCAACGCCATGAGCCAGTTCATGGGCGTCCTGACCGATCCCTTCATCGCCGGACGCGGCGAGACCGCGACGCCGTCAGGCACCTCATCTTTCGCGGCCGACGATACCCGCCGCGGAACATCCCGGCCGGAACGTGACGCCTATGCCCTGATGTTCGCGAAGGCACCGATCGCGCAAACCCACGATCCGCGCTGGAGCGTATGGGCGGCCGGCTTCGGCGGCTCGCAGACGACCGACGGCAACACCTCGCTCGGCAGCAACAACACGACGAGCAGTCTTGCCGGCGTGGCAGTCGGCGCCGACTATCGCTTGTCCCCCGACACTGTTGCAGGTTTTGCGCTCGCCGGCGGCGGGACGAGCTTCTCCGTCGACAACAGCGGCCACGGCCGGTCCGACCTGTTCCAGGCGGGCGCGTTCGTGCACCACAAATCCGGCCCCGCCTATGTCTCGGCGGCGCTGGCCTACGGCTTTCAGGACATCACCACCGACCGCATCGTGACGATCGCCGGCGCCGACCGCTTGCATGCCGCGTTCAATGCCAATGCCTATTCAGGCCGCATCGAAGGCGGCTACCGCTTCGCGACACCTTGGCTGGGCGGCCTCGGCCTCACGCCCTATGCCGCCGGCCAGTTCACCACCTTCGATCTGCCTGCCTATGCGGAATCGGCCCTGGTGGGCACGCCGGCATTTGCACTCGCCTACGGCGCGAAGAGCGTCACCGACGGTCGGAGTGAGCTCGGCGTGCGCAGCGACAAATCTTTTGCCTTAGCCAACGCAATGCTGACGTTGCGCGGCCGGCTCGCATGGGCCCATGATTTCAACGCAGATCGCTCGGCCGCCGCGACATTTCAGGCGCTGCCGGGCGCTAGCTTCGTCGTCAACGGCGCGGCCCAGCCGCACGATTCAGCGCTCACGACTGCATCGGCCGAAATGCGATGGACGAACGGCTGGTCCGCTGCCGCCACGTTCGAAGGCGAATTCGCCGACACGGTTCGCAGCTACACCGGCAAGGGCGTGGTGCGTTACGCGTGGTGATCAAGACGGAGCACGGGACCTGCTTGCCGCTTGATGGACTGGGGGCGCGCTTCGCGGAACGAAGCTCGCCCGAACTCGAAGCGATGCAAATTTGAGCACGAACTGTCACCTGGCCGGGTTACATTCAGGGTTGAGCGCGCATTCGTCCGGAGCATCAATCTTTGGAAGCCAGCCTGCTTGACCTGATCTACGGCGCGGTTGCCGATTCCCAGCGCTGGGACGATGTCCTCGTCGGCGTGGCCGATCATCTGGGTGCGGTCGGAGGCATGCTGGCGTATGTCCCTCCGCGGGGAAGCGGACAGCCTCCCACTCAGATTCTAGGCCGCCTGCCGGAGGAGCCGTCCACGATCTTTCGCGAGCACTACGCCTGGAATCCATGGACCGAGGCCGTCACGAAAGTCCCGTTCGGAAAGGCCGTCAGCGCCAACTCCCTGGTTGAGCCCGGCTCGATTCAGAAGACCGCGTTCTATGCCGATGTGCTCGCACCATGGGGGCATGCTGATATCCTGGACATCAACTACCGGGGATTTGCGGTTGACGGCAGTGTCGGTGGCTTTGGCTTTTGCCTCTCCGAGCGCGGCATCGACGAGACGGATCGCCGCGTTCGTCTGCTCGACGACCTGAGCCCACATCTCTGCCGCGCGCTCGATGCCTCGCTCCTGCTCGGCGAGCGCGCGGACGGACGGCGGCAATTGTCCGCCATTCTCGATCTGATGCCGAACGCCGCGATCCTTCTCGATCGTCACGGCCGTGTCACTCAGACCAACCGCGCCGCGGAAGCCTTGCTTCGTCGATCGGACGGGATCGTCTACGATGCCACGGGCAGCCTCCAGATCGCTGCTGCGTTGACCGAGGAGCGGCCGGCGCTGTCGCGTGCCCTGAAGGACGCTCTCGGCGTCGCCTCCGGTCTCGGCACATCGTTGTCCGAGCCGGTTCGCATCAGCCGCCCGTCCGGCGCCGCCCCCTTGCTGGTGCTGGCGGTTCCTCTGCCGCGATCGTCATTTCCATTCTCGGACTTGGTGGCGCAGGCTCGCGTGCTGGTCGCGATCATCGATCCCGCGGCGAAGTCGCGTGCCACCGCCTCGGCAATCCAGGCAGCTTATGGCCTCACCGGCGCAGAGGCGCGCGTCGCGTTGCTGCTTGCGAGCGGCGTTGCCGGCGCGCACATGCCCGCGATCCTCGGGGTGAGTTCCCAGACGGTCAAGACCCATCTGCGTCATTGCTTCGAAAAGACCGGCACACATTCACAGCTCGAGCTGTCGCGCCTGTTCGCGTTGCTTCCGCCGATTGGAGCCAGCGACGAGGGAACACCTTAGCGACCAAGGAACACGTCCTTCGGGAGGCCGGCTCCCGATTTTTATTCAATATGGTCTCAACCGTGCTGCTAGGCTTGGCAGAACCCCTCCGCCGGCTTGTCTTAGCCTAGAGGGTAAGGCGCCGGCGCTGCCTGCGATGATTGCTGGGTGACCGGAAACGCCGTCGAATGCTGCGCGAGGAGCTTCGACCATGCCTGTCATGCCAAGAGGAGCGGGAACCCGAAAGACAGTATGCACTGCACCGTGCATACCTACCCCTATCCAATCCAAAATTGACCCGACGCGCGATTCACCTGTATCACCGATCACGGTGGGACTTCGATTGCTGGGAAATGTGATGCCGCGCATCCTCGTGGTAGACGACGATCCGATGGTCGGCGCGACCATCGAGGTCCTCCTTCAACGCCAGGGCTTCGACGTCACGCTGGCCGATGGTGGTGAAACGGGGCTGTCTGCGCTCGAAGCGCAGGCGTTTGATGTGATGCTGGTCGACATCTTCATGCCGCATATGCGCGGCTTCGAATCCATCCGCATCTTTCACGAGCGCGCGCCCGCGATCCCGCTGATCGCGATGTCCGGCTATGCCTTTGCCTCGTCCGCCTCGCCTACTCCCGATTTCCTGCGCATGGCGCTGGAGCTCGGCGCAACGCGCTGCCTGCGCAAGCCGTTCTCGCCGGACGCGCTGCTGACCACCATCCGGGAATGCCTCGCCGATACGGGCGGGAACGCACAGCCGAAGGACAAGAAAGAAGTCCCTTGATCCCAACGCAGCGCGTCATTCTCGGTGCTGGACTTGCCATCCTCCTGATCATCACCGCAGCCTCGATCGGCCTCGACGTCAAGTCGCGCTCTGACGCGGCCTGGGTCAACAATACGGTCCAGGTGCTGAAGAAGATCTCGGATCTGCGCGTGCTGATGCGCCGCGCCGAGAGCGCCGCACGCGGCTACGAGATCTACCGCAGTTCGAGCTTCAGCGACGAGTTCCAGGCGGTCCACGCCCAGATCGCGCCGGCACTCGCCGACCTCAAGCGTGGCGTGCGTGACAATCCCGATCAGGTCATGCTGCTGGAGGGCACCGAGCCGCTGGCGCTGCGCCGGATCGAAATCGCCGCCGAGGCGATCCGGCTGCGCACCGCGAACGACCTCGCCGGCGTTGCCGCGCTCCAGGGCAAGGGCGAAGGCCGCGGCCTGATGGACACGGTGATGGGCAATCTCGACCTTCTGAGCGCGGCAGAAGAACGCTTGCTCGCCGCGCGTTCGCAGGATTCGCGCCGCACCGGCATCGTCCTGCTCGGCATCGACGTGATCGGCGCGCTGGTGATCCTGCTGCTGGTGGTGATGACGATGCGCGAGAGCCAGCGCACCCAGGTCGCGCTGAAAAGCACGCTGCTGGAGACCACGGCGGAGAAGCATCAACTCGAGGCCGCGGTCGCCGAGCGTACCGGGCATCTCGTCACCGCCCATGACGAGCTGCGCCTGTCGGTCAATGTGCTCCAGAGCACCTTTCGCAGCATGGCGGAGGCGGTGCTGGTCATCGACGCAGAGAGCACCGTCCTTCTGTCCAATCCGGCCGCCGAGCGCATGCTGCTGCATCGCACCGGCATGAATCTCGGCAATCTGCGCGCGCTATCCGACGTCTACTATGGCGACGGCGTCACGCCGCTCAAGGCCGACGAGCTGCCGTCCGTGCGCGTGCTGCGCGGCGAGCAGTTCGAGAATCTCGAGATGATCGTCCGCCCACACAGCGGCGGCCCTCCGCGTCATCTCATGATCAGCGGCCGGCCGATGCGCGATGGCAAGGGCAACGTCTCGGGCGCGGTGCTGGTCTATCACGATGCGACCACCTCGCGCGAGACCGAGCGGCAACTGCACCAGTCGCAGAAGCTGGACGCGATCGGCAAGCTGACCGGCGGCGTCGCGCACGACTTCAACAACATGCTGACCGTCATCTCCGGCAACACCGAGACGCTGGTGGCAAGCCTGAAGCAGCAGCCCGAGCTGCAGCGCGCGGCGCGCCTGATCGACGATGCCGCCGAGCGCTGCGCCGAGCTGATCCAGCATCTGCTCGCCTTCGCGCGCAAGCAGCCGCTCCGGCCGCGCAATGTCGAGATCAACGCGGCGATATCGGATGTCGCAAAACTGCTGCGCCCCACCCTCGGCGAGCAGATCCAGATCGAGACCGTGCTGGAACAGGGACCGATGACGGCGCATATCGATCCGTCCACGCTGACCAATGCCGTGCTCAACATGGCGATCAACGCCCGCGACGCGATGCCGAACGGCGGCAAGCTGCTGCTGGAGACCCACCGCGTCGTGCTGGATGAGGCCTATGCGCAGGCCAATGCGGAGGTCCGGCCCGGCCCTTACGTGATGCTCGCGGTCAGCGATACCGGCACCGGCATGCCCCTGGATGTCCAGGAGAAGGCGTTCGAGCCGTTCTTCACCACCAAGGAGGTCGGCAAAGGAAGTGGCCTCGGCCTCTCCATGGTCTACGGCTTCGTCAAGCAGTCCGGCGGCCACATCAAGATCTACAGCGAGGAAGGCCACGGCACCACGATCAAGCTCTATCTGCCGCCCGGCGAAGGCACGACGGACGTGGCCGCTTCCGTCGCGGCGCAGGCCGAAGGCGGCGCCGAGACCATTTTCGTGGTCGAGGACGATCCGCTGGTGCGCAACTTCGTCACCGCGCAACTCCAGAGCCTCGGCTACAAGACCGTCGCCGCCGCCGACAGCCGCGCTGCGCTGCAATTGATCGAGGCCGGCCAGCCGTTTGATCTGCTGTTCACCGACGTCGTCATCCCCGGCGGCATGAGCGGACGCGAGCTCGCCGACGAGGTGGCGAAACGGCGCCCCGGTCTGAAGGTGCTCTACACCTCCGGCTACACCGACAACGCCATCGTCCACCACGGCAAGCTCGACGATGGCGTGCTGCTGCTGACAAAACCCTACCGCCGCAACCGGCTCGCCGAGATGATCAGGAAGGCGCTGGGCGGGGTGAGCTCCTAACGCGTCGCCAGCACCACGGCGGTCAACGTGAACACCAACGCCGCGATCTGGCCTGGCCCCAGCGGCTCGTGCAGGGCCAGCGCGGAGGCGACGACGCCGATCACCGGCACCGCCATCGTTCCGATCGCCGCCACCGACGCCGGCAACCGCGCCAGCGCTGCGAACCAGCTGACATAGGCGATGCAGAACTGCACCACGGTCGAATAGACCAGCAGCCACCAGCCGACCGGCGTCACCAATTCGAGATGCGTCGTCTCGATCCATAGGCCGATGATGGAGATCGGCAGGCAGCCGATGCCGATCTGCCAGGCCGCGGCCGTGATCGGCGGCAGGCGGATCGGATACTTCTTCGAGAACACCGTGCCGATGGCGAAGCCGAGCGCGCCGAACAGCGCCATGATGATTCCCGGCAGTTTTTCCACGCTAGCCGCAAAGCCGTTGCCGCCCATGATCGAGGCAAGCCCGACAAAGGCCATCACCAGCCCCAGCGTGCGCAAGAGCGTCGGCCGCTCGCCCAGCACCGGCCAGGCGATGATCGAGGCCCAGACCGGCATGGTGTAGGCGATCAGCGCCGCCTCGCTCGCGGGAAGCCAGAGCAGCGCCAGGCCCATCAGCACCATCCAGCCGGTGACGTTGAGCATCGCGGCCGTGATCAGGCGCGGCCAGATCGCGGGGTCGACCTTGAGGCTCTGCCGTCGCATCACCGCCAGCGCCGCCAGCAGACAAGCTCCGAGCACGCCGGTCACCCCGCGAAGCGTCAGCGGCGGCAGCTCGGAGAGCAGGAATTTCGTCACCGGCCAATTGAAGCCCCAGCCGATCGAGGTGATCGCGAGGAACATCAGGCCGGGCGGGGCAATGCGTGGCCGCAGCACCGGGCGAGTCGAATCAAGCATGTGGGTATCCGGCAGAAAACGAGGTCAGCTTGGCGCGGATTCGGCTCCCCCACCACCACCTCGGCGGGCATGCCTGCCCTCACCTTCCGTAGCGCTACGTGAGTCCCCCTGGCGCAACCCCGGACCTCAAAAATATACCTGCCCTGTGAAGAGCGGGGTGAAGGGTCCGGAACACCACGGGATGCAAATTTTTTCGATTGGGAATCCCTGAGGACTCACTGATACTTGGCTCAACAACAGGTGCGGGCTTGCCCCCTGTTATCCCCCGCAATCCACCATATTTAGTATTTGATTCAGGAACTCGCACTAGTTCTTGACGGGCGCAATGGAGAGTCCTAGTTTTCGATCCGTTCGGCGCGAGTGAGTTTGCGTCCCGCCGGCACTCCCCCAAAGGGTCTCGCAAAACTGCACTCCGCCAAGCCAGACGAAGGCAGCGGGAGAAGGGCTTGTCTGCCCGCCGATAGCGGACTTCCAGGGCGCCAGAACGGGCCGGCAACAGGCTCGGATGGCATCGGTAGACGTTGTGATGTTGTGGGGCGTTGAACGCATGTCGGGCTCATCCCCTTGGGGGCGGATGGATCTGGACATGCCGGCCGGCAGACGGTGCGTGCACCGATCGACCGCCGGGAGAACAAGGGCCGGGTCCACCGGCTGAACTGCGAAGCCTTCAAGGCCACAAGGCCGGCGGGATTCGCGAAATGAAATATCGATCCGGTCGCCTTGCGGAGGCGATCCGGCACAAAATAGGACGGGGCAAGACCATGCGGATCGAACGGCGCCACACCACCCAGGGACAGTCACCTTACGCGGGAATCGAATTCCGCCAGACCACGTCGGAGATCCGGAATCCCGACGGCTCGGTCGTGTTCAAGCTTGAGGGCGTCGAGGTCCCGACCGAATGGTCGCAGGTCGCCTCCGACGTGCTCGCCCAGAAATATTTCCGGAAAGCGGGCGTCGCCGCGCGCCTGAAGAAGGTCGAGGAGGAATCCGTTCCCTCCTTCCTGTGGCGCTCCGTGCCCGACACCGAGGCGCTCGCCGCTCTCCCCGAGAAAGAGCGCTATGTCAGCGAGCTCAGCGCAAAACAGGTGTTCGACCGTCTCGCCGGCTGCTGGACCTATTGGGGCTGGAAGGGCAACTACTTCTCCTCCGACGAGGACGCGCAGACGTTCTACGACGAGCTCCGCTACATGCTGACCATGCAGATGGTCGCGCCGAACTCGCCGCAATGGTTCAACACCGGACTGCACTGGGCCTATGGCATCGACGGCCCCGGCCAGGGCCATTATTACGTCGACCCCTTCACCGGCAAGCTGACCCGGTCGAAATCCTCCTACGAGCATCCGCAGCCGCACGCCTGCTTCATCCAGGGCGTCGGTGACGACCTCGTCAACGAAGGCGGCATCATGGACCTCTGGGTCCGCGAAGCCCGCCTGTTCAAATACGGCTCCGGCACCGGCTCCAACTTCTCCCGCCTGCGCGGCGAAGGCGAGCGCCTGTCCGGCGGCGGCCGCTCGTCCGGCCTGATGAGCTTCCTCAAGATCGGCGACCGCGCCGCCGGCGCCATCAAGAGCGGCGGCACCACGCGCCGCGCCGCCAAGATGGTCGTCGTCGACGCCGATCACCCCGATATCGAGACCTATATCGACTGGAAGGTGAAGGAGGAGCAGAAGGTTGCAGCTCTGGTCACCGGCTCCAAGATCAACCAGAAGCACCTCAAGCTGGTGCTGAAGGCCTGCGTCAACTGCGAAGGCTCGGGCGACGATTGTTTCGACCCCGAGAAGAACCCGGCGCTGCGCCGCGAGATCAAGCTCGCGCGCCGTTCGCTCGTGCCCGACAACTACATCAAGCGCGTCATCCAGTTCGCCAAACAGGGCTACAAGGACATCCAGTTCGACGTCTACGACACCGACTGGGATTCCGAAGCCTACCTCACGGTATCGGGCCAGAACTCCAACAACTCGGTCTCGCTGAAGGACGATTTCCTCCGCGCCGTCGAAACCGACGGCGACTGGAATCTGGTCGGACGCACCACCAAGAAGATCACCAAGACGCTGAAGGCGCGCGACCTCTGGGAAAAGATCGGTTACGCCGCCTGGGCGTCGGCCGACCCGGGCCTGCACTTCAACACCACCATGAACGACTGGCACACCTGCAAGGCGTCCGGCGACATCCGCGCGTCGAATCCGTGCTCGGAATACATGTTCCTGGACGACACGGCGTGCAACCTTGCCTCCGCCAACCTGCTGACGTTCTACAACACCGACACGAAGCACTTCGACGTCGAGGGTTATGAGCATCTCTGCCGGCTCTGGACCATCGTGCTCGAAATCTCCGTGATGATGGCGCAGTTCCCGTCGAAGGCGATCGCCGAACTCTCCTACGAGTTCCGCACGCTGGGCCTCGGCTATGCCAATATCGGCGGCCTGCTGATGACCATGGGTCTGTCCTACGACAGCAAGGAAGGCCGTGCGATCGCCGGCGCGCTGACCGCCGTGATGACCGGCATCACCTACAAGACCTCGGCGGAGATGGCGTCCGAGCTCGGCACTTTCCCCGGCTACAAGAAGAACGCCGCGCACATGCTGCGCGTGATCCGCAACCACCGCCGCGCCGCTCACGGCGAGACCTCTGGCTACGAGGCGCTCTCCGTCCACCCGGTGCCGATGGACCTCGTCTCCTGCCCGCAGAAGGACCTCGTCACCCACGCGCAGGCGGCTTGGGATGCGGCGCTCGAGCTCGGCGAGAAGCACGGCTATCGCAACGCCCAGACCACTGTGATCGCGCCGACCGGTACGATCGGGCTGGTCATGGATTGCGACACCACCGGCATCGAGCCTGATTTCGCGCTGGTGAAATTCAAGAAGCTCGCCGGCGGCGGCTACTTCAAGATCATCAACCGCGCGGTCCCCGCAGCGCTGCGCGCGCTCGGCTATCGCGAAGCCGATATCGCGGAGATCGAGGCCTATGCCGTCGGCCACGGCTCGCTCTCCAACGCCCCCGGCATCAACGCCTCGACGCTGAAGTCCAAGGGCTTTACGGACGAAGCGATCGCCAAGGTCGAGAAGGCGCTGCCGACCGCCTTCGACATCAAGTTCGCCTTCAACAAATGGACCTTTGGCGAAGACTTTATTCGCGACCAGTTGGGCATCAGCGCTGAAGCCATTGCAGCCCCCGGCTTTGACCTGCTCCAGGCGGTCGGATTTACAAAACGCGAGATCGAGGCGGCCAATGTCCACATCTGCGGCGCGATGACGGTCGAAGGGGCCCCGCATCTGAAGGCGGAACATTATTCCGTGTTCGATTGCGCCAACCCCTGCGGCAAAGTTGGAAAGCGTTATCTGTCGGTCGAGAGCCACATCCGCATGATGGCGGCAGCGCAGCCCTTCATTTCGGGTGCGATCTCCAAGACCATCAACATGCCGAACGATGCGACCGTGGAGGATTGCAAGTCCGCCTACATGCTGTCGTGGAAGCTGGCGCTGAAGGCCAACGCGCTCTATCGCGACGGCTCGAAGCTCAGCCAGCCGCTCAACTCGCAGCTCATCGCCGATGATGAGGACGAGGACGATGCGGTCGAGAGCCTCTACGACAAGCCGATGGCGGCGCGGACCGCGCAGGTCTCGGAAAAGATCGTCGAGAAGCTGGTCGAGCGCATCATCGTGATGCGCGAGCGCGAGAAGATGCCGGATCGCCGCAAGGGCTACACCCAGAAGGCGGTCGTCGGCGGCCACAAGGTGTACTTGCGGACCGGCGAATATGACGACGGCCGCATCGGCGAGATCTTCATCGACATGCACAAGGAAGGCGCGGCACTGCGCTCCTTCATCAACAATTTTGCGATCGCGGTCTCCCTCGGTCTGCAATACGGCGTGCCGCTCGAAGAATATGTCGACGCCTTCACCTTCACCCGCTTCGAGCCGGCGGGCCCCGTGCAGGGCAACGACAGCATCAAGTACGCAACTTCGATCCTCGACTATGTCTTCCGCGAACTGGCGGTGAGCTATATGTCGCGCTTCGATCTCGCCCATGTCGATCCGACCGAGTCGAACTTCGACGCGCTCGGCAAGGGCGTCGAGGAAGGCAAGGAGCCGGAGGAGCCGAACCACCAGGCGAACAGGCTGGTGTCGCGCGGCCTCACGCGCTCCCGCACCGACAATTTGTTCGTGATGCGTGGCGGCGCCGCCGCGATCGCATCCGGCAATGACAGTGCGCCCGCCGGCGGCAGCAAGGTCACCTCGCTCGCCTCCCACGGCGCCACCGCCCGCGGCGCCGGCGATGCCCTGGAAGGCGCGGTCGCGCTGAAGCAGGAAGTCAGCCACGATTTGTCCCCCACGGAGAAGCTCGAAGCCCTCCAGTGGAGCAAGTCCGGCAGCGCCGCCCAGACCGCTGTCCCCAGCAAGGCCGAGCGCCGCGCGGAAGCCAAGGCCAAGGGCTACGAAGGCGAGATGTGCGGCGAGTGCGGTAACTTCACGCTGGTGCGGAATGGCACGTGCATGAAGTGCGATACTTGCGGCAGCACGACGGGGTGTTCGTGAGCAACTAGAACGCAACAGCTATCGTCATGATCTGGGTAAATAAGGGGCGGCCTCAGGGCCGCCCTCGAACTATCGGGGATATAGATGGATAAGGTCTATCAGGTCTTCGTCAGCTCAACATTCGTGGACCTTGAAGAGGAACGGAAGAAGGTCAGCGACACTTTGGCAAAGGCTGGGTTCATTCCCTCAGGGATGGAGTTATTTCCCGCGACCAGTCTGAAACAACTCGAATTTATCAAGAAAGTTATAGACCGCTGCGACTACTACGTGGTCATTGTCGGCGCCAGATATGGCTCCCTCGACGGCGACAGGAGCTTCACAGAAAAGGAATATGAATACGCACTAAGCCGAAATATTCCGGTGCTGGCCTTCATCCATAAAAACCCCGGCAAAATTTCCGCCGAGAAAACGGACACCGATCAACAACAAATCGCTCGCCTGGACGCCTTCCGCGCAAGGCTAAGCAAGAGCCGGATTGTTCATTTCTGGACCGACATCAATGACCTCTGCATGAACGTGCTCGTCGCCGTGACTAGCGAGGTGACGCTTGCCCCGGGCGCCGGCTGGGTACGAGGAGATCAAGCAATTGATCCTAAACTTTTTCAAGAGTTGGAGCGACTAAGGGCGGAAAATGAAGAACTGAGGAAACAGATTGCGGAAACTGATCCTAACAAACTAACCTTCTCTCCCGAGTTCGCCGGGCCAGATGAGGATTTTAGTTTCACATTAGGATCCGAGAACCCAAACCAGCCTTCTTCTCCGGTAAAGTGCTCTTGGAAGATTCGGTATATTTTCATCGCGATATCTGAACTGCTGCTCACAGAAACGCGCGAAACAGCGATCGGACGAGCAATTGCAGAATCGTACTTGAGCTACTTTCATAAAGATCTGCCTGGTCGCGAAAGCTATCGAATATCCAAGAAGGATTTGAGAACGCTCCGTTTTCATTTCGAGGCTCTCGGCCTGATTCAGGCAGAGGGTCGGTCTCTGCCTCACAGCTTGGGCGGAACCGGCTTCCTAGATGAATACATCGCTTGGACGATCACAGAGAAAGGGCGAAGATTTATTGCTAGTCTCTGGGCGATAAAGCGCTCGGAAGAGCCCCAGGCCGACGCGTAGGGGCGCGCATCAAAGCTCATCACCCGCCCCTCCGGGATTACGGTAACAGCGCAATTAACTGGCAGACCAATTTGGATTGAACGCACTGCTACCGTAATTCAGAAGCTTTCCTTTCGCCGATGCCGAACACAACGGGCGGCAATCACGCTTTCTTTTCAATCAACGGCGTCTTGATATATCCAGCTTGGATAGCCCAGTCGCTGAACTTCTGAAAGTCAGGATGGATATCTTCGTACGTAGCGACGAATTTCTGTATTGCCCGCGAGATTGCGGCCACGACTTCGAGCTCGTCGATCGTTGCCTTGTCGGGCCCCGTGGCATGCTTTAGCCAGTTGCGGAAGAGATTGAGTTCCTTGCCGCTGAACTTACCCTTCAGAACGTTGAACAGATGCATCAGGGGATTTTCAGGCAAAATGCTTTCACCTGCGCCCGCGAGCGTCACCGCATTCGTACTGTTTCAATTCGAAGTGTCCGATCGCGGCACGGATCTGACGTAGCGAAGCCAGCTTTTTCGTCGTCTCGACTTTCGTCGCCATTTGTGGCCTCACGTCCCCAAGCTCTCTAGCAAAGCGGCATTCGGTCCGACGACAATCTCAAGAAGACTGTCGAATTGGAATCGATTGCTCGCCTTTATTTCGTCCGGATCCGCAAGTCGCCTTACGCAAGTCCCCGAGCCGCCTGCCGATGGGCTCACAGCCAACAGCAGTTTGTGGGACAAAGGCAGCAAAAAGCCAGCCGCCAGATCGGAATCAGGTAGTGGCGTATCGCTCAGAACAAGATTGTTTGGAGGAGCGTCCAACAGGGCAAAGTCCATCTTCCTTAATATGTCTGCAATCGGCTTTGCCCCACGTAGAGCTTCCTGCTCAGGCCACAAGGGATCTTGTGGGCTAATGCCAATCAAGTAGATTGCCGTCGCATCGAGATCTTCGGGCGGTCGCGATCGGAGCGCTGCGCAATCGTTCTCCGACAGTTCAACACCAAAGCGCTCTCTCAAATCATCGATGAATTTTCGGTCATCGGCCGACTGATTTATCTCCGCGAGTGCAGCCCCGAATTCCTTCATGCGCCGATGGGCTCGCCTCATCACCCAAGGGAGGCGACAGCCCGAGATCGCGATCACCTCAGCAAGTTTATCCCTCGACGCTGCATCTAGACTTGTCGATACGTCGTCTAATCTGGCCATTAGCCGTGCCGCCTCTCCCTCGACAGCCGACAGTACGTCTTCGAGGGAATCTGCTGGCCGCCACAGGGAGTCAAAAACAGTGTAAGTCCAGTCGGCTGTCATGATCGATCGAGTGGCGACCTGAACCGCTCTGGCATATCCACGCCGCCGACCGAAAATTTGCCCAGACGAGTCCGCGAAGCGCTTCATCCAAAAGCGCGGAACGAAATGCTGATTCTTCTTAGAGAACTTGGGATCAGGATTACCGCTCATTTGACCTCGTCGATAGCCCGGATATTGCCTCTCTAAGCGGAGATCATGGGCCTCGCCATGATCTGTTGTGACCGAAGCCTACTTCTTTGGCTTACGCTTTTTCAACAGGCCAATAGGATGGGTGGAGAGAAAGCGACACCCATCAGCTCGGAATTACGTTGACAGTGCACTAAATTCACTCGCTCCGTCGTGCCTATCTGCGGCTTCGGCTCGCGTTTGGTGGACGGCGTGAATTAAGTGCACTGTCCCCGTCGGGTAATGGCAGATTGGTTCAGCTTCGATGCTCATCAATACTCTGCCGCCGAATTGCCTTTGCGGTCGCGCCCTTCCCTTCTACACTCCCGACTCCACCGGCATGGGTTCCGACGCGCCTGGTAGACGCGGAGTCAAGTTATGCCCACACCGGAGAGCTTCCCGATCGAGACGATTTTCGTTCCCACGAAAATGAAGAAGGAAATTACGGTGACAGTGCACTAAACTCGGTCGGTGTCGCCTCTGTTGCGCCTCAGACAGACGGCCACCAAGCCCGCTTCAACCGGTGACTCGGTGGCCGCTGCGCCAAGACCGGCTACAGGTCCGGCTACAAGATCCGCTAGTAGCAAGGAGGGTAAGGTTCGTAGCCGCAGCGGCGATAGCCGCCGTAAGCCCCGTAAGCTGCCGCACCAACCGCAGCAGCTCCGACGCCCACGGCAACTCCGCGGCGCACGGCTGCTCCACGATAGACGCCGCCGCGATAGACACCGCCGTGATGAACACCAACCCGACCAACTCCGACGCCTCTCCGATACGCGAAGGCGTCGGTCGAAACAGTCGCAATGCAGGCGATGCCAATGATTGCGGATGCGGCAAGTGAAAGGATGGTTCGGCGCGGCATGTCCACTCTCCTTCCTGGATTGGAACGGTGCGTCAACGTAGTCAGCCAAGGAGCGGGTTTGTTGATTTAGAACAATACGGGCCGTTGCGATCTGGCGGCCGGGTCCACAACGGGACAGTGAAACTGTCACGCCTTGCTACATAGGGCATCAGCGGGAGCCACACCGATTTCAGTCATGGACCTGATGCTCGCGACGCATGCCGGTCCGGAAACGCCCACGCTCAGCCCGCGCGACCGCCATAATTTCTCCTTCGCACGCGCGTTGTGTTGGACAGTGGCGAGGCCTATCCTCCCAGCGATTGGACAGCCGCACTCTCAGTGACGCCCGACTGGATGGAGAGCGCATCGGTGCCAGACGACCCCAAGCCTGATACCCAAAAGCCTGGCGCCCCCAAGCCGGACGCAGTGCGCGCCGAAGGCGGGCTGGCGCGGGCCTATGACCAGATCAAGAGCGCAGAGCAAGACCTTGCGCGGCTTGACCGGCTGGTTTCCGGAATGGAACGCGGCAGCGAAGGCCCGCGGATATTGCAAGCAAGCGCCGGTGCGGAGGCAGCCAGGACTTCCAATGAAAAGACTTCCGAGGACAAGGCCCCCAAGACGCCGGCACCGGATAGCAAGGTTCGCGATCGAGACCTGAAGGGACATCGACCCACGCTGCGCGTTCTAGTTGGCCTCGCGCTGGCGATCGGCATTCTCGGTGCCGCCGTCGCTTCGCAATATCGCGATGAGGCCAGGTCCATGAGCAGGTCGATCATGGCGCGATGGGCTCCGCCGGCCGCGAGCGAGCCACCGCAAGCGCCCGCGGTTGAAAGCCCGGCGCAACCGCCGGCCGTGCAACTGGCTGCCGCGGATGAGCCCGGCACGGTGCCCGCGCCGCCCGTCGGCAAGGACACGGAGAGCGCTGCAGGGTTTGACGCTTCAAGACCCGACGCTTCAAGAATTGGGGCCACAACGCCTGAGCCATCGTCGTCTGATCTCCCGCAATCGCTCAAGACCATCACCAACGAGCTTGCGAGCATCAACGGAAAGCTCGAGCAACTTAAAAGCCGCAACGAGCAGACGCTGCGCGAGCAGGCTGACACCATTCAACAGCTCAAGGCGGCCCAGCAGAAGGATGCGGCGGACAATGCGCGCCTCGCCGCACAGGTTCAGGCGCTGCAAACGCAACAGACGACTTCATCCGCGAAACCCGTCGTACGGAGCATGACGAGCAACGACACGGCCGCGCCAGCGCGGCCGCACATGCAAGCGGCCGCACCTCGGCGGCCCAGGCCACCGCCGCGAGGACACTGGATGCCTCCGCCCTATATGATTGAGCCTTACGGCGATCCGGATTGGTGAGCCGCTGTCACCGTAATCGTGTCCGCCGTAATGGCATATCGGTTCCAGTTGCTCATCAACACCCTGGCGCCGAATTGCCTTTGCGGTCGCGCCCTTCCCTTCTAAACTCCCGATGCCACCGGCATGGGTTCCGACGGGCCTGGTAGACGCGGAGTCGAGTTATGCCCACACCGGAAAGCTTCCCGATCGAGACGATTTTCGTTCCCACGAAGTTGAAGAAGACCCTCAAGCCCGAGACCGCCGCCGAGATCGCGGAAAGTATGCTGGACATCGGGCAACAGACCCCCATTTCCGTTCGGCCCGAGGGAGACCGCCTCGTTCTGGTCGAGGGACTGCATCGGCTCGAAGCCTGCAAGGCGCTCGGCGAGACGACCATTATCGGTGTCATCGTCCCGGCGGAGGTCGCTCAACACAGGCCGCTGCTGTCCGAAGGACCCGCAGTCGAGGCAGAGCGCATCAAGATGGCGCGATTGAAACAGCTGCGCCTCGAGAAGGAAGCCGCGGAAGCATCGACGGCTGGCTCGAAGAGCGTCAACGGAACGGAAGCGCCGCGCACCCGTCCGACGAAAGGCGTTCGCGACAATCCGAAGGCATCACCGGGCCGGACCGCCGGATCGACACCGAAAAGAACATTGTCGGACTGGATCACGCAGCAAAAGGGCAGCGGCGGCCGCTATTGATGGCCGGCTCCAAGCCTTGAGATCACAAGCCTTGAGATCACAGCGTCTTGAGAGCACAGCTCGAATTGCGGTGACAGTGCTGCGCAAGCGCAATGCCAGGAAAACGCAGCCACCTCCTCCCTCGCTTTCGCAACCTTCGAAGAGGCGCCCGGCGGATGCGAAAGGCGTTCGCCCACGCACCGCGGATCGTCCGGATCGCGGTCAGCGCAGCCCTCTTGCTTGCGGCCCTCGCCCTCCTCAACATCGCCTATCAAATCATCCGCAAACCAACCGAACTCTTCGCCTTCATCGGCCACTCTCTCGACAAGGACCCCGCCGCGATCTGGCGCCAATATGGTCCCCTCTTCCACACCTTCTCCACCGCGACGATCACGCCTGAATTGCTCGCCGCGCTGGCGCAGGTCGAGAGTTCCGGCAATCCGGTGGCGCGCACCTACTGGCGCTGGCGATGGAGTTTTAATCCGCTGGCGATTTACAAGCCCGCCTCCAGCGCGGTCGGCCTTTTCCAGATGACCGATCCGGCCTTCGCCGAGGTCTCGCGGTTCTGTATTCGCGGCAATGCGGTCACCGAGACCGGCTGCGGGTCGACCTTCCTTTACACCCGCGCGATCCCGAGCCACGCCATCGAGCTGGCCTCGGTGTATCTGGATCGCAATGTCGCGCTGGTTCTCTCGCTGGCCGACGATGTGAAGCCAAGCCCGCAGCAGAAGCAGGATCTGGCGACCATCATCCATCTGTGCGGCGCAGGCCCCGCCACCGCCTATGCGCGCCGCAAGTTTCAGATGATGGCGGGCGAGCGCTGCGGCGATCATCTCGTCGCGTTCTATCTCGCCAGGGTCAACGCGATGAAGCGGCAGTTTGTGCGGCTTGCGGCAGGGGATTCGTAGAATCCGTAGGGTGGGTTAGCGCAGCGTAACCCACCACTTTGCTTTCCGCGTTGACAGACGTGGTGGGTTACGCCGCGCGAACTGCGCTTTGCGCAGCCGCGGGGCTAACCCACCCTACGCGTCCAATCCATTCCGCGTCGGTCTATGGCCTTCACCACCAATACGGCCACCGCCAGCCTTCATAGCGGACATACGACGACACCAGCGGCGGGCCGTAGGGATCGACGCGGTCGTCTTCGGGGCGATAACGATAGCGTGGAACGACATTGTAATCCCACGGCGTCGGCCTGAGCACGGGAACGTCCACCCTCAGCCGTGGTTCGGAAGCGACTTGCGCCCTCCGCGTCCGGGCTTCAGCACCGGATGTCCCGAGATTGCACAGCACCAGGGCCGTTCCGAGCGTGCACGCGACAGTCATGATCTTCATGCGTTGGTCTCCTTAGCGACGAGAGTGCAAAAGGACTCAAAGCAAGGCAAGCAAATTCGCGACCTGCTTGAATGGCGCTCTCGGCTCTGGCCGCCCGCGGCATCGATCAAGCGCTCGCGGAACCCCTCGTTCCACGAGGCAGTCGCCTGTGGGATGGTAGAACCCTTGCGAAACCCGTCATTCCATCACGGCAATTGATGGGTTTCGCTTCCGCCTTCGCTCGTCGAGCAACGGCGGACAAGTCGCTCTACCCATCCTGCACAGCTATGTGACTCGCCTGGGCACTTGCTGTCACATAGCCACAGCGTTTCAGGCCGCCTGGCCGGCGCTTTGCTGCGGGTTGATATCCTTCAGGCACCTGTCGCTCTGATGGACGGCGAGGACGTTGATTGCCATCGCCATGGACTGGTAGCCGTTGTCGCGCAGCCACTGCTCGAGCTGCCGGTTGTCGGTCTTGATTTTCTCGATCAGCAGGATCGGGCGATGTTTCCGGATCGTCTCCCGCGCGCCCTCGAGCGCCTCCATTTCCATGCCCTCGATGTCGATCTTGATGAAATCGACGCGGGCCAGATTGAGCTCGTCCAGCGTCATCGTCTGGACCGTGACGGTGTTGTTGGCATAGTCGATCGGCTGGCCGATGAATTCGTTGTTCGGGCCCTGCCGCAGTTCCAGGCTGCCGAAGCTCGACGGCATGAAATAGTTCGGGTTCGGAATCTGCATGGTGCCTGACGCGGAGGACACGGCCGCATGCACCGCGAGCGCATTGAAGCAATTGTTGATGGCGATGTTGCCGGCCAGCGCGTAGTAGATCCGCTCCTGGGCTTCGATCGCGATCACCGAACCCCAGCCCGTCATCTCCGAGGCCCATTCGACCGTGTGCACGCCGATGTTGGCGCCGCAGTCGATGGCGATCACCCCGTCGCCATGGTGCTTCCGCCGCAATGCCAAGAGCTCGAGCGCGACCTTGACTTCACCCGGATCGAACGCGGCCGTCTCCAGGATCTGGAATCCCACGCCGTCGCCGTAATCAGGACCGGCCATGCGATAGTCGAAGCGATTGACGATCATCGTGCCGTGCTTGGACGCGGTCAGCACAAAGGCCAGCTTTTGCCCTGCGATAGGCATGGTGGAATCTCCCCTCACTTCGAGTAGATGCCACTATCCCAACGTCCGCTTACGCGAGGCTTGTCCCGGGGTGGGCCTCCAGCCCCGCCTTTGGCCACGATGCCATCATGCGCCTGTTTTGCCCGACGGCGCAAGCGAATTTCGTAAAATCCGCAATCCCTGCGAATTCAACGACTTGGCTACTGTGCATGGGGTTGTTTTCGCAGTTTATGTTTTTTGTGGCGGCTCCCTACGCCGCGTCGACGTCCTCGGGCGCTGGCCCCGCCACGAGCCCATCGAGACCGACCATCAGCAAATCGGCGATATGCATCAGCTGATACAGCGGAATATCCGCCTCGCCCTGCTCGGCCAGTGCCAGAAAGCCCGGCGTGACGCCGATGCGCTCGGCGAGCTGGGCCTCGGTGTAGCCGCGGGTCTCGCGCGCAGCCTTGACGCGCGCGCCGATCCCGAGCCGGTGCCGGGACTGCTCGTCCACGGTCATCATCGCCGCCTGCTCGTCCGGGCTCGCATAACCATCCGCAAACGCGCCGCCGATCAGCCTCTCTTTGCGCCAGGCGAGCCGGCAGGCCTTGCGCAGTCCGCCGGAGAAGATCACCGCAAACTGCTCCGGCACCCAGGCCGAGCTGTTGAGCTGCAGCCGCGCGCCGCTGCCGGAGACATCGCGGATCGTGCAGGGCACGCTGACGATGCTGCCGGCGCCATTGTCGAACTCGACCAGTCCGGTCCTCAGCGTGTGATGTCTGACGGCAGCGCGATGCTCGCTCATGACAGCTCCAATGATTTGCGGCCGCGTCGAACGGCGTGTCCGGCGCATCCGTCTTGTCAGGACATGGATACCGCGGAATTTTTCCTGAATTCCTAAGGTTCCAGCCCTTCAACCCCGACCAGACGCCATGGTAAAGGAATTGCTCCAAAACCATCTTTTCCGGCGGAATGCGTGCGGCGCGCCCGTGACGGGTGACGAGGCAAGCCATGACCGAACCGATGAAATGCCCAAACTGCCAGTCGGAGCACGCCTACCAGGACCGCGATCTCTGGATGTGCCCGGAATGCGCCCATGAATGGAGCGCAGCCGGCGATGCGGCCGCGCCGGTCGCACAGGACGCCGGCGTGCGCGATGCCAACGGCAATGTGCTCAGCGACGGCGACAGCGTCATCGTGGTGAAGGACCTCAAGGTCAAGGGCTCCTCGTCGGTCGTCAAGGGCGGCACCAAGGTCCGCAATATCCGCCTCCAGGACGCCACCGACGGCCACAACATCGCCTGCAAGATCGACGGCATCGGCGCGATGAATTTGAAATCGGAGTTCGTGAAGAAGGCGTGAGTAAACTCAGCGCTGCCGTTGCGCCAGATAAAACCCGCACAGCACCGTCACGAGGCCGGCGGCCTGCAACATCGTCGGCTGCTCGCCGAGCAGGAGCCAGCCGGTGAGCAGCGTCAGCGCCGGCACGCAGGCGGGAATCACGGCGGCACGGGCGACACCGAGACGCTGCACCGAGACGGCAAACAGATAGAGCGCGGCAGGCCCCGCAAGCACGCCCTGCGCCAGCGCCTGGATGGCGTTTTCGGAAACGCCGATCGCGGCGATGCGGGCGAGCCCGCCGGTCAGGAGATAGATCGGCAATAGCAGCAGCGACAGCACGTTGATGACCAGCGCGGCCGATATGGGGGAGACGCGCCAGTGACGCAGCAGGGCGCCAAAGCCGGCAAACATGAAACCGGTGAGCACGAAGATCAGATCGCCCTGCACGCCGTCGGCGCCGATATGACCGATCGATTCCGCGCCGATCACGCCAAGGCCGCCGACGATGACGACGGCGCCGGCAAAGCGCGAGGCGGAGATCTTCTCCTTCAGGAACATGGCAGCGAGGAGCAGACCGCCGAGCGTCGCGGACGACGGCTGGATCACGCTGCCATGGCCGAGCGGCACGAACAGAAAGCCGGTGTAGGAGATCAGCGACATCACGGGGCCGCCGAGCACCATCAGCACGAGGCCCCTGCCCCAGCCGATGCCGCAGAGATCGGAGACTCCCGCGCGCAGCACCAGCGGCAGGAACGCGATCCCCGACCAGACGTAGCGATGCACGAGCAGATCGACCGGCGTGAAGCCGACCTTCAGCCCATGCCGCGTGCCGGCAAAGCCCAGCGCCCAGAACAGCGCCGCCGACAGGCCGCAGACGACGCCAAGAAGCGCCGGTGCCGCATCGTTCTTGTGAATGAGAGCGTCAGCGCCGCTCGTCCGCTGATCCATGGGCAAGCCTTATGTCAGCGCGCGGGCCGGCTCAACCCACGCGGTTGCAGGGCTGGCAGGCAAAGCGGCTACGGGCCACGCGCGGCTCTCACCGTCACACCTCCGCGCCGAACACCATCCGCCATCCCTTGCGCGTATCCATGTATTCCCGCACCTCGCGGATGCGATCGCCGGCGACCGTGAACACGAAGCAATAGTCGTTCTCATATGGCCTGCCAGTGGTGAGCGTGGCGCGCATCCGCTCCTCCACGATCACGACATCGCCGTCGGCATAAACGCCGCGAAAGGCGACATCGACATCTGAAAACATCCTGTGCATCTCCTGCGCGATGAAGCGCGCGATCGCTTGCGCGCCGATCATGTGGTCGGTGTGATCGAGCGCGACCGCGGTGGCGTTGCCCTTCGGCGCGATCCATTCGGCATCGTCCGTGAACAGCGCCGCGATGCGCGTCGAGTCGCGTGATGAAAAGGTCTTCCAGGCGTTGAGGACGATGTCTTTCGGGCTGGTCACGGCGGGCTCCCTGGCTTTCATTAAAGGAGGGCCGCCTTCTACGCCGCCCCGCGCTACGCGGCTCGCCGCAATCGGACTCGGTCATCTCGCGGCCCTTTCGCCCGCACGAACATGCGCTATCATCAGGCCATGCCGAGTTTTGATGTCTGCAACGCCGCACGCCTGCGCCGGGATCCCCGCTATGACGGCCGCTTCTTCACGGCGGTGAGGACCACGGGCATCTATTGCCGCCCGGTCTGTCCGGCCAAGCAGCCGCTGACGCGCAACGTCGTCTATTATCCGACGGCCGCGGCGGCCGAAGCCGCCGGCTTCCGCCCTTGCCTGCGCTGCCGCCCCGAGACCGCGCCGTTCTGCCCGGCCTGGAACGGCACGCGCTCGACGGTCGCACGCGCGGTGAAGCTGATCAACGAGGGCGCGCTCGATGAGGATTCGGTGGTGTCGCTTGCGCTGCGGCTCGGCATCTCCTCGCGTCATCTGGCGCGGTTGTTCGAGCGGCATGTCGGTGCCACGCCACAACAGCTTGCGAAGACGCTGCGCGTCCAGCGCGCCAAGCGCCTGCTTGATGCCAGCGATCACACCATGACGGAAATCGCGTTCCAGGCCGGTTTCGGCAGCCTGCGCCGCTTCAACGCCGCGTTCGCCGAGCTCTACGGTCGTTCGCCGTCGAGCCTGCGCAACACTCAGAAAAAACCCGGGCTGAGATCGAGCCCATAAGTCAGGCTCAGCACGAACACGAACAACGCGGCGGCGGCGAACATCGCGAGATGCCTGACGATGAACTCACGGGGCGAGGTGCTGGCAACAACGGCTTTTTGCGCAACGGGCATGACGGCTCCAGTATGATTCCAGAATTGGCCGCTCAATATGCAAGCGGCGCGCGCATCAGGCGCCACGATTTCCAAAACAACTATTAAGAAGATCACACTCGTCTTGAACCGCCGTACACAACACAGAGAGTGCGCGATGCTTTTTTCGTCGGCGTTTCTCGATCCGCGCACGCGCGCAGAAAAACGCGTTGTTCCCGACCGCAAAGAAAAACCGCGTTCCTCGGAGGGAACGCGGCTTGAAGGCGACATCAGGCCTTCTTAAAACCCGAATCCTGCGGTAGGCACGATCCGCCCGAACCGTGCAGGCTGGTCTAGCGAGCCGAACCCGTGGTCACCGTCGCGGTCTTCAGCTTGCGCGGCGTCAGGACGCTGGCCTGAAGCGCCGTCACGCTGGTGGGGGGCGCCGTCACCTGCTGCTCGACATTGTTGGCGCCGAGCACGCGGACCTGCACGGGCGAAGCCGGAATGCCATTGGCCTCATAGGCCGGCAGCTCGGCGGCGAAGGTGGCAGTCGAGCCCGCGATGACGAGGGCGGCGGCTGCGATCGACAAAGTCTTCTTGTTCATTGGTGATGCTCCAGAGAGAAGTTTCGGAGCACATCTAAGCCTGATTTGCTGCATTGCGATATGCATTGCTGCATCGCAACATCGCGCCACGCGCATGGGCGCAATGGTTAACTGTCACAATGATGCGCGGCCCAGCGCGCCAGGCGTCCGGACGCGAGGGATCGAGCACTCCGCCCTATTTCAGCGCCGTCGCCAGCGCCTGCAGCTTTGCCACGAGATTGGTGCCGAGCGCGTAGATGATCTCGATGATGGCGAGCGCAATGCCCGCTGCGATCAGGCCGTATTCGATCGCGGTGGCGCCGGATTCATCGGCTGCAAATTTGGCCAACAGGCATTTCAATTTCACGACTTGCGTCCTTCCCAGTTCACCGGACATTGCCGGCACGAGAGAAATGGCAGGACACAATCCAAGATTGAGTAAATTTGCATCCCTCAATTTGACGACAATGAACGCTGCATTTTGCTGGATTTTCGGACCGTGTGCCGCGCTCCCTGGAACCGCAATGGAACTCGCGTTGCCCGCGGGCAACACCTGCCCGAAAAGCCCGTTTTCGCCGAACTGTGCCATTGCGCCGCCACATCGTCCTCCGAACAATGGACGCACCGCGTGAGCAAGCTGTGCAAACTGGTTCGGTCAGAACCTTTTGGAGGCAGGATCATGAATGATCGGCGGTCTCTTCTGGTGGCAGTCTCGTGCCCCTCGGCCGTCATGGCCGGCTGGCTGGCGCTCTCCCTGTCCGCCTATGCACCTGCGCTGATCGAGAACAGCGGCGCCAATGCGGCTGCCGTGTCGCGCGCGAAAGATATCAGCCGTCTCGAGCTCGCCGACGTCCCGCGCGCCGCCACCATCGAGGATGGCATCGCGTTGACAGCCGACATCGCGGCTGCCGTCGCTGCAACGCCAGCGCCCGTTGAACCGGTGCCCGAAAACCCCGCCCCTGCGATCAAGCTCGCATCCGCCGATCCGGCGCTGATCTTGCCGGCGGAGGCGCTGCCAGCACCGCAGATTTCGCCTGAACCAGAGGCTGCCGTCAGCGAGGCGGCACCGGCGTCGGAGCCCGTGATAAAACTCGCATCCGCTGACCCCACCGAGATCGTGGCGACGGATGCGCTGTCGCCCGCAACGATCGCGGCCGGCCCTGCGCCCACCGCAAGCAAGGCGTCGCCGTCCGCCGACACCGTCGCAGTGCTCGACGAATGTTTCGTGATGGATGCCTGCATCGACCGCTATCTTTGGGCGCTCTACCAGCGCACGCCCAAGGAAGACTCGATCAAGGTCGAAGACCGCCGCGCCGTCACCGTCAAGCGCAGGGGCAAGATGGTCACGGTGATGCGCAGCTTCACAAAACTCGTCGACGAGGATTTTGGCTGGAAGGATCCGAAGGCGGCCGAGCACGCCGGCAAGCCGATGATGGACTACGTCATTGGCGGCATGGATCGCAGCTTCAAGCAGAAACTGTTTCGCACGCTGCTCGCAGCTGAGGCCGCCGGCCTCTCGCCGGGCATCACCAGCGCGTTCCGCGACGATTATCGCCAGTCGATCGCGAGCGGGCTGAAGGCGGCGTCCGACCGCTCCTATCACGGCGGCAGCACGCGCGGCGGCTACGGCCACGGCATGGCGGCCGACATCGTCTCGACCGCGGGCAACAACCGCGCGCAACGCTGGGTCTCGACCGAGGTGTTGTGGAAATGGGTCGACGCCAACGGCAAGGCGCTCGGCATCGGCCGGCCCTATCTCGGCCGCGATCCGCCGCATGTCGGCCCGATCGACGGCGCCGAATACATCTCGAAGCGTGGCACGGCGGACCGCAGGGAAGTCGCCAGCGTCAAGCCGAAGAAGTCACGGGCCGTGGCGAGCGCCAAGCCGCCGAAGACGCAGGCCGTGCGTGAGCAGAAGAGCCCGGCCAAGCCGCAAAAGTCGGCGCAATCGGCCGGCAAGCGCGCGACCTGAGCGGTTACTGCTTCCGGCCCGGCAACGGCACGAGGCGCATCTCGGCCGTCCCTGCTTCCTGCGTGCGCACCAGCACCGCAAAAATGGTTTCGACTGCGAGCCGCACCGCCGCCTCCATCGCCTTGCCCTTGGCCAGATGCGCCGCGATCAGGCCGGTGAGGAGATCGCCGGTCCCTGAGGGGCGGATCGGCAGGCGCGGCGTCGCAAAGCGGGACAGCTGACCATCCGCGCAGAGGATCGTCTCCACCTGCCCCTCCGGCGTGTCCGTAAGCGTGCAGCCGGTGGCGACGACGTCGGTGCGGCCGGTCCCCGCGAGGGCCGTGCATGCCGCGCGCAGGCCCTGGGCGTCCGCGATCGTGATGCCGGAGAGCAGTTCGAGCTCGAACTGGTTCGGCGTGGTCAGGTTGGCGGCCGGCAGCAGCCGGTGCCGCACCACGTCCAAAATGCCGTCGGCGACATAGACGCGGCCGTCGTCGCCGATCACGGGGTCACAGAGATAGATCAGCTTCGAATTGCGGATCAAGGCGCGCTCGACGAAGTCGGCGATGACGGCCGCATTGCCGGGCGAGCCGAGATAGCCGGTGACGAGCACGGCGGCCTCGTCGACGATATCGCGCTCCTCGACGCCCTTGAGGAGATCGGCGACGAGATCGGTCTCCAGCACGCGTCCGCGCAAGGTCGGCTAGCGCGGATGGTTCGACAGCAGCGTCGTCGGCACCGCCGCGACGTTCACGCCCTCCGCCTGCATGGCATAGGCGGCCGCGCTGTTGCCGACATGGCCGTGGACCACCTGGCTTTGAATGGAGATGACGAGCATGCAGAGGTCCGTAAGGTCAAACGTTGAACGACGCAAGCGTAGCCCGGATCACAAGGTCTCATACCCAAGGCCCGGCCGCAGCGCCTGCATCTTCTGCGCCAGCCGCCGGTGTCCGCTTTCCTCCGACCGTGCCAGCCGGCCCACGATAGCGACATGATCCGCATCGCTCTTGTGCTGGTTGAGCTTGGCCTGCCCCTCGACGCTGTCCACCACGAGATCGATGACACGGATCGCGGCCAACATGCTCTCGCGCTTGTCCGGCTCCATTTGCGCGAGGTCCCAGGGTGGCTTCGGCAAGCGCGCCTCGGAGACCGCAAGCAGCGCATCGCCATGGCCGCGATTCTCATCGAGTTCGCGCAGATGCGCGACGCCCGACAGGTGCACCGCTTCGTAGAGCCAGGTCGAGACATTGTCGCGCGAAGCGTACCAGTCGTTGGAGATGTAGGCATCGTCCCCGGCAATGATCAGCAGGAAGCGCCGCGCGCCGTCCGCGAGCGCCACGAGCGGATTTTTGGCGGTGAAATGGATCTGCACGATCGTGCGCCCGTCGCGCTGGTCCAGCACGAACGGCACATGCGAGGCACGGGGGCCGCACTCATCCGCCGCCACGATCATGCCGAAACCGCGCCGACTTGCGAATTCCAGCGCGCGCTGCTCCTCGATGCGGAACTGGGGACGGAGGACATGCATGGCGCGGCGCTCGATGGCTGGATGGACGACGAGCCGAGGCTAACTCATGATCCGGCCAAGTCAGAAACGATATTGGCCCGCAAACGCGGATGTCAGGAATGATCTCGGCGCCGTGCAAGCTCGCCGAGATAGGCGCAGAACATATCGGCCATCCCGTCGGCATGACGTGCGATGTCCGCTTCGCTGCGCTGCGTCTCCGAGAACCTTTTGCCAACCTCGCTCAGCGTCGTCTTGATCAGCTCGCCGGCGAGCATGCGCGTCGCATCCGGGGCTTTTGGCAAGGCCTCCCGCATGAACGCCGCGACGATGCCCTCGCCTGCTGCTCGCGCGTCCCGTGCCTCGGGCGCGTCGCGATAGAGCGGTGCGGCGTCACTGAGCGCGCCGCGGATCGCGGCCTCTTCGCATTCCGAACGAATGAAGGCATGGACCAATGCGCGCAGCCGCACCAGTGGCGGCCTCGCCCGGTCCGCGAGAATGCCGCGCAAAAGCTCGCTCGTGCGCCGCCACTCGTCGCTCTGGAGGCGGAACAGGATCGCCGCCTTGTTTGGAAAATATTGATAGAGCGACCCGACGCTCACCCCGGCCCGCTCCGCCACCCGCGCCGTGGTGAAACGCTGCGCGCCCTCCTTCGCCAGGACCTGAACAGCGGCGTCCAGAATGGCCGCCACCAGCTCGTTGGAGCGGGCCTGCTGTGGCTGTTTTCGTGAGGAAACTGAACGGCTTCGGCGATCGGCCATGGTTGTGTCCAGATAATGCGAATAGGAAACGCGACGAATTAGTCGTATTTGAACCACAGCGCAAGCGCGCGGCTTTTCGCGAACGTGGAGACTTCCAATGACCACCCCGACTATGACTTCGCTTGCCATCACGTCACTTGCTCCGCTGCTGGATCGCCTGTTCCTCGAGGCAGAAGCAGCGCGAGGCGCAACACAGGCCGCCGTCGCCAACCTGTCCGACGCAGACCGGACGCGGGTGACGCGCATGATGCGGAGCAAGACCGATTACGCGGAGCTCTACGGACTCCTGAAGGACGACCCACTCGCGGTCTCGCGCGAGACGGGTCACCTGCTCTACATGCTGGCGCGCAGCTCGCAGGCCAGGGTGATCGTCGAGTTCGGCACATCGTTCGGCATCTCGACCCTGCACCTTGCCGCAGGCTTGCGTGACAATGGCGGCGGCCGCCTCATCACCAGCGAGTTCGAACCGTCCAAGGCGGTGCGGGCGCGGGAGAATCTCTCGGGCGCCGGCCTGCTCGATCTCGTCGAAATCCGCGAAGGCGATGCGTTGAACACGCTCAGCGCCGACCTGCCTGAGACGATCGATCTCGTGCTGCTCGACGGTGCCAAGGCGCTCTACCCCGATATCCTTGATCTGGTCGAAGGCCGTCTCAGGCCAGGCGCGATCATCGTCGCCGACAACGCCGACGACAGCCCCGACTATCTGGCGCGGGTGCGCGCGCCCGGAAGCGGCTACATGTCCACGCCCTTCGCCGAGGACGTCGAACTCTCGGTGCGGATCAACTGACGCCGCACGAACCGCAACGACATCCCGGGCCGCCGCGCGATTCGTCGGGCGGCGGGCCCCGTGCTGCGTTCCACCCCTGTCGCAGGCTCGTCACTCACACGTGATACTTCCTCCAGGCAAAAGCCATAGCCCGCGTGCTAAACATACCTACCGTGCGGTATCTTTCGCGTACCAAGCCCGAGCTTGTCATGACCTCCGCCTTCAATGCCTACGCGGCTCTTGCCCTCGCCATCATCTTCGAGGTCACGGCGTCCGCCTTCCTGCAGCAATCCGCGCAGTTCACGCGACCGTGGCCGACGCTCGCCATGGTGCTGTTCTACGTCGCCTCGTTCTATGCCCTGTCGGTGGCGATCCGGGTCATTCCGCTGAGCATCGCCTATGCGATCTGGGGCGGCGTCGGCATCATCCTGACCGCGACCGTTTCCTTCGTACTGTTCCGCCAGATGCTGGATGCGGCGGCCTTCGTCGGCATCGCGCTGATCGTGTCGGGGGTCGTGGTCATCAACCTGTTCTCGCAGACAACGGCGCATTGATGCCGGCCAGCGCCTATACCCGCGCCAAGCAGCCCGAGCAGGTCCGGCGCGCCCTGCTCGACTGTGCGGCGGCCATTGCCATGGATCACGGCGTATCAGGCGTCACGGTGCAGGCGGTGGCAGCGGCGGCCGGCGTCACCAAGGGCGGGCTGTTCCATCATTTTTCGAGCAAGCAATCGCTGATCGAGGGACTGTTCGCCGACCTGCTTGCCCGTGTCGATGCCGAGATCGACGCCGCCATTGAGGCCGACCCCAAGCCGCGCGGCAGTTTTACGCGTGCCTACGTCAATGCGGTGTTCACCGGCAAGGCCTTCGGCTTCGCCACGCCCTGGGCGGCGCTGAGCATGGTCGTGGTCACCGACCCGTCACTGCGCCGGCTCTGGAATGACTGGATGAAGGCGCGCCTGAAACGTCATCGCGGCACCGATGCCGCGCCCGAGCTGCATGTCGTCCGCCTCGCCGCCGATGGCGCCTGGCTGTCGTTTGTCACGACGGGGCAGACGCGGATGAGCGCGGAGCTACGCGCAGTGCACGACCGACTGATTGCGCAGACCCGCAAGCGAGCGTAGCGGTTCCGCTCACTACTCCGTAGCCCCGATGGAGCGCAGCGCAATTCCGGACATTTGCCGCTGCAGACACACCGCCCCGGATTGCGCTGCGCTCCGCCCGGGCTGCAAGTGCCCCTACGGCGCCGTCTTGATCTGATGGACGCGCGTGATCGTCGCCGACGGCGACTAGCGGCTTGTCACCGGCTTGGACGGACGCGGTGAAGCTTTGGACGGCTTTGCGCCAGGCTTCGCCGTAGCGCGTGGAGGCAGTTCGTCGACAGACTGCAGATATGCAGCAAGCGCCTTGGCGGTGTCGGGACTGGTCGCGTAATGGTCCTTCAGGAACCAGGACAGCATCAGGCTGAAGCGCCCCTTGGCAAGACCGCGCGGACTCCGGTGGCAGGTCGCACAACCATCGGTAAAGAGCTTTTCGGCCGGCTTGCCGGCATCGAGATTTTGCGCGGACGCAACCGTCGCCGTCAGCGCGGCAGCGGCTGCAAGAGTCATCAGGGGCGCGATCACGTCGCGCCCCGACCGCATGAGCGTCGTCAAATCTCGTCCCCTAGCCCCGTTGCGCGGTCAGGCCGCCAGCAACTGATCGAATTCGGGCGGCGTATAGGCCTTGCCATCCTGGTCGGTGATGACGACCTGCCATCCCTCACTCGCCCACACCTTTGCCTTCGCCACGATGAGCAGCCGGCTCTCGCGGGCGAAACTGCACTTCTCATTATCGCGTTCTGCGATCATTTTATAGGCCAATGCGCATCCCCTTGCGTTGCCCTGCACCCGCTTCCCTCGTGGCAGCGGGCTTTGGCGGCAATTCGCCGGGAGCGTGGCAATTTGGTGCCATCCGCGGCAGCATTGTGCTTTGGTTCCGGCTGAGCGACGGAGGTTAGATCATGCCAGGCATCATCAATGCGATTCCGCTTGCCGTGGGCTTGCTTGCAGCCGGCCTGTTCGGCGCAACGCCGGCAGCAGCACAGACCTATGATCCGCGCTATCCCGTCTGCATCGAGGTCTACACCATCGACGGCAGCGCCATTGATTGCAGTTTTACGACGATGGCGCAGTGCGCGGCGACCGCTTCAGGACAATCAGCACAGTGCTACGCCAACCCCTACTATGCCATGCAAAACCGCCAGCCGGGCCCCGGCCCATCGCCGCCGCGACGAAGCCGCTAGCGCCCGCGCTCAGTGCACGCGGATGACGTGCGGGCGGCCGAGATCGATCAGTCCCTGTACCGCCGAGAGGCGGTCATCGAGGGCAGCTATCGTCAGCAACAGATTGTTGCGGCGCTCATCGAGAAGACCCATCTCGGCGCCGGAAAGCTTGGTGCTCGCCCGCTGCTTGTTAATGCCATCGAGCGATTTGCGCAGTCCGGCGATCAGGCCGGACAGCTTTTTGGCCTCTGTAGTCATCGACCGTTTCGCGACATTTTGGCGGCGCGTCTCCGCCTGGCTCTGTCTCATTTCATCCTCCCGTGCCCCGCTGCCCCGAGTGGATGCTTACATCTTTGGATACACATCTTACGATCGATGAAATCTACCCGCGAAGAACCGTCTTAAATTGTACGCGCAGGGAACTCGGGTCCGCGCAAACAGAAAGCCCGGCGCGAGAGCCGGGCTTTCGTTGGCAACGCTAATGCTTCGGACGACCGCCACCGGGACCACCAGCCGGCGCACCACCATGCGGAGCGGCATTGAAGTGCGGAGCACCGCCGCCGGGATGGGCCATCGCAGGTGCAGCCGCGCGCGGCGCCGGCATCTGCGCATGCGCATTCATCGGCGCGCCATGGCTGACGTTCGGCTGTGCCACATGCGGCATCGCAGGACGCGCGGCAGGCGCCGCCGACATCCGCGGCGCTTCATGCGCACGTGCCATCGGCTGCGCGCGCACAGCGGCGCGGCTCGCCGCATGGTCGTGCATCATGCGCGCCTGCGCATCGCGCGGATTGCGGATCTGAACATTCGCCCGCTCGTTCACGATGCGGTCGTGCCGCCCGGCGCGCGTCCGATCAGCCGCGACCGCCGCATCGCGCTTGGCGATCGAGGCGTCGTGCCGTGCCGTTGCGGCGTCACGTCCGGAGATCGCGGCGCTGCCCCTGACGTTGCCCTTGGCGTTCGCGCCGTTGCGTCCCAGCGCGATTGCAGCATCGCGCGTCGCCGCGCGGCCGATACGGGCCGCATGCGGATCGATCGTCATCCGCGTCGCAACGCGCTGATGCGAGGTCCAGTAATTATTCCAGTAGGCGTGCCGCCGATACCAGGGCCGCGCCTCATAGTAGCTCGACCAGTACGAGCTCAGCACGAAAGGCGCGACGGGCACGTCGATTTCGTCGACATAGTCGGGGAGATAGACGTAGTGATTGCGGTAGAGATATTCGAGATATTGCGACGACACCCAGCCGCGATCATCCGAGAAGCTCACGTCGCACCAGGCATTGCCGCGCAGGCAACCGTGGATGTTGACGCGGGCGCCCTCGGGGATGCGATCGACCAGGGGAAAACCCGAACCCGGCCCGGCACGCAGGCCGGTCGAGACGGTGACGATGCCCGGCGCGGCCAGCGCGGCCGTCGGGGCAAGCAGCAATGTGGCAACCAAAACGCTCTTGAGTCTCATGGCGTGTTCCTCCTCTGCGAGTGGGAACGCGCAGGCGGAACGAGCGTTCCGCTCACGGCCGCCGCATCCGTCGAAAGATCGACGCAAGCCGCACGCGGTTCAATATTCATCCGCTGTTCATCGACGCGGCGAGCGCAACACCCTCAACGTCAATTCGCCGGCAGCATGAAGGCGTCGAAGTACGACGCGAGCCCTGCAAGATCGTCGAGCGGCAGCACGTTCGCGACGTACTGGTCCGGCCGCACCACGACCATGCAGCCCGCCTTGCGATCGATGCCGCGCATCGTGAAAACATCATGGCCGCTCTTGAGATCCGGACAGAACATCTTTTCGTAGTCGAGCAAGCCGTAGCGGCCCTTGCGCGGGAGCAACAGCGGCGGCATCGCCTCGATAGCGAGTTCGCGATGATCCTGCTGGAACACCGCGCGCAGGTCGATCACGCTGTCGATGTCGGCTCCGACAGGCGTATATCGCCTGACCGGTGACTCTCGCGCCTCAGTAAGGAAATTGCACAACGCGCGAATGGCTGAGCCCGCGGCCGCAGGATCTTCCGCGGGCGAGAACGCATAGACGCGGAAGCGGCCGTCGGCCTGCGCCGCGTGGCCGAGATGCACCGGCTTGGCGTCCCCAAGCCGAATGACCGGGGCGGAGTGGAAACGAGTCCCGATCACGAAGCCTTGTGCGAGGTGCTGATGTGCAGTCGTACCGGTGAGCACCGAAGGACGGTAATGCGTCGCCGTGCCCGCGGTGTAGCGGCCGTGCCGGACAAAATAGTCCTGCGTCTTGGCCGCATCGGCACCGCCCGCTTTCGCCGCGGAAGCCAGAATGCCCGCCCACTCGCGATCGAACTCGATCAGCTCCTTCGCAACCGCCTGTCGCTCGGCCGAGTAGGAATGCAGCAGGCTCGGCGCGCTTTTCTTCCGCAGCACGGCGGCGAGTTTCCAGCCGAGATTGAAGGCATCCTGCATCGAGACGTTCATGCCCTGCCCCGCCTTCGGGCTGTGGGTATGGCAGGCATCGCCGGCGATGAAGATGCGCGGAAGGCGCGCGTTGATGTCGGCCTCCGGCACGTCGTCGAACTTGTCGGTCAGGCGCTGGCCGATCTCGTAGACCGACCACCAGGCGATCTCCTTCACCTCCAGCGTATGCGGCTTCAAGATTCGCTGCGCTTTCGCAATCACGTCCTCGGCGGTGATGTTGCGGTTCGCGACGCGCTCGCCGGCGTCGAGCTTTGCCAGCTCGACATAGAGGCGTGCCATGTAGCCGCCCTCGCGCGGAATGATCAGCAGGCTGCCGTCCTTCGCCGACTGGATCAGGCTCTTGAAGCGAATGTCCGGAAAATCGGTCACCGCCAGCACGTCCATCACGCCCCAGGCGTGGTTGGCGGAATCGCCATGTAGCTCGCGGCCGATCGACTTGCGCACCGTGCTGCGCGCGCCGTCGCAGCCGACGACATAGCGCGCCTTGATGGTTTCGACCTTGCCCTCGTTGCCGGCATCGACGCGCTCGAGACGCACGGTCACGGCATGATCGGGAGTGCCCGCGGCCGGATCGACATGGAGGTCCAGCAGGCGACGGCTGTAATGGGGCTCGAGCTTCGCCGGCGCTTTACGCATGACATCGAGAAAGCCGTCATGGATGCGCGCCTGGTTGAGGATGACGTGGGGGAATTCCGACAGACCGTCCTCGACGTCCTGCACCCTTCCACTGCGGATGATCTTCTCAGGCCACCGCTCGTCCGGTTTCCAGAACGTGGTCTCGTTGACCCAGCAGGCCTCCTTCAGCACGCGCTCGCTGAAGCCGTAGGCGTGGAACATCTCCATGGTACGGCAGGCGACGCCGTCGGCCTGCCCAACCAGCAAGCGGCCCGGCTTCTGCTCGACGACGCAGGTCTTGATATCAGGGAATTGCGCAAGTTGAGCGGCGAGCGTGAGCCCTGCGGGCCCGCAGCCGACGATGAGGACGTCGACCTCTTCGGGCACGGCACCCGCTGCGCCCGAAGCCTGAATGCGCTCTGCGGGATCGGCGATCTCAGGATCGCCCGGCTGAAATCCATTGAGATGGAATTGCATGAGCACTCTCCCGCTAACGTCTTGCTTTGATATTGCTCAGTATGCTGACTATCAGTATACTTGTCAATAATCACGGCCCTCCCTTCCTCTCAAGGAGAATTCGGTGAGCGACCCCAACGATATGCCCGGACATCTGGCGCGCCGGTTCCAGCAGATCGCGGTTGCGGTGTTCCTGGCCGAGGTCGGCGAAGCCGGCTTCGATCTCACGCCGGTGCAATACGCAGCCCTTGCGACCATCAAGGCCAATCCGGGGCTCGACCAGGTGACGCTGGCAGGTCTGATTGCCTACGACCGCACCACTATTACCGGCGTCATCGATCGCCTCGTGCAGAAGGGACTGGCGGAGCGGCGTGCCTCCAGCCGCGACCGCCGCGCACGCGAGCTCGAGATCACCGACGAGGGCCGGCGCACGCTGCGCAAGATCACGCCGACGGTGGAATCGGCGCAGCGCATCATGTTGCGCGGCCTCAGCGCCAAGGAGGGTGAGGAGCTGATGCGGCTGTTGCGCAAAGCCATCGCGGCCGGCAACGCGCTCAGCCGCGCGCCCTTGCGCGAAGCCTAACCCCGTATTTCTATCAGTACGATTCGCAGTGCCGCGAAACCAGGAACTAACCTTCGGCTGCTACGGTCGGCAACATTCTGCGCTTAACGCGCGATTAACTTTGCCGGTTCGGGAGTTTTGGATGTTCAGGTTCCACATTGCCGCTGCGATCATCGCGCTCTCGAGCGTTCCCGCGCTCGCGAACGGTCATGGCGGCGGCGAAGCTGCTCCCGCGCCCAAGCCCGAGGCCACGACCGCACCGGCGAAGGTGGTCCTGACCAAGCAGGGTCCCAAGCTGGTCGATCTCAAGGGCATGACGCTCTACTATTATGAGCGCGACACCAACGGCAAGAGCTCGAACTGCAACGGCAAGTGTAACGAGAGCTGGGTCCCGCTGACCGCGACGACCGACGCCAAGGCCGTCGGCGATTTCACCGTGATCGGCCGCAACGACGGCAGCAAGATGTGGGCGTACCGCTACCGCCCGCTCTACACCTCGCCCGCCGACAAGTCACCGGGCGACGTCAACGGCAACGCGACGACGTTGCAATGGCGAATTGCCCGGCCCGAGGAGTAAAACCCGACCGGGACGTTGCGCTCAATCAATGCCGTGGTGCGCTCACGACCTTCGGATGTGCTGTGGCATCGACCGAGGCATAATTGACCTCCGGACTCCAATGCAGCGCCATATACACGATCATTCCGGCCAGGATTGATCCATAAAAACCGAAGGTCGCCAGCCGCCACTTGCGGACGACCCGGCGGTCAGTTTCATTCAATTGATCAAGAAATTTCTGCATGATGCCTCCAATGGCAACCGGCCATCGAGGCTTAGCGCAAAACGGGCGGATCTCCTGTGAAGCAATTCACCCTTCAGGGATCGCCAGTCCTGCGCGCATTCACACCTCAGTGAGCGCCCCTCACCCGCGCCAGCTCTTCCCCGCCTCGACCTGTGCGTTCTGTCCGGGGGGCAGCACGACGACGGTCGAATTGAGCTTCACGCGGTCGTAGAGGTCGATCACGTCCTCGTTGCGCATCCGGATGCAGCCCGACGAGATCGCCTGCCCGATATATTCGGGCTGGTTGGTGCCGTGGATGCGGTAGAGCGTGTCCTTGTTGCCGGCATAGAGATAGATGCCGCGCGCGCCCAGCGGATTGGCCGGGCCGCCGGTCACGCGCGCCGGATAGGGTCCGAGCCGCGCTTGGATCTCCGCCGTCGGAACCCAGTCCGGCCATTCCGCGAGGCGGCCGACCCGCGCCACGCCTGAGAAGGCCATGGCTTCCTCGCCGACCGCAACGCCGTAGCGGATCGCCTTGCCGTCGGGCAACACGAAATAGAGGTAGCGCGCATCGGTATCGACCAGGATCGTGCCCGGCTGCTCCTTGCGCGGATAATCGACGACGTGACGGAGATATTGCTCGGGCACGCTCGCCTGGGCGTAAGGCGCATGCGCCAGCAACTGGCGGTCGCGCGCCGTCATGCTCGCATCTGTCGATGGCGAAAGCGTCGCCTGCATGCAGCCGCCCAGCGGCAGCAAGGCAACGACGAACAAAGTGAATAGAAATCTTGGCACCGCCGGCCCCCCGATAGTGAATGGCAGCGCCCCCAGCGTTACCAGATGCTGCCCAAATCGTGCTGAAAACAAGGCAAGCTGGAACACGTGCACGTGTTTGCCAAACCAGGTTCCATCACCACAAACGGCGAAAGAGCGTCGCATCATCTCCATCCCCTTGCCTTGCTTTGGTCAAACCCGGCTGGACTCGTGCGTCATCGGGCAAACCTCATCAGATTTGGATGAGCCCACCTCAACAGATCGGGTCGCGCCAATGCGGACGACCATAAGGAGCTGCGATGCTCGCAACGCTGAACAGCAAGCAAATCGTCGATGAGATCGTGAAGGACTCGGCCAAGGACAACGATCCGCACGACGCCGTGCAGATTTCGCCCGAGATGGTGCTGGCCTCGCGCCCGATCGGCGTTGCGCCCGCGCTGGCGCCGGAGATCGCAGGCCGCCCGGAACCCAGGATCAATCTGAAGTTCACGCCGGAGCCGCGCCGCTCGGAGCCCACCATCAACGTGGTCTACGAGAAGCCCGCTGCGGCAGCATCGCCGATCGACACGGCGGTGCGCCTGACGGCGAGCGATGGTCACGGCCGGCCGAAACGATCCGTCGCCGGCAAGTGGCTGCGCGGCGCGTTCGTCACGTTCCTGTTTGCGGGCGGCAGTGTGGCCGCCACCATCGCCTGGGAGCAACACGGCGATGCGGCGACACAAATGCTCGCCGAATGGACACCGGCATTGGCCTCGCTGCTGCCTTCGGCGTCGCAGACGGCTCCGGTCGCCGCCGCGCAGGCCGCCCCGCCCGCGGCCGAAGCTTCAACCGACCAAACTGCGACGGCGCCCGCGGCTCAGGCTGCGGCCGTGCCCGCAGCAGCGCCGTCCGATCCAGCGCAGTCGGTGCAGTCGATGACGCGCGATCTCGGCTTGATGGCGCAGCAGATCGAAACGCTCAAGGCGAGCATCGCCGAGCTGAAGGCCGGACAGGAGCAGATGGCGCGCGAGATGGCCAAGCCCGCCGCGCCGAAGCCCGTGGCCGAGACGAGGCCGATCGATCCGCGCGCCCGCGTGTCCGCGCTGCCGCCGCGGCCCCCGGCGCCGCCGGTGCGTAAGCCGAAGCCTGCGGTGACGCAGACCTATATGCCGGCGTATCCGCCGACACCGCTCGCACCTCCGCCGCAGGCTGTTGCAGTCCCGCCGCCGGTCGCACCTGTTACGACGACACAGGCCGTTGCCGATGACGACGGCCCCGTCGTGCGTCCGCCGATGCCGCTGCGCTAGAGCCGCGACAACGCGCGTCGCGCAAGCTGTCCGATTCGATGTGATGCGCCAAAGTCCGGGCGACTACGGAGATCGATGCGTCGATCCAGGAGACTCGACCAAGAGAAAAGGCCGTCGGGATCTATGCCGCCGGCCTTCTCTTGCAGCTGCCGGTTCCCGGAGTCCGGTTCTGCTGCAATTCCATGCCTCATGATCGCGCCGACATATTTAATAAAATCTTAACACGCTGGAATGTTGCACATCATTTCTGCGCCATAGGCACAGAGATTGTGCGGTCCGTTCATTCGAAAATCATAGACTCAGTGATACCATCCGGCATGTGTTGAAGACTTCCGTTGAAGGCTTCTCTTGAAGACTCCTCTTCAAGATTTGGGTCGTCACATCGGGGAATTCGGATGCCTTACTACTCCTTCGATCTCGTGGTTGGTGAAGAGTTCAAGAACCAGGGCGGAATCATCCTCGAAGACATCGAGGTTGCCTCCGACCGCGCCGTTCAGCTGGCCACCGAACTGTCGCAGGTGAAGCCGGAACTGCAGCAAAAGGGCTGCGCGGTGCGCGTCACCGACCGCGATCACAACGAGGTCTATCGCACCCCGCTCGATCCCGTGCCGGCCTGGCAGCGCTAGGCTAATCTTCGAGAGCCGGCGGCTCGAACCAGTTCGTCAGCGACAATCCACCGTCGACGACGAAGGCTGCGCCGGTGACATAGCCTGAGAGCTTGTTCGAAAGCACCGCGAGCGCCATCGGCGCGAGGTCGTCCGCCGCGCCGAGACGCCCGAGCGGAATGTGTTTCGCCAGCGAAGCATCCGCGACGAAGCCGCCGGCCGCGATCGCACCCGGCACCAGCGCGTTGACGCGGATGTCGTAACGCCCAAAGCTCTTCGCCAGCTCCTTCACCAGCATCGCCATCCCCGCCTTCGCCGTCGAGTAATGCGGAAGGTTACGCGGCGTGCCCGCATGCAGCGAGGTGAGGAACAGGAACGAGCCGGGCCGCTTCGCTGCAATCAGCCGCTTTGCGATCTCGCGCGCCAGATGAAAGCCGGCATCGAGATTGACGGCGTGCATCTCCTGCCAGGTCCTGCGATCAACCGCGAGCGCGTGATCGGCCTCGTGCCGCGGCGGCGAGGCGCTGTGGACGAAATGCGAGACCTCGCCAAGCGCGGCATGTGCGGCGGCCAGCAGCGCATCGCAAGCGTCTAACTTGGCGAGATCACCGACCCAGGGCACCGCCAATTCGGGCCTGCTGCTCGCGCTGATCGCCGCACTCACCCGTTCCGCGCTGATATCGGCGAACACGGTCCGGACGCCCTCGCCGACCAGGCCTAGCGCGATGGCGCGGCCGATGCCGTTGCCGGCGCCGGTGACAAGCGCTGTGTCTCTGACGGGATCGAATGGCGTGCTGAACAGGCTCATGTCGCGCTCCGGGTCCGGGAGCGGTCACCGTAGCGCACCGCACGGCGATGCGACAATTCCGGCCCGGCACCATTGCGGAGCGGCGCGCCGGACGCTAGCCTTGTAAAAAAATCGAGGAGGATACCCTAGGATGCGCACCCGTTTTCTGATGGCAAGCCTGTTTCCGATGGCAAGCCTGTTGCTGATCGCAGCTCCAGCCCGGGCGGCCGACGACCATCCGCGCTCGACTTATGTGACGATGGTTTTGCAGGCCTTCGCCGCCAAGGTCGAATGCCCGGGCACCGATGTCGCCTACCAGGATCTGGTGCAGAGGGCGCAGCAGATGCAGCTGCCCGACGGCACCACCGAGCAGGTGCGCAAGGCGATTGCCTGGCTGCACACCGGCGGCAAGATGGGCGAGAAGCAGGCCGATGACATCATGGCGGAGGTCGCGGTCGCGACCCAGATGACCGATCTCGACCAGCGCCGGCTCGGCATGAGCAATTGGTGCGAGAAACAGAAGACCGCCGGCCTGATCCGCAGCAAGGGCGGCTAGCGGTATCTCACGCTGTTAAGCACACCGCGGCGGAACCCTTGCCGCGGCAAATAATCGTCACATTTCTCGGCAGCATGCGGCTCTTCGAACAGGAGAACCCCATGCGGATTGCTCATCTCGTTGTCGCCACCAGCGTCGCTGTCAGCGCAGCGCTGGCCGCCCCTGCCTTCGCAAGGAATGCCGACACACAGCAGAAGAGCGAGGACAAACCGACCTCGTCATCGTCCTGCAGCGCCTATCAGCAGGCGCCCGATGGATCGTGGGAGCAGCTCCCCTGCAAGGAGACGAGCGAGCACGGCCAGCCGCAGACGCAGCACCGGGCTCCCGGACATGGAACCGATCGCGAGGAGCGCTGAGGCGCAATGCCCCGCCGACTCAGCTGTGGGCAGGCCCGCGCATGATCTTCATGGCGTCCGCGATGTGACGCCATTCCTTGGCCTCATCGGCCTCGCCACGCCCTTCGCAGGCCTTGGCCTGTTCGGCGGCCTTCGCGATCGCCGCAAAACCGTGCTGTTCCAGCATCTGTCGCGCGACGGTATGGACCTGGACCTCGGACATCATGGGCGCTCTCCCGTTTTGAAGGAAACCGCGGCGCCCGGCTCGGCGCTCCGCGGGACCGGCATAACGATTTCATCGTGGGTGCCGTTCCGCTGGCCCAAACGACAAAAGGCGGCCCGCCATGCCCAGCGGACCGCCTTCTCACCCACCCCAAAATGGGCCGTCGTCGGTCGCGTCCCCTACGCGACCGCAGCTTTCCTGCGCTCGAAATCGTTCGGCACCTCGATATCGACCTCGAGGGTCGAGACCTCGTCGCCGCGCTCGAGCCGCACGATGACTTTCGTCGGGTCCAGCGTCACGTGCCTGGACACGACCGCCAGAATTTCCTCACGCAGCACACCGAGCAGATCGGGCTGGCCGCGCAGTCCGCGTTCATGGGCAAGCAGGATCTGCAACCGTTCGCGAGCGACGGGTGCAGAGGCCTTGTTGCCGCGGAGAAGCCGGAGCAGACCCATGCTCATGCGGCCCTCCGTCGCAGCAGACGATCCATGAAGCCCTTGCGCTCGGTCGGCACCTGCATGGCGACGGTCTCGCCGCACAGCCGCCGCGCCGCGTCGATATAGGCCCGCGCCGGCGCGCCTTCGGCGTTCGACAGCGTCACCGGCGTGCCGACGTTGGACGCACGCAGCACGTCCTGGCTCTCCGGGATGATGCCGAGCAGTGGCGTTGCGAGGATTTCGAGGATGTCCTCGATGGTCAGCATCTCGCCGCGCGCGGCGCGCGAGGGATCGTAGCGGGTGATGAGAATGTGCTTCTCGACGCGCTCGCCCTTCTCGGCCCGTACCGTCTTGGAATCGAGCATGCCGATGATGCGGTCGGAATCGCGCACCGATGAGACTTCCGGATTGGTGACGATGACGGCCTCGTCGGCAAAGCGCATCGCCATGGAGGCGCCGCGCTCGATGCCGGCCGGGCTGTCGCAGATCACCCAGTCGAAACGGCTGCGCAGATCGTCGATGACCTTGCCGACGCCCTCTTCCGTCAGCGCGTCCTTGTCGCGGGTTTGCGAAGCCGGCAGCAGCCAGAGGTTTTCAAGCCGCTTGTCCTTGATCAGCGCCTGCGGGAGTTTCGCGACGCCCTGCACCACGTTGATGAGGTCGAACACCACGCGGCGTTCGGCGCCCATGACGAGGTCGAGGTTGCGCAAGCCGACATCGAAATCGACGACGGCGACCTTGTCGCCGCGTTGCGCCAGCGCAGCGCCCAGCGCGGCGGTCGTCGTGGTTTTGCCGACGCCGCCCTTGCCTGATGTCACGACCAGTACCTTGGCCATCTCAAAAATCTCCTTCTGGTCAGTTCAGCGCGGTAATTCGCATGGTGTTGCCTTGCAGCCAGGCCTGGGCCGGCTTTCCGCGCAAGGCAGCGTCGATATCGTCGGCGGTCTGATAAAACCCATCAATTGCAAGCAGTTCGGCCTCGATCTTCTGGCAATAGATCCGCGCGCTGGTGTGACCGTTCACGCCCGCCATGGCGCGGCCGCGCAGCGCGCCGTAGATGTGGATGGAACCACCGGCGACGACTTCTGCACCTGAGCCGACCGAACCCAGAATGGTGACGTCGCCTTCGGGGAAAATCACGGTCTGGCCCGAGCGCACGGGGGTCTCCAGCAGCAGCGAGGTCGGCTTGCTCTCGACCTTCGCTTCAGATTTCTTCGGCGCGGTCGGCTCGATGACGCAGCTCCGTCCACCCGACAGCAGCGGCGGCATCATCGGAGTCAGCCGGCCCTCCTCCACGCCCTCGATGCCGAGCACGCGGATGTTGCGGTCCTGAAGACTGGTGAGCAGATGGCCGATGCCGGACTGGCTGAGATCGACCGAGGACAGGTCGATCACCACCGGCCGGCCGGCGAAGAAGCCCGGCGAGCGCGCGATGGTGGTGTCGATTTCCTGGAGCCAGTCCTGGATGGGAACCGTCGGCACGAATACGAAGGCCACATAGGAGCGCCCGCGCAGGCGCACCATTTGACGTTGGACTTTTGCTGCAGCCTCCATAGCGGCCGACTCGTTCCCTGTTATTGAATGGTTAACGATGCGGCGGATATGGTTAACGGCGGGTTAATTTCTCCGTGCGGTTACGTGGCTGGGGTGGGTTTGGCACCACCCCCTGTCCCGGACGCGGTGCAGCGCGTAGCGGTGCGCCGCAGAGCCGAAGAGGGTTGCGCCGCGTCCGGGGCACGAGAAGAGCTTGAGGCGCGCTCTCAACATCGTCATCGCGAGCGCAGAGCGGCGTCCCCTGCTCCCTTCACCTCGCGCCATCCATTGTGATCGCACGCCCGATTGACACGATCGTGCCATCTGGTTTCGATCCGCCTCCCCTGCGGATGGAGCCGATCATGTCAATTCAGTCTTCCATCAGGCGCAAGACTGCGCCGGACATTCGGGCCCGCAAGCAAGCCGAGCCGATCGTCATGCTGACGTCCTATCACGCGCATACGGCCGCGCTGGTGGATCGGCATTGCGACGTCATTCTGGTTGGCGATTCCCTTGGCAACGTCATGCACGGCTTCGAGACGACGGTGCCTGTCACGCTCGACATGATGATCCTTCAGGGCGCCGCAGTGATGCGTGGCTCGAAGCAGGCACTGGTCGTCGTCGACATGCCGTTCGGCTCTTATGAAGCCTCCAGGGAGCAGGCGTTCAACTCCGCCGTGCGGATCATGAAGGAAACGCAATGCGGCGCGGTGAAGCTCGAAGGCGGCGTTCGCATGGCGGAGACGATTGCGTTCCTGTCCGGGCGCGGCATCCCTGTGATGGGTCATATTGGCCTCACGCCGCAATCCATCAACACGCTCGGTTCGTTTCGTGCCCAGGGGCGCAACGAGGTGGATTGGGGGCCGATCGAGGACGATGCGAAGGCGGTCGCCGATGCCGGTGCATTCTCGGTCGTCGTCGAAGCCGTCGCCGAACCGTTGGCGCGCAAGATTACGCAGACGATTGCAATCCCCACCATCGGCATCGGCGCCAGCGCCGCCTGCGACGGCCAGGTGCTCGTGCTCGAGGACATGCTCGGGCTGTCGCCACGAACCCCGAAGTTCGTCAGGCGCTACGGCAATCTTGGTCCGGCCATCGAAGCGGCGATCGAAGGGTACGCCGCCGACGTGCGGTCGCGCACCTTTCCCGGGCCGGAGCACGTCTACGACATGAAGAAAAGCTGACGATGCGCGGCCGCGGTCAGGCGCCGCTCACGGCACCCGCTACTTCTTCACCTTGCCCGCATCCATCTTGATGGCAGGATCCAGCATCTTCGTCGTGAACGCGGTGCTGACGTCGAACGGCTTCTCCATGCCGAGATAGGTCTGGACCAGCTCATAGTCCTTCTTCATCCGCTCGCCGTCGATCCACCCGAGCGACTTCGTCGTCGTGAACTCGTCGGTCATCAGGAACTTGATGCGCTCCCACTGGCGTTCCTGGTTCGCCTGGTCGAGGCCGGAGACCTGGTCGAGCAGCGCCTTCAGGCACGGCGTGACGTCGGCGACGCAGGCCGCGAAAGCCTTCTGCGTAACGCGGACAAAATCCTCGACGACCTTCGGATTCTTCTGGAGATAGGCGCCGTTGACGATCAGCGAATTGCCATAGGGGTTGAGCCCGATGTCCTTCCAGTTGACGTAACCGAGATCGGGTCCGAACTCGATCACCTTGGTATCGTGCTCGTTGTAGAAGTCGCTGATGATGTCGACGGTGTGGCTCTTCAGCGCCGCGATCTTCGCGGTCGGCCCGATATTGACGAAGCCGACCGCGTCGGGTGCGATACCTGCGGCCTTCGCAAAAGCCGGCCACATCACGCGTGAGGCATCGCCCGGCGGATTGCCGATCTTGTGGCTCGGAAAGTCCTTCACGCCGTTCACGCCGTAGCTTTTCAGCCAGTAAAACGTCTGCCCGGTGTTGGCGTAGACGCTCATCACCGCAACGGTGTCGGCGCCCTTGCTCTTGGCCACCAGCATGGTGGCGAGATCGGCGATGCCGAAGGCCGAGCCGCCGGCGCCGACCTTGGCGGCGGAGACGCCGGAGCCCTTGCCGGTCTCGATGGTGAGATCGATGCCTGCTTTCTCGTACCAGCCCTGTGCCTTGGCGTAATAATAGGGCGAATGGTCGGCCGTCGGCGTCCAGTTCAGGATCAAATTGACCGCCTCGCCCGCGCTCGCCGGCACCGCCGGCAAACCGAGCACTAGCGCCACAACAGCCGCCTGCAAATGCTTCATCGCATCCCTCCTCATTGCCAGCGACCCGGCTTGTCGCTCTCCCCGTGTGAGGATACCAATGCAACAAGCCCGCCCCCGACTTGTCAACTGTTTGGTTGGAAATGTCTGCAAAACGATCAGGCGACACCGTGCCGCAGCGGCGCGACCCCGTCGCCACCCGCAAGAAGCTGCTCACCGCGGCCCGCCAGGAATTCGCCCGGCACGGCTTCGCGGGCGCCCGCGTCGACGAGATCGCCGAGCGCGCGGCCGTCAACAAGCAGCTCGTCTACCACTACTTCGGCGACAAGGACGCGCTCTACCTCGCCGTGCTCGAATGGGTCTATGAGGATATCCGCGAGCAGGAGCGCAGGCTCAATCTCGAGGGCCTTGCGCCGGACAAGGCGATCCGGAAGCTGATCGAGGCCTCGTTCGATCACCTCGCCGCAAACCCTGATTTCATCGTGCTTCTCAACGACGAGAACCGCGGCGGCGCCCCCCATGTCCGCGGCTCGACCCGGCTGGAGGCCATGCATTCGCCGCTGGTCAAGAGCGTCTCCCACATCCTGCATGAAGGCGTGCGCAGCGGCATTTTCCGCAAGGGGATCGACCCCGTGCAGCTCTACATCTCCATCGCGGGGCTGAGCTATTTCTTCTTCTCCAACACGCCGACGCTGTCGGCGATCTTCGGCAAGGACCTGTCGAGCCGCGCCCAGCGCCGCGCCCGCCGCCGCCATGTCGTCGATCTCGTGCTGCAGTCGCTTCGGCCCTAATCAACCAACTGGTTGAAACTTGCCACGGGGACGGTTAGGCTGGCAACCGGCGGCAAGGTGGCCGCCGCCAACAGGGAGCAACCGGTGACGGCAGACGGCGCACGCGCTTCGCGCAGCTTTGCGATCATCCTGATCGTGCACCTTGCCGTGCTCGTCCTGTGGCAGGTCCTGGTGGACGCCTTCCACGTCCCGAAATTCATCCTGCCCTCTCCGCTCGCGACGGTGCAGACCCTGGGCACCGCGAACTATGCCTGGGGCGCCAACACGCTGGTCACCGCCATCGAGATCCTCGGCGGCTTCGCCCTCGGCGCCTTCGTCGGCGTCGCGCTTGCGGTGATCTTCAGCTGGGCGCCGCTGCTGAGCATGGCGCTGCTGCCGCTGTTCGTGACCTTGAACATGATCCCGAAGGTCGCGCTCGGGCCGCTCCTCATCGTCTGGTTCTCCTACGGCATCGTCCCGAACATTCTGATCGCTTTCAGCATCTGCTTCTTCCCGATCCTGCTCACCACGGCGCGGGGCTTGCGCGAAGTCGAGCCTGACCTGCTCGACCTCGTCAAATCGCTGCGCGGCTCGCGCTGGACGTTGTTCCGCAAGATCCAGTTGCCGGGATCGCTGCCTTACATCTTTTCCGGCATGAAGGTCGGCGCCATCCTCGCGGTCGCCGGCGCCATCGTCGGCGAGTTCATCGCCTCCGAGCGCGGGCTCGGCTACCTCATGATCCAGGTGCAATCCTCGCTCGACACGCCCGCGATGGTGATGGCGGTCGTGCTGCTGACCTTGCTGGGCGTTGCCCTTTACGGCCTCGTGCTGGTCCTCGAACGCATGTTCGTGGTCGGCGACGCAAGACAGAACTAACAAGACAGAACTAACAAGGGACCGACCCATGCTGCTCACCCGCCAGACGCTGCCGAAGACCATCCCTGATATCGCGGCGCTCGACGATCTGCTGTGCCGGCCGACGCAGGCGCTGATCGACGACCTCAAAAAGGTCGAGGGCGACATCATGATTTTGGGTGTTGCCGGCAAGATGGGCCCGACACTGGCGGCACTGGCGAAAGCGGCGGTGCCGGATCGCCGCGTCATCGGCGTGGCCCGCTTCAGCGAGGCCGGTGTGAAGGAATGGCTGCAAGGGCGCGGCGTCGAGACCGTCAATTGCGATCTGATGGACGAGCAAGCGATTCAGGCGCTGCCGAAGGCGCCCAACATCATCTTCATGGCCGGCCGCAAATTCGGTGCCGAGGGCGATCTGTCGCTGACCTGGGCGATGAACGCGCATGTGCCGGCGCTGGTCGCGCAGGCGTTCCCGTCGTCGCGGATCGTGGCGTTCTCGACCGGCTGCATCTATCCCTTCGTGCCCGTCGACGGCAAAGGTTCGACCGAGGAGATGGCACCGAACCCGCCCGGCGAATACGCCCAGTCCTGCGTTGGCCGCGAGCGAATGTTCGAATATTTTTCGCGCAAGTTTTCGACGCCGGGCCGGCTGTTCCGCCTCAACTATGCGATCGACATGCGCTACGGCGTGCTGCACGACATCGCGACGAAGGTGCTCACGGGCGAGCCGATCAACGTCAGCATCAGTCATGTCAATTTCATCTGGCAGGGCGATGCCTCCGCGCAGGCGCTGCGATGCCTGGCGCATTGCACCGCCCCGACCTCGCCGATCAATGTCAGCGGCCACGAAATTCTTGCGGTGCGCGATCTCGCGCAAAAATTCGGCGCCCGCTTCGGCCGCGTGCCGGTGCTGACGGGCGAAGAACAGCCGACGGCGTGGCTGACCGACACATCCAGAGCGGTGGAACTGTTCGGCCTGCCCGTCGTCGACACCGAGCAGCTGATCGCCTGGACCGCCGACTGGGTCTCGCGCGCCATGCCGAGCCTCGGCAAGCCGACCAAATACGAGGTGCGCGATGGACGCTACTGACGGCCTGCTTATCCTCAAGCTCGGCGTCGATGATGCGATCGCAGGGCTCATGCTGTCGACGGAAGCGCATTGGAACCAGACCGAGGAGGATTGGCGAATCTTCCTGCGCGATGGCGTCGTGTTCGGCATTCGCGACGGCATGCGGCTGGTCGCCACGGCCGCACTGCTGCCCTATTCCGGCAACAACGCCTGGATCAGCATGGTGCTGGTCTCAGGCACGCATCGCCGCCGCGGCCTTGCCACGCGCCTCGTCGACGCCTGCCTGGAGACCGCGCGCAAGAACGGCCTGACGAGCTGGCTCGACGCGACGCCCGACGGTGCCGCCGTCTACGGACCGCTCGGATTCACGCCAACGCTGCAATTGCGCCGGCTCAAGCTGGTGAAGCCGGCGGGAGCCGAAGCGCCACCATCTTCAGCCGCGACCATCGATGCATTGCGCGCGCGGGACCGGCGGGCCACCGGGTTCGACCGCACCGCCCTCCTCACCGCTTTCGCGCAGCGCTCGGGCTCGCGCATCGTCTCCGCGAATGGAGCCATCGCGCTGGTTCGCGACGGCCGGACCACCCGCCACATCGGCCCGTTGTTTGCCGATCATGCCGCAACAGCATTGGCCTTGGTTCATGCGATCACGCGATCCGAGACCGGCCCGCTTCTGATCGACACCATCGCTTCGCAGGCCGCGTTCCTGGAAGGATTGACCGCTTCGGGCTGGACCATCGAACGTCCCTTCCAGCGCATGCGGTTCGGCCCCGCCACCACTGCTGGCGAAGAAATGCCATTCGCCGTCGCCGGCCCCGAATTCGGATAGGACATCATGCACCACAGCCAGATCAACGCCGACATCCGCAAGCTGATCGCCGAGGGCACCGTGATGCCGGCGCATCCGCTCGCGCTTACCGCCGAGCGCCAGCTCGACAAAACACATCAGCGCGCGCTGACGCGCTATTATATCGACGCCGGCTCCGGCGGCCTGGCGGTCGGCGTGCACACGACACAGTTCGCGATCCGAGATGTCGGCCTCTATCGTCCCGTGCTCGAACTCGCCGCCGAGACCGCCGCGAGCTGGACCAAGCGCCCGCTGGCGATGGTTGCGGGCCTTGCCGGGCCGACCAAGCAGGCAGTTGCCGAAGCCCGCACCGCGCGCGACATCGGCTATCACGCAGGCCTGCTCAGCCTCGCCGCGATGAAGAGCGCGTCCGAGGACGAGATCATCGCGCATTGCACGGCGGTCGCGGCGGAAATCCCGCTGGTCGGCTTCTATCTCCAGCCGGCCGTCGGCGGCGTCATCCTGTCGAGCCGGTTCTGGCAGCGCTTTGCCTCGATCGACAACGTCATCGCGATCAAGATCGCGCCGTTCAACCGCTATCGCACGCTCGACGTGCTGCGCGGTGTCGCGGCCGCCGGAGCGCTCGATCGTGTCGCGCTCTACACCGGCAATGACGATCACATCCTGCTCGATTTGATGCTGCCGTTCGATTTGCGCGACAAGGGCGTCACCACGCGCACCTATTTCAAAGGCGGCCTGCTCGGCCACTGGTCGGTGTGGACCGCGAGCGCCATAAAACAGTTCGAGCGTTGCAAGGCGGCGCGGCACAAGGACAGCGTGCCGGCCGATTTGCTCGCGCTCGATGCCCGCGTCACCGATTGCAACAGCGCCTTCTTCGACGTTGCCAATAATTTTCACGGCTGTATCGCCGGCTGCCATGAGGTGCTGCTGCGCCAGGGCCTGATGAAGGGCCTGTGGTGCCTCGATCCCAATGAGGGTCTCAGCCCCGGCCAGAAAGAGGAGATCGACCGCGTCACGCGCGAGCATGCCGACCTCAGCGACGATGCCTTCGTCACGGCCAACCTCAACAAATGGCTGGCATGAGCTCAACCCCCTTCATCAGCCTGCAAGGCGTCCGAAAAGTCTATCGCAGCGGCGGCGCTGAATTCCTCGCAGTGTCCGACGTCACCATGGACGTGCAGGAAGGTGAGCTGGTCTCGCTGGTCGGGCCGTCCGGCTGCGGCAAGACCACGGTGATGAAGATTCTGGCCGGCCTGCACGGCGCCGACGGCGGCACCGTCAAAATCGGCAACGCCAACAGCCCGTTCGATCCGACCCGCGACATCGGCATGGTGTTTCAGCAACCGCTGCTGCTGAAATGGCGTACCATCCTGGACAACGTGCTGCTGCCAGCCGAGATCGTGGGATTGCCCATGAAGGCCGCGCGCGAGCGGGCGGGCGACCTGCTCAATCTCGTCGGCCTTGCCGGCTACGAGCAGAAATATCCGCGGGAGCTTTCCGGCGGCATGCAGCAGCGCACCGCGATCGCGCGCGCCTTCATCCACGATCCAAAACTGATCCTGATGGACGAGCCGTTCGGCGCGCTGGACGCGCTGACGCGCGAGCAGATGAATCTGGAGATGCTGCGGATCTGGCGCGAGAGCGGCAAGACCATCATCTTCGTCACGCACTCGATCCAGGAAGCCGTGTTCCTGTCCTCGCATTGCGCCGTGCTGACGGCGGGACCGGCGAAGATGGCCGACTATTTCCCGATCGACCTGCCCTTCCCGCGCGACCTTCCGCTGAAGACCACGGATGCGTTTGGTGCGTATGCAAGGCGGATCTATGCGAAGTTGGGGCTGAGCGCGGCCTGAGCCAGGAAGCTCCGCGCGACCAGCTCGATTGCGTGGAGATCAACGACGCGCAGCCCTCAGGAACGCGCCAGACGAATCTTCCTGCTCCGCTGCCCATGCTGCCTCGCGATGCTCGTATGCGCTTTTGCCCTTTCAAGCCTTGCGAAGGCGTTCTCGCGATCGGAAACATACGCGTAGACCGCCGTGTCCTGGCTCTGCTGGCCCATCAAGGGGCCGAGGGCGCCCTGACGATCGTTGTCGGGGCGCGCGGAGGCAATGAGCTCCTGATCTTGCTCCTCGTACCTGGTACCGCATGCCACATTGCCCGCGGGCGGCAATTTGGGCGTAACGAGAGAGTCTGCGGTCTCGTTGGTATAGGACAACGCAACCAATCTAGACGCGAACGGGACCATTCGATGCTGCTCGTAGGCTGACATCAATGGAATGCCCGAGCCACCTGTCCCCGCATTGAACTCCACACCTCGGATCAAAGGATTGCACCCCGATGCCTTTGTCTGCCGGCGCTGCTTGAAAAAGTTGTACGATAACAGCTCCCCCTCCTGGTTGACGCGATCGATGGTGAGCCCCCTCATATTGCCGTCTAGAAGCCTGGTGTCGTCGACGAGGTTTACGCCGCTGACAGGCGAGGTGTTGAACGTGACGACTTTGGCGATCCGCTTTGCCGGAGATATCCCCAAAGCAGCAAATTGGCCCAATCCTCCGCCAAGCGAATGACCGACTGTGACAATCTGCCTGCAAGGAACCTTAGCCTGAATGTCGTCGAGGGCGTCACCAAACTCCCGCTTGAGCTGACCGTATTCCGGATCAAACGCCGGAATAAATTGTTGGAGATTCGAGAGCCATGCGTTCAAGCTCCCAACACTGCCACGAAATGCGATGCTGACCTCGCGGCAGTTGCCTCGAGCGTCGGTCCGCTTCCAGACGTGATAAGCAAGTCCCATCGGGTCGGGCTGATAACGTGCACGACATTCGTCAAGGTTATGCCTCATGCAACGGTCGGGCCCCACGAAACGCCATCCTCTGCGGTCAAGCAATTTTTGAACGCGAACCGCTCGATCGGGAAACTCCCGGCCAATCACAGTGCCCAGCGACGTCGCACCGGATGGCATCATGTCATCGGTGATGGGCTGGTACGCCAAGGCCGCTTGGATGGCATACGGAGCATAGTAAGCCGCAACCCCGCGGACGCCCGCCTCAGCGGTGAAACAATGATAGTCGCGGGCCGGCAGCGAACCGCGTGTCAACCGAAATGGATTTAGAGAAGACGACGGAGGACACCCCGGCGGCACCGCGGTTTCGCCTGCGGCGTTCGTGATCGTATAGGCGACGGTGTCCCTGAATTGCGCGGCGGCTGGTTGCACCAGGCTGCAGAAGGCAAACATCATCGCCGCCGGCGCAACGCGAAAAGCGAATGTGCGAGCATCGCTCATGATCAATGGCTCCCAATCGACTCGAAAAATGCATTGGCTTGAAATAAACGACCCAAGGCTAATCCATAACTTGAGCTTGCACAAGAAACCTTGCACACCTTGAGTCACGGGCGCGCGACAACGACTAGGACGATTGCACCGGCTGCCTGCTCTCCCGCGCGCGGCGGTACTTGATGATGGCCAGTACGATCGCATAAACGGCGGCCGTGGCGAGCGCGATCGGGACGCCAGGCAGAACCAGCCACGGCAGGATGACCGTGTGATGCGCTGTGCTGACGTCGCCACCGAAGATCAGGCAGGAGCCGCCGCCCTCATTCGGCCGGCAGTTGGCATTGGCAAGAGGAGCAACCGCAATGACCGGCGCAAGATAAGGCAGCAGCGCGAATATTGCAGTGGCTGACAGCGCAAAGCAAAAACGAGCCGCAGGCCCGACCCAGCCGCGGCCGATGACCCAATAGCACGCCACGAGCCACACGGCCGCGAGACCGAGAACGAACACGGTGCCAATCAAGACGGTCACAGTGACGAGCCCCGAAAGAACGTCGCTGACATTGACGCCGGCGATGCGGCAGATCTCTTTCTGGTCAGGAACGCAGCCATTGCCCTTGGCGAGCGCGCCGACCGCGGTGATTGCAAGGTCCGGAAAGAAAGGAAGAATCACGAGCGCGAGCAGAGCGAGGCGCCACCGGTGCCGACGTGGTTCTGTGGCAGGTTCGATGCTCATCCCGGGCCAGGTGCTGCAATGTGCTCGTCAGCAGTTCAACGCGTACGTGATACAAAAGATAGACGTAAGGAGCGGCTCGGAAGGAGCCAAAGTCCGGCATTCAAGCCTCAATATCCCCTGATGATACAGCCGGAGATTGCGCCACGCAATCGGCAAAGTGCCTGCTTCGAGCGACTCCGTCCGCCCCGGCAAATCGCGGGGATTGCGATGGATGGCCGACTGCAAATGGCGATCGACCGCCCATCGCCGCAACGCGCTCAGCTCTTGTTACGCATCTTGCCGAGCAGATAATTGTCGTAAAAATTCTCCGCGATCTGCGTGTAGAACAGCAGCTCCTTCATATAGGCGTCGTGGCTGTCCTTGGTGCGCTTGAACAAATCGCTCTTGGCCGCGAGCTCGTTCAGGTGCTCCTGGGTCGCGATATAGCAGGCTTCCAGCACCGGCTGCGGGAACGCCTTCAGCTCGGCGCCGTTGGCGATCAGCCGCTTCAGCGCCGCCGGGTTCACGCTGTCGTATTTTTCGAGCATCCAGGCGCCCGCGGCAGACGCGGCCCGGTTGACGATCGCCTGATACTGCTTCGGCAGGCTCGCCCATTTCTCGTCATTGACGATCATGTGCAGCATGGCGCCGCCTTCCCACCAGCCCGGGAAGTAATAGTATTTTGCGACCTTCTGGAAGCCGAGCTTCTCGTCGTCATAGGGACCGACGAACTCGACCGCGTCGATCGTGCCCTTCTCCAGCGCCGGATAGATGTCGCCGCCCGCGATCTGCTGCGGCACGACGCCGAGGCGCGCCAGCACATGGCCACCCATGCCGGCGATACGGAATTTGAGGCCCTTGAGATCGTCGACGGTCTTGATCTCCTTGCGGAACCAGCCGCCCATCTGGGTGCCGGAATTGCCGCAGAGGATCGCATGCGCCTTGAACGGCTTCAGCGCTTCGTTGGTGAGATCGGCGCCGCCGCCGAAATGCCACCAGGATTCCTGGTGGCGATGGTTCATACCGAACGGCGCCCCGGTGGCGTAGGCCAGCGCCGGCTCCTTGCCGATGTAGAAATACAGCGGGGTCTGCGCCATCTCGACAGAGGCTGTGCTGACGGCATCGAGCGCCTGCAGGCCCGGCACGAGCTCGCCGGCCGCAAAGGTCTGGATCTGGAATTTGTTGTCGGTGGCTTCGGCCACGTATTTCGCAAAGGTCTGTGCGGTGCCGTAGATGGTGTCGAGCGACTTCGGGAAGCTCGAGGTCAGGCGCCATTTGATCTCGGGCGCGCTCTGCGCGATCGCAGGTGCAGCAACCAGCGTCGTCGCGCCGGCGACCGCGCCGCCCTTGAGGAATGTACGGCGTTCCATGGAGTCTCTCCCTTGAAGTCAGGCTTGAAATGGGTGGCGTAAGCCACGGTCTTCGCGGACCGTTTGCCCGTTCCTGCCACGCAGTTCAAGCCATCATAAGGAAGGGGCGACCTGCCAAAACAGGACCGCCGCGGCATGGGCGCCGCGGATCGCTCAGGCGTCCCCGACAAAGGTCGACAGCGCCCGCTGCAATTCCTTGTAGGCCCGCGGTCCGATCTTGGCCGCGAGCGCCTTGTCGCTTGCGGCGGCCGCCGGCCTCAGCCGGCCGAGCAGCGTCGTGCCAGTCTCGGTCAGATAGAGCACGTAATAGCGGCGGTTGACCGCCGACGCGCTGCGACGCACCAGGCCACGGCCTTCCAGATGGTCCACCAGCCTGCCGAGCCCGGCCCGTTCGATCGACAACAGCTGCGCGACGGCAAGCTGATTGACGCCGGGATTGGCGTCGATCACGCAGAGCACGGAAAATTGGGCGGGGCTGATTTCGAAGGCCGCCAATTGCCGGCTGAACTCCCTGAAGATCCAGAGCTGCGCGCGGCGGATGGAATAGCCCAGCAGTTGCGAGAGGTCGCCCAGGGCAAGCGGTTTCGCCCGGGTCGATGTCGCGCCGGACGCGGTGCGCGGCGCCGAGCGCTGCGGCTTTGTCGCGCGTGCCGCCCGCTGCGGTCCCGCGATCCGTTTCCTCACCCGTGCCTTGGCTGGCCGCATCGACGTGCATCTTTCGCAGAGCCGGTGCAGGCGCATCCGGCCGACTGGAGGATTCGGACAGCGAGCCTAACGCAATGCAGCGGAATCGAGAAGCCGGGCGGAACTTCGTTTCACGCCTACAGCTTCTACGACAGGTTGCATGGCAATATCGCGCAATGCGGCATGTTGACACGGCAACATCGCTTGCCTAAGGATCGTGAAAGTCCGCCGTAACACGAGCGGGTTCAAGGGGAGCGAACGTCCGTGCCGTCATCTGGGGTGGGCACCGATCCGCATGCCAGGGCGCATCGCGGCGGAATGGTTTTGCGCGCAACCGAAATCGGGTCGTGGCTCATCGACGGCGCGCGCCCGTCTCCCAACAGCATTTCTGCAAAACTTCTGACCACTCAACGTCTCGCCCCGTCGGCAACACGCCGGGCGTTTTCGTTCAATCATCCATGATGAAACTGGGAGGGCATGACATGAAACAACTTTTCCTCGCCTCGACGATCATCGCCACATGGGCGTCTCTCGGCGCCCATGCCGCCGCACACGGTCTGCCACCGGGCGGTGTCGCGCCGCGCGCCTCCTGTACCGCCCTCACCGGCCTCACGCTGCCGAACACGCAGATCCTGAGCGCGACGCAGAAGTCGGGCTATTGCAACGTGGTCGGTATCATCAACAAGCGCGTCTCGACGCAGGACCCCGATCATTTCACCTACGGGATCGGCTTTGCGCTCAACCTGCCCAACACCTGGCATGGCCGCTTCGAGATGATGGGCGGCGGCGGCACCGACGGCAGCCTCAATGCCGATCCGCAAGGCGCCGCCGGCGCCGAGCTCGGCCAGGGCTGGGCTGTCGCCGCCGATGACGGCGGCCATGAAGACAACGCGAATAATGTCGTCGGCGGCCATCAGGACGACGATGCCAATGCCGGAGGCTCCGCACATTTCGCCATCGACGCCCAGGCGCGCCGGGACTACGGCTACAACGGCATCGAAAAGACCGCGACGACCGCCAAGCAGATCATCTCTTATTTCTACGGCTTCGAGACCGTCAATTCCTACATCATGGGCTGCTCGAACGGCGGCCGTGATGCCATGGTGGCGTCGCAGCGCTTCCCCTGGCTGTTCGACGGCGTGATCTCGCAAAATCCCGGCTTCAACCTGCCGCAGGCGGGCCTCGCGGAAGCCTGGAACGAGCAGGTGCTCGGCACGCTCGCAACCAGCACGGACGTCAACGGACAGCCGTTCATTCCCGACACGTTCCCCGTACAGGATCTCCAGGTCGCTTCCGCCGCGATCCTGAGCGCCTGCGATGCGCTCGATGGCCTCGTCGACGGCATCATCGACAATTATCACGCCTGCACGGCGAAGAAGGTGTATCCGGCTTTGGCCAGTTACACCTGCGGCTCCGGCTCGCACGGCAGCACGCCGCATGGCGGCACCTGCCTCACCAGCAAGCAAGTCGACGCGCTCAAGAAGATCTATGCCGGGCCGGTCAACTCGAGGGGACAGCGGCTCTATTCGAACTGGTTCTGGGACGCCGGCATCTGGACACCGCCCGCCGCGCCCGGCGCTGGCTGGCAATTATGGAATGTCGTCACCGCACCGATCCCTGGTGTCAACACCGCCATCAACCTGACGCTCGGCGCAGGCGCGATCCCGATGATCTTCCAGACCCCGCCCGTCGTCACGCCCGTCAACGGGCCGAACGGCCAGGAAGCGTTCGTGTTCAAATTCAATTTCGACACCGACGCGCCAAAAATCTTCACGAAGACCCAGGCCTATCCCGAAAGCAGCATGGACTTCATGGCCGCGGTCTCGACCGATTTGCGGCCGTTCAGGGCGCGTGGCGGCAAGCTGATCATCTCCTCTTCCGTCAATGACGGCATCTTCTCCGGTGCCGCGATCGCCCGCTGGTATCGCCACATGGACCGGCACATGAGCGGTCGCGCGACCGATTTTGCGCGGCTGTTCATGGTTCCGAACATGGCTCATTGCGGCGGCGGCGCGGCCACTGCGAGCTTCGCCGGCAACGAGCTCAAGGCCATCACCGACTGGGTCGAGAACGGCATCGCGCCGGAACGCATCGTCGCGGCCAACACCAACGCCACCTCGCCCTACCCGGCCGGCGGACTTTTTGACCCGCGCGTCGCGATGAACTTCCCGGCCAGCGGCACGCGGCCGCTCTGCGTCTATCCGAAGATCGCGGCCTACAAAGGCAGCGGCATGACCAACGACGCGGGCAACTTTGCATGCGTCGATCCCGGGTTCAGCCGAGGCGGCGACCATGACTTCCACGATGACGACGACGGGCGCGGTGACGACAGGCACTGAGGCGTTGGGCTAACAAGCGGAGCAGGCACGGTGCGCGGCTAAACCCGCGCGCCGCATGCGCAAGAGTGTCCCCGCTCGCGCCCCAATCCCGCATGGGTGATGGCGTGCTGCTCCAACTGCATCTGCCGGCGCTGACACAGCGCCAAGACCGCAGCCTCAGAGCAGCTTCGCGCTCACGAACAGCGCGCGCACGGCGTTGGTCGCCTGCACCACGAGCATCGCATTGTCGGCGGCGCCCTCGAGCGCGTGGACGGCCTCATCATGCAGCGAGCGGAATTCCATCCACTCGACCGATTTGAAGTTGGTGAGGAATTGATAGGCCTGCCCGACGGTCGCAATCGCCAGCGTGTCACCGTTCAGCTTGATCTTGAACGTGGTGCGCAGCGGGGTCTCGGAACTCTGGGGATCGCTCATGGGCTGCTTCTGGACGATGACGGCTTAATGAAGGGAAAACGGCAGCCCCGCCATCCAGCGAATATCAGGAGTCGGTGCTCGCGCGCTGCGTGGCAATCGCCGATCCGCTCAGGCTCGGCACCACGACCAGGCGGTTGAACTCGCCATTGTCATAGGCCTTCATGAATCGATCATAGTCCTTGATCGAAACGCAGCCGTTGGAATCGCCGCGCGGCCCGAGCATGAAATTGTGGGTGAGCAGGCCGACGCGGCCGAGCGCGCTGGTGCCGTCAGTGGGCGTCAGGCGCAGCGCGCGGATGCCGTGGAACAGCTTTTCGCGCGGCTTCAAATCGTAGGTCGCAGGCGGGGTCGCGCCAACCATGCGCTGGTCGACATGATGGGGATCGTCCATCAGCGCGCCCATGCCCGAATGCGCTTCCAGCGCGAGGCCGCTCGGCAGGTAAAGCGCCTTGGCCGAGATGTCGTAGACTGCCGTGCGCGAATCGTAGCCGAGCGCCATGAGATCAGGCGCCCTGCCGAGCAGGCCACTGTCGGGCGTCAGCGAAGCCAGTTTGATCTTGTCGGTGAATTTTTCGAAGAAGTTGCGGTTGTCGACCCTGGGATTGGAATCGGCAAAGGCCTGGCTGGAGGCGATCTGGGCCGAGAAGTCCGCCTGGGCCGGACGCGAGCGCGGCATCGGGACGGCGTCGGCACGCTGCGAGGGCCTGGTCTCGTCGACCACATGCCGGTCGTCATCGGTCAGGGTCGAGCGCCAGTCGTTGCCCTGGAGTTTCTCGGCCAGCATCGCCTTGGCATCGCGCAGCTTGAGCTGCACGGCATTCAGGGCGGAGCGCTCCAGCGTCCGCAGCCCGATGTCGCGGGCGGACGGGTTGCCCGACAGCGAGGTGAAGCGATCTTCAAAGGAAGGCGCATTGGACGGCGGCAACGCGGCGGAAGCCAGCGGGGTCGAATCGCCGATGTCAGCGACCCAGGCGGCGGCCCCCAGTGCCAGTGCCAAGGCAGCCAACGACAGCAATATCGTCTCCGCTCGCCCAATACGGCGGCGCGACAACAGCCTCTCGGCGTTTGCGCGGTCGGAAACCATCAGATCCCCAAATCGACCCCCGGGGGGACCCACCCCCACCCGGAGACTCTATACCAGCTACCACATTGGGAGCCAAAAGTTAGGCATAATCGCGGCCGGCAAAGCTCCAGAAAGCCACCCCGGGGTACCCAATGACCGATCCTTTTGGCCTAGACCGCTTCATCCAGGCCCAAAATCCGGTTTTTCGCGCCGTCCAGGGCGAGCTGGCCCGGGGCCGGAAGCAAAGCCACTGGATGTGGTTCGTCTTCCCGCAAATCGCCGGTCTCGGCTTCAGCGCCATGTCCCAGCGCTACGCCATCGGCGCGCGCGCGGAGGCCGAAGCCTACCTCGCCCACCCCGTGCTCGGCGCGCGCCTGATCGAATGCACCCGGCTCGTGCTCGCCGTCGAGGGGCGCACCATCAACGCAATCCTCGGCGCGCCCGATGATGCGAAATTCCGCTCGTCGATGACGCTGTTCGGCGCGGTGTCCGACGAGCCGATTTTCGGCGAGGCGCTCGCCCGATATTTCGCAGGCGAGCACGATGCGGCGACGCTGGAGATGCTGTCGAAGCTCGATCGGACGGCGTAGCGCTGTGCGAGCGCGACCTACGCCTAGACGAATGGACGCATGCGGATTGGGCATGGCGGCCAGCAGCGTAAACCCGGGATTAACATCGCCTGCCTATCTTCCGTGCAAAGAATTCTCCCCGCGCCAATTGCCGGACAGATCATGAAAATCGGTACGCTGCTGACCACCGCCATCGTCTCGCTCTCGACCGTCGGTGGCGGCCTCGCCGTCTACGTCGCCGTGACGAAGTACCAGACCATGGACAGGATAGCCGAGGCGCAAGGGCGGCTCGCGATCGTCCGCGCCGCCAGCGACATCCCGCGCTATCTCAACCCCGAGCGCGGCTTTGCCACCAACATCCTCTACGGTCCGGCGACCTACGATCCGGCGCAGCTTTCCGAGCATGACAAGCTGCGCAAGCAGACCGATGGCGCGCGCGACAAGATGAATGCGCTGCGCAAGGAGCTGCCGGGTCCGTTCGACGACGGCAACACCATCGGCAGCAGCATCGACGGCATCAATGCCAAGTTCACCGCGCTGCGCGAGGCCATCGACAAGGCGATGGCGGGACCGGCGGAGGCGCGCAAGGACGCGGCCAAGAAGATCGTCGCCGACAACGCCGTGCTCAACGGCGGCGTGACCGCCCTGCTCAACGAGCAGGTCCGCCGCATGGCGATCCTCAATGGCGACGCCTACCGGCAGGCCAGCTACGCCAACATCGCGATGACATTGCGCGACGTCGGCGGCTTCAACTCCAGCCTGCACAAGAATCTCGTCGGCGGCAAGAAACCGGCGACCGACACCGAGAAGGCCGATATCGGCCGCTCGCAGGGCCGCAACGATCAGATCGTGATGTCGCTGCTGGAGCTGCGCGGCAATCCCGCAACTCCGGCGAACGTCGCCGCGGCGCTGGAGAAGTTCAATTCGATCTATATCGAGGAGTTCGGCCGCGAGCTCAAGCTGGTGAAGGAGGGTGCGGTCACCGGCAAGTACGAGCACGACGTCGACACCTATTACACCGCCACGCAGCGCGGCCTCGGCACCATCATCGAGGTCCGCGACGCCTTCTACGACAATGCCGAACAGATCCTCGCCGGTGCCTCCTCCGCCGCACGCACCAGCTTCACGATCGCGCTCGCGGGCCTCCTCGCCGTGCTGATCGCCAGTGCCGGTCTCATCGTCATGGTCCGCCGCCGCGTCTGCGCTCCGATCGTCGGCCTGACGAGCCGGATGTCGCGCCTTGCCGACGGCGAGGTTGCCGAAGAGATCCCCGGCGCCACGCGCTCCGACGAGATCGGGGCGATGGCCGCGGCCGTCCAGGTGTTCAAGGACAGCATGATCCGCGCCGACCGGCTCGCAGCCGAGAAGCAGGCCGAGAACGACGGCAAGATGCGCCGCGCCCAGGCGCTCGACGGCATCACCCGCACCTTCGAAGCCAAAGTCACCGAGCTCGTCGGCGGTCTGTCGAAGGCCTCCTCCACCATGGAAACCACCGCACAGTCGATGACCTCGACGGCAGCCCAGACCAACAGCCAGGCCGCGGTCGTCGCCGCCGCCTCGCAGCAGACCTCGACCAACGTGCAGACGGTCGCCAGCGCCACGGAAGAGCTGACCTCCTCGATCCAGGAGATCGGCCGTCAGGTCGCACAATCCACCGAGATCGCGGCCCGCGCCGTCGACAACGCCCGCCGCACCGGCGATACCGCGCGCGCGCTCGCCGAGGGCGCCCAGAAGATCGGCGACGTCGTCACACTGATCCAGAGCATCGCCGAGCAGACCAATCTGCTGGCGCTGAACGCGACCATCGAAGCCGCCCGCGCCGGCGATGCCGGCCGCGGCTTTGCCGTCGTCGCGTCCGAAGTGAAATCGCTGGCCGGCCAGACCGCCAAGGCCACCACCGAAATCTCCGAGCAGATCACGGCAATCCAGGCTGCCAGCGACGAGACCGTGACCGCGATCCGCAACGTTGCCGACGTCATCGCCGAGATCGACCAGATCGGCACCGCGATCGCGGCTGCGATCGAGGAACAGGGCTCGGCGACAAGGGAGATTTCGCGCAGCGTCCAGGAAGCCGCCCGCGGCACCCAGGAGGTCAACACCAACATATCAGGCGTGCAGCGCGCCGCCGACGACACCGGTACTGCCGCCAGGGAAGTGCTGGGCGCAGCCGAGCAGCTCTCGACGCAGTCGCGCGATCTCGCCGGACAGTTCGACCGCTTCCTCGGCGAAGTCAGGGCGGCGTAAGCAAACTCAATATGGCGGCGCCTTGCGAGCCCGCTGCGCTTTCGCCGCCTCGATCCACCATGTGAGATCATCGGCAAAGCGCGGGAACGACCGCTCCAGCGCCTTGCCGCCCTCGCCGATCGGCTCGCCCTCGGCCGAGAGCGTCTGCGCGATCGGACCGACGCCGATCGTGCTCGACACCACCACCATGCCCATCTCCGACAGCGTGCCGTGCCATGCGGTCGAGGCACGCGCGCCGGACAGGCGGCCGGCGGAATAGCTCGCGATGGCGGCCGGACGCCAGAACCATTCTTCGAGGAAATGGTCGGTGAGGTTTTTCAGGCCGGGCTGGATGCCCCAATTGTACTCGCCGGTGACGAAGACGAAACCGTCGGCGCCGCGGATCTGTCCGGCCAGCTTCTCCAGCGCCTCCGGCGCCGCACCCTTGGGATGTTCCTTGTACATGCGGTCGAGCATCGGCAGGCCAATCGCCTTGGCGTCGATGAACTCGACCTCCTCGCCGCGACTGCGCAGGCCATTGATGACGAAGTTCGCAAGGCGGATGCCCATGCGGTCGGAACGGTAGGAACCGTAGAGGACGAGGATGCGATTGCTCATGGGCGGAAGCTAGCACGAAACGCAGCGGCGGGCCTATCCAATTGCTATCGGCTCCGGCCGAACGCAAGCGTTTGCGACGGCGTCTCGCCGAACTGGTCGCGGTAACTTCTGGAGAAGTCGCTGAGATGCCAGAAGCCGAACGCCAGCGCGACAGCCTTGACGCTCTCGGCCCCCGCGAGCAACCGTCGGCGCACCAGCCACAACCGGCGCAGGCGCAAATAGCGATGCAGGCTCATGCCGCGATAACGCCGGACCACGTCGTGCATGGTGCGGACGGACAAATTCAGCTTGCGCGCCATCTCCCCGCTGTAGATCGGCTGCGAGAGGTCGTCGGACAACAGCGCGCGGATGTCCTGGAAGATCCTGAAGTTCCGCTCATCGTTGGGACGCAGGGTCCATCGCGCCGAAACGACGCTTTCGAACGCGTCGTCGACGGCGCCGAGCAGAGACTCCTTCATGGCTGCGGCCTTCGACGGCAACCCAGCCGCATCGACGGGTTCCGACGCGGCAGCCAGCACCTCCCGAACCACGCTGCGCAGCCCGTTCAAGCCCGCGGCGGTCGTTTCAAAAATCTTGAAGCTCGAGACCGCGTGCGGCCAGCCGCGATCCGTCACCTCCGGCCTGAACACCACGGAGGCGATTTGTCGCTGCACCTCCTCGATGGTGGTGTAAGCGGCGCCGCCGCTGCCGATGACGACGACCGGGCGGGCGCGCTGCGAGCCGTTGAAGCGAATGGGCACATTGAGGTCGTCCATCGTGAAGCCGACCGCCGTGCAATTCTCGACGAGCTGCGCGTCGACGACGCGCGGAAACGCGCGCGTCAGATTCACGTCGCAGCTAGGCAGCGACAAGATGGTCTGCTCAGCCGAAATCTTCCGTACGAAAGGCGTGAATTCGAAGTTCAGGCCTCGTATGGCATTTCGAAATTCATCGACATCGGAGAAGCGAAATGTTTTGGGCGCCAACCCGGGCGCATCATCAATACTGTTCATGGCAATGCAATATGAAACGTCGCGTCGCAACAGACGCGCGTCCGGCAACGATACCGGCTTGCTTCCCCCCTTTCGGTTGCCCTCACGCCGAAGGAATCACACCGAGTGTGTGGATCAGTTGGCGAGTGTCCCGTTCAAAGGACAAGCCGGCGCATCAGGCCTCGCCAAATTTCGATAGCGTTTCCAGCGACGTCGGAGGTGCATTCATACCCGGGGGAGCGAGGTCTAAATTTCAAATTAACGCCTCTGGCGCGGAATGGAGGTCGTTGGATAGTCGCAATTTATTTAAGTACAGGCCCCTGCCATGATGGCAAATTCGCCTGCCGATATTCTGGATGAACTGGAAGAAGCAGCCGCAACCTGTCCGCTGGACCGCTGCGCACGCATCCTGTCTGGCATTGGGCAGTTGCTCACTGGCAGCCGCGACCGGCCTCAGGAACTGCTTGCAGGCGTCGTCGACGGCGTTCTGCTGCGATTGACGGAACGCGTCGAGGCCAGCGCATTGGCTCAGCTCAGCACCACGCTGGCCGAGCTCACGGTGGCTCCACCGGCGACATTGCGACGTCTCGCCTCACACGACGACCCTGATGTGGCGTGTCCGGTCCTGCAGAGATCTCCGGCAGTCTCCGCGGCGGATCTCGCCGCAGTCGCGGTCTCCTGCGGCGGGCGGCAGCAACACGCGATCGCGGCTCGCAACTCGATCGAGCCTGCTGTGACCGAGGCGCTGATCGCGCGCGGCGGACCGATCTGTCTCGCGCTGATCAACAACCCCGGCGCCAAATTCTCCGAGGCAGCCTATGCCGCGCTGATCGCCAGGGCGGAGCAGGACGGCGAGATCATGAAGGCGCTGGCGCTGCGGCCCGGCACGCCCGACGTGGTCGTGCGGAAGCTTCTCGCGGTCCCGTCCGGCGAGAGGGCGCCGACCAAGCCCAGCGCGTCCGCCGCCCCGCCAGCGCAAGATACAGCGCCGAAGCGGCCGTGCGCGGCCGACTATGCGAGCGCCAGGCCGGAGATCGTCGCGCTCAACCGCGTCGGCAAGCTCAACGATTCCACGGTGAATCGTTTCGCGATCCGCGGCGAGACCGCCAATCTCTTCACCGCGCTGTCGGTGCTGTCGGGCACTCCGATCGAGGTCGTCGAGCATATTGTGACCGATGACGATTGCGAGGGCCTGGTGATGGCCTGCCGCGCCTCGCGCCTGAACTGGGCGACCACGCTTGCGATCCTGAGCAACCGCAGCGGCGCGCGGCTCTCCTTCGGGCAGCGCCAACGCGCGCAACTCCTCTTCGAGACGCTTCTTCTGTCGACCAGCCAATGGACCGTGCGCTGGGGGGAAATCGCAGCAAGTGCCGGCACAAGCGATCGGGGAAATCGCGGCACGAAGATGGGGGTTAACCGATGAAGTTCGATGGCCGAAAAACATCTCGCGTAAAGATGGACCACAGGCAGTCTGTCAATCTGATGGGCTCGGACGGCACATGGCGACGCAGCTGTGTCCTGCTCGACGTGTCGCAGACCGGCGCCAAGCTCGAGATCGAAGGCACGCTCGACGTGCTGCAGGCCAAGGAGTTCTTCCTGGTGCTGTCCTCGACGGGCCTCGCCTACCGGCGCTGCGAGCTGGTCTGGATCGACGGCACCACGGCCGGCATCCATTTCATCACCGCGGACGGCAAGAAGAGGCCAAAGGCGCAGGCGGCGGCGCAAAACGCCGTTCAGGCCAAATAGGCACACCATTCACCCCACGTTGAACTCCAGTAACGTCAACGTCCAGGTCATACCGTGCAGAACGCGCGAACCATGCAAAACCCCGTCAGTCGTGACGGCGGTATCAGAGAAAGGGAAGCGGCCCGCCCACTTGTGCAAGTGCTGGCGGACACGTCCGACAAATTGTCGGGCGTTCGCTCGATCCTCGAAGAGAAATTCACCGTCGCGGGCGAACGGCTCGACGCCGATTCCAGGCTGGCGCAGGTGCCGTCCGCGATCATCATCCGCGCCGAGCTTCGCGACGTCGATAACATCGTGGCCATCAAGAAGCGCGCCGGCAAGCTCGCGAAGGCCAGGAAGCGCATCTTCCTGCTCGAGCACACCTCTCACGTCGGCATTTCGCAGGCCTATGCGCTGGGGGCGACGCTGGTGCTTCCCGGAGCGATCAACCGGATCAAATTGCTGGCGGCACTGACCGATCTGGCCGACGGTGCATCCGCGCCGTCAGCCGGCGCGAAGCAGCCGGACAATGCCGTCGAGACCGCGGCGACCGCGATCGCGTCGATGTTCATGTCCGTCACCCTCGGCCAGCCGCTCGATGTCGACGGCGCCAAGGAAGCCGGCCGCCAGATCGCCGATCGCATCACCCAGCATGGCCTGTCGGAATGGCTGACGACGGTGCGGCGCCACCACGAGGGAACCTATCAGCATTGCCTGCTCGTCACCGGCGTCGCCATCGACTTCGGCTTGAGCCTCGGCGTCGGCAGAGCCGATCTGGAGCGCCTGTATACGGCGGCGATGTTCCACGACATCGGCAAGGCCCAGATCCCGCTCGCCATCCTCGACAAGCCCGGCCGCCTCGATCCGGACGAGCGCGCCATGATCGAAACCCATCCGGCCGCGGGCTACGATTATCTGAAGGATCACGAGAAGATCTCGCCCGAGATGCTCGACGCCGTGCGCCATCACCACGAATTTCTCGACGGCAGCGGCTATCCGGATGGGCTCTGCGCCGAGAACATCGGCGATATCGTGCGCATCCTCACCATCTCGGACATTTTCGCAGCGCTGATCGAGCACCGGCACTACAAGCCGACGATGCCGCGCAACGAGGCCTACAACATTCTGTGCGGAATGAGCGGGAAGCTGGAGAAGGCGCTGGTGGGGTCATTCAAGCAGGTCGCGCTCACGCGGTGAGCGCGGCAAACGCCTCTTCAACCCGACCTAATGCGTCGCGCGATATCTGGCGGGACGCGGAATAGAGCGACAGGCCAATCCTTCCGCGAGCAGCTTCATGTCCTCACGTCTGCCGCTGCGGATCAGCCTGGAGAGCTCATCGGGTGTGAAGGGAAGACTTGGATCATCATCGATCGTGTGCCGCAGTCGCGGACCGAACAACCGTCGAACCAGGCTAGCCAGCCGCCGCATGTCAATTCCCTCGCGCCAGCAACAAACCTTTCAGTCCGCATATTGTTCCTCCCGCGCGATCGAGATTGCAAGAGGCCTCGAGGACTCCGCACCAAAAATTTCGGCGAGAGAATAATCTCCTCTCGCCGCGCAGGCTGGCGATCGTGCTAATCGGCAAAGCCGACATAACGCACGAAATCGTCATTGCCCTCGCGATCCGAGCGAACCGCGTTCGCGGCAAAGCTGTCGTCGGGATAGCCCATCGCGACGCAGGTCATGATGACCTCGTCCTGCGGAATGTCTGCGACCTCGCGCACGATGTCGGAACGCATGATGCCCTGCCCGTTAATGACAGAGCCGAGGCCGCGGTCCCAGGCCGCGAGCACGATGCCGTAGCAGAGCGCGCCGAGATCGAAATGGCAGACCGCGCCGGGATCGAGCACGCGGTCATAGGTCAGCACCAGCGAGACCGGCGCGTCGAACTGGCGGAAGCCGCGCAGCACCCAGTCCTGCCGCATCGGCTTGTCGTCGCGCGCGATCCCCATCGCGCTGAACAATTGCTTGGCGATATCGACCTGCCGGGTACGGTGAACGCCTTGATACTCACCATGGCTGATGATGTCGCGCTTAACCTTGGCGCCGCCGACCATCTCCTCCATGTTGCGGCGGCGCAGCTCTTCCAGCGGCCCGCCTGTGAGCACATGGACATGCCAGGGCTGCGTGTTCATCGACGACGGCGCGCGCTTTGCGCTCTCGATAATCTCCTCGACGACGGCGCGCGGCACCGGCTCGTTCTTGAAACCGCGCACGCTGCGGCGCGACTGGACCAGCGCTTCGAATTCCACCTGTTTGGCCTCCCTGCCCGTTCATCTCGGCATTGCAATTGTAACGCGCAAACGGTTGCCGATGCTGTCCGCCAAATCTATGCTAACCCGCAAGCAAGACCAAGAACCCAGCGAGGACGTAAGCCATGCCCGCACCGCTCGATCCCGTCATCGCCCAGATCATTCCGCTGCTGCCGCTGCGCGATCCCACCGCGATGACGCCACAGAGCGCCCGCGATTCCTTGCGTGCACTGGCTGACTCGCGCGCGGCCGTGCCGCCGCCGCCGGTCAACACCGTGCGGGACATCAAGGTCAAAGGCGGCGCCGGCGCGCTCGGTGCCCGCGTCTATCGCGTCGGCAGCAATCCGGCACCGACCGTGGTGTTCTTCCATGGCGGCGGCTGGGTCGCGGGCGATCTCGAGACCCATGACAGGCAGGCGCGCAATCTCGCGATCGAGACCGGCGCGGTCGTCGTCTCCGTCGACTATAGGCGCCCGCCGGAAACGCGTTTTCCCGGCGCCTACACGGATGCCTTTGCTGCCGCTACCGACATCTTCAACCGCCTCGCGGAATTTGGCGGCGATGCAAAACGCCTCGGCGTTGCCGGCGACAGCGCCGGCGGCAATCTCGCGGCCGCCATCGGAATCGCCTCTCGCGATGCCGGCATCAGCCTTGCCGCGCAACTGCTGGTCTATCCCGTCACCGATGTCGTCGGCCTCTATGCGGACGCGCGCGAGAACGCGCGGTTTCCGTCACGCGCCGAGAATGCCGACGGCTACTTCCTCACGCGTGCCACGATGGAATGGTTTTGCGGCCATTATCTTGCCGACCCCGACCAAGCCGCCGACTGGCGGGTCTCGCCGCTGCGCGCGCCAACCCTTGCCGGCGTTGCGCCCGCGATCGTGACCACCGCCTGGTTCGATCCCTTGCGCGACGAGGGCGCGGCCTACGCACGGGCGCTGGAAGCCGCCGGCGTCCGCGTCAAGCACCATGAAGGTCCCGGCCTGATCCACGGCTATTTCGGCCTTGGCGACGCCTCCGAGGTTGCGCGCGCCGAGGCGCAGCGCGCGCGGGCCGACTTCAAGGCATTACTGGCGCGGGGCGTCTGAGGCCCCGCTAGACGCCGCGCGACTGCCGCGCCGCCGTGTGCCCCCAAGCCTCATCCCAGTCCTGACCGGCGGCGTCGACCACGCTGCCATCGGCCTCGAAAAACTTGTTGGGCACCTGGAACATCGCCAGGATCAGTGCGCCGTCCGGGCACCAGGCTGCATGCCGGCTGCCCGCCTCGCGCCAGATGAATTCGCCGGCCTTGCAAATGATGCCCTCGACCGGCCCCTCCTTGTCGACCAGCGCGCCGTCGATCACGTAACTCTGCTCGATGCCGACATGCCCGTGATCGGGCAGCACCGCGCCTGGCGCGAAGCGCATCAGGGCGGTCATCAGCCCGGTGCTGCGATCGAACAGCAAGGTCTTCGCCTCGCAACCCAGAAAACGCGTCTTCTGCCATTCCATTGTCGAGGGGCGAACCAGGTGAGAATGCCGGTCGGCGGTCTGCGGGCTCGTCACGGCGTTCATGGCAACGCTCCGTTCCTGCTGGAATGGAATGAGCCTAACAGGTTCGTGGCGCAAGGTCAGCGCGCAGTGCAGCATCGGTGGCGGGCGCGAATGCGAAAAATCCCACCGAGGCCGGGCGGGTCGAGTCGAAATGCATTCATCGCGCGCCGGAAAATATCCGCACAGGCGCCCGGCATGCGCCGATCCTGCTTGATTGCGCCACGATTCCAGTCTCCAATTCGCACGCCATCTTTTGGTTTAGGGAGACACCCACGATGAAACGGATTTTCCTGGCTGCGATCGTTGCCACTTTTGCAGCCGGCTCGGCCTTGGCGGACGACACCTGCGAGAGCAAGGCGGTCGGCAAGGACGGCAAGGCGCTCGCTGGCGCCGCCAAGACCTCGTTCATGAAGAAGTGCAAGGCGGATGCCTGCGCGCCCAAGGCCGTCAGCGCCGACGGCAAGCCGCTCGCCGGCGCCGCCAAGAACAGCTTCATGAAGAAGTGCGAAGTCGGCGCGTAAGGCGCCACGAAATCACTGCTTCTTTAGCGAGCAATCGCCGAAAACTGCGTCATGGCCGGGCAAAAGCGCGAAGCGCGTCTTCGCGCAGATGTCCCGGCCATTCGCGTCTGTGTTTCCGCATGCCGGCGTCCAAACCAAATCATCCGATCGTATCGCCACCCTAGACAGGTAGCCTCGGCTGACGGATCATGCAGGGCTGAGCGAACTGGGGCGCATCGACAAGGTTTCCAGGAAAGGGACGTCAAGATGTGGCAACTTCGAGTGCGTAATCAGATCATGGCGTCAGTGAGCTTGCTGTTCGCGCTGCTCATCAGTCTTGACGTCGCGAACGCGAGGGGCCCGGGTCTGCCCAACGTCATGGTTCTGGCAACCGGCGGCACGATCGCCGGCAGCGGCGCGAGCAGCACCACAGTGGTCGGTTACACGGCAGCTACGGTGGGCATAGAAACCCTCCTGAACGCCGTCCCCGAACTGAAAACGGTGGCCAACGTCAAGGGCGAGCAAGTTTTCCAGATCGCCAGCGAGAACATGAACAACGACTACTGGCTCAAGCTTGCAAAGCGCGTCAACACGCTCCTCGCGCAAGACGACGTGGATGGAATCGTCATCACGCACGGGACTGATACGATCGAGGAAACCAGCTATTTCCTGGACCTGGTCGTCAAGAGCAAAAAGCCCGTCGTCGTCGTGGGCGCAATGCGGCCGTCGACAGCGATCAGCGCGGATGGGCCGATCAACCTCTTCAATGCGGTGATTCTCGCGGGCAGTGACGAGGCGGTCGGCAAGGGCGTGCTCGTTGCTCTCAACGATCAGATCAACGCAGCGCGCGATGTGACCAAGAACAACACCTCGACGGCGGACACATTCCGTACACCGGAGCTCGGCTTTCTCGGCTACATGCAGGGCAACAAGCCGTATTTCTATCGTCAATCGACGCGCCGGCACACGGCGGACTCCGAGTTTGACGTCTCCAGCCTCGATGTCCTGCCGCAGGTCGACATCGTCTACGGCTACGCCAACATGAACCGGGTCGCGATCGACGCGTTTGTCGCCGCAGGGGCGAAGGGGATCGTGCACGCCGGCGCGGGTGACGGCAGCCTCGCCCGGCCCGCGGTCGAGCCGGCTCTCGACGAGGCCCACAAGAAGGGTGTCGCGATCGTTCGCAGCAGCCGAGTCGGCAACGGCATCGTGGCGCGCAATGGCGAAGCCAAGGACGACGAACACGACTTCATCGTCTCGGATACGCTCAACCCTCAAAAGGCGCGTATCTTGCTGATGCTGGCGCTGACCAAGACGACCGACAGCAAGGAGATCCAGCGGATGTTCTACACTTACTAGAGCGTCAGAAGCGCGGTCGCCCTACTCCCGCTTGAAGCGGTAATCGAACGCGGCGCCGAGCGGCTTGATCAGACCGACCGTCGGCGCCGGAAAATGGATCGGCAGGATCAGCGTGTCGGTGTCGGCGACGGAAGCGAAGAACTTTCGCCGCGACACCGCCGACTGCTTGGCATCCCAATCCGGCTTGGACGACCAGTCCGGCTCGCGGCACTGGATCTGGTGATGCATGAGGTCGCCCGCGACCACCGCACGTTGCCCTTTCGAAAAGATGTTCACGCAGCAATGGCAGGGCGAATGCCCCGGCGTCGGCGTCAGCGTCACGGTGTCATCGAGCGCGTAATCCTCGTCCACCAGCAGCGCCTGGCCTGCCTCGACGATCGGCAGGCAGTTGTCTCGGAAGACAGTGCCCGGCGGGTTGTTGCCTTTGGCGTTCTCGGCCTCCCACGCCGCGTATTCGCCCTTGTGGAAGACGTATTTCGCATTCGGGAACGTCGGGACCCAGCGGCCGTCGCGCAAGGTCGTATTCCAGCCGGTGTGGTCGATGTGCAGATGGGTGCAGAAGACGTAGTCGATCTGCTCGAAGCCGATGCCGAGCGCGAACAGCTCGTTGCGCCAGCGCTCCTTGCCGGGAAAGTCGAACGGCGGCGGATGCCCCTTGTCCTCGCCGGTGCAGGTGTCGACCAGAATGGTGTAGCGCGGCGTGCGCACCACAAAGGTCTGATAGGTGATCACCATCATGCCGCGCGCGGCGTCGAACACCTCCGGCTCCATGGTCGGCAGATGGTGTCTGAACACGCTGTCGTCATAAGCCGGAAAAAAATCTTGCGGCCGTCGCCACGGCCCCTCGCGCTCGATCACCGCATCGATGGTGATGTCGCCGATCCTGAGCTGCTTCATGCGCGTTCCACTCCGCTTTTTTGAAGCAGAGTAATCGGCGGCATCGGACCGTTCAAGCCGGAAGGCGCGGAGCCATCCTATTGCGTGACGATTGCCGCAAATCAACCCCAAACGCCACCGATGATGACAGTGGAGTAAGGAAGAATGGGTGGGCAGGAAACTGAGAGTCGCGACTGCAGCCGTGATCGCCGTCGCCGCGGGCATCTACGTCAACAACACCAGCCTTCTCGCGCCGCATCGTGACGGCAAGCCGGTGCTGCTCGCCCATCGCGGCATAGCGCAGCGCTTTGACGAGCGCGACGTGAAGAACGACACCTGCACCGCAGCGCGGATGTTGCCCTCGACACACGATTATCTGGAGAACACTGTTCGCTCGATGCAAGCAGGCTTCGCGGCCGGCGCCGATGTGGTCGAGCTCGACGTGCACCCGACCACCGACGGCGAGTTCGCCGTATTCCACGACTGGACGCTCGACTGCCGCACCGATGGTCATGGCATCACGCGCGAGCAGACCATGGCAAAGCTGAAAACGCTCGACATCGGCTATGGCTACACGGCCGACGGCGGCAAGACATTCCCGTTTCGCGGCAAGGGCATCGGGATGATGCCAACGCTCTCGCAGGTGTTCGTCACCTTCCCCGACAAGAAGCTCCTCATCAACGTGAAGAGCCGCGACGCGAGCGAAGGTGAGAAGCTCGCCGCCGTGCTGAACGCATTGCCGGCCGAACGGCGGCGGATGATCATGATCTACGGCGGCGACGAGCCGATCGAAGTGCTCCGTCGCCTGGCACCGGACGTTCGCACGATCTCGCGGGCGGCGATCCGAAGCTGCCTGATGCGCTATATCGGCTATGGCTGGACCGGCCTGGTGCCCGCGGACTGCCGGAACGCGATGGTGCTGGTCCCGATCAACGTCGCACCCTGGCTATGGGGCTGGCCCGATCGTTTTCTCAATCGTATGGCCGACGCCAATAGCGCGGTTTTCGTGCTCGGTCCCTACACCGGCGGCGAGTTCTCCACCGGCATCGACACGCCGGAGCTGTTTGCACGACTTCCGCACCGCTATTCCGGCGGCATCTGGACCAACGAGATCGAGACGATCGCCGCAATCGCAGGCACGGCGAAGCACTAGCTCCGCAACCCCGGAGCCTCCTGCCCTGTCCGCGCAACATACTCCGTGTACCCACCACCGAACTGGTGAATGCCCTCCGGCGTCAGCTCGAGCACGCGGTTCGACAACGTCGCCAAAAAATGGCGGTCATGCGAGACGAACAGCATGGTGCCCTCGAAATCCGACAGCGCCGTGATCAGCATTTCCTTGGTGGCAAGGTCGAGATGGTTGGTCGGCTCGTCCAGCACCAGGAAGTTCGGCGGATCGAACAGCATTTTTGCCATCACGAGCCGCGCCTTCTCGCCGCCCGAGAGCACGCGGCAGCGCTTCTCGACGTCGTCGCCGGAGAAGCCGAAGCAGCCGGCGAGCGCGCGCAGGGAGCCCTGCCCCGCGGTGGGAAACGCGTATTCGAGCGACTCGAACACCGTCTGCTCGCCGTCGAGCAGATCCATCGCGTGCTGGGCGAAATAGCCCATCTTGACGCTGCCGCCGACCGCGACCGTCCCCTCGTCCGGCTCGCTCGCCCCCGCAATCAGCTTGAGCAGCGTCGACTTGCCGGCGCCATTGACGCCCATCACGCACCAGCGCTCCTTACGGCGGATCATGAAATCCAGCCCGTCATAGATCCGCTTGCTGCCATAGCCCTTGAACACCTTCTTCAGGGCAACGACGTCTTCGCCCGAGCGCGGTGCCGGCAGGAAGTCGAAAGCTATCGTCTGGCGGCGGCGCGGCGGCTCGACCCGCTCGATCTTGTCGAGCTTCTTCACCCGGCTCTGCACTTGAGCAGCATGAGATGCGCGCGCCTTGAAACGCTCGATGAACTTGATCTCCTTGGCGAGCATCGCCTGCTGGCGTTCGAACTGCGCCTGCTGCTGCTTCTCGTTCAGCGCACGCTGCTGCTCGTAGAACTCGTAATTGCCGGCGTAGGTGGTGAGCGAGCCGGAATCGATCTCGACCACTTTCGAGATCACACGGTTGATGAACTCGCGGTCATGCGAGGTCATCAGCAGCGTGCCTTCGTAATCGTGCAAAAACTTCTCGAGCCAGATCAGGCTTTCGAGATCGAGATGGTTGCTCGGCTCGTCGAGCAGCATGACATCAGGACGCATCAGGAGAATACGGGCCAGCGCCACGCGCATCTTCCAGCCGCCGGAAAGCTTGCCGACGTCGCCGTCCATCATCTCCTGGCTGAAGCCGAGGCCGGACAGCGCTTCGCGCGCCCGGCCGTCGAGCGCATAGCCGTCGAGCTCCTCGAAGGCGTGCTGCACCTCGCCATAGCGGGCGATGATCTCGTCCATCTGGTCGGCCTTGTCAGGGTCGGCCATCGCAGCCTCGAGCTCGCGCAACTCGGCCGCGACCGCACTCACCGGTCCTGCCCCGTCCATCACCTCGGCCACGGCGCTGCGGCCGGACATCTCGCCGACGTCCTGGTTGAAATAGCCGATGGTGATGCCGCGATCGGTCGAGACCTGCCCCTCGTCGGGCAGTTCCTCACCGGCGATCATCCGGAACAGCGTCGTCTTTCCGGCGCCGTTCGGGCCGACAAGACCGATCTTCTCGCCCTTGTTGAGGGCGGCGGAAGCTTCGATGAACAGGATCTGGTGGCCGGCTTGCTTGCTGACGTTGTCGAGGCGGATCATGGGGTCTTTTTGGGGAATGTTGCGTTGCGGCGTAATAGGCCATATGGGCCGCAAGGGAAAGCCCGGCCGGACCCGGATTTTGCCCTCGCGGGACCTTAAATTCCCGCAATTCTGCTTGGGCTTACGCCTTGTAGACCTCGACCGTCTGCATCATGCCCATCTCCTCATGGTTCATCATGTGGCAATGGAGCATGTAGACGCCGGTGAAATCGAGGAAACGGGAGCGGAACACCACCACGCCGCCCTTGCGCTCCACGATCACGGAATCCCGCCATTCCGGCACCGCCAGCGCCTTGCCGTTGACCGAGACCACCTGGAACGGATTGGTGTGGATGTGGAAGACGTGGTCGTCGTGCTCATGGGTGTTGACGATGGTCCACTCCTCGACCGCGCCCAGCTTGACCCGCTGGTCGATCCGTCCGGGGTCGAACTTCTTGCCGTCGACGAAGAACTCGAATTCCTGCCAATGGCCGGCGGCATCGGCTTCCGGCGCGGTGGCCGACAGCACCACCTTGCGGCGGTTGGTGATCTCACCGTCCTTGATGCTCGCGAGCGGCGCCGGTGGCAGGGCGCCCGGCAGCTTCATGTCCATCGGCGCCCCTGACACCACGACCCGCGCCAGCGGACCGACCGGCGACGGGTGGCCCTGATCATAGGGCGCCGCGTTGAAGGCGTAGGTCCCGGCGCTGCCGGCCTTCACCAGAATATCGGCACGCTGCCCCGGCGCGATCAGGACCTGCTTCATCTGTTGCACCGCGCCGAGCTGGATGCCGTCATAGGCGATCGCCTGCAGATCATGCTTTTCCAGATCGAGCAGCATATCGTCCTGATAGGCGGCATTGAGGATGCGCCACCGCTGCACTTCGCCGGGGCGCATCTCGATCACCGGGCGCCGCTGCCCGTTGATGGCGAGGAAGCGCGTTGCCGTCTCCGGAAACAGGGTCTCGAAATTCTCGACCATGCCGCTGGCGTCGTAGACCACCTGGGTCAGGATCATGAGGCGCTCGCGGGCTGTGGCGATCTCGGGAATTTCGGCGAAATCGCCCTCGATGACGATGGCGCCGACCATGCCGCTGGACATCTGGATATCGGCGCTGCCGTGGTGGTGCGGGTGATACCAGTAGGTGCCCCTGGTGTGATTGGCCGGCAGGGCGATTTCGATGTTGTAGCTGCGGCCCGGCGCCATCGAGCGCATGACGTTGTCGGCAATCCCGCTCGGGCTGGTATGCGCACCGTGAAAATGGAAATTGGTGTTGTTGAACTGGTGCGGATGGCTGATGTCGGCCGGCAATCCGTCGCGGTTCGGCGGCAAATCGTTGATCAGCTTGATGCGCAGGGTTTCGCCGGGCTTCATGCGCAAGGTCGGCCCGGGGCTGCCGCCTTCATAGGATCTGACATAGAGCCTGACGCCGCCGATCTGGCGATAGGCATAGCCGACGCGCAAGATCGTGCTCAGCACGCCATTGACGGACCGCCGCACCTCGGGCTCGACCAGCAGCTGGTCCATGGCAGGAACCGGCGTTTCAGCGACCATCCCCATGATCGGCGACATGTCCGCGGTGTGTGACATGCCCGCATGGTCGTGCACGGCGTGCTGTGCATTCGCCGCACCTGCGAACAGCGACAACGCGCCGGCCTTGAGACTGTAATCGAGCAATTGGCGCCGCGAGAGCTTTGTCATATCCGCCGTGACTGGAGAGACATCGTTCGGATCGTGCTGCATTTGAGTTTCGCCCCCGTTGCCAATCCGTCTTCAGTTCGATTCGAGTCTAAAGCAAACGCGAAGCGACGATCCCATCCGGGAGGCACAGGACATTCACTGGTTGTAAACGCCCCGCCCCTTTCTATCGTCGCATGACGAATCACGCCGGATTTGAGCTAGCATTGGCGTACTCTCCAGGCATCGATGCCGCCAGCATCATGATGTCGCCGAAACCTTGTACAAGGATAAGATCATGAGGCCTTCGCGACGCGAGTTCGTGAAGTGGGTGTCGGCGGGAGGCATCTCGGTCAGCCTGTCACATCTGGCGTCCGCGGCGGGCGCGCCCTTCGCGGCGCACGAGACGCTGCCCGGACGCGGCAACTTCAACCCGGCGACAACAGGTGCGGGCCGTGTCGACGGCGTCGCAAAAGTCACAGGCGCAAAGCTCTACGCCTCCGATTTCCGGGCCAACGATGTCGCCGGCTGGCCGCAGTCCACCTCGCACGCCATCCTGGTCCGCGCCAACGACGCCACGCACGTCTATACGGGCATGGACCTCGCCCGCCTCGGCGGCGCGCTCAAGCCGTCGGTGGTGGTGACTGCCGCCGATCTCGACCGGATCGGGACGCAGGTGCCGGAATTCTATGCGGGCGACCTTTTCTGCCCGGTCGGCAAGACGCCACTCTATCTGGGACAGCCCGTCGCGCTTCTGATCTTCGAAAAGTTCGACGCCTTCGACCAGGCGCGTCTCGCCTTGCGCGACGGCACGTTCGTCCAATTCGGCGAGGAGACCGGGCCTGTCGTCGTGCCCGATTACGGGGCTTTCCGCTTCACCCGCGTGGCAGGCCCCTCGCCTGACAAGCCGGATGTCTATTCGCCGATCCAGGCCGGCTGGGTCTCGCCCAAGACGGTGCAGAGCGCGGCGCTGCCCGTGTGGTCGCCGCTCGCGAAGGACATGCCGGCGGATTACGCCAAGGCGGCGAAATATGGCGAGCAGATCCGCGCCGAGCTCGCCGCGGACGACGCCTCGCTGCTGGTGCTCGACCGCGAGTTCGAGACGCAATCGGTCGACCCGATGTTCCTGGAGCCGGAATGCGGGCTCGGCTGGTACGACGGCAAGGGCGGCAATAAGGGCGGCAATCTCGAACTGCTGCTCGGCGTACAGTCGCCCTACGAGGCGGCGGAGTCGATCGCGCATCTGCTGGCCAAGGCCCGTGCGCCCTACAAGCCGGCGCACATCAACGCGCAATTCGCCCATGTCGGCGGCGGCTTTGGCGGACGCGATCACACGCCTTTCATTCTCTATGTTGCGCTCGCGGCGGTCTGCTTTCCCGGTAAGCCGGTGCGGCTGGCGCATGACCGCTACCAGCAGTTTCAGGGCGGCATCAAGCGCCACGCGATCAAGATGCGCTCGCGCATCGGCATCGATCGCGCCACCGGCAAGATCAAGGCGTTCGCCGCCGATCACGTGCTCGACGGCGGCGGGCTTGCCCATTTCTCGGCTAGCGTGGCCGTCGTCGCCGGCACCGGCGCGATCGGCATCTACGACATTCCGAAGGTCGACGTGCGGACCGTCGCGGTGCACTCGCGCGGCGTGAGCGCGGGCTCGATGCGTGGCTACGGCATCCTGCAGACCGAGACGGCGCTGGAGGTCTTGATCGACGAGGCGGCATCCGAGCTCAAGCGCGATCCGATCGAATTCCGGCGGCGCAATGCGCTGCCCCAGAACGGCCGGACCATGACGGGCAATCCCTACATCGTCTCGGTGCGCACGCCCGAAATCCTCGACAAGCTCGAGACGCATCCGATCTGGCAGCAGCGGGCGCAATTCAAGCAGACATCGTCGGATCGGCTGGTCGGCACCGGCGTCGCCTGCGTGACGAAAGACTATGGTTCCGGCGCGGACGGCTCGCTCGGACGCGTGGAGCTTGGACCCGACGGCAAGATCGCTATCGTCTGCGATCATGTCGAGATGGGCAACGGCATCGGGACGGCGCTGGCCAACCGGGTCGCAAGCCATCTCGGCGTCATCGCCGACGAGGTCTCGGTCGCCCGCGTCGACAGCTATGACGTACTCGGGCTGGTGACATCAGGCGATCCCTCCACCATGGATCAGAAGACCCAGGATGCCGCGGAGAAAAATCCGCGCTGGGTGCCCGCGATCAGCTCGCCGACAAGCTCCTCGATCGGCGCACATGTCGGCACCCATTCCGCCGGGGAAGCCGCCCGCGTCATTTTCCGCTTCGGCCTGTGGCCCGCGGCGCTGGAGCTGTGGCACATCCCGAAGACCGATCCGCGCGCAAAGCAATGGGCGAGCGCGACCTGGCAGAGCGGCCAACTCATCATGCCCGGTCTCGAACCGCTGGCGCTGCCTGTGCTGGCCGCGACAGCTCATGCGCGCGGCTTCGTCACCGGTGCGGTTGCGCACAGCTTCTCCCGCTGGGCGTGGTCGCGGGCACGCTTTCCGCTGTTCGGCGAGCAATACCGCGCCGACATCGACGCGCTGGCGATCCGCAGGGGCAACGGCAAGTTCGAACGGATCAACCGTGTCAGCGTCAAGTTTCCGCCAACCGACAACAACCGCATCGGCACCGCCTACACCTCGATGTGCGGCACGCTGGTCCGCGTCGAGATCGAGCGCGCGACGGGTGCCTTGCGCATCGCCAAGGCCTACAGCGTGTTCGAATGTGGTACCGCGCTGGTGCCCGAGGTGGTGATGGGCCAGGCCCAGGGCGGTTTCGCCATGGGCGTCGGCTATGCGCTGCTGGAGACGCTGCCGCCGTTCGAGGGCGGTCCCGGCAACGGCGAATGGAATCTCGGCCGCTATCTGGTCGCACGCGGCTCCGACCTGCCGCTCCGCGATCTCGAGATCGAGATGCTGAAGCCGACAGTACCGGACGAAGCGCCGAAAGGCATGGCCGAGGTCGTGATGATCCCGATCGTGCCGGCGCTCATCAACGCCATCCATGACGCCACCGGCCATCGCTTCCGCGCGCTGCCGGTCACCGCAAGCCTATTGAAGGGAGTGCTCGCGTGACGACCCTCAGCCTCACCATCAACGGCCAGAAGCACGGCCCGATGGACGTCCGCGACGACCTCTCGATGAACGATTTTCTGCGCGAGATGCTCGGGATGACCGGCACCAAGTTCGGCTGCGGCGCCGCGCAATGCCTGAGCTGCGCCATCATCGTCGACGCGCCCGACGGCACCAGCACGACCAGCCCGACCTGCGTCGCCCCCGCCGTGAACTTCGACGGCAAGTCGATCCGCACCGTCGAGGGCCACGCCAAGGACGGCCAGCTCTCGGCATTGCAACAGGCCTTCATCAATCACTTTGCTTTTCAATGCGGCTATTGCACCGCCGGCTTCCTTGGCGAGGGCCAGGTGCTGCTCGAACGCTTGTCGCGCAAGCCGGTCGCCCGCGAGGCGCTGGAGCAGACCATTGCGGATGCGCTCGACGGCCATCTCTGCCGCTGCACCGGCTACATCAAATATCACGAGGCGGTGCGCGACGTGATCCTGGCTGATTCAAACCGCTATCTCATCGCCACCAAGTAAACGCGCAAGGACGCCAACCATGAGATCCGACGCGCGGTTTCGTACAATTGCCGTCATCGCGGCGCTCGCGAGCAGTCTTTGTGCGGGATATGCGGCGTCGGAGACGGCAAGCCATGCTCTCGCCTCGCCCGAGAGCTTTGCCGCGATCGGCGACACCGAGAAGCGCTCGGCGGCGATCTTCACCGAGCTCGGAAGAGTCCTGACGCATCCCCGCTGCACCAATTGCCATCCGGCCGGCGACAGGCCGCACCAGGGCGACAATGCCCGCCTGCATCAACCGCCGGTCACGCGCGGCGCCGACGGCCATGGCCTGGAGGCGATGCGCTGCAACACCTGCCACCAGAAGGCCAATTTCGAGCCCGGTCGCATGCCCGGCCATCCCGACTGGCATCTGGCCCCGCGCGAGATGGCCTGGGAAGGCAAGACCGTCGGCGAAATCTGCGAGCAGATCAGGGATCCCGCCCGCAATGGCGGGCGCAAGGTGGAAGATCTGATCGACCACATCGGCAAGGACACCCTGGTCGGCTGGGCCTGGAAGCCCGGCTTCGGCCGCACGCCCGTGCCGGGCACGCAAGCGCAGGCCGGCGCGCTGGTGGAGGCGTGGGTGAAGACGGGAGCTGCGTGCCCGGCTCCGTGAGCGGATAAATTCCATTCGGATGAATAGCCGCTCCACACTTGGGAGCAGACATGGTCAGCCCACCTTAAAGAGTCGGCTAAGGGCCAGGAGCAGTCGTAAGACATCCGAACCTGCAAGGCGC
>NZ_JADPJH010000029.1:7677-61243 GCF_023073315.1 Bradyrhizobium sp. 1 | reverse complement strand
TTGTGGGGGAGGGCGGGGGAGAGGGGTAGCCCAGCAAAGGGTGTTCGCTTTCGCGCGCTAGGTGTTCTTCGTCATACTCAGAGTCCCTGCGTGGCACCCCTCTCCCTAGCCCTCCCCCACAAGGGGGGAGGGAACGACTGAGCCAGCGGCCGCGTCTCGTTCCAAATACGGGCGCGAAGAAGAGTGACAACATGACCAACCTCCTCCCCACAGGCTTCCTCAACGTCAGTGGCGCCAGCCTCGAATACAAATGGCTGGCGCCGCAATCCGCTGACGCCCCCACCATCGTCATGCTGCACGAAGGCCTCGGCTCGGTCGGTCTCTGGAATGATTTTCCGGAAAAGCTGCAGCAAGCCACCGGCGCCGGCATCTTCGTCTATTCCCGCGCAGGCTACGGCCAGTCGAGCAAGGTCGCGCTGCCGCGCCCGCTCGACTACATGCAGCGCGAGGCGCTGGATGTGCTGCCGAAAATTCTCGATGCGATCGGCTTCAGGCGTGGCCTGCTGCTCGGCCATTCCGACGGCGCCTCGATTGCGACGATCTATGCCGGCGCGCATCAGGATCGCCGGCTGCAAGGCCTCGTGCTGATCGCGCCGCATTTCATCGTGGAAGACATTTCCGTGAAGTCCATCGCCGCGATCAAGACCGCCTTCGAGACCGGCGATCTCAAGCCGAAGCTGGCGCGCTGGCACAAGGACGTCGACAACGCCTTCCATGGCTGGAACGGCGCCTGGCTCGATCCTAAATTCCGCGACTGGGACATTTCGGAATATCTCGCCTATATCCGCGTGCCGGTTATCGTCGTGCAGGGCATGGACGACCAGTACGGGACGATGCGCCAGGTCGAGATCGCGCAGGAGGAGTGTTACTGCCCCGTCGACCTGAAAATCATTCCGGGGGCGGGGCATTCTCCGCATCGTGAAGCGCCTGGAGTGACGCTCGAGGCGCTTGAGCAATTTGCAAAAGCCGCCCTGCGCGACGATCGCGGACTTCAGGCGGCATGAAGGGTGGATGGCATCGGTGCGCGGTTGGCATGCCGATGAAGCAAAGTGCATGTTCAGCTTAAATTAGGCTGGACGCGGGCGTAAAGATGCATTATTGTGCATCTAACGGTAAATCCGAAACGAACCCAAGGGTGGCCCATGGCCGGGGAAGATCGGCGCCTCGCAGGCGGCGCGACATTCATCGATTTCCAGACCGAACCGTCCCGCTACCGGCACTGGAAGCTCGCGGTCGACGGCGATGTCGCCACCCTGACCATGGATGTCGACGAGAATGGCGGCCTGTTCGAGGGCTATCTGCTCAAGCTCAATTCCTACGATCTCAGCGTCGACATCGAGCTTGCCGACGTGGTGCAGAGGCTGCGTTTTGAGCATCCCGAGGTGAAAGTCGTGGTGATGCGCTCGGCCAAGAACCGCGTGTTCTGCGCTGGCGCCAACATCCGCATGCTCGCGGGCTCCACCCACGCCCACAAGGTGAACTTCTGCAAGTTCACCAACGAGACCCGCAACGGCATGGAAGACTCCTCGGAGAACTCCGGCCAGCGCTTCATCACGGTGGTGAACGGCTCCGCCGCCGGTGGCGGCTATGAACTGGCGCTGGCGACCGACCACATCATCCTCGCTGACGACGGCGCCTCGGCTGTGTCGCTGCCCGAAGTGCCGCTGCTCGCGGTGCTGCCCGGCACCGGCGGTCTCACGCGCGTCGTCGACAAGCGAAAAGTGCGCCGCGACCACGCAGACTTTTTCTGCACCATCGAGGAAGGCGTGAAGGGCAAGCGCGCCGTGCAATGGCGCCTTGTCGACGAGATCGCGCCGAATTCGAAGCTCGAGGCCAAGGTCGTCGAGCGCGCCAGGGAATTCGCAGCCGCCTCGAAGCGCGCCGGCAACGGCAAGGGCATCGCGCTGACGCCGCTCAAGCGCGTCATCGACGAGACCAGCCTCCGCTATGGCTTCGTCACGGTCGACATTGATCGCACCGCGCGCATCGCCACCATCTCGATCAAGGCGCCGGAAGCCGCAGCACCCGCCGACATCGACGGCATGATGGCGCAGGGGGCCTCGTTCTGGCCGTTGCAAGTGGCGCGCGAGCTGGACGACGCCATCCTGCATCTGCGCATCAATGAGCTCGAGATCGCGATGCTGGTGTTCAAGAGCCATGGCGACCGCGCCCATGTGCTCGCATCCGACGCCTTCCTCGAAGCCAACAAGGCGCACTGGCTGGTCAACGAGATCCGCCACTATTGGAAGCGTGTGCTCAAGCGCATCGATGTCACCTCGCGTACGCTGGTGACGCTGGTCGAGCCCGGCTCCTGCTTTGCCGGCACCTTGGCCGAACTCGTCTTCGCCGCCGACCGCTCCTATATGCTGATCGGCACGCGCCAGGGCGACAACCGCCCCCCGCCGTCGATCGAACTCTCCGCGATGAATTTCGGCCCCTATCCGATGAGCCATGGTCTGACGCGGCTTTCGTCGCGGTTCCAGGCCGACCCGTCCGACGTGGAGCGCGCGGAAACCACGATGGGCACCGCGCTCGATGCCGAGCAGGCGGAAGAACTCGGCCTCGTCACCTTTGCGCTCGACGATATCGATTGGGACGACGAAGTCCGCGTGTTCCTCGAGGAGCGCGCCAGCTTCTCGCCCGACAGTCTCACCGGCATGGAAGCGAGCCTGCGCTTCGTCGGCCCCGAGACGATGGAATCAAAAATCTTTTCGCGCCTGACTGCGTGGCAGAACTGGATCTTCCAGCGCCCCAACGCGGTAGGCGAGGAAGGCGCGCTGCGCCGCTACGGCAGCGGCCAGAAGCCGAAATTCGATATGACGCGAGTCTAGCTATCGTGTCCCGGGCGCGCTGCGGCATGAAATGCCGCTGCGCAGAACCGGGACCCACAGGACCGAACAATGGGTCCCGGCTCTGCAGCGCACCGCTTCGCGCCGCACTGCGTCCGGGACACGAGACGGAGCAAGGAGCACGGCCATGAACATCATGAACGTCGACTACTCGACCAAGATTCCGAACAACGTCAATCTCGCCGAAGACCGCCAGGTGCTGAAGGCGCTGGAAGGCTGGCATCCCGGCTACATGGACTGGTGGAGCGACATGGGGCCGGAAGGCTTCCAGGAATCGCTGGTCTATCTGCGCACCGCCTACTCCGTCGATCCGCGCGGCTGGGCCAAGTTCGATTATGTCCGCATGCCCGACTATCGCTGGGGCATTCTCCTTGCTCCCCAGGAAGAGAATCGCGTCGTGCCGTTCGGCGAGCATCTTGGCGAGCCGGCCTGGCAGGAAGTCCCGGGCGAATATCGCGCCATGTTGCGCCGCCTGATCGTGATCCAGGGCGATACTGAGCCTGCCTCGGTCGAGCAGCAGCGCCACCTCGGCAAGACTGCGCCCTCCCTCTACGACATGCGCAATCTGTTCCAGGTCAATGTCGAGGAAGGCCGTCATCTCTGGGCGATGGTCTACCTGCTCCAGAAGTATTTTGGCCGCGACGGTCGTGAAGAAGCCGATGATTTGCTGCGTCGTCGCTCCGGCGATGCCGATGCGCCGCGCATGCTCGGCGCCTTCAACGAGGCGACGCCGGATTGGCTGTCCTTCTTCATGTTCACCTACTTCACCGACCGCGACGGCAAGATGCAGCTGCACAGCCTCGCGCAGTCGGGCTTTGATCCGCTGTCGCGCACCTGCCGCTTCATGCTGACCGAAGAAGCGCACCACATGTTCGTCGGCGAGACCGGCATCACCCGCGTCGTGCAGCGCACTTGCGATGCCATGCGCGAAGCCGGCATCACCGATCCCTCGGATATCGCCAAGGTCCGTGCGCTCGGCGTGATCGATCTTCCGACCATCCAGAAGAAGCTGAACCTGCACTACACGCTGTCGCTTGATCTCTTCGGCTCGGAAGTCTCCACCAACGCGGCCAATGCCTTCAACACCGGCATCAAGGGCCGCTATCACGAGACCCAGATCGACGACGATCACCAGCTCAAGAACGCGACCTATCCGGTGCTCAAGTTCATCGACGGCGAGATCAAGCTGGTCGATGAGCCGGCGCTGACCGCGCTCAACATGCGCCTGCGCGACGATTACAGCCAGGATTGCGTCAAGGGCATGCTGCGCTGGAACAAGGTGATCTCGACCTCGGGCTACGACTTCCAGCTCAAGCTGCCCAACGTCGCCTTCCATCGCCACATCGGCGAGTTCAAGAACATCCACGCGACGCCGGATGGTCTTTTGATCGACGATGCCTCCTGGGCGAAGCGCAAGGATGATTGGCTGCCCTCGACCGCGGACGGCGACTTCATCACCTCGCTGATGCAGCCCGTCACCGAGACCGGCGTGTTCGCCTCCTGGATCTCGCCGCCGAAAGTCGGCATCGACAACAAGCCGGGTGACTTCGAGTACGTGAAGATCGAGTCGTAAGCGTCTTCTTCACCTCTCCCCGCTTGCGGGGAGAGGTCGGATCGCTCTTGCGATCCGGGTGAGGGGGTACAGGTCTCTCGGAAATCTCACGTGTGGGGAGAGGCCCCTAGCCAGCGATCCCTACCCCGCGATCTCCAGCCCCGCGTTCGCGTACACCACGCCGCCATCCACCGCGATGGTGTTGCCGACCACGTAATCGCCCGCACGCGAGGCGAGATAGATCGCGACCCCTGCCATGTCCTCTTCGGTTCCGATGCGCCGCGCCGGAATGCGCTTTGCGACCTCGTCAGAGTGATCGCGCGCGGCGCGGTTCATGTCGGACTTGAATGCGCCCGGCGCGATCGCGGTGACGTTGATGTTGTCCTTGATCAGTTTCGTCGCCATGCGCCGCGTCAGATGGATCACGGCGGCCTTGCTGGCGGCGTAGGAATAGGTCTCGCCCGGATTGACGAAGATGCCGTCGACCGAGGCGATGTTGATCACCTTCGCCGGACGTTCTGCGCTTGCGCCCGCGCGCAGCGGTTTCGCCAGCGCCTTGGTCAGGAAGAACAGCGACTTGACGTTGAGGTCCATCACCTTGTCCCAGCCGCTCTCCGGGAATTCGTCGAACTCCGCGCCCCAGGCAGCGCCCGCATTGTTGACGAGGATGTCGAGCTTCGGCTCCAGCTTGATGAGTTCGCCGGCGAGCTTGTCGCAGCCTTCGACGGTCGAGATGTCGATCGGCAGCGCGATGCATTCGCCGCCATATTGGGCTGACAGCTCTTTCGCCGTCGCCTCGCAGGGACCTGCCTTGCGCGCGGTGATGTAGACCTTCGCCGCGCCAGCGCTGAGGAAGCCCGCCGCGATCATCTTGCCGATGCCGCGCGAGCCGCCGGTCACGAGTGCGACGCGGCCTTTGAGCGAGAACAGATCGTTGAACATGGTGCCTCCCTTGATTTGGCGCCCGTTGTGAGCGGGGCGGGCAGGGGAGTCAAGGAATGCGCCGGTGTGCGGCGCGGCAGCGGAGATCAGGGCTTACGCCGCCGCGATTCGGCGAAAGCCGTTCCACATCGCGGTCGCGGCGCCCGAGGTCAGCACCGGCAAAATCCGCGCATCCTGATAATTGCCGTTGAGCGAGACGCGCGGCAGCGCGGTCATGTGGCGCCCGTTCTCGGCGAACAGCATGCCGGGCCTTGTCGTCACCGCGGTCTTGAAGCCGGCGGCTGCGGCGAGCTTGAATTCGCGCTCCCCCGCCGCCTCGCGGTCGCCATAGGGGTAGGCGAAATGCTGCACCTTGCGCCCGAGCGCCTGCTCGATCCGTGCGCGGCTGACCGCCATCTCCTGCGCGGCGATCTCCTCGCTTTGCCTCGCGAGATTGCAATGGCTGATGGTGTGCGCGCCGATCGTCACCAGCGGATCTGCGGCGAACTGCTTCACCCCGTCCCAGGACAGGCAGAGGCTTCGGCACAGCGCTTCCATGTCGACGCCGTGCCTCGTGCAAAGCGCGGCGATCTCGCGCATCAGATCATGCTCGCCCGGCAGCGCGCGCAGCCAGTCGTGCAGGCGGTCGAAAGCCGCCTGTTTTGCGGCCGGCGTCGTCGCATCGAGCCGCAGCGCGGAATTCCCGATGCTGACCTCGATCTGCTCGGCCCCGGCGATCACGGCCTCCAGTGCCGCCCACCACAGCCGTCCGGTGCCTTCGGCAAAATCGCTGGCGACATAGACCGTCAAAGGCGCGTCAAATTCGCGCAGCACCGGCAGCGCAAACTCGAAATTATCGCGATAGCCGTCGTCGAGCGTGAAGGCGGCGAGGCGGCGCTCGAACCGGCCCTGCACCAGCCGCTCATGCAGCTCATCCATGCTGACGATGTCGATGTCGCGCGAGCGCAGATGGCTCAGCGTCGCGCGCAGGAAATCGGGGGTGACTTCGAGGTGCCGGTTTGGCTGGAACGCGCCCTCGCGGGCCGGCCGCACGTGATGCAGCATGAAAATAGCGCCCACGCCCGACAAAAGCGGGCGCAGCAGGTGGTGCGCCCCGCTGAAATAGAGTGCTCCCAGCCCGGCGCGGATGACGTTGTTACGGAGTTGTTTCATGACCGGCTGGCCGACCCCTGGCATTCCGCCCTCAACTTAGGGTGTGACCCTTGAAGAAAAAGTTATTCCAATTGTCCAGGTGAGGGGCCCGTATGGGCCCCATTTCCGGTTTGACAGCCTGCCAAGGGTTTGTTTTGTCTCCGGTTCCAGAGTTCGGGTCGTCGGATGCAAAAGCTTTTCAGGTGGGCCAGCAAATGGTGGCCGGGGTTGATCCCCCTGGCCGTCATGTGGGGATTTGCGGTCTGGAATAACACCTTGCCGGTCGAGGCCGACCTGTCGGCCCGCAGTTCGGCCGCCCTCAAGGACACCGTCCTGGACAAGACCCGGATCGCGGTGGACGGCCGCGACGTCAGCCTGGCCGCGGACGCCTTTTCCGAGGAGGGGCGCCGCGATGCGGTCATGACAGTCGAGCTGGTCCCCGGCGTGCGCCTGGTCGACGACCGCACCCGGCTGGTTCCCGAGGCAAAGCCCTTCGTCTGGAACGCCGAACGCGACGTGGTCCGGGTAACGCTATCAGGCTCCGCGCCCCTGCCGTCGATGAAGACCCGCCTGACCGAGGCGGCCCGCAAGGAGGTCGGCGGCGTCGAGGTGGCCGATCAGATGGGGCTGGCGCGTGGCGCGCCGCCGCGCTTCGAAGCGGCCGCGACGCTGTTGCTGGACCAGATCGGCAAGCTCAAGGACGGCAAGATCACGATCACAGACACCCAGGTCAATCTGTCGGGCATGGCGCGCGACCTCGGCGGCCGGGAGGCGATTGCTGCCGCGCTGAAGAATTTGCCTGAGGGTTTCTCGATCGCCGCCAACGACGTCAAGGCGCCGCCCTACATCTTCCAGGCTTACAAGGATCCGGTTGCCGCGACGGTGACGCTGACCGGCTACGTTCCCGACAACAATGTCCATGCGGCGGTCGTGACCAGCGCGTCGCGAAAATTCTTCACCGAGAAGGTCGTGGACAATCTCAAGGCCAGCATCGGCGCGCCGGCCTCCTTCAACACGGCCGCGGTCGCAGCGCTCGGGGCGCTGTCGCGGCTGTCGACCGGCACGCTCGTGGTGTCCGACCGCGAGGTGAAGCTGTCGGGCGATGCGCTCTATGAAGGCGCCGCCAACGACATTCGCGCAGGCCTCGGCAAGGACTTCCCGAAAAACTGGCAATACAAGCCGGAGATCACGGTGAAGCCCGCGGCAGGCCCGGTTGACGGCACGGTCTGCCAGCAATTGTTCTCCGAGCTCCTGACCAAGGGCAAGATCCGCTTCGCCACCAAGCGCGCCGACATCGATCCGGATTCCGCAGGCATTCTCGATCATCTGATCGAGACGGCGCTGCGTTGCCCCACCTCCGATATCGAGGTTGCAGGCCACACCGACGCCGACGGCGAGGACTCCTTCAACCAGGCTCTGTCGGAGAAGCGCGCGCAGGCAGTGATCGACTATCTGGTCAAGGCGGGCCTGCCCGCCAGCCGCTTCACCGCGGTCGGCTATGGCGCCACGCAGCCCGTTGCCGGCAACGACACTGACGACGGCAAGGCGCAAAACCGCCGCATCGAATTTCTGGTGAGGTGACGATGCCTTATCTCGTCTCGTTTCATATGGGTTGGTTGATCGGCTCGCTGCTGCTGGGCTTTTGCATGGGCTGGATTTCGGTGGTCCAACGCGGCAACGGCACCTCGAAAGTGACCGCATACTGGCTCGCGGCGCTCGCCGCCGCTCTGGTCGCAGCTTCGTTCGCGCACGTGGTTCCCGGCCGCTTCGGCTACTGGCTCGACCTCGGCCTCATCATGTTCGCCTGCTATCTCGTCGGCTGCACCATCGGCGCCTGGCTGCGTGATCGGGTGGTCGCGCGGAGCATGCCGGCGGCTTGAAGCTTGGTCCGCTTTGTCGAGCCTCGATCCGGTATCGCGATAAGGGAGCTGGCAAGCCGGAACGGTCTGGCCGCCGGGCCCTGGTAGCCAGACGACGAGATGTCCCGGACCTTGCGGCCGGGACATCTCGCAATGCGATGGGCTCAGCGAAAGCCGGCGCTCAAATTGTGGTCCCGAATGCCGATGGCCTTGGCCTGCGCCGCGGACACGCCATCCCGGCACTGGATATAGCGCAGCACCTGCGCATCGGTGCCCGCGGAGTGCGCCCGCCACATGTCAAGATTGAAGCCGCTCTTGGCCATGCACGCCTCCGAATGAGGGCTGTCGTTGCGCTCTCTGGCGCTGGCCGGAGCGGCGGCGAGAACGGTCATGGTCATCATGGCGCTGAGCAGTATCTTCATGGTTTCCCCTCTTTCATAATGGCATTCTTGTTTAAAGCGACGGCCGCCGAAATCGGCATCGACGGGCGACCCGCCTTAGTTCTCCGAGAATCGCGTCCATTGAAAGTGGCTCACCACGGCTCGTGGGAGATAACCACAAGTAGCTATCGCGGCTACGCTCAACGGGCCAGCGTCCTCGTTTGACCGCGCCCCGGACCGTCCAGGCGCTCTGCCCCTTGGAAAATCCGCCGGCTACGGCCCGCTCGCCCCTCTTTCAACCGGCGGGCGCGACCCATAGATTGATTTCGGCTTAAGGCGTGGCGGAACATTGTGCGGCCGAAATCATCAAAACTTCACGGCGCCTGCGCAGGATTGCCATGGAGATTCGCGTCAGTCCTGCCGCCGAAAGCGCCAAATCGTGCATCCGGAGCCCGCAACCTGCCTAAAACATTGAAGGCACGAGTATTTGTTCGAATTGCCGAATTCCACTCCGCCCCAAAACGCGCTAGTGGAAGGGCGGGGGGCATGCGCGATGCCGGAGCCGACGGTGAAGGTTCGTTGAGTGCCAGTGCGTCGTCCGCCTGTTCGCCGGCCACCCCGGCCGCTGAAGCGTTGTTTGAGGTCTAGATGCTGGAAGCCATACGCAGGGCGATGACGATTCTGCGCCAGAAGCAAATCCTGCATAAGCTTGGAGTTGTGATCAGCGTCGCGGTCATCGGCATCGCTTGCTATGTGCTCTACCACATGCTGCGCGGCATCGACACGAACGAGGTGATCGAGGCGATCAAGAGCACCGAGCCGCGCCAGATTGCGATGGCGGCGCTGTTCGTCGCCGCGGGCTATTTCACCCTGACCTTCTACGATCTGTTCGCCGTGCGCGCGATCGGTCACTCCCATGTGCCCTACCGCGTCAACGCGCTCGCCTCCTTCACCAGCTATTCGATCGGCCACAATGTCGGCGCCAGCGTCTTCACCGGCGGCGCGGTGCGCTACCGCATCTATTCGGCCTATGGGCTGAACGCGATCGACGTCGCAAAGATCTGTTTCCTCGCCGGCCTCACCTTCTGGCTCGGCAATGCCGCCGTGCTGGGCCTCGGCATCGCCTATCATCCGGAGGCGGCGGCCTCGATCGACATGCTTCCGGCCTGGATGAACCGGACGCTGGCGCTGATGATCATCGTGGCGCTGGTTGGCTATGTGGTCTGGGTCTGGACCCAGCCGCGGGTGGTCGGCCGCGGTCCCTGGACCGTGGTGCTGCCGGGCGGACCGCTGACGCTGCTGCAGATCGCGATCGGCATCGTCGATCTCGGCTTCTGCGCGCTGGCGATGTACGTGCTGGTGCCGGACGAGCCCAATCTCGGCTTCGTCGTGGTCGCGGTGATTTTCGTCTCGGCGACGCTGCTCGGGTTTGCCAGCCACTCGCCCGGAGGCTTAGGGGTGTTCGACGCCGCCATGCTGGTCGGCCTCTGGCAGATGGACCGGGAGGAACTGCTCGGCGGTATGTTGTTGTTCCGCGTCCTCTATTATCTGTCCCCCTTCGTCATTTCTGTAATCTTGCTGACGTTTCGCGAAGTTATAATCGGCGCCCGATCAAAGCGTTTGCAGCAGGCGGCGCTCAAGCTCGACCCCGGTCCGGCGCCAAAAGCCGCCTTTGTGAGAGAGCGCAGCGACAGCGGCGCCTGACCGGCGCAAGCCCTTAAGGAGAAGCCCGCTCCGATGGCGATCGACGCCCCATCGTCTCCCTCCGCCCAGCCCTGGTCCGACCGGCTGCGGCATTCGACCGTCATCCTGATCGCCGCGGCATTGGCGCTGTCGGTGGTGGTTTCGCTCGGCGAATTGTCGGTGATGCGGGCGGCGACGGTGTTCCTCTGCATTGCGGCCGCGGCGCTGATTCCCTGGCGCCTGCACGACAATGCCGCCTCGCGCGACGACACCCGCCGCGTCAATCCGGTCGAGAGCGCGGCGGTGGCCGCGGTCGTCGCCGGCATGCCGGATCCGGCCGTGCTGCTCGACCGCGCCGGCCGCGTCATCCATCTCAATGCCGCCGCCGCCCAGCTTGCGCCGGCGCTGCGCCGGAACGAGCTGGCCCAGTTCGCGCTGCGCTCGCCTGAGATTATCACGGCGCTACGCGAGTCGATCGCAACCACCGAGCCGCGGCGCACGACCTATCTCGACCATGTCCCGGTCGACCGCTGGATGGAGCTGACGATCACGCCGGTACCGGTGCCGACCTCGTTCGGCGGCGCCGACAAATGCATGCTGATGACCTTTCACGACCAGACGCCGCTGCGCCGGGTCGAGGAGATGCGCGCCGACTTCGTCGCCAACGCCAGCCATGAATTGCGCACGCCGCTGGCGGCGCTGTCGGGCTTCATCGACACGCTCCAGGGCCAGGCCAAGGACGATCCCAAGGCGCGCGAGCGCTTTCTCGGCATCATGCACAATCAGGCCACCCGCATGGCGCGCCTGATCGACGATCTGCTCTCGCTGTCGCGGGTCGAGCTGTCGGCCCACGTACGACCCGACACCCTGGTGGACCTGCTGCCGATCATCCGCCAGGTCGCCGACGGGCTCGAGCCGCTCGCGCGCGAGCGTCAGGTCGAGGTCGAGATCCATCTGCCGGAACAGCAGGTGATGATCGCGGGCGACCGCGAGGAGCTGCTCCGCCTGTTCGAGAATCTGATCGAGAACGCGCTCAAATACGGCGCCGCGGGCGGACGCGTCATCGTGACGCTGACCCCCGGCGCGGCCCCTGATGGAACTCAGGAAATCCGGGTCTTGGTGCGCGATTTCGGCCCAGGCATCGCGCCCGAGCACCTGCCGCGGCTGACCGAGCGGTTCTACCGGGTCGACGTCGGCGACAGCCGCTCGCAGGGCGGCACCGGGCTTGGATTATCGCTGGTGAAACATATTCTTAACCGTCATCGCGGCCGGCTGGTGATCGAAAGCGTGCCCAAGCAAGGCGCTACTTTTGCCGCCTGTTTTCCCCAGGTCAGGACGCCGGGGCGACCCGAAACTTAAGTGATTTCAATCACTTCGGTATGTCATCCAGCTGTCACGAAACCTTCGTAAAAGCACAGCCGACCGCTCCTAAAGGGGCGGCACGGGGAGCGCGATCGGGCGCTGATGGCGCTTCGCTCCCCTGTATGGAGACCAGCATGAATTTCATCAAAACTATCGTCGCTGCTGGCTTGGTCGCCGCAACGACGACGGCGGCCTTTGCCGCCGACATCACGGGTGCAGGTGCAACCTTCCCGTTCCCGATCTATTCGAAGTGGGCTGACGCCTACAAGAAGGAGACCGGCAACGGTCTGAACTACCAGTCGATCGGTTCGGGCGGTGGCATCAAGCAGATCCAGGCCAAGACCGTGACCTTCGGCGCGACCGACGCGCCGCTCAAGGCCGAGCAGCTCGAGAAGGACGGCCTCGCGCAGTGGCCGATGGTGATGGGCGCCATCGTTCCCGTCGTCAACGTCGAGGGGGTCAAGGCCGGCGAGCTGGTGTTCGACGGCGAGACCCTCGCCAGCATCTATCTCGGCAAGATCACCAAGTGGGACGACGCCGCGATCAAGAAGCTCAATCCGAACGTGAAGCTGCCCTCGGAGGCCATCACCGTGGTTCGCCGTTCGGACGGTTCGGGCACCACCTTCAACTTCACCAACTACCTCGCCAAGGCCAGCGCGGAGTGGAAGAGCAAGATCGGTGAGGGCACCGCGGTCGAGTGGCCGGTCGGCGTCGGCGCCAAGGGCAACGAAGGCGTGTCGGGCAACATCAGCCAGACCAAGAACTCGATCGGCTATGTCGAGTACGCTTATGCCAAGCAGAACAAGCTGACCTACACCGGTCTCGTCAACAAGGCCGGCAAGACGGTGCAGCCGACCGTCGAGGCCTTCCAGGCGGCCGCTTCCAACGCCGACTGGGCCAAGGCTCCCGGCTACTACGTCATCCTGACCGACCAGCCCGGCGAGAAGTCCTGGCCGATCACCGCGGCGACCTTCATCCTCATGCACAAGGAAGCCACCGACAAGGCGGCCTCGCAGGAAGCCATCAAGTTCTTCCGCTGGGCCTTCAAGAACGGCGGGAAGGCGGCTGAAGAGCTCGACTACATCCCGATGCCCGCGGGCGTCGTGACCCTGATCGAGAAGACCTGGGCTGCCGAGATCAAGAGCTAAGCGCTCTCGTCCCGGACGGCTGCGCCGGGATTTCAAGACCTTCGCTCCGGATCGGCCCAGTGCCGCATCCGGAGCGCAAGACCGACAATCAGATCTAGAAAACAAGACTTGCAACAAGCGTATATAAAACGGGTACAGGGGATCGGCGTGGCTGAGATGGCTGTCGAGAGCGATGTAATTGATGCCACCGGACCGTATGATCGCGCCAAGGCGTTGGGCGCGTTCAAGCTCGGGGATGTGACCTTCTACTGGATCACGCGGCTCAGCGCGATCTCGGTGCTCCTGATCCTCGGCGGCATCATCATTTCGCTGATCGTCGGGGCCTTCCCGGCGATGAAGGAATACGGCTTCGCCTTCCTGTGGACGCAGCGCTGGGCGCCGTCGGCAGATCCTCCCGTCCTCGGTGCGCTCGGCCCGATGTACGGCACGCTCGTGACCTCCTTCATCGCGATGCTGATCGCCATTCCGGTCGGTCTCGGCATTGCGATCTTCCTGACCGAGCTCTGCCCGCAATGGCTGCGCCGCCCGATCGGCATGGCGATCGAGCTGCTCGCCGGCATCCCCTCGATCATCTACGGCATGTGGGGCTTCTTCGTGCTTGGACCGTTCCTGGCCAACACCTTCCAGCCCTTCATGATCAAGATCTTCGACGGCGTCCCCGTTCTCGGCGCGATCTTCGCGGGACCCCCGTCCTATCTCAGCCTGTTCAACGCCGCGCTGATCCTCTCGATCATGGTGCTGCCCTTCATCACCTCGATCTCGGTCGACGTGTTCAAGACGGTGCCGCCGGTGCTGAAGGAGGCCGCTTACGGCGTCGGCTGCACCACCTGGGAAGTCGTCCGCAGCGTGGTGATCCCCTACACCCGCGTCGGCATCATCGGCGGCGTCATGCTGGCGCTGGGCCGCGCGCTCGGCGAGACCATGGCGGTGACCTTCATCATCGGTAACTCGTTCCGTATCTCCTCATCGATCTTCGCCCCGGGCACCACGATCTCGGCGGCCATCGCATCCGAGTTCGCCGAGAGCGACGGCCTGCACCAGTCGGGCCTGATCCTGCTCGGCCTCCTGCTGTTCGTGCTGACGTTCTTCGTGCTGTCCGGCGCGCGGCTGATGCTGATGCGGCTGGACAAGAAGGCGGGGAAGTAACGTCATGGCCCTCAATCCGATCTATTCGCGCCGTCGCCGCAAGGACATCGTCATCCGTGGGCTCTGCTTCGCAGCGGCCGCGTTCGGCGTCACCTGGCTTGCGCTGATCCTGATGACGCTGCTCATCAACGGCCTGGCCGGCCTCAATCTCGAGCTCTTCGTCGCGGATACTCCGCCTCCGGGCTCGACCGAAGGCGGCCTCCGCAACGCCATCGTCGGTTCGGTCATCATGACCGTGATCGGCGTCGGCATCGGCGCACCGCTCGGCCTGTTCGCCGGCACCTACCTCGCCGAATACGGCCGCAACGACAAGCTGACCTCGGTGATCCGCTTCATCAACGACATCCTGCTCTCGGCGCCCTCGATCATCATCGGACTGTTCATCTACGGCGCGGTGGTGGTGCCGATGCGCGGCTTCTCGGCGATCGCCGGTGCGCTCGCGCTCGCCGTCATCGTCATCCCGGTGGTGCTGCGCACGACCGAGGACATGCTGCTGCTGGTGCCGAATCCGTTGCGTGAGGCGGCTTCCGCGCTCGGCCTGCCGCGCTCGCTGGTGATCAAGCGGATCGCTTATCGTGCGGCCCGATCGGGTCTCATCACCGGCGTGCTGCTCGCCACCGCCCGCGTCGCCGGCGAAACCGCGCCGCTGCTCTTCACCGCGCTGTCGAACCAGTTCTTCAGCCTCGGCCTGAACAAGACGATGGCGAACCTGCCTGTGACCATCAACAACTTCGTCCAGAGCCCCTACGCCTATTGGAAGCAGCTCGCCTGGAGCGGCGCGCTGCTCATCACCCTGACAGTGCTTGCCCTGAACATTGGCGCGCGCATTCTTGGCGCCGAGAGGACCGCAAAATGAGTGAACTTTCCGTATCGATGAGCGCCGCCGGCGGTCTTCCGCAGGCGCCGGTGCTGCCGGACGCCCCGGCCAAGGTGACGGTGCGTAACCTCAACTTCTATTACGGCGAGCACCACGCGCTGAAGAACATCAATCTGGCGCTCGGCACCAACCGCGTCACCGCGTTCATCGGCCCGTCCGGTTGCGGCAAGTCGACCCTGCTGCGCATCTTCAACCGGATGTACGACCTCTATCCGGGCCAGCGCGCCACCGGTCAGCTCATGCTCGACCAGACCAACATCCTCGACCCCAAGCTGGACCTCAACCTGCTGCGCGCTCGCGTCGGCATGGTGTTCCAGAAGCCGACGCCGTTTCCGATGACGATCTACGAGAACATCGCCTTCGGCATCCGTCTCTATGAGAAGATCTCGAAGTCCGAGATGGACGGCCGCGTCGAGAAGGCGCTGCGCGGCGGCGCGCTCTGGAACGAGGTCAAGGACAAGCTCAACGCCTCCGGCCTGTCGCTCTCCGGCGGCCAGCAGCAGCGCCTCTGCATCGCCCGCACGGTTGCGGTGCGGCCTGAGGTGATCCTGTTCGACGAGCCCTGCTCGGCGCTCGATCCGATCTCGACCGCTAAGGTCGAGGAGCTGATCCAGGAGCTGTCCGAGGACTACACGATCGCGATCGTCACCCACAACATGCAGCAGGCGGCCCGCGTCTCCGACAAGACCGCCTTCATGTATCTCGGCGAGCTGATCGAGTTCGACGACACCAGCAAGATCTTCACGTCGCCGACCGACCGGCGCACGCAGGATTACATCACCGGCCGGTTCGGCTGAGGAGACGGGACATGGGTTCTGAACATACCGCAAAGGCGTTCGACACCGACCTCCAGGAGCTCACGCGTCTGGTCGCGGAAATGGGCGGCATCGCCGAGCGCATGATCGTCGATTCCGTCGACGCGCTGATCCGCCGCGACGTCGCGCTCGGCCAGCGTGTCGTCGTCATCGACGCCGAGCTCGATGCGCTCCAGAAGAAGATCGAGGAGCGCGCCGTGCTCACCATCGCGCGCCGGCAGCCGATGGCGGTCGATCTGCGCGAGATCGTCGGCGCCATGCGCGTCGCCACCGATCTCGAGCGCATCGGCGACCTCGCCAAGAACATGGGCAAGCGCGTCGCGGCGCTGGAGACGGATTTCCATCCGCTCAAACTGTTCCGCGGCCTCGAGCACATGACCGATCTCGTGCAGCAGCAGGTCAAGTCGGTGCTGGACGCCTACGCCGCCCACGATCTGCCGGCGGCGATGGCAGTGTGGAAGGGCGACGAGGAAGTCGACGCCATCTGCACCTCGCTGTTCCGCGAGCTCCTCACCTACATGATGGAGGATCCGCGCAACATCTCGTTCTGCATCCACCTCATGTTCTGCGCCAAGAACATCGAGCGGATCGGCGACCACGCCACGAACGTCGCCGAGACGGTGTTCTACATGATCGAGGGCCAGGCGATCACCGACAAGCGGCCGAAGGGCGACATGACGAATTTCGCCACGACGGTCCCGAATACCTGAATCCTTTAAGGAGCGACGACCCGATGGGCGCACGCATTATGGTGGTTGAGGACGAGGAAGCTCTCACAGAGCTGCTTCGCTACAACCTCGAAGGCGACGGTTATGACGTCGAGACGGTGATGCGCGGCGACGATGCCGACACCCGTCTCAAGGAGCACATCCCCGATCTGATCGTGCTCGACTGGATGCTGCCGGGGCTTTCCGGCATCGAACTGTGCCGGCGGCTTCGCACCCGTCCCGAGACCAAGCAGCTGCCGATCATCATGCTCACCGCCCGCGGTGAGGAGAGCGAGCGGGTGCGGGGTCTTGCGACCGGCGCCGACGATTACATCGTCAAGCCGTTCTCGGTGCCGGAACTATTGGCACGCGTGAAGGGCCTGCTGCGGCGCGCAAGCCCGGAGCGGCTCGCCACTGTGCTGGCTTACGGCGACATTGAGCTCGACCGCGACAAGCGCCGCGTGGCGCGTTCGGGCCGGCCGATCGATCTCGGTCCGACCGAATACCGCCTGCTGGAGTTCTTCCTGGAGCATCCCGGCCGCGTGTTCTCGCGCGAGCAGCTGCTCGACAGCGTCTGGGGTCGCGACATCTATATCGACGAACGCACCGTCGACGTGCATATCGGCCGCCTGCGCAAGCTGCTCAATCTCGGCCGTGAGCAGGACCCGATCCGCACCGTTCGCGGCGCGGGTTATGCACTCGATGATCGCTTTGCGAAGGCTGAGCAGGCGTAAGGCTGCTGCAAACACGCAAATAAAAAAGCGCGCCCGGTGGCGCGCTTTTCTCTTTCTCGATCCGTCCCAGGCCCCGTGCGCAATTGCGCATTAAAGCATGATCCGGAAAAGTGCGAAGCGGTTTTCCGAAAAGATCATGCGCAAACAACAACCTAAAGCGCGATGACGATTCATCCCAATCTCATCGCGCTTTAGGCCGGGACGATGTCGTTTGGGGCTGACCTCAGCGCGGACCCGGCTTCACCGGAGCACGCCGGCGATCCGAAGCCGGTTGATAGGCCACACGCGAGTGCTGGGCGCAGTAGGGGAGGCCCGAGAGCGCCTTGCCGCCGCAGAAGAAGAAATCCGGGCTCGAGGGATCGCCGACCGGCCAGTGGCAGGTCGCTTCGTTCAATTCCAGCAGCGAGAGCCGCTGGCTCATCGGTACCACGTTGTCGTAGGTGAGCGGTTCGGCCTCGACCTCGACCTCGAAGGCCTGCGCCAGCGCGGTGTTGCCACGCGCGATCGGGCGGGTCACCCGCATCATGTGCTGCGCGGGACGCGCCTTGCGCGGCCGGGGAGCTGCCGATGAGGGACTCTTGGCGCGACCGGACAGGCCGAGCCTGTGCACCTTGCCGATCACGGCATTACGGGTCACGTTGCCGAGCTCAGCCGCGATCTGGCTAGCCGACAATCCGGCCTCCCAGAGCTTTTTCAGCTGCTCGACGCGATCATCCGACCAGGTCAAAACGGTCATTGCACCCTTTCCCTCGCCGTGCGGCTGCCATGCTGGCGCCTTGCGGCGAATGCCTAAGCTTCGAAAAACCCGTGCTGCCAGAATCCCTTAAGGCTCGCCGGGCGCAACTGAACGCCCGAACGTTTACGCCGGTACATGAGGCTCTTGGGATCAGAAACACTGCACGAGATGTCGTATCTGACAAGTCAAACGCTACAATATGGCGTGACTCACGCGCAAGAGTCCGCCGACTCGCTTCCACATGTTCCGTGGCCAAAACCCGCAAATTCGGCACCGCAAGACTACGGATTCAGCATTTCGCGAGGCTTTCGGGCGGCATTGACAGCCGGTTCACCAAGCCTAAGATAGTGTCACGTGCCGCCCTTAAAAGGCGGCACGTTTCGTTTTCCGGGCCGGTTGATGGTGCGTTGCGCAATGCACGCTCACGCCGTCCGCAACATCAAGTGACCGTCATGACTAACAGCGCAGCGCCGCATTTGCTCCCCGTTTTCGCCAGGTCCGACCTCGGTTTCGAGCGCGGCGAAGGCTGCTGGCTGATTGCGACCAATGGCGATCGCTATCTCGATTTCACCTCCGGCGTCGCCGTGAACGCGCTTGGTCACGCCCATCCCGCGCTGGTCAAGGCGTTGCAGGAGCAGGCGACGAAACTCTGGCACATGTCGAACCTGTTCCAGAGCCCGGACGGCGAGAAGCTCGCCGCGCGCCTTTGCAATGAGAGTTTTGCGGACTTCGTGTTCTTCTGTAATTCCGGCGCCGAAGCGCTGGAAGGTGTGATCAAGCTGGTCCGGCATCATCACTTCTCCAAGGGGCATCCGGAGCGCTATCGCATCATCACCTTCGAAGGCGCCTTCCACGGCCGCACGCTGGCGACGCTGGCTGCGACCGGGTCTGCAAAATATCTCGAAGGTTTTGGTCCGCCGATGGACGGTTTCGACCAGATCCCGCATGGCGACATCGAGGCCGTGAAGAAGGCGATCGGTCCGCAGACCGCCGGCATCCTGATCGAGCCGATCCAGGGCGAGGGCGGAGTGCGTTCGGCAACGCCTGCGTTCCTGAGGGCGTTGCGCCAGCTCTGCGACGAGAAGGGCCTCCTGCTCGCGTTCGACGAAGTCCAGACCGGCATGGGCCGTACCGGCGATCTGTTCGCGCATCGGCGCACCGGCGTCACGCCCGACGTGATGTCGCTGGCCAAGGCGCTCGGCGGCGGCTTCCCGATCGGCGCGGTGCTGGCGACCGCGGATGCGGCCTCCGGCATGGGCCCCGGCTCGCACGGTTCGACCTTCGGCGGCAATCCGCTGGCGATCGCGGCTGCGAACGCCGTGCTCGACGTCATGCTCAAGCCCGGCTTCTTCGATCACGTGCAGAGGATGTCGCTGCTGCTCAAGCAGAAGCTCGCTTCCGTGATCGACCGTCATTCCGATGTCGTCAGCGAAGTGCGCGGCGAGGGGCTCCTGATCGGCATCAAGGCCGTGGTGCCCTCCGGCGATCTCGTCGCGGCGCTGCGTCACGAAAAACTGCTCACGGTCGGCGCCGGCGACAATGTCGTGCGTTTCCTGCCGCCCTTGATCGTCACCGAAGCCGAGATCGAGGACAGCGTCGAGCGGCTGGAGCGCGCCTGCACCGCGATCTCGTCCAGTCAGACCAAGCGGGCGGCAAGCTGATGAGCAAGTCGCCGAAGCACTTTCTGGACATCAACGAGCTCCCGCTGTCGGAGCTCAAGAGCATGCTCGACGCCTCCTCAGCCATGAAGGCGAAGCAGAAGGCGCATCAGCCGGTCAGGCCGCTCGAAGGCAAGACGCTGGCGATGATTTTTGAGCGTCCCTCGACCCGCACACGCGTCTCGTTCGACGTCGCCATGCGCCAGCTCGGCGGCGAGCCGATCATGCTCACCGGCGCAGAGATGCAGCTCGGCCGCGGCGAGACCATCGCCGACACCGCGCGCGTGCTGTCGCGCTATGTCGATGCCATCATGATCCGCATCCTCAACCACGATGCGCTGCTCGAGCTTGCGGCCAACGCGACCGTTCCCGTCATCAACGGCCTGACACGGCGTTCGCATCCCTGCCAGGTGATGGCCGATCTCCTGACTTATCAGGAGCATCGCGGCCCGATCGAGGGCCGGACGGTGGCCTGGACCGGCGACGACAACAATGTTCTCGCCTCGTGGGCACACGCAGCCGAGCGCTTCAAGTTTCAGCTCAACATCGCAACCCCGCCGGAGCTTGCACCGAAGAAGGTGATGCGCGACTTCATCAAGGCCACCGGCGCGCCGATCATGATCGGCACCGACCCCGAGGTCGCCGTGAAGGGCGCCGATTGCGTCGTCACCGACACCTGGGTGTCGATGGGCGACAAGGAAGGCGAGCACCGCCACAACGTGCTCAAGCCCTACCAGGTCAATGCCCAGCTGATGTCGCTGGCCAAGCCCGACGCGCTGTTCATGCACTGCCTGCCGGCCCATCGCGGCGAGGAGGTCACCGACGAGGTGATCGACGGCCCGCAATCGGTCGTGTTCGACGAGGCCGAAAACCGGCTGCACGCGCAGAAGGGCATTCTGGCCTGGTGCTTTGACGCGGTGAAGTAGTCTTTATCGCCGTCCCGGCGCACGCCGGGACGGCGATGAATTTGCAGTATCGGTGCGCGCTTATGAGTGCGCTGGAACACGCGGGTTCGCGCCCCTTCCATTTTCGCTCTCCGACCCCAGATAAAGCGCCATGGTTTCCCAATCCCCTGACATGAAAGCCGAGCCGGAAGGCCCGGTTCGCGCGCCATCCCCGGTTCCGATCGATGACGCCGTGCTGCCCTACGAGGTCGACGCGCTCGACGTGCGCGGGCGCCTGGTGCGGCTCGGGCCGGCGCTCGACGAAATCCTGACCAAGCACGATTATCCCGCGCCCGTCGGCAAGCTGCTCGGCGAGGCCATCGTGCTGACGACGCTGCTCGGCTCGGCGCTGAAATTCGAGGGCCGCTTCATCCTCCAGGCCCAGACCGACGGTCCGGTGTCGTTCCTGGTGGTGGACTATCAGGCACCGGATCACCTGCGCGCCTATGCGCGCTTCGATGCCGCGCGTCTGGGCGATGCCAAAGACTCCGGCACGCTGCTCGGCCATGGTCATCTCGCCATGACGATCGACCAGGGCCCCGACATGAGCCGCTACCAGGGCCTGGTGGCGCTCGACGGCGGCAGCCTGGAAGACGCCGCCCACGAATATTTCCTGCGCTCCGAGCAGATCCCGACGCGCGTGCGCCTCGCGGTCGGCGAGGAGTGGCGTTCGAGCGACGGCGGCAAGCATCGCTGGCGCGCCGGCGGCATGTTGATGCAGTTTTTGCCGAAGGCGCCGGAGCGCGCGCGTCAGGCTGATCTGCATCCCGGCGACGCGCCCCACGGCGTCGAGGTGCATGCCGTCGCGGAAGACGACGCCTGGGTCGAGGCGCGTTCGCTGATCGAGACCGTCGAGGACGTCGAGCTGATCGATCCCGAACTCTCCGGCGAGCGGCTGCTCTATCGTCTCTTCCACGAGCGCGGCGTGCGCGTGTTCAATCCGCTGTCCTTGAAGGCGCAGTGCTCCTGCTCGCGCGATGCGGTCGCCTCGATGCTGAAGAGCTTCTCGCCCGACGACCGCGCCGCCATGGTCAAGGACGACAAGGTCGTCGTGACCTGCGAGTTCTGCAGCTCGGTGTACCAGTTCACGCCGGATGAGGCGGGCGTGGAAGGCGCGTAGGTGCAGACTTCGTAGGGTGGGTTAGCGGAGCGTAACCCATCTCTTTTGTTTCTATGGATCCGGACAGTGGTGGGTTACGCCTTCGGCTAACCCACCCTACGACGTCGCGTGACCCGACGGGCAAAACACCTGCGAAGCTGTCAATCCACGACGCCAAAAATATTCCACTTTACCGAAATTCGGAAATGGCGTATGTGTTGCCCATTCCCGCTCATCCTTGAGGGGCGATCGTACGTCGTCACGATATGCGAGCGGGGTTGCGGTGGACGCGGTAGCGTCGTGCGCGAGAGGTTAAGGGCAGGGCGGGTAGTCCCTGTGAGCCCGAAACCGCGTGCGGACGAGCGGCGCTGATGCGTACGGCAAAACCGTGTGGTCCTGGCCGTCGTTGCTACGGTCAAGCTTTCGCGGAGGTGTGTGCGAGCCCAACCGGGCGGACAGCATCGTCAATTCGCGGGGCGAGGGAGGCCAGAAGGAAAGTTCGGCTCCCGGGAGAGCACGGCATAAGCCGTCCGACCATCGCGCAGGGAAGGCCGAGTGATCGGCGACACCTGTATGCTGCTGTGCGGTCTTTTTGCGCTACACTTCGCGCAGCGGACCGCGGGTGCCAGTCGGCACCCGGTCTTCCCTGCGCCCTCTTGGCTTAAACAGGGGCGAGTGATGAAGCAAAGCTCGGGCGAAATCCGCCGCGAGGACGCGAAGGCATGTCTGAAGTCTGAAGACGAATGCAACGTCGGATTCCGCTCTCGTGCCCCGGACGCAGCGCGGCGTCCCTTCGACGATGCGCTGCAGAGCCGGGGCCCATCCATCCGCGTCGTACCGTGTCGCCATCTGGGTCCCGGCTCTGCGCAGCAACGCTCGCGCGTTGCAGCGCGTCCGGGACACGAGAGTAATGACGCTGTCGGGGAAGCCGCGCCCCAAAAGGTCGCGCCGCCGCCTACCCTAATTCAACACCCGCTTGTTATCCGGGCTGTCCAGCGAGAATGTCGGCACGTCGATCTCAAAACGCTCGCCGGTTGCGCTGACCATCTGGTAGCGGCCGGTCATGAAGCCGGAGGCGGTCGTGAGCGGGACGCCGGAGGTGTATTCGAAGCGCTCGCCGGGGGCGAGCGTCGGCTGCTCGCCGACCACGCCCTCGCCCTTGACCTCCTGCTGGCGGCCGGTGGCGTCGGTGATGATCCAGTGCCGCGTCTTGAGCTGCACGGTCTCCTCGCCCGAATTGGTGATGACGATGGTGTAGGACCAGAAAAAGCGGGAACGGTCGGCCGAGGATTGCTCCGGAACAAAATTCGGCTCGACGGTCACTTCGATCTGGCGGGTCACGGCGCGGTACATGGCTGCCATCATAACGAAAACCCGGCCGGGAACCAAACGCCGCAAGCCGCTTTCACGACATCGTCCCGCCAGAATTGGCAGAGAAGTACACCCGGATGTGATCCGGCCGCTTTGCGAGGGGCCGTCCGGATCGGTACACTCCTCATCAACGGCGCGATTTGCGGAAGGGTTTTTAGGCCCCGATGACCATTGCCGACCAAGTGACGGGAACGCCAATCGCGGGAGCCGCCAAGCCCGCCGATGTCAAGCCGCGCACGGCCGCGCCCGCCATCTCGCTGCCCGCGATCGGCGAGCGCGAGCTCCGGCTCGACCTGTTCCGCGGCCTCGCGCTGTGGCTGATCTTCATCGACCATCTGCCGCCGAGCCTGCTGACCTGGTTCACGATCCGCAATTACGGCTTCAGCGACGCCACCGAGATCTTCATCTTCATCTCCGGCTACACCGCCGCCTTCGTCTACGGCCGCGCGATGCTGGAGAGCGGCGTCGTCATCGCCACCGCGCGCATCATGCGGCGCGTCTGGCAAATCTATGTCGCGCACGTCTTCCTGTTCACGATCTTCCTCGCCGAGATCTCCTATGTGGCGACCAGCTTCGAGAACCCGCTCTACACCGAAGAGATGGGCATCATGGATTTCCTCAAGCAGCCCGACGTCACCATTGTGCAGGCGCTGCTGCTGCGCTTCCGTCCCGTCAACATGGACGTGCTGCCGCTGTATATCGTCTTGATGCTGGCACTGCCCGTGATCCTGTGGTCGATGAAGTGGAAGCCCGACCTCACGCTCGCTTTGTCCGCAGTGCTCTACGCGGTGACCTGGGAGTACGACCTCTATCTGTCGGCCTATCCGAACGGATTCTGGGCGTTCAATCCGTTTGCCTGGCAATTGCTGTTCGTGTTCGGCGCATGGTGCGCGCTCGGAGGTGCGCGGCGCATGTCGCGTATTCTGGCGTCACCGGTGACGATGTGGATCGCGATCGCCTATATCGTGGGGGCGTTCTATGTGACGTTGACTTGGTATGCGCCGCAGGTGCCCCATGTGATGCCGAAGTTGCTCGAGCAGTGGATGTATCCGATCGACAAGACCAACCTCGACGTGCTGCGTTTCACGCATTTCCTCGCGCTGGCTGCCCTGACCGTGCGCTTCCTGCCGCGCGACTGGGCGGGCCTGAAATCGCCCTGGCTGCGGCCGCTGATCCTGTGCGGTTCGCATTCCCTCGAGATCTTCTGCCTCGGCGTCTTTCTCGCTTTCGCCGGCCATTTCATCCTGGCCGAAGTCTCCGGCGGCGCAGCGATGCATGCGGTGATTAGTCTCTCGGGAATCCTGATCATGTGGGGCGTGGCCTGGGTGATTTCGTGGTACAAACGCGTGGCTGACAAGAGTGGTGCGAAGACCAAAAACGCCGTCGGCAGCGCCGATCTGGCGGGAGGGGGTTGATGAAGGCGAAGGTTCTCCTGAGCCTGGTCCTGTTATGCGGTTGCCTCGCCGCGCCTGCGGCGCGCGCGGGTGATGCTGCGCCTGCCGATCCAGCTACGCCTCCGGCCTGCGAATTGCCGTCCTATCTGCTCAGCAGCGAAAGCCAGCTTCCCAAGGTCGGCGAGGTCATCAAATCGGGCAAACCGCTCGAAATCCTGGTCATCGGCAGCCGTTCGACCACGATTCCGGCCTCCGAGGACGCGTCCTATCCGGCGCGCATGCAGGCTATTTTGAAGGACAAGCTGCCGCCGTCCGAGGCGGTGCACGTCTCCGTAGAAATACAGAGCAAGAAGACGGCCGAGGAGGCGGCCGCCACCTTCGTTAAGCTGATGGAAGCAAAAAGGCCTACTTTGGTCATCTGGCAGACCGGGACCGTGGATGCTATCCGAGCTATCGATCCCGATGATTTTCGCGGCGCAGTAACCGAAGGGGTTGCCGCGCTGCAAAACGCAGGGGCTGACGTCGTGTTGATGAACTTGCAGTACAGCCCGCGCACCGAAACCATGATCTCGGTGCCGCCTTACCTCGACAATATGAAGGTGGTGGCGCAGGAGCATGACGTCCCGCTGTTCGACCGTTTCGCGATCATGCGGCAGTGGAATGATCAGGGGCAGTTCGACCTGTTCAGCCCGTCCCGCGGGCCCGAGCTTGCGAAACAGGTCCATGATTGCCTTGGCCGGGCATTGGCACAGTTCGTGATTGATGCCGCCCATCTGGGACCGGCCCAGCAGCAAAATTGAGGTCTAGCGTTAATGAGTTCTCTCCGCCCTTTTTGCCTGACGGCCTGGCTGGCCGCGCCCGCGCTGGCGGCGCTGCTGTCGCTGTCGCCGGTATCGCAGTCGCGCGCGCAGGCACAGGCCGCGCAGGCGACGCCCGCGCCGTCCGCCAATCCCTCGTCGTCCCAGACCACCGTTGCTGCCACGCACCCCTCGGCCGAACAGCGCGGCATCACCGCGCGCGCCATCGACAAGGTGAAGCAGGTCGCCAAATCCGCCGGCGACATCTTCAGCCGCGTGCCGTGTCTCTCGCCGAAGGGCGGCTCCAAGACGATGGGCTCGCTGCCGCATGTCGCGGGCAAGCTCGTGGCCGGCAAGCCCGTCGTGATCGTCGCGTTCGGCTCGTCGTCGACCGCCGGCTATGGCGCAAGCTCGCCCGATTTCAATTATCCGAATCGTCTCGCCGCGCAGCTGCGCCGGCACTATCCGGGCGCCAATATCACCGTCATCAATGCCGGCGTCGGCGGCGAGGATGCGCCCGAGATGATGAAGCGCCTTCAGACCCAGGTGATCGACGTGCATCCGGATCTCGTGATCTGGCAGGTCGGCACCAACGCGGTGCTGCGCAACCTCGATCCCGGCGACACCGCCAAGCTGGTCGAGGACGGCATCTCGCGCATCCAGGCGGCGGACGAAGCCGACATCGTGCTGGTCGATCCGCAATACTCGCCGGCCGTCAACCAGCGCAAGGAGAGCGCCGGCAGGATGGTGAAGCTGCTCGGCAAGGTCGCCGAGCTCCGTCACGTCGGCATTTTCCCGCGCTTCGAGGTGATGCGCGACTGGCACGAGAACCAATCGATCCCGGTCGAAAGCTTCGTGATCGCCGACGGCCTGCACATGAACGATTGGGGCTATGCCTGCTTCGCCCAGCTGCTCGGCGACGACATCATCCGCTCCGTCGGCCAGATCAAGATCGGCGTGAACGTGCCCGCGGACGTGCGGACGTATCGGCCGATGTAAGCGAGGTGCCGTAGGGTGGGTTAGCCGAAGGCGTAACCCACCATGCATCAACGATTACCGAACGAAGTTGGTGGGTTACGCTAGCGGACTGCGCTTCGCTCAGCCGCGAGCTAACCCACCCTACGACTCCGAGTGTGTGGCTACGCCTTCTCCAGCGCCGCCGTCAGATCCTCGATCAGATCATCCGGATGCTCGAGCCCTGCCGAGAAGCGGATGAATCCCTCGCTGATACCGAGCGCGGCGCGATCCTCCGGCTTCAGGCGCTGATGCGTCGTGGTGGCCGGATGCGTGACGAGGCTCTTGGCGTCGCCGAGATTGTTCGAGATTTTTGCAAGCTTGAGCTCGTTGAGCACGCGGAACGCGCCCTGCTTGCCGCCCTTGACCTCGAACCCGACCAGCGTCGAGCCGCCGCGCATCTGCTTTTTGACGAGTGCCGCCTGCGGATGGTCGGCGCGACCGGGAAACACCAGCCGCGAAATTTTGGGATGGCTCGCCAGCACGTCGGCGATGCGTGCCGCCGTGTCGGTCTGCGCACGCACGCGCACGCCCAGCGTCTCCAGGCCCTTGAGCAGAACCCAGGCGTTGAACGGCGAGATCGACGGCCCGGTCTGGCGCATGAAATTGTGGATGTGCTCGGCGATGAAGGCTTCCGACGACAGGATGATGCCGCCGAGACAACGGCCCTGGCCGTCGATGTGCTTGGTCGCGGAATAAACAACGACGTCCGCGCCGAGCGCGAGCGGGCTCTGCCAGATCGGCGTTGCGAACACGTTGTCGACGACCAGCCGCGCGCCGCCGCTGTGCGCAATCTCGGCAATCCCGGGAATGTCGAGCACGTCGAGCGTCGGGTTGGTCGGGCTCTCCAGGAAGAACGTCTTGGTGTTCGGCTTGAGCGCACGCTGCCACTGGTCGAGATCGGCTCCGTCGACCAGCGTGGTCTCGATGCCGTAGCGCGGCAACAAATCCTGAATGACGTAGAGACACGAGCCGAACAGCGCGCGGGATGCGACCACATGATCGCCGGCCTTGAGCGGCGCCAGGATCGCCGTCGTCACCGCGGCCATGCCGGTTGCCGCCGAGCGGGCGGCTTCGGCGCCTTCGAGCTCGATCATGCGGCGCTCGAACATCGCGATGGTCGGGTTGGAGTAGCGCGAATAGATGAAGCCGGGGTCCTCGCCCTTGAACCGCGCCTCGCACTCCTCGGCGCTGTTGTAAACGTAGCCCTGGGTCAGGAACAGCGCCTCCGACGTCTCGCCATATTGCGAGCGCAGGGTGCCGGAATGGACCAGGCGGGTTTCGGGACGATATTGCGCGGTGGGCGCCGGGGACTTCGACATAGGACCTCCTCTGCGTGACCATCGAAAATGGTCACAAAAAAACCGGCCTGGATAAAACCACGGGCCGGGATCACAGAGGTCCCCGGCCTGTTTAGCGACTTATTTAACGTGGCTGCAAGCCGGCCGGCTCAAATCACCACGGGATAAGTCATGCTCATATTCCGCAATGCCCTTTCCGTCAAGACGTCCATCGGATAGCCGTAAAACGCTCGTATTTCCCGCATCTCGGGATGCGTTTGACCCCTGACGAGGACCCCCGGTTGAGTTTTACGGTTGCCGCCGACGCCAATGGTATCCTGCCCGACCGCATGATCGCGGCGATGGCGGAGGCAGGGCTCATCCTGCCTGCCTATGACTTCGTCGAAAGCCAGATCCAGCCGGCAAGCCTCGACCTCCGCCTTGGCGACATCGCCTATCGCGTTCGCGCCAGCTTCCTGCCGGGACCCGGCGCGACCGTTGCCGAGCGCATCGACGAATTGAAGCTGCACGAATTCAGCCTCGCCGACGGCGCGGTGCTGGAGACCAACTGCGTCTACATCGTGCCGCTGCTCGAAAGCCTTGCGCTGCCGCCGGAGATCGTCGCTGCCGCGAACCCCAAAAGTTCGACCGGCCGGCTCGACGTCTTCACCCGGGTGATCGCCGACGGCACGCGCCGCTTCGACATGATCGGCGCCGGCTATCACGGTCCGCTGTATGCCGAGATCAGTCCGAAGACATTTCCCGTGCTGGTCAGCGAGGGCTCGCGCCTGAGCCAGGTGCGCTTCCGCACCGGCGACGCCATCCTCAACATCGACGATCTCGAGGCGCTGCACGCGGCTGAGCGTCTCGTCGACGTCGACGATGCCGATCTCACCGGCGGTGTCGCCGTATCGGTCGATCTCTCCGGTGAGAAGAGTGGTGGCTTCGTCGGCTATCGCGCCAAGCGCCACACTGGCGTCGTCGATGTCGACCGCCGCTCCGGCTATTCGGTCGAAGAATTCTGGGAGCCGATCTCGGCCCGTCCCGACGGCAGGCTGATCCTCGATCCCGGGGAGTTCTATATCCTCGCCTCGAAAGAAGCCGTGCAGGTGCCGCCCGATTACGCCGCGGAGATGGTGCCGTTCGATCCCTTGGTCGGTGAATTCCGCGTGCACTATGCCGGCTTCTTCGATCCCGGCTTCGGCTATGCCGGTGCGGGTGGGCTGGGATCGCGCGCCGTGCTGGAAGTGCGCTCGCGCGAAGTGCCCTTCATCCTCGAGCACGGCCAGATCGTCGGCCGTCTCGTCTACGAGAAGATGCTGTCGCGCCCCGACGCGATGTACGGCCAGCGCATCGGCTCCAACTACCAGGCGCAGGGGCTGAAGCTCAGCAAGCATTTTAGGGTGTAGCGCTAACCTCACGCTCCGCTGTCATTCCCCGGGAAAGCGGGCGTGTTGCGTCACCCCACCCGCGATGACACACTCCTGCAAAACAACAAGCCGGGAGTGAACATGTCCGCCGCAACTGACTCCGCGCAGGAAGCCCAATGGAAGCGCTGGCGCGCGGTCGCCGATCTCTATCACGCTTACTTCACGGGCCTCATCCTCACCGTCGTCACGCGGCGCGGCACGGCGGATGCCGCCGAGTTCGTCTTCCGCGTGTTTCGCCGCCAGCAGCAGGAGCGCTTCCTGCCGGGGCTGGAAAAGCTCGGCCTCAGCCATCTGCCGCCGGCGGTGGCCGCTGCGCAATATCACTACCTCTCCAACTGGATCGGCGGCGTGCACGTCGAATACATGTACGAGAGCGATACCAAGGCCTGGATCCGCTATCCGCCGCCGCGCTGGATCTGGAAGGGCACTGCGATCTGCGGCGTGCCGGGCGAAGTCTCGCGCGCGATGCTGCGCGGCTGGCACGCCAACAACGGCGTCGCGCTCGGCGATACCAGGGTCGGTTTCGTCTGCACCAAGCAGAGCGTCGACGGCCAGGACGGGCTCGAAGGCTATTATCATCAATACGACCATCCGCTCGAGCTCGATCAGCGCCTCGTCTTCGCGCGGCATCTGGAAGCGCCGCTGTTCGATGCGAAGACCGCGCCGGCCTTGCCTGTTGCAAGCTGGCCAAAGCCGCGGCTCGAAAAAGCCTATCGCAACTACGCGATGGAATATGTCCGCACCGCCGCGCCCGTGATGGTGCAATTGTTCGGCCCCGAGGATGCCGGCTATCTCCTGCACCTCACCGGCAAGCTGATCGGCATGCAATATTTCGACGAGGTCGCAGCAGCGCTCGCGACGAGTCGCGGTGGCGCCAGTGAATTTTCATTGTTCCTCAACGCGCTGTTCGCCGCGCAGGATGATGCTGTCGAGACCACGCAGTCCGAAGGCACCTTTGAAATCCGCCAGCAGAGCTGGAAGCTGATGGATGATGTCGCTGATTATCATCGCGCCTGCGCAAAAGTGCTGGAGGGCTTGTTCGAAGGACTGGCCGCGGGATGCGGCCGCCATATCGCGGTGCACCTGCGTCCGACGGCAGGCGGCCGCCCGCCGCTGGTCTGGAGCATCGGGTAATTCCACCCGTTGAAATGCGCTGCCGCAGGGCACGCCTGCACGTGGCGCAGGAGGAATCAGCGCGCACCGTGCTAACAAGCTCCTCGCTGCGCCTTCTGCGCGAAAAATTGATTGGCACACCTACTCATTGCGACGCTGTAAATGCGCTTGTGCCCGGGAGAGGACATGTCCGACATCGCCGAAATCCCGGTCGATGAACAAGAGCGCCCGCTGCCGCCGCCTCCGCGTCCCGTGCGAAGCGCGCTGACGGACGGGCCGATCCTGCGCACGCTGCTGGGGCTTGCCTGGCCGAACGTCATCGCGCTCTCGGCCGGCACCTGCGTGGTGATCGCGGAGACCTCCTATATCGGACGTCTTGGTGTGGAAGCGCTGGCTGCGATGGCGCTGGTGTTTCCGACGGTGATCCTGACCATGACGATGTCGGGCGGCGCCATGGGCGGCGCGGTGGCCTCCGCCATCGCCGCGCGCTCGGTGCCGGCGATCGCGAGCGCGCGGGCACGCTCGCCGCGCATGCGCTGCTGATCGGCATCACCTTCGGCCTCGTCTTCATGCTGGGCATGCTGATCTTTGGACCCAAGGTGCTCGAGATGCTCGGCGGCCGCGGCGACGTGCTGACCCATGCGATCGCCTACACGCAGGTGTTTTTCGGCGGCGCGGTGCTGCCCTGGCTGCTCAACACCATGGCGGGGGTGCTGCGCGGCACCGGCAACATGAAGCTGCCGTCGCTGCTGATCCTCAACTCTGCGGTCTGGCAGATCATGCTCGGCGGCACGCTCGGCCTCGGGCTCGGCCCCGTGCCGCAGTTCGGCATGCGCGGCGTCGCGGCGGGCTCGCTGATCGCCTATTCCATGAACATCTGCGTGATGGGCTGGTATCTGTTCTCCGGCCGCGCCCGTGTCGTGCCGAAGCTGCGCGGATTGCGCATCCAATGGGCGATGTTCTTCGACATCCTCAAGGTCGGCGCCATCGCCTGCTTCTCGCCGCTGCAATCGGTGCTGACGATCTCGATCTTCACCCACATGCTGGCGAAGTTCGGCACCGCGATCCTCGCGGGCTACGGCATCGGTGCGCGGCTCGAATTCCTGTTGACCTCGATCGCGTTCTCGTTCGGCATTGCCTCGGTGCCGATGGTCGGCATGGCGATCGGCGCCGGCCGCATCGCGCGCGCCCGGCGCATTGCCTGGATCGCCGGCGCGTCCGCCTTCGTTGCCGTCGGCGCACCGGCGTGCCTGGTTGCGACCTTCCCCGACATCTGGGTCAACATTTTCACCGACAGCGCAACCGTGCGCGCCACCAGCCACCAATATCTGTCGACCGTGGCGCCGTTCTACGCCTTCATTGGCCTCGCCTCGACGATGTATTTCTCCTCGCAAGGTGCCGCCAAGGTGATCGGCCCGGTGCTGGCGCAGACCGCGCGTCTGATCTACATCGCCACGATCGGCTGGTGGCTGTCGACGCATGAGGCGACCGCGCAAAGCTTCTTCTGGCTGGCCGCGAGCTCCATGGTCGTGCTCGGCCTGCTCTCCTCGTCCAGCGTGGTGCTGACCCGCTGGGGGCCGCGCGAGAGCAAGCCCGCGGTCAGACCGGCCCTTTCGGCCGCGGCCGACTAACGCCAGCATTGCCGGATTTTTGTTTCTGAATATTTCCAGACGTTGCCTGGCAATATCGAGCAACCGGGCATGCGCTCTGCCGAAGGCTCCGCGCCAGCTCCTGGGGACAATTTCGCCGCGAGTCCACCAGAAGCACGGAAGGCCACATGACCTCGATTTCGTCGCTCTCCCCCCATCATCACCACGCGTCACCTTTGCAAAAGCTGCAAGACGAGCTGCAGTCGGAAGTCAGTTCCGGCGCGATCAGCTCGACCGACCAGTCGGCGCTGTCGTCCGCGCTCGACGATATCGATTCCGCCCTGCAATCAAGTAGCGCGAGCGATCAATCCAGCGGCAGCAACTCGTCGTCCGACGGGTTCAAGTCCAGGATCGACGATCTCATCCAGCAGGAAGTGTCGAACGGCAAGTTGACCGACCAGCAGGCTACCGAGCTGCAAGGCGTGTTCAAGGCGGCGCTCTCGCATGGTCCGGGCGGACCGGGCGGAGCAGGTGGACCGCCGCCCGGGCCGCCGTCGTTTGGCAGGCCTTCGGCCGGTGGCACGGATAGTTCGTCGAGCGGCAATCCGCTGGTGGATTTGCTTCAGCAATTCCTTCAGTCGCTGACGAACTCGTCCACCGATTCGACCTCGTCCAGCACGACGGGATCGAGCGACACGACGACCGGGAGCAGCACGGATAGTTCGTCAAGCAGCACGTCGGCGACGGAGATGCTGCAACAATTCCTTCAGTCGCTGAAGAACTCGCTCACGGATTCGACCTACAGCGCGACGCAATCGAGCGACTCTTCCGTGTCCGGCGTCCTGCTCAACGACCGGGTCTGATACCGGCGGCGCCCCATCCGCCAATCCGGCGCAACCATCCTTCGTCGCCCCGCGAGGGGTGGTTGCCTCGTTGCCAGAGTTGCCACGCAGCGGCGATAGACCGACCCGCCTTAGCGATGCTTGTGTCGGCGATGGCCGCCACCGCCGCCGACATTGGCAAGCCGCATCAATTGCGGGATCATCGACATCATGTCGCCGCCGCCGGAACCACCCAGCATGCCCATGATGTCGCCGCCGCCCATGCCGCCGATTCCGGTCGGCATGTAGCCGCCACCGCCCATCGGCATGTAGCCGCCGTAATTGGGCGCACCGAAACCGCCGCCGGCCATGCCGCTGATGCCGCCGCCGCCCATCATGCCGCCGAGCCCGCCGCCTCCGTTCTCCATCATGCGGCTCATCATCGGGCCCATGGTTTGCATCAGCATGGCGAAGCGGCGCTTGCCCATCTTCGCTTTCATCATCTCCAGCATTGGCGCCATCTGGGTCATCATGTCCTCGCCGCCGGCGCCGCCGCCGAGGAATTGCGCCTTGGCCGGCGTGCTCGCGACCGAAAACAGCAGCAGCACGGCGGCTGCCTGGCAGATCACCTTGTCCGCACCTCTCATGGCATGCTCCTCGCGTGCGTGGCGCCGCCGGGAGAGCGGAGCCAATCGGACGCACGCGGCCATGGTTACGGTCAGGGAGGAGAGGGCTCTGTGAGAAAAATCACAGAGCCGCGGTGCATGAGCTCCGGCTACGCCGCGGCCGGCGGAAACGCCCGGTGTATCGCGGCCACCGCGTCCCCGGTCTGCCCTTGCACGTAAGCCGCAAGCTCGCTCGGCAGCATGTCGATGATCCAGACCAAGCGGCACCTCGTCTCGCCCTCGGCGATCACCTGCACTGAGGCGCTGTAGTGCCTCAGCCGCTCGCTGTTGATGGCATAGACGAGCCGCTGCCGCGCGTCGTCGCAATCCACCAGCACCTCGCGCGCCACCGAACCGTTGGCGAAGGTGACGATGCGCGCATCGCCGTCGAGCGTGCAAGCAGTGACGAACCCCGGCACTAGCCGCAGATGCAGCGCGCCGAAATCGCGCACTGCGTCCCAGACGTCGCGCGCAGGGACGGGGAGAGGAATGTCGTTGTGGATAGAGGCCATGAGGGTGTCCTTGATTACGATAAGTGGTCGTCACAAACACCGTCATTGCGAGCGCAGCGAAGCAATCCAGAGATGTTTCCGCGGAGGCAGTCTGAATTGCTTCGTCGCAACAGTTCCTCGCAATGACGGAGCGAGCGGCTAAAGCTCAGCTACAAACCGCCTCGACATTGTTGCCGTCAGGATCGATCAGGAACGCCGCGTAGTAGGTCGGGCTGTAATCCTTGCGCGGCCCGGCGCCGCCATTGTCGCGGCCGCCGCTCTTCAGGCCCTCGCTGTGAAACGCCTTCACCGCATCGTGGTCCTTGGCGCGAAACGCGATGTGCGCGCCGTCGGCCTTCCGCCCCTTATTGAGGTGCAGCCACAGCGCCGGCTCGCCCTTCGGCCCGAAGCCGGCATAGCCGTCGCCGCTGGAACACAGGACATAGCCGAGCGGCGCCAGCACGGCGGTGTAGAAGCGCGTGGCGGCGTCGAGGTCGGCAACACGCAGTCCGATGTGGTCGTACATGATCGTCTCCATTCGCAAAGCGCGCCGCAACTGGCGCGCGCCGGAGACGAATCTAGTCAGTTGAGGGCAAGCCGCTCTTGGAGAATCTTGCGCTCTCCGCGCGAGGCCTGCCGGAACCTGGTCGGCGACACGCCGGCGGCGCGATGAAACGTGCGGACGAAGTTGGAGAGGTCGCCGAAGCCGACGTCATAGGCGATGTCGGTGACCGCGATGGCGTCATCTGTCAGCAGCCGCGCCGCATGCCGCAGCCGCGATCGCACCAGATATTGATGCGGCGTGACGCCGAGCACGGCCGAGAACAGCCGCAGGAAATGGAACGGGCTGAGGCCCGCCTGCTTTGCGGCCTGTTCGAGATTGACCTCGGCATGCGAATTATCGTCGATCCACAGCGCGGCCTCCACCGCGCGGCGGCGGTCGCGCGCGGTCGGCGTTGCCGGCTTGCGCGCCTTGCCTGAGACGACATCGACGAAACGGCCCGCAAGGATCTGGCCGATCTCGTCGAGGCCGAGGTCGCTGTTGCCGTCTGCCGCCGTCTGGGCGAGCTCGCCCAGCACCATCAGCTCGGGCAGCGGCGGCGTCGCGCCGACCTGCCACGCCTCGCGCCGCCCGCCGAGGGCATCGACGAGGTCCTCGCTGAGGAAGAACGACAGGCAGACATCGCCAGACACATGCTCGTGCGTGCAGGTGTATTCGTCGCCGGGCGCGCCGACCAGCATCGCGCCCGCCACCAGCTCGAAGAAGCCGGCGCGGCAATGGCAGCCAAAACTGCCGGAGCGGACATAGGCGATGGAGTGGCCGCTGCGGCACTCCGCAAACGGCTCGTCGCCCGGTCCCGCATCGCAGCGAAACTCGGAGACGGTCATCGACGGCGTGGTCAGCAGCGTGGTTGCATCCATTCCGCCTATCTAGGTAGGCGCTCGCGGCGGAGCAACGGGCAGCAGCACCTCGAACAGCGTCTTGCTGGCGACCGGATGAGCGCCCTCCAGCGACAACAATCGCCGCTTGGAGATCACCCCGCCGTAAGGCGAGAGCCGGTCGGCGTAATTGCCGGCCTCCAGCACCCGGTGACAGGGCACGATCAGCATGTAGGGATTTTTCGCGATCGCCTGCGCCACCGAATACGCGGCGCCGGAGGCACCCAGCGCCCTGGCGATCTCGTGATAGGTGCGCGTCTCCCCGCGCGGGATGGTGCAGGTGTATTCGTAGACCCGCCGGTTGAAGGCGAGCACGCCGCCGGCATCCAGGCTGACGTCGGAAAAATCGGGATCGCTGCCCTGCAGCAGGCCCGCGATACCCTCGATCGCAAGCTCGGCATTGAGCGGAGGCTGCTGCTCGCGCGCCTCGGGGTGAACCTGGAAAATCCGGCGGCGGGTGTCGATCTCCCGCGCCTCCGGCAATTGCACGGCTACGACGCCAGTGCTGCTCCAGATGATGCCGCAGCGGCCTATCGCCGTGTCGAATATCGTGTAAGCACGCCCCACCATGCACACGCCCCACTCAGTACACGTCTCCCCAGACACGTTGATCATAACACCGCCACAATCCGGCGCACCCAAAATCTTACTGAAACGTTAAGAAGCGTCGGGCCGGACGCGCCAAACCGCTTGGCGGGCGGCGCCGGCTCGGCTAATCAGAACGGGCGTGAGCCACGCATCCGCGGGCGTAGTTCAATGGTAGAACGGCAGCTTCCCAAGCTGCATACGAGGGTTCGATTCCCTTCGCCCGCTCCAAAACCCCGACGGCATCGCCATCCGATCTGACCGCGCTGTCGCGCTCGCGCGCAGGCCGAAGATTCTAATATATTAGCTCTTCGCTCCCGGCACGCGCGCCTCGCCAGCCTTAAGCTTCTTCCGCCCCGATCGGTGCGGTCCTCGTGTCGGGCAATGTTCGGATCAGAGACCATGGACCAGCAAAAACTCGACCGTGCGATCGGTCGTCGCTTGAAGACGTTGAGAACGCAGGCGGGCATGACGTTGAACGAACTCGCAACGCGCTCCGGCGTCAGCCGGGCCATGATCGGACGGGTCGAGCGGGCGCAGAGCAGCGCGACGGCTGCGCTGCTCAACAAGCTCTGCGCGGCGCTCGATGTCACGCTGAGCGACGTCGTCGCGCTTTCGGAGAAGCCGCCGGAGCGGTTGACGCGGCTTGCCGACCAGCCGCATTGGCGCGATCCCGACAGCGGCTATCGCCGCCGGCACGCCTCGCCGCCGGATGCGGCAAGCGGCATCGAGATCATCGTCGTCGACCTGCCGGCCGGCGCGCGCGTGTCCTACAGCCCCTGGGGCCGCAACGCCTTCACCCAGCAGCTGTTGATGCTGGAGGGCGCGGTCTGCGTGCATATCGATGCCAAGACGGTGCGCCTGCGTGACGGCGACTGTCTCGATTTCGACGTGATGCGCGCGGTGACGTTCGAGAATGAAACCAAACAGGATGCGCGCTACGTCATCATTACGCGGCGCGGAACGTCATACGGGAAAATGTGATGTCGCTGATCGTGCGGGACGCCATGTTAGAGGATGCCGAAGATATTTTGGCCATCTACAATTACGCCGCGGTCAACACCACCGCGGTCTGGACCGACGGCCCGGTTGATCTCGCTTCCCGGCGCGAGTGGATCCGCGCGCGGCGGGACGCCGGCTATCCCGTTCTGGTCGCCATGAAGGGCCGGGATGTGGTCGGCTTCGCGTCCTTTGGCGATTTCCGTCCCTGGCCCGGCTATCGACACACGGTCGAGAATTCCGTCTATGTCGACGAGCGGCATCATCGCGCGGGCATCGGCCGCGGCCTGATGATTGCGTTGATCGAGCGTGCCACGGCGCTGAGCAAGCACACGATGGTGGCCGCGATCGAGGCCTCGAATTCCGCTTCCATCGCGCTGCACGCGTCATTCGGCTTTGCCGAGGTCGGCCGAATGCCCGAGGTCGGCTGCAAGTTCGGCCGCTGGCTTGATATGGTCCTCATGCAGAAGCGTCTTGCAGGCGCTGTGAGGCCCTGATCATGCAGATCCGGACCGGCGACACCTCCGATCCCCGCGTGATCGAGTTGCTCGATCATCACGTCACGGCGGCGCGGGCGCAGACCGCGCCGGGCAGCGCCCATGCGCTCGATCTGGCGGGGCTTCGCGCACGCGACGTCGCGTTCTGGACCGGCTGGGACGGCGACACGCTGGTCGCCACCGGCGCGCTAAAGATGCTCTCGGCTCATCATGGCGAGGTGAAATCGATGCACACACTGCAAACGACGCGGCGGCGTGGCTTCGGTGGCCAGATGCTCCGCCACATCGTCACGGAGGCACGTGCGCGCAGCTTGACGCGGCTCAGCCTCGAGACCGGCTCGTGGGATTATTTCAAGCCCGCGCATGCGCTGTACCGGGCGCACGGTTTTGTCGATTGCGGCCCGTTCGAGGGGTATGCCGAGGATCCCAACAGCCTGTTCCTGACGCTGGACCTGTCAGTGCCGGCGGGCCGATAGCTCAGGGGCGCGTCTCCTCGATCTTGTCGAGCACGCGCTCCGGCGCGATGTCCCGGGCCGCTTCCTCCAGGTCGCGCTTCGCGTCCGGCTTGACGTCGAGCCGTTCGGCGATCTGGGTGAGCAGGCGGGCAACCTTGGTCAGTTCGTGTTCCGCGAGCAGGCTGATCTGGAGATCGAGGTCGGCGCGCTTGTCGGCGGCCGCCGTCATGCGGTTCTGCGAGATCAGGACGAAGGTGGAGAGGAAGATCGCCTCGACCGAAGCGATCATCGCCAGTACCACGAAGCTCTCGTCCCAGGCCGGGATCCCCGGCAGCCAATGCAAATTGGCGATGATCCAGAAGCCGAACACGGCGAGGTGGAGGAAGACGAAAGTCATGCTGCCGGTGAAGGCCGTGACGGCGTCCGCGACCTTGTCCTGGCCCCTTGCCGCTTGTTGCTCGCGGCGGCGGCGCTCCACCAGCGCCTGAATGTTACGCTCCAGCGTCGGGCTCAGTCCCTCGCTGGGATCATGGGTGATGTCGTTACGCACGCGGCGGCAACGGCCGACCGGAACAGCTGTTCCTAACAGCGGCAGAACGAAAATCGCCGCCGCCCCTCAAAATGAGTTGCGTACCTCAAAACACCTCTGCTAGCCTTCGGCCATGGCCGATACCCTCACCGCGACCGCGCTGACGCTGAAGGACATCGCCCGCCAGGCGGGTGTCAGCCTCGCGACCGTGGACCGCGTCCTGCACAACCGCCCCGGCGTCCGGCCGGATACGGTCCGGCGCGTCCAAGAGGCGATCGAGCGCAACGCCTTCCAGCCGCATGTGGCCGCGGCCGAGCTCGCCCGCGGCCGGGCCCGCCGTTTCGCCTTCGTGATGCCGTCGGGGCCGAACCCGTTCATGCAGCAGATCGAGGCCTATCTCGGCGAGATGTCGGCCTGGCTCTCGGCGCGCCGGCTCAACGTCGAGATGATTGCGACTGACGTGTTCGATCCGTCCGTGCTCGCGGCCTCGCTGGAGGCGCTGTCGGCCGATTACGACGGCGTCGCCGTGGTCGCGCTGGACCATCCCCGCGTCCGAGCCGCCGTCAACGATCTCGTCGATGCCGGCACCAGGGTCGTCACGCTGGTCTCGGACGTGCCGTCATCGCGCCGCCACCATTATGTCGGCATCGACAACATCGCGGCGGGGCGCACCGCGGGTGCGCTGGTCGGGCGGCTGGCTGGCGGGCGGTCCGGCAAGGTCGCAATCGTCGCGGGATCGCAGGGCTTGCGCGATCACGCCGAGCGCATTTTTGGCTTCAACCAGGTGATGGCGTCGGAATTTCCGGAGCTGAGCGTGCTGCCGGTGCTGGAAGGGCGCGACGAGGACGACCGTTCCGGACAGCTGCTGGCGCGGCTGTTGGGCAGGCATGCTGACATTGTCGGCCTTTATAACGTCGGTGCCGGCACACAAGGCGTCGCGAAAGCGTTGAGCGATGCCGGCCGCGACAAGGTCGTGTTCGTCGGGCATGACGTCACCGCGCTGACGCGCCGGCTGCTGCTCCAGGGCGTGATGGATGCCGCGATCTCGCAGAATCCGGGACATGAGGCACGCGCCGCCGTGCGCGTGCTGCTCGCGCTCGCCCGCGGCGAGCCGATCCTGCGCGAACAGGAGAAGATCAGGATCGACATCGTGATGCGGGACAATCTGCCCTAGCGGCGGCGCGAATTTCGAGAAGGCCCGTTGCGGGGAAGGCGACTTGAAGTTCGCAGAGCGCATTGGGCGACAGGGAGGACGGCGTGTATCTCGGACTGGACATCGGCACGTCAGGTGTGAAGGCGGTGCTCACGAGCGAAGCCGGCGCGATTGTCGCGACGGCCGCACGTGAGCTTGCGCTGTCGCATCCCGCGCCGCTGTGGTCCGAGCAGGATCCCGACGCCTGGGTCGATGCGGCGATCGGCGCGGTCGATGATCTCGCAAGCCGCCATCCGCGCGATCTCGCGCGGGTAGCGGGCATCGGGCTGTCGGGCCAGATGCATGGCGCGACGCTGCTGGGCGAGAACAACCGCCCGCTGCGCCCCGCGATCCTCTGGAACGACGGCCGTTCGCAGGCTGAATGCGGCGAGCTGGAGCGGCGCTGTCCGTCGCTGCACACGATCGCCGGAAATCTCGCGATGCCCGGCTTCACCGCGCCGAAGCTGCTGTGGGTCGCGCGGCATGAGCCTGAGATATTCGCGCGGGTTGCAAAAGTGCTGCTGCCGAAGGCCTATGTTCGTTATCGCCTCACCGGCGAGATGGTCGAGGACATGTCGGACGCGGCCGGCACGCTGTGGCTCGACGTCGGCGGCCGCCGCTGGTCGGAAGCGCTGCTGCATGCGACCGGGCTCGATCTGAATCACATGCCGCGCCTCGTCGAGGGCAGCGAGGTGAGCGCGGTGCTTGCGCCGGACTTCGCGCGGCGTTGGGGCATGGCCAAAGACGTCGTGGTCGCGGGTGGCGCCGGCGATAATGCCGCGAGCGCGATCGGGCTCGGCGCGATCGCGCCCGGCGATGCGTTTCTGTCACTGGGAACCTCAGGTGTGGTGTTCCGCGTCACCGATCGCTTCGCGCCGGCGCCGGCCTCCGCCGTTCATGCGTTCTGCCACGCACTGCCCGGCCTCTGGCACCAGATGGGCGTGATGCTGTCGGCGGCGGCCTCGCTCGCCTGGCTCGCGGGTGTGATGGAGACATCGGCCGCAGCCCTGCTGGCGCCGCTCGGCGAGCGCGTCGATGGGCCAAGCCCGATCAAATTCCTGCCCTATCTCGACGGCGAACGCACACCGCACAACGATGCCGCCGCCAGCGGCGCCTTCGTCGGCTTGCGAGGCGCGACCGGCCGCGGCCAGATCGTGCAGGCCGTGCTCGAAGGTGTCGCCTTCGCCGCGCGCGACAATCTGGCAGCACTGAGCGCGGCGAGCGGGCCTATCACTGAAGTCGATCTCGTCGGCGGCGGTTCGCGTTCGCCGCTATGGGCGCAGATCTGCGCCGACGTGCTCGGGATTCCCGTCCACCGCGTCGAGGAGGGCGAGGTCGGCGCAGCGCTGGGCGCCGCGCGGCTCGGGCGCCTTGCCGCCACCGGTGAAGATCCGGCCGAAATCTGCGTCCGCCCGCGCCGGCTCGCAAGCTTTGTGCCCCGCGCATCCGTCGCATCCGTCTATGACGATGCCTATCGCCGCTGGCGCGCGCTTTATCCCGCGTTGAAGGAGAGCCTCAAGTGAACGCGTCAGCCAAATTCTTCGATGCAAGCACGCCTGTCGCCTTTGCCGGCAAGGATGCGGCAAGCACGCATGCCTTCCGCTGGTACGACAAGGACCGGCTCGTGCATGGCCGCAGGCTCGAGGATCATTTGCGCTTTGCAGTCTGTTATTGGCATTCGCTGTGCTGGCCGGGCGGCGATCCCTTCGGTGGCGAGACCTTTTTGCGGCCCTGGCATCGCGGCTCAGATGCGATGGCAATGGCGCGCGCCAAGGCCGATGCCGCCTTCGAATTGTTTCGTCTGCTCGACGTGCCCTTCTTCACCTTTCACGACGTCGATGCCGCACCGGAAGGCGCTTCGCTCCGCGAATCCGTCGCCAATCTCAACGCGATCGCGGATGTGTTCGAAGAAAAGATGGCTTCCGCAAAAGTCCGCCTGCTCTGGGGCACCGCAAACCTGTTCACGCATCGCCGTTACATGGCGGGCGCCGCAACCAATCCGGACCCCGAGATCTTCACCTATGCGGCCGGCCAGGTCCGCGCCGCGCTCGAGGTGACGCACCGGCTCGGTGGCCAGAATTACGTGATGTGGGGCGGCCGCGAGGGCTACGAGACGCTGCTCAACACCGATCTCAAGCGCGAGCTCGACCAGCTCGGCCGCTTCGTCGCGCTCGTGGTCGAGCACAAGCACAAGATCGGCTTCAAGGGTCCGATCCTGATCGAGCCCAAGCCGAAGGAGCCGACCAAGCATCAGTATGATTTCGACGTCGCCACCTGCTACGGCTTCCTGGAACGCTACGATCTCCTCAAGGACGTCAAGCTCAACATCGAGCAGAACCACGCCATCCTCGCAGGCCATTCCTTCCATCACGAGGTCGCGCTGGCCGAGGCGCTGGGCGTGTTTGGTTCGCTCGATATCAACCGCGGCGACGATCTGCTCGGCTGGGATACCGACCAGTTCGCGATGAACGTCGGCGAACTGGCACTGGTGTTCCACGAGATGCTGAATCGCGGCGGCTTCACTTCGGGCGGGCTGAATTTCGACGCCAAGATCCGCCGCCAGTCGATCGATCCCGACGACCTCATCCATGCCCATGTCGGCTCGATGGACGCCTGCGCGCGCGCCTTCCTGGCCGCCGCCGACATGATCGATGCCGGCGCCCTCACGACGCCACTCGCCACGCGCTACGAGGGATGGGCCGGCCCCGAGGGCCGGGCCATTCTCGGCGGCCAGCGTTCGCTCGCCGATCTCGCCGACCATGCGATGAGCCCCGGCTTCGACCCGCAGCCGCGCTCGGGGCGGCAGGAATATCTGGAATCCCTGGTCAACCGCCATCTCTGAGCGAGGCCGCCGATGACAAGTGCTGACGTAACACCGGTCCTGGAGCTCTCCGGCATCGGCAAGGAGTTCGGCGCGATCCGCGCGCTGCATGGCGTCGACATGCATGTGTTGCCGGGCGAAGTGGTCGGCCTGATGGGCGACAACGGTGCCGGCAAGTCGACGCTGGTCAAGATCATCGCCGGCAATTTCCGCCCCAGCCATGGCGAGATCCGCTTTGCCGGCGATGCGGTCCATTTCAGCCGGCCAATCGATGCCCGAGCAATCGGCATCGAGGTCGTCTATCAGGACCTCGCGCTCGCCGACAATCTGACGGCCGCCGCCAACGTCTTCCTCGGCCGCGAGCTGAAGCGCAGATTTGGGCCGCTTGCCTTGCTCGACCACAAGGCGATGGCGGCGCGCGCGCTGGAGCTGTTCGGCGAGCTGCGCTCGGAGACGCGGCCCGATGACCTCGTCAAGCAGATGTCGGGCGGCCAGCGCCAGGCGGTCGCGATCGCGCGGACGCGGCTCTCCAACGCAAGGCTGGTGATGATGGACGAGCCGACCGCCGCGATCTCGGTCCGCCAGGTCGAGCAGGTGCTGGGCCTGATCCACCGGCTGAAGGAGCAGGGCGTCGCCGTGATGCTGATCTCGCACCGCATGCCCGACGTGTTCGCGGTGTGCGACCGCGTCATCGTCATGCGCCGCGGCGAGAAGCGGGCCGACAAGCCGATCCACCAGACCTCCCCCGAGGAAGTCACCGCCCTCATCACCGGCGCGAAGGAGGCGGCGTGATGGCCATGCCCCTGGAATCTCCCGTCACGTTCTCGAATGTCGGCAAGATCAAATGGTGGCAGCGCGGCATCTTCGCCTCGCAGACCGGCTACGTGCTGCTCGCACTCGCCGTGCTGCTGGTGATCATGCATTTCGCCAGCCCGTATTTCTTCACCGAAGGCAACATGCAGAACGTGGCGAAGAATTTTTCCTTCATCGCCATCGCTACCCTCGGCGTCACCTTCGTGATCATCACCGGCGGCATCGATCTGTCGGTCGGATCGATGATGTGCTTCTCGGCCATGATCACCTCGATGGTGATGACCGAGTTGTCGACGCCCGGCTCGCCCGCGGGCGCGCTGTTCGTGCATATGGCGGCCGACGGCAAGACGGTGCTGGCCAACGTACCGGGCCTGATCTTGCTGGTCTCGATCCTCGCCGGCCTCGGCGTCGCGCTGATCGGAGGTCTCGTCAACGGCTTCTGCATCGCGGTGCTGGGCTTGTCGCCGTTCGTGACCACGCTCGGCATGCTCTCGATCGTGCGCGGGCTCGGCTATGTCGTGTCCAATGGGCGCGGCAGTTTTCCGGGCGGGCCGGATGCCGATTATTTCTACGCACTGACCTCGGGTGACATACTCGGCCTGCCCGTGCCTTTCATCTATCTGGTGGTCCTCGCGCTGGCGATGGCGGTGGTGCTGCACCACACTTCGTTTGGTCGCCACGTCTTCGCGCTCGGCGGCAACGAGAAGGCGGCCGAACTCACCGGAATCCCGGTGGTGCGGGTGAAGATCGAGGTCTACGTGATCTGCGCGCTCGCGGCCGGACTCCAGGGCATCATCATCTCCGGCTGGCTTGGATCTGCGCCGGCCAACATGGCGACGTCCTACGAGCTCAACGTGATCGCGGCGGCCGTGATCGGCGGCGCCAATCTGGCCGGCGGCATCGGTGGCCCGCTGGGGGCCATCGTCGGCTGCGTGCTGCTCGAAGTGATCCGCAACGGTCTCGTGCTGGCGCAGGTCAGCTCCTACTGGCAGCAGACGCTGGTGGGCGTGATCATCATCCTGGCCGTGCTGGTCGACCGCATCCGCTCGCGGATGATTTGACGTGACGAACGTTCCGGGAGGGCAACTAAAATGCCGCCTGTCCGCTTCCCGGACGTTATCGAGAGGATAGGCGCTAAATAAGGGTGGAGGAGACAATGAGGAAACTTCTTCTTGCCGGCATCGCCGTCGCGCTGATGGCGACGCCGGCGCTTGCGGCGAACTACCGCTTCGTGATCGTGCCCAAGGCGATGAACAATCCGTTCTTCGATTTTGCGCGCGACGGCTGCCTGAAACGGGCCAAGGAGCTCGGCAATATCGAGTGCATCTACAAGGGACCGGTGGAGCACGAGCCGGCGACGCAGGCGCAGATCATCCAGGACTTCGTCACCCAGAAGGTCGACGGCCTCGCCATCTCGGTTGCCGACGTCGCGGCCATGACCAAGTCGATCGAGGCGGCGACCGCGGCCGGCATACCCGTCATCACCTTCGATGCCGATGCACCGGGCTCCAAGCGCATCGCCTATATCGGCACCAACAACAAGGAATTCGGCGTCGCGCTCGGCAAGCAATTGCTCAAGCTTCGGCCTGACGGCGGCAAATACGCGATGGTCTCGGGCGGTCCGGGTGCCAAGAACCTCGCGGAGCGTGTCGACGGCGTCCGCGAAGCGCTGAAGGGCTCGAAATGGGCCGAGGTTGCGGGCTCGCCGACGTTCTGCAACGACGATCCCGCGCTCGCGGTCCAGCAGATGACGGACATGCGCACCGCAACGCCCGACCTTGCCGCGATTGTTCCCGTCGGCGGCTGGCCGATGTTCGCCCCCGAAGGCTTCAAGGCCTTCGCCTCGAGGTCCAAGAAGGAGATCGATTCCGGCAAGTTCACGCTGGTGGTCGCCGATACGCTGAAGATGCAGCTTGAACTGTTGCGCGATGGCTATGCCAACGCGCTGGTCGGCCAGCGTCCGTTCGAGATGGGCGAGAAGGCGATGGACACGCTGCTCGCCATCAAGAAGGGCGAGAAGGTGCCGGAGATCGTCTATACCGGCCTCGATCTCGTCACCAAGGACAACGTCGCGCAGATGTTGAAGTAACGGAATCAAAATAGGAGTGTCGCCAGCCCCACACTCCTATGCTCTCTCCCGCTTGCGGTCCCCGCAGGCGGGAGAGATATTGGCGTTTGGAAGGAATTGGAATGCAGCGTTCGCGACTGGGCTCACTTGACGTCACCTCGATCGGCCTCGGCACCGCGCCGCTCGGCGGATTGTTTGCTCCAGTCAGCGATGCCGACGCGGAAGCGACGTTCGCAGCCGGCTGGTCGGCCGGCATCCGCTTCTACGATACCGCGCCGCTCTACGGCTTTGGCTTGGCGGAACGGCGGCTCGGCGCATTCCTGCGGCAACAGCCGCGCGGGTCCTACGCCATCTCGACCAAGGTCGGTCGCCTGCTGCGTGCGCCCAATGGCGCTGCCGCCGAGGACGAGCATTACAAGGGCGCGCCGCGCGAGCGGCCGGTGTTCGATTTCTCTTATGACGGCGTGATGCGCTCGGTCGAGGAGAGCCTGGCACGTCTCGGGCTCGACCGCGTCGACGTTCTGCTCGTGCATGACCCCGACGATCATTATGACGCGGCCGTCGCCGGCGCGTTCCGCGCGCTCCAGCGCCTGCGCAGCGAGGGGACGGTCAAGGCGATCGGCGCCGGCATGAACCAGTCGGAGATGCCGGTCCGTTTCGCCGAGGCCGTGCCGGTCGACTGCTTCCTGCTTGCCGGACGCTACACGCTGCTCGACCAGGGCGCGCTGGATGCGCTGTTTCCGGTCTGCGCGGCCAAAAACATCGGCATCCTGCTCGGCGGCATCTACAACAGCGGAATCCTTGCCAACCCGGGGGCGGGCGCGAAGTTCAACTATGAGGATGCCGATGCGGCGCTGATCGCACGAGCAATCGAACTGGACGAGCTCTGCCGCAAGCACGGCACCGAGTTGAAGGCGGCCGCGCTTCAGTTCTGCATGGCGCATCCGGCGGTGACGGTCGCCGTGCTCGGCGCGCGCAACGCCGGCGAGGTCGCCGACAACATTGCGATGTCGCAGGCGCCGGTGCCGCCTGCCTTCTGGCAGGAACTGCGCGCACAAAATCTCGTCGATGCCCGCGCGCCGCTGCCGGGCGGAGCGTGAGCCATGATCATCGACGGCCACCAGCACTTCTGGGATCCCGCACGCGCCGACTATCCCTGGATGGATGCGCCCGAGCTAGCGCCGATCCGCCGTGCCTTCGGTCCCGCCGATCTCGCGCCATTGCTGAAAACCAACGGCATCGATGCGAGCATCGTGGTGCAGTGCCGCTCCGCGCTGGAAGAGACCGAGGAATTTTTGCGCATTGCGCATGCGACGCCCCAGGTGATTGGCGTCGTCGGCTGGGCCGATCTGACGGATGGCGCGCTTGGCGACACGCTCGACCGGTTGTGCGCTTCACCCGGCGGCGACAAGCTCGTCGGCATCCGCCACCAGGTCCATGACGAGGCCGATCCTGACTGGCTGCTGCGCGAGGACGTCCAGCGCGGCCTCACCGCAGTGTTCGCCCACGATCTCACCTATGATTTTCTCGTCCGCACCCGCGAGCTCCCCGCTGCGATCGGAACGGCGCAGGCGTTTCCGCAGGCGCGTTTCGTGCTCGACCACGCCGCAAAGCCGCCGATCGTCGATGGTGGCAGCGCCGAATGGTCCGATCGCATCAAGGCGCTCGCGGTGTGCGGCAATGTCTGGTGCAAGATCTCGGGGCTCGCGACGGAAGCGAAGTGGGACGACTGGAATGCTGAGCGGCTGCTTCCGTTTGTCGAGCATGCCGCGAAATGTTTCGGCGAGGATCGCCTGATCTTCGGCTCGGACTGGCCGGTGTGTCTGCTTGCCGGGAGCTATGGCGAGATCAAGAGCGCGCTGGAGGCGTGTCTGGCGAAGGTCGGGCCAAAGGTGCGCGAGAAGGCGTTTGGGGCGAATGCGAAAGCGGCGTATCGGTTGTCGATTAGTTGAAGTCGCCGCGCTCTCCTCTTCCTTCTCCCCTTGTGGGAGAAGGTGGCGCGAAGCGCCGGATGAGGGGTCTCTCTCCACGCGTTCAACTCGCGAGATTCATGCGCTGAGAGAAACCCCTCACCCCAGTGAGCCTGTGTCTGCGAGTGGAGATGCCCTCTCCCGCAAGGGGAGAGGGCGCAGCAACGAGCAGCGTATCCTCATGCGCCCGCCGGCACCTGGTCCAGAAATCCCGTGATGCTCCTGATCCGCCCATCCTTCAGCACCGCAAAATCCGTTCCCTTGATCGGGCTGTCGATGCCATCGGGGCCAAGTCCCCAGCTGAAGCGGATATGGTCGCCGAAGCCATTGGGCTCGCCGATCAGCGTGAACTTGAAATCGGGAAAGCGCTGCTGCACGCCTGATATCAGCGCGTCGATGCCGTCCTGGCCGTCGCCCTTCATCAGCGGATCGACATAGCTCGCATCCGCCGTCCAGTTCTGGCTCAACAATTCCCGCCGGCGGCTTGTCGTGCGCTCGTTCCAGAGATCGATGTAGCGGCGGGCGATGATGACGGGGTCGGTCATGGGGTGCTCCTTCGATGGCGCCGGGGTCGGCTGTCCCGACTATCGAAGGTTCGCGTGCGCTAATCGATTACCTCGGAGGTCATCGTCACGCGCAAAAAAAGAAGCGCGATGATGCTCTCATCGCGCTTCAGACGTTCGCAACAATTTCAGCGCGAGGATTACTTCGCAGCCGTCACCATGATCTCGACGGTGTATTGCGCCGCCGCGAGCTTGGCCTCGACGGTGGCGCGGGCCGGGGTGTTGCCGGGCGAGACCCAGGCGTCCCACGCGGCGTTCATCTCGCCAAACGTCTTCATGTCGGTGATGTAGATCGTGGCCGAGAGCAGTTTTGACTTGTCGGTGCCCGCCTTGGCGAGATGGCTGTCGATGGTCTTCAGGATGTCCTGGGTCTGCTTGGTCACGCTCTCGCCGGCCGCGTTGCTGGCGACGACGCCGGCAAGATAGACGGTGTTGCCGTGCACGACGACCTGGCTCATGCGCGGGCCGGTTTCAAAACGCTGAATGCTCATTTGGGATCTCCTGCTGGAATGGCGGCCCTGTCTAGCCCAGCGACCCGCGCTCTGCCACCCCCGGCACGCATGCGTTGCCGAGCACGCATGCGTTGCCAGGCACGTATGCGTCGCCGGCCAGCATGCGCGGCCTCAGGGAAATTGACTGAAGAACGTCCAGATCGCCTCGGCGCCGTCGATGTCGCCGTTTTGCGGCCCGAGCAGGCCGGCGGCGAGCTTCGGGAAGTGGGCGTCTGGAAAAAGTCCGGGCATGCGATGGCCGCCGTTGTTGACACGATAAAGCAGGACATCGTGCCCGATCGGGCAGCGCGAGGTGATCCGCGTGACGGTGGACTGGTCCGCGGGGTTCTTGTCGGGCAGGTCGGCGGTCGTGGCGTCGTTCGCATCGCAGCCATTGAGCTTGCGCCAGAATGCCACGGTCTTGCTGGTCGGCCAAAATCCGTCGGCGGCAAAATAGCTCGAGCCGCGGCCGCCTTCGTAGGGGATCAGCGGATCGACCGTGCCGTTCATGATCAGCATCGGCAGGCCGCGCGAGGGATGGCAGGCGGCGGCCGATTCGTCGGTGAGGTTCATGATCACGCTTGCCCCGGCCGCGAACAGATCGGGACGCGCGCAGACCAGCGTCATCGTCATCGCGCCGCCATTGGAGATGCCGGTGACATAGACGCGCCTGCCATCGGCGGTGCCGTCGGCCACCAGCTTCTCGACCAGCCTGGTGATGAAAGCGACGTCGTCGGTCCCCTCAGGCGGGCCGCGGCCGGCGCGCCGCTCCTCGGGCCGTGCATCGGCCCACGCGTTGTTCAGCCCGTCGGGATAGGCCACCGAGAAGCCGTCGCGCTTCGCGATCAGTGGCCACGCCGTCCGCGTGATCATGTCGGCGCCGCGCTGGGTCTTGCCATGCAGCACGATCACGAGCGGTGCCGGCCGTTTCGCCGGCAGTTGCGCAGTGTAGGATCGCATCACGCCGTTGACGTCGATCGTCTCGGCGGACGCAGCCGGGGCGGCGGCGAGACCGGCAAGAAGCGCCCAGATGTGCGTCCACCGCCGCATGATCAGCCCACGGCCTTCGCCGCGGCGCGGCCCGCATTGCGGCCCGAGAACAGGCAGCCGCCGAGGAAGGTGCCTTCCAGCGAGCGATAGCCGTGCACGCCGCCGCCGCCGAAGCCGGCGGCTTCGCCGACCGCATAGAGGCCGGGAATGACGCTGCCCTCGCTGCCGAATACGCGGGAGTCCAGGTCGGTCTCGAAGCCGCCGAGCGTCTTGCGTGTCAGGATGTTGAGCTTGACGGCGATCAGCGGCCCCTGCGCGGGATCGAGGATCCGGTGCGGCGACGCCGTGCGGATCAGCTTGTCGCCGATGTAGCGCCGCGCGTTGTGGATGTTCATCACCTGCGCATCCTTGACGTAGGGATTGGCGATCTCGCGGTCGCGCGCCTCGATCTGCATCCTGATGTGCTCGAGCTTGAGGAGGTCGCCGCCGGCGAGCTTGTTCATGGCGGCGACGAGATCCTCGATCTTGTCGCGTACGATGAAGTCGACACCATGGCTTTTGAACGCTTCCACCGGCGCCGGCGCGCCCTTGTTGGTGGCGCGTTTGATCGTCATGCGCCAGCTCTTGCCGGTGAGATCAGGGTTCTGCTCCGAGCCCGACAGCGCAAACTCCTTCTTGATGATGCTCTGGGTCAGGATGAACCAGGAATAATCGTATCCGGTGGACATGATGTATTGGAGCTGGCCGAGCGTGTCGGACCCCGGGAAGAGCGGCGGCGGCAGTCGCGTGCCGGTGGCGTCGAACCACATCGAGGAGGGGCCGGGCAGGATGCGGATGCCGTGGCGCGGCCAGATCGGATTCCAGTTCTGGATGCCCTCCACATAATGCCACATGCGATCCCGGTTGATCAGACGGGCGCCTGATTTCTCGGTGATGCCGATCATGCGGCCGTCGACATGCTCGGGCACGCCGGAGATCATGAACTTTGGCGGCTCGCCGAGCCGCTCTGGCCAGTTCTGCCGCACCAGTTCGTGATTGCCGCCGATGCCGCCGGACGCCACGATCACGGCCTGCGCCTTCAGCGAAAATTCGCCGACGATAGTGCGCGAGGAGCTTTTTCCCCGCTCGACGTGATCAGGCGCGAGCACCGCGCCGCTGATGCCATCCACGGTGCCATTGGTGATGGAGAGCGCATCGACGCGATGGCGGAACTTGAAAGTCAGCCGTCCGCTTTTGACTGCTTCGCGTGCGCGGCGCTCGAACGGTTCGACGATGCCCGGACCGGTGCCCCAGGTGACGTGAAAGCGCGGCACCGAATTGCCGTGGCCCATCGCGTCATAGCCGCCGCGTTCGGCCCAGCCGACCACGGGGAAGATGCGATGGCCCATCGCTCGCAGCCAGTCGCGCTTCTCGCCGGCCGCGAATGCCACATAGGCCTCGGCCCATTGGCGCGGCCAAAAGTCCTCGTCGCGGTCGAAGCCGGCGGTGCCGAGCCAGTCCTGCATGGCGAGCTCTTGGGAGTCCTTGATGCCCAGCCGGCGCTGCTCCGGCGAATTGACCAGAAACAATCCGCCGAACGACCAGAACGCCTGGCCGCCGAGCGACTGCTCGCCCTCCTGGTCGACCACGATCACCCGCTTGCCGGCGTCGGCAATCTCGGTTGCGGCAACCAGTCCCGACAGTCCTGCACCGACAACGATGACATCAGTCTCTTCAGCCATGTGTTTCCCCCACCATCGGTTCCCCCCTGTAGTTGCCCGGGATTGAAGCCAGCGGTTGCAACTGAGATCAAGGGCCAGGCGCGTAAGAGTTCGTTAACTTGTTCCACTTTGGGATTGAAACGGGCCTGAGTGCAGCGCGGACGCAACACTGGATTTGAATTTGTTTTGAGCGAGCCGGCGTGCCTAGACAAAACCTTGGTTACGACAGACGCTAGCGACGCATCACCACCTGACACGAAGATTCGAATTCGACTGGGGCGGGGGACAATGAAGTTTCTGACGGGGTTGCTGGCGGCGGTCCTCCTGATCGGTTGCATGGGGGCTTCTCACGCGGTGGTTCGCATCGCGGATGACCGTGGTGGACGGATCGGAACTTATGTCGACAAATACCAGGACCTGCGCCAGTCCGGTGACACCGTGATCATTGACGGCCTCTGCGCTTCGGCCTGTACCATCGTCCTCGGCGCCATCCCGCACGACCGCATCTGTGTGACCTCGCACGCGACGCTGGGCTTCCACGCCGCCTGGGATTTCGGCACCAACGGCCGCGCCGTGACCAACTCCGAAGCGACCCAGATGCTCTATGCGATGTATCCCTCGCAGGTGAGGCGCTGGATCAACCAACGCGGCGGCCTCACCCCGCACATGCTGTTCCTGAAGGGCAAGCAGCTCCAGGCCATGTACAAGCCCTGCTACCTGGACGCACAGGCCTCGGCGCTCAAGCCGTCGTCGCGATAAGCGGAAGTCGGTCGTTTCCACGCCGATCTTTATCTTTCGTCATGGCCGGGCTTGTCCCGGCCATGACGAGTATGGGGTGACCGCCGAGCACCTCATCACCAATTGATCTCCGCCATCCCCGCCACGCTTGCCCGGCCCCGCCCGAGCGCCTATTTCAAAGGCAGGGAACCCTCCACCCGATCGTTGTCATGGCTCAACCGCTGCACCCGGCGCATCCTGTATCGGACAATTCGCCCACTGCCGGCCGGCTGCCGTTCGTGCTGCTGTTGGCAGGCACAGGCATCGGCGGGCTGGTCGTGGCCGGCGCGCTCGCGCTCTGGTTCCACTACGGCTCCCAAATGTTCTTCGAAATGATCAGGGCCGGCTTCGCCGCCTGCTTCTGACGCCCGACAGGAAGTTTTCCGCTCATGAGCTCCGCCGCCCGCCCGCTGGTGATCGCGACCGCCTTTGCCGCAAGCCTCGTCCTCGGGCTGCTGATCGTGTTCTGGGCCATGGGCGGGGTCAGCAAGGTGGCGCAGCCGGCCGCGATCGGCGGGCCGTTCCAGCTCACCGACCAGCACGGCGCGGCCGTCACCGACAAGAACCTGAAGGGCAAGCCGACCCTGATCTTCTTCGGCTACACCCATTGCCCCGACGTCTGCCCGACCTCGCTGTTCGAGATCTCGGAAGTGCTGCGCGCGATGGGCAAGGACGCCGACAAGGTCAATGCCGTCTTCATCTCGGTCGATCCCGAGCGCGATACGACAGCGACGATGAAGGACTATCTGGCGAGCTTCGACCCGCATCTCGAAGGCCTCAGCGGCGACCCCGCCGAGACCGCCAAGGTGATCACCTCCTACCGGGTTTATGCCAAGAAGGTCCCGACCAAGGACGGCGACTACACCATGGACCACACCGCGCTGATCTATCTGATGGACCGCGACGGCCGCTTCGTCTCGCCGTTCAACCTGAAGCGGACCCCGGAAGAGGCGGCTGCGGATTTGAAGCGGTATCTCTGAGGGCTCGTCTGTCTGCCGCGAGCTCCGCTGCAACCTCTCCCGCTTGCCGGGGAGGGAGCGCACCTCCCCGCAATCCGCGCTCGCGTTCCCGGCCGGATGGTCTATAAGGCCCTCCGATCCCAATGAAATTCGTTCATTTCCGGCCGATGGCTCCATCGCAACAGGCGAAATCGTCCAAATCTGCCCGTGGCTTGCTGAAAGGCCTCGCCGTCGGCGCGTGCCTGCTCGCAGGCCTGCCGTACGCGAACGCGCAGGCACCAGCCAAGCAGCCTCCGGCGGCGCCCCAGGGGACGCAGCAGGCCACGCCGCAAACCGCACCCCAGGCGGCCCCCCAAGCCGTCCCCGGCTTCTGGGACCCAAGGCGGCGGCCGGAGCGGCCGGACCTGTCGCGCCTGACCGTGATCCGCTTCCTGACCGAGACGGACTATCCGCCGTTCAACTACACCGGCGCCGACGGCAACCCGGCCGGCTTCAACGTCGATTTGGCCCGCGCGCTGTGCGAGGAGATCAAGGTCACCTGCACGGTGCAGATGCGCCGGTTCGAGACGCTGGTCGACGCGCTCTCCTCCAACCGGGGCGACGCCATCATCGCCTCGATGGCGGTCAGCCCGCAGCTGCGCGCCCGCGTCGACTTCACCGATCCCTATTACCGGGTGCCCGCGCGTTTCGTTTCGCGCAAGGATGCGGTGATGCCGGAGATCCGCCCCGAATATCTCGAGGGCAAGAAGGTCGGCGTGGTCGGCGGCTCCGCGCACGAGGCGTATCTGAAGGCGATGTTCACCGACGCCGAGCTGCACGCCTATCCCAATGACGATGCGCTTCGCGGTGCTTTGCGCAAAGGCGAGGTCGATTTCATCTTCGGCGACGCCATCTCGTTCGCGTTCTGGATCAACGGCACGGATTCCGGCGATTGCTGCGCGTTCTCAGGCGGCCCCTTCGTCGAGAGCCGCTTCTTCGGCGAGGGCATCGGCATCGCCGTGCGCAAGGGCAATGACGTGCTGCGCCAAGCCCTGAACTGGGCCCTGTTCCGCGTCTGGGAAAAAGGCCGCTACACGGATTTATGGCTGCGGTATTTTTCGGTGAGCCCGTTTTAGTCTCTTCGCCTCTCC
>NZ_JADPJH010000029.1:0-7602 GCF_023073315.1 Bradyrhizobium sp. 1 | reverse complement strand
GAGGGGGACTCTCCACGAGTCCGTCGCTCACCGTGATTGCGGAAGCAGCCCCTCACCCAACCCTCTCCCCGTAAGAACGGGGAGAGGGAGTAAGCGCGGCGCCAGCCGCACCAACTTTTGCATTCTGCCCGGAAATCGCTATTTTCCGCGGCCCGGAGGCCCTGATGTCCGTTATCGATCTCGCCGCGAACCCGAGCGATCTGCGTGCGCTCGCCGAACAATCCAGCGCCTGGCCGTTCGAGCAGGCGAAGGCCATTGTCGCGCGGCTGAAGAAAAGCCCGAAGGACGAGGTGCTGTTCGAGACCGGCTACGGTCCGTCCGGCCTGCCGCATATCGGCACCTTCGGCGAGGTCGCGCGCACCTCGATGGTGCGCCATGCCTTCCGTGTGCTGACCGAGGACAAGATCAAGACGCGCCTGCTCGCCTTCTCCGACGACATGGACGGGTTTCGCAAGGTGCCGGATAACGTGCCGAACAAGGATGTGCTGGCGCAATATCTGGGGCGGCCGCTGACGGCCGTGCCTGATCCTTTCTCGAACGAATATCCCTCGTTCGGCGCGGCGAATAACGCGCGTCTGCGCGCGTTTCTGGATCATTTCGGCTTCGACTACGAATTCGCGAGCTCGACCGACTATTACAAGTCCGGCCGCTTCGACGCGACGCTGCTGAAGATGCTCGCGGCCTACGACAAGGTGATGGACATCATCCTGCCGACGCTCGGACCCGATCGCCGCGCGACCTATTCGCCGTTCCTCCCCATCAGCAAGACCACCGGAATCGTGCTGCAAGTGCCGATGATCCGCCGTGACATCGCCGCGGGCACGGTGACCTATGTCGATCCCGACAGCGGCGAAGAGGTTGAAACGCCGGTCACCGGCGGCAACGTCAAGTGTCAGTGGAAGGCCGACTGGGCGATGCGCTGGGTCGCGCTCGGCGTCGACTATGAGATGGCCGGCAAGGACCTGATTGATTCCGTGAAGCTGTCCGGCGCGATCGCCAGGGCGCTCGGCGGCACGCCGCCCGAAGGTTTCAACTACGAGCTCTTCCTCGACGAGAAGGGTCAGAAGATCTCGAAGTCGAAGGGTAATGGCCTCACCATCGACGAATGGCTGCGCTACGCCTCGCCGGAATCGCTGACGCTGTTCATGTATCGCGAGCCGAAGGCGGCCAAGCGGCTGTATTTCGACGTCATCCCGCGCAACGTCGACGACTACCAGCAGTTCAGCGACGGTTTTGCCAAGCAGGACGGCAAGCAGCAGCTCGGCAATCCCGTCTGGCACATCCATAGCGGCCATCCGCCGAAGTTCGAGATGCCCGTCACCTTCCAGCTTCTGCTGACGCTGGTGTCGTCGTCGAACGCGGAGAATGCCGAGACGCTGTGGGGCTTCATCGGCCGCTACCGTCCCGGCGTGAGCCCGCAGACGCATCCGAAGCTCGATGCGATGGTCGGCTATGCCATCAACTATTACCGCGATTTCGTCGCGCCGACGAAGACGTTTCGCCAGCCGACCGATATCGAGCGCGCCGCATTGCAGGATCTGCGCGATGCGCTGTCGCAGCTGCCGCAGGATGCATCGGCCGAGGACATCCAGAACGTCGTCTACGAGATCGGCCGCCGCGAGCCGTTCCTCGACCAGGTCAAGAAGGGCAAGGACGGCCGTCCCGGCGTCACGCTGGACTGGTTCAACATGCTCTACCAGGTGCTGCTCGGCCAGGAGAAGGGCCCGCGCTTCGGCTCCTTCGTCGCGGTGTATGGCGTGCAGAACGCGGTGAATATGATCGACGGCGCGCTGGCAAGGAGTGCGTGAGCGGCGGGTTGCCGTTCGCTCCACCCACCATTGTCGTCCCGGCGAACGCCCTTACTGGCTCGCCCACACGATCCGTGCGATCCAGCCAACGTCACCCACCGCGATCGTCCGCTCGGCCTGAGCGGCATCGAGCGGCTGCAATTCCAGCGCCTTGGCTGTGCGGCGCTTCAGCGTCGCGACGGTCACTTCGCCCGCTTTGGTCTTCACCACCACGCGATCGCCCTTGCGGACCGGTGCACCGGGCGAGACCAGGATGATGTCGCCGTCGCGATAGACAGGCGCAAGCGCATCGCCTGCAATCTCCAGCGCAAAAATGCGGCTGTCCTCGGCGGCGGGCAGCGCAAATTCAGTCCAGCCCTTGCCGGATGGAAAGCCGGCCTCGTCGAAAGCGCCGCTCGCGCCGGCTTGGGCGAGGCCGAGCAGCGGTACGGTGCGGCCGTCGCCCGCCTCGTCGTCGATCAGCGTCGCAAAAATGTCCATCGAGGCGTCGGCCGCCGCCAGTGCCTTCGCGATCGACTCGGTCGATGGCCAGCGCTCGCGACCGTCGGGCGTGACGCGCTTGGACCTGTTGAAGGTGGTGGGGTCGAGCCCGGCGCGCTTGGCAAGGCCCGACGGGGACAGCCCGGCGCGCGCCGCCAGCCGATCCAGAGCGACCCAGATCTGGTCGTGCGTCAGTATCCTCTGCGCTTTGGCCTGTCTGACCATGGAAGGTCCAGCCCGTCGCAACCCAGGAAAACTGTCCTCAAATCAACCGGTTTTCCGTTTTTCGCGCAAGGGGTGGCGGCTAACTCTTGAGTTCGGGAGGACCCGCCTTTACGGTCGCGCCGGGTTTCACAGAGCCCTAGCAGACGAAAAAACCCAAGAGACTCAACGAGCAACAGGGCTGCGTAAGCGGTGGTGAAGATCTACAAAATCTGCCCGGCCTCGGCCTGGCGCGAGGCGGAGCGGCAGGGTGTCTACCGCGGCAGCGCGGACGATTCGCGCGACGGTTTCATCCATTTCTCGACCGCCCCCCAGGTTCCCGAGACCCTGCGCAAACATTATTTCGGGCAGCGCGCGCTGTTCCTGGTCGAGGTCGATGGCGATGCGCTCGGAGCCGGCTTGCGCTGGGAGCGTTCGCGCAATGAGGAGCTGTTCCCGCATCTCTATGGCGAGCTCGATCTCGGGGCGGTGCTTTCGGTGATGAACCTCAACATGCGCTCCGATGGCGGCCACGATGTTCCGGAGCTCCTGCCGTGATCCGCGCCTTCGATGCTCTCTCGCTGCCGCTGCTGCGCTGGCTCGATGCAGAAGACGCGCACCGCCTGGCGATCCAGGGCCTGCGCTTCCTGCCGCCGGTCAAGCCGCGCCCTGATGATGCGAAGCTCGCGGTGCGCGCTTTCGGGCTCAACTTCCCCAATCCGATCGGCATGGCCGCGGGCTTCGACAAGAGCGCGGAAGTGCCGGATGCGCTGCTGCGCCTCGGCTTTGGCTTCGTTGAGATCGGCTCGGTGACGCCGAAGCCGCAAAGCGGCAATCCGCGGCCGCGGCTGTTCCGGCTGGAGCGCGACGAGGCCGTGATCAACCGCATGGGCTTCAACAATGACGGCGCGGAAGTCGCATTGCGCCGGCTTGCGGCGCGCGCGCAGCACGGCGGTATCGTCGGCGTCAATGTCGGTGCCAACAAGGATTCGCCGGATCGCGTCAATGATTACGTCAAGCTGATCGAGACCTTTGCGCCGGTTGCGAGCTATTTCACCGTCAACGTTTCCTCGCCGAACACGCCGGGCCTGCGCAACTTGCAGGAGGGCGCGCTGCTCGACGATCTCCTCGCAAAAGTGATCGACGCGCGCGAGCGCGTGCGCCAGAAGGCCGGCGACACGCCGGTGCTGCTCAAGATCGCGCCCGACCTCAGCCTCGCCCAGCTCGACGACGTCGTGCAGGTCGCGCGCTCGCGCAAGGTCGACGGCATGATCGTGTCGAACACGACGATTGCGCGGCCGAGCACACTGCGCGAGGCGATGCGCGCCAAGGAGCAGGGCGGCCTTTCGGGCCGGCCGCTGTTCCGCCTGTCGACGCGCATGGTCGCGGAGACCTATGTGCGGGTCGAGGGCGCATTCCCGCTGATCGGCGTCGGCGGTGTGGACTCCGGTGGCGCGGCGCTGACAAAAATCCGCGCCGGCGCGAGCCTGATCCAGCTCTATTCCTCGCTGGTCTACAAGGGGCTCGGCCTCGTCGAGGAGATCAAGCGTGACCTCACCTCGACGTTGTTGCGGACGGGGCGGGATTCGCTGTCTGAAATCGTCGGCGCCGATGCCGCCACGCTGACCGCGGAAGACTGGCCGGGGATGTAGGGTGATCTCGTGCCCCGGACGCGGCGCAGCACGTAGTGATGCGCTGCAGATCCGGGGCCCACGACTGACCGCTGGGTCCCGGCTCTGCGCAGCAGCGTTTCACGCTGCAGCGCGTCCGGGACACGAGAGCTACCGCTTCGGAAATGTCGCCCGATACAGCGCCGGATATCTTGCCCCCTGCAACCCGCCGCGCGCGACGTAGGAAGCGAGCAGCGCGCCCCACAGTCCGGCATTGCCGAACGATTGCAGCGCCCACCAGGCGGCAAGGAAGATCGCGAGCGAGGCCAGCATCAGATTGCGCATCTCGCGCGCCCATGTTGCGCCGATATAGATGCCGTCGAAGCCGAAGGCGAACACACCGGGTATTGGCGCGAGCACGACGAACGGCAGGAATTCGCGCGCGCTGTGGCGGACGGCTTCGCTCGCCGTCATGAAATCAATCAAGGCCGGCCCGAACAGCGCAAACAGCGCGGCGACGACGACGGCGAAGCCGAGGCCCCACAGCAGCACCAGCCGGGTCGAATCCGCAAAACCCTTTGCATCGCGGCCGCCAAAGCTGCGGCCGCAGAGCTGCTGGGCTGCGTTGGCAAGGCCGTCGAGAAAGAAGGCGCTGACCAGCAGGAAATTGTTGAGCACGGAATTCGCCGCCAAAGTGACGTCACCGGCCCGCGCGCCCTTGGCGGTGAAGAAAAGAAACACGGTGATCAGCGCCGCGGTGCGGATCAGGATGTCGGAGTTCACCGCCAGCAGCCGCATCAGTTTTGCGCGATCGAACAGCGTTGCGCGGGGCACGGCGAAACGGCCGTCGGCATAACGTCGGCAAACGACCACGCCGAGCACGAAGCCGACCGCCTCCGACAGCAGCGCGGCAACCGCAGCACCCGCAATGCCGGCGTCGGAGACCAGCACCAGCAGGATCGTCGCCACCATGTTGACGAGGTTGATGACGACCTGGAGCAGCAGCGCCGGATTCGCGCGGGCTTTGCCAATGAGCCAGCCGAGGATGACGTAGTTGGCGAGCGCGAACGGCGATGACCAGATCCTGATCATGAAATAGGTCTTTGCGGCCCGCGTTACGCCTCCGCTGCCGCCCATCAGGTCGAACAGCGCGGCGGCCAGCGGCAATTGCAGCGCGATCAGCGCGGCGCCGATCAGGCCTGCAACGATGAAGCCGCGCACCAGGATCACGGTCTGCTCGCGCGCCTCGCCGGCGCCGAGCGCCTGCGCGGTGAAGGCGAGCGTGCTCATGCGCAGGAAGCCGAACAGCCAGAACAGGCAGTCGAAGATCACGGATGCCATCGCGACGCCGCCGAGCAGGGCGGCATCGTCCAGCCGTCCGATTGCGGTGGTCGAGACCACTCCGATCAGCGGCGTGGTCAGGTTCGCGACCATGGCGGGGCCCGCGATGGCGAAGACCTGGCGGGAGCCGACCTTGGTATGAACGGGCGCGTGCATTAGCTGCCTCTACCCGACCAGCCGCCCGATTGCACCATCGCAGCCGACATGACGCGCCTGCGCGGAGGGCCTCAGCGACGCGGCGAGCCGAACACGCGCATCAGCAGCCAGATCGGGATCACGATGACGGCGCCGAGCAGGAAGTAGCGCCACAGCCAGTTCACGGCATCGAAGCCGAGATCCCACAGACGCTGGAATAGCAGGCGAATGCTGATGAGGATGTTCCAGGGATCGAAGCCGATCGCCGCCAGCACGACGCCGACCAGGATCGAGAGCAGGACCAGGCGAAACGCCACCGCCAGCGGCGAGCCGCCGAGAAAGCGGTTCAGCCCATCGCTGCGGCCGGCCGGCAAATCTCTGACGTCTTGGACCATCTCAAACTCCTCAGGCGGATTCGACCCCATTATAGGGCACGGCGAGGCACATGGGGAACCCGGAACAGGGCGTCAATCGGCTTACGGGATTTTAATTCGGGCGGGCCGCGGGCTGGCTGCAACCTCTCCCGCTTGCGGGAGAAGGGGCGCACCTTCCTTGTGGCGCCCATCGAGCCCGATCACGCCTCAATCTCCGCCGCCTCCGCCTTCAGCATTTTTTCCAGCGTTTCCAGCCGGTCCGCCTCCCGCGGCGGCTTGTCCCAGCGCAGGCGGCTGATGCGGGGAAAGCGCATGGCGACGCCGGATTTGTGCCGCGGCGAGCGCTGCAACCCTTCGAAGGCCACCTCCAGCACCAGCCCCTTGTCGCCTTCGTGCACGACATGGCGGACAGGACCGAATTTTTCGGTGGTGTTGCGGCGGACGAAGCGGTCGATCTGCAACAACTCCTCGTCGGTGAAGCCGAAATAGGCTTTGCCGACCGGCACCAGCTCGTCGCCACCCTCCGTCCGGGTCCAGACGCCAAACGTGTAGTCGGAGTAGTAGGACGAGCGCTTGCCGTGGCCGCGCTGCGCATACATCAGCACGGCGTCGATGATGTGCGGATCGCGTTTCCACTTCCACCACTGACCCTTGGGCCGGCCCGGAAGGTAAGGCGCATCGCGCCGCTTTAGCATCACGCCCTCGACGGCGTCCGCGTCTTCGCCCGCACCCGCACTCGCGGGATCGGCGCGTGCGGCGGTCAGCACGTCCCAGCTCGCGAAGGGGACAGTGGGCGACAGATCGATGCGGGGATCGTCAAGCTTGCCGATGAACGTCTCCAGCCGTTCGCGCCGTTCCGAGAACGGCAGCTCGCGCAAATCGTTCTCGTCGTCGCCGAGCAGATCGTAGGCGCGCAAATGGATCGGAAACTCCTTGATCAGCTTTGGCGAGACTGCCTTGCGGTTGAGGCGCTGTTGCAGAACGTTAAAGCTCTGCACGCGGCCTTCACGCAGGATCAGCAGTTCGCCGTCGATCGCGCCAGGCAGGCGCAGCGACGGCACCAGATCCGGAAAGCTCCCCGTGATGTCCTCGCCGGTGCGCGAATAGAGTCGCGCGGTGATGTGGCCGTGCTCGTCGCGCCCCGCCACGGCCTGCACGCGGATGCCGTCCCATTTCCATTCGGCGACGTAATCGGCGGGATCGAGTGCGGCGAAATCGGTCTCCTCGATTGCGTGCGCCAGCATGACGGGACGGAATGGCGCGGGATCGCGATTGACGGGCTTTTCGGCGCGGCCTTCCAGCCAGGCAAACAATTCGAGATAGGGCGGCGCAAGACCCGGCCAGATCAGCTCGACCTCGTGCGGATCCTTGTCGCCGAGCGCAGCCGCCGCGGTCTTGGCAAGACGCGCGGAAATACCGATGCGAAGTGCACCGGTGACGAGCTTCAGCAGCGCCCAGCGCCCGGTCTCGTCAAGTTCGTCGAGCCAGCGTTCGAGTTGTTTTGGCAGCTCGGTCTTGCCGAGCGCGCGGAGCGTGGTGACGACTTCAGTCAGCGTCGGAGGAGGTGGGTTGTTGTGGTTGGTCGGATGGAGCGCATCGCGGGCATCTCGCCCGCGGTACCCCCCTCCCTGACCCTCCCCCCCAGGGGGGGAG
>NZ_JADPJH010000003.1 GCF_023073315.1 Bradyrhizobium sp. 1 | reverse complement strand
CCGTTCTCGGGATCGGAGGCGGCGCCGTCGTCGATCTTGAGCAGCTTCTTCAGATGGATCAGCGGCAGCAGCTTGTTGCGGAGCCTGAGCACCGCGGTGTCCTTGATGCGCTCGATGCGGTGCTCGCTGTTGGCGCGGGCACGGACCAGCTCGACGACGGCGAGCTGCGGGATCGCAAAGCGGTCGCCGGCGGCTTCGACGATCAGGGCGGAGACGATCGCAAGCGTCAGCGGGATCTTGATGGTGACGGAGGAGCCTTCGCCGGCCACCGACTTGATGTCGATGGTGCCGCCGATCTGGTCGATATTGGTGCGCACCACGTCCATGCCGACGCCGCGGCCGGAGACCGAGGTGATGGCGGCCGCGGTCGAGAAGCCCGGCGCGAAGATGAACTTGTGGATCTGGGCTTCCGACATCTTCTCGAGCTCGGCCTCGGTGGCGAGACCTGAGGAGATCGCCTTGGCCTTGATCTTGTCGGTGTTGAGGCCGCGGCCGTTGTCGGCGATGCAGATGAGGATGTGGCCGCCCTCGTGATAGGCGGAGAGCCTGATGGTGCCCTGCTCGCCCTTGCCGTTGGCGGTACGCTCGGCGGGGGTCTCGAGGCCATGATCGGCGGAGTTGCGCACCATGTGGGTGAGCGGATCCTTGATCAAATCGAGCACCTGGCGATCGAGCTCGGTGTCGGCGCCGTGCATCTCCAGCTCGATCTGCTTGCCGAGTTCGCCCGAGAGATCGCGGACGATGCGGGGCAGCTTCTGCCAGGCATTGCCGATCGGCTGCATGCGCGTCTTCATGACGCCTTCCTGCAGCTCGGCGGTGACGTTGGAGAGGCGCTGCAGCGGCACCTTGAACTCGGTGTCCTCGTTGCGGCGGGAGATCTCCAGCAGTTGGTTGCGGGTCAGCACCAGCTCGGAGACCATGGTCATCAGATGCTCCAGCGTATCCACGTTGACGCGGATCGACTGGTTGGCGACGCGGTCGCCTTCGGAGGCGCCCTCGTCGGCC
>NZ_JADPJH010000021.1 GCF_023073315.1 Bradyrhizobium sp. 1 | reverse complement strand
GCCGCGCGTTCCTCAGTGCTGCAGTCCGGAATCTCCGTGTCGAACCAGCTCAACCACCAGTTCTTGAAAATCCGGTTCTCGCCGGACTGGCTTGCGACCATCAGCATCGCAAGCTTCCGCAAATGCGGGTCCTGCGCGCGTTCAACCGCGATACGCGCGAGTTCGATACCCTGCGCGTGATGCGCGGTCATGTGACGAATGTAGATCTGGTCTGCATCCTTGTCGCGACCCGTCCACGGCAGTTCGGAGCCGTGGTTGCCCAAGGCAGCGACGATCCCGAGCATGGCGACCGCGTCACTGCGCCGGTGATCCCGGCGTTGGTGATGCGCGCGTCTTGCGCCGGCGCCTCGCCCCATTTCCATCGCAGGCGGACGAACAGCGGGTACATGACGGCCAACGAGCCGTGAACGAGTAAGCCGATCCAGTAGGGCTGCTGGAGCGTGAACAGCGGCTGCCAGAACGGAAATAACGGCACCAGCACGAACCACTCCGTGGCCGAGGAAAATACGGCCCAAGGCAGCGCCAGTGCCAGGATTGTCAGCGGCCGCAAATCGGCGGTCCATCGGACGAGCACGCCGAAAAAAACAGCGCCCAGGAAAAATCGGCCCATTGATGAAAAGCAATCCCTGCCAGAATTGCGCTCGATGCTGGGTCCGCGCCGAGCGCCCAGTCGCGCGCGGGAATCGCGGCAACGGTCATCCAGTCGACAGCCGCATCACGACCGATGCGCGCGGCAAACAACTGGCTGACGACAGTGGAAAACGTGCTGCTGATCAGACCCAGCGCGGCGGCCGCAACCCACCGTGAGCGCCTTTGCGGTTCCGGAAGCGGCGAGATGCTGGCTGCGGATTGCCGCAAGGGAGTGCGAGGGCGTTCACGTCGATTGCGCGGGCTTCTTGGCCGCCGGTGGGACTTTCTCAGAATCGTTGCGGCCGCGCTCAACCTCCAGCTTGCCTTGCTCGTGGAGATCCTGATCCCCGATGATTTCGCAAACGGCCTGCTTTGTCTTGCCGGCGATCCGCTGCGTCAGGCCCTTCATGGTGCTCATCGCCAACCTCGACGTTCGCGCCGCTAACCCCAGCGCCTGAGGGGACGAGGGCCGGGTAGCGATTTCTTCCAATTGAC
>NZ_JADPJH010000007.1 GCF_023073315.1 Bradyrhizobium sp. 1 | reverse complement strand
TGCTGTCGGAGCGGATGGTCTCGGCGAACTCGAACCCGTTCATGTCGGGCATCTCGATGTCGGTCAGGACCACGTCGAAGGTTTGCGCACGTAGCGCGGCGAGGCCCTCCTCTGCGGTCGGCGCCGTGCGGACGCGGTAGCCGGCGGCCTTGAGCACCGGGGCCAGCATGTTGCGGAAGAACGCGCTGTCGTCGACCAGCAGCACCGACTGCGAGTGCAGCGACGGCTTCATCTCCTTGCGGGTGAACCAGTCGGCGAACGCCATCGGCAGGAAGTGGCCGACGTCGATCACTTCGGTGGCCTGGCCCTTGATCACGGCCGAACCGAGAATGCCGGAGGAGGAGCCGCCGACCTCGATGTTGAGCCGTTCCTCGACGATGTCGATGATCTCGTCGACGACGAGGCCCATGGAGCGGCCGTCATCGGAGAACACCAGGATCGGCTGCGTCCCCTGGCTCGCGATGGTGACGCTCTCCATGGCGACGAGCGGCATCAGCTGCTCGCGGTACTGCACCATGTAGCGGCCGTTGGAGAACTCGATCTTGTCCGAGGGCAGCTCTTCCAGGCGCGTGACGAGCCCGAGCGGGACCGCCTTGGGCTGGCTGGAGCCTGCGCGGAACACCAGCAGCGACGTGGTCTGCTCGCCGGATCCGATGTGGTGCGCCCCGTTCTCGTTGGCCATGTCATGGGCCGAGGAGCCGGCGGCGCCCAGCGCCTTGGCGATACCGTTAGGATCTATGATCATGATGACCGCGCCATCGCCGAGGATGGTGTTGCCGGAGAACATGTCGATGTGACGCAGCTTCGTCGACATCGGCTTGACGACGATTTCTTCGGTGTGGAAGACGCCGTCGACGACGATGCCAAAAGTCTGGCTGCCGACCTGCGTCACCACGATGAATCCGTTCTCGGGATCGGAGGCGGCGCCGTCGTCGATCTTGAGCAGCT
>NZ_JADPJH010000017.1 GCF_023073315.1 Bradyrhizobium sp. 1 | reverse complement strand
CGCCAGGATGCGCATCTGCGCACCTCCGATCTTGCTTGCAACTCTCGGCTTGTCATGCCCCCGTCTGACCCAGACGGGCCAAGCCTGCGGGGGTAGAGCGTTGAGATGGGCCTCGATCGCCGCTTGCAGCGACAGAGCATCCCAAGGCGAATCGAGCAACGCCAAGTTCAACGGCAGATGCAGGCGCGGCCGCTCGTTGCCATAGAAATGGCCGATGCGGTCGGTCTTGCCCAGCACCTTACCGCATAACAGTCGCCCTGGATATTCGTCGATCACGGTCCGAATATCCTCGATGCGTTGCATCGCCTCCGGCCGGTGGTCGGTGAAAACAGGCGTTTCACGCTACGGCGGCGGCTTTCCCTCGGCCTCCGGGGTCGGCGGATTGTCGCGCAACAAATCGTCCTTGATCAGGACGGCACCGGCATCGACGCGAAAGCGGTCGACGCCCCGATCAAGCCAGAAACGCATAACGTCGGCGATCGCCGCGCGAACGTCCGGATTTCGCCAGTTCAGGTCGGGCTGCTCGACGAGAAAGGAATGGTAATAATATTGCCGTCGCGCCTCGCTTATCTTCGCGGAAGAAGACTACCGGACGTATCCCGTGAAACACGCGGCCTTTGTCAACCTCGCTCGCCAGGTATTCATCGAAAACGAACTGTGCCTGATCGGATTCTCCGGCGATGATCCTAACTTCCTCCAATGGGCCGGCTGGGTGCGCGATCATCTCGGCGGTAGCGCACGTCGCATTTATCTTGCGGGCAATCTGCGCTTGGAACGAGCAACCAGAAAGTATTTGGAAGTTCATAACATTGCGCCGATTGATTTTGCACCGCTGGTTGAGAAGCTGGCGCCGAACCGTCAGCATGCTACGGCAACCCAGATCTTTATCGATGAGCTGCGCAAGGCGAAACCTGTTCCGAAGCATGTATGGAAATTGACTGCCTACAATGAATTCCCACTCGCGAAGGCCGGCGTTGACGCGCATCAGCGCGCTCACAAAGATCATGAGTTCGCGGCCGATCTACTGAAAAAGACGATTCCTCTCTTTAAGACGGATTGCCAAAACTATCTCGGCTGGCTGATCTGCCCGGCTCACCTTCGGCAATCGATAGCATATGCTGGCGATGCCCACTGGCTGGTGCGCAAGGCTGCGCTTGACTTGTTGGAGCCCAAGCTTCGCGCCGAGGCCTTATTCGAGATTCTTTGGCGACGGACGGTTGCGTTTGTTCCTTTAGACATCAAGCTGGCTGATGCGCTATCAGAATTTGTCGACAATACTTCAGCGGACATTGACCCCGATCTGCGCCTGGAATTCGCATTGGCTCTCATGAGAGCGGCATTGTCGCCATCCAGCCATTGGCGATATGCAGCATTCGTCGGTCCGGCTAACCGATAGGGCTCTCATGCCGGGGCCCGTAGCTCCCTCGTATGCGAGGCCCCACACACCAAGCGTTTAGGCGGAGGATTGGAGGAAATATCGCAGATTTGCGCCGTGTGGGCAAAAGCGGTAGCGGTCTCCCGCTACCAAGCTTCTACGATTTTGGTCGCCTTCCTTTGATCTTCTACGATCCCTTGCGAACAATGGTAGCGCTCTGTCAGCGCGAACATGTGAATTTGAGCCCCATATCACCGCCAAACAAAACGGTTCGTCACTCAGATTGACATTTCCCACCCAGCCGCCATCGACGATGTAGTGCTGTGCGGTGCAGGCGGAGGCTTCTTCGGGGGCGAGGAAAGACGGTGAACTTCGTGATCGTCGGGCACGAGCAAGCGAATATTATTGGGACCGTAATCGCTCGCCAGAGATGCTGAGACCTTGATCCGACATTTCGCGTGCCAGGCGTTGGCCCTCGTCAGCCTGATGTCGAAGAACAGGACATTGGATTTCTGCTGCGCAAAGCGCCGCACGATCGCAGCGCCGATTCCCGAGGCGTCACCCGTAAGGAGAACGAACCTTGCCGGCGAGGTCGGAATCGACGACGGCCATGGGTACCTCTCGACATGCCTACGGGCGGTGCGACGTGCCGCCCCACTCTCCCGCAGACCTTAGAGGCTGATCAAAACGCCTGAGGCTCTTACGATAGCACGTAACACAAGATGCTTCTGCGGGTGAGAAGAGAGCGAAGGTCGGGCGAAATCAGCCGCGAGAATGCGAAGGCGTGTCTGCGATTTCGTATGCAAATCGAAGACCGATGACGCCGCACCTTGCTCCGTCATTGCGAGTTTGGACCGTCACCGCGCAGAGATTCTGGATTGCTTCGCTGCTCCCGCAACGACAATGTAGAAGCTACGAGCGCCCCCGCGCAACCGCAGCTTTGCGGGAAAATTGCGTGCAAGTCGATCCTGGCGCGGCGCGCGACAACAGCGCCGGATCGGGCGTTCAGTCTGCGCCAGGCATCAGCGGATCACGAAACGTCGATCGCCGGCAATCGTGCAGCCAGCCGGGAATGCGCAAAACACACGCAGGGTGACGCCCGCATTTCGTGCAACTCAACCGAGATTTGTGCACCACGTTCAATTGACGCGACACGTACATTTGGTAACGTTTCATTTGCCTTTGGGATGAAATTGTCGCGCGATAGGGCGAAGGGGGCATGATTATCGCGGCGCGCATTACAGCATCGCAATGCTGTTTGACCGAATTTGGAACGTGTTCATTCAAATTCTCAGAGAATTCAAATTCTCTAAGACGTGCTCTTGGATGGCGACGCCGTCGTCGTCACCGAAACCAATCTCAATGAGATCTACGTGTCGTTTCAGTCCGGACCCTACGTGCGGACCTGAATTGAACGGAAATTAAACAGGGCAGAGCGGCGTCCGTCGAGGCGTCGCGCCCCAGCAACCGACCTGGAGGTACTAATGAAGTTGACGAAGACGCTCTTTCTCGGCTCCGCCGCCGGCCTGATGGCTGTCTCAGGGGCGTTCGCAGCCGATCTCCCCGTAAAGGCCAAGGCGGTTGAATACGTGAAGATCTGCTCGCTGTATGGTGCTGGATTCTACTACATCCCGGGCACCGACACCTGCATCAAGCTCGGCGGTTACCTGCGCGTCGACGCTACGCTCGGCACCAACTCGGACTTCAGTGGCAACCTGAACGTTTCGAGCCAGGGCGCCAATGGTTCGAACAATCGCCTGACCAACTACTACACCGCCAAAGCTCGTGAAGACCTCAACATCGACACGCGCACCGCGACCGAGTACGGCGTGGTCCGCACCTTCTTCGATGGCGTCTTCTCGTGGACGACCGGCAACTATGTTGGCACCGGCAGCGGCACCGGCTCCACTGCCTATAGTGGCGCGCTGACCGCTGCCACCAACCCTGGTGCGACCACCACGGGCCTGTTCGGTTCGGGCTCGGGCTCGGTGAACGGCACGGACGGCAACACCTCGGCCGGTTCGCTCGGCGTGTACTACGCTTTCATCCAGTTCGCTGGCTTCACCATGGGTAAGGCCGTGTCGCAGTTCGACACGCCCTGGACCAACTATCCCGGCAACAACTTCGACAACCTCGTCGGCGGCGGTGGCACGGTCACTGGTATCCTCCAGTTCACCTACACCGCTGACTTCGGTCAGGGCATCACGGCGTCGTTCTCGGCGGAAGATCCGACCTCCTACATGCAGGCCGGCAATGTCAACATGTCCGGCGCAACTGCGGCCGGCATGATCGGTGGCTCTTATGGCTCCAACGCCCTCGGTGGTTCGCGTTCGCCGAACCTCGTCGCTGCGTTGCGTGTCGACCAGGCCTGGGGTCTGTTCCAGGCGTCGGTGGCTGCGCATGACAACCACGTCGGCTACTACGGCGCGTCGGAAGCCACTGGCCATCCCTCCGACAAGTGGGGTTGGGCGGCTCAGCTCGCTCTGTCGATCAAGAACATCCCGACCGGCGCGGGTGACACGATCAACATCCAGGGCGTCTATACCGACGGCGCAACCCGCTACAACTTCCAGAACCTGGCGGGCAGCACCTTCTCGATGTGGGGGACCACGAGCACTGGCAACTACGGCAGCGTCGGTTTCGCTTCCGCTCCGGACACCGTGTACGTCGCGGGTAGCTCGCAGGAGACCGTCAAGAGCTGGGGCTTCCGCGGCGCTTACACCCACAACTGGGATCCGTACTGGAACACTTCGGTCTACGGCGCTTACGGTCAGGCGCAGTTCGGCACCTTGGCCAAGACCACGCTTTGCGGCGCCGGTGGCGTGTTCACCGCGGGTGTTGCGGCTGGCGTGACGTCCTGCAACCCGGACTTCGCGATCGGCCAGGCGGGCATCATCACCCGCTGGACCCCGGTCAAGAACCTGACGTTCTCGGCTGATCTCGCCTGGACCCACCTCGACCAGAAGTATGCTGGAACGGTGACCCCGGCGGCCACGATCGCGGTTCCCTCCAAGCCGGCTGCGACCTACGACCTCAAGGATCAGGACTCCGTCGTTATGCTGCTCCGCGCTCAGCGCAACTGGTAAGTTTTCATCAATCAACGGAAGGAGAACAAAGGCTCCAACAGGTTAAATCTCCAAGGAGGCCTCCGGCGTGCCCGCCGGAGGTCTTCTTCCTGAAGGCGCTGTCTGCCACACGTTTCTCAGGGGTGGTTGGCGAGGACGAGCCGGCCTTCGAACCGTGCGAAGATGGACAGACTGCCAGCGGGGTTTCAGAACTCGTGGACCAGCGTCACGCTGGTGGCGAGGGCCCAACGTCACCCTGGTCAGAGCTACAACGCAATCTTCTGACGGTATGCGTCAAGTACATCGTCAGCGCTATAGTTCTGGCGCGCAGCGAAGTTGCTCCGTAGTTCTGAATCCGATGACAGACGAAGCCGCTTTACAACCGCCTCGGTCATGACAGGCTCCAGGCCGAGCTCCTGCAGACCGTCGCGCACACCTTCCATCTCGACTGCCCGGCGTTCGGCGTGCAGAACATCCGTGCGGATGCACATGTCAACGAACTTGCTGAACGTTGTCGCATCCATCGTGTCACAGATGCCGCGCAGAGCTTCCTGCCGGACGCCCGCCAATGAAGCAGCCGTCAGCGCTTCCACCACCAGCGCTTCAATTCCTTTGGTCACCACGCTGCGCAGCATCTTGACCGCGGCCGCTACGCCCGCTTCCGGGCTCGCAACGTCGATTGTGAAGCCAAACGGCGCAAATCCTTCGGCAAATCGCGCAGCCCCGCTGCCCGACGTGTAGAGCGGGACGGTCGCCTTATAGAGACTGACTGCGCCCATCAGATTGGCGTCGGCGAACAGGCCGCCGCGCGCTTCGACGGCTTTTGCCACGCGCTTCTTGGTGGTCGGTGTCGAGGCATTGATGTCGATGACCAGCGTGCCCGACCTGATGATTTTCGCAATCGCTTCCCCTGTCGTCCCGGCGACGGCGACGACCACGGCCGAAAAGATCACGTCCATGTCGGACAGGCTCTCGAGCGTGTCGACCAATGTCACGCCGCATCGGGCAGCCTGGGCGACGAAGGCCTCGGAATAGGGCGGTCGATTCACTTGTCCGTTGCAGTAAGCCAGGATCGGTCCCACGTCCTGCGCTGTCAGGTGCGCGGCAAAGCACTGCGCGGCTTCACCAAAACCAACAAAGCCAATCCTAGGATGCTGCATCCGATGCTCCGAAAGACAAAGAAACAAGGACTCTGGATATGAGCGATCCTTGCAGGTCAGATCAGTGGTGTCAATGAACCGTTTCATTTGAATTTGAAACCAGTTTCATTATCGGCCCTGCGGCTGACATTGGCACGGCTTCTCAAATGGGTCTGCAGGAGCCGCGGACGACAAGCGATACGGGGAGCCGGATGCGGCGGGGCGGCGACTGGCTTCCCTGGTCGATCCTGTCGAGCAGCATTTCGGCGGCATGGCGGCCCATTTCAGAGCGGTCCCAGCGCAGCGCGGTGATCGGCGGCGTGTTGAGCTCGGCAAGATCGGAATCGTTTCCGCCCACGATGGAGATGTCCTTTCCCACCACCAAGCCGGCTGTGCGGACCGCGCGCAAGGGCCCGGACAGCGTGTCGAGACCAGCGGCATAGATCGCCGTTGGCCGTTCGCTGCGGCCGAGCAGAGCCGCGGTTTCGCGAAACGTCGCCTCGTTTGAGAGCAGGCGGTCGCGAACGAGGTGCGGATCAACCTGAATCCCGAAAGCTCGATGAGCCTCCGTATAGCCTTCAATGCGGCTGCGGGAGGGATAAGCCTTCGGGTCACCGACCAGAAGCGCAATACGGCGATGGCCAAGCGACAGCAGGTACTCGGTGGCTTGACGGGCGCCGGACCGGTGATCGGCCGAAACGCTATCCACTGATTGGACGAGTTCGCGATCGATCAGCACAACCGGCATGGCGGCGTTGGTGATTGCGTAGACGAGATCGGGGTCGGTCTCGTCGCTCATCGTCATCATCACGCCGTCGACGCGGCGTTGGGTGAATGTCTGGAGCAGAGAGAGCTCGACGTCCTTGGCATTTGCAGTGCTTGCAAGGATGAAGGTGTAGCCGGCACTCCGGAAGGTTGCCTCCGCTGCTTTCACGTAGCTGGCGAATGCCGGAATGTCGAAGTCGCGTATGGCGCAGGCGACCATCTTGGTTCGGGAGCTGCGCATGCTCTGAGCGATGGCGTTCCGCTGATAGCCCAGTGTCAGAATCGTTTTCTGGACGCGTTCGCGTACTGGCTTGGTGACCGAATGATGATCGTTCAGGACCCGGGAAACCGTTCCGACGGCGACGTCGGCTGCCGCCGCGACATCGCGAATAGTGACAGTGCGTTTCGTTGCCTTTCCCATTGGCCGGATCCCCCTCTGGCAGCCTCTTGCGCGCCTGGAGGCGCTATCGCGCCCATTAGCACGGAAATGAACAGACCATATGAAATAGACGCGGGGATTCAGGCGCGGATTGGAAACGGTTCATTGACAGATTTGCGAAAGCGATGATAATCGGTGCCGTTCAGGCATTTTGGGAGATGAACTTGTTCCAAGTCGCTCAGCGCCTCACGCGCGTCAAACCCTCGCCCACGGTCACGCTGTCAGCTCGTGTGGCGGCTCTGGCTGCTACCGGCCGGGATGTTCTCAGCCTCGTTGCCGGGGAGCCCGATTTCGACACCCCGGACCACATCAAGGCGGCCGCGTCCGCCGCGATCGCGCGTGGCGAGACCAAATACACGGCCGTCGATGGGACGCCCGCCCTGAAGGATGCGGTCGCCGACAAATTCCGGCGCGAGAATGGGTTGAGCTATGAGCGTGATCAGGTCGTCGTCAGCACCGGGGGAAAGCAGGTCGTCTACAATGCGTTGATCGCGAGCGTGAGCCCTGGAGACGAGGTCGTTATTCCGGCTCCCTACTGGGTCTCCTATCCGGAAATCGTGTTGCTTGCCGAGGGAACGCCCGTGATCGTGCCGTGCGCGGCGGAGCGGGGCTTCAAGCTCGCGGCGGCGGACCTCGAGGCGGCGATCACGCCGAGGACACGCTGGGTGATCCTCAATTCTCCGTCCAATCCGTCGGGCGCGGCCTATACGGGGTCGGAGCTCAAGGCGCTCACCGACGTCCTCGTGCGTCACCCGCATGTCTGGGTGCTCACCGACGACATTTACGAGCATCTGACCTACGGCGACTTCGAATTTGCTACCGCCGCGCAGATCGAGCCGAAGCTCTATGATCGCACCCTGACGATGAACGGGGTATCGAAGACATACTGCATGACCGGCTGGCGCATCGGCTATGGCGCCGGGCCACGCCCACTCATCAAGGCCATGGCGGCCATCCAGTCCCACTCGACGACGAACCCGTCGTCGATCAGTCAGGCTGCCGCTCTGGAGGCTCTCAACGGCTCTCAGGATTTCATTGCCGGGCACGTCTCTGCGTTCGAAAAACGACGCAACATGATTGTCGACGGCTTCAACGCGATCGATGGAATCATCTGCCACAAGCCGGAGGGAGCCTTCTATGTGTTTCCGTCCTGTGCGGAATTGATCGGGGCGCGGCGTCCGGATGGAGGCGTCATCGCCAGCGACGAGGATTTCGTGCTGTATCTGCTGGATCGAGCCGGTGTCGGGCTCGTGCACGGCACCGCATTCGGCATGCCCGGACATTTCCGGTTGTCCTATGCGGCGTCCAATCAGCGGCTGGAGCAGGGGTTGGAACGGATCACCGCGGCCTGCGCGCAGCTTGAACGCATCGACGTGGCGGCTGCCGTGGCCTGACCGATCCGGCTCCTCGACCCCGCATCATCCGCTCGCGCGTTCGGCACCTCTGGTTCTCCCGAAGCAGCCGAGCGCCATACAAGGAGTCCCCGTGGGTCTGTATGACCATTCGCAGCAGGGCCGTCTGATTAGTTCGGCGCGAGGCATGGCCGTGACCGGTCGACCCCGGCTTTCGGAACGGCAGACCATCGTCCTGCTCAGCACGGTCGCGTTCGTGGTCGCCTTGAGTTCCATCATCATCTTTCCGCTGGGCCCGTTCATTGCGGACAGTCTCGGATTTCCACCTCAGCAAGTCGGTTTCCTCGGCAGCAGCTATTCGATCGCCGCTGCTGTCGGCGGATTCGTATCGGCCGGTTTCCTCGACAGATTTGACCGCCGCATCGCGCTGGTTGCCTGCGCGCTCGGCTTCGTCGCCACGACAGCCGTCTGCGCGACGGCGACGAACATCGTCGGGCTCGTTGTCATGCGGGCTCTTGCCGGATTGTTTGCCGGTCCCTTGTGGGGGCTGCTCATCGCGATCGCATCGGACAATGTGCCGCCGGAACGGCGCGGCGCGGCGGTCGGGATATTGATCGGCGCCTACGGGCTGGCATTGATCGCCGGGCTGCCACTGGGGGTCATAGTCGCGGCCTCGGACATGGGCTGGCAGATGAACTTCGTTGGCATTGCTGTCATCACGCTCATTCTGGCTGGAATCGTCAGCTGGCAAATCGGCGCGCAACGCCAGCACTTGGCCGAATTGCGCACGTGGAATTGGTCCGAGCAACATGCCGCCATGATTGAGCTTGTCACTGCGCGCGCCAGTATTCTCGCGTTCATGCTGATCGCAAGCGCGTCCTATGCGGCTCTGCTGATCTCGCCGAACCTGGCCATCTTCGCAGTCCATAATGCCGGCCTTTCGCCTGCGCGCCTGGCCGATGTCTATCTGCTGGGCGGCATCGTGAGCGTGCTGGCGATGCCGCTGACAGGTCGCCTTGTCGACAGCTTCGGCGCAACGTCGGTCTCCATTGCCGTCGCCGTTGTGACCACCGGCCTGCTGGGGGTCGTCTTCATCGGCCGCGGAGTGATCGACTTGCCTGTGATTCCACTGTTTGCTCTTGTCATCGCGTTTCAACTGGTGCGCAGCACGGTCAACCAAGCCTGGGTGACCAGGGTGCCGGCCGTTGCCGAGCGCGCGGCATTTCAATCCCTCATCGCTGCGGTCACCAATCTTGCGCAAGCCGCGGGAGCAGCCAGCGCGCCGTTCCTGCTCGATATTGCGCCGGACGGGCAGCTTGTCGGAATGGAGGCTGTCGCCCTGCTGGCTCTCGCGATGACCTGGGCCGCTCCTCCTCTGTTGCTCATGCTCGATCATGCCCTGGCCAATCGGCCGCAGGCTCTCCCTCCCAAGAGCCTGCCGTGATGTTTTCGGAGAAGGAGAGCGCTATGCGAGATGGGTTGTTGCATGACAATGAAACCTCGCTGCCCCAGGTTTACAGGACAGGTGTCGACGATCCTCCGACCCGAGTCCTGACAGGCTGCGAACGGGCTGACGTGGCGATCGTCGGGGCGGGGCTCACGGGCTTGTCGGCGGCGCTCCATGCCGCGAGACTCGGAATGACCGTTGCCGTGGTGGAAGCCAATGGGATCGGCACCGGCGCAAGCGGGCGGAGCTTTGGCCAAGTTGTTCCCTACCTGAAGCATGAACCAGGGCACGCGCTGAAGCTGTTCGGCGAAATTCTGGGCGAGCGCCTGGTCACGGCGGCCGCCAGCGGCCCCGATTTTGTCTTCGAATTGATCAAGACGTATCAGATCTCCTGCGAGGCGGTGCAAGGCGGGCTGATTTTTGCGGCTCATTCCGCCGAAGGTCTCGAACGCCTGACGCAACGTGCGGCCTTTTGGCAGAGGCGCGGATCGACCGTCGACATTCTCGATCGGGACAAGACCTCACAGGCGATAGGCGGCGGGGATTATCCGGGCGCGCTGCTCGATCACCGCGGCGGCACGCTGAACTCATTCGCATTCACCGTCGGTCTCGCGCGTGCCGCGGCAATGAACGGTGTCGGCCTGTTCTGCGGCTCGCCGGCAGAAGCGGTTCGTCGTCATGGTGCAAGCAGTTGGGAGTTGAAGACCGGCTCGGGGACATTGATTGCCGACAAGATATTAGTCTGCACAAACGCCTATCGCAACGATCTGGCGCCCGGCGTCGGCGCTCACGTCCTTCCGATCCGCGTCCACCAGGTCGCGAGCGAGCCGCTCCGCGCCGAGATCGCAAGCACGATCCTCCCGGGCGGACGAGCGCTGACCGATACGCGCCGCCTGCCGTCCGGCGTTCGCGTCACCCGAGACGGGCGCCTTGTGGTGACCATCGAGGGGCCGATGTTTTCAACCGGCGGCGCCAATCTCAAGCACGCCGCAGCGCGCATTGCCGGACTTTTCCCGCACCTCGATCGCGTGACCTGGCAGTCGAGCTGGAGCGGTTGGATCGATATGGCGCCGGACCAGTACCCGCGCATCATAGAAGCGGCGCCAGGCATCATGGTCGGGCTCGGCCTCAGCGGGCGTGGTCTTGCTCTTGGCCCGCTGCTCGGCCGCGACCTCGCGCGCCGGGCTGCCGGTGCGCATTCCGGCGAACTCGCGTTCCCTGTCGTCGGTTCGCAGGATGGTCCGCGTTGGCCGATGGGAGCCAAGGCCATCGCCAGCGGAGCGGCGCTTCAGCGGAAATGGATGGATCGCATCGACGTCTGGCACGAACGCCGCTGGGCGCGCACCCACAGAGCTTCTCAACGTACGAGCCGCCGACACGCCGCGAGCTGACCACGCGAGCTGTCGAGCGAGGTCAGATCCCGATCGCACATCATGTGCCCGCTTGTCGGCGTGCTTGAGGAACCGGGTTGTTCGAGGCCGCGCATGGAACGCGTCGTCGATCACCTTGCGTGCGCATCGCCGCCGACAAGCGCCACCGGATCTCATTTCATCGTTTCATCTCCGGAGAGCTGGCGCGACTGCACGGCGATACGACCATGCGCTCAGTGCCGCGTGTGAAAGCGCAGCGATGAGTGTTGGCCAAACGAACGAGCTCGCTGCGGCGCCGGCCTTTGTGATGACAATCGTTGCAACGATGCGCAGAGATTGAGCGACCGATCGGGTCGCGGTGAGAGGGCCATGCGCCCGGCAACGCCAGACGGCGACGTCCCCCGTGAAAATGCGCCGTGATCCAGCACATCGGCAATTTCGGATGCTCATTTGGAACCGTTTCATAATTGGCCTGCGATTTGCTTGGAACGGGTAAGCGGTGTGGGCTGGAGGACGAATGATGCGGACATCCACGGGGATTTTCGGCTGGGCGGCAGTGATCGGCGCGATCTTGGTGTCGCAGGTCCCCTGGAGTCCGGCGGCCGCAGACCCCATGCCCAAGCTCGATTTTGCCGGCTCCGTCACCTGGCTGGGCCAAGTCCCCATTCTCGTCGCGGTCGAGAAGGGCTTCTTCAAAGACGAAGGCCTGGACGTCAATGTCCAGGTGATCTTGAGTTCGAGCGACCGTATCCGAGCCCTGACCGCGGGCTCCGTCGCGTTCAGCAATCTCGGTCGTTCCGCCGTGATCAGCGAAATGGCGCGCGGCAACAACAGCTTTTTCTATTTCGCCAATGTCGACGATTCTCCCGGCAGCGAAGGATGCTGGGCACGGGCGGGCTTCCAATCCTTTCCCGACCTCAAGGGCAAGAAGGTCGCCGCCAACACGTCGGCCGAAGTGACGATGGACGGCCTGCTTCAGAACTCCGGCATGAGCGTGCGGGACGTCCAGTTCGTGAATCTGTCGCCCAATGAGATGGCGCTTGCGCTTGGACGCGGCGATGTCGATGCGGCCTGTGTATGGCAACCGCTGCTCGACAACCTCAAGAAGGCGGCACCGGATGGAAAGCTTCTCGGCACCGACGCCGACACCGAGACCTACAAGCGCTTCGGCACGATGTCGTCGCCGGACATCCTGATCATCTCCCGAAAGCTCGTGGAGGAGCATCCCGATCAGGCGCGCGGGCTCGCGGCCGCGATCATGCGCGGGGCGGATTATGTGAACCAGAATCCCGAAGCCGCAGCCGCTGCCGTCGCGCCGCTTTTCCGGCAACCACCCGACGTCGTGCTCGCCGGCATCAAGAACTTCAAATATTACGGCTCGAAAGGCTGGCGAGAGCACATGAACAAACATACCGAGCAGATGCAGTTTCTGTCGCTTTGGCTCCATCGCAACAAGAAGATCGAGAGCGCTCCCGAGGTCAAGCAATGGGAGAACACGTCGTTTGTTCCTGAACTGTGAAGTCTGGCTGGTCCGCGCGAGCGGAGCGGCATTCCCAGCGGCTTAATTTGATGGAAAGAGAAGCGACATGACGTCGGCACGTAATATGGCCAGCAATCTCGTGGCGCCGCCCGACCGGACGAAGCAGAAGCGCCGCTCGAGTCTTCGTGACCGACCGATCATCCTGCTCAACATCCTCGGCGTGTTCGCCTTCTGCATCAGCTGGGCGCTGGTGACCGAGCGGGGTTGGGTTTCGCCGCTGTTTCTTCCATCTCCGTTCAAGGTCGCAAGCGAAGCCGCTGCCGTCGCCGCCACGCACGAGCTGTGGTGGGCCATTGCCGCGTCGTCGGTGCGGGTCTTTCTCGGCTTCGCGCTGGCTGCGGCCATCGCGATCCCGCTCGGCGTGCTGATGGGGAGCTGGTGGCCGGCGAAGGCGCTGCTCGATCCGCTGATCTCGCTGCTGCGCCCGCTGCCCTCCATCACCTGGATCCCGCTCACGATGCTGTGGCTCGGCATTGGCGAGGCCCAGAAGGTCGCTATCGTGTTCATGGGGTCCTGGATTTACGTCCTGCTCTACACGGTCGAGAGCACCAAGCGGGTGGATCCCATCCTGATCAAGGCAGCGAGAAACCTCGGCGCTTCCGAGTTTGCCGTCATGAGGGAGGTCGTTCTTCCCGGTGCCCTCCCGGGCATTCTGTCCGGTCTCAAGGTCAGTCTCGCCATCGCTTGGTCCTGCGTCCTGTCGGCCGAGATGGTCGCGGCCCAGAATGGCCTCGGCGCTTTGATCTGGTCGGCGAAGGACTGGGGCAATCTCGCGCTGGTGCTGGTCGGCATGGTCAGCATCTCCGCCACGGTGCTGGTCGCCGATCTCCTGGCCAACAGGCTGGAGCGCGCTCTGCTGCCCTGGGAGCGCCACAAGCGCCAGAGCTGATCCCCCGACTTCCGCGACAAAGGACGTTTCGATGTCTGTCATTCTCTCCGCACAACACGTCAGCAAGTCGTTTTCCGTGCGCCAGAACGAGGACGTTCTGGCGTTGCGTGATGTGAATCTCGACGTGTATGAGCATGAGTTTCTGTGTCTTCTCGGCGCGTCAGGATGCGGCAAGTCGACCTTGCTGAACATGTTCGCGGGTTTTACGCCTCCGTCGCAGGGAGACATTCTGCTGCGATCGAGCCCGATCACCGGCATCGATCCGCGCTGCGGCATGGTGTTCCAGTCCTATGCGCTGTTTCCGTGGCGGACGGTTCGCAAGAACGTCGAGTTCGGCCCCCGTATGAAGGGCCTGCCTGCCGACGAGTGCCGGAGCACCGCCGGCCGGTTCATCGAGATGGTCGGACTGCACGGCTTTGCCGATCATTATCCGGCCGAGTTGTCAGGGGGGATGCAGCAGCGCGTGACGCTCGCGCGCAGCCTGGCGGCCGATCCGGAGGTGCTGTTGATGGACGAGCCGTTCGGGGCGCTCGACGCCATGACGCGTCACGTTCTTCAGGAGGAGCTGAGCCGCATTCAGCGGGAGAGCCTCAAAACCATCGTGCTGGTCACGCACAACATCGATGAGGCATTGATCATGGCCGATCGGATCGTCGTGATGTCGCCTCATCCCGGCCAGATCAAGGCGGTCATCACCAACGACCTCGACCGGCCGCGCAATATCGATGTTCAGCTGTCCCCTGCATGGGGCGAATTGAAGAAAGAGATCTGGTCGCTCGTCGCGGGTGATGTCTCGCTCCACGCATCCTGACGCCCCGCGACGACAAGGCACCGCACATCCGGCCGCAAGAAGAGCAGGGAGATCAATATGGTGGATATAGCTCGGCGCGACGTGTTGACGATGGCGGGAGCCGTGGGTGTTGGGGTCGCCATTCCCGTTTCTTCCGCTGCTGCGGAGGCGCCACCAGCGGCGGCGCGATCCTATCAGTTCTTCGATCTCAACGAGGTGGCATTCATCGAGGCTTTCGTTGATCATCTGATTCCGGCCGACGACCTCACGCCCTCGGGAACGGAGCTCGGCATCAGCATCTATATCGATCGGCAGCTCGCCGGTGCCTGGGGCCGGGGCGCGCGGATGTATCTGCTCGGTCCCTGGGCTGCCGGCACAGCGCAGCAGGGTTATCAGCTGCCGCTTCCACCCGCCGATCTTTACCGCTGCGCCATCCGCGCCGTGGAAGCCCATTGCGCGGCCGTCCACGGCGCCAGTTTCGACAGGCTTCAACCTGCGCAGCGCCAGCAGATCGTGCAGGCTCTCTCCGAAGGACGCCTGCCTCTGCAGGAGGTCCCGGCCCAGGCCTTTTTCGACATGGCCTATGCCAACGTCATGGAAGGTCTGTTCGCCGATCCGATCTACGGCGGCAACAAGAACAAGCAGGGCTGGAAGCTGGTCGGATTTCCCGGTGTCATCGCCGCGCATGCCGAGAACATCGAGCATTTCCGCGGCAAGCCGTATCCGGTCGAACCGCTCGGCATCGCCGATCTCTCGTGAGGACGATCCGATGACGACGAAACTCAAGGAGGTCGACGTGGTCATCGTCGGCATGGGCTGGACCGGCGGCATCATGGCCAAGGAGCTGTCGGATGCAGGCCTGACCGTGGTCGGACTGGAGCGAGGCGCGCCGCGCTCGGACGCCGGTTTCTCGGTGCCGATGATCCGTGACGAACTGCGCTATGCCGTCCGCAACGAGCTGTTCATGGACGTCAGCCGCGATACGCTCACCTTTCGAAACAAGCCGGCCGAACGGGCGCTGCCGATGCGCAGGCTCGGCTCGTTCCTGCCGGGCGAAGGCGTGGGGGGCGCCGGCGTCCACTGGAATGGACAGACCTATCGTCTTTCTCCGCATGATCATGCCCTGCGCTCCCGCGTGGAGGGGCGATACGGCAAATCCTTCATCCCGCAGGACATGCAGCTGGCCGACTGGCCGATGAGTTATGCCGAACTCGAACCCTACTACGACAAGTTCGAATATGTGGCGGGTATCTCCGGCAAAGCAGGCAACATCGCCGGCCGGATTCAGGAGGGAGGCAATCCCTTCGAGGGGCCGCGTGCGCGCGAGTATCCGAACCCTCCGCTCAAGCCGAGCCTCGCCAGCGAAATGTTCACGGAGACGACGAACAAGCTCGGCTATCATCCGTTCCCGCGCCCGGCGGCCAATATGAGCCGACCCTACACCAATCCCGACGGCATCCAGCTTGGCGAGTGCCAATATTGCGGCTTCTGCGAGAATTTCGGGTGCGAGGCCAATGCCAAGGCCAGCCCGCATATCACGGTGATCCCGGCCGCGCTTCGCAACAAGAACTTCTCGCTGAAGCCGTATGCCTGGGTCACGCGTGTCAACCTCGCTCCGGATGGCAAGCGGGCAACCGGGGTCTCCTACACGAGCGTGCTGACGGGGGAGGAATTCGAGCAGCCAGCCAGCCTTGTAATCCTGTGCGCGTACGGCTTCGGCAACGTGCACCTGATGCTGTTATCCGGCATCGGCAAGCCCTACGACCCGGTCAGCGACACCGGCACCGTGGGGAAGGGCTATTGCTACCAGGTGGCCACGGTCGTGCAGGCGTTCTTCGACGACAGGAATTTCAATCCCTTCATGGGGGCGGGGTCGCTGGGCGTTGTCATCGATGATTTCAACGGCGACAATTTCGATCACGGACCGGTGGGTTACATCGGCGGGGCCTCGATCTACAGCGCTTCGCTGGGAGGACGTCCGATCAATCAGCGTGCCGTGCCGCCTGGCACCCCTCGCTGGGGAACGGAATGGAAGAAAGCGACCGCGCGCTGGTACAACCACACACTGCAGATGTCGGTGCAAGGCTCGAACATGGCCAGTCGCTACAACTATCTCGATCTTGATCCGACTTATCGCAACGCCTTCGGTTTGCCGCTGATGCGGATGACCTACAACTTCACCGATAACGACGAAAAGCTCTCGGCCCACCTGACGACCGTCGCACATGACATCGCCCGCGCGATGGGGCCGACCCATCTCGGCCCCAAGACGCCACGCCGCGCTCCTTATTCGATCGTGCCTTATCAAAGCACGCACAACACCGGAGGCGCGATTGCCGGACATGATCCCGGCAAAAGCGCGCTCAACCGGTACCTGCAGAGCTGGGACGTACCCAACGTCTTTGTCATGGGCGCCAACGCCTTCCCGCACAACTCGGGCTACAATCCGACGGGCGCCGTCGGGGCTCTGACCTATTGGGCAGCTGACGCGATCCGGACGAAGTATCTGAAGGATCCGGGCCCGCTCCTGCACACCTGATCGGGGCAACATCATGAAGGACCTCGTGCGCCAATGGTTCGTCGCATGCGTGTTCGTCCTCGCCGGCGCGAGCGCCGTCCGGGCCGCGGATCCGGCGAAGGGTGAAAGCCTGTTTGAGAAATGCCATGCCTGTCACGCCACCAAACAGGAGGGGGCAACCCTTGGACCGCCGCTCGCGGGGATCTTCGGCCGAAGGGCAGGCAGCCAGGAGCAGTTTCGTTATTCGCCCGCCATGCGCCGCAGCAGTCTCGTCTGGGACGATGTGACACTGGATCGATTCCTGGCTGAACCCCAGACGCTCGTGCCCGGCAACCGCATGCCGTTTGCAGGCATGCCCGAGAAGAGCGACCGCGACGATCTGATCGCCTACCTGCACAAGGCAACAACCGAACAGTGATTGCGACGGTCGTCGTTTCGGCAGCCGTGCAGCACCATAGGGACGCTTTGATGTCTGTCAGGCGTGATCCATGCCGCGCATCGCCGGCAATGATCGCATTATCTCGTCGCAAGCCTCTCCGGTTGCCGTGTGGATATGCCGGCTATCGAGCATCGCACGTTTGCCCTCCCGTGCAGAACGCGCGTTGCCGACGCGTCGGGATCGCGCACGCGGATGTCGATTTTCGCCGCGAGTTTCAGGCTCCTGCGCAATCAAGCCGTTCGCTGTTTGAAGACTCTCCGTTCGAGCGAGGAGCACGCTGTCGTCAGGCGATTGGTCGATGCTCGCTCTGATCAGCTTGGCGGCAATGCGCAAAACACGCGCAGTGCGACGCCCGCAATTCGTGCAACCAAACCGAGATTTGTGCATCGCATTCAATTGACGCGACGCATATATTTGGTAACGTTTCATCACCCTTGAGATGAGATTGTCGCATGAATCGGCGGCATCTCAATTCAAGTAAAGCTGCAATAAGAACCGAGTAAATCCAGTTTTAAACCAGTGGCCGCAAGAGAGCCAAAGCAATATAAATCGAAACATCGATCGATCGCTGCTTAAATCCAGCCGTAGTTCGCGAGACCGGAGAGGAATCAAGACTATGTATGCGCATGACGTGATCAAAAAGACGGTAAAATCTCCAATAAACGATACGATAATAAGTATAGAGGCCCCGTCAGCGCTACCGAATGGTGCGTCTCGCATTGCAGCATCGAAACGACTTTTCGATCAAGTTTGGAACGTGTTCATTTCAATTCTCAGAGAAGACGTCCTCTCGGATGGCGACGCCGTCGTCATCACTGAAGCCGATCTCAGCGAGATCTATGGCGCGCAATCATCGATCCGTCCGATATCCGGCGCATGCGGCGCAGCCAAAGCAGTCAAGGAGCAATCTCCCGATCCGCGCGACATGAGAATGCTCCGCGTCGCGTTGATGCGGCAGCTCCTGATCAATGCATCGTTGCAGGCCTGTCTCAACCGCCAGCGACGCGATGTGGCCATCCTCGATCCAACCGAATGCTGGCCATCGCGCGGCTCGAGCGCGCCTCTGCGCATGGAGCTCGGCCTGCATTGCCAGGAGACGGAGTTCTTGCGCGCGAGGGTCGTCAAAGGCCTTCGTGGCCTGGTGCAAGTGTTGGAACAAGTTTTGGACAGTGACTCGTCGGAGAGCGCCGTCAACGATGCGCTCCAGACCCTGTGGGATGCGATCTGGTCCGATGAGGACGTCGACCTCATCGCAACGCAGCTGTTCTACGCGGACAGCGTGTACGCGGCGCTGCCGCTGGCGCTGAAGGAGGCGGGCAGCCTGCTCGCGAGGCAGGGGATCGATCCCGCGGATCTGGAAAGCTGCCTCAGGCCCTACACCTGGCTCTACGGTGATCGCGACGGGCGCCCGCACGACACCGATGCGCACACCGAAAGACTGATTATTGCACTCGAGACAGCCGTTCGCGCCAATTACCGGCGCGACCTTGCCGAGATCGCCGAAGGCCATCCGGCTTCGGAATTGTTCCGGAAGCTCGCGGAGAGGCTCGATTCCGTCCACCCCGAAGCCTTAACCTCGTCGCAGTTTCTGGCGGAGCTGGAGGCAAGCGGTTATTGCGCTGACGAGCGCGTGCGCGCGCTGATGCTGCGCATCGGCGTCTTCGGTTTCCATTATCTCAAGATCGAATTCCGTCAGAACGCAGCCATGTTCACCGAGGTGGTGGACAGCATTATTCCGCCTGGCCTGATCGCCGGGGCGCTCGGCCCCGGCAGACCGTCCTGCTATGCGGACCTGTCAACGGCCGACAGGGTCGAGCTTCTCTCCCGGCTGCATGGGTGCAAGGGCCAGCGTCAGGATCTGCCCGAGGAGTTGTGGCGGCGCTTCTGGGACGCCAACGGTCAGGCCTTCCACGACAAGGCAGCTCACTACCAGGGCAGGGACTACATCGACATCTACAATGTCGATCGCGCGCACATTCGTATCCTGAACGCCCTCAATACGCTGAACACCCTCAAACTGCTGAAGACATATGGCGACCGGATTACGATCCACGGAATCGCGGAGGCCGGCAACATCGACGAGCCCCTGGCGCTGCTGTTCCTGCTGGCGGCCGCCGGCCACCGCAACGGTGTCGATATCGCGCTGCAGCCCGAGGATCTCGCAGGCGCAGATTCCATGCTACAGCAGGTCGAGGATCTCTACGCCAATCCGGTCTATCGGGAGCATCTGGAGCTGCGCGGACACCGGCAGTTCATCACGTTCGGGCCCAGCGACACCGGCAAGCAGGGCGGCAAGGCGATGCATATCGCGAATATGCAGATCGCCAAGCGCCATCGGGCGATCGCCGGCCGCTTTGGCATAGAAGTCGTGCCCAGCATCGTGATCGGATACGAGCATGCTCGCTCGAACGGGCCGATCGCCGAGAATCTCGAGGCTTTTGACGCATTCGCCGGCCGCGATGTGCGCTACATGCTCTCCGGTATTCTGGAGATGCGCAGTCATCTGTTGACGCCCGTGATGGCACACCAGTGCCTGCGGGATCTCCTCCTTGCGAACGCAATGCGCCGCCCGCCGCTTGGCATCGCAAAGCCGTCTCGGGGCGGCGGACCGAATGGCGTTTCCCGGGTCGACTGGATCGCAATCGTCCGGCTCTACAAGCAGCGCTTCTTCGAGCACCCGCTGCTGCCGGCGCTGCTGCGCGGTATCGCGCGCTTTGACATCGTTCGCGCCAACAGCAAGAGCACCCGCCCTCCGTCGCGGGCCTTCGACGTGCAGGAACTGGAATCGCGACCCGATGCCATTCGCGCGATCCCATGGACGCGGGCCCTGATGTTGAGTGGCGTGCATCATGAATTGATCGGCGCGGGCCTGCTGGCGACACGGGATGTCGGCGATCTGCAGGATCTGTACAGGGCAGATGCAGCCTTCCGCGGCTATGTCAAGAACATCGCCTACGCGGCCGCGCGCACGCGCATGGAGCTTGCCTGGCGGACATTGACCGGTTCGCTCCCCGAATGGCGCGAGGTGATCGCACTGGCAGATGGCCTCCGGCCGAACGACATCAAGGATCCGCGCCAGCTGCTGGCGTCGATCCACGTCGAATATGTCCAGGCCAAGCGTTTTGTCTACAAGGCGCAGCAAGGCGTCGAACCTACTCGCCCCGAGGACCTGACGGCCGAGCAACTGCTGAGTGCGTGGCCTCTGCTGGCTCAGGAAGTCGCGTGGAAAGAGCGCGAGATCGACCGCTATGTCTCGCTTCTCGTGGCCACGAAGCACGAGGCGCAGCACTTCAGCAAGGCTGCGATCCAGGACATCTATTCCGGCTTCATCCTCTCCGCCAACACCGATCTCTATTTTTACGCGGCGGACGAGCCGGACGCGCCTCGACACGAAAGCAACGATCGCGAGCCTGAATATGGCGGCGACCCGCGTCACCATTCCCTTCGCACGGCGGTTTGATGGCCGCCGACGCGGACCAATGATTCGAGAGCCCATCGGTGAGCGACACGGATGGTTTGATCAGACGGTTATTGCGAGAAGCAGGAGACGAGAATGAGTGACGTGATCATCGTTGGTGGCGGCATCGGCGGCCTCTCTCTGGCCTTGGCGCTCGAGAAGGCGGGTATCGGTTCGACGATCTACGAGGCGACGCCGGTTATTCAGCAGGTCGGTGTCGGCATCAATGTTCTGCCTTATGCCATGCGCGTGTTGGCGGGCTTGGGACTGGAAAGGGAACTGCAGAAGCGCGCGATCACCACCCGGTCGAGTGCCTACTTCGATCGTTGCGGCGGCTCGCTGGTTCAGGTGCCCGTCGGGCACTTTGCCGGCGAAACCTGGCCGCAACTCTCGATCCATCGCGCAGAATTGCAGGCGGTGATGCTCGACGCAGTACGCGAACGTCTCGGACCCCACCGAATAAGAACCGGCTGGGAGTGTGCCGGCGTTTCGTCGGAGCATGACGACGGGCTGTGTTTGAACTTCAGGGATCGTCGAACCGGTCAAAAACTCGAACCGCAGCGCGCGGGAATCGTCGTCGCGTGCGACGGGATTCACTCGAAGATCCGCAAGCAATTCTATCCCGATGAAGGCGCCCCCCGCTATTCCGGAGTCTTCATGTGGCGCGGGGTGACACGCCGCCCCAAATTTCTCGATGGCGCCACCATGGTGCGCGTCGGGCTGCCGTCGGTCGGCAAGATGGTGATCTATCCCATTCGCAACTACGACGACGGGACGCAGCTCATCAATTGGGTGGCCGAAGTCGAGGTCCCCGACCCGGGGAACTTCTGCAGCAAGCGGGACTGGAACTGCCCGGGGGATGCGAAGGATTTTGTCGAGGTCTTCGCGGACTGGCGCTTCGACTGGCTGGACGTCCCCGAGTTGATCCGCAACGCGCACACGATCCTGCAATTCCCGATGATGGATCGAGACCCGCTGCCGCGGTGGAGTTTTGGCCGGGTGACGCTTCTCGGCGATGCGGCCCACCCGTTAGTACCTCTTGGATCCAACGGTGCCGGACAGGCGATCCTCGACGCCGAGGTGCTGGCGAGAGAGCTTGCCTCATGCGGCGATCCGGCAGGCGGCCTCGCGCGATACGAGAACATCAGGCTGCCTGCGACAGCAGAGATCGTCATGTCGGATCGGGCGGGAGGACCTGACGTCATTCTCCAGGAAGGGGAAGAGCGCCTTCGATTGCAGGTTCCTGTTCCAACGGATCGGTCGGCTTTCCCGCGATCTGCGGAAGCGGCGTGAGCGCGCTCCACAGAGGCCGAGCGGTGCTTGTGTCCCACAAGCTTGCGCGCCGCTACGCGACCAAGCTCCGCCTCTCGATCTGCCGACAAGACTCGTAAGACTGCATTCCAGTAATAAGGAGCCCGCAGATGAACGACGTGTGGTTGAAGGTGCCGGTCTGCGATCATTTTCAATATATTCGCGCTACCGACTTGTCGGCTTCAGATGCGTCTGCTCCCTCGGATGGTTGGACTCCAAGGTCCTGGCGGAAGAAGCCAGTGAGGCAGATGCCACAATACCCCGACTCCGGACAGCTGGCCGCGGTGGAGCAGATTCTGGGCAATTATCCGCCGTTGGTTTCTGCCGGCGAGGCGCGGTCGCTCAAGGCGTCGCTCGCGCGCGTAGCCGAGGGTAGGGCATTTCTCCTGCAGGGCGGCGACTGCGCCGAAAGCTTTGCCGAGTTTCATCCAGACAAGATCCAAGACACCTTCCGTGTGCTGCTGCAGATGGCGGTTATCCTCACTTTCGGCGGCGGCCTGCCAGTTGTGAAAGTTGGCCGCATGGCTGGACAGTTCGCCAAGCCACGCTCTGCTGAGCTGGAGGTCATCGAAGGCGTTTCGTTGCCAGCCTATCGCGGCGACATCGTCAACGCCCCCGATTTCGATGAGATGTCACGCGTGCCCAACCCCGCCCGCATGATCCAGGCCTACAACCAATCGGCCGCGACCCTGAATCAGCTGCGCGCCTTCTCCCAGGGCGGATACGCCAATCTGTATAAGGTGCGACAGTGGAACCTCTGCTTTGCTGCACGGCTGCCTTGGGCGGAGCGCTACGAAAACTTCGTCAGCCGGCTCGACGAAGCGCTGGAGTTCGCGGCTGCGTGTAGCGCCGCCGAGGAGACCACCTCGGCGATTCGTGCGACAGAGTTTTTCACCAGTCACGAGGCGTTGCTGTTACCTTATGAGCAGGCTTTGACCCGGATCGACAGTGACACTGGCGATTGGTACGACGTGTCAGGTCATCTGCTTTGGATCGGAGACCGCACACGCCAGATTGACGGAGCGCATGTCGAGTTCTTACGCGGAGTGAAGAATCCGTTGGGCCTGAAGTGCGGCCCCTCCCTTGAACCCGACGACCTGATCCGGCTGATCGACGTCCTGAATCCCGACAACGAGCCCGGCCGGCTGACGCTGATCGTGCGCATGGGGGCCGACGAGGTGAGGCAAAAACTGCCGCCGCTGCTCCGCCGGGTCCGCGAAGCAGGGCGGACCGTCGTCTGGGTCTGCGACCCGATGCATGGAAATACCGTCACCTCGCGGTCGGGCTACAAGACGCGGTCGTTCGATCGAATCGTTTCCGAGGTGTTTGACTTTTTCAACGTGCACCGGGCCGAGGGCACCCATCCGGGCGGTGTGCATTTCGAGATGACTGGCGAGGACGTCACCGAATGTACAGGCGGTGCCGGGTCTATCACGGACGAGTCGTTGTCGCTGCGATACCAGACAGCGGTTGACCCGCGACTGAACGCCAGCCAGGCCCTCGAACTGGCGCTTCAGATTGCCGAGATGTCAAGGACAAAGCGTGTCGCCGGCAAGCAGCTTCGAATGGCGGGAGGCCGCTCAGAGGGCAGAGCGCATGTCGCGTCGATATAGCGCTCATGCGATGTCCGAACCTAAAGCCACCGCGCCACATCTCGACTCTACCGATTTGAACCTATCACCTGGATCGTGTCACCGGCTTCATCTCCGTTTTGCTCTACCACGACAAGACCCGCTTTCATACGACCTGCGGTTGGCGGCCGTTCAACGGCGCTAAGAGTGGTTTCGCCAGCGCTCGCGAATTGTCTCATTCGAGGGACCGGATGAGATATCGTAGGTTTGGCTGGTGTGGGGAAAGGCGGTAGCGCTCTCCCGCTACCAATCGTACGCTTTTGTACGCCAACCTACGATTTGCTGCGACCCAGTGCGCGAGATGGTCATGCAACGTCGCGACTGGCGATCGCTTCCTGTCAAAGATCTGCAGGCAACAAAAGGGGGACGGTAGGCCCCAGGTAGAGCGGCCTTCGTTGCGAACCCGAACAGATGGGGCGCATTACCCTGCGCCACTGACGTTCGCGAGAATTGCCCTTCGCGAGTTCCAGCATTGTTCTGCAATACGTCGTGCTCGCCACGGCCTGGAATATCCCGGGCGTTTGCGTCGGCTACGTGGGAGGATTTGCCGCGCACCTTTGATCCACCGGCCGGCTTTCTGGTCACTGCGAACAATCGCGTCGTCGCCGACGATCATCCGGACTATTTGTGCACCGATTGTCATCCTCCATATCGGGCCAAGCGCATCGCCGAGCGGCTAGCCGAACTCCCGGCCGCGACCGTCGCCGACATGGCGAGCGTTCATGCCGATACGCAAAGCTTCACGGCGCGCGAATTCGTCGCCCACGCTGCCGTCATGGCTGCGCAACGATGATACCGCCTTCCTCCGCGGCTGGGATTGGGATCGCGCGCTGACGACGGCGCTCGAGCGCGCGGCCGGGATTAACGACGGCACGACGTGGTCGGACCTGCATCACGTCCGCATGGCGCATCCGTTATCCTCGGCTCTCCCGCAGGCGGTCAAGCAGCTCGAACCGCCGGGCATCCGGTCGGCGGCGACAACGACACCGTCATGGCCGATGGATGCTTTTGGGCGTGGTCCGGTCTCAACCTACGGCGCCGTTGCGCGCTACGTCTTCGACGTCGGCAACTGGAACGACTGCGCCTGGGTTGTTCCACGGCGCGTCGAGCCATCCCGCGAGTCCGCACTATGCCGATCAGCACTCGGCGTGGGCCTCCGCGGAAATGGTCCCGATGTTGTACGACTGGAGCGTCATCGCGAATGAGGGCGACCGCCTTTGTTCCGCAGCCGGCGTGAGGCGCGCGGGGCATCTCAAGTCGCAGGGCGGAATGAGCGCCGAAAGCGAGAAGAGTTTGAACCGAAACCCGT
>NZ_JADPJH010000015.1:103004-104027 GCF_023073315.1 Bradyrhizobium sp. 1 | reverse complement strand
CGCGGAGACTCCCCCTCACCCCAACCCTCTCCCCGCAAGCGGGGCGAGGGAGCCTATCGAGGAAACCGCGCCGCCTTTTCCTCTAGCGGCAACCGCAGTCCATTCGCCAGATACGACACCGTGCGATAGAAGCCGCACAGCAGCATGATCTCCAGGATCTGCGCTTCGTCGTAATGCCCCGACAGCGCGGCGAACTCCTCGTCGCTGAACGTCGCGCTTGTGTGCAGCGCATCGACGGCCGCGATCAGCGCCTGCTCGGCCGGAGACCAGCAGGATGATGCGGCACCGCCCTGCACGGTCGCACGCACCTCTTCCTCGGTAAGCCCCGCGGGCCCGGCGAATATCGCAACATGCACGCCCCATTCATATTCGCATGTGTTCAGCGCGCAGGTGCGGTCGATAACGATCTCGCGCTGGCGCAGCGACAGCGGTCCGGGATCGAGCAGGCCGCCGGCCCGGAATTTGTCCCAGGCGCGCGTATGGCCGGCCATCACCCGAAACAGCACCAGCGGCGGCGCGCCCCGCATGATGCGGTCGAACTGCGCCCGTATCTCCGGGGGATAAGGCTGATCGAGCGGGGCGATGCGCGGCATGGTCCGGGACATGGGCCGTCTCCATTGCTACATTTATCGTAGCAATACGCTACATTATTTGTAGCGTTGCGCAAGAGGGGGGCACGATGGCGAAACAGGCAGCATCAGGGAAGGTCCGCGGCTCGCGCACCGGACGGCCGGTCATGGCGTTGCTCGACCTGCTCGGCCGGCGCTGGAGCCTGCGGATCCTCTGGGAGTTGCGTGACGCTCCCCTCACCTCGCGTGCCTTACGCACCGCCTGCGACGAGGCATCGCCGACGGTCCTGCAAGCGCGGCTGACGGAGCTGCGCGAGGCCGGGTTCGTGGAGCTGGGCGAAGGCGGAGGCTATGGATTGACGGCGCTGGGGCGGGAGCTGTGCGCGACGTTCATGCCACTGCACCGGTTTGCGGAGAGGTGGAAGAAGTAGCGCAATCAGTAGCCGCGTGCTCC
>NZ_JADPJH010000015.1:89678-102882 GCF_023073315.1 Bradyrhizobium sp. 1 | reverse complement strand
TCTCGCCGCTTTGCGGCGAGCCACCCTCTCCCACAAGGGGAGAGGGGAAGAGTCTTCACGCCGCCGCCACCGTCAAATTCGCACCGTCGACGTGTACAACCTTCACCTTCGTCCCAGCCGGCGTATCGGGGCCGGCCACGCGCCACACCGTGTCGCCGATGCGCATCGTGCCGTTGCCGTCAACGATCGGCTTCTCCAGCGTGAACTCGCGGCCCAACAGCGCATCCGCTCGCTTGTTGAGGAAGGGGCTGGCGCTGGCATCCGGCTTCGGTCGGGCGAGGCGGCGCCACACCGGCACGGCGGCGGCCGCGAACACCGCGAACATCACGAGTTGAATCTGCCAGGATATCGCCACCGCGAACGAGATCAGGCCGACGAGTAGCGCAGCGAGCCCCAGCCAGAACAGGAAGATGCCCGGCGCCAGCACCTCCAGCGCCATCAGGACGAAGCCGAAAATCAGCCAATTCCAGGTACCGAGCGTAACGAACATGTCGGTCATGACACGACCTCTTTGAGAAATCCCGTCACCGCGGCGGCACCACCGGCGGTGTGCTGCCGGTCGGAGGCACAGAGCCCGGGCGGCGCGCGGCGGCGGCCGCGGATGCCGCGCTTTCGCCGAACGTTGCCTTGGCGATCTCGCCGATGCCGGCGAGCGAGCCCAGCATGCTCACGGCTTCCACTGGCAGCATGATGATCTTCTGGTTCGGCGAGTCCGCGAATTGGCCGAACGCCTTGATATATTTGTCGGCGATAAAATAGTTCAGCGCGGCGACATCCCCCTTGGCGATGGCTTCACTGACCATCTGCGTCGCCTTGGCCTCGGCTTCCGCCGACCGCTCACGTGCCTCGGCGTCGCGGAAGGCGGCCTCGCGGCGACCTTCCGCCTGGAGGATCTGGCCCTGCTTGGCACCCTCGGCGCGCAGGATCTCGGACTGGCGTGCACCTTCAGCCTGAAGGATGTCGGCGCGTTTGACGCGCTCGGCCTTCATCTGTCGGCCCATCGCCTCGACGAGGTCTGCCGGCGGCACGATGTCCTTGATCTCGATACGATTGACCTTGAGGCCCCAGGGCGAGACGGCGGCATCGACCACACGCAGCAGACGCTCGTTGATCTCGTCACGGTGCGACAACACCTGGTCGAGATCCATCGAGCCCATCACCGAACGGATGTTGGTCATGGTCAGGACGGTGACGGCCTGGGTCAGGTTGGAGACCTCGTAGCTCGCCTTGGCGGCGTCGAACACCTGAAAGAAGGCGACGCCGTCCACCGTCACGGTGGCGTTGTCCTTGGTGATCACCTCCTGCTCGGGAATGTCGATCACCTGCTCCATCATGTTGATCTTGCGCCCGACGCGATCGAAATAGGGCACGATCAGATTGAGCCCGGGGCTCAGCGTCTGGGTGTATTTGCCGAACCGTTCGATGGTCCAGTCATAGCCCTGCGGCACCGTCTTCACGCCGGCAACCAGCGTGACGATGACGAGCAAAACCAGAACAATCGCGAAAATGTCGAAACCGCTCATATATCCTCCAAGGCGGGGAAAAGCCCTTTCCCGCGCTGTCATTGGTCGGGATCGCCGCCTTACCGGTTCAGCGGCCACGACTCACGTCGGCATTGGCGCGATTCTGCACAAGACGTGCGGAGAGGGAACGGTCACGATTATGTTTTGCGGGACAGCCTTGAAAGCGTGCAGGCGCAGACCTAACGGCGAAAGTTAACGAATCCGGACAGGCCGTCCGCCACTGACGGCTTCATTCGATCACGTCGTTCGCGATTGCGAGCAGGCCCGGGGAAAGCGTGACGCCAAGCGCCCTGGCGGTCTTGAGATTGACCGCGAGTTCGAATTTGGTGGGGTTCTGGACCGGCAGGTCGGCCGGCCGTGCGCCCTTCAGGATACGATCGATATAGTTGGCGGCGCGGCGAAGCTGCTCGGCACTGTCGGTGCTGTAGGACATCAGCCCGCCCGCCTCGACGAAGCTGCGGCTCCAGAACACCGCCGGCACACGGGCTTCATTGATCGCCGCAAGCAGATGCGCGCGATTGGCCATGGTGAAGAAGTCCGGCAGGATCAGCAGGCCGCAATCTTTCCGCGCGGCCAGCCCCGCAATCGAAGCGGCGTCATGCACCGGCGCGGGTTCGACCGTCACGTGAAGGGTGCGCGCGGCGTCCTCGATCGTGCGCAGCATCAGGGGCGCGAACGGCGCAGTGGCGGGATTGTAGACGACGAGGACACGGGACAATTTTGGCGTGACCTGCGTCAGCATCTCCAGCCATTTGCCGGCCAGCGGGCCGTCATAATCGGTGAAGCCGGTGATGTTGCCGCCGGGATGCGCGAGGTTTTTGACAAAGCCCTGGCTGACGGGATCGGTGACGACGGCGAACACGATCGGGATCGTCGTGGTGCGCTGACGCAGCTCCTCGACCGACGGCGTGCCGATCGCGAGCAAGACATCGGGTTTGAGCGCGATCAGCTCGTCCGCAAGCCGGGCAATGGGAGCACGATCCCCGGCACCGCTGCGCCAGTCGATCTTGATATTGTCCTGCTCCTTCCAGCCATCGGCGGCGAGCGTCTCGGCGAGGCGAGCTTGCCCGATCACCTCATCGGCGGTGACCGAGAGCACGCCGAGCCGGCGCGTCGGCTGCTGCGCCAGCACCGGGGCCGGCAGCGCGGCGATCATCCCAAGAAGCGCCAGACATTCGCGGCGGTTCATGGGGGCTCCTCAGATCCAGCCCTGAAGCTCGCGCAGCACCAGGGTTCGGATCACATTCATGCCGGGATCGCTGTCGTTGAGACAGGGGATCGCGGAAAAGTCTTCGCCACCATTGTGCTTGAAGATCTCGGCATTCTCCTGCGCGATCTCCTCCAGCGTCTCCAGGCAGTCGGCGGAGAAACCCGGCGTCACCACCGCGATGCGGCGCACGCCTTCCTTGGCGAGACGCTCCATCGTCTTGTCGGTGTAGGGCTGCAGCCATTCGTCATTGCCGAAGCGCGACTGGAAGGTCAGCAGCAGTTTTGTGTCGTCCATGCCGAGCCGGCGGCGCAGCGCCTCGGTCGTGGCAACGCACTGGCCCTGATAGGGGTCACCCTTGTCGACATAGGATTTCGGCATGCCGTGGAAGGATGCCACGATCAGCTCCGGCTTGAACGACAGCGTCGCCAGATGCGTCTCGATCGAGACCGCGAGCGCCTCGATATAGGCCTCGTCCTCATAATAAGGCGGCGTCACCCGCAGCGTCGGCTGGTTGCGCAGGCGGGCAAGCACGCGGAACACTTCGTCGCAGACGGTGGCCGAGGTCGGCGCGGAATATTGCGGATAGAGGGGGACAGCGAGGATACGGTCGCACCCCTTCGCGATCAGCGCGTCGATGCCCGATCTGATCGAGGGATTGCCGTAGCGCATCGCCCACTCGACGACGACATGGTCGCGGTCCGACAATGCGTCGGCGAGCTTGTCGCTCTGCGAGCGTGTGATGGTCTTCAGCGGCGATTCGTTCTTCTCGGTGTTCCAGATCTTCAGGTAGTCGAGCGCCTTGGTGCGGGGACGGCTGCGCAGGATGATGCCGTTCAGCACCAGTTGCCAGATCAGGCCCTGGTCCTCGATGACGCGGGCGTCGGAGAGGAACTCCTTGAGATAGACCCGCACGCCGGGCGCATCGGCCGTATCGGGGGTGCCGAGATTGACCAGAAGCACGCCGACGCGCTTCGGGGCGGGCTGGGTGGCCGGTTTGGCGGTCTCGATGGCGACGACGTTGGTCATGGCTCTGTGGGTCGCGCGTTGGTCCGAACTTGTCAAGATGAGCCCGGAATCGCTAGGGTCGCACCCAAGCGGGAGGGGCTGATGACACTCGCGGAATGGTGCGTTCTTGGAACGCTGCTGCTCTACTTGTCTACGATCGTTTCGATCAAATGGATCAGGTTTCGCGGGTTCGACAATTCACGCCCGCGCGATCCCGCTTTCTATGAGGACGCCCTCGCCCAGCGTGCGCTCGGCGCCCACCAGAACGGCATCGAGACCTTTCCGTTCTTCGCCTTCGCAGTGCTGCTCGCCGAATTCCGGGACTCGCCGCAGCGCCTGATCGACGAACTCGCGGTGCTGTTCCTGATCGTGCGGATCGCCTATGTGCTGACCTATCTCGGCAACCGCCCGACGCTGCGCTCGATCCTCTTCAGCATCGGCTTTGCGATCAATCTCGGGATCTTCTTCATGCCGATGCTGAAGCGATTTTTGCCGGCGTGAGGCGGCCTCACGCCGGCAGATGACGCTCCCGCGTCGCGATCAGCGCCCGGATCGACGCCGGGATCGGGACCGGCCGATGGGTCTCCTGGTTGGTGTAGACCCACACGATCTCGCCGGTCACCAGCACGTCCGCGCTGCCCTTGAGGAAAATGGCGAGCTCGAAAGTGAGGCTCGAATTACCGATCCGCGCCACGCGCGCGCCGACGTCGAGCTCCCAGTCGAACCTGACCGGCGCCTTGTATTCGATGACAGATTTGACGACGTGGAAATCGATGCCGCTCGCCTGCGCGTCCGCATATTGGTCAAACCCCAGCGCGCGGAAATACTCGGTAATGGTGGTGTCGAAATAGGTCAAATAGTGCGCGTTGAAGACGACGCCCTGGCCGTCGATCTCGGAATAGCGCACCCGGAACGGGTGAAAGAACCAGAAAGTTTCACGCGACATTGAATCCCCCGACCGTTCTTGTTGGTTTGGCTGCCTGAATAGCCGACCAGAGGACTTTCGCAAAGTCGTCGCTCCCGTGTCCCGGACGCGGTGCAGCGCTCTTGCGCTGCTCCGCAGAGCCGGGACCCAGAAGGCCACACGCTAATCCGCGGAGAGATGGGCCCCGGCTCTGCAGCGCACCGTCGAAGGGACGCTGCGCTGCGTCCGGGGCACGAGACCCTTGCCTAGAAGCACGTCGTCCGCTCAGCCGCGATGTAGCCGAACAACAGGCCGGCGCCGAACAGCAGCACGAGAGCGGCGGCGCCGAATTCGATGCCGCGCATGAACAGTGCGCCGCCGCCGTCGCGCCCGGCGCTGAGGCGGGCGGCGATGTCCTTGGCGGAGACGGCGACGACGGCGATGGCCGCGACCGTGATCGCGGTGCCGAGGCCCATCAGGAAGGTCGCGGCGATGCCGGCCCAGAACAGGCCCTGGGCCAGCGCGAACACCAGCACCAGGATCGCGCCCGAGCAGGGGCGGATGCCGACGGTCAGGATCGCGCCGAACCCGCGCCGCCAGCCGCCGGGGCCGGCGAGCTCGCTCGGGGTGGGCCCGTGGGAATGGCCGCAATGCTCGTCGTGGACGTGGTGATCGCCGTGGTGATGATGGGAATGCGCGTGGTCGTGATCATGGTCATGATGATGATGGGCATCATGATGATGGTGATGGCCGTGGTCATGATGGTCATGCGGCACGCCGGCGATCGCCGGCACCGGCTGGGCCGACTGGAGCGCGCGAATAAACGTGCGGCCCTTGACCCAGACCAGTCGCAGGCCGAACAGCGCGATCAGGGCGTAGCTGGCGATCTCGATCGCGCCTTCTGCCTTGCACATGGTCTTGGCGGTCGCGTTCAGCACCCAGGCCGAGATGCCGACGATCAGGATCGCCACCAGCGACTGCATCAGCGCCGAGGCAAAAGACAGCGCGATGCCGCGCCGGGCGGTCTCGCGGTTGGCGACGAGATAGGAGGCGATCACCGCCTTGCCGTGGCCGGGTCCTGCGGCGTGAAAGATGCCGTAGGCAAACGAGATGAAGAGCAGCGTCCACACCGCCGAGCCATCGGTCTTTGCGGCGCGGATGGTCGACGACATCTGGCGATAGAATTCCGACTGCTTTGCCAGCAGCCAGCCGATGAGGCCGCTGGCCTCGGGCTCTGCCGCCTGCGCGGGGCGCGGCGCGCCAAAGGGATTTTGCGCAAGGAGCTCGTGGAGCGCGGCGTCAGCCACGCCCAGTACGGCGACAACCACAGCGCAGGCGAGCAGCCCGCGCGCGAGCGGGGAGAGTTTCGGCTTCAAGGGCAATCCACCGTGATCTTGTTGGCGAACATCATGCCAAAGTTGGCGTTCGGGCCATCCATGAAGGTCTGTTCGTTGAGCTTTTGCGCGGTCGCCGTGCCGTCGTTGGGACGATCAAGCTTCATCTGGCACCCGGCGGGCGCGCCGACCAGCTTGACCGGATTGTCCTTGGCCATCTGGAAGTCGATGAAGAAGGAGCGGTCGAACACTTCGAGCACCAACTGCTTGGGCTTGACCGGGTTCTTCAGCGGCAGCGTGAAGTGCAGGGTCAGCACCGTATCCTTGTAGTCGAGGAAGTAGTCGACCGGCTCGTTAAACCGCTCCTTCTTGCCGTCGGCTCGCGCAAAGGTGAAGTAGGCGTATTCCTTCAGCGACTCGACGTTGGTCTGCGCCAGCGGTCCCAGCTCCTCGCGGGTATAGGCGCCCTTGGTCTTCCCCTCGAGCCCCTGCACCGCATAGGCCGAGAACATGTCGTCGAAGGTCCAGGCATGGCGGACGCCGGTGATGCTGCCGTCCGCGGCGTACAGCAATTCGCTCGTCGCCGTGATCCAGACATGCGGATGCGCGCTCGCCGCGCCTGCTGCGAACGTCATCGCAGCGGCGAGCAGCAGGCCGAACAGGGCACGCATGCCCATCAGGCTGCCTTGGCGCCGTCGAGCAGGCCACGACGACGCAGCAGCGCGTCGGGCTCAGGCGGCCGGCCGCGGAAGGCCTCATAGGCGGCTTCCGGATCAACGGAGCCACCGGTCGAATAGATATCGTCGTGCAGGCGTTTTGCGACCGCCGGATCAAAAATGTTGCCGGCTTCCTCGAAGGCGCCGAAGGCGTCGGCGTCCATCACTTCCGACCACATGTAGCTGTAATAGCCGGCGGCGTAGTGATCGCCGGAGAAGATGTGGCCGAACTGGGTGGGCCGGTGACGCAGCGAGATCTCCTCAGGCATGCCGATCTTTTCCAGCTCCTTCTTCTCAAAGGCGCGAACATCCTGCGCGGCGGCGGCCGGCTGGGTGTGGAATTCGAGATCGACCAGCGCCGAGGACACGAACTCGACGGTGGCAAAGCCCTGGTTGAATTTTCGCGCGGCGAGGAAGCGCTGGAGCAGATCGTCCGGCAGCGGTTCGCCGGTCTGGTAGTGTTTTGCGAACTGCTGGAGCACCTCGGGCCGCTCCTGCCAGTGCTCGTAGAGCTGCGACGGCAGCTCGACGAAGTCGGTGAACACGGAGGTGCCCGACAGCGACGGATAGGTCACGTTGGAGAGCATGCCGTGCAGGCCGTGGCCGAATTCGTGGAACAGTGTGCGGGCATCATCGGGCGAGAGCAGCGAGGGCTCGCCGCCGGCTCCCTTGGCGAAGTTGCAGACGTTGATGATCAGCGGCGCGATCTCGCCGTCGAGCTTCTGCTGGTCGCGCAGCGAGGTCATCCAGGCGCCAGAGCGTTTTGACGACCGGGCGTAGTAGTCGCCATAGAACAGCGCCTTGTGCTTGCCGTCGGGGCCCTTGACCTCCCAGACCCGCACGTCCGGGTGCCAGGCCGGCACGTCCTTGCGCTCGGCGAAGGTGATGCCGAACAGGCGCGTGGCGCAATCGAAGGCGGCGGCGATCATCTGGTCGAGCGTCAGATACGGCTTGATCGCGGAATCGTCGAAATTGGCGCGCTGGAGGCGGAGCTTCTCGGCATAGAAGCGCCAGTCCCAGGGCGCGAGCTTGAAATTGCCGCCCTCTTCCGTGATCAGCCTCTGCATCTCGTCGCGGTCGGAAAGCGCCCGCGCCCGCGCCGGCTTCCAGACCCGCTCCAACAGGCCGCGCACGGCGTCGGGCGTCTTGGCCATGGAATCCTCGAGCCGGTAGGCGGCGAAGGTCGGATAGCCCAGCAACTTGGCGCTCTCCTCCCGCAGCTTCAGGATCTCGACGACGGTCGCGTTGTTGTCATTGGCATTGCCGTTGTCGCCGCGCGCCGTAAAAGCCTTGTAGACCTTCTCGCGCAGGTCGCGCCGGGCCGAGCTCTTCAGGAACGGCTCGGTCGAGGAGCGCGACAGCGTCACGATGGCCTTGCCTTCCATGCCGCGTTCTTCTGCCGCAGCCTGGGCGGCCGCGACAAAGCTCTCCGGCAGGCCCTGGCGGTCGGCCTCCCCCAGCTCCATGAACCATTCCTGCTCGTCACCGAGCAGATGATGGCTGAAGCTCGTGCCGAGCTGGGCGAGCTTCTCGTTGATCTCGGCCATCCGCGTCTTGGCCTCGTCGGACAGGCCGGCGCCAGCACGGTGGAAGCGGGTGTAGGTGCGTTCCAGGAGGCGCAGCTGTTCCGTGTCGAGAGCGAGATTGGCGCGGTTCTCGTGCAGCTGGGCGATGCGGCCAAACAGCACGGCGTTCATCATGATCGGATTCCAGTGCCGCGCCATCCGAAGTGAGACCTCCTTGTCGATCTCCAGGATGGCCGGGTTGGAATGCGCCGAGACGAGGTCGTAGAAGACCGAGGCGACCTTGCTCAGCAGCTTGCCCGAGCGCTCCAGCGCCGTGATGGTGTTGGCGAAGTCGGCGGCGGCCGGATCGTTGGTGATCGCGGCGATCTCGGCCGAGTGATCGACGAAGGCCTGCTCGAAGGCCGGGAGGAAGTGCTCCGGCTTGATCTCGTCGAAGGGCGGTGTCGCGAACGGCGTCACCCAGGCCTTCAGCAGCGGATTGGTCTCGGAGTCCGTAGTTTGGCGGGGTTCTGACATCGCGGGTCTCTTTTTTGAGCCTGATTTGTTGCGGCCAGCTATAGCACGCGATGGGGCTTTTTTGGGCCATTTGCCCTTGCTCCCGGCCGCCTTTTCGGGGAGATTGCGGCCCCCGAAGCCTAGCCTCGAACTCTTGGGACCCCTGAGCTCATGAACGCGCCTTCCTCGTCCTCCCGCCGGATCGTCTGGCCGAGCGTCATCACCGTCATCAGCGCCGCGATCCTGATCGGCGCAGAGGTGTTCGGCGCAGCGTTTGCCGGCGGCTGGGCGCTCGCGATCCTGTTCGGGCTCGGCGACCAGGGCACGCACATCCTGCAAGCCGTGCTGTTCGCACTCGGCGTGCTCGTGATGACCGCGTTCATCCGCGCCGCTCAGCGCGTCGAGCCTTTCACGAAGCGCCGCTGACGCTTCTCGCGCGAGAGAGACACTCGCGCGACACAAAAATCTTAACGCACGTTCATCTTCCGCGTCGCTCGCGCAACACTGCGCAAGCAGATGTTAGGCAATTCTCTCCGCAGCCTAAAAAAAATCTTGCGAAGCGGAGTCAAAAGCCTTATGTGCGCTCTTGCCCAATTTCGCACGTGCCTGTGGTCGTGTGTCAGTCGGTAGGTATCCGGACAAGAGGCCGGACAGCCGCCAAGGGGTGAAGAAGCCGAGGGGCTCTTCGGAAGTGCGGAGGTCGCAAGACCCAAGCAAACCCGGAGCGTCCAGCATCTCTCTCAAAGAGATGCCTTGTCGAAGGTGACTTCACTTTTTGCAACCGTGACTGGCAGCCGGAGGCGAACCGGCGCACCCCGCTCTCAACGGGGGACGCGACTTAAAGCAACGACGGATCGGGCTTTTTTGGTCTCTACCGGCATTCCAACGCCGGCGCGGGCTACTGAAAAGGCTTGTCCTTCATTGCCAGGTGTGCGGGCGGGAAATTCCCAACCAATCCACGGCAGCACAGTTTGATCTGAGTCTTTGGCTCGTCGCGCCTCCATCGCGCGATCTGGCCGGAGCGCTCATATCCGACGCTATTTTTTTGAACGGATCCCCGTCGCTGGGCCGTTTGGGAGAGTGCTATGACCGATCGTATCCAGGAATTCCTGCGCAACCGCCGCAGCGAGGGCCTCGACACCGAGCCGTGCCTCGTCGTCGACCTCGAAGTCGTGCGCGACAATTACCAGACCTTTGCCAAGGCGCTGCCCGACAGCCGCGTGTTCTATGCCGTCAAGGCGAACCCGGCGCCGGAAGTGCTGGCGCTGCTGGCGTCCATGGGCTCGTGCTTCGATACCGCGACGGTCGCCGAGATCGAGATGGCGCTGGCCGCTGGAGCTACGCCCGACCGCATCTCCTTCGGCAACACGATCAAGAAGGAGCGCGACATCGCGCGCGCCTTCGCGCTCGGCATTCGCCTGTTCGCGGTCGACTGCACCGCCGAAGTCGAGAAGATCGCCCGTGCCGCTCCCGGCGCGAAGGTGTTCTGCCGCATCCTCTATGACTGCGCCGGCGCCGAATGGCCGCTGTCGCGCAAGTTCGGCTGCGACCCGGAAATGGCCGTCGAGGTGCTCGACGTCGCCAAGCGCCTGGGCCTGGAGCCGTGCGGCATCTCGTTCCATGTCGGCTCGCAGCAGCGCAAGGTGAAGGCGTGGGACCGTGCGCTGGCGATGGCCTCGCAGGTGTTCCGCGACTGCGCCGAGCGCGGCATCAACCTGACCATGGTCAACATGGGCGGCGGCTTCCCCACCAAGTACCTCAAGGACGTGCCGCCGGTCGTCACCTACGGCCGTTCGATCTTCCGCGCGCTGCGCAAGCACTTCGGCAACCAGATTCCGGAGACCATCATCGAGCCGGGCCGCGGCATGGTGGGCAACGCCGGCATCATCGAATCCGAGGTCGTGCTCATCTCGAAGAAGAGCGACGAGGATGAGGTGCGCTGGGTCTATCTCGACATCGGCAAGTTCGGCGGTCTCGCCGAGACGATGGACGAGTCGATCCGCTACGCCATCCGCACCCCGCATGACGGCGCGGACATGACGCCCTGCGTGCTCGCTGGGCCCACCTGCGACAGCGCCGACGTGCTGTACGAGAAGAGCCCGTATCCGCTTCCGGTGACGCTCGAGATCGGCGACAAGCTGCTGATCGAGGGCACCGGGGCCTATACGTCGACCTACTCGGCGGTGGCGTTCAACGGCATCCCGCCGCTGAAGACCTACCACATCTGAGCTGCCTCATTTCTGAGGCCTGACGAACCCGGGAGCCGGCTTGCCGGCTCCCTCCCTGACATTGCCATTCTGACGACGTCTTGAGCCGGCGCGCTTCTCGCACGCGGGTTCAAGCGGGGACTGACGCGCCATGACTGCTTTTCGGAAGACACAGGTTGACCTCACTTCGAATGCCGCTCCGTTCGCGATCCGTGCGGAGCGTGCTGCCGACGTTGCGATGCGTGAAGCGCTGCTGGATGCCAGCTTTGGCGAGACCCGCCATGGCCGCACCTGCCAGCGCCTGCGCGACGGACGTGCACCAGCCGCCGGGCTTGCCCTGTCGGCCGTGCGCGAGGGGACACTCGTGGGAACCGTGCGGCTGTGGCACGTCAGCGCCGGAGGCAGGCCCGCTCTGGTCCTCGGACCGCTGGCGGTGGACCCTGCCTGCCGCGAGCTCGGGATCGGCGCCGCGCTGATGCAACAAGCGCTGGCCGCCGCCCGGGCGCGCGGGCATGAAGCCGTGATCCTGCTCGGCGATGCCGCCTATTACGCCCGTTTCGGCTTCACGGGTGAGAAGACCGGCGCGCTGTCGCTGCCCGGCCCGTTCGAGCGCGACCGCCTGCTGGCGGTCGAGTTCACCGACGGCGCGCTCGATGGCGCCGAAGGGATGATCGTTCCGACCGGAGCGGCCTTGCCCAAACGGAGGTCGGTTCGCGGCCTCCAAGCGCAAGCGGCCTAAGGGATCGCCATCGAGGTGACGACCCAAGCCGCGTTAAGCGGCAACGCCCGACCGCGCCTGCGCCAGCCCCCGTTCGTTTGGGGTTGCGCGAGCCCCGGAAACGCCCTTTAACCCCATGAAATTCCCCCTTTCAGTCGAGGCCGAACCCATGTCCCGTCGCCTGATTTCCACCGGCTCTCCCCTCGAGAAGACCGTCGGCTACAGCCGCGCCGTGATCGACGGCGAATTCGCGTTCGTCGCGGGAACCACCGGCTACGACTACACCACGATGACGATGCCTTCAGATGTCACGAGCCAGTCACGCAACTGCTTCAAGACCATCGAAGCCGCCCTGAAGGAGGGCGGTTTCGAGATGGCCGATATCGTCCGTGCGACCTACTACGTCACCGACGCGAGCACCATCGACGCCCACTTCGCCGTCTGCGGTGAGGTTCTCGGCGACATCAGGCCGGCGGCGACGTTGCTGGTCGTCTCCGCCCTCGCCAAGCCCGAGATGAAGGTCGAAATCGAAGTTACCGCCAAGCGCCGCAGCATCTGACAAGCGCCGCAGCGCCTGATCCCCCCTCACCTTTTGTCCGCCAGCACGTTCCGGAGAAACCATCCATGAGCCCCACCCCGCAGATCTACGCGAAGATCACCGGTCCCATCGTCATGGTCGGCTTCGGCTCCATCGGCAAAGGCACGCTGCCGATGATCGAGCGGCATCTCGACTACGACAAGTCGCGCGTTACCGTGATTGATCCCAAGGACGAGGGCCGCAAGGCGCATTGCGAGAAGCAGAATGTGCGCTTCATCCAGAAGGCCGTGACAAAAGACAATTACCGCGAATTGCTGACCCCGCTGCTCACCGAAGGCGGCGGCCAGGGCTTTTGCGTCAATCTCTCGGTCGATACCGGCTCGACCGACATCATGGAGCTCTGCAACGAGCTTGGTGCCCTCTATATCGACACCGTCAACGAGCCCTGGCTCGGCTTCTATTTCGATGCCTCGAAGGGCCCGGAAGCACGCTCCAACTACGCGCTTCGCGAAGTGACGCTCGCCGCCAAGAAGGCGCGCCCCGCCGGCTCGACGACGGCCGTCTCCTGCTGCGGCGCCAATCCCGGCATGGTCTCGTTTTTCGTCAAGCAGGCGCTGCTCAATGTCGCCGCCGACCTGAAGCTCAATGCCCCCAAGCCGAAGACCAAGGCCGAATGGGCGGACCTGATGCGGCAGGCCGGCATCAAGGGCGTGCACATCGCCGAACGCGACACCCAGCGCTCGAAGAAGCCGAAAGATCCTGACGTTTTCGTCAACACCTGGTCGGTGGAAGGTTTTCTGTCGGAAGGCGTACAGCCGTCCGAGCTCGGCTGGGGCACCCATGAAAAATGGATGCCCGAGAACGCGCACACCCACGAGGCCGGCTGCGGCGCTGCGATCTATCTGATGCAGCCCGGCGCCAACACGCGCGTGCGCACCTGGTGCCCGACCCGCGGCGCGCAATATGGCTTCCTCGTCACCCACAACGAGTCGATCTCGATCTCTGATTATTTCACTGTGCGTGACGCG
>NZ_JADPJH010000015.1:30000-89668 GCF_023073315.1 Bradyrhizobium sp. 1 | reverse complement strand
ACGATGCCGTGCTGTCGCTGCACGAAATGTTCGGCCGCGCCGCCAAGATGCAGGAGAAGCACCACATCCTCGACGAGAACGAGATCGTCGACGGTATCGACGAACTCGGCGTGCTGCTGTTCGGCCACGATAACAATGCCTATTGGTACGGTTCGCAACTCTCCATCGAGGAGACCCGCAGGCTCGCGCCCTATCAGAACGCCACCGGCCTGCAAGTGACCTCCGCCGTGCTCGGCGGCATGGTGTGGGCGCTGGAGAACCCCAGGGAAGGCATCGTCGAAGCCGACGAGATGGATTTCGATCGCCTGCTGGAAATCCAGCTGCCGTATCTCGGCCCGGTGAAGGGTTTCTACACCGACTGGACCCCGCTGACGGATCGCCCGGGACTGTTTCCGGAGGACATCGACACCAGCGATCCCTGGCAGTTCAGGAATGTTCTGGTGCGGTGAGGGCAAAACTGAAAGCGCAGATCGGCGTAGCATCCCGGATGTTGTCCGACACGCACGTCATTACTGAGCATTCGTGAGCATCAGGGGTTAACACCGCCAATGTGGCGAATGTAACGATTCAGGATACTCGCATCCAACGATGTGAGCGTCTCTTCACGCCGCGAAAGCATATCTTTGCAGCGCGAAATTATGGCATTGCGAGATTTTGGGGAATGCAAATCACCTTCAACATATAGGAAGTTGTAGATCTCCCACTCAACGGTCAAATGCTCAGGGAAGCTCTTCAACTTGGCCGGAAGATATTTCAGAACAAGATCCATAATTTTATTTGGCACGTACTCTTTATAAAACCCCTCTAAGCGGAAGAACAATACCGCGCTGAGCAAATTGACATTGGCTTGAAAGAATAGTGTCCACGCCAAAAGTTCGTTTTCCGATTCTGGAGCTTCGCTGCTTGCTATTATTTCTGGAAAGTGCGTCTCCAAATCGCTGATGGCACGCCTTAGGTGTTCAGTTGCCTTGGACGGCAAACGTTGCCAATCCTGCCTATCCAACAATTCATACTGCTTGCATACGTGCTCAACTTGAATTGCCGTCAAGTAGAGAGTGCCCAATTCGGCGTTAGCTCGCGCTGCACCAAACACGTCGAATCTCTGTACCGCATCGTCGATAGCCAAAAGTGCGGTTCTCTCTGCTGACTTAAACGTGTCGCGAACATGCTTTTTTCCAACCAGAACCTTCTGATCGGCTTCATCAATCATACACAGTTCAAAACGTTTGCAGACGGCAACTAGATATTCAATTTCGCGAACAGCAGGCTGGAAGGTAACATAGGTGTCAGAGTTAACTCCTGCAGCTACGCGGATCGTCCTCCTTAGGCGATCTAACGATCGCTCTCCAAACTCGCGAGCTAACGACCACTCGCTAGCGAGATAAGCTACAATTGCTGCAACGATAGCATTATCGGTGAACCGCCCTTCTCTTACCACGAGACGCGCACGTCGCGCCCCGTCGTCGTGGTCCACCGACTTCATTAGACTGAGAACAGCCGACTCAACGCTTGATTGCGGATTGGATCTGAGATCGCTCATCCGAAACAACCGCGGTCCACGGGCTTCAGCTTCGGTTTGCGATTTTTGCCTGCTGTCGATAAGCCAACTGAGACACCACTCGATATGATGCCTCTCTAAAACATCCAACTGCTCCCGCTGGAAATCATCGAAGGCTTCGGCCAATTCAACAGCGCGAAAGCGCTCAAGCTGCCGGAGTCCGTCTGCAAGCGGACCGATCTCCTCTTTGTATCTCCGAGCGAGCAACTCAACATTGAGGCCAATTGAGTTTCCTGACAACCTATCCCAGGCACTCCGAACTTCGTCGATATCGCCCTCCACGTCAGGCGGCACACGTAGATCGAATTTTTTGACTAGAGTATCACGCCATACCAATTGTAAGCGAGACCTCCAGTCTGCTTCGTCGAGATCCCTTGCATCCAGAAAGTCGTCTCTAAGGTAATTTGCGATAATTTCGGTCAACTCATATAACGATTTAGTGGGAAGCCCCATTCCATCAATTATACCATTGATCGACGCCAGCAACTCATTGGTAACATCGCTCTTGCGCAACAGATTTGGCATTTCTTGAAAGTTGAGCGCCGGATGAAACTGCACCGGCCGTCGAAGCAGAGTATCTTGAAACCTCTTGTGCATAGCGCGATAAGCGACTGCATGATGTATCTTGTCGTCGTCGGTCACGAAGACAAAGCGAACTGGAACACGACGCTCCTGCAACTGGCTATTGATTTGAACGAGCTGCGACAGAACTCGCGCATCTCTTTTGAGGTTGTCGTGTAGTGGCGGCTCGGACTGCCCCCTCTCACTCCTCACGCCACTTCGATGCAAGCGGAATTTATCAGCTGACTGAAATAAAGACAGAGCATCGCACCATTTTTCGTACTCGAGTCGCTCGACCTGTAGCCACTTGCGATCCAGGTGAGGCGCCAACCTCAGCGGGCGCACCAAATCGTTTCGAAGAAGCCTTGTGTATTGCAGGGCAAATGCTACTGACTGGAACTCCGCGACAGCGTCAGGAATTCTGCTCTCAAATTCGCGGCGCAAGTTATCACTGGACTCAGTGAGCAACTTGTTTCGAAGATCCGAAATGGAGGCGATCGCATTTTCTAGCGCCTTAGCACGCTCGATTCCCACTGCTTGCGGAGCCAACGATTCGTCGCGCAACTTCGAGATATATCGATCAACCTCTAAAACGTGCTCTTCGGCGACAAAGACGGGATAGCGCGCCTGGCGAGAAAGCTGTCTTGAGAAAATATACTCGGCGGTGATTACAGCTGCGGAAAAGGCAAGATTCGGCTTCTCCTGCCCGAGGATTTCTTTGAAGGGAATTACATTTTGCCAATTTGAATAAGGGCTCAGAAAGAGGTGAATTATATTTGCATCGACGATGTATACTAACTGATGATGAGACCTTGAATCACTTATATTTTGTTCTACCGATAGTCGGAGCTGCACCAATTCACTAAGGTATCGAACAAATCTTGAGCTTTCTCCAAACATGGTGGCGGTCATCCTTCGCTACGCAAAGCTCCGAATACTCGCTGGAAGGACGGAGGAGAAATCGGCGCCTTATCAGCGTGAAGACGGAAATAAGGATCAATAAAATCTTCGTCGCCGTCGGGTTGCGCCTCCGGCAGAAAAATGTCCGTGCACTTTGCAACCAGCTCTACGTCGCCAGCATACTGTTGCAAGAATATTAGGGCTTGACGGCGCAACACTGGAGACGAGGTCCGCAGGAAGAGATCCGCAACGCGCACATGGAATCCAGACAGCACGGAGAGCACGGCGTTTTTTGCCACCCCAGCCAAGCACTGCGCGACAACAGGATGCCATACCGCCGCGGTATATCCGCGTTCAATAATTTTTCCGAACGACTCAATTAGCCTCGTCTCAATATCGTCCCACGATGGACCTCTATCTAGCTCCGATTTGCCGCTATAGTGACTCGCCGCGTCAAAGATCCATCCATCGATAACTGTGTCTTGTCCATTGCCTTGCTGTCCTCTTGCGGCCATCAGACCTCCAAAAAAGCACAGCTCGGCCGGCTGCCCCACTGCATCAACTTCGACGTGATATTTTGCCGCCCGAGTCAGCAAATCACGGTGCTCCCTTGGAACGCGTTGCAGATCGGCGGCGCTGGCCTCAAGCATTATTCTCAGCCGCTCTTCCTCAGGAGACTGAGATTTGATGGCGGCCGCTCTGATTACCTGGTGCTCAATGCGCGCCAGCTCGTTCTGCAGTGCGCCACTTACCCCACCGCGCCCTGCCTCCAGTCGCCGCTGCAAGACTATTCGAGTTTGCTCCAGCAACCGGGCTGCTTCCGCAACGAGTCGACCGCGCCTGCCCGAATCGAATTCCTTTTCGGCAGCAGCAGCCAACCTACCTGCGGCGTCAACCAAGGCCATTCGATCAAGAGGAACAATTTTGTCAGTCGGGGGCTGCGCGAGGGAGCCTTCCGCGGCAACAACAGACGCTCGGACGATTGGGACCATATCCGCCGCCAGCCTAAATATCTTCTTCGGCTGCCCTGGTCGACCATTTGGAGCCACACCAACCTGCTCAAGAAGAAGAACTCCCTCCTTCTTCCAGTGGGACAGCTGAGAGCCAAGAGTTCGAGCCGAGATACCAGCAATGGCTGCCAATTTTGCCAAAGTAAACCGATCTATCAGCTGCATCGCCTTCAAGGCGCGCAACTGCTCGATCGTGCTGACACGTATGTTGGACGGTTCGGACACTTGCCCCCCGGATCCTTGCATCCAAAAGTAGAATAACATAATATTATTGAGTATACAATCTTATTCCATCCGCACGCCGCATTCTGATTTAGCTAATTCTATCAATGGATTGACTGAAAATGGGTCGCTACCTTGCCTCACATCCAGCAGGCATTCGAGCGTCCGCCCAAGAAGATCCTTGCTCCAATAGGCAGACTTGAGGTCCGGCCAATCGAGCACGTCCTCGATCGCATACTGATCTCTCACGATGCCCAGCAATTCGATCACATCTTGCCTCTCGACCTCAGATAGGGAAGCAACGTTCAACGCGAGCACGGTCTCATGCGTCCAAAATTTCGCGTCAGCCACTTTCGATCTAGATAAGTGCGAAAACAATCCACCAACCACATACTGACCAATCATGAATAGGGTTTCGTAAGCACTGCGGCCGAGGCCCACATCGGCCGACCAACACCCCTGCGCCCCACTTTCTTCAGCTAGCTCGTCCCGCTGTGAATGGAATCGCCGAATTTGCGGAATCGCACGGAAGCTCAACGCGGTACTGGGAAAGAACTTTCGTTTTCTCAGAGCAGAGGTCAATTCTTGCCAAATCACATGATCGACAAGCCCCTCCGCGAATGCGACCCAGGATCTAGGAGGCTTAGGTTGCTGGCCTCGCAACCATTCCTGCACTACGTGTACAGCCAACTCGTGGGCTAGCACATAAGCGATCGAGAAATACGTATAGGGATTGATTTCAAGTATAGGCAGACCAATTGATATCGAAGCGCCGCGGCTCTTTGAGTCGGACTCCCCTTCGACAAAGGTAGTTTCCCCGGACAGAGGAGGAGTGCTGGTTTCGAAGCGCACTGCCAGCACCACATCAAACTCGATGTCGGGTAGATACTTCTTATAGAGCTCCTCTGTAAAAGCCACAGCAGCTTGGGTCAAAGCGAAGAGCGACTGAGTGCAAGTTGGCTGCATCGCCCGGTCGAAATGCCCTGGCAGAACAATCCCGCAGCATGAATCGTCGAACTTGCAATCGTGACAAAACTTGCTCGCCGCATCGTTCCGACACTCCGCCAGCGCACTCTCCAGAAATTTGGCCGGCCTCTGAAGAAGATAGGATCTCCGCTCCTCTATGGCCCTAGCCATCACATCTATCGTTGCCCCGAGATGACGTTGTATCCAAGCCTCATCGCCCCCCCCTGAACTCGCCGCCTGAAGCATTACGCCTTCTCGAGCTTCACCATAACCTTTCTCGAGAACAGAACTTATGTTCTCCATGTCCTTGTACGACAGGCGCGCCTCCTTGGCTGGCTCGACATAGAGAACTAACATCTCTTGTGCGAGAAAGCGCATTCGGGCTTCGCGACGAAATACAGAGAAGTTGACGGTAAACATTGGCGCTCGGCCGAAGCTTTAACTTCTCTTTTTCGGTGGCTTGGACTTCAGCCAACTTTCGAGAGATGGCCAAATTTTTTCCCAAGCGCTATCGACAGCTTTTTTGGCAGCTGCCGAGACGACGGCAATAACTATTACTTCGACGATCCCTGTTCCGTGCCCGCGCCGCGAAATCGTAAAGTCTTCTTCGTGGACGCCTTCCAGCGGTACACTCCGAGATCGGAGTTTTGTGATAATTTCCTTCAGCTCGCGCTCGACGTCAGCGGGAGTAAATTCAGTTTCAAATTCCGTTATGACATGATCTTTCGACATCTCGCTGGATCCCGCAATTGCCTCAATAAAAATTGCTCAAATTTGCCGATGAGAAGGGCAATACCACCTATGGTCGGGCAATGTATTTCATGCTACTTCTATTCACAAGCGATTTGAATGGAACGCGATCGTTAGGTTGCATACCCACGAAGCCGGCTGCGGCGCTGCGATCTATCTGATGCAGCCTGGCGCCAACACGCGCGTGCGCACCTGGTGCCCGACCCGCGGCGCGGAATACGGCTTCCTCGTCACCCACAACGAGTCGATCTCGATCTCCGATTATTTCACGGTGCGTGACGGATCGGGCAAGGCGGTCTACCGGCCGACCTGCCACTATGCCTATCATCCGGCCGACGATGCCGTGCTGTCGCTGCACGAAATGTTCGGCCGCGCCGCCAAAATGCAGGAGAAGCACCACATCCTCGACGAGAACGAGATTGTCGACGGTATCGACGAGCTCGGCGTGCTGCTGTTCGGCCACGACAACAATGCCTATTGGTACGGCTCGCAGCTCTCCATCGAGGAGACCCGCAGGCTCGCGCCCTATCAGAACGCCACCGGCCTGCAAGTGACCTCCGCCGTGCTCGGCGGCATGGTGTGGGCGCTGGAGAACCCCAGGGAAGGCATCGTCGAAGCCGACGAGATGGATTTCGATCGCCTGCTGGAAATCCAGCTGCCGTATCTCGGCCCGGTGAAGGGTTTCTACACCGACTGGACCCCGCTGACGGATCGCCCGGGACTGTTTCCGGAGGACATCGACACCAGCGATCCCTGGCAGTTCCGGAACGTGCTGGTGCGTTGAGGCGGACTCTCTTCGCTCGTCATTCCGCGGCGGCGCGTTCCTCACAATCCACTGTCATGCCCCGCGAAGGCGGGGCTTTCAGTACGCCGCGGCCTCTTCGTATCCACGCACGGCCTCTGCAATACTGGATCGTCCGCCTTCGCGGACGATGACAGCGAGGGCGTGGCCGCCACCTGAACTATTTCTCCTTGAGCGGCGGCGCGATCTTCTCGGCAGGCGCCGGAGGCAATGCTGATTTAGCCGCACCCGCCGCTCCCTGCGTCTGCGAATCGGGGCGCGCGGGCTCTGGCGCCGGCGTGGTCGGCCGGTCGCCGCCGGGCTTGGCGTCCGCGGGAGTTTTGCTCTGATCGTCGGACGGGGTGCCCTGGAGCGGCTGGGTTGCCTGCGCCAGCTCCATCCGGCTCTCGGCTCGGATCTGGGCGAGCGACATCACCGACACCAAGACGCCTGCCGCGAACAGCGAACAGGCAATGGTCAAATCGAGCTTCAGTCTACGCTTGTCATCTTGGCCGGGCATATCGATCACCGCCTTTGTCCGCGAGATCAACGAACTTGCCCGGCTGCGGTTCCGTGCCGGACGAGGCGGGAACCGCACCTTCGCGTGCCAAAACGCCGCGCTCAGTCCGAGGTGCTGACTTCCCACGTCGCATGGCGCACGCCCGGCAGGTGCTGGAGATCGGTCGCCACCGCGTTCAGCTCGTTCGGATCGACCGCGGTCGCAACCAGCTTTGCGACGATTTCGATCAAATCGTCCCCGGTCTCCACCACATCGATATCGGCCACCGGATATTTCGCGGCCTCCAGCTTCTCAACGAGCCGGTCGCGCATGTCGGGCAAGGCGTCGGCCGCGACCGCGAGCTTGAAGTAATAGGTCGCCTCCGAGGTCTTCTCATTCAGCGGGATGCGGTTGATGGCATTGACGAGCGGGCGCAGCAGCGTGTTGCCGGCGATGACGAACACGGTCAGCGCCACCGCCTGCGCGACCATGTCGGCGCCGGCGCAGGAGCCGACCGCGGCCGAGGCCCACAGCGTCGCCGCGGTGTTGAGCCCGCGCACGTCCATGCCCTGCTTCATGATGACGCCGGCGCCGAGGAAGCCGATGCCGGAGACGACGTAGGAGATCACCCGCACCGCGCCATCGGAGCCCGTCAGATGCATGGCGAGATCGACGAAGGCGGCGGCACCGACCGCGACCAGCACATTGGTGCGCAGGCCCGCGGTGCGCTGGCGGTACTGCCGCTCGGCGCCGATCAGCGTGCCCAGCACAAAGGCCGTGAACAGGCTGACCAGCGTGTCGGCGAAATCAGCAATCTGGAAGGTCGTCAGAAACCGCATGAGACCCTATACGGCCGGAACGATGACAGATTAAAGCTCCAGCAGGCCGCCGTCCCCATTTTCGTCCGCAAACGCCAGCAGCGTGCCCTTGGCGTTCCAGGCAAGCGCTGCCACGGGCGGCGTGCCGTTGCGGCGAACGAGAATCTCCGCGCCGTCTTCAAGACGCACCATCAGCACGGTGCCGTCGCTGTAGCCGGCGGCGAAGATGTCGTTCTTCGGATGGCAGGCGACGACCGAGACGCGGGCTTGGAGCGGCGCGAGCATCGCGGGCTCCTTGCCCATCGGGCCGTCCTTGCTGGCGAACGGCCATATGATGACGGTGTCGGCGCCCGAGGTCGCCAGTCCCTTGCCGCCCACGCTCCAGGACATCGAACGGACGCGGCCGGGATAGCCGGTCATGCGCATGTGCCTGTTGTCGGCGAGCCGCCAGCCGTGCAGCGCCGACTCATGCATCGTTGTGACCAGGAATTTGTTGTCCGGGCTGAAGGTGACGCCGAGATGCGAGCCGGCCCAGGGCAGGAATTCGGCCGATCCCTCCATGTTGGGAAACCACAGCGTCGCGCCGTTGTAATGGGCGATCGCGAGCCGCAGGCCCTTCGGCGCGAACGCGAGCCCGCCGACCGTCGAGGGCACCTCGAGCGACTTCTCCTCGTTCTTGCCGCTCTTGACGGTCGCAATCTTGCCGGCCGACCAGGCATAGGCACCGTCGGGATGCAGCGCCACCGCATCGATCCAGCGCCGCTTCGGATCGGTGGCGAGCAGCGTCACCTCGCCCTTGGCGTCGAGCGACACGACCTTGCCGTCGTCGCCGCCCATGACGAGGCGCTTGCCGTCGGAAGCCGTCGAGAGAATGCCGCCGCTGTGCGCGGCGACGGTGCTGATCTCGCCCTCGGCATCGACAAACGCGACGTTCTCCTCAGCGCCGACGAAGGCGGCGCGGGGCCCGAGGAAATGCACCGAGGTCACGCCCATGCCGAGCGTAACAGGCTTGACGCGGTCGGTGACGGAGACGATCGAGGCTGAATCCGGAGCCGGCGTGAACTCTTTCATCATCACGAGACGATGCAGCTTTCGAAGCCCGTGCGAATGAGCTCTTCAGGCAATTCGCGGCCGATGAACACGAGGCGGCTCTGGCGCGGCTCGCCGTCCTTCCACTTCCGCTGGTGGTTGCCCTCCAGCATCATGTGGACGCCCTGGAAGACGTAGCGGTCGTCGTCGTCGTGGAAGGCGAGGATACCCTTGGAGCGCAGGATCTTGCCGCCCTCGACCTGCACCAGATTCTGGAGCCATGGCATGAACAAATTGGGATCGAGCGGCTTGTCGGTCTTGAGCGAGAGCGACTGCATGTCCTCGTCGTGATAGTGCTTCAGGCCGTGGCCGTGATCATGGTGATGATGATCGTGGCCATGATGATCATGGTCGTGGTCATGATCATCGGCATTCAGGAAATCAGGCTCGATGTCGAGAATGCGGTCGAGGTCGAACGCGCCGCGATCGAGCACGTCGGCCAGCGCCACCGAGCAGCGCTCGGTGCGGTGGAGTTTCGCATAGGGGTTGATGGCACGGATGCGGGCCTCGACCTCGGCAAGCTCTCCCTTGGTGACGAGATCGGTCTTGTTCAGCACGATGACGTCGGCAAAGGCGATCTGGTTCTTGGCCTCGGGCGCGTCCTTGAGCCGGTCGGACAGCCATTTGGCATCGGCGACCGTGACTACCGCGTCAAGCCGCGCATTCTTCTGCACGTCCTCGTCGACGAAGAAGGTCTGGGCGACCGGCGCCGGATCGGCAAGGCCGGTGGTCTCGACGATGATGGCGTCGAACTTGCCCTTGCGCTTCATCAGGCCGTCCATGATGCGGACGAGGTCGCCGCGCACGGTGCAGCAGATGCAGCCATTGTTCATCTCGAACACTTCCTCATCGGCGCCGATGATAAGGTCGTTGTCGATGCCGATCTCGCCGAATTCGTTGACGATGACGGCGTATTTCTTGCCGTGGTTCTCCGACAGGATGCGGTTCAACAATGTGGTCTTGCCGGCACCGAGATAGCCGGTCAGGACGGTCACGGGAATTTTTGAGGAGGTCGCTTCAGACATAACAACTCCGGGTCGGGCTTTTCCGCGCGACACACGGCGGGGTGGCCCCCTGCCCTAGTGGTCAAGCGCGCTGGTCAGGGCCTTTATATTGTGCCTGACCATATCAATGTAAGTGGGTGCAAGCCCCTTTTCGCCGGTCAAACCGTCCGAAATCAGGGTCCCGCCGACCTTTGCGCCCGTCTCGGCCGCGATCCGCCGGATCAGCCGGTCGTCGCTGATATTCTCCAGAAATACCGCGGGGATTTTTTGGTCCCTGATTTGGCCGATGATACCAGCGATGTCCCGGGCGCTGGGCTCGGTTTCGGTGGAGACGCCCAGGGGGGCCACGAACTGGACGCCGTATTCGGCGGCGAAATAGCCGAAGGCATCGTGGGTCGAGATCACCTTGCGCCGCTCGGCCGGGATTTTGGCGACGGACTCGCGAACCTCCCGGTCGAGGACTTCGAGCTGTTCCAGATAGGCTTTTGCCCGGGTGCGGAAGAAGTCCGCATCATCAGGATCGGCCGCGGCCAGCGCATTGGCGATGTCGGTCACGTAGATTTTGGCGTTGGGGACGGATTGCCAGGCATGGGGGTCGGCGGCCGAGCCGAGCTTCAGGGGCGCAATGCCGGCGCTCGCTGTGACCACCTGCGCCTTGGCGCCGGAAGACTGCACGAGGCGCGGCAGCCAGCCCTCCAGCCCGAGCCCATTGACGATAACCAGCTTTGCATCCGTGATCCGCTTCGCATCACTTGGCGCCGGCGTGTAGACATGCACGTCGCTGTCAGGGCCGACCAGCGTCGTGATGTTGACCCGATCTCCTCCGACGGCGCGGACGAAATCGCCGAGGATCGAGAAGCTCGCGACGACATTGAGCCGCTCCGCCGCGTGCAGCGGCGAGGCGATCAGCAGAAGCACGCAAAGCAGGAGACGCCGCATCGTCACGCTTCCAGATGCCGACCGGGAAACAGCTGCCGGACGATACCGCCGACGCGGCCGAACAGGACGGAGACGATATAGAGCACCGTTGCCACGAGAATGATCGCAGGGCCCGACGGCACGCGGGTCTGAAACGACACCACGAGGCCGGCATAACCGGAGACTGCGGCCGCGACCACCGCGATGCAGATCATCACGGTGAGATCGCGCGACCAGAACCGCGCAATGCCGGCCGGCAGGATCATCAATCCCACCGCCAGCAACGTGCCGAGCGCCTGAAAGCCGTTGACGAGGTTGATGACGACGAGCGCGAGGAAAGCGAGATGCGCGGGTCCCCCGGCGCGGCTCACAGTGCGCAGAAACAAGGGATCGACGCTCTCGATCACCAGCGGGCGGTAGATCACTGCTAGCACCAGCAGCGTCACCGTAGCGTTGAAGGCCACCACCAGCAGCGTCTGGTCGTCCATCGCGAGGATGTTGCCGAACAACACGTGCAGCAGGTCGATATTGGTGCCCTTGATCGAGACGATGGTGACGCCGAGCGCCAGCGAGGCCAGATAGAAGGTCGCCAGCGAGGCGTCCTCCTTGAGCCCTGTCGAGCGCGCCACCACGCCGGCGAGGATCGCGACCGCAAAGCCCGCGATCAGACCGCCGGCGGTCATCGCAAACAGATTGAGGCCGGAGAGCAGGAAGCCAACAGCCGCGCCGGGCAGGATCGCATGCGCCATGGCATCGCCGACGAGGCTCATTCGCCGCAGCATCAGAAACACGCCGATCGGCGCGCCGGCGAGCGACAGCGCGATCACGGCGGCCAGCGCCCGCCGCATGAACTCGAATTCGGTGAACGGACCGATCAGCGCGTCATAGAGCATCTGCGATCACGCCGCCCGCGAACGGGCATTATCGGCCGCGCAGGCCGTGGCGCTGTCGTCGAAAGCCTCGCACATCCGCATCGCGACCAACAGATTTTCCGGCGTCAGCACCTCCGCCGTCGGCCCCCAGGCCACGGGGCCGCGCGCCAGCACCAGCGTCTCGCTGAAATGGTTGCGCACCATCTCCATGTCGTGAAGTGCTGCGAGCACCGTACGGCCCTCGCCGTGCCAGTGCTTCACCAGCGCGAGCAGGTCAGTCGTGGTCTTGGTGTCGATGGCGTTGAAGGGCTCGTCGAGCACGATCAGGCGCGCATCCTGGAGCAGCACGCGCGCGAACAACACGCGCTGCATCTGACCGCCCGAGAGCGTGCCGATGGGCCGGTTCTCAAAACCATTGAGACCCACGGACGCAATCGCACGGAGAATCTTTTCGCGCGCGGCCTTGCCGATACCGCCGAACAAGCCGGTGCCACGCCACAGCCCGGTGCCGACGAAGTCGTACACCGAGATTGGGAAGGTCCGGTCGATCTCCGCGCTCTGCGGCAGATAGGCGATATCCCGGCTGTCGAGACCGCCGAGATGAATGCTGCCGTCGAGCGGCCGGAGGATGCCGACGATGCCGCGCAGCAGCGTCGACTTGCCGGCGCCATTCGGACCGATCACCGCGACCAGCGCGCCGGGCGCGACCTCGCCGTTGAGATGGTGCACGGCCGGGTGGCGGTCGTAGCCCAGCGTGACATTGTGAAAGTGAACCGCCGCCATGGTCACCTCATCGCCAGGAAGACCACGCCCCAGAGCACGGCGCAGACGGCAACAGCGGCCACAAGGCGGCCAGCCATGGTCATGCGCAGGATCGACCATGGCGCGTCCTGGGCCGGATGCGGCGAGGCTGCATCGTGCACATGAGCGTGGGTGTGGTCGTGTCCATGCGAGTGGTCGTGGGAATGACCATGGGAGTGGTCGTGATGGGTGTGGGACGCGGCGGGAACCATGCCAAAGACGTTATATTATAACATTACCTCTGTCCACGGCCGGCTCAGGGCTTGCCGATCACCATCGCGATGGCCGCGGCCACGAATGGGAACGGCACCGATACGGCACAGCGGAACCAGACAAAACGGGCCGGCATGAACGGGATTTCCCACAAAATCACCCGCTGGAAGGCGAACAGGGCCCAGGCGACGACATAGGCGACCACCTGCGGCACCCCGCCGCCGGACTTCAGGGCCACGGTGCCGATGGAGAAGCCGATCACCGGGCCGCCCGGCGTCGCGGCACCGGCGATTACGGCGGTCGCAACCCCAAGCCAGCCGCTGTCCGGGCCAAGCCAGCCGGTGATCACCTCCTGCGGGATGATCGCGGCGATATAGCCGGAGCCGATCACGCCGAGCGCGATCCGCGGCACGATGTTGATGAAGTCCATCGAGCCTTCGCGCAGCGAGGCCTTGAAGACCGGAGGGCCGCGGCGGAAAGCGATCAGGCCGACGCCGAACACCGAGCCCCACAGCAGGATGTCGATCAGAAGCGCGGCGCTCAAGTCTCGTCGTCCTTCGCGGCGGGCGTTGGATAGACCCGGACATAGATGAAGCGGCCGAGTGCGCCGGCAAGCACCGGCAGCGGCAGCGAGATCAAAATCCGCCACAGCGTGAAGTCGGTGCCCATGATCGGGATTTCCCAGGCGACCGCCCGGCCATAGCCGATCAGGGTCCAGCTCACGACCATCGCAATGGTGGCGCCGAAATCGGCCCCGACCGCGAGCAGTGCGCTCGCCACCGGATAGGCGGTGAAGGGGCCGCCCGGCAGGATCGCGCCGAAAGCAGTGCCGATCAGAAGCCCCTTCAGGCCGGACTTCGGCCCGAGGGCGCGCGAGACTTTTTCGTGCGGCAGGATTTCGGAGATGAAGGCGCCGAGCAGGCAGCCGGCCAGCACGCGCGGCAGGATGCCGCCGAACAGCGAGAGATCGTGGGTGAGAATCTCGAGGACACCGTCGGTGCCGTCACGTCGCCAGACCAGACCCGCGCTCACCGCCACCAGCGCGGCAATCATGATGGTCGACCAGCCGATCGGCTTGCGGACACGCCCCGGCCGCGGCTCGGACTCCGCGTCCTCGGCATGCGCCGGATTGTTCGGGGAAGGTTCTGACAATTTCCGTGGGTCGGCTGGAAGGGAGGCCCTTTCTGATTAAGGGCGGCGCCCAGATGATGCAAACGGAACGATCACAGGCCGATACGCGCACTGCGCAGGACTCATTCGGTGAATTCCGCGCAGCAAAGAGGCGGCCGCAAACGCGGCCGCCTCTTCTGTCATTCCGGGGCGGCGCGTTAGCGCCGAGCCCGGAATCCATCGGGCGTCAGCCCGAGTGGATAAATGGATTCCGGGCTCGCGCTTCGCGCGCCCCGGAATGACGCCTTACGCCTTGTCGAACAGCGACTCGACGTATTCCCAGTTCACGAGGTTCTCGACGAACGCCTTGAGATAGTCGGGACGGCGGTTGCGGTAGTCGATGTAGTAGGAGTGCTCCCAGACGTCGACACCGAGGATCGGGGTGGCGCCGTGCACCAGCGGATTCTCGCCGTTCGGGGTCTTGGCGATTTCGAGCTTGCCGTTCTTGACCTGGAGCCAAGCCCAGCCGGAGCCGAACTGGCCGACGCCGGCCGCCTGGAAGTCGGTCTTGAACTTCTCGAAGCCACCGAGGTCTTCGTTGATCTTCTTCTCGAGCTTGCCCGGCAGCTTGGTGCCGCCGCCATTGGGCTTCATCCAGCTCCAGAAGTGGATGTGGTTGTAGTGCTGGCCGGCGTTGTTGAACACCGCGGGGTTCTTGCCGAACGAGCCCTTGACGATCTCCTCAAGGGACTTGCCTTCCCATTCGGTGCCCTTGAGCGCGTTGTTGCCGTTGGTGACGTAGGCCTGATGATGCTTGTCGTGGTGGAATTCCAGCGTTTCCTTCGACATGAATTGCCCGAGGGCGTCATAGGCGTAAGGAAGGGGGGGCAGCGTGAATGTCATGGGTTTCTGTCCGCAACTGTGGGAGACGAGACTTAACGAGGCCCCTTATAGAAGGTTCCCGATCGGGAAAACACTGGCATTTTCGAACCTCGACGCAATCCGTCAGACGAATAGATTGCTGATGGTCGTTTTGACGAAATAGTCTTCTAGATGAAATGCTTAAGGATGCATCATGAAAACGAGAACCGCCTTTGCAATCGCGGCGACGCTGGCCAGCGTGCTGACAATTTCCGGTGAAGCTTCCGCCCAGTCCCTTCGCGCGAAGTTTGTCTTCGAGGGGCTCGCCGACTGCACCAATCCCTCCGTCCACAATTTCCCCATCCGCGGTGAGGGCACGGGTGAGCTCTCGACCGACCGCAGCGCCAAGCTTGACCTCTCCTCGAACGTCGAGGGGCAGGTGCAGATCAATACCAAGCTTGGAGCCAAGGCCTCCGAAGCGCCCGGCGGGACGGCCTCGCTGCGTGTTGCAGGACGGCACACGCTTCGGGCCGTGCGCGACTATCCAAACAACAGCATCATCATCGACCTCACCGTCACCGGCAATTCCTGCCGCATGAAGGTCGCGAACGTGCTCAAGCGCGGCAAGAGCCAGTATACCTTCTATACCCTGACCGGCGGCTTTGCGTATTGTTCGGCGCCCCGGATCACCAAGGCCGAATGCAGCGGCTACTAGCGCATATGCAAAAATGCGCAGCTGAGCTCGGTGCCACACAGTGGCGCTGGGTTCACTCGCAGAACGACGTACCGTTATAGACGAAGCACTTGCCGCCACGCCGGGCCGTTGCCGGCGCACGGCGCTCACGAACCTGTTCGCGTTCGGGACGTTTCTGGCAGCTTCCATTTGCGCCCAACACATAACCATCGTCGCAGGTGATCTTCACGCAAATATCACCGCTGGCACGATAGCCGCGATCGCAGTCAAGCGGGCACACCCGCTGTTGCCTGGCGCGGACCGCATCCAGCGCATCGAGGCTGGCCACTTTCACGTCGAATTTGGTGCCGGCATTCTCGTTGAATTGCGACAGTGCCTTGCGGGCCGGAGCGTTCCATTCGCTATCGATCTCGCCGGCCATGCAGCCGGCCCTTTTCAATTCGGCTTTCAACAGCCGTGGCAGATCCGGCGGAATCTGCCGGACAGGCGCCGCATCGGAGGGCGTGGTGACCGCAACTTTCGTCTCGGCCGCTCGCGCGGCAGACGCAGCATCGGCGCCCGGTTTCGGCGGATCGGCCGTGGCAACATTGATTTGCTGCTGCCTCTTTGCGTTCTCGGCGGCGATGCGTTGCTGCTCGGCGATCCGGTTCTGCTCGGCCTGCTTTGCTGCTTCGCCCGCTGCGACCCGCGCTTCCTCGGCCCGCTTTTTGTCCTCGGCCGCGCGTCGTGCGGCGTCCGCCGCTTTTGACTGCTCGGCAGCACGCCCCTGCTCCTCAGCCTTTGCGCCGGCAGCAGCGAGTCTTGCCCTCTCTTCGGCAGCAACGCGCGCCCTCTCCGTCGCAACCGCGCGTTCCGTCTCGGCGATCAGCTTGTTCCGCTGCGCCTTGGCGAGATCCGTGTAGAAGCCAGCCGGATGGGCCGTGATGAATGAACTCCACGCCTCTACAGTGCCGACACGTTCGGCCAACTCATAGTCCCTGCGCATCGCAGCGTTTAGATCACTCACCACTGCCGGAGAAACCGGAGAGGCGGCCGGAGCGGGGACCAGCGACACGTCATTGCCGCCGAGCGAGTTGGTCGTATACGGCTCCTGCTGGTTGCCGGTTTCGCTCATCACATCATCGCGGACATAACCAAAGGCCTTGCGGATATCGAGGCCCGGTTGGGTCAGATGTTTCAGGACCGCTGTCGTGAACGGGCTATGATTGCCGTCGCCGTCGGAAGCGGTCGATCCCTCTTTCGCGGCGAAAGCAATGAACGTGTTCGGCCGATTGGCTTCAACGCCGATCAGCCCGCGGCTGATGGCGCGCGAGGCCAGGGTCCGCTTCATCTTCTTCGCAAACGGATTGTCACGGCAAGCGTCAAGAATGACGAGGCGCAACTTGGTCGCCGCCTCTGTTGCCATCAATACGCGGTTTAGAGAGACGGCTTCGTCGTCTACGTCGGCATCGCGCTCCAGCACCGCATCGACCGGAACCAGATAGTTGGTTCCATCTATCTCCAGACCATGGCCGGCGAAATAGATCACGGCGATGTCTGCGCCGAGCTTGGTCGGTGAATTCGCGAAGCGCCCGGCGCATGTCGAGCGACTTCAGGTCGTGTCGCGATATCACCACGTCGAAATTCGCCTTGGTGAACAGGTCGGCGATGGCCGCGGCATCATTGGCGGGGTTTGGCAGTTGCGCGACGTTCTGGTAGGTGGAATTGCCGACAACCAGCGCCACGCGCTTGCCGGCCACAGCCGGGCCATTGGCAAAACAGCATGCAAATGCGATAGCAAGCAAAGCGGCGAGCCGGTGCATAAAATTCCCGGATTTCTGTCGCGAAATCATACCAGTTGGATATATGACGGCAAGGTGGCCAGCTCCTCTGTGCGGTGGGTCACTACAGCGGCAGAAAAATTCAACCCATGAGTATCGAGATCGACATCCTGAACGGCGACGCCTCATGGCGGATCGCGGAGCCGCTGCATCGGGCGGTCTGGGGGCCGCAACAGGTTGCGGACAAGCCCTGGGCGAACGTCAAATGGGCCAATGCCGATTTGCGCGTGCTGATCGAGACCCCCGAGGATGGCCTCGTCTGCCATGTCGGCGTCTACTTCCGCACCGTCATCTGGAATGGGCAGAAGATCCATGCCGGCGGCATCGGCGGCGTCTGCACGCGGGAGGATCAGCGCGGCCGCGGCTACGCGACCATGGCGATCGACGCGGCGGTGCACACCATGCGCGCCAACGAGGCGGTTCGCTTCGCGCTGCTGTTTTGCGAGCCGCACAATTTTGGGTTCTACGAGGCGCGGAGTTGGCTATCCTTCAAGGGCGAGGTCTATTGCGAGCAGCCGGAGGGGCGGATCCAATTCACCCACATGGCGCCCTATGTCTTCAACATCGTCCGCGCACCGACGCTGGGCACCATCGACCTCTGCGGCCTGCCCTGGTGAGCCCTGCGTGACGACAGGCTGGCGCGGGCGCAGACCGCCCGGTAATATGTCGATCATCATCCAATATTCCGCCCGGTGGACATGACGATCGACGCTCCGATAGACACCGTGCCGCCGCGCGCACCGGTCGCCTCCCCCATGGCCAGCCTGTTGACGGCGCCGATCCTGCCGACGCTGCTGCGGCTCGCGATTCCCAACATGATCGCGATGGTGGGCAGCACGCTGGTTGCGATTGCCGAGACCTCCTATATCGGCCGGCTCGGCACCATTCCGCTGGCGGCGATCGCGCTGGTGTTTCCGTTCGCGATGCTGACGCAGATGATGAGTGCGGGCGCGATGGGCGGCGGTGTCTCCTCGGCCATCAGCCGCGCGCTCGGCGCGGGGAATCGCGACCGCGCCGCGACGCTGGCGGTTCATGCCGCGATCATCGGCCTCTGCGGCGGGCTGTTCTTCACGGTGATGATGCTCGGCTTCGGCCGCGCGTTCTTCACGCTGCTTGGCGGCCGTGAGCGCGTGCTCGAGGAAGCCTGTGGCTATTCGCAGATGCTGTTCTCCGGCGCGGTCGCGATCTGGCTCGTTAACACGCTGGCTTCCGTGATCCGCGGCACCGGCGACATGCGCCTGCCGTCGATGATTCTGATCGGGACCAGCGTGATCCAGATTGCGCTCGGCGGCACCCTGGGGCTCGGCCCTATTCGGCGTGACACAATTCGGCATGCCCGGTGTCGCCGCCGGCCAGCTGATCGCATTCAGCTGCGCTGCGATCTTCTTTCTCTGGTATCTGCTCTCTGGGCGCAGCCGGCTGCCGCTGAATATCCGCGCGTTTCATTTCGAACGGGCGATGTTCCTGGATATTCTCAAAGTGGGCGCGGTCGCCTGCCTGTCGCCACTCCAGACCGTGCTCACCATTTTGATCTTCACAAAAATCCTGGCGACTTTCGGCACCGAGATGCTGGCCGGCTACGGCATCGGCTCGCGGCTGGAATTCTTGCTGATCCCGATCACCTTCGCCTTCGGTATCGCCTCGGTGCCGATGGTCGGCATGGCGATGGGCGCCGGCCAGATCAAGCGCGCACGGCGCGTCGCCTGGAGCGCAGCCGCGGCTTCGGGACTCACCGTCGGCCTGATCGGGCTCGTCATCGCGCTCGATCCCGCCTTGTGGACGTCGCTCTTCACCAACGATCCCGGCGTCACCGCCGCCGCGCACAGCTATTTCCATTGGGCTGGCCCGGCCTTCGTGTTCTTCGGCATGGGCGTATCACTGTATTTTTCCTCGCAGGGCGCGGCGCGCGTCGGCGGTCCGGTGCTCGCCTCCACCGCACGGCTGCTGATCGTCGCAATCGGCGGCGTCGGCCTCATGATGGCGCAGGCGCCGCCCTGGACGTTGTTTGCGCTGGTCGGGGGCGCCATGGTCGTGTTCGGACTCTCGACCGCGGCCTCGGTCGCCCTGGTACGCTGGGGCAAATGAGCGCAGGCGAATAAGCGCAGGCAAATAAGCTCAGAAATGTGATTCCATCAGGCGTTGCACTCGCCCGATTTGCTGCTATGGAGGCGCCTCCATTCCGGGGCTCTCTCCATGACATTCAGATTCGCCGTTCTCATCGTCATTCTGGCTGCACTGTTCGGCACGGCTTCCGCCCAAGCGCAGAGCGCCGACGGGACCTGGCTGACCCAGGCCGGCGATGCCCGCGTCAAGATCGGCAAATGCGGCGGCGGCATCTGCGGCAACATCGTCTGGCTGCGCGAGCCCTATGACACCGCGACCGGCCAACCCGCCACCGACAGTAAGAATCCCAATCCCGCGCTCGCCAAACGGTCGATGATCGGCCTGCCGCTGTTCAGCGGCATGCAGCCGTCGGGGCCGAACAAATGGTCGGGCCAGATCTACAATGCCGATGACGGCAGCACCTATGCCAGCAGCGTCAGCGTGACAGGTGCGGATTCGCTACGGGTCGAAGGCTGCGTCGGCGCGCTCTGCGGCGGCGAGACCTGGACCCGCGCGGGGCGTTGAGTGGTCGCCGTGTCCCGGACGCGATGCAGCGCGCAGCGCCGCTTCGCAGAGCCGGGACCCACGCTGCGATCGGCCCCGGCTCAGCAGCGCATCATTGCATGCTGCGCTGTGTCCGAGGCACGAGGGAGGTGTCACGCCATCATCGCCTTCAGCGCCGTCGCCGCCGAGGCATAGCCGCCCCGCGCGCCGTCGATGAAATGCACATGGTCGCTGCTCAGCGCCGAGGGCGTGAAGCAGGTCATCATTGCCGCGTCCTGCGGGTAGAGGCCGTAGCGCACGATGCCGTCGCGCGCGGCGGCCGCAAGACGATCGCTGAGGGCGCGCTCGAGCTGCGGGGTGCAGTCGAGGATCATGCGCAGGCCATCGTCATATTTGCGGAAGTCCGAGTTCTCGACCACTTGGCGCTTGTAGACATCAGGCACGAAGCCGCCGATGTTGAGATTGAAACGCATGATCAGGTAGACGAACAGCGTGTAGGCCAGCACGCGGGCGCGGCGCGCGATCAGCGGGCCACCACGCTTGGTGCGAGCTTCATAATCCAGCCCCTGCGGCGGCCATTGCAGCGGCGGCCCCTGCGGCGGCACCGGGCGGCCGCCATCGGGACTACGCTCGACAAGGTGAATGATGTCCTCGATCACCTTGCGGAAAGCCGATGGATCGGCACCGTGCACCGGCATCACCAGCACCGACAGGATCAGGCCGCGCGCGGCCGGCATCACCTCGAAGCGGCAGGACAGGCCGGAAAGATCGGGCTGCGTGCCGTCGGGTGCCTCGTTGATTGCGAACTCGCTGCGCTTCATTGCGGCGTCGGCCCAGGCGAGCCCGCCGCCGGAGAACATCGCATAGGACAGATTCGCCGACGGACCGAAACGCGCGACGCGCACGTCGAGCCCTTGCGAGCGGATGGCGCTGACCGGCACCAGCGCGACGCGCATCTTCAGGTCGAGATCCTCCCGCACCCAGGTCGCGGTCGCAGCCAGCGCGTCGCGCGCGCGGTCGAGGTCATCGGGCGCAACAGCAAAACTGGCACCATCACCACCAAACACGAAGGGGAATTCGCGCCCCTCCAATGCATTCGTCACCGCCGCGATCACGGCCGCGCCGGCCATGTTGACCGCCTTGTAGCGCTGCGCCGCGATCGCCTTGGTGGAATCGACGATGTCGGCGACGCCAATGCTCCAATCGTCCGGCAGCGGCGCATAGAGCGCTGGGTCCATCAGGCTGGTGAAGCCGCGGAAGACGGGAATGCTGCCGTAGAAGGATTCGGCGGTCATTGCGGGAGCCGGTCGGGTTTCAGATGAGACGAGATACGCGGCGGGACCAGTTTGGGTTCGCCGGCCGGCGCACCCGAAAAGGCAGCGCATCATTGGCTGAAACGAGCCCGACAACAAGATGCCGGTTCACGCCAGCAGTAAACAATCAACTACGATAGCTGATCGCGGCGGGGCCAGCCTCGCGATGGTTTGGGAAGCGAATATCTGCTAATGCACCTTTTCACCTTCGCGCTTGCGCAGCGCGGATGCAGGCGCGTCGTGGCAGCCGACCAGCCGCACGAATTGCTGCGGATACATCTCGTGACCATGATCGCCGGAATTTTGATGCGCCATCGGCGGGCAGCGGACGTCATCAGGCTTCGCGCGCGACGGCTCGGTGCGGCCTTGATTTGAAGCGGTCATGTTTGATGTGCCCATCGACTGCTCCCTTTTGGTTAGGGCAGATCGATTGACATAACCCAATCGATTGCGGGGCATCTTACGACCAAATCCGGCTTGATGTCATTGCGCCGAATCAACTCAATTGTGGCGGCGGAGTTCCGTTTACGCCGTGTTGCCAGCGTCGATCGTGAACACAGTCCCGGTCACGTTGCGGCCGCCGTCGCCGAGCAGATATTCCACCATGCGCGCGACGTCTTCGGTCTCCGGCAGGCGACGTAGCGCGCTGCGGCCGGCAATGCGTTTGCGGCTCTCGTCCGAGAGATTATGCGTGAGCTCGGTGTCGATGAAACCGGGCGAGATCGCATTCACGGTGATGCCGAGCTTGCCGACCTCGCGCGCCAGCGAGCGGGTAAAGCCGGTGGCCGCCGCCTTGGTCGCGCCATACACCGAGAGGCCGTTATAGCCGGTGGTCGCGATGATCGAGGAGATGTTGATGATGCGGCCGGTTCCATCTGCCATCATCTGCCGCGCCACATATTTGGTGAGGATGATCGGCGACAGCACGTTGAGCTGCACCAGCGCCTCGATCTCCGAATTGTGCATGGTGGCAAGCAGGCCCTCGGTGCCGAGGCCCGCATTGTTGACGAGGCCGTAGATCGGACCGAATTCATCGCGCACGAGTTTGGCGTAGGCCGGGATCGCATCGATCACGGCAAGATCGCAGGCACGGAAATGCAGGCGGCCCTCGGAGACGGCGATCGCGGCCTTGAGCTCGTCGCTTTCGCGCCGCGCTGCTGCGATCACATTGTAGCCGGCATCAACCAGCCTCTTGCCGATCGCTAGCCCAATACCGCGGCTGCCGCCGGTGACGAGAACATTATGCATCGGTGCGCGCCAGTTTGCCGGCCGGAGTGACGTCGAGCGCCTCGACGAAGCGGATCACCGCCGGCACCTTGTGGGACGCGAGCTGCGCCCGGCACTGATCCAGGATCTGCTCGCGGATCTCCTTCACCCGCGCCTGATCGGTGCCGTCGGCCAGGATCACGTCGGCGACGACGATGCCGCCGGTGATCGGGCTCTTCCGCGATTTGGCCCGCGACATCCGCACATCGGGATGGCGGTTGATCACCGCCTCGATCTCCTCGGGATGAACCTTCAGCCCGCCGATATTGATGATGCCGCCGCGGCGGCCGACAAAATAGTAGCGGTCGCCGCGCAGCTCGACGATGTCGCCGCTGTCGACGAACCCGTCGCCGTCGGTGAGCGCGGCGGCGTTGCGACCGATATAGGCGTGCGCCGTGCGCGTCGAACGGATGCGCAGCGAGCCGTCCAAGACCTTCATCTCAACGCCGTTGCGATTGCCGAGATAATTCGCCGGAAAGCCTTCGAGCCCATCATTGACGGCGAAGCCGACGCCGGCCTCGGTCGAGGCATAGGCATGGCCGACGGAGGAGTGGGGAAATGCCGCCCTCAAGCCGTCAAGCACCGCCTGGTCGGCGATCTCGCCGGAGAGGCGGACGTAACCTGGTTTGAATTGTGCGGCCGAGCCGCTCATCAGCAGCTTGCGCCAGTGCGAGGGCGTCCCGGAGATGTGGGAGACGCCGCGCGCATTCAGCCGTGCAACGTGATCGCCGAGCGCCTCATACGGATCGGACAGCACCATGGAGCCGCCGGAGAGAACAGCCCGGAGGAAGATCTGGAGGCCGCCATAGCGGCGAATATCGTAGAATGTCGCCCATACCGGCGCCGGCCGGCGCGCGGGGCCCTCGGCGACGATCGCGCCGGTCAGCGCCTCCAGTGTATGGCCGACGATCTTCGGCACGCCCGATGTGCCCGAAGTGAGCATCAGCCATTCGGTGGCACGCTCGGTCCGAACAGGTACGGTCGCTTGAAGCGGCAATCGGGCGGTGACGACAAGCGATACGCCGGTATCAGCCCAGCGATCCGGCTCGTCGGTGACGACGGCATCGATCCCGGCATCCGCGATCAACGCGTCGAGATGCGTGGGATTGAGATCCGGCGGACACAGCAGCATGCGACGGGCGATGCCGTCGAGCTCGATCATGGCAAGACCCGACCGGAGCTGGTCGGACAATTTGAGCAGCACGGCGCGGCCCGACAGCTCGCGCAGGCGGCCGCCCAGAACCGTATGCGACAGGATATCGGTCAGCGACACGACATCGTGCGCATCCGACAGCGTGCGGCCGGTCAGCTCCGCGCCGAGATGGTCACGGAGCGCGAAGATCTCACGCGGGGACATTTTCGTAGGCCCGCACGAAGTCGCCCACGGTGGCGGGGAACGCGACGTCCTCGGAAATGGTGAAAGGGTCGACGCCGGTCTCGTCCTCGAGGCGCGCGACCAGGATTGCGAAGGCAAGCGAGTCGAAGCCCGTCTCGTGCAGCGACAGATCGTCCGAGATTGCGGGAAGCGTGACGTGCTGTTCCTTGGCGATCTGCTGGATCGCTTCGATGACCTTGGACCGTACCGACATGTCTGGCTCGCTCTTGTTATCGATATTTCGTGTGACGGCGGCTCTTGATGACCGCCTCCCCATGGACCGTTGTTTACCGGACAGAAGTAAATGGCTTCTTGGACAATTCAGATAAAATTGGACCTATCTCTCGATTTTGCCTCGGCTACAGCCTGATCGTGCCGTCCAGGATCTGCTCATAGGCCACCGGATCGAGCTGTACATAACCGCCGGACCTCGGGTCCAGCACGAACAGCGGATCGCTGATCGCGGCCGGATCAAATCCCTCGCGCGCGAGTTCGCCCTTCTTCTGCTTGAATGTCTCGGTCGCATCGAGCTCGCGCGAGACACGGATGAAGAGCGGGCGCGCGTAGACCGGCAAGCGCTGAGCCAGATGGGCAGGCAGCGCGGCGATATCAAAGCCCTCGTTCACGACGATGGCGCTCATGCCGGCGCGACCGTCGGTGCCCAAAATGCTGACGCCGTAGGTGGTGGCATCGATCACGCCGGTGAAATCGCGCACGGCGTCGTTGACCTCCGATGTCGCGACGTTCTCGCCTTTCCAGCGGAAGGTATCGCCGATGCGATCGACGAAATGGAAAAAGCCTTTGTCGTCGAGCCGCATCAGATCGCCGGTACGGAACCAGGCATCGCCCTTGGCAAAGACGTCGCGCAGGATTTTCTTCTCGGTCTCACCAGTGTCGGTATAGCCCTCGAAGCGGCCGCCGCCCTGGTCGGCGGTGCCGATGCGGCCGATGGCTTCGCCGGCTTCTCCACGCGCGCAGGCGATGCAAAAGCCCTCGTCATTGCGCAGCGGCGCGCCGCTATCAGGGTCGAGCTTGACGAGCCCCGCGGGAAAACGGTGTGCGAGCAGCGGCGGGATGCGGCCGATCGCGCCGGGCTGGCCCTCGACGTTGAACAGCGAGAAATTGCCTTCGGTCGCCGCATAGAATTCGAGGATACGGGGAATGGTGAAACGGCCTTGAAAATCTTCCCAGATGTCGCCGCGCAGGCCGTTGCCGCAGGCGAGCCGCAGCCGGTGGCGGTTTTCGTATTCCGACGGCGGCGCCTTGAGCAGATAGCGGCAGAGTTCGCCGATATACTGGAACAGCGTGCAGTCGTGACGCACGATGTCGGGCCAGAAATGCGAGGCCGAAAATTTCTCCGCGATCACCACCGTGCCGCCGGCGGCAAGCATGCTGCAAGGCGCGACGATGCCGCCGACCGAATGGAACAGCGGTAGGCAATCATAGAGCCGGTCCTGCGGCGTGGCACCGGAAAGGCCTGCGAACCAAAAACCCCAATTGAGGATACGGCGATGGCTGATGCTGGCGGCCTTGGGCAGGCCTGTGGTGCCGGAGGTGTAGATCAGCAGCGCGCGATCGTCGATGGTGACGTCGCCGTGCTCCTCAGGAGAGAGCGGAGCATCGTCGAGTGCGGCGAGCGCGACGTCGATGGCACGCTTGCTGCGGGCATCGCCATGGATCCAGATCTTTGCGTCCGTCTTCAGGTGCGGCTTCGCGCTCTCCAGCGTCTCCGCCAGGTCATGCGCGACGATAATGTGCAGGGGTCTCGCGACGTCGAGACAATGCGCGAGCGATGGCCCGACGAGTTTTGTGTTGATCAGCGCGACCACACCGCCGACCCGGCTGATGCCGAGCCATGCCGCAACATAGTCGATGCCGTTCGGCATGATCAGCGCCACGGTATCGCCTTTGATGACGCCGACCGAGCGCGCCCAGCGCGCATAGCGGTTGATGCGTTTCGACAGGTTCTCGTAATCGAGGCTCGCGTCATCCGCGACCAGCGCGATGCGGTCGGGCTGACGGCGCGCCCAATCGTCGACGACGTCGGCGAACAACCGGCCCGGCAGCGTCTCGATCCGCGCGGTGAGCTCGATCGCCTTGAGCCATATCTTCGATGCCGACGGCGCGCGCGCGGCTTTCGGTTGCTCGATGACGCCGGTGGTCATGCCGTTCATGCTTTCGGAACGTGTCTGCTGTTTCCCAAGCTTAGCCCGCGCGCCCTGCCCAGGTGTTAAGAGACAAGGTAAAACCGGGTTAGTCTGCGATTAACTCTAGTCATCCTTTACCAAGCCGATGGGATCGGCGTGCGCGGCGGCACAGTTCCTGCGATAGCAAGGCGATAGCGGGGATGCAGATCATGATCACCAAACGCCATTTCCTTCAAACCGCCGCCAGCGCGGTCGCCACGTTCACGACGCCGCGTGCCTTCGCGCTGAGCAATCCGTCCTATCCCTCGCGCAGCGTGAAATGGGTGGTGCCCTATGCGCCGGGCGGCGCGACCGACGTGCTGTCACGCCTGCTTTGCCAGCGCCTGTCCGACCGGCTCGGCCAGACCTTCGTGGTCGAGAATAAGCCCGGCGCCGGCAGCAATATCGGAACCCAGTCGGTCATCACCTCGGCCGCTGACGGCTATACGCTGCTGCTGACTTCGACCGCGAATGCGATCAATGCCTCGTTCGATCCGGCGCTGCCTTATGATTTCGCCAAGGGCATCACGCCGGTCGCAGGTGTCGCGCGGATTCCGCTGGTGCTGGTCGTCAACAATGATTTGCCGGTCGGAAGCGTCGCGGACTTCATCGCCTACGCCAGGGCCAATCCCGGCAAGATGTCGATCGCCTCCTCCGGCATCGGCACCTCGCTGCATCTGTCCGGCGAATTGTTCAAGTCGCTGGCCGGCGTGCAATTCACCCACGTGCCCTATCGCGGCTCGGCGCCGGGGCTGACCGACGTGATGAGCGGCCAGATCCAGGGCATGTTCGACAACGTCACTTCGTCGTTCGAGCTGGTGCGCGCCGGCAAGCTGCGCGCGCTCGGCGTTACCACGCGCGAGCATTCGGATATCTTGCCGGACGTGCCGCCGATCGCGGACACGCTGCCCGGCTACGAGACGTCGTCCTTCTACGGCGTCGGCGCTCCGCACGACACGCCGCGCGAGATCGTCGATCTGCTCAATCGCGAGATCGATACCGCGCTGTCCGATGCCGAGATCAAGGCGCGCATCGCCGAGCTCGGCGCGATCCCGCTGCACGGCAATGCCGGCGAGTTCGGCGGCATGCTGACGGCCGAGACCGACCGCTGGCGCAAAGTGGTTGAGCTGTCGGGAATCAAGAAGGAATAGCGGCAATCCCTCATCCCGAGGAGCGCGGAACGCGCGTCTCGAAGGATCAAGGCCGGTCGGTATCGGCGCACTAACAGCTTGGCAACAGCCGGGCTCTCGCCCTTCGAGACGACCGCTTCGCGGTCTCCTCGGAGTGAGGAGACGCAGTGGCGCTGGATAGTTGTGATTGCGCGCCTGCGCTAGCCGCCCCGCCTGTGGCGCGGGCGCGACTGCGGCACGTTCACCGGATAATACGGATTGAAATCGCAGCTCGCGGCCTGTCCTGCCGCGGTGGCGCGGCACTGCGGCTGTGAGGTGAATGAGCAGTCGTACCAATCCCCGCCGCCGCCACTGGCACCGGAATAGACGTGCATGCAGACGGGATAGCGGGGGTCGAAGGTCTGCGCGTGCGACGGCGCGACTGCAAGCACCGCACCGACAGTCGCGACCAGGCCGAACGAGAAACGCATCAAGAGTGCTCCTGTGCACCGCACCTAAATATCGCTACTGCACCTTCTTGTGACGCTTGCGCGGCGGCTGCGGCGGTTCGTCAAAGGCGTAATAGGGATTGACGTCGCAGCTCGCGGAGCGGCCCGACGCCGTGGCGCGGCACTGCGGCAGCGAGGTGAAGGAGCAGTCGAAATAGTCACCGCCACCACCGCCAAAGCCGCCGGGCATATAGACGTGCATGCACACCGGATAGCGCGGATCATAGGTCTGGGCGCGCGCATCCGCCGCGGCAAACAGCGTGACAATCGCGGTGAGGGTCAGGATCGGCAAACGCATGAAGACTTCCTCGAATCGGTGGCGCCGGCGGATCTGATGCCGACGGCCTCCTATGGCATAACACCAAGCCGGAGGCGACTATCCCCAGGGACAGATGACGGCAAGGTGAGGTGAGCTCTCGCAACGCACGCGTCATGGCCGGGCTCGCCCGGACATGACGACCAAGAGAAGCGGCGCTAACCCAGCCCCTGCAACACCAGCCGGTTCAACCGCGCCGCAAACGCCGCCGGGTCTTCCGGCAACTCGCCGTCCAGGATCTGCGCCTGCTCGAGCAAAAGCAGGCTGAGATCGTCGACGTCCCCGGAGCCGGCTTGCGCTCTGGCGATTGCGCCCACCATCGGATGGCGCAGATTGATCTCGAGCACCGGCCTGGTGCGCATGCCGCGATTCTGCTGCGCCAGGATGCGCTCGAGTTCGCGGCTCGGGCCTTGGCTGTCGGCGACGAGGCAGGAGGCGGAGCTGGTGAGGCGCGTCGAAGCCTTGACGTCGCTGACACGCTCGCCGAGCGCGGCCTTGATCACCGCGATGGTGGCGCCCTCGTCGGCCTCCGGCTCGTCCTTCTTCGCTTCGTCGGCCTCGTCGGTGCGCGGGATCAGGTCGAGATTGAGATCGCCCTGGCTCAGCGACTTCAGCGGCTTGCCGTCGAAATCCGTTGGCATCGAGGTCCAGAACGCATCGACCGGATCGGACAGCAGCAGCACCTCGATGCCGCGCGCGGTCGCAGCTTCCAGCCGCGGATTGGACTTCAGCCGCTCGATGCTGTCGCCGACGAGATAATAGATCTCGGTCTGGTTCGGCTTGAACCCGGCGATGACGTCTTTCAGCGAACGCTTCTCGCCCGTGGTCGTGGTGAAGCGCGACAGCGCCAGCAGTTTTTCGCGACGCTCGAAATCCTCGTAGATGCCTTCCTTCAACACCGCGCCGAAGGCATCCCAGATTTTTACAAAGTTTTCGGCATCCTTCTCGGCAAGGCTTTCGAGCTCGTTGACGACTCGGGTGGCGACGGCTTTCCGGATCTGCGCCAGTTGCGGATTGTTCTGGAGCATCTCGCGCGAGATGTTGAGCGGGAGATCCTCGCTGTCGACGACGCCGCGGATGAAGCGCAGATAGCCCGGCAACAGATCGGCATCGTCGGTGATGAAGACGCGCCGGACGTACAATTTTACGCGCCCCTTGCGTGAGGGTTCGAACAGGTCGAACGGCTTGGTCGAGGGCGCGAACAGCAGCACGGCGTAGGAGTAGCGGCCCTCGGCGCGATAGTGCAGCGTCATCGCGGGATCGTCGAAGGCGGAGGCGATCTGCTGATAGGCCTTCTTGTAGTCTTCCGCCGTCAGCTCGGATTTCGAGCGCTGCCACAGCGCACTCGCCGAGTTGATCTGGCGCGGCTCGCCCTCTTCCGGCACGAGCTCGATGGGGAACAGGATGTTGTCGGAATAGGCACTGATGATGCGCTCGATCTCGTAGCTCTCGAGATATTTCTTGGCGTCTTCCTTCAGGTGCAACACGATCTCGGTGCCGCGCACGACGTGCGCCGCTTCTTCCTCGCTGGCCCGCGCGATCTCGAAGCCGGAGCCGCCGGAGGACGTCCAGGTCCAGACGTCGCTTTCGCCCGCGCGGCGGCTGACGACGACAATCTTGTCGGCGACCATGAAGGCGGAATAGAAGCCGACGCCGAACTGGCCGATCAGGCCGAGCCCGTCCTTGGCCTCCTTCAGCTTCGACACGAAGGCCTTGGTGCCGGAGCGGGCGATGGTGCCGAGATGGTCGATCAGCTCCTGCCGCTCCATGCCGATGCCGTTATCAGCGACCGTCAGTGTTCCCGCCGTCTTGCTCGGGATGATCCGGATCTTGAGCGCGTCGCCCTCGCCCAGCAGGGCCGGATTGGCGATCGCCTCATAGCGCAACTTGTCGCAGGCATCGGAGCCGTTGGAGACGAGCTCGCGCAGGAAAATATCGGTCTCCGAATAGACCGAGTGCACCATGAGGTGCAGCAGCTCGGAAACCTCGGCCTGGAATGGCTGCGTTTGCGCGGCGGTGTCTGACGTCGTCATGCGTTTACCCGGTCAATCAGAAGTGGAGAAAGCCGGGATATAACGCGATGGGATAGAGGATCAAGTGGACATCAATAATCGCCCTCCCGGCGGGAGGCCGATTTGGTCTTGGTGGCGGCCAAAACGGTTCAGGTCACGCAACGGCCGGGCTGAAGCAGCTTGGCGACCTCGGTCAGGGAGCTGACCATCGGCTCGCAGGCGATGGTCGGCTTGTTGCGACCCTGCTTCTGGAGCAGCGCCGGCGGCTTGGCATTGCCGGTCTCGATCACCGCGGGGACCCGCAGCAGCACCGACGTATCGGCAAGCTCGTTCAGCCGCATCGACACGGTACGCGTGGGAACCGCGGCCTGCTTGATCTCGGCGAGCCGGTCGGCCTTGCCGGAGCGATTGATGATGTGGCCCGGCTTGTCGGCGGCGACCGCCTGCCAGCGGTCGGCCAGATCATGGCCGGAGGCCAGTTGCGCCGCGCCGAGTGCGAATGTAATCGCGACGGCACCCAAAAATGCTTTGTGAATCTGTGACATGGCTGTCGACCCCTCGCCCCATGGCGATCGCGGGAACAACGCGGGCGGAGGGCCGGGAGTTCTTGGCAGTAACGATCACTTAACCGTGTGCGCGGTGCCACAACCTCATGCAAAAAAATTCGCAACCCCTGGAACGACTCCGCCGCATGGGAGTCGTCTCAACAGCCGGCTATTCCCCCCTGCCCCATAAGCCGGCGACGTAGGGCGCGACTGTGGTGATGCCAGTCGCGCCTTACTTTTTTTCTGGGCTTCACTTCGCCTTCCCCGCCAGCCACTCCCGTCCCTCGCCATAGAGCTTCTCGACCTCGGGCCCGATCAGGCCCGGCATGTCGCGCTTGACCTTGTAGCCGATCAGCTCCTGCATGTAGGCGAGGTGGCGATAGCCCTCGGGGAGCGCGGCGAGCGCTTTTTGGTCGAGTTGAAGCGTCGCGGCGGGATCGACCGGGTCGATCCGGTCCTTCTCGTAGATCGGCTGGCGGCGGACGATGCCCCAGGCGCCAATACCTGATTGGTCATGCCGCTTCTCCAGGAAATCGTAGAAGCGGCCGGTGCAGACGACGTCGCAGAGCACGTCGTGCACGGGTGCGCGCTGCGAGATCGTCATCTTGGTCTGGGCAATGGCGCGCTCGCCGGACAAATCGATGCTGGTGCCGCCGAGGAAATGCAGGATGCGCACGCCCCTGGCAAACCCCTCCTGGCTGACGCGCATGAAATCCCGCGCTGGCCCCTGAAACCAGGTGGCGGACATCCAGCCTTCGTCGTGCCAGACGGTGGCAAAGCGCTCCCAGTCACCGGCGTCGCGCCACACCGCCCAGTTCTCGACGAGGTCGCGGATGGCGAGACGGTCGAGGAGTTGCTGGTCCATGGGCACATCTCCTGGCGGCTTGAAGCTGCAATGGGTGTCATCGGCCGGACGTATCAACGGGGCAATTTAACCGCCGTCAAGTGGGCTTCCCGGTCCTCCGAATTGCCCACAGCCGCACGAACGCGATACGGGCAGCGATCCTTGCAATCAACCTGACGGCGACTACTATCCGTACCGATGCAGATGAAATTCCCCTTGCTGGCCGCGCTTCTCGGATTGCTGCTGGGTTACCCCGCACATGCTCAGACTGAACCCCAGAGCGAGAGCGTCAAAGCCTGGAAGGCAAGGCTGTTGGCACACATTGCCAGCTACAGGCAATTTCCGGCCGAAGCATTGGGGCAAACCGGCGAGGCGAAGGTCACATTCGTCATCGACCGGTCCGGCGGCCTGATCTCACGGTCGCTGGCTGTGAGCACCGGCTCTCGGCCGCTCGACGTCGCGGCGCTCGAGATCGTCGCCCGCGCCCAACCGTTTCCGGCGCCGCCTTCGGAGCTCAAGGATGAGTCGCTCACTTTGACAGTGCCGATTGTCTTCGGCGGTCGACAATTCCGGGTTCAGCCTTCCGGATTGGTGCTGAGCAGGCCGGGTCCCGCCCTCACGGAGTCCGATGCCATGGCGGCCTGGCGCAAGACGGTCACCGAACATGTCTGGCAGCACAGGATGTTTCCTCCGGAGGCGATCGGTCAGAGAGCCGATGCCGGCGTCACCTTCGTGGTCGATCGCGCGGGCAAATTGATCTCGAACACTTTGGTGGAAAGCACGGGCTTCGCGCCGCTGGATGCAGCGACGCTCGCCATGATTGAGCGATCCGTGCCATTCCCGAAGCCGCCCGCCGAGGCGAAGGACGACCTGCAGAGAATGACCATTCTCATAGCTTACGACGGGACGCCGCCGATGGGCGGAGCATGGGCGGACGAAGCCAAGGTAAAGGCCAAGGTCAACAGCGTCTGCCGGGGCTGTTGAAGAGGGTATCGGCAAGAAAAACGGCGCGTCGTGCGACACGCCGTTTTTCGTTTCGATAGAGGCTTGCTTACGCCGCCGGCGCCTTCGGCGTGCGGTTGCGCGAGTTGCGCTGGAAGAACAGTGCCTGGCTCGCCACCGCCGACACCATCGCGGGCTGGAACGGTTTCGAGATCAGGAACGCCGGCTCCGGGCGCTCACCGAAGGAAGCGCTCCGCATAGGCGGTATCGAGCAGTTGCTGGTCCCATGGTACGTCTCTCCCGGCGGCTTAAGGCTGCGATGAACGTCATCGGCCCGAAACATCAACGGGGCAGTGAGGTTGGCGTCAAGCTCCCGAGACTTGGCAGCCGTTCGAATTGCCCACAGCCTGAGAAACGTGATACGAGCAGCGATCCTTACGATCAACCAGACCGCGATTAGTATCCGTACCGATGCAGATGAAATTCCCCTTGCTGGCCGTGTTTCTGGGATTGCTGGCGGTTCTCCCCGCATATGCGCAGACTGAGGCGCCCGACACCCAGGAGAGTAGTTCTATCAACTTCTGGAAGAGGCAGGTTTCCAATCGGTTGGCCAGCAAGAGGATCTATCCGCGCAACTCGCCTGCTGAAGGCGCTACGGCGAAAGTCTTGCTTGTTCTCGATCGGACGGGCAATTTGATTTCGAGCGCGCTGGTCGAAAGCACGGGCTCCAGCGAACTCGACGCTGCAGCCTTGGCGATGGTGGAAGCGGCTGCGCCATTTCCCAAGCCGCCCGCCCAGATTGAGGATGACCGCCTTCGCCTCACGGCGCCCATCGTGTTCATGGCGAAAACGACATCACCGGGGTCGGGCAGCCTGCCGCCGGCAGAGTCGGCCCCAGATCAAGCCAAGGTCGATGCCAAGATGCGCAGCATCTGCCGCGGCTGCTGAAAAGGGTAGACCAACAAAAACGGCGCGCCATGCGACGCGCCGTTTCCTTTTCGACAGAGCCTTCCTTACGCCGCCGGCGCCTTCGGCGTGCGGTTGCGGGAGTTGCGCTGGAAGAACAGCGCCTGGCTCGCCACCGCCGACACCATCGCGGGCTGGAACGGCTTTGAGATCAGGAACGCCGGCTCGGGCCGCTCGCCGGTGAGGAAGCGCTCCGGATAGGCGGTGATGAACACCACCGGCACTTCGAAGGTGCGCAGCAGCTCGTTGACGGCGTCGAGGCCAGACGAGCCGTCGGCGAGCTGGATGTCGGCGAGGATCAGGCCCGGCCGTTTGTTCTTGGCCAGCGCCACCGCGTCGGCATGGGTGCGCGCGACGCCGACGACGTTGTGGCCGAGATTCTTCACCAGGCTCTCAAGGTCCATGGCGATGAAGGTCTCGTCCTCGATGATCAGCACGTCGGTGGCGATCTCGGCCGCCATCTCGCGTCCTGCGGCGTCCGCAAGCCGCCGCGTGTCGGCGACGTCGGAGCCGAGGACGTAGGCGACTTCCTCCTCCGAAAATCCCTCGAGCGACAGCAGCAGGAAGGCCTGCCGCGGCAGCGGCGTGATGTTCGACAGCCGCCGCTCCGGCGGCATCGGCAAGGTCGTCACCTCGGAATCGTCGTTGACGGAGACCGAATTCCAGATCTGGGTGAACAGCCGGAACAGGCCGGCGCGCGGCCCGTGGCTCTCGTCGAGCACGCTGGGATCCCCAAGCATGGCTTCCAACATGGCTGCAACATAGGCGTCGCCGGAGGCCTGGCTGCCCGTCAGGGCGCGTGCGTACCGGCGCAACAACGGCAAGTGTTCAGCGACAAGCTGTGAACGGGACATCCCCACTCCATTCATTTCGGGCCCAAGCTTAAAAAATGGGAACTGCGAGGGGCGGCCCGGGTTCCCCTTCCGGTGCTGACTACGCCTCAGGATAAGAAAAGTTCCCTCGACCCGGGAACTTTTTGTCGAACCTGGAATTGAACTCATCCAGGGAACGGCTCCCGGTTGAGAAACTTCTCGATTTTGCAGTCACTTAACTCGGGGAAACGTGGAACAGGTCATGAAAGATCTCAAGTCTCAAGCCAGCAAAAGCACGACCCCCGGCAAGGGAGGCCTCACTCCGGAGATCCAATCCCGGATCGGGCATCAACTGCGCGCGATGTACGACGACGTCGTGCGGCAGGGGGTTCCGGACCGGTTCGCGGAACTGATCAAGAAGCTTGATGCGCCGGGAGGCGCACCCCAAGTGGAAACGGACGGGGGCTCTAACGACAACAACAATGGGAGGGATTAATGCCTCTCACGAACTCCCTGCGTGACGACATCCTGGCGGCCGTGCCGAGCTTGCGCGCGTTCGCCATCTCGCTGAGCGGCAATGCGGACCGCGCCGACGACCTGGTGCAGGAAACCCTGTTGCGCGCGCTCGCCAACATCGACTCGTTCCAGCCCGGCTCCAACCTGCCGGCGTGGCTGTTCACGATCCTGCGCAATTTGTTCCGCTCCGACTATCGCAAGCGGCGGCGCGAGGTCGAGGATGCCGAGGGCAATTATGCCAAGACGCTGAAGACGCAGCCCTCGCAGAACGCCCATCTCGAGTTCGAGGAGTTTCGCGGCGCGCTCGAGAAGCTTCCGCAGGACCAGCGCGAAGCGCTCATCCTGGTCGGCGCCTCCGGCTTCTCCTATGAGGACGCCGCCTCGATCTGCGGCTGCGCGGTCGGCACGATCAAGAGCCGCGTCAATCGCGCGCGCTCGAAGCTCGCAGCGCTGCTCTATGTCGACGGCGCCGAGGACTTTGGGCCCGACGAGACCATTCGTGCCGTGATCGGCGGCAGCGGCGGATAGCGGCAGGCTTTTATCGGAGACACGATGTGAAGGCGGCCGTTTCCGCGGCCGCCTTTGCACAGGTGTATCAACTCACTCGCCCACGAACGTCACCGTATCCGCCACACTCGCACGCGAGGTGCGGTAGCTGTTGACCTTATTCGCGTTGTCGGCATAGCCGAACGAGATGCCGCAGACGACGCGGCGGTCGTCGCCCAGGCTGAAATGGCGACGGATCAGGCCGGAATGGCGCGCCAGTGCCGCCTGCGGAATGGTGCCGAGTCCGAGCGCCTGCGCGGCCAGCATGAAATTGCTGACATAGGCACCGCAATCGATCGCGCCGTAGATGCCGAGCGGCTCGTTGGTGTGAATGATCGCCACATGCGGCGCGCCGAAGAAATTGTAATTTTCCATCGCCTGCTTCGCATAAGCCATCTTGTCACCGCGGGCGATGCCAAGCGTGTTGTAGAGCTGAAAACCGCTTTCGCGGCGGCGCTCGAGATAGACGCCGGCATATTCACGCGGCGGCGTGAAATCGTAATCGTCGCCGAGACCGCCCGAGGCTTCCGTGTAGATCAGCTTGCGGAAGCGTTCCTTAGCCTCGCCGCTGGCGATGATGACTTGCCAGGGCTGGCTGTTGCACCAGGACGCGGTGCGCTGCGCGGTGGTCAGCACATGCTCGATGGTGGCGCGGTCGACTTCCTTGTCCAGGAAGGCGCGGACGGAATAGCGCTCGTTGAGGAGCTCTTCGAGCACGCCGATGCGGTCTTGGGTCTGGCTCACTTTTGCGTCCATGGATTCGCTCACTCTTCGTAGGGTGGGTTAGCTGAAGGCGTAACCCACCTCTTCTGCTTCCGCCTCGACAGCCGTGGTGGATTACGCTTCGCTAATCCACCCTACAAGTCACATCACCGCCCCTTGGTCGGGATCTTGTTATACGGCACATCCTTGTCAACGCGGATGTCGCCCGGCAGGCCCAGCACGCGCTCGGCGATGATGTTGCGCAAGATCTCGTCGGTGCCGCCGGCGATGCGCATCGACGGCGAGGACAGCAGCATCTGCTGGAACTGGCCCTGCACCGTCTCCTCATCCGTGCCGGTGAGAGCACCAGCCGCGCCCTGGAGGTCCATGGCGTAGGTCGCGATGTCCTGCAGCATCATGCCCGACACCAGCTTGCCGATCGAGTTTTCCGGCCCCGGCCGCTCGCCCTTCGAGAGCGCCGAGATCGCTCGGTAGCTGGTGTATTTCAGCCCGCTTGATTTCACCGCCCAGCTCGCGAGTTTCGAGCGCACGGCGGGATCGTCGATCGCGAGCCCGTCCTCCAGCATCAGGTTAGAGCAAAAATCGAACAGCTCCGGTACGCCGGTCGCGAGCCGCGAGCCGATCGACATGCGCTCGTTCATCAGCGTCGTCAGCGACACACTCCAGCCCTCGCCGACGGCGCCGAGACGCTGGCTGTCCGGAATCACGACGTCGGTGAAGTAAACCTCGTTGAACTCCTGCATGCCGTTGGCCTGCTTGATCGGGCGCACCTCGACACCGGGGCTCTTCATGTCCAGGAAGAACATGGTGAGGCCCTTGTGTTTGGGCACATTCGGATCGGTGCGCGCGATCAAAAGGCCGAAGTCGGAATAATGCGCGCCCGAGGTCCAGATCTTCTGGCCGTTGACGATCCAATTGTCGCCCTTCTTCTCTGCGCGGGTGCGCAAGCCGGCGACGTCGGAGCCGGCGGACGGCTCGGAGAACAGCTGGCACCAGATCTCCTCGCCCGCGGCGAGTTTTGGCAGATGCCGGCGCTTGGCGTCCTCACTGCCCCAGGCCATCACGGTCGGGCCGCACATACCCTCGCCGATCTGGAACGGCTGCGTCAGCTTGCCGTAGACGCCCTCCTCCTGCTGCCAGATCACCTTCTCGATCGGCGTGGCGTCGCGGCCGCCATATTCCTTCGGCCAGTGCAGGCAGGCCCACCCGCCCTCGGCCTTCTTCTTCTGCCAGGCCTTGCCGACATCGACGATGTCGTGGTTGGCAAGACGGATGCGGCCGAGAGAGGATTTTGACAGCTCGGCGTGCAATTCCTTCGGCGCATTGGCGGCGACCCATTTGCGCGCGGTCTCGCGGAATGCGGCTTCCTGCGGGGTGTCGTCGAAATTCATCTTCGAACTCTCCTCTCTCGTGCCCCGGACGCTGCGCAGCGCGAAGCGGTGCGCTGCCGAGCCGGGGCCCATTGTGGCCTTCTGGGTCCCGGCTCTGCGAAGCAGCGCTACGCGCTGCATCGCGTCCGGGACAAGAGACTCATCTTCCCTTGGTCGGGATCATGTTGAACGGCACGTCCTTGTCGACACGGATATCGCCGGGCAGGCCCAAGACCCGCTCGGCAATGATGTTACGCATGATCTCGTCGGTGCCCCCTTCGACGCGCGTGCCCGGCGCGCGCAGCAGCATCGCCTGGAAGCGGCCGGCGAGTTCGGCATCCTCGCCGCTAACCACGCCTGCGGCGCCTTGCAGATCGAGCGCGTAGGTCGCGACGTCCTGAATCATCGAGCCCGCGACCAGCTTGCCGATGGAATTTTCCGGACCCGGCCGCTCGCCCTTCGACAGCGCGGAGATCGCGCGCATGCTGGTGTAGCGCAGCCCACTCGCCTTCACCGCCCAATTCGCCAGCTTCGAACGCACGGCACGATCCTCGATCGCAGGACCGTCGTCGAGCATCAGGCTCGAGCAATATTCGAACAGCTCCGGGAAACCGGTCGAAACGGCCGCGCCGATTGCGCTGCGCTCGTTCATCAGTGTGGTCAGCGAGACGTTCCAGCCGTCACCGAACTCGCCGAGGCGCTGATGATCGGGAATGCGGACATTGGTGAAATAGACTTCGTTGAAATCCGAGGCCCCGCTCGCCTGCTTGATCGGCCGCACCTCGACGCCCGGGCTCTTCATGTCCAGGAAGAACATGGTGAGGCCCTTGTGCTTGGGGACGGTCGGATCGGTGCGGGTCAGCAAAATGCCGTAGTCGGAATAATGCGCACCCGACGTCCAGATCTTCTGGCCGTTGATGACCCAGTCGTCGCCGTCCTTCTCGGCGCGCGTGCGCAGGCCCGCAACGTCGGAGCCGCCGGCCGGCTCGGAGAACAGCTGGCACCAGACCTTTTCGCCGGAAGCAAGCGGCGGCAGATAGGAGCGCTTATGTTCTTCGCGCGCGAACGCCATCATGGTCGGCCCGCACATGCCATGGCCGATGATGAACATGCGGGACAGCTGGCCGAACGGCCCTTCTTCCTGCTGCCAGATCACGCGCTCGATCGGCGACGAGCCGCGCCCGCCATATTCCTTCGGCCAGTGCAGGCAGGCCCAACCGGCATCGGCCTTCTTCTTCTGCCAGGCCTTTGCCACTTCGAGGATGTTGGCGTTCTTGAGCACAGTGCGGCCGAGCGAGGATTTGCGCAGCTCGTCCTCGTATTGCCTGGGTGCATTCGCGCCGATCCAGGCGCGCGCGATCGCGCGGAATTCGGCTTCCTGCGGGGTATCGTCGAAGTTCATGACGCTTCTCTTGTCTTCGTAGGGTGGGTTAGCCGAAGGCGTAACCCACCTCTTTGGTTTCCTCGTCGACAGAAGTGGTGGGTTACGCCGCGCGGTTTGCGCTTCGCGCAATCCGCAGGGCTAACCCACCCTACGATCTCTCGCTTACGCCGCGTTCTTCTTGCGCATGCGGTCGATCAGCTGGTCTTCCCAATAGGTGAGGCTGCCGAGCCCGAGCGCCATGGCATTGGCGCGGCGGTAGTACATGTGGCAGTCGAACTCCCAGGTGAAACCCATGCCGCCGTGAACCTGGATGTTGTTCTTGGCGCAGTGCTGGAACGCCTGCGTCGCGCTGATGCGCGCGGCGGCTGCCGCTTCCGGCAGCTCAGCGGCATTGGTCGAGAGCGCCCAGGCGCCATAATAGCTGTTGGAGCGCGCCAGCGTCGCCGAGACGTACATGTCGGCCAGCATGTGCTTGACCGCCTGGAACGAACCGATCTGACGGCCGAACGCGATGCGGTCGAGCGCGTAGTCGCGCCCCATCTCGAGCGCGCGGTCGGAGCCGCCGACCTGCTCAAACGCGCACAGCACCGCGGCGCGATCGAGCACCTGGGTCAAAATGCTCCAGCCTTCGCCGACAGCTCCCAGTGGCTCGGCCTTGCAATCTTTGAAGGTGATGTCCGCCTGCCCGCGGGTCGGATCGAGATTGGTGAGGCTTTTCACCTCGACGCCACCAGCCTTGAGGTCAACCAGGAACAGCGAGATGTCACCGTCGCGCCCGCTCGATCCCGTGCGCGCGGCAACCACCGCGAAACTGGCGATCGCGCCGTCGGCCACCGGCCTCTTGAAGCCGTTGAGCACGCCATTCGCGGCCGTGAGCTTGACGTTCTTCGGCGAGGGATTGCCCTTGCCCTCGAACAGCGCCAGCGTGCCGATCGCCTCGCCCGAGGAGATCGCCGGCAGCCACTTTTTCTTCTGCGCGTCGCTGCCGGCGATCAACAGTGCTTCGGCGGCAAGATAGACGGTCGAGGAAAACGGCACCGGCGCGTTGGCCCGCCCCATCTCTTCCGCGATCACGCAAAGCTCGAGATGACCGGCGCCGGCGCCGCCAAACTCCTCGGGGATCGCGACGCCGAGAAAGCCCATCTCGGCGAGGCCCTTCCACAGCTCCTTGTCGTAGGGCGCCTTGCCGTCGAGCACGACGCGCACCGCCTTGGGCGAGCATTTCTCGGCGAGGAACTTGCGCACCTGGTCGCGGAGTTGCTTCTGGTCGTCGGAGAAATCGAAGTTCATGGCGCGTACCCGTGTTGATGATGTCGATTACTTGAAAATGATGACGTCTTGGTCCGGTCTGTCCGCATAGAGCCGCTCCACCAGCGCGGCGCGGCGCTCAAGGCCGGCGCGCTGGTTGATGTAGCCCTTGTCGGTGAGCTCGTTGCCGTCGATCGAGGGCGGCTCGGCCATCAGCATCGCGCGAGCGATGATGCGGCTGCTGGCGCCTTCGCATTCCCGGTTGTGCGCCTCCAGCCCGCGCTTAAAGCAAGCGATCACGTCGGGATGCTTCACCGCGTCCTCGAAGCTGAGATCGGGATTGCCGACGAGTTGGCGGCAGGCATGCAGGCTCGGCCAGGCCAGCAGGCCGATGAAAGCACGATCCTGCCCCGCGACCAATGCGTCATGCACGACAGGCGTCGCAGCCGCGATCGCATCGGTGCGCAGCGAGCCGACATGCACGAAGGTGCCGGTGGTGAGCTTGAAATCCTCGACGACGCGACCGGCGAAGATGATGCCCTTCACCGGATCGGCATCATCAACGAAAATGCCGGCATCGCCGATGCAGTAAAAACCTTCCTCGTCGAACATCTTCTTGGTGAGATCGGGCTGGCCGAAATAGCCGGGCGTGACGTTGACGCCGCGCAGGCGCAGTTCGTATTTCGAGCCGCACGGTACCATCTTCAACTCTACGCCGGGGAATGGCAGGCCGATCAGGCCGACGCGCTCGGTATCCCAATAGGTGCCTGTCGAGGTCGGCGCGGTCTCGGTCGAGCCCCAGCCGGTATAGAACACGATGCGCTCGCCGGTGGTCTTCACGGCGAGGGCCTGCATGCGATCGTAGAGATCGTCGGGCAGGCGCGCGCCGCCATAGGCCATGATCGTAAGGTTCTTGAAGAACGAACGACAAAGCGCGTCATCCTTCTCCATGGCGGCTGCGAGCGCGGCATAGCCGGCCGGCACGTTGGCGTAATAGGTCGGCGATATCTCGCGCAGGTTCTTGATGGTTTCCTCGAGCTGCCCCGGCATCGGCCGGCCGTCGTCGATGTAGAGCGTGCCGCCGTCAACCAGAACGGGGTGGAACGCGGCGTTGCCGCCCATGGTGTGATTCCACGGCATCCAGTCCAGCACGGTGGCCAGCGGTCCGCCCGCGGTGCGCGGCCGCACCTGCATCATCTGCGCCGCGTTCGCGCACATCATCTGCTGCGTATTGATGACGGCCTTGGGCATCCCGGTCGAGCCGGAGGTGAACAGCAGCTTGCCGACGGTGTCGGGCGTGATTTTTGCGATCGACGCTTCGACATCCTTCGTCACCGGAGTTGCCGCCAGTTCAGCAAAGCTGACGCTCTCGACGCCGTCGCAGGGGCGCACGACGTGAACGACGGTCACGCCGGTGAGGTCGAGCGCTTTCAGCGCCTTCTCGAAGGTCGGGCCGTCCTGCACCATCACCACGGCCGGCTTGATCAGGTCGAACAGGTACTTCAGCTTGACGTGATCGTGGCTCATCAGGGAGTAGGCCGGCGACACCGGCGCAGCCGGAACGCGCGCCTGCATCGCGGCCTGCGTCATCAACGCGTGCTCGATCGAATTGCCGGAAAGGATCGCGACCGGGCGGCTGTCGAGATTGAGGTTGAGCAGCGCCTGCGTCAACGCATCGACGGTGAGCTTGGCTTCGCCATAGGAGACCTTGCGCCATTCGCGGTTTGGACCACCGCGCTGCGCGAGCCAGATGCGCTCGGGCGCTTGCTTCGCCCATTTGGCCAGCGAAGCCGGAAGATGCGTCTCGTAAGCCTGCAGCGGAATGCGCGACTTCAGCACCACCGTGCCGTCGGCGCGGCGTTCGACGTCGATGTCGCGCGCGAGCCACTCGACCTTGCGAAAGGCGGGCTTTGACATCACCGCCGCCGCGCTTCCACTCATTTTGCGTCTCCCGGAATTATTGTCCTTGGCGGATCGTTGTCGTTCAGCGCTTGATATAGACAGGCTTTCGCTTCTCAAGGAAGGCCCTGATGCCTTCCGAAAACTCTTCCGAGCGACTGCACAGGACCTGGTTGCGATCCTCCATCGCGATAACAGCTTCCAAAGATCCGGCGTCGACGCTCATGTTGAGACATTCTTTCGACAGGCGCAGCCCCACGGGCGAAGCCGTCATCATCGCATCGACATAAGGCTCGGCCGCGGCGTCGAGCTTGTCTTCATCCACGACCTCAGAGACGAGGCCGACCGCGAGCGCGCGCTCTGCACCGATGAAACGTCCGGTGAGGATCAGCTCGGATGCCACGGAGACGCCGACCAGCCGAGGCAGAAAATAGCTGGTACCGATGTCGCAGCCGCCGAGGCCAAGCTTGATGAAAGCGCAATTCATCCGCGCCGACTTCGTCGCGATGCGGATGTCGGAGGCCAACGCCAGAGCAAAGCCGCCAGCGGCCGCCGCGCCCTGCACCAGCGAGATGATCGGCTGCGGACAGCGCCGCATCAGCATCACGATGTCAGAAATGCGGCGCTGCGAGTCCAGGGACTCGGTGACGCCGGGCGGCTCCTGCTGCCCGGCACGGCGGGTCATCGCCGCCTTGAGGTCGAGGCCCGCGCAAAAATTCTTGCCGGCGCCTTTGAGCACCACAACACGCGTATCGCGGTTGCGCTGAAGCCCTTGGAAATAAATGTTGAGCGCATCGATCAGCGCGGGATCGAGCGCGTTGAGACTGTCAGGACGATTGAGCGTCACCCGGTCGACGCCGTCGTCATGCTCGATCAGCAGCGGTTGGGACATGGGGCGTTCCTGCATCCGCTCTTTGATTGGCGGTTATTGCGCCCTCTCCCCCTTGTGGGAGAGGGCATGTACGTCGCTTGCCGCATACTCGCTTGGGTGAGAGGTTTGTCTCTGCCGACAGAGACCCCTCATCCGGCGCGCTCAGAAGCGCGCCACCTTCTCCCGCAAGGGGAGAAGGAAGAGTCCCCCTACCGCGGCGCCATGCGAATGGCGCCGTCGAGGCGGATGGTCTCACCGTTGAGCATCGCGTTCTCGACGATGTGCACGGCGAGCGAGCCGTATTCCTTGGCATCGCCGAGGCGCGAGGGATGCGGCACCTGGGCGCCGAGGCTCTTGCGGGACTCTTCGTTCAGACCCATCAACAGCGGCGTGAGAAACAGGCCGGGCGCGATGGTGTTGACGCGGATCTTCTGGCTGGCGAGGTCGCGCGCGGCCGGCAAGGTCAGGCCAACGACGCCGCCCTTCGAGGCCGAATAGGCGATCTGGCCGATCTGGCCTTCGTAAGCGGCAACCGAGGCGGTGTTGATGATGACGCCGCGCTCCTCACCGACCGGCTCGATCGTGACGAGGCGCTCGGCGAACAGGCGCAGGCAGTTGAAGGTGCCGATCAAATTGACGTTGATGATGCGCGCGAACTTCTCCAGCGGATAGACGCCGTCGCGGCCGACGATGCGCTGCGAGCCACCGATGCCGGCGCAGTTCATCAGCACGCGGGCAACGCCATGCGCGGCTTCCGCCTTCGCGATCGCCGCCTTGATCTGCTCCTCGGAGGTGACGTCGGCATGGAGCGCGACGCCCTTCACTTCGGCGGCGACCTTCTCGGCGTTGTCCTTGTTCTGGTCGATCACGCCGATCCTGGCGCCCTTGGCCGCCATGGCGCGTGCGGTCGCTTCGCCGAGACCCGAACCACCACCGGTGATGAGAACGGCTACGTCTTTCAATTCCATGATAGCTACCTTTCCTTGGGCGTTTCTTCCCTAGACTTGAGAGTCTCGGCCGGATTATCCGGCCGCGACAGCGTCCTCGGCTTGCGTGAGGATGCCACCGCAGATCAGCGTTTCCATGTGCTTGATATATTGCCGGCAGACGTCATCGGTGACCGGACCGACGCCGGTCGCGCGGGACATCGCGTGCCGGCCGAAGAACAGATGATCGCAGGCGCCGATCAGACTGGTGTAGAACAGCACCGGATCGGTGGCGCGGAATTCGCCGCGGCTGACGCCTTCCGCGAGCAGGCGACGATGGAAATCCAGCAGCGGCGCGACGAAGAACTTTGAAACTTCATCCGCGGAGCCCGCAACGCTCTCGTGCAGGAGATAGTGGATCAGCCGGTTCATATAGGGGAACCGGTGATAGGCGCGGATGATGCCGGCGATATGCAGCTTCAGCTTCGCCGTCGGCGTGATCGGCTGTGCCAGCAGATATTCGAGATTGGAGAGCTCGGTCCCCGCGTCGCGCTCGAGCAGCGCCAGCAAGAGGCCGTCCTTGTTGCCGAAATGATATTTGACCAGCGCGGCGTTGGCGCCTGACTTCTGGGCGATGTCGGAGAGCGAGATCTCGATCGACGAGCGTTCGATCATCAGCTCGCTCGCGGCCACGAGCAATTTCTCTGCCGTGGAATTCTTCCCGCTGGGGAGCCTGTTCGGTACGCTGGTAGTCACGGGGATCCCTGTTTTCGCCGCTCGAAGCCGCCGCAGATAAGCCGAAGCAGCGCCTCATCACAAGAGTTAATTGATCGATTGACTAAACGATAGCTCGCCCCTTAAATCCGCCCGACAACCCAATTCAGAACAATCCAGGGAGAGACCGAAATGGCCGAGGCATACATCGTCGCCGCTGCGCGTACCGCCGGCGGGCGCAAGGGGGGCCGCCTCGCCGGCTGGCATCCGGCCGATCTCGCCGCAAAGGTGCTGGACGAATTGGTCGATCGCACCAAGGTCGATCCCGCTTTGGTCGAGGACGTGATCATGGGCTGCGTGATGCAGGTCGGTGAGCAGTCCAACAACGTCGCGCGCAACGCGATCATGGCCTCAAAACTGCCGGAGAGCGTGCCGGGCACCTCGATCGACCGTCAGTGCGGCTCCTCGCAACAGGCGCTGCACTTTGCCGCTCAAGCGGTGATGTCAGGCGCGATGGATGTTGTTATTGCCGCTGGCGTGGAATCGATGACGCGCGTGCCGATGGGCCTGTCCTCGCAGCTTCCCGCCAAGAACGGCTTTGGCAATTACAAGAGCCCGGGCATCGAGACCAAGTACCCGAACATCGTGTTCAGCCAGTTCACCGGCGCGGAGATGATGGCCGAGAAGTACGGCCTGTCGAAGAACGATCTCGACGAATATTCCTACAACAGCCATCAGCGCGCGATCGCAGCGACGCAAGCCGGTCACTTCAAGAAGGAGATCGTGCCGCTGGAGATCACCCGCGCCGACGGCTCCAAGGTCACCCATCACATCGACGAGGGCATCCGCTTCGACGCGACGCTCGACGGCATCAAGGGCGTCAAGCTGATCGCCGAGAACGGCAAGCTCTCGGCGGCCAGCGCCAGCCAGATCTGCGACGGGGCCTCCGGCGTCATGGTCGTGAACGAGCGCGGCCTCAAGCAGCTCGGCGTGAAGCCGCTGGCACGCATCCATCACATGACCATGATGGGCGGCGATCCCGTGATCATGCTCGACGCTCCCCTGCACGCCACCAAGCGCGCGCTGGAGAAGGCCGGCATGAAGATCGATGACATCGACCTGTTCGAGGTCAACGAGGCCTTCGCCTCGGTGCCGACCGGCTGGCTCAAGACCACGGGTGCCGATCCTGAGCGTCTCAACGTCAACGGCGGCGCCATTGCGCTCGGCCATCCGCTCGGCGGCTCCGGCACCAAGCTAATGACGACGCTGGTCCACGCCCTGCACCAGCGCGGCAAGCGCTACGGTCTGCAAACCATGTGCGAGGGCGGCGGCATGGCTAACGTGACGATCGTCGAACGACTGTAAGAAGAAAAGCGAAGAACAAATGGCGAGTGGTGAATGGTGACAGGGAGCGGTATCCGCCCCCGTCTCCATTCACCGCTCGCCTCTTTTTTTGAGGAAACGCCATGACCCATCCGTCCGTCTACGCCAGGACGACGCCCGACAAGATCGCCTACCAGATGGCCGGAACCGGCAAAGCGATCACCTATCGCGAGCTCGACGAGCTCTCGAACCAGGGCGCAAACCTGTTCCGCTCACTCGGCCTGAAGGCCGGCGACCACATCGCACTGTTGATGGAGAACCGGCTCGCGTTCATGGAGATCTGTTGGGCGGCGCAACGCAGCGGGCTCTATTACACCGCGATCAGCCGCTACCTGAAGCAGGACGAGATCGACTACATCATCGGCGATTGCGGCGCCAAGGTCGTCATCACCACGCCGAAATGCTCCGACCAGATCAAGGATCTGATCAAGGGCACGACCGGCGAGCCGATCTTCTACATGGTCGACGAGCCCCTGCCCGGCTTCCGCTCCTACGACAAGGAAGCAGCCGCGCAAGCCGTAACGCCGGTCGTCGACGAAGTCGCCGGCTACGACATGCTGTATTCGTCGGGGACCACCGGCCGCCCCAAGGGAATCAAGAAGGCGTTCGAGGGTAACAAGATCGACGTGCCGAACGCCTTCCTCCGCGTGCTCTGCGCCGACATGTGCGGCATGAATGCGGAGAGCACCTATCTGTCGCCGGCGCCACTCTATCATGCGGCTCCGCTGCGCTTCAACATGATGGCGATCGTGCTCGGCGGCACCTCCATCATCATGGAGCATTTTGACGCCGAGGATTTTCTCAAGCTCGTCGAGAAGCACAAAATCACGCAGTCGCAGCTGGTGCCGACCATGTTCGTGCGCATGCTGAAGCTGCCGGACGAGGTCCGCGGCAAATATAACATCTCGACGCTGAAGGGCGCGATCCACGCCGCCGCGCCCTGCCCGGTCGACGTCAAGGCCAAGATGATCGAATGGTGGGGACCGATCCTGATCGAGTATTACGCGGGCTCGGAAGGCAATGGCGTCACCGTCTGCAACTCGCAGCAATGGCTGGAGCATCGCGGCAGCGTCGGCCGCGCCGTGGTCGGCAAGATCAAGATTCTGGACGAGAACGAGGACGAGCAGCCGACGGGCGAAATCGGCGCGGTCTATTTCGCGGACGCACCCGTGTTCACCTATCACAACGATCCCGAGAAGACGAAGAAGGCCTACAACGCCAAGGGCTGGTCGACGCTCGGCGACGTCGGCTATCTCGACAAGGACGGTTTTCTGTTTCTCACCGACCGCAAGTCCTACATGATCATCTCCGGCGGGGTGAACATCTACCCGCAGGAGACAGAGGACGTGCTCATCACCCATCCTGAGATCGCGGACGTCGCGGTATTCGGCGTGCCGAACGAGGAGATGGGCGAGGAGGTGAAGGCGGTGGTGCAGCCGCACGACATGAAGCGCGCCGGCAAGGCGCTCGAGGCCGATCTGATCGCCTACTGCAAGACGCGTCTGTCCGCGATCAAGTGCCCGCGCTCGATCGATTTCGAACCCGAGTTGCCGCGCACGCCGACCGGCAAGCTGGTGAAGCGCCATCTGCGGGATAAATATTGGCCGAAGACGGCCGCGAAGATTTAGGAGGATTCGGAGGGTGGATTAGCGGAGCGTAATCCACCTCTTCTTGCGCCGCGAAAAAGTGGTGGATTACGCCTTCGGCTAATCCACCCTACGACGCCAGCGCAAGCTCTCAATCAAACAAACTCGGCGTGTGGTTCACCAGCGCGCCTTCGATCTCAAGCATCTTCAGCTTCGTCACGACGCCGCCATTCGCCGAAAAGCCGCCGGGCTTGTTGCCGGCCGCCAGCACGCGATGACAGGGCACGACGATCGGGCATGGATTGTGCCCGAGCGCCTGGCCGACATCGCGCGACAGCTGGACGCCGCCGAGCTGCTTGGCGATATCACCATAGGTGACGGTCTTGCCGGGCGGGATGGCACGGGCGATCGCGTAGACGCCGCGGTTGAAGTCGGGGACGCCGTCGAGATCGAGCGGGATGTCGGTGAGATCGTCGGGCTCGCCCGCGAGCAGTTTGACGATGCGGTCGATCGCCTGCTGCACTTCCTCGGTCGGCTCGGCTTCGCTGGCATCGGCGTGGCGCTGGTTGATACGGGTGCGGATCTTGTCCTCGCCACCCATCGGCAATTGGGTGCCGTTGATGCCGCGCGGGCCCCAGGCGATGGCGCAGAGGCCGATCCTGGTCTCGAACAGGGTGAAATGCTGGTCGGTCATGGCTTGGTTCCTGGCTTGCGCCCTCGACGCATGCCCCCATTGTGATCTCGGCCCAAATCTAGGCTTGGAAATAGTTGCGATCCACCCGGTTTCCGGGAATCTTGCACAAGAGTTCCGCACTCCTTTCCGAGAGCCCAGAATGCAAAGCCTCCACGTCAACGGATACGACATGCCCTATCTCGACGTGGGCGACGACCGGAACCGCCCGCCGCTGGTCTGCGTGCACGGCTCGCTCAACGACTTCCGCGTCTGGGGCTGCGTACTCGGGCCGCTGACGCAGCGGCACCGGGTGATCGCCGTCAGCTTGCGGCACTTCTTCCCGGCGCAATGGGACGGGTTCGGCGACACCTATTCGATCGCCCAGCATGTTCAGGACGTTATCGCTCTCATCAAGACGCTCGACCTCGGCCCTGTCGACCTGATGGGCCATTCCCGCGGCGGGCACATCTGTTTTCGCGTGGCGCAGCAGCGGCCGGACCTGCTGCGGCGGCTGGTGCTGGCCGAGCCCGGCGGCGAGCTCGATGCGAGCCTCGATCCGGATTACGCCGGCGGTCCTTCGCCGCTGCTGGCGCGGTTCATGGCTTCGGCCAAGAAAATCGCGGCCGGCGATGTCGACGGCGGCCTTGCCGTCTTCGTCGACACGCTGGAGGGCGCCGGCACCTGGCCGCGGCTGCCGGCGATGGTGAAGCAGAACCTTCGCGACAATGCCTATACCCTGATCGGCCAGGTCCGCGACAACCGCCCGCCATTCTCAAAGGCGGATGCGGAGGCGATCAAGATGCCGACGCTGTTCATCCTGGGCGCGCGGACCAAGGGCCTGCTGCCGAAGGTGCTGCATGCGCTCGCCGCGCATGTGCCCTACTCGAAGACGGCGATCATCCCGAACGCGACGCATCCGATGTTCGAGCAGGCGCCGCAAAAATACTCCGAAGTCGTTCTCGATTTTCTGGCGAGCTGATCATGCAGAGCTTTCGCGTCAACGGTTACGACATGGCCTATCTCGAAGTCGGCGAGGGCCATCCACTCGTCTGCATCCACGGCACGCTCGGGGATTTCCGCACCTGGTATTCGGTGCTCGGTCCGCTGTCGAAGAGCCATCGCGTGATCTCGGTCAGCCTGCGGCATTTCTTCCCCGAGCATTGGGATGCCGTCGGCGACGATTACAAGATGGCGCAGCACGTCGCGGACACGATCGCCTTCATCGAACAGGTCAAGCCCGGCCCGGTCGATCTGATGGGCCATTCGCGCGGCGGCCACATTGCGTGTCGCGTGGCGCAGGCGCGGCCTGATCTGTTGCGAAAGCTCGTGCTGGCCGAGCCGGGCGGCGATCTCGATGCCAGCCTGCCGGTCCCCGAAGGCACGCCCGCGCATCCGCCGCTGGCCGCACGCACGGCGCGCTCGGTCGAGATGATCCGCGCCGGCGATCTCGATGGGGCGCTGCAAAATTTTTACGAAGGCATCGAGGGCGACGGCTCGTGGCGGCGCGTGCCGGCGGCGGCCAAGCAGCAATTGCGCGACAACGCGCTGACCTTCCTCGGGCAGATCAACGAGCAGCGGCGACCCTATACGCTGGCCGATGCGCAGGCGATCAAAACGCCGACGCTGCTGATCGGCGGCGGCGCGACCACCGGTAGTCTGTCGGTGATGTGGCGGGTGCTGGCCGAGCACATCGCGGGCAGCAAGACGGCGGTGATCGAGAATGCCGGCCACTGGATGTTCGAGCAGGCGCCGCTGGAGTTTGGCGAGGTGGTGAGCCGGTACTTGGCGGAGTAGCTGAGGGGCCCCCTCAAATTTTCTGCGAAAACAACCCCATGCACAGTAGGCGACCTCAATTAAATCAATGACTTACTCGGCCGCAAAATAGCAATTTAGGGCGGCGCTTGACGCCCTCCCCCTCCTGCAATACCTTCGAATACGGAATTCCGTATTCCCTTTTCGGAGCTGCCGGCGTGATTCCTCTCGACCCGCTCCCGAACCTGATCGACCAGGTCTATGCGCGCATTCTGGAGGCGATCTCCGATCGCACGCTTCAGCCCGGTCAGCGCATCCGGCAGAACGAGCTTGCCGACAAGCTGGGCGTCTCGCGCCAGCCGGTATCGCATGCGCTGCATCTGCTGCACCGGCAGGGTCTCGTCGCCGAGAGCGGCAAGCGCGGCTTTGAAGTCACCCAGCTCGACCCCTCACGCATCCGCCAGCTCTACGAGGTGCGCGGCGCCATCGATGCGCTCGCCGCGCGGCTCGCCGCTCAGCGCGCCGCAAGCGATGCGGCGGGACGCGCGCGGCTGGATGCGGCACTTGGCGCAGGACGCCGCACCGATCGCAATACCTCGCTTGCCGAGCTCATCACGCTCGACGTCGATTTTCACCGCGCGATCTATCAGCTCGCCGGCAATCCCGTGATCGAGGAAACCATCACGCCGCAATGGCCGCATATGCGGCGCTCGATGGCGACGGTGCTGTCGGAGCTCGACTATCGCGGCAGCGCCTGGGCGGAGCATGCGACGATTGCCGGGCACATTCTCGCAGGCGAGGCCAACGCGGCCGAACGCGCGGCGCTCGCGCATGCGCAGAAGGCGGGGCGGATGACTGAGGAAAGATTGAGGGCGACGGACGAGGCGGCGGCGTAGCGATCAGCGCCGCCATGCGGCGGGCACGAAGCGTGAACCCGGAACGACAAAAGCAAGCAAGGAGGACGACCCATGAAACTGTCCGAGGCACAATTGGAGTTCTTCCACCGCGAGGGCTGGCTGTTCCTGCCAGAACTGTTCAGCCAGGAGGAAGTCGATTTCCTCGCGCGCGAGGCGGTCGGCATTTATGACGCCAACCGGCCGGAAGTCTGGCGCGAGAAGAGCGGCGCGCCGCGCACGGCCTTTGCCGCGCATCTCTACAACGAGGCCTTCGGCCTTCTGGGCGCGCATCCGCGCATGATCGACCCGGTCGAGCAATTGTTCGGCGAGCCTGTCTACATGCACCAGTTCAAGATCAACGCGAAGTCGGCCTTCACCGGCGACGTCTGGCAGTGGCACCAGGATTACGGCACCTGGAAGCGTGACGACGGCATGCCGGAGCCGCGCGCGATGAACATCGCGATCTTTCTCGACGAGGTGATGCCGATCAACGGCCCGCTGATGCTGGTGCCGCAGAGCCAGAATGCCGGCGATCTCAAAGCCTCGCATGATCTTGCCACCACGTCCTATCCGCTGTGGACGCTGGACGAGGAGACCGTGACGCGGCTGGTCAAGCAGGGCGGCATCGTCGCGCCGACCGGCAAGCCCGGCGGCATGCTGATGTTCCACGGCAATCTCGTGCACGGCTCGGCCGGCAACATCACGCCCTACCCGCGCAAGATCGTGTATCTGACGCTGAACGCGGTCTCGAATTACATCCGCACGCCGACACGGCCGGAGTACATCGCGCACCGCGATTTTGCGCCGATCGAGAGAGTGGAGGATGATGCGCTGGTGCGGCTTGCGCGGGCGCCGCGACAGGCAGCGGAGTAAGACGCTTTCGTGCCCCGGACGCAGCGCAGCACGTCAGTGATGCGCTGCTGAGCCGGGGCCCACCGACACGGATAGTTTTCTTTCTGGGTCCCGGCTCTGCGGAGCAGCGTTTCACGCTGCACCGCGTCCGGGACACGATCATTCCGCAGGACATTCCCCATGAACCTCTTCCGCCTCCTCCAGGCCCGCGCGTCCACCGGCAAGCCTGTTCGTGTCGCGCTGATCGGCGCCGGCAAATTCGGCTCGATGTTTCTGGCCCAGGTGCCGCATACGCCCGGGCTGGAAGTGCCTGTTATCATCGACATCGACCGCGAGCGCGCACGCGAGGCGTGCCGCACCGTGGGCTGGAGCGACGAGCGGATCGCGGCCACCGTGTTCACCGATGACGGCGCGCGCGCGGTTGCCGGCGGGGCAATGGATGTAGTTGTGGAAGCCACCGGCAATCCCGCTGTCGGCATCAAGCACGCGCGCGCGGCGATCGCGGCGGGCAAGCATATCGTGATGGTCAACGTCGAAGCCGACGTGCTGGCGGGCCCGCTGCTCGCCGAGGAAGCGCGCAAGGCCGGCGTGGTCTATTCGCTCGCTTATGGCGACCAGCCGGCGTTGACGGCGGAGATGGTCGACTGGGCCCGCGCGACGGGCTTTCACGTCGTCGCCGCGGGCAAGGGCACGAAATATCTGCCGGCCTATCACGACGTGACGCCCGACGGCGTCTGGCAGCACTATGGTCTCACCGCGGGCGAAGCGCAGTCGGCCGGCATGAATCCGCAGATGTTCAACTCCTTCCTCGACGGCACCAAATCGGCGATCGAGATGGCCGCGATTGCGAATGCCTGCGGGCTCGACGTGCCCGCGGGCGGCCTGCTGTTTCCACCCTGCGGCGTCGACGATCTGCCCCACATCATGCGCCCCCGCGACAAGGGCGGTGTGCTGGAGCGATCCGGCGTGGTCGAAGTCGTCTCTTCGCTTGAACGCGACGGAAGGCCGGTGTTTCGCGACCTGCGCTGGGGCGTCTATGTCGTGCTGGAGGCGCCGAACGACTACGCCGCCGACTGCTTCAGGCAGTATGGCCTGAAGACCGACGGCAGCGGACGCTTTGCCGCGATGTACAAGCCCTATCATCTGATCGGGCTCGAGCTGAACATCTCGGTGCTCTCGGCCGCGCTGCGCGGCGAGCCGACCGGGCAGCCCTACGGCTTCCGCGGCGATGTCGCCACCGTGGCCAAGCGTAACTTGCGCGCCGGCGAGATGCTGGACGGCGAAGGCGGCTACACCGTGTGGGGCAAGCTGGTGCCGGCAGCCGCAAGCCTGAAAGCGAGCGCCCTGCCGATCGGCTTGGCGCATCGCCTCAAGTTGAAGCACGACGTCGCCCATGGCGAGATCGTGCGCTGGAGCGATGTCGAGTGCGATGCGAATAACGAGACGATCAGGACAAGGAAGGCGATGGAAGCGGCGTTCGCGAAGGAAGGTTAGCAGCTGTCGTTCTCGGTGCTGAAAGGCACCTGGAAGCAGCTCTACCCGGTCGTTGGTGATCGAGCGAACGTTGTCACGCCACGCGCCAATGTCCCTTGTGAATATCGAACTTCACGGCGCCGTCGTCACGCATCTTCAACAGGAGCGATTGGCAGTCGTCCTGATGCTTGATGTTCACGCGCTTCATGATTTCGAAAGCCTTCAGAGGCTTTTCGCGAAGGGCAATTAAAATCTTTTCTCGATCAGTCATTGGAGTTCCTTGCATTGGAAGCGACGACGGTACGCGTTGTACAGATCGTCTGCAACGAGCGCTTTCGCTTGACGGGTCGGTTCCCGGTTATTCGCTTCAATTTCGCCGTAGCTGCGATATGTGCGGCGGACCTGAAAGCAAGTCCCAGCCGATCGGGCTGGCGCATCCGCTGAAGCTGAAGCACGACTTCGCCCATGGCCAGATCGTGCGCTGGAGCGATGTCGAGTTCGATGCGAATAACGAGACGATCAGAACAAGGAAGGCGATGGAGGCGGCGTTCGCGAAATAGCGACCAGAGAGGAGATCCTGTCGCAGCGAGCGCGACGAGCTAGCGAGCTTGCCTGGGGTTTGGCATCAGGTCGATCAGGCCCAGATCCACCAGCGTGCGGTGGAATCGACGTTTCCGTTCGGAGGCTGACGCGAAGTAGGCTGCTCCGCAATCATCAAGCAAGCTCGCGCGCGTGGCAAATATCGTGTCGAGCGCGATACCTGCCCGCTGCAAGGCAACAGTTCCGAGAAAAGCGATATCGAGGTCGGCACCCGGTCCGGGGCTGAAGTGGGGAATATTCAAAGCTTCTATCGCATAGAATGTACCAAACGGGCGGCGCCCATCTCCCGGCCGTTTCAGCTGTCGATCGATCTGTTTCGTCATCACGGGTTGATGGTCCCCGTAGTGCACCATGAGAACAGGTCGTCCAGGGGAGCTGCTTGCCAGCTTGGCTCTGAGCCTTTGCCAGACAGACGCGGTCTCTGCCAGTCGGGTGTAGTACTCGCCGTATCCAGCATCGGGAAAGCTCGCCAGGGCAAAGGCACGCTCCCTCTCAAATTGACCTGATGGCACCAGCTGCCGATGATGCGGACCGTGATTGAAATTTGTCAGCGCATAAAGAAACCTCGGTGTCGGGTCGTCAGCGATCCGCTTGGTATGCGCATCGATGACAGCATCCAGGAACATCGCATCGGAATTTGTTGCCTCGAAACGTCGTACATCGAACGGTAGCGGAAGCTCGTCGACGAAGATGCGTTCGTCGATGCCGATCGATCTGTAGAATTTATCGTAACTGAGAAACTCGCGGCGACAGCTGGATATGGGTGTGGTCTTGTAGCCGAGCGACGCCAACGAACGTGGCAAGCTGCTGTGAAAACGGCCGGCGCCCTTCTCGAAGAGGTGGTAGGCGCTTGAACCGAAGCTGGCACTTGAGAGACCGGTGAGCAGGCTAAATTCGGACTGCCACGAACCTCCGCCAAAGATGTCGACGTTCAGGCGCCCAAATTCCCCATCTGGCGGGGACAGGAAAGCTTCGACGACTGGCTCGACCGGCAGCCCGAAAATGCGAGGGTCGAAGACAGACTCGTGCTGGATGACAATAATGTCTGGAGAACAGGCGTAACGCGCAGGCGTGGCCTCCCTCAATGGCAGTGGCTCGTTTGCGATATCGCTCAGAGCCAACCCGCCGAACTGTCGCCAGCAAGCGGAGTCACCCAGCGAGGCCGTGAAGGTCGAGTAGAAGAACCGCCCTTGCGTCAGATTCAGCCGCAAGAACGTTGCACTCTTTGACTTGGAAGCCTTTGCAAAGCCAATGAGTGCGAGAAGGAAGAAAAGAATTCGAAACGCGATGGGAATGGAATATCCGGCCGCGTAGAGCAGAACCGCGCTCGAGGCAAAGGCGAATATCACGCTTCCCGCCAGAACACCCAGCATCATCCGTGGGTATTGCAGCACAAAAAATGGGACTGTGCCCGCAAGTGCCAGAGGCAGATCGGAAACTGTCAGCTTGAGCGCGCTGTGATTGAATTTAACGATTGATATGCCGGCGATTGCTACGGCCAGCATGCCGGACAGCAGGATCGCTCGCTCAGCATCGGCAAGAAAGACCAGCAGCACAGCCGCGTTGAACAGGAGAGCCGCGACCGCGAGCGACAGGTGTTCAACGCTCCGTTCCGTCAGCGCAATGGCGGCGATGGCCACCACGAGAATCAAAACCAAAATCATGGGATCAAGATGCGCCGATGATTTCAATTTTTCAATCTGGGTCGCTGGCTCTTCGAGCATCGTGTGCCGTCAGCGGCGACGACAGATTCTCCCCCGGGAGATACTCCATCTACATCATTCCGGTGATGCTGCACGCGTCATTGCGGATTTGGCGGAGGCACGACCAAACTTCAATTTTCAAGGCAGCAACCGCTCTTTCTTCGCCTGCCTGAACCACTTCCGGAACATGTCCTCGGTGTCCATCATCTCAGTGAAGCCGGCGCGGTTGATTTTTACGGTCGAGACGATCGAGGGCGGACCTGACGCGGTCTGGCCGTGGCGGAGGCTGTAGTCGGCATACTGGAATGAGAGGCCGACGAAGTCGGCGAGGCCGGGCGAGACTAGGTTGTGCCTGGTCCGCAACTCGTCCCAAGGGGCAATCCAGTTCGGGAATTCCTTCGCAAGCGATAGCGGGACCGGCTTGCCGGGCTTCATCTCCAGCACGTCCGCCACGGCAGGCCAGATGTTTTCCCAGGTGAATACGTCGCCATTCGTGACATTGAAGGCTTCGTTTTGCGCGGCCTTGGCCTCGCCCGACCAGGCGATCGCACGTGCGAGGAGATCGACATCGACGGCCTGCGCCACCCGCGCGGCGCCGCCGGGAAAATCGAGCGGCCTGCCCCGTTCGCGCAGCATCGCGGCGTAGACGCCGAGCGGCGGGATCAGGTCCATGGCGCCGCCCATGGCGAGGCCGACGACCAGAACGGGGCGCAAGATGCTCCAGTGCCAGGCCTTTTCCTTATGAGCTTTGCCCGCCTGAAGCTCGCGCAGGAAGTTTTCCTGCGCCCAATAGAAGTTGGGCTGCTCATACATTTCGGAGCGGCCTTCGCGCGCCGGCACGGTCAAAGGGCGGACATGGACGCCGTAGGCTTTGGTGCCTTGCAGCAATGCGACGTGCTTGAGATCCGGCGCAACCGGCTCGAGCGCGCCCATCAGGTTGCGCAGCATGAGATCGTTGGTCCTGATCTGCTGCGGGTCGCGCCAGCCGTCGACGAGCTGCGGCGCCTCGTAAAGTGCTGCGTAGATCAGGTGGGTGGCGCCCTTAAACTCGGCGGCGGCGCGGCGGCAATCGGCTTCGCTGGTGAGATCGATCTGGACGTGGCGGGCGCCATAGAGATGACGCGGCTTGCGCCGCGACAGGGCCACAACCTCGCAGGGCTCCGATATGCCGAAGTGTCGCAACGCGGCGTTGCCGACGAGACCGGTCGCTCCGGCGACCACGACCCTCTTGCCGGTCATGCGCGAGCCTCCCTTTTTTATTGCCCAATTCCGTAGCAGATCGCAGGTCAATCCGACTTGCGTCTGGCCTGCATTCGCAGCTGCGGGGCGGCATGAGGCTTGATTATCCGGAGGTGACCGGTCATCCTCACTGACGGAACCGCAATGATCGGACTTCCAGCAGAAAGAGCCCGTCAGGGCCATTCGGAAACGCTACCAAACCTCAAACAAAACAATCTCGAGCCTCGGCAAGAATAGACGACACCAAGATCGTTCCCCGGTCGACGCCTCGACATAGCGGAGGGTACGCATGAAACGTCGTGATTTTCTGAAGGTGACCGGCGCAGGCCTGGCCGCGAGCACAGCAGTGGCTGCGCCCGCGATCGCGCAAGGCTCGCCCGAGGTCAAGTGGCGTTACGCCACGAGCTGGCCGAAGTCGCTCGACACGCTCTACGGCGGCTGCGAATATTTCAGCAAGAAGGTCGCCGAGATCACCGACAACAAATTCCAGATCCAGGCGTTCGCGGCGGGCGAAATCGTCCCGGGTCTGCAAGTGCTCGACGCCGTGTCGAACGGCACCGTCGAGATGGGCAATACCGCGCTCTATTACTATTGGGGCAAAAACCCCGCCTTCACTTTCGCCACCGCGCTTCCGTTCGGTTTGAACACACGCCAGCAGATCTCGTGGCTGCTGTGGGGCGGCGGGCAGGAGCTCGTGAACGATCTCTTGAAGGAGTACAATTGCTACGGCATTCCGACCGGATCCACCGGCGCCCAGATGGGCGGCTGGTTCCGCAAGGAGATCAAGACGATCGACGACCTCAAGGGCCTGAAGATGCGCATCGGCGGCTTTGCCGGCACGATCATGGCCAAGGTCGGTGCCGTGCCGCAGCAGATCGCCGGCGGCGACATCTATCCGGCGCTCGAAAAGGGCACGATCGACGCGGCCGAATGGGTCGGTCCCTACGACGACGAGAAGCTCGGCTTCGTCAAGGTCGCCAAGTACTACTACTATCCCGGCTGGTGGGAAGGCACGAGCCAAGGCCACAACATCGTCAACCTCGACAAATGGAATGCGCTGCCGAAGCATTATCAGGCCGCGGTCGATGCCGCCTCGCGCGATACCTTTACCTGGATCACCGGCAAGTACGACGCGTTGAACGCGCCGGGGCTGAAGCGGCTCCTCGGATCGGGCGCGATTCTGAAGGCGTTCCCGCAGGACGTTCTCGAAACCTGCTACAGCGCCGCCAACGAAATCTATGCCGATCTCTCCAAGACCAATCCGCATTTCGGCAAGATGTATGCGAGCATGTCCGCCTATCGCACCGAGGCGCTGCCGTGGTTCCAGGTTGCCGAGCTCAGCTTCGACAGCTTCATGATGCGGATGCGGACGAAGACGTGAGGCGTTAAGCCGCTTACACGACCAAAGACGGAGAAGCCCCGGAGACGCTGTCATCTCCGGGGCTTTTGCGTGTCGTGATGCCGCTCTTTCGTTCGCTCCTTGTGGGAGAAGGGAAGCGCGGCCTTCGCAACTGCGAGCGCCCGGACGGCGCTTGATTATCGCAAGACGACCGGTCATCCTGATCTCGGAACCGCAACGCACGGGATCCGCCAAGAGCCCTGAAGGGCCGCCGGACACGCTCACACCTTCAACAACACCACGCCGGTTATCGACGAAGCCAAGACGACACGAAGATCGTTCCCTTAAGTCGAGCAATCGGCACAACGGAGGGATACGCATGAAACGTCGTGATTTCCTGAAAGTGACAGGCGCGAGCCTGGCCGCAGGCACAGCGGTTGCCGCACCGGCCATCGCGCAGTCGACGCCGGTAGTGAAATGGCGGCTCGCCGCGAGCTGGCCCAAGGCGCTCGATACGCTCTATGGCGGCTGCGAATATTTCTGCAAGCGCGTGGCTGAGGCCACCGACAACAAATTCCAGATCCAGTCGTTCGCGTCCGGCGAGATCGTCCCGGGCCTGCAAGTGTTGGATGCCGTGTCGAACGGCACCGTCGAGATGGGCAACACGGCGCTGTATTATTACTGGGGCAAGAACCCCGCCTTCACGTTCGGCACGTCGCTGCCGTTCGGGCTGAACACGCGCGCGCATATTTCCTGGCTGCTGTTCGGCGGCGGCACCGAGATGCTCAACGACCTGCTGAAGGAATACAACACGGTCGGCATTCCAACCGGCTCGACCGGCGCCCAGATGGGCGGCTGGTTCCGGAAGGAGATCAAATCGATGGAGGATTTCAGGGGATTGAAATTCCGCGTCGGCGGTTTTGCCGGCACGATCATCGCCAAGGTCGGCGGCGTGCCGCAGCAGATCGCGGGCGGCGACATCTATCCGGCACTGGAGAAGGGCACGATCGACGCAGCGGAGTGGGTTGGCCCCTATGACGACGAGAAGCTCGGCTTCGTGAAAGTGGCAAAGTATTATTACTATCCGGGTTGGTGGGAAGGCACCGGCCAGGGCCACAACCTCGTGAATCTCGACAAGTGGAATGCTCTGCCGAAACATTATCAAGCCGTGATCGAGTCGGCCTCGCGCGACACCTTCACCTGGGTCACCGGCAAATACGACTACGTCAATCCGCCGGCGCTGAAGCGCCTGCTGGTCGCCGGCGCGATCCTCAAACCGTTCCCGCAGGAAGTGCTCGAGGCCTGCTACAGCGCCGCGAACGAGATCTACGCGGATCTCACCAAGACAAATCCGCATTTCAACAAGATGTACACGAGCCTGTCGGCATTCCGGAACGAGTCGCTGGCCTGGATGCAGGTGGCGGAGCTCAGCTACGACAGCTTCATGATGCGGATGCGGACGCGGACGTGAGCGCCTGACGATACGCTGGGTAGGAAACAAAAAGCCCCGGAGATGTCTCCGGGGCTTTTTGTTTCGGAAAAGTGCTCGGTCTCGTGCCCCGGACGCAGCGCGGCGTCTCTTCGACGATGCGCTGCAGAGCCGGGGCCCATGCTGCCGAGAAGCCGGAGCTTCTGGGTCCCGGCTCTGCGCAGCAGCGTTTCACGCTGCAGCGCGTCCGGGACACGAGAGTTACGCGTTCAGTTCTGATCGTCGCCCAGCGCGGCA
>NZ_JADPJH010000015.1:0-25000 GCF_023073315.1 Bradyrhizobium sp. 1 | reverse complement strand
ACTGAGCTACAAGCCCCTAACGCATATCCTGTTAAGGACCGGGATCCTGCAAACATGCAGACCCAGCGCGTGTTCGTCCGCGAAGAAAGAGAAACGTAGACGGCGAAATCCCGCCAATGCAGCTCAACGATCCTGACGACCGTTGGCCACTGATGTTTCTAAAACGATCCGATAGTGAGCCGAAGCTCGCTGAAGGATCATCCTTAGAAAGGAGGTGATCCAGCCGCAGGTTCCCCTACGGCTACCTTGTTACGACTTCACCCCAGTCGCTGACCCTACCGTGGCCGGCTGCCTCCATTGCTGGTTAGCGCACCGTCTTCAGGTAAAACCAACTCCCATGGTGTGACGGGCGGTGTGTACAAGGCCCGGGAACGTATTCACCGTGGCGTGCTGATCCACGATTACTAGCGATTCCAACTTCATGGGCTCGAGTTGCAGAGCCCAATCCGAACTGAGACGGCTTTTTGAGATTTGCGAAGGGTTGCCCCTTAGCGTCCCATTGTCACCGCCATTGTAGCACGTGTGTAGCCCAGCCCGTAAGGGCCATGAGGACTTGACGTCATCCCCACCTTCCTCGCGGCTTATCACCGGCAGTCTCCTTAGAGTGCTCAACTAAATGGTAGCAACTAAGGACGGGGGTTGCGCTCGTTGCGGGACTTAACCCAACATCTCACGACACGAGCTGACGACAGCCATGCAGCACCTGTGTTCCAGGCTCCGAAGAGAAGGTCACATCTCTGCGACCGGTCCTGGACATGTCAAGGGCTGGTAAGGTTCTGCGCGTTGCGTCGAATTAAACCACATGCTCCACCGCTTGTGCGGGCCCCCGTCAATTCCTTTGAGTTTTAATCTTGCGACCGTACTCCCCAGGCGGAATGCTTAAAGCGTTAGCTGCGCCACTAGTGAGTAAACCCACTAACGGCTGGCATTCATCGTTTACGGCGTGGACTACCAGGGTATCTAATCCTGTTTGCTCCCCACGCTTTCGTGCCTCAGCGTCAGTATCGGGCCAGTGAGCCGCCTTCGCCACTGGTGTTCTTGCGAATATCTACGAATTTCACCTCTACACTCGCAGTTCCACTCACCTCTCCCGAACTCAAGATCTTCAGTATCAAAGGCAGTTCTGGAGTTGAGCTCCAGGATTTCACCCCTGACTTAAAGACCCGCCTACGCACCCTTTACGCCCAGTGATTCCGAGCAACGCTAGCCCCCTTCGTATTACCGCGGCTGCTGGCACGAAGTTAGCCGGGGCTTATTCTTGCGGTACCGTCATTATCTTCCCGCACAAAAGAGCTTTACAACCCTAGGGCCTTCATCACTCACGCGGCATGGCTGGATCAGGGTTGCCCCCATTGTCCAATATTCCCCACTGCTGCCTCCCGTAGGAGTTTGGGCCGTGTCTCAGTCCCAATGTGGCTGATCATCCTCTCAGACCAGCTACTGATCGTCGCCTTGGTAGGCCGTTACCCTACCAACTAGCTAATCAGACGCGGGCCAATCTCTCGGCGATAAATCTTTCCCCGTAAGGGCTTATCCGGTATTAGCACAAGTTTCCCTGTGTTGTTCCGAACCAAGAGGTATGTTCCCACGCGTTACTCACCCGTCTGCCGCTGACGTATTGCTACGCCCGCTCGACTTGCATGTGTTAAGCCTGCCGCCAGCGTTCGCTCTGAGCCAGGATCAAACTCTCAAGTTGGACTTGAACTTTGAACCGGCTGATCACAACGTTTGACGAGGTCCCACCATTTTTTCATCGACCGAAGCCGATGTGCTGCCCGCGATTCACATCGCTGGCAACGATGGTGTACCTTTGAAACGTGTACCGCCGAAGTCTTTCGTCCGGTCCCGATCCAAAAAGCCGAAGCTTTTCAAATGCGAGACCCGCAAGGACTCCGCCGTCCACGTTTCTCTTTCTTCATCTTCACTTGTCAAACAGCCCGGGACCTAGGAGGCCCCAACCTTCCAGAGTGGAAGGGTTCCGACACCCTTACTGGCGATGAATGAACTCCAACCGATTTGTGTCGGCTGTTGTGCACTCAACGAAGTGAGGAGCATCAGTGGCGCGTTCGCTCGCCTTGGTCAGTGACCCGGCGGCGCCGCGCTCAGTGGCCGGTTTATAGGCCCCACCCATCGGAGTTGTCAACGACCATTGTCAACAAATCGTCGCACGGTGGATGATCTGAAAAATTGTAGCGATTACAATGTATTAGAGGGGGAGCCAACGCGCGGATCGAGCCTGCCCCCCAAAAAATCTCAAAAAAAGTTCGCGTCCCGGGGGGCTCGGGAGGGGCTCCGGAAGCGGCTTGGGGCGCCCTCCCCGGGCGGACCCCGGCGCCCGCCCCCTTGGCTCTTCCAGGTGCGTCCCTGCACCCAGGCAGGCGGAGCTCATCCCAAGCCAGACCGAGCTCCACCCCCAGGTTAGGCCGGGCTCCACCCCTGAGCCAGGCCGAGCTCCCGCCCCCGGCATGATGGGCCCCGAGCGCCCGGCCGTTCAGGAAACTTTTCCGTATTGGGCGCCGTACTTGAGCCACAATCCCCCGGCGTTCTGATAAGAGACAAGCTTGAATCGCGGGGATGCCAGTGGGGGCTGCCAGCGATTTACGTGGGGTCAGTGGAAGGCGATCGTAGCGATGAAGCGGCCTTCTTCAGACATTCGAAAGACATCGAGAGATCTTTTTCCGCTTAGCTGTTCGTAATTTCGGCCGGCCCGTCATCAGGGCCTTCTGACCGCGGACGCCTATGCGGCTTGCCCATTTCCTGCGATGCCCCTCGAAGAGGGCGGCCAGGGAGGGGCTCGAAACCGGGCTGTTATGGGCTTGGCTGTTATGGACCTCTTGGGTCGTTGATTGGGGGACTTGGGTTGAACCACAGGACATCACGCGGCGCTTACGGGCGTGAGACCGGGATCATCGATCTCGGCCACGAGCCGCCGCTGTCCGTCGACGGTTCGGAAGCCGCCGTCATCGATCGCCGTCGCGTCTCGGTGCAATGGTTCAGCGGCACAATCCTGACCGGACTCTGCGGCGCAGCCCTCATCGGCGGCGCCGTTTTCGCATCTCTCGACGGCGAAATGACCTTCGCAAAGGTGCCGGAACGCGTCGAAGGTGCGCTGCGCGGCGCATTCGGCGCGGCTGATCGCGCCGCCACGCTGCACAAGAGCGACCGCCTGCCGCCACCGAACGAATCCTCCGCTTCGCGCAACATCGTGCGCGTCTCGACGGTCGCCCGCGTCGGCAACCGCGACGTGATGCGCGTGCGCCCGTTCGTCCGGATCGCCGGCAATCTGTCGATGACGACGAGCGATCTGTCGGCAAAGATCCCGCCGTTCAACGCCCAGCGCCTTCTCACCGACGTCGGCTCCGATCCGAAGGCCGCATCGGAAGACCCGAACAATCCGGAAGCCGTCGAGCCCGACGCCGAGGTCTCCTTCGTCACCAGGGACCTGTCGCCGGTGCTGCCGAAGGCCAAGATTTCCGCGGTGGTGGCGCTCGACGACATCCTGATGCGGGTGCGCGATGCCGCCAACTGGCGCGGCAATGGCGGGGTACGCTACGCCTCGCTCGCCAATGCGACCGCCGACATTTCCGGCGCGACCGGCCCGTCCGACATCAGAAGCGCCTACGCCAGCGAAGCGTCGCCGTCCGATCCCTATGCCGGCTTCGAGACGCGCGTGGTGCCTGAAAACGTCACGCTGCTGCCGAAGACCAAGGAACAGATCACCGGCGGCAATCCGAACGGCGAACGCGTTCACGTGGTCAAGAAGGGCGACAGCGTCGGCGCCGTCCTGCGCGATCTCGGCGCCACCGCCGAGGAAATCAAGGCGATCACCGCAACGCTCGGTCCGCGCGGCCGCGACGGCGGCCTGAAGGAAGGCGAGAAGCTCCGCATCCTGATGGCGCCCGCAAGTCCCGGCGCCCGCTTGCAACCTTACCGCGTCGTCGTCGCCAACGAGACCATGGTCGAGGCGATCGCGGCGCTGTCCGATCTCGGCAAATACGTCGCGGTCGACGTCTCCAGCATGAACACCGTCGCGGATGCCACGGCAAACGCCAGCAGCGACGACGATGACGAAGATGACGGCACCGGCGTCCGGCTCTACCAGAGCATCTACGAGACGGCGATGCGCAACAAAGTGCCGATGCCCGTCATCGAGGACATGATCAAGATCTACTCCTACGACGTCGATTTCCAGCGCAAGGTGGCGCCGGGCGATTCATTCGACGTGTTCTACGCCGGCGAAGAAGAGGGCGTGACCTCGAGCGAAAAGAACGACGTGCTGTTCGCTTCGCTCACCGTCGGCGGCGAAACCAAGAAATACTATCGCTATCAGAGTCCCGACGACGGGGTCGTCGACTACTATGACGAGACCGGCAAGAGCGCGAAGAAGTTCCTGGTGCGCAAGCCCGTCAACAGCGCGATCATGCGCTCCGGTTTCGGCGGCCGCCGCCATCCAATTCTCGGTTTCGTGAAGATGCACACCGGCGTCGACTGGGCCACCGCCTACGGCACGCCGATCTTCTCCGCCGGCAACGGCGTGATCGAAAAGGCCCAGCTCGAAGGCGGGTACGGAAAATATATCCGTATCAAGCACAATAACGGCTACGAGACCGCCTATGGCCACATGTCGGCCTTCGCCAAGGGCATGGAGCCGGGCAAAAAGGTCCGACAGGGTCAGGTGATCGGCTTTGTCGGTTCGACCGGCCAGTCGACAGGCCCGCACGTCCACTACGAAATCCTGGTCAACGGCCGCTTCGTCGATCCGCTGCGCGTGAAATTGCCGCGCGGCCGCTCGCTGGAAGGCACGGTGATGACGGGCTTCGAGAAGGAGCGCGACCGGCTCGACGGCATGATGAGCGGCCGGGGCGGCGCCATCGCCCGTATGTCGGACGCTACAGGCGGGCCGTTGCAGGTCACCAACCGCTGATTTCGTGACCGGCCGAAATCAACCGGACATTTCCAGGAAACCTAGGCTGAAACCGACGTCGTAGTGCGACGTCATTTCACTGCGCCACAATTTCAAGTTTCGTTTGCCAAAGTCCCATGACGGGCGAATACTTTCCCAAAAATGGGAGGTCTCGCCATGAAGAACAGGCTCGCCTGCGCGGCCCTGCTTGCTGCGGTTTTCTCCATCACAAGCGCATCGGCCCAGAACTGGGAGGTCACGAAACTCGTCCCCGGCTCGGCGTTCCATGGCGTGCACGGGCTCGCCATCGACAAGGCAGGCCATCTCTTCGCCGGCAGCGTCGCTGGAGCAATGCTCTACGAGGTCGACATTTCGGGCGGTACCGCCAAGGTTGCAATCCCCGCTCCGATCGGAATGGCCGACGACATCGCATTCGCGCCCGACGGCACCATGGCCTGGACCGGCTTCCTGGCGGGCGATCTTTATTCGCGCAAGGGCGACGGCCCGATCAAGAAGCTCGCCACCGGCCTTCCCGGCATCAATTCGCTCGCCTTCCGCAAGGATGGCAGGCTCTACGCCTCGACCGTTTTCCTCGGCGACACGCTCTATGAGATCGACGTCGAGGGCGTCAAACCGCCTCGCCAGATCATGGAGAAGATGGGCGGCCTCAACGGCTTCGAGTTCGGTTCCGACGACAAGCTCTATGGTCCGCTCTGGTTCAAGGGACAGGTCGCAAAAATCGACGTCGACAAGGCCGAGCTGACCCTTGTCGCCGACGGCTTCAAGGTGCCGGCCGCGGTGAACTTCGATTCCAAGGGCAATCTCTGGGTGGTCGACACCGCGCTCGGCCAGCTCGTTCGGGTCGATCCCAAATCGGGCGCCAAGACCGTCGTCGCACAGTTGAAGCCGTCGCTGGACAACCTCGCGATCGACGACAACGACCGCATCTACGTTTCCAACATGGCCGACAACGGCATCCAGGAGGTCGATCCCGCGACCGGCCAGGCCCGGCAGATCATCATCGGCAAGCTCGCTTTGCCCGGCGGCATCGGCGTCACCTCGGAGAATGGCAAGGATACGATCCACGTCGCCGATGTTTTCGCCTATCGCACGGTGGACGGCGCGACCGGCGAGGTCACCGAGAAGGCGCGCATGCACGCTGACGGCGTCACGCTCGAATATCCGATGAGCGCAACCGCGAAGGGCAACGACGTGATCCTGTCGAGCTGGTTCACCGGCACGGTGCAGGTGATCGACGGCAAGACCGGCGCGACGCGCGACATGCTGCACGGCTTCAAGGCGCCGCATGACGCCATCGTGCTCGAGGACGGCAGCATTTTGGTGGCCGAGCTCGGCACCAAATCGCTGGTCCGCGTCAGCGGCGAGCACGGCAAGGATCGCACCACGCTGATCGGCGGGCTCGAAGGCCCGATCGGACTCGTCGGCGGGTCGAGCGGCGAGGTCTATGTCACCGAAGCCTTTGCAGGACTGGTCTCCAAGGTCGACAAGAACGGCGAAAAGACCGTGATCGCCAAGGACCTGAAAATGCCCGAGGGCTTGGCACGCGGCAGCGACGGCAAGCTGATCGTGGCAGAAGTGGGCGCGAAGCGGCTGATCGAGATCGCGCCTGACGGCAAGATCACCGAGATCGCGGCCAATCTTCCGATCGGACTTGTCGGCGCGCCTGGCGGCCTGCCGACGCATATTCCGACGGGCATCGCCATCGGCGCCTCCGGCGTCGTCTACTTCAGCTCGGACATCGAGAACGCGATTTACAAGGTGGTGAAGAAGTAGCGGGCTTGCTCAAGCGAGCCGCACCCGGCGAAAAATAATTCGCCCGGAGAGGATGACCTCTCCGGGGCGATTTTGTTTAGCGGCGAGTGCGAGCGGTCAGTTCAGCTTGCGCTTCGACACCGGCGCTTCGAACTGGGCGATCTCCGCGGTTTGCGCCGCCTTGCCATTGAAGGTCAGCACGTTGCCTTCAGACGAGATCGCAACGGCATCGCCGTCCCTGACGTCGCCGGCCAGGATCATCTCGGCGAGCGGATCCTGGACGTAACGCTGGACCACGCGCTTCAACGGCCTTGCGCCGTAGGCGGGATCCCAGCCCTTGGCAGCGAGCCAGTCGCGGCCGGCGGCATCGAGCGTCAGCACGATCTTGCGATCGGTCAGCAGCTTCTGCAGCCGCGCGAACTGGATCTCGACGATCCGGCCCATCTCGCTCCGCTGCAAGCGGTGGAACAGGATGATCTCGTCGACGCGATTGAGGAACTCGGGGCGGAAATGCCCGCGCACCATGCCCATCACCTGCTCGCGCACGGCCGAGGTGTCTTCGCCCTCCGGCTGATTTACCAGATACTCCGAACCGAGGTTCGAGGTCATGATGATCAGGGTGTTGCGGAAGTCGACGGTACGGCCCTGGCCGTCGGTCAGGCGGCCGTCGTCGAGCACCTGCAACAGCACGTTGAAGACGTCGGGATGCGCCTTCTCGATCTCGTCGAACAGCACCACCTGATAGGGCCGGCGCCGCACCGCTTCGGTCAGCGCGCCGCCCTCGTCATAACCGACATAGCCCGGAGGCGCGCCGATCAGCCGCGAGACCGAGTGCTTCTCCATGTACTCGGACATGTCGAGGCGGACCATCGCGGTCTCGTCGTTGAACAGATACTCGGCGAGCGCCTTGGTCAGCTCGGTCTTGCCGACGCCGGTCGGGCCTAAGAACATGAACGAGCCGGTCGGCCGGTTCGGGTCCTGCAGGCCCGCACGCGAGCGGCGCACGGCGGTTGCGACCGCACGCACCGCCTCGGCCTGGCCGACGACGCGCTTTCCGAGCTGCTCCTCCATCTTCAGGAGCTTCTCTTTTTCGCCCTCCAGCATCTTGTCGACGGGCACGCCGGTCCAGCGCGAGACCACCTGCGCGATGTGGTTGGCGGTCACAGCCTCCTCCATCATCTCGCCGGAGTTCTCCTTGGCTTCGATGTCGGCGAGCTGCCTCTCGAGCTGCGGGATCCGGCCATAGGCCAGCTCGCCGGCCTTCTGGAATTCGCCGCGCCGCTGCGCGTCGGCCAGATCGACGCGCAGGGCGTCCAGCTCGGATTTCAACTTCTGGGCGTCGGAGAGCTTGTTCTTCTCCGCGCTCCAGCGTGCCGTCAGCGCCGCGGATTTCTCCTCGAGCTCGGCCAGCTCCTTCTGGAGCGTCTCGAGACGGGACTTGGAGCCAAGGTCGCTTTCCTTCTTGAGCGCCTCCTGCTCGATCTTGAGCCGGATGATCTCACGGTCGAGCGAGTCCAGCTCTTCCGGCTTGGAATCGACCTGCATCTTCAGCCGCGCGGCGGCCTCGTCCATGAGGTCGATCGCCTTGTCGGGCAGGAAGCGATCGGTGATGTAGCGGTTGGACAGCGTCGTCGCCGCCACGAGCGCGGAATCGGTGATCCGCACGCCATGGTGCTGCTCGTACTTGTCCTTCAGGCCGCGCAGGATCGAGATCGTGTCCTCGACCGAGGGCTCGCTGACGAAGATCGGCTGGAAACGCCGCGCTAGCGCCGCATCCTTCTCGACATGCTTCCGATACTCGTCGAGCGTGGTCGCGCCGATACAGTGCAGCTCGCCGCGCGCAAGCGCGGGCTTGAGCAAATTGGAGGCGTCCATCGCACCGTCGCCTTTGCCGGCGCCGATCAGCGTGTGCATCTCGTCGATGAACAGGACGAAGTTGCCCTCGCTCGCGGTCACTTCCTGGAGCACGGCCTTCAGCCGCTCCTCGAACTCCCCGCGATATTTCGCACCCGCAATCAGCGAGCCGAGGTCGAGCGACAGCAGCTTCTTGTCCTGGAGGCTCTCGGGCACGTCGCCGTTGACGATGCGCAACGCGAGGCCTTCGGCGATGGCGGTCTTGCCGACGCCGGGCTCGCCGATCAGGACGGGATTGTTCTTGGTCCGGCGCGAGAGCACTTGAATCGTGCGGCGGATCTCCTCGTCGCGGCCGATGACCGGGTCGAGCTTGCCGTCCCGCGCCGCCTGGGTCAGGTCGCGGGCATATTTCTTCAGCGCGTCATAGGCGTTCTCGGCCGTCGCGGAATCCGCGGTGCGGCCCTTGCGCAGCGCCTCGATCGCAGCGTTGAGATTCTGCGGGGTGACGCCGCCCTTGGCGAGGATCGCGCCGGCCTCGCTGGTCTTCTCCAGCGTCAGGCCGAGCAGCAGCCGCTCGACGGTGACAAAGCTGTCGCCGGCCTTCTCGCCGGCCTTCTCAGCCGCGTCGAAGGTACGGGCGAGCTCGGGCGCGAGATAAATCTGGCCGGCACCGCCGCCAGAGACCTTGGGCACCTTGTTGAGGGCGTCCTCGGTCGCCTTCAGGATTGCGCGGGAATTGCCGCCGGCACGGTCGATCAGACCGGAAGCCAAGCCTTCATTATCGTCCAGAAGGACTTTCAGGACGTGCAGGGTGGAAAACTGCTGGTGCCCCTCGCGCACCGCGAGCGACTGTGCGGACTGGACGAAGCCCCTGGAGCGTTCGGTATATTTGTCGATATTCATGGTCTTTTCTTTCCCTCGGCCTGCCCCTGGAGCCCTCTAAGGCACTCCAAACGGCATCTTCATTGGGTTTCCGAATACCGCATTGACGTTTCTCAACCGGTAACGGTCGTTATCAGGCGGCGCTGGCGCCGGCCTGATCCAAATGTGGGAAGGGCGCCTTCGGATCGGAAGAGGCGAGTTCACAATTTCGTGCGCTGATCCGGCCGCTTGGCGGGTCGTGGTCGAATCCCCTAAGTAACGGCATGACAGCCAGCCAGACCGCCGAGATCACCAGCCTCTACCGCTATCCCGTCAAGGGGCTGACGCCCGAGCCCCTGCCCCGCGTTCCCTTGCGGGCCGGCCAGACCCTGCCCGCCGATCGCCGCTACGCCATCGAGAACGGCCCGAGCGGCTTCGATCCTGATGCGCCCGAGTGGAAGCCGAAAATTCAATTCCTGATGCTGGCGCGCAATGAACGGCTCGCCACCCTCGACAGCCGGTTCGAGGACGCGACCAATCGCCTGATCATCCGCAGGGACGGCGAGATCGTCGCCAGCGGCGATCTCGAGACCGCTGCCGGGCGCGCCGCCATCGAGGGTTACTTTACGGAGAACTTTCAGCCGGAGCTGAAGGGCCCGCCCAAAGTCCTGTCCGGCCGCGACCACAGCTTTTCCGACGTCGCCCGCAAGGTCGTGTCCATCATCAATCTCGACAGCGTTCGCGCCATCGAGACCATGCTTGGCGGGACCGCGGTGCATCCTCTGCGCTTCCGCGGCAATCTCTATGTGAAGGGCTGGCCGGCCTGGTCCGAGCTCGATCTCGTCGGCCAGATCCTCGTGATCGGGCAGGCCCGGCTGAAAGTGGTCAAGCGCATCGTCCGCTGCCCGGCCACAAATGTGGATCCGGTGACGGCAAAGCGCGATCTCGAGATACCACCGACGCTGTCGCGCAACCTCGGCCACATGGATTGCGGCATCTATGCCGAGGTGATTGCCGACGGCGAGATCGGCGTGGGGGATGCGATCGCGGTGGAAGAGCCGCGATTGGTGTGAGTTGCCGTCGTCGTAGGGTGGGTTAGCTTTGCGGCCGCGCGAAGCGCAGTCGCAAGGCGTAACCCACCAACTTCGTCCCGCAACTGTGGAAGCATGGTGGGTTACGCTTCGCTAACCCACCCTACGCACCACCCGTCAATTCGGCATCACATACGCATAGATCCGACCGCGCGAGATCGGCGCCTCGCGGACGCGATTGCCGTTGTTGCCGGAGATCATGATCGGATTGCCCTGCGCGTCGATGCCGGTGATGATGCCGACATGACCGCCCCGACCGCCGCGCGACATCACTGCGATGGCGCCGACCTGCGGCCCGGAGACACGCGTGCCGTAATGCGCGAACGAGTTCGCCATGTCGGAGCCGGTGCCACGGTGGCCGGTTTTCTCAAGCACCATGTTCATGAAGCGCGCGCACCACAGGCTGCCGCGCCCGGTCGGATTGCCGCCGACATAGCGGCGCGCCTCGGAGACGAGGCCGGAGCCACCGCCGAAGCCGCCGCTGTTCACAGCGTTATTGGCCATTCCACCGCTACCGCTCATGCCCGCATTGGCGTTCGGATTGTAGCTGGCCTGGGTTTCGGCAAAACCGCTCGCCTGCAATTGCGCCGCGCTGCGCTCGAAGCGCGAGCTGCGTGTATGATGCCGGTAATGATGATGTCTGGCGTGATGCACGTAAGCGTGCCGCTCCGCGCTATGACGATGATGCGGCCGCGCTGAGGCCGGAGACGAAACCGCGGCGACCGCCGCGAAGAAAACCGCCAGCGCGACAACACAACGCGACAGGCGAGACGCAAACAACTCAAACATTCTTCATCCTTCGTTGACACCCCACTTCCCGATCGGCCCGTGCGCGGCCGACATCGATCAGGCCGTTAAGCCGTCCGATGTGGCGAGAAAAAGACGTAGCGCCCGCGAATAGCTGCGATGATTTTGCGCCGATGCTCGCCCGATGCTGCCGCATTGCGGACAACAACATTAACTGCAATTCTGCAAAGGCGGCTTGAAGAGAGGGAAACAGTTAATGCCCCATGCCACGACCAGGGACGATGTCCGCATCTATTTCGAGGAAGCGGGTCAGGGAACGCCGATCATTTTTCTGCACGAGTTCGCGGCCGACACCACCAATTGGGAGCCGCAGATGCGCTACTTCTCGCGCGGCCATCGCTGCATCACCTATTCCGCGCGCGGCTACACGCCGTCGGATGTGCCCGCAGGCGAGGTCTACACCTACAAGCACTTCTACACCGACGCACTCGCGGTGCTCGATCATCTCGGGATCGAGCGCGCGCATCTCGTTGGTCTCTCGATGGGCGCCTATTCGTCGCTCCAGATCGGATTGAATGCGCCAGAGCGCGCGCTGTCGATGACGCTGGCAGGCGTTGGCTCCGGCTCGGAGCTCGAGAACCTGGACGCATGGCGCAAGCAGTGCCGCGCCAATGCGGAGCAGTTCGAGACGCTAGGCTCTGCTGAAGTTGCAAAAGTCACGCGTGAGGCCCCAAGCCGGATTCCGTTCCTGGTGAAGGACCCGCGCGGCCACGCCGATTTCTACGCCGCGCTGGCGCGGCACGACGCCAAGGGCTCGGCCAACACGATGCGCGGCTTCCAGGGCGGGCGCCCATCGATCTACACACTAACGGAGGCGATCAAGAAGGCCGCAACGCCAGCGCTGATCATTTGCGGCGATGAGGATGATCCGTGCGTCGGGGCCAGCCTGTTCCTGAAGAAGCACCTGCCCGCGGCGGGGCTCGCGATGTTTCCGAAGTCGGGCCACGTGCTCAATCTCGAAGAGCCCGCGTTGTTCAACGAGAGTGTGGAGCGGTTCGTGACGCTGGTGGAGGCGGGGCGGTGGCCGGTGCGGGATCCACGGTCGCTGGCGGCGCATTAGGGCGAAGCCGTCGCCACACACTCCGTCATTGCGAGGAGCTCTTGCGACGAAGCAATCCAGACTGCCTCCGAGGAAAGACTCTGGATTGCTTCGCTGCTCGCAATGACGAGAAACTACTTCCCGCCGCCGCGCGTGAGCAAAAACACGCCCTGCTCGCCGAACATGTTCCACACCCACCACGGCAATCGCAGCCGCAGCGGACGGCCGTAGAGGTCGAGCGCCTCGGCGCGCTCCATCTTGACGCCGATGGTGTCGCAGAGCTCGACGAAATCCTTGATGGTGCAGAAATGGATATTGGCGGTGTCGTACCAGGTCGCCGGCAGATTGTCGGTGCGCGGCATGTGGCCGCCGATCAGGAGCTGGAGCCGCATCCGCCAGAAGCCGAAATTCGGGAACGAGACGATGGCACGGCGGCCGATGCGCAGCAGATTTTCCAAAACCACCTTCGGCTGCCGCGTCGCCTGCAGCGTCTGCGACAGGATCACGTAATCGAAGGCGTCGTCGGGATAATTCACGAGGTCGGTGTCGGCATCGCCCTGCACCACCGCGAGGCCCTTGGCGACGCAGCGGTTGACGCCCTCGCGCGACAGCTCGATGCCGCGGCCGTCGACGCCGCGTGTTTCCAGCAGCTGAAGCAGATCGCCGTCGCCGCAGCCGACATCGAGCACTTTCGATCCGGGCTTGACCATCTCGGCAACCAGCAGATGGTCGGCGCGGAATTGGCCTGATTGCTCCTTGGCGAGGCCGTTAAGCGGCAGCACTTCCTGTACAGACATCGCTAGCCGTCCTTGTCAGTCGTTCTTGCCGGTAAGCCCGCGCGCCTTGCCTGCCGATTGCAGGAAAGCGCGGGAGATGTCGAGGAATTCGGGCACGTCGAGCAGGAAGGCGTCATGGCCGCGATCGGTCTCGATCTCGGCGAACGACACCCGCGCACTCGACGCGTTCAGCGCATGCACCAGCGCTCGCGATTCCGAAGTCGGGAACAGCCAGTCGCTGGTGAAGGAGACGACGCAGAACCGGGTCTGGATGTCCGCGAATGCCTTTGCGAGCGCGCCGCCGTGGTCAGCGGCGATGTCAAAATAGTCCATCGCGCGGGTCAGATAGAGATAGGAGTTGGCGTCGAAGCGTTCGACAAAGGACGAGCCCTGGTAGCGCAGATAGGACTCGACCTGGAAGTCGGCATCGAACGAGAAGGTCGGCAACTCGCGGTCCTGCATGCGCCGGCCGAATTTTCGGTGCAGCGCGGCGTCCGACAGATAGGTGATGTGCGCGGCCATGCGCGCGACCGCGAGGCCGCGATGCGGATGGATGCCCTGATCGGCGTAGGCGCCATTGTGCCAGTCGGGATCGGCCATCACGGCCTGGCGGCCGAGCTCGTGGAAGGCGATGTTCTGCGCCGAGTGCCGCGTCGAACAGGCAATCGCCAGCGCGGAGTAGACGCGCTTGGGATAGGCCGCGGTCCATTGCAGCACCTGCATGCCGCCCATCGAACCGCCGACGACCGCAAACAGCGTGTCGATGCCGAGCCGGTCAATCAGCATCGCCTGCGCGCGCACCATGTCGGGAATGGTGATGACGGGAAAATCCAACCCCCACACCTTGCCGGTCGCGGGATTGATCGAGGCCGGGCCGGTCGAGCCCATGCAGCCGCCGATCACGTTGGCGCAGATGATGAAGTAGTGCCGGGGATCAAGCGGCCGGCCAGGACCGACCAGCGTGTCCCACCAGCCGGACTTGCCGGTGACGGGGTGCTCATTGGCGACGTGCTGGTCGCCGGTCAGCGCATGGCAGATCAGGACCGCATTGGAGCGATCGGCGTTGAGCTCGCCATAGGTCTGATAGGCGATCTGGAATGGAGAGAGATCGATGCCGCAATCGAGGCGCAGCGGCTGCTCGGCGCCGAACTGCGCGACTTGCGAACTCGGATGATCCACCTCATGCGACCGGTCGTCGGCACTGATCGCGGGACTCGGTACAGACTTGACACCAACCATCTGACCATCGACCTCATTTGCGATCGGACTTCAGATCGCAGTGACATCAGGCCATAAAAAACCCGGCCTGAACAATAGGTTCGGCCGGGATCGAAAACGTCCCCGGCCTGTTTAGCGAGTTTTTTAACGTGGCTGCAAGCCGGCCGGCTCAAATGACCACGGAACAGGCAAAACTTACTGTCTTGGGCGGTTTTCGTCAAGTCGCGGCCCGGATGGACCGGATTTGTCTCTGTCCGGCCTGCCGAAAAGGCGGTGATTTCTCTTTGCTTTCGCCGCCCTGACTGCCTAATCAGGACATTCCGCGCAGCCTCTCAGCAGTTCCAGTCAGATATGTCCCAACGACCGCCCGCGCCACCATCGCTCCAGGAATTGCGCAAGGAGATCGACGCGATCGACGAGGGCATGCACCGCCTCTTGATGCAGCGCGGCGACATCATCGACCGCCTGATCCAGGTGAAGCAGACGCAGGAGGTCGGCTCGGCGTTCCGCCCGGCGCGCGAGGCCGCCATGATGCGGGACCTCGTGCAGCGCCATCGCGGCATCCTGCCGCTCGACACGGTCGAGAGCATCTGGCGCGTCATCATCTCCACGTTCACCTATGTCCAGGCGCCGTTCTCCGTGCATGCCGACATCTCGGTGAGCGAGCCGGCGATGCGCGATTCCGCGCGCTTCCATTTTGGTTTCACCGTGCCCTACGTCGCGCATTTCAGCGCGCAGGCGGCGGTCGAGGCGGTGGCGAAATCCAAGGGCGACCTGGCGCTGGTCTCGGCGACCTCGAGCCGCACGCCGTGGTGGCTGGAGCTGGAAGCGCCCGGTGCGCCAAAAATCATCGCGCGGCTGCCCTTCGTGGAGCGTGCCGACCATCCGGCCGCGCTGCCCGTGTTCGCGGTCTCGCGCGTCGCCGACAGCGCGCTCGTGACGGAGGTCGAGACCTTCAGCGTGCGCGTATCAGGATGGAATGCCGAGATCGCGCGCGCTCTGTCGCCGCTCGCCGAAATCGTGGCGGTGCCAGATGCCGCCTTCGACGGTGCGGCGCTGCTGGTCTCGGTCACGAGCGCGAGCAGCATCGACAAAATCAAGGCTGCCCTGATCGAAGCGGGCGCCTCGGTGCGCTCCACGGCCCTCGTCGGCAGCCACGCAACGCGCTATACGGTGCCTCCGATCGGGCCGAAATCGTAAATCGCGTACCGCTTAAAGCCACTTCCGGAGTTGAAGATGTCCCGCCCCGTGCCGAACCCCGGCATTCTCGATATTGCGCCCTACACGCCCGGCAAGAGCCCGGTCGCCGAGCCGGGCCGCAAGGTGTTCAAGCTCTCGGCCAACGAGACCCCGTTCGGCCCCTCGCCCAAGGCGATCGAGGCGTTCAAGAACGTGGCTGATCATCTGGAAGACTATCCGGAAGGCACCTCGCGCGTGCTGCGCGAAGCGATCGGCCGTTCTTTCGGGCTCGACCCCAACCGCATCATCTGCGGCGCCGGCTCGGACGAGATCCTCAATTTGCTCGCCCACACCTATCTCAGCCATGGCGACGAGGCGATCTCGACCACCCACGGCTTCCTGGTTTACCCGATCGCGACCATGGCGGTCGGCGCGAAGAACGTGATTGCCGCCGAGAAGGACCTGACCGCGGACGTCGACACGATCCTGAAGGCAGTGACGCCGCGCACCAAGCTGGTCTGGCTCGCCAATCCCAACAATCCGACCGGCACTTATATCCCGTTCGACGAGGTCAAGCGCCTGCGCGCCGGCCTGCCCTCGCACGTGCTGCTGGTGCTGGATGCCGCCTACGCCGACTATGTCTCGCGGAACGATTACGAGATGGGAATCGAGCTGGTCGCCACCACGGAGAATACGGTGGTGACGCACACCTTCTCCAAGATCCACGGCCTCGCCGCGCTGCGCATCGGCTGGATGTTCGGCCCCGAGCACATCATCGACGCCGTCAACCGCATTCGCGGTCCGTTCAACGTGTCGACACCGGCGATGTACGCCGCGGTCGCCGCGATCGAGGACACCGCGCACCAGGCGATGTCGAAGCAGTTCACGGAAACCTGGCGCAATTGGCTGACCGAGGAGATCACCAAGCTCGGCCTCAAGGTCACGCCGAGCGTCGGCAATTTCGTGCTGATCCATTTCCCGACCGACAAGGGCAAGACCTCGGACGATGCCGACGCGTTCCTCACCAAGCGCGGCTTGGTGCTGCGTGGCTTGAAGAATTACGGCCTGCCGCATTCGCTGCGCATGACCATCGGCACCGAGGAGGCCAATCGCCTCGTCGTCGACGGCCTGCGCGACTTCGTGGCCGGCAAATGAGCGCCGCACCGCATTTCCGGCGCGTCGCGCTGATCGGCTTCGGCCTGATCGGCGGTTCGATCGCGCGCGCTGCGAAGCTCCAGGGCCTGGCTGGCGAGATCGTCACGACCGCGCGCTCCGAGAAGACCCGCGCGCGCGTGATGGAGCTCGGCATCGTCGACCAGGTCGTGGCGACCAATGCGGAAGCGGTGAAGGATGCCGATCTCGTCATCCTCTGCATTCCCGTCGGCGCCTGCGGGCCGGTGGCGCAGGAGGTCGCTGATCATCTGAAGCCCGGTGCAATCATCTCCGACGTCGGCTCGGTCAAGGGCGCGATCGTCAGGGACATGGCGCCGCATCTGCCGAAGAATGTTCATTTCGTGCCGGCGCATCCCGTGGCGGGCACCGAGCATTCGGGCCCCGATTCCGGCTTCGCCGAGCTCTTCATCAATCGCTGGTGCATCCTGACGCCGCCGGAAGGCGTCGATGCGGCCGCCACCGATCGCCTGCGCGCCTTCTGGGCGGCGATGGGCGCCAAGGTCGAGGTGATGACGCCGGATCATCATGATCTCGTGCTCGCGATCACCAGCCATCTGCCGCATCTGATCGCCTACACCATCGTCGGCACCGCCGACGAGCTGCAGCAGGTGACGGAGTCGGAAGTCATCAAGTTCTCCGCCGGCGGGTTTCGTGATTTCACCCGCATCGCGGCCTCCGATCCGACGATGTGGCGCGACGTCTTCCTCGCCAATAAGGAGGCCGTGCTGGAGATGCTCGGGACCTTCACCGAGGATCTCGCAAAACTCACCCGCGCGATCCGCCGCGGCGACGGCGAGGCGCTGTTCGACCATTTCACCCGCACCCGCGCCATCCGCCGCGGCATCGTCGAGATCGGCCAGGATTCGGCGGCGGCCGATTTCGGCCGTCAGCATGGGCAGCTCGGCCAGAAGCCGTAAGCTGCGTAGCCCGGATCGAGCGCAGCGCAATCCGGGCTGCGCGATCCCGCTAGAACGGATAGTAACGGATCTGCGTCATGACGATGTTGTCGTCCGTCTTCGGCGCACCGCCGACGCCGGCGAACGCAAATCGCTGCGTGTAGGAATACTGCACACCGGCTTTGAGCGTGCCGTAATTGCCTTGGTAGATGGTGTCGTAGACCCCGGCCGTGATCTGACGGACTTCCCTGGTGTTGCCGTTGCAGGTCGACGCCGGCGAGTTCTCGATGCCGCAGCCGGCGTTGTTGTAGAGCGGATTGCCGTAGCCGAACGGGACCGTGCCGACATTGGCGAAGTTCGCTTTGGCTTTTTCCAGGCCCGCATAGGAGTAGACATCGAAGCTCGGCGTCGTGTGCCAGACCAGGCCGACCGTAGCCGCCGTGATCGTCAGCGGAAGAATGGTGCCATCCTGCGCGACCGCCGCGTCGGGGAACGGCGTCTGCGTGAAGCGTCCGAGCACGCCACGCGAGCCAGAGAGCTGGAGGTCGAGCGTTTTCGGAATCAGCTCGGCAAAGACGTGGCCACCGAAACTCCCGGTGTCGTAGGTGTGGTTGGAATTGTTGAAGCGATCGAACAACTGGCGATAGAGACCCCACGCTTCGACGTGCAACTTGTATGGCCCGAGCCGCGGGTCCCACGCCGCCTTCACCGTGACATCAGGCACCTGGTTCAAGCTGACATTGTTGAGGCTGTTGAAGAAGCTGCCGCCCGGCCCGGTCAGATTGACCTGGAGGTTCGGATTGAGCACGCCCTGCGGTCCGACAGCGGGCGTGCCAACCGTTGGGACGTTGCCGCCGAAGAACGCCGTCTGCGCATTCTCGACCGACGCGGCCAGCTTGAACTCGGGTCCGATGTCGTGCCAAACGCGCACACCGGGCTGGCGCGCGCCGATGAATCCGGGAACGGATTCAAAGTCGATCACGCCGGGCGCATCGACGCCGCGGGAATCGATGCCCGACTTGCCCGGTGCGTTCAGCGACCAGGATTGCCCGGCGAGGACGTGAAGACCGAGATCGCTGCGGTAGACCTCGAGACTGAGCTGCCGCATGCGTGGATTGAACGAATTGGTGGCAACCGAGCTCGCTGTCTGCGCCGCGCCTTCGAAGTCGATCTCGCCGTAGCCGGCGAGATGCGTGTCGGCGTTCACAGTGCCTTCGGCCAACACCGAAAACCTGCTCTGGCGTGCGGAGAAGCGCGTTTCCGGAATGTTGAAGTTTCGGCTCTGCTGATAGGGGATGAAATTGTAGACCGAGCCGGTATCGGAGGCGAGATTGCGCGAGCGGTAGATGCCGGTGAGGTCGACCCAGCCGCCGAATGTCAGCGTAATGCCCTTGTAGCAGACCTTGCCGGCCGCACAGGGATCGACAGGCAGCGCCTTGTAGGTTGCCGGCATTGGAACAGCCTTCGCCTGCGCTTCAACCTGCCGTGTCTTGCGCGCCTCCTGGTCCACGCGCTGCTGCAGCGCTTTCAGCTTGGCGTTCAGCGCCTGGATTTCGGTTGTGACATTGTCGTCGGCACGCGCCTGCCCTGAACTGGCAGCGAGCATGCCCAGCATCAGTCCGTAATTGATGATCCGCACTTGAATCTCCCTCCACTCGGGAAGCAGGTTCGATTCGCCGCGCCGTCCCCGGCGCCTGCATGCTTCCCTGGTGTGGAGTGACTTGAATGCGACTGCGATTATTCTCGGCGAGGTGCATCTTCTGCATCACGTTTTCCTGACGATCATGTTCGGAATATTTTTGCGGCCTTGCCGATCCGCGTGCGCGATTGCCGCCATTATCCAAGGTCACGCCAAGGCAACGCGCATCGGGCCCGGCCGGGGCATGACCGGGCCCAACTCCACGGGCGCGCCAGCGGTGGACGGCGGTTATTTGCCCTTGGTCGCGCGCATCACCGTGGGACGCGGCGATTTCGGCGACGGGACGAACGCCATCGTCCCCCGCGTCATAGAGCTCGAAAGATTGGGGCTCGCGAGGTTGGGATCGCCATTCGGATATTGAGCCGCGTATGCAGCCGGCTCCTGCGACTGCCACTGCGCAAACGCAGGTGTCGCGAGCGCGGCCGAGATGGCGACGGCGGCGACAACGAACAGCTTGGACTTGGTCATGATATCTCTCCTGCCTGGGCAGACCGCATCATCCATCGTGCGGCCTACATGGAGAGAGAGCGGAGTTCGTGGCTCCGCATTCCCGGCGGACAATCACGATCCGGCGAAGAGGCCGTGAGTTCAGCTCGTAACCCGCATGGAGCGAGCTACGACAGCCAAGGCTGACAAATGGAGAGAGGTGGCTCTGAATTCATCCTACTGTTGCGCGCTGCGGCCAATTTTTCCCGGCTTGAACAGATCGAGGTCGATGGCCTGTCCCATCGCCAGATATCCGGTGCGGTTGGGATGAAGCTTATCGCCGGCGCCGCCGGTGGTGCTTTCGGGGACGAACTCCGGCTTGAGGCCACCTGAGGTCGGATCGAGCGTCGCGCGATCGAAATCGACCACACCGTCGAATGTCCTTGAAGTACGGATGAATGCGTTGAGCGCCTTGCGCTTCTCATCCTGTTCGGGGAAACCATGTGCCGCGCTGGTGCTGCCAAGTGCCGAAACGACGGTGGCGCCAATGATACGGGCTTGCGGCCATTTCGCACGTAGCCTCGCGACGCCGTCCTTCATCGCGGCGATGACCTGGTCGACCGTGAAATTGCCGTTCTTGCTGAAATCGTTGATGCCTTCCAGCCAGATCAAGCTCGATATGCCGGATAGCGAGAGCACGTCGCGATCGAGCCGCTGGCCCGAAGCGGGGCCGCCCGCGTACGGTTTGTCGGGACCGTATTCGGCGGGGCCTGCGACTTGGTTACCACCGATGCCGCCATTCACGACAGCGACCTTGTTGCCGTAGACCGCCTTCAGGCGACGCGACAACACGTTGGGCCAGCGATCGTCGCCATTCATGGTCGAGGCGGTCCCGTCGGTAATCGAATCCCCAAACGCGATGATGGCGAAGGCGTCGGCAGGCGCAGTCATCTCGATCGCATCGAGGAAGAACCACGACGCGGTCGCATAGGGGAAGGGAGCCTCGTCTTCGAGGGCGCCCTTGGCGCCGGCGCCGGGCGCACTGACATAGGAGGTGGTCAGCGCTTTGGCGTGCCAAGTCATCGGACCGCTCTGGCCGGCGACATGAAAACTGACCGCAAGCCGGCGGCCGGAGAGGTCGTCAGGCCGCTTTGCAAACGGCAACGCGATCGCATCGCTCCAGACTGAATTCCCCGGCGACACCGTAACGGAAGCCGTGCCGGCGAACGTAACCGGGGTGTTGGAGCCGCGGATCAACGCGGCACTGCCTGATTGCAGGCCGACGTAAACGCCATCAAATGTGACGGGTTTGGTGCCGAAGGCGTTGCTGAGCCGGATGCGGGCCTGACGACCCCAGATATCCGGCCGCACGATCAGGCGAAAGCTCTGGTCACGCGCACCGGCCGCGGGCTCGGGAAACGCGAATTTCTGTTCGGGCTGGGCAGACGGATTGCCGACGGGGTATGGGCCCTGGACGGCGCCCGTCCAGGACACCACCCAATGTTCGCCATCCCTGGCGGTTGCGGTCTGAAGCGATGCGACGAGCAGCGATGCTGCGAGGAGACCGTTCAACGCGTGCATTGTTTCCCCCGAACCCCCAATAATTTGGGCGCGACCCTAAAGCCGTCTAGTTGGCCTTCAATAGGGCGGCAGAACGCTACCTGTCCAGACGCCGCTGACGCACTCCTGCCCCGACGCCGGAGTGGACCTCGCAGGCTGCGAAACTGGCGCCAACCAGAAGCGATCTGTTCACAGCTTCGAACGCGTCAGGAGGACCAAGCTGGCCGCTCATGAGGTTCATGAGTTCACGACCTAATACAACGGCGGGATCTGCCCAACCTTGACCGGGCCGAGCAGCACCGCGCCGTCAACGAACTTCAGCGGGAAGCTGCGGGCCTTCTTGCCTTCAAGCGTGCTCTCGGTGCCGATCGAATTGATGCCGGCGGCGACGCCGGCATTGGCGTTCTGCTTGATGACCTTGCTGAGGCCGGGCACGGCGCGGTCGAGCGCGCCGAACAGATTGTTGAGGTCCTTCGACTTCACGCCGGGCGCGACACGATCGAGCGTCGCCTGCGGCACGCCCTCTTCCAGCATCTTCTCGATGCCGAGCGCCGGGATCACGCGCTCGAGGCCGGTCACCGTCATCTGCAATTCGCCGTCTAAACGGCCATCGGCCGAAAGGCCGAGCGTGCCGGCCGCGACGGCGATCATCTCGCCTTGCTGAATGCGCGACTGCACGATCTCGATGTGACCACCAGCGGCCTGGATCTCGCGGAAGCGCTGCGGCCACGGCTTTGGCGTGAGGTCTGAGAGCCCGGTGACCTTCGCGCGCGTGTCAGCCTCGAACGGCTCGGCGAGCAAGGGATGAACGCCCTGGATGCTGCCCTGCGCGACGTGAAACACGGTTTCGATCACGGGGTGATCGGACGGCGATCCATCCGCGAGGCGTCCATGCAGCTCGACCTGTTTTGCACGCGCGAGCGGCACCTGCACGCCGCCGTCGAGCCTGATGACGCTGGGATCATCGAACACGATGGAGGCACGATCCGGCACCGCCGGCAGGCCGACCACGCTGCTGCGGCCCTTGCTCCAGTTCACCACAAAAGTGTTTTGCGTGACGCCGTCGGTCAGCGTCGCGGGCGCGGAGAATTCGGCGATGACGAGCTTGGGATCGTAGACCTGGGCGATGACCAGGATGTTGTCGAGCTTGGCCGTGAACGGCGTCTTGCTCGCGTTCTGCGACACCAGGGCGACGCTGGCACCGGAACACTGGACCTCGAAGCGGAACGGGAAGCCGGCGATCGAGCGCTTGGCGCAGTCATAGATGCGGCCGGATTTGGCCTCCTGCGCCCGCCAGGCGTCGGCGGCCACTTCGGCCTGCGACGCGGCATAGAACCAGAAGCAGGTCCACGCGACGGCGAGGATCAGGACGATAATGGGGGCGATGAAAAGACCCCAACGGGAGCGCCGGCCTGCGGCAACAGTCATATCGGACATGCGGCGACCCTTTGCCCCCAGATTTTGTCAAATGTAAGCGAGGTGCGGCCGCGCCGAAAGGCGGAGAATTCGCTTCGCTTGGGGGCGCGGTTCTGGTAGCCGTGCCCGAAATGTCCGAAATCACCCTCCCCTCCGTCACCACAGCCAAGGGCGACCTCTGGGTGTTCGGCTACGGCTCGCTGATGTGGCGGCCGGGCTTCGAATTCAGCGAACGCGTCCCGGCGCGGCTGGTTGGCGAGCATCGCGCGCTCTGCGTCTATTCCTTCGTCCATCGCGGCACGCCGGAGAAGCCGGGCCTGGTGCTCGGGCTCGACCGCGGCGGCGCCTGCCGCGGCGTCGCCTTCCGCGTCGCCGAGAAGGATCGCGCCGGTGTCGTCGCCTATTTGCGCGCGCGCGAGCAGGTCACCTCGGTCTATCGCGAGGTGATGCGTTCGGTGTGGCTGGAGAACGATGCGCGCGAGCGCGTCTCCGCGCTCGCCTATGTCGTCGACCGCGGTCACGTGCAATATGCCGGCCGGCTGTCGCTGGCCGACCAGCACCGCCATGTGCTCCAGGGACACGGCCAGTCGGGCGCCAACCGCGACTACGTGACGGCTACGGTGAAAGCGATCGAGGCCGAGGGCTTTCGCGATACGCAGCTGCATCAACTCGCGACCATGCTTCATGGTGATGCGCACGCGCCGGCTCCTGCAGAAGATCGAGAGAATCGCTAGCTTTCCAAAGGCGCGTAGCTCGGCGCAGAGCCGATCAACTGCTCCTGCTCCTTCCGGCCCGCTTCGACGAGGCGGCCGGTCGCGTCTTCGATGGCGGTTTGCACACGGGAGAGAAACTCGTCCTTTCGCAGGCCCGGCGGCAGCGGATCGAGGAACTCGACCACCAGCGTGCCGGGATAGCGCATGAAAGTGCGGCGCGGCCAGAACAGCCCGGAATTGAGCGCGATCGGCAGGCACTGCACGCCGCATGTCGAATAGATCTGCGCAAAGCCGGTCTTGTAGTCAGGCTCGGCGCCCGGCGCCCGGCGCGTGCCTTCCGGAAAGATCACGAGTTGCTTTCCGCTGCGCACCGCATCGCGCGCCCGCCGCGTCATGTCCAAGAGCGCCTTCACGCCGGCGTTGCGGTCGATCGCGATCATCCCGGTCTTGACCAGGAACTGGCCGAACACCGGGATCTGCATCAGCTGGCGCTTGAGGATGAAGATCGGGCGGTCGAAGAAACCCGGCAGCACGAAGGTCTCCCAGAACGACTGGTGCTTTGCCACGATCACCAGCGGTCCCTGCGGGATCTTCTCGACACCGCGGAATTCCACCTTGATGTTGCAGACCACGCGCATCAGGACCAGCGTCGCCTTGGCCCACCATTGCGCGACCGTCAGCATCGCGCGCGGCGGCAATGCGAAGGTCGGCAGCGCCACGATCGCAAGGCACACCAGCACGGTGTAGAACAGCACGTTGAACACAAGCGAGCGCAGGAAAATCAAAGCCATCAACGATCCGATCAATTGGCCTGTGCGGTGGCGGGCCGCTTCGGCGCCAGACCTGCAGGCTGCTCCGACATCTCGGGCGAAAGGTCAATCCCGAAATCCTCCAGCCGCACCCTGAGTTCAGCCGCGATATACTTGACATATTCGGACAACAGCAGCCGCAAGGTGGAGGCCGAGGTCCACCACGGCTCTTCGCGCCATTTGTCACCGACGACCGCGAACGGGATCAGCGTGGTCTCCGGCATTGCATGCGAGAATTCCACCAGCGCGCGGGGCATGTGATAGTTCGAGGTGACCACGATCAGCGACTTGAACCCGCGGCCCTCGGCCCATCGCCGCGTCTCCGCCGCATTGCCGCGGGTCGAGAGCGCGGTGCGGTCGAGGTCGACGCAGCAGGTCATGAAGGTCTGGTTCTCCGGCAAGGTCCGGGAGATGTCGCTTGCCGTCGAGGTCGGATGCACGCCGGAGATCAGGAGCCGCCTGCCGTAGCCTGCCGCCAAAAGCTCCATTGCGTCCGACACCCGCGAGGAGCCGCCGGTCAGGACCACGATTCCGTCCGCCTTGCGGTCCGGCGCGATCTCGGCGCCGCGCAATTGCGTGAGGAACGCGACGAAGCCCGCCGCCGCACCGACGAAAACGAACGCAACCGTCGACACAACGGTCGCGCGCAGCCAGCCGCGCGGCATTTTCGGCGATCGATCGTCGGTCGGCGAGGTCATGTGATGTCGGTGATCCCTTCCCCGGATGATTTTAGGACGTTTTGAGGCGAAGTGGAGTCTGGCGGTGCGCTCCCTCGCCCCGCTTGCGGGGAGAGGGTTGGGGTGAGGG
>NZ_JADPJH010000019.1 GCF_023073315.1 Bradyrhizobium sp. 1 | reverse complement strand
CGAGGCTGGGCAAGAATGTTGGATTTCGGGAGTTGATGTACGATTTGTCTTATGACGAATCGTACATTCAAGACCGGCGAGAGCCGAGAGCAATCCAGTCTGCTTCCTGCGCGGGTTGAGGACTATGTCGGGGCGGACAACGCGGTCCGGGCGATCGAGAGCTTCGTTCGTGCCCTCGACCTTGCCAAGCTGGGCTTTCGCCATGCTGATCGTAAGGCTGAAGGAGTCGGCCAGCCGCCTTACGATCCGGCCGATCTGCTGAAGCTCTACCTTTACGGCTACATCAACCAAATCAGGTCGTCGCGTCGGTTAGAGCGGGAGGCTGGCCGCAATCTGGAACTAATCTGGCTGCTGAGGAACCTGAAGCCGGGTTATCGGACGATCGGCAACTTCCGCAAAGAGAACTGGGCGGCTCTGAAGGCGGCCAACCGCAGCTTCGTGCTGCTGATGCGCGAACTCGGTCTTGTCGGCGGCAGCGTTGTTGCGATTGACGGCTCGTTCTTCCATGGCGAGGCCAGCAAGGCCAGCATCTTTACGCGCAAGAGGCTTGCCGATCAGATCGCAAAGCTGGACCAGGAGATCGAGGCTTACGGCAAGTCCCTTGAGGACAATGACGCCGCGGAAGCCAAGAAGCCGGTCAGGAATGGGCCCGATGGCGGCGGTGGAGATGGCGACGACATCGGCGCCAAGGTCGCGGCACTAATGGCGAAGCGCTCGCGCGCACAAGCTGATCTTGCTCGGCTGGAAGAGAATGGCCAGACGCAGCTGTCCGTGACCGATCCGGATGCCCGGCTGCTGGTCAAAAGCGGCCAGGGGGTCGCAGGATACAACGTGCAGACCGTCGTCGATGACAAGCACAAGCTCATTGTCGCCAGCGAGGTGGTGAACGACAGCAGCGATGTCGGCCAGCTACATGCGATGGCCATGGCGGCAAAGGAAGCCCTCGAGGTCAAGACCCTGCAGGTGCTGGCAGATGAGGGCTATTACAGCAGTCGCGAACTGAAGGCCTGTGAGGACGATAGCATCACGGCCTATGTGCCGGTGCCGGAGGGCAACGCCCGGCTCGAGAAGCAGGGCCGCTTCGCCCTCAAGGATTTCAACTATGATGGTGCATCTGACACATACCATTGTCCCGCCGGCCATCAGCTACATCCGATGAAGAGCAGGCAGAAGAACACCAGTGGCCGCGTCGAGATCCGCTACGCGGCGCGCGGAGTGATCTGCAAGACCTGCCCGCTCAAGGTCCATTGCCTCGGCTCGAACGCGGCCTACCGGACGATCGGTCGCTGGGAGCATGAAGACGTTCTTGAGCGACATCGCGCGCGGATGCAGGGTGCGGGCGAACTGATGCGCCGTCGTTCGGGGATTGTCGAGCATCCGTTCGGCACGCTCAAATGCCGTGCCGGCTACCGTCATTTCCTCGTCCGCGGCTTCAACAAGGTTCGCGGCGAGTGGAGCCTGATGGCGCTTTGCTACAACTTCACCCGCGTGCTCAACATCCTGGGCTTCGACGCATTCCTGACCGCACTCGCAAAGACGCTTGCTCCTTGCCAACACTCCCTCGCAGCCCTCCTGCAGCGCATCCAGGGCGCTCTCGCAACCTTCTGGGCGAATATACAGGCCCGGCTCGCAATCGCCTCGTTCGCCATCGCCTAAGGCCGCCAACGACCAATTCTTGCTCAGCCTCG
>NZ_JADPJH010000004.1 GCF_023073315.1 Bradyrhizobium sp. 1 | reverse complement strand
GCCTAAGGCCGCCAACGACCAATTCTTGCTCAGCCTCGACGGGCAAAACACGCCACATGCAGGTCAAGCGACCGGTCCGCAAATATTCTGATTGACCGAATTCGTCTCTTCGGTTAAACCGCATAACATCCCAGCCCGCCAAAAGGGGCGTTCGCGATCGTCACGATACGCAGGCCGGGAGGCGATGGACGCGGTAGCGCCGGCGCGTGACGGGATGGCAGGGCGGGTAGTCCCCGTGAGCCATTGCGATCCGCGGATCGACACGGCGCGGTCACAGCATTTCTTTTCGGCTTCGGGGGCGAGCACGCGCGAGCTTCCGAATGTCCGGGGAGGGACGTCCGCGGACGGCAAAAGCGTGTGGTCCTGACGCCCGGGGTCTGTGCGTCAAGGCTTGCGGTGGTGTGAGCTGCCCGACCGGGTGCGCGCATCGATCATCCGCAAGGCGACGGGGGCAATAGTGCATCGCTCCCCGGGGAGAGCGCGCCATAAGCCGTAAAACCATTGCGCAGGGAAGGCCGGGATGTCCCGGCATCACCTGTGGTCACCCCGCGTGCGTCTCTCGTATGCGGACCCTGGGTGCCAGCCGGCGCCCGGCCTTCCCTGCGCCCTTTGTTCTCGATGAGGGCGAAACGGACAGCAAAGCTCGGGCGCCCGCGCCGCGAGACCGCGGACGTGTGTGCGCGCCGCTCTGTGAAAGCCATCCTGCCGCGCCGCGATCAAGTTCATCTTGCACTGCGGCAGAAAAATATCGCACACTCGGCTGAGCCGGGCAGCCAAGCGAGCTCGAACCAGGGGAGCGAGCCAATGTCCCTCCAGACGTTACCATCCGACGCCGCAGATCAACGCCCCAACCGCCCGGAAGACGTCCAGGCGCTGGAAGCGGACGTGCGGCTGCGGGATGACATCCGCCTGCTCGGACGCATCCTGGGCGACACGGTGCGCGACCAGGAGGGCGCCGAATTGTTCGACCTGGTCGAGCGTATCCGGCAGACCTCGATCCGGTTCCACCGCGACGAGGACCGGCTCGCCCGCCGCGAGCTCGAGCAGATCCTCGACGGCATGTCGACCTCGGAGACAGTGCGGATCGTCCGCGCCTTCAGCTATTTCTCCCACCTCGCCAATATCGCCGAGGACCAGAACAACATCCGCCAGATGCGCGCCCGCAGTGCCACCAACGGCGCAGGCGTGCTCGCGGAGACGCTGGCCCATGCCAAGGCGGCGGGCATCGATGCCGACGCGTTGCGCAGCTTCTTCAAGAGCGCACTCGTCAGCCCGGTTCTGACCGCGCACCCGACCGAAGTCCGTCGCAAGAGCACCATGGACCGCGAGATGGAGGTCGCCAGCCTGCTCGACCGCCGCGAACGCGTCGCCCTGACCGCGGACGAAGCCGCCGCCAGCGACGAGCAGCTCCGCCGCGAGGTGCTGACGCTGTGGCAGACCAATCTCTTGCGCCGAACCAAGCTCACTGTGCTCGACGAGGTCGCCAACGGCCTGTCGTTCTACGATTACACCTTCCTGCGCGAAGTGCCGCGGCTGGTCAACGTGCTGGAAGACCGGCTGGAGGAGGACGGCGAAGCGGCGGCCAGCGAGCTTGCCTCGTTCCTGCGCATGGGAAGCTGGATCGGCGGCGACCGCGACGGCAATCCCTTCGTCACCGCCGACGTCATGCGCGGTACGCTGCGGCTGCAGTCGAGCCGGGTGATGCAATTCTATCTGAACGAGCTGCACGTGCTCGGCTCGGAGCTGTCGATCGCGGCACATCTCGCCGACATATCCGAGGAGCTGCGCACGCTGGCGGAACGCTCGCCTGATACGTCGCCGCACCGCAGCGGCGAACCTTATCGCCTTGCGGTCTCCGGCATCTATGCGCGCCTGACGGCGACGGCCGAAATGCTCCAGGTCGAGATCACGCGCCGGCCGGTCGGCAAGGGGCGGCCTTACGAGAGCGTCAAGGAGTTGCAGGCCGACCTCGACGTGCTGCATCGCTCGCTGATCTCCAACAACGCCCGCGTCATCGCCCGCGGCCGGCTGCGGCTGCTGCGCCGCGCGGTGGACTGCTTCGGCTTCCACCTGGCGCGGCTCGACATCCGCCAGAATTCGGCGGTGCACGAACGCACCATCGCCGAACTGATGGACGCCGCCAATCCCGGCATGTCCTATCTCGCGCTCGGCGAGGATGCCCGCATCTCGCTGCTCACCAACGAACTGCGCAGCATCCGCTCGCTGGTGTCGCCATTCGTCAAGTACAGCGACGAGACCATGGGCGAGCTCAACGTCTTCCATGCCGCGGCAGAAGCGCATGCGAAGTTCGGCTCGGACGCCATTCCCCAATGCATCATCTCGATGTGCAAGGGCATGTCGGACATGCTCGAGGTCGCGGTGCTGCTCAAGGAAGTCGGCCTCGTCCATCCCTCCGGACGCAGCGCGATCAACGTCGTGCCGCTGTTCGAGACCATCGAGGATTTGCAGGCGTCATCCGGCATCATGGATCGCATGTTGTCGCTGCACGACTACCGCCGCCTGGTCGACAGCCGCGGCAGCGTGCAGGAGGTCATGCTCGGTTATTCCGATAGCAACAAGGATGGCGGCTTCGTCACCTCGGGCTGGGAGCTCTACAAGGCCGAGATCGGCCTCGTCGACGTGTTCGAGCGTCACGGCGTGCGGCTGCGCCTGTTCCACGGCCGCGGCGGTTCGGTCGGCCGCGGCGGCGGGCCCAGCTATGACGCCATCATCGCCCAGCCCGGCGGCGCCGTGAACGGCCAGATCCGCATCACCGAGCAGGGCGAGATCATCTCGTCGAAATATTCCAACGCCGAAGTCGGCCGCAGCAATCTTGAGATACTGGCGGCCGCGACGCTCGAGGCGAGCCTGCTGCATCCGCGCCAGAGCGCGCCGCGCGGCGAATATCTGACCGCGATGGACGAGCTGTCGAACCTCGCCTTCAAGGCTTATCGCGGCCTCGTCTACGAGACAGACGGTTTCGTCGATTACTTCTGGGCCTCGACCGTGATCAACGAGATCGCGACGCTGAACATCGGCAGCCGACCTGCTTCGCGCAAGAAGACCCGCGCGATCGAGGATCTGCGCGCCATCCCCTGGGTGTTCTCCTGGGCGCAATGCCGCCTGATGCTACCGGGCTGGTACGGCTTCGGCAGCGCGGTCGAGCAGTGGATTGCGGAGCATCCCGACAAGGGCATGCCGTTCCTGAAAGAGCTCTACAAGGAATGGCCGTTCTTCCGCATGCTCTTGTCGAACATGGACATGGTGCTGGCGAAAAGCTCGATCGCGATCGCCTCGCGCTACGCCGAACTGGTGCCGGACGAAGCCTTGCGTGAAAAGATCTTCGGCCGCATCCGCCGCGAATGGCATTCCTGTATCGAAACACTGCTCGACATCATGGGGCAGGATCGGCTGCTGCAAGGCAACCCGCTGCTGGAGCGCTCGGTGCGCCACCGCTTCCCCTATCTCGACCCGCTCAACCACGTGCAGGTTGAGTTGCTCAAGGAGCACCGCGCGCAGAACCCGGACGAGCAGGTGCTGCGCGGGATTCAGCTCACGATCAACGGCATCTCGGCGGGGCTGAGAAATACGGGGTAGGAAGCGAATAGCGAAATGGCGAGTAGCGAATGGAGTCTACTCGCCATTCGCCACTCACCATTCGCGTCACTCAACAGAAATGCGCGCCCTGCGTCTCCACATAGACCGCATACAGCGACTGGCTCGCGGTCATGAACAGCCGGTTGCGCTTCCTGCCGCCGAAGCAGAGATTGGCGCAGGTCTCCGGCAGCAGGATCTGTCCGATCCGCGCGCCGTCGGCTCCCGAAAACACCTGCACGCCGTCATAGCCCGGACCAACCCAGCCGGCGCCGACCCAGATATTGCCCTCGGTGTCGACGCGCAGGCCATCGGGGAAGCCGGACTTGCCGTCGAGCTTCATGTCGATCAGCCGCTTCGGGTTGGAGAGCTTCGGCCCGTCGATGTCATAGGACCACACCACGTTCTCCGCTTGCGGATAATGCGTGATGCCGGTGTCGCAGACATAGAGCTTCTTATAGTCATGCGAGAACGCGATGCCGTTCGGCTTGAACGGTTCGTCCGCGACCTTCGCAACCTGTCCGGTCTGCGTGTCGAGACGATAGACCGCTTCCTTCTGGTAGGGCTGCAGCGAGCCGGTGTTGGCGAGCTTGCCCTCGTAGATGCTGATTGCGCCGTAGCCGGGATCGGTGAACCAGATCGCCCTGTCGTTGGGATGCACGACCATGTCGTTGGGACCGTTGAGCGGCTTGCCATTGGCCTGCTCGGCCAGCGTCGTCACCGAGCCGTCGTGCTCGTAGCGGACCAGGCGGGTGCGCTCGGCGGTGATCTGGCGGCCCTCGGTGTCGAACGAATTGCCGTTGGCCTCGTTCGACGGCTTGTGGAACTGCTCGGAGATGTGGCCGTCGTCGTCGAGATAGCGCAGCTGCCGGTTGGCCGGGATGTCGCTCCAGACCAGATATTGTCCCTGCGCATTCCACGCCGGTCCCTCCGCCCACAGACAGCCGGTGTAAAGCCGCTTGATCGCGGTGTTGCCGACCTTGGCCTTGAAGCGCTTGGGGTCGATGACAACGATGTCGGGATCGGGATAGCGCTGCGGCTCGGCATTGGCGCCGAAGTCGCGGGCGTCGGCGTTTGAAGCGAGCAGGGCCGTTGCAGCCATGCTGGCGGCGCCCTTGAGCAGCGTGCGGCGGCCGAGGCCGCCAGTTGCGGTGGTGTCGTCGGAGTTGGTCAGTATTCTTGTCATGGTTTCCTCCCAAGATTTTTGTTGGGAAGACACCATTCGCCCGCATTCGGGCATAAAGCAGAGCGATCTCTGGGCGAGGCAACCAGAGATCGCAGAGCTGGGATGCCGGAAATGCGGCTGGACTTAATCCCTACACGGGATCCCAGGGGAAGATGTCGGCGGAACGGTCGAGCTTGTAGAACGAGCCCTTCAGCGCCGGCATGCCGTGTTCCGCGATTGTCTGCGGCGTCCAGCCTTCGCTCCGGTGCACGGAGCGCAATGGACGGTTCTGGCTGAACAGGAACAACTCGTTCATGCGCGCGCCAAAGATCTGACCGCTGACCTCCTTGGCGGCATCGGACAGCAGATAGGCGCAGATCGGCGCGATCTTCTCGGGCCCCATCTGCTTAATCTTCTCGACGCGCGCCTTCTCGGCCTCGGTCTCGGTCGGGATCGTGCCGATCATGCGGGTCCAGGCGAACGGCGAGACGCAATTGGAGCGGACGTTGAAGCGGCCCATGTCGAGTGCGATCGACTTCGACAGCCCGATGATGCCGAGCTTGGCGGCGGCGTAGTTGGCCTGGCCAAAATTGCCGATCAGGCCGGAGGTCGAGGTGAAGTGCACGAAGGAGCCGGACTCCTGCTCGCGGAAGATGCGCGCCGCGGCGTGGCTGACGTAGAACGAGCCCATCAAATGAACCTTGATGACGGCCTCGAACGCTTCCACGCTCATCTTGTGGAAGATCATGTCGCGCAAGATGCCGGCATTGTTGACGACGCCGTCGAGCCGGCCGAAATGATCGGTCGCGGTCTTGACGATCTTGCTGGCGGGGACGGCTTCGGCCACGGACTCGAAATTGGGGACCGCGATGCCGCCGCGCTTCTTGATCTCGTCGACCACCTCCTCGGCGGGAGAAGCGCTCGAACCGGCGCCGTCGGCGGCGCTGCCGGGGTCGTTGACCACGACCTTGGCGCCCTCGGCTGCGCACAGCAGCGCGATCTCCCGCCCGATGCCGCGGCCTGCGCCGGTGACGATGACGACCTTGTCTTGCAGTGATTTTGTCATGTGGGTTACCTCTCGTTCGTAAACACGATCGTGCCTGACGCTGCAAACATGCCGCCGACGCCGTGGCACACTGAAATCTTCGCGCCAGCCACCTGCGCCGGCGCGATGCCGCGCATCTGGCGCACACTTTCCTGGAGCGCGTACATGCCGTACATGCCCGAATGCATGTAGCTCAATCCGCCGCCATTGGTGTTGAGCGGCAGCTTCCCGCCCGGACGCGTATTGCCGTCCGCGATGAATTGGCCGGTCTCCTCATGTGGCATGAAGCCGAGGTCGCCGAGACCGAACAGCGGCAGATGCGCAAACGCGTCGTAGATCATCAAATGATCAACGTCCTTGTGCGCGATGCCGGCTTCCTTGAAAGCGAGGGGACCAGCGGTCTTGAACGCGCGCGAGGAGTTGAAAGTCTCCATCTGGCTGACCATCGGTGTTTCCACGCTCTCGCCGGTGCCCATGATGTAGACGGGTTTTCGCGGGAAATCCTTGGCACGGTCGGCAGAAGTCAGGATCAGCGCGCCGCCGCCGTCGGTGACGAGGCAGCATTGCAAGAGGCGGAACGGATAGGCGATCATGCGCGAATTGAGGACATCGGCGACCGTGATCGGGTCCTTCATCATCGCCCGCGGATTCTTCGCGGCCCATTCCCGTTGCACCACCGCGACCGAGGCGAGCTGCTCATGCGTGATGCCATAGGTCTTCATGAAGCGCAGCACGGGGATCGGGAACATGCTGGGCGGGCCGTAGACGCCGTAGGGCGCCTCGAACTGGCCGTTGAGGCTGTCCGGCGCCGTCGAACGCGGCGCCTTGCCGATCATCGACTTGCCGCTTTCGGCATGCGTGATCAGAACGGTCTTGCAGAGACCCGCCTCGATCGCCGCCGCCGCATGGCGGACGTGCAGCATGAACGAGCAGCCACCGACCGAAGTGCCGTCCACCCAGGTGGGCTTGATGCCGAGATAGTGGCAGACCTGCTGCGGCGTTTCGACCGCGGTCGCGAAGCCGTCGATGTCGGACAGTTTCAGCCCGGCATCCGCGATGGCGTTAAGCGCCGCATCCGCGTGAAGCTGGAGCTGCGACACATTGGGGATGACACCGAGCTCGGTGGTCTCGGCCGCGCCGACGACGGCAACCTGGTTGCTGCGCATGGTCTATCCCTTCGCCGGGCGAAACACGGGGAGGGTGATCTTGTCGTCGAGTGCCTCGAAGGCGACCTCGAGCTTCATGTCGAGCTCGAGCGCCTCCGGGGTCTGCGGGCAGTCGATGATGTTGCTCATCATCCGCGGCCCCTCGGCGAGCTCGACCACGGCGATCGCGTAAGGCGGCGTGAAGCCGGGCGCGGCGGGACGCTGGTTGATCACATAGCTGTAGAGAAAACCCTTGCCGCTCGCCTTGAAGATGCTGACCTTGCGCGAGGCGCAGGACGGGCAGAACGGGCGCGGCGGGAAATAGACATGCGCGCAGGCGTCGCAGCGTTGCAGGCGCAATTCGCCCGCTTTCGCGCCGTCCCAGAAATGCTGGGTTTCCGGCGTCGGTTTCGGTCGCGCGCGCTGCGGTTCGGCCATTCGGCTGGTCCTCCCGGGGAATATCCTAAAGGCACAGGCCTTGCCCGCCTGTTTCAATCTTGATGCGACAATCGACCATGGCGCGTCAACGGTCCAGCAACGCGCATGCATGCCATCATGCGCACAATGCTTGTGTCGAAGTGAGGCAGCGCTATACATTGCACGCAAATATTCCGTGAGACAGACATGCCCGATTTTCCGACACTGGCGAAGCTCGCCGAAGACCTCGAAAGCGGCCGCACCACCTCCCGAAAACTGGTGGAGGCCTGCATCGCCAGGATCGCCGATCCCGCCGGCGAGGGCCAGCGCACCTTCATCCATGTCGACAAGGACGCCGCACTCGCGGCCGCGGATGCGATGGACGGCTTGCGCAAGGCCAACGCCGCGCCGTCGCGCTATGCCGGTATCCCGGTCTCGATCAAGGATCTGTTCGACATCAAGGGCCAGGTGACGCGCGCGGGCTCGCGCGCGCTCGATGATTCTCCGCCGGCCGAGCAGGACGCGGCGACGGTGGCGCGGCTGCGCAAGGCCGGCTTCGTCGTGATTGGCCGCACCAACATGACCGAGTTCGCCTATTCCGGCATCGGCATCAACCCGCATTACGGCACGCCGAAGGGCGCCTGGAACCGGGCTGTGGGTCATGTGCCCGGCGGCTCGTCCTCGGGCGCGGCGGTGTCCGTGCTCGACGGCATGGCGCATGGTGCGCTCGGCACCGACACCGGCGGCTCCTGCCGAATTCCGGCCGCCTATAACGGCATCGTCGGCTACAAGCCGACGCAGCGCCGCGTGCCACTCGACGGCGCGGTGCCGCTGTCGTTCTCGCTCGACAGCATCGGGCCGCTGGCGCGATCGGTCAGCTGCTGTGCCATTCTCGATGCCGTGCTCGCGAACGAGCCGGTCGTTCCGCTGAGGCCGCGCCCCGTGAAGGGCATGCGGCTGGCGGTGCCGACCACGATCGCGCTCGACGATCTCGACGCAGAGGTTTCCGAGACTTTCGAACGCGCGTTGAAATCACTCGCCGATCACGGCGCCATCATCGAGCGCATCGAGATGGCCGAATTCCACGACATCGGGCCGATGAACGCCAAGGGCGGCTTTGCCGCGTCCGAAAGCTATGCCTGGCATCGCTATCTCATCACGTCAAAGGGCGACGTCTACGATCCCCGCGTTTCCGTGCGCATCCTGCGCGGCGAGGCGCAGAGCGCGGCCGATTACATCGATCTCCTCAATGAGCGCCGCTCGCTGATCGCCCGCGTCAATGCGCGCATTGCGCCCTATGATGCGCTAGTGCTGCCGACCACCGCCAACACACCGCCGAAGATTTCAGATTTGGCCGACGACAAGGCGTTCACCAGGGAAAATCTGCGCGTGCTGCGCAATTGCACCCTGATCAACATGATCGACGGCTGCGCCATCTCGCTGCCCGCACATCGCGAGGGCGACATTCCCGTGGGCCTGATGCTTGCAGGGGCGGGCGGCTCGGATCGCCGTATTTTTGAACTTGCTGCCGGCATGGAGGCCGTAATTCGTGTTTGACCTGACTTTCACCGTCGACGCACAGGACACTACCACGCCGCTGACATTGGCGATCGACCAGATGGTCATCGCCGGCTGGACCGGCCGCGATCCCATCGCGCGCGACAAGCATATCGCCGAGTTGCAAGAGATGGGCATCGCCCCGCCGGCTTCGACACCGATCTATTACCGCGCCTCGGCGCGGCGGCTGACTCAGGAAGACAGCATCGAGTGCACCGGCGGCGATTCCTCCGGCGAGGTCGAGTTCGTGCTGATCGGCTGGCAGGGCCGCATCTTCGTCGGCTGTGGTTCCGACCACACCGACCGCAAGGTCGAGGCCTACAACGTCACGGTCTCCAAGCAGATGTGCGACAAGCCGATTGCCTCCACGCTCTGGGAGCTCGAAGACGTCATCGGGCATTGGGACAAGATGATTTTGCGCTCCTGGGCCACGATCAACGGCAAGCGCGTGCTCTACCAGGAGGGCACGCTCGACGCGATGCTGCCGGTCGCAGACCTTATCAAGCGCGGCTTCGACGGCAACAAGTTCCCCGACGGCTGCGCCATGTTCGGCGGCACTTTTGCAGCCAAGGGCGGCATCCGCCCCGCCGACCGCTTCGAGTTCGAGCTTGAAGATCCCGTTTTGAAGCGCACCATCAAGCATGGATATGCCGTGACGACGCTGCCTGTGCTGGGCTGAGGCCCTTCCGCCGTCATTGCGAGGAGCCCTTGCGACGAAGCAATCCAGACCGGTTCCGCGGAAGGATTCTGGATTGCTTCGCTGCTCTCGCAATGACGGGGAGACAGTTGTCGGAAATCGGGTGGCAGAGGGCGAGGCGGTCTTGCGAAAGTCATGGCCATGACAGCAACAGCACGAAAATCAGCCCCGCCCGCCGCCGATCTCGCCGCCCACGTCGACACCCTCGACTGGCCGCAGATCACCAGCGAACTCGACACCCAGGGCTGCGCCGTCCTCAAGGGCCTGCTGACGCCGGACCAGTGCCGCGCCGTCACCACCCTCTATCCCGACGACACGCACTTCCGCAGCCGCATCGTCATGAGCCGCCACGGCTTCGGCCGCGGCGAGTATAAATATTTCTCCTACCCGCTGCCTGATCTCATCGCGCAGCTACGCCCGGCGCTCTACGTCCACTTGCAGGCCGTCGCCAATCGCTGGAACGATTCGATGGGGATCGACATCCGCTATCCCCAAGGGCATGCGGCCTTCCTCAAGCGCTGCCACGAGGCCGGACAGAACCGGCCGACGCCGCTGCTGCTGCAGTATCAGGCGGGCGACTTCAACTGCCTGCATCAGGACCTCTATGGCGAGCACGTGTTCCCGCTGCAGGTCGCGATCCTGCTGTCCGAGCCCGGCCGCGATTTCACCGGCGGCGAATTCGTGCTGACCGAGCAGCGCCCGCGCATGCAGTCTCGTGCCGAGGTGGTTCCGCTGGCGCAAGGTGACGCGGTCGCCTTTGCCGTGCATCATCGCCCGGTGCAGGGGACACGCGGCACCTACCGCGTTAATCTGCGCCATGGCGTCAGCCGGATTCGCTCCGGTCAGCGCCATACCCTGGGTGCGATCTTCCATGATGCCAAATGAGCATTGCGATTGACGTCTGACTTGTTCGACAGCGTTGCCGAGGCGCAGCCATCGCGCGAGGAGATCGCCGACGGTGCTGTGTTGCTGCGCGGGTTCGTCAAGCCGATCGAGAGCGAGCTGATCGAAGCGGTACGCGCCATCGTGGCGCAGTCGCCGTTCCGCCGCATGACGACGCCGGGCGGCCATCAGATGTCGGTGGCGATGACCAATTGCGGCGAGCGCGGCTGGATCACCGATCACACCGGCTATCGCTACGACCCGATCGATCCGCGGACCGAGGCGCCGTGGCCCGCGATACCGCCGGTGTTTTGCGATCTCGCCCGCCGCGCGGCCGAGCAGGGCGGTTTCACGGGTTTTGCACCCGATGCCTGCCTCGTCAATCGCTACGAGCCCGGCACGCGGCTATCGCTGCACCAGGACAAGGACGAGCTGGACTATTCGGCGCCGATCGTCTCGGTCTCGCTCGGCCTGCCCGCGACCTTCCTGTTTGGCGGCCTAGCGCGCGCCGACAAGCCGCGCCGGTTCCGGCTCGTGCATGGCGATGTCGTGGTCTGGGGCGGGCCCAGCAGGCTCGCCTATCACGGCGTCGCGCTGCTCGCCGACGGCGAGCATGCGCTGCTCGGGCGCAAGCGGATCAATCTGACGTTCCGCAGGACGCGTTGAAGCTTACGGCTTCGCCGGATGAATGAACGCCCAGGGGCTGACTTCGGAGTCCCGCGTCACTTCCACCGAGATCAGATACGGCCCGCCATGCGCGAGTGCCTTCTCCATCGCGGTCTTGAACTGATCCGGCGCGGTGACGCGCGCAGCCGCCACGCCAAAGGACTCCGCCAGCTTGACGAAATCCGGGTTGACGAGATCCGAGGCCACCACGCGGCCGTCGAAACGTTCGCGCTGGTCGCGGCGGACATTGCCATAGGCGTTGTTGTTGAACACCAGCGTCACCACGCCGATGTTGAACTGCACCGCGGTGGCAAGCTCCTGGACGCCGAACATGAAGCCGCCGTCGCCGGTGATCGCAACCACCGGCTTGTCGGGATTGGCGACCTTGGCGCCCAACGCGGTCGGAAAGCCTGAGCCGAGCGTACCCTGATAGCCCGAGGTGATGAAGGTGCGCGGCTCGTAGATCGGGAAGCCGTACCAGGAGGCGAAGCCGAACTGCGACAATTCATCCGTGACGATCGCGTTCGCCGGCAGCACCTCGCGCAAAATGTTGAGATACGCCATCTGCGGCTGGATGCGCTGGATCTCCTGTTGTGCCGTCGCGGTCGCCTCGCGGATCGCGGCACGGCGGCCGGCGGTCTTGCTGTAGCCGGCCTTGCCGATGGCCGCAGTGAGGTCGGCCGTCGCGGTCCTGGCGTCGGCGACGATGGCGGTGTCGGAAATGAAACGCCGCATCTCGACGGGATCGATGTCAATGCGGATGCTCTTCAGGCCGTCGGGGCGGAACGGCCAGCGCGACATGATCGGCAGTTCCAGCCGCGTGCCGATGCCGACCATGAGATCGGTCTTGGGCCATAGCTTGTAGGCGGCCGCCATGGTCAGGCCGAGCTCATGCGCATTCGAGACGATGCCGCGGCCGCTGCGGAAGGCGACGACGGGCGCATCGATCATTTCGGCAAGCTCGAGGATTTCCTCGCGCGCCTCGATCGCGCCGCTGCCGACGAAGATCATCGGCGCCTTGCTGTTCTTGATGAGGGCTGCCGCCTGCTTGATCATGTCGGGGTCAGGCAGCGGCGCGGGCAGCGGCTCCAGCACCTGTGCGGCACGAGTGTCGGCGCGCTGAGTAAAAATGTCCCAGGGCATTTCGACCGAGGCGGGGCCGCGCCGTCCCGATGTCATCTCCTGGAAGGCGCGCGCCACAGTGGTGGGCGCATTGCCGGGATGTTCGATGCGGTCGGCCCATTTCACATAGGTGCGCAAGGTCGCGAGCTGGTCCGGCATCTCGTGCAGATGGCCGCGGCCCTTGCCCAGAAATTGCGTCGGCACCTGGCCGGTGACGCACAGCACCGGTTCGTTGCAGCCGTAAGCGGTGAGCAGCGCCGCGCTGGCGTTGAGCACGCCGGGGCCGGGCACCACGCTGAACACGCCGGGCTTGCCGCTGGAGCGCGCATAGCCGAACGCCATGTAGCCGCAGGCCTGCTCGTGCCGCGCGCCGATCACCTTGAGCTGGGCTTGATGGAACGCGTCGAACAGGCCGTAGACCTGCGCGCCGGGCAGACCGAACACGGTGTCGACGCCGTGGGCGACAAGCCCGCTTACGATCGCTTCGCCGCCGGTAAGGGTGGTCATTGCATTATTCCACTTCAATCACTGTTCTAGGCTTCGTCGACCACGCCGTTGCGCAACGAGCCGATGCCCTCGGCCGCGACCTCGATGACGTCGCCAGGCTTCAGATAGCGCGGCGGATCGAACCGCGCGCCGGCGCCGGTCGGCGTGCCCGTCACGATGATGTCACCGGGAACCAGCGTTGCAAAGGTCGAGATATAGCTGATGAGATAGCGGAACGGAAACATCAGCCGGCTGGTGCGGTCGTCCTGCCGCAGTTCGCCGTTGACATGCGTGGTGAGCCTGATGTCGGCGATCTGCGCTTCTTTCGTGTACGGGACGAGCCACGGCCCAAGGCTGCCGCTGGAATCAAAATTCTTGCCCTGGGTGACGTTGAATTTGGCGTGTCGCAGCCAGTCGCGCACCGAGCCTTCATTGCAGAGCGTCAGCGCGGTGACGTGGTCGAGCGCGGCGCTTTCCGCAATGTGCCGGCCTTGCTTGCCGATCACCAGCACGATCTCGCCTTCGTAGTCGAGCTGCGCGGATGCGCGCGGGCGCACCAGCGGCGTGTCGTGGCCGACGAAGGAGCGCGGCGAACGCATGAACATGCTCGGATACTTTGGCGCGTCCTGGCCGTCCTTGTACTCGGCATTGCGGTCGGGATAGTTGACGCCGATGCAGATGATCTTTTCCGGCGCGGGCACCGGGGGCAGCCAGGTGATGTCACTAAGTGCGTGATCAGGCTTGCGGCCGGCGGCTTCCTCGGCAAGGTTCGCGAGCTTCCCGGCCGCGATCACCTCGCGCAGCGTCGGATAGTCTTTTGCGTACCGCGCGGAGAGATCGACGATGCCGCCCTCCAGGACGGCGCCGTAGCTGATGTCACCCTTGATGGAATAAGTGGCGAGGCGAGGGAGCTTCATCGTTTAATCCGCCACCAGCACGTCGGCCACGAACTTTGGTTCACGCACGGCCTGACCTGAGAACGATGAGCCTTGCTCGAACCACGAGCGCGGGGCAGGCGCGCCCCACAGCGTCTGTCGGCGCGGATCGCGTAGCGACCAGCGCAGCGGCTCGTGGTCGTGATCGCCCGTAAAGTAGTCGCTGGTGTAGAGCTCGAGGCGGTGTCCGTCAGGGTCGCGCACGTAGAGAAAGAACGCATTCGAGATGCCGTGGCGTCCCGGGCCGCGCTCGATGTTCTTCACAAAACCTTGCGAGGCCATGACGTCGCAGAGATGGATGATGTTCATCGCTGTCGGCGTCCAATAGGCGAAGTGATGCAGCCGCGGGCCCTTACCGTTGGTGATGGCGAAATCGTGGACATTGCCCTTGCGATGCATCCAGGCGGCTGCGATGCGGCCGTTCGGTCCGTCTTCCTCGGCGTATTCGGTGAGGCGGAAGCCGAGCCGCGCATAGAACTCGACGGTGTCCTGCACCTCGGCGGCGAAGACATTGAAGTGGTCGAGCCGCTGCGGGTGGCATCCCCGGTAGAGGTCATAACGACGAAGCAGATGCGGCCGGCGGTCCATCGCCGCATAGAGCTCGATCTGGAAGCCGAAGGGATCGGTGAACTGGAGCGTGCGGCCCTGGAAGGGCTGGTCGACGAAGGCGTAGCCGAGGCCGTTCTCGGAGAGAAATTTTGCGGCCTTGTCGAGATCGCCGTCATTGCCGACCTTGAAGCCGAGCCTGTTACAGGCGGGCGCTGCTGCTTTCCTCAGTACCAGCGAGTGATGCTGGTGCTCCTCGGCAGCGCGCAGGTATACGACATTGTCGTCGGCATCCTCGACATGCAGGCCGATCGTCGTCTCGTAGAATTCGCGGCTCAGTTTCAAATCGGTCACGTCGAGCACGACGTGGCTGGAGCGGACGATGTTGAACGGCGGCTCGAAGATGTGTTGCGGTACGGGCATTGCGTTTCCCCTCGGAACGACGAGCGTCAGATTCCCAGTTTCTGAATCTTGTGCGTGCCCCGCGCCAGCGAGACGTGCTTGGTTTCCATGTAGAAGTCGAACGAGTAGTCGCCGCCGTCGCGACCGATGCCTGAAGCCTTCATGCCGCCGAACGGCGTCGGCAGGTGGCGGACATTCTCCGAGTTCAGCCAGATCATGCCGGCGTCCAGCGCATCCGCAACGCGCAACGCGCGGCCGACGTCGTTGGTCCAGACATAGCCGGTCAGGCCATAGCGGATGTCGTTGGCGATCTCGATGGCGTCCGCTTCGTCCTTGAAGGGCAGCACCGTGAGGAAGGGGCCGAACACCTCCTCCTGCGCCACCCGCATCTTGCCGTTGGCACCTGTTACCAGCGTCGGCTCGACATAATGTCCGCCGCCGGGGCCGTCATAGGCCTTGCCGCCGACCGCGATCACAGCGCCGTCCTGGCGCGCGACGTCGAAATAGGAGCAGACCTTTGCCAGATGCCGCTCGTGGATCAGCGGCCCGATCTCGGTGGCGGGATCGAGGGGATGGCCGACCTTCAGCGCCTTCACGCGGGCGGTCAGCTTCTCGATGAACTTTTCGGCGATGCTTTTCTGGATCAGCAGGCGGCTCGACGATGTGCAGCGTTCGCCATTGAGCGAGTAGATCATGAACACGACCGCATCGAGCGCGCGGTCGAGATCGGCGTCTTCGAACACGATGACAGGGTTCTTGCCGCCAAGCTCGAAATGCACGCGCTTCAGCGTGGGCGCGCCCTGAACCATGATCGCCGAACCGGTCGAACTTTCGCCGACGAAGCCGATCGCCTTGATGGCGGGATGCTCGGTCAGGGCCTTGCCGGCTTCTTCACCGAAGCCGTGCACGGTGTTGAGCACGCCGTCGGGGACGCCGGCTTCCTTGACCAGCCTCGACAAGATGGCCGCCGTCACCGGCGACCATTCGGCCGGCTTGTGCACGACAGTGCAGCCGGCGGCGAGCGCCGGGGCGATCTTCCACGTCGAGAGCATGAACGGCGTGTTCCACGGCGTGATGACGCCGACGGGCCCGATCGGCACGCGGGTCGAGACGTTCCAATGCTCGTCGCTGGGTGTGTTCTGGCCATCGCGCGCCTCGCCGCATCTGTCGGCGAAGAAGCGGAAGTTTTCGGCGGCGCGGATCGCGGCCTTGGCCATGAAGCGGTAGGCTTGGCCGGTATCGATGCATTCGAGCACGGCGATGTCGTCGGCATTGTCCTCGATCGCATCGGCGACCCGATGCAGCAATTTCTTGCGCATCGCCGGGCCCATATCGCGCCAGGACTTGAAGGCAAGCGCAGCGGACGTCGCTGCGGCATCGATATCCTCGGCATTGCCGCGCGCAACACTCGCGAGCAACGCGCCATCGACCGGGGACTTCGTCTCAAACGTGTCGCCGGAGATCGAGGGAACGATCTTGCCGTCGATCATGTGGCCGATGCCGTCGGCGCGGAGTTTCTTCAGCAGCGGCGCGACGCGGTCGCGGTTGGCCTGGAAGATATCGGCTTTCGCCGTGGGCTTATCCATTTGCGGTCTCCACTTTCAGGGCGTCGTGGATGTTGTTGCGCTTCCAGCTCGTGTCCTTGTCGTTGATCTGCATGTCGAACGACAAGGCGAACTTGCTGGCGGCGAAGACGGGGTCGAGATGTTTTGAAAGCGCCTGGAAGATTTGCTCGCCGGCCTTCTGACGCGTGGGAAGATCGCGGCCCTCGCCGATGCGCAGCAACATGTCGAGAAAGCCGTAGTCCTGCCTGTTATCGGCGATCGCATAGTGCTCGCACCTGATGGCGCGGACGCGGATGCCGCCGAGCGGGAAGATGCCGGTCTCGACCGCCGCCTTGCGCACGACTTCGCAGGCGGCGCCGATATCGACGCGGCCATCGAGATTGGCCGAATATTCGATCGTGAAATGCGGCATCGCGTTTTCACTCCCTGTGTCGTCTTGTTATTTAAGCGAAGTAGCAGCTCACCGAGCCGTAGGCGCCATAATCGGCCTGAATTGTGTCGCCCTTGCGGGTCTCGATCGGACGGATGAAGGAGCCCGCGAGCACGACTTGCCCGGGCTCCAGCGCGAGGCCGAGCGGCGCAATCTTGTTGGCAAGCCACGCGACAGCCGTCGCGGGATGATTGAGCACACCGGCGGCAAGGCCGGTCTCTTCGAGTTGGCCGTTCCTGAAACACAACGCTCCGATCCAGCGCAAATCCGCATCCAGCGCGCGGATCGGCCGTCCGCCGAGCACGATGCCGGCATTCGCCGCGTTGTCGGCGATGGTGTCGAAGATCTTCCGCGTCGCCTTGGTCTTGGGATCGACGCGCTCGATGCGCGTGTCCAGAATCTCCAGCGCCGGCACGACGAAGTCGGTGGCGTTGAGCACGTCAAACAGCGTGCAGTCGGGGCCTGAGAGCCGCTTGCTCATGACGAAGGCGAGCTCGGCCTCGACGCGTGTCGCGATGAAGCGCTCGGTCGGGACGAGGCCGCCATCGGCGAAGAACATGTCGTCGAGCAGCACGCCGGAATCGGGCTCATTGATATCAAGAGCGCTCTGCATCGCCTTCGAGGTCAGGCCGATCTTGTGGCCTTTGACGACACGCCCCTCGGCAATCTTGACGTCGACCCAGGCCTTCTGAATCGCATAGGCATCGGCGATGGTGATGCCGGGGAAATCCTGCGAGAGCTGCCGGATCTGCACGCGGGTCTTCTCCGCCTGGTGCAGACGGCTCGCGCAAGCTTGGATATCGTCGCTGGAAAGCGCCATGGATGATCGGCCAAAATCGTGGTGCTCGAAGATACTTAACATGTTAAGTGAATGCGTCAAACACAATTCCGGCTTGCTGCACTGCAAACGTTTTGCGATCTGAAAGGGCGTCATGACGAAGAGACCGGCTGATTCCGCGAACGCAAGCGCGCCCACACGGCAAGTGCCGATGCGCGACTTCTCGCGCTCGCTGCCGATGTCGCTGCTCAGGGCGCGCGAAGCCGTGATGCGGCAGTTTCGTCCCAAGCTGCGCGAGCATGGTCTCACCGAGCAGCAATGGCGCATCCTCCGCGCGCTCGCGTCCATCGAGGCCGCTGAGGTCACGGAACTCGCGCGCACGGCGTTTCTGCTCGGGCCGAGCCTGTCGCGCATCCTGCGCGATCTCGAGGCGCGCAATCTGATCGAGCGCAAGACCGCGAAGGCCGACCAGCGCCGCAGCATGGTTTCGATCTCGAAGGAGGGCGTGAAGCTGATGGCCTCCGTCGCGCCGTCCTCGGAAGCGATCTATGCCGAGATCACCCAGCGCTTTGGCGCGCGCAAGCTTGCCGAGTTGCAGGAGATGCTCGGGCAGTTGGAATTGTGCCTTGCTTTCCCCGATGCGGGTGACGACGTCACGGACGAGACGTAACGGCAAATTTGCATGATGACTTGTCAGTTACGCATGACTGTCGTCGTTGCATAACGCGCGTGAGCAGCGTGATCGCAACCAAATGCGAGAAAAGCCCGCAGAAAACAGCTGAGAATAGATCATCGCCGCAGGTGTTAGTCATCTTCGGGTGCGAGTTCTCCGCCCTTAGTCGATGATGGCTCAATATCAATTTACTCACGTCGGCAGAATCCGTAAGTAGCATCCGGCTCTGTATTCAGCGATAGAGCCAAAACAAAGAAGGGCCGACAAGGACGCCCGGCCCCAGGGAGGAATGAATGAGACTGACGAGACGCGACTTCGCGGCCGGAATTGCTGCCGGCATTGCCGCGCCCTACCTCATCAAAAGCGCAAATGCGCAAGGCGCCACCATCAAGATCGGAATGTGCGCGCCCGTCACCGGTCCCGCGGCTGAATCCGGCGGATACGCCATCAAGGGCGCCAAGCTCGCGCTCGAAGCCGTGAACAAAGCCGGCGGTATCCTGGGAAAGCAGGGCGAGCTGATCGTCGAGGACGACCAGACCACCAATCCCGGCATCGTGCTCGCCTTCTCCAAGCTCGCCTCGCAGCCCGACATCGTCGGCTTCCTCGGCTCGATCCGTTCGACCCAGGTGCACGCGATGGCGCCCGACGTGATCAAGCTCGGCAAGCCCGTGATGATCGGCGGCACCGATCCGAACCTCACCCACATGGGCAATCAATGGCTGTTCCGCTGCCGTCCCAATGACAGCTATTCCGGCCGTGTCATCGCCGAATACGGCGTCACGACGCTCGCCAAGAAGAAATGGGCCGTGCTGCACTCGACCGATGCGTTCGGCACCGCGGGCGGCAAGGCGCTGACGGCTGCGCTCGAAAAGCTCGGCGCGCCGCCGGTGCTCGACCAGGGCTATGCCAACCAGAGCCAGGATTTCACCCCGGTCGTGCTCGCGATCAAGCAGTCGGGCGCCGACATCCTCGGTTCCTACTTCACCTTCGAGAACGATCTCGGCATCTTCGCTCGCCAGCTGCGTCAGCTCGGCGTGAACATTCCCTGGGTCGGTTCGCCCTCGATCGTCAACATCACCGCGCTGAAGCTCGCCGGTCCCGCGCTCTATAACACCTATGGCGTTGCGGATTATGCCGAGGATTCCAGCGAAGGCTCGAAGGCGTTCGGCAAGATCTACCGCGACGCGGTCAAGGTTGCGCCCGACAACCAGAGCTCCTGGACCTTTGACGCCATCAACGTGATGGCGCAGGCCATCAACAAGGCCGGCACGACCGAACCGGCCAAGATCCGCGAAGCCATCCTCGCGATCAAGAAGTTCCCGGGCGCCGAGGGCGAATACAATTTCGACCAGAACGGCGACGGTCTCCACGGCTACAACATCGTGAAGAACGAGAAGGGCAACATCACCTTCGACAAGCACATCGAGTTCAACGACTGACGTTGAAACGACCTCCCCGATGCCGGTCGGGGAGGTCGTGACGTCTTCCGTCGAACGTATTTGATCTCCAACAGAAGCTTGTCATGGATCTCGCCCTACAACTCCTCTTTACCGGCATCGGTATCGGCGCCGTTTACTCGCTGGTTGCGCTCGGTTTCGTGCTGATCTTCCGAGCCACCAATGTGGTGAATTTTGCGCAAGGCGAGTTCTCGATGGTCGCGGCCTATCTGATGGTCGTCGCGGTCGAGGCCGGTTTGCCCTATTGGGCGGCGTTCATCGTCGCGCTGCTCGGCATGGCGCTGCTCGGCGCCGTCTTCAATCTCGGCGTCTATTATCCGCTGCGCCACCGCAGCTATCTGCCCGTCATCATCGCCACCATCGGCGCCTCGATCCTGCTCGCCAATTCCGTGCTTGCGATCTACGGCCCGCAGCCTCAGGTGCTGGAAGGCTGGTTTGAAACACCCGGCATCCAGGTCGGCCCGGTCTATCTCGACAGCCAGTACCTCCTGATCATCGGCGTCACGATCTGCCTCGTGATCTTCAATTTCTGGTTCTTCGAGAAGACGCTGCTCGGCAAGAAGCTGCAGGCGACCTCGCAGGACAAGGAAATGGCCTCGCTGCTCGGCATTTCCGTCTCGACCATGATCATGATCACCTTCATCTATTCGGCGGTGCTTGGCGGTCTTGCCGGCATCCTCGTCGCCCCCGTGCTGTTCGTCTCGATCCAGATGGGCTCGACCATCGCACTGAAGGCGTTCGCGGCCACCATCATCGGCGGCTTCGGCGACGTCGCCGGCGCCATCATCGGCGGTCTCGCACTCGGCGTGATCGAGACCTTTGGCGCCGCCTATGTCTCGGTGCCCTACAAGGACGGCTTCGCCTTCCTGGTGCTGATCGCCTTCCTGATCTTCCGGCCGCAGGGCATCTTCGGCGAACGCGTGGCGGAGAAGGCATGAGCGCCCCCAGCGACAACATGCCGATTCCGGCACCCGCCATCCGTTCGAAACCGCTCGTGGTCCGGCATCTGCCGTACTTCATCGGCGCGGCGATCCTGGTCGTGCTCGCGGCCAACATGAACTTCGACGGCTACGTTCACAACATCCTGCTCCAGGCCACGACGTTCGCGATCGCGGTGTTCGGGCTCTCGGTGGTGCTCGGCCTGTGCGGCCAGATCAATCTGGCGCAGGCCGCGTTCTTTGGCCTCGGCGCCTATGCGGTCGGCATGGGGACGACGGATCTGCAGCTCAGCTTCTGGCTGTGCCTCGTCGGCGGCTGTCTGATCTCGCTGCTCGCGGGCGCCTTCCTCGGCATGTCGACCTTGCGGCTCGGCGGCCACTACCTCGCGATGGTGACGATCTCGTTCCAGCAGATTGTCACGCTAGTGATGATCAACGCGATCTGGCTGACGCGCGGTCCCGACGGCGTCCCCAACATCAAGCGGCCCGACCTGTTCCAGTCGTCGCAAAGCTATCTCGCCTTCTGCGTCGCGATGCTGGCGATCGTCGGCTATCTGGTCTGGCATCTCTCCGACACCAAGCTCGGCCGCGCCATGCGCGCGGTGCGCGACAACGAGCTTGCGGCCGGCGTCAACGGCATCGACGTCTTCCGCACCAAGATCTACGCGTTCGCGCTCTGCGCGCTCCTCGGCGGTCTCGCGGGCGGATTGTTCGCCGGCGGCTTCGCCTATGTCAGCCCCGATCAGTTCTCCTTCGCGGAATCGATCGTGTTCCTGACTATGTCGCTGCTCGGCGGCGTGGCTTCGCCGATCGGCTCGGCGATCGGCACGGGCTTGCTGATCCTGATCCCGGAATGGCTGCGCTTCCTCAAGAGCGTCCCGGGCCTGTACCTCGCGATCTACGGCCTGTTCGTGATCCTGATCATCCGCTTCATGCCCGACGGCATCTGGGGTTTTGTTGCGGACGCCTTCACGCGCTGGCGCGCCAAGCTCCCGGCGCCGCCGGTCGCGGGCGCCTTGCATTTGAAGCCGGCGATGACCGGCGGCGACATTGTGCTGGAAGTCATCGGTCTGTCGAAGCATTTCGGCGGCCTCAAGGCTGTCGATGGTGTCGACATCGCCGTGAAGCGCGGCGGCGTGCATGCGCTGATCGGGCCGAACGGTTCGGGCAAGACCACCACGCTCAACGTGCTCTCGGGTCTCTATGTGGCGACGTCAGGCAGGATCGTGCTCGACGGCACCGACATCACCCACATGCCGCCGCATCAGCGCACGGCTTCCGGGCTCGGCCGCACCTTCCAGAACATCCGCCTGTTCCGTTCGATGACGGCGCTCGAGAATGTCGAGATCGGCGCCGAGCGGCCCGGCAACACCATGGTCGGCAAGGGCGATGACGCCCTGACCGAGCGTGCGATGGAGGCGCTCACCTTCGTCGGCCTCGGTAGCCGCGCCAACGAGCTGATCTCGAGCTTCTCCTACGGCCATCAGCGCTTGATCGAGATCGCGCGTGCGCTCGCCTCGAATCCAACGCTGCTGCTGCTCGACGAGCCCGCGGCCGGCCTGAACTCGACCGAGAAGCTCGAGCTGCACGAGCTGCTCAAGCGCATCGCCGCGCAAGGCCTGACCATCCTGATCATCGATCACGACATGACGCTGGTCTCGGAAGCGGCCCAGCACATCACCGTGCTCAACTTCGGACGCCGCATCGCGGACGGCGAATCCATGGCCGTGCTGCGTCATCCCGACGTCGTCTCCGCCTATCTCGGGAGCGAATGATGCCGTTGCTCGAAATCCGCAATCTCGTGGTGCGCTACGGCGAGATCGAAGCGCTGCGCGGCGTCACCTGCGCCGTCGAGGAGGGGCAAGTGGTGACCTTGCTCGGCGCCAACGGTGCCGGCAAGTCCACGACCTTGCGCGCGATCTCCGGCCTCGCCAAACCGACTTCGGGCGAGATCCTGTTCGACGGCAAGTCGATCGCGGGTCTTGGCCCCGAAGCCATCGTCCGCATGGGCATCTCGCACGTGCCGGAAGGGCGTCGTGTGTTTCCGGGTCTCACGGTGAAAGAGAACATCATGCTCGGCGCGTCCAATCGCCGGGCCTCGACCTCGGAGATCTCGCGCGAAGCGGATGCGATGTTCGACCTGTTCCCGGATATCCGCAAATTCACCAGCGCACTCGGCTGGACGCTGTCCGGCGGACAGTTGCAGATGGTGGCGGTCGCGCGCGGGCTGATGGCCAAGCCGCGGCTGTTGCTGCTGGATGAGCCCTCGCTTGGCCTTGCGCCCGTCATCGTGCAGGCCGTGTTCAAGATCATCTCCGAGATCCGGCGCAACACGACCGTCTTGCTGGTCGAGCAGAATGCGCGCATGGGCCTGTCGGTGGCCGATTACGGCTATGTGCTGGAGACCGGCCGTATCGTGCTCGGCGGCAAGCCCGACGAACTCTGGGGCAACGAAGCCATCCGCGCCGCCTATCTCGGCGGCCATGCCAAGGCGAGTGCTTGACCGGAAGGTTCCGTCATCGGGGGTGGATTCCAGGCCGAACGCGTCGAACGGCATCCCCTTGCCGGATGACACCCGGGCGGCGATAGTGGACGCCGCCCGCGAGGCCCGGATCCTGTGACCAAGCGCATAGGTCTTGCGTCATTGCGAGCGTAGCGCGGCGACCCGGTTCGCGGTAACAGCGATGGTGTGCTGTCGCGGCGCTCGTCATGGTGACGAAGGCCCAAACAACGACGACCCAAACAACGGCGACCCAAACAACAAAGAAGGAAGGCAACGTGGCGAACAAGGTCAAGGAAATCTGGAAGTCGGGCAAGGCCGTGGTCAACGCGTGGCTCGCGATTCCCTCCGGCTTCTCGGCCGAGATGATCGCGCAATGCGGCTTCGACAGCGTCACCGTCGACATGCAGCATGGCGTGCAGGACTATCTCTCGATGGTGCAGTGCTTCCAGGCCATGGACAAGCATCCGGTCACCCCGATGGTCCGCGTGCCCTGGAACGAGCCCGGCATCATCGGCAAGGTGCTCGATGGCGGCGCCTATGGCGTGATCTGCCCGATGGTCAACACGCCGCAGGAAGCCAAGAACCTCGTTTCCTATTCCAAATATCCGCCGAAGGGCGTCCGCTCCAACGGCCCGATCCGCGCCGGCATGTACGGCACCGCGGGCTCCTACCAGAAGACCGCGAACGACGACATCGTGCTGCTGCCGATGATGGAGACGAAGACCGCGGTCGAGAACATGGAAGCGATCCTCGACGTCGAAGGTCTCAACGGCGTCTATATCGGCCCGTCCGACCTCGGCTTCTCCTACGGCCTCGAGCCGAAGCTCGACCGCACCGAGCCCGAGATCCTCGCGATCTACGACAAGATCATCAAGGAATGCGACAAGCGCGGGCTGTTCCCGGGCATCCATTGCAGCGGCGCCGAGGGTGCCGCGCGCGCCATCAACATGGGCTTCAAGCTGGTGACGCTCTCGAACGAAGTCGGCCTGATGACCACCTACGCCAAGATGCAGGTCAACGCGACCCGCAAGGACGCCGGCGGCAAGGCCTGATCTCTCTGTGTCCCGGACGCGATGCAGCGCGAAGCGGTGCATCGCAGAGCCGGGACACAGTTGCTAGTGAAAGACACGACACCTGGGCCCCGGATCTGCAGCGCACCGCTTCGCGCTGCGCAGCGTCCGGGGCACGAGAGTTTCGATACAGGAGATAGCCATGACCATCAGCCCCGTCATCCGCCTGCATCCCGATGATGGCGTGCTGATCGCGCGCGCGAGCCTGCCGCCGGGAACGTTGGTCGCCGACGGCGTGACCACGGTCGAGCGCATTCCCTCCGGCCACAAGGTCGCGATCAAGCCGATCGCATTGGGCGAGCCTGTCATCCGCTACGGCCAGATCATCGGCTTTGCGACCATGCCGATCGCGCCGGGCCAGCACGTGCACGTGCAGAACATCGGCATGGGCGATTTCGCCAAGGACTATGCCTATTGCGCCGACGTCAAGCCGACGCCGAACTTCGACCTGCCGGCGACCTTCGAAGGCATTCGCCGCCCGGACGGCCGTGTCGCCACCCGCAACTATATCGGCATCCTGACTTCGGTGAATTGCAGCGCGCATGTCGCAAGCCTCGTCGCCGACGTCTTCAAGAAGAATCCCTTCACCGGCGACAATCCGCTGGCCGAATTCCCCAATGTCGACGGCGTGGTCGCGCTGACCCACAAGACGGGCTGCGGCATGACGCAGAACGAGCCGCTGGCGCTGCTCCGCCGCACGCTTGGCGGTTATGCGCGGCACGTGAACTTCTCTCATGTAATCGTGCTCGGGCTGGGCTGCGAGGTGAACCAGATCGGCGGCCTGATGGAAGAGCAGAAGCTCGCCGGCCGCCTGCGCGCGATGGACATCCAGGAAGTTGGCGGCACCCGAAAGACCGTGGAAGCTGGCATTGCCTTCGTGCGCGAAGCGCTCGCGGATTCAAACAAGGTCAAGCGCGAGTCCGTGCCGGTGAGCGAATTGACCGTGGCGCTGCAATGCGGCGGCTCGGACGGCTATTCCGGCGTGTCAGCCAATCCCGCGCTCGGTGCGGCCAGCGATCTCATCGTGCGTCACGGTGGCACCGTGATCCTGTCGGAGACGCCGGAGACCTATGGCGCCGAGCATCTGCTCACGCGCCGCGCCGTCAGCCGCGAGGTCGGCGAGAAGCTGGTCGGTCTGATGCGCTGGTGGGACGAATACACGACGCGCGAAGGCGCCGAGATGAACGCCAATCCGAGCCCCGGCAACAAGGCCGGCGGTCTCACCACCATTTTGGAAAAATCGCTGGGCGCGATGGCCAAGGCCGGCACCACCAATCTCGTCGACGTCTTGCGCTACGCCGAACCCGTGACCAAGCGCGGCTTCGTGTTCATGGACACGCCCGGCTACGATCCGGTCGCCGCAACGGGCCAGGTCGCCGGCGGCGCCAATCTGGTCTGCTTCACAACCGGCCGCGGCAGCGTGTTCGGCTGCAAGCCCGCGCCCTCGATCAAGCTCGCCACCAACACGCCCATGTACAAGCGCATGGAAGAGGACATGGACGTCAATTGCGGCACCATCCTCGAAGGCGAGGAGAGCGTCCAGGAGTGCGGCCAGCGCATTTTTGAGCTCATCCTGAAGACCGCCTCGGGACAGCCGACCAAGAGCGAGAGCTTTGACTTTGGTGGTGCCGAGTTCGCGCCCTGGGTGCTCGGCGCGACGATGTGATTGTCGCGCGTCGTGCGTCTCGATGCGGGAATATGCAGGAGGGGCAGCGCACCTACGTAGTCATACGTAGGTGCCATACCACCGCACGGATTCCTGTGCTCACACACGATTAACAATTCTTGCCGTAATCCTTGGACAATGCGAGCTCGCCTCCTTATCTGGGGCGTTCGCCCCTCGACGGGATTCGTCAACGATGACGCGTGCGATACGGCCGACCGGCGTAGAAAACCTCCTCGGTGAAGAGGAGCTGATCGTGTCGAAGACCGATCTCAAGGGCCGCATCACTTACGCCAACGACGTCTTCATTCGCATGGCGAAGTACTCTTATGCCGAGCTGATGGGCGCGCCCCACAGCATGATCCGCCATCCCGACATGCCGCGCAGCGTCTTCAAGCTGCTCTGGGACACGCTTCAGTCGAAGCAGGAGATCTTCGCCTACGTCGTCAATCTCGCGAAGGACGGCAGTCATTACTGGGTGTTCGCCCACGTCACGCCGACCTTCGACGAGCGCGGGAATGTCGTCGGCTATCACTCCAACCGTCGCAAGCCGGATCCTGCGCAGATCGAGCGCATCAAGCCGATCTACAAGACGCTGTGCGCGGAAGAGGCGCGGCATGCCAACGCCAAGGACGGCATGCACGCGAGCTTCGAAGCGATGGTCGGACTACTGAAGCAACAGGGTGTCGGTTACGATGAATTTGTGCTCTCTCTCTAAGGCGCAGGGAGCGACCGCGCTCGCGTGTGTTCTTGCTGTCGTCGCGTTCGTCCTCTCGCTTCTCGGCGTGACCGGAATCGCCAGTGCAGCGCTGCTCGGCGCGACGGTCGCGCTGCTCGGTTACGCCGTCTGGTGCCAGCATCGCACGGCAATGGCCGTCGATGAAGTCGCCGATGTCTGTCGCAAGGCTTCGCATGGCGATGTCGAAGCGCGCATCCTCAGCAATCGCCAGGCCGGTCGGATCGGCTCGATCCAGAAGTCGGTCAACGACATGCTCGACATCACCGATGCCTTCCTGCGCGAGGCCTCGGCGTCGATGGACTATGCCAGCCGCGGCAAGCACTTTCGAAAGATCCTCGCGCGCGGTCTGCCCGGCTCGTTCCGTCGTTCGGCCGTCGTCATCAATTCCGGCACCGACAGCCTCGGCCGCCGCGTCGTCGAGATCGCAGATCTCGCAAAGCAGTTCGGCACGCATCTCGACGGCGTTGCTGGTACGCTGATGGGCGCCGCGACCGATCTCGAATCCGACGCCGGCCAGATGTCGGCTGCGGCCGAGAAGACCAGCCGGCAGACCTCCGGCGTGCGTAGCGCCTCCGACCAGGCTTCGCGCAATGTCGCGACCGTCGCCAGCGCCGCCGAGCAGCTCGCATCCTCGATCGCCGAGATCGGCCGCCAGGTGAGCGGCTCGACCACGAGCACGGGACGCGCCGTGAACGAGGCCAATCGCGCCGGCAGCGAGATCCGCTCGCTCGCAGATGCCGCGCTACGGATCGGCGACGTCGTCAAGCTGATCAGCGAGATCGCCTCGCAGACCAATTTGCTGGCGCTCAACGCCACCATCGAGGCGGCGCGTGCGGGCGAGGCCGGCCGCGGCTTTGCCGTCGTGGCCTCCGAGGTCAAGAGTCTCGCCAACCAGACCGCGAAAGCGACCGAGGAAATCAGCGCCAAGGTCGGCGAGATGCAACAGTCGACCACCAACTCGGTCGCAGCCGTCGAAGCCATCGCGCAGACCATCGCCGAGATCAACGGCATCACCGCCTCGATCGCGACCTCGATCGAGCAGCAGGGCCTTGCGACCCGCGAGATCGCCCGCAACGTTCAGGAAGCCTCGGCTGGAACCTCGGAAGTGTCCTCCAACGTGACGGGCATCAGCGAAGCCGCCGCCGACACCGGCCGCGTCGCAAGCCGCGTCAACAGCGCCTCAGAACGCGTCCACGGCGAGGTCGAGACGCTCCGCCGCGAGGTCACGCAGTTCCTGCAGCGGCTGACTTCGGCGGCGTAAGACCTTCGGCGTACCCGTTAACGACGTGCAAGCGGACGGCCCGCACCTTGTATAGGCAGGGTTTGCCCGTTGTTAGTGCTTGATCGCACTGACGTCAGGTGTTCTGCTCAAAAAAGCTGCTGGAGTACCGCACCCCGTGTCGATCTACGTCGCATTGCACCACGTCACGCACTACAAATACGACCGTCCGATCGATCTTGGCCCGCAGACGATCCGCCTGCGGCCGGCGCCGCACACGCGCACGCCGATCCTGAGCTATTCGCTCAAGGTCACCCCGGCCAATCATTTCGTGAACTGGCAGCAGGACCCGCAGGGCAACTGGCTCGCGCGCTACGTGTTTCCGGAGAAGACGACCGAGCTGAAATTCGAGGTCGATTTCAGCGCGCAGATGACCGTGGTCAACCCGTTCGACTTCTTCGTCGAGCCTTATGCCGACGCCTTTCCGTTCGAGTATTCGAAGGATTTGAAGACCGAGCTCGCGCCGTATCTCGACACCATCAAGCCTGATCGGCTGTTCGCAAAATTTCTCGACACGATCCCGCATGAAGCTCCGAACACCGTCAACTTCCTGGTCGATCTCAATCGCGAGCTTCAGAAGCACGTCCGTTACATCATCCGCATGGAGCCCGGCGTGCAGACGCCGGAGGAGACGCTCACCTCCGGCGCCGGATCGTGCCGCGACTCCGCTTGGCTCCTGATCCAGACCTTCCGTCATCTCGGGCTCGCCGCCCGTTTCGTCTCCGGCTATCTCATCCAGATCCGTCCCGACATCGATCCGATCGAGGGACCGCCGGAAGTCGAGAACGATTTCACTGATCTGCACGCCTGGGCCGAGGTCTATCTGCCGGGCGCAGGCTGGATCGGTTTTGATGCGACTTCCGGCATGCTCGCGGGCGAGGGGCACATCCCGGTTGCCGCCACGCCGCATTATCGCTCGGCTGCGCCGATCTCCGGCGGCGCCGGCTTTGCCGAGGTCGAGTTCGAATTCGACATGAGCGTGAAGCGGATCCGCGAGGCGCCGCGCATCACAAAGCCGTTCTCCGACGAATCCTGGACGCGGCTCAACGATCTCGGCGAGCAGGTCGATGGCGATCTCGCCGCGCAGGACGTGCGGCTCACCATGGGCGGCGAGCCGACCTTCGTTTCCGTCGACGATCTCGAAGCAGCCGAATGGAACACCGAGGCGGTCGGTCCGACCAAGCGCGCGCTTGGCGACGATCTGATCCGCCGCCTGCACGCGCGCTTTGCGCCTGGCGGGCTGCTGCATTACGGCGAGGGCAAATGGTATCCGGGCGAAAGCCTGCCGCGCTGGGCCTTTGGCCTGTACTGGCGCAAGGACGGCGTGCCGATCTGGAAGAATGCCGATCTGATCGCGAAGATCGAGAATCCGCGGCGCGCCGAGGTCAAGGACGCCCAGGCGTTCGTGGAGGGCACGGCGTTGCGGCTCGGGCTCGATCCCGGCTACATCATCCCGGCCTATGAGGACACCGCCTACTGGCTCCACAAGGAGGCCGAGCTTGCCGTCAACGTCGATCCCTCCGACTCCAAATTATCCGATCCGGAAGCGCGCGCGCGCATGGCGCGGGTGTTTGACGAGGGGCTGAACACGCCGCGGGGTTTCGTGCTGCCGGTGCAGCGCTGGAACGCGCCGCCGCGCTGGCGCAGCGAGCGCTGGCAACTCCGGCGCAATCATCTGTTTTTGATGCCGGGCGATTCACCGTTGGGCTTGCGCTTGCCGATCGGCTCGCTCGGCCATATCCCGCCCAACCAATATCCCTACATCGTCGAACAGGACCCGATGGAGGCCCGCGGCAAGCTGCCGGTGTTCAGCCTTCCGGCGCGTCCGGAATCGCCGCCGCAGGTCGAGCCCGAGCATCTCAACACGTCCGTCCCGGTCCGTACCGCGATGTCGGTCGAAGTCCGCGACGGCGTGCTCTGCGCCTTCATGCCGCCGGTCGAGCGCATCGAGGATTATCTCGAGCTGGTCGCGGCCCTCGAAGCGACCGCCGAAGAGATGCAGATTCAGGTCCACGTCGAAGGCTACCCGCCGCCGTTCGATCCGCGCATCGAGGTCGTCAAGGTGACGCCCGACCCTGGTGTCATCGAGGTCAACATCCAGCCGGCGAAGAGCTGGCGCGAGGCGGTCGACATCACCGTCGGGCTCTATGAGGACGCCGGCAAGACACGCCTCGGCGCCAACCGCTTCCTGGTCGACGGCCGCCATACCGGCACCGGTGGCGGCAATCATGTCGTGATCGGCGGCTCCAGCCCGCAGGACTCGCCGTTCCTGCGCCGGCCTGATCTGTTGAAGAGCCTCGTGCTGTACTGGCAGCGGCATCCCTCGCTGTCCTATTTCTTCTCTGGCCTGTTCATCGGCCCGACCAGCCAGGCGCCGCGCATCGACGAAGCGCGCCACGACAGCATCTACGAGCTCGAGATCGCGCTCTCGCACGTGCCGCCGCCGGGCTACCAGACGCCGCTATGGCTGGTGGACCGCCTGTTCCGGCATCTGCTCGTCGACATCACCGGCAACACCCACCGCGCCGAAATCTGCATCGACAAGCTCTATTCGCCTGACGGGACCACGGGCCGGCTCGGTCTAGTCGAATTTCGCGCGCTCGAAATGCCGCCCGATCCGCGCATGTCGCTGGCGCAGCAGTTGCTGATCCGCGCGTTGATCGCAAAATTCTGGCGCGAGCCGCAAGCCGGCAAGTTCGTGCGCTGGGGCACGGCGCTGCACGATCGCTATATGCTGCCGCATTTCATCTGGGAGGATTTTCAGGACGTGCTCTCCGAGCTGAAGCAAGCAGGCTATCCGTTCGATCCCGAATGGTATCTGGCCCAGCTCGAATTCCGCTTTCCCGCCTTCGGCCGCGTCCATCAAGGCGGCGTGACGCTGGAGCTGCGGCAGGCGCTGGAGCCCTGGCACGTGCTCGGCGAGGAAGGCTCGGCCGGCGGTACGGTGCGCTATGTCGACAGTTCGGTCGAGCGGCTCCAGGTGAAAGCCGAGGGCTTTGTCGAGGGCCGCCACATCATCACCTGCAACGGCCGCCGCCTGCCGATGACCTCGACCGGCCGCTCGGGCGAAGCCGTGGCCGCCGTCCGCTTCAAGGCCTGGCAGCCGGCCTCCGGCCTGCACCCGACCATCCCGGTCCACGCGCCCCTGACCTTTGACATCATCGACACCTGGAACGGCCGCTCGCTCGGCGGCTGCGTCTACCACGTCGCCCATCCCGGCGGCCGCAGCTACGAGACCAAGCCCGTCAACACCTATGAGGCCGAGGCGCGGCGGCTGGCGCGCTTCCAGGACCACGGCCATACGCCCGGCCCGATGCAGCCGCCGCCCGAGGAACGCACAAATGAGTTTCCGCTGACCCTCGACTTGCGGACCCCGCTCCTGCAATGAGTATGAGGGTGGGGGAGGGACAGGCCCATGGGCGAGGGCGCAGCCGAACAGAACGACAAGGCGGGTAAGGCGCCAGGACAAACTGACGGCCAGCGCCGCCTTGCGCAATGGGTCCGCGACTATCGCCGCCTGCCCGGCATTCCCGACGAGTTCCTGGGGCCCGACGGCGCCCCGCGCGCGGTCTGGAGCCGCTTTTTCGACGCCTTCGGCGCGCTTGCCCCCGACGAGGTCGAGCGGCGCTTCGGCATGGCAGACCGCCATCTGCGCGAGGCCGGTGTCACCTATCGGGCGCCCGGTGACGGCGCCGACCGGCCGTGGTCGATCAGCCATCTGCCGCTGCTGATCGACGAGGCCGACTGGAAGCAGCTGTCCGCCGGCATCACCCAGCGCGCCGAGCTTTTGGAGCTTGTGCTGCGCGACATCTATGGCGAGGGGAAGCTGGTCGCCGAAGGCGCGCTGCCCGCGGCCGCGATTGCCGGCAGTCCTGAATATCTCCGCCCCGTCTGTGGCGTCGAGCCGCCGGGCGGGCGCTATCTCTCGCTCTATGCCGCCGATGTCGGCCGCGGCCCCGACGGCCGCTGGTGGGTGCTCGGCGACCGCACCCAGGCGCCGTCGGGCGCGGGCTACGCGCTGGAGAACCGCCTGGTGCTTTCGCGCGCCTTCTCCGATCTCTACAAGTCGATGAACGTGCCGCGCGTCGCGCCGTTCTTCGAGGCGTTCCGCGACAGCCTGCGCGCACGCGCAGATCGCGATGAGCCGCGGATCGGCGTGCTCACTCCCGGCGCCTTCAGCGAAACCTATTTCGAGCACGCGACGCTGGCGCGCTATCTTGGCTTCCTCTTGGTCGAGGGCGACGATCTCGCCGTCAGCGACAATCGCATCCACATCCGCACGGTCGCGGGGTTGAAGCGGCTCGACGTGCTCTTGCGACGCGTCGATTCCAATTCGCTCGATCCGCTCGAGCTCGATGCGTCCTCGCATCTCGGCGTGCCCGGCCTGATCGACGTGCTGCGCAAGGACGGCGTCGTCGTCGCCAACATGCCGGGCTCCGGCGTGCTGGAGGCGCGCGCGCTGCTCGGCTTCCTGCCGGCGCTCAGCCGCCGCCTGCTCGGCGAAGAGCTGAAGATGCCGCACATCGCGACCTGGTGGTGCGGCCAGAAGTCGGCACGCGACGAGGTGCTGTCGCGGCTCGACGAGGTCGCGATCGAAGGCGCCTATCGGCGCGGCGTGCCCGGCGTCGACAGCAATGGCCCGGTGCTCGCGAGCGAGCTCGACGCCGAGGGCCGCCAGCGCCTGATCGACTCCATCACCGCGCGCGGCATGGATTACGTCGGCCAGGAGGTGGTGCGGCTCTCGACCATGCCGGTCTGGGAGCAGGGCCAGCTCACGCCGCGTCCCTTCGTGCTGCGCGTGTTCGCGGCGGCGACGCCGGACGGATGGGCCATCATGCCCGGCGGCTTCTGCCGGATCGCCGAGAAGACGGATGCGCGCGCGGTGTCGATGGGCGACGGCGCCCGCGCCGCCGACGTCTGGGTAGTCTCGGAGAAGAAGGTCGCGACCGCCTCACTGCTGCCGGCGACCGACAAAGTCCGCATCCGTCGCATCGCCGGCGTGCTGCCGAGCCGTGCCGCCGACAATCTGTACTGGCTCGGCCGCTATCTCGAACGGGCCGAAGCGACGCTGCGGCTGGTGCGCGCGCTGGGCTCGCCGAGCGGGCCCAACAAGGGCACCGCGGCCTCGCTGCAATCAGCCGAACGTATCCAGCGTCTGCTGGTGGCCTGGGGCGCGATCTCGCAAGCCTCACGTGCGGCCCCCGCGCGCATTGTCGCCGAAGCCTTGCAGAGCCCGGAGCGCTTCGGCTCGGCATTGTCGCTGGTGCGCGCGGCGCAGCGCACCGCGACCTCCTTGCGCGAGCGGCTGTCGCCCGATGCCTGGCAGGTCATCACCGAGATGGCCGATCGGTTGGCCTGGGAGGTCGAGGGCGACGACAGCGTGGTCAGCGCGGCCGAGCTGACCTTGCAGGAGCTGGCGAGCTTTGCCGGGTTGGCGCAGGAGAACATGAACCGCGCCGCCGGCTGGCGCTTCCTCGACATCGGCCGCCGCACCGAGCGCGCCATCAACACCGCGCGTTTCGCCCGCCAGTTCGCCTATGACGAGGCCGGCGACGAGGATCTCGACATCCTGCTGACGCTGGTGGATTCCCAGATCACTTATCACTCGCGCTATCTGCTGGCGCCGATCCTGGCGCCGGTGCGCGACCTCGCGGTGCTCGATCCCTACAATCCGCGCTCGGTGGCGTTCCAGGTGACGACGCTGAACGAGCACATCGCGGCACTTCCGAGCCTGAAGGAGCATGGCCTGATCGAGAAGCCGCAGCGGCTCGCGCTCGCGGCGCAGTCGATGCTGGCTACCGCCGAGGCCGAGAAGCTCGAGGTGAAGACGCTGTTCTCGCTGGAGCAGGACCTGCTCAGTCTCGCCGAAGCCATCAGTCTGCACTACTTCCCGCATGGCCCCAATGCTAGCCGGCCGGAAAAGCTGACGGGGCTCGCGTGATCTACGACATCCGGCACGTCACGACTTACGAATACGAAAGCCCGGTCAGCTTCGCCCGCTGCACGCTGCGGCTCGAGCCGAAGGACGGCAACGGTCAAGAACTGATCTCGCACAAGGTCGAAATCCGTCCGCGCCCGTCCGAGCGCAACGTCCGCCGCGATTTCTTCGGCACGCTGACCGAGAGCATCGTGATCGAAACCGCGCATCGCAATCTGCGCATCGATTCACGTTCGCGTATCTCGATTTCGCGCAAGCCGCCCGCGCGCGACGCTGCAAGCCCGCCCTGGGAAAGTATCCGCGACCTCGCCTTCGAGGCGACGAGCCTCGGGCCGTGCTCGCCGGTCGGCTATGTCTTTGCGAGCCCGCTGGTCCCGGTGCTGCGTCCGGTCAGCCTTTATGCGGCCGAGAGCTTCGCGTCCGGCGCGGGTATCCTTGCCGGGGCGGTCGATCTGATGCATCGCATCCGCACTGAATTCCGCTACGACCCCAAAGCCACCGTGATCTCGACGCCGCTCAACGAGGTCTTCGACAAGCGCCACGGCGTCTGCCAGGACTTTGCCCATGTGATGATCGCGGGGCTGCGCGGGCTCGGTCTGCCCGCGGCCTATGTCAGCGGCTATCTGCGCACCATTCCGCCTGCGGGGCAGCCGCGTTTGCAAGGCGCCGATGCCACCCATGCCTGGGTGTCGCTGTGGTGCGGGGCGGAGCTTGGCTGGGTCGATTTCGATCCGACCAACGATCTCCTCGTCGCCAACGACCATATCGTGCTCGCGGTCGCGCGGGACTTCTCCGACGTATCGCCGGTCGACGGCATCATCGTCGGCTCGCCGAAGCAGAAGCTCAGCGTCGCCGTGGACGTGCTGCTGGTGGAGTGAGCGGGGTACTGGTGCACGACCGGAATCCGGATTGTCCTTATAAGGACCCTTACATCCGCCGGATCAAGGCTGCTTTCGACGCCATGCTGGGGCGCGTCGGGCGAGGGAATTGACGCCGCCATCCGCAGCGCGGTGCAAGCGTCCCCAGGGTCGGCCATTGGCCCGCCGCCCGCCAAGTGTGCCGGACCATGACCGCAACCGTGATGTTGCGAAGCGATAGCGTAACATATTTCCGTGTTCTTGTTTCGGGATTTGGCGAGCCAGCCAAAGATGGGCTATGCTGTCCCTTGCGTCGAAGACGTGAATGAGACGTCGGGAGCTGGCGTGGGACACCACCGACAAGCGGGGCTGCATCCATGATGACGTTACCGCGACTGGCGGCCGAAACCCTGGAAAGGATGCTGGGCTCGTTCATGCGCCGCCGGTACGACGAGGCCTCTGCCGGGGTGCTGGAGGGCTCGACGCGCACCGCGATGGAATGTATCGGCAACAGCGACGCGCTGTACCACAACATCGAGCATACGATGTTGGTGACGCTGGCCGCTCAGGCCATCCTCTCGGGACGTAATCTCCATGCGCATCTTGCGGCGGAGGACTACCTCCATATCCTGATCGCCTGCCTTGCACACGATATCGGCTATGTCCGTGGCCTGTTTCCTGAGGATGACGAAGACGGCTTCATCATCGACGATGCCGGCACCAAGGTGGCGCTGCCGCGCGGCGCCTCCGATGCCAGTCTGATGTTGTATCACGTTGATCGCTCGAAGCTTTTCGTGAGGCGACGGCTGCCGGGGGTCCGCGGCATCGACAGTGAACGCATTGCCCGTGCCATCGAGGGCACGCGTTTTCCGGCCCGCCAGGGGCAGGAATATGATGACGATGCCTCGATCCTGCGCGCTGCGGATTTCATCGGTCAGCTCGGCGATCCCAATTATCTGCGCAAGGCCAATGCGCTGTATTACGAGTTCGAGGAAGTCGGCATGAATCGGCAGCTCGGCTACGACTCGCCCGCCGATATCGTAAACCGCTATCCACAATTCTATTGGAACAGCGTCGCACCGCACATCCAGACCGAGATCGGCTATCTCAACAAGACCGAGATCGGCCGGCAGTGGATCGCCAATCTCTACAGCAACGTCTTCCGTGCCGAGCGCGAAATCTCGCTGTCCGGGCCGCAGAAATAGCTCGGTCTCGGAACCCGCATGAGCGCAGCGGCATCCGGGCTGCGATCGCGCAAAATCCGTGAGTCAATCATGCAACAAAAAGCCGTCACCACGGACGTTCTCGACATCGCCTATCTCGACTACGGCGCGTCCGACGGCTGGCCCTGCATCATGGGCCACGGCTTTCCCTACGACGTGAACGCTTATGCTGCGACTGCGCCGCTGCTCGCGCAGGCGGGCGCGCGGGTGCTGGTGCCCTGGCTGCGTGGTTACGGGCCGACGCGTTTCCGTTCCGCGTCGACCTTGCGCTCCGGCGAACAGGCGGCGCTGGGCGCCGATCTCCTCGCCTTCATGGACGCGCTTCACATCGAACGCGCGGTCGTCGGCGGCTATGATTGGGGCGGCCGCGCGGCCTGCGTGGTCTCGGTGCTGTATCCCGAGCGCGTGGTCGGGCTCGTGTCCGGCAATTCCTACAACATCCAGAACATCGCGCGCGCCATGGAGCCGGCTTCACCGCCGGAGGAGGCCGCGCTCTGGTATCAATATCTCTTTCACAACGAGCGCGGCCGCCGCGCGCTGGAGCGCAACCGCCGCGGCTTTACCCGGCAGCTGTGGTCGATGTGGTCGCCGACATGGGCGTTCGATGACGCGACGTTCGAGACAAGCGCTGTGTCGTTCGACAACCCTGACTTCGTCGATGTCGTGATCCACTCCTACCGCCACCGCTACGCGCTGGTGGAAGGCGATCCCGCCTATGCCGGAATCGAGGCGAGGCTCGCCGCGCAGCCACAAGTCGGCGTCCCGACGATCGCGATCGACGGCGACAGCGACGGCGTTAATCCTGGCACCGCGCACCATGCGCGCAAGTTCGAGAGCTTCTTCGAGCGGCGCGTGTTCGCCGGCGCCGGCCATAATTTGCCGCAGGAACGGCCCGCCGAATGGGCGCAGGCCGTGCTCGACGTGCGCAAGGCGGCGCTGCAATAGGCTTTCGCGCGCCGTCCCGCACGTACAGATTGCGTGCGGTGCGGAAAGAGGCGAAAAATTGCAGGCTTTGATTCGCATCGTTCGTGTCTCTGAAGCGATCTTTCCCGCAGTGGCGATATGGGCACGGCAACCAGGAACGTGAATTCGTCGTTCAGCGTCGTCGGCATGTTGATCGCCTTCGGCGTCGGCAGTGCGCTGCTGCTGACGACCGGACGACGCGACTATCCCGAACTCCACACCATCCTGGATACCGGCATAGCCCTCATCTCGGGTCTGGTGGCGTTGCTGTTCTGGGATATGGGGCCCGCATCAAGCAGCCGGTTTACAAGCGGCTCGCGATCGCCTTCGTCGCCGGGGATCGGCCTCTCGATCGCATCGCGCATCGTGCAGCGCCATGGCGGGTGCATCTGGGCCACGGCAGACATCGGCAAGGGAGCGGCGTTCTATTTCAGCATTCCGGATTGAGATGGGCGTGAAGCGCCGCATTCGATCTTGATTTGCATCAATGTTGGCGCCGGTGGACTGCTCTGCTGGCTGTTGTCCCGGTCTGGCGCATGCTATCCTGAGATGTGCTCTGGGGCTTCGCATGCAGGAGTGGCCATCATGACAAGTGCTTCCGAAACGTCTCATCATCCAAGCCTCGGTTCGGGCATTGCGGCGCTTCATGCCAAATGGGGCTGGATCGTCACCCTCGGCGTCGTCTATCTCATCGCCGGCTTCGTCGCGCTCGGCAGCATGATGATGGCGACGGTCGCGAGCGTGATCGTGGTCGGCGCGATGATGATCGTCGCCGGGGTCACCGAGGTGATCGGCGCGTTCCAGATGAAGAGCTGGGGCAAGTTCGCGATCTGGGCTTTGCTCGGCGTGCTCTACATCGTCGCGGGCTTCCTGACCTTCGAGAACCCGTTGTTCGCGGCAGCGCTGCTCACCTTGTTCCTCGGCGCCTCGCTGCTGGCCTCCGGCGCCGTCAGGCTGTTTCTCGCCTTCAGCATGAAGCGCGAGAGCCCGTGGGTGTCGGTGGCGCTGTCGGCAATCATCACGCTGCTGCTTGGGCTCCTGATCCTGGCGCGCTGGCCGGTCAACAGCGTCTACATCCTCGGCCTGTTCCTCGGCATCGACCTGATCATGGCGGGCGCCGGCTGGGTGAGTCTGGGCTTCAGCCTGAAGCGGCGCGGCTAGGCTATCAGCAACTCGACGCAAGACCGTCTTGCGGAACTCCGCTGATCTGACGCGCTGACAAAAAGCAGCGCGTCACGCGTTCGCCTCGCGTGGACGATCATCACCGGGGAGAAACCATGAAAGCCGCTTTGGCCCTGGCCGCAGCATTGGCTGCCGCCTGCCTGTCCACGCCCGTCCTGGCACAGAAATCCTATGGTCCCGGCGTCACCGACACGGAGATCAAGATCGGCAACACCATGCCCTATAGCGGCCCCGCATCGCCGCTCGGCATCACCGGCAGGGTCATCTCGGCCTATTTCGACGAGGTCAACGAGAAGGGCGGAGTCAACGGCCGCAAGCTCAATCTTTTGTCGCTGGACGACGCCTTCTCGCCGCCGAAGACGATGGAAGCGGCGCGGCGGCTGGTCGAGGGCGACGGTGTCGCCTTCATCTTCGCAACCATGGGCACGGCGCCGAGCTCGGCGATCGCAAAATATCTCAACAGCAACAAGGTGCCGCAGATCTTCCTGATCAGCTCGGCCTCGAAGTGGAACGATCCCGCCAACATGCCGTGGTCGATGGCGCTGCCCTGGGCGCCGAACTACACCAGCGAGGCCGCGATCGACGTCGCCTATGCCCGCGCCAAGAACCCGAACGCGCGCTTTGCGGTGCTCTACCAGAACGACGACGCCGGCAAGGAATATCTGCGCGGTGTCAAGGAAGCGCTCGGCGCCGACGCCGACAAGGCGATCGCGATGGCCTCGAGCTTCGAGGTCAGCGATCCCACGGTCGATTCCCAGGTGTTGACGCTGGCCAACACCAAGGCCGACGTGTTCATGATTTACTCTGTGACGCCGCGCGCCTGCGCGCAGGCGATCCGGAAAGCGCATGAAGTCGGCTGGCAGGCGACGCGCTTTCTTGCCTCCGGCTGCGCCAACAAGGCGACCGTGATGGTGCCGGCAGGCCTCGATGCCGGCAAGGGCGTGCTGTCGCTCGGCTCGCTGAAACCGTTCGTCGAGCAGCCGAAGGACGATCCGGCGATGGTGGCCTATATCGATTTCATGAAGAAGCGCCTGCCCAATGCCGACATCAACAACGTCGCCGGTCTCTATGGCTACACCGTCGCCGAGGCGCTGGTGGTCCTGCTGAAGCAGTGCAAGGACAATCTGACGCGCGAGAACATCATGGCGCAGGCGTCGAACCTGAAGAACGTGCCGCTGTCGCTTCTGATGCCCGGCATCACGCTCAACACGACGCCGCAGGATTTCCGCCCGATCAAGGACGGCTATATCCTCCAGTTCGACGGCAACGACTGGGTGGTCGCGAGCGAGTTGCTGCGCGGGACGTGAGGCGTAACTAGGCGACTGGCGGCAGAGACGGTGCACCCTCTCCCACAGGGGGAGAAGGGAAGAGGAGAACCCAATGGACTTTCAGCACTCCGCCCGTTCGCTTGAGCTTCAGGAGCGCGTCCGCAAGTTCATGCGGACGCATGTCGAGCCGGTCGAGGAGCTCTATTACGAGCAGGTGAAGCCGGAGGCCGCGCGCTACAAGACGCCCCAGGTTCTGCAGGACCTGAAGCGGCGGGCGCGGGAGCTGGGGCTCTGGAACCTGTTTCTCTCCGGTGAACACGGTCCAGGCTTCACAAACCTCGACTACGCGCCGGTGAAGGAGATCATGGGCCGCATCCTCTGGGCGCCCGAAGTGTTCAACTGCTCGGCGCCTGATGTCGGCAACATGGAGGTGCTGGCGAATTACGGCACGCCGGCGCAGCAGGAGCGGTGGCTAAAACCGCTGCTGGAGGGGCGCATCCGCTCCGGCTTCTCGATGACGGAGCCGCAGGTCGCCTCCAGCGACGCCACCAACATCCAGTGCCAGATCAGGCGCGACGGCGGCGACTACGTCATCAACGGGCGGAAGTGGTTCACGTCAGGCGCGATGAACGAGGATTGCGAGATCCTGATCGTGATGGGCAAGACTGCGCCCGACGATCCCGATCGCCACCGCCAGCAATCCATGATCCTGGTGCCGAAAAACACGCCCGGCGTCCGCATCGTCCGCGACATGCTGACCTACGGCTACGACGACGCGCCGGTCGGCCATCCCGAGATCGTCTATGAGAACGTCCGCGTGCCCGCCGAGAATATTTTGCTCGGCGAGGGCCGCGGCTTCGAGATCGCGCAAGGCCGGCTCGGTCCCGGCCGCATCCACCATTGCATGCGGCTGATCGGCTGTGCCCAGCGCGCCCTCGAATTGATGTGCCAGCGCTCGGTGTCACGCACAGCCTTCGGCAAGCCGCTCGCCGAGCAGGGCTCGGTGCGTGAGGACATCGCACACTCCTTCTGCGAGATCGCGCAGGCGCGGCTCTTGACCTTGCAGGCGGCCGACAAGATGGATCGCGAAGGCAACAAGGCCGCGCGCGATTTGATCGCAGCGGCCAAGATCGTGGTGCCCAGCATGGCCGCGCGTGTGATCGACCGCGCCATCCAGATCCACGGCGCCGCCGGCGTCTCGCAGGATACGTTCCTCGCCCGCGCCTATGTCTACGCCCGCTTCATCCGCATCGGCGACGGTCCCGACCAGGTCCACCTCGCTGCAGTCGGCAAAGAGCTGATCAAGCGCGGCGGAGTGATCGATGTAGGCGGAGGCTAGAGCCTCCCGTTGCCGAACAACGACAGGCACGTGTCCCGCAATCTCGCGCGATTGCGGTTTTCACGGACGTCGGGCAATGCGCTGAGCACGTAAGACTCCGGAAAGGCGCGACCCGAGGCTCTCGGGGCCATGCTGCTGACTCATTCCCTGTCTTAGACGGCGACAACGAAAACACTGTGCGGAACCGCTCTGGTTCCGACGACGGTTCCGCGGCCAGGGGTTGGCTCGAATCCGCAAACGATTGGCGCAAGTTCGAAACGCTTCCGCGTTCGCTTGACCATGTTTCGCGGCATCGGGAACCGGACGATCGAGAAAATCAAAGGAGATATAATGGTGTTCCGCTCGAGCGCCGCAATTTGCGGCGCCCTGGTTGCGCTTGCCGTTTCTGTTACCTTGGCACGAAGTGAAGCCAGCGGGGTTCATTCAAGCGCCGTCGCCGCCTCCGGGGATGCGATCGTTGGCGCAGCATCGACGTATAATCCGTTCAAGCCCGGCAAGGAGGAGGGCGGCCCGAGCACGGCCTCCGGCGAGCGTTATGATCCCGAGGTCTGGACGGCCGCCATCAAGACGAGCTTGCGTCGGAAATTTGGTGGGGTCCAATTCGGGGCGCCGCCGAAATATGCTCTCGTCGAGGCCGTCGGCAAGAAGGTCATCGTCAAGATCAATGACGTGGGTCCGCTCAAGCCCGGCCGCATCATTGACCTCAATGAGCGGACGATGCGGCATTTCGATCCGGACATGGATCGTGGAGTCATTCCTGACGTCACCGTCACGCCGCTGTCTGGCGACGATTGGACTCCCGGGCCGGTTGGCTGAAATTTACAGGCACAGCCCGATGGCGGAATCACGCCGGCTCTAGTCGCGTTTTTTCGAGGATCGTGATGGCGCAGCGCATCGGCGACGGCCCCGATCAGGTCCACCTTGCCGCCGTCGGCAAGGAACTGATCAAGCGGGGTGGGGTGATGGGCTAGGGCTGTTACCAACTCTTAGGGCGTGTACCTTAAGACGGAGACGCCCGATCGATGTGGGATGTCCGCTCGCACCCGTGAAGCAGACCTCCACGGGCCGCTCCGAGAGAGAAGGTCGCGCCGTGGGTATCCCGGGACTCAATTTCGGCACGAGGCAGCGCTGGGTGATCGTGGCCGCGATCCTCCTGACGGCTGCGCTCGTTCAAATACCCATTGTTCTCAACCCGGATCTGGGTTGCCTGCTGACGACCAACGAAAAGATCCTAGATGGCGGAAAGCTCGGGATCGACGTCTTCGAGTTGAACCCGCCTTTGTCGCTTTTCATGTACATGCCGGCCGCGTGGCTTGCGCGAGCAACCGGGGCCGCACCCGAGTTCGTCCTGATCATGATGGTGATCGCGGCGATCGTCGCCGCGCTTCTGCTGATCGATCGCGCGGCTGCGGCGGCACGGCTGGACGCCTGGGAGCGAAGCACGACGATCTGCTCGCTGGCGTTCCTGCTCGCGATTCTTCCCGGCGCGGTGTTCGGGCAGCGTGAACACATCGCCGTCGTCGCGCTGACCCCCTTTGTCGCCATCACCGCGCTGCGCTGGCGCAGCCTCGATCCCGGACCGGTTGCGATCCTCGCAGGCGTAGGTGCGGGGCTCGCCATGAGCATCAAGCCCTTCTTTGCGCTCGTGGTCGGCCTTCCCATGATCCTCGATGTCGTTCGCCGGCGTTCGTTAAAGCCCTTGCTCACCCCTGAGGCCTGCACGGCTGCAATCATCGTCATTGGCTACGGAGCGGTCGTCGTTGCCGCCTTCCCCGACTATCTCTCCACCTACGCGCCGATGGTGGCGGAGGCCTATCTTCCGATCAGGAAAGAGCTGAGCGGCCTGCTTCCGCTCCCGATCGTCGTGATCGGCGCTTCGATTGCGTTCCTGCGCCTGTCGGCTCCGCACCAGTTGAAGCTCTGGAGCGATGCAACGCCGTGGCTGGCCGCAGCGATCGGGGGAGCGGCGACTTTCGTGCTTCAAGGCAAGGGCTGGGCCTATATGGCGTTCGCGCTTTGCATGTTTGCAATTGCAGCTCCACTGCTGCATGTCTGCAGGAAGGCCTTGCGGGCACCCGTCGTGATCGGCGGCCTTGCTGCGATTGCGCTCATCGGGCTCTATCTGTCGTCACCGGCTCCCGGCTTTCCGCCACTGGCGGCGCGTATCGAGGCCCTCGTAAAACACCCGCGGCTGCTCACGATTACCGATCACGTTGGTCTCGGCCATCCGCTCGTGCGCGAGATCGGCGGAACCTGGGTCGGCAGCTCATGCGCCGCGCAACTTTTGGCGGGCGGCGCAATCCTGCGCCAGAACGGTGCGCAATCAACCCGAGCCGAGCAGGCAAGGCTGGACGGGATCATCCAGTTCGAGCGGCAGCATTTGCTGGCGGATGTGCGCAACGGTCGTCCCGATATCATTCTCGTGGACACGCTCTTGCTGAGCTCGTTCCCGTTCGATTGGCTCGCCTGGGCCAATGCGGAGCCCGAGCTCCGCGCGGAGTTAAGTCGCTATCGCGAAATTGAGGATTTCGGCCGCGTCCGGATCTTCGTCGATCAATCCGGCGGGCACTAGCCGCGCTTTCGTCGCGTGTCGTGATGGCGGAGCGCATCGACGATGACCTTGAAGGCAGCCGAGTTCTGCCGCGAGGTCGGATAATAAATGTAATAGCCGTCGAACTTCGGCGACCAGTCGTCGAGCACGATGACGAGCTCCCCGGACCTGACTCGCGGCGCCACCATGTCTTCAGGGAGATAGGCGATGCCAAACCCTTTGACGGCGGCCTCGATCATCGACCGGGAGTCATTGAAGGTCAGCTGCCCGTCGATTCGTACCCTGAGGTCGGGACCATTCTTCGCGAACTCCCAGACATAATGGCCACCCGCCGCCAGGCGCCGTTTGATGCAGACATGATCGACGAGCTCTTGCGGGTGCTTCGGTTTCGGGTGCGATTTCAGATAGGTCGGCGAGGCGACCGCGACGAGCCGCCAATCCGGGCCAACGCGCACCGCGATCATGTCCTTTTCGACGCTCTCACCGAGGCGGATGCCCGCATCGAAGCCGTCTTCGACGATGTTGCGGAAACCGGCATCGAGGCTGAATTCGACCTTGATGTCGGGGTACTTCCTCAAAACAGGCACCAGCTTCGGCCAGACCACCTTTTCGAGCGCATGATCCGACAGCGTGATCCGGATGGTGCCCGACGGCGTGTCGCGCAGCGACATCAGCGCGGCGATGTCGCGATCGATCTCCTCAATGCGGGGCGCAACGGATTGCAAAAGCCGCTCGCCGGCCTCGGTCAGGCCGACGCTTCGGGTCGTGCGCGTCAGAAGCCGCAGGCCCATCTGCGATTCCAGCCGCTTGATCGTATGGCTGAGCGTCGACTGCACGACGCCCAGCTTCGCTGCGGCCTTCGTAAAACTGCGCTCGCGGGCGACGGCCACGAAAGCCAGCAGATCGTTGAAATCCTGCGCTGCCATGGCCGGCACTATTCATGGCCGGTATCGATCAATGCAAGCAAATTATAGCGGCTAATCGAACGCTGCCCGGGGCGCTATGTGTTGCGGTGAACAGCGCCAGCTTGGGCGCTCAAGGAGGCAACAGATGCAGACCAGACAAGCAGGCTCCCAACCCTCAAGCCGTGCCCCGGCCGAATATTTCACCGGTACGGTTCGTATGGATCCGTTGTTTCCGGCCGTCGATCCCTCGCGCGTCGCCGGCAATCACGTCACCTTCGAGCCCGGCGCGCGCACGGCATGGCACACCCATCCGTTCGGCCAGACGCTGATCGTGACCTCCGGCCTTGGCCGCGTGCAGCGTTGGGGCGGTCCTGTCGAGGACATCCGCCCGGGCGACGTGGTGTCGTTCGAACCCGGCGAGAAGCACTGGCACGGCGCGTCCCCAAAGACGGCCATGAGCCATATCGCGATTCAGGAAGCGCTCAACGGCAGCCCCGTCGCGTGGATGGAAAAAGTGACGGACGAGCAGTACGGCGTCTGACGCGACATTTTGTCGACCCAACCTCGTCATCATCCGTTCAAGATTCGCGGGTAGTTCTACGTCCGACGATTGGTTCGCCGGATGTACGCGGACTGGATCGCAAGCCTCGGCCTTCGCGCCGGGGCTTTTCGTTTGCGCGGGATGAGCCGCGAGCGGGAGGTTCAACCCGGCGGGATTTCGTCGAGCGGCCAGATGGGGCGGCGGACTTTTCGGTAGGACAGCTTCGTGTGGTCAAAGGTGGCGAGCCCGCCGCTATCGGCCAGGATCACCTCCTTGGCCATCGGCCCGAAGGCAGCCCGGAAGTGGTGCGCCGACTTGACTACGACGATCCGGAATTGAGCCGGTTCTGCTCCGAGAATTCGGAACATTTCCTGATCGTAGGTCTGCAGCGTGTTGGTCGAAAGCGCGATGGAAATGCCGTCGACCTCGAGCAAGGCCGAGGGCCCGAGCGTCATGGGCTGACCGGCATTCATCGGCCCCTCGCAGACGAAGGCGCCATCCGACAGGCCGGTCACTCGCCCGGTCAGCATCAGCGGAGGTCCGTAGCTGGCGGGATGGCGCTTGGCACCGACAATGACGTCCAGACTGGCCCCGAGGCCCGCTTCATGGCAGCGGGCCGCGGCTTCGGGATCGCCGAGGACGCCGAACAGCACGCCGCGGATTTCAGCCTGCAGCAGCGCCTCCAGCAGGCGGACACCATCGCCGTAGGCGCCCGAACCTGGGTTGTCGCTGAAGTCGGCGATCACGAGGGGACGGGTGTCCGCGACGTCCGCTGCAGCCGAGGCGGCAAGCGTCGTTGCGGTCGGCAAATCGAGCGGCGTGACGGTGACCTCGGCGCGCCGGCGGATCATCTCGTCCTGGAGCGCGGCCGCGGCCTGCCGCGCGGCCGCTTCGGCGGCGTTGTGGGAGGCGTCGTAGGTGATCTGAACGCTGGGGCCGACTTCGGCAATGTCTGCACGGCTGAAGCCCGCGCAGACATCGACGGACAAAAGGCCGGGCGTTTGCGCCTGCATGTCGGCGGCGCGCGCCAGCAAATCGCTCATCACGCCGCCCTGGGTTCGTCCGTGATTGCATCCGTCGAGCAGAGCTCCCTGCATGCGGAACACTTTCGGGCGGGTCGTGCCGTCCATCGCCGATTGCAGCAGTTCAGCGGCGCGGAACGCCGTCTCATACTGGTCGATGTGCGGGTAGGTGCGGTAGGGCAGCATGATGCTGGCCAGCCGGCCCATCCGTTCGGTGACGTTGGCATGCAGATCGAGCGTCACCGCAATCGGGATCGTGTCGCCGAGGCGCTTGCGCAATCCTTCGAGCAGCGCGCCTTCCGCGTCGTCGTCGGTCTCGGTGACCATCGCGCCGTGCAGCGCGAGGATGACGCCGTCGAGCGGCCCGGTTTCGCAGGCCTGGTAGACCAGGCGCTGCAATTCGGCCCAGCACTCCGCCGTCACCTTCCCGGATGGGGTGGCCGCGGCGGCGACCGGCTGCACCAGGGTCCAGCCGTAGCGTTTGGCTGCGGCCAGATGCGCGGCGATTTCCATCCTGGTGTCGGCCAGCGCCGCGGCGATCTCGGCATCACGCAGAAATAGCCGCTTGCGATAGTCCTCGAGCGTCGTCGGAACGATCGAGAAAGTGTTGGTCTCGTGGGCGACTTGCGCCGAGAGAACGCGCCGCGTCTGGCTCATGGGATTCCTTCTTGGTCTTGCTTGATACAATCTGACGAAAGGTCATATGCAAGGGGCTTGCCGTTATCGGTCGCTGATTTGCAGGCTTTCGATCAATAGTCCAACCTGTTCGTCGATCTTGCGCAGCGCTGTCTTGGGATCGAGGTACTCGATATCATCCACGTCCCAGTACTGGACGCGATGGACGACGCCGGCAAAGCGCTGCGCGATCATCGGCCGATGCTCGGCGTCCTTCAGCGCGACCACAAGCTCGGCTTGCGCAAAGTCGTCGAGCGTGCAGAGCACCGGATTGCGCGCAGCGCCTCCCGGCGCGATGCCTCTCGCTTGCAGGGCCTCCAGCGTGTGGGGCGAGATCGGCCCCACGTTTTCAGGCGAGAGTGTTTCGGCGACGGCGCGCGAGAAGGCGACCCAATCCAGTCCTTCGAGCCCAATGCGATGGTTGAAAATCTCCTCGGCATAGCGGCTTCGATAATAATTGCCCGTGCAAAGAAACAGCACGCGATTGGTCTTGGTCATCAGGCAGCGCTTCCGTGATTGGTCTCAGGCCGGGTCGCTTTGCGCGGTCATCGCATCGGCGAGCTTGCGCATCAATCGTACCAGTTCCTCGATATCGTGTTCGTCCCAGCCTGCAAACATCGTTCCCACGATCCGTTCGCGTGCCCTGTCGACCGCGTCCGTCATGGCTTTGCCATCAGGCGTGATGGTGGCTTCGCTGACGCGGCGATCCGCTTTGCTGGCGTGGCGCTTGACCAGGCCCAGGCTTTCCAGTTTCGCGACCTGCCGGCTGACCGTGGTGTAGTCCCGTCCCATCCGATCGGCGAGGTCGACGACGCCGATCGGTCCGCGCCGCTCGATGCCGACCAGCAGCGGAAACAGCGCACGATCGAGCGAGATGCCGGCCTCGCGGATCATCATCTCGTCGCCTTGCCGGCGGTTGATGACGCTGATGATGTCGATCAACGCTTCGTGAAGCGAACGCACCCGTTTTTTAATGTGTGTATTTTGCACGCTTCTTGACATCCCGCCGTCCCCGGTCTTATGTGTGCATAATACACATATTGAGGATCCCATGACAAACCAATTCACGGCAGATGTCCTGATCTGCGGCGCCGGCGCGGCCGGTCTCACGCTCGCCATTGATCTAGCGCGCCGCGGCGTCTCCTTCCGGCTGATCGAGAAGATGGACCGTCCGTTCCACGGCTCGCGCGGCAAGGGCATCCAGCCGCGCACCCAGGAGATCTTCGAGGATCTCGGCATTCTTGACCGCATCGTCGCAGCCGGCGGCCTCTACCCGCCGCAGCGCGTCTATCGCGACGACGGCAGCTTCACGGACTCCGAGGTCGCCGAGCACATTGCCCCGACACCGGCCGAGCCCTACCACATGGCGCTGATGATCCCGCAATTCCTGACCGAGGCCGTGATGCGCGAGCGTCTGCTCGAACTCGGCCACCGCGTGGAGTTCGGCTGCGAACTGGTCGGCCTCGCACAGGACCAGGACGGCGTGACCGCGCGCCTTTCCGGCGCGGCCGGCGAGGAGACGATACAAGTGCGTTACCTCGTCGGTGCCGATGGTGGCCGCAGCTTCGTGCGTCACGTGCTCGATATCGGCTTTCCAGGCAAGACGCTGGGCGTGCGCGCGGTGGTAGCCGATATTGTCCTGACGGGACTCGACCGCACGGCATGGCACCGCTTCAATGATGGCGCGACGGACCGCCAGCTCGCGCTATGTCCGCTGGCCGGAACGGAGTTTTTCCAGTTGCAGGCGCCGGTCCCGCGCGAAGGCGAGGTCGATCTGTCGGCTGAAGGGCTTTCGGCGATGGTCACCGATCGCACCGGACGCGATGATATCCGCGTTCACGCGGTGCATTGGGCGTCGGCCTATCAGATGAACGCGCGTCTCGCCGATCGTTATAGCGATGGCCGCGTATTCCTGGTCGGCGATGCCGCGCACATTCATCCGCCGACAGGCGGGCAGGGCCTCAACACCAGCGTGCAGGATGCCTACAATCTCGGCTGGAAGCTCGCAAGCGTGATCAGCGGCGCGTCCGCAACCCTGCTCGACACCTACGAGCGCGAACGCCGCCCCGTCGCCGCCAGCATGCTCGGTCTTGCCACCGGACTGCTGGAAGCCGCCAAGCGCGGCGACATCAGGCGCGGCCGCGAAGTCCAGCAACTCGACATCGGCTACCCCGGCTCGCCGCTGGCGCTGGAGAAACCGGAGCGCGTCGCAGGCGTGCTCGCGGGAGACCGCGCACCGGATGCACCGCTCCACGGTGCTGGCGGACAGCCCACGCGCCTGTTCGAGCTGTTCAAGGGTCCGCATTGGACCTTGCTCGGCTATCAGGTGAAGCGCGATGCCGTGCCGGCGCGCGCCGGATTGCACATCCACTGCATCGGTCCGGATGGCGAGCTGATCGACGACAGCAGGCACTTCCACGGTGCGTACGCGGTGTCATCAGGCGATTGGGTGCTGGTGCGGCCGGACGGTTATGTTGGTGCTGTTGTGAGTGCACAGCAGACGGAGGCGCTGATGCGGTTCCTGGCGGAGCAGGGGGTGGTGTGACGGGGTAGCATCTGGCCTTGCGTCGGATTGGCGGCAGCAAGTCAGCATCTGGACTGTCTGCGGTCTTGCGGATTGCTTCGTCCGATGTCGGCTCGTGACATAGACGCGGACATTCACAGCGCGAGCCTGACTACGCGTCGTAGCCTTCACCAATCCGAAGCGCATAGGACGCCGGATGGGATTGGGGCCAAAACGCATAGACCCCACAACCATCCGCGTGGTCTCGTCGAGGTCAAAGGTCGTGCCATTGAAGTGCATCGGATCGAACATGTAGGCCGTGGCGTCCCCTCACTGGCCACTAATGAGGGTAAGACGAGCGACCGGAGACGGTCCGAAGTGGCTATTGTCGCGAAGCGAGATTGCAAATTTCATCTCGCCTTCGCTTTCCACTCCGATGGTTTCACCTTCGTCCAGGCGCTTGCCGGATCTCAAAAGATACTCCATGACGCCGAAGGCGTGCCCCATCATGGACATCGGATCGGGTGGCACCGGGGCGTATTCCAGCTCACGCAAGCCAAACAAATGCAGTCCGAGGGTACCCATCGTCATCAGCGGTTCGCCCTTCGGCCCGTCATCCGCCCTTGCAATCTTGATCCGCACCCAGAACGGCACGGCGTTGTGGCTAGGCTGGCTGAAATTATTTTTTATGATCGAGGCGAATGCCGCCGCGCTCACCAGATTCGCGCCATCGGCCCAGCTCACGCCGACAACAGGCACCAGCCGCGCTAAGGCCGCTGTCACCCAGGTGACTGCACGCGCCTTCACCAGCGCGCCTTCGCGGTCGGGCGGATCTTTCAGGCCGATGACCAGGATGTGGGCCTTATGTTGAGCCGCCTCCTGTTCGGCATTCGGCCATAGCGGGTTGCGGAACGGACCTGGCTGCAAGATTGCCGGATTTGCCGGAGCGTCGACGATGATCACCGACAGGATCTCATCGTTCAGGGTCACCATCTCGATGCCTGGGACTAAGTCGGGGTCGGTAACGGGCCCGCCCCAATCGCCAAGCACCGCATCTGGCGCGATCCGCGCCAACTCCTCCAGTAATTGGCGGAACGAGATGTTCACATTTTCCCCGAGCAACATCGTCGCCGTGAATTGCGGCTTGAACATTCCGGGAGCCGCTGCGTGAGCTTCGGTCATGAATGGTTTCTCTGATGATGTATTCGCTCGCTCATGAGCCCCAAGCGCTGCGGCGAGGCAATAGTCGGCTTCGGCTCAGAGGACTAAACCGCTCGCGCGGTAGGGCGCCACGGCTGGCGACGGAGCCAAGAGGATAGCGCAACGGGGCGTCCTGTCTTGAGATGAGGGGTTTAGTCCATTGGCCCATACCTGACCTTGCCGCGCTACCCGCCGAGCGTCAGCTCTTGACTCCAGGCGGACCCAGACTACGGATCCTGCTCCGTCTGCCTTGACCCAAGGCGGACTTTGACTTCTGGCAATTTTAACTCTTATCGGCCATCTACGTACCTTAGCCGTCGGATTTGAGAAAACTCTCGCGCGCCTATGCTGACGCGCTTGAGCACCTTTGTTGGGAGACCATTAATGGCTCAAGAAAGTTCAAGGCCGCGCATCGGCGAAGGGCGCATCGGCAGTTCTCTCTGCGCCGTAATCGGCGTGCTCAGCGTCGCTGCAGTGCTATGCCTGCGCTACCCTGCCTTTCTCACGACGCCTGAGCTGCGCGTCCATTACGACGTCGAGCTGCTCCGCCTCACCCTCGCGATCGCCATGGTCGTCGGTGCCTGGCTCGGCGTCGTCGGGATCGTGCTGGGCGGCCTGCGGGTGCCCGCTGCGATCGGACTCAGCGCGCTTTTCCTCGCCACGCTGCTTGGCGGGCCCTACGTGCCGACACCGGATTTTCTGCAGCCGCGCTTCTATCTCGGCCTCGACTGGCTGGTGCTCGATCTATTCTTCACCGGCGCAGCATTCGTGCTGCTCGAGTGGGTCTTCCCACGGGTGCGGCCGGAGCAAGGGCCACTCAGCGCCGGCTGGAGGCTCGATCTCGCCTATTTCGGCGTCAACCACCTGCTGATCGGCATCTTCCTGGTCGTCTCGACACATTTTGCCCATGACTATTTCGCCTGGGCGATCAGCCCGTCACTGCAGGCGCATGTCGTGGCCCTGCCGGCGATCGTCCGCTTCGTGCTGGTGATCCTGGCGGCCGATGCAGTCGAATACGTCTCCCACCGCGCCTATCACGAGGTGCCGTGGTTGTGGCGAATCCATGCGGTCCATCATTCGCCCGAACACATGGACTGGCTCTCGGGATCGCGCCTCCATTTCTTCGAGCCGTTGGCAACGCGCGCCCTGGTGCTGGTGCCGATCGTCCTGCTCGGCTTCCCGCAGGACACGATCTTCGCCTATCTCATTTTCATCTCTGTGCAATCGGTGCTGATCCATTCAAACATCAAGATGGATGTCGGCTGGCTGCGGTACGTGATCGTCACGCCGCAATTTCATCACTGGCACCACGCGTCGGACGCCGAGGCCATCGACAAGAATTACGCGGCACACACGCCGCTGTTCGATATGCTGGGTAGAACTTGGCACCTGCCCAAAGATCGCTGGCCGGTCAAATACGGTACGGTGAAGCCGATCCCTGGCGGCATGCTCGGCCAGTTCGTGCACCCCTTCGTCGGGCCGGTGAAGGAATTTCTCGAACATCGGGACCCATGAAGCACGAGAGTCGCAGCACGTGTAGGATGGGTAGAGCGAAGCGAAACCCATCCTACACGCTTACTGGCTCGCTTGGACCCATGCCGAAAATTGCATACTCTCTGCTCAAGGTTATGAGCTTGAGGTTGGCATGAAGCGACGTGAATTCATGGCTCTGGTTGGCGGGGCATTGGCGCAACCTGTCGCGGCACGCGCCGAGCAAGCGAAGCGAATCGCCCGCATTGGGCTTTTTCTACCCCCGCCGCGCAATCTGGAGGTCGATGCGTTCCTCGGGGCGCTTCGCGATCTCGGGTGGGTTGAGGGCGAGAACGTTCATGTCGAATATCGCGACGCCGGCGGCGATGACAGCCGGTTGCCGGCGCTGGCCGCTGAACTGGTCGCCCTCGATGTCGCCGTTCTCGTGACAGCCACATTTCCCGGGATTCTTGCCGCTCACCATGCGACGACAAAGATTCCGACCGTGATGATCGTGGGCCCCGATCTGGTGGCCATAGGCCTTGCAGCCAGCATGGCTCATCCCGGCGGCAACATCACGGGGCAAACCTTTTTCCTGACAGAACTGGCCGCCAAGCGGCTTGAGATTCTCGCGAGCCTGGCTCCCTCCATGACCCGCGCAGGGGTGCTCCTGCAGCGAGGCAACCCGCTGAACACCGGTACAATGAGCGCGATGACGACCGCCGCGCGGGTCTTGAAGATCGAACTGCGACCGATCGAAATTGACCTCCCCGGCGACCTCGAAAGCGCGCTGTCAGCCGTCGGCGCGACCCCCATGGACGGCCTCGTGATCACGGACGCCAATGCGTTTGTCACCAACCCTTCCACCGTCGCCGCGATTGTCGACAAGTGCCGCGTGCCGTCGGTTGCCGCGCCAATTGTCGCTTCCCGAGGGACCGCGCTGGTGGGTTACGGGGTGGACTTCACCGCAATTTTTCGCCGCGCCACCGTTTTCGTCGACAAGATATTGAAGGGCGCCAACCCGGCCGACGTTCCGATCGAGCAGCCGACGCAGTTCAGGACGGTCATCAACCTGAAGACCGCCAAAGCGCTCGGCATCCAGATGCCGCCGTCCTTATTGGTGCGCGCGGACGAGGTGATCGACTGACAACCGACTTACTGGACCGATATCGGCGGTTGCCCCGAGGCAGGCCGGGAGGTCCATCGCGGGCACGATGACATCATGCCAGTGTTTTGCCCGACGAGGCTGGGCAAGAATGTTGGATTTCGGGAGT
>NZ_JADPJH010000005.1 GCF_023073315.1 Bradyrhizobium sp. 1 | reverse complement strand
TGCTGTCGGAGCGGATGGTCTCGGCGAACTCGAACCCGTTCATGTCCGGCATCTCGATGTCGGTCAGGACCACGTCGAAGGTCTGCGCACGTAGCGCGGCGAGGCCCTCCTGCGCGGTCGGCGCCGTGCGGACGCGGTAGCCGGCGGCCTTGAGCACCGGGGCCAGCATGTTGCGGAAGAACGCGCTGTCGTCGACCAGCAGCACCGACTGCGAGTGCAGCGACGGCTTCATCTCCTTGCGGGTGAACCAGTCGGCGAACGCCATCGGCAGGAAGTGGCCGACGTCGATCACTTCGGTGGCCTGGCCCTTGATCACGGCCGAACCGAGAATGCCGGAGGAGGAGCCGCCGACCTCGATGTTGAGTCGTTCCTCGACGATGTCGATGATCTCGTCGACGACAAGGCCCATGGAGCGGCCGTCATCGGAGAACACCAGGATCGGCTGCGCGCCCTGGCTCGCGATGGTGACGCTCTCCATGGCGACGAGCGGCATCAGCTGCTCGCGGTACTGCACCATGTAGCGGCCGTTGGAGAACTCGATCTTGTCGGCGGGAAGCTCTTCCAGGCGGGTGACGAGCCCGAGCGGGACCGCCTTGGGCTGGCTGGAGCCGGCGCGGAAGACAAGGAGCGACGTGGTCTGCTCGGCCGAGCTGGATTGATTGGCGGCAGCGTCACCGGCCATGTCATGGGCCGAGGAGCCGGAGGCGCCGAGCGCCTTGGCGATACCGTTAGGATCTATGATCATGATGACCGCGCCATCGCCGAGGATGGTGTTGCCCGAGAACATGTCGATGTGGCGCAGCTTGGTCGACATCGGCTTGACGACGATTTCTTCGGTGTGGAACACGGCGTCGACGACGATGCCGAAAGTCTGGCTGCCGACCTGCGTGACCACGATGAAGCCGTTCTCGGGATCGGAGGCGGCGCCGTCGTCGATCTTGAGCAGCT
>NZ_JADPJH010000031.1 GCF_023073315.1 Bradyrhizobium sp. 1 | reverse complement strand
GGTTCGACACGGAGATTCCGGACTGCAGCACTGAGGAACGCGCGGCCATGCCCGGCTTTCTTACGCCCGCCGAAATGCGAGAGATCGAGTCGGCACCCTCAGGGAACATGGCCAAAAACACAACCTAAGCTGAATGTTACGCGAAGATCGGTCGCTCCGGCAGTGATGTTGAGGGGGCGTGTCATGGAGCAGGAATTCTACCAAGGTCTGGCGCAACGGGTCCGCGTTATGGCTGACACGGCGGACCCATTCACCCGCCGCCGCCTGCTAGACCTCGCCAAGCAGTACGACTCTAAGGGCCGCACCGCATTATCGAGGGCGACCGAACGGCCCCTGCCGGTGCCGCGCACCACGCCGCCGACTTCGACCTTCTCCGGACCTGGCGAGACCTGACGCTCCTGTACTTCTGGCTGGGAGTGTACAAGTTGATCAGCTTGCGGCGACGAAGCCTGTTCCGTTCAGGGACCAAGACCGGACATGGCCAGGTCACCCCAACTAGTCGGCCACGGGCCAACAGGAGACCTTGGCTTAGGTTGTACGAGCGACCACCAGGTATTCAATGGTGAGGTAGCTGAATTTACCGACCTCCGAGAAGCCGTACTTGGCGTGAGCTGCTCGTGATGCTGCGTTGTCCCGGCGAATGAACCCAACGCCTTCGCGTCCCCGAAGGAGTGATCCCTGCAATTCAAACAGCCGTTCCGCCAAACCTTGGCCTCGCTCGCTTGCCTCAACGCACAAAGGACCCGAATTGTAGGCGCCTGCCTTGGCGGGGTAAGCCGTGAACTTTGCTTGCCCGAGTGCGTAGTCCTTCGTCCTTTCCGGTGCGCTCGAAACAAGATAGCCGACGAGCTGTCCTCCACGCCTAGCAATGATAATTGGCATCTCCTGCACAGCCGTCTCGAACCAAGCCGCGGGGAATTCGACCGACAAGGCGCCACCTTTAGCAATCTGATTTCCAGCCTGAAGGGCGAGTATTTCGGGGACATCTCCTGTAGTCGCAACGGAAGCATCATAGATCATGCTCGATCACCGACGTTGATACCCAGCTAAGTAATCAGTCAGCCCCATAAGCTGACCAAGTCTGAAGTCCGAATATTGGCAATCCCTTCCAATGTCCGCAACGGGTCACAAGCGGTCCTGCACTGGCTGCTCGCGGCAGGACAGCTATGGGCCACAAGCCGACATTGCGCCTGGCAATCTACTCAATTCGAATGGCGCGACGATTATAGTTCAGACAGATACCAAATATGTCGCGAAAGCCATTTTGTCCGGCTGACGTCACTCGCACCACGCGAGTATCGCGATCCCGAGTGAGCCAGTCCAGTTCCAAGCAGCGCCGCCAAATTTCCGCGCCGACCAACCCGGCGATGTGATAGCGCCGCTCACTCCAATCGAGACAGGCGCGGCAAAAAATCCGGCGGTTTCCCGATTTTGGTGTTAACTCCGCACCGAATTCAAACAAAAATCGTTTGCCGCGGACGGTAAGTTCGCCGCTCTCCTCGTTCACCACGGCATATTTTTTAGCAACCAATGCGTCGGCGATCGCAACACCAAGTTGGCCGGCCAGATGATCGTAACAAGTGCGCGCGAAGCGCAGCGCGTCGTCTTGCGCGGAGCGTGGCTGGTAGCGCGCCGGCGTCTCCAGTGCTGCGACCGCCTTGATGCTTTCGAGCATCCTCGCGACGAGCGGCGATGCGATCCGGTAATAGCGGTTGCGCCGCTTTTGCGTCACAGAGAGTAGCTTGGCACTGACTAGCTTCCTGAGATGCCCGCTCGCGGTTGACCGCGAAATGTGTGCCAGCGAAGCTAGCTCGCTAGCTGTTAGCGCCTGCCCGCCCATCAAGGCGGCCATCATGGTCGCGCGCGCGGTGTCGCCGACCAGAGCTGCCACTTCGACCATGTTTGACGCCGCGACCATAAGCGATTTTATCGTTGTGAAAGCGCGAAACGCAAGCAGAGATGATTCGGTGAGCACCGAAGCATTCCCGCGACGACGCAGGCTATGGTGGGGCATTCACTCGCATGCGATAGGTGCACCATGATTAAACGACTACGCGTGGAGCCAATATCGAGCTACTTGGAACGACGCCGCAAAGGCCCGATCTATCCTGTGATCGTTGCGAACGGTTTCGTCTACTTGTCGGGCTTGCCGCCGTTCGACCCCGAAACCGGCGAAATTGAGTCGCAGCCATTCGAGCGACAAGCTGAAATTGTACTCGAACAGATGAAACTGTGCTTGGAAGCAGCCGGTTCTTCGCTCTCACAGGTGGTCAAATGTAACGTCTATTGCACACCCGATCCCTCGCACTTCGCCACGTTTAATGCTGTCTACCAGCGATACTTCCCGAAAGAATCCCCTGCGCGCATCTTTCTACACGTGCCCTCGTGGCCGGGACCCTTCGAAGTTGAGGTCGATTGCGTGGCCGTAATGTAAGCCCGTACGACAGGCCCCGCGTGCATCACGTCCGCTATGGGTCACAAGCGGTCCTCGACCGACTGCGCGGGGCAGGTCAGCTAAGGGCCACAACCGGAAATTGACCGTTTAATCATCGCGAACTAAGTATACTTCGGTAGAGCCGGAGTTTGGGGTGACTCAGCAATTATCGAGAGATGTAAATTCTTCCGGGCAGCGAAGAGTCAGACGGCTTCGCGTGGCGCTGCTTGTGGGAGGAAGCAGCCTCAGGGCGGGTTTCATAGCTCTAGGGATGACGACGCCTCTCCAGGCAGACGATAGTCCCAATTTCGTAACTCAGACGCTTGCTTCGCACACGTACGTCATTCCTCGCGACCTGATTGAGATAATTTACAAGCCGGATTACAGCGGCGTCACCAATCCAAATCCAAACTGGTCGCGTGATCCGGCGGTACGCCTCGGGTTGCAGTGGCCGGAATTTACTGCGCCCACGATCAGGGATCCGCAAGAGAGAGCGAGACGGAAAATCAACGTGTCGATGCTTGAGGGGACGGTCATGACCGTTGCCCGAGGCATTGAGAGATTGAACGAGCTTAACTACTCGCCGGAAATTACCGGCGCTCCGTATGGCCTGCGGGAGTTGCGAAGCGGCATATCGAAAGAGTTTCGGGAATATATTGCGTCGAAGGATGGTAGTCGTGACTATCTGATCCACTGCACCCAACCTCAGACCGTAACGACGCCAAAGCTGTACTATTCCTGCAATTACTATTTCGAATACCTCGATCTCATGGTCAACGTGAGTTTCAGTTCTCCGTTTTTAAGTGACTGGCGTGAAATTCACCAGAAGACCTTGTCTCTTCTCAATCGAATGAGGAAGGATTGAAGCGCGGCGAAGTCGCCTTCGGGTCAGTTGCGGTCATTCTTGCGATCCCGCGCTGATGTCCGATAAGCGCCCTTAACGGACTCTAGGGCCGAAACCCTGGTGGCATAGTTCGCCAAATACCGTCTTGCAAGCAGTACGCACGGACGCCCTCTGGAATGTCTTCGGCGGCTCCGCCCACGTTTGGCTCATAAAGAACCGCAGCGAACAGCTTTCCGTCGACGATCTTGATCATATCGCCGCGTCGAATGTTCTCGCCAGCGTAGCCAGTCATGACAGACATGGTCCCTACAGACATGATCCCTCGCGAGGCGGACGTCGATGCCGAACGAGCTCGTCGATGCGATGGCCTCCGTGCGAGCTTACCTCGAAGCGGAGAAGTCTTCTAATACCCGAAAGGGGTATGCCACTGATTGGGCGGACTTCACCGCCTGGTGTGGACAAGTATCCGAGGATCCACTTCCAGCACTTCCGGCCGTCGTGGCCCGCTACTTGGCGCAGCTCGCCGACGGCGGGCGGAAGTCCTCGACGATCCAGCGGCGGGTTGCCGCGATCCGGAGCGCCCACAAGGCTGCGAACTTCGAGCCGCCCACCAACAGCGAAGGCGTCAAGGCGACGATGCGCCTCGGCCATTCCAAGAGCGACCAGGAAGGCAGGGGCACTGAGCTGCCAGTGCCGAACGGGAAGAAGCTCCGACCGGTCGAGGCCCTGGACGCCTGGCTGGCCGCTGCAAAAATCACCTCCGGGCCGGTGTTCCGTGAAGTCGATCGACACGGCCGCGTCGGTGCCGGCGGGCTTTCGGGCAGATCCATCGCACGCATCGTCAAAAGGGCGATCGAAGCGGCGGGCCTGGATGAGGCGGTCTTCTCCGGACATTCGATGCGCGCCGGCTTCATCACGTCGGCGCTCGATGCCGGCGAGGATCCGCTGAAGGTCAAGGGCGTCAGCCGGCACGTGAAGCTCGATACGCTGGCGATCTATGACCGCCGTGAGAGCGATTTCGAAAATCACGCCGGCGGCGATTTCCTCTAACCCCACAGAGGCCACCATGAACGCGAAGACCGATACCGGCATCAAGCCGGGCCAGGCCACTGTGCTTGAAGCCGGCCAGCAGGCACCGCCCGTGCAGATCGTGACTGAATTGGACGGCCTCGAGCTCAACGATCGCAAGCGGGAGCGCATTACCGATATCCGCGCGGCCGAAGCCGCGTTCCTCGAGCTGCTCGCCTTCCTTGCGCCCAACGGCAACCCGACGCGCGAGCTCAACCTCGCCAAGATCAAGGTCGAGGAAGCCGCCATGTGGGCGGTCAAGGGGGTGGCGGCGCAGTAGCACGGCGGCCGCTGCGATGAATCCCTAATGGGGGGATTTGCGCTGGCACTACTTTTGATGATAGTTGTAAGATCATTCAACCAAGAGCCGGGGTGCCACTCATGTTTCGAACAGTTATATTTGCAGCGTCTGCCCTCTTCCTAACTACTTCGATCTCTCTCGCCGCGTCCACCAACAATGGCGGACATGTCGTCGGGAATCCTAAATCGGTAGCTTCGCCGAAGTCGGCAGCGGGCGATTGCAATTGGGACAAAGCAAAGCTCGACATCGATTTTTCAGTTACGGACAACAACGCTAAAATTTGTGTTCGAGAGAAAATGACGACCAAAGGCGGCAAAAACTTCGTCACTGCCGTATCGTTGTGCAACAAAGCGATGGATCATCAGAATTTTAACAACTGCATCCGAACAGGCCAAGTCTGCCAATATGATCTAGAGCTGAAGCCGCCGTGGACACCCTGTCAGTGATTAGCCGCCTACCAGCCATAGTCTAGTTAGGCGCGTGGTCCAAAGGTCCCATTCAAAACGGGGGGCGGCACCGTCCGCTCCCTTCAAGGCAACGCGGCGCTCCCTCAGGGGGAGCAACAATCCTAGCGTCCGTTAAGGGCGGTTATCGGACTCCAGAATGCGGTGGTCCAGAAGGTCGGCTATGGGCCACGAGCGGAAGCTGGCGCTTGTACGAATGAATGATGCCGCGCCAACTGAGGCGGCCCGGACTACCGAAACCAGAATAACCAACATGTAAAAATCCCCAGCGCGCAAATGGCGAACTGGACAAGGATTTCTACGACAATATCCTTCCACATGGAACGCGTAACGGTGCCGCAATCGGGGCACTTGTCGCGTCTCTTCCAGCGACCGCACGCCGGGCAAAATAGATACGCCAAGCATCTCTCCCATGGCAGAGCCATAAGATACCCGGATTTACAACGCCCCGTGCCCGTTCCGCTTTGGGTCACAAGCGGTCCTCGACCGGATGCACGCCACAGGTCGGCTATAGGCCAGAAGCTGACGTATTGAGTGTTGCCTGCTACGATGTCAATTGAGGGCGACATAGTTCATCGTTTGATGATCATGAGGCAAGGCGTGTGGACAGAAATCTCAAAAGCGTCGTTCATTTCCATTCCGATCGTCGGAACTCTGTCCGGGCTGCTGAGCATGCGAACGGCCTATTCGACATACAAGTTGATCGGAGCGCGCTTCGGCGGCGCGAACTTTCCCTGGTTCTACACCGTGTTCCAAAGCCCTTGGTACGCGAAGCAATTTTGGGGACAGGACGATATTGCTAATGGGCTTCCTGATGACCTGAAGACGACGGTCACTCGCGCGAGAACCCAGATTAACTACGGAATGGCCGTAATCATTTTGTGGACCATCTTTGCTCTCTGCGTCGGTGCTACAGCAGCCCATTTCGCGAGCGGCACATAGGCGATACCCACTATCCGCTCAGGGTCAGCTGCGGTCATTCTTGCGATCCCGCGCTGATGTCCGATAAGCGCCCTTAACGGACTCCGGAAAACCGTGTCGCCTTTTCGGCTCCCGAGCGGGCACGATCTTAGCTCAACTTTTTCTGTAATTTCTTGATGAGCTGCCGCAATTCGTCCGCGTACTCGCTGACGATCCGCCGAGCTTCCTCTGATCGAGAGAGCTTCTGATCCAGGTGTTGCTTGGGCCGGTCGGGAATGTCTTGACCATTCATCCCCTCGAACTCCGCAATGGGTTTCAGACCTCGATCGTGCTGGTTAAACGGCCAAGCTCCGAGCCGCCGTTGATTTAGATCAACCTCAGCAGTTGGCCCCCTAAAGTGAGGATGCAGCCTGGTGGCTTCCGGTGCGAAGCTTCGGCCGCCGGTGGAGGCCCTGGACGCCTGGCTGGCCGCGGCCAAGATCACCGGCCGGCCGTTCCGCGAGGTCGATCGACACGGCCGCGTCGGTGCCGGCGCGTTGTCAGGCAGATCCATCGCTCGCATCGTCAAGCGTGCGATCGCGGCCGCGGGCCTCGACGAAAACGCTTTCTCGGGATATTCGATGCGCGCCGGTTTCATCACGTTGGCGCTCGATTCCGACAAAGACCCGCTGAAGATCAAGGGCCACAGCCCGGACGCGAAGCTCGACACGCTTGCAGTCTACGACCGCCGCGAAAACGACTTCGACGATCACACCGGCGGCGATTTCCTCTAACCCACGAGAGGCCACCATGAATGCGAAGACCAATGCCGGCGTGAAGCCGGGCCAGGCCATCGTACTTGAACCGGGCGAGCAGGCACCGCCCGTTCAGATGGGCGAGGCCGTGACTGGGCTCGACGGTCTGGAGCTCAACGATCGCAAGCGCGAGCGTATCACCGAGATCCGCGCCGCCGAGGCCGCGTTCCTCGAGCTGCTCGCGTTCATCGCGCCCAACGGCAACGCGACCCGTGAGCTCAACTTCGCGAAGACGAAGCTCGAAGAAGCGGCAATGTGGGCGATCAAGGGCGTGGTCGCGCAGTAACGCCTGGCTCGGGGCGAGCTGACAAATCCTGGAGTCCGCTAAGGGCGGTTATCAGACTCCAGAATGCGGCGGTCCAGAAGGTCGGCTATAGGCCATAAGCAGACTCATCTGGAGGGCATTGACTCCAGCCCGAACCTGTCTGCAAAATGAGCCGTCGCCTTCGCGGCATTTCCTAGCATCGCTACTTCACTTGTGCTCATCCACGGCCCACGACACCGAATGATCACGTTGTCCGCGCCGGATCTGGGTCGAGCATCTATAGTCCATGACTGCTCGCCAACCTGAATACTTACAGCTTCCCGTGCTACGCACGCTTTCTTGATCGACAAAAACACTAACCTCGCTTCTTCGACCGAAAGATCCAGCGACTGAATGACTTCACTGCCCCCGCCTCCAAATGACATCACCCTCAGTCCCGAGTTGCGGACTTCGAAGGATAATAAATCGGTCAGCTCAATACGATCCAGGACGTTGGACTCCTCAATCAGTTTGGATTGTAGCTCAGCGATCATTAGGAAGATGTTTCGCGATAACAACTTACCCAGCACCGCGAAAAATAACTTAATCTTCGTCATAGGCTCTGCCGCCGAGGATTATTCAGTCAGTCACCCTAAATTACCAAGCAACTTATAAACGTGCAAAGGTCGGCTACGGCTCAATCGCAACAATTCGCCTGAGAAGGATCCCCTTCATCGATGGCCACGAGGGACTTCCCATGACGGACTTCAACGACAGTTACGTCGGGCAGCTGCGGCGATTCGTCGGCGATCGTCTGTTGCTTGTGCCGGGCGCTCGTATTGTCATCGAGAACACAGCAGGAGAGGTCCTACTGCACAGGCGGACCGATTTTGGCCTCTGGGGACTGCCCGGTGGGAACGCGGAGGAAGGAGAGTCCCTGGAAACGACGATTGTTCGCGAGGTGAGCGAGGAAACTGGACTTGAACTTCTTCAGTTCAAACCATTCGGCTTTGGTTGCGACCCGTTGGTTGAGACATTCACGTTTCCCAACGGAGACCGGTGTCAATATTTTGTATTGAATTACTACTCACGATCATTCCGAGGTCTGCCCTGCATCGGAGACAACGAGAGTACAGCAATTCAGTGGTTCAGGCCCTCACTGCTTCCGCCGATGCTTCCAAACATGCTCAAAAGTATCGAGGCTTACGTCAGGTTCTTGCAATCGGGCGAGTTTCAAATCATCTGACCAGTTAACCGAACAACTCAGTCAAACGCCAAACTTTGATGAAAACGGTGGGGTCAGCTTAGGGTCAAAGGCGGTCCTCGACCGGCTGCTCGCGGCAGTCGGCTATGGGCCCGCAAGCAGACCTCACCAGGCGTACCTGACCACGCCCTTGCCGGCGTAACTGCGCGTGACGTCGGAGAACTCGCCCTCGAAGGTGCCCGCCGCCGACCAGCCGTTCATCCATTTCATTTCGACCGACGCCGTCGTCAGCGCGGACTCGCTCGCCTGCCTTGCGCCGTTGACGGTGAAGCTGGCACCGGGCAGCGCCTGGAAGGTGGAGTTGATGGCGTGGTCCGGGTTGAAGTCGTGCGCCCAGGCGGCGCGGCCGCGCAAGGTGAGGATCGCGTTCGGCATCGCCCAGGATTTGTCGGCGCGGATGCCGAGTTCGCTCCGGCTGTCGGTGACGCTCTTCGAGCCGTAGGCCAGCGCAAAGGTGTTGGCGCCGGAGACGACGGACTCGGCATAGGCCGGCAGGTCGAACGTGGTGAACTGTCCGGCCGCATAGGGGGTGAGGCCGAGGCCGCCGATCCACGGCGTCACGAAGCGATAGCCGCCTTCAAGGCGTCCGGAATAGGCATTCGCATTGAACTGCGCGCGCAGGCGATCGACGCCCGCGATGGTGACGGTGCGGTCGGTGGTGACATCCTGCCAGCCATAGGCCAGCGCGCCGGAGACATAGGCCGCGCCGATCGTGTGGCGCACGAAGGCGCCGGCCTGGAACAGGTCGGAGCGACCGCTGCCGCCATTGACCACGCTGAAATTGGTGCCGCCACCAGCCAGCGCAAAGCCCGCGGTGGTGTTGGGCGAAAGGATATAGTCGGCACCGGCCGCCATGCCGAAGATGCGGCTGGTGCTATTATTGGCGCCTGCGGCGAGATTGCCGTCGGTGGTTTGCGAGCCGCCGAAGCCGGCCGCCCACACGCTCCAGCGCTGTGCGAACGGATCGGCCGCTGGCGGTAACGCCTTGCGGTAGATCGCGGCAAATGCATCGCGCTCGCTTTTCGGCCGCCGCGCATTCCTGGAAGCGTAGGCATTCGCCGCGTCGTCTTCATCTGCAAATTGCGCAGCGTTGCCCGAGACCGTCTCGGCATCGCCACGCCCGGCCACAAAGGGATCGGTGAGCAAGCCCATGAACTGGTTCATGGCGGTCAAAGTTGTCTGCTGAGATCCGGTGGCGGTTTCACCAGAGGCTTGCGTCAGGCCGGATGGTCCGAGTGCGGCGAAGCTCATCGGAATGCCGCCTGCGGTATTGAACGAGTTGATCAGCGCGTTGATGACGTTGGTCTGATTGAGGCTCAGGCCGCCATATGCCGACGCCGGCGTCGGCGTCAGGGTGAGGTAGGCGTTGTTGCCGTCATAGCTCAGTGATGGCGTGAACCACGCGGGCAGGTTGGTGTTGATGGAGGCGAAGCTTCCGCTGACGCCCCCAGCCGCATTGAGGATCTGATACTGCCGTTGCACGTAGCTGCCGGGCGCGAATGCCGCATTGACCGTGCCGCCGCTCAGTGTCGCGGTGCCGCCCGTGGTGATCCGGTCGCTGCGGCCGGTGTCGACATCGAGCAGATGGGACGAGCCGGACGCGAAGCCGACATTGCCACTGAACGCGGCTACGTCGCCCGCGACCCCGTTCTGCAGGCTGATCCGGCCGCGGTTGATGAAGGACTGCAGACCATTGAAGTTGACGGTCGCAGACGAACCCGCGGCCGCTGCCTGGATCGTGCCCGTGCTCTCATTGACTAACGCGGTGCTGCCGCCGCCGAAATCGTTGGCCCCGGTGGTGGTCCACAGGCTGTTGTTGGTCACGGAATTGCCGAGCGGCCCTAGCCTGATCGTGCCGGTGAGGCGCCCGTTGTTGGTCAGCGTGACCGGTCCGCCACTAGCATCGATCGCGAGCGCATCGGGAGCGATCGCCGCGTTGCGCACCTCGCCGCCTCTCGCAACGATGATGTTGATCGGCTGCGCGTTGGAGCGGGCAAAGACGCCGGCCTCACGGCCCTGCGCGACGCCATTGGCGGTGATGGCGGTGACGCCGGTGCCCATATTGGCGGCGTAGATGCCGTAAAGCCCCCCGGTAACATTTGCGCTTTGAATCGTCAGATTGGTCGCCCTGGTTGCAGCGACGCTGCTGACGGTGCCGTCACCGTTGAAACTCACCGCGCCGTTGGCGGCGAGGATGCCGTAGGTCGAGGTGCCCGTCACCGGACCCGTCGCGGTCACAATGGTCGCACCGATGCCCGAGTTATCCACAAAGATGCCGTATTTTCCGCCGGTCGCAGTCACCGCGTTGATAGTCATATCGGTACCGGACCCGCCTACCAAAGCGAGGTTTCCGTCTCGACGTTGGACCGTATGACCTGTCCATTGATGGCCGCGATGCCAGCCAGGCTGCCGTTCGCATCACCGGTCATTGTGACATTCGTTGCTCCCCTGTTGTAATTGCTGTAATTGAAGGCGCCCACACCATACAGGCCACCACTCGCTGAGGTCGCCTTGACTGTGAGATCCCCAACCGAGGAGCTATTATCGTTCATCGCGAAGATGCCGGCGACTGCGTTGGGGCCGGCCGCCGTCACTAAGCCCGTGGCGGTGATGCTGGTTGAACCTTGGCCGGAGTTGTAGGCGTAGATGCCCGCGGTCGCGCCGCTAACCGAGGCAGCGTTCACCGTAAGAGTTCTTCCAAATATTCCGCGCGACTGGGCGTAGATGCCTTGGCTTCCAGTCGCTGTTACGGCGCCGGTGACTGTCACATCGAGCGAACCGGTGCCGTTATTGACCGCCGAAACACCTCCATAGCCCTGTATACTTCCGCTGCTGCTGATCGAGACAGTCCCCTCGTTGATGAAGACAACGCTTAAAACGAGGTCGCCCATGGAGCGTACGTCAGCGCAAAATCAGTGCCTCGTGATGTCAATGGTGAGCCGTTGCTGTCGGCGTAGGTCTGCGTACCGAAGCCGAAGATGTTCAACGCCTGACTGGCCGCGGTATTCACGGAAAATCCAGGCGTCGTGTTGACCAGAACGTTATAGTCATTGATCGTTTGCGTCGTCGTGTTGGCGCCCGAGCAGATATAGGGACTGAGTCTGTCTGCCGCGGTGCATCGCGCCAGCGCCTCGTCGAACGACAGCGCGACCGGTGCCATCACCGAGGCTGCACCAAGACAAAGCAGGATCGAACGCGAGCGCAATGACCGGGTGCGCCGCGCGCCAGCGGAGCGTCCGCTTCGTGCACAGAATTTGATCAGATGGAACCTCGGATGGGCGATCACACGGGGCATTTGCGCTGAGCTCCACACTTCGGCCGATGTTGCGAGGCCGGCTGGACCGAACGCGCGAGATCAACGGTTCCTGTTCATCCGCGCCGGCGGGAAGATGGAGCGAGATGGCGTGGCGCACATCAACCGTTCGATTGAACACGACATCAGGCCGGTACTCGCCGTCGAATATTCTTCCAAATGTTGCCGAATTGCATCTCAGGATAACCCCGCGAGCAGCGAGTCCTGCGAGATAGGCGGCTGAGCAAATCGACGCTCACCATGCCATCCCATACCCTTGCAATCCTGTTGCAATGTCCGCAGACTGTATTGGGCGGTCGCGGTCGCCGGCCCGTGTCACGCGGTGGTAGTCAGAGGCGAATGCTCGGAACGTTCGGAATGCATGCTCGACACGATCCGGGTTCGCCGTGACCTCTGGAGCCTCGGTCCTCTCAGAACTCATCGGCGATATCTACGACGCCGCACTTGATCCGGCCTTGTGGATGCGGGCGCTGGAGCGCTCCTGCAGTTTCGTCGGGGGCTCTTCAGCCGTGCTGTATTGGCACGATATCGCCAGCGAAAGTTCGGCTGCGCTGCATTTGTTCAACGACGATCCGCACTACACGCGGCTCTATTTCGAGAAATACATGCCGATGAATCCGGTCTTCCCGGCGGCAACCTTCATTGAACCCGGATTGATCTACACACCGGCCGACCTGGTTCCCGAAGCGGAGCTGTTCGAGACGCGCTTTCACAAGGAATGGGTCGAACCGCAGGGGATCGCCGACGTAGTCTGTGTCAACCTGGAGAAGAGTGCGACGAGTTCGTCCGTCCTCAATATTCGCCGGGATCGCACATACGGGATCGTGGATGACGCCGTGAGACAACGGGCCGCGCTGATTGTGCCGCATTTTCAGCGTGCGGTCGCGATTGGCCGGTTGTTCGATCAGCGCAAGACTGCGCAGGCGGTTCTCACAGAAACTCTCGACCATGTCGAGGCTGCTATCTTCCTGTTGGGTTCGAACGGCCGGATCGTTCTTGTCAATGAACGGGGCCGCGCCATGCTCGACGAAGGCGCGCTGCTGCACGCGCGGCGAGGAACGCTCGCGGCTGCCGCGCCCGAGGCGCAGCGCGCGCTCCGCGACATTGTGTTGGCAGCCGAGAACGGTGATTTGGCAGGCGGAAGCCATGGCGCCGCGATTGCACTTTCGGATTCACCCGCTCGCGGCTGGTTCGCGCATGTCTTGCCGTTGAAGTCAGGGGACCGACAGCGGGTCGGCGCGGTGCATTCCGCCGTTGCGGCAGTATTCGCTCGCAGGACGTCGCCGGCTAGTCCGCCGCCTCTGGAAGCCTTGGCAAAACAGTACAACCTGACCGCCAGCGAAACGCGCGTGCTCGACGGGATGGCCAAAGTCAGCGGTGTGCGAGCCCTTGCCGATCTGCTGGGATTGTCTCAGGCGACGGTGAAAACCCACCTGCACAATGTCTTTCGCAAGACCGGTACGGCGCGACAGGGCGAGCTGATCAAGCTGATAAGCGGTTTCGAACAGTCCGCCTCCAGTTGATCCGCGTCAGTGCACCCTAAGGAGAAAAAAATGCACACGGCCCTGGCGCGCCTGCGGGTACGACCGCGCGGGATCCGGCCGCGGTCCTGGTGCCATCCTCGCCGTGCTGAGGGTCTATGCGGACAAGGTCGTCGCGATCCTGAACGGTGACAGGCAATGAGGCAGAACAACTACATCCCCGGCAAGGCGCACCGGCTCGCCCACCGGAAGGAGAGATTCGACGAGATCAACAAGTTCATCAGCGAGGCGGGTGACGTCGGTCTGGGGCGACGCCGAGATCAGGTTCGAGTGCTTGCTGGAGTCGGGCGCGAGGTCATCGGGTGCGCGTCATGGTGGGCCCTGGTGTTCGTGAATCCCGCCTGCCGATCAGTGCCTCGCTCCTGCAGCGTATCGGCCAAATCGGAGCCGGGCTCGTGCGATTGATAGTCCTGCCATTCATCCTTCTGACGACAGGGAATATTCAGAACGGGCTCTGATCGTATCCTGGACACCGGCACCATTTCGAAGCGTGCAGCGCGAGGCCCGTACCGCGGTATGGGCACCTGCTTGGTCGCTGAACGTTGCGGACGAACTGCGGAGTGAGAAAGCCGACCTCGTGGTTTCAGACTTTGTCTTGCTTGGCGGATTGATCGCGGCGGAAGCTGCAGGCATTCCGTCCGTTGCCCTGATGCACACCGTCTATCCGTGGCCGGTCAACGGCGTTCCGCCCTACGGACCGGGTTACCCGCCAACAACAGGATTTTTGGGCTTCAGTCGGGACGTGATCGGCAGAGCGATCGTAAGCAAACTATGGACTAGCAACGCCCTCGGACCTTTAAACAGGGCACGGCTGCTTTGCAGATTGCCGGCCTCGCGCTCGCCTCTTAAGCAGTACAGTGCGGCTTCGCGGGTGCTTGTCCTCGTGAGCCCGGCGTTCGACTGGCCCGCACCGCGCTTTCCGAGCAATGTGCTTCATGTGGGCACCCAGGAGGATAGGTCCGCTCCGTTCGCCCTAGGCGACGATTGGCTGACTCAAGGTACCGGGCCTCTTGTACTTGTCTCGCTCAGCACTCTCGATCAGGGACAATCCAGCCTACTGAGGAGGATCCTCGCAGCGGCGAAGTTGCCAGTCCGCGCTCTGGTTACGTTAGGATCTGCACTGGAGGTCTGACAGTTCGAGCCGCCGGCAAATGCCCGCATGGTGAAACTCGTCTCGCACGAAGCGGTGCTGCCTCATGTCCATGCTGTTGTCACGCAATGCGGCATCGGCACATTGACGAAGTCTCTGCGCCACGGCGTTCCCATGGTTTGCCTGCCCCTAGTCGGCGACCAGCACGACAATGCGGCCCGTGTGGTCGCCCGCGGTGCAGGAATCCGGTTGCCCGCTGAGGCCGAATGCCGATGCATTCAGTCAGCTATCATGCGCATCTTGCAGGACAATCGTTTTCGACAGGGTGCGCTCGCCCTGCGAAACGCAATCTTTTCAGGCGGGGTTCCCGCGCACAGCGCTGCCGACCAGATCGAACGGGCTGTGCGTCCGTTAAGGCGGTCTCGTTCTGGATAACCTATCAGGCAGCTGCCGAGGTCCCATCCAGACCAGAAAGGGAAGGTCGCTTCAGGTTGAAACGCGATCATAATGGCCGGCAGCGCTCGGGTGCATCCGGGCGGCGGAGAACTCACATGCGGGGATCGTTAGGGGAAAAGATCGGTGAAGGCGCCTTCTCCGAGGCCTACGCCTGGGCGCCCGGTCAGGTCGTGAAGCTGTTTAGGTCCGGCGTCTCTCATCTGCTCGGCCGACACGAGGTACGCATGATCCGCGCCGTGCACGCCGCCGGCATCCCAGTGCCGGCGGTGTTCGGCGAGGTGACGCTGGACGGGCGCTTCGGCATCGTGCTGGAGCGCCTCGACGGACCGACCCTGTGGCATCTCTCGCGGACCGGCGCGGTGACGTTCGAACAGGCGGGCGCGATCATCGCGGCTCTGGCCGTGTCTCTCCACAAGACCTCCGCGCCGCCGGGGCTCCTCTCCATGCGCGCGTATATGGAGAGCGAGTTGCGGCACGACGACGGCAAGGTCCCGAAGCACATCGCCACCGACATCCTCACCCTGATCGATCGCTTGCCGACCGGCGACGGGCTTTGCCATTGCGACCTTAGCCCCGGCAACGTGATCATGACCCCGGAAGGCCCCAAGCTCGTCGACTGGACCTTCGCGATGCGCGGGCCCGCCGCCCTCGATCTTGGGTTCTTGCATGTCATCCTGTCCAAGCTCGGCCCGGAAATAGCCGACAATCCGGAGCGGCCGCGCGCGACTAATGCGGCGGCGCAATCCGAATATGTGCGCCTGGCCGGCATGTCTCTGGCGGAGCTGACGGCGGCAATGGAGCCGTATCTGCCTATCGTCCGCACCTTCGTCGTCCTCGGAAACGTGGCGCCTGCGCTGCGGGAGCAACTGATCCAGCGCATCGAAGCGGGGCTGCGCTCGGGAGACTGAACCGACTCGAGGTCCTGGATTGTCTCCGGCCAAGGGCAACCAGCTCGAGGGCCCGCAACTGCTGCCATCACCGAGCCTGGCGCGTGCGGGATGAGGGACTGGCAACTGAATCGTAGGATGATCCTGCTAATCCGATGGTTGGACTCGACCCAGGGTCTGCAACGTGGTTGCATACGGTATTCGATAAAACCTTTCTGGGGGACGGAAATGAAACAGCTCATTTTGGCTGCCGCACTGGCACTCGCCACAACCGCTGCACAAGCGCAGTATCTCAGCGGCACCGGTTCAAATTCTAGTACGCATACCTCGTCGGGATATACTCGCAGCACCGGGACTTACGTGGCGCAAGTTGGACGGATGCGCCCATCAGGCGATTAACCAACCATCACACCAAATCAGGAGGATTCTTGATCCAGCCCTGGACACTGCTGTCGAGCGAGATGGCCTTCGACCATCGTTGGTATAAGCTCCGACGAGACACCGTCAAATTGCCTGATGGGCGCGTCGTTGACGATTACTTTGTCTCGCAAAGGCCAAATGTCGCCATTGTGGTCCCGCTTACACCAGAGAACCATTTCGTCCTCGTTCGGCAATACAAGCATGGTGTGCAGGCAATTACGCTGGAATTCCCGGCCGGTACTTTTTGGTCGGAGTCATCGGAGACGGCGGCAGCGCGGGAGCTCGAAGAAGAGACTGGCTATTCACCAGGCAGCATGATGGGTCTGGGAACTTGCTTCGACGATGCCAGCAGGAATTCAAATCTTGTGCATATTTTTCTTGCGCGCGGATGTGTACAGACAGGGAAGCAACGTCTTGACCCGTTGGAAGAGGCGTCGGGGGTCGAAGTCGTCCGAATGTCGCTGAAAGAAGTGACTAAAGCGCTTGAAGATGGAGACATAAAAGCCATGTCTTCGGTTGCGGCGGGCTACAAGGCGCTCCGCGCAATCGGAGCATGAAGTTGTGAAGGCTGGACACACTTGAACATCCGAATTGAGAGCTTGATAGCCGGCGCTGAACGTGCCGTTGGGACTGTTGTAATCATCGACGTCTTTCGCGCCTTTACGACGGCCGCCGTTGCGCTTGCAAATGGTGCAACGAAGATCATCATGGTCCGAGATGTCGAGGAGGCACTGGCGCTGCGAGCTGCCGGCATCGGACAACTTTGCATGGGAGAGGTTGGTGGCCATGCCCCTCCCGGCTTTGATTTCGGCAATTCCCCTTTCGAGGTGTCGCAAGCTGATCTTCTGGGGCAGACCATTCTTCAACGTACGAGCGCCGGCACGCAAGGCATAGTCGCCGCCAAGCGGGCCACTCGCCTTTATGCGGGATCATTGGTTACAGCCAAGGCGACCGCACGCGCCGTTCTCAGACAGTTGCCGGCGGAGGTCACATTGGTGGCAATGGGCCTGGATGGCGCCCGACGCTCGGATGAGGATGAACTCTGCGCCATTCACCTGCGCAATCTTCTACAGGGCCGGCCTGGCAGCCCATCTGGAACGCGCGACGTTATCCTAGCAGGACCGCAGATTCCAGCTTTCCACGATCCTGCCAAGCCCCATTTGCATCCCGCCGACCTGGATATCGCGCTCGACATTGACCGCTATGATTTTGCCGTGCTCATAGACCTTGAGGACGGGCGACTCGTCGCGCGAAAACAACGGGATTGATTGCGCGCACCGTATATCTTTCGATATTATGATCATCACGCGCAGCGAAACAGCTTTCAGCGCACAAGGTCGCCTTAAGGGTGGTCGAGCTGCACGAACTGAGAGCCGAACTCAGGCCGTCGATAATACCTGAGGCACAACGCGAAGCGGCCCTGCGCAGGTGCAAAGAATTACAGCATGACCCTCGTGGTTTGAGATGTCTGATTTCGACCCGCAAAGTGACCTGCTGCTGGGGCGCTCATGTCTCTCGTACCAGCTTCAGTTTTGCCTCCCTGCCGAGGCGCGTGCCGCGCTCGCGGAACTCTCGTCACAGCTGGCGAGGAGCGTTCCTTCAGGACTCTGGTTTGCGCCGGCGGAAACGCTGCATGTGACGTGCTCCTCGCTTATCTCTCCCCGTGAGGATTGGTACGACAAGGATCAGTTTTGGAGCCGTATATCGTCGCTGGTTGAAGAGAGCGTAAAGCAGGTCGAATTGCGGATCCCAGCTTTCCGATTGCACTTCGGTATCCTGCGCGTAGCTGACACAGCCATCGTCGCGCTGGCCGACCACGATCCTTGCGTCGCCCGTGCACGTGCAATCGTGGCGCAGCTGGTACCCACACCGGAAGCGAGGCCGCCGCAGCCACAGCCCCCAACAATCCATGCGAGCCTCTGCCGATACAGCGAGGCAGCCACGCTTCCGAACGATCTGCGCAATCTGGCCGAAGGTCACCAGCACGACATCTGGACCGAAATCGATACGCTTGTGCTCGTCCGCGAGACGACCTACCCATCGCTCAAGGTAGATACCATGATGTCCGTGCCGCTGGCCCGATGAGCGCTAGGCATAGCGCTAAGGAAGTCAGGCCGGATTGGGCTATTTGCGACGGATTCAGCGGAGAGCTTTGGCTGTTTGATGTCCGCCCCAGCAATCGGGTCGAACGGGCGGCGCGGCAATGAGTCCAGAGCCTAGTCACCGAGGGCTGCCGCCCTCGGGTCCGCTGCGATCCTTTCCTAGGGGCTCAGCGCTTTCCCTTGCCGCGCCTGCTGGCGCTTGACCAGATCGGGATAGAGCGCAACTAGCGTCACGACCACCACGGCGAGACTTGCGGCCGCACCGCCCTGCTTGTCGATCAGATAGCCGAAAAGAGGTGCCACGAGAGAGAAGGCGCCATCTCCTGCCATCGAGGCGACTGACATGGCGGTGGCGCGGCTGTCTGACTCCGCGTACCGGTTGATCAGTATCCGCATGATCGGGTCCGAAATGCCCTGCGCGACCGCGTGCAACGCAAGTCCTATCGAGACAAGCACGATGCCGGCCCCTTTGCCGGAGGCAAACGAGAGGCTCATGATAGCAAACGCAGCCACGATGAGTGCTGTCTGGGTGTGCAAGAGGCCAAACACGCGGCATATGCGTTCAACGAAAAATGATGCGACGAGCGAGATGAACAGGAGTGCCGTGAAACAGGTGCCAATCCATTCCAGGGGGAGATGATGGAGGTCCGAAAAGGGCTGAAAGGCCCAAAAGCCCGCTTTCACGCCAATGGTGATGACTGCGAACTGAAGCAGCACCCGCCGATATTCGCCGTTGGTCCGGATGAGCGCTATCGCCGACGAAACCACGCCCTTCAAGGTCGTCCTTTTTCGCCCACCTTCCCTAAGAAATATGGCGGCGACCGGCGCCGAAGCAAATATCGCAATCGACGTGAGGATGAACGTACTACTCATCGTGTACCAGGTCGCAAACACCGAGCCAAAGGCGGAAGCGACTCCTCGCGCGATGTTTCTCATACCCCATCCGATCGACTCGACGCGTTCATATTCGTCGGTCTTTCCGAGGGACTTGTATTCGTCGTAGACGAGCGCCGAATCCGTACCGGATGCCATCGACATGGAAAGACCGAGGCCGGCCTCGAACAACATCATTTGCCAGTATTGATCGCAAAGCCCCAGGCCAAGATAGCAGGAGGCTGCGAGCAACGATCCCAGTATCAACGTCAGCTTGCGGCCGATGCTGTCCGCGAGTACGCCGCAAGGCACCTCGAAGCCGGCCTTGGCGATGTAGTAGAAGCTTTCAAGCGAGAGCGCCGTCGCAAGCGAGAAACCCAGGCTTTGGAAATACAAGACGCTGAACGCCACGTGAAAGTAGCTGTTGCGCGAGAAGCGAAAGAAGATGAAGGCCAATCCGAAGGGCTCTAGTCTCATCGGGCGGCTCTCCCAAGCATCCGGATGCCGGTCGCGTAGATCAGAGCCCAAGTCGCAAGCTCCGAGACGACCGTCTGGGATCGCAACCATCCGAAACAGGAGTTTGCAGCGTAAAGGTAGAACCGGATGCGCCAGTCGTGGTCCAGCAGGGAAGCAGGCAACATTGTCGCGACGCATTCCTCGGCCATCTCAATGGCCGCGTCAGTCGACGCGAAATAACGGTCATCCAGATCCAGCACAAGCCGCGAACGGTCGAGTGACAGCGCAGACAAGGCAGCCGCCTGATTCCGTTCCTTCTTGATCAGGATAGGAGACAGGCCGGCCACGCTGTGCAGAACGTTAGCCGCATCATAGAGCGGTGATCCGTGAAAGGCGACATGCGGCGCTTTTCCTTCCCAGCTGGCCCGCGGATCAATCAGCAAGAAGCCTTCGTGTTGTTCGGAAGGGATGACGTTTCGTAACTGCAAGTCTCCGTGAATGAACGAGCAGGGCGCCGTGGTTCCCCTCATTCGGCTCACGGCCTCGTCCAACATGCCAAGGGGCGATCCTAGCGCCCTACCGTTGATGGCGACCCGGCTGTTCACGATATCAGTGAAGGGCGGCAGGCCAGCGATCCTAGCCGCGTTGATGCGCATTGCTTGGTTATCGGTTAGGAGCGCCCGGGTACGCCCCTCCAGATGATAGCGGTCGAGATTCCATGCCTCGGTCGTCAACGTATCCCGATAGACCGGCGACATGCAGTCGGCGAACCGATTCAACGTTTCGACCCAACCGTCCCGGAGCTCTCCCTTGTCGTCGTAGAGATCGTTTTCAATCGTGACATCCTTGCCGGCTTCCATGGCGAACCAGCCAATGGATCGGTCGACGGACCGGCAGTAGATGACAGGGAAATCGATCAGCGGAGCGCTTTTCGTGAAAACGCGCGCGGCTTCGAAGAATTCCGTCTCCTCCCGCATCACGTCGTTCGCGCCGATCTTGATGACGACCGACGGCTCTGCGCTAACGTAAAACAAGGCGAGGGAGCCCGTTCCACTTGTCAAGCGACGAAGGTTAGGCGCAGAGCCGCCGTTTCTCATCGATCCGTTGCTCGTGCATGTCTTGAGCGCTTGCTCGACGCATGCCTTCACATCGGGATGAGAGTCTTGAAGATGAATGTTCATATGGAGTCCGAGAGGTTAGGTTTGATCGCGCGTAGCTCACGCAGCAGCGGCTGAGACGGCGCCGATCGCCTCCAGCTCATCAAGGGCAGCGGAAAGCACTTCGGTTTCGATCGTCAGAGGCGGCAGGAATTTGAGAACCTCGTCATTTGGGCCGCAGGTTTCTGCGATAACCCCACGACGATAGAGCTCCTGCGACAGATTTTGCGCAATTGTGGCGTCCGCAAACGCAAGGCCCGTAAAGAGCCCACGGCCACGGATGGTGGCTGCGCCGGCTGGAAATCCGGCCGCGATATTTTCGAGACGGGACCTCAAGTACGAGGCCTTCTTGCCGATGTCCGCCTTGAATGCGCCGTTGGTCCAATAGGCATTGAGCGCGGCGGTCGCACCGACGAAGCCGAGATTGTTTCCGCGAAACGTCCCATTGTGCTCGCCGGGCGCCCAGCGATCGAATTCCTCTTTCAGCAAGACGAGCGCCAGGGGCGTTCCAAATCCGCTCAGCGATTTGGACAGAGTGACGATGTCCGGTACGACCCCGGCTTCCTCGAAACTGAAGAAGCTGCCCGTCCGTCCGCATCCGGCCTGGATGTCATCGACGATCAAGAGGGCGCCGAGATCTTTCGCAAGCGCGCTAATTTTCCGCAGCCATTGCGGGCTGCAATGCCAGAGCCCGCCCTCCCCTTGGACGGTTTCAACGATGAGTGCGGCCGGCGCGTCGACACCGCCGCCCTTGCATTGACTAAGCTGCGAGACGAGCTCTGCCGTGTCGATCTCAGGACCGAGATAGCCATCATACGGAAGAAACGTCGTATTCCCGAGTGGAACCCCCGCGCCCGCCCGCTTGGCTGGGTTTGCTGTTGCCGCCAGGGCACCGAGCGACATTCCGTGATAACCGTTCGTGAAGGCGACGACATTGCGGCGGCCCGTCACCTTGCGCGCAAGCTTGAGGGCGGCCTCGACCGCATTGGTTCCGGTCGGTCCCGGAAACTGCATTTTGTACCGCAACCCTCGCGGAGCGAGGATCTCTCGCTCGAAAGTCTCGAGGAATAAGGCCTTGGCTTCCGTGTGGAGGTCGAGCGAGTGCACGATCCCGCCATCCTGAAGATAGCGTATGACCGGCTCCAGAATGGTTGGATTGTTGTGGCCGTAGTTCAGCGTGCCGGCGCCGGCCAGAAGGTCGATGTAACGTTTTCCGGACCGATCCTCCAGGATCGCGCCGGCAGCTTTGCTGAACAGGTTTGGGAAGTGCCGGCAATACGATCGAACATTTGATTCGAGTTTCTCGAAGATCTCTACGGTCATGGTTTCCCCCTTGAAGGTGTCTGATGTCGGTAGCTTGGTGGGCGGCAGAGCGAATGCGGTCCGTCATTCGGCCGCTTGCTGCGCTTCAAGCAAGTACCCGGTGAGCGCCTCGTAGATGGTCCTCGATCTCACAGAGAGGAGGCTGAAGGACCCGGCATCCCCAAAGCCGTGCGTTGATTCGCAGAGGCCATTCACGAACAGGGGTGGCAGGTCGCGTCGGCGTGCTCCCTCGATCCGAAAGTCACGGGCGACATAGAGAGACCCGTCTTCTCGCCGGCGCGCCTGCTCCGCGACATCCTTCAAGAGCGGATGGAAGAGCTCTCGTCCTTCAGTGGCGCCGAAATTCCTGTAGCCCGTTGCGAGTATCACCCCGTTGACGTCAATCGTGCTGGAGATGCCATGGTTGCGCTCCCGCACCGAGAGAGCGATCCTGTTCGCTTCACGCTTGAAGTCAGTCACTTCGCTGAAGGGATGGGTGTGAATGCGAATCCGCCCGGTCACTTTCTGCTCGTAGAGCTTCAAATAGAGAGAAGAAATGACGTCGTGATCGGCCGACCCGTAGTTACTCCGCCAAAGGTCGGCGCTGAGATTGCGCTGCAGGTTTTCCGATGCACCATGGAAATAGTCGACGAACTCCGGAAAGTAGATGTGCTCGGTAAACGGACTCGTGTCCTTGAGTTTGATGCCCTGACCTCGCCAGATGAGATTGAGCTGGAGGTCGGAGTATCGTCCGAGCAGGTCCAATGCGATTTCAGCCGCGCTTTGACTAGCTCCGACAATTGCAAAGCGCTCCGGTGCGCCCTCACGCTCGATCGCATTGAGGCCGAAGAGATAATCGGAAGCGTGGAATATGCGCTTGTCATTCGCGTTGGAGAAGACAGCCGGCATCAGGGGCGAGCGCCCCGGCGCGAACGAAATCGCGCGGGCAAACCGGCTCGTGCCGTCCGACGAACGGACCTCGTAGAGATCTGCGCCACGAGATCCGTCGATACGAATGGAGACAACCTCTTCTCCGTATGAGACGGTCTCGGCAAATTGCTCCGCGACCCATCGGACATAGCCGGCATACTCGGTTCTCGGCGGAAACGGTTGGTCGAGATTGAGAAAATCGAACAGGCGCCCGACCGACTCTAGGTAGCTTAAAAATCCATAGCGGCTGCGGGGGTTTCTGGGCGTCGCGAAATCCCGCAGGGGATTATGCTGGATGTCGCTTCCCTCGAGCAGCATGCCAGGCTGCCAGTTGGGCTCCAACGAACGCTCAAGAAAGATGACGTTTCCGCCGAAGCGGGCCTCGCGCATCATAACCGCCAGGGCAATGTTCGCCGGACCAAATCCAATTCCGATGCAATCATAGATTTCACGCATAGTTGTCGTCCACCTCCGGGTTTACGGTCATTTCGCAGGATCATGGATGAAAGGCCCACCGCCTCGATGCGGGATTACCTGGCTCGCAGGTGCGAGGCGCCTTAGTCAGCGAGCGCCGACAGTTCGCCGCGCAGCTCCAAAAGGCGGGTCATTCTCTGAGACGGCTCACAGGGAGATGAAGCGCCCTGCGACCCGCGCTGGAACAAATTGTTTCTTGTTGTTGCTGGCGCGACTACCGGCGCACTTTCCGCAGCGTCCCACAGGACGGTCAGAGCCATGCAAAATGGCGGTGATAAGCAGTAAAGTGTCCATTGTCGCGCCCCCGTCGTCCCGCGCCCACCTTCCCCGGAGAGGCCCTTTCATTTCGCAAGTCTTCGGGAGCCAACAATTGGGTCCGTTCAGACTCTTCTGTGACACTTTTGTGAATTAGTTGCACCTTGGCAATTGACAATTTCTAATAGACATTAGAAATTCCGGCCCATGAGCTTCGCAAATCTTCCCCCGCTCAACGCGCTCCGCTACTTCGAAGCTGCAGCACGCAAGAAGAGCTTCACGCTGGCCGCTGACGAACTTCACATCACGCAGAGTGCGGTCAGCCAGCAAATCCGCAATTTGGAGACGTTTGTCGGAGCCGCCCTGTTCAAGCGCGGCACCAGCACGGTCGTGCTCACCGAGATCGGCCGGGAGTATTTTGCAACCGTAAGCAAGGCACTCGAGCGGCTAGACGCGGCAACGGCCAAGGCCAAGAAGGCTTCCCCCCAGGCAAAGAAGGTCGAGCAAATATGCCTCAGTGTGTCGCCATCTTTCTCACATCTGTGGCTTGTGAAACGGCTCAACAAGTTTCACCGGGAAGTAAAGGACGTCCAACTCGCGTTGAACGTCAGCCGGCACTACGTCGACTTCGAAGTCGAGAATGTCGATATGGCCATTCGTCATGGCGACGGCGCGTGGCCGGGTCTCCATGCCGATCTTTTGATGAAGGACCGTATGGTCGCGGTCTGCAGTCCACGTCTGCTGCAGCGGCGCCGTATGCCGAAGAACCTGGCGGAGATCGCGAATTATCCGATCCTCGAGGATCCGGTCTATCGCTATTGGGCACGTTATGCACGCCGGGTTAGCCAACAACTCGATTTGACCGAGGCCATTCATTACGATGATAGCGGCGTCATCGTCGAAGCCGCGGTCGATGGGCAAGGGATCGCGATGGCGCGAGGTTCCCTTGCAGCCGCTGCTCTTTCGAGCGGTCAGCTGGTCAAGCTGTTCGATGCCAATTTTTCCGACAAGCTGGGATATTACATCGTCTTCCCGTCTGGCTATAAGGTGCGCCGAAACGTAACGCGCGTAAGCAAATGGCTGAGATTGGAGGCCTCACGAGAAAGTACGGCTTAGGCGGCGGACATTTCCCGAATATCCACGCGGACAAAGGTAGTGTTTCTGCACGTGACGACACCGTCAGAGCACGCGGCCCGCTCGGCCGCAGGCAATCGACCGCGCATCGCCCGAAAGGCAATTGATTATTTCCGTTAGCATCCCCGTATAGACCAAGATTCTGAGTATCAGCACATGATCGACACCATTGTCCGCTCCGCGGCGGAACAGGATCTCCCCCAAGTGTTGGACCTTTACCGACATCTTCATCCGCACGATCCTGAGCTGGATGTGGCGACCGCGGAGCGTGTCTGGTCGACGTTGATGATATCCGACTCCATGACCGTGATCGTGGCACAAGTTGCGGAACGGCTTGTATCTTCGTGCACACTCGCGATCGTGCCTAACCTGTCTCGAGGTGGTCGGTCATATGGGGTGATCGAGAACGTCGTTACCCACGCTGACTACCGTCGGCTGGGACTCGGTCGACGGCTTCTGGCGCATGCGCTCGATATTGCCTGGCAAGCCAACTGCTACAAGGTCCTGTTGGCGACGGGTTCGAACCGGGAAGCCACCCTACGCTTTTATGAGGAAGCGGGCTTTCAGCGTGGAGGCAAAACTTACTTCGAAGTACGCCGCCCCTAGCGTGCTAGCTTTGGCAGTGCGGTGCCCGTGTCTACACCAGTTTCAGCCCGTCGATAACGCAACAGAACGGTCCGCGTCCTCCTACCTGCCGCTTCCAGACTCTCGCAACGGTTGCTACGCTCGTTATGATTGCCCTCTGCTACTATAATTGAGTAGGTGAAAAAAAATGGCAAATTTCGTCGACAGCTACGTTGGACAACGCCGCCAAATGGTCGGTAGGCGCTTGCTGCTCGTTCCCGGCGCTCGCATCGTCATCGAGAATGCCAGGTCGGAAATCCTGTTGCAGAAGAGAAGCGATCTCGACGCATGGGGGCTGCCTGGCGGGAACGCCGAGGAAGGAGAAGCCCTCGATGCAACGACTATTCGCGAAGTGAATGAGGAGACCGGACTGGAGCTCCTCGAAGCCAAGCCGTTCGGATTCGGCTGCGATCCGCTGGTGGAGACCTTCACGTTTCCCAACGGAGACCGATGCCAATACTTTGTGCTTAATTGCTATTCGCAAAGCTTCCGTGGCGTACCGCAGGTGACCGACGATGAAAGTAGCGCCGTTCAGTGGTTCAATCCGGCGGCACTCCCGCCCATGCTTCCCAACACGCATCGAAGCGTCGAAGCCTATATGAGGTTCTCGCGATCCGGACAATTCCAGATGATATGATCGGATTAGGCCTGACTGACAATTGCCGGTACCAATGGGCCGGCATTAGTGCGGAGATCACGACGAATCTGGCGCATTCGGCGCCAGCAGGGCACGGAGATCAATCCGCACAAGCCTCTGCATCGGCTCGCTCCGCTTGCGTTGCCCGATCTTTGCGAATGAGCTTGCGGAAGTCATCGTCGGCCTCGGTCGCCCGGTGATCCGCGCGTCCGTCGACGGCTTCCACAATCCAAGGACCATTCGCTACGCGCGGGGCCGACAATCCCCGCTAGGTTTCTTCGAGGATTCCTACAACTACGCTTTTCTCAAGCAATACCTTCTAGACCCCCTCAGTCCCGGTGGCCATCGTCGCTATTGTGCGGCGGTCTTCGATCACGTTACTGATCTTCCCGTACCCCTGATGGAGCAGGAAGCGCATCCGGTCTCGATGTTGCTGTTTGACGGGATCTTCCTGCATCGCCCTGAGTTGCAACTTATTGGGACGCTTCCATCTTCCTCCGGGTTAATTTTGACGCATCGATTGCACGATGCGCTGCCAGGGACGGTCTTTCCCCGGACCCGTCGGCCGCCTCCAATCACCGGTACGTCGAAGGTCAACGGATATATCTAGATCGGTGTTCGCCCGAGGTCCACGCCACCATCGTGATCGACAACAATGATCTTTCAGCTCCCTTTGTGGTGACGGCGCCTTAGCCCACCGCTTGCTCGGAGATATCCGAACCGCTGATCGTGTCACCGATTTAGATTCCAGCGATCAGCCGGCCGCCTGTGGTCGCCGGGAGCCACTCTCGCGGTGAGTTCGGTTATTGCAGCTGTGAAATCGTCCTCACGTTCTAAGAACGCTGCTTCGACAAGGAGGACGTCGTTTCCGAGTAGCACGTCTTCCGTCAGCGCCGGCAACCTCGAAAATGCATACGCCACCTGACTTGTGACCGCTGCAACACGCCATCTGCGTCGAAGAGAATCGTTTCAATCGGTCTCATTTCCTCGAGCGGACATTTTGTGCGGCAAAGTCCCAGTCGGTTCGCTTCCTTCATATTTGGCCGGCTGCTTATGATCAAGACATTGCCCTTTGGCCCATCTGCGACCTCGGGGATGTCCGTTCTTCGGCCGCTATTGCGGGTTGACCGTACGACAGTCGGCCAGCCGCTTAGGGCTCGGCCTCACTAGCGCGTAGCCAAATTCGGATTGATGCGAGTTTGACGAACGCCCGATCGTTGGCTGCGAGTTTGCCATATCGGGTCGCAACACGCCGACATTGCTTGATCTTGTTGAAGAACCGTTCAACCAGGTTGCGTGCGCGATACAGATACGGGCTGTAGTAGGTCGGATCTTTGCGATTTCGTTTCGGCGGAACGTTCGCCCATGCTCGCCGCAGGCGAACAAGCTTCCTGATCCTGTCGGCGTCATCACCGCGATCCGCGAGCAACGTCATTTGTGGGAGCATTGCGCCAAGGAGGACCGAACAAAGCCGGTTGTCATGCGCCTCGCCCGGCGCAAGTGCGAGGTGGACCGGCAGGCCATTGGTGTCCACGACCGCGTGAATCTCGCGAGCGGCGGATCAGCGGAATCGGGCCAATCGGAGCGTTAACGCCTAGCTGCTGACGAGATGGCGCCCCTATTGCTCAAGCCAATCGCAGAACACGGCGATATGTGGATCGGTCCGTCGCGGTTCCGGCAGATAAGCGAAGTAACTTCGCGCCGGGAGACTGATGTCCGGAAACGGCGTCATCAATCGCCCAGCCGCCAGGTCATCGGCCACCAATGCGACGCTCGGCCTCCGATGCGCCTTCGCCGGTGAAAGTGCCAAGCGTGATTGCTGCGGCCTGCCGCTGTTTCCTCAGGCTACCGTATTTCGCGCAAGAAACGGCCCGACGGCGTCCAGGACGGCCTGAGGCTGCTCTTCGGGCTGCAGATGACCGCCCGGAATCGCCCAGCCCTCAACGTCGGTGGCCCAGTTTCTCCATATCTGAACCGGCGTCTCCGTTCCGTCGAAACGGCCCTGCTCCCACAGCACCAGGACAGGACAACCCAGAGTCCGTCCGGTGGCACGATCGGCGAGGTCATGCTCATTGTCGATCGTGGCGCCGGCGCGATGGTCCTGCATCATGGCATGCCGCACTTCACGACGCCGGAACGCTTCCTGATATGCTGACAGCGCCTCATCCGACAGGACGCTGGGATCCTTCGCCATCTTTCGCAGAGTCCAGTCCAGAAAAAAGTCGGGGTCACCGCTCAACAGCCTCTCGGGCAAATCATAGGGTTGCGCGAACAGCATCCAATGATACGCCCCCAGCGCAAAGGCCTTACCGGCGCGGGCCCAGACTTCACTCGTCGGAATCACGGTCAGGGAGACGAATGCGCGAACGCTGCCGGGATGATCCAATGCCAACCGATACCCGATCCGCGCGCCACGATCGTGCCCGATCACTGCAAAACGGCTAAACCCGAAGTGCTTCATTACAGTCACCTGGTCGCAGGCCATCGCCCGCTTGGAATAGGCCGACGCTTCGACCTGCTGCGGGCCGCGGCTCTCGCCATATCCCCGCAGATCCGTGGTAATCACCGTGTACTCGCGCGCAAGCGCCGGCGCAATGCGACGCCAGGCGACATGGGTCTGCGGATAGCCGTGCAGAAGCAACAACGGCGGACCACTGCCGCCCGTCCACGCAGCGATCGTCGCGCCTGCGCTCTCGATGTCATGCCGTTGGAAGCCTTCAAGCATTGATCGGTCCCGATGCGCTATTTGCCTCCGGCGGTCCGCCGGGATAGAGCGCCCGGAGCGCGACGTCGACAGTGCGCTCGACATCGGCGAGCTTTGCGATCCGTCCAGTGACCCGCGAGCCCTGCCCCAAGCCGTAGAGGAACAGTGAGGCATCTGCCGGATCGATCTCCGCTGAAATCTCCGCGCTGGACGGAAGTTTGGTAGTTGACATGCACCAAGTAGAGACACCGGCCACACTCCGTACACCCGCTCACATTGGCCGTCATGAGATCATTCTTGATCTTCCGGTGCACACGTCGTGCACACGCCGTCCTTTAACTACTTGAAAACCCTGAACTCTCGCTCCAATCCATCATGGGCGCGACGGAAAAGCGATAGTCTTGATATTTCAATAGTTTATCTTACTCTTCAATGAGATGAACCGCGAACGTGTGCACTCCAAACTAGACGAAATTGCACACGTTTGTACCCGTTTTGACCTCTCAGTGCACACATAGTGCACAGGAAAGTCGGAGTGCACACGCGTGGCGACCTTCACACAAATGGCATCCCGAAACTGGCGCGTCCAGGTGCGCCGCAAGACCCGCTATGTGGCCGAGACATTCCGACGGCGCAAGGACGGCGAAGAATGGGCGCTCGAGATGGAGCGCAATATCGACCGCAATGGATCGTCCAAGCCACGCGTGGCGCGAAACGTTCGCACGTTTGGCGATCTGATCGACCTGCACGACGAAGACATGCATGAAGTTGGAAAGCCCCCTCGCCGGTCAAAAGCTGCTGTGATGGCGTCGCTCAAGACTGCGCTCGGCAGCGTGAAGCTTCCCGCGCTCAATCGAGAACGGCTGATCGAGTTCGGAAGGAAGCGCGCCAAGGAAGGCGCTGGCCCTGCAACGTTGGCCATCGACTTATCTTTCATCCGGACAATCATAACGCATGCCGCTGCGGTCCACGGCATCGAAGTTTCCGCCGAGGAAGCTCGCCTGGCACGGGTCGCGTTAAGCCATCTCAACTTGGTCGGAAAGAGCAATGAGCGTGACCGGCGGCCCACACAAGACGAACTCGACGAACTGATCGAATATTTCGAGACGAACCCTAGGCAATTCATACCGATGGGACGGATCGTCAGATATGGAAACATTGTTGTCGAAGTTCCTGTATGGCAGGGATTGGCTGAATGCGATCGAGCCGGTCGAAAATGCCGCACCATCTTGTGGCGACGTGAAATAGACCATATCGGCGCGGACGCGATAGTCGTGAGAGCCGGAAAGGCCGGGGTAAGGATAGAGGACCTCCTCGACAACGGTCTGATAATTGTCGCTATGCCCACCAGACGACGCGATGATGAGCGAGTGTGGCGGCGTACCGAGCGTCAGATCGTAGCGGTCAATCTCGATGCCGCCAGCCGCGCCCTGCGCGAGACCGAAATCACCTATGATCTCGCCTTCAATTCCATCCAGCATCCACGAGGCGCGGCGGTGCCAGCTATCGGGCATGCGACGGAACGGCCGCGCCGAGTCGAATCCCTCGGAGATAAAACCGACACCAAAGACTTTCTGGGGTGGACGGCCGAAAGCGCATCTGCATCTCATAGGCGATCGCCATTGAAACGATGACGTCCCGACCGCCGAGGCCCTCGGCCTGCGCGACCGCGAGGATCGCCGGGATATTGTCGCTCGAATGCGCGGGCTCCAACGCGAAGTAGCCGTCGTTGTAGTCGAGATAGCGCACCATGGTCGCGTTGATAAACGCTGCCAAGTCCGGTCCGACCATACGCCGGCTGAAAAACACGGTGGAGGGGCCGGGCGCGAGCGTGTCGAGATACGAGCCGATCGCATTCACGGGATCGCTGTCGACGGCGCCGAACGCGCAGCCGATGCTGTCGACGATCCGCTGCTTGGCTAGGTGGACTATCTCGTCTCCCAGAGAGTTGCAAGCAAGATCGGAGGTGCGCAGATGCGCATCCTGGCG
>NZ_JADPJH010000012.1 GCF_023073315.1 Bradyrhizobium sp. 1 | reverse complement strand
GCTAAGGGCCAGGAGCAGTCGTAAGACATCCGAACCTGCAAGGCGCGTTAGGCGAAATTGATCAAATCCAGCAGGTAATGCGCGAGTGCCACCGGCCATAGCACACCCGACCGCCGCAGCATTAACATGAGGAAAAGGCCAACAGTGGCCGCAGAAAGGACATTACCAAGGCCGGCCCACCAATGATATGCGCCGAACAAAACTGACGTAGTGAGAACGGCAAAGATGCCGTCACCCAGATAAGGCCGGAATGCTAGCCGGATGTATCGGCGAAATATGACTTCTTCGCTGATAGCTACCAAGGCTAAGCCAAAAAAGAGATCGAACGCTTTTAGCCATCCGGTCGGGTGCGGATATGCGCCGAGAACGGTTGTAGGGAATGCCGCATTGAGGAGAGATTGCGGCAACTGGACAAAGCGATCTAGCAAGCAAATTCCGACGATCCAAAGGACAATCTCAAAAAGTGAAATTTGACGTTCACCTGTTCGAAATGCAGCGATCCGAGCAGAAGGCACTGCCGCCAAAATGGTGAGAGCAGCGATCCGACCCGCATAGTCCCAGAGAAGCCAACTTAGCGCTTGATGTTGATGCAGCCGCATGACTTGTGACGCAACTAGCGCCATAAGGGCTAGAACGAACCACCATATTAACGGTTGCGTAATGGAGC